>NZ_JARKMX010000009.1 GCF_029360705.1 Paraflavitalea pollutisoli | reverse complement strand
CACCAGCCATCCATCAGGATATGGTGGTGACTCCACAAAAACTCATACTCCCCATCCGCTACCCGTACCACCTGCAAGCGCATCTGGGAACCCTCCTGCAGGTTGAACCCACGTGCCCGGTCTGCAGAACGCCAATCAGCCACTTTAAAGCTGTTGTCTCCTGAACGGTCGGCATATTCAAAATCACCCAACACACCCTTTCGAACGATCTGCACAGGCTTATTCCCCAGGTCGTGCCGGAAGCTCGTCCGCAATACCGCATGACGCGCTACCAGACGCTGGTAGCTCTGCCCCAGCAAGTCGATATCCACCACCCCTGCTACCCGGTAACTCATCTGCTCGAAGTAGGCACCGCTCTGCGGCCACATCAACCATTGGTAATAGAGCCCCTCCTGCAACGGGCTCAACGTATATACATCTTCCAGGTCGCCTTTCGTATTCAACGCCAGGCATTGACCAATGCTTAATTCTTTATAGCCAAGATCAGAAGGCGTCAGGTATTCGCCAGCAGTATCAGACAACAGGTCGATCAACCCTTCCAGCTCCTGCCGGTAGGCTGTCATTAGTCGCTCCATCGTGGCAGCATCGTATTGACCGGTACTGTAGCTGATCGAGATACCCAGTTGACCACCCACCGTGATGCCCGTGATATCCAGCAAACAGTCACGCTGCCAGCCACCACCGATGTTGCGACCATGGGCCTCCCCCGAAGGAACCAGCACCTGGTCACCAGATCCGCCCCTGCCGAAGTCGCCGAGATAATTAAAATTGATAGCGGGACTAAGGCCATAGTCACGGCCACGCAGGTATCGAAGGATCCCATAACCGATGCCACGGCCGGGCACAGCCTGCAGGTCTTCCTTCACCCCGATCAGTTGCAACAACCGGTCGGCAGAACGCCCCATATCCAATAACACCGGGTACATGCTCGTAAACCAGCCCACTGTACGGCTGGTATCAAGGCCACCGCCGATGTCTTCCCGCCCATGACCTTCCAGGTTCACCAGTACACGGTTCAACCCCCACACACGCTTCAGCGCCAGACCAAGGCCAGTCAGCAAAACTTCATTGGGACCCGTACGGTAACTTTTATAACAACGCAGCAGGAAACGCTCCGTCTGTTCAGCCGTCAACGCAAAAGAACAGTTGGCAATCGACTCCTGCAGGTTACTGCCTCCTTCCCGGTCCACCGGAAGCGAGGCAAAGTCATGCTGCGACAACGATGACCAGTATTGATCTTCCTGCAGCAAAGCTTCGCTTTGCGCATACGATCCCTGCTGCAGCTGCCAGTCACGGAAAGCATCCGTCTTCAGTGGCAGCGTCAATGCTTCGCCTGCCTGGTGCTGCACATACAACTGCTCCAGGTCTTCCAGCAGGATACGCCACGATACCCCATCGGTCACCAGGTGATGGATCACCAACAGCAAACGGTCCTCCGCTTCCCCACGGAACAAACAGGCTTTTAACAGCGGACCCGTTTGCAGGTCCATACCGGATTGTATCTCCTCACAATGCGACACAAAACTATCCCCCGTCGCTCCTGTTACCACCGTAAAACCGTATCCCTGCGCCAATCCCAGGTTCTCCTGCACCCACCCTTGCGGCGTAGCGCGGAAGACCATCCGAAGTGCATCATGGTGTTTTACCAGTTCCATCAACGCTGCACGCAGGCCAGCCTCCGATAAAGGGCCACGGCTGCGCAGCAGCATCGATTGATTATAATGAGCAAATGCTTTACTCCCGTTGTTGAAAAACCAATGTTGTACAGGGCCCAGCGGCACCGCTCCCTGCACCACCTCCTGGCCAATGCTGCGGCCAGACAGGCTCATACGCCCGGCCAGTTCTTCCAGTACAGGGTACTGCAACACGTCCTGGATCGTTAAACTATACCCCCGTTGCTTCAGCCGCGACACCACCTGGATGCTTTTGATGGAGTCACCACCCAGCACGAAAAAATCATCACCGATACCAATGGGTTGCTTCTTCAACACCGCCTCGCACACTGCCACCAGCTGTTCTTCCGCATCGGTACGGGCCGCTACATACCCAGCACCACCACGTAACCCATGCACAGCAGGATCGTGCAGCAATTGCCTATCCAGCTTACCGTTGACATTCAACGGCAGTTTATCCAGCTGAACATAATGAGCAGGAACCATCCACGAAGGCAATCGCTGCGCCAGGTATTGCCGCAGCAGTGTAACGTCCAGTTCATACCGGCTTACCACATAGGCTACCAATTGAAGCATTCCCTGCTCATCGGGCCTGGCCAATACGGCCGCCTCCGTTACCTGTTCAAATGCGATCAATACAGCCACGATCTCCGACGGTTCTATCCGGTAACCACGAACCTTTACCTGCTCATCGGTACGGCCAAGACATTCCAGTTCTCCGTTGGCCAGCCAACGGGCCTTATCGCCCGAACGATACAGTTTTTCACCGGTTAAAAAAGGATGGTCGATAAATCTATCTGCAGTCAGGTCAGGCCTGTTCTGGTAACCGCGGGCCAGCCCCGCACCACCGATGTAGAGTTCACCCGCAACGCCCACCGGACACAACTGTTGCAGGCTATCGAGCACATACACCGCTGTTTGTGCAATTGGCCTACCAATGCATACCCACTCATCTTCCAGCAATTCCTTCACCACACACCCTACCGTCGTTTCTGTAGGTCCGTATTCATTGTACACCCGCATCAGCGGATTGATCGACTTCAGGATGCGTACATGCTCCGGAGTTACCTGTTCGCCCCCAACGATCGCCCGTTGCAGGGCAGATGCGGGTATTTCCAGCTGTTTCAGCAAGCTGATATGCGAAGGCGTAAGTTTTATATTTTCAATTCCTGCGTTAAAGTAGTGGCGCAGGACAGACTCGAGATCCTTTTCCTGTTCGTACACCTCCAAAACTCCGCCAGTTGTCAACGCACAGAAAATACTGGTCACCGTAAGATCGAAGGACAAAGACGTAAACAGGCCAAAACCAGCTGCCCTACCTGCTCCGAAGTAATACTGGTTGGCCCATTGAATATAGTTTGAAAAGCCCCCTTGGGTAATGGCACAGCCTTTGGGCATCCCTGTTGAGCCAGATGTATAGATCACGTAGGCCAGGTCGCTGGCCACCACCTTGTTTGTACGGTCCGACTTTGCAGCAGCGAGTGGTGTCAATTCAACATCGATCGCAAACAGCCGGCCCTCATAGTAAGGAAGATCGAATAAATAGGCTGTTTCGGTGATGACCATGATCAGACCCGCATCTTTGACTATGTATTCTATACGGCCCGAGGGATAGGCCGGATCTATCGGCACGTAAGCGCAGCCCGCTTTAAGGATACCCAACAGGGCAATCACCATCTCCGCAGAACGGTTGAGCAGGATCCCCACCGGACTGCCAGGCCCCAAGCGACACTCGTCGGCCAGGTAACTGGCCAGCCGGTCGCTTTGTACATGCAGGTCTAAGTAAGAAAGATCAACCCCTTCATACCGTACAACTGTCCTGTCGGGTTGCAACGCAACCTGCGCTTCGAATAACGAAACGACCGGCTGGAAAGGCATGGTATCCCGTTCACCCCAGGCAAACTCAACCAGCAATTGCTGCTGCTCTGCATTTCCGAGATAATCCAATTGTGCCAGGGGTGCCTCTGACTGGCTGATCAGTTGCAGCAGCAACGATTCAAAGTGAAACGCGATCCGCGCTGCTGTTGGTCGCTCAAAAAGATCACTGTTGTATTCCAGCAGCAATGTCAACCCATCGTCTTTTTCGATGAAAAGGAAGGTAAGGTCAAACTTACTGATCACATGCTCGAGCTTTTCATAAGGTGTCACCTGCAACGCACCAGCCTGCCCGGAACCAGCAGACAAGCCACCGGTTTGCAGATCGATGAATACGTCGAAGAGAGGGCTACGGCTCTTGTCTCTTTGCAGGGAAAGCGCTTGCAGCAACGCATCGAAGGGATAGGACTGGTGTTCATAGGCGTCGATCGTACTTTGCCGCACCCGTTCAAACAGGTGTCTATAACCATCGCCAGGTTCAATGCGGTTACGGAGCGGTAATACGTTGAGGAAAAAACCGATCTGATCTTCCAGGTCCGCATGATCACGCCCCGCAATGGGGCTGCCGATCAGAAGATCATGTTGCCCGGTATACCGGTACAGCAAGGCGTTAACGGCTGCCACGAGCCCCATGAACAAACTTCCCTGCTGCAGGCGGCAGTAGGTTACCAGTCGATGGTATATATCTGCAGACAGCTGCCGAACGATCATGCCCCCATTATACGTTTTCAACGCAGGTCGTACATGATCTACCGGCAACTCGCACACCGGCAACTCACCAGACAGCTGTTGCAACCAATACTGCCTGTGCACATCAAAGGCACCCTCCTGCAACTGTTGCTGCTGCCAGCAGGCATAATCTTTATAGTGGATCCGCAATGGTGCTTCCCGTAAGGGAACACCGGCCATGCGGGCATTATAGACACTCATCAACTCCCCGATCATGACATTCATCGACCAGCCATCACTGACAATGTGATGCATTACACACGCGAACACCCATTGTTCTTCGGCTACCTGGCACAAAACGGCACGTAACAAAGGCCCATGAGCCAGGTCGAATGGCTGATTGCAGGCATCCTGCACAAGCCGCTGCACAGCCTCTTCTTCACCTGACTCCCGCAAATCGTACTGATCGATATGGAACAACTCACTATTGCCCGGTGATATGACCTGGGCAATCTGACCGTCTTCATCGAACTGGAATGTCGTACGCAGGCTTTCATGCCGGGCGACGAGTTGCTGAAAAGCATGATTGAGGGCAGCCATGTCCAAATCGCCCTTGAACACAACGATTCGCGAAATATTGTACGCGGCATTTCCTTCTCCAAACTGACTGAGTACCCACAATCGCTTTTGAGAGGAAGAAAGGGGATAATATCTATTCGTAGTAACCGCCGGGATCGCAGACAACTGCTCCCTTTGACTGGTATACGACCTGATCAATCCGATCAATGCCTGTTTATTGTCCCTGATCTCAGCAAGCAGCTCCTGGTTGAGGATACCTTTCGGCGCCTTAAGGTCGAGCGAATCGCCTTTAACGCTCAGGCCGATCCGCAACTGCTGTAATTTCTTGTACAACTCGATAGCCATAAGATAGCGTTGACTGGTTTATGGTCTTCTTTATAAGGAAACATTTTCTATATTGTCCATTTCAGCCACTTCACTGTTGGCCCACCGTATCCGGTCGATCTCTTCGGCCAGCGCCTCGATGGTTGGATGGTTGAAAAGGGCAGCCAGGCTCAACTGAATGTTGAACTGCCGCTGGATATGTCCCGCGAGGCGGATGGCTTTGAGACTGTGACCACCCAGGTGGAAAAAATTATCCCTGATGCCTACGTTGTCTTTTTGTAGTATCTCTTTCCAGATGTCGGCCAGTTCATGCTCGAGCGCTGTTTGCGGCGCTTCATAGGCCGTCACCCGTTGCTCAGCCGTAACGGCAAAGGCAGCCAGTGCTTTTTTATTGGTCTTGCCATTGGGCAGTAAGGGCATGTTGTCGATCACTACGAAAGAAGCCGGCTGCAGGTACACCGGTAAGCGGCTGCCCAGGTCTTCGCGTATCTTTACCAGGTCTGGTGTTTCCCGGCACACGATATAGGCAACCAACGATGCATTCTTTTGCTCCTGCAAAACGACCGCTTCCCGCACGACCTCCAATTGCAACAACGCAGCTTCTATTTCACCAGGTTCGATGCGGAAACCGCGCACCTTGACCTGGTTGTCCGTGCGACCAATGATCTCCAGCTGCCCATCCGGCAATCGCCTTCCCAGGTCGCCGGTACGGTACAGACGGTTGCCGGGTGCAAAAGGATTATCGATAAAGGTAGCCGCCGTCAACGCAGCCTGATTGATGTATCCACGACAGGTGCCGTGACCACTTGTCCACACTTCACCGGCTATGCCCACCGGGCACAGACTGCCATCTGCCGACACGATGTATTGCTTCATGTTTTGAATGGTATTGCCGATCAATACCGCCTCCTGCAACGAACCATTCCGTGGCACCTCGTAGGCAGTCGTCACGTCAGACGATTCAGTTTGCCCATAAGTATTGAAGATCCTTACCGAATCATTCCCCTGGTAGCATTTGTGCACGAAATAAGGCGTTAGTTTTTCACCTGTCAGTATCAGGTTACGAAGGCTGCCCAACGGCAACCGGCTCTCATAGGCCAGGTATTCGTTCAACTGAGAAGGGATCACTTCAAGTGTAGGCGCTCCATGCTGTTGCGACAAAAACAGCAGTTGTTCGATGTCCATCATTTCCTGCCGGCTGCACAGGATCAGCTTGCCGCCTGTAACCAGGGGCGCCCAGAGCTGCCAGATGCCGCCGACAAAACAAAGCTCCGATGTATGGCATAGGGCATCGCCTGGCTTCATCTCCAGGGTAGTGATCTTGCTGTACAGGTGATTGATCACACCACGGTACTCCAGCATACATCCCTTGGGAAGTCCGGTAGAGCCCGAAGTGTGAATGATATAACACAGGTCGTGCAGCTGACGCTGCACGCCAGGATCTTCTTTGCTGTAAGTAGCTGCCACCCGGTCAAACTCGTCTACGACAAGTTCATCGATCACCAGCCTGCACCCGGCATGCGCTACGATCTGCTGTTTGCGAACAGCTGGTGCTGCACTATCCAACGGGACACACACAGCCCCTATCTTCAGTATCGCCAGCATGGCCAGTACCGGCCTTTCACTCCGGTGCAGATCGATCGCAATGAGCTCATCCACGCTGGCCCCTAACTGTTGTTGCAGGTAACCAGCCAGTTGGTTGGCACGTTCATTCAATTGCTGATAACTGAAACGGTTGTCTCCGGATACCAGGACCGTATCCTGCGGTGACCGCCTGACCTGCTCTTCAAACAAGCCTGTCAGCGAAGCATGATCCGGATAGGCGGCTGCCGTTTCATTGAAAGTATCGAGCAGCTGTATGCGTTCATCCGGCAGCAGGCAGTCGATCGCCCCGATCGTCTCCTGCCGTTTGTCCACCATTTGCAGGATAACCTGCCGGAGATGACCGGCCAGCCGTTTCATCAGGGAGGCATCGTACCGGTATTGGTTATATACAAGGTCTATCCGCAGATCCTCGTGTGGCAACACCATCACCGAAAGATCGTAATTGGTTTGCCACGTTGTTTCGGACGACACCAGTGAAAGTCCCGCAACACTACCGGGTGCTTCCGTGCTTTCCCGTATGATCTCCTGTATGGGATAGTTTTCGAAGATCATGATATGGTCAAAGAGGTCTTTGCCGAGTTCGTTTTGTGCCTGCACATCGATCAGCTGTTGAAAATGAAAGGGTGCGGACTTGACCGACTCCTGCTGCACCGCCTTCAACAGTTCAGCAACGGAGAGTGCCTCGCTCGCCTGGATCCGTACCGGTACCGTGTTGACAAACAGACCGATCATGTTTTCTACAGCTTCCAGCGCTGCAGGTCTCCCAGATACCACGGCACCGAACACGACATCACGGGTGTAATTGTACTTACACAACAAGATGCCCCAGGCAGTCTGCATAAAGGTATTTTCAGTAACGCCCAGGTCGGCGCACAGTTCTTTTATCGATTCGCGGTCCGGTCCTCCAATGGAGAACGATTGCCTGCCAGGGTTCCAGCCTTCCGCCACGGGCGTCTGCCAGGAAGGAATGCGGCTGACCGTATGGTAATCCTGTAAATATTTTTGCCAGTATGCCAAGGCAGCTTCCTGGTCGTTGTTGCCGAGCCATTTGATGTATTGTGCATAGGCGGGTGGTTTGGGAAGGTCCACTACCCTACCCTGCAACAGCCCATGGTAGATCGCAAAGAACTCACGGATCAGTATACTCACGCACCAGCCATCCATCAGGATATGGTGGTGACTCCACAAAAACTCATACTCCCCATCCGCTACCCGTACCACCTGCAAGCGCATCTGGGAACCCTCCTGCAGGTT
>NZ_JARKMX010000008.1:3479478-4271143 GCF_029360705.1 Paraflavitalea pollutisoli | reverse complement strand
ACAGAATCAAACTCAATCTAAAAGGAATGAGCCCGATAAAATATCGAGCTCATCACTGTAATACTTAATTTTTTAACTGTGTCCAACTTTTGGGGTTCACTGCAAAAAGGTATACCCTCTTTTTTTATGCGGGTCCCGGTTTGGCGACCCGTAGTCGTTTAAGGTACTTTCCAGTACCGTAATCTATTCACTTCATAATCTTGTCGACTTGAATTTTCTTCCCCGTTTGAACTGTCTGATAGCTGTCGTGGTTATACTATGTCCGGTCTTGCTAACCGCACAACCCGCTGCAAAACCGGTACGGCAGTTGGTGAATCTAAACGCCGGATGGCTGTTTTGCAAGGGCGTTGACAACAGTGGCCAGCAGCCCGATGCCAAAGCTTCGTGGAAGAGCGTGCGTTTGCCGCATACCTGGAATGCCAGCGATGTTATGGATGATGAGCCGGGTTATTACCGGGGTGATGGTTGGTACAAGCGCAGCTTTACGGTGGATGCCAGCATGCGGCAAAAAAAAATTTATCTCTATTATGAAGGGGCCAACCAGGTATCGACCGTTTGGATTAACGGCAAGCTGGCAGGCAACCATACCGGCGGCTATACCGGATTTTACGTGCCGCTGAACGAGTGGCTGCGTTATGATGCGCCCAATGAGATCGTAGTAAGCGTCAACAATAGCTACCAGGAAGACATAGCTCCTCTCACGGCTGATTTTACTTTCTATGGCGGCATTTACCGCGATGTATGGTTGGTGACCACCGATGCAGTACATTTTACGATCAGTGAACATGGAGCCAAAGGGCTGTTTATAACTACGCCGCAGGTCAATGCAGAGCAGGCTAGGGTGCTGGTACACGGTTCGGTGAACAATGAAACCATACAGGTGAGATCATTGCGTGTGATCACCCGCCTGCGCGACCAGCAAGGCAAACTGATGCAGGAGCTCGTAGCCCCTGTATCCATCCCGGCTCAATCCGCGGCAGAATTTACGCAGCAAAGCCAACCCATCACCAAGCCTCACCTGTGGTCGCCCGAACATCCTTATCTATACACGGCCGAGACAGATATCATCGATGCTACCACCGGTCGCCTGCTCGATAGGCAAACCAATAAGGTTGGCTTTCGCTGGTTTCATTTTGATGCCGATAAAGGTTTTTTCCTCAATGGGCAACCGTATAAACTGGTGGGCTCCAGCCGCCACCAGGATTACCAGGGACTCGGCAATGCCGTACCCAACGCGCTGGCACGTAAAGATGTGCAGTGGTTAAAAGAAATGGGTGGCAACTTCCTGCGCATCGCCCATTATCCACAGGACCCGGTCATCCTCGAAGCCTGCGATGAGTTGGGCATTCTTACTTCTGTGGAGATACCCGTGGTGAATGAGATCACCGAGTCGGAGGCGTTTACACAAAACTGCCTGCGTATGCAGCAGGAAATGATCCGGCAAAATTTTAACCATCCAAGCATCATCATCTGGTGTTATATGAACGAGGTGTTGCTGCGTCCTCATTTCAACAACGACAAACCCCGGCAAGAGATCTATTTTGCCCGGGTGGCTGAGCTGGCACGGCAGTTGGACAGTACTACCCGTCACGAAGATCCAACGCGGTACACCATGCTCGTCAATCACGGCGATTTCAACCGGTACAAGGCTGTAGGGTTGACCGCCATACCGCAGCTGGTGGGCTGGAACCTGTACAGCGGCTGGTACGGTGGTAACCTCAGCGATTTTCCGGCCTTCCTCGACCGGCATCACAAAGAACTACCCGATAAACCATTGCTCGTGACAGAATACGGCGCCGATGCCGATCCACGTATCCGGAGTATGCAGCCGGTGAAGTTTGACAAGAGCGTCGAATACACGACGGCCTTTCACCAATACTACCTGTCCGCCATGATGGAGCGTCCTTTTGTAGCCGGTGCCATGTTGTGGAACCTCGCCGACTTCAATTCCGAAGGCCGTGAAGAGACCATGCCGCATATCAACAACAAAGGATTGCTGATGTGGAACAGAACGCCGAAAGATCCTTACTATTTTTACCAGGCCTCGCTGCGCAAAGAGCCGGTGTTAAAGATCTTGGGTGCATATTGGAAGCAGCGTGGCGGCATGGCCGACAGCAATGCGCCGGTATGCACACAACCCGTTCAAGTCGCCAGCAACCTCGCAGCAGCAGAGTTGTTTTTGAATGGCAAAAGTCTGGGAAAGCAATCCGTGAAAGCGGCGCTTGCCAGCTGGTCAGTACCGTTTGTGCAAGGGGCAAATAAGCTGACGGTGCAAGGCATATCTGGCGGCCGCACCATTACCGATCAGCTGACGATCGACTTTCAATTACAACCGGATCGACTACAACGTACAGACATCCCTTTTCGCCAGGTCAATCTGTTGTTGGGTGCCAACCGCTATTATATCGACTCGGCCAGGCAGCTTTGGATACCTGATCAGCCCTATCGTTCAGGGAGCTGGGGACATGTGGGGGGCAAAGTCTTCAAGATCCCCGGCAACAACCGCCTGCCCTACGGTACCGATAAAAATATCGTCGGCACCGACAATGATCCCATTTATCAAACACAACACACCGGCCTCACCCAGTACCGCTTTGATGTGCCGGCCGGCCAGTACGAGTTGACTCTGCATTTTGCCGAATTGCTCGGCGGTACCGTGAAGGGGATTCCTTATAACCTCAGCAGCGAGGGGCGTAAGGAAGATGAAGTGCTGCGGAGTTTTGACGTATTGGCCAATGGCCAGGTACTGCTAAATGGGTTTGATATTGGTCGCCAGTACGGTGTGGCCAGGGCGGTGGCGAAACGATTTACCGTCACCGTTTCCGGCCAGCAAGGGCTGGTGCTCGATTTCAAGCCGGTTACCGGTGAGCCGGTCCTCAATGCCATCCAACTAAAAAAGCAATAGTTCCACCCGCCGCTGCAGGAAGCGGCGACTATTTTTGCTCTTGTAAATCGACGGGAGTGCTTCGGCACTCCTTTTTTTATGCCTGCACCCGGTCGGCACTGATTTACACAATGTAAGATAACCCGTAGATAAGCTGTATATAACCTGTAGATAAGCTGTCTACAAGCCATTCTTATATAGATACGGGTTATCTACGGCTTATCATCGGCTTATCTACGGGTTATCCTCGGGTTATTCTATGGCCAGCAATCAAGTTGGAAGCCATGGGAACAGCACAACGGGGGCGGCCGGTTACGAACGGCGGCCGTATCGTAACCGGACAGTGAGGCAGCGGTAAATGTTTTTGTTGTTTGATTATCAGTGTGCTAGGGAGTCGGCACCCATTTTGGTGCGTAAAGGCCGGCCATTTAAACCAGCAATATGATCAGGAATTATTTCAAAGTAGCGATCAGGAATCTCACCCGTAACAAAACCCTTGGCTTCATCAATGTGGCCGGCCTGGCCGTCGGGATGTCGGTAGCCTTGCTCATTGGGTTATGGATCTATGATGAAACAACCTACGATAAGGTGCATGACAACTACGATCGTATTGCCAAGGTGCGCCAGCATATCCGGGCTAATGGCGCGGTGCGTACAGCCAAAGAAATACCGTTTCCGCTGGGCCAGGTGTTGCGTACCCAGTACAGCAACTATTTCAAGCAGGTGGTGATGTCCTCTCATCGCGGTGGACATGTGCTGTCGACCGGTGATAAACAGTTTTCTCAATTTGGTGTATACCTCAGTGCGGAAGCGCCAGAAATGCTGAGCCTGCATATGATTAGCGGTACCCGGGAGGGTCTCCGTGACCCAGCCTCGATCCTGTTATCGCAGTCTGCCGCCCGTGCCTTTTTTGGCGACGCAGATCCCCTCAACCAGCTGATGAAGATCGATAACCGGGAGGGGGTGAAAGTGACGGGTGTGTACGAAGACCTGCCAGCCAATGCCACACTGACCAACCTTAAGTTTATTGCTCCCTTTGACCTATACGTGCAAACCAACCCTTGGATCAAAAATAATGTTCACAACTGGTCCGTCAATCCTGTACAAGCCTATGTGCAGCTGCAAGACGGGGTCGATATGGACAAAGCTTCGTCGGTCATTGCCGGCCTTTCGATACAGCAGGCGGGTGCAGCGTTGCAACAACAGCAACCCGTGTTGTTTCTCGAGCCTATGTCACGTTGGCGCCTGTATGCTGAATTTGAAAACGGCGTCAATACCGGCGGCAAGATCCGGTATGTATGGATGTTTGGTATCATCGGCCTTTTTGTATTGCTGCTGGCCTGTATTAATTTCATGAACCTGAGTACGGCTCGCTCCGAAAGGCGGGCACGGGAGGTAGGCGTACGCAAGGCGGTGGGATCGTTGCGGGGAAGCATTATCGGTCAGTTTTATTTCGAAGCCTTACTGGTGACCTTCATGGCCTTTACGGGCGCGTTGCTGTTGGCGCAAGGCTTACTACCTTTTTTCAATACCGTAGCGGCCAAGCAACTATCGATGCCCTGGCAATCTCCTTTCTTTTGGCTGGCCGGATTGGCGTTTTGCGGATTGACTGCTTTGTTGGCGGGCAGCTATCCGGCGTTGTACCTGTCTTCTTTCCGTGCCGTGCAGGTATTGAAAGGCACGTACCGTGCCGGAAAAATGGCTACCCTGCCACGTAAGGTGTCAGTAGTGGTACAATTTACCGTGTCGGTTGCCCTCATCATCTGTACGATCGTGGTTATGCAGCAGATCGAATTTGCGCGTAGCCGCCCTATTGGCTACAACCAGGATGGTTTGTTGGTGATGCCGGCTATGGCGGGCGACAACAAAGCCGTCTATGACCGGATGCGCGAGGAGCTGAAACAACAACAGGTGGTCGCCGATATGGCTGGCTCGCAGGCGCCCACTACCGATATCTGGGGTACTGAAGCAGACCTGCAATGGCCTGGCCGTGATCCGCAAGTGCCGGTCGACTTTCCGGTAACCGGCGTTTCGGTCGATTATGGTAAGACCATCGGGTGGCAGGTAATGGCCGGCCGTGATTTTTCACGCGACTTTACTACCGACACGAATACATTTATCATCAACGAAGCGGCTGTGCAATACATGGGGTTGAAAGAGCCGGTGGGTTCTATCATTACGCTCGAAGGACGCCCTTTTACCATCGTCGGTGTGATAAAGAATGTGGTGACCGAATCGCCTTACGATCCCGTGAAACCAGCGTTGTACTTTCGCTGGGACGGGCGCGTCAATTATTCCTTTGCCAGGATCCATCCGTCCATCAGTGCATCGGCTGCCATCGATCGCATCAAAACGGTGTTCAATAAAAATTATCCAGCAGCTCCCTTCGAATACCAGTTTGTAGATCAGGACTACGGTCGCAAGTTTGGCAACGAAGAGCGGGTAGGCAACCTGGCCGGTTTCTTCACGCTGCTGGCCATCCTTATTTCCTGTATGGGGCTGTTTGCGCTGGCAACCTTCGTGGCAGAACAAAGAACCAAAGAGATCGGTGTGCGCAAAGTATTGGGCGCAACGGTTTGGAGCGTTTGGCGTATGCTGACCCACGAATTCGTATGGCTGGTAGGCATTGCCTTGCTCATCGCCATCCCTGTTGCCGCACTTTTGATGCACCAATGGCTGCAAAACTACCAATACCGTACCGGTATCAGCTGGTGGATCTTTTTTGCGACGAGCGGCGCGGCCATCGTGATCACCTTACTGACGGTAAGCTGGCAAGCCATTAAAGCGGCGAGAGCCAATCCGGTCAAAAGTTTGAGAACGGAGTAGGGGCGGCGACGTGCTTCCGCCCATCACCAAAACTTCCACCAGGGTTTTGTAGGGTTCTTCGAAGGCGTTTGCGTCGCATTTCCTTTTTTGCGCAGGATGGTCCATTCGTATTCGCGGTAATCCCGCTGAATGATCAGGCCTAGCTGCTGGCAATATCGCTCGATGCTGTCAAAGTCGAACACATAGGTTACTTCTCCATCGTATTCGTCTCGTTCACCCGGCGCTTCCCCTTCAAAGGGAAGTGGCGCACCAACAATGACCGGTTCGGAATCGTCTGAATAGCAGAATTCCAATTCCCGTTTCTTTTCACCAAACTCATACAACGCAAAGTAGTAATACGACGACACGCTTTGCGCGGCGGTAAAGATCACCTGGGTATTGAACTCCCGGGACAAATGAATGCCCCATTCTTCCAGTTGAGCCACACCATTGTGCACAACGGTGATCCACCCGGGCTGGGTAGTTGCGATCGCCAGGTAATTGGGTGGTGCGTTTTCTGATACAAATCGGTCTTGCAGGTTGGAGGGAAATTCGCCAACAGTGAGCTGCTGAATATGGCTGAGTGATTTCAGTTCTTCAACAAGTGACTGCTGATTGGCGGTTTGTACGTAAAAGCTGGTCCAGGTTGCCATGGGGCAAACGATTAGGGTTAGTTTGGGGGTTAAGAATGCCCAATGAAAATAGCGAAAAGTCGGGGAAAGCCTATTGCCAGAATAAATTTAACTTAGTGCAGGCGACGGATGGAACAATTCACCCCATTTGAGCTTTAATTCACTCAACACGACTTACTTCTACATCTAATTAATTATAACTTGACCAAACGGCACGGCGATGAAAATCCCGAATGCTGTTTTATCCGTATTTTTCAACCGTATATGAGTGAATCTATTTTGAACAAACTGGAAGCGTCGCGCAAAGAGTTACTCGATCTTGGATTGCGCAATCCCCTGTTGAATTATAAAATGCCGATGGCACGTGGCCTGCAGATCGTGCAGGAGCAATCGGCCAGCGTGTACGATATTCTCGTGGCGCAGGGTAAAGCGATGACGTTTCTGGAGAAGCTGGTGAAGACGGAGAAGATCGCTCCAGGTAAAAAAGTAGCTACCGCAGCTGCCGATGCGGCAACGGGCAACGATTCGCTGGCTACAGATGCTACGGGGCAGCATGGTTCAAATGAAGGCACAGAACTGCGGCCTGCCATTGTTCAACAGTCAAAAAAAACGAAACCGGTAGCTGCCAGGACGGCGGAGCTTTTCGACCCCGTTGAGGACGACAAAGCGGTGCCTGCCAATGGTGCAACCGCCAACCCACAAAACGCAGCCATCGAGGATGCCGGGCAGCCGGTCGCTGCAATACCCGAAGAGGAATACAATCTGCCACCGGTAACGGAGGAGACCATTACAGATACAAAACTTCAAACGAATGAGCCGGACCTGCAACTGCAGCGCCGGCTGTTGAATACCTACTACGATGCCCGTACGTCGATCGAAGAGCAGGGTGTCAATATCCTGTACCTCTCGTTGGGTATGTTGCATTGGTACGAAGCCGACAACAGCGAAGAGTTGCGCCGGGCGCCCCTCGTGCTGGTGCCGGTAACACTCGATCGTTCCAGTGCACGCGAACGCTTTCGCCTGCGTTATACGCTGGAGGAAATGGGCGCCAATATTTCCCTGCAAGCCAAGATGAAGGCCGAGTTTGGGATCGTACTGCCCGATATGGTAGACCCCGATGACTTTACGATCGGAGAGTACTTTCAGTCTATTGAAAAAGCCATCGATGCCAAAGCGCGGTGGCAGGTAGTGCCGGATGAGATCGAATTGGGTTTTTTCTCATTCGGCAAATTCATGATCTATAGTGACCTCGACAGCAATAAATGGCCCACTGATAAAAAGCCTGCGGCGCATACCATCGTATCCAGCTTGTTGGGCGATGGATTTATTGGCGAAACCATCGGTATCGAGGAAGATGCCCATATCGATGAGGATACGTCGGCCAATGACCTCTTTCAGGTGGTGGATGCCGATAGTTCGCAATTAATGGCCATGCTGGCAGTCAACGAAGGACGTAACCTGGTGGTGCAGGGACCTCCCGGTACCGGTAAGTCACAAACCATTACCAATATCATCGCCAATGCCATCGGGCAAGGCAAGAAGGTACTGTTTGTGGCGGAGAAGATGGCCGCCCTCGAGGTGGTAAAGCGCCGCTTGGATAATATTCACCTCGGTGAAGCCTGCCTGGAATTACACAGCCACAAAGCCAATAAAAAAGAACTCCACCAGGAGTTGCGGCGGGTGTTGGAACTCGGCAAGCCTACGCAGCAACAGTGGCAACAACAGGTAACGTTGCTGGAGGCACAGAAGGCGGAGTTGAATACCTATTGCTATGCCATCAATACACCGGTGGCGAATAGTGGACTCACGATACACCAGGTGTTTGGTTACCTGTTGGAGATCAGGGAGCAATTGCAACAAGTAGAAGTAGAGAAAATTCCACTGGAAGATATTGCAGCCTGGGATGCTGCCCGCATGTCGGCTGCCGAATCGCTGGCATTGCGTATACAGGCCCGCCTGAAGGAGATCGGGGTACCGGCCTCCTTGCTGTTTTATGGTAGTGGTCTGCAGGTACTGATGCCCAATGGCGAAAAAGCTTTGTTGACATCCTTTGCCGCGGGAGAACAGCGTGCTGGTGAAGCGCAGGCGGTAGCCACGGAGGGGGCAGCACATGTAGGTGTGCCGGCGCCCACGACGGCCGTACAGGCAGCAGATCTCGTCAGTTGGTTAAAGCTGTTGTCCCTGCAGCCCCTGCTGCAAGGTATGGCCATCGCACAAAATGACTGGTTGCTCTACCAGGCCGATATCGAAGAGTTGATCGCCACGGGTAAGCAACTGGTGGCATTGCGGGATCAATACAAAGACATTTTTATTCCCGAGGCCTGGCAGCAGGACGTGATGACCATCCGGCAACACTTACTGTTGCATGGACGTAAGTGGTATAAGTTCGTCATCAGCGACTACAACCGCAGCAATAAATTACTCGGAACACTTTGCAAAGCAGGCTTGCCAGATACGATCGATGAGAAACTCGCTTATGTGGAAGCGATCCTGGAAGGCAAAAGACTGGAGGCCGAATTGGCGGAACACGAAGGATTAGCGGCATCCCTGTTTGGTCCCCACTGGAAGAATCTGAAGACCGACTGGAACGTACTGGAGGCGGCGAGTCGTTACCTGCTGATCGTACACAAGCAAATTGCCGCGCGCACAGCGCCTGTGGTCTTGCTCGATTACCTCCAAACACACCGCAATCCCCAAGAAGCCAAACATTGGCACGATCAATTGTATAAAGCACTGGATCATCACAAACAGTCGGTCGCAGACATCATTGCCGGTCTCAAGTTGGATGAGTCGCTTCGTTTTGGCGCCGGTGGCTTTTTGCAAATGACTTTTGAAAAACAGGCAGCGCTTTTCCAAACCTGGCAGCAACGGTTGCCGGAGCTGCACCAGGTCATTCAATGGAATGGACTGGTAGAAACAGCTGCCACGCAAAACCTGTTGTCACTCGTTCATACCGCTACTTATTGGGAGCAAGCGAAAGACCTGCTGCATACTGCCCTGCGTAAAACCTGGTTCGAGTACCTGTATGAGCAGGCCGTGCTGGCCAACCCTTCGTTGCGCAAGTTTGAACGGGCCAGTCACGAAGAGGTGATCCAGCAGTTCCGACAAACGGATAAACTGAACCTGCAGTATAACCGCGCCCGGGTGGCGGCACGCCACTGGGAGAGTATGCCGCGCCTCGAGGCAGGCGGACAGGTGAATACGCTGCGCAAAGAATTCAACAAGAAAGCCCGCCATATTCCGATCCGGAAATTGATTGAAGAGGCTGGTATTGCCATACAGGCCATCAAGCCGGTATTCATGATGAGTCCGTTGTCGATCGCCAATTTCCTGCCGCCGGGCAGTGTGGAGTTTGACCTCGTTATTTTTGATGAGGCTAGCCAGGTGCGGCCGGTGGAAGCGCTGGGCGCCATCCTGCGGGGTAAGCAGTTGATCGTTGTAGGCGATACCAAGCAGCTGCCGCCTACCAGCTTTTTCGATAACCTCAGTGCAGAACTGGAAGATGAAGATAATGTAACGGCCGACCTGCAAAGCATTCTCGGTATGTGTGATGCGCAGGGATCACCACAGCGTATGTTGCGCTGGCATTACCGCAGCCGGCATGAGTCGCTGATCACCTTATCCAATCATGCCTTCTACGAAAACAAGCTGGTGATATTCCCAAGTCCCGGATCCAGAAGTCGCATGGGGTTGGTATTCCATCACCTGAAAGATACCGTATACGACCGGGGCAAAACCCGCGCCAACCAAAAGGAGGCGGAGGCGGTAGCCGATGCCGTACTGGATCATGCACGCAAGTCGCCCAAACTGAGTCTCGGAGTGGCGGCTTTCAGCATGGCACAGAAACAGGCCATACAGGATGCGCTGGAGTTGCGTCGGCGCAAGCACCCCGAACTGGAGCCTTATTTTGCGGCACATACCGATGAGCCTTTCTTTGTAAAGAACCTCGAAAATGTGCAGGGCGATGAGCGTGATGTGATCTTCATCAGTATCGGTTATGGCCGGGCGGCAGATCGATCGGTGAGCATGTCTTTCGGTCCGCTGAACAATGAAGGGGGCGAACGGCGCCTCAATGTATTGATCACCCGGGCCAAGCTTCGCTGCGAAGTGTTTACCAATATCACGGCCGACGACATCGATATCAGTCGTACCCAGAAATACAGTATCAAAGCACTGAAGAGTTTCCTGTACTATGCCCAGCATGGTCGCCTCGATCAATTGGAAAAGATCAGTGGTTTACCGGCCGACAGTCCCTTTGAAGAAATGGTGGCGGACCGGTTGGCTGCGCATGGTTATACCGTTCGTCGGCAGGTAGGCTCTGCCGGTTATTACCTCGATCTGGCAGTGGTAGATACGGATCATCCGGGTAGATATTTACTCGGCATCGAATGCGATGGAGCAGCCTATCATTCAGCCCGATCGGCCCGCGACCGTGACCGCCTGCGGCAGCAGGTATTGGAGAGCATGGGCTGGCGCATATACCGCATTTGGAGTGCCGACTGGTTCCGAAATCCGGAGCGTGAATGGAAAAGGCTGGCTGAGGCAATTGAACAGGCCCGGGCGGCGCAACACCAGGAAGATGATGCATGGGAAGAGCAGGAGCAGGCGGCACCCCTCGTATTGCAGCGGGAGTCGATGCCTGAGCAAGCGGCAGATATTCCCGACTATGTATTTGCCACTGTGCCCGAAGCCATCGCCAGCCAGGAGATCCACCTGCATGCTACCAGCCAGTTATCGGTATGGATTGAAGAGATCGTGAAAATAGAAAGCCCGGTGCATTTTGATGAGGTGGCCCGCCGTATTATTGAAGCGGCCGGCGTGGCGCGCGTGGGGCCACGCATCCGGGAGTCGCTGGTGCAGGCCGTAAAATACGCAACAGGGAATCTATGGATACGGGTGAGTGAAGACTTTCTATGGTACCAACAGTCGAAAATTCCGCAGCTGCGTGACCGTAGCAACTTGCCTGCCTCGGTAAAAAAGCTCAAATACATCGCCCCGGAAGAAATGATACTGGCCATCGAAAAAGTGGTGCGCGACTCTGTGGCCATTCCGCCAGAGGCGGCGGTGCCTTTTGTGGCACGTATCTTCGGCTTCAA
Organism: Paraflavitalea pollutisoli; assembly: GCF_029360705.1. Taxonomy (GTDB): domain Bacteria; phylum Bacteroidota; class Bacteroidia; order Chitinophagales; family Chitinophagaceae; genus Paraflavitalea; species Paraflavitalea pollutisoli. The sequence goes on along the minus strand of NZ_JARKMX010000008.1, from coordinate 4,259,726 downwards.
CCGGGTAACGGAAGATATGAAGGCCGAGATCATCGGTATGATCGGTCGTGCCCTGGCGCAAGGCACCGTCTATCAGGAAGGAGACTATCTCAAGATCACTAACTAAACACGATTTCCAGCAAGCCATTGACATACCCGAGGCAATTTCCCGCAATCGATTGAAGGTTGCGGGAAGTTGTTCCGGAAAGACTGATAATCAGCTCCCCGCAAGCTTTTTACCCTTTCTTTCATGGCCGGCCGCCCCTGCCGGTTTCGCTTTTTTTAGTTATATTACAGACATACGTGTATCTGACCGGTAGCAGGTGTTGTGTCATAGGCAAACTGCGTGATACCAGCGCTGTATCCGGTAGGGAATGCACCTCGAGTGCGAAAAGGGATTCCTGATCACAATCTAACAGGTATGATGTTCCGCGATTGCTTCCAGCTCAAATGGCTTTGGGTGGCGTCGGCGATGATAATAACCATCGCCGTGTCGACAATAGCTTGTCATCAAACGGCTACCGGCCCGCTGGCCGGTAAGGTGAGTTACAACTTTCACATCCGTCCGATCCTTTCCGACAAATGTTTTGTATGTCACGGTCCTGATGCCAATAAGCGGGCTGCCGAATTAAGGCTCGATATGGCCACCGCGGCGCTGGCACCCCTCAAAGAAACCAAAGGTGCTTTCGCCATCGTGCCCGGCAAGCCGGAAGAAAGCGAAATGTACAAACGCATTATCTCCACGGATCCGGCTTACCAGATGCCTGCACCCGAATCGCACCTGGGCCTGCTCAACGAAAAAGAAATCGCCCTCATCAAACAATGGATCACCGAAGGAGCGGCCTATGAAAAGCATTGGGCGTTCATCGCACCCGTGAAACCAGCAGTGCCTGCTGCCAAACAAAAAGATTGGGTGAAGAACGACCTCGATTATTTTGTATTGGCCGCTATGCAGGACCAGGGGCTTTCTCCCAATGAAGAAGCCGATAAAGAGCGCCTGCTGAAACGTGTCTCCTTTGATCTCACCGGTCTGCCGCCCGATATCACCCTGATGGATGCCTTTATGCAGGATGCCAGTCCACAAGCATATGAAAAGATGGTAGACAAACTGCTGGCCAGTCCGGCCTTCGGAGAAAAGATGGCGGTGCATTGGCTCGATGTAGCACGATACTCCGATTCGTATGGCTACCAGGATGATAATATCCGCACGCAATGGGCCTGGCGCGATTGGGTGATCCATGCCTTCAACAAGAACCTGCCCTATGATCAGTTCCTGACCTGGCAGATCGCTGGCGACATGCTGCCCAACGCCACCAAAGAACAGCAGTTGGCTACCGGCTTCTTCCGCAACCACAAATACACAGAAGAGGGTGGTGTGATACCGGAAGAATACCGCGTAGAATACATTCTCGATAAAACCAAGACGTACGGCAAGGGTATCATGGGTATTACGATCGAATGTGCCCAATGCCATGATCACAAATACGATCCCTTCAGCCAGCAGGATTATTACCGCCTCTATGCTTTCTTCAACAACAGCAAGGAGATGGGTTTTGAAGGCGACATTACCCAATCGAAGCTGGCCAAGAAACCGGTGCTGGAGATCTCGAAAGAAGAACAACAACAAATACTCAATTTCATCAACCACAAAGATACCGGCCGCCTCTACGTATCGGTGATGGGAGAGCTGGATACTTTGCGTAAAACGCATGTGCTGAAAAGAGGTTCCTATGATGCGCCTGGTGAAGAGGTGCGTGCCACAGCCGTGAATGCCATCATGCCATTCGATACCGCGGAATATCCCCGCAATCGCCTGGGCCTGGCTGCCTGGACGGTCAACCGCAACAATCCACTCACGGCCAGGGTATTTGTCAACCAGCTTTGGCAGGAATTTTTCGGCAAAGGCATCGTCAAGACGTCCGGCGATTTTGGTATGCAGGGAGAACTGCCTTCACATCCCGCCTTGCTCGATTGGCTGGCGGTGGATTTCATGGACCACCAGTGGGACATAAAGCGATTTGTGAAGCAGATCGTCATGAGCGCCACCTATCGCCAGTCGACGAAAACGACCCAAGAAAAGCAATCCATCGATCCGGATAACATCTACCTCTCGCATGGACCGCGCAGCCGGCTCCCGGCCGAGTTTGTGCGCGATATGGTGCTCTCGAGCAGCGGCCTGCTGATCAATACCATCGGCGGCCCCAGCGTAAAGCCCTATCAGCCCAAAGGGATCTGGGAAGCGGCTACCTCGGGTCGTGGCGTGCTGGCTACCTACCAACAGGATCATGGTGACGAACTATACCGCCGGGGGATGTACACCTTCATCAAGCTAACGGTGCCGCCCCCTTCTATGCTGGTATTCGATGCCAGCAACCGCGACCAGTGTGAAGTGAAACGATTGAAGACCAATACGCCCTTGCAGGCGCTCATCATGATGAACGATCCTGCGACGCTCGAGGCGTCACGTGTATTGGCGCAGCGACTCGTGGGGGAGGGGGGCGATGCGAAAGACAAGATTGCGCAGGCTTTCCGGCGTATCATCTGCCGCAAGGCTTCCGACAAGGAACTGCAGGTGCTGCAAGCTTACTATGTCGAACAATTGAAGCTGTTTCAATCGAAACAACTCGATGCGGCTAAAACGCTGCAGGTGGGCGAATATCCGCTCAACAAGCAACTGGACAAAGATCTGTGCGCGGCCATGATGAAAACCGTCAATACCATCTATAACCTGGATGAAGCCATCACCAGGTCGTAGTACTTATACAGCAGGCCAGGCCTGTACAAACCATCGGGTATGAAAAATGAAATGCTGGAGCATGGACTCACACACAACCGTCGCCGCTTTCTGTCGAAGCTCGGTATGGGACTTGGCAGTGTTGCGCTGGGTTCTTTACTGATCCCGGACCTCTTCAAAGACGATCCGGCCGAAGCCATCATGGCGGGCCTGCCCCGCTTTGCTCCCAAGGCCAAGCGGATCATTTATCTCTTTCAGAATGGGGCGCCTTCGCAATTGGATCTGTTCGATTACAAGCCGAAACTGCAGCAGATGCATGGCCAGGATCTGCCGGCCAGCATCCGCATGGGGCAGCGCCTTACGGGTATGACGAGCGGGCAGGAACATTTCCCGCTGGCGGGCACCATCTTCAAATTTGGCGAGTATGGCCAGGCGCGTGCACAGATCAGTGAGTTGCTGCCGCATACCGCCAGCGTGGTCGACGACCTCTGCATCATCAAGACACTTTATACAGAAGCCATCAACCATGACCCGGCGCTCACCTTCTTCCAAACCGGTGCACAGGTGGGCAACCGGCCCAGTATGGGTGCCTGGCTCAGTTATGGTCTGGGAAGTGAGAACAAAAACCTGCCGGCATTTTGTGTGCTGCTGTCGAAAGGAAAAGGGAATGGCCAGGGCGTATATGGCAAACTGTGGACCAATGGTTTTCTCGACTCCATGCACCAAGGTGTGCAGTTTAGCAGTGGCGAGAATCCGGTATTGTACCTCAACAATCCCGAGTCGATCGATAAAGCCGACCGGCGTCGTATGCTCGATAAAGTAGCGGAGCTCAATGAAGCCTCTTATGCCGAGTTTGGCGATCCGGAGATCAAAACGCGGATCCAGCAATATGAAATGGCTTTCCGGATGCAGACGGCTGTGCCGGAGATCACCGATATGAGTCGGGAACCGGAATCGATCGTAAAGCTGTATGGTCCCGATTGTTTGATACCCGGCACCTATGCCGCCAACTGTTTGCTGGCCCGCAAGCTGAGTGAAAGTGGAGTACGTTTCGTGCAGTTGTATCACCAGGGCTGGGACGCGCACGACAACCTGCCGGGTCAGATAGTAGGTCAATGTAAAGATGTAGATCAGTCGAGCGCCGCATTGATCACCGATCTCAAGCAACGTGGCTTGCTCGATGAAACGCTGGTGATCTGGGGCGGTGAGTTTGGTCGTACCAATTACTGCCAGGGTAAGCTGACGAAAGACAATTATGGTCGTGACCACCATCCCCGTTGTTTTACGGTTTGGATGGCCGGTGGTGGTGTAAAGCCCGGCGTGTATGGAGAAACGGATGAGTTTGGCTACAACATTGCCAGCAACCCGGTACATGTGCATGACTTCCATGCCACCATTATGCAATTGATGGGGCTCGATCATGAGCAGCTGGTGTATAAGCACCTGGGCAGACGTTACCGGTTGACCGATGTAGCCGGTAATGTGATCAAGGACCTGATCGCTTAAATAGATAGAAATCCCCCAACTAACCAATCCCCTGTCTGCAGGCATGAAAATAAAAAAGGTCATTGCCGTATCCCTGCTGCCGCTGAATGTATTGCTGTTGTTTTTCCTGATCGTCAGTAGCAAAATAATGGTACCTGCCTGGTTGCAGGTGCCAGGGCGAACGCACCCCATGTTGCTTCATTTTCCCATCGTACTGGTATTGTTGTATGCAGCCTGGGTGCTTTGCTCGCCGCGGAGTAGCAGGCAACAACCTTATTGGAACCCTATTGAAGACAGTTTGCTGTTGGGAGCGGCGGTGACAGCAGCCTTGACGGCATTGACCGGTTTTCTGCTGTCGAGAGAGCCGGGGTATGACGAAGGAATGTTATCCTGGCATAAATGGTGGGGAGCGGGGTTGTCTTTCCTGTTGTATGGCCTGTATGCATTCAAGCCCGCCGTGAGCAAGCCAATGGGAATAAAGATGGGTGCTTTAACAGGGACTTTAGTATTGTTGGTTGCCGCTCATTTTGGCGGCAATATTACCCACGGTGAAAACTTTGTATGGGCACCAGTAACGCCAACGGGGGAGCATACGGCACCGCCGCTGGAAGAAGCGATGGTGTTCAACGATGTGATCAAACCTATTCTCGACAGCAAATGCATGAGCTGTCACAACGATAGCAAAGCCAAAGGTGAACTGATCCTGGCCACGAAGGAGGCCATACTGCAAGGCGGCAAGAGCGGTCATTTATGGGATACTACCAAAGAGGATCTTGGCCTGCTGATGCAAAGGCTGCACCTGCCGGAGACTGCCAAAAAACACATGCCGCCTGTTGGTAAGCCACAGCTGACGCCCATGGAGATCAATTTGCTAAAGGCTTGGGTGAGGGGAGGCAGCCTCTTTGATAAGAAAGTACTGGAACTGCCAGACGGCGATACCTTAAAGACGATGGCAGCTTCCCTGCTGCATTCGGCTGAAGAAGCGACCTATGATTTTGAGCCGGCCGATGACGGCAAGATCAGGTCGTTGAGCAATAACAATCGGATGGTGAGCCCGGTGGCTGTTGGTTCGCCGGCACTGGCGGTAAACTTTTACAACCGGGCGTTCTATACAACCAAAGAATTGGAGGCATTGAACGCAGTCGGCGAGCAGATCGTGTCGCTTAACCTCGACCGCATGCCGGTGAGCGATGCCGACCTGGCCACGGTTGCCAGGTTCAGGAACCTCCGAAAGCTTAGCCTCAACTTTACAGCGATCACGGGAAGTGGATTAGCACAGCTGAAACAGTTGGGGCAATTGAAAAGCCTGTCGTTGACCGGTACACCAGTCAACGCCGATCAGGTGAAGGACTTGCAGGCCATGGAGCGATTGAAAGCGCTGTATCTCTGGAATACCGGCATCACAGAAGCGCAGCAGCAAACATTGGCAACTTCGGCACCAACCGTACATTACTACTATGGGTTCAAAGACACCGCCATCCTGAAGATCATACCACCGGTTATTGAAAACGAGTCACTGGTGATCACTGATCCGGTGCCGCTCAAATTAAAACACTATATCGGTGGTTCGGAGATTCGGTATACACTCGATGGGAAAGAGCCCGATAGCCTACATTCACCGTTGTACAGCGACGGGATCGTATTGAAGAATACGGTCCTCGTGAAAACCAAGGCCTATCATAAGGGCTGGATAGCCAGCGAGGTGGTGCAGAAGCAATTTTACCGGTCGGGCTTGAAAGTCGACAGCATTTTGCTGGCCACAGAACCTGAGGCCAAATACAAAGGAAAGGGAGCACAACTGCTGATCGACCGCGATAAGAGTGAGCCAAACTTTGGCAATGGCAAATGGCTGGGTTATCATGGGCGGCCGGTGATCGCGACCTTGCTGTTCCGACACCCTGCTACCGTGAACAATGTCACCATCAGCATGATCAAGTCGGTCGATGAACATATCTTTCCACCGGCTGCTATTCAGATCTGGGGCGGCCGCGATTCGCTGCGCCTCAAACTACTTAAAACGATCACGCCACCGGCGCCCGGTATGAAAGATCGCAGCAAGGATAATATTGCTTTTTCGGGTGATTTTACCCCGACTCCGCTACAATGCATACGGGTCGTGCTGAAGCCTATTGGCAATATCGTACCCTGGGTGAAAGACAAGAAAGCCAAAAGCTGGCTGTTCATCGATGAGGTGTTTGTGAACTGACCAGGCCCCTTGTTGTGGATACAACCGGGGCGACGTAAACCTGGCCAGCAGTGGCTGATTGCTGTATGCTATATCCTAACGAGAGGCAGTCTTGCCCGATGTGCCACTGACTACGATGGCTGCCAGCAGATGACCGGCCGGCATTTCTTTGGAGCTGTAATACAGCTGTAATTTCCCTCCTTTATTTTTTTGCAGGTCGATGATGTCACCCACTTTGCAGGTCATGCTGCTTTTGGCATTGGCTCCGTCTCCATAATGCCATTCTTTCAATGTTTTGTGGTGTTGGTCTTTGATGGCAATACTTCTTCCTTTGCCGGGCTGGCCGCAATGGCTGAAGGTGATGCTCAGCTGGTCGTTGTAATTGGCCTTACCCAGTTCGAAGCTCTTTAAACCTTCTTTCATGGCCAGGTGTTGTTGCAATACAAGTTTGTCATTCAGGAAGATGCTGAAGCTGTCTCCGCCGCGATAAGCCGCGAAGGAAGTCAGAGTGGCACAGAAAGCCAGGAGGGCAAGTGTTTTGGCCACTATCCGGTGGTGGTTGATCCATTTCATACAAGACATATTTTGAGGTGAATAATGCTTTACACCACAAAGCAACGGGTATGGCAGACGGCTGCATAATTACTTTGACGAACGAGGGGGCTGGCTTGACGATATGCACGACCTGCCAACCACTAATGACCGCGATCGGGAAAAACTGCCCGCGGAAGGGGGCTTCTGTCACATTTTAAAGGCTTTTATGCCCCTCCTTGCGTATTTTAGCTCCCATTAAACTTTCGACTATTATGAAGTTTCACGTTTCCCTGTTAACCCTTTCCTTGTTCCTCACGACCGTAGGAATGGCCCAGAAAAAAAACCTTACGCCGGAGGACTACGGCAAATGGCAATCGCTCAGCTTCACAGATCTATCGCCCAATGGTGAATGGGCAGCTTACATCGTAGCTTCACAGGAAGTGAATGACACCTTGTACGTGGTGAACCGGTTGACCAATAAGAGCTATAAACTAGAATTCGCCACCAACTTCGAATTCTCCAAAGACAACCAGTGGATCGCCTACCAGATCGGCGTTTCCTACAAAGACGGTGAAAAGCTGCGCGAGCAGAAGCAGCCCATCAAGTACAAAATGGGATTGTTGAACCTGGCTACCGGCCGCAAGCAGGTCGTGCAGGATGTATCGTCTTTCCGCTTTTCGCGCAACGGTAAATTGCTGGCGATCAGCCTCGACCCGCCCAAAGAAAACAAAGACAAGGGCGCTGTACTCTTGCTCAAAAAACTGGCTGACAGCAGCACCCGTACCATCGGCAATGTCACTGCCTGGTCTTTCAATAAAAGGAGCGATTACCTCGCTTACATCGTAGAGTCTGCCAACCAGGCCGGCAATTCAGTGGAGTTGTTCAATCTCGACAATTACTCCCTCAAGGTCCTTGCCAGTGATACGGCCCGCTTTTCGAAGCTCACCTGGCAAAAAGAAGGAGAAGGCCTGGCTTTCTTCAAATCGTTCAAGAAAGAAGGCTATGAAGAAGAGAATGCCCAGGTATATACCTATGTGAATATTTACAAGGCACCCGTGCTGAAAATATTCGATGGTACTACCTACAAAGGTTTTCCCGATAGCATGCGCATCAACAGCGCTTCCAACCTGGTATTGAGCGATGATATGACGGCCGCATTCTTTGGCATCAAGAGCTGGACGGCCAAGCCAAAGAAAGACGAGAAGAAAACGACAGATTCCGTGAAGGCAAAAACCGATACTGCGAAAAAAGCCGACAGCACGAAGAACCTGGCAGCAGCAGCTCCTAAGAAAGATGAGAAGCTGGCCCAGGTAGATGTATGGCATTGGAAGGATACCGAGATCCAGCCCCGTCAGAAACTGACTTATACGCAAGACAAAGAGCAGAGCTACCAGGCTGTTTGGAATATCGACAACAATACGTATTTCCAGATAGCGACTGCCGTTGCCCCCAATGTGAGCTTCAGCGACAACCGGAAATGGGCAGTGATCAGTACCAGCAAAAAATACAAACCTGCGTTTAAAGAAGATTTTGCAGACTATACACTCGTGAATACCCGCACCGGTGAAAAGAAACTGCTGCTTGAAAAGTCGCTGGCTGGTTTTTATACTGCACCGGTGTTGTCGACCGAAGGCAAATATGCTTACTATTTCAAGGATAGGAGCTGGTGGACGATCAACACTGCTACGGGTGTTACCACCAACCTGACAGGTGGCCTCAACAGTTCTTTCTGGAATGTACGTGATGACCATCCTGCTACCAAACCGCCGTATGGGGCCGCTGGCTGGACCAAGGGCGACGCAGCGCTGCTCGTATACGATGAATACAATGTGTGGGCCCTCAATCCCGACGGAAAAGGTACACGCAAACTCACCGAAGGCGAAAAAGATGAAATCCAATTCCGGGTAACACGGTTGGATTTTGAAGACCCCTTCATCGACGACACCAAGCCCGTATACCTGTCGGCTTATGGCGACAAGACCAAGAAGTTTGGTTACTACAAGCTGGAGAAAGGCAAGGTGAGCCCGTTGGTGTTTGAAGATGCGACCGTTTACCGGCTGATCAAGGCGAAAGATGCGAACGTATTCTCCTATACCAAAATGGACTACAATGTTTCGCCTGAGTTGTACGTGACCGAGAACTTCACCGCCAACAAAAAGGTGGTAGCTACTAACCCGCAGCAACAGAACTTCTATTGGGGCAAAAGCGAGCTGGTGAACTTTACCAATAAGAAAGGAAAAGCATTACAGGGTGCCTTGTTCTATCCCGCCAACTACGAGCCGGGTAAACAATATCCCATGATCGTCTATATCTATGAACTGTTGTCGAATACCGTCCATATGTATACAAACCCTTCTACCCGCAGCGCATACAATACCACCAACTTTACCACCAATGGCTATTTCGTGTTCCGTCCTGATATCGTGTATGATATCAACGAACCCGGTACCAGTGCGGTAGATTGTGTGGTGCCCGCCGTAGAGCAGGTGTTGAAAACGGGTATGATCGATCGCAACAAGATTGGCCTGATGGGGCATAGCTGGGGCGCTTACCAAACCTCGTTCATCGTATCGCAGACCAATATCTTCAACGCCGCCTGTGCCGGTGCACCGCTGACCGACCTGATCAGTATGTCGATGTCCATTTACTGGAACAACGGTATCCCCGATCAGAAGATCTTCGAGACCAGCCAGGGTCGCTTTGATGGTCCCTGGTACGAGCGCATGGATGCGCATATCCGCAACTCGCCGATGTTCAACGCCGATAAGATCAAGACGCCCCTGCTGATCGCCTTTGGCGACAAGGATGGTGCGGTAGACTGGCACCAGGGTATCGAAATGTATGGTACCATGCGCCGGATGGAGAAAGAGCATGTGATGCTGGTGTACGCCGATGAGAACCACGGGTTGGCGAAAAAAGAAAACCAGATCGATTACCAGCAGCGCCAGCGCGAGTGGTTTGACCACTTCCTGCTTGGCAAACCGGCTGCCGCCTGGATCAAAGAAGGCGTTAGCTACCAGGATAAAATGAAAGCAGTAGAAAAGGAAAGTAAATCATCCCAATAAGAAGAAACGTGAGCATGAAGAAAGTTATCGTTACGGCCAAAGTGCACAATTACCTCATCGAGCAATTGGAATTGAAGGGGTATACGGTCGCGTACCTGCCCCAGATCAGCTATGAAGAACTGCTGGAGCAGGTCGCCGATGCAACCGGGCTCATTGTGACCACCCGATTGAAGATCGATAAAGCCATCCTGGACCGGGCAGCCAGCCTGCAATGGATCGGTCGCCTGGGCAGTGGTATGGAACTGATCGATGTGACCTATGCGCAATCCAAAGGCATTACCTGTGTCAGCAGTCCCGAAGGCAATCGCAATGCCGTGGGTGAGCAGGCACTCGGCATGGTGCTCGGCTTGATGAACAAGCTGTACAGCAGCATGCAGGAGATCCGGGAGGGCAAGTGGATCCGCGACCAGAACCGGGCGACCGAGCTGACGGGCAAAACGGTTGGCATCATTGGCTTCGGCAATACCGGTGGCGCCTTTGCCAAAGTATTGTCGTCGTTCGATGTTACCATCCTGGCGCACGACAAGTATAAGTTCGGATTTGCGAAAGAGTTGGTGAAAGAGGCCAACCGGGAACAGGTGGCCCGGTACGCTGATGTGATCAGTATGCACTTGCCGTTGACGGATGAAACGTATCATTATGCCAACGACGACTTTTTCAACAGCCTGGAGCGTACACCGTATTTCATCAATACCTCGCGGGGAAAGGTACACGATACCGCCGCCCTGATCCGGGCATTGAAAAACGGCAAGATCGCCGGGGCTGCACTGGATGTATTGGAGAATGAAAAGCTGGCCACCTATTCAGACACCGAGCAGCAGCAGCTCAACTGGTTGCTGGCACAGCCGAATGTACTGGTCACGCCACACATTGCCGGATACAGCCATGAGGCCTTCTACAAGATGGCCAAAGTGGTGCTGGATAAGCTGGGCATTTAGCCTCGCGGGCAGGGGTATCGTAAATGTGTAGACCTGACACAAAAAGGAGCCGGAGTATCCTATTGTCCAGCAGGTTATAATTGAATTAGAACTTGTTTTTTTGGGCAATATTCCCGGAACCTTGGGTTTTAATTCAAAATTTAGTTATATTTTTGCTCTGTTACACAATCATGCAACGCTTCAGCGGGATACCTGAGGCGTTGTTCTTTTTTTCTGTTACCGGAGCCAAACGAGCGCCGGACTAAAAAAATAAGGAGGTTACTATGAGTAGTGTTCTATATGTAAGTAAAGATACACTCGAACAAATGAGGGTTGAATTGTTGACGATGCGTACGGTAGACAGACCCGCTGCTGCCCGTGCGATCGCTGAAGCGCGTGAAAAAGGAGATTTGAAAGAGAATGCCGAATACGATGCTGCCAAAGAGGCCCAGGGTATCCTGGAAGCCAAGATCAAAAAATTGGAAGGCGACTTAGCCAGTGCGCGTGTACTGGAAGCCGATAATGTAGATACGAGCAAAGTGTCGATCCTGACCAAGGTCACACTGCGCAACCTGAAAACAAAGAAGGAACTGACTTACCAGATCGTTTCTGAAAAAGAAGCCGATCTGAAACTGGGTAAGATCTCTGTTACTTCTCCCATCGGGAAGGGCTTGCTGGGTAAAACCATTGGTGATGTTGCGGAAGTGCAGATACCGGCCGGTGTGGTGACGTTTAAGATCGAAAACATAACTACCTAAGCATCTTTTTTGGCAGTTCAGCTGCTGCGCGATAAGATTGCCCCGCCCAACCGGCGGGGTTTTTTAATGCCCGGTGTCACAAGCCGGCGCTCTTTCTTAGCTTTGTTGCATGAAAGGTTTTACTTTCATACGGTTCAAATCCCAATTGCTTCACCTTATAGCTAAATTGACAGGTGGTATGACTATTTTCTCGAAGATCATTGCCGGAGATATCCCTTCTTACAAAATTGCGGAGAATGACAAGTTCTTTGCATTCCTCGATATCTTTCCCATGGCGGAAGGCCATGTATTGGTGGTACCCAAAACGGAGATCGACCGTTTTTTTGAAGTACCCGATACGTACCTCTCCGAAATACTCCTGTTTGCCAGGCCCATCGCCCAGGCGATTGAAAAGGCTTTTCCCTGCGATCGTTGTGGTATCTCGGTGATGGGCCTGGAAGTGCCGCATGCGCATATGCACCTGGTACCCATCAACAGTGCCGACGACCTTAATTTTACCAGGCCCAAATTAAAACTGAGCCCCGAGCAACTGAAAGCCGTACAGGAAAAAATCCTGGCGAATTTGTAGGATGCCTGGAGCTCCTATTTTAGCTTGATACGCCCTGGATTGTTCTTGATGAAGTCTTCCCAACCTTTTACCTTATTACCTGCAGAAGGACCTACGATCCGCTCCTGGTAGTGGTGGCAAACAGCTACAGCGAGCGCATCGGAAATATCGTAGTGATTGATGACGGTATCTTGCAGCGCCAGGATCTGTTGCAGCATTTTCCAGACTTGTTCCTTGTCGGCATTACCATTGCCGGTAATGGACTGCTTGATCTTCTTGGGCGAATATTCCTGTACGATGAGGTTGGCGCCCATGGCAGCCGCAATGGCCACGCCCTGGGCACGGCCCAGTTTTAGCATACTTTGAACGTTCTTGCCGAAGAAGGGCGCCTCGATGGCGAAGTATTGGGGCTTGAAGGTGGCAATGAGGCCCGTCACCTTCTGGTGAATGAGTTGCAGGCGTTCGTACTGGTCTTTTTTGGCACTCAGGCGCAGTACATCCATATCCAGTACCTTGATCTGCCGGGGCGTAGCGGCAATGATGCTGTACCCCATCATGAGGGTGCCCGGGTCGATGCCAAGAATTATTTTTGGAGACTGTTGCAAGGTATGGGTCAAATTCAGTTTATTTTGTATCTCATTGCCCGTTGTCTGAACTTGTTGAGTGTGTTCTCTTTATAAATTCCAGACAGGGCATTCAAATCTTATAGCCGCTGAACAAAAGTATCAAAATAATCCTCAACTATGTGATCGGCCCGCTGGTGTTCATCGTGCTCGCCTGGTCGATCTGGCATCAACTGCTGCGGCAACCCAACTGGCGGGAGTCTTTTGTGCATATCGGCGAGGCCCTGCAGGGCAACGGCCTTTGGCAACTGGGCCTGGCGGCGCTGCTGATGCTGGTTAACTGGAGCATCGAGGCCCGTAAATGGCAGGTGGTCATCAACCGCATACAGCCCATCGGCTTCGTGCAATCGCTCAAGGCGATCTTTACCGGCACCACCATGGCTTTCTTCACCCCCAACCGCATTGGTGAATACGTTGGGCGAATTCTCTATATCGACGAGAGCAAGCGGGTGCAGGGCATTTCACTGACCATCGTTTGCAGCATCGCGCAGTTACTGGTGACCCTGGTAGCGGGCCTGGGAGCGCTGGCCTACATGAAACAGGTAGTGGCTGCACAACAGCCGGGCGATGGGTCGCTGGTATTCTGGATCAATACCCTGCTGTGGTGTACAGCATTCGGTACAGCCATTTTAACATTATTTTATTTCCGGCTGGCCTGGCTGGTGAGGTGGATTGAAAAAATACCAAAGATCGAACGGTTTGTACGCTATATCCATGTTTTAGATTCTTTTAACGCAACTATCCTCCTGCGCATATTGTCTTTATCTGTAATCCGGTATATTGTGTTTATCGGGCAATATTACCTGGTGTTTTCGGTTTTTGAGGTGTCGCTTACCCCGGTACAGGTTTTTGCGTCTATTGGGGTGGTTTTCCTGGTGCTGGCTGTGGTGCCGACGATCGCAGTGATCACGGAATTGGGCGTGCGGTGGAAGGCAAGTATAGAGTTGGTACAATTTTTTAGCACCAACACATGGGGGGTATTGGCCACCTCATTGTCAATATGGATTATCAATTTAGTAATACCAGCGTTGATCGGGAGTTTGTTAATTTTAGGAATCCGTATCTTCAAAAACAGATAGGGGAAATCCATCCCGGCGTCGCTGATTCGACTAACTATTAAGAATAAGATTGATACATGAAAAGCTTTCGAATTTTGGCTTTCTTCGGACTCTTCGGGATCAGCTTTCCAATGCAGGCGGGTAGTGGATCGGGAGACGGGTTTTGCACCATCAAGAACACGGCCTTCCAGCCGGAAGAAATCTTAACTTATAAAGTATTCTATACGGTTGCCGGTGCCTTTATCGGGGCTGGTGAAGCGACCTTCCGGTCGAGCGTTGAAAGGCTGCACAACAAACCCGTGTATCACATCATCGGCGAAGGCAAAACCTTCAGCTTCTACGACGGTATCTTCAAAGTGCGCGATAAATACGAAACCTATATCGATACGGCCACCTTTCAGCCCTACCGTTTTGTACGCAACGTGAATGAAGGCAGCTACAAAAAGTACGAGCTCGTCGATTTCAACAAAACCACCAATGCGGCCGTGACGAATGACGGCGTCTTCAAAGTGCCGGAATGTGTGCAGGATGTGCTGAGTGCGATCTATTACGCCCGCAATATCGACTTCAACAAATACAAGCCGGGTGACAAGATCACCTTCTCCCTGTTTCTCGATAAAGAGGTTTTTGAAATGTACATCCGCTATCTGGGCAAAGAAACCGTAAAGACCAAATACGGTAAGTTCCGGGCCATCAAGTTCAAGCCACTGCTGCTCAAAGGCACCATCTTTGAAGGCGGAGAGAAAATGACCGTATGGGTGAGCGATGACAAAAACCATGTACCCTTGCGCGTAGAAAGCCCTATCTCTGTGGGCAGCGTCAAGGTGGATATGCTCAGCTACCGCAACCTGCGACATGACCTGACCTCGTTGATCGAGGTGCGGTAAGCGGGTTTGGCAATTCTTCCTGCGATTTTGTAAAGCGCCTGCGGGTGCCTGAATTACAATTCCGACAATTTGAACGTCTCCTTGTGACGTATGCCCTTCTCGGTTTGCTGCAGGGTACAGCATTCGTGTACCGGATCGTGCTCGAAGAAAAGGACATAATCGTTGTTGACGGCCTCCGTCAGGTAGGTTTTCTTTTCCTGCAAGGTCGTCAGCGGAAACATGTCGTAGGCCATTACATACGGTAAGGGGATATGTCCGATGGAGGGCAGCAGGTCGGCCATGTACAGGATGGTGCGTCCCTTGTAGTTGATCTGGGGCAGCATCATGGCATCGGTATGGCCATTGACGAAGCGGATAGTGATATCAGGGTGTCCAAAAGTGATGCCGTCGAGGGGTTCGATGAATTTGAGCTGGCCACTGGCTTCGATGGGCAGAATATTCTCTTTGAGGAATGAGGCTTTCTCACGTTCATTGGGTCTGGTCGCCCAATCCCAGTGGCGGAGATTGCTCCAGTAGTGGGCATTCCTGAAAGCGGGTACCAATTGATCGCCCTGGCGCACGATGCTGCCACCACAGTGGTCAAAATGCAGGTGGGTAAGGAATACATCGGTGATGTCATCGCGGTGCAAGCCCAGCTGTTGCAGCGAGCCATCGAGCGAGTGGTTACCGTGCAGGTGGTAGTGACCGAGGAATTTCGCGTCCTGTTTATCACCGATACCGTTGTCGACCAGGATGAGGCGGTTGCCGTCTTCAATCAGCAGGCTGCGCATGGCCCAGCTGCAGAGATTGTTGTCGTCGGCCGGATTGAGTTTATGCCAGATGCTTTTGGGCACCACGCCAAACATAGCGCCGCCATCCAGTTTGAAGTTGCCGGTGTGTACGGTATGTAGTTTCATCAGGAAGCTTTTTGTTGCTGTTTATACAGCGCCGAATATAGCCAGATTAACCCAATGACGAAGAAAACGATTAAGGATAGCACGGAGGTTTTCATGCTGCCGGTCAGTTCTTCAATAAAACCGAAACTGAAAATGCCGATCACGATAGCGATCTTTTCCGTAAGGTCATAATAACTGAAGAATGATGCTGTGTCACGGGTCTCGGGCATCAACTTGGAATAGGTTGAGCGGCTGAGCGACTGAATGCCGCCCATAACGAGACCTACAGCCACTGCTAATCCGTAAAAATGGAATTCCGGATCGCCGCCGTTTTCTTTTACTACTGCAGTATAGTAGGCTGCCAGGCAAATGAATATCCAGAGTACTACCACACCCATCAACACCTTGAGGTTGCCGTATATGGCAGATAGCCGTGACATTCCCCAGGCGCCCAGGATGGCTACCAGTTGAATGATTACCACGGTGATGATCAGTTTGGTTTCATTGAGACCAAGCATTTTGCTGCCAAACATGGTAGCCGCCAGCATCACGGTTTGTACACCCATGTTGTAGAAGAAGAAACCACGCAAGAAACGTTTCAGTACCGGCATCAGCTTTACCTGACTGTAAACTTTTTTGATCTCGCCGAAGCTTTCTTTGAGGATATCCGAAGTATGTTTCTGGATGGACGGTTGAGAAGCGGGTAATATGCGGAAGGTGATCTGGGCGAATCCCAGCCACCAGATACCTGTCAGCAGAAAAGTGAGTCTTGACGCCATGCCCGCGCTAGGCAACACCAGCACCAACACAAACCCGATGATCTGCAGCAAAACGCTACCGATGTAACCAAAAGAGTAGCCCTTAGCGCTTATTCGGTCTCTGTCTGCCTCTGCAGCGATTTCGGGCAGATAGGAGTTATAGAATACCAGGCTGCCGCAGTAGCCAATGGCGGCCAGTATGAACATGAATATGCCATATTCTACATTGGCCCCCTCGAAGAAGTATAGAGCACTGCAGCCCAGCGCCCCCATATAGCAGAAGAACTGCATGAACTTTTTCTTATTGCCCCGGGTGTCGGCAATCGAAGTAAGGATGGGGTACAACAGCGCGATTACCAGATAGGCAGCAGCAATGGCATAATCGTATAAGGCGGAATTGACGAAATCGCGACCCAGAAAGGAAATCTTGTCGCTTTTGAAATGATCTTTGGTAGCGGCATTAAAATAGATCGGGAAAAACGTCGTCGTGATAACGAGGTTATAGACCGAGTTGGCCCAATCGTACATGGCCCACCCGTTAATTACTTTTTTGGATGCTGTTTGCATAAACAGAAGGGTTTAAACAGTAAGCCAATTGCACACGTCAGGGGCCAGCACAGGTTATTCAGCGATCACATGGGTATAGATCAGG
This sequence comes from Paraflavitalea pollutisoli, assembly GCF_029360705.1. Lineage (GTDB taxonomy): Bacteria > Bacteroidota > Bacteroidia > Chitinophagales > Chitinophagaceae > Paraflavitalea > Paraflavitalea pollutisoli. Next base: position 4,242,669 of record NZ_JARKMX010000008.1, on the reverse strand, counting down.
ATCAGCAGGATGATGCCGGCAATGATACGGTACCAGCCAAACAGGCGGAAACCGCGCTTTTGCAGGAAGCCGATAAAGAACTTGATCGCCAGCATCGCCACCACAAAGGCAACGACATTGCCTACGATGAAAGCATAGAGGTTGTTGGACGAGCTCAGGATCAGTTCATACCCTTTCATCGGCGTGCCCGTGCCTTCCCAGTCTTTCAGAAACAGGGAGTAGCCGCTGGCAGCACACATGGTAGGTACGGCGAGGAAGAAGGAAAACTCGGCAGCGAGTTTACGTGTCAACTTTTGTTGCATGCCACCGATAATGGAGGCAGCACTGCGGCTTATACCGGGTATCATGGCAATACACTGCCACAACCCAATCATGAAGGCCTTGCCATTGCTGATCTTTTCTTCGGTATCGATGCCTTTATCAGTCTGCCCGGCGAAAGCCTTGTCGATGAATAGCAGCACGATACCGCCCACCAGCAAGGTGATGGCTACGGTCGTAGGGCTTTCCAGCAGGGCATCGATCTTATCGGAAAACAACAAGCCCAGTGTGAGGGCGGGTATTACGGCCAGGATCAGTTTCAGGTAAAATTGCCAGCGCTTGAAATCGAAGAACTTTCTCCAGTACAATACGACTACGGCCATGATGGCGCCGAGCTGGATGGCCACTTCAAACAGTTTGGTAAACTCTTCTTTGTGGATGTCCATCAGGCTGCTCGCAATGATCATATGCCCGGTGGAGGAAATAGGAAGATACTCAGTAAGGCCTTCTACGATAGCAATAATAATAGCCTGGAAAAGATTCATATTGGAAGATTGGCGGGTAAATACAAGTTCAGCACAATAGGGCAGCAGTGAGCAACACGGCGCACAGCGACACTATAACGAACCGGCCGTCAACTTATGCTTTGGGTTTGCGGAAAATAGCAAAAACTTCAATACCGAGACCGGCCAGGATCAGGATGGGAGCCAGGGTAATACGGCGGAAGCTATACACTTCGGTATTGGTAAATACATTGGGATCTTTGCTGTTGCCACCGATCATCATTGCCAGGCCAATCAACATCACAACCAGACCGATAACGATCCATTTGTAGTTTTCTTTGCTAAACAGGGTGGGCTCTTGCTTTTTTTCGGTGGTTAACTTTTCGGCCATTATCCAATAGTATTAAGGCTGCAATATAGGAAAGTTTCGGATTTGTGCTAAGTTCCTGAAACAGAAAGGCCGGGGAATTGAATGCCCCGGCCTGTTAAGTATTTCTTAAGGGACCTTAATACAGGTCGTCGAGCTTCATTTTCAGGTACTTTAAGACGCTGCGGTAGGTGCTGAACAGCGAAATGCTGATGCCCAGGATCACCAGGAAGGCGAACAACAGGAGCAGTTTGCCATTGTCGCGCAGGTCGGCCAGGTAGGGCAGGAAATGCTCGCTCAGCATCATCACCACGTAGATAATGGCAATGGCGATGAGCGCCGACACCGTTCCATTCACGATGGCCCGCACGGTCATCGGCCGGGCAATAAAGCCCCGGGTAGCCCCTACCATTTGCATGGTTTTGATGATAAAGCGGTTGCTGTACATCGCCAGGCGGATGGTATTATCGATCAGTACGATGGAGAAAATACAGAAAATACCCGCCAGGATGGCGAATACGATCAGTCCCACCCGTACAGAAGACGTCATTTTCTCGACTACGAAGGCGGGGTATTGCACACTTTCTACCACCTGGTTCTGCTTTTCCAGTTCGGTTTTGATCTGGGTAACGCTGTCGCGGTGTACGTAGGCGCTGTTCATGTTCACGTCGAAAGAAGCGGGGAGGGGATTCTCTTCCAGCAGCTCTTTGAAGTCGCTTTCGCCACTCTTGAGCCAGCGCTGTTTGGCAGCTTCCTGGTCAATGTATTCGTACGATTTGGTATATGGCTGGGCGGCGATATAGGCTTTGAGGGTCTCCACATCCTGCGGGGTAATATTCTTTTTCAGAAACACCTGCACTTTCACGTCCTCCTTCATTTCCTCGGTATACTGGCGGGCATTGAGCAGCAACCAACCAAAGATGCCCACAAAAAAGAGCACGATGGTTACCCCCAAAATGGCCATAAAATAAGAAGGCTTGGAACGCTTGGCCGATCCTTTCCCGAATTGAGCCATGAAACAATAATTTTGATGGGTTAGTTAATAAACGGATAACGGCAAAAATAGCGGTTTTATCCCGCTTAAGCCGGATAATCCGTATTTTTGACGCCCTACTAACGGTTGTACAGCCGGAAAAATTTTGAGGGTAAACGCCTTTTAACGTTTCCTCAACGATCCCCGGAGTGCCCGCGCCGATGCTGGGGTGCAAGAATAATACCATCAAAAATCTGAATCGTAACGGATATATATGGAATACAAATTCAGCCATATCGAGAAGAAATGGCAACAGACCTGGAAAGAGACGAACGCTTACAAGGTGAGCAATGACAGCGACCGGCCCAAGTATTATGTACTGGATATGTTTCCTTATCCCAGCGGCGCCGGCCTGCACGTGGGTCACCCGCTCGGCTATATCGCCAGTGATATCTTCGCCCGCTACAAAAGGCTCAAAGGCTTCAATGTACTGCACCCCATGGGGTATGATGCTTTTGGTCTGCCCGCCGAGCAATATGCGATCGACCACGGTATTCACCCCGCGGTATCGACCGACAACAACATCAACAATTTCCGCCAGCAGCTTGATAATATCGGCTTCTGCTACGACTGGGACCGCGAGATCCGCACCTCCGATCCCGGTTATTATAAATGGACCCAGTGGATCTTCCTGCAACTGTTTCACAGCTTTTTCAACCGCCAGACGAAGAAGGCCGAGCCCATCGCCGAACTCGTAAAGGTGTTTGAAAAGGAAGGCAACGCGGCCCACCCCTGTCCCGGCGACTCGTCGATTAAGTTTACCGCCCAACTCTGGGCGGGCTTCGACCAGGCCCAGCAAATGGACATCCTGATGGAGTACCGCCTGGCCTTTTGCGGGTATGGTGAAGTAAACTGGTGCGAGGCACTGGGTACCGTACTGGCCAACGATGAAGTGATCAACGGCGTCAGCGAACGCGGTGGATTCCCGGTAGTGAAGAAAAAACTGCGTCAATGGTACCTCCGCATCACCGAGTACGCCGACCGCCTGCTCGAAGGACTGGAGCGGATCGAGTTCAGTGATGCCATGAAGGAAATGCAAAGCAACTGGATCGGCAAAAGCTATGGCGCCGAGATCAGCTTTGCCTTCAAACCACACGATGGCAAGCTCACTTCGGCCGAGGCGAAACTGACCGTATACACCACGCGTCCCGATACGATCTTTGGGGTCGACTTCATGGTGATAGCGCCAGAGCACGACTGGATAGAAACCATTACTACCCCCGATCAAAAGCAGGCGGTAGAAGACTATATCGCGTATGTAAAGAGCCGCAGCGAGCGCGAGCGTATGGCGGAGAAAAAGATCTCCGGCGTATTTACCGGCGCCTATGTGCTCAATCCCTTCGACGGTCGCGAGATTCCCGTGTGGATCTCTGAGTACGTATTGGCAGGATATGGTACGGGTGCTATCATGGCCGTGCCTTGCGGCGACGAGCGTGACCACAAGTTTGCCCGTCATTTCAATATACCCATCACCAATATCATCGGTGGCCATTACAATGGGGAAGAGGCGAATCCGACCAAGGATGCGATACTCGAGAACTCCGGTTTCCTGAACGGACTGGTGATGCGCGAAGCGATGGTCGTCAGCATCGACAAGCTGGAAGAGCTCGGTATTGGCGTACGCAAAGTCAATTATAAGATGCGCGACGCAGCTTTCAGCCGTCAGCGTTATTGGGGAGAACCTTTCCCCATTGCCTGGAAGGAAGGTGTAGCCTATCCGCTGGCCGAAAGCGAATTGCCAGTGGCATTGCCGGACCTCGAAGAGATCAAGCCGGGTGTAGAAGGAGAAGGTCCGCTGAGCAACCTGCCGGAGTGGATCAAGTCTTCACCCATCGGTGGCGAACGCGAAAGTTCTACCATGCCCGGTTATGCCGGCAGCAGCTGGTACTTCCTGCGTTACATGGACCCGCACAATGACGGCACTTTCTGCGATCGCAAAGTGAGTGATTACTGGGGACAGGTGGATCTGTACATCGGTGGTACTGAACATGCCGTAGGGCATCTGCTTTACAGCCGTATGTGGACCAAAGCACTCTATGACCTGGGCCATATCGGGTTTGATGAGCCGTTCAAGAAACTGGTGAACCAAGGTAAGATCGGTGGCGACTCCCGCCTGATCTATCGTGTACGCGGCACCAACGAATTTGTATCCGTAGGATTGAAAGATCAATATGAAACCGACGAGCTGCACGTAGATGTTACCATCGTCGACGGGCTGGAACTGGATGTAGAAGCATTCACAAACTCAAGGGCCGAATATGCCAATGCCACTTTTGTGCTGGAAGACGGCAAGTATATCTGTGGTTCACGCCTCGAGAAAATGGGCAAGCGCTATTTCAATGTCGTAAACCCCGATGATATCGTAGCCAAATTTGGCGCCGATACCTTCCGCATGTACGAAATGTTCCTTGGTCCGGTGGAGCAAGACAAACCCTGGGATACCAAAGGCATCGAAGGCGTGCACCGTTTTATCAAAAAGTTCTGGCGTTTGTTCTACGATGAAGTCAAAGGGCAGGTATGGAATACAGAGCAACCCACGGACGCTGAATTTAAGGTGCTGCACAGAACGATCAAGAAGATCGAAGAAGATACAGAGCGTTTCTCTTTCAACACGGCCGTGAGTACGTTTATGATCTGTCTCAATGACCTGACGGATCTGAAATGTAACAAGAAAGATATCCTGCAGCCATTGCTCGTATTGTTGACGCCTTATGCGCCGCACGTAACGGAAGAGCTGTGGCAACTGTTGGGTAATACCAGTTCGGTACTTAATGCTGCATACCCCACCTTCGAGCCGAAATACCTCGTGGAGAGCAACAAGGAATACCCCATCTCGGTGAATGGTAAACTGCGCACGACCATCAACATTGCGCTGGATGCTCCACAGGAAGACGTAGAGCGTATCGTACTCTCGAATGATGTGATCCAAAAGTGGATGGAAGGCAAGCCGCACAAGCGGGTTATCTACGTGAAGGGCAAGATGGTGAATGTAGTAATCTAAAAAGATCAATTTTCAATAGTAAAGGCGTCTCCCCCGAGACGCCTTTTTTCATGGCCACACTTCAGCAATGAACGGTCTATTGTCAATTCCTGATCTAATGTCTGTTTGGTCTGTGCCTGGCGTCATCGGCTCGGGTAGGCACTGGCCAGTATGTTGATCTCGAAGACTGGTTGTAAAGCCAAAGCCCGCTCACCGCTATTGTCCGTCGTCTTTTTGCTTGATCAACCGGATCAGCGCACTACTGTTCTCATCCGCATGCAGGCGCGCCTCATATCTTTTCTTCCCCACAATCGCCACCATAAACGATGTATTGGGCGGAATGGAGCCCAGGTTCTCCGCCACCATCACCAACTCATTGTCGTTGTCGAGCTCGCTCGCCTCGATGAAGATAGTATAGGGCTGATCGGTAAGTCGTATATTTTTAAAGATGAGTTTCTTGTTGAGGAAGAGGGCAATGGAATCGCCATCCACCTGCGCATTGTCGTAAAAGCGCAATTCGATCCTTGGCGCCGTCACCGGGATCACGGTCTGCAGTTTATTGGTACGCGATGTGAACTTGTCTTCTGGGGTAAGCGGTTTGCCAACAGGTTTAGGCGCAGTAATCTCCGGTTCTCTTGAAGCGACTACCGGCGGCACTATCGTAATCGGTGTTGGCGCAGCCACCGTCACGGCTGGTTTGGGCCGCCTGTCAGGCGCCACCATCGCAATGGAAGTTGCCGTCAGTTCCATATCCACCGGGGTGGGGGCATAAGATAGCCGCGCAATGCTGTCGATGATATCAGGATGGTTAGCGCCTACGGTATAGTTGTCAATCACGAAATCCCACTCATCGGTAAAAGTTGGATGGGTGATCTTTTCGAGTGCCACCGGTCCGGTAGGAATCTCTTTGTGATCGCGATCAGTACTGCTGCCATCGAGCAGCATCTTGTCTTCACCGGGACAATTGAAATCAGCCACCGCCAGCAGCGGTGTGATTCCCTTGCCAGTGAGCTTGTCTTCCAGCAAGGTCTCATCCCACCAAACCACATTATTTGTTTGCCCATCGAAATAACCACGTACCGCATAACGCCGGTAATGGTTCTTCGATGTATAATAATAAGCCGTGTCCACCAGGCTATCGCCTTTCTTCACCAGCTTGAGTTCGGTACGCAGTCCGCCGCTCTTTCCTTTCCAGGCACCTGTAATGGTCTGCGTAAAAGCTGCTGACTGGAAGAGGCAGCACATCAGCCAGCTACAAACAATGATCCGGATCGTTTTCAAATGGTTATTGTTGGATGATACAATATAGAACGGATGCAACATATGATTATTTCACCTTAAGTTTCTTTTAACGATTGGCACCCGTTCAGAAGCAAAAGGGGTGAACCTGTACAGGCCCACCCCTTTTGCTATTGTACCCAACAGCAGAACATTGGTCTGCTGGTAGTCGCTTATGTTAGAATCCTTTCTTCGGAGCTTGTTTGATCTGCTCCAGCATTTCCTTCACCGCACGCTCCAACTGCTGATCATATCCTTTCAGGATCGATTTGTAATCGTTGGATAGCTTGATATCCGGCTCCAGTTGCAGGTTTTCCGTAGGCCTGTTCTCCTTGCCAATGGTAGCCACCATCGGGATACCAAATACCAACGTGGGGTCGATCTGTTGCTCCCACCATACGGCTGTACCGGTACCAGGCACCGGCATGCCGATCAGTTTGCCCAGGTTGAGACTTTTGTACGCATAGGGGAAGAGGAAGGCATCGGAGTAATTGCTTTCGCTCATCAGCACACAGGAAGGGTTGCTCCATTTGTTGCGGGGTTCACCAGAAGTGGGCGTAACGCCTTGTGGCGAGAAGTCCATATACTTTTTACCCCCGAGGAAGGTCACCAGGTCGTCGTGCAACCAGCCGCCGCCGTTAAAGCGTGTATCGACGATGAGGGCTTCTTTGGTCGCATTTTTACCCAGCACTTCTTCATATACCGTGCGGTAGCTGCCATCGTTCATGCCTTGAATATGTACATAACCAACCTTGCCGCCAGACAGCTCATCTACCTTCTTGCGCATGGCTTTTACCCAACGATTGTACAGCAGTCCCTGCTCATCACCCTGGCCAATGGGCTTCAGGGTCTCTTCCCAACGTTCTTTGGTAGCTGGATTGTACAGGCTCAGCAATACATTCTTGCCAGTCTTGCGGTTCAGCAATTTGTTCCAATCCATATTGTCGGTGATGGTCTCGCCGTCGATCTTTTCGATCACGGTACCGGTAGCGATCTTCGTTTTCGCATTCAGCAACGGACCACCTTCGATCACTTCCATCACCTTGGTGCCGGGTCCTGTAAAGGTTTCATCATACAGCAGGCCAAGGCTGGCCGTAGCATCTGTATTCACTTGCTGCGGCGAATAACGACCGCCGGTGTGGGAAGCATTCAGTTCGCCCAGCAATTCACTGAGCAACTCCTGGTAATCGTAGTTGTTGTTGATATACGGCAGGAACTTAGCATAGGTCGTCTTGTACAGGTTCCAGTTGGTGCCCTGCAATTTGGGATCATAGAATTTCTTCACGACCTGCCGCCAGGCATGGTCGTAAATGTATTCCCGCTCACCGGCCGCATTGAGGTTCATCTCACCATTGACCGTAACCGGCGATACTCGGCCGGCCTCTGCATCTACTTTCATGATGCGGCCATCGCTCACGACAAACAGGCTCTTGCCATCTTTGGTGATATCTAGACCGGCCGGACCACCATCCAGTTTGGTCAGGATCTTCGTTTCGCGCGTACGGGTATTGGTCAACCAGAGGTCGTAGCCTTTCTCCACCCGTGCCAGGTAATACAGTTTCTCGCCATCGTTGCTCAGGATATAGTCGGAGATATTGCCCGAGTTGATGGTGAGGCGTTCCTTGCGGTTGTCGAGGTTCTCGAATGCAGGTTGCCAGTCTTTTTCTTTCTTCGCAATGGCGGCCTGCAGGGCAGTATCCTTCTTCTCTTTCTTGTCGTTCTCCTCTTTCTCCTTCAGCAGGGCATAGTCGTCTTTGCTGAGCTTGAAGCGGTCATACAACTCCTGGTCGAAGAACATGGCATAGATATCCACCTCGCGGGCGCCCTGGAAGGCCAGTGGCTTCTTGCCATCGCGATCAGTGAGCCAAAGCAGTGCTTTGCCATTGAAACCCCATTTGGCGCCCGCGTCGGCAAAACCGCTTTCAGTGACGTTCTTGCGTTCACCACTGCCATCGGCTTTCATCAGGGCCACTTCTGCAGTGCCCCAACGTCCTTCGGCCGAGTTGAAAGCAATCCACTTGCCATCAGGGCTCCACTTGAAACTCTGATCACCATCGGAGTAAGAGAAGTTGATCCCCTTGGGAACGATGGTGCGGCTTTTCTTGCCCGCGATATTGTACACCTTCACGATATTCCTTTCCTCGAGATAGGCGATCTCTTTGCCGTCGGGCGATACCACCGGTTGAAACTCATCCGCCTCCGTAGCAATCAGCGGTTCTTCCTTCAATACCGTCGAGGCATAGAAATAAGGCTCTTCTTTCCGTTCGATCGTGGTACGGTATACGTCCCAGCTATTGCCACGTTCTGCGGCATAGATGATGGAGCGACCATCAGGACTAAACTGTAACGTACGTTCTTGCTGCGGGGTATTGGTGATGCGTTTGGTAATACCACCTTCTACCGAAGTCACAAATACTTCACCACGTACGATGAAAGCAATCTCTTTCCCGTTGGGCGAGAGCACGGTTTGTGTAACGCCGGTATTGATGGGCAATATCTTTTCAGCATTGGTGCGTCCATCGGTATTGATACGGATAGCGACCTTTTTAGCTTGTCCGCCTTCCTTCAGCGTATAGATCTCGCCATCGTAGGTAAAGCACAATGTGTTGTCATTGGCGCGCGACAGGTGGCGCACCGGGTGATCCTTGAACTGCGTCACCTGTTGCTCCGCGATCTTTGTTTTAACGGGTGCTTTGTAGATATTCTGACTATTGCCATTCTTTTCGCTCAGGTAATAGAACGACTGATCGTCGGCTGAGAAGAGCGGCTCGCGGTCTTCACCACCAAAACCCGATACTTGTTGGTAGTCGTCTTTCTTGACATCATACAGCCAAATATCGCGGGTAACGGCAGAGGTATGGTGTTTGCGCCAGGGATCTTCGTAACCCTTGCGGTCCTGGAAGATGAGTTGGTCACCCTTGCTGTTGAAACGGGCAAATTCCGAACCCGCGGAAAGGAACATCACAGAGCGGCCACCAGTGACGGGTACTTCATATAATTTCTGGAAAAGCGCGCGCTGCGGAAAGCGGGCGCTGGTATAAATATCATTGCGGTTGGTACCAAAGATGACCTTCTTGCCGTCGGGCGTAAAGTCGTAGGGGTAATCATTGGCCGAGTGGTAGGTGAGCCGGGTAGCTTCTCCGCCCGTGGCAGGCATCACATACACATCGAAATTGCCATAGCGGTCGCTGGTAAAAGCAATGTTTTTACCATCGCGGCTCCAGACCGGCATAAAATCATGGGCTTCGTGCAGGGTCAGCGGCACCGCATCGCCGCCGGCTGCCGGTACCTTGTACAGATCGCCTTTATAACTGAAAACGATGGATTGACCATCGGGCGAAATAGCGGGATAGCGCAGCCAAAGGGGACTTTGTTGTGCCGTTGCCAGTTTGACCATCACCAGCAACGAAAACACAAGGAGGTATTTATTCATAAATGAGCAGGTTTTGACAAAAGAATTGAAATAAAGGTAGCAATCCGGGATATTTGCAAGGGAGGGGATTGCATGAAAGCGCGAATAGTATTACAAGCGGTGAGGTGGACTACTCCCTTAGCCTGCCTGAAAAGGAGGGGAAGCAAGGCTTTAACCGCAACCACTGTAACAGAACGATCGTTTTCCCGACCTATAATCGTAACTAATTTATCCTGTTGTATGCCATCACCATTCGACAATACTTTACGCAAGTATCAATTTACCTTCAAGCCGGTAGTCGACTTCGATCCCGTTCAGGATCAATTGCTGCACCTCGACTTTACGGAGCGCAACAAGGGATTGACTGCCGATATCATCGATGATACGAACCGCTTTGCCGCCTATATCGATCACCAGGTGAAGGCAGCAGGGTGTCGCTATGGCATTGGTGGATATGATGAGAACAGAACGGTATACAGCCGCAGCAGTCATTTCAGCGGACAACCGGGCGAGGAGCCCCGGCGGCTTCACCTCGGCATCGATGTCTGGGCACCAGCCGGGACGCCGGTCTATGCCTTTATGGGAGGTATGGTACACAGCTATGCTTTCAACGACCTGTTTGGTGATTATGGGGCTACACTGGTCCTGCTGCACCAGCTCGACGGCATTCCATTCTATACCTTATACGGACATGTTAGTTTAGCAGATATTCAGAAAGTACAGGCTGGCCAATATGTATCCGTCGGTCAGGAGATCGCTCATTTTGGTGAGCCTGCTGAAAATGGCCATTGGCCGCCGCACCTGCATTTTCAGATCATTCTCGATATGGAACTGAAAGAAGGAGATTACCCTGGTGTATGTAAGTATTCGGAAAGGGACAAGTACCTGGCCAATTGTCCCGACCCCGACCTGATCCTTCAAATGATGCGTTACGCGAAATAATCTCATAACATAGACTTCATTCAACAAAAAGGGCCGTCACAGGCCCTTTTTGCTATATTACTCTTCGCTATCGCCTTACTGCACGTTATTTACCACTGAACTACACAAAGATTATCCCTCCAGGGCTTCCAGGCCATGACCCTCTTCCGGTCCGCCCACCAGGCGGTTGCCCGATCCATTCTTTATTATTCATTAAAAAAATGATCTTACCATGTCATTCAATCTTGTTGACTCAGTGAAAAGTCTTTTCACCAGTGATCTCACCAGCAAAATGGCTTCTTCTTTTGGCGAAAGTGAAGGCAGTATTCAGAAGGCGCTTAGCGGAGCGATCCCGGCCGTACTGGCGGGGCTGCTCAATAAAGCAGGCACTACCGATGGCATATCGAGCATTCTCAACCTGTCGAAAGATGCCGCATCGAGTGGTGTACTCAGCAACCTGGGAGGTTTTGCCAGTAGTGGCGGTCTGGTCACCAAAGGACTCGACTGGCTCAAGAGCATATTTGGCAGCCGGTTCGACAGCATCACCAGCCTGATATCCGGCTTTTCTGGTATCCGCGACTCTTCGGCGGCCTCCTTGCTGAGTGTGGCGGCACCGGCAGCACTGGGTACATTGGGGCAACAGGTGAGTGCGAACAACCTCGGGGTCAGTGGCCTGTCCTCGCTGTTGGCCAACCAAAAAAGTTCCATCATCAGTGCCATCCCTTCGGGGCTCAACCTTGCGGGTGCATTGGGGCTGGGTAGCCTTACCGACCTGGGTAGCAAACTGACAGGCACCATTGGTGGCGCAACCAGCACGGCCCGTGCTACGGTCGACAATGCCGCCCGGGGAGGCAACAAGTGGCTGGTGCCGCTGATCATTGCGCTAATAGCCATTGGCGTCATCTATTACCTGTCCAAAGGGTGCAATAAGAGTGCGGAGGAGGCAAAGGTGTTGCCGGCAGATACGATCACTACCACAGCGCCTACAGAATCGCCTACGCTTACCTCCATCAAAGTGGCCTTGCCCAATGGGGTAGAACTCGATGCTTATAAAGGCGGGATCGAAGACCGGCTCGTAGCATTTCTCAATGACCCAGCCTCACAGGGTGGTAAAGATGTTTGGTTCGATTTCGATAACCTGAACTTCGAAACAGGCAGCGCGCAACTCACTGCAGCCAGTTCAGCCCAGGTCAATAATATTGCTGCCATCCTCAACGCGTATCCGACCCTGAAGATCAAGATCGGTGGGTATACCGATAAAACAGGGGATGAAGCCGTGAATAAAAAACTATCGCAAGACCGTGCCGAAACCGTGTTGAATGCCCTGAAGGCCACCGGTGCCAAAGAAGCGCAATTGGTAGGGGCAGAAGGCTATGGCTCTGAATTTGCCAAGGCACCCGCCGACGCTTCCGATGAGCAACGCAAACCCGATCGGCGCATAGCGGTACAGGTACGCGAGAAATAAAAGCGTTTGATACAACCAATGAAAGAGCGGATCACCGGCAGGGGCCGGCCGCTCTTTTGTGATGTGGTGTTTAGTCGGTGATTAGCCTGCGATGGTGGTGAAAGTAAGGTAACCGCTACTGAGTGTGCGGCCGATCAAAGCAGCGCCTTGACGATCTCCTCCCATTCCTGGTCGAGCGAATAACCGGGCATGCGTTTGCCCGCCTTGTTGTACCAGTAGTTGGCGTTGAAGGTGTCACCTTCTTTACGGTGCAGGTAGGCATGTATCCACGAAGCCGTTTTATCCGGCACGTCCTGAATTGTCTCGTGCGAGGCGTCCCAATCCCCTTTACCTTCATGCCAAAGGGCTTGCAGGTATACGGAGATGTTTGACGGCGGAGTGGGTTCAGAAAGGCTGGCGTGGAATTGATCGTAATTCATGGTATCAAAGATAAACAACAAAAAGCCAGGTGGGCAAAGGAGCTCACCTGGCTTTTATTATGCATAGAACAAAGTAGCGGGCATGTATAATTTAATTCCTTGCGCTAGTTGCCAATGGTTGATACGTTCATCAATGCCAATGCCCGGTTCCTTTGCTTATTGTGCGTTGTAGACGGTGGCGAATACTTTCGCGAAGTCGCCCAGTTTCACCTTGCCCAGTGTAGGTTGATGTTTCCAGTAATCTTCAGAGGCGAGGCCCTTGTCATTGGCAACACCCATTTCTACCAGGTTGTCAGCGCCAGATTCACCAAGGCCCGCTTGTAACAAAGCAGCTTTGGATTGTTCGTCCGTGAACTTCACCCAGGGCAGCTCTGGCTTACCGATTGCTTTGCCCAATTCGGCAGCAATCTGGTCGGTGCCCACTTCGTCGCTGGCGATGTATTGAACGCTATGTCCTTTGAAAGAAAGCTTCAGCAGCGCATCTGCAGCCACAGCGGCAATATCACTCGTATCTACGATGGGGAACTTACCCGCGGGTACGGTGTAGTTGTTGCCGATGATGTTGGCTTGCTTCACCAGGCCTGTCAGGGCAAGCAGGTTGTAGTAGAAGAAAGCGGGACGCAGGAACAGGAAATTGATGTTCGAAAGTTCGCCCAGTGCTTTTTCCGTGTTGTGTAAACCTACAATGGGACCGGTACCTTCAGCCAGGTGAGCGCCAATGCTACTCAGCAATACCACATGTTGAACGGGGCTGGCCTTGAGTGCGGCCGCATAGTTCTTACCTACCTGGGTGATAGCGGCTTTAAGGTCGGTAGCACCATAATTGGGCGGAATCATCAAATAGAGACCATCAGCTCCTTTAAAGGTTTCGCTGAGGAACGCTACATCGTCTACAGAGCCAATAGCTGCTTTAGCGCCCTTGGCGGTCAACTCGGCCAGGTTGGCGGCGTTGCGACCGACAACAGTAACGTGGTGGCCGGCGGCGAGCAGGGTTTCAGCAAGCGGCTTCGAGATGTGGCCAGCGCCACCGGTAATAACGTAATTCATAATGCAATGATTTTGTTGAATGAAGTAGATATTGTTATTAATGTTTGTATATACAAGTAATGTGGCAAAAAAAACTACTCAGGTAGTTTGTCAGCCAGCGCGGCCATATTCTTGACCATGCGGAGGCTTTCGTCTTTGCCGAGAATATTGGAATAATTCTCGGTAAAACTGTTCACGCATTCCAGCAGTTTAGGCAGTAAAGCTTTCGCTTTTTCGGTAGGGTATACTTTGGTCAGTTTCCCTTCTGTGCTGCGGGTCGCCAACCCCTTGTCTTCCAGTTTTTCGATCAGCCGGGTGATGGTCGAAGGGGTCAGGAGTAATTGCTCACTAAGTCCGGTAGGCTGAATGCCCGGTTCTTCGATCACCAGCAAAAGCAGGTAAGCATGGCTTGGCGACAGGTCGACCTGTTTCCAGGTCTCCATGGCCAACTTTTCGATCCTTCTGCCCAGGGCATTGGCGATGAAGTACATACAATGTTTGTATTTGCTTTCGGACGCTTTCATACTGACCACACAAAGGTAGGAAGTTTATTTGTATATGCAAATATGATTCGCGAAAAACCTGTTAAATGGCGGTCTCAGGGGCAAGAAGAATGCTGCCCAACAGGAAAGGCTGGTTTGGATAACGATGGTAAGCGGTTGACGTACAGCGGTTAAATTAGTCAAAAGCCCGTGTGCGAGAGGTGAGGGGCTGACAATGCCGCTACCAAAAAAAATTGAAAGCTGGTCTGGGCGGCCCCTGTTGGATCGCTGTGGTCGAGTGAGTCGTTGGATGCTGGTAATCGGGCAGGGAAGTCCTGGCTAACCCGTGGCGATCGCCTGTCTGGAGTAAACCAAGAGTAAAGCGAAAGTAAACCGGAAGTAAACCTGGAGTAAACCGAGACGGTTGATATGGCCCCTGGGAGAGGCAGTTTGGTCGTACCGGTGCACGCGGAGCACTGCTCCCTGCTGGCCATGCCGACCTACACTCCGACCGCCGGGGAGGCAGGGAAGGAAATGACCACGAAGCATTGACCGGGTGAATAGCATGTGCTAAAGATACGTTGCCAGCAAGCCCTTCCCCTCCTTTTGGTCGAACTTTATTAAAACCCTGAAACGGTCTTATAAAGGTTTGCGCCGGGACTTGTTCGGGAATGGACCGTGTTTTCATAGGTAAATACCGAAGAATTCCCGAAGAAGCCCCGAATAAGAGGCGAAGCAGGTACAGCCCCAAAAGGATACAGTTTCAGTGATCGACTAAAGGAATTATACAAGGTCGTGTTCGCTCACACGCGATGCTGCTTCCTACACGCCCATCGGTCTGCCGATCATTAAGGGCAGGTTCAACAAGGTGGGGTTTGCTCACACGCGGGAACGGGATGCGTGAAGTGCTTCTTCATACACAATCATTGGTCTGCCGATGATCACAAGCAGGTTCATGGATTCAGGTGTCGGAAACTCGACCGACTCGTACATTTTGGTGAAAGAAGTAGTGTGTTCCTGCGCGATGGTCCATTGCCACAGTATCCCGGCGTTTCAAACTGTACAGGCTGTATAAAATGTAAGCACATCGGATTACTGGCTTACTTTTGTGTAGTTTTACAAAGTTGACCGAAAAGCATGGCTAATCCAAACTTACATACAGAAAAAGGGTCCTTATCAGCAGCAGATAAAGAGTTCGAAAACAATATCCGGCCGAAGGAGATAGAAGACTTCTCCGGCCAGGGACAGATCATCGAGAACATCAAGATCTTTATCAAGGCAGCCAAGTTGCGGGGTGAGGCATTAGACCATGTATTGTTTCACGGTCCTCCCGGATTGGGCAAAACAACCCTCAGCCGTATCGTGGCCAATGAAATGGGCGTGAGCATTAAGGAAACCTCCGGCCCGGTCATTGAAAAGCCCGGCGACCTGGCAGGACTGCTCACCAACCTCGAGCCCAACGATGTATTGTTCATCGATGAGATCCATCGGTTGAGTACAGTGGTGGAAGAGTACCTCTATGCGGCGATGGAAGACTACCGCCTCGATATCATGATCGATAGCGGTCCCAACGCCCGCAGTATACAGATCTCCCTGAATCCTTTCACACTGGTAGGCGCTACCACGCGAAGTGGTTTGCTCACCGCCCCCTTGTTGTCACGATTTGCGATCAAAGCAAGGCTGGAATACTACAATGCAGAGACCCTGCAAAAGATCATTACGCGTGCAGCCAGTATCTTGAATGTAAAGATCACCTCCGATGCGGCGCATGAAATAGCGCGGCGCAGTCGGGGTACCCCACGTATAGGCAATGGCCTCCTGCGCCGCGTGCGCGATTTCGCACAGGTATTGAGCAATGGGGTCATCGACCTCGGCATCACACAACATGCCTTGCGTGCCTTGAATGTCGATGAGTATGGCCTGGATGAAATGGACAACCGTATCCTGCTGACCATCATCGATAAATTCAAGGGTGGCCCCGTAGGCATTACGACGATCGCAACTGCCGTGGGCGAAGAGACCGGAACCCTGGAAGAAGTATATGAGCCATTCCTGATCCAGGAAGGGTTTATCAAACGCACCCCGCGTGGCCGGGAAGTAACGGCCAAGGCCTATGAACACCTGGGGCGTACACCGGGCGCTGCCAGTGGTGCGAATGTGTTGTTTTAGCCAGCGCTCGTTACTGGCAAGCGGGGACGCACCCATCGATGAAGCCGTTCATACCATCCCTTACGATCAATCCTGCTTGATATATGTCATGGCCGCAACTTGCGGCCATGTTTGTTTTGTGGTGGTAAGTATTTACCGGATACAGCCTGGGTGCACAGTGAATGGCGGGAGTAAGGGGGGATCTAGTTTGAGCTATTGTTGCGCGTACTTTCAATAACAGCGCGGATGTCGCGATAATGGTGCATTGCGTTGGATATTGTTACCGCTGCAAAATATTCGGTCTGTATGTTGCAAATATGAAGCATCATTGCGGTTCAGTTGATTACCGCGGTAACCTCAAATAAAAAATATTCGTTATCAAAAACCAACGCTTTCTTCCTTTCGTAAGTGGTATTCTTTTTGATCCTCTGCGGCCTGTTTGGTCGCTGTTTACTAAGTAGCATTTATTACACCCCTCTGATTTTGTAAACGGTAACAATTTATCGTCATTGCTATGAGACTATTGCATTCATTCGTGATGCTATGGGTGGTATTCCTATGCGCCCATGAAGCATCTGGTCAGTACTATTTCTATGATAACGATTACCTCGAACCCGATGTCCTGTGGGAAGCCGGTGTGTCTGTTGGTGCTATGAATGCCATGACAGACCTGGGTGGCAAAAAGGGAGTAGGTAAGCGGTTCATCAAAGACCTCAATGCCCGCAACTATAATTTTGCCGGCGGTTTCTATGTAGGTGCTTTGTACCATCATATCATCGGTGGTCGCTTCGATCTTACTTTTGGAAAGGTCAGCGGGGCTGATAATACGCTGATGGGCGATGTGGGCGCCGCAGAGGGCCGCCTGCTGCGTAACCTGTCGTTCATGAGCAAGATCACCGAGGCGGCTTTGCTGGCAGAATTCCATCCCGTGCCGTTGTTTGAGTCGTATGCCCAGGAACCCTCCGAGTTTTCTCCGTACATCGTGGGTGGTGTAGGTCTCTTTCATTTCAATCCACAAGCATTCAATGGGTACCAGTGGGTCGATCTGCAGCCCTTGCGGACCGAAGGACAGGGTTTTGCAGCCTTCCCCGACCGGAAACCCTATAAGCTGACACAGGTCAATTTCCCCCTGGGGATTGGTATCAAATATGAAGTGTCGGCATTCCTCAATGCGCGGCTGGAAGTCATGCACCGTTTCCTGAATACCGATTACCTCGATGATGTGAGTACTACCTACATCGACCCATCACGTTTTGCAGAAGAGCTGAACCCCAAGCAGGCGGCGCAGGCCGTGCAACTTGCCGATCGCCGGCAGGAACTTGATCCATCGATTGTAACGCATGAGGGCAGCATACGGGGCAATTCGCGCTACAATGATTCTTATTTCACGGTACAGTTCAAGTTGAGCATGTCCATCGGACGTACGAGGCGGGTGAAGTGGTGAGGCGATGCTTGTCACCAGCCGACGATGCCGTGCCTGCCGGGTGGTTGAAAGACTAGTCTGAATGGCCAGGTATGAAGTGTGAGATGCAACGTGGTGAAGTGGTGAGCAGGTGAAGTCACGGAGTAATGGGCCGCAAATGGAGCGTCTGTAAAAGCAAAAATCCCGCCATGGGAGGCAGGAGTTTTGACTATTTAAGATCCGTACAAATGAACTAAGCAACTGGAACAACCAGGCGGAAACCATTGCCGTGGATGTTCACGATCTCGATCTTGTCGTCTTCCTTCAGGTACTTGCGCAGCTTCGCAATGTACACATCCATACTGCGACCGTTGAAGTAAGTATCGCTACCCCAGATCTTCTTGAGCGCCTGCTCGCGGGGCAGCAGGTCATTCATATGTTCAGCCAGCATTTTCAGCAGCTCATTCTCTTTGGGAGAAAGCGTTTGCATTTTACCGGCATGACTGAGCTCACGTAATTTAGGATTGAAGTGGTAGCTGGCCAGATCAAACTCCTTGTTCTCGGCTTCGCGGGTAACTTCTTCATTGCGCTTCAGGATCGCTTTGATCTTCAGCAACAACACTTCGCTGTCGAAAGGTTTGGTAATATAATCGTCGGCGCCGAGTTTATATCCCTGGATAATGTCTTCCTTCATGGTCTTGGCACTGAGGAAGAATAAAGGAATATCCGGATCGATGTCACGGATCTCTTCGGCAAGCGTGAAGCCGTCCATGTGCGGCATCATGATGTCCAGCAGGCAGAGCTCGAATTTCTCCCGTTGAAATGCTGCCAGTCCAAGACGGCCATCGCGTTCCAGGGTTACATCAAAATCATTTAACTCCAGATAATTCTTCAGTACACTGCCCAGGTTCTGATCATCTTCGCACAATAGAATTTTCGGTTTCTTTCCTTCCATTATTAGGTAGATTTAGTTCGATAGTGTAAATAAAATTAAATCATTTGCTATATCCCACAAGCCGCGTGTAATATTTTGTTAATAAAACCGGGAAAAGCCCCATGGCCGCTGGCTAGGGCCATCGGGTGAGGCGGGCGTGGAGCGGCTCCCGGCTAGGAAAACAAACCTGATCCATCATGGGTTCCAATAGACAATTCCTATCCTTTGTATGCCCCTGTTGAACGATCGGGGCGGTATACTGCCCCTGCGCTGACAGGGCCGGCAGATATAATCCTAAAGCGTTACATTCGCGGTTTAAGTTTATTGTATGCGACTGACGAATGATAATACTTTCAAGAAATTAATAGTGATCGGCGACCGGGTGCTGGTGCGCCCCTCGAAAGCAAATGAACGGACCGACAGTGGTCTCTACCTGCCACCCGGCGTACAGGAGAAAGAAAAAGTACAACAAGGATATGTGATCAAGACCGGTCCGGGGTATGCGATCCCCATGCCGGTAGAAGATGAGAGCTGGAAGAATGCCGACGAACAGGTGAAATACATTCCTCTGCAAGCCAGGGAAGGCGACCTCGCCGTATTCCTGCTCAGCGGTGCCACCGAGGTGATGTACGAAAACGAAAAATACTATATCGTTCCGCAGAGCGCCATCCTCATGCTCGAGCGCGAAGAAGATATGTAAGGAAGTGAACGCCTTGACCGGGCTGCATCGGGAAACTGATGCAGCCCGTTTGTATTTTCAGCTATCGCAGGGCGTTTGTTTACAAGCCATTCCCGTCATGGTTTCCTAGTGGGGCAGATGCGTCCCGCACTGGTCAGGAATAGCACACGGATAACAATTATTTTCAGTGCGTTATTCCATCAATCCCTTATCTTTCCCGTATCAATCATGCTATATGTCAACCAACGAACAATTCCTGCAAGCTGTACAGGCTGGCTATACATTTAAAGGAGAATCTGCCGTATTGGGCGTAGGCGTACTCGACAAATCGCCCGTGCCCGGCGCACTGGTCAGACTGCCCCTCAAAACCATGAACCGGCACGGCCTCATCGCCGGTGCCACCGGTACCGGTAAAACCAAAACCCTGCAGGTGATCGCCGAAGCACTCAGCGATGCCAGCGTACCCGTATTGCTGATGGACATCAAAGGTGACCTCAGTGGTATCGCAGCTGCCGGTTTGGAGAACGACAAGATTAAAGAGCGCATGGCCATCATCGGGGATACCTACAAGCCCGGCGCTTTTCCGGTAGAACTGATGAGCCTCAGCACCGAACATGGCGTACGCTTACGGGCTACGGTGAGTGAGTTTGGTCCGATCCTCCTCTCGAAGATCCTTGACCTCAACGATACCCAACAGGGCCTGGTGGCCATGATCTTCAAATACTGCGACGACAACAAGCTGCCCCTGCTCGATCTCAAAGACTTTATCAAAGTATTGCAGTTCGTCAGCAACGAAGGCAAAGCAGAAATAGAAAAGCAATACGGTAAGATCGCTTCTACCAGCACCGGCACCATCCTGCGCAAAGTGATCGAACTGCAACAGCAGGGCGCAGATGTGTTCTTTGGCGAACCTTCTTTTGAAGTGGATGACCTTATGCGCATCGCCGATGATGGCCGGGGTATGATCAATGTACTACGCGTAACGGATATGCAGAACAGGCCCAAACTGTTCTCCACCTTCATGCTGCAACTGCTGGCCGAGCTCTATGCCACCCTGCCCGAAGCAGGTGACCTCGACAAGCCCAAGCTGGTGATGTTTATCGACGAAGCACACCTCGTTTTCCAGGAAGCCACCGATGCCTTATTGCAACAGATAGAAACGGTCATCAAGCTGATCCGCTCGAAGGGCGTGGGTATCTTCTTCTGTACGCAGAACCCGCAGGATGTGCCGGCCAGTGTGCTGAGCCAGCTGGGTTTGAAGGTGCAGCATGCGCTGCGCGCCTTCACGGCTGCCGATCGTAAAACGATCAAGCAGGCCGCAGCCAACTATCCTGAAACGGACTTCTACCAGACGGAGCAACTGCTCACCGAACTGGGTATCGGGGAAGCGCTCGTGACGATGCTCAATGAAAAGGGGATTCCCACCCCATTGGTACATACGATGCTGGTATCACCCCGCTCACGCATGGATGTGCTGACCGATCGGGAGATCGATACCTTGGTCAGTAAGTCCAAACTGGTGAAGAAATACGCCGAGACCGCCGACGCAGAAAGTGCTTACGAAATACTGACGGCCAAGCTGGAAGAAGCTGCTGCCCGGGAAGAAGAAGCCAAAGCGGAGAAAGAAGAGAAGAAAGCAGCCGGCAAAGCCAAGCAGGAGAAGTCGACCATCGAGAAAGTGCTGGACAATTCGGTAACCCGCCAGATCGGTCGCACAGCTGCTAACGTGATCACCCGTAGCTTGCTCGGTGCCCTCGGACTGGGGGGCAAGAGCAGCAAGAAGAAAAGCAGTAGTAGCTGGTTTTAAGTAGCCGGAACGAATAAGAATCAATAAACGCCGCCCTGGACAGCCGGGGCGGTTTTCATTTGTCCGGTGCGTGCCCCCTCAAGGCTGCACCTTACTGATGCCCCCTTTCTCATCTACCGCAATCACTTGCTCGGCCTGCATAAACTGGATCACCTTCCAGGCCTTTTCTTTTTTGATGCCGGTGAGTTGCTGAAAGAGCTGATCGGCAGTAATTGGTTGCTGTCCGATCACGGAAGTAATACGTTGCTGGATCAGGTTGAATTCTTCGGGCGTCAATGCCTGTTGCTGGCTATTGAGACAGTTGTCACAGATACCGCATGGCCTGGCCGCCTTGTCACCGAAATAAGCAGCGATGTACTGGCTGCGGCATTGCTCTTTGTCGGTGATGAACTTCATCATCGCTTCCACACGGTCCTGGAACTGTTTTTTGCGCTTACCGTATTCCACCTGGTTGATGTAAAGGTCTTCTTTCTTCACCCGGTTGCGCAGGAAGTATATCTGTGGTTTGTCCTTCTGCGGCGTGTATTCAATGATGGCATTGGCATCGAGTATCTTCAGCTGCCGGATGATCGTTGGCTCATCAAGCGCCAGGATATACACCAGTGATTTCTCCTGGATACTGACCGGCATATCGAAGATGCCTTCGTAGGTGCGCAACAAGGCATGGATCAACGGTTCCAGTACCGGTGCGCTCTTCTCAAACTCATACAGCCAATCTTTGCCGGTAACAAACTGCACCCGGGAAGGCAGCAGTACCTGCTCATTGAAGCTGAGCCAGCCATCCTGTTCGAGGGCTTTGAGGGCGTACGTGGTGATCCAGGCGTCGAGCTTGAACTTACTGGTAAAGTCAGTGATATCGAAATTATAATACACCCCATCGCCCGACATGACCGGTATCTGCAGGTAATTGCCGATTGCATTGTACACCGTGCGGATATCTTCTAAAGATGGAAACCGGAAATCGGGTAAGGCAGCGAGCTCGTCCAATACCTTGTAGTCATGCAATAGCACGGCATAGGCTTTCTCCCCATCCCGTCCGGCGCGGCCTGCTTCCTGGTAATAGTTCTCGATGCAGTCGGGTACATCGGCATGAATAACCGTGCGTACATTGGGTTTGTCGATGCCCATCCCAAACGCATTGGTGCAAACGATCACCCGGGTCTTGTCTTTGATCCAGTTCTCCTGTTTACGATTGCGTTCTTCTGCCGAGAGACCCGCATGGTAAAAGTCGGACTGAATGCCCTGTGTATTGAGTTGCTCACTGATCGTCTGTGTACGCTTGCGGCTTTTGCAATACACGATGCTGCTGCCCGGTACTTTCTGCAGAATGTCGACGATCTTGGTGATGCGGGTATCCACCTCAAATAAGCTGTAAGAAAGGTTCGGTCGCTCGAACGACTGGCGGAATATCGCTGGTTTGACAAAGGCGAGTTTCTCGCAGATATCTTCCTGCACCATCGGGGTAGCCGAGGCGGTCAGGGCCAGGACAGGCACATCGGGTAGTTCTTCCCGCAGAGCGGCAATGCGCAGGTAGGGTGGCCTGAAATCATATCCCCATTGAGAAATACAGTGTGCCTCATCTACCGCTATAAGATTTACATCGAGTGCGGGCAGGTATTCCTTGAATAAATTGGTCTCCAGTCGCTCGGGAGAGACGTATAAGAACTTACAGTTACTTTCTGTGGCTACCTTGAGCGCATTGATCACATCGCGGCGGCTCATGCCCGAGTAAATAGCATAGGCCGTGATACCTTTGCGCCGCAGGTTCTCGACCTGGTCTTTCATCAGGGCGATCAGCGGACTCACCACCAGGCACAACCCATCCATGGCCATGGCCGGCACCTGGAAGCAGATGGATTTACCGCCGCCCGTAGGCAGCAGGGCCAGAGTGTCTTTTCCCGCCAGGATGGAATTGATGATATCTTCCTGCAGGGGACGAAAATGTTCGTGTCCCCAGTATTCTTTAAGTATGTATTGGATGTTGGGCATGGAGGTAGTCGGGGCCTGGAGCTGATCTGCTGGTAGCAGTCAGCCGTGCGCATTGGGTCAGGTAACTTTTTTCACGAACAAACGTACTGAATTAACCGCAAGTACCACATCACTCAATCCCATCACGAGGGCGCCGAGGGTAGGGGTAAGCAGTCCGACGGCCGCCACAGGAATGGCAATGATGTTATAGATAAATGCCCAGAATAAATTCTGTTTGATGGTCATAAAGGTGTGCCGGCCCAATCCCAGCGAAAGAGGGAGGTTTTTAATACCCTGGTTCATCAGCACCACATCAGCGGTTTGCATCGCAATCTGCGACGCCTCGCTGAGCGAAATACCAATCGTAGCTTTCGCGAGGGCGGGTGCATCGTTGATGCCATCACCCACCATGGCGGTAGAGCCCTGCAGGGTGAGGTCTTCCACCACCGTCAGTTTTTCTTCCGGCGATTTCTCGGCAATCACTTCGTCGATACCGACAAAGGTGGCCAGTTGTTGGCATTTGGCCAGCCGATCACCGCTCAGCAACACCGTACGGATATTCTGGTGACGCAGGTATTGCACTACCTGGATGGCTTCGGGACGGATCTCATCTTTCACATCGATCCAGCCCAGCAGCTCTTCATTCTTCATGATGTACACGTTGTGGCTGTCGTCGCGGGTATGGGCCATGGCCACCTGGTACGAGCCGGCCTGGTACACATCGCCTTCTTTGGTAGTACCCTTCATACCCTTGCCTTTGATCTCTTCGATCGATTGCCAGAGTATGTTTTGCGGGTGCTTCCAGTTGGCAGCGATGCTTTGTGCAATGGGGTGGTTGGAGTATTTCTCCAGCGAACTGGCGATCTTTTTAAACTCGTCAACAGCGATCCCTTCTGCCATGATTTTGTAATCGGCCAGTACGAACTTGCCGGTGGTGAGGGTGCCGGTTTTATCGAATACCACCTGGCGGATGCTTTTGAACAACTCCAGGCTCTTGGCATTACGGAAGAGGATACCGTTGCGGGCCGCACGGCCCAGGCCGACGGCAATGGCGGCGGGAGTAGCGAGGCCCATCGCACAGGGACAGGCGATCACTAATACGGCGATGCTGCGCATCAGGGAGGCGGTGAAGTCGTGCAGCACGATCCAGTTGACGATCAGCGTCACCGCGGCGATGCTCAATACCACGGGAACAAAGATGGCGCTGATCTTGTCGGCCATTTGTTGTACGGGAGGTTTTTCACCCTGTGCCCGTTTTACCAGGTTGATGATATTGGCGAGTACGGAGTCTTTGGCTTCAGCCGTGACCTGTGCACGTACGGTGCCATCTACCACCAGGCTGCCCCCGATGAGGGTGTCCTTCGACTTCTTGTGTACGGGCAGGCTTTCACCCGTCAGCAGGGATTCGTTGACGGTAGCATCGCCGGCGAGTATCTTGCAATCGGCCGGTACCTGTTCACCATTTTTGATGAGGACCAGGTCGCCGGAGCGAAGCGCTGTATTTTCTACCGGAAACACATGCTCTTCTCCCTCGGTATAGGCGATCATATTGGCCATCACCTTTTGCGAGCGGGCGAGTTTGTTGAGGGCCCGCTGGGTGGATTGAATAGAAGCGTCTTCCAGGTAATTGCCCAGGAAAACGAGGGTAATGACAGAAGCGGCGGTTTCGTAAAAGATGTATTCGGCGCCCAGGTGAAAGAGGGTGCCGATGAGGCTGTAGACAAAGGCAGCCGTGGCGCCGATGGCTACCAGTACGTTCATATTGGGCATGCCGTTGCGGATGCTCTTGATGGCGCTGCGGCCAAAAAAGTCCATGCCGACGATGAAGACGGGCGTACACAAGGCCAATTGTATCCAGGGGTTCATCAGCCATTCCAGGTGCCACCATTTGTCGACCATGTGCAGCATCAGGGGGGCGGTGAACAGGAGGCAAAAGAGGAAACGCTGTTTGTGATTGGTGAAGAGCCGGCGGCGTTTGGGAGTAGTTATTTCGCCTGCTTCGTCGTGTACGGTATAACCCAAAGACTCGATGCCTTTGACGATCTGCTGGCTGGCGCCCTGGTGTCCATTCAGGTCAAAGCTGACATCCCCGCTCGCCAGGCTGACTTTCACATCCTTCATACCCTCTTTCTCGAGGTATTTATGGATGGTTAGCGCGCAGTTAGAGCAGGTCATGCCATCAACTTTCCAATTCACTGTTTTCATTTACTTGCCGGGTTTTTGATCTCACTATGATAACGCTGCAGGATCTTCCCCGACCGTACAGTTCATAGTATATTGGTGCACTGGTTAGTTGGTTGGCAATTCATAGAATTTCGCTCTATGGGGAAGATTGCATCGGGGTTGCTGCAAATTTACCGCGTATTGGCGGGCGTACGCTGGCAATCTACGATTAATATCTTTACCCGGTTGCAAATTCCTGCCTGTGATGGCGGCCGGCCGTATCTTTGCGGCCTATGGAAATACGGTTTACGCTGGATGAAATAGGGGAGGCTGCCCGGAAGTGCTGGGAGGCCGCGGGCAATGCCCGGGTTTTTGCCTTGCACGGCGCCATGGGCGCCGGGAAAACGACCTTCTCACACGCCCTATGCGATGCGAAAGGGGTGACCAGTATGGTGGGAAGTCCTACTTTTTCCATTATCAATGAATACGCCTGGCCAGGCGGTAAAATGTACCATATCGACCTGTACCGGCTGAAAGACGAAGAAGAAGCGATGCAGGCCGGGGTGGAGGATTGCCTGTATTCGGGTAATATTTGCCTGGTCGAATGGCCCGAACGGGCACCCGGTATTTTTCCGGAAAACACCCTGTCGCTATACCTCGAGGCCATTGATCCTCAAACCCGTGTTCTGAGGATCGCGGATAATTGAGTATATTTGATGGCTCTCCGACAATTAATCAACAGCAACCAGAAAAAACTGAAAACCGCTTCATGTCTCAGCAAAAACCGATCATCAGCACCTCTTTCAGTTACGAAACACTTGAAGAAAAACTTGATATAAAACCCAAGGGGGCACAGCTGCATATTGGCATTCCTAAGGAAAGGGCTTTCCAGGAAAACCGTATCGCCCTCACCCCCGAAGCGGTGGGTGTATTGATCAGCAATGGACATGAAGTCGTGATAGAACATAATGCCGGCGATGCGGCGCATTACCGCGACCGGGATTATAGTGAAGCCGGCGCCCGGATCGTGTACGACAAAGCAGAAGTATACAGATCACCCATCCTGGTAAAAAGTGCGCCGGTGGTAGAGGAAGATCTTCCTTACCTGCAGCAAAACCAGGTGGTCATTTCCCCCATTCATCTGTCGGCCATGAAAGCCGAGTTGCTCCAAAAGATGATGGACAAGCGCATAACCGCCATTTCATTTGAGAACCTGAAAGATGACAGCGATAGCCTGCCTATTGTACGTAGTATGAGTGAGATCGCGGGCAGTGCGGTGATGCTGATCGCCGCCCAGTACCTGGGGTCTGCCAATCACGGTAAGGGAGTATTGCTGGGTGGTATTTCCGGTATTCCGCCTACCAAGGTCATCATTCTGGGGGCAGGGATCGTGGGAGAGTTTGCAGCCCGTGCCGCTTTGGCACTGGGTGCTTCTGTAAAAGTATTCGACAACAGTGTATACCGCCTCAAGCGGTTGCAGAACAATATCGGCCAGCGCATGTGGACGTCGGTGCTGGAGCCGCGCATCCTGGCCAAGCAGCTCAAGACCTGTGAGGTGGCGGTGGGTGCCCTGGCATCGACCAGTGGCCGCACACCGGTAGTGGTATCCGAAGAAATGGTCAGCAATATGCGCCCCGGTAGTGTCATCATCGACGTGAGCATCGATCGTGGCGGTGTTTTTGAAACCTCCGAGATCACCAGTCATGAGCGTCCCATCTTCATGAAGTATGGCGTTATCCATTATTGTGTACCCAATATTCCCTCGGGTTTTGCGCGTACGGCTTCGCAGGCGATCAGCAATGTGTTGATGCCTTTGTTGCTGGAGGCGGGTGAAGAAGGTGGATTCGAATCGCTGGTATGGCACAAAGTGCACTTGCGCAGCGGCATCTATCTCTTCAAAGGTTCGCTGACGAACTTCCACCTCAGTCAGCGCTTCGACCTCAAGTATACCGATCTCAATTTGCTGATCGCGAGTCAGCGGTAGAGTTGACGATAACCTGGCGTATGGAACAGGAGAGCTGGAGAATTTTCATTGCATTTGTCTGTGCGGTGCACGTGTGGCTACCCATGTTAGTTGATAGAATGAACGGTTGGTTGCAAGTGGTGCGTTACCGCTGTATCAACTATGGTATTACTATACTACTGGCTTTATCGTATTTCATCTTTCCTTCTTCTACAGCAGTCAGAACGGATTGGCTGATCTTCCTCTTTAGTCCTCTTATTTTCTATTCACTGCATTGGATCTTCGACATGGCCATACGCCTGATGTTTGGCAGGTACTTCATAGTGACGAAATGGGGTAGCTCGAATGGCTACCGATACAATGTGGTAGATGTGATCTTTTCTGGCCTGGGTATTTTTGCCAGTACAATGGTGCCCATCTTCTGGCTGGAGCCCCTCCTCCGCGACCAGTAAGTTAATAACTGCCCGTCTCCCTCTGGCCTGATGTTTGTTTTTTTGACTGGTAAAACTGGTCGTATGAGAAAGATATTCTTCCTGTTTACCTTCATTTATTCAACAATATCGTGCTGGGCGCAGTCGTCCATTCCCTCCATCGATGGCTGGAAGATGCAGGAGCAGCAAGGGGTGTACAATTTTATACCTACCAGTAACGCCGGTAAGCCTTTTATCTACCAGTTGATGCCCTTGCGGGCAGTGAGCGGCGACGGCAGTGCGGCCTGGTTCAAAACCATCATGAACCAGGATGCACAGCAAGCGGGCTTCACGCAACCTGCCGATGACAAAGCCACCATCAATGTGTTGCAGGGCTTTTACAGTTTTACCAACCAGGTGTCGGACAAAGAAGGCAAGAAATGGCTGGTAGCTTATATGACTTACCGGTTGGAAGATGGAAAATACCGCCTGGCGCGCATGGTCAGTTACCCGGATGCGGCCTTCTTCAAAGCAACCATTCAACCCGCCATTGTGCATTTTGGCAAGGTGGCAAAGGGCGATGGTGTCGTGTTCAAAGGCGCTGACAATGGAAAAGGTAATACGGCGGCCAGCAATGAGAGTAGTAGTGATAAATCTACCGGACGGAGTACCCCCCGTCTGAAGGCGGAGGACTTTCTTACCGACAACGGCTTGAAGCCAGCACAGATAAAAGGTATGATCATGCACCTGGAATATACGATGAGCGGGGTGGGCGGTATGATGGTGGCCGAGTATGCGCCCTACCTGTTGCTAACCGATGGAACGATCTACAACGATCCGATCATCAGTCCCTATAAGTTTGATGTGGCAAAATCGAGGCAACTGGAGCCAAAGAAATGGGGTACCTGGAAGGAGGTAGGTAAAACGATCGTGACAGCCTGGCCCAACAAAGAGCGGGAGAAAGACAAAGCGGAGACCTGGGAGAAGCAATGGTTTTGGGCCAGACCTGCCGCGCCCAACGAAAAGATCAAAGGAAGTTATAAAACAATCTCGGGCGGCGGCAATACTGCGATGGGCGGTAATGTGATGATCATATCAGCGACCGACCTCACTTTTAATGAACAGGGCCAGTTTACCAAGGCCAGTGTAGGCGGCGGTAGTAATAGCGGCGACTTTGGCGTATCCTCCAGTACCTATGCACACAAGGAAGCTGCAGGCACGTATACCCTAAATGGTTACTCGTTGGAATTGAAATATAACAATGGCAAGGTAGAAAGCAAATCATTCTATTTTTACCCCGATTCGAAGGAAGCATTTGGCGTAGGGTCGAGCCCGTATGTGCCGAAGGGGAAGAAAAGCAAATAGGCGATCAACCAACCGGCTTCGTCTGTTTGTAGTCGAGAATGCTGATCGTTTCGTTGCAGAATCCATATTCCTGCAGGTCGTTGCTGCTGACGATCACCAGGCGATCGCTGCAATAGTCACGAATGAGTTGCTGGTACAGCGCAATCCCTTCTGCATCGAGGTTGGTGCAGGGTTCATCGAGCAATATACAGGGCACATCACTGAAGATGGCCTGCGCCAGTTTGACCCGTTGGCGCATCCCACTGCTATAGAAACGGATCTGTTTGTGGGCTGCTTTTTCCAGTCCGACCACACGAATGGCCTCCTCGATGGAAATTGCTGGCAGGAAGGGCTTGAAGGAAGTATGAAAATGGAGGAATTCAGTAACGCTCATTTCTTCGATCACTTCCAGGTAAGGAGCTGCAATGGCGATATGGCGGAACAGCAGATCCGGGTCGGATTTGCCAACCTTGGCAGGCCCTGCTGCGTTGCTGTTGTTGCCCACCTGCCCGTTTACCTGGTAATCCAGCACGCCTTCACTCATCATCAGCGCGCCGCCAATCACTTGCAGCAAAGTGGATTTACCCGAGCCATTGGGTCCGGTGATCGCATAGGCGTTGCCTGCGGTAAATTCGTACGTAACGTTACGGAATATCCAGTCGCGGTTGAAGCGCTTGCCTGCCTTAATCAGCGATATCTTCATCCACACTACCTTTTGAATAGCGTTTAATGATGCCACGTCCGCTTTCACGGATGAACGTCACGATCTCATCGCGCTCATCGGTAGCAGGAAACTCTTCTTCGAGGAATTCCAGGGCCTGGCTGGTGTTCATGCCCTTGTTGTATACGACACGGTAGATGTCGAGCAGGTGATTGATCTTGTCTACCGTAAAGCCTCTGCGTTTAAGACCTACAGAGTTGACGCCGGAGTAGCTGAGGGGAGCACGGCCGGCTTTAATATAAGGAGGTACATCTTTACCTACGAGTGAACCACCGCTTACGAAAGCATGCTGACCAACTTTTACAAACTGGTGTACAGCGCACATACCACCCAGGATCGCCCAGTCGCCCACTTCTACGTGACCGGCCAGTTGGGTATTGTTGCTGAGTACGCAGTAGCTTCCTACATGGCAATCGTGTGCCAGGTGGCTGTAAGCCATGATCAGGCTGTTATTGCCCACTTTCGTCTTCCAGCGGTCTTTGGTACCACGGTTGATGGTTACAAATTCGCGGATGGTAGTATTGTCTCCGATCTCTACCAACGTTTCTTCTCCATCGAATTTAAGATCCTGGGGAATGGCAGCGATAACAGCACCAGGGAAAATGCGGCAGTTCTTGCCGATCCGGGCGCCTTCCATAATGGTGACATTGCTACCAATCCAGGTACCTTCGCCAATTTCTACATTCTGGTGTATTACTGTAAAAGGATCTACTTTAACATTGGTTGCCAGCTTGGCGTTAGGATGGATATACGTATGCGGATGGATCATTGTATTGACGTTCTTGAGTGTAGCCTGAAACTGACTTTTTGGAGTGACGAACAGCTCTCCCCCTTGGGATTCCGGCTGCGTTTCGCCTGGCGTATACTTATGGATTGATTGATGTTTGATATTATATGATTATACTAAAATAGACAAAAGTCATGCAATTCACCCCTATTCTCAAATATAATTTATTGCGATAAGGATCTTTTGCACCATATAACCTGCTGACTATCCTCTCTTTACGAGCTGTGCCATCAGGTCTCCTTCTGTTGCTATCTTGTTACCGATATATACTTTTCCGCGCATTTCACAGATACCCCGGCGTATTGGAGCTATTAACTCCATTTTCAGGATCATCGTATCGCCCGGTACTACCTTTTGCTTGAACTTAACATTATCGATCTTCAAAAAGTAGGTATCGTACTGACCTTCCGGCATGGCGTTGATACAAAGAATACCACCTGTCTGCGCAAGTGCCTCGACCTGCAATACACCAGGCATTACCGGATTGTCGGGAAAATGGCCTTGAAAAAACGGTTCGTCGAAGGTTACATTCTTGATCCCCACAATGTGCTTGTCGCTCAATTCGATGATCTTATCGACCAACAGAAATGGATGGCGATGCGGCAAGGTCTTTTGTATCTGCTGTAACGTATAGACCGGTGGTTGGTTTGGATCGTACACCGGAATATCTTTTACATGTTTATTCTTCTTAATATACTGCTTGATCATGCGGGCAAAGTCGACATTCGAGCTATGACCGGGACGATTGGCAATGATATGCGCCTTGATGGGATATCCGATCAGGGCCAGGTCACCTACCACGTCGAGTAACTTGTGACGGGCGGGTTCGTTGGAGAAGCGCAACTCGAGGTTATTGAGGTAACCTTCGCTTTTCACTTCAATATTTTTACGGCCAAATGCTTTGGCCAGGCGATCCATTTCAGCTTCGGTAACGGGTTTGTCGACCACCACGATGGCGTTGTTGATGTCGCCACCCTTGATCAGGTTGTGTTCCAGCAGCATTTCCAGCTCGTGCAGGAAAACAAACGTGCGGGAAGAAGAGATCTCCGACTTGAAGTCTTTCATGCTCTTCAGGCCGGCATGCTGGGTTCCCAGTACGGGGCTGTTGAAGTCTATGAGTGTGGTGATCTTGTATTCCGTTGCAGGGAGGGCGGTCATTTCCACCCTTTTCTTTTCGTCGTAATGCGAAATATTGGTGTCGATGGTGTACCAGATCTTGGCTGCTTCCTGCTCTACAACGCCTGCTTCTTCAATAATCTTGATAAAGGGGGAAGAACTACCGTCTGCAATGGGAATTTCAGGTCCATCCAGTTCGATCAGGCAGTTGTCCACGCCCATACCTACGAGGGCAGCGAGAATATGCTCTACGGTGCTCACTTTGGCGCCGTTCTCTTCTATAGTAGTACCACGGGAAGTATCGGTAACGAGGTCACAATCAGCCTTGATGGTGGGTTGACCTGGAAGGTCGATGCGTTGGAAAAGGTAACCAAATCCTGCATTGGCAGGCTTTAGGGTCATGTTGACATTGATACCGGTATGCAAGCCGGTACCCGAAATGCTTACTGCAGAGCCTAGTGTATGTTGTTTATCCGGATTGAAGGTAGCGTCCATTCGAGTTTTTTAAAGGATCGCGCAAAGATAACAGAAAGTTTAATTGCCATGCCCGATTTGTGCAAGAGAATACTATAATCGGTTGTTAATGAAGCGGGTTCATTCTACCAGGGTGTTTGCCGACGGCATAGGCGGCGCGGGGCTTTGGGCGGGGGGGCAAAGTAGGCGGGTTGGGCCAAAGCAGGCAGGCGGCTGGCTGGACTGGGGCCAGAATTGGGCTGGATAAGGCATCACAGGCGGCTTTGGCCAAAGCAGGCAGGCTCTTGGCGGAGGCTGGCGGGTGTTGGATTGGATAAGGCATTCTGGAAGCTATATTGTTGACGCTGCGCAGCGTCCGGGCTGCTTCACCTGATCGTCGGAACGGCTCTTTCCCGTGTTGGGAATAGCCAGAATCTGGCCAGGGTCCAGCTAGGGTCTGGCTAGGGTCTGGCCAGGCTTGTCTATTTTTGGGAAATATAGTCGAAGAAGACCCGGCTGAGTGCCTGGAGCCTAGCGATTGCTGTCCATATACAATTCGGGAAGCAGGTATGAATCAGGTGGGCATTGATAGGTTGGAGGCCAGCGCGAAGGCATGCTCGCCATCAGGCCCTAAACGAAACAGGGGTAGCCGGCTGGCTACCCCTGTCTGGTATAAGATGTATAGTAATCTGATCGGTGTTCGATGAGGAGCAATGTCTCTATAAGGTCTCTATAAGGTCCCTGTAAGGTCTCGTTAAGCTCAGTCAACTAGACCTTTTCGGCCAGTAGCTGTTGCACGAGTTTTTCCAGTTCTTTGATCCGGCGTTCCATTTCAGGCAGGTTGCGGCTCAGGGCCTGGCTGCGTAGGGTGCTGGTATAATCAAAGGCGGGAGAGCCTGTTACAGCCGTATTGGGGGTTTTGATCGACTTGCTCACACCGCTTTGGGCATTGATCTTGGCGCCATCGGCAATGAAAAGGTGACCCACGATGCCCGCCTGTCCGCCAATCAATACGTTATTGCCCAGTTTGGTACTACCACTCACGCCTGCCTGCGCAGCGATCACGGTATTGGTACCCACTTCCACGTTGTGCGCGATCTGGATCAGGTTGTCAAGTTTCGCGCCAGTTTTGATGAGGGTGGAGCCCATAGTCGCGCGATCGATGGTTGCGTTAGCGCCAATCTCTACAAAGTCTTCTACCACTACATTCCCGATCTGCGGTACCTTTTTGAAACTTCCATCAGCCTGGGGGGCAAAGCCAAATCCATCACTGCCAACTACAGTGCCGGAATGGATCGTCACGTTTTTGCCGATCCAGCAGTCATGGTAGATCTTCACACCGGGGTGTACGATCGTATTGTCGCCCAACTTTACATTGTTGCCTACAAAGGCCTGGGGGTATATTTTGACATTATTGCCAAGTGTAACGTTCTCTCCGATATAACTGAAAGCACCTATGAAAATGTTTTCTCCCAGTTTGGCCGACTTGGCAATATAACTGGGTTCCTGAATGCCCACCATTTGCTGTGTCATTACCTCCTGGTATTTGGACAACAGGGTGGCAAAGGCGGTGTACGCATCGGGCACGCGAAGCAGGGTAGCCTGTACCGGCTGCTTGAGTTCCAGTGATGCGTTGACGATTACTATCGAGGCGCCTGTGGTGTACAGGTAATCTTCGTATTTGGGATTGGCCAGAAAAGCAAGTTGGCCAGCTTGTGCTTCTTCGATCTTACTGAAAGTTGCTACCGCAGCGTTGGCGTCGCCTTCGACGGTTGCGTTTATGAGCATGGCTATCTGTGCTGCCGTGAATTGCATGTGTGTATTTTAAGAATTCAAGTAACAAATGTAATATTTTTTCACGGGGCTGGCCAGCGTTTGATGTATCAGTGCATTGTCGACCCGGGAGATATCCGTTGCTGTTCCATCCTTAAACAGGATGTTTATCTTCTCTTCTTTCGGATCATACGTAGTGTTTTCCGCCACCCCACCGAACACGAAATAGTGACAATCGCGCTCTTCTAACTGCATCTCGCGGCAAATCCTGTTCCGTAGTTCGGCGATCCAGGCCTCGTCGAAGGGGGTAGCCGACAATTTAACTTTTAATAAACGTCGGGTGACAAGGCATTGGCAGAGTTTGGCCAGTACCACATCTTCATGGAAGATCCAGTTTTTGATGGTGCTCAGCACATCGTAATCGTCCAGCAGGCAAAACTGCTCCAGGTGGTCTTCAATAGAAGTGACCTTATCGTGATTTTGCAGGAAAAAGTCGAATACGGCAGAGGTTGATTTCACGGCAATACCCCGTTGGATCAGCTCCTGGGCACGCTCCACGATCTTTACCAGCATTTTCTCGGCACCCAGTACCGTTTTGTGCAGGTACACCTGCCAGTACATAAGGCGGCGGGACACCAGGAATTTCTCGATGGAGTAAACGGCTTTTTCTTCCACCATCAGCTCGTTATGGTGTACCGTGAGCATTTTCAGGATGCGGTCGTAACCGATCACGCCTTCCGATACGCCTGTAAAAAAGCTGTCGCGGGTGAGGTAATCCATCCGGTCTACATCGAGTTGCCCGGAGATCAGCTGGTGAAGAAACGGTTTGGGGTATTTATTCGTAAATATATCGATGGCGAGACTGAGTGCCCCCTCCAGCTCACGATTGAGCACCTCCATGATCTTGATGGAAATGGTTTCGTGGTGGATGCCTTTGAGCAGTTTGTTTTCCAGGGCATGCGAGTAGGGGCCATGGCCGATGTCGTGCAACAGAATGGCGATCTTGGCTGCTACTTCTTCCTCGGGGTTAATGTCGACGCCTTTGTTTTTGAGTTCGTGCAGCGCATTGCACATGAGGTGGTAAGCGCCCAATGAGTGGTGAAGTCGGGTATGTACGGCACCTGGATACACCAATTGAGCAAAAGCCATTTGGTGAATACGGCGAAGGCGCTGGTACCAGGGGTGCGCTATCACCTTAAATATCAAAGGATGATCGATGGTAATAAAGCCGTACACCGGGTCATTAATGATCTTTCTGAATAAGGATGCCATTCGCTGCTTGCTGTTTTGTTAAAATTCCTGCTAAAAGGTGCTAACAAAAGTACATATTAACTGATTGCTCAAGGAATAATGTATTTTAGACGGAAAGGAGGGAGGCATAACGGTAAATGTTGGCTTCCTAATTGCAGCGGCAGGGCAGATCACCAAAAACACAACCACATCAATTAAAAATTTTACATGGCATTAGGAAAGATACTCTGGGTGGATGATGAAATTGAAAGTTTACAATCGCAGATCCTGTTTCTCCAGAACAAGGGATACGAGGTGAGTGCGTTGACGAACGGTTTTGACGCAGTAGATTTTGTCCGGGATAATTATGTGGATGTAGTGCTGCTCGATGAAACCATGCCGGGTATCACGGGGCTGGAAACGATCGCCAAGATCAAAGAAGTGAACCAGCAGATCCCAATCGTCATGATCACCAAGAATGAAACAGAAAACCTGATGGATGAGGCCATCGGCAGCCAGATCGCCGACTACCTGATCAAACCGGTCAATCCCAACCAGGTATTACTCAGCCTGAAAAAGATCATCGATAATAAGAGGCTGGTGGCAGAGAAAACGACCTCTTCCTATCAGCAACAGTTCCGCAACCTGTTCATGGCGCTCAACAGCAGCCCCGATTACAACGAATGGATGGAGCTGTACAAGAAACTCGTGTACTGGGAGCTGGAAATGGAGAAGAGTGACAGTCCCGAGATGCAGGAGGTATTCCAAACCCAGAAAAGTGAGGCCAACAACGAGTTCTTCAAGTTTATTTCGAAGAACTACGCCAAATGGCTGCACCCCAAAGCGGTGGAGCAGCCGGTGATGTCGCATACCCTG
Source organism: Paraflavitalea pollutisoli (assembly GCF_029360705.1). GTDB lineage: Bacteria > Bacteroidota > Bacteroidia > Chitinophagales > Chitinophagaceae > Paraflavitalea > Paraflavitalea pollutisoli. Next base: position 4,206,751 of record NZ_JARKMX010000008.1, on the reverse strand, counting down.
TTTAAGTACAAGGTGATGCCGCATGTGGAGAAGGGTACGCCCACTTTTTTCCTGTTGATCGACAACCTTCGGTTCGACCAATGGAAGGCCATTCAGCCCATTTTTGCCGAAAGCTTCCGAATCCTGGAAGAAGAGAGCTTTTACAGCATATTACCCACCGCTACACAGTATGCCCGCAATGCGATCTTCGCCGGATTACTACCGATGGAGATCGAGAAGAATTTCCCGCAGCAATGGAAGAACGACGATGAGGAAGGCGGAAAGAACCTGTTTGAGGAAGAGTTTCTCCGGGCGCAATTGAAACGCCTGAAGCGGGAAGATGTGCGGTTCTCCTACACCAAGATATTGAACAATCAGGCCGGCCAGGAGCTGGTCAATAATATCCATAACCTGCTGGTCAATGACCTGAATGTGATCGTGTATAATTTCGTCGATATGCTGAGCCATGCCCGAACGGAAATGGAGGTGCTGAAGGAATTGGCTGGCGACGAGACCAGTTATCGCTCGGTAACCCGCAGCTGGTTCGAGCATTCGCCGCTGCACCAGGCGCTGAAGAAGATTGCCGATAAGAAGATCAATATCGTCCTGGCAACCGATCATGGCAGTGTACGGGTAAAGACCCCGTCGAAAGTGATCGGTGACAAGCAAACGACCACCAACCTTCGCTATAAACATGGCCGGAACCTCCATTACGAGCAAAAAGAAGTGTTGGCCTTCCGCGATCCCAAAGAGGCGGGGTTGCCGGTGCCAACGGTCAACTCTTCCTACATATTCGCCAAGGAGGATCTTTTCCTGTGTTACCCGAACAATTACAATTACTACGTCAATTACTACCGCAACACCTTTCAGCACGGCGGGATAAGCCTGGAGGAAATGATCATTCCGGTGATCAAGATGACCACCAAATAAGCTTTTAAGGACCTGCAGCGCTAAAATGGAGCTAAATGAGGTCGGTGACCCGGCCAAAGCAACCTGGCGGGTAGCCGGGGCGTCTTGCTATGGCAGGGTATTTGAATCTATTATTGTTCAAAAGTGCCTGATTTTCTGTCCACCATGTGTGGAAAACAATAATGGACCGTAAATGGGGAAGGGCAGACATTTGGCTAATTTTGTTAGTGAATTTGGTAGTACAACTATGAAATATACCCAGAATACATTAGATAAAATTGAACGTATCCTCGATGAGGTAGAATATGTGGTGCGTTATGAGCGGGGCAATTTCCAGAGTGGCTACTGCATCCTTGAAGCGAAGAAGGTAGTCGTGCTGAACAAGTTTCTCCAACTCGAAGGGCGTATCAATACCCTGATCGATCTTATTCCTCAGTTGAATATCGAGCCGGATGTATTGTCTACAGAGGTACGCCGTACGTATGACGATGTATTGGTCCGGGCTGCGGCCCTGGCGGCCGAGAAATAACCGCAAACTCCGTATTTTTAACGCGTGAGTTATCCTTCCTTAAAAATCACGTTCTTAGGTACCGGCACCAGCAGTGGTGTGCCCATGATCGCCTGCGAGTGCCCGGTGTGCCAGTCGCCCGATGCCAAAGACAAGCGGCTACGGTCAAGCATCCTGGTTCAATCTGCCCATACCACGCTGGTGGTAGACACGGGCCCCGATTTCCGGTACCAGATGTTACGGTCGAATGTGAAGCACCTCGACGCAATCGTTTTCACCCATCCTCACAAAGATCACGTGGCTGGATTGGATGATGTGCGTGCCTACAATTTCTTCCAGCAGCAGCCGATGAAAGTATATGCGAATGAAATGACGCAGGAAGTGATCATCCGCGAATTTCCTTACGCTTTTTATGAAACGCGTTATCCGGGTGTGCCGGAGATACAGCTGAACACCATCGATGGCAGCCCCTTCATGGTGGGCGATATCGAAGTGATGCCCATCAATGTATGGCACCTGAAAATGCCCGTATTGGGTTTTCGCTTTGGGCCTTTCGCGTATATCACTGATGCTAATCGAATTGAAGAAGTGGAAAAAGACAAGATACGTGGCAGCGAGGTGCTTGTATTGAACACGCTGCGCAAAGAACAACACATTTCCCATTATAGTCTTTCGGAAGGAATTGCCGTGGCGCAGGACTTGCAGGTGCCACAAACGTATTTTACGCATATGAGCCATCAGATGGGCAAGCATGCCGACGTGGAAAAAGAACTGCCTGCGGGAATACATTTGAGTTATGACGGCCTTGTACTAAATCTATAATTCGATTTCATCGTATGTATTAGATACCGGGCCGTCTGTAACAGGCCTCCGGTCATCTTGTACTATGAAAAAACACCACAAGGGCTTCTTCAGCTACACCCGGAAAGAGCGCACAGGCATCATTGTGTTGGTGTGTCTCATCATTGCGACCATTATCATCCCATCCTTTCTTCCCTCGCCCGTGATGGAGGTCGACAATGCCAATTTCGAGCAACTACGCGCACAGCTGGCCAAATTAGAAGGCGGGCATACACCTGCGTCAGATTCATTATTGGCCGCTTACGGGCATGATGGCGGTTATACCGAACAGGAAGAGCCGCGGATGGCATCGCTCTTCCCTTTTGATCCCAATACATTGCCGGCTGCGGACTGGGAACGCCTGGGCGTTCGGTCACGTACTGCGAAGACTATACGCAATTATGTGTCGCATGGCGGAAAGTTTCGCCGTCCGGAAGATTTATACAAGATCTATGGTCTTGCCAAAGAAGAGGCATCGCGATTGATCCCCTATGTTATGATACCCGAAAATGATCAGTCGTATTCGAAAGCATTGGCTGATCGTGGCGATGGCAGGCAGACAGTCAATCGTTACCCTGCACCGGAGGGAACAGCAGGAGTTGCCAGGACGGTCGGTTCATCTTACGGCGGGCCCCGGGATAATGATAGGTCACGTACAAGGTTTCGTGGATCGGCCCCCGCCATCATAGATATCAATGCTGCAGATACCAGTGCTTTTATAGCGCTCTGGGGTATTGGCAGTAAACTGGCCGCGCGCATTGTCAATTTTCGCGAAAAACTGGGTGGTTTTCACGGAGTAGAGCAGGTCGGCGAAACGTATGGCCTCCCGGATTCAACCTTTCAGGCCATCAGAAGTCATCTCCAATGTGCTGCACCAGACTTGCGCACGATTAATATCAATACCGCCGATGCTGATGTGCTCGACCAGCATCCTTATATCAGCCGGTCACAAGCCTACGCCATTGTGCGCTACCGCGAACAACATGGCTCCTACCAGGCTGTGGATCAATTGTTGCAGATAACTATTTTGACACCAGACAACCTGGAGAAAATGAGGCCTTACCTGACGGTCAGGTAGGCTAAAATAAATCTCCCGAAAAAGTGCTAACAATTGTTAGTTTCTGGAAAATAGTATTATATTGCATCAACCTCTAAGGGTTCTTGCCAACGATATTTTATCTTATGAATTTCGAGACTTCTGAATTGACACAGCAGGTGGCTCAGACTGCACGTGACTTTGCGCTTCAACACATTAAGCCCTATGTAATGACCTGGGATGAAAGCCAGGAATTTCCTTTACAAGTTTTCCGTGAAATGGGCAAGCTTGGACTGATGGGGGTAATGGTTCCAGAGAAATATGAAGGGGCCGGCCTCGGGTATTTTGAGTATGTAGCTGTGCTGCAGGAGATCGGAAAAGTGTGTGGGTCGATCGGATTGAGTGTGGCTGCACACAACTCCTTGTGTACCGGGCATATTCTTGCCTTTGGTAATGAGGAACAAAAGCAACAATTTCTTCCCAAACTGGCGACCGGCCAATGGCTGGGTGCCTGGGGGCTCACCGAGCCTAATACCGGCAGCGATGCAGGTAATATGAAAACGGTGGCCGTGCGGGATGGTGACCATTGGGTGCTGAATGGCACCAAATGCTGGATTACACATGGAAAGAGCGGGGATTTGGCCGTGGTCATAGCACGGACCGGCGAGCCAAGGTCAAAAGACAACGCGACCGCTTTTCTGGTAGAACGAAGCACGCCAGGCTTTTCCGGCGGCAAGAAAGAAAACAAACTCGGTATGCGGGCCAGTGAAACGGCCGAAATGATATTTGACAACTGCCGCATTCCCGACAGCAACAGGCTGGGGGAAGTAGGCGCAGGATTCAAACAGTCGCTGAAGGTATTGGATGGTGGCAGGATCTCTATTGCAGCGTTATCGCTGGGAATTGCCAAAGGTGCGTATGAAGCGTCTGTACAATACTCGAAAGAACGTTATCAGTTTGACCAGCCGATCTCCAATTTTCAGGGCATCTCCTTCAAACTGGCAGATATGGCCACGGAGATCGAGGCGGCAGAGTTGTTGACCTTGCAGGCCTGCGATTTGAAGATGCGGGGCAATCCGATGACGAAAGAGGCGGCCATGGCAAAATACTTTGCGAGTGAAGTGGCGGTAAAGGTGGCGAATGATGCGGTGCAGGTATTTGGCGGCTATGGATACACCAAGGATTTTCCGGTAGAAAAATATTATCGCGATAGTAAACTCTGTACTATCGGTGAAGGTACCTCTGAGATTCAGAAACTGGTTATTTCCAGAGAAGTTTTGAAAACCTAAAGTTCACGGAACGGTTGCTTGTCACGTCAGAATGGCCCCGCGGGATGCGGGGCTTTTTTTATGCCCGGAGATCAGCCGCTGTTGGCACTATCTTTCGGCGAGCTGCCACACAACGTGTGATAATTGTCAATGGGTTGTGGACGAGTCCTGCTGTTGCTGGTTATAGAAGCAGGATGTACTGGGTGTCGTACCTATTTATCCGCTGGGCTGTCGATTTACGTTATCTTTTCTTGCGCGCCTGACGTTCGTGCACTAACTTTAAAGGATGAACACGGAAGTCGGATATGTTGCCCGTGGTTTCTTGCTGATGCTGGTAGTCCTTGCCGGCCTGGAGGTGGTTCATTTTCTCTCTACAAATATTGCTAAGGCACCTGTAGCCGATATTAATCTTGATAACAAAGACGCTTACCGTTCTCAAACCAATTCCATGGGGATACCCGCCGTATTGAATGAACGTGGCAAATGGTTGTTTACAGAAAATTGCAGTTCTTGCCATCAGCCCGACAAAGATTGTGATGTTACGCAACTGGCTACCGTAGAAAAACGGGTCCGTGATAAGGCCTTGCTCCGCGGCTGGATTCGCAACAGTGACTCTGTGCTCAAAACTGGGAATCCCTATTACACCAAACTGTTTGCGGATTGGCGGCAAACGCCCATGCCGGCTTTTCCGCACCTCAGTGATGCCGACATCGATGAGATACTGGAGTACATGCCGCGGGCACGTTACTGATCAACTTAGCCTAAAACCTTTTATATGAATAAAGAATTGCAGTATGTAGGTCAGGGTGTGTTATTGCTGCTCGTGGTGTTGGTGGGGATGAAGACAATAGACGTGTTGGGGAATATTAAAGAGCCGATGGAAGAGCCCGCATCACAGGTCGTTGCTATGGAGTCTGTAAAAAGCAAAACATATTATGGTAGCGGAGATGGGAAGGAGTTGTTTGCCAACAACTGCGCCAGCTGCCATAAGGCCGACAAAGACCTGACAGGGCCTGCCTTGCGGGGAGTGCGTGATCGGGTGCCGGACCGAAAGTTGTTGCATGCCTGGATAAAGAACAGTCCTGCTGTGTTGAAATCAGGAAATGAATACTTCAATAGCCTGTATCTCCGGTACAACAAAACGCCTATGAGCGTATTTCCGAATCTGACGGAAAACGAGATTGATGCAATCCTGGCGTATATCGATTAGCATTAAAGCATACTACAATTTATTATGGCATAAAATCATCCTCATCTTTCTTCTTGGCATACTTGTCAAACACTTTGTCGATTGCTCCGCCGAAGATGGGGAACTTTTCTTTCGCAAAATTCTTGACGATCTCTACCGCTTTGTAGGCCTGCGCTTCTGTAAGGCCCTCTGCCATTAGTTTTCTGACCAGTTCTTCCATATGAATGCATTGATGGTGTACTCAAAAAAACAGAGGCACGTGGGGTGCCTCTGTAAATATAAAACTATGTTCTTAATAGTTAAGCTACTTTGAGCATGCTCATCTTGCTCTTGTCGAACTTCTTCTGGGCATATTCCAGGGTGAGGTGGAAGGTCTGCGTTTTGGAAGAAGGCAATTCAAACATCGCGTCGATCAGGATGCTCTCGCAGATGCTGCGCAAACCACGTGCGCCCAATTTGAATTCAAGGGCCTTGTCGACCATGAAGTCCAGCACATCCTCATCCACATTCAGTTGGATATTCTCCAGTTCAAACAGGCGTTTGTACTGCTTGATCAGCGCGTTCTTGGGCTCCGTGAGGATCGAGCGCAGGGTGGATTTATCCAACGGATTGAGGTGTGTAACGACCGGCAGACGGCCCAGCAACTCCGGTATCAGGCCAAAACCCTTCAGGTCGGTGGCATTGATATACTGAAGCAGGTTCTTCTTCATGTGCTCCTGCAACTCTTTGTTGACATTGAAGCCGATCGCGTTGGTGTTTACACGGCGGGCGATCACGCGGTCGATGCCATCGAAGGCGCCACCACAAATGAAGAGAATATTCTGCGTGTTGATCTTAATGAGCTTTTGCTCGGGGTGCTTACGACCGCCCTGTGGGGGAACGAGTACGTCGGTACCCTCCAGCAGTTTCAGCAACCCTTGCTGTACGCCTTCACCGCTCACATCGCGGGTGATGGAAGGGTTATCGCCTTTACGGGCGATCTTATCGATCTCATCGATGTAGACGATACCTCTTTCGGCAGCAGGAACATCATAGTTGCACACCTGGAGGAGGCGGGTAAGAATGCTTTCTACATCTTCGCCCACATAACCTGCTTCGGTAAATACCGTCGCATCGACGATCGCAAAAGGTACATTGAGCAATTTGGCGATGGTCTTTGCCAGCAGGGTTTTACCGGTGCCGGTTTCGCCTACCATGATGATATTGCTCTTTTCAATATCCACTTCTCCTTCGGCACTTTTGTGCTGCAGGCGTTTATAGTGATTGTAAACGGCAACCGCCAGTACCTTTTTGGCTTCGTCCTGTCCGATCACGTATTCATCGAGGAAGCGCTTTACTTCCACCGGTTTCTTCACATTGAGCTTGAAAGACGGCGAAGCGGCAGGCGTGTCGCTGCGGATCATGAGCTCCTGCTCGATGATCTCGCGTGCGTGCTCTACACAGTTCTCGCAGATATGTCCTTCCTGGCCGGCGATCAGGATCTTCACCTCATCGCGGCTGCGCCCACAAAAAGAACAATGTAAGGTTGTCTTTGCCATTGGTTTTATTAATCTCCGGCTACAAAGGTATTCAAAGGGACTTCTAAATCCAATTAAATAGCCTGATGCAGGACATATTGGGTAATTTTAAAAGGCTCAACGTTTTATCCGTTGAGCCTTAGTATGTTAGAGCTTTTCGTAGACCTTATCGACGATCCCGTACTCGATGGCTTCCTTGGCGTCCATCCAGTAGTCGCGGTCGAAGTCTTTCATGACCTGTTCAAACTTCTTACCGCAGTTTTCGGCGAGGATCTTCGCACTGATCTCTTTTACACGCTTGGTTTGCTTGGCCTGGATCTCTAGATCTGCGCTAACTCCCTGAATATGACCACCGAGGCTAGGCTGGTGGATCATCACTTCTCCGTGGGGGTAGATGTATCGGCTGCCCTTGGTACCACCACTGAGGAGGATAGAGCCCATGGAGGCTGCCAGACCCATACAGATGGTGCTTACCGGGCTTTTCAGCATACGCATGGTATCATAGATCACCATACCGCTGGTTACGATGCCGCCGGGGCTATTGATGAAAAACTTGATCTCTTTACCGGGTTGGTCAGCGTCGAGCAGCAGCAACTTGGCTGTTACGTCTCTGGCAGACTTGTCGTCAACAACTCCCCACAGATGAACACTGCGGGTTTCGAAAAAGTATTGTTCCAGCTTTTTGCTGAAGATCATCAGGTCCGACTTGGGAGCTTCTTCTTTTTCTTCTTCTTCGTCATCCATCCGAAAGGGCTTCGCTGAATACTTATAGTGGTTCATATGTTATGCTGATGTTTGTGATTAGTCTTCTTTTTTCTCTTTGCGGGGGTTGATGAGCAACACCTCATCTACCAGACCATAGTCTTTGGCTTCTGTAGAGGTCAGCCAGTAGTCACGTTCGCAGTCTTTTTCAACCTGCTTGTTGGTCTTTCCGGTATGGTTAGCGATTACGTCGTACAGGTTCTTTTTGATCTTGCGGATCTCGTTTACTGTGATCTCGATATCGCTGGCTTGTCCGCCGATAGCACCGCTGGGCTGGTGCAGCATCACGCGGCTGTGCCGGAGGGCTGTACGTTTGCCTTTGGTACCTGCGCAAAGCAGTACGGCAGACATCGAGGCGGCCATACCGATACAGATGGTCGATACATCAGGTGTGATGTATTGCATGGTATCGTAAATACCCAAACCAGAGTATACGCTACCACCGGGGGAGTTGATGTACATCTGGATATCGCGGGTGCGGTCCGTACTTTCGAGGAAGAGGAGCTGAGCGGTCACGATGTTGGCCACTTCGTCATTGATGGGGTAACCCAGGAAGATGATCCGGTCCATCATCAGACGGCTGTACACATCCATCACGGCTACATTCATGGGGCGCTCTTCAATAATATTGGGCGTCAGGTTGGTGACCTGGTATTTATGGTAATCGTTCAACGTATTGCTGGAGATACCCCTATGCTTCACCGCATATTTATCAAATTCTTGGCTGAGGTTCATAAGATTTTCCTATTGATTTAGTGAGCAATTTAAGTCATTTGACAAATCAATTACCGTGCTATATAAAAAATCGGACATTTTGCCATAAAAGCGAGACAGTATCTGCAAATGCCTTTAACCGATGTGGAGTTATTGGCAGAAAGGCTGGGTAGGGATTTAAGCAAGGTGATTTTGCATTTAAATTAAAATGTATATATTTTAAGGTGTTGGGCTGCGGCCAGAGGCCAGCACAGACGGGCGATTACTCTCTTAAGGGGAATCGCCCGCCAACAAAAAAGCCACCCGCTAGGCGGATGGCTTGTATTTTTCAGCACTTATCTACTAGTGGTGGTGGTGTTGGTGCTTTTCCAGTTCTTTGGTGAACTCTTCCACAGTTACGGGCTTATCAGTAGCCTTCACTTGTGTTTCAGCCCAGCCAAATACTTTTTCCGTCTGAATACGGTGGTAAGCATCTTCTACAAACTTTCTGTCCTGCATCATACGGTTGATGTAGTCAGCTACCCAAGGCTGCTCTTCAGCGCCACCAGGCATGCCCATGTACTGGAACAACTGGTTTTTGGCGAAAGCCTGCAGGTCTTCGGGCTTCACTTCGATGTTGGCATCGCGCACCAGCTTATCGATGATCAGCGTCCATTTCAGTTGGTTAGCGAACGTGGGGAACTCCTGCTCTGCTTGCTCAGCAGTCTTGGGGGATTCGCCACCTTGCTGGATCCAACGTTTCAGGAAGTTCTCGGGGAATTCGATCTTGGTATGATCCAGCAGAACGTGGTACAGCTCGTGCTGCAGGTGGTTGCTGCTTTGCTTATCCCAATATGATTCGATCTCTGCCTTTACGGTATTGCGGAACTCTTCTTCTGTCTTCACACCTTTGCCAGGGAAAGCTGCTTCGAAGAACTCTTCGTTCAGCTCAGCTTTTTCAACATGGCCTACCTTGGTGATCTGCATGCTGAAGAACTTGTCGGCAGCAGCTTTATCATTTTTGTCCAGACCGAGGTCGCCCAGGATCCACTCTCTTTCTTTTTCGTCGAATACCTTGCTCAGTTGAACCTGAATAGCGTCGTCTTTCTTACGACCGTGCAGGGTATTGCGGAAGCTTTCTGCAAAGTATTTTACCAGCAGGGAGTTGTCTTTCTTGATACCACCTTCAACCACATTACCTTCTTCGTCGGTTTCAACGAAAGTTACGTTCAGCACGTTGTCGTCGCCGGTAACTGTTTCGGGATCGGTCATTTTACCGTGACGTAAACGCAGGCGATCAACTTCTTCATTGATCATGTCTTCGGTAACAGTTACTTTATAACGGGTAGTTTTTTCTGCGGCGAGGTCAGCTACGGCGAACTCGGGTTTCAAACCTACTTCAAACGCGAAAGCGTATTCTGCAGGATCGTTGAAGTTCAGTTGACGGGCGTCATTCTCAGGCAGGGGCAGCGGCTGGGCGAAGATCTCCAACTTCTCATTCTGCATGAAATCGGTGAGTTGTTTTTCAACGGTTCTCAGTACCTCGTCGGTGAATACCGACTGGCCATGCATCTTTTTGATCATGCCGGTAGGAACCATTCCTTTCCTGAAACCAGGAATATTGGCTGTTTTGCTATAATTCTTAAGTGCTTTCTCAAAGGAAGGCAGATAGTCTTCTTTGGCCACTTTAACAGTGATCTTGTCGTTCAGCAGGCCTATATTCTCTCTGGTAACTGTTGCCATATTGCTTTTTTTATAAATTGGGGTGCAAAAGTACGGGAAATTCTCAATAGGGTACAAAAGGCAAACCATATCCCATTACGGCTTTCTCCTCGAAAATTGTCTATTTGTCAGATTTTGAAGGCTTTAGGATTGATTTGGCAGACCTGCCGCCAGTAATGACAAATTCGCCGGGACGGCTCTCCAGGCTCCCCGCGGGCTACCAATGCCCCTAAAAGTTCAGTTTTAGCGTCTTTCCGGCTTATGCCTTGTCCTGCAGAACGAGCAACGGGATCTTGCTTTCGTACGCCATGGCAGTGGTGCGACTTTTGGAAAAGATACGTTCAAAAAAGGTGTGGGTATGGGCGACCATCACGAGCAGCTGACTTTCCTGTTGCTGCAAATAATCATTGATGCCCTGTGTTACCGACTGGTTGGTGACATTGACCAACTCGTAATTGTATCCCTGCAAGGCTTTTTCCGTATTGGTACGGCCTGAAACCTCTTCGATTTTCACCACATTCTTCTGCACATGCAGCACATGGATAACAGCACCCAATGTTTTGGCGATCTTTAGCAGGGGGCTGAAGAGACTGATATCGGTTTTATAGCTAAAGTCACTCGCATACGTGATATGACCGATCGGCTTATAACCCGCGTCGTGTGGAATGATGAGTACCGGTGTCTTAACCTTCCGGATCACATTGGTGGTGGTACTGCCAATGATCTTATCCAGGCCACCAGCTCCTTTCATACCCATCACGATGAGGTCGCCAGCCGCTTCTTTGCTCAATTCCTTGATCTCGTCCGAGGCGATCCCGATCCTGACGACGGATTCTACCGGTACGCTGTAGGTGGCAAACAGGGTGTCTGCTTCTTTTTTCAGCATGGCTTCGTTCTCCCGCTGCATTTCATCGGCCGTCACCATTACATAGGGCACTTCACTGACGGGTGTCGGCAGCATATAAGCATGGAACAGCAGCAGCCGGCTATTGAACAGTCGGGCCAGTTCAGCAGCAAATACGGCAGCGTTGCGGGAAGCCGGAGAGAAATCGACCGGAACTATTATCGTTTGCATGGAGAAAGGTTTACGTAAAGATACCAAAGGTTGTCGGGGTGTACCGGCACAAAAAAAGGATACCAGGCTGCCCGTTGCCAACGCATTGGGGTATGGATTGCAGGCAAATAGATAACTCAGCCATGATGACCGACGGCCGGCTACATCAGGGCATAGCTGGAACTAATGAGAATGGGTAGTTAATTGCCCAGTGCTTATTTGTCAGGTCATCACGTGCAGGCTTGTCAGATCATTTTGTCGCGAACGATCTTCATTAGCTCGGCTTTGTAATTGTCGCCAGTGATGATCTCTGCATGAATGCCCTTCAACATTACCTTATTGCCTTCGATACCAGTGATGCGGTCTATAGCTACGATAAAAGATTTATGGATACGCAGGAAACGACGTGCAGGCAAACGTTCCTCCATCTCTTTCAGGCTGGTATAGACCAATGTTTTCTTATTGCCGGTATAGATAGCCACGTAGTTCTTCATGCCTTCGATGTAGTCGATATCCGTCAACGATATCTTTAGCAACTTGCCTTTCGTTTCCGTTTTTACAAAAATATAATCGTCATCCGGTGTAGTTGTGCCACCAGCTTGACGGGAAGCTGCAATTGCTGTAGTAGCCTTCTGGATGGCAGTAAGGAACCGGGGCAGGCGGATGGGTTTGAGCAGGTAATCGACCACATCCAGTTCATAACCATCAAGGGCAAATTCGCTGTAGGCTGTCGTTAGAATGACCTTGCATTTCCCGTTGATCGACCGGATGAAATCCATACCCGATAATTCGGGCATCTGGATGTCGAGCAAAACGAGGTCTACCGGCTGCGTGGCGACAAGCTGAAGCGCTTCGATGGGGTTGGTCGTGGCGGCCACCATTTCCAACTGGGGAGTTTGTTCGATATAATGTATCAGTATATCGAGCGCGTGTTGCTCATCATCGACGATCAGGCAGCGTATCATGGTGTTTGAATGCTTAGTTGGGTGGTGTATAAATCATATTCGTCCTTTATCTGCAACGAATATCCCTCTGCATAAGCAAGGTCGAGCCTTTTCCGGATATTGTCGAGACCAATACCTGTCGATATTTCCCGCGGACCTTTCTTCTTTTTGTTGCGGCAATAGAAATGAATGCCCTTGCTGTCTATCGACAGCCTGATGGCGATCGGTTGCTCGATACTCTTCAGGTCGCCATGTTTGAAAGCATTCTCAACGATCGTGATAAGCACAAAGGGGATGATGGTGACACCGTTCACAACGCCGTCCACTTCGAAATAAACCTGCAGGTGATTGTTGTACCGCAGTTGGTTTATTTTGATCACATTGCGCAGGTGCTCCACTTCATCCTTCAGGGCTACTTTCCCTTCACCACGCGCAGGATCGCTGAGCGCATACCGCATGATCTCGCTTAACGTCAGGATGCCCTCCGACAGCTCCGGCGAATAGGGGAGTGATTTGGCATACAGGAAATTAAGGGTGTTATGCAGAAAATGCGGATTGATCTGCGCCTTCAGGAAATTGAGGTTGGCATGGGCTTTTTCTATCTCCAGCTGTAGTTTTTGCGCCTCCAGCAATTTACGGTGCTTCTTTTCATCGATGATGTACACGATGAAGGCGATCAGCAGTGCGGGCAGGGCAGAGAGGAGTAAACACATGACGAAGAAAGCAATCATGGCCACGGCACTCCAGGCACCCTGGATCGTATCTGGCCGCAGCAGGTCGTTGACCAGGAAATAACCATTGAAGATAGCCGTAAACAACAATATGCCCCCGAAATAGTAGAAGAATCCTTTCTTCTCACTGAGCAGGTGATAAAAGAAATTGAGTGCGTAAAAATAGAAGCCGGCAAAAAACAAGGTGTTGACCACCAGCTTAATCAGGTAATAGGGCGTCAACAAAATGCCCAACTCCTGGTGTCGATTCCCCCGGTCGGGAAAGAAATACACCACGGTAACCGATAAGCCGACGATGCACAAATAACAAACAAGCACCGTCCACAGGACTTTGCTGAAGGGAAAACGTTTTTTATGGAAGAGTTGAAAAGGCATTACTCGTTATCCGACGGCGGTGTTAAGGTAAGAAAGGTTGATGGGAATGGACAGTCCATTCTCGAAGCAAACCTAACCTCGTCATGGCGTTACAGAAAATCTGTTATACCAATCTGCCTTTTGTCGATATCAATAGTCCGGAAGCCGGCGACAAAAGACGGCAAGTGGAGCCGTACTGCTACCTGACACACACGAAAGCAGCGCGTGCTATACTTATTGAACTCGCCAGCACGGCTGGCAACTGCATACCACCCGTTTCAAAACGATATACCTTATTCATCAGCTGGACCCAGTTCCCGCCTACTGATCCCCTTTCCGGATCGCCCGGGCAATGGCCTCCAGGTGTTCATTGAAAGAGCTCAATTGAATCAGCATTTGTCCGGAAGTGTCATTGCCCTCCATACCACTGAACTTATTGTTCTTGCGGAATATCTCAACAATGGCGGTCCAGCGTGTCGTTTCTTCAGCGGTGATGAACCCGGCAATCTCTTTTAATTTGAGCAGGTTGGCCTCTGCATTGGAGGTCAGGGTTTGCGACTCCCCTTCGTAGTGCGAACGTATCAGGGTGTCGATCTCTTCCACGTTCATGAGCGGCACTACCTTGCCCACCATCTTGTTCATGTTGCGGTAAGATCCCTGCAGTTTGAATGGAGGTTCGGTGCGGTAGGCATCTTTCATAGCTGCGCTGGCGATATACTGCTGATTGACGCGGAGTACCACTTCCCGGATACGCAATACATTGCGCAGTACAGCGATGGCGTCATCGGTTTCCTGGCGGTTGTAATTGCCCTCCAGCTCAGGCAGCATTTCACTCTGGCTTTCGATGTACTGTATCAGTTTATAGAGGTCTTCAAAGCTGCGGTTGGTGATGCGCTGCAGATAGGTGTTTTCAGCCACGGAATTCTCTACCAGGCTCAGCTTGAACAATTGGTCCGATCCGCCAATCACGTCGCCCAGGTTGTACACATCAGCCCGGTTGGCCAGCATGTCGGGTATCTTGAACTGTTCTCCGCTTTCCGTATACGGGTTGCCGGCCATGACCACACAAAACCTTTTCCCACGCAGGTCATAGGTCTTGCTGTCGCCTTCAAAAATACCATCCATCTTACGCTGTCCGTCGGCCAGGGAAATGAACTTCTGCAGGAATTCGGGACTACAGTGTTGAATATCGTCGACGTACAACATGACGTTGTCGGCCATTTCAAAAGAGAGGTTGATCTTTTTCAACTCTTCGCGTGCGCCGGAGGTGGAAGCTTCCAGCGGGTCGATGGAAGTGATCTGGTGCCCGATGGTAGGCCCATTGATCTTCACAAAGTGCAGCCCCATGGTTTTGGCCAGGTATTCCATCAGGGTAGTCTTTCCATACCCGGGTGGAGACACCAGCAACAGCATGCCCATACGGGCGGTACGTTTGTCATTGCCCGCTGCGCCGATCTGTTTGGCCAGGTTGGCGCCGATCAGCGGGAAATACACTTCATTGATGAGGCGGTTGCGCACAAAAGAGCTCAATACCTTCGGTTCAAACTCACTAATCTTCAACTGTAGCTTATAAGTTTTTACCAGCTGTTCTTTCAGTTGGTTGAAGGCGGTGAATGCCGGCACCACTTCCCGGAAGTATTGCTGCAGTTTGGTGACAAACTGGTGAAAATTGAGCTGGTACTTCGATTCCGCTATAACGGCATGCGTACCCTTCAGCCCTTCCAGTAGCAGGGTATCCGATGCTGAACGTTCCTTATACGGATGGTCCTTGAACAACAGCATACAAACTGCCTCGTCAATGTAAGGTTCATAAGCCTGACCAAACTGCTGTGTTTCTAAATAGGCCGTCAGCCAGCTTTGTATGATAAAAAAGCGCTCGGTGGTATTGAACTCTATATTGCCAGCTTCCTGTAAAAAGAGTTCGGTGCGCTTCTTGGTTTGCAGGAATTCTTTGAATCCTTTTTTGAGTTGAAAGGCCTGCTGGCTGCCAGTGAACTGGCGTGCCACGGAAAACTCCAGGTAGAGATACCGGGCTACATCTTCGGGGGCTACAGACCCGTAAGCAATGGTCGCCTCTGCAAACCGGGTTGCAATCTCTTTTTCAACAAAAGCCGTCTGCCTGCTTTCGGGAAAGCTATCCTGGATGGCCCAGGCTGCTGTGATGAATTGTTGCAATTTGTTGCGAACTGCTTTGTCCAATTGAAACCAGAAGAGCTGTGCAGCCACCCGTACGGTAGGCGCGTATTGAAGAAAACCCAGTTCTTCCTGTAGTTTTTTCAGACCGTTGTAGATAACAAGGGCGTCGCTGTTGTGTACGCCTTTGAGATAGGCGGCGGCATAGTCCCTTTCCGTCTGTTCATTGATATAGGCTTCTGCATTCCAGCCTGCGCCTTGTTGCCTGCTCTGCTGCAGGGTTTGATAGGCGAGGTATTCTGATCGGTAAACGGTATTATTTTCTGATACAATATCCTGTTCCCAGATAAACCGGTGTTGATACAGCGCTTCTGCGCTGATCTCCCGGTAAAAGCTGGTACCGGTCATGTGGTAGAACAACCGGTCGTTGCGGCGAACGATGGTCAGATCAAGTACTTGCTTGTTGACGATAAACTTGTAGGTGCCCAGTGATATGATATTCTGCCCATCGACAAACAGGTCGGTTTTGTCTTTCAGGCTCCGCAAAGCGTTTTCCTGGGTGACCTTGACGAGGTTTTCCAGGTTTTCGGCCTTGGCCACATCGCCCAGCGATCTCAACTCTTCCGACAGGCTCCGCACCTTGTCGATCATCAGGTCGGTCGTAAAGAAGGCGTAGATCGCTTCCTTGCTATCGAAAGATTGGGCCTTGTTTTCAATGTTCTTCAGCACCCGCATACCGATCTGTTCCAATCCGGTCGTGCGTTTATTGATCTGGGCGATCAGCAGTTCTTTCTTGCCGTTGAAGGCCTTGATGATCTCGTCGCGCTTATCGGCAATTTTGAGTACAAACTCTTCAAAGTCGGCGAACTTGCTTTCCAGTTCTTCTACCTGGATGCTGATCTTGGTGAAATAGTCTTCACATTTTTCAGGAGAGGTCGACAGGTCGAGGAAGTTCACGATGCTCTGGTCGAGCAGGGTGAGCTGGGCATGAAACTCGCCGGTGGACTCTTTGCTGCGCAGGGCAGTAATCGTGCGCACGAGGTCGGCCTTCACTTCGTTGAGCGAAGAGAAAATGACCGATATTTTCTCTACGATCCGGGTGGTCTGTGTGGTGTCCTCGATCTTTAAGCTGTTGAGGATATCGATCAGCATTTCCAGTTCGCCGGCGATGGCTTTCACCGCTGCTTCGATCGGCTGGGCATCTATAACCTTGGCCACCGTGCCAACCGCTTTTTTCTGTTCGACTACACGGTTTTCGTAAGGCACGAATGCTTCTTCCCGCAGCAGGAACTTGATGGTGTCCTGCGACAGGCTGCCATTGTAATGTTGCAGTGTTTCCTTGAAACCGTTGACCGCCTGAGTGTCGATGTATTTTACATTCAGCAGGTCGATTACCGCACCCTGGGTGCTGCGGGTCTTACCCAATAAGGTCACCAATTGATCGAGCGAGGTGATCGAGGCATTCTTGATATCGATCACCAATTGTTCAACGCGCTGTTGCATCGCAGCCAGTACATCACGGGCATGTTGACGCTGCGCCTGTACTTTGGCAAACTCGTCGATGGCGGTATTGGCAATATCCCGGATCTGGGCCAGCGGCGCCGCTATATTGAAGGTGGCTTCGTCCCTGATCCAGAAATAAGAGTCCAGGATGTCGATGGCGCGTTTGTGTATGTCTTCGTAAAGGTCTTCGTAACTGTCTTCTTTGAGTAGTAACTGGATCACCTCCTGGCTTTCGCTCATGGCGCTCACAATGGACTTGTTGCCGATCTTATACAGCACATTGTTGCTCATGGCCGTATTTTCCTGCAACACCAGGGTGTAAGGTGTTTTCCAGATCTGCACCTGGTGATGCCTGACGGCCTCGTTTTCTGACCGGAAATAGACCAGGGTGCCATCGTCGAAAACGGTAAAACCATTACAAACGATAGGTGTCTCCACCTGTTGAATGATCATGTTGTACGACATGAGCACGTAGGTGTTGGTCGCTTTCTGGTAGAAAACATACAGGAAGTCTTCCCCATTTGGTGAAGCCATACTGCGGATGAATTCCAGGTCGGTAATGTCCGATTCGAAGATCTTGTATTCGCCGTTCTGCAGGTAATAGCCGTTGGGGAAGATCACGCCCTGGTTGTCGGGCAACAGGATGCCGGCATCGAGCAGGCTGGGGATGGGCACTACCTGTTTGGTGCGAACATTGAAGATATATGTCCTGAAGCTTTCCTGGTAGGGCTTGATCTTGATGGCGATGAGGTTGCCCAGGTCGGCATAGTAATACTCAGCGTCATCCAGCTGCTGGTCTTTGTTGAGCACCGGCTCGGCGTAGATCCCTTTTCCGGTATCGGTATTGTTCTCGATCTTGAAGGTGATGTCGCCATGAATGGCTTCGATAAAAACTTTGTCGAGGATGGAGATATGCGGGTGCAGGCCCAGCCGGCGATTGCTGAGGTCCGACTTGATCCACTGAAAATCGTGCTGTGGTGCCTTGCGCACTTCATGAATGCTGCGATCGTCGATGTATTGCAGCTTATCGTTTTTGATCAACCATTTAAAAGCCTTCCGGTCGTCGGGGCTTTTACTGGTCTGGAAGATCATGTACAGGTAGTTCTCCGTTTTGGTGAACTTGGCAAAGATCGAATCGCGGTAATACTTATAGAGATTGGTAAAATCTGTAATGAAGTTGTTATCTTCTATGAGCCCCAGTGGCTGTTGTTCGAAATGATCACCCGTGAACTTATAGATACTGAATACATCACTTAACTTGATATCTTCCCGCAGTCCGAAATGGACATTGTAGGCAAAAATGGTCAGTTCACCGAATGCCATGATGCCACGCGCCACCCCATTGTTGTCGGTGGTAATGCGCTGGTTGGCAACCAGCTGGAAGCCTGAGGAATTGAATATTTCCTTGCGGGTTGTATTCAGCTTTGCCAATCTTTGCGTGAGATCCAACCGCTGTTCTTCCAGCCGGCTGCGGATGATCTCATAGGTGCCGGAATCCAGTATGGGTTGCGTATTGTTGTCAGTACCTGCCATGCGATCAAAAAAGTGGTTCGTTCAATATAATACCGCTGTCCGTATCAATGCTGTGCCAGGCCACGAGGGCCGGATTAATTCAGTTTCTTGTTGGAAATACCCAGACTGCTCGCCAGGTTGGCCAGGTTGAGCAGGGAAGGGCGGTCGCCTTCATCGCTCTGTTGCTGCATCTTTAGGATCAGGCTGGAGATGGTAAGGTTCTTAATATCGTTGGTCGAGATATTGTACTTCTCGGCAAATCCTTTAATGCGTTGCAGTAGATCACCACTGGTGGAGCCATCGCCGATCAGTGCGTTCTTTATTTGGGTAGCATTTTCACTTTCATTGATCAGGCGATCAAAGCCCTTGGCGTTGGATATCTGGTTGATGATGTTCTGGAAGAACATGGTTTCGCCACCGACGATATCGATGCGGGCTGATTTGAGGGCCTCGCCGAGAACATCGGCTTGTGCATCGGCAATATCCTTCTGGATATGTATTTGTGCAAGCGCAATGTCTTTTTCTTTCTGCAAGAGCAGTTTGAATTCTTCGTGATCTTTACCCACGGCATCCAGTTTCTTCATGGCTTCTGCTTTTTCCTGAATACCGGCGGCCTCTGCCAGGGCTTTTTCCTTGGTTACCTCCGCCTGGGTAAGTCCTTCCTTGCGTTTCGCCTCCGCGATCTTCTCGATTACGTTTGCATCTACGGTTCCTTGTCTTTCGACTGCTTCTGCTTTCGCCATCATCACTTCTGCTTCTGACAAACCGAGCGTTGCTTCTTCGCGGGCTTGCGCTTCGGCCAGTATCTTACGGGCTTCCGCTTGTTTTACCGCGGCTTCTTTCTTCGCTTCGGCATCGATGATCATCTGACGGGCTTTCTCTTCCGCTGCTTTCTTATCGGCTTCTGCCTGCTTTACGGTGAAAATCAGTTTTTCTTCGGCCTGGCGGCTGGCTTGCGTGATACCTACAGTTTTTTCGCGTTCAACAGCGCGGAAAGCTTCGATGTCCTTAACTCCCTGTTGTTCTTCTACCACGCCTTTTTCCAGTCGTACACGTTCTTTGATCACGTCCTGGATATTCTTGCGCTCTATTTCTACAGTCTTTTCTTTTTCGATCTGGGCGAGGGTCACGATCTTCTCGCGTTCGGTAGCTTCCAGGGCACGGTCTTTTTCCACTCTTTCTGTTTCTACAGCGTCGGTACGTTGTTTGTTCTTCTCGGCGATGATGATCTGGCGCAGCTTGTTTTCTTCCTGTACGGCCAGACTTTCATCGGTCTTGATCCGAACGGTCTGGGCCTTCAGGCGCTCTTCTTCCCGTACTTTAACGATCTCGGCGTTTTCGCGGGCACGTATATTGTCGATCTCTCTTTTCTGCTTTTCTTCCTTTTCTGCCATCTGGCGCTCCAATTCGAGGATGGCTTCGCGGGCTTCCACGTCTTGTTTTTTGATCACTTTCTCTTCGTCGCGTTTGATCAGGTTGGCCTTGATGTTTTGTTGGGCGGTGAGTTCGGTGATCTTTTTGATACCCTGCGAGTCGAGGATGTTCTGCGGGCTCAGGAACTTGATCTCGGTTTGCTCCAGGTAGTCGATGGCGCAGTCATCGAGGATATAGCCGTTGAGGTCGGTACCGATGATGTCGAGGATCTCGGTTCTGAATTCCCTGCGGGCTTCGTACAGTTCGATGAAGTCGAATTTCTTACCCACTGTTTTCAGGGCTTCGGAGAATTTCGCTTCAAAAAGGTTACGCAAAGTGTCTACGTCACTGGCTCTTTCTGTGCCGATGATCTGGGCTACGTTCAGTACGTCGTCGACGTTTTTGTTTACCCGAACGAAGAAGGCCACTTTGATATCGGCCCGTATATTGTCTTTACAGATCAGGCCGTCGTTCTCTTCCCGGTCGATCTGTAGTTTCTTTACTGAGATATCCATGATCTCCATTTTGTGCAGGATGGGGATCACGTACATACCCTTGTTGAAGGCTACCTTGCCGCCGCCCACACCGGTACGTACAATGGCTTTACCCTGAGGTATCTTCTTGTAAAAAGTAGCGAATGCAAACAGTAAAATGAATATCAGAAAAACAATTCCTCCGATGACCAGTAAGGTGATGCCTCCGATTGCTCCCATAAAGTTGTTTTTGTTGTAGAGGTTTAAGTAATGAGTTGTGTTGTCAGGTTATATAGTCGGCTTATACGATATTGTTCAGGTTGATTTCCGGTACCACGTAGTAGTATTTGCGGTCGGCCGATTCATCGGCGATCATAACTTCTGCATTGTATTGAATGGCTTCGCCAGTTTTGCTTTTAACGTTGATGCGGATTACGTCGCTCTGGATCTGCAGCTCGGCGGCTCCGATCTTGTCGCCGGCGATGGTCGACTTCATGCGGGCCGTGCGTCCCAGCAATTCATGTGCTTCTTCTCCATTGTATCCCATGGCGTAATAGATTTTTACCAGCGGCTTGGTCGCGTAGCGGGTGAGGAAATAGGCGATCAGGGATACCGGTGCCAGGATTAGCACCGATTTCCAGCCCCAGGCTGCCAGGTCCAGGACAATGGAGGAGATCAGCGTAACGATCCAGGCAATGAACTTGAAGGTCGACAGGATGATCATGAACGGCACTTTGCCGATGTTGACATAATCAAGCGTTTTGTGCAGGAAGGATTTATCGCCGATCGAGTCGTGCAGATCGGCATCGGTATCTGTGTCGATGTCCGCTCCATGAATATCCAGGTGATGGTCGATGTGGTGCCCGTCGTGAAACAGGCCGCCGGCGATAAAAGTAAAGAGCCAATAGATTGCCGTGATGCCAGACAGCACGGTCATGATGGCGTTGCTGAGGGGATTGAAAAGCAGGTGGACGAATGACGTCATAGGCTGTTAGGGATTGTCGTTTATGCCCAATTTTTCTTTGATGGCTTTGAGATCTTTTTCTATAGATAACGTATCATCTTTCAAAATAGCGTTCAGTTCGTCTTTTAAACTGTGTTTTCCGCGGGCAATCTCTCCATAGGCTTTGGAAAGGGCTTCCTGGTCCTCTACTTTGGCCTTCATACGCTCCAGCATGGCAACGGTGCCGTTGTTGTCGAGCTGGGCCAGTTGTTTATTGACCTGTTCGGTAGCCTTGCTCACTTTCACCCTGGCCTTCAGGGTTCTTAATTCTTTCTCCCATTTGTCGAGGTTTTCCTTTAATATTTCAGTATTCCTCAACATTTCTTTAGACGACTGCTGCAAGGTACTAACCTGTATGCCTAGTTCCTCCGATTCGGCATAAAATTTCCGGCGCAAGGAAAGCGCTTCGCGGGCCAGGTCTTCTGCCTTGCCGATCTCTACCTGGCCTACCTGGGCTTTTTGCATGATCAGGATGGCCTTTTCTGCGTACACCAACGATTCCTTCTGGCATTGTTGCTGCTCATTTTCAGTCCGGATGGCCAGCGCTTTTACTTTGGCATAGGCTTCGGTAGCCTCCACCAGGTCTTCGCGCAGCTCCCGCAGCCCCTGTTCTGTCATCTTGATAGGGTCTTCCATTTTCTCGACAGCGGCATGTATTTCTGCCTGTCCGATTCTGAATAGTCGTTTGAAAATGTTCATGACTGAATATTTTAATGTTAGTGTATTTGTGTAATCGACTGCCTACGACTTCGAAAACTCGATGATCTGCTCGGAAAATTCACTGAGCAGCAGACCAAGCGAGTTGATGGCGCCTTCAAACTCGTTGTAGTCGATATTTCCCAGTTGCATCGTATACCTGAATAAGACCTTATTGCCTTCTTCATTGATCACAAAAGCTCCATGGATGGTATCCCTGTTCTTTTGCAGCAGTTTTTTGAACATGCCGGGATTGTCGTGCTGGAAGGAGAACAGAAACTGTTCCATGATCAGGATCGGAGGGGCTATGCCAATGATCAGGTTGTTGATGCCATCGGCCTGGTTGTCGATTTTGAGGATCCCGTGCTGGTCATTCCGGTAAAGTATCCGGCACTGTAACCGTTTTGCGAATTCTTCAATGGTATCCATGTAGTTCATCGGCAATGGTTTCATACTTTCCTTTCCAAATCTACAAAAGAGAAATTAGGTTTGCAAAAAATATTTGCAATTGGGATAAAAATAATTACATTTATAGTTCTGTATGACAAAACTGGGTGTCAATATCAAGAAGATACGTACTACCAAAGGGCTGAGCCAGCAGGCTTTCGCCGACCTGTTTGAGCTCACCAGGGGTAATATTTCCTCCTATGAGGAAAATCGGGCCGAGCCAAGGATCGAAACGGTGGTCCGAATTGCAAATTATTTTGGCATTCCGGTAGAGCATTTTATCACCCAGAACCTGACGATCAATGAGATATTGAAGTTTAACGGCGATAAACTGCTCGAGGAAGAGAACCACATCATCCGGTTGCAGCTCCGGGAGGTGCCTTTTATCAATGACAATATCTACATGAAATGCTGTTACCAGGAGTTGGCCTTTAATGATTGGGCGGCTTTCCCCAAACTGGTATTACCCGAAACCAACAACCATAACCTGATCGCCCTTACTTTCAATCAGAACATAGCCCACCACGCCTCCCTACCTGCGTACCAAATGCACGATGTACTCGTCTTTGAAGAGGTGACCCAGCAGAACATTCATTTGTGTCACCACAAAACGGGGTTGTATACCGCCGAGCGGGAAATTATGCTCGGTCGCTACGAAATGGACGGCGGCCCCATCGAGCTCGTGTTAAACGACTTCAAAAAGCTGACTTTCGATTTCGAACAGCCCAGGACCTTTTGGAAAGTGTTTGCCGTGTACCAGCATATCCATTGAGCGAACTAGCTGTAGAAGATTTGAACCTTGTAAAAGTTATTGCGAATGGCAGCGGCTGCCGGAATGCGCTGCAGTTACGGCAGCCGTCGGTAATTAATTGAGTCCGGCACTCCTTTTGGACTATGATTGTCCATGCAATACCACAAATAAAAAAGCCTGTAAATTGATATTTACAGGCCTTCTACGTAAATTAAAGGGTGGGGATGACAGGAATCGAACCTGCATGGGTCGCCCCGCTAGATCCTAAGTCTAGTGCGTCTGCCAGTTTCGCCACATCCCCAAGCGCATTTAAGAACTACCTGATTGCCAAATTACGGTAAAAAGGAGTGCAAAAGTAGGAGTTTTAACCAAAAGCAGAAAAACACTTTCTTTTAGTGTAAATTCGTTGGAATAGATATATGGATACTGTAGCCGCGATACCGAAATACAATCTGAACGAGGAGCAAGAGAAAAAACTGATACTTCGTGAATACCGGGCCTTGTTGCGTTCCCTGAAACCCAAACTCAAGCCAGGCGATAAAGAACTATTGCGTCATGCTTTCGAAATGGCAGCGGATGCGCACAAGACCATGCGGCGCAAAAGCGGTGAACCCTATATCCTGCACCCGCTGGCTGTTGCGCGCATCGGTGTAGAGGAGATTGGTTTGGGTGTTCGTTCTTCTATCTGTGCTTTGCTGCACGATACGGTAGAAGATACCGATATCACCCTGGAAGACATCGAGCGCGAATTCGGATCGGAGATCGCCCGGATCGTAGACGGTCTTACCAAAATTTCGAACGTCATAGATGTCAACCTCTCGCAGCAGGCAGAAAACTTCAAAAAGATATTGCTGACCCTCACCGATGATCCACGCGTCATCCTCATTAAGCTGAGCGATCGCCTGCACAATATGCGCACGCTCGACAGCATGAAGCGGGAAAAGCAATTGAAAATAGCTTCCGAAACTGTTTATGTGTATGGCCCACTCGCTCACCGTATGGGTTTATACAACGTTAAAACGGAGATGGAAGACCTGTCGATGAAATACCTCGAGCCGGAAGCTTACCGTGAGATTGCGCGTAAGCTGGCCGAAACCAAAAGGGAGCGCTCCAGGTACATTAACGAATTCATCCGCCCGGTGCGTGAAAAACTCGAGAAGATCAACTACGAGTTTGAGATCTACGGCCGCCCCAAGAGCATCCACTCGATCTGGAACAAGATGAAAAAGAAAGGCGTATCCTTCGAAGAAGTATACGACCTGTTTGCCATCCGGGTAATCCTCAATACTACCCCCGATAAGGAGAAAGAAGCCTGTTGGAAAGTATACTCCATTATTACTGACGAATACACGCCTTCGCCAGAACGTTTACGCGACTGGCTCAGTAACCCGAAATCGAACGGTTACGAGGCGCTGCATACCACCGTGATGGGTCCCCAGGGTAAATGGGTGGAGGTGCAGGTACGTACCAAACGGATGAACGAGATCGCCGAGAAAGGCCTGGCTGCCCACTGGAAATACAAGGAAGGAACCAATGATGAAAGCCGCTTCGACAAATGGTTCCAGCAGATCCGCGAAGTACTCAACAATCCCGATAACGATTCCATCGATTTTCTGCAAGACTTCAAAACAAGTTTCCTGGCAGAAGAGATCTATGTCTATACGCCCAAGGGTGATGTCAAGATGTTGCCGGTAAACTCCACCGCACTCGATTTCGCCTTCTCTATCCATAGTGCCGTAGGCTCGCAATGTATTGGTGCCAAGGTCAACCACAAGCTGGTACCCATCAGCCATAAATTGCGTAGCGGTGACCAGGTAGAGATCATTACTTCCGCCAAGCAAAAACCTTCGGAAGATTGGCTCAACCTCGTGGTGACAGCCAAGGCCAAAAGCAAGATCAAAGACGCGCTGAAGGAAGAAAAGCGCAAGGTGGCCGATGAGGGTAAGTACACCCTCCAGCGCAAAATGGAAGGCATGGGCGCGGCCTTCAATCAGCACAATGTCGATATTCTGACCGTTTTCTATAAACTGCAATCTCCCCTCGATCTATATTATCAGATCTCCATCAAGGCGATCGACCTGAAGGAGTTGAAAGACTTCCAGGTATTGGGTGATAAGCTGGAGCCTCCCAAGCCCGTAAAGCCGGTCACAGAACCCAAGGTAGATGCCGGTATCCCCAAAAAAGATGCGGAGCTCATCATCTTCGGGGAGAGCAGTGATAAGATCATGTACACGCTGGCCAACTGTTGTAAACCCATCCCCGGCGACGACGTGTTTGGCTTCGTGACAACTGGTAAAGGTCTTACTATTCACCGCACCAACTGCCCCAATGCGACCAAGCTCCTTTCCAACTACGGTCACCGCGTGGTGAAGACCAAATGGGCCAGGAACAAAGAGATATCCTTCCTCACCGGCCTCAAGATCGTCGGTATCGATGATGTGGGTGTCATTCACAAGATCACCAACCTGATCTCGGGCGAAATGAAGATCAACATCAACGCCATGACCATCGAGGCAAAGGATGGCCTTTTCTATGGTAATGTAAGGGTTTACATTCATGACAAAGAAGAGTTGGATGACCTGGTGGAAAGGCTTAAAAGGCTGCCCGGTATCGAAACCGTCGACAGGTACGATACCGAAAACTGATGCAGTAGGCTGGATGGTTATTTTCCCTATCTTAGTATCCTGGTTATAGTTATACAAACACACCTGTAATACCCCTCTGCTATCCGTGCGGCTATGCAGCTTATGACAGTATTGTTCTGTCTTGAGTTATATATCCTTTATACGAAATCACATTATTGACCATCCAAAACGAACCAACATGAGAAAGACCTGCAGTATGGTAACCTAGTTACCTCTTCTCTCCCTGACGTGATACATTCTCCTTCCTGACTAAGACTTTCAACGATCCGTAGCCGATGCTGCATGGGATTGGCATTGCCTTGCCTTTCAATGTGCTGCACCAGCTGCCGGACGATAGCAACCCTCCCCTGACCGTTTTCGACAAATTGCGGTACTGGCATCACTATGCCTGTACCCGATCCTTACAACACATTTCTTAACAAAAAGCTACATCAGCATGAGACAAATGTTGAAACAAGCCCTGCTTGTATTCATGATCGCTTCGCTGCCCACACTGCTATGGGCGCAAGTGCCTGTGTCGGGTACGGTCACCGATGGAACCGGCAAGCCGGTTCCGGGGGCCTCTGTCAGGCTCAGGAACTCCAACCTCGGTACCTCCTCCGACGCCAACGGTAAGTTTACGTTGACCTTACCGGGCAATGGAGGTACGCTCGAGATCTCCGCCGTTAGTTTCAAATCACAAACCATTTCCGTTACGGCCGCTAACGCAACCCTGTCGGTACAGTTGACCGAAGATGTCGGCAAACTCGATGAAGTAATTGTAACCGGTCTGGCTACCAGTGTAAAAAGAAAGAACCTGGCAAATGCTGTGGCCACTATTTCCAGCAAAGACCTGACGGGTGGCGCACCTGCCCAAACCCTGGATGCTGCCATGAACGGTAAAGTAACGGGGGCTTATATCAATGCCAACTCCGGCGCTCCGGGTGGTGGTATTTCTATCAAGCTGCGGGGGGTAACGTCTGTATTTGGTAATACACAACCACTGTATGTCATTGACGGGGTGTTCATCGATAACTCCTCTACCCCCGCTGGCTTAAACAGTGTAACAGGTGCTGCCAGAGGTGGTAGCTCCTCCAACCAGGATAACCCCTCCAGCCGTATTGCGGATATTCGTGCGGAGGATATCGAGAATATAGAGATATTGAAAGGCGCCTCTGCTGCTGCTATCTACGGTTCCAAAGCGGCTGCTGGTGTAGTGTTGATCACTACCAAGCGCGGTAAGGCAGGGCAAACAAAAGTGAGCTTTGCACAGGATCTTGGATTTGTCAAGATCAGGAAACTACTGGGTAACCGCACCTGGACCGCAGAGCGTGCGGAAGAACTCGGCGGCAATGATGCACCTACCCGTGCCGCTCGTCGGCAAGAGTTTCTCGATGCGCAGGCAGCGGGAAAGATCTATGACTATGAGAAAGAAATGTATGGTCAAACAGGATTTACCCGTAACTCCTCCATCAGTGTGAGCGGTGGCGGGGAAAAGACCTCCTTCTTTTTCTCCGCCTTTCAGAAGGATGAAGAAGGCATAGTGAAACGTACCGGTTACCGTAACAGCGGTCTCCGCCTGAATGTCGACCATCGCCTCAATGACAATGTCAAGATCGGTGTCAGTGCCAATTACATCAATTCTTCTGCTGACAGGGCGCTAACCAACAATGACAACAACTCGGTAACATTTGGGGTAGCGCTTTCTTCCACGCCCAGTTTTACAGAGCTGCACCCCGACGCTTTGGGCAACTATCCCCGCAACAAATACAGTGCTTCCAATCCGATACAAAGCCGCGACCTGGTTACCAACAATGAAGCGGTAGACCGTTTTGTAACAGGCATCAACGTCGATGCGATCTTTCAGAAATCGACCAACTCCACCACCCGGTTCATTGGTCGGGGAGGGATCGATTTTTATAGCCTGAAAACAACAGCCCTGTTTCCCAACTCCCTGCAGTTTCAGCAGGTAAACCAGGGTACCAATGTACAGGGGCTTACCCGTAGCCTCAATGCCAATTATATTTTGTCATTGGTCAATAACCTGGCTGCTTCGCCCAATTTGAACTTTACCACGTCTGCCGGTATCACCCAGGAGCAGGGCGATTACAACAACCTGCTCAATGTGGCTACCAAGATCGTGGCCGGGCAAACCAATGTAGACCAGGCCAGTGCTTTGACGGCCAACCAGCTTCGTAACAAGTACCAGGATAATGGCATCTTTGTACAGGAAGAAGTAGGCATCATCGACGCCATCACCCTGACCGCGGGTGTACGTTTCGACAAGTCGACCAATAACGGCGACCCCAATAAATATTATGCTTATCCCAAAGCGGCTTTTTCCTGGAACCTTACTAACTCCATCCTCGACGGAGGTCCGTTCAGTAACCTGAAGATCCGGGCCGCTTATGGCCAGGCGGGTAACTTCCCGGCATTCGGCAGCAAGTTTACCCTGATGAACATCTTCAATATCGACGCCACCACGGGCTTGCTGGTGAGTACGTTGCGTGGCTCTCCCGATATCGCGCCCGAGCGGACCTCTGAGCTGGAAGCAGGTGTCGACTTCAGTCTGCTCAACAGTCGACTCAATTTTGAAGTAACTGTCTATGACAAACGCATCAAAGACTTCCTGTTGCAGCGACCGGTAGCTGGCTCTACGGGCTTTAGTACCGAATGGGTCAATGCCGGTAACCTGCGCAACAGGGGGCTGGAAGTGAGTGTGAACGCACAACCCGTGGCTACCAAAAGCGTTCGGTGGAATACGACCCTCAATTTCTGGCTCAATCGTTCCAAGGTTACCCAGCTGGATGTGGCTCCCGTGGTATTGGGAGCATTCGGCAATACACTCGGCAACTTCAAAATCGAAGAAGGGCAATCGGCCACGCAGATCGTTGGTATCGATGGAACCAATGGCGTGATCAAGCTGGGGGATGCAGAACCCCGGTTCCAGATGAACTGGTTCAATGAGTTGAACTTCCTGAATGGCTTCAGCCTCCGCTGGCTGTTTCACTGGAAGCATAAGGGCGACGTGATCAACCTGAGCCAGTTATTGACCGACCTGGGTAGTACTACGCCCGATTACGATGACATTGGTGCTGATGGAAAAGCGAAGGGACCTGCACGCGCGGCCCTGGTAGGCGTTACTGCCCGGCCTTTTGTACAGGAGGCAGGTTATCTCCGTTTGCGGGAAGTGGCGTTGTATTATACCCTGCCCAAAATGCCGATCGATTTTATCAAGAGTGTACGGGTAGGGGTGTCGGCCAACAACTATTTCACGAGCACGAAGTACAGCAATTATGATCCCGAGGTGTCCAACTTCGGTACCGGCTTTTCGACCGGTGTTGACGTAATGCCATTTCCTGCTTCCAAACGTGCCACCTTCCACCTGTTGGTTGATTTCTAATTTCAAAAATCGTCATCATGAAGAATTCAAAAATAGTATCGGTTCTATATCTGCTGGCCCTGATGGGGTTGGGGGCATCCTGTAAGAAGGAGATCGGTAGCCTGAATGGTTCTACGATCGAAGAGTTGTCGTCCAATGCCACAAAGTTTCAGCTGAACAACGTGGTTACGGGTACCGAGTCGGGTATGCGTAATTCCATCGATTTTTACCTCGATGCGGTAGGGATGATCGGCCGTGAAATGTATCGGTTTGCTGGATCCGAACCGCGGTATACCAGTGATCTGCTGGGTGGGGGTAATGCCACCCTCAACAACAATACGTTTTATCTCACCAATCCCTGGAATGCCCGGTACCGCGTGGTCAAGAATTGTAATATCCTGATCGATGCGGCCAATAATTCTACGTTGATCTTTCCGGAAGAGAAGAAAGGTTACCTGGGTTTTGCCAAGACCATCAAGGCTTATCACCTGTTGCTGAACCTGAACCTTACTTATACCAACGGGGTAAGGATAGATGTCAATGATCCGGACAAGCTGGGAGCATTCGTACCCTATGAAGACGCGCTGACGCAGATTGCTGCCATGCTGGATGAAGCAAAGACAGATCTCACCGGGTCTACGATTGCCTTTACCTTGTCGTCGGGTTTTGATGGATTGAATGATGCTGCCGGGTTGATCAAGTTCAACCGGGCACTGGCTGCCCGGGTGGCTGTATATCGCAAGCAGTGGGGGCCGGCGTTGACAGCGCTCAATGAGTCGTTTTTCAGCCTCAATGGTTCGTTTACGACGGGTGCCTACCATGTCTTTTCCAGCGGTCCCAATGATCAGCTCAACCTAACCTTTTTTCCACAAAACAATACCGGGGAGATCAGGCTGGCGCATCCCTCTTTTGCGGCCAATATCACACCGGGTGATGACCGAATCGCCAAGGCTACCTTACGTACGTCGGCAGCCTCCCTGGATGGGCTCACGAGCAACCGCGATGTATGGGTCTATACATCCAGTACAGCGTCTATGCCGATCATTCGCAATGAAGAGCTGATCCTGATCTATGCAGAGGCCAAGATCAATCAGACCCAGCTACCAGACGCGATTGTTGCCCTCAACCGGATACGGACGGGGCATAATCTGGCGGTATATTCGGGGGCGGTCACCCAGGCTGCGCTGATCACGGAAATGTTGTTCCAACGTCGCTATTCCCTGTATTTTGAGGGCCATCGTTGGGTAGACATGCGGCGGTACGGTAATCTGGGGCAACTACCGCTCGACCGGGCAGGGGATGATGTATGGGAGAAATTCCCGCTGCCGCTGACCGAGAACTAATGAGTTGAAACCTAAGCGCCTGACAGGAATACCTGCGACAGCTATCTGGCTGTACATGGTAAAACCTGTCAGGTTTTTTATTTCTGGCTTTTACCACATTCGCCTATTTTTGCCCTCCCGTTGCTTAACGGGTTCTGCAAATCATACAAATACTCAGATAGATGGTTGATGTTTTATTAGGTCTTCAGTGGGGCGATGAAGGCAAAGGGAAAATCGTGGACTATTTTGCTCCTGATTACGATGTGATTGCCCGTTTCCAGGGTGGCCCGAATGCGGGTCATACACTGTACGTACAAGACAAAAAGGTGGTATTGCACCAGATCCCTTCCGGCATATTCCATGAGAATACCACCAACCTCATCGGTAATGGTGTGGTACTGGATGCCGTAACCCTCCGCAGGGAGTGTGATATCGTGTCATCTTTTGGTGTCGACTTTCGCAAGAACTTATATATTTCTGAAAGAACCCATTTGATCCTGCCTACTCACCGGGCGCTGGATAAAGCTTCTGAATTACAGAAAGGCAATGAGAAGATCGGTTCTACCCTGAAAGGTATCGGACCGGCATATATGGACAAGACGGGTCGTAATGGTCTGCGAGTAGGTGACCTGCTCGATAAGAGCTTCACTACCCAGTATATCAAGCTGCGCCTGAAGCACCAGAAGCTGCTCGACAGCATGAACTTCCATGAGGATATTTCTGCCTGGGAAGAAGAATTCTTCGATGCCATCGACTTCATGCGTCAGTTCAAGATCGTTAATGGCGAATACTTTATCAATGATAAGATCAGGGCAGGTAAGAAAGTGCTGGCTGAAGGTGCACAGGGCAGTATGCTCGATGTTGACTTCGGTACTTTCCCCTTCGTGACTTCTTCCAATACCATCTCTGCCGGTGTTTGTACCGGTTTGGGCGTTGCTCCGCAAAAGATCCGCGACGTGATCGGTGTTACCAAGGCTTACTGCACCCGCGTAGGCAGTGGTCCATTCCCGACCGAATTGCACGATGCTACCGGCGAAGAGCTGCGTAAGATCGGTAACGAGTTCGGTGCAACAACTGGTCGTCCCCGTCGTTGCGGTTGGATTGACCTGGTAGCACTTAACTTTGCCTGTATGGTAAATGGTGTAACCAAGCTGGTGATGACCAAAGCGGATGTACTGGACGCTTTCGATGAGCTGAAGGTATGTACGTCTTATGTAGTCAATGGCGAAAAGACCGATCAGGTGCCTTTCCAGATGACCAAGGTAAACATCGAGCCCGAGCTGAAGTCATTCAAAGGCTGGAAGCAGGATGTAACTAAAATGAAGACGGCTGCAGAGCTGCCAGGTGTCATGAAAGAGTATGTTGCTTTCATCAATCAATACCTCGGCGTTAATGTAGCTTATATTTCCAATGGACCCGGTAGGGATCAATTAATAGAAATATAGTATTTCTGGTAAAATCTTGGCTTTTTTCATCCGGCACTGTATCTTACTGAAGTAGCGTTGAAGGAAGCCACGGCACAGGCTAAAAGACTTTGCGGAGATTGAAATTTTTGGTTAATTTAAGAGTGTGCTGAATAGCATTTTAGACAGTAAAATTTTTTAATAAAAAAGTTTGGCGAATAAAAAAGTTCGCTGAAATTTACAGCATAATCTTACCAGACAATGGCAGCAAAATCTGACAAAGAAAAAAAGACCGGCGAAAGCCCTGCACCAAAGTCTTCTAAGGAAACTCCTAAGAAAGCCTCACCAAAATCTAAAAAGGAAGAGGATGAGGATGATGAAGACCTTGAGGATGACGATGCCGAAACAACACCCAAAGCCTCCAAGAAAGGAAGCAAAACTGCGTCTAAGAAAAAAGACGAGGATGATGATGACGACGATGATGACGCAGGCGATGATGATGAAGTAGATGATTGGGACAAAGTAGAGGAAGAAGAGGAGTGGGATCCTGACTTCGAAGAATTTGATTTGCCCAAGTCTAAGACCAAGAAAGCTGGCTCCGGTGGTTCCACTGGTGGCGGTGGAGGTGGTGGCAAGCGTGGTGCTAAAGATGACGATGATCTCGGCATTGATGATGAGTTCAAAGACATGGACCTCTTCAATGATCGTGGTTTCGATGACGAAGAAGATGATTTCTAATTAATGCGTTGCTGAGGCGCTTTGTAATAGTGAACAGAAGTTTTACTTCATTCCCGATTAAAGATATTCAGCAAACTAAATTGCAAATGTTGAGCTGGTGTAACCGGTTCAACATTTGTTGTTTCTTGGATAACCAGCAGTACCCATCCTCGCTGCAGAACTATGAATGTTTGCTGGCAGCTGGTGCTGCTCACCTGCTCGAGGTGAAAGCCGGCGAACAGGCTTTCGATCGGCTACAATCCTTCTACGATGCCCACCAGGACTGGCTTTTCGGCCATCTGTCCTACGATCTCAAGCGTGAAATGGAAGTGCCTGAGAGCACAAATCCCGATGGCATCGGTTTTCCTGACCTTGGTTTTTTTGTACCTGAAGTAGTTGTGTTGCTGCACCATGATTCAATGCTGATCGGAACGATCGGTGATGAATCGGCGGAAGTAGTTTTTGATGCTATCATGGCCACCGTTATCCCTGTTGATCGCGCAGCGCATACCGATGTGCCGATACAGGCCAGGTTTACACAAGACGAATACCTGCAGGTGATCCGTAATCTGCAGCGGCATATCCTGCGGGGCGACTGCTACGAGATCAATTTCTGCCAGGAGTTTTACGCGACCCAGGTTTACCTCGATCCGGTCGCGGTGTATGAGCGACTGTGCCTGGCTTCACCCAATCCATTTGCAGCTTTTTACAAATCGGAAGAACGTTACTTGTTGTGTGCAAGCCCTGAACGTTATATAAAGAAAGAAGGCCGCCGTTTATTTTCCCAACCGATCAAAGGAACCTGGCAGCGTGATTTACAAAGTGCCGAGGGCGACGAGCGTAACAGAAAGCAGTTGTACCATAGCGCCAAAGACCGGTCGGAGAATGTGATGGTGGTGGACCTGGTGCGCAATGATCTTTCACGTGTTTGTGAGGAAGGGAGTGTGCAGGTGGATGAGCTGTTTGGTATCTATAGTTTTCCGCAGGTGCACCAAATGATCTCGACCATCAGTGGTGTGCTGCGCGCCGATCTGCATTGGGTAGAGGCCATCCGGCAAACCTTCCCCATGGGATCCATGACGGGAGCCCCTAAGCGGCGGGTCATGGAATTGATCGAACAATATGAGCGTACCCGCCGCGGCCTGTTCTCCGGCTCGGTAGGGTATATTACCCCCGACGGCAACTTCGACTTCAATGTTGTTATCCGCAGCATCTTCTACAACGCTGCTACGGCTTACCTTTCTTACCAGGTAGGTTCCGGCATTACCTTTTACAGTGACCCGCAGGGCGAATATGAGGAATGCCTGCTCAAGGCAGCCGCCATTCGCCGGGTATTGGCGGGTAGTTAAGCCGCTCTTTTGATTTTCAATTTTATTTATTGGTTCATGAGTGCCTGAAAGGCATTGAAGGTTATTTGTTAGGCATTTAGCAAGGCAGGTGATGGTGAATCCCTTGCCAGGCCGGCAATTGCCTCAGGCGTAGGATGATCCTTAGCAGGTGCAGGTTAAGTACTCCCCAACTGATAAGATGTCTCGTTGTTAACAAGTTGATGACTCCAAGATATTCCGTAGATGTCCCGTATCTATATAGAGACGGGATATATACGAGATATCTACGGAACATATACGGGATATCTACGGGACATCCTAGTATGGAGAGACCATAAGAAGACCAACTGCCGGGATGAAACAGACTGATCCTGAAGCCTTCTTTGGCTGGTTATGGGTAGTAGTTGATAGAGATAGGGATCATAGGGGAGCTGGGGATGTATAAGCGTGCCGGACTGGCTATGCTACCTGGTAAGCATCGGCAATTTGTAAAGGAGGTGGCTGACCAGCCTGGATAGGGGCAAAAGAAAAGGGCGGGCTATTTTCTCAGAAATAGCCCGCCCCGAATATATAAAGTCGATTATCTCGCGTCTTTGTTGGCGACGGTGGCGCCGCTCAGCAACAACTGAACTGATTCGTTCAGGATGGCGTATTTGTTGGCCTGGAACAGCTCCATTTTGTCAACGGGCAGTTTCAGTTCGTACGCGTTGTCGGCGCTGGCCATCTTCTTGTCGAAATCGGGGTTATACCGCTCGAAAGTATTGGCATCCATCGCAATGTGACGGGCGATCACCGAAGAATGGTATTTACCGGAAACCGTAACGCTCTTGGCGGCGGTCATTTCTTCCGTGCTCAGGTTTCTGCGCAACAGGTAAGTGGCAGTAACTCCCATTTGTTCGGTCGCCTCAGCCTTGGTCAGGGTGGTTACACTACCTTGACCTTCAAAGATATAATGCGTTCCGATAAACTTCTTGACGTGGGTTCTGGATTCGGCCGGCAGGTAATACTGCAGGTTCCAGAAATTGCGGCTACCGCTTTTACGGATAGCGCTGTACACGTTGCCGGGGCCCCCGTTGTAGGCAGCGATTACCAATAACCAGTCACCAAACTCATTATAGAGATCCTTGAGGTATTTGGCGGCTGCATGGGTGCTCTTGGTGTAGTCCTTCCGTTCGTCGTAGCTTTGGCTTACTTTAAGACCAAGGATACGGGCGGTGGCTGGCATCAGTTGCCAGGGACCTACGGCGCCTGCCCAGGAAACTGCTGAACGCTTGAGCCTTGATTCGATCACGGCCAGGTATTTCAGCTCGGTAGGCAGACCATATTTACCCAGGATGTTCTCCATCATGGTAAAGTAAGGACGACCCCACTCCTTGATTTCCATCAGGTCTTCTGTATTCTTCTCCATGTAGTCCTGAACAAAGCTGATGGCACGGGGATTCAGCCTCACGCTCGAGCTGTTCTCGAACAAAGCGGTAAAACCCGGATCAGACAGTGAATCTGACTTAGCAGGAGATTGAATCGTGTCATTTAACACGATTGTCGCCTTTAATTTCCTTCCTTGTGTTGATTTGGCTGCAGGCTTTTGGCTGGAGGTCTTTTTCTTTCCTCCGGTATCAAACGCCATGAGTAAACACACCAGTCCGAAAACGCTGGCATAAACTAGCTTTCTTTTCATCATCGTTTTTTTAGCACAACAATGCCGACTCTCAGGTATGGATTAAACGGTGATGTTTTAAATAGGTAAAGGATCGTCTTTGATAGGATAGAAGGAAATAGGTGCAGATGGATAACGCCGGGAGTCGAAAATTATGGCCTTTCATGTTAGCCGGCGAACCTGTACTGCAGCATCCATTGTTGGGATAGCTGGAGCAAAGATAATTCGCGAAATCGGTTTGTCATAACCTGCAGCCCATAAGGCATGCCATTACTGTGCCAAAAAAGCGGGATTGAGATACCGGGAATGCCGGTTAGGTTGGAGAAAACTGTAAAAATGTCAGCCAGGTACATGGCGATGGGATCGTCCATTTTTTCGCCCAGCTTGAAGGCGGGGGTGGGAGCGGTCGGTAAAATGATCGCGTCGAACTGGTTGAATACCAAATTCGTCTTTTCGACCAGTAGTTGTCTTACTTGCTGGGCCTTCGTAAAATAGGCATCGTAATACCCCGCACTCAATACGAAGGTGCCGAGCATGATCCGGCGCTTGACCTCCCAGCCAAAACCGTCAGATCGGCTGGTCTTATAAAATTCTGTTAAGGGGAGATCTTTTTTTTCCACATCGGCCGGACGGAAGCCATATTTGACCCCGTCGAAGCGGGAAAGGTTGGAGGAGGCTTCGGCGGTGGTGAGGACGTAATAGGTCGGTACTACGTAATCCAGGTACTCAAAATCGACGGCTTCTACGGTATGCCCATCGGCGCGCAGGCGGTCGATAAGGCCCAGGATATTCGTCCTGATCTCGTTGTCGAGGGCAGGGCTTTCCAGCGCTTCTTTGAAGTAAGCGATCCGTAAAGGTGTTGATGCTGAATTGATTGCGGCGGAGTAGGCGGGTACTTCCGCTGGGGCTACCGTACTGTCGTAGTCATCGGGACCAGCTATCACCTCGAGGGTTTGTGCCACGTCGGGGACGTTGTTGGCGAAGATCCCGATCTGATCGAAGGAGGAGGCGTAGGCGATCAGGCCGTAGCGGGAAACGCGGCCATAGGTAGGTTTGAGGCCTACAATGCCACAGAAATCGGCTGGCTGGCGAACGGATCCGCCGGTGTCACTGCCCAGGCTCACCATGCAAAGCGCAGCCTGAACGGCCACGGCTGCACCACCGGATGAACCGCCGGGTACCCGGGTTTCATCGAGGGCGTTGAGTACTTTGCCATGTGCGGAGTTCTCGTTGGTAGAACCCATGGCAAACTCATCGCAATTGGTATTACCTATTATAATAGCTTCTTCGGCCAGTAGTCGTTCTACGGCCGTAGCATTATATATGGAGTGAAAATCGCCGAGGATCTTTGAGGCGGCGGAGACGGGATGGTCTTTGTAGCAGATCACATCTTTCAATGCGATGACTACACCATGGAGTTTACCCAGGGGCTTACCGGAGGCACGTTGTGCATCCAGTGTAGCTGCCAGCTGCAAAGCCTCCTGGTCATAGACCTGGAGGTATGCATTCAGATGGCGTTTCTGATCAATATTGTGCAAATAGTGCTGTACTGCGGCTACGCAAGTGGTAGCGCCATTAAGCAGATCAGCATGGTATTGGGTTATTGACTGGTAGGTAAACAAATCCTCGTGCCGGCTTTGAGAGAACAAATCGGTTAGAAATCTCCGTTAAAGTGAGACTTATTGTGCAGGAGTAGTAGGAGCTTTCTTGTCCTTTTCGCTCATGCCTTCTTCAATCTCTTTCTTCACGTTGTTCTTGGCATCGTTGAATTCACGGATACCTTTACCGATACCCCTCATGAATTCAGGGATCTTACGGCCACCGAACAGGATCAGTACAGCCAGAATGATCAGCACCCACTCCATACCACCAGGCATCGAGATCATCAGTAAATTGTTTGCTACAAGCATGGTACTCTTAGATTTTAATATTGAAAAACGAAATTACATCTTTTCATAGGTAAAACGCATAAACCTCGATACAAATTACCTGCAAAAACTACCCGCATAAGGTATTTCACTTGCGGTTAACAAAAGTAGGGATTTGTTGCAACAGGATTGGGGATGAATGGTTTGGAAAGGTTTATCTAGTAATGCCGTGCACAAACGGTTGCATGCGCATGGCAGCCAGGGGTGCCTGCGATGATGGGCTAGCAGGAATGGATTTCGTGGAGGCGAAATGGGCGGCGACAGGCGGAATTGGGGAAGAAAAGGTGAAGACGTTTAGGGAGGAGAGAAATCAATGGTGCTGTTGAGGCGAAATGGAAAGTGTTGAGAGAAGGGGTGAGTAGGAATGGTTTGGGGGTTGGATGGCCAGGTGGAGAGCAGGCAGGCAGTAATAGCAAGGAATGAAAAGGACGGGAAAGTGAACAGGCGAGCGGTGGGATGGCAGGGACCTAGGTAATCGGCAGCCTGTGCTACGAAGGCCTCAAGGTTTTGCAGGGAAAGTTGTGTAAAGGGGCGGAGTTGATGGATAATACGAAGAATAGGGCGAGTTCAGCTGTCAAGGTAGTGCAGGAAAAACTGAGTAAGAAAGCCGTCAGTGGCTATAATTGAGAAAAGAGACCGAGTTCAGCCTGTAATAGTTGTGCAGGGAAAACTGAGTAACAGCCGGCCGTCGATGGGGAATTCGAAAAGGTAATATTCAGCCTGCCAGAAGTTGTGCAGGGGATAACGAATAACAGCAATCCGTTCCTGGTTGAAACGGAAGTCGGCTTACTCGCAGCCAGTTAAAGGCATAGCGAAAAAAAAGCGGAACCGCGAAGGTTCCGCTCTATAATTTGTAACGAGCTGAAAATTAAGCTTTAGCTGCAACAGCCATACGCTTTTCCTTGATACGAGCGCTTTTACCGCTACGTTCGCGTTGGAAAAACAGTTTGGCACGGCGTACGCGACCAGATTTGTTCAATTCGATAGACTCGATGTTAGGAGAGAAGAAAGGGAAAGTCCTTTCAACACCAATACCATCAGAAATCTTGCGAACAGTGAAAGTAGCAGTACCACCAGAGCCCTGACGTTTGATTACATCACCGCGGAATCCCTGGATACGCTCTTTACCACCTTCAATAATCTTATAATTTACGGTAATGTTATCACCTGCTTTAAAAGCGGGGAATTCTTTTTTACCGATCAGTTGCTCGTGTACGAATTGAACTGCTGCGTCCATGATCTTCAATTTTTAAGGATGGCAAAGGTAGCAGATTCTTTTTAATTTACTGCTAAATCTGCTGAATATTTTATCTGGCAACGTTTACAGAGCGTTTCTCGCGGATCACGGTCACCTTGATCTGGCCCGGGAAAGTCATCTCTGTTTGGATCTTTTGAGCGATCTCAAAAGACAGTTTGTCTGATTCTGAGTCAGTTACTTTATCTGCTTCTACAATGACGCGCAGTTCACGGCCGGCCTGAATCGCATACGCCTTTTCCACACCATTATACGACAGGGCCATATTTTCCAGGTCTTTGATACGCTGGAGGTACTGCTGCATGATCTCACGACGGGCACCTGGGCGGGCACCGCTGATCGCGTCACAAGCCTGTACGATGGGGGAGATTACATATTGCATCTCCATTTCATCGTGGTGAGCACCGATGGCATTTACCACGGCAGGGTTCTCGCCATATTTCTCAGCAAGTTTTGCACCCAGCAGGGCGTGGCTCAGTTCAGACTCCTCGTCGGGTACTTTACCAATATCGTGGAGCAGACCGGCACGTTTGGCTAATTTGGGGTTGAGGCCCAGTTCGGCCGCCATGATACCACACAAATTGGCGACTTCACGGCTGTGCATCAACAGGTTCTGTCCGTAAGAAGAACGGAAACGCATTTTACCGACGATCCGTACCAGCTCTTTGTGCAAGCCGTGGATACCGAGTTCGATCACCGTACGCTCGCCGATCTCCATCACCTGCTC
Organism: Paraflavitalea pollutisoli; assembly: GCF_029360705.1. GTDB lineage: Bacteria > Bacteroidota > Bacteroidia > Chitinophagales > Chitinophagaceae > Paraflavitalea > Paraflavitalea pollutisoli. The sequence continues at coordinate 4,166,971 of NZ_JARKMX010000008.1, read as the reverse complement.
TTCGATCTGGCGACGGGTCTTTTCGACGATCTCTTCGATACGGGCCGGGTGGATGCGGCCATCGGTAACCAGGCGCGTCAAGCTAAGACGGGCAATTTCCCGGCGGAGCGGATCGAAAGATGACAGGATGATCGCTTCGGGGGTATCGTCTACGATCAGGTCTACACCGGTAGCGGCTTCAATGGCGCGGATGTTACGACCTTCACGGCCGATGATCTGTCCTTTGATCTCGTCGCTTTCCAGGTTGAAAACAGTGATGGAGTTTTCAATAGCCTGCTCTGCAGCAGTACGCTGTATAGACTGAATGATGATCTTGCGGGCTTCTTTGTTGGCTTTTTGCTTGGCGTCGTCGATGATCTCCTGTTGGAGCGCCAGGGCCTGGGTGGTGGCTTCCTGTTTTAGACTTTCTACCAATTGTTTCTTGGCTTCTTCGGCAGTAAGGCCAGCAATCTTTTCCAGGCGGCGGATATGCTCTTCCTGGTGTTTTTCGAGTTCTGTGCGCTTCAGGTTGACTACTTCGATCTGGCGGTTCAGGTTCTCTTTGATCGCTTCATTTTCCTTCACCTGTTTATCGAGCTGGTCGACTTTCTGGTTGATCGTCTGTTCTTTCTGACGAACCCTGTTTTCAGACTCTCCTAATTTACGGTTACGCTCTCCAACCTCTTTTTCGTGTTCACTTTTAAGTTGTAAGAACTTTTCTTTCGCTTCTAACTGTCTTTGTTGTTTAACGGTTTCGGCTTGGGTCTGAGCGTCGGCGAGCAATTTCTTAGCCTGTAAATCGGCCTCGTCTATTTGTTTCTGGGTGTTTTTAGCAAAGATGAATTTGCCGGCAACGATTCCTACTGCCACCCCCACTGCACCAAGTATATAGGTTAAAGCGTTCGCATCCATTGGTTTTTATTGATTTTGATTGTTCTACCATATTATGTATCGTCACTATGTATAGTGCATTGTCCATACGTGAGACGCTAATGTGCGAAAGTACGGAAATTAAACAAGCATTTTTTTTCCACCGAACCTATTTGCATAATTTCTGTATAGACTGGCTGAATGCTTCAATCCGTATAAAAATATGGATTACTATCAATTGTGTGATGGGTGGCATGATAAAAAAGCCGCGTTTTCGCTAATATTGTACGGTAACATCACGAAAAACCTCCTTACAATGAGATATCTACTGTTGGCTGGCGCCTCCCTGGCCCTGGCCACTTCATCACAGGCACAGCAATTTACCATCAAAGGCCAATTACCCAAAAGCGGTGACCCGATCGAGTGGGTATACCTTACCTACGCGGTGGATGGCGAACGCAAGAATGATAGCGCCCAGGCGAAAGACGGCCAATATGCCTTTACCGGCCAGTTGTCTAAGCCAACGCTGAGTAGTTTGCGGGTCAAGTATGCTGCCACTTCAGCATCTGCCCAGAGAAGGCCCATGCAACGTGATTATGCCTCCATTTATCTGTCTCCCGGCAATATCACCGTGGCGAGCACCGATTCTTTTAGCAATGTAAAGGTCGGCGGTTCCAAAGCCCACGACGAATTTGTAAAGCTGAACGATCTGGCCAAGCCTTACAATGACCGCATGCGGGATATCTATAAAGCTTATGCAGAAGCCAACAAGGCAGGCAACAAAGAAGAAGCTGCCAGGCTAGATGCGCAGGCTGATGCCGTATCGGACGAATTGAACGAAAAGGTATATGGTACTTATGTTAAGGCCAATCCCAAATCTCCCATCGCCTTGTTTGCGTTCCAGCAATTTGCTGGTTACGACATTAAGCCCGAAAAAGTAGAGCCGGTATTCGCGGCTTTGCCAGCTGAGGTGAAAGATTCGAAAGCAGGTAAAGAATGGGCTGAGCGGATCGAGATCGCCAAGAAAACAGGCATTGGCCGTTTTGCGATGGATTTTACCCAAAACGATACCCTGGGCAACCCCGTAAAACTGTCTGCCTTCAAGGGTAAATATTTACTGGTAGACTTCTGGGCGAGCTGGTGCGGTCCCTGCCGGGCAGAAAACCCCAATGTGGTGACTGCTTTCAATAAATACAAAGAGAAAGGATTCCATGTACTCGGTGTGTCGCTGGATCAACCCAATGCCAAGGACAAATGGATCAAAGCCATTCATGACGACAAACTGACCTGGACGCACGTGTCGGACCTGCAATTCTGGAAGAATGCGGTAGCGGTACAATACGGTATCCAGGCAATTCCCCAGAATCTGCTGATCGATCCGCAAGGAAAGATCATTGGTAAGAACCTGCGTGGCGAGGAGCTTCAGAAAAAGCTGGCTGAATTGTTCAACTAATTTAAGCGGGGCGGTCTACAGGGCTGCCCATATCATACTTTGGTGGGCTTTCTGTGATAGCGGAAAGTCCACCTTTTTTATTTATAGCAGGAGTGGCTATTTATTGGCCGTCTCTTTGTAATATCACATCCTTATTTACTACAAATAGTATACAATAATTATTGAAATATGAAAAAGCTGTTATTTATCCCGCTATTCCTGTCTGTGTTTGCCGTCAGTGCCCAGTCACTGAGCCGCAAGGTGGTATTGAAGCAAGGCCAGCAGGTAGAGCGGGTGGCTGCTATCAAGATGAACATCGGTATGGAAATGATGGGCCAGTCGATCGATATCAACAATGACAATACGGTTACTTCGCTGGTAGAGGTGAAAGGTGCTTCCGGCACTGCCTACGACCTGGCCAGCACGGTAAAGCGCGTGGTGACCAACATGAAGGGAATGGGCCAGGAAATGAGCTACGATACCGATAAGAAGGATGCTGCCGCTGCCAACGATATGACCAAGAAGGCGGATGAACTGGTGGGTAAAACCAATAACCTTACCATCGACAGCAAAGGAGTGATCACCAAGAGCGACGATACAGGAGGCGATGACAAAGAAAAGGCTAGCGGCTTTATGGGCATGTCGGGTGGTGTATTGAATGCCGGTCAAAAAGTAGGTGCCATTTTCGACCTGGTCGCCAAGCTGCCCGATCACCCGGTGAAAGTGGGTGACAGCTGGACCGATTCTACCATATCCAAAGAAGGAAAGGTCCATACGAAATACAAAGTGTTGGAGATCAAGAACGATGAAGCTATCATCGATATGGAAGGAACGCTAACCCAGGCAGGACAGGTGGAGAACAATGGTATGACCATCGATATGAACCTCGCAGGTACTTCCAAAGGTCAATTGTCGATGGAGACTGCCAGTGGCCTGGTCAGGAAACTGACCATGGCGCTGAATGCTACAGGCACCATGGAAGTGATGGGTAATTCAATCCCCTTTACTATGAAGATCGATATGGATCAAAACGCCACGAAGAAATAAACTGGACGCGTATCCGGGGATTGCCTGGTGGCAGTTGGAAATGTTAGCCTTGCAGGATGCGGTCAAGGACCTTCTCCAGGGATGTTAATTGTTTATCCGTTTCACTCGATATAAGCGGCTGGTTTTCCCCGGCCGCTTTTTGTTGGGTGGCATACCACAGTACCACCATGGCGACGTAGTCCTGCATGTCTTTTCCGGCAAACTGGGTCTTGAACTCAATAATTTTGTCATTTATGAGTTTTATAGTCTTGCGGACCACTTCTTCATCAGACGGAGCGATTCGGATACGATAGGTGCGGTCACCTATTACGACATTTATAGGAATTAATTCTTCCATTTGCTTGCAAATTTGAAAAGACTATTCTATATTTATCCACACAGAATTAACATCTGTGTTTTTGATACACTCTGGACTTTAATGGACCGTTTTGGATGATGAAGGGATTTGGAACACCCGTATTCTATGTTTACACCACCAAAACCAAGCGAACTATGTTTGCAAAAGTAAAGTCGTCCATCTTCATCGATGTCCTGACACTCGAATTAGTAGCTCCCATCCGATCCAGCTTGCGAGCCATCCTGCGCGACGAACAAGGCGAAGAATGCCAACGCATGGAGGCCAGTGTGCCCAAAGGTGATAACACGGTTACCTGGAAGGGCCTCAACGATCTGCCATATGGAATCTACACTTTAGAGCTTTCCCAGGGCGAAGATGAACAAAAGATGCGTTTAGTGAAACGTGTTTAGATTTAACCTTACTGGCTTAGCATGGCAATACACCGGTCAATTTCCCGGATGTACTGGTGCAGGCGTTTGTCCAGATCTTTCTTATCGGCTTCATCGAGCTGACCTGTAGCCGTTTTTAGTGCTGCGATCTTATTTTCCAGTTCTCCGATCTTTTTTGCCTGTGCTGCATCCCTGGTTTTCAACTCTTTTACCTCTTTAGTCAGCCGGTCATTGTCTTTTTGCAGCACCTGGTATTGCTGCAACACCTGTTGCAGTTTATCCTGTATTCGCTTCCAAGGTAGCTGTGTGTCTGACATGCCTATAGGTTTTATATGCCTTTGCCCTCCTGCCCGCCATACCTGGTGGGGCATAGCGGGAAGGGGAGGTGGCTGTCATTCCGGGTTTGAATGAGCAGGCCGGTTATTTTCTGATCTCGGCCTGGAGTTCTTTTTCCAGGGCGGTCATGATCTTATTCATCATGCCATCGATCTCCTTATCGGTAAGGGTCTTTTCCTCATCGAGGAAAGTGAAACTGACGGCCAGTGACTTCTTATCTGCTCCCAGCTTGGCGCTTTCGAAGATGTCGAACAGCTGCATGTTCTGCAGTTTTTCGATGCGGGTTTTCTTTACAGTGGCTTCCACGTCGGCATAAGGCAAGACCTTGGGCACGATCATAGCGAGGTCGCGGTGTGCCGGCAACTGTTTGGGGAGCTCGGTCACTTTGAGTATTCCTTTGGCCACTTTTTTCAGTAACAATTCCCAGTCGATATCTGCGTAGAATACTGGTTGCTTGATGTCAAAGCGCTTTAGTTCATGGGGGGCTACGGCGCCGATTACGGCAATCACTTCGTTGTTGAGCTTCACTTCCAAACCATCGGCCAGCTTTTGTGTGGTAACAGCCTGCCAGCTGGTTTTGGTGATTCCCGTGAGCTGCAATATTCTTGCCACGATTCCTTTAATGTAGTACAGATCAACGGCATATCCCTTTCCTTTCCAGGAGTCTTCTTTTACCTGGCCAGTGATGTAGAGGCATACATGTTCGTGCTCGTTGTAGTTACCCGGCGCCAGCTTATGATAGGTTTTGCCATATTCGAAGAACTGGAGGTCGGGGTTTTTGCGGTTGAGGTTATGGGCAATGGCCTCCAAACCGGTTTCCAGCATCGACGGACGCATGATATTGTGATCTGCACTCAGGTTATTGAGCAGTTTTACCGCTGTTTCCAATTCAGCCTCATCGAAGTAGGCGGCATTGGTGATCGAGTTGGTAAAGATCTCGTTGAAGCCGAGCCCTACGAGGTAGTTGGCCGCTTTTTCGCGGTAGGTGTATTTATAACTATCTGTTTCGATAGAGGGCGATATCATGATGGAGCTGGGGATTTCGACATTGTCGAGCCCATCTATACGCATGATCTCTTCTACCACGTCCGCCGGCAGGGTTACATCGGGTTTGCTATAGGGAGCATTGACCCAGATATTGTCCATGCCTTCTTTGATCACTTCAAAGCCGAGGCTGGTCAGGATCTTACGTACCGTATCGGGGTGGTAGTTCTTTCCACTGAGTTTGCGGAGGTAATGGTATTTCAGTACAATGGATGCCTTCTCCCTCGGATCGGGGTATACATCGATCAAGTCGGAAGCGATCTCTCCACCGGCCAGTTCCTTGATCATCATGGCGGCACGCTTCAATACGTTGACGGTATTGCTGATGTCTACATTCTTCTCAAAACGGGTAGCTGCATCGGTACGGAGGCCATGGCGGAAGGATGTTTTACGGATATCGATCGGGTTGAACCAGGCGCTTTCGAGGAAGATATTTTGGGTTTCTGCCTTTACGCCACTTTCCAGGCCACCGAAAACACCGGCAATAGCCATGGGCTCGTATTCTCCGTTGCAGATGATCAGGTCTTCTGCGCTGAGCTTCCGGGGTTTCTCATCAAGTGTCACGAAAGGGGTACCCTCGGGCAGGTTCCTGACTACGATCTTACGACCTTTCACGGCATCGGCATTGAACGCGTGCAGTGGCTGCCCGGTTTCATGCAGGATGAAATTGGTGATATCGACGATGTTGTTGATGGTGCGGAGGCCAATGGAACGCAGTCTGTCCTGCAGCCATTGCGGGCTTTCCTTTACCTGTACATTGGTGAGGCTGATACCGGAATATCGCTGGCAGGCATTGACATTATCGATCTCTACCGTAAATGGCAGGGTGGTATTATCGGTCCTGAAGTTATTGGCAAAGGGGGTTTTGACCCGGTAGTCTTTTTTATCGTGGTGAACGAGGTACGCGGTCACGTCGCGGGCTACACCGAGGTGGCTCATGGCGTCCATGCGGTTGGGGGTAAGACCGATCTCGAATACCCAATCGTTGTAGGGCTTGAAGTAGTTGGCGGCCGGTGTTCCTGGTTTCAGCTCTGCTGGTAACACGAGGATGCCGGCGTGGTTGTCGCTGAGACCGATCTCGTCTTCGGCGCAGATCATGCCATAGCTTTCCACGCTGCGGATCTTGGCCACTTTCATAGTCAGCGGGGCTCCGCCTTTGGGATAAATGGTGGCTCCTACGGGGGCCACGATCACCTTCTGACCAGCTGCCACATTGGGGGCTCCACAAACGATCTGCAACGGATCTCCGGAGCCGATATTTACGGTAGTAACGGATAATTTATCGGCGTTGGGGTGTTTCTCACAGGTCAGCACCTCTCCAATAACCAGTCCATGCAGGCCGCCTTTCAGGCTTTCGAACTTTTCGAGGCTTTCTACTTCCAGTCCTACAGCGGTCAAAATCTTGCTCAGGCGTTCCGGTTCGATGGTTACCGGTAAATATTCGTGTAACCAGTTATACGAGATCGTCATTACTTAGTTTGATCTTTTGATGTTGATATTACTTGCCACTCCGGTCAGCTGCTACAGCGAGCACCTGCCCGGTTGTTGGCGAGCGGCAAAGATAAGGATTAGCCGGGAAGGTCGGGAAGGCCGCCTGGGATGTAGTGCGTATTAAGTGCCAGGCTAGGGGCGACGGATCTGTTCATCGAGCATATTGCGGAGGTCATCGATTTCGAAGGGAATGGATACCCGGTTTTTCTGGATGATCTGAAACTCGAAGGAATTGGTGAACAAGATGAAGAAATGCTCCGATTCTTTGTACCGCTGAACTTCGCGCCAGGGTTTGGCAAATCCATTCCGGTCGCTGTGGCGGGTAACGCCCCAATGGGTAAGCTCGTAGGTGGCCTGCCTGAACAGGCCGGGTTTGGCCACGTACAACAGGGTCATCAACAGTAGCAACGCGACCAAATAAAAGAGTAGCATGACGAAAACCGGAAAAACCCCGATCAGCACCCAGGTCAGGTCAAAAGGCTTGGGCATGCCTGTTTGCACCAGTACCTGCACGAGGATGACGGCAATAATGGCGTACAGGGCAAATCGCTTCACGCGCTTCGATTTCCGGATGAGAAATAGTACAGCCAACAGGTACTCTTTCAGGGTGAGGTCCTGGTCAATGGTAAAGGTTGGGGGCATAGCCCTAATGTACGGCCTTTACAGCAGATTCCAACCGATGGCCTTGTTGACCGCTCCCGATACAACTCCAATCGCTGCATTCAGGGCATTTTCCACGGCAACCAGGCCAAGGCCTTGTACGGCGAGCAGTACGGTGCGGAATGAGTTTTTCTGGATTTCTATATGAAGCAGTGCTTCTTCTTTCGTGATCTTGTTTTCCAGCTTCAACTTTGCGATCATGGCGAGGTTCTGGGCAAAAGCCTTGCTTTCTTTCTCTGCGTAGGGTTTTACCTCTTTCCAATATTTCTGGAGAATGGGTTTGGCGGCGTTGAGCATATCTTTTGCGATCGAAGCTACATTGATGGCCATATGGTGTTGATTTTAGTATGGTGAGTAAAGAGCGTAGGGCGTTTGTGGGATGGTGCAATTACCCTTTTGCGCGGGCTTTCAATGCCATAATGAATTTAAACATCGCGGTATACTGCGTTTCAAAGGCGCTTTTCAGCAGGGTGACATCATTGGTAGAGAGTAAGCCGTTGGGTTTTCCTTTGTGGAGCGAGTCCATGAGGTTGATATTCCTGTCGAGCAGGTCGAGCATGTCGATCATGATCTTGTTCTTCTCGATGGCATTGTTGCGAATGCGTATAGTGCGTGATTTTACTTTGAGCCCTTCATAAAATGGCTCGCTTTTGTTGTAGGCCAGGTCGGGTGATTGGGGATTGCTTTCATGTTTTACGAAAAAGGCAGTAGTGCTTTGCTGCATTTCCGAGAGCGTTTTGTCGGTAACCTCATCGTAGGCCGACAGCAGGGTTACCTTGCAGGCAGTGAAGAACAGGACGCTCAGCAAAAGGACGCTGGTGAGCTTTCGTACTGTCAGGAATGGTGTCATAAACTTCAATTAGGATTATTTAATAGTGCAATTCCCCCTTTATTGTTCACTTTCCCGACAAACAGTGACGATTCGCTATCGGGTGGCAGGTAGGATGTTGATCGTTCACGGGAAAGCGTGCCAAAATGGGGGAAGGGGCAAAGCTGCGGAGATTATTCGTGAAAATCAATACCACAAAGCGGGTAGGGCCGATGCCCGAAACGGGTAGTTAAAGCTGGGTTGGAGGTTAAGCGTAGTGGCAGTAATGGTGGAGTGGTGACAGTATATACAGACAAGTAATACCTTGCCTGAATGGCAAACGATAGCGGGAAAAGTAAATGAAATGGGCTAGTTTTTGCTGATCAGAAAATTGAAAGCGGGTAATTTATCGATGAGGAGCCGGTGAATGCGGTTGGCGCGGCGTTCCATGCGAAAGGGGCGGAACCGGGCAATTTCAACGGTGTTGGAATAGGAGAGTGCCTTGGTGGTCAGTAATTGACTGCACAGTTTTTCATACTGTATCAGTAATTCCAGTTCCTCCCCTTGCTTATCGTTCAGCAACACTTCATAGTGCCTAAGTTGATATACCCGCATTGTGCATTCTACGTTTGTACCTTACTAATATCGCTCATAAAACAATACCAGTAAAGCTTTGTTCATTTTTGTCTCTAAAATTAATGGTTTTATGCCGGTTTGCGGCCGAACGAAGCGTTAAAAACGAGGCTGATTAAGTGTTTTCCAATAGTTGGAAAGGGTAAACCCTTAATGCCGCTGTATCTTATTCGAACGGGTAGCTGGCCAAATTTTTTGCCATTATTATCTTCGCACAGGGTGTGTTAATTTCGTTTGGGATAGGGTGCCAAACTTTTGTAAATTGGGTATAAGCCGGGCGTTGATGTGGGTAACCCCAGGAAGAGTGTGAACCGGCCCGTGAATTGCGGGTTATTAAATATAGGTTCCAGATTCTTTTTTTTGGGACGGTGGGTGGTTATATATTCGCCGTCCTGACTATTGCGGTAACATTCAGGTAATGCTGGATTAACAATTTCGTAACACAAGTCTGGAGCATCAACCCGGTTGTCATCGGTTGGATCTGAGGGATCCGATTGCATGGCCTGGAAAATCCATCCTATTGCTGAACCTGTTGTTCAGCCAATTGTATTATCTGGTTCTCATTTACTTACTGACCAATTGATCTAATGGAGTTAACGAATTTTAATAAAGACCGCAGTAAGGCTCGTCGGAAGCCGTCGGTAGACCTGAATACGATGATGTATGGAAAAGTACCTCCTCAGGCCAAGGACCTCGAGGAGGCTGTACTGGGTGCTATCATGTTGGAAAAGAGTGCGTTTGATACGGTAATCGAGATCCTGAAACCGGAATGTTTTTATGTGGATGCCAACCAGCGCATCTACCGGGCGATGCTGAGCCTGCAACAGAAAAACCAGCCGATCGATATCCTGACCGTGGTGGAGGAACTCCGTTCGAAAGAGGAATTGGAAATGATCGGTGGTCCCTATTATGTTACCCGGCTGACCAACTCGGTCGTATCGTCGGCCAATATCGATGCGCACTCGCGTATCATCCTGCAAAAGTTCATTCAACGCGAGCTCATCCGCATCAGCGGCGAGATCATCAGCGAATCATACGAGGATAGCACAGACGTTTTTGACCTGCTCGATGTGGCTGAGAGCAAGTTGTTTGAGATCACCAATAATCACCTACGTAAGAACTTCGACAGTATCGACAGCGTATTGGTGAAAACCGTACAGCGGATCGAAGACATGCGTAACCGTACTGAGGATATTACCGGTGTGCCAAGCGGGTTCGTCTCGCTGGATAAGGTCACCTACGGCTGGCAGCCTTCGGATCTGGTAATCCTCGCGGCACGTCCTGCGGTAGGTAAAACGGCCTTCGCCCTTAACCTCGTCCGGAACGCTGCCTTAAATCCCCGGAAGCCTACACCGGTGGCCTTTTTCAGCCTTGAAATGAGCTCTGCCCAGCTGGTACAACGTATCCTCTCGGCAGAAAGTGAAATCATGCTGGAAAAGATATCACGGGGTAAGATGGAAGAGCATGAAATGAAGCAACTGTATGCCAAGGGTATCCAGAAGCTGGCCCAGGCGCCCATCTACATCGACGATACCGCGGCGCTCAACGTATTTGAGTTGCGTGCGAAGGCAAGACGTCTGAAGAACAAACACAATATCGGACTGATCATTATTGACTACCTGCAGCTGATGAGTGGTGGTGGTGGTAAAGGCCAGAACCGTGAGCAGGAGATCAGTACCATCTCCCGTAACCTGAAAACGCTGGCAAAGGAGTTGATGGTGCCAATCATCGCCCTGTCGCAGTTGAGCCGGGCGGTGGAAACCCGTAAGGACGGTAACAAGATGCCTCAGTTGAGTGACCTCCGTGAATCGGGTGCGATCGAACAGGATGCGGACATGGTAATGTTTATCTACCGTCCCGAATACTACGATATCGCCCAAAACGAAATGGGGGAAAGCAATAAAGGTGAAACGCATATCCGTATCGCGAAACACCGTAACGGTTCGCTGGAAACGATCAAACTGCGTGCCCTTCTGCATATCCAGAAGTTCCAGGAGTTTGAAGAGGATGATTTTGGTGGCCTGGTATCACAAGGAGGAACCGGCAACTGGAAACCAGTACCCCCTGAAGGTGGTGCTGCCGATGGTGGTGGCGCCAAGCTGTTCATCCAGGCTGGCAGTAAGATGAATGACATGCCGTTTGGCGACGATGACGATGCGCCTTTCTAAACTGAAATAGTAACTACACTATAAAATTCTGAGGTTGTTTATTCCAGGCCCTCCCAATTATGCATCGGGGAGGGCTTTTTTTTGACTGGTTGTGCGCTGCTCAGTGTCATCATCTTACCCTAATTTGCAGTATGAGCCTACCCATCTTTTACATCGAATCGGCGGCAGCCATCCACCAGATCATGACCTTACCGGAAGAGGCGTCGAAGCACATCATCCAGGTATTGCGCAAGCATGTGGGAGACCAGGTACAACTAACGGATGGGCTGGGCAATCTGCTGACGGCCGAGATTGTGGATGACCATAAAAAGAAATGCAGCGTACGCATCGTTGATGCACACTATACGGCGCCGGCAGCCCGAACTATTACAGTAGCTATTTCCCTACTTAAAAATGCCAGCCGCATCGAGTGGTTTCTGGAGAAGGTAACGGAGATCGGCGTACAAGCCATCATACCCCTGATCTGCGAACGTACCGAACGCGAACATTTCCGGCATGACAGGATGAACAGTATCCTCATCAGTGCCATGCTACAAAGCCAGCAAAGCTGGCTACCCATCCTGCACCAGCCAGTGGGTTACGAACAATTGTTTCGCCTGGAAGAAGTGATGAAACATGAGCAGAAGCTGATTGCGCATTGCCTGGAAAGCAACCGTAAAGAATTGCGGGAGGAAGCGCAGCGTGCTGCAGGTTCGCAACTGATCCTGATTGGTCCGGAAGGCGATTTTACACCCGCAGAGATCGATTTGGCGCTACAGCACGAGTTTACACCGGTGGTGATGGGGCATAATCGCCTGCGTACGGAGACCGCCGGGGTTGTGGCAGCCACCCTGCTGAAGATTGCCTGAGTGTGCAATGCCTGCTGACGTCTCAGTTTAAAATCCGGTAGTCGCGGGCCGCCTTTAATAGCAGGGCTGTATTGTTGACGCTGAATTTTTGTAACAGGTTCTTGCGGTGCGTTTCGATGGTATAGGTGCTCAGGAATAGTTTTTCGGCGATCTGCGGTCCCGTCATGCCATCGCTCAGCAATACCAGTATCTCTTTTTCCCTTCTCGTCAAAACCGGCATCTGGTGCAGGGCCGAATCCAGGCTACGGTATTGTTGTAATACTTTCTCATTGGCCTCTTTGCTCAGGTATACATGTCCATCCAGTACGCGGTTGATCGCATGGATCAGTTCTTCGCGCTCCATATTCTTCAGCAGGTAGCCATTGCCACCACGGTGAAGTAGTTGCGTGATGATACCTGCGTCGTTGGCCGAGGTAACACCAATGATGCGGCTTGTTTTATTGGTGAGGCGGATCTGCTGGCAGAGTGCCAGTCCGTCGATGTCGGGCAGGCTGATATCGAGCAATATCACATCTACGGGCTGTTGCTCGAGAAATACCAGCGCTTCCCGCCCTGTGCGGGCCGTTTTGCAAACCTGTAAATGAGCTTCGTGCTGCAGCATGGTTTTGATGCCGTCTGTCACGAGCGGGTGGTCGTCGATGATGAGGATGGTGATCATAGCAATAAGTCAGGGTAAAGATAGTTCATCGTCATTGATCAGAAACTCCATCAGTACGGTGGTGCCGATTCCCCGGCGGGAATCGATATTGATCTGCCCGTTCAGGTAATTGACGCGGTTTCTGACACTCTCCATGCCACTGTGTTTGGTGGTATCTACGTCCATCATGTTGAAGCCACGGCCATTGTCTTCTACAGTAATGGTGAGCCGGTTACCATTCTTATTAAATTGTATCAATGCTTCCGTAGCCTGGGCATGCTTGATGATATTGGCGATCAGTTCCTGGATGATCCGGTACAACATGATCTCGCTGGAGCCGTTGAGGCGCTTATCCATACCATAAGCCTGCAAGGTGACGAGTAAGAGGCGCCCGCTGCTGATCGCGGCACACATATCCTGAAGGGCCTGTATCAGTCCCAGCTTCATCAGCACTTCGGGCATCATGTTGTGGGCGATGCGCCTTAATTCGACCGACGCGGTATCGACCATCTCATAACTTTTCTGGAACAGGGGATTTTCTTTCAGTGTAGGGTTCTCGTATTGCAGCACGCTGAAGTTCATTTTTACGGTAGAGAACAATCCGCCAAGTCCATCGTGCAGGTCTTTGGCGATGCGGGTGCGTTCTGTTTCCTGTCCGTTGAGCATACTTTGCAAAGAGACTACCTGTTGCTGCCTTTCGAGGAAATTGATGTGTTCGAGCTGTAATTTCTTTTCTTTTTCTGTGATGGTCTGTTTGTGTTTGCTGATCTTGTACAGCCACCCGATGATCAACAGCAGGATGGCTGCGCAGAGGCTGCCTATCAATAAGATCCGGTTACGCTTAAGGATCAGCAATTCGTTTTCGGCCGCGTCTGCTTTCAGTTCTGCAATCTCTTTCTCCTTCTTCTGGTGCTGGTATTTTGCTTCGAGTGATAGGGTCACTTTTTGGGTAGCGCTGTTGGTCGCACTGTCGGCAAACCGTTTATTGAGCAAGGCCATTTTAAGTGCTTTCCGGTAGTCGCCGGTCGTTTCGTACAGGTTGGTCAGCAGGCTGTAGGCATCGGCGAGTATTTTCATCTGGTGTGTTCTGGTGCCGACGCCAATGGCAGCGTGTGCAAACTGTTCCGCTTCTTTGTAATTACCCAGTTTGAAGTGGAGCCGGGCAATATTGTTGGCGGGATTGCCGCGCACCAGGTCCTGCTGCATACTATCTGCCAGGTGATAAGCCAATTTATACGCTTTGAGCGCTGAAGGCAGGTCGTTGATGTACTCGAAGTAGATGCCTTTGTTGTTGTTGACCAGGTTGGCCATCACCACATTGTTCAATACCTGGTTGAGCTGGACTGCAGTATCCAGGTGCCGGCCCGCGTCGCGGGCCTGATTCTGTTTGATATAGGCGTCCATCAGGTCAAGGTGCACCAATATGCGGTGCCGCTGTTCATCCGGATAACCCGTAAACTCGAGCGCTCGCTTTCCATACGCAATGCCTTTTTCCAACTGCTGCTCAGCGATGAGGTTGTTGGTCAGGTTCATATAGGTTTGCGCCATAACCCCTTTTAGATCCGGAGACTTAACGGCTTCGAGCAACTCGACCGATTTCATCAGGTAGCTGATGGCTGTGCTATGGTCCGACTGGTAGTTGCTTAAGATAGAGAGGGTGTTGTTGCATTGTACCAACAACATGGTGTCTTTCATCGATCCGGGCAATGTGACACATTTATCGAGGTAGTACCGGGCGCTGTCATACATATTCTGGTTGGTGTAATTCAAGCCGATGCTGTACGTGATACGTGCCTGTTTTTCCGGAATGCCCAGCCGTTCGGTAAACTGCAATGCCTGCCGGCAATATTGTAAAGAGTTCTTGAAATCCCCTTCATTAAAATAGAGCTTGTACAAGAGGGTCGCTGCCTTCAGTGAGTGGGTGTCGGGCTGGCTGCGGGCCACGACGCGTAGCAGGCTGTCCTTATAAGGATCTCCGGATTGTGCCACGGCTGTTTTGGTATAGAGAAGGAGTACCAAACACCCAAGAATAGAAGCAGCTGTTTTGATCATGCAGACTCGAAATTAGTAGCACAATATATCAATTTGCCAGTGGTGGTCCCTACCGGCATTCAGGTATTTTTCGTGGGCGTAATTCACTATGGTCAGGTATTGAATCCGGGTGTTGCCGGCGGTAGTTTTGGTTCATGAAGCCGATCCCCCAATTTCTCCCCATCGCTTTACTGCTGTTATCGACTGTTGTTGTGCGGGCACAGGAATCTGGTGCTGAACAACGCGTGACGCCCAAGGAATTGAGTATACCCGCCTCACCGGTTTTCGATCTCATGGGCGTAACTCCATCGCAGGTGACGCGCACTTCGGACATCAAAGATTTTAAAGTGGACTGGTCTTTTAAATCCTGGAAGCTGAGTCCCAACCTGGCCATTCAGTCTCAGCCATTCTGGGAATTGTTTTACAACCGCAAAAAGCTTGAGAAATATCAACAGGCTTCCGGTTTTATGCGCAAGTTGGCGTCTTTGGATCTTTCCATTGGTACCGTGCAGAACGAAGAAAATGACCGACGCATTGGTGGGGCCATCAAGATCAATCTCATCAAACAGGCCGACCCGCTATTGGCTACCGAACTCTACGCGGGGATTGCTGAGAAATTTGATGCGGAAAAAAAAGACCTGGAGAAACAACTAAAGGATCTCGAGCACCAGCTCGATAGTACACAGAATATACTCGACAAACCGGCGATTCGTAAAAGCATCCAGGATACCGAAGAACAACTGTTCACGCTTGGTTCCCGCCGCAATGCGGAGGTCAATGAGCGAGCCAAAATATTTGTGTTGGAAAACTGGAATGCCTCCTGGCTGGATGTGGCTGTCGGAAAAGTCAATACCTATGCGACCGATAGTGCGGGTTCTTTATCCACCTTACGCCTGAACCGGAATACTGCCTGGGGCTTCTGGCTGAATGGTGGTATGGGTATTGGCAAGCGCATGCTGGCCTCTATGCTGGTACGCAACAGTGTGTACGAAGAGCAGGTTGACTTTTTATTGCGCGATGATAATTCGGGGGAGGAAACTACTCAGCAGGCGGTAGCCGATAATACCCTTTGGTCAGTAGGACTTAACCTGCGGTATGGTGGCTCGCTGTATTCCTTTTTTGCAGAATTCTTTTATGAACGCAAGGGCATCAAAACCGCCTTGCAGGCCCTGGAGGAAAATTTCACTCCTGCGAGCAATAAGCTGTCCATCGTAGAATCTTCAGTACAGTGGACCACGGTACATCCTTATACGATCAATTTTGGCGGCGATTGGCGGGTGAGCCGTAACCTGATCCTTAACTATGGCATGCGCTGCCTGTTTGACAAGCGCTGGAAAATGCAAACGTTTACCCCTGTTGTGTCGATCTCCTGTATGATGCGATAATCTCCTACCTATATATCATTATCACCTTTAAACATTACAGTATGCAAAAAGTCTTATTAGGGCTGGCTATGTCCTGCGGGTTTGTGCTGAACGTACAGGCGCAATTGAAGAAAGATGTGCTGGTGAATCAACGGTCTGTGGCTGTTGTAACACCTAAAAAAACATTGGTCAACAAACCTTTTACCGTTGCGGAAGTATCGGCCACCAGCGGACGGGTGGTGAAGCCCACCGATATGGTCAAAACGGTATCGGGTAAGTCTATTTCTGTCGACGAGTACCTGAAACGCGTCAATAAACTCGAAGCAGAAATGTCGGAGAAAGGCTACACCCTGCGCAATTTTCAGCCTTCCGCCAGCAACCTGGTACGGAAACCAGTTGTGGTAGAAGAGGTAAAGATCAACTCGATCAATACGGAAATGAACCGCAACCTGAAACCGCTTAGCAATCTACAAAGCAACAACTCGAAAGTTTTCTTTCACAAGGGTAATATCGCTGCGTCGCGGGCGTCGTTGCTCAATGGTAAAAACCTCGCGGCGATCAACAAGCTGAAGGAGCAACTGAACAAGAAACCTGAAACGATCGAGAAGGTCTATGATGTGGATCGTTACCTGAAGCCGCTGGCGGATAAGATCAAAGCCGAGCTGAACAATGACGATGCCGAATTCAAACTCGCTACAGCTGCCCTGACGGTCCGCGCCTATGCTGCGCCGCCGGCCAACGTAGTCTTCGCTAACAATACAGATGTTTTTTCGACCACTGAATCAGAGTACAAAGTGGCGGTCACTTTTGGTGCATCCATGAAGGTATCTGTCGGACTGCCCATCAACCTGACCATTCCGCTGGCCACTATGAATGGCGAATTCGTGGCACCTGCCAAGACTAGCAAAAACCTGTCGCGGAAGGTAGTTGTGAACCTGCTGGGCCGTTCTCTCTTCAACCGTACTTCGGCCATAAACGGGAACTCGCTTGATGAAGAGTTTACCGAAGAACTGGATATCGCCGAGTTGCTCAACTCGCCTGCCATGAGTACGGTCAATTTTATGGACTGGATTCCCTCTGTAGGCTTTAATACTGACGTGTCGACTGCCGGTGCAGTAGGCTGTATGTACAAGGCAGATATGACCCGCAGCAATGTCGACGCCTATATCGGACCCACTTACAGCGCACGTTTGCGTGTAGCAGCCAAGTATGGCCTGGATGATGTTCTGGAGGGGGGCATCGAAGGTATTGTTACGCTGCTGACCGGTGGTGTGGGTTTTGGTGGCAACGCCGGACTGGACTATGAAGACGACAAGTGGAAGCTGGTCAATAAGGCTTATATCGAAAGCACACTCGAGGCACTGAAAGGAGAGGTAAACTTCTTTGTGAAGTATCCTGACTTTGGCAACTGGAGCTGTGGTGCTCCCTGTATCAAAACAGAAAGACTGAACATCTTCAAAGTGCCGGCGGCGTTTAAATTGCGCGGCACCTTGCTCGAGGACGATAATACAAAGGTTTTGAACTGGTAAAGGAAAGGCACACTGTACCCGGTCATCCTCTTGTGCGATGGCCGGGCAGTGTTTTTACAAAAGGCGATGTATGAAAAACATATTGACGATAGCAATGATGTGCCTGTTCCTGCAGCAGGTGGCGAGTGCCCGGCAAAACAATGTGACGCAAGGGGAAGTGATTTCATCACTACATGATTGGGGTACTTACCGGGTACGGTTTTCGACCCATGTGTCTACCGATTTTGCTTCGCTGGGCACGCGCGGTCAAGACACCAGTCTTACCGGTAACCTGCTGGGTACTATGAGGACGGAGTGCGTCGGGCGATCACTCACCAAACAGTATATGTATGCGTGTTTTCTTTCGATCGATCAATGCCGTTTTCCGTTGCCGCTATCTGTGCAGCAATCCATTCAATCATTGTTGGGGAAGGGGTTTTATTTCAGCCGTACGCGACAGGGGTTGATCGACAGTGTCTGGTTGCCGGGAGCAATTACTGAGGCTGCCGAACATGTGGTGATTCAGTTGCTGGAGCCTTTTCAATGGAGCCTTCCTGCTTCAACCCGTGGTGAAGAACCACCTGTGATGACATTGTCGGACGGAGCGGTCCGGGCAATTTTCACCAAGGCGGACACTGGCGCTTGTGCCAAGGCGCTGCAACTGGATTCGCTGGACTGGATACCTCCGGTGGGTCAATCAGGTGTGTTGGCCAGGCGTATCGAGTACCAGGTTGGCACACGTTATTGTTTTGACAAGGAACAGGTGCGGTCAATCGAAGGGCAGTTTATTCGTAAAGCAAAGGTCAACCACAAGACCATTACGGTTTTGACAAATAAATACCAGTATGTTTTATTGACGGCTGGTAGCGATGGTCACCAGTCAGAGGCACGTCATATCTCCGGCTATCGACGACCGTTGTATTACCCGGGACTGTTGGAGCAAAAGTTGCGGGAGCAACAGTTGGTCCGCAGCCAACGAATGTCCGTGTCCGGATTGCTGCGCTTGTTGAAGGAAAATGAATTGTTGCAGGATGTGAACAGACAGGATCAACTGGCAGAAGCTGTTAAGATCTGCTTTATCGCCAGCAAAGATTCGCTGACGCTTTTCAGTGCGGTATTTTATGCTGCGCCGGTGAATTCGATTACCTTCAAAACCCTACGTACGGGTATCGTTACTGCCTCTACCCCTTATGCGCAGCAGGTACTGCGGGATTTTATCCTGTTAAACAGGGATTCGGCAGAAAAGCTTAAAAAGATCATTCCCTCGTCGGGATTGGTCAGGAACGCGCAACGCATGCTGCAGCAACAGCTGGAGACGCTAGCCTTCGATACTGCCAATAATGAGTCGATTGTGGCAGCTTCCATGCTTGCCCTGGGGAATATCGCTGGTTCTATACGCACGGATGATCCCAAACGGTCCGACTCGCTGACTGATTACCTGGGTAAGGTACTTCGGGCGCGGGGCGATGATATGTTGCTGTTGAGTGTAATGGGAAACTGCGGAACGGCGGTAGCGCTTCCTTTTATCCTTCCTTTACTGACCGATGCGGATACCACGGTCAGGGCTTATGCTTATTATGCCTTACGATTTGTGCAGCAACCTTTGGTGGATGCGACCTACGCTGAAGCTTTGACAGCGGAGCAGCATCCGGCCATATTGACCAATATCTTCAATGCCTTGTTTCTGCGAACGGGTAATGACATACTTAAGGGAGCTTTGCTACGATTGGTGGAGAAGGCCAATGAACCGGTGCGGTTGGAGGCTTTGCAGGTGCTCTTTGAATGGTCGTACCGGGAACCTGCCTTGTTGACGGTATTCAGGGAGGTGGCAACCAGTAATAGCAGCGAGGCCGTAAAAAAAGCGGCCCGCCAATTTCTTGCGCGGGCCGATGAGTGAGTTTATGCAGGTGGCTTAGTGGGCCATGTCGTCATCTCTCCTGGTATCTGCTTGTTGCAGGGTAGGGGAGTTTAATTTTACTACCTTTTTGGCCTGCCTCTTTCGCATTGTCATGTTGAGCAATTCTACGCCAAAGGAGAATGCCATACCAAAGTAGATATAGTTCTTCAGGTGCAGGTCATGGGCCTTTTCTGCATTCCATCCTTCAATGACCAGGCTGAGACCAATCATGACGAGAAAGGACAGGGCGAGCATTTTAATGGTCGGATGTTCCTGTACGAAGTTGGCGATCACCGGGCTAAACAGGAACATGAGGATCATGGCAATGATGACCGCAGCAATCATGATCTCCACATGTTTGGCAGTACCACCAGCCGTAATGATACTGTCGAAAGAAAACACGGCATCGATCACCACGATCTGCCCCAGGGCCTTACCCAGGCTAAGTGGCTTTTTGTTGAGTGTGTTGGCATTGGGGTCTTCACCTTCCAGCTTGTGGTGGATCTCCATGACTGTTTTGTAGATCAGGAATAATCCACCGGCCAGCATCACGAGGCTTGCGAGGTCAAATCCTTTACCAAACCAGCTTTCGGGAATAATGTATTTGCCTTTTTGTGTCAGCAACCAACCGAGTGCCATCAGCAACAGGCTACGCACAATGATACCGCTGATCATCCAGAAGCGTCTGGCTTTGTTCATTTCCTGCTTGGTGTGCAGGCGGTTCATGATGATACTTACAAAGATCACGTTGTCGATACCCAAAACGATTTCGAGGATAACCAGTACAACGAAACTGATAATACTATCCGTCGTAAAAAGATGTTCCATTAGGCTATATAAGTTGTATAAGCAGTTATTTATTACAGAATGCGGGTCAATTTATTTGTTGTGTTTCAGGAAAGCGCTTTACAAATGTTCTTTACAATCGCCGGTCCTTCGTAGATAAATCCTGTCCAAACCTGTACCAGCGCAGCGCCTGCCTGCAGTTTCTCTTGAGCGTCGGCTCCTGTAAATATGCCTCCGGACGAAATGACCGGTATTTGTCCATTTGTCTTTTGCGTAATGTACTGTACGATCTCGGTGGATCGCCGGGTAAGGGGTTTGCCGCTCAGGCCGCCGGCGCCAATCTGTGCCAGTTCTGCTTCCGACGATTGTAGTCCCGTACGGTCGATGGTGGTATTGGTCGCTACCAGGCCGTCGAGCTTGATCTCGAGCGCCAGGTCGATCACATCATCTATCTGCGACTGGGTGAGGTCGGGGGCTATTTTCAACAGCAGGGGTTTGGGTTCCTGGTTGGTGCCTGTCAATGTTTGATTGATGGTTTGGAGGTGGGACAGGATTTTCCGCAGGGCATCTTTTTCCTGCAGTTCTCTCAGTCCGGGGGTATTGGGTGAACTTACATTAACGACGAAGTAATCGACCCAATTATAGAGCTCGCGAAAGCAGATCTCGTAATCTTTCCAGGCATCTTCATTGGGGGTCACTTTATTCTTACCAATATTACCACCAATGATCAGCCGGTCTTCATAGGGGGTATGGCTGCCTTTGGAGGCAAGGGCCAGTTGCTTTGCTTTCCAGTCTTTCAGCCGCTTTGCCACTACTTGTACGCCTTCGTTGTTGAAGCCCATGCGGTTAATCAGGGCTTTGTCTTTAGGAAGACGGAAAAGACGGGGTTGGTCGTTGCCAGCTTGTGGCTTGGGGGTTACCGTACCGATCTCCACAAATCCAAAGCCAAGGGCTTCCAGTTCGTTCAGGTAGAGGGCATTTTTATCGAACCCGGCGGCCAGGCCTACAGGGTTTTTAAAGGGCAGGCCAAAAAGCTGGTGCTGGAGTTTTTTGCTGGATGGGGTGTTGTTACGGGCAATGATGCGCTTTAGAAAACCAACCTTGCAGGCCAGTTTCAGGGCATTCATAGAAAAATAGTGTACACCTTCGGTAGGAAATAAAAACAGTACTGATCGGATAAACGTATACATAGACGGCTGCGAAGATATTTCTTTATCGGTCCATTGTCGCGGCAAACGTGTAAAATTTTGGTAGTGTCTCCTCTGGACTGGTTAATGACTATTCCTTATCTACCGATTGGTTGTTGGTGCTGTTTAGGCGGATATGTCGTTGAAAATGAATTGGTAACAGTGAGTGAGGTAGCTGTTTTGAAAACTTGCTGCTTCTTGTTATCTTTGGTATACAAAGTTGCATAAACAACTACTTGCGGGTTAAGGTATTGTAGTGTCGATAAAAATCAGGTAGCGGGCGCTTTGTGGTGATCATTTCAAACACTAAAATTCTTTATATGCAGGAAGCGTATATCGTTGCAGGTTTTCGTACCGCTGTCGGCAAGTCGAAGCGTGGTGTTTTCCGGTTTTACAGACCGGATGACCTGGCGATCGATGTCATTAAAGGGCTGCTGGCCTCTGTGCCGCAACTCGATCCCAAACGCGTCGATGACGTGATTGTGGGTAATGCAGTACCGGAAGCTGAACAGGGATTACAGGTGGGCCGTATCATAGCGGCTCGTGCACTTGGTTTTGAGGTGCCCGGTATGACGGTGAATCGCTATTGTGCGTCGGGTCTCGAAACCATTGCCATTGCCACGGCCAAAATACGGACGGGGCAGGCTGAATGTATTGTAGCCGGGGGAACGGAAAGTATGAGCCTGGTACCTACAGCAGGCTGGAAAACCGTTCCGGCCTATTCTATTGCGAAAGATGATCCTGATTATTACCTCAGCATGGGTCTTACTGCCGAAGCTGTCGCAAAAGAATACAACGTAAACCGGGAAGATCAGGATGCCTTCTCTTATCAGTCACACCAGAAAGCGATCAATGCCATCGAGCAGGGGCATTTCAAAAGTGGCATATTGCCGATCAATGTAGAGCAGGTATATGTGGATGAGAAGGGCAAGAAGAAAACAAAAAGTTATATTGTTGACACGGATGAAGGCCCACGTAAAGATACCAGCATCGATGCGTTGGGAAAACTGAAACCGGTATTTGCCGCCAATGGTTCTGTTACAGCGGGCAACTCTTCTCAGACCTCCGATGGAGCGGCTTTTGTGATCGTGATGAGCGAGCGTTTGGTGAATGAGCTGGGATTGAAACCAATTGCCCGGCTAGTAAATGCTGCATCGGCTGGTGTCCATCCCCGTATCATGGGTATTGGCCCGGTAGAAGCAGTGCCCAAGGTGTTGAAACAGGCGAATATGAGCCTTGGTCAGATCGACCTGGTAGAGCTGAATGAAGCTTTTGCTTCACAAGCCCTGGCTGTGATCCGTAAACTGGAATTGAACCCTGATATCGTGAACATCAACGGCGGAGCTATTGCCCTGGGCCACCCGCTCGGTTGTACCGGTACCAAGCTCACGATCCAGCTGACTCACGATATGAAACGACTGAATAAAAAATACGGCATTGTGACTGCCTGCGTAGGCGGCGGTCAGGGAATTGCCGGTATTATTGAAAATATTAATTAATAGCCGGTTCGCAATCATAGTGGACGGTTTTGAAAGCCTGTTGGACGAAGCATTAAACTGCTGGTCCGGCAGGCTTTTCCCGTTGATGGGATCGCGTGGCTATCAACGCGGAAATATACCCGAACCTACAGATTGTGGTCAAATGGCAACATTTTTGATCATATGCCTTACAATTGCCGTTTCGTATTGCCGGTCTGCTTATGCTGGTAATGCAAACACCCCAAAATCAAACTATGGATAGACGATCCTTTCTGCTCAATAGAAAGCCAGTTGCTGCTGCTGTTGAGCGCGCGCCCGCCGGGTTGCGTGGCATTACCACAGGCATCGCACCGTATGCGGGGCCCTGGACCAGGGCCGAAGTGGCACACCTGTTGAAACGCACGATGTTTGGTGCTAAAAAGGCCGATATTGATTTCTTCCTTACTTTATCACCCGGCCAGGCCATCGATACGTTACTGACCATCTCTCCGGCGCCAGCTCCTCCTGTTAAAACTTATGATAATACCGGCATTGCCGCCGGAGACCCTGAGCAGGGGATAGCTTCGGGATCGACCTGGGTCGATGTACCGACCAAAGACGAAGAAGCGAATGAGAAAAGGGTGATCGCGTGGAAGTCCTGGTGGATTGGACAAATGATCAACCAGAACCGTTCGATCACCGAGAAGCTGGTGCTTTTCTGGCATCATCATTTTGCGACAGAAGCCAGCATGTATCGGAATGGGATTTCGGCCTACCGTCACTATCAACTGCTGCATGCTCAAGCGCTGGGAAATTTCAAACAGCTGGTAAGAGCGGTTACCCTCGACCTCGCGATGCTGCGTTACCTCAATGGCTACCTTAACCGGAAGGAGGCTCCCGACGAAAACTATGGCCGGGAGTTACAGGAGCTGTTTACGCTGGGTAAAGAAAACAATCCTAACTATACGGAACCGGATGTACTGGCTGCGGCGCGGGTACTTACGGGGTGGACGATCGACCTGGAAACAGAGACCGTGCAGTTTGACCCCGAACGCCATGATACCACGAGTAAATCATTTTCTACTTTTTACGGGACTACCATCGCAGGTCGTAGCGATGCCACAGCTGGTGATGTGGAGCTCGATGAGCTGCTCAACATGATCTTCAATAAGCAGCGGGAGGTATCGGAGTTTATCGTCCGCAAATTGTACCGATGGTTTTGCTATTATATCATCGATCCGGTTACGGAAACCAACGTCATCAAACCTTTGGCACAGCTGTTCGTCAGCAGCAACTGGGACATCAAACCGGTATTGGCCACGTTGTTCAAAAGTGAGCATTTCTTCGATGTGCTGAACCAGGGTTGTCTGATTAAAAGTCCGATCGATCATACGGTAGGTTTGTGCCGGGAATTCAATGTACAGTTTCCCGCTGATGCGGCCGATACATACAATATGTGGTCGTTCATTATGGATCAGTCGGGCAACATGGGCATGAATATCGGTGACCCTCCGGGTGTATCGGGCTGGCCGGCTTATTACCAGTTGCCGCAGTTTCATGAAATGTGGATCAACTCCGATACGCTGCCCAAGCGAAACATGTTTACCGACCTGTTGATCGTTGTTGGTTATATGCGAGACGATGTGTCGATCCAGGTAAATCCGGTAGCCTTCGCCAAAACGTTGTCCAACCCCTCGGATCCCAATATACTTATCAATGATTCGTTGGATATACTGTACCGCGTTCCCTTATCGGAGGTGTCAAAGCAAACGTTGAAAAAGCAAATCCTGCTGACCAACCAGGACCAGGATTATTACTGGACGACCGCTTGGACCAAGCATATCAACAATCCAGGCGATGACGCAGCCTACCAGGTGGTGTTGATGCGACTGACCTCGCTGTACAAATACCTGATGAACCTGGCCGAATACCAATTATCCTGAGCAACCAACCCCAT
Organism: Paraflavitalea pollutisoli; assembly: GCF_029360705.1. Taxonomy (GTDB): domain Bacteria; phylum Bacteroidota; class Bacteroidia; order Chitinophagales; family Chitinophagaceae; genus Paraflavitalea; species Paraflavitalea pollutisoli. The sequence continues at coordinate 4,142,105 of NZ_JARKMX010000008.1, read as the reverse complement.
AACTATGAAACGCAGAGATTTTGTCAAGCAAACCCTTCCCGCCGCGGTAACCCTACCCGCCCTGATCAATGGGTTCTCCGTAAAGGCTTTCACGGGTGCCTCGCCGCTGGTGCAGGCCCTGCTAAGTGCGCCACCTACGGATACCGATAAGGTATTGGTGCTGGTGCAATTGAATGGTGGCAATGATGGGCTCAACATGGTGATCCCGATCGAGTTTTACAGCAACTATTATAATGCCCGTAAGAATATCGCCATCCCGCAAAATAAAGTATTGCCGCTGCTGGGCGTCAATAAAACAGCCTTGCATCCGGCCATGGCTGGATTGCAGATCTTGTACAATGAAGGGAAATTGGCCATTGTGCAATCGGTGGGAATTCCGGCACCTAATTTTTCTCATTTCCGGGCTACGGATATCTGGATGAGTGCATCGGATCCGGAAGAGATTCTAAGCACGGGTTGGGCTGGCCGTTATCTGGGTACACAGTTTCCCAACTATCCCAATGGTTATCCCAATGCGCAGGTGCCTGATCCGCTAGCCATCCAGATAGGTGCCGTTCCTTCACTGGCCGTACAGGGACCCGTGATGAACATGGCTATGAATATTTTCGACCCCAATCATTTTTACGATTTTCTCAATGGCGTGGAGGATGTAGTACCCGATACGCCCTGGGGAAAAGAGTTGAAGTATATCCGTTTGATTGCCGGTCAAACCGAGCAATATTCCGCGGTGATCCGTGCGGCAGCTGCCAAGGTTACTGCACAGGGCAGTTATCCCGGAGATAATTACCTGGCGCAGCAATTGAAGATTGTTGCCCGCCTGGTAAAGGGTGGACTGAAGACCCGTATTTATATGGTGAGTACAGGTGGCTTCGATACCCATTCGGAGCAGGTAAGCAGCCTCGATACCACTGTGGGGGTACACCACCGGTTGCTGGCGGGCGTTTCCAATGCGATCAAAGCATTTGTGGATGACCTGGAAGGACTAGGTGTAGCAGACCGAGTGATCGGGTTGACCTTCTCTGAATTTGGCCGGCGGATCAAATCCAATGGCAGTATGGGGACGGACCACGGCTCGGCGGCGCCTATGTTTGTGTTCGGTAAAAATGTGAAGCCGGGTATTGTAGGTAACAATCCAAGCATACCAGCGAACGCGTCGGTCAACGACAACATTCCTTTCCAATATGATTTCAGAAGCATCTACGCATCAATTCTGCAACAATGGTTCTGCGTAAACGCCACCGATCTCGAAACGATCATGTTGCGTAATTTTCAGCAGATACCACTCGCCGTCAATGCGGCTTGTACGACAACAGGCCTGGACGATATCATTCGAGGGGCAGGGGATGAGCTCATCACCAATTATCCCAACCCGTTTGTCGATACTACCCGGATCACCTTCCGTACCAGGGGCGGTCACACCCTGGTACAGGTGATGGACAGTTTGGGACGCGTTGTAAAAAAATTGACTGATAAGGTATATGCCCCCGGCGTTTATAATGTTAGTTTTGATAGCTATGGGCTGCCGGCCGGGGTCTATTATGCGCGGTTGCAGAATGGTGCTATTCAACAGGTTCGGTCGATGCTCAAGACACGGTAGACCCTATATGCCGGAGGTAGTTGTGGTGCAAATCGCGGCTCCTTACTGCTATGTATATAAGTAATTGTTTATAAGATAGATTTTAAGTCGTCTCCAGGTAAAAATCATCCCTATACGTGGCTTTTTGATGTTCATATGGCAAATAGTTTTAAATTGCTGGTTGAATCGGAATTCACACATTTCGATAGCTTTACTCAAAAGCAAACAGATTCGACACCTACTATGCTGAAATTGTTCATTACCGACGATCATGAATTGTACCTGGAAGGGCTTACTTTATTACTGAATAAACAGGACGGAATCCAGGTGGTAGGATCGGCAATGACAGGCGAGAGCTTGTTGCGGCAGTTACCAGACCTGGATATCGATGTTTTATTGCTCGACGTTCACCTTCCCGATATCGAGGAAGAAGATCTGTTGAAAAAGCTTCGCGCCCTCAAGCCACAGTTGAAAATCCTGTACCTGACCATTATGCGGGGAACACGGTATATTCATAAACTCGTGAAATACGACGTTCAGGGGTATCTATTGAAAAATTCGAGTATCGACGAATTGAAAACTGCCTTGCGTTCTATCGCCGATGGTCAGAAATACTTCAGTAAGGAGATCAATATTCTTGATACGGAACAGGATTTCAGGCATACCATCACGATTGAAGACAAAAAAGTGGATGAGATCCTCTCGCGTCGGGAGATCGAGATACTCACGCTGATCTGTAAGGAGTACAGCAACTCCGAAATTGCCGAAAAGCTTTTTCTCAGCGTCAGTACAGTAGAAACGCACCGGAAGAACCTGATCGCTAAACTGGGGGTCAACAATACGGTCGGTCTTGTGAAATTTGCATTGAAGAATAAGCTCATAGATTAGATATTTCCTAATACAGGAATTGCTTATCTTACCGAGGTAATCTGATAATCAGTGAAATATTGGATACTGACCCTTACCTTTTACTGCTTCCTCCACCAGGCTGATGCACAGGTCGATACTACCTACCTGAAAGCACTGTATGACCGATGCCTTGATTTCTCAGAAGACAAGGCGGACTCCATGCTCTACTACGCCAACCTGATCAAACGGGAGTCTGATCGGATGAAATTTATAAAAGGAGATGTGCTGTCTCTCCGGCTCAAGGGCATCTTTGAAGAACTAAACAGCAATTACACCTCCGCGATCGAGTTTTACCTGGAATCATTGGATGCGGCTAGAAAACTGTCAGATGTTGCTTATGAAAAAGCAGCCCTAAGCGACCTCGCCATTGCCTATGCGACCATCAAGGAACCTTCCAAAGCCAAATCGTTTTATCTGCAGGCTGCACGAATTTCCAAGGGAAACGGCGACATCTATGATCTCGTTAATACCTACAATAACCTGGCTGTCATTTATACGCAACTCAAGCAATTCGATAGCGCCCGTATTTTGCTCAACGACGCCATTCGTTTTGGTAAACCTTTTGGCCAGGAAGTCGACCTGTCGAGTACCTACAATAACCTCGGCAACCTATATACACTCGAAAAAAACTTCGACCAGGCGCTTGTCTATTTCCGGCGCAATCTTGCCCAGCACCAGGGGGGGGAGAATCCGGGAGACCTGTGGGTGGACCTGCTGAACCTGGCAGACGTATATAGTGAACTGCGGCGTTTCGATTCGGCGACAAAATATGTTGACGCGGCCATGAAGCTGGCCAAGGATCTCGAGTCGAAAAGCAAAGAAGCTGATACCTATGGTATACTGGCTAAATTAAAAGAATACCAGGGCGATTACCGAACAGCTTATAAGCATTTGAAACGATGGTATACGCTTGATACAGCCCTGCTCAATGGAGATACGTACAAGACGATCGCCGAATTGCAGGAGCGCTACCATGCCAAAGAGCGAGAGGTTGCCAACCAATTGTTGCAGGAGCAAGTGGAGAAAGAATCTCTTCGTACACGAATTGCCACCATCCTGGCGATAGGTCTCGCCGTAATCGGTATACTGATCGCGATCGCTTTTATTACTAAGCGCAATGCCAACCGAAAGCTGAAAAGTACCAATGAATTGATCGTACAGCAGAATGAAAAGCTGGCGGAACTCAACTACGAAAAGAACTCCCTCATCAGTATCGTATCACACGATTTGAGCACGCCATTTACCACCATACAGGTATGGGGGCATGTGCTGCAGTCGGAACCAGGTCAGCTGAGTGAAGACCAGCAACGTGCGATCAGTAAGATGATGCAGGCCAGTAACAATGGGGAAGCGATGATCCGCCGCATTCTCGATGTAGAACGAAAGGATATCGGCGGGCACCGAATGCTGCTGGAAAACTTCGACCTCACGATCTTTACCGAAGAGGTGATAGACAATTTCCGGCCCATGGCTGCTAAGAAGAATATCCAACTGCATGCAGAAGGACCCGGCAAGGAATTGTACCTGCTGAGTGATAAACAACTCGTGGCCCGCATTTGTGAGAACCTGCTTTCCAACGCGATCAAATATACTCCCAAGGGCAAGAACGTATGGGTCAGTGTGAGCGAAGACCAGGATGCCATCAATATCAAAGTGCGGGATGAAGGGGTTGGTATCGAGAAAGATGAATTACCCTATTTATTCTCCAAGTACAGCAAGATCTCCTCTATGCCTACAGATGGAGAAACTTCAACAGGATTGGGTCTATCTATTGTGAAGCGCATCGTGCAGGAGATCAATGGTAAAATCTTCTGTGAAAGTGAGCCGGGTAAAGGTTCGTTATTCACTGTAGTCCTTAAAAAGTAAATCCCGCTTCCCCCGCGGCTGCCTGATTGGTTTTTCCCTGGCCTTAACTTCCTGATAACGATCGTATAGTAAATAGTTGACCACTGTATAACAGTTATTGCTTTATTTTGCAACACAGTCGCAATTAGGTTGAGGCCGCAATATTCCATATTAAAACGTTTACTGGCAGGTTTGTTACTGGTGCTTTTTGCATTCAGTATCCTGCCACGGAAAGCGCTGCACGACTGGCTGGTATCACATACCGATGGTACTGCGGCTGTGGCCAAGTCGCCGGTAGACCAGGTGAGCAAAGCTGGTTTCAATTGTGCTATTCAAAACCTGGTGGCCGAGTCGCCTTTTACGGAGAGCCATCACTCGATTGACCTTTCCTTTTTCCCCATTTATACAATTGTTGGTGGCAGTATAGTTTCGTCGGTGTTTACACCGGTAGTCAGCGCCTCGTTGCTGCGTGGACCTCCCTTTATCGCTTGATATAAATTTCCTCCTTGGGTTGTTTTGAACGCCAGGAGTGGCGGCCTGTTTATTGGGGCCGGTATGTATGATTTCTATTGATCGATAAATGAATGTATGAAACAACTATCTATTGGTATTGTATTAGCGACATTGTCCTGTCTCCATATTAATGCACAATCTTCTTCCTTAAATACTACCCCTACGGCTGTATCACCTGTATATGTCGACCTCAATGTTAGTTTTTCCGGTAAGGTAACCGATGCCCGGTCGGGTGAGGTGTTGGCGGGTGCTTCGATTCAGTTACCCGACCTGAAAATTGGCGGTACCACCAACCAACAAGGCATGTTTCGCTTGCAGAATGTACCCGCCGGCAAACACCTGGTGGAGATCAGTTTTGCAGGCTACGCCTCCATCGTTGAGACCATCACCCTCACCAGTAATACGGATAAGGATTTCACGCTTTCCCGTTCTTATGCCGAAAATGAAGCGGTCACGGTTACGGGAGTATCTTCTGCCACCTCGGTCAGGCGCACGCCGGTACCGGTCAACATTATTAAGAAAGAAGAGTTGTTACGCGGTGTATCTACCAACCTGATCGATGCGCTGAGTAAAACGCCGGGCGTAAGCCAGGTATCCACCGGGCCTGCTATTTCCAAGCCCTCCATCCGGGGATTGGGATATAATCGGGTAGTAGTGGTCAATGATGGCATCAGGCAGGAAGGCCAGCAGTGGGGAGATGAGCATGGCATCGAGATCGACGAATACAATGTAACGAAGGCCGAGATACTGAAAGGACCTGCCTCGCTGATGTACGGTAGTGACGCGCTGGCGGGTGTTGTGAATATAATTTCCCTGCATCCGGCGCCCGAAGGCACGATCAAAGGGAATTTGTTTGGTACCTACCAGACCAATAACCGTCAGCGTGGCTTTCATGCCGATCTTGGCGGTAATCAAAACGGATTTGTGTGGGGCGCCTACGGCTCCTTCAAAGCTGCCGCCGATTACAAGAATAAGTATGATGGCTATGTGTTCAATTCCAAGTTCAATGAAAAGAATTTCGGTGGATATATAGGCCTGAACAAACATTGGGGGTACAGCCATTTGTATGTCACCAATTTCGACCAGCATGTGGGGCTGGTAGAGGGGGATCGTGATGAGGTGACCGGTCAATTCCTGAAACCCGTTAACGTGAATGGAGCAGCAGAAGAGGCGATTGCTGCTGGCAAGGATTTTACGGCTACCGACCCTTTTGTACCCCACCAGCGGATACAGCATTTTAAGATCGCTACAGACAATAGCTTCAACGTAGGGCATGACAGGCTCACGGTATTGCTGGGTTTTCAGCGCAATCAGCGGCAGGAGTTTGGCAATGTGCTGGAACCGGACGAGAAGGAGTTGTACTTCGATCTGCAAACCGTCAACTATAATGTACAGTATCATTTTGCGGAGAAAAACAACTGGAAAACGAGTGTGGGTGTCAATGGTATGCAGCAGCGCAACCTGAATAAGGGAACTGAAGCGCTCATCCCGGAGTATTCACTTTTTGATGTTGGCGCTTTCGTCTACACCCAGAAACGTATCGATCGCCTGACGATCAGCGGTGGTGTCCGCTTCGACAACCGGTCCGTCGATGCCAAATCAATGGAAGAAGATGGCGTCCTGAAGTTTGAACCTTTTACAAAAAACTTTTCGAATGTATCGGGTAGTGCGGGCATCAGCTACGAGGCTAGTAAATCGTTGACATTGAAACTCAACATAGCACGTGGATTCCGGGCGCCGAGCCTGCCGGAGCTGGCCAGCAATGGTGCTCATGAAGGCACCAACCGATATGAATATGGAGAGCGTGACCTGAAGTCGGAAACCAGTTTCCAGGTGGATGGTGGTGTTGAGTTGAATACGGAGCATGTAAGCCTGGCAGCCAACCTGTTCTACAATTCGGTGACGAATTTCATTTACTACCGGAAGCTGCAGTCGGCAGCCGGCGGTGATTCCATCCTGCTGGATGGGACAAATGAGCTTTTTGCCTTCCGGTTTGATCAGCACAATGCCCGCTTGTATGGCGCGGAAGTAAACCTTGATATTCACCCGCATCCGCTGGACTGGCTGCACATTGAAAATACTTTTTCTTATGTACAGGGTACGCTTAGCGAGGACCAGGATGGCAGCAAAAACCTGCCTTTCATCCCCGCAGCCCGGTTGATCAACGACGTGAAAGCCGAATTTGCGTCAAAGGGCAAGGTCTTCAGGCATGTGTTTGTCAAGGCGGAGCTGGACAATACTTTTGCGCAAAATGATCCTTTCACTGGCTATAATACGGAAACCGCAACCGGTGCTTATACCCTGTTGAATGCTGGTTTGGGCGGTGATGTGGTCAGTAAAGGCAAAACCCTGTTTAGTTTGTACCTCGGTGCCAATAACCTGACTGATGTGGCTTACCAGAACCACCTCAGCCGGTTGAAGTACACGGCCGTCAACAACGTTACCGGCAGGGCAGGTGTATTCAATATGGGGCGTAACTTCAGTGTGAAAGTCAATGTGCCCCTGTCGTTCACTACCAGCCGGTAGACCGTATACATAATAATTAAACAATTACTACGTTATAATAGGGCTTACTAACCCATTTTTTATATGATTGTGGACCCTTCGGTTATCCGGAGGGTTTTTTCTTTGGCGGGATCCTCTTCCAGTAAATGGGGATCCTTTTTGCTTTTGAGGTAGTACCAGGTAAACAGGAGGATGGTATGCAGGGTAGTGGACAGGCAACACCAATAGAAATACCTGAATTCGGTATCGGCTTGAAAGATGAAGAATTGGGGCAGCAGGTAAAGCAGGGAAGATACCGATAGACTGATGCCGGCTTTTTTGAAGGTACCCCGCGGCAACGTCAAGGTGAGCAGTAATTGCATAACCGGCAGCAGTAACCAGAACCAGGGCTTCATGTAAGGCATGTGTTCATTGGCCTGTATATAGCTGGTCATGAATTGAAAAACGGGACCTTTTTTCAGGCTAAACCCATATGGGTTGGTGTAAATGTAGGGGTAGTAATAAAAGAAGGTGGTGTCGGGTCTGACTTTAAGTTGCAGGTAATATAGAAACCCATCAAACCGGTTGCTGAGGTAGGTGCCTGGGTTCTCGCGCAATGCCAGCTTCCAATCGGCGACCAGTATTTTTCGGCTTGATTCGTCCAGGGGAGGAAGGATTTGCCGTTTGTCTCCATTCCACCATATATTGTCGAAGGTGGCCGTTGTAAATTTCTGCCGGATATAACTTGAGTCGAAACCTGGGAAATTGGTTATAAATGAAGGCCAGTAAGACCGACCTGTTTTGACTTGTATACCGGCCAGGTCATGAGCAATCAGCTTATATTCGGGGTAAGCCTTGGCTGGCTTTAGTACCAGTTTGGTTAAGGTAAGGTTTGTCAGCAGCAGGCCGGTCAGTACCAGGCAAAGCAGGCCTACCCGTTTGTACAGGTTGCCCGAATAAACATCTTCTACCCATAGGTAGTAGAGGGCCAGGGCGCCGGGCAAGGCATTGATGCGCACCATTGTACCATAGGTGATCAGCAAGAAGGTGAGTATCGCTTCCCAGGGGCGCATCTTCCGGTTGTAGTAGATCGTGCGCAACATGATTACGACAGCCAGCAGCCAGCATAGGGCCATTTGCGCATCCTTGACGATCAGTCCGGCAAAATTCTGTACATAGGGAGCACCTGCAAATAATAGGAGCAGTACCACAAAGAGGGGCCATCGGTGGCACCAGGTGGTGGCTATCATGTAAAAGGAGGTCCAGAGCAGCAGTAGTTGAAAAGCGAGCATCCCTTGAGGGCCTTCGTAGATGTAATTGAGGAGTCGCCAGCCGGCCGCCATGATGGGAGGGTGCCAGTCGGTATACTGGTTGTGGAGGGCTTGTGTGAACTGGTCTATGCTATCGATATAGAGAAATCCCGGATAGCATGCCAGCCAGTCTATCAAAAAGCCACCAACAGCAATGATAAGTACAACGATCCGGTTCAAGGCAAAACTGATTCTTATGTAATTTACCGTTTGTTATAGTAATCTTCAGACAACGCAGGCAATGAAATTATTATTGCCTGGGTTGGTAGTGCCGGCGAGGCTGGTGTTTTTGATGGCAAGATTGTATTTTAGTATCAAATTATGTTCATGGAGCTTTCTATTACGACCCCTGCGTTACTGTTTCCGGCGATCTCACTGCTGATGCTGGCCTATACCAACCGTTTTCTTGCGTTGGCCAGCCTGATCCGGAACCTGCATGATAAGTACCAGAAAGATCCCAACCAGAAGCATATCGTGGAGCAGATCCGTAACCTGCGCACGCGGATCAGGTTGATCAGGTCCATGCAAGCCATGGGGGTACTAAGCTTCCTGTTTTGCGTGGTTTGCATGTACTGTATATTCAGGAACTGGGAAACCGCCAGCTACCTCATATTTGCCATCAGCATTGGATTCTTTATGGCATCGCTCATCATTTCACTGCTGGAAATCTCCCTGAGTACCAAAGCGCTTGAGCTGCAACTGAAAGACATGGAAAAAGAGACGCGGGTCAACTTTTTTACCAATATCCTTGGTGTACGTGACAGCCGGGATGAAGATCAATAAAGTTATTGATGCAAATGGTACAATCCGGTTGAGCTCATTCACCCGTTTCAACTCAATCTTACTCCCCGACAGCTGGTTTGTCTTTATGGTTAGGATCGTATTTTACAAAAAAGTACAGGTAGATTACCCGGCTAAGGCGCATCAGCCAGGGCTGAAGGGCGATAAGCAGAAAAATGTTGGTTCCCAACCAGAAGAAGAAACGGTTGTCGGAGGTAGACATACCAATCAATACAAACCAGGCGACGAAGGTGGTGACCGAGAGCGCCACTGATAACGCGTAACTGACATAGCCGGTTCCATACCAAAAGCCTGGTTCCAGCTCGTATCGTTGCCCACATTGCGGACAGCTTACTGGCATGTCAAACAACTTTTTAAAGTTCCAGGGGTTTTTGTTGCTAAACATTGGTCCCTTTCTGCACCGGGGGCATGTCATCGTAAGTATGCTCCAGAAGTAGTTTGGTTTGGATGTGGCTGGCATGGGCGCAAAGATAAGCTGCCAATTACAAGGGTCAAAATGTAAGGCCCCTGCTTCCGTGGAGGCAGGGGCCTTATACTGGTGCGATCTTTACAAGATCAGACTGCCATCGTTTTCTTTCTTTCACCGATCTGCTGACGCCACATGGCATAATAGAGCCCCTTTTCTTCGAGTAATTGATCGTGTGAACCGGTCTCGACGATGTCTCCTTTCTCCAGTACATAAATGCGGTCGGCATGCATGATGGTGGAAAGGCGGTGAGCGATCAGTACGGTGATCTGGTTGCGTTGCGACGAAACCTGCTTAATGGTATTGGTGATCTCCTCTTCGGTGAGTGAATCGAGTGAGGAGGTTGCTTCATCAAATATCAGCAGATGTGGTTTCCGTAGTAGTGCCCGTGCAATGGATAACCGTTGCTTTTCACCACCGGAAAGTTTAAGTCCGCCTTCGCCGATCATTGTATTGATGCCTTTTTCCGCTCGGGAAAGCAATTGCAGGCAGGCTGCTTTTTGCAGGGCGTCCAGTAACTCCGCTTCGGTGGCACCGGGTTTTACAAACAACAGGTTTTCTTTGATCGTGCCCGCAAAAAGCTGTGTTTCCTGGGTCACAAATCCTATCTGACTTCGCAGATCGTCGAACCGGATTGCCGTTTCATCGATGCCATTGTACAGGATCTTTCCCTCTTGTGGCCGGTACAGGCCCACCAGTAATTTCATAAGGGTAGATTTGCCGGAGCCGGAAGGCCCTACGAAGGCAATGGTTTCACCGGTCTTGACCGAGAAATGTATATTGTCGATGGCCTTTTGCTGTGCTGTGAGGTGTTTAAATCCTACAAACTGAAATTCGAGTGTTTCAATGTTACCAAGATGTTTTGGTTCAAAAGGCTCCACTTCGGGTTCTTTTTTCATCAGGGTTTCGAAATTATGGAGAGATACTTCGGCTTCCCGATAGGCCAGGATAATGCTGCCAATTTCCTGCAACGGGCCAAAGATGAAGAAGGAGAAGATCTGCATGGTCACCAATTGTCCGGCATCCATTTCTTTTTCAAAGATCAGCCACATCATCAGGAACAGGATCACTTGACGAAGGGTATTTACAAAAGTACCCTGAATAAAAGCGATGCTACGGACCCGCTTCACTTTCTTGACTTCCAATCCCAGTATTTTGTAGGTATTGGTATTCAGGCGGTTTATTTCCTGGTCTGTCAGTCCAAGACTCTTAACCAGTTCGATATTGCGGAGTGATTCGGTAGTGGCACCGGCGAGGGCAGTGGTTTCTTTTACAATCACTTTTTGGATGGTCTTTACCTTTTTGCTCAGCAGGTTGGAAATGAACATCAATATGGCAATACCACCAAAATAAACCAGTGGCAGGGCCCAGTGAATGCGAAAGGCGAAAACTGAGACGACAACAACGCCTATGACAACGGTAAAGAGAATGTTTACGAAGTAGCCGATGAACTTTTCGGTGTCAATCCGCACCTTTCCGAGTACCGATAAGGTTTCACCGCTACGTTGGTCTTCGAACTCGTGGTAGGGGAGACGCATGGCTTGCCGCAATCCGTCGGTAAATACTTTGGCGCCGAACTTTTGGACCACGACGGTCATAAAGTAATCCTGGAAATTCTTGGCGATCCGGCTGACCATGGCCACCGAAATGGATGCCAGCAGCAGGGGCACCACCCCCCAGCGTTCCTTATCGAAGGTAAACAGGAAGCTATGCCAGTCGAATTTTGTAGGGTTGTCGCGATAATAAAAAGCGAAATTGACCAGCCGCCCGAAGATCACAGGATCCATGAGGGAGAAGCCAATATTGATGGCGGCCAGGAGTAATACAAGGAATACCAGCCACTTATAAGGCTTGAGATAATTTATTAATATTTTCATAGCTATTTGTGCTTGGGGATACAGGGAACTAACCGAGTTGCCGGTAAAATGTTCAATTTCCAAACAAAATAGCAGAATAGCAAGACTAACCTGCAACCGTTAATGACGGATCATCCAGAAGGAGCCGGGTTCGTCATCGCCAATGGCGCCGGAATTCGGGCATTTTGCGTCGAAAGCTTGGCGGTGATGGTGCTTCAGAAAATTCAACGCGCCAATGATTCGAAACTGCGTATTGAACATTAAAAAGGCTTCCAGCAGGTATTGCTCATTCCACATGCAGTGATTGTCAATGATCCATTCTTTGGGATAGTCCCGGGGGCTGAATATGTCATGTACGTGAACGATCACTCCTTTTTTCAGAATTGGTAATACTTCCAGGAACTCGAACAGCACGTCCCCTTGTGGCCTGATCATATGGGATGAATCAATAAACAGGATATCGTTAGCTTCCAGGTGAGTAAATATTTCTTTATCAACGTCTTCTACTTTCTTGCGAATTACCTGAACATCCAGCTGCTCCAGCCATGGCATTTCATAGGGCTCTATACAGGTGTGTTGGCAGGCATGATCCACGTTGTCCGCAGCATTCTTTTTTTCGGCCCGTACAGCCATCATAGTGGAGTACCCACATCCTATTTCAATGATCCTGCGAGGCTTGAAGTGACGGATCATATTGTAGAGAAATTCACCGTCACCGGGGCAAAATGAATGATTGTTGTAATAATACTCGTGGCCTACGACATCTTTTTGATTCCGGGGGATGGCAGCCAATTCTGTATTGTAGTCAAAAGATTGTAGTATGTTCAACTGTTCTCTTACATTCCATTCGATGCCGGGCAGCGGCCTGTCATCGTTCAACGGTTTGCTAAGGTGTTTGTTAGGGTTGATGAGCGGCTGATAATAATGATCTTTGATCGGTAGCACGCCCACTTTCATGAAAATGCTTTCGCTCAGCGGCATTTTTTTTGGGGAAGTGCTACTGACAAATTTAAACCAAATGGCGCTGATTAAGGTGACGGGACTGAGTACTACATCACTGATCCGCTGTAGTACGCCGCTTTTTAGAACTCTTTTCATAGTGTGTCCTGCTAGGATAGGCAAAATAGGAGAAAATGAAGCATTGGACAAATATATGTCACGGCTATACGACAATTGGAAATCATGCAAGGGGCTGTAATGGCAATATGTATTAAATTTGCAGCATGGATCAACTTCCACTGGTTTCGATCGTAACCATTGTGTACAATGGCGAAAAATACATAGAGCATACTATTAAAAGTGTTTTAGGACAAACGTATCAGCATATTGAGTACATCATTGTGGATGGCGGCTCTAAAGACAATACCCTGTCAATCGTACGCAAATATGAAGACAAGATTGCGGTGGTGATCAGTGAACCGGATAAAGGGATCAGTGACGCTTTCAATAAGGGCATCCGGGCAGCTACCGGAAATATCATTGGGATTATCAATGCCGATGACTGGTACGAGCCGGATGCTGTTAAAAATATCGTTGAACAGGGCAGCAGTTACGATGTCGTTTTCGGCAACCTACAGTTGTGGAAGGAAGGGAAAAAGGATTTCATGATCAAGGGAAATCTACTATTTCTGGAGAAGGAAATGTCGGTGAATCATCCGACGGTTTTTGTCAAGTCGACGTGCTACCAGCAATTTGGCACATTTGACCTATCCTTTCGATGCGCCATGGACTATGATCTAATGCTACGGTTAAAGGTCAATGGTTGTCGTTTCGGCTACGTTGATCAGGTAATTTCCAACATGCGTTGGGAGGGTTTCAGTGATAAACGTTGGATGTTGGGGTGCCGTGAGACATTGGCCATTAAAAATAACTACCTACCTGCCAGAAAATGGCGTAATTATCTATATTTCTATAAACATGTTATAGCCATCGCCTTACCAAAGTTTGTAGAGCGGATAGGTCTGGGTGCTATTGTAAAAGCCTATAGGTCCAGGTTCTCCAGAATCAAAAAAGTATATGTGTAATTAAGACAACGCTTTTTCTTTTAAACTACGCTGGCTATAAAGCAGAAACAGTGGGAAAAATGTGCACAGTATGATGCCGTATTGTCTTTCAAAGACAGACTCGCTGAAAAAGAAGATCAATAGTACCGTAACCAGTGCGTTTAGCAAAAGGTCTTTCTTTCTTACCGCCTGGGCAACGAGTGCAAAACACCAGAACAACAAGGCAGCCAATCCTAATAGCCCCGATTGTAGGGTTGTTTGCAAATACTGATTGTGACAGTTGAATACCAGGTATCCCTGGTTACTTTTACCATCTCCTGCATACATATTGACCGCGAGATATTTTTGCTTCAGTGCTGGTTGAGCATCGGAGGGCGACAAACCGAATAGCCAGGCTTTTTTTTCTGTAAGTATCTCGTAGGTAAAGCGCCAGAGTAACAACCTTAATTCGATTCCGTTAAAATATTCCCCGGGGGAGTATTTTTCCTGTTGCAGAAACGTCAGTTTAGTAGATTGAAGATCAGCAAAGCGTTTGCGGATAGGATTATTGGTTGCGAAAATAGCTGTCAAACCTAGTACGAGCAGGATGCTTGTAACGACGATCAGCTTTTGTTTACTGATATGGGAGAACCGATTCAGTGTCACATATAGTACAACCGGGATCAAAATGATCAGGAGCATTTTGGAAGCCAGCAGGATCAACAGCACAAAGTAAAATGACATCCAGATAATCCGAAACCACTTTCGATTTGCCAGCCAGTCCGGTACATCTGTATTCAGCAACAGGTATATGAAGCTGATAAAAATGAAGACCGAAAAATACACTGCATGATGATCGAGATGGCTGACCAATCCATGGTAGTAGAACAATTCGGTTGAATGTTGCTGCAAGTAGAATTTCACACTTAATAATAGGCAGTACAGTGATGCAACGGTTACTGCAATGGTAAAGCCAGTCAGCACCTGCTTTCTGGTGTCTTTACTGATAACCGATGTGCAGAACACAACCGGTAAAGCGAGAAAGGCCAGTTTGCTTTCAAAATTTTTTAGTCCCGCCCCGAGGTCTGTTGCGTGTAGTAGTCCGGAAGTCTCTACGAGAAAATACAAGATGTAGGCAACAAACAGACGGTCTTTCCGCAGGCGATCCAATTTTTTATAAAGAGTTCCCTCCAGCAATGTTTGTAGTAGCCAGGCGCCGGTAAGGCTCACCAGGAAAATACTGTTGAGGTTGAGCAACGAAAAGACAATCGTAAACCCGATACCCCACAGCAGGAATAATTTCAATTTCGTCAGGAGAGCGATGCTATTTTCCTTGCTCAGATAGGGCATCAGTTAAATATTTTTCCAGTGTATTGGTAATATATTCCCAGGAATAGTCATTGACTATTTTCTCATTGTTTCGTTGTAGGAACGAGCCAAAGTCGCTTTTATTGATCTTTTGATCGAGGAGCATGGCTATATCGGCGGGTGAGGAGAAATAAAAAGCATCCTGCTCCAGTACTGTTTTATTGAAAATATTGTCGTTGGCCACAATCAGCGACTGGGAAGCCATGGCTTCCAACAGTGAGGGATTGGTTCCGCCTACTGAATGCCCGTGAAAGTACAAATGCGAAAAGTGACGTAAGTCGTTCAGTACCTGCAAATCATATACTGGGCCTATGAACCGGATATGCTCTGTTTCGTATTTGTTTTTCAGGTAGGTTCCAAATTTGTTCGAATGGTTGCCAATCAGGATCAGTTGATGGCGGGTTTCAGCCTGATGGTGCCCCTGCAATATCGTTTCGATATTGTTTTCTGGTTCCATACGAGCGATCAATAAATTGTAATTGTAGGGCGTCAAGCCGAAGGGGGCCAGTTGAGCGCTGTTGGGATTGGTAAACAAACTAGCTCCGTACGCAATAAAGGCAGAAGGCTTTTGGTACTTTTCCAACAAGTAAGACTGGATCCCTTTGGAATCTGCAATCAGTTTATCACTACCGAGTGCTGCCCATTTTTCTGCGCGTTTCAGAAATTGTTGTACAGGCCTGGGATACTTGCTACGTTTCCATTCCAGTCCGTCCATATTGGTAATAATGACAGCTTTCTTCGGGAAGAGAAATGACCATACGCTGCTGCTGGTATAGCCGAGCTGCAGGATAATGTCGAATTCTCTTTTGCGACTGTCTAGGATACAGTTCAGGTCATAGATAAACTGTCCGAAGGTGCCAACCTTGTTTTCGGGGTCTGCTTTTCGGATCAGTTGAACTCCTTTATAGGTAGACTCCTGAAAGGGATGTAGTGAGGAGTTGTAGACAAATACTTCATGGCCTCTTTGTACAAGGGCTGGCGCAATAAATTCAGCAAATTGTTCAAAGCCTCCGTACTTATTCGGAATACCTCTTGTACCTATAATGGCGATTTTCATATTAAACTGGTCTTATAATTTCTTGATAGGCGGCCAGTGTTTTTAGTGCCGTTTGCTCCCAGGTTAGGTGCGAATTGATCTTTTCCTGCAGTCTGGGATCGAATGCAGCTCTGGCTGCATTATCGATGGCAGCCTGGATTGAGGTAGGAGAAGACGGATCGCAATAATAAGCATAATTCTCAAAATACTCCCTGGTATCCCCTTTCTCGGTGACCACAATATTACATCCCATGGCTGCTGCTTCCAGACTGCTCAGGCCGGTGGTTTCGAACCAACTGGCTAAAACATGTACTTTGGCCAGTTGGTAGTAACGTACCAGTTCTTCCTGGGGTAGCACGTCGATGAACGATACGTTGGGGCCGGCTTCTGCTTCACAGGCCGCATAGTATTGCCGTTGATTAGGAGAAGGGGAGCCAATGAGTATCAATCGGTAGGCCGTGTTATTGACTGCCCGGATCAGGTTGAGTTGATTTTTTCGCCCTTCGATCCGACCGACGCATAGGATCAATTGATTATCTCGTTGTAGCTCTGTTTTGCCAATGCTGAAAAGCGACGGGTTGATCGCATTAGGGATCACCCGGTAATTTCCTTTAGTATGGTAATGAGCCAATAGGCGCAGGTACTCGTTTTCGGAATTTGGTAGCAGCATCGCTGCATTCCGGATGATCTTCTTAATGGAACGGCTGTGTCCTAGTAATACATATGATGGGCTGATGATCTTTTCTCCATTGATTAATGCCCGAGCCAGTACTTTGGCGTACTCAATAAGGTCGGGGCTGAAAGTTCTGAAAACGAAACCTGCCACTCCGCCACGTACCGTTTTTTCATATTCTGCATAATCAACATAGATCGTCGAGATTACAAATGGTTTTCCCGACCGTTGAATGTGGATCAGAATATCTGCTGGCCGAATGATATTAAAGAAATGCAGCAGGTCGAAGCCTGAGTAGTCTATTGTTTCGTTGCAAAGTCGGATGGTAACGTCTATTCCCAAGTTCTGCAAGTAGTGGGCAGTATTGATTACCTGGATAGTATCTCCACCCTTGTCTGTATATAAAGTAGCGCGGGAAATAAATAAGACCTTCATGGATTTATGATGCCGGATTTTGCTTCCCGCTTAAATGTTTGTTTAATACTGTTTTATCAAATTCTGTAAATAGTCCGGGATAAAACGCCATGATCCAAATTACGTATTCAGCAATATTTGTGATAAAGCTTCCTGTAAACTGGTAAATGAAGATGGATGCAAAAAGGGCTAGCCGATAGTAATTGGAATAAACTTTCGTTTTAAAGAAAAGCACAATTTCGGCAGCCAGCCGTGTGAGCAAGCCCAGGAGGCCGTAAGTAGCTAAGGTGTCTCCCAGACTATTCGGTATTTTGACATCAGCACTGGTGAAAAGCGTATGGTTATAGAATTCCCGGTAATTATCAAGGCCAACTAATTTTGCCTGTCCTGGTCCACACCCAAACCACAGGCTTTTTTCACTGGCGATTTCCCAACCAAGGTAGAATGAATCATAGGTCCTCCCCAAAAAAGAAGTGTCTGTACCTGCCAATACATTGTTGATACGGGCAAACAGGAGGTTGTCGGGAAATAGTTGACTGGCAATGATGAGAGATAACAACAATATGCCCGCGAGGAATATAAAGACAACAGGGTTGGCAAACTTTGGGAAAAAAAGTTTAAAGCTTGGTAATGTGACGATTATGAGTGCCAACAATATTGCAGAAATGACTCCAAAAGAAAGTGATAGCAATAATGGCAATGTTACCAGGACTAAATAGGTCTTTTGATGGGGAAGACTTCGCGCCATCATTTTTAGGTAGTAATAAAGGGCAATAGGGATCAACAGAGTCGAGTAATAAGATGGCTCGTACGTCAAAAGCTGTAGCCTTTTGACCCCCGAAAAGCCGGTTGTGATCTCAGTGGTTAGCCAAAAAATGTCCTTTAAAAATCCAACTGGAAAAGTCAATAAGGCTATAATGACAAGTAAAAAGTTAATCAGGAGTATGTCCTTCAGGACCACTCGAAGACTACTGCATTTTTGTAAAAAATGATAAAAGCTTATACAAAAAACATAGGAGCAAAAAAGCAGTGTTGTTGATTTCAGATAATAAGCCGAATCAACTCCATTATAATAATGAATGATCGCATAAGGAATGCTAACAACAAAAAAAACTCCCACTTTCGCCAAACCTCTCTGCAGGTATAGCCAATAGAGGAATACTGGTGTTAAGAGGGTGGTATAAAGCAGTCCGTGCGGCAGTAGCACGCTGTTTAGGAAGAAGTATAGTACAGCTATAGGCATGTACCTATTTATACCAGGAACCTCATTCATATGTTTTGCTTCGACCATGCATTATTTTTCAACTGATCGCCAGGTCAATTACTGAATGTGTTAAAAGCGATTCAATACATCGATAACTCTTTCAATATCGTTCTGCGAATGATAAAATGAAATAGGTAAACTCAAGGTTGTGCGGTGAATTTCCTCTGAGATCGGCGTTTCGCAATGATCCAAAATACCTTTCATGGCCTTCTGCTTATTAGGTGAAACGGGATAGTGAATCTCTGTCTTAATGCCATTGTTGAGGAGGTATTCTTTCAATTGGTCCCTTTGCGGGTGCCTGATGCAATAAATATGGTATACATCTTCATAGCCAGGCTCGGTAACCGGTTTGATAAACGACGGTTTTAGCCCTTGATGGTAAAGGCTGGCCAATTGCTGTTTGTGTGCGGTGATCTCATCGAGTTGCTTTAGCTTAACACTTAGGAATGCTGCCTGAATTTCATCCAACCTTGAATTAAATCCAACTACTTCGTTATGGTATTTTACATGAGAGCCGTAATTCCTGAAAACATTTATTTTGGCGAAGAGGGAGTCGTCGTTGGTGGTAACTGCACCCGCGTCTCCAATTGCTCCCAAATTCTTAGTGGGGTAGAAACTAAAAGCGCCAAAATGTCCCCAATTACCCGCTTTCTTATTGTTGAGTGATGCGCCATGGGCCTGGGCACAATCTTCAATTACTTTTAGGTTGTGTTTTGTGGCAATCGCCATGATCTTGTCCATAGCACACAGTTTACCATATAAATGTACCACCATAATCGCCCGCGTTCTGCTGGTGATCTTTTCTTCAATTTTTGCGGGATCAATATTGTAAGTGTTAATATCCGGCTCTACCAGAACTGGCGTCAATTGATTTTGAACAATAGATAAGATCGTTGCTATATAGGTATTTGAAGGGACTATAACTTCATCCCCTGGTTCAAAATCAAAGGATTTAAGGGATAAGATGAGAGCGTCCAGGCCATTGGCCACCCCACTGCAATATTGAGAACCGCAGTAGTTGGCGAATTCAAGCTCGAATTGCTTAACTGAATTTCCCAAAATATACCATCCGCCTTCCATTACATTCTTGAAAGTAGCTTCATATTCGGTAAAGAAAGTAGCATTCGCCTTGCTAAGATTTTCGTATTCAATCATTGCTGTAAGGTTTAAAGATGTAATCTTCCTGTTCGTAGTATTCAGATGCGAGTACCATCAGGATTGCATTTTCAGTAAAATTGCTCATGGTATGCCAATCACTGGGTTCTAATACCAGACATTTATGTGGTGCGTCCAGCAAAAACTGCTGCTCTGTGTTGCCGTCGTTATTGTATATTTCACAAGAACCTGTCAGGCAGATGGCTGCTTGTATGGTTTTTTTGTGCCGATGACCGCCACGGACAGACGAGTCTACCCCGTAAATGTAAAAGATCCTTTTTGTTTCAAAAGGTAGCACCTTTTCTATAACTGTCAGATTTCCCCTTTTATCAGTAAAGGTTTTTAGGTCGATAAGGTAGGCCATACTATTCTAAATTAGATAAATTGTAATAATGGTAGTGTTTTTTGAAATTATAAGTCCGTAGTTTAAATGGCGATAGTTTACCGAGTCTAAAATTGATGAGTAGTTCTTTCATAAACTCAAGATAAATCTTGGGTTTGGATAAAGAGGGGGAGCGTTTTCCATTAGCGTTCAATGCCGGATGGTCTTTTTTGATAGCTGCCTCCGTTGCTATCAAAAGCTTGATATACGGAATGTATACGAGGCTCTTTATCGTGTCTTCTATTTCATACAACGTACCCGAGCAGGAAACGGTATTGTTGGTGTAGAATTTCAGTCCATGGAAATGAAAGAATACGAGCGGAAAGGATTGTCCATCCTTCAGCCGGGTGATCTTGACATGCCCATGGTGTTGCTGGAAAGTGTATTGTTGAAGATTCCAGGGAGCTACTCCGCCTCCGGGATGTTGTAGTACATGTACCCCTTCAAACCGGGTAGTCCAGTCATCCAGGTACTTTTGGTCTCCAAATTTGCCGTCTTCCTGGTAAGCATAACACCATTCAATGCATCTGTCGCGCCACCAGGTAAGGGCTAAAGTACCCCTTACATCATTTTTAAAGTACATAAACTGAACACAGTAAATGCCATGGGTGGCAGCGTGATCATATTCCCTGGAATAGCGATGCTCTGTAATTAGCACCGATTTTTCTTTTAACTCATCGAATAGAATTTTCGGATCCTCGTAGAAGATCATGTCTGCATCCACATAGGTACATGAATGAAGATTGAAATTCCGGATACAGTACAGGATTATAGAGGGGGTGCAGGTCCAACAGTATTCAGCAATCGACCGGGTTGGCTTTACCGCGAGTAATTCCGGATCTTCGAAGTCGTTCAAGCTAATGGGAGTCAGGTTTGGCTTACCAGCGCTTTTCAGGTAATTGTACGAAAGATCATCAAAGGCTACCACATAAAGGTGAAAGGCAGAACATACCTTATTCAGCGACTCGTACAAAGCAAGTCCCCGTGCGAGGTAATTGGAGTCAAATAATGTGCAGAAGTTGATCATGAATCGATTCTTTAAAAATGGGCATTGAATTTTTCTGCACAGTTATTAATCTATCAGGTTGCCAAATAGCTTATTAACCTGCCTTTTAAGTATAACTAATGGTGCTTTTAGTTTTTCGGACCGGATCTTACGCCACACGGCTTGTTCGCATTCCTTAAAAATTGGTGTGTTGTATTGACGGGTGCCGCAGGCTGCGATCTCCAGGGCAAAGCCATATTGCTTTTCAAGCAAGGCGAAAACAAACTGCAAAAGAAGACTTCGTTCTGTTTTGACTTGTGGTTGACGCAGATACGTTACTTCTGCCCAGCCTGGACTTTTTCTGATAACTCTTTTGCTCAGAAAGGACCCGATAGATGGAACTAGCGAAGCATTCAGGCGTTGCGTGCCTAACACTTTCATTGAAGACAGCCAGAATACATGCTTATCCATTTCGGCCATTACGTCATGAAGCTTGTCTTCGCCTTTGTAAGCGTCCATTATGCCTGGTTCGAGATCCGCAACCAGGATACCGGCTTGAAGACGTTCGGGAAGATGCTTGAATATACGCAGATCGGTTCCCTGTGTATCCGTTTTAAACCAGTCAATATATTGGATTCCGGCCTGCTCGAGTGCTTTCGTTAGCGTAATGGCGGGGAGCTGAGTCTTTTTGCTGACAATGAACAGGTCTTTGAAAACCCACGGTGCGAGTTTTTCCATATCCGGTTCCAGCAATGACGAAGAGTAGGGGAATGCAGTGAGGTAAAAATCTGCACTGGTATTGTTTTCGTTGACAGTAACGATCCTGTTAACGGTCAGCAGCTTTCGGTAAGTCTTATTCTCTTCTTCCGTGATATTAAATTCTCTGTCATCGGCATCAAAGGCGATACAGACGCTATACGGGGCAATCGTTTTCCATTTAGGATTGATCTCTCCAGACGCACCAATGTCCACCAACACAGGCGGTGTTTGGGCGAAATGAGCCGATTGTAATATTTTACGGATGATATTCATGTGTCAGTTCTTATAATATTTAATAGTGTTTTCCATTGATCAGTAGCCCCATTTCAGTATTCTTTTCAGCTTTCCTTTCAGGTTTTGGTACTTGGAATGGTGCTGGCAAATAAGCTTCCTCGCGGAATAGGATTCTTCGATCGGTATATCCTGCAATAGAATGCGATGATTGTTTAAGGGCGTATTGTTGTGCTCCGCATTTTGAAGGTGGGTGCCACTGCCGTCACCGCCAATGTTTTGAACCAGCGATTGGGCGGGATACAAGGTAAGCTTATTGGCCAGAAAAGCGGAAGCATACCATTTTATAGCCCAGGAGTTTACCCTGCCATCTATCTGATGCCGAAGCATTCCCGAGTAATCATATGTGCCATCCAGGTCGAAGGCGTACAGGAGTTTTTGTTGAGTCAGCTTTTCAAGTAGGAGAGATGCATCATCATTGAATAGTTTCCATCCCCTTTGCCAGGTGGCCCAACCCCAGCAATCAGCCCCTCTTAGAAAGAAAGTTGCCTGGGGATATTGAATGGGTACGCAGTAGCCGTGAATGGAAATAACTTCCTCCACCTGCTCGTATTTTTGGAGCGAATGGTTCATGTACTCCAGAAAGTAAGGCGATAGGATCATATCGTCTTCCAGCACGATCACGTTTTTGTAAGTTTTTAACATACTGGTAACCCCGTCCTTTATATTTTGGGCAAGCCCCATATTCTTTTCCCTGTGCACGATTTTGACCTGCTTGAATCCGGTAATCTTAGCCACATAGTCTCTCACCTGACTTACCGATGCCCGGTGATCGTTGCTTCTTGGACCGTCCGAATAAATAAAAAGCTCACTGTTTGATGCAAAATGATTTTTTTGCAATGATGCCACCGTCTGCCTTGTATGTTCGGGCCTGTTATAGACAAATAGTATGATGGGGGCCAGTTCCATTATTTGATCAATTGTGCTAAAGCTCTTTCTACTATCCACCGGTGACTTTCGATCCGGATATTGTGTAGTAATAAAGCAAAGTGAATATTTGTTTTTCGACGGAAGAACACTCTTTTAACGAATGTTTTGATCGACTGGGGAAGGCTAACCTTGCTGTCAATGCCGTGTAACGCCACGCTGTAATAATCGCGATAGTATTTATTCCACAGTTCCAGGGCAATCTGCTGAATAGCTTTGTTATATCCTGGTTCATTGAGCAGGTCATTGAGGTGGCTCAAATGGGCAATAAATGTTGGCTCATCATGAAGGTCGATCATATTGCCCGACCGTGACAGCCTGATTACGTCGAAGGAAACGAGCCTGTCTTTATCAAACAATAGGGATACGGCAATCCCCTTGTTCCAAAGTGGGTGATCGCTGTTGGAGTCGAAATAAAAATTGCCAAGGCTATAAAAAATGGGCTTGCCCAAATAAGTTTCCCAGCCCTGAGGTACATGCGGGTGGCACCCAATAACGGCATCAGCTCCGAGCTGGACCAATTCCCGGTAGCGGGCTCTCCATTCAGGCAGCGGCAGATCAATTTGTTCTACACCGGCATGACATTGAACCAGTAGAACATCGACTTCCTGTTTAGCATTTTTGACCAACTCATTAACGCTGGGGTGATTTACCCAGGCGTAGCCAGCTCCCTCCGTGTGATATAATGTCAATGCACCAAATTCCGCCTCGCAGAAAGATAACAGGCCGACAGTTACCGTCCCAACCTGCATCCTTTTTAGTGCATAAGCTTCCTGCGGGGTCTTGCCTGCGCCTGTACAAACAGCTGTACGGAAAGCTTCCAAAGAATGACGCAGTCCTGGTTCACCGTAGTCAAAAATATGGTTATTGGCCAGGTTGATCACATTGAATCCGGCTTCCTCCAGCAGGCTAGGGGCTCCGGCATGCTGAGCCAGATGTGGACCGGCTTTGGCGATCGGCTGACCATAGCCTTTGACAGGAGCCTCAAAATTGCAAGAGCGGATCGCGTGATCTTTTAATATGGCCGAAAAGTTAGCCGATAAGAATTGCCCTTGCGGCAATGCCTCAAACACACAATCTCCCACAAATAAGGCTTTCCATTGCATAGTTATATGGCCGAGTTTCGTTTAATGAGAAGAGTTTCTATTGGTTTTAGCGTCAGATAAGCATTATAAGCCGAGAGCCTTTCATCTTTTACTCCCATTCTTTTCAGTATGCCACCAACCTTTGGATAATAGGTCATGGTATCCAGCATATCCCTTAGGTTATTACTGGGGGCTGTATGTTTATTGATCCAGTCGATATAGTTGCGGGAGAACAATTCCCCTAAAATTTTGCTATCCAACGGACGGATGGGCACGTAATACATCGCCCGTCTGTCCAACGTGTTCTTTTTGCTGTGTTTCAGGTTCAGTGATTCTACATATAAAGAGCGACTCTTGAAATAGTCTACCTGCCAGGCCCGATCCTTTCTTCTGGCAGCTGTTATCTTAAGCATCGAGAGGGCCAGGCCAGGATCTAGGAAAGGTGACCAGGGCTTGAATCCTAATTGTTTGGGTACTTTGATCAAATAGCTCAGCAAAATGATCTTCAAACGCATGGCCTCTACCACCCTGAATAACGGGTCATTTAACTTGGTCCTGTTTTGTTCGTAGAATACACCGGCCAGTTCATCTCCTGCCTGCAGCAGGCATTCGTCGGCATTGGCATGCACACCATGCGAGTAGCCGAGGCGAAACAGGTCTCCGGGACTTTCGATCGAAGAAATTTTGACACTGCCAGCCCAGGCGTCGCCAATGATTCCACTGAGCAATGGAGCGCCGGCATTGTTGTCGGCTTTTATCTTGTCGTAGAATTCCATTTGGTACATACCATGCGCGTGGGTGGATATGCCAAACATAGAATCCCAGGCATCGAAGTAGTGATGAAAGTCGCCGATCTTGATCTGCTTAAAATTCGAGCCCAGGATCTCCGATATCTTTTTTGCAAACACAACCTCATAGGAGCTTGTCTGGTTGTCTGATATGCCGTAGGTATAGGAATGAATCCTTTGTTTGTCCCGGATCATCTCGTTCAGTATCCGGGAATCAAATCCACCGCTGGTAGGGATTACGATATTGCCCGTTGTAGATTGTTCCCATTCTTGAATCGACGCCCGTAAGGCCTCCAATACCTGTTTCTCGTCGATCTCCGGGCCGGCTATGAATTGTTCCGCAACGTCTTTATCCCGAATAACGGACAGCTGTCCCGCCGTTGATTGAAGATGTGCCGAGTGCGGAAGGAACTTGACATTTTTTACAGGGGTTTGTTCAAAGACTGAATAGCCAAACCGCAGGTAGTTTTTCAGACCCTCCGGATGAAAGTCTATATTGCTGTAATCAATTACCTCATGTATGTTATGGCTTGCTTTTCCGCTGACCGTATTGTAGAAGACCGGATCAGATGCCAGCCAGTCCGTTGAAAAAGTATATGGGGGAGTTGTCGTATTATTCATTGATTAGGCTATTTAAGCAGCCAGTAATCTGGCTTTTAAGCTGCGGTTAACTACCAGGTAATACAATAATGAATAAACCAATTGAACGCAGAGGTAAACAAGCGCTGCCCCAAATACGTTCCAGATCGCGACCAGGAAATATCCACATAGCAGGCCAACAACGGAAGTTGCAATCCCTATCAGTAAGCCCCAATGTGTTTTTTCAAGATAAATGAAATAGTTTACGTATATGATCAGTGCACCATTGATGATCTGCCCCAGCAACAGAATGGGCAATATGTAGATAGTTAACCAGTAATCGGGGGATATGATCCTCCATTGTAACGCCAGATAGAGACCAAATAGTAATAATATGGATAGACCGGCCAAGGCTGCGCAAAGCTTGAGAATAAGTTGTTTAGTGTCACGTATGTTTTTTCTGATATCCTTTTCCTTGAGAAAACGTGGCATCCAAACGTTTTGTACTGATTGGGTCACCATAATGATCAGGTTGGATATAGCAAATGCCAGATAGTAGCAGGATAAGTCCTGTGCCGAGCCATGTTTCTCCAGAAAAAATTTCTCGCCATTATTACTGAACATGGCCCATATGGCAGAGATCATAACCGGTATACCTAATTTCAGGGAGCTTCGAACGATCTTCCAGTCAATTCGGGGGATCATCTCCTTAATATAGTTTCCGGAAAATAGCAGAATGATGGCCAACTCAACAATATAAGTATAGAGCAACCTGATACCGATCTTATCTTCTTTGATAAAGGCCAACGCCAGCAGCACCACCAGATGCACCCCGATTAACCTAAAAATATTGTACTTCCGGAATAACCTAATCTTCTCCGTTATTACATAGAAATTGGACAAGATCACAGTATAGGCCGATACGACCAAGGCAAGCAGGATGGACCATCGGTACAAAGGGTAGTTGGCGTCATTTTTAAACAAAAGGCCAATGATCCTGTAGTCAAGCTTGAACAGATAGATGGGCAGCAGGATAATTGCCATCAGGGTCGTGACCGAAAAGAATATATTGAATATTACAACCTTTCGTTGTTCATCCGAATGGGCATCCGAGTAGTACTTGCTTTGAGATACATATAACCCGAAGTTCAGCAATACGGAGAAAGCTGTGACGATGGACAGACAGTAATTATATACTCCATACTCCTCCTGCGACATCAGTCGCAGGTATACGGGTAGTAAAACAATGTTGGAAGCTCTTACGAGAATGTCTACGATCAATAAGGTAGAAATCCTTTTCAGAAAACTGTTATTCCGGTATTTGTCCAGCCACCTGTACATTTTATCAGTTAAAACCTTCTTCATGAAAGGAACAGTTAGAATGTGGCGTGGGAATGACAGTTTAAAACCCAAGCTGATTCAGCATTATTCAAAGAATAGGATATGAATTGTTGGCTTATGTTCATTGCACAACCTTTTTTCGGGTTTCGAGCAAGAAGGATATGGTAAAACCTAGCATAACACCCAGGGTGCCTGTGATCAAAATGAGTCTTATCAATGAAATGGGCCTGGTAGATACACTCACTTTGAACCCGTCTAACAGGGATACTGCGTTGTTTTCAATGGTTAGTAGTCTTTGCGTGTACTCCCGCTCGCGTAATAGATTGATCGATTGCTCATAAATCTCGGCAGGATTAATAGCACTGCTGTACACTGTAGCGTTGATTTTTGAGGTAGCGAGAAATTTATTGAATTCACGCTTTAGTGAATCGATGTTAGCCAGTTCGCTGTCAAGTTGTTTTAATTTGGCCGTATAGATGAGCGACTCCTGCTCCCTGATATGTTTTAACTGAGGTCTGTTATTCAAATAGGCCAATAATGCTTCCTGCATCCGGGCGATGGAATCGGCGTTGTTGAGACCAATTACTATTTTGAAAGGCTGGTTTAGTTTAGTAGAGGTGTCTTCTTTCAGCGGCTTGTCAAAGGTGTTTTTGGTATCAAAATACCGGATCTCTTTGGCGATGTCGGGAGAAATATTGAGTTCCCTGGACAAGGAACTGGACATGCCGCTGGAGGATACGTTATTAAGTTGCTCCACAATGTCTGCAAAAGTCTTTTTATAGAGTTTCGTAGATGTCAGGATCATTGACCCTTTGTAGTACTTGGGGCTTTGATAGTAATACAATATGCCGGGAATTACGCCGACCAGAAATCCAGCCAGCATGATGAATCGCCCCTTATCGATAACGAGCTGAATAAAGCTGCAAAACCTGAAAAATCCTATGAGCAGGTAGCGGATGCTTAACCGAAGTGTCGCAAAACTAATTTGATCGTCGGGGTTAGTGTTATTATCAGGCATAATGATTTTTTAAGGGGAACGCTTGCAACTTATTGAAGAAACCACAATAAGGCGGCAAAATTAGGAAAAATAATCGATTGGTACTGAACGCATGGCGCGTGGCATAACCAGTCGGAAGCTACTGGCGGATCACATCTTCCAACCTTGTCCGGCGAGATACCGCCATTTTTCTGAAATATTGTTTGGACTGATTAAACATAATGATTCGTTAATCTTTCACCTTCTTATGCCCGACCATGGTGTTAGTTGCATTCTTTAAACCTGTTGATTACCATTGTTTAAGCTGAGTTATTGGCGCCTTTCAGCCAATAATCCACGATAAGGTATTCTGACGCCATCCAGAACGATAAACAGGTCATTCTGGTGTTCGGTATGAACACTATAATTTTTCTCAACTAGTTGCTTTATCCTGGTGTAGTTCAGGAACCAAGCAGGGTAGGATGCTTTATAAATGGCTGGGGGGATCTTTTGTACAGAAAGCCGGTCTGAGGCTACGTTATTGAAATAGGTAGAATCGATCAGGAGGAAGGGAATATTATACGATAGCAATTGCTCCAAAAGCTGATAGGGCCTTTCGATATAGGGCAGCGTGCAGGATAACAATATTACATCGGGGGTGCCGTGCAACGTTAGGTATTCTTCTACCGAATAGAAAAAGCGCAGCGTGCTGTCCTGCAGGTGAGCACGGCCAGCAGAAACGAAATTTTCCTGTTCTACAACATTCCATTCAAGGTGTTTTAGATGAGCCAGGTAAGAGCGATTTTGGAAATAAGAGCTGCCCAGAGCGCCTCCAAAGTCTACAACTTTCAGCGATTGTTTGTTACGGCTAGCCACAAATAGCAGATTAGCCAAAAGCGGCCATGAATATTCGATTTTGTCGAAAAGAACTGAATCACGTTCGTACACCGCGTCACCCCTTTTGACTTGTAAAGTGGCTTCTTTGACCTTCTCCAGAATAGCTGGTGCATCATACCCGCTGGTATGCCGAAGAGCGTCTTCCCAGCTGGTGTAATTACCCGTCCAGGGACTGGATTGGGTTATTCTTCGGATGACGGATTTTAACTTTTCTTTCCAATTCATGATTATTGCCTTATGGTATTTGTTATCGCAGTAAAGAACTGGCCTGGCTTATTTTTTCCTGATCTGTAACCTGCCAAAGTTTAGTGAATTATCTGTTCTTTATTTGCGAAAACCGGGCAAATATAGGATTTGGCACGTTTCTTAAACACAAGGATTGATAGTTATGTTAGCACGGTGCAAACAAGGAATTATTGCTGAATTATCTATAATTCTTAGACTGGCAAAAATAAAACGAACCAAGCAACGTTATGGATTCCTGAAATGTCAATGCTTGAAGACTTTGGTTAATATGGTGTGGGTATTCGTTAGAACATCAATTTTAACAAATATTGGGACGCTATATAATTGAATGTTAACAAAATTTGCTTTCTTTGCACGTAGAAAGGCGTAAGTAGAAACCAAATTATTATTGAATGGCCTTCCCGTTTGGGATGGAAAAGCACTATTAACGCATGATGATAACGACCTTCTCCAAAGTCCAGTCCTTTGAAAAAAAGACTGGAGTATCTGTTGAGACGAACGCCTTAAGAACCTATCTTACCGAGAAGCGCAACTACTTCTTTTTCAAGCGCGTATTTGACATTTTACTTTCCTCCCTGGTAATTATATTCCTTCTAAGTTGGCTGGTTCCTCTGATAGCTCTCCTGATAAAGCTGGATTCTACCGGACCCGTATTTTTTATACAACGTCGCGTTGGTCGTTGGGGTAGGAGCTTTAAGTGCTTGAAATTCAGGACAATGGTAGTGAATGATCAGGCCAATGTAAAGCAAGCCACCGAAAACGACCGCCGTATTACCCGCATCGGTAACTTCCTGCGTAAATCCAACCTGGATGAATTTCCCCAGTTCTTCAATGTGCTGATGGGCCAAATGAGTATCGTTGGCCCACGCCCTCATATGCATTCAGATTGTAATGCCTTTTCATCTGTCGTACACAACTATAAGTTCCGAAATACACTGAAACCCGGCATTACTGGATTAGCGCAGGTGAAAGGTTTTCGTGGCCCTACCAAGAACTTTGAAGATGTGTTTCATCGTTATCAGTTCGATGCGTTTTATATTCGTAATGCCAACTTCTGGCTGGATATGCGCATCGTGCGAAAGACTGCTGCACAGACCTTTAAAATGATCTTTGCCAAGTTTGTTGATTCAGCCGAAGTAAAAGCCGGAGAAGCAACTACCCCCAAAAAGTGGGCAACCTCCTTTAGAAGTCTTAACTAATATCACTTTATAGTTTAAAGTTCGGGCCTGCCTTGTGCAGGCCTTTTTATTTACCCCATCCATCCCGGTCCAGGCTTCTGTACTGGATTGCCTCCGCAACATGCTCCGGGCCAATGGCTTCGCAGGCAGATAAATCGGCAATCGTTCTGCTTACCTTTAAGATACGATCATAAGCGCGGGCGGAAAGATCGAGCTTCTCCATGGCTGTCCTCAATAACTGTTGACCAATTGTGTTCAATGTACATATTTGCCGTAGCAGACTTGTACCCATTTGTGCGTTGCAATATATACCCGGATGGTCCTTGAATCGTTCAGTTTGCCACTCCCTGGCACGTATAACACGATCCCGTATTAAGGAAGAAGGTTCACCACTATGTTGTGCCTCTAAATCCGAAAATCCTACCGGAGTTACCTCCACGTGCAGATCGATACGATCCAGCAGCGGCCCCGATATCTTACTCAAGTATTTCTGTATATGGCCAGGCGGGCAGGTGCATTCGCGGGTAGGATGGTTGTAAAATCCGCAGATGCATGGATTCATCGCAGCAATCAGGATAAAACTGGCCGGAAAATCGACCACCATCCGGGCCCTTGAAATACTGACTCGTCGTTCTTCAATAGGCTGGCGCATTACTTCCAGCACCGACCGTTTGAACTCTGGCAGCTCATCCAGGAACAATACACCATTATGCGCCAACGATATTTCGCCGGGCTGGGGTACACTGCCTCCCCCTACCAGGGCTACATCACTAACCGTATGGTGCGGCGAACGAAAAGGACGCCGGGCAATCAACATCGAATGCTCGGGAAGCCTGCCAGCCACCGAATGGATCTTGGTTGTTTCCAATGCCTCAGCCAATGACAATGGTGGCAGAATGGTTGGCAGTCGTTTAGCCAGCATCGTTTTGCCGGCACCCGGTGGACCGATCAGGATCGCATTGTGACCACCAGCCGCGGCAATCTCCATCGCACGCTTCGTATTTTCCTGCCCTTTGACATCTGCAAAGTCGGATTCGAAGGCCTCGTTGGCGTTAAAGAACTCATCCCGTGTATTGACCGATACGGGTTGGAGAGAAGTAGTATCCTCGAAAAACTGTACAACTTCCTGCAGGTGTTCCACACCGTAAACAGGCAGGTTGTTGACGATGGCCGCTTCACGCGCATTTTGCTTGGGTAAAATGAGCCCTTTGAATTTTTCCCGCCTGGTGGTGATAGCGATCGGCAGGGCGCCGCGAATGGATTGCACGGTCCCGTCCAGGCTGAGCTCTCCCATGATTACATAGTCCCTGATCTTTTCCGGGGCTGTCAGCTGTTCGGAGGCAGCCAGCGTACCGATGGCGATGGGTAGATCGAAGGCCGATCCGGATTTGCGTATGTCCGCCGGCGCCAGATTGACCACCAGCTTACGGCGGGGCATAAAATAGTTATTGCTTTTAAGCGCACTTTCTACCCGTTGAAGACTTTCTTTAACGGCGCTATCGGGCAGACCTACAATATGATAATCAGCCCCACTCATTTCATTCACTTCAACCGTAATCGTGGTGGCCTCTACGCCATAAACGGCGCTTCCAAATGTTTTTACAAGCATGGATACTGGCTATTTATCTTACTGGTTGGAGCAGAAAGATAAATAAAATATATAATACAACGGCTTGTTGTGGAGGCCTTATTGGGCAGCTTTCACTGTTCCTTCGTACAGCAGCCGAACAGCCGGGTCGGCTACTACCTGTTCCACAGGCCCTGTAGCCGGTATCGAAAAGGTCTCTTCTTTTTTCGTGACCCGGATGGTCTTGTTGAATAATAACCGATGGTTGGCTCCGTAAAAAGACAGCTCGAGCGGAAAGGCAAACAGGTTGGCCTGTTGTTGCTTTACAGTAAGCGCGATTGATTTACGGTCCTGTTGGTACCGGTAGGTAATATCCAATGACGGCTGACCGGGCGAAAAAAGCCATTGCTGGAAAAACGTACGCAGGTCTTTGCCCGATACAGTTTCCATACTCTGCCGCAGATCATCGGTAGAAGCATTCTTCCCCGCAAAGCGCGCGTAGTAGGCGCGGATGCCTTTCCAGAATATCGAGTCACCCAGTTCCTGGCGAAGCATGTGCAATACCCAGCCACCTTTCTGGTACGAGTTGGGATTAAGGAGTGTCATATAATCTTTGGCACTGGTATCTACAACGGGTTGCTGACTGCGTTTGAAATAACTGACCGTTTGCATGCGGTCCTCACGCAGCATATGATCAGCAGTGTCTTTCCCGTATTTATGTTCGAAGTATAGGATCGTCATATAGGTCGCAAAACCTTCACTCAGCCAGATATGTGCCCATTCGGTCTCGGTGGCCATATCACCAAACCATTGGTGGGCGATCTCGTGCGTCAACAACGATTCAGATTTTCGGGTGCCGGTCACAGAGTTCTCTGAATAAAAGATAGCGCCTGCATTCTCGAGGCCACCAAACATGGTCTTGGATTGAACATTGGCCAGCTTCTTATAGCCGTAAGGCCCCACGTTTTTAATAAAATAAGGTAATATTTCAGTAGCCTGTGCGTAGTCGTAGAACCCCTTTTCTTTGTCTTCCGGATAAACCCAACTGTATACAGGAATGCATTGAACATCGCCGGCATACTGTACGGCAAAATCGGCCACGCCGATCACCATGATCTTCATGGGCAGGGGAGTCGTTTCCCGGTAATGGGTCAGCTTGAGGTTATTGGGCAAAATGGTTTCTTCCACCTGGATACCATTAGCGACCACCTGGTAGTGGACAGGGGCGGTGACGAGGAAATCGACCGGGGCTTTATCTGCTGGATGATCGATGCAAGGCAGCCAGTTGTGTGCCCGGTTGGGCCAGTTGTCGGCAAAGAATCCACGGCTCTGGTATTTATTCTTGTCGATGATAAGACCATCTGTGGGAATTCCTTCGTAGCTGATCTCGTAAGTGATCTTTTCGCCGGTCTTGAGGGGCGAGTCTATGTGAACCAATGCTTCCGACTGGCGGAAAGTTACCGCCTGGCCACCTGCTTTCACCTGTTGTACGGTCATACCTTTGCCATCGGCGCGTTTGGCAGTGAGGTCAAAACTGATGGAGGAAACGTTTTTCAATCCCTGCACATCGATGGTGGCTTTTCCGCTGATGCTGTTGTACTGGTCACTCAAAGTCAGGGCAAACCTATATTGCAACACATCGATCGGCGCGCCAGGTTGCTGCGCACGGACATTATTAAGCACGACAACAAATAGAAAAAGCCAAGAGATTCGCTTCATACCGGAGATTTGCCAATGAAGATAGGGCAAAACGACAAGGCAGGATGGCGATAATGAAGAACGGCGGCGGAAGAGATGGCGCTGGCTGATAGGGTTATCGTACCAGCTTCTTCTCTGGACCGCAAACCGGGAAGGTGCTAAAGCCTTTCCAGTAGTTCCACCACCTTTTCCCGCTTTAAGATCAGGTAGCCCAGCCGGTCATTGCTGACGCCTTCTTTCAACTGGTAGCTGAAGTGGAGTTGATCACCGTTGACGGTCGTTTCAAAATAACGGAAAGATATATTGGGATACTTGCGAAGGTCTTCCCCGATCTCATACAGGTGGGTGGAGAGGATAAAGAGCGCCGACTTGATTTTGATCAACCCCTGGATCACCGTATACGAACACTTCATCGCATCCTGTACATTGGTGCCTTTGAAGAGCTCGTCGATCAATACCAACCATTTGCGGCCATCATTGATCTTGACGATGGTATTGCGGATCCGTTGCACTTCATTGAAGAAATAGCTTTCGCCTTTCACGATGTTGTCGACCACATTGATATTGCTGAGCAAACCATCGAAGATGGTAAGTCGCATGGACTTGGCAGGTACGCCCATACCCAGGTGCGCCAGGAACACGGAGGAGCCAACTGCTTTGATGAAGGTACTCTTACCTGCCATATTGGCTCCTGTAAGGAATACGAAATTGCTTTCCTTACTCATCTGAACGTCGTAGGCTACGGGTACAGGTAGCAGAATATGGTATAGTTGTTGGGCATCGATCAGGGGTTGCTCCTGTACCACGAATTCAGGAAAGCTGAGCCCAAATTGCTGCATGGCAATAGCCATGGAATACCAGGCGTCGAAACGACCATAGATATTGATCAGCTCAAATACTGCCGATTTGAAATGATCCCGCACATAGGCACCGAAGTAAATGGTTTGGGTCAGGTTCAACTTGGCGCCAGGTGCCAGCTGCCGCAATTCTACCAGTTCTTTTTTATTCAGCAAGTCTTTGGCACGATGCAGGTAAGACCGGATCAATACCGGTGTATTGCTGTCGTCAAACAACTCGATCAACTGGTGCATGCCCCGGGCAAAGTCCGCAAAATGAGAGAGGGAATAGCGTACCAGCGAAAAGTCGGCTGCGTGAAACATCTTATAGGTGAGGGCATTCAGCATATTGGCCCCCGGCATCGCATCAATATTGCTGTCATAAAAGCGCTCGATGACCATCACCGTACCATTGGTAATCGTCATGGGCCATTGCTCCAGGTTGCTGTGGATGGTGCGGATAATATGCTGCGTTTCCTGTATCTGACGTAGCTCGCTAAAGGGATTTTTGAAAAACTTCAACAGCCATTCACGCCCTTCCACCGTACGGGTAAAATTCAACCGGTGAAAGATGGAGAATTCTTCCTCATGCTGAAAAATGGACAAGTCGTTGTAGGTCGTGTTGTCGAGTTCCATAGCAAACCAAATTAGGGTTTATCGGGCAAATCGTAATCGTTCGCCTTTTTGAGATTCATCCCATACCCCATTTCCATAAACCATATGCCCGTTTACAAAAGTATTTGTAATTGTTGCGGGGAAGGTGAAGCCTTCGAGAGGGCTCCAGCCACATTTATACAGAATATTGTCAGCTTTTACGGTCGTTGATTGGTGCAGGTCGACCATCACGAGGTCGGCGCGGTAGCCTTCCCGTATAAAGCCCCTGTCAGCGATCTGGAAGCAGGTAGCCACGGCATGGCTCATCTTTTCCACTACTTTTTCGATGGAGATGGCGCCCTGTTGTACATAATGCAACATCATCGGCAGCGAGTGCTGTACCAGGGGAAGACCGGCATGCGAATGTTCGTAGCTGCCACCTTCAGCCAGTTGCAGCGATCCGTCTGCTGCACGGACATAGCCTTTTTCGGCCAGGGTATGCGGCGCATGGTCGGTAGCAATGACATCGAGCCGGTCGTCGAGCAGGGCAGCCCACAGGGCTTCGCGGTTATGCGGCGCCTTGATGGCCGGGTTGCATTTGATGCGGTTGCCCAGCGTAGCATACTCATTGCTCGTGAAGTGCAGGTGGTGTACACATACCTCGGCCGTAATGCGTTTATCGGCCAGCGGTATCATATTGGTGAACAGCTGCAGTTCCTTCTCGGTACTGATGTGCAGAATGTGCAGGCGGCTATTGTGCTTTTTGGCAAACTGTATAGCTGTGAACGAAGATTCGAAACAACCGTTTTCGTCGCGGATCAGGGGGTGGTCTGATGCTTCCAATACACTCTTCTCTTTTTTGATGCGCTCAAAATTAGCCTTGATGATCTTCTCATCTTCGCAATGCGTAGCAATGAGCACTTCACTGCCACCAAAGATCTTGTCGAGGGTAAGATAGTTGTCGACGAGCAATCCGCCGGTCGAAGAACCCATGAATACCTTCACGCCACAGACATCGTTCTTTTTGTCGTTGGTCTTCAGGATCTCATCGATATTGTCATTGCTGGTACCCATGAAGAAGGAGTAGTTGGCCAGCGAGGTGTTGGCACCAATGTTGTACT
This sequence comes from Paraflavitalea pollutisoli, assembly GCF_029360705.1. Lineage (GTDB taxonomy): Bacteria > Bacteroidota > Bacteroidia > Chitinophagales > Chitinophagaceae > Paraflavitalea > Paraflavitalea pollutisoli. The sequence goes on along the minus strand of NZ_JARKMX010000008.1, from coordinate 4,106,203 downwards.
TGTCCTCCAGCAATTCCTGGGTAAATACCGGAGGCATGGTATTGGGCATTTCCATAAAAGATGTAACCCCACCAGCAACGGCCGCTTTTGATTCCGTATAGATGTTTGCTTTGTGGGTAAGACCGGGCTCGCGGAAATGTACCTGGTCATCTATGGCGCCAGGTAATAAATGTTTTCCTTCTCCGTTGATTTCGGTAACTGCGCCGGTGGGTTGTATTGATGCGCCGATCTTTTCAATACGGCCATCTTTGATCAACACATCATTGACTGACGACTGGCCTTCGTTGACTACGGTAATATTCTTAATCAGGTAATTTTGCATATCTTGAACGCTGAATAGTATGTTTTTATCTAATTGATAGCGCCGTGAGTGTCACGAACCATACGGCCCCCGCAACGCACCTTTAATAAACAATCGAACATGCAATTTATCGCAAAATCCATTCTCCGGCTCTCCGTTTTACTGTTTCCCGCTTTTTCAATGGCTCAGTCTACCTATCTGCCCCAGGGAAACAAGCACCAGCCTTTTCTCGACAGGCTGGAAATAAAACTGCAAAACAACACAGGCCTGAATGTGTCGACACTCAAACCCTTGAGTCGCCGGCTTGCGGTATCCGCCGCCGAGTATGCCGACTCCATCCAGCGGTCGGGCACCAACCTGCTGTCTCCCATAGATCAGTATAATCTCCGTGGTCTGCTGCTCAACAATTCAGAATGGGCTACAGATACCACTGGTTTTGCCAGTAAGCATCCATTGTGGAACACATTTTATGAAACCCCTGCCAACCTGATCCAGGTCGATACAAAAGATTTCTTCCTGGCCGTAAATCCGGTTTTTCAGGGACAGATTGGTGCAGAAAGCGATGGTGGCGACAGGCCTTTTGTGAACACAAAGGGCGTTACTTTTCGGGGAATGATTGCCAAAAAACTGGGCTTTTCCGGCTACTTTACAGACAACCAGGAGCGGGGACCGCTGTTTGTACAACAGCGGGTACTTGACTATGATGCGGTGCCCGGCGTCGGATTCTACAAGCGATATAAAGGTACCGGCAATGACTACATCGATGCCCGGGGATCGATCAATTTCACCGCCGCCAAATACCTCGAATTTCAGTTCGGTTATGACAAAAACTTTATCGGCAATGGATACCGTAGTTTGTTCCTGAGCGATTTTGGCAATAGCTATCTTTTTCTGAAGATCAATACACGCATCTGGAAACTGGATTACATGAACCTGTTCATGGAGTTGGTACCACAAACGGTATACATCAGTGCGGGCGATAAGATTCTCGACCGTAAGTATACCGCCATGCACCACCTTAGTATGCAGGTGACCCGCTGGTTGAATGTAGGCATCTTTGAAGCCGTCACGTTCGGCAGGAAAAATCATTTTGATTTTCTATACCTCAACCCGATCATATTCCTGCGTGCTTCCGAGCAGCAGGCTGGTAGTGGCGACAATGCCATCATTGGCCTCGACCTGAAGGCCAATGTCGCAAAACGCTTCCAATTCTACGGCCAGTTGATGCTCGACGAGTTTAAGTTGAGTGAGGTGACTGGTGGCAACGGATGGTGGGCCAATAAATTCGGGTTGCAGGTGGGCGGTAAATACATCGATGCCTTTGGCGCTAAGAACCTCGACCTGCAGGGAGAGATCAATATGGTGCGTCCCTTCTCTTATTCACACTTCGACTCGGTGGCCAATTATACCCACTACAATCAACCGCTGGCCCATCCGCTGGGGGCCAATTTTATTGAGGCCATCGGTATCGTCCGATACCAGCCGTTGCCCAGGCTCACAACCTCTGCCCGTCTTATTTTCTGGAAGCAGGGTACAGATACCGCAGACAGTAATGTAGGCACCAACATTTTTATGCTCAACACGACCCGTAAATATGATTACGGTTATACACTGCCGAATGGCCCCCGCTCAACAGGCATCAATGCGCAGCTACTGGCGTCGTACGAGGTCAAAGAAAACCTTTTTATTGATGGCTCCATACTGATCAGGCGCCTTACTTCCACCGTAACACCAGACCGCAATACGTCGCTGTTTTCACTGGGTGTTCGGGTGAACATGTTCAGAAGGGAATATGATTATTAGAATTGAATGTCCAATTATAATTTCATGCGATCCCCGGGTGCTTACCTGGGGATTGTTGTTTATCGGCAGGTAGAGCAGTGCTGGTTACAGTTTCCGGAGCGAATAGGATACGGCGTCAAAAGATTTGACCCGATGCGGGCGTGGTTGAGCATAAAAAAACCTCCCGTCTTACCGGGAGGTGCACTAATCAAAATACATTAACCATTAAACCTTATCCTATGATGATATAAAGATATATAACAATTTGTTCATAGCAATGCTTTGTTAATAATATGTGCTTATTTTAATACCGGTCTAATAATGCAGACGGTAGCCTTTGATAATCAAATGCCCTTCTAGTGGGCGGCTGCAGGAATCGCTGTTCTAGGAGGCCCTTTCAGCAAACAATCGCAATCGCAGTTGCGTGGTTTGAATTGATCGTATTTATTGATCTTCCTGACAGTTTCCCGCAAAGCAATTCCATATTTCGTGTCTTTTACGCTCATGGTGAGGTCTGATAACGTTAACTGTGCCAGTTGTTTTTCCAGTGCCTGTTTGATACAGCCGTTAATGTTAGTGTAAATTGCTGGGTCGTGGCTCCCTTCGGCAATTTGATCACAGCGCGTTTAGCAGTCACCAGGATAGTGGCTTTTGTAATGTCTACGGTAAAAAACTGAGATGGTAATCGGTCGGGGTTGAGAAACCGGCGGGCAATGCGGTCGGCTTGTTGACAGGCAATGATGGCCGTGAGCAGTACGGCTACGACAAAGGTCTTTTTCATCATAATAGGGCAATTGGTGCTGGTTTGGTGGCAATCAGCATTGTCTGGTGACATCCCCACTCATGTTTTATTCAACTGTCCCATGATATCGGTACAGACAGTAAACCCATGCTACCTGTATCGGCAACACTTGGTCAAGCAGCAATGAATTCATTGCTGAGAGCTATAACGCGTACTGAACGGAATTTGTTTATCCTTCAAAAATTAACGAGAAAAGTACCATCCGGGAATTCAGTTTGTCGATGGTGCTCGAGAATTTCAGGTTGGCATCCCTCGAATGCGTATTCATGAGACCGTTACTGAATTTGATCTCCGGTGAAAGTATAAATACGGGGAAATAAAAGCTGAAACCAATGCCTGCTTCTACACCAAAATCGTATTTCGACAGTTTGACCAGGCCTTCCGCTTTGCGCGCAGTGGAGTTGGAAGCGAGGTCATATTCAAATTTAGCGCCCCCAAACATGTACACCCGGAAATTACCGATCCGGTCGGACCTGAACTTGAGGTGCACCGGCAAACCCACCAGGATCGATTCAACCCTTTTGGTCATTTGCTTCTGCTCTTCTTTCGTAGGATCGGGTGTAGGGAGGTCGTATATGAGATTTTTGTAAGAGAACAACAGTTGCGGGAAGATCGCCCGTACTTCAAATCTTTTCGACAGCCGGTAGGTATGCATACCGGCCAGTCCGAAACCACCGGCCGCTCCGGCTTCTATGGTTTGGATGCTATCCTGCCCTAGAAAGGAAGGGTGGTGTGAAATATTGAACCGGGAAGAGTTGTAAATAAGTGCGATGCCAAGAAAGTATTTCTTGTCATCATGGTTGGGGAGGTTTAACTCGAATTCCTGTGCGCTACTTTGTAAGCAGGCTGCCATTAAACCAACGAGATAACCCAATCTTATCAACTGACGCGTTTTCTGCCGCAATAAATAGTACATATTCCTAAACTCAGCCTTTTTAGTGAGGTGTCCGAAAATCCAACTTGTTGTAAAATGTGTAGAAATGTTTCGCCTTCAGGAAATGCTTTAACTGATTTATTTAAATATGAATACGCGTCTTTGTTCTTGGTCAGCCAACGTCCGGCCTGGGGGGCTACTACCTTCATATAGAGGTTGTACACACCTTTGAACCAGATCTTACGGGGCTTCGAAAACTCGAGGATCACCAGTTTACCGCCGGGCTTCATCACCCGGTACATTTCGCCGAGACCTTTTTCCAGATTTTGGAAATTGCGAACGCCGAAACTTGCCGTAATCGCATCAAACGAGTTATCTGGGAAATTTATTGCCTCACTATCTCCTTTCTGCAAAGCTATATGATCATTTAACAATAGCTTTTCAATCTTCTGTCGTCCCAACTGGAGCATTCCTTCTGAAATATCTATGCCAATTATTCGGTCGGGCTGAAGATATTTATAGGTCGTGATAGCCAGATCCGCCGTTCCCGTAGCCACATCCAGTACCTGTCGGGGTTTTATCTCCACGAGCTCTTTGATAGCTCTTTTGCGCCAATAGACATCGATACCGCCCGACAGGAACCTGTTCATAAAATCGTAACGGAATGCGATCTGGTCGAACATACTGGCCACCTGATCCTTCTTACTTTGCTCCGAGCCCTCAAAGGGTACTATACTATCGTGTGAATGTTTGGACATGGGACCGCAAAGTTAGGGTAAAGTTGCTGGTTTACAGTGGCGCAACAGAGATACCTGGGGGCCAGGGAGCGAAGCCCCACTCCAGAGGTATTGGGTCCATCTCTTTAATAGAAATTTGAAAATCATGCTGTTGCAATTGGAAACGTTGCCGCTAGCGCATCCGCAAGCCGGCCATAACACTGCCCGGGAGTCCAGAAACGTCGCCAGCTATCCAGATAAGCTGATAATAACCCGATAATAACTCAGCAATAACCTGTAGATAAGCCGTCTCTATATAAGGACAGCTTATCTACGGCTTATCTACAGCTTATATACGGGTTATCTACGGCTTATCTTACAATTTGCCGACCAGTAAAGACCAGATAAGGGTTGCTATTCCGGCGGTTTTTATGCCCTACTTCGGGGACTTTCCGTTAAATGGCGGATGGAAAGTGGGGAGAACAGGATCGCGCGGTAATCGGTATATTTAAAGATCATCCATCCGTATAGCTTGTTGCAACGATCTACCATACAACTACTTCGCTTTCATTTCTCCTTTTTTCTGCTGCCGGTATACCTGTTTGCGCTCGGTCAGGTGCCGGAGGTGGCGGCAGGGCATGCCCTGTTGATCTTTGTCATCCTGCATGGCCTGGTATATCCTTCCAGCAATGGCTACAACTCGTATATGGATCGCGACGAAGGAAGTATTGGAGGCGTTCGGCAGCCGCTGCAGCCTACCCGTCAGTTATTCCAGGTGAGTGTGGTCATGGACCTGCTCGCGGTATTGCTCAGTCTGCTGATCAGTATGGTCTTTGCGGCCAGTATAGTGGCTTATATCCTCGCTTCAAGGGCCTATAGCTTCCGCGGTATCCGGCTCAAGCAATACCCGGTTATTGGCTATTTGACAGTGGTGCTTTTTCAGGGAGCGGTTACTTTTTTTATGGTTTACCACGGTTGCAGTGTCGATAAAACGGTGGCCGTGCCGGTGGCTGGCATGGTGGCAGCAAGTCTGCTGATCGGTGGTTTTTATCCGCTGACACAAATTTACCAGCACGAGGCCGATTGGCGGGATGGGGTGCGTACCATTAGTGCCAGGCTCGGTATTCGCGGTACCTTCATCTTTACGGCAATCATTTACACATTGGCCATGGGCGTATTGAGCTACCTGTTCTTCAGCCGGCAGGAAGGGACTAAATTCTTCGTGCTGGCAACTTGTATGCTTCCAATTCTCGTATATTTCTTTAGCTGGTCTGCGAAAGTATGGAAGCATGAAAACGTAGCCGATTTTACCCATACCATGCGCATGAATCTATTGGCATCAGTTTGTACCAATATAGCTTTCCTCATCCTGTTAATCTGGAAATAAGATTGAGTAAAATTATCGCTATTGGCAAGGCAGTACCTGCTCACCAACACCGTCAGCAGGACATCATGAATTTCATGCAGGATGTGTATGCCCTGACGGAAGCAGGCAAGCGAAAGATCAGGTTCCTGTACCGGCAAAGCGATATCGATACACGTTATTCCGTGATACCAGATTACAGTCGTACGGCAGGGGGCTGGGAATTCTATCCCGCCACGGAAAACCTCGAACCATTTCCTGCACTCGAGCAACGCATGGCCTGGTACCAGCGATATGCGGCTCCGCTGTCGGTGGAGGCGGTGCGGGATTGCCTCGAAGGCAAGATGCCGGCTGCTGAGATCACCCATTTGATTACCGTGAGTTGTACGGGCATGAGCGCCCCGGGACTGGATCTGCAGTTGGTAGACATGCTGGGGCTGCCGCGCAATAGCTGGCGAAGTTCCATCAATTTCATGGGTTGTTATGCAGCGCTGCATGCCCTGAAGATTGCCGATGTTATTTGTAAAGCCGACCGGCAGGCAAAAGTGCTGATCGTATCCACCGAATTATGTACGCTGCATTTTCAACGGGCGGCTACCGTCGATAATATCGCGTCGAGCTTGTTGTTTGCCGATGGCAGTGCAGCAGCCCTGGTCGTACATTCGGAGGCCGCTCAGCAGGGTATGGAGCTGACAGGCTTTTATGCCGAAGTGATACCAGGTGGTAAAAAGGACATGAGCTGGGAGTTGTCGTCAACCGGATTTCAGATGACACTGAGCAGCTATATTCCGGACCTGATTGGTGCCGATTTTGGCGAGCTGGCAGATCGCGCCTTACAGCAATGCCAGCTTACCAGAGAGGATGTAACGCATTGGTGTATCCATCCCGGGGGCAAAAAGATCCTGGAAGCGATTGCGCAGTGTTTGCAATTGCCGGCAGATGGGTTGGAGGATGCGGCAGCGGTTTTGCGCGGGTATGGCAATATGTCGTCGCCGACGATCTTGTTTGTACTGAAGCGCATGCTGGATCGTGCGCTGACGACAAAATCAGGCGCTACCATCCTGGGGGCTGCCTTCGGTCCGGGGCTTACCATGGAAACTTTCATTGGGCGTATACAGTGAGCCCGCTTGTTGTGTAACCGATCGACAACCTTTTTACCTTTTGAATATTCGTGCACGTTCATATCAAACCGAATTGCTGGACAGGGACGATATCCCCTTTGAGGATATCCGACGGAATATGCAGGAGTTGAATGTCATCAATACCTGGCTGGGTGGTCATCGGATCACGCTGGCAGGGCTTCGGCGGTTGGTGGGGGACCGGCAACAACTTACCGTTTGTGAGATCGGTTGTGGTGGGGGAGACAACCTCGCAGCTATACATCGTTGGTGTAAAAAGCAAGGGATAGCGGTGTCCTTTATTGGAATCGATATCAACCCCGATTGCATACGGGTGGCGCAGGCGGAGCGTAATTTACCTTGTAACTGGATTGTTTCGGATTACCGGGATGTACACTTTACCCAACCGCCGGATATTATTTTTTCTTCCCTGTTTTGTCATCATTTCCACGAACGGGAATTAATCCCCCAGCTTCAGTGGATGAAGGCGCATGCGAAGTTGGGATTTTTTATCAATGATCTACATCGGCATACCATTGCCTGGCATTCGATACGGCTGCTGACACGACTCTTTTCCAACAGTTACCTGGTGAAAAATGATGCACCTTTATCTGTAGCGAGAGGATTTGTTAAAAAAGATTGGCATGAACTCCTGAATAGCGCAGGAATTACTACCTTTTCCGTCGAATGGAAGTGGGCTTTCAGGTGGCTGGTTGTAGTGAACAGCCTATGATAACCGGCAGGTCATGCGGAAATAATAACATATCATCAATAGCACGGGTTGAGTCTGCATCCAAAATACGATATTGTCATCATTGGTGGCGGCCTGGCGGGGCTGGCATTGTCGATACAATGTGTGAGGGCTGGCTACCGAACCATCGTTTTTGAGCGGGAACAATATCCTTTTCACAAAGTGTGTGGTGAGTACGTAAGCCTCGAAAGCTGGAATTTCCTGGAGGAAATGGGGGTGCCGCTCAGCGATATGCAACTGCCGGTGATCAATCGCCTCGTGGTGAGTGCACCCAACGGCAAGCACCTGGAGGCCAACCTACCCCTGGGAGGCTTTGGCATCAGTCGCTATACCCTCGATCATTTGCTGGCGGGTATTGCCCGAAAAGAAGGGGTAGAACTGATGGAGAACACCAAAGTCACGAATGTGGTGTACCGGAACAACGGTTTTGTGGTGTTCAGCTCAAAGGGCGAAACGGAAGCTGCGGTGGTGGCGGGCGCTTTTGGTAAAAGGAGTAATCTGGATGCTAAATGGAAGCGACCCTTCACCCAGGTGAAGCCCAACAAGTTGAATCACTATGTGGGTGTCAAGTACCATATTGAAACCAATTTTCCGGAAGATTTAATAGCGCTGCATAATTTTATTGACGGATATTGCGGTATATCCCGGATTGAAAACAACCATTATTGTCTGTGTTATCTGACCACGGCGCGCAATTTGCGAAAGTGCCACAACGATATCCAGGCAATGGAACAACAAATACTTCAAAAGAATCCATTCCTACAAAAGATCTTCACGCAGTCCACTTTCTTATACAAAGAACCACTTACGGTATCAAGAATATCCTTTAACAGAAAAAACCAGGTTGAAAATCATGTGCTGTTGATAGGCGATGCGGCCGGCATGATCACGCCGCTTTGCGGAAATGGCATGAGTATGGCTTTACATGGTAGTAAACTGGCATTTGAAGAGATCAGGCAGTTCATGAATGGCCAAATTACCCGTTACGAAATGGAGCTGCAGTATACGCAGCAATGGGAACGGCAATTTGGACGTCGGCTGCAGGCGGGTCGCCTGATACAACGATTTTTCGGCAATGCTTCATTATCCAATTTTTTGATAACCACCCTTAAACCTTTTCCGCGGTTTGTCGCCTGGCTCATCGGACAAACACACGGTAAACCTTTTTAGTAGCTAATCGAATTCGAGTTAATGAAGACCTTACCTTTTTTGTTGGGGCTACTGGTAGCCCATTCAGTGGTTATTGCTCAGAACTACCATGCCATCAATGGCTCTTCTTATGGAGGAAGCCTGGGCGTAGGCAATAACCCTGCTGCCATTGTCAACACGCCTTTTGCCTGGGATATCACGGTATTCGGGGTGCAGGGCAAGCCCAATACCAATGCGGTGACCGTGCATAATTATTCGCTGTTATCGTCGCCGGCCAATTCGGAATACCAGTTCAATTGGGGTAACTATAGCCGCTATGCGCATGCCAACACCAATGTAAACCTGCTGAATACCCGGGTGGCCCTCAGCCGCCGGGCAGCTTTTGCCGCTGGCATCAACTTTCGTAGTTATACCAGCGCGAAGACCAGCCCTTACAATTTTGCCGATACGATATCGTCTGCTACCTCCTTTCTGATGATGAATGGCGGCAACACCAAATATACCGCGGATGCCACCAGTAGTAACTGGGTGGAGATTTTCGGTACCTATGCGCAAACGATCTTCGATGATGACAAGTCGCGGCTCAATGTGGGTGGTACGCTTAAAGTATCACGTGGGTTGGCTGGTGCGCATGCCCGCTTGCTGAGTGGGGAGGTAGAACGTACCGTCGAGAATGGAAAAGACGTATACGTGCTGAAGGATGTGTCCGCACGGTATGGCTATTCCTCCAATTTCGATGGGTGGAAAAGTGAAAAAAGCTCCAGCCAGAATCTCAACGATTTTTTGCGGAACTCCCAGGGTGGCGCTTCCCTGGACATTGGTGTTGAATACCTGCTGCGACCTTACCTGGTGCCCGACTTCAATGACCAGGAAGACAGGTATTACGATTATGACTGGAAGGTGGGTATCTCCATTCTCGATATCGGATTCAATCAGTACAAGCATAGTAATAACAGCCGATCGGTGGCTGGTATAAAAGATGATATCCGTGACGCCCAGCTGGATGAGAAGTTTACGAATATCGATGGGGTGGAAGGGTTCAATGACAGCCTGGCTACCATCGTTCGTTCGATGAGCACGCTGCGGGGTAATTTTAATGTGATCAATCCAACGCGACTCGTGATCAATGTAGACCGCTATTTATTCCATGCCTTTTATGTCAATGCCGATCTTTCGCTCAATCTGTCTTCACTGGCAGGTGATCAGCGCCTGTATGTACGGGAAACCAACCTGCTGACGGTGACGCCACGGTGGGAAACACGCCGGTGGGGCGTTTACCTGCCGATCATGTACAACACCGAAAATCAGCTGCGGGTAGGTGGTGCATTCAAAGCCGGCCCTTTGTTGCTGGGTATACACAATTGGGGGACGGTGTTTGCCAAGAACAAAATGCAGAGTGGGGGCGGGTATATTGCCCTCGTGATCCGCGCGTTCAGGAACACCGGTGAAAAACGCTACAAGGGGGCTGACTGTCCACCGCTGTAGGGTAATAGCAACGGGAGTGGTTAGGTAAAGAATTAATAATTTCTGTATTTCCTGATTTTTGCGAATTTGGGGCATCAAACCCCTGTCATGAACCGCCTTTTAATCGTCTCTCTTTTACTTGTTATTGCCTGTACATTTTCCAACCGATCCGCTATCGCCCAATTGCACGGGCGGGGAATCGAGTTGTTTGATGGTCAATGGCAGCCTATTTCCGATGAAAAGCTCGCGCAGTTTCAGGTACGCAAGCGCAAGCTCGACAAGCAGACCACGCAGACCTGTTTTTACAAAGCTTATGGTCCCCTGATCAGAATTGAAACAAACAATGACCAAGGTGTACCTAATGGCCCTTTTGTTTGGTACGACAATCGGGGCCATGCCGACTCGATGGGTAATTATATCAATGGACTCAGGGAAGGTGACTGGTATTATTATAACGACTCCTTCAAGGTCGATCGGAAGAATCGTTATGCCAATGGCCTGCTCGTGGATTCCAAAGACTATCGGGCTGAGCGTAACCTACCCAGGCAAAAAGACCCTACCGCGGTGGCTGCCCGTTTTGATGACGTGCCCGGCAGCTGGGGCGTTTTTCTGAACAAAACCCTGCGCTATCCGGCGGTGGCGATCAAAAACAATATTCAGGGGAATGTCTACCTGCGTTTTGTGCTGGACGAAAATGGCCAGGTAACAGAGCCCTGGATCCAGAAATCGGTGGATATTTCGCTGGACGATGAATCGCTGCGTATTATTAAACTAACACCAGCCTGGATACCGGCCGAAAAGGACGGAAAGGCCATCAAAAGTTTTATGCTCCAGCCCATAAGCTATCGTTTGCAAGATTAACTTTCAAAAAGTCTTGAAAATACAGAAATCGTTTCTACCTTTATACCTGAAACGAATGTTATGAAGTTGAGTGAAGCCAAACAGAAGTTTATCGAATCCTGGGGCAATTTCGGCACCCATTGGGGCATCAACCGGACGATGGCGCAGATCCATGCGCTATTGCTGGTTAGTCCTGACCCGCTGAGCCAGGACGATATTATGGAGCTGTTGAGCGTAAGCCGGGGTAATGTGAACATGAACATTCGCGACCTGATCGATTGGGCGCTGGTGGAGCGCAGAAGTATTCCGGGAGAGCGTAAGGAGTTTTTCGTGGCGGAGAAGGATATCTGGAAAGTGGCTACCACCATCATCAAAGAGCGGAAACGCCGTGAGCTGGACCCCATGCTGAAGCTGATGGACCAGCTGTCGGCGATCGAAGGGGATAAGAAAGACAAAGAGACCAAGCAGTTCATCGATACGATGCAGAACATTAAACGTTTCGGCGGTCAAGCCGACAGGATGCTCGATGTATTGGTAAAGGCGGAAGAGAGCTGGTTTGTGGGCAGCCTGATGAAGTTCTTTAAGTAGTATGTATTTATTCAAGCTGATAGATTGCCTGGTGCAGGGCATCCTTATCCTGGGCGGCGTGGTGGTCTGTTGCAGTTTTAAAATGCTGTCGACAGAATGTATCGGTGCGTATATCGTTGTTGGGAGTTGGCAGCTGATCAATGTATGGGTTCATGCGGTTAACTACCGCCCTGCTGTCAAATACCGGGCGCGAAGGATCTACCTTGTATCGTTAGCCATCCTGACGGCGATCGTAGTGCCCCTGCTGATGACGGACATGGTGCTGCTGGCGCTCATGGGTTTATTGATGGGGAGTACCGGGCTGGCATTTCTATACCTGGGGACATGTATCGCTGAAACAGAGCAATTGATGCGAGAGCGAAAAGAAACAAGTGCAGAATAAAAAACAAACTGGCCGGATAACCGGCTTTCTTTTAGTATGTATCTTTCACAAATTCCTGAAAATATGGAAAACAAGAAAATAGTCATTGCCGGCGGAACCGGTTTTATCGGTCAGGCAATGGCGCGTTATTTCGGAAAGAACAACCATGTGGTGATCCTGACCCGCCAATCGGTGACCGGCCACAACAATACTTACGGTAGTGCGCTGCTCAAAGCAGCTGATGGCTACAATATCACTTACTGGCGCTGGGACGGCAAGCATGTGGAGCGTCATTGGCTCCATGATATTGAAGGCGCCGACATCGTGATCAACCTGGCCGGTAAATCGGTCAACTGCCGGTACAATGACCGCAATAAAAAAGAGGTACTCGATAGCCGTATCGACGCTACCCGTACGATCGGCGAAGCCATCCGGCAGGTAAAACAAGCGCCCGCCCTCTGGATCAATGCGGCTTCCGCCACCATCTATCACCATGCTACCGACCGGCCTCAGGACGAAGAGCATGGGGTGATCAGTGACCTCAAAAATGACAACATGCCCTGGTCGTTGCTCGACAGGGTACGGTTTGCCGGCAAGCGGTTGAAGGCAGCATTATTGCATGGTAAACGATCGGAGCAATACCAGGCGCTGGCAAAAGATTTCTCTGTGGGTATCTGCCGGCAGTGGGAGCAAGCTTTCCTGGATGAAAATACCCCCGACACCCGGAAGGTGGCGTTGCGTACTGCGATCACCCTGGGGGCAGGTGGTGTCATGGTACCTTACTTCAACCTGCTGAAAGCAGGGTTGGGTGGTCATCAGGGCGATGGGCGGCAAATGTACAGCTGGATCCATGAAGAGGATCTTTGCCGCATCGTTGAATGGTGCTACGAGCACGGGACGGCGAATGGGATATACAATTGTGTGGCGCCTAATGCCGTCACCAATAAAACATTTATGGATATGCTACGGGCAGCTACTGGCCACCGTTTTGGTTTACCTGCCTTTACCTGGATGCTGGAACTGGGCGCCGCCATGATCGGGACAGAAACGGAACTGATCCTTAAAAGCCGGTGGGTAGCGCCTGGACGGTTGTTGCGGGAGGGTTTCCGGTTCCGGTATAGCACCGCCCGGGAGGCGATCGGCAATATCGTCGCCCGCACACCCCGCAAACGCTATCACCTGTTTTAACAACCAAATAGGGCGATATTCGTTATACTATTAAATGCTCTACCATGGCTACTAAAAAGACCGTCGTATTGGGTGCTTCCGACAATCCTGCGCGCTATAGCTTTCTTGCGATCAACAAGCTAAGGGCCTACCAACACCCGGTAGTAGCGATCGGCCGTAAAGCAGGCCAGGCCGCCGACGTGCAGATCGGTACGGAACAAGCGGCTGAAGAAGGGGTAGACACCGTGACGCTGTACCTCAACCCTGCCCACCAGAAGCAGTACTACGATTATATTCTTTCGTTGCACCCGAAACGCATCATCTTCAATCCCGGCGCGGAGAATGAGGAACTGGCCGCCATGGCTGAAGAAAAGGGCATTGTACCGATGGAAGCCTGTACACTGGTATTGCTGAGCACCGGACAATATTAACGGCAAGCCTTTCACTGAAGCCTGGCTACGATGGCGTTTGGGTTGTATCGGTGATTTCAACTTTATAACCAGTGAACTTAGATTGCCTGCCCGGCTATGCCGATGGGTGGAGGCTTCGTCATCCTGTTCAGATCAGCGTGCGATGTGGAGCATGCCTTTGCTCATCCAACAAATATTTCTACTGCCGCAAAATATCCCCGTTTTAATGTCGTTTTAATAACCGACCCCTACCTATTGTTCTTTGTTGATCGTACCCCTTGAAGCATGCCAATAAACAAGCTATATGAAGAAACTGTACGCTCCAAGGTGTTCATTTATTCCCGTGATCTTATTGTTTACTAACCCCTTAACCCATAACAGGCCTGCCTGTACAGTGCCAATCGTATGATTGGCCTGGCATAGCCTGGAGATGCATCGTCACTATTTTCGAATAGACTCAGATCCCTACCCTGCGCGTGGTGGGTCGTGCTGCCCTGGCAGTATGGCCCACCTATTTTTTTGCATTGCGCTACTTCGTGTCGAATGCTGATCTCAGCAGCAATGCAGCTGTGACGGACTTTGCAGTCATAATGGTAACATGCTATTAACACCCTATCTTTTTGGTAGCGTATCATTTTTTCGGTAAATTCGGAAAACCCATTTCAATATGATATGGAGAAAGTTTAATGGTGATCCGATCGATCTACCCATTTTTGATGCTGTAGAAGCAGCCATCAAACGCGAAAGCGACAAAGGCTACCATCTCAAGGTATGCATAGGCACAGACTCCCAGGTAAAAGGTCCCGAAACTGAATTTGCTACGGTAATTGTTTTCCTGCGTGAAGGACATGGCGGTTTCATGTTCATCCACAACGAGAAGACCCGGCAGCAGTATTCTATCAAGGAGCGTATGCTGGTAGAAGTGGCCAAAAGCATAGAGATCGCTTACGAGCTCTGCAACCTGTTCACCATCTATGATGTGGATATGGAAGTGCACGCGGACATCAACACCAATCCGCACTTTAAAAGTAATGATGCACTGAAAGAGGCGATGGGCTATATACTGGGGATGGGCTTTGCCTTCAAAGCCAAACCGGAAGCCTTTGCCAGCAGCAGCTGTGCCAATAAGGTAGTGAACTAAAAACCCTCGCTGATATCAACGAGGGTTTTTTATTGTACAGTTGTGATCCATTCACAACTCAGGGCTTCGTCACCTTATTGAAGTCGGATTAATGCACTACTGTTCAGTATGCCGGGGATTATCGCTGTTCGTTGTTCTCTTTCTCTGCCGCTGCGATTTCCTGGTTGCAATTTTCGATGAATTGCAGCATTTTGTCTCTTCCCATTTTCTTAACGGCGCTCGTTACAAAACTTTGTGGCAGGAACTGCCAGGTCTTGCGCATGGCATCGAGGAATGACTTGACGTTCTTACTGACTTCTTTCTGCGTTTCTTTATCCGCCTTGGTAAATACGAGGCAGAAGGGTAGCTCCCATTCACCCAGCTGGTTCACAAAGTCCAGGTCTACCTTTTGTGGTTCGTGCCGGCTATCGATCAGCACGAAAATATTCACAAGGTTCTCCCGCTTGCGCAGGTAGTTTTCGATCATGGTTTCCCACTGCTTACGTTGCGTTTGTGATACTTTGGCAAAGCCGTATCCTGGTAAGTCGACGAGGTACCAGGGCGATGCCGGCGTTTTGCCTTGTACATATTTATCGGGCAGGCTCTCCATTTCGAAATGGTTGATGAGCTGCGTTTTGCCAGGTGATCCGGAGGTCTTGGCCAGTTTCTGGTTATCGCTCAGCATATTGATGAGGGAAGATTTGCCCACATTACTGCGACCGATGAAGGCGTATTCCGGACGATCTGCTTTGGGACATAAAGTATAGTCCGGGCTGCTGATCAGGTATTTCGCTGTTTTAATGATCATGATGGGTGCAAGATACGAATACCTGAACAATGGGTGTTTTTGCCTGCATTGGCTGGTGTTGGGCAGGGTGAATTATCGTGTCGTGCACAAACCCGCAGGTTGTAAAATTTAATTGTTAATCGACGGTTTATAGACGCTGCCTACACGAAGCCCGCTTATAAAAAACACTAAATTGGCCCCATGAAAAAGATTACCCTGCTATTCTTCCTGGTGTGTTGGCTGCTTCGCGTGGAAGCGCAGATCAAACCATTCCGCTTTATTCATATCAGTGATACACATATCGGATCGCCCAATGGGTGCGCTGAAGAAGACCTGCGCCGTACCGTACGCGATATCAATGCGATGAAGGATGTAGCATTCGTCATCCTTACCGGTGATATCACCGAGTTGGGTACCAATAGCCAGTTGAAGCTGGCCAAAGAGATCCTCGACAGCCTGCAGATCAAATACTATATCATTCCCGGCAACCACGACAGCGGCTGGAGCGAAAGCGGTGGTGTCAGTTTTACTACGACGTTTGGGTACGACAAATTTACGTTCGACTACAACGGCGTCCGGTTTATTGGGTGTGCCTCGGGACCGTATGTGCGCATGAGTGATGGTCATGTGCCACGCAATGCCGTGGTGTGGCTGGATGAAGTGCTGAAGAAGACCGACAAAAAGCAGCCCATCATTTTCTGTAACCACTATCCGCTCGATAATGGACTCGATAACTGGTATGAGGCGATCGACCGGCTCAAGCAGTACAATACCATCCTGGCGATCTGCGGGCACGGCCATAGCAACCGGGCTATGAACTTTGAAGACATTCCTGGTGTGATGGGACGCTCGAACCTGCGGGCCAAAGATTCCGTAGGTGGTTATTGCCTGGTGGATGTACGGCCAGATACCATCACGTATACTGAACGAAGGCCTGGTACCCAATACGAGAAGATCTGGACCAAGGTGGCAGTCAAAGCGCATGACTATGCGCATTCTTCCAAAACATTCGACCGGCCGGAGTATGCGGCCAACAAGCAATACGCGCAGGTGAAGGCGACCTGGACTTACACCTCCGATGCCAACGTGATCTCTACGCCAGCAATCTATAAGGAGTCGGCCATCTTCGGCAACCAGAATGGAGAGGTGGTCGCTGTGTCGATGAAGAACGGAAAGCGCCAATGGTCTTTTGCTACGAAGGGTTCTATCTTTTCTACGCCAGCCGTGCAGGGTGACCTGGTCGTGTTTGGCTCAGGCGATGGAAAAGTATATTGTCTGAATGCGAAGAGTGGCAAACAACAATGGGCCTATACGACGGGTGCTTCGGTACTGGGTTGTCCGATCATCGCCGGTGATACCGTTTTTATAGGTGGTAGTGACCACAGCTTCCTGGCGCTTGGCCTGCAGGATGGGCAACTGCGCTGGAAGTTTGATGGATTGGAAGGGCCTGTGGTGAGCACGCCTTTGCTCTATGAGGGAAAGGTGATCTTTGGTGCCTGGGACCGTCACCTGTATGCGCTGAATAGCAAAGATGGCCAACTCTTGTGGAAATGGAACAATGGTTCGTCTGTCATCAATTTCTCACCAGCTGCCTGTATTCCAGTGGCGGTCAATGGTGTGGTGTATGTAGTGGCGCCAGACCGGACGATCACGGCCCTCGACGCGCAACAGGGTACCGCTTTATGGCGCAATAAGGAAACGCGGGTGCGTGAGTCGATCGGCATCTCAAAAGACGGAAAATGGGTGTATGGCAAGACGATGCAGGACACTGTTGTAGCGTATGCTACCAGCCGGGAGCCTCAGCGGCCGGCCTGGGTGATGAACGCCGGCTTTGGTTATGAGCATGTGCCTTCCATGCTGATCGAGCAGGAGGGGCAGGTATTCTTTGGTACGCGCAATGGCGTGGTGTACGCGATCGATCCCCAACAGCGTAAGGTGATCTGGACCCATAAGATCGATAATTCGATGGTCAATACGGTGCGGGTGATCAACAGCAAAAAGGTACTCGCCTCGACGATGGACGGCAAAGTAGCCTTGCTGGAAGTGAAATAGCAGGATTGGCCCCGGGTGGTAATGGGCATAAAAAAACGCCGGCGATTGCCGGCGTTTGTCGTATCAATAAGTTGACGATTAAACGAGCATGGTGAGTGGCTCTTCGAGGAACCCTTGCAGGGTTTGCAGGAAGGCGGCACCGGTGGCTCCGTCTGCAACACGGTGGTCGCAGGTGAGGGTCACTTTCATCACGTTGCCTACAACGATCTGTCCGTTTCTTACTACTGGTACCTGGTTGATGGCGCCGATAGCAAGGATACAGGATGCAGGCGGGTTGATGATGGCGGTGAATTCTTCAATACCAAACATACCCAGGTTGGAGATGGTGAAGGTGTTGCCTTCCCACTCTGCAGGTTGCAGTTTCTTGGCCTTGGCGCGGGTAGCGAAGTCTTTCACTTCTCCGGCGATCTGCGACAGCGACTTGGTGTCGGCGAAGCGTACTACTGGTACCAGCAATCCTTCTTCTACGGCTACGGCTACACCGATGCTCACGTGGTGGTTAACGCGGATGGTGTCACCTTGCCAGCTGCTGTTGATAGCTGGGTGTTTCTTCAATGCCAGGGCGCATGCTTTCAGCACCATGTCATTGAAGGATATTTTGTTGGTAGCAATTTCATTAAGCTTTCCGCGGCTGGCTACTGCCTTGTCCATGTTGATCTCCATGGTGAGGTAGAACTCAGGCGCAGAGAATTTCACGTCTGCCAGGCGACGGGCGATGACCTTGCGCATTTGCGATACAGGCACATCGTCGTAGCTGACCTGACCGGCAGGAGCTGTTTGTGCAGGAGCAGCAGCGCCACCTTGTTTGGCGGCAGGAGCGGCGGTAGCAGCACCTTGTTTGAAATCGTCCACATCTTTCTTCACGATACGGCCACCGTCACCGGAACCAGCAACCTGGTTGATGTCGATGCCTTTTTCGCTGGCGAGTTTGCGGGCGAGTGGTGATGCTTTCACACGACCATTTTCGGTAGTGGCGGCAGCAGCCGGTTGAGCGGTAGCAGTAGCAGCGGCGGCAGGTTGTGCAGCAGCGGCTGGCTGGCCTTGTGCAGGTTGTGCAGCGGCAGCCGGAGCGGTACCACCACCTTTGGCAGCAGCAACGATCTTGTCTACATCTACTTTACCTTCTTCTCCGATGATGCAGAGCAGTGCGTTGACAGGAACTTTGTCGCCCTGGTTAGCACCGATGTATAATAATTTACCGGTTTTGTAGCTTTCGAGTTCCATGGTTGCCTTGTCGGTCTCCACATCGGCGAGCAGGTCGCCCTTGTTTACCTGGTCTCCTACCTTCTTGTGCCAGGCAGCGATCACACCTTCTGTCATGGTATCGCTGAGACGGGGCATCAGGATCACCTCTTGCATATTGGCGAGGTCGAGTGAAGGAGCAGCTTCTGCGGCAGGCTGTGCGGGTGCAGCAGCAGGAGCAGGAGCAGGTTGGGCAGCTTCTTGCTTGGGCGCTTCGGCCTGGGGAGCCGCAGCAGCTTGTGCACCACCAGACAGGAGGGCACTGATATCTTCGCCGGGAGCACCGATAATAGCCAGCAGGTCGTTTACCTGCAGTTTACCACCTTTCTCCGTTCCAATATGTAACAGGGTGCCATCTTTATAACTTTCCAGCTCCATAGTAGCTTTGTCTGTCTCAACTTCCGCTAACAGGTCGCCTTTCTTTACGGAATCCCCTACCTTTTTATGCCAGGCCGCAATCACGCCTTCAGTCATGGTGTCACTCAGGCGGGGCATTAAGATCACTTCAGCCATAATCTTTATTAATAATTTGAAAGTTAATACGTCAGGTTGTAATTGAGGGCCGAAATTACGGCAAAACCGGGAATATGCAATAGAAAAGGGCAAGTGGTCAAACTTGCCCTTTCTACTTGTGTATGAATGATTTCTTTAATTGTCCACTTCAAGGTTGAGGCGGTCGCGCAACTCCTTTACCAGCGGATAATGATCGATAATATGCTGATATTTCTCTTTGAGTGTAACCGTTCTTTCCACCGGTTCGAATGATTGCACCGCGGCTTCGTTGACGGTGATGGTGAACATCAGCATGCGGTTGTTGAATATCTGTTGCAGGTATTCCGACAACACCCGGCGCTCGCCTTCGATGAATTTCTGCTCGAGGTTGTTGTTGGTCGACACCTCAAAGTTCTGGTGGTCCTTGATGATCAGGTTGGCCATGAGGAAGGACTGGTTGGCCGGGTTCTTATTCTCCTTCAACTGCATGGCAAACTGTTGCCAGGCTTCCTGAAGCCTCATTTCTCCCAGGGGAATCGGGGCGCCGGCACTTTCGATGGGCTTACCGATAAACTGCTTGCGGAGGGAATTGAGCGATCCCAGCTTGCCACCCGAGCTTTCCTGTTTGGGAATAGCGGGTGGTGTATTGATGATGGCCTGCGCCTTTTGGGCGGCGGTGGCTGGCGGCTGCTGGTCGGGGATGATCAACGGCTTTTTGGTCTCGATGATCAGTTTAGCTTCCTGCTGAGGCGCCTGTGTATTGGCTGCCGGCTGCGCTGTGGTAGCGGGTGGCGTAGCTGTTGCAGCAGCTGTTTTGGCTGCTTTGGGCTCAGCTACCGGGTTCAGGCTGCGGAAAGCCACCGGTTTTGCTTCTTCAATCAGTTTTTTTTTACTTAGACCGTCGCTTCCGGAGGCGAGGTCTACCGCTTGTTGCAGGTAAGTGAGTTTGATGAGGGCCAGTTCAACGTGTAGTCGTTTGTTACGGGCTCCTTTATAATTGATCTCCGTTTCGTTGAGGATGTTCAGGGCGCTGATGATATAAGCGACCGATACCTGCTTCGAGGTAGCGATGTAGCGGTCTTTGAAGCTTTCCACCACCTGCAGCAGGTTGGCTACTTTCTCGTCTTTACAAACGAGCAGGTTGCGCATGAATTCGGCAAAACCGTTCAGTACGAGGTCACCTTCGAAGCCTTTGCGGTCGATATCATCATAGAGCAACATCGCGCCACCGAGGTCTTGCGACTGCATACATTGCATCAGCTTGAAATAGTAATCGGCGTCGAGGATGTTGAGGTGCTCGAGGGTATTTGAGTAACTGACTACGCCATTGGTGAAGCTGACGATCTTGTCCATGATACTGAGGGCGTCGCGCATACAACCTTCGCTCTTTTGGGCGATGAGGTGCAGGGCTGCTTTTTCAGCGTCGATCTCTTCTTTTTTACAGATATCCTGTAAATGCTCAACGGTATCGTTGGGGGTGATGCGCTTAAAGTCGAATATCTGGCATCGGCTCAGGATCGTTGGCAGGATCTTGTGCTTTTCGGTGGTAGCCAGGATGAAGATGGCGTAGGGTGGCGGCTCTTCGAGGGTCTTCAGGAATGCGTTGAAGGCCGAAGAACTGAGCATGTGCACCTCATCGATGATGTACACCTTGTACCGGCCGGCCTGTGGTGCAAAACGCACCTGCTCTACCAAGGTACGGATATCATCGACCGAGTTGTTACTGGCCGCATCGAGCTCGTGGATGTTCATCGAAATACCGTCGTTGAATGACTGGCAGGAGTGGCATTCGTTGCAGGCTTCTCCCTCGGGCGTTGGATGCTCGCAGTTGATGGTCTTGGCCAGGATACGCGCGCAGGTGGTTTTACCCACGCCCCTGGGACCACAAAACAGGAAGGCATGCGCCAACTGCTGGTTCTTGATGGCATTTTTCAGGGTGGTCGTGATATGACTCTGCCCTACAACGGTATCGAAAAGCTGTGGCCTGTATTTTCTGGCTGAAACGATGAACTTATCCATGAATATCCCTCTTGCGGCAAATGTAAGGAATAACAGGTGGCCAGCGAACTTGTTCATTCCCATCTGCTCGGGAGAAGGGGCGGGGTGGGAACAACTTGTGGAGAGCAGCAAAAAAACGTCCCAAATATTTGGCAACTTAACAGTGTTAAGTATATTTGTGCTGTTAATTCGAACTATGGGTATAACGGACAGGAAGGAAAAACAGAAAGCAGAGATCCGGCGCATGATTCTCGATGCCTCTATGAAACTATTTGTGGATCAGGGCTTTGAGAATGTATCTATCCGGAAGATCGCTGATCTGATCGAGTACAGCCCGACCACTATATACCTATATTTTAAGGATAAAGATGATATCCTCTTCAGCCTGCATGAGCTGGGATTCCAGAAAATGCAGGAATACAATGAGGGACTCTGGGATATCAAGAATCCTTTGCTGCGGCTGCACAAGATGGGCGAAAACTATATCCGCTTTGGCCTGAGCAATCCCGAGTTCTACGACCTGATGTTTATCCAGCGGGCGCCCATGCAGAAGGTGGAGCAGATCGACAACTGCGAGTGGAAAAGTGGTGATGTGGCGTTGGGCCGCTTGAAAGATACTGTGCGGGAAGGGATGGATAAAGGATTGATCGTGAAGGGAGATGTGGATGCCGTATCCATGGCCATCTGGAGTATGGTACACGGCCTGGTATCGCTGGCGATCCGCGACCGGTTTGATAAGCTGGTGCCACAGGAGGCGATCCTGCCGATGATGACCCAGGCGCTGAACTGGCTGGTAGAGACCATCGATCTGACCCTGCGGAAATAAGCATGGTTGCAGCCTGCCTATACGGAGTAAGGGACGAGCTTTGACGGTGCCACGTTGCGACGCTTTGATTCGAGGGATGGCCCGGCAAGGGAGTTTCTGCACCGGACTTGCGTTGGCCAATCAGTATTCAAGGACTTAGTCCTTTTTTTAAGGCCAGTCACTTAACAGTGTAAATAATCTTTACAACATAAACAATTAGCCATGTTTTGGACAATCATCCGCATGTATGTGTTGGTGGCAGGGACGCTTTTTGCCCTACCATCCCTCGCCCAGTCGACGCTGGACGGCTATGTGAGGCAGGGGTTAGACAGCAACCTTGCCCTCCGGCAACAATCCTTCAGCTTGCAAAAAGCACAGGTCGATCTCAAGCGCGCCCGCTCCTTGTTTTACCCCCAGGCCAGCCTGCAATCGCAGTATACCCTGGCCAATGGGGGGCGTACGCAGGACATTCCCATCGGCGACCTGCTCAACAATGTGTACTCCACCTTGAACGAACTGACTTCCTCTGGCAAGTTTCCCCAGGTACAAAACCAGGCCATCGCGTTTCTGCCCAACGATTTTCACGATACCCGGCTGGAAGTGTCGGTCCCGGTGGTGAATATGAATATCCGGTACAACAAGCAGATCGCCGACGAACAGATCCGTACCCGCCAGGCGGCCATCGAGGTGTACCGGCGGGAACTGGTGAAGACCATCAAGCTGGCTTACTACCAATTCCTGCAAGCCGATAAATCGGTGGCTATTTACAACAACGCCCTGCAATTGGTATCGGAAAACCTGCGGGTGAGTGAAAAGATGGTGGCCAATGGTACGGCTACCAAGGAAGCCACCCTGCGCGCCAAAGCCCAGGTGAGCCAGGTACAGGCGTCGCAGATCGAGGCCGCCAACAACCGGCAGAATGCGTCGGCCTATTTTAACTTCCTACTCAACCAACCACTAGAAACACCCATCGTCATCGATAGTTCGGTCATTCAGCAGCTTAGTCAACAAATCCCGGTTACTACCGGAGTACCGACAGGGAGAGAAGAGCTGGCGCAATTGAAGAGCACGGAAAAAGTGTTGCACACTAATCTGCGCCTGAACAAATCGTACCTGGTGCCCACGCTCAATGCCTTTTACAATATCGGTTTCCAGGGGTTTCAACTTAAGTTCAACAGCGACCAGTTCTATCAACTGGGCGGACTGCAGTTCAAGTGGGACCTGTTCAAAGCCAATGACAACAAATACAAGATCCAGCAGGCGCAGATCGACCTGGATGCACTCGACAACCGCTACAAAGAAGTGGAGCAGCAACTGAGCCTGGAAGTGCGTACGGCTTTCAACAATTATTATTCTTCCATGCGGAGCCTGCAATCGCTGGGTGATGAAGTATACAGTGCACAGGAAACTTATCGGCTGACGGAAAGAAGATTCCGCGAAGGACAGGCGCTGCAAATAGAGCTGATCGATATACGCACCCAACTCACCAATGCGCAGTTGCGCTACTCACTGGCCCAGCTGGCGGTACTGACCCGCGCTGCCGAGGTGGAACGCGCCACCGCTTCCTATACTTATTAATCAAATACCGGGATGGGATGTCGGGCTGTCTTTAGAAGAAGCGAACCTGCCATCCACCCCAATTTCCCATACAACTTAAATAGCACTGAAATGAATAAGATATGGTTCTCCTTCCGCTTTCGCGTCTTACTGGCAGGTTCCCTGTCGCTGGTGGCTTGTGGTGAAAAGGCTCCGGCTATCCAGCAAGCAGCCGACGACAATGCCATCACCGTAAAGCAGCACTCTGTAGTCGATACCGCCTATGCGCCGGTACTGCGCTACTCGGGTACCATTGCTTCTACGACAGAAGCAACACTCTCTTTCAAAACAGGCGGCATCATTCAGCGCATCTTTGTGAAAGAAGGTGATGTGGTGGCCAAAGGACAATTGCTGGCCACACTTGACCTCACGGAGATCAATGCGCAGGTGCAGCAGGCATCCCAGCAAACGGAGAAGGCACAACGTGATGTGAATCGCGTAAAGAATCTCTACAACGATACCGTGGCTACGCTCGAGCAATTGCAGAATGCCACGACACAACACCAGGTGGCTACCGAAGGGTTGCGCATTGCGCGTTTCAATCAGCAATATGCGCAGATCAGGGCTACGGAAAATGGCACGGTGCTGAAGAAGCTCATGCACGAAGGAGAACTGGCGGCACCTGGCTCACCGGTTTTCTATATCAATGGCAATGCGGGTAGTGACTGGGTGATGCGCTTTGGCGTATCGGACAAAGACTGGGCGGTACTGCGCAAAGGCAACAAAGCGATCGTATCGCTGGATGCTTACCCAATGAAAACCTTTACCGGTGTGATCACCCAGATTGCCGAAGGCGCCGATGTATCCAACGGTACCTACCAGATCGAAGTACAGGTGTTGCCGGGTGGGTTGCGGTTTGCCGCAGGACTGTTTGGTACTGTTCAATTACAACCGTCTTCCTTACAACAAGTAAGGCTGATCCCCATCGAGGCGCTGGCAGAGGCCAATGAGAAGACGGGTTTCGTGTATTCGCTGAACCCCGATCAACGAACGGTGAAGCGCCATACCGTCACGATTGCCTTCCTGGAAAAAGACAAGGCGGCGATCGTTGCCGGACTCGACGGTGTACAGCAGGTTATCACTGACGGCGTAGGTTACCTCACCGAAAGCGCCACCGTTAAACTTGCCCAATAACTCAATCGCCAACAAGCGGTGGTACATTGTCCGGCGGGTAATACATTCGATGTCCTCACCTGCCTTACACCCGCACCGACCTGTCAACTCTTAAAAGTGTATTATGAAAATAACTGACTTCTCGGTCAAGAACTATCAGTTCACACTCATTGTGTTTGTGATGATGATCGCGATTGGCCTCAACTCTTTGTTCAATATGCCCCGGGGGGAAGACCCCGATCTGGAGGCACCTCAGTTCTCGGCTATTATCATTTATCCCGGTACCAGCCCGCGGGATATGGAGGAGCTGGTGGTAGACCCCATCGAAAAGAAACTGAATGAGCTGGACGATATCAAGAAGATCGTAACGCGTATCGATGACGGCCTGGCAGTGGTACGCATCGAATTCAAATATGAAACCGATCCGGAAAGGAAGTACCAGGATGTGGTGCGGGAGCTGGATGGGCTACGTCCCAAGCTGCCACAGGATATCCTGAGCATGGAAGTGCAGAAGTTTACCCCTTCTGATGTGAATATTATTCAGATCGCTCTGATGAGTGAAACGGCTCCTTACAAGGACCTGGAAGAGTGGAGCAAGGAACTGAAGGAAAGGCTGGAGAAGATCAAGACGCTGAAGAACGTGGAGAACTGGGCTTTCCCGCCACAGCAGGTGCGCATATCGCTGCACCTGGAAAAGCTGGCCCAGTACAAGATACCGCTCAACAAAGTGATGGGGGCCATCCAAAATGAGAACGTGAACATTCCTGGGGGCAGCATCGAGATGGGGGCGAAGAAGTTCAACGTGAAGACAAGTGGTAACTACAAGTCGGTGGATGAGATCAAGAATACCATCGTGAGCAATGTGGATGGTAAGCTATTGTATGTGCGGGATATCGCTGATGTGGCTTTCGATTACGAGGAGCAGAGTTATATTGGTCGCCTCAATGGTAAGCGGGGTGTGTTTGTGGTAGCCAGTCGTAAAACGGGTACCAATATCTTTTCAGTAGAAGAGCAGGTGAAGCCGGTACTGGAGCAATTCAAAAAGGACCTGCCGAAGAGCATTGCTTTCGATCAAAGCTTCGACAATGCAGAAAGTGTGCGCAAGCGGCTGGGTGGCTTCTCGAAGGATTTTGCGATTGCGATCTTCCTCGTGTTGCTGACCTTGCTGCCCCTGGGTGTCCGGGCCTCGCTGGTGGTGATGATCTCGATCCCCCTGTCGCTGGCCATCGGATTGTTCCTGCTCGATATGTTTGGCATTACCATCAATCAGCTGAGTATTGTGGGGCTGATCGTAGCGCTGGGCCTGCTGGTGGATGACAGCATTGTGGTGGTGGAGAATATCGAGCGTTACCTGCGGATGGGGTACAGTCGTAAGGATGCCGCTATGAAGGCCACGAAACAGATCGGGCTGGCGGTATTGGGTTGTACGGCTACGCTCATCTTTGCGTTCCTGCCGCTGATGTTCCTGCCGGAAGGGGCCGGTGATTTTATCCGCAGCCTGCCGGCGGCGGTGGTGACGACGGTATTGGCTTCGCTGTTCGTGTCGCTGACGATCGTGCCTTTCCTGTCGAGCAGGATATTGAGCCCGCATCACAATCCCGAGGGCAACTGGTTTCTGCGTGGACTGAAACGTTTTATTGGTGGCTCTTACCGCCGCCTGTTGCACAGTGCGATCGCCCACCCCATCATTACATTGATCATCGCTTTGCTGGTTTTTGTAGGCAGTCTGGCCCTGGTGCCAGCGGTAGGGTTCAGTGTGTTTCCTGCTTCGGAAAAGCCGATGTTCCTGGTGAATATCGAGACGCCGTTGGGGACGAGCCTGGCCGCTACCGATAAGGTGGCGCGCTATGTAGAAGAAGAGATCAAAAAAGTGCCCGATTTGAAGAACTATGCGACGAATGTGGGGCACGGTAATCCGCGTATCTATTACAACGTGATCCCACAGAACGAGGCGAGTAATTACGCGCAGCTCTTTGTGCAATTGCGGGAAACGCCACCCAAGAAAAAGATCCAGTTGATCGATGAGTTGCGGAAGCGGTTCAAGGGATATCCCAATGCCAAGATCGAAGTGAAGGATTTTGAACAGGGGCCACCGGTGGAAGCGCCAATTGCGATCCGCCTGTTCAGTGAAGACCTCGATACGCTGCGGGCGCTGTCGTTCCGGGTGGAGGACCTGCTGAAGCGGACGCCGGGTACCATGTATGTGAAGAATGAACTGACGACACTGAAGACGGATATCAAGATCAAGGTGAACAAAGAAAAAGCGGGTATGCTGGGTGTGCCGGTGCATGAGATCGACCGGTCGGTGCGGATGGCTATTGCTGGATTGAACATCGGCACCTTCCGCAAAGAGAATGGTGACGAATACAATATCAATGTAACGTTGCCGCGGGGCGAACACCA
Organism: Paraflavitalea pollutisoli; assembly: GCF_029360705.1. Lineage (GTDB taxonomy): Bacteria > Bacteroidota > Bacteroidia > Chitinophagales > Chitinophagaceae > Paraflavitalea > Paraflavitalea pollutisoli. Next base: position 4,078,909 of record NZ_JARKMX010000008.1, on the reverse strand, counting down.
GACCATCGATGCCCTTCAAAAGGTGTATGTCACTACTACAACCAATACACCAGTGCCTTTGGGGCAGCTGGCCGATATTCAGTTTCAGGCTTCTCCTACCAGTATCAACCACTACGATAAAGACCGGTATACGGTGGTGACGGCTTTTGTGCAAAGTGGATTCAATACTACGAAAGTAACCGAAGGGGTATTGAAGGAGCTGAATGGTATGGCTTTCCCCAAGGAGGCACATTATGTGGCCGCAGGGGAGATCGAGAGCAAACAGGAGAGTTTCGGTGGCCTGGGCACCATCGTGCTGATCACCATCTTTGGTATTCTTGGTATCCTGGTGCTGGAGTTCAAGACCTTTAGGGGTACGCTGATCGTGTTGTCGGTGGTGCCTTTGGGTATCATCGGTGCGGTGTTGATCCTGCTGGCGACGGGTAATACGTTCTCCTTTGTAGCGGTGATCGGGTTGATAGCCTTGATCGGTATCGAGGTCAAGAACTCCATACTACTGGTGGATTATACCGACCAGCTGCGCAAGCAGGGTATGAGCCTGGACGATGCGATCCAGGAGGCGGGGGAGACGCGTTTTGTACCCATCATCCTGACGACGCTGACGGCTATTGGTGGTCTGATGCCCCTGGTGATCGAGAACAATCCGCTGTACACGCCGCTGGCGCTGGTGATCATTGGCGGGTTGATCAGCTCTACCTTGCTTACCCGTGTGGTAACGCCGGTATTGTACAAGCTGCTGGCACCTAAGATAGCAGTGGAGGAAGTGACTTCTGAGGAGACGAAGGGCTGATAGCCCGTGGCTGGCAAAGTGCTCCAGGTCTTATCAACATAAACAAAGGTCAATCGTAATAGCTGTGCTGTCGCGATTGACCTTTTTGTTGTGCACGGCTATGTCTGGCAGCCGCTCCGGTGCCGACCGGCGCTAATTCAGTTTGGCTTTCGTGGTATCACCCTTCAGGTGTTTATCGAGGAAGGAGAGGATTTGTCCATATCCTTTGATCTCATTTTCCTTTTTGAGGAAGCCATGGCCTTCATCGGGGAAGACGACATAGTCGACCGGTACATTGTTCTTCTTCACTGCTTCTACGACCTCATCGCTTTCAATCTTCAACACCCGGGGGTCGTTGGCGCCTTGCAATACCATCAATGGTTTTTTGATATTGGAGGCATGCAGGAGCGGGGAGAACTGTTTGAGGCGTACGGTATCGGTGGTGTTGGGATCGCCGATTTCCTCGTACAGTGCTTTCCTGAACGACTCCCAGTAGGGCGGTATTTCTTTGAGGGTACGCAACCAGTTGGCCACGCCAAAAATGTCTACACCTACTTTGAACTCATCGGGCTGAAAGCTGAGCGCGGCCAGTGTCATATAGCCGCCATAGGAGCCGCCGATGATACCGATCTTCGTAGAATCGATATAGGGCAGGGAGGCGAGGTACTTTTTACCCCACACGCAATCCTGCAGGTCCTTCTCGCCGTGGTTGCGGTTGTCCATCTTATAGAATGTTTTTCCATATCCGCTGCTGCCGCGGTTGTTGACGGCCAAGACGGCGTATCCGTGGTTGACCAGGTATTGTATCAGCGAGAAATAACCGGCTCTTGATTGTCCGCCGGGACCGCCATGCACCCATACCAGGGCGGGTACTTTGTTATTGGCACTGGCCTGCTGGGGTTTGTAATAGATGGCCGGAATATCGAGGCCGTCGAACGATTTGTAGCGTACGATCTCTGCCGGCACGAGGTCTTCTTCCTTTATCTCTGGGGTGAGGGTGTTGGTCAGCTTCTTGAGTTCCTTGGTACCGAAGTCGTATACGTAAATGTTGTTGGGCGATTTGGAGTTGCCGACGGTGAGGCGCATTTTGTTTTCGCTGCGGGAGATGTTCACGCCTTGTACGTCGCCATCATCGAGCTTGGGGAAGTCGACGGCGGCGCCGGTCTTGTGGTCGAAGATGTAGATCTTGTTCTTGCCATCTTCGTTGACGCCGATGACCCGGTATTTTTCGTTGTAAGAAAGGTACATGTACATGACATCCCAATTGGTGCTGTACAGCTTTTCTTTCTTGCCGGTGGGGATATCGTATTTCACGACGTACTGGTATTCGCTGCCATCGTCGGTGAGGTAGTACAGGGTGTTGTTGTCGAGGGAAAACTGTAGGGGTGCATTGCTGCTGGGGGTACTGTCGTTGTTGATCAGTTTGGTTTGTTTGGTCTGCTGGTCGGCGAGGTAGAGGTTGGTGGAGGAGGTGGTGATGGTTTGCACGAGGGCGAGGTAGCGTTCATTGTCTGAGAGGGCGCCGACGTCGTAGCCATTGTCGTTCTTATAGAGCAGATTGGGTTTCCAGGTGGTGGTGTCCATTTTGTAGAGGTCGAAGAAGCGGGGATCGCGTTTGTTGCTCTGGTAGTACATCGACTTGTTGTCGCGGCTCCAGCCGAAGAAGATGGCTTTCTCTTTGGCGCCGGGGGTAAGGTCTTTGGTGGTGCCATCGGGCCGTTGCAGAAAGAGGTGGTCATTCTCATTGCCGCCTTTATCGGAGCTGTAGATGAAGCTGGTGCCGCCGGGCACATAGTCATTGCCAAACACACTTTCTTTGGTGGAGCTGGTCAATGCTTTCTGGCTGCCGGAGGTGATGTCTATTTCGTAGGCATTGTAGATGCCGCTTTCATTGCTGGATACGAGTAGTTTTTTGTCGTCGGACGAGATGGCGCCGCCGCCTACATTGGTACTCTTGTAAAACTGTTCGATGCTGTACTGGGCCACCTGTCGGGCCTGGGGTTCTTCGGTTTTGGTGGGTTGGTCGTTACAGGCGAAGAGGCCGCCGGCAAAGGCTGCCAGGAGCATGGTTCTTTTCATATGCGTGAAGGTTTTGGAAGGAGAAGATACCGAATTAAAGCCGGTTGGCAGCTGACTGTTGGAGGGGTGGCAAAAAATAAGGGAGGCCTGGACGGACCTCCCCTGGTAAAGGTAAGCACTTGACTCTACGGTAATATACGGTATGGTGATGCGCCTGGATTGCGGAACACCGAATATTTTCTATTTCTTAATACGGGCGGCCTGGCTGTCGCCCGGACGGGGTTGGCCAAACTGGAATTCACCGATCAGCAAGCCTTCCTGTCTGCCCCCTTTTTCCATTTGCAGGGTGATCAGTTTTCGTTCCTGCTTTCCGTCGGCGTAGTAAGTAAAAATCTCGGCCATAACTGTTGTTGGACCGCTGAATTTGAACTGCTGGTCGCCATAGTAATTGACCTTAACCTGGTATTTACCGTTGATGGCTTTCTTCAGCATGAATTGCTCCGGACCGTAGCCGCGGGTAAAGTCGTTGGAGAGGCGACCGCCGATGAGGGTTTGCTTGTGGCTGTAATAACAGGTTTCTTTATTGGGGTCGGTCACCCAAAGGTCCATATCGGTGTCGTTCTTGTTCCAGTTAAGTACCACCCGGATGTCGGTGGGCATGGCATGGATCAGTTTGGCATCGATGAGGGAGAAATCGAGTTGGGGGTGGAGACTCACGAGCTGGTTGATCTCTGTTACGATGATCTCTTCGATACCTCGGTACATGGCAGTGGCGGTTTCATTATAATTCTTTTGGAGGGCGGTGTACAGGGTATCCAGCGCCTGCTGGTAGTACCCGGCATCTGCCAGTGCCAGCCCGTAATCGCGATAGCTATGGGGTTCCTGCGGACGCCATTCCAGCACTTTGCGGAATACGGCCAGGGCTTCTTCAAAGGCGCCGGCTTCGCGCAGTTTATAGCCGAGTAATTTGTAGAGCTCGTGGTTTTCGAGGTCTATCTCGGCCATATTGGTCAGTATCTGCAGGGCCAGGGTGGTATCCTGTTCGCGGAAGAAGAAATTGGCCATGTCGTAGTAGAAGGTAGGTGTATAGAGGTATTCCTTCCGCAGGGTTAAGTAGGTGCTGTACCGGTTGCCTGCTTTTTCCTTCGCAATGGTTTGCAGGTAGGGGCGTTCGGGTGTCCATTGTTTGATGTCGATGGAGCCCCAATCGTTACCAGTATTTCCGGCGATCATCGCATTTTCTTTGGCCAGGTTCTGTTCGATGGCTTTGTCGTTGCGCAGGCTTCTTTTTACAGCTACACCCGGTATGCGGCCCTGTATCATTGCATCGAGATCCTTGTTTTCGACTGATGCGCTGGCGACTATTGCTTTCCTTTTCTGCGTGCCATAACCTGTTACGGCCACTTCTTCGAGCCGGTCGCGGGCAGGTGTTGCCTCGCGTTCTTCGGGCGTTGCAACAACAGCCCCATTGCGGTTTTGCGTATTGGGGCGTGGCGCATCGGCCGTGTAGTTGAACCGGACATCCCCTTCGGCGATCGTATCGCTGGCAACAGGAGTGCCGTTGTTTCTGTTGCGGACGGTGGCCGGCTGACCGGGCTCCGGCTTAGGTGCTTTTTGTACCACGAAGCTCCTGTTCCACCAGTTCACCAGGTTGTTGAATTGCGCTAGGGCATTGGACAGGGTGATCTGCTGCTGGTTTTCGCGTATGGCCAGTTGTTGTTTGATGATGCGATCGTATTGGTCACGCAGCTCGGCCGGTGGTTCTATTTCATAGCGCACATAATCATCTACCATCTCCAGTACAATGAGCGAGGTATTGCGGGTAACGATGGCATGCTGCTTGCCGAGAAAGCTGATGAGTTGTTTGTTGACATCATACTGCACATCGAGTTCGCCGATCTTTTTCTGGGCCCATACGCGACCGAGGTTGACCTGGTTGGTGCCCTGCTTGCTAAAGTCAAGCACGATGGTCTTCTCCTCCGTTACCGATTTCCCATAACCGAATTGCAGGGTGACAGAACCGGTGGCACTGGTGATCATGCCGGCGAGGGAGAACTGGTTGATGACCGGGGTAGGGATGGAGGGATAGGTTTCGCTGATGGCCCGGTTGGGTTTGATGCCGATGAACTGGAATGTTTGCTGTGTGAGCAACTGTGCGGCATCGGCCGTTTTGAGGGCGCCGAGGTTCACAAAGGCACCACCGGTCTTTTGAGCGATGTATTGCAGTTGGGCGTAATCGGCCCGCGGTGCCGTGTTGATGGTATATACCGGGTTGCCGGGCAGCAGCATTTCCTCCCGGCTCAGCGAAGAAAGTCCGTCTGTGAAGAACAGGTATTCGTCGCTGGCCGGGTAGCTGATACGGCTGAAGTTGGTGCCACCATCGTAGGTGAGTGCTTCGATCGCTTTGCGGAGCGAAGCCCAGTTGCCTTCCCTGATCGGGAAGCTGCCTGCCTTGCGGTATCCGTTGTTGACGGTGGTGAGGTGTATGGTGAGGTGATCGTTGTGCCGGATATAGGCATCGAGCAGGGCCAGTTCTTTTTTGGTATCCCGGTTGAGGCCACTGAGCGAAGCGTCCCAAATGATGGTTACTTCGTTGACACGCGGTTTGGGGCGGGGTGCCTGTTTGGGAAAGCAGGTGGCGAGGAAATAATAGTTGCCGCCTGTTTCCTGCATGATGACGCCGGTGAAGTCGGCAGGCTGGGGAATGCTGATGGTTAATGGGTTTTCGGGTAGAAAGTGTTGTTTATGGAGCGATGCGGTGTAATTGTTGTTCCAGCCTTTGAACTGGAGGCCGTTGCCGGGTTCTTCTTCCAGATCGGGTTGCACGGCCTGTTGCAGTACGGATATATCGAGGTCAAACTGATCGATGGGGCGTTTGTAATCCATGGGCAGGTGGTATCGCAAAGCACTTTTGTCCGATACGGTCAGCTCTTCTTCATAGGCGATCAACACGGTGCGTGAGCCACGGGCGGGGATGGGGTAGATGCGGGTGCGGAAGTTGTTGCCTTCCACGCGTTCGAGCAGGCCGGGATCAACGCGGCGTCGCTCGATCTCTTCAAAAACCTGGGTGGCTTTTTCTTTTTCGACGGGTACGGCTTCGCGCATTTTGCCATTGAGGTCGAGGGCATAGCGGCTAACGGAAATGCCGGCGGGCAGCGGAAAGATGAGTTCCCCTTCGAGCAGGGTATTGTTCTTGTTGGTGAAGGTCATTTCCATGGTGGTGGTGGCGATGGTGCCGGCGACCTTTACATCGATAGTCAGCTTACTGAGGTATACATTGGGATCTTCTTTGTCGTTGATCTTGAGTTGCGGCAGTTGAGCGTAGACAAGGGAATGGCATGCCATGCAGAGGATCAGCATGACCACGCCGGAGCGTGTTCTTGGTTTCATAAAAGCGACGTTTCCATATGGATGCCGGGTTTGGTCTTTTTGCATAAAGGGGTTTGGGGATTTCGGAAGAGGGGTACCATCGGTCGTTGGCCGGAGGTGGCGTTGTGATGATCCAGCGGGGCTGGTGACGGCCTTCTGGGGGCGATCGGTGAGGTGTCCGATGATTGGGGTGGGGCGTTGGTGGAGGTGCGCTATGGGGCTAAAAGGGTGGTTTTATGCGTAGCCGGCGTGCCGGGAGCCGAGAATTTCCGCATTGCGGTGGTCGGACTGCTTTTCCCCTGGCTGTTGGGTGCTTCGGTAAGGTGTTTATTATCAGTTATTTATAGGCTTATTGGACGCTGGTTGTCCGCCGGTTATCCCCACTGCTTTTTATTTCTTGCTTTCTATATACAAGTATTCCTTCCGTCCCTTACCTTTGCGGCCTGAAAAGACCCCCTGTTAAAAGGTGGTTAATAAAACAAATACATTCTTAAAACATATGGCAAACGTTGGTAAGATCAAACAGATCATCGGCGCGGTAGTGGATGTGCAGTTTGAAGGAAAGCTCCCTGAAATTTATAACGCATTGGAACTGAAAAGGCCCAATGGCGACGTCCTGGTACTGGAAACTCAACAGCACCTGGGTGAAGACAGCGTACGCTGCATCGCTATGGATGGTACAGAAGGTCTGGTTCGCGGTCTGCAAGTGACCGACACCGGCGCTGCTATCGCCATGCCTACAGGTGACGCTATCAAAGGCCGTCTTTTCAACGTAACCGGTGATCCTATCGATGGTTTGCCAGCGGTATCTAAAGTGGGTGGCCGTGCTATCCACGCCAAGCCACCAGCATTTGAAAACCTGAGCACATCTACCGAAGTACTGTTTACCGGTATCAAGGTAATTGACCTGATCGAGCCCTATGCAAAGGGTGGTAAGATCGGTCTGTTTGGTGGTGCGGGTGTAGGTAAAACCGTATTGATCCAGGAGCTGATCAACAACATCGCGAAAGCTTACTCTGGTGTATCTGTATTTGCCGGTGTAGGTGAAAGAACCCGTGAAGGAAATGACCTGATGCGTGAAATGATCGAAGCTGGTATCATGAAATACGGCGACGCTTTCAAGCACAGCATGGAAGAAGGTGGCTGGGATCTTTCCAAAGTTGACCTGAACGAACTGAAGGATTCGAAAGCGACCTTCGTATTCGGTCAGATGAACGAACCTCCTGGTGCCCGTGCCCGTGTGGCCCTTTCTGGTCTTACCATTGCCGAGTACTATCGTGATGGAGACGGTCAGGGTAAAGGACGTGATATCCTTTTCTTCGTTGATAATATCTTCCGTTTCACCCAGGCTGGTTCCGAAGTATCGGCGTTGCTGGGCCGTATGCCTTCTGCGGTAGGTTATCAGCCCACCCTCGCTACTGAGATGGGTCTGATGCAGGAGCGTATCACTTCTACCAAGAACGGTTCAATCACTTCCGTACAGGCGGTTTACGTACCTGCGGATGACTTGACTGACCCTGCTCCGGCTACTACCTTCGCTCACCTGGATGCTACTACCGTATTGAGCCGTAAGATCGCTGACCTTGGTATCTATCCTGCGGTTGACCCGCTGGATTCTACCAGCCGTATCCTGACACCTGCTATCGTAGGTGACGCTCACTACAACACTGCTGACCGTGTTAAACTGATCCTCCAACGTTATAAGGAACTGCAAGACATCATCGCGATCCTCGGTCTGGATGAGTTGAGCGACGAAGACAAGCAAACTGTATCCCGTGCCCGTAAGGTGCAGCGTTTCCTGTCTCAGCCTTTCCACGTGGCTGAGCAGTTCACTGGTCTGAAGGGTGTACTCGTTCCCATCGAAGAAACCATCCGTGGTTTCAACATGATCATGGACGGTGAAGTGGATGAGTATCCTGAAGCAGCCTTCAACCTGGTAGGTACCATCGATGATGCTATCGAAAAAGGTAAGAAGCTGTTGGCCCAGGCTCAAGGTTAATTTGATAATTTGAAGATGGGCTGATCTGAAAGGGCCGGCACATCTGACAAGTTCGTCAACACAGTTTTCAAGTTCTCAGATTGACTAAACACAAATCAGCAGTATGAATCTCGAAATATTAACTCCCGAACGTAAGCTCTTCAGTGGCGATGTGTATGGTGTTCAGTTGCCAGGCATCTCGGGTCTGTTTGAAGTGCTGAACAGACACGCTCCATTGGTGAGTGCACTGAAGGCCGGCCGGTTGAAGGTATTGAAAGACAAAACCAACGATACGTTGTACTACGATATCCAAAGTGGTTTTGTTGAAGTACTGGACAACAAGGTAACCGTGCTGGTGGAAGGTGCTACCGTTGTAGAATAAGGAGTCGCTCAGAATTAAAGTAACCCAATGATAGGTCCCGCGTCGAAAGGCGCGGGATTTTTTTTGTGTATGGGGGAAAGCCGGCGGGACGACGAGGCAAAAAGGCCTCGAGGGGGAAAGGCAATCCCGACATGCGGAGGGACAGGCTCCGGCATCAAGGTGTAGGTGCAAGCGGGCAACCAATAACGGCCATGAGGCGTCTGTGAAACGGGCGAATGGGGTGGGCTTTACGTTCACATACGAGAGGCCCTATCGCTTTTGATGTAAGAGATTGATTTAGAAAAGTTGTGCTATTTTCATTACACTTCCATGGGAGCGGGTAGGGAGCGGTACGGAAGCGAGTAGGAACCGGTATGGTTCAGGTGCCTTTTTTCAGGCTAATCCAGCGACTGTAGGCGGCCTTCAATGCATAAGAACTACTCAAATATACGTTTGCAGCCATGCGTTTTCCAAATTTTAGGGTTACCGTTAAATAAATGTCATGACATTTCGCAATTGTCATTCAACGACGATGGTTGCTTTTGGGTATGACAGGTCGAGATCAAAAAAAAGACCGCCACGATAACATCGTGGCGGTCTTTTTTGCTTTCGAAAGATATTGGATCTATGTTAATCTTATTGCTTGATGAACTTGGACGTGAGGCGGGTTTCTCCGCTGATGATCACTTCTACCTGATAAAGTCCGGGAACCAGTGATGTGATGTTCAGTACCTGCTGGTGGAAAGGAACCAGTTTCTGGAAGGCTACTTTCTGAACCAGCTTGCCGGTCATGTCATACACATTCACATAAGCAGCACCGGTGGTTGCACTGCTGGTTTGCACCGTTATCTGCGCTTGTGCAGGGTTGGGATACAGTACCAGTTTGTTTTCCACTTTTACTTCTTCGGTGATTGCGGCTGTAGCTGTACGGGTGCTGGCCATGGTGGCTGCGCCGGAAGGCAGTACGGTCAACACCATCGTGTCAGCAGCCGGTACCCAATCCTGACCCCAGCAAGTGAGGCGGTAGCTGTAGGTGCCAGCCACGAGGTTGCTAACTGTCAGTTTGGAGGTGCCTTCGTTGGCGAGTACATCACCGGCAGGGCCACTCATCTTTCTCCAGAACCAGTTTACGATGCTGCCCTTAGGATCTTTGGACGCTGTGCCATCGATGATCACGCTGGCAACCGGCAGTGTAACTGTTCTGTCGGGACCTGCATTGGCAATTGATCCATTGCCGGAAGGACCTGATGGGTTGTTACCGCTGTTGCTGTTGTCGGAAGAACCTGGCTTCACTATCACGATCATGGTATCGGAAGAAGGTACCCACTGGGAGTTGTACACCAACAGGCGGAACTGATAAGTACCTGCTACCAGACCGGTAACGGTGGTGGTCAGTACTTTCGAATTGGTGATGGTTTCACCGGCAGGGCCGCTGATCTTGAACCAACCCACTGCTGCGAGGTTACCCGTAGGATCTACTGATCCGGAACCATTCAGGGTAACGCTGCTGATAGGCAGGGTGATGGTTTGGTCGGCACCTGCATTGGCCACATTGCGGGGTGTTTCTGGTTTCACAGCTGCTTTTACGGTGATCACTACATCGTCTGTAGAAACCACACCCGCTGTGTTGGTTACCTGCAGGCGGAAGGTGTAAGTACCTTCTACCAGGCTGGTAGCCGTAGTGGTCAGAGAGGAACCGCTGGTGATGGTGGCAGCAGGACCGCTCACTTTCGTCCAGCCAATACCTGTTACTGCACCATAAGGATCAACAGAACCGGAACCGTTGAGGGTTACGCTGTTGGTGGGCAGGGTAATGGTTTGGTCTGCACCGGCGTTGGCGATCTGTGCTGGTGGTACAGGCTTGGTGCCTGCTTTCACGGTGATCATTACGGTATCAGATGAAGGTACCCACTGGGTATTGTATACTGTTAAACGGAACTTGTAGGTTCCTTCTACCAGACCGGTAGCGGTCGTGGTGAGGGCGGCTGTATTGGCGATGGTAAAGGCAGCAGGACCGCTGATCTTCGTCCAGCCAATACCCAGTAGCGCTCCGTTGGGATCGATGCTTTGCGAACCATTCAGCGTAACGCTGTTGGTAGGCAGGGTAATGGTTTGGTCTGCACCGGCGTTGGCCACATTGCGGGGGCTTTCGGGCTTGGTGGCTGCTTTTACGGTGATCACTACATCGTCTGTAGAAACCACACCGGCTGTATTGGTTACCTGCAGGCGGAAGGTGTAAGTGCCTTCTACCAGGCTGGTAGCGGTCGTTGTCAGGGCAGAAGCGGTGGTGATGGTTGCAGCGGGGCCGCTAACCTTCGTCCAGCCAATACCAGTTACTGCGCCATAAGGATCTACCGAACCGGAACCGTTGAGGGTTACGCTGCTGGTGGGCAGGGTAATGGTTTGGTCTACACCGGCGTTGGCGATCTGTGTGGGCGGTACTGGTTTGGTAGCTGCTTTCACGGTGATCACTACGTCGTCGGTGGAATTAACACCCGCTGTATTGGTAACCTGGAGGCGGAAAGTGTAAGTGCCTTCTACCAGTCCGGTCACGGTTGTCGTCAGTGCCGATGCAGTGGTGATGGTGGCAGCCGGGCCGCTTACTTTTGTCCAGCCGATGCCTGTTACTGGTCCATAGGGATCAACAGAGCCGGAACCATTTAAGGTAACGCTATTGGTGGGCAGGGTAATGGTTTGGTCTGCACCCGCATTAGCGATCTGCGTAGGTGGTACCGGGTTGGTACTGCCTTTGATCACGGTTACGATCTTGTTGGCAGACTGTGGCACCCACTGGCTGTTCCAGGTGGTCAGCTGGAATACATATACACCTTCGGTAAGGCCGGAAGCGGTGGTGACGGATACGCCGGCATTGGCTACGGTGCCGCCGGTAGGTCCGCTGAGTTTTGTCCAGCGCCATCCGTTGATCTTACCTCCATATGGATCGTAAGAAGCAGTACCGTCGAGGGTGATGGTGCTGGTGGGCAGAGTGATGGTGACATTGGGACCGGGATCTACGCCGGTATTGTTACGACCGTCGGAAGGAAGGATCACCACGGTTACATCATCGCCTGCGGCTACGTTCTGGTTGTCGACTGCTACGAGTTTGAATATATACGTACCAACTAGCAGGCCGGTTACTTGTGTAGAAGCGCTGTTGGGATTTACGATCTGGTTGCCTTCGGGGCCGCTGGTCTTGATCCAGGAGTAACTGATGATGGAGCCATCCGCATCGGTAGCGGAACCATTCAGGGTGACCTGGTTTTGCGGCTGCATCACGGTGATGTCGTTGCCTGCATTCACAACCGGTGCTTTGTTACCGGCTGGGGGAGGACCTGCTGAAACGACTACATTTACCGTATCCATGGTCCAGTCGCAACGATCATCTACTACTTTCAGTTCATATTGGTAGGTACCGGCCACGGAGAGTCCGGTTACCAGGGTAGTACCATTGGTGGATACCGGGGTGGCGATGGTGCCGGCACCGGGTCCTGATATCTTAGTCCATATATACCTGACGAGTTTACCGTCGGCATCGGTCGACTTGCTGCCGCTCAACGTGACGATACCGGTACTGGGCGAGGTGGCCAGGTCGGCACCTGCATTGGCTACCGGTCGTTTGTTAACGGGCAGGCTTTTATTTTGTCCGAGGAACCACTCATAGAGGTTCGGGTTTTGTGAATTATAAGCAACGTCAAAAACGCGGCCCCAGATCCAGTGACCGCCGTCGGGCCAGATGGTCATGTAGGGCTTTACGGCAGGATTGAGTTTGTTGATGCTGGCGATACCATTGGTGGTACAGCCTACACCTACTGTGTAATCATCCTGTGCGTGGAAAGCCCAGATGGGGAGGTTCGCATTGGTGAGGTTGGAGAAATTGATGTAAGGACAAACGGCGCAGCAAAGGCCGATGCCGGCAAACTTCTTGGCATTGTCGAGGGTAGCACCGGCATACTGCCATACACCACCACCGCCAAGGCTAAGGCCGGTGAGGAAGATGCGGTTCTCGTCGATGCGAAGGTTCTTCTTGGCGTACTCGATCATTTCATCCACGTAAAAATTCTGCCAGCCACCATAGGCACCTGACAGTTGTGGAGAGAGAACGAGGAAGGTTTCTGTTTTGCCATTCCAGGTGAAGGTCATGTTATGACCAGCATTGATGGCGCCGGGCACACCGAGTCCGAGAATGTTTTTGAGGTCTGTGGTTCCATTCCCTCTTTCCCCGATCCCGTGCAGGAAGATGATCAGCGGATACTTCGTGTCGGGCTTCGAGCTGTAATCGGTAGGTGTGTACTGGTAAAATCCAATGAATTGACCATTGGCTGCCGTGAGGCTTTTGGGCACATGCTGAGCAGATACGCTAAGGACGATCAACGCACTCAGGCACAGGAGTAATAGTTTTTTCATAGAGAGTTCTTCAAAAAAATTAGCACATTGGTTAAAAAAATAAGATCCCCGCTTGACTGGATAGGTCGGTTATCCAGCCATCATGATGACACGCATCATCACGCTTGCAATTCCAAACTTTAGGCAATAAGGAAAAATGGCGGTCGGTTAGCTATAATTACTCCAGCTTCACTCTGAGGGAAAGTACCATTGTGAAATTACAGAGCCTTATTATTGGACTTACCGAGCTTAAATAGGGAAAGATTGAACCGCTAGAAAATCGCAATTACTATACCAATCTGCCTAAAACCTTAGGTTATTTTTAACGGAATTATAATTCACAAGCATGGTAAAAAAATGGTGAGTATGTGTTTCTACAAACGCTTGTTCTAACTCGATTTTGCAGGGTGTAGTTGGAAACCCTTGTTGGGTGTGGCTTTTCATAAATAGGTCGTGATTTTTGTATGCCTGCGAAGTTCGCTCATGCATCACTGAGGCCCAAAAAAAGACCGGGATGATTCGAAATCATCCCGGTCAATACTTATGCCAGATAAGGGTTTTTTCCTAGTTGTTCATTATTGCTTAATGAACTTGACGACCATTCGTTTCTTCCTTTCAATCTGTACCTCGACATAATAATTACCGTTTTTCAGGTTGGTTACCGGGAGTTGGAATTCCTGATAAGCCTGTGTTTTATTACGACGATAGATGGCTATGGGTCGACCAAACTGGTCCATCACTGTCAAGGTGGCCCAGCCCAGTGCGTCGGTGATACAACGGATGTTGATGGTGTTGACGCCCGAAGTTGGGTTGGGATAGACACTGATATTGTCGTCGTACCGCATGTTGTTGACGACGGTCACTTTCCGTTCAGCCGTGCTTTCCGCGCCTTTGTCGTCTGTAACGGTCAGTTGGAACACGTACACGCCTGTTTCGAGCTTGCCGAGTTTCGCGATCATGGCGTTGTCTTCCAGCCTGACTTTCGTAGGTCCGCTCAGTTGTTTCCAGCTGTATTTGGCGATGGTGCCGTCTTCGTCGTACGATGCCTGGCCATTGAGGGTGATCGCTGTATTCGGTACTGCCAGGGTGGTGTCTTTACCTGCCACTGCTACCGGTTTCTTGTTGACCGGTACGGGAGCGGCATTGATGGTGATGCTGACACGGTCTTTGGCGGTAGCCCCCTTGTTATCGGTCACTGTCAATTCAAATTCATACACGCCTGCTTCTGCTTCGGTGATGATGGGCTTACTGGATGTAGCGTTGACAATTGTCAAATTGCCACTGCCTGCTACTTTCACCCACGCATAGGTTGCGATGGTGCCATCTGGATCGGTAGACTTGCTACCGTCGAGTTGGATGGTGGTGATCGGCAAGGTGACTTCAATGTCGTCACCGGCATGAGCGATCGGTGCTTTGTTGGCTACCGGTGCTGCATTGATGGTGATCTTTACGCGGTCGGTAGCTGTTGCTCCCTTGTTATCGGTCACTGTCAATTCAAATTCATACACGCCTGCTTCTGCTTCGGTGATGATGGGCTTGCTGGAGGTGGCATTGACAATTGTCAAGTTGCCGGTGCCTGCAACCTTTACCCAGGCATAAGCAGCTATCGTACCATCGGGGTCACTGGAACCGCTACCGTCAAGTTGGATGGTAGTGATCGGTAACGTCACGTTAATATCTGCCCCTGCATTGGCCACTGGCGCCTTGTTGGTGATGGGGGTTGTGCTGATGGTGACCTTCACGCGGTCTTTGGCAGTAGCGCCCTTGTTATCGGTTACTGTCAATTCGAATTCATATTCACCTGCTTCTGCTTCGATGATCACCGGCTTGCTGGAGGTGGCGTTGACAATTGTCAAGTCACCTGTGCCGGCTATTTTCAACCAGGCATACGACACGATCGTTCCATCGGGGTCGTTCGACTTGCTGCCATCGAGCTGAATGGTCGTGAACGGCAGGGTTACGGCGATGTCTGCACCGGCATTGGCCACAGGGGCCTGGTTGGTGCCCGCTTTCACCGTTATTTTCACCGTTGCTTTGTCCGTCAGGTTGTAGTTGTCCTTTACTGTCAGGGCAAATACATACTCTCCTTCTACTAGGTCATTCAGGGCTGTCGTAGCTGCAGTAGCGTTGACGATCGTGAACTGACCGGGGCCCGATACCTTGGTCCAGGCGTAGGTGAGGGTATTGTTGCCATCGGGGTCATTGGAAGCCGAGCCGTTGAGCGTTGTGCTGTTCACCGGCAGTGTCAGTACCACCTCGGTACCTGCGTTGGCGACCGGTGCACTGTTGACGATCGGGCTTACTGTAATTACTACCAGGTCTTCTGCGGTAAGACCACCATTGTCGGTCACTTCCAGTTTGAACGTATAGGTACCTGCTGCCAGGTTGGTGAGTGAAGTGGTGGCTGCATAAGGATCTGTCAGGGTGTACTGAGCTGGTCCGCTGACGCGTGTCCAGTAGTAGGACGCGATGGTGTTGTCTCCATCCTCATCGGTAGACGCGGTACCATCGAGTGTCACACTGTTGGTCGGCAACGCGATCACGATATCGCTACCTGCGTTGGCCACCGGTGCTCTGTTGGGGATGGGGCTTACTGTAATAACAACTACATCGGTCGAGCTGAGGCCACCATTGTCGGTCACTTTCAGCTGGAAGGTATACGTACCTGCTGCCAGGTTGGTCAAGGCAGTGGTAGCTGCATTGGGGTTGGCCAGGGTATACTGCGCCGGTCCGCTGAGGAGTGTCCATGACCAACCAGTGATGGTGTTGTTGCCATCCGGGTCGGTAGAACCGCTACCATTCAGCGTAGTGCTGTTGTTGGGCAGCGGGATGTTCACATTTGTCCCTGCATTGGCCACTGGTGCCTGGTTGGGCCTGGGGTTTACAGTAACGGTAACGACGTCTTTGGAGGTCAGGCCAAAGTTATCAGTCACGGTCAGTTCGAAGGTATAGGTACCTGCTACCAGGTTGGTCAACGGTGTCGATGCTGCAGTAGGATTCGAGAGCGTCGACTGAGCCGGACCGCCTGTTTTTGCCCAACGGTATGCGATGGTATTGTTGCCATCGGGATCTGTCGATCCGGAACCGTTGAGTGTGGTGCTGTTGACAGGCAAGGTGATATTAATATCGCTGCCTGCATTGGCCAGGGGCGCCCTGTTCGGAATTGGTTTTACCAGAACTTCTACTTCATCCGTATGCTTGAGGCCGCCGTTGTCCGTTACCTCCAGCTGGAATGTATAGATACCTTCTACCAGGTCGGTCAGGGCCGTGGTCGCTGCATTGGCATTGGCCAGGGTAAACTGTCCGGTTCCGCTGGTGCGGGTCCATTTGTAAGAAGCAATGGTGTTGTTGCCATTGGGATCGGTAGACGCAGAACCGTTCAGTACGGTACTGTTGGTGGGCAGGGTGATCACAATATCAGCACCTGCATTGGCTACTGGTGCCACATTGGGCTCGGGGTTTACGACGATCACGATCTGATCATCGGCCGGCACCCATACGTTGTCCCAAACACGCAGATTGAATTTATAGGTTCCTGCTACGAGGTTGGTGAGTTGCGTGATGGCTGCACCAGGATTGGCCAGTGTAAACTGGGTTGGTCCCGATACCCTGGTCCAGGAATAACCACTCAGGGGGCCGTCTGGATCGGAAGAGCCAGAGCCGTCGAGGGTTACGCTGTTGGTGGGCAGGGTGATGATGATATCCGCACCGGCTGCTGCTACTGCAGGTTTGTTGGTGGCGGGTGGTTCGGGTTTAACAATGATTGTTACTTCGTCTTTGGCAGTTGCCCCTTCATTATCGGTCACGGTTAATTCGAAGGTATAGGTGCCCAGTTCAAGCCCGGTCAGCGCAGGTGACGCAATGTTGGTGGCCGAGAGTGTGAAGTTGGTAGGGCCGGTCAGTTTTTTCCAGGACCAGCCGGTAATCGTGCCATCCGGATCCGACGAAGCGGAACCATTGAGTGCGGTACTGTTGGTGGGTAGGGTGATGGCGATATCTGCACCTGCATTGGCAATGGGGGCTTTGTTGACCGGCGCTGCGTTGTTCACCACTACTTTGATGGTGGCGCTGGCCGTTTTGCCCTCGTTATCGGTTACTGTCAGGTTGAAGGAGTAGGTGCCTGCTACCAGGTTGCTCACCTGGGTAGTGGCTGCTCCTGCATTGGATAAGTTGTATTGTGTTGGTCCGCTTACCCAGCTCCAGGCATATCCGGAGATGGTGCCGTCGGGATCGGTAGAGGCAGTTCCATCAAGTGTTGCGCTGTTGGTGGGCAGTGTCAAAGTGATATCGGTGCCCACCTTAGCTACCGGCGCCTGGTTGACAGGAGCGGCTTTCACGGTGATGGTAATGGTTGAGCTGCCGGTTAATCCACCGTTGTCGGTCACGGTCAGTTTAAATACATAAGTACCTGCTGCCAGGTTGCTGAGCTGTGTGGTGGCAGCTGTTGCATTGGCCAGGTTGTATTGTGTTGGTCCGCTTACCCATGCCCAGCTATAACCGGTGATGGAACCGTCACCATCGGCAGAGCCACTGCCATCGAGGGTAAGGCTGTTGTTGGGCAAGGTCAGGGTTTGTGCCGCTCCGGCACTGGCTACGGGCGCCTGGTTGGCCGGGCCTTTCACTACTACGGTTACCTGGTCTTCACTGCTGAGGCCGCCGTTGTCGGTAACCTGCAGTTTGAAAACATAGGTGCCTGCAGCCAGGTTGGTCAGGGCGGTAGACCCTGTATTGGCATTGGCGATGGTATATTGTGTTGGTCCGCTTACCCAGCTCCACTTGTAGGTGGTGATGGTGTTGTTGCCATTGGGATCCGTGGAGCCCAGGCCATTGAGGGTGGTACTGTTGGTGGGCAGGGTAATGGTGATGTCTGCTCCTGCATTGGCAGTGGGAGCGAGGTTACCGCTGGCCGCCAGTACAGTTACCTGTACCTCATCGGTGGCTGGTACCCAGAGGTTATCCAGCACCGTTAATTTGAAAGTATATACCCCTTGTACCAGTCCGGTGACCTGTGTCTTTGATCCGTTGGGGCTAACGATGGTAAAGTCGGGCGGGCCGGTCATTTTGGCCCAGCCATACATGCTAATGGGACCGTCGGGGTCTACCGAAGCGGTACCATCAAGTGTTACTGTATTATTGGGCAGGGTGATCACGATATCGGGACCTGCATTGGGAATAGCAAGTTTATTGGGCCCGTTGACGGTTACTGAGATCTCATCGGTTCCACTCAATCCTTCTTTGTCTTTTACAACGAGGCGGAAGGTGTAGGTACCGAGGGCGGTCAGGTTGCTGGCCGTCGTGGTGGCTGCTGCAGCATTGGCGATAGTAGCGGTAGTTGGACCACTGACCTGCGTCCAGGTGTAAGAGGCCATCTGACCTTCGGGGTCTACCGAGGCACTACCGTTGAGGGTAATGGAACTGGTTGGTTGGTTGATGCCATAGTCATTACCTGCTTTGGCAGTAGGCGCCTGGTTGGGGCCTGCACCGGGAACTACGGTAATGGTGACCGTGGCGAAAGTCCAGTCGCAACGATCGTCTACTACTTTTACTTCATATACATAGGTACCGGCTGATATCAGTCCGGTTACTGTGGTTTTACCGTCTGTCGAAACGGGGGTTGTGATCGTGCCGAATCCGGGGCCAGATTTTTTAGTCCAAATGTATCGTACGAGTTTGCCATCGGCATCGGTAGAGCCGGAGGCATTGAGTGTAACTGTTGAATTAATGGTAACTGTTTGTGCGGCACCTGCATTGGCTACAGGGCGTTTATTGACCGGAAGACTTTTGTTTTGTCCTAAGAACCATTCATAGATATTGGGATTCTGCTTATCGTAACCGGGATCGAATACGGCGCCCCAGATGGAGTGTCCACCGGTGGCGTACATGGTGTAGTAGGGCTTCACGGCCGGGTTCAGTTTTTCGATGGCCTGGATGGAAGCACCTGTACAACCTTCCCCTACCGTAGGGTCGTCCTTCGCGTGGAAGGCCCATACCGGTGTGTTAGTATTGGTAAGGTTAGAGAAGTTAATGTTGGGGCAGGTTGCGCAGCAGAGGCCGATACAGTTCAAGGTAGAGGCATTGGCGGTTGATGCACCAGCCCAGCCCCAAACGCCTCCGCCACCGAGACTAAGCCCGGTGAGGGTAATGCGATTTGGGTCTACATTGAGGTTCTCTTTGGCGTACTTGATCATCTCATCGACGTAGAAGTTTTGCCACCAGCCATAGTTTTTGCTGAGCTGGGGGATGAGGACCAGGAAGGTTTCCCATTTACCATTCCAGAAGAATCGCATGGAATGGCCTGCTTTGATGACTGCAGGGGTACCGTTGCCCAGTACGGATGGCAGATCGGTCGTACCGTTGCCACGTTCACCGATCCCGTGCAGGAAGATGATGACCGGGTACTTGGGGTTCAGGCTCGGGTTGTAATCGTATGGCTTGTATTCATAAAAGCCAATAGATTCA
Organism: Paraflavitalea pollutisoli; assembly: GCF_029360705.1. GTDB lineage: Bacteria > Bacteroidota > Bacteroidia > Chitinophagales > Chitinophagaceae > Paraflavitalea > Paraflavitalea pollutisoli. The sequence continues at coordinate 4,059,571 of NZ_JARKMX010000008.1, read as the reverse complement.
CCGTTCGCTGCCTTCAGGCTTTTGGCGACGAGCTGTGCTGAACCAGTAAATGATAGTAGGGAAAAGAATAGGAGCAATAGTGGTATAGGCGCATGCCACCTACTCCGTTGACGGGTACAGTTTTTCATGAGGTCGATTTTTCAGATTTAGGATACTTAGAACTATCTGATCTTTCCGGATTACGAATAACAATATACAATAATCCTACAGCCATGCAAGAGCGGCGGAACAATGTGTCCATAATACAACGTCTTTTTTAACGAGTCGACGAGCAACAGAATTCGTAGGAGTAGTTTAACCGGGAGCCGGATAAGGGGTGGGTAAGTTAGGTAGCTTAATCACGCAAAATAAAGGCCAAACGTGGATTTCAGCCGATCTCGCGCATAAAATGTGGAAAAGACAGCATGGATTGAAACGCCGTGAAACCCGCACCAGATAAGGTTTTGCCGGGAACGGTAGTTTTTGACATATATCAACCATTATTGGGCCTTATCGGGGTTGACATATCTCAAATGCAGGGCTGCCTGGCCTGGAACGGTCGCTGGTGGCCACTTTGACCGTTTTGTCTAAAAAGAACAGCCGCCCAGACGGGGCGGCTGTTCTTTTTAGCGTGTAGCCGGCAGGGGAGTGATCAATTGTCCTGCTGGGTAAATGCCTTGGGCGTATGCACAAATTCTTTGCGGTCTACGTTCAGTTTGAAGAGGGCGCGCACGATGGACCATACCAGTACGGGAATATGGAGCACGGCTCCGATGGTCTGTTTCGAATAGAATTTGTTGGGAATGGCAATAATAAAGGTGGCGCCATACAGGAGCATCAGCCCGAGCCACCAAGTATATTGGGGCCACAAAATGCTGTACCCAGTGAAGTATTGTAAGATGATGATGGCAAACACCAGGAAGTAGCTCATCAGGAAGATGAGGCGTGGTGCTGCCAGGTTACAAAACAGCTTGTTGAAATAGTCCTTGGTTTTGGGCAGGTGACCGCTTTTCTTGTCGAAGAAGAGGCGCAGGTGAATGATCTGTGACTCGATCCAACGGGTGCGCTGGTTTTCGAATACCTGCTTGTTGCCTACTTTTTCATCCTGAACATAGGCGTCGTCGATAAACTCGATGCAGATATCTGCTTTCATGATCTCGAAGTCTACCACGCGGTCGCAGGCGGGGTTGCCAAGGATATCGGGGATATCATAGATCTCTTTGATCTTATGAAACTCGAATGCCATGCCCGAGCCGATGGTGGTGGATGAGAAGCCCAGGGCCCTTTGTCCGCGGCGGAAGAGGTGGTTGTTGCCTTCTTCGCTGATGGCGTCCAGGATGGCTACCGGCGTATTGAGGTTTTTAGCTATACGATGGCTTTGTACGGCCCGGAAGCCTGCCTGGAAGGCGGCATTCACTTTCTCCAGCACACCGGGCATCATGACGTTGTCGGCATCGAGGATGATGGCTACGTCGTGGCGATCGGCGGGGATCCAGTGAAACAGTTTATTGAGTGAACGGGCTTTGGAGCCGAGTTCAAAGAACACTTCCAGCACCTCTACATTGGGAATGGTCCTCAATTCCGCTACGGTGGCGGGTTGCAGCCTGTCGGCGGCGATATATACCTTGAACTTATCCGCGGGATAATCGTGGCCGGCAGCCTTGCGGGCGGTGTTGACGATGATATGATCTTCTTTGTAAGAGGGGATCAGCACGGCGATGCTTTTTTTCGAAGCATGCGGTTGGTATTTCCTGGGTTTGTACAGCTTGCCCACGACTGCTACAAAAAAGAAGTAGCAGGTGTACGCTGCGAGGTACAGGAACAGGAGGAAAAAAATAATATGTAATATCTGTTGGATCATGTTATACTAAATTATGATACTGCAAAGCTACTGCCGGGAATCGGTTTGCACAAGCTGGCTCATACGGCAGAGTGGCTGGAGGAATACAGGTTCCAGGCAGCGCCTTTCCAGAGATTCTTCAGGTGCTTGAACTGACGGCGGGCCACATATCCCAGGGAGTTTTTCGGCAATGCGAACAGGCTGAAGTAGGCGGTAAATACCAGGAGGGGCAGGATCCCTGCATTGCGACGTATATATAATATACGGTTGCGGGTGTGGTAGTAGACCTTCATGGGGTTAGCCTTACCGACACTGAGGGATTCTTTATGATATATGACTGCCTGTGGCGTGTACCAGATCTTGAAGCCTGCTTTCAGGATCCGGGCAGACCAGTCCCATTCTTCGTAGTAGAGGAAGAATTTCTCGGGGAACATGCCTACTTTATCGATCACTTCTTTTTTGACCAGCATGGCGCATCCGTGGGCGCCGAAGGTGGTGCCGGGCACATCGTGCTGGCCTTTGTCTTCTTCCTGTACACCTACGCCGGTGGTGCGGCCCGTGAAATTGTTCATGGGGTTGAAGCCGGCATATTGTATGGTATTGGGCTGGTCGAAATATTTGATCTTGGGGCAGGTGACACCGATGGTCTCATCCTGGTAGAAGGGCTTGAGTAATTCGTCGAGGAGGTTATCGGTTACTTCGGTATCGTTGTTGACGATGAACATGAAATCTCCTTTGGCCTGGCGCATGCCCCAGTTGTTGCCACCGGCGAAGCCGAGGTTGGCTTTGGCGAGCAGGAGCCGGGTGTTGGGATAATTGCCTGCATTGATCTGTTCGGTGGGGTCTATGGTCGAGTCCATATCGCAGACCAGGATCTCAAAATTGCGGTACTTGAGATGGCGGGTCGATGCCAGGAAGTCGCAGGTGACATCGGTCTGGTTGTAATTCAGGGTAATGATAGAGATGAAAGGCTGTTCCTTTCTCATAGTGGGTCTCTTTTTGTGTGGTAAGCTATAAAAAAAACCGGAAAGGTGGAAGGCGCTAGCATCGTGTAGGTTACTGGCCGCCTTTTTCCTTTCCGGCTTACAAAAAAATCATCTGTCTATAAAAAAGCACATCAGGCATTGGTACGCTGGATCAGGGCTGACGGTGTGTTGGCCATGATCCAAAGATCGTACGTAAAGCTAAAACGGTCTGCGTAATCGATATCGAGGTTGAGGCGTTCTTCGATCGACATATCTTCTTTGCCTCTTTTCTTGATCTGCCAGAGACCTGTCATACCCGCGGGTGCCATAAAGCGTTTTGCCCATTCGTCGGTGGTGAGGGAAGCGGCTTCATACAAGGGTAAAGGCCTGTTTCCTACGAGCGACATATCTCCGATCAGCACGTTGACCAGCTGGGGAAGTTCATCAAGGCTGGTGTTACGGAGGAACAAGCCTACTTTGGTGATCCGGGGGTCGTTGCTGATCTTGAAGAACTGGGCGCCGGCTGCATCACCGCCACTGTATTGGTTGAGGTGAGCGAGTTCTTTGATCCTGGCGTCGGCGCCTACGAACATGGTCCTGAACTTATAAAAGTCAAATATTTTATATCCGCGTCCGGCTCTTTTAGCGATGTAAAAGATGGATCCTTTAGATTCCAGGCGGATGGCCAGGGCGATGAGGAGGAACAACGGGGTCAGGAGCAACAACAGGGTTCCGGAGATCAGGATGTCGAAAGCGCGCTTCAGTACCGGGCTGGCGGGTGAAGAGATCTGCAGGGCTGATTCCAAAGCGCGGGTATTGCTTTCCAGTGCCATTTTGAGCTTCAATCTTTTCAGGAAGGCTACTTTGCGCAGCAGACGCTGGCGGTTGTAGTCTTGCAGGAAAATGATCTCGTCTACAAAGCTGAAGTTTTTGAACCGGTCGATCTCTGCGGGAGTCGCCTGTGAAGCTTCTACTACGACGGGGATCGACAGCAGGGGCTTGTGCAGGAGCAGGAACAGGTGCAGGTCGCGTAATTGCTCGACGGTCACGGGTGCTTCCACGATAATGATATCGGGCAGCTGTGTATGCTTCGCGTTGGCGATCAAACGGCGTAGCATGGATTTGGCATTGATTACCGACTCGGCGGCATAACCGCTCTCAAAAGCATTGATCAGGTTGCCGATGTTGTCGGCTTGCTTACCGATGTAGAAAAACTCCAGCTTAGGTTGTTCTGTTGTTTCAGATCCGGTGGTCTGGGAGTTGATGGTAAAATGCTTGTAAACCCTCTTCGATGTCTTTTCGCCGTGTAAAAATGTTAGCTCCATAAAGTAAGGTTATATATTTATTACGCTGGACTTCGAATTAACTGGCATGCGCTACGTACGCTGGTGCCACTTTTGATTCTGTATTGACAACCTGTTCTACCGCTTTAATGAGGTCGACAGGGTTGAAAGGCTTTGTAAAATGTTGTGCCACGCCAAATTCCTGGCACTTTGCTTCTACCTGGCCTTTTTCGAGGGAAGAAATCACCATAACCGGGATATCCCTGTAGATGCCGCTGGTAGAAAGTTGTTCTATAAGTTCCCAGTCCTGCATATCGGGAAGCTGAGCGTCCGTGATAATCAGGTCTGGTAAATTTCTTTTCGATAAATAATACATAGCAGAGCAACCATCCGGGGCTGTTACTACCGTGTAATCTTTGCTGAGCACAGTTTGCAACAAAAACCGTATCGCCTTACTGTCATCAATTGCGAGTATTTGCTTTTTCATGCAGGGAATAAGTTAAGCTTTAGAAAAATCGCAATTTTTCAACAGGCATGTTTATGGACTAACATGGCTTACAGAGGTATTGAACAAACATTAATACAGTGACAGGCCGAACGCAATCGTATGGCGTAAACAGGATGGAATGTGGATTATACTGATGTGAAATCAGGTTACAGGGGAATTTCAAGGATTCGTGGTATCGAGAATAAGCTGCTATCTTTTCATTTTGGCTGGTCGCCGTTTCCAAAAGGATAGTTGAACTAAGAGGGAGTGGTTTACTATTCGCCGGTAAAAGTAATAACAATTATTAATAAACCAAATTTCTCTGCTTATTATCTTATTATTATATGGCAAAAATCCTTATTTACCGCTGAAATTCAAATACCCTAAGAGTGGTATTAAGTATAATTGCGTAGTACTACGCGGCTTTCTGCCTGGCTGCTTTTTCCCACAATACCGTTTGCTTATTGCGAATAAACCGGTTGAAACCGATGAATACCGACAGGTTCATGAAGAGAAAATAGAAGGGGATATATACTGCTTTCAGGCGGATATTCCTGCTGGCATAGATCCAACCGGTAATCCCGAGTGCATAGAATATGGCTTGCAATACCAGTATGAGTTGGTAGAAAGGTCCTCCACCCATGAGCACGATGCCGATATTGGCGATCAGGAGGAGTATCAGGGCTACGGGGCAGGCGGTCCAGCGAAGGATGCGGTGGGAGACGAACTGGAAGGAGGCCACGGGATGCACGAATGGGTTGAAGAGTGGTTTCAACAGGAGCATTGCCTGGAAGGCGCCCGCACAAATCCGCACTTTTCGTTTCATTTCATCCTTGATGCTGGCGGAAGGTGCTTCGGCCGCGTAGGCGTTGGGTTCGTAGCGTACTACATAACCGTTGATGACCAGCTTCAGCGATTGTACAAAGTCTTCGATGATGGTGCCTTCGGGTGCTTTTTCAAAGAGCGCCTTGCGTACGGAAAACAATTCGCCGGCGGCTCCTACGGTGGTAAATAGGTCCGAATCCAGTTTTTTCAGGAAAGATTCATATTTCCAGTACAGGCCTTCTCCGGCAGCGGCGGCTGCATCTTTGCCCTGTTGCATGATCTTTTTCTCACCGGCCACACCGCCTACTTTGGGGTCTGCGTAGTGTTTTACGATCTCCTTTATACAGCCTGTATTGAGCAGGGTATTGGCATCGCAAAAGATGACCAGGGGCGATTGTACCTGTTGAATGGCCCGGTTCATAGCCGCTACTTTCCCCCTTCTCTCGGGTTGGTGCAGCAAGTGGATGGAGGGGTGTTGACGTATGATATCCGTGGTGCCATCGCTGGACCCATCGGTGATGAAAATCAGTTCCAGCTTATCTTTTGGGTAATCGAGGGCAAAGGTGTTGCGGATCTTTTCTTCGATAAAGTCTTCTTCATTATAAGCAGCCACTACGAGGGCTACAGCCGGCCAATCGGCATCATGGGGAATGGCAGGGGCTTTAGGGCCACCTAACAATGATTTTATTTTAACCAGGATCCAGACGAGGATACCGTAGCCCACATAACTGTAGAAGATCAGAAACAGGCTAACCCAGAAGATGATGATGATTGTATTTGCCACACTATTATAAATGATCATAAACGATCAGGGCGCAATATTATTCCGTTTTTTCCAAATTGCTCTTAAGTCTCGGTAACTAAATCATGAAACAAGGTGAGTGGGTGTTATGGGTTGGTTAACCCGGGTTGGGAGTTTGTGTCCGCGTGTGGGAATGCGGTTGTTGTTAATCAGTCAAACTCAACGCAGTATTGATCTTTATCGTATCCCCTGACAATTATCAAAAATACCTCAAAGTGGTTATTGTCGTGTTTTTATTGTTTAAATAATTTCGCTTTTTGGAAAAGAGTATTACTTTTGCTTACCTCCAATAAGCCTCACATCAATATCCCATAGGAAGACGTACACAGTGCTTTTACCTCATATTCTTAGATAAAACCATCCTAATAGTCCACTCCAATATGCCTCCTTTGCTTTAACAAGTCCGGGAAACATATCCTCATTTAAAGCCGTTGCTCAGGTTTTTTACAAACTGAAATAACGTTTTTAACCATATAGCGTAATATGAAGCGATTACTACTTCTAACCACAACCACTGTGTTGTTGTGTCTTGCCATGCAGGCACAAAACGTCTTTAACCCAGACGATCCGATCGTACGCTGGAATTCAGCTGCGACGTTGGGTACGTCCACCAATCCCAACCCTAATATCGGGGGCTTGCAAAAATGGGTGAGTGTGGCTTCCAACGGGATCAGTACCGGAAGCGGTAACTGGGATAACACCTCGTTCAAAGCTTATTACATCAACATCGGCGGTCAGTCATTCTGTTTCCGTTTGAAGTTCCCCAAGAACTACAAAACGGATGACGTGAATAAGAAGTACCCCGTGATGCTGTTTTTCCATGGCGCCGGTGAGCCCGGATGTCCTTCGAACGGAGGCATCTACAACAACGAACGCCAGCTTACCCATGGCGCCAAATTTTTCCGCGACAAGGTCGATAATCAGACCTTCGACGGATTTTTGCTGTATCCACAGGCGTTGACCACCGGCACCTGTAACAGTAGCTGGGGTTCTTACACGCCAGTTTACAACGTGATTTTAAACTTGCTGGATTCGATGAACAAGTATGTTCGGTCGGACATTGACCGCGTATTTGTAAATGGTCTTTCCAATGGTGGTTCTGCTGCCTGGCATATGGCTTTTGCCAAGAATGACCGTATTGCTGCTGCCGGTCCTTCGGCTGCCGCCATCGGTGGAGAGAACAACTTAAATAACCTCGTACATATCCCTATCTGGTTTGCTTCGGGTGGTAAAGATTCCAACCCTAACCAGAGTATAGCGCAGGGTGTATATAATGATATTAAAGCTTTGGGTTCCGACATCAAGTACACGCTTTACCCCGACCTCGGTCACAGTATATGGACTAATCACTGGAGCGAGCCTGGCTATATCGAGTTCATGAGTGCCCATCACAAGGCCAATCCCCTCATCTTCTTCCAGCGCGATGCGTGGTGCGTCGACGCTGCCATCAGCGCAAAGTTGGGTATTACCAATAATAACAGCTGGTCTTATGAGTGGCAAAGAAATGGTGTAACGATCGCGCAAAAGATAAATGGTGTAGTCACTATCCAGAATGCTGGAGTAGTGAAAGGATATTCTGCCAATGTGAACGAGATCACCGTGGATTCTTTTGGTACTTACCAGGTTCGTTTTAAAAGAACCAATGGCGGTGCCTGGTCCGTATGGTCTCCTAAGCCAGCCGTGATCAAGCCCAAGCCGATCACTCAAACTCCCACACCAGCCGTGCTGGGTTTACAAAGTAATGTATTACCATCCCCCGATGGCAAATCTACCGTTACCCTGTCTTTACCAGCTGGTTATATATCTTATCAGTGGTTGCAGGGGGCTACGGTAAAAGGCAACCAACCAACCTACAATGCTTCGGTTGGTACTTATACTGCCTCGGTGGTAGAGCAATTTGGTTGCGGTGCGTTGCCTTCTGCGCCTTTTACGGTGTTGAATGCCAATGGCAATCCGAAGCCCGATCCTGCCAAGAACTTGTCGGCGCATACATTGTCGCTGACCAGTGTTCAACTTGACTGGACCGACAATCCCAATGCGATCGAAAACGAGACTGGTTATGAGGTCTACCGCGCTGCTACGGCTGGTGGTCCTTACAAACTCATTGCGATCACACCGGCCAATGCGACCTCTTATGTCAACACCAACCTTACTCCCAATACTTCATTCTATTATATCGTACGTGCAATAGGCGCCTCCGGTGCTGCTGCCGTAACTAGTGAAGTTAGTGTTAAGACCGATGCTGACAATACGGCTCCTACGGCTCCTTCCAACCTGACCCTGACTGGGGCTTTCACCGACTATGCCAACATCAGCTGGATTGCTTCTACGGATGACGTAGGCGTGGCCAAGTACGATGTGTTTGTGAATGGTGCGAAGATGTACACTACTGACCAAACGACGTTGACCATTGCCAACCTCGACAGTGGTGTGGTATATAATATTATTGTAAAGGCGCGTGATGCTGCCGGCAACTTCTCTCAGCCCAGCAACCAGGTGACTGCTTCAACCGGTTTGATCGGCAACAACATCAACTTTAAGTATTTCGAAGGATCCTGGAGCAATCTGCCCAACTTCGATAACCTGTTCCCTGTTAAAACAGGTTCTACACCGAATATCACCGTAACTCCCCGCAACCAGGCCGATTACTTCGGATTCCTGTGGGAAGGTTATATTAATGTGCCCACTACGGCAAATTATACTTTCGAGATCTGCTCTGATGACGGTAGCCGTCTCTACGTAGATCAGACTTATGGTTTCGCCAAGACGCCGCTCATCAACAATGATGGTGGCCACGGTAACCAATGTAAAACGGCTACGATTGCACTGACTGCTGGTCTGCATCCTATTGCCCTCGGCTATTTCGACGGTGCTGGTTCGGATGCAGTAAGCTGGAGCTGGCAAAACGATGCTGGCCTGGCCAAACAAGCTATCCCCAGCAATGTATTGTTTGCCGCAGGCGCAGTAGGTTCTACCATGACTGCTCCTTCCAAGCTTGTTGCCACTACTGTTTCGCACAACAAGATCAACCTGACCTGGACTGATAACAGCGCTAACGAGACCGGATTTGAGATCGTGCGTTCTACCACGTCAAACGGTACTTACAGCCAGGTGGCTACAGTAGGTGCTGATATTACCAACTTTACCGATTCTGGTTTGCTCGCCAATACCAAGTACTTCTATAAAGTACGTACTATCGGAAACAGCAATGCTTCTAATTATACCGGTACCTACACTGAGGCGAACTGGAAGCTGAACAACAGCAATGTCGATTCTAATGGCAACGCTACCCGTTACCTGACACTGACCAATGCTACCTATAGCACGACTGGTCCTAAAGAAGGCACTCATGCGCTGAACATGACGGGCAGCAATCAGTATGCTACGATCAATGGCGCAGCAAGTGGTGGTTTCCCCAGTGAAGGTGCTTACACGCAACGTACAGTAGGTATCTGGTTGAAATCAACCGCATTGACCAACAATAAAGTGATCTTCGACTTTGGTAACAGCACCAATGGTCTGGCGCTTCGTTTCTCCGGTGGTCTGCTGCAAGCTGGTATCGCCAGTGCAAGCAACCGCCTGACCCTGGCGCCCACTGCTACCGCCTTCAATGCAAATTGGGTGACTGGTGGCTGGAACCATGTGACTGTTGTATATAATGTATCTTCTCTGAAGATCTTCCTGAACGGTGTTGAGATCGCTGCCAACAATGCGCTGCCCTTCAGTACCATTGCTGCTGCCGCCAGCAACAACGCACGTTTCGGATATTCCGGTAATACCAATGGTGAATCTGCTTTCAATGCAGCTGCAACCAGCAACGATTATTTCAATGGTCAGATGGACGATATCTATGTGATCAATGGTGCGCTGACTTTGGATGAGATCGCCAGCCTGGTAAGCCTGACCTATAAGCAAGCTGCTGCCACTACACAGCCTACGCCAGCTACGCCGGCTACTCCGACCAACCTGGCAGGTACTGCAGTGTCTTCCTCTGTGATCAACCTGACATGGACTGATAACGCCAGCAACGAAACTGGCTACGAAGTGTCACGCTCTGCTACAAGTGGTGTTGGTTATTTCGTGATCGGTACTGTGCCCGCGAATACTACAGCGTTTTCCGATACCGGCCTTGTCGCCAATGTTACCTATTATTATAAGGTAAGGGCCAACGGTCCAGCTGCATCTTCTGGTTATAGCAGCGAGCTGTCTGTAACTTCCCTGAACAATGCGCCCAAGTTCACGCCGCAAAGCAACTTTACCGTACGTTACAATTCAGTTCATGTGTTGACCGTAAAGGCAACGGATGCTGACGGTGATGCGATGACCTTTACTACCGGTACTTTGCCTTCGTTCGTGACTGTGCAGAATATTACTGCCAACGGTCTCGAACTGAGGTCTGCACCTGGCATCTCTGCACAAGGTTCTTATATGCTCAGGGTTTATGTAACCGATGTATTCGGTGGCAAAGACACGCTGAAATACAATATGGTAGTGAACGATAACAGCCTGCCGGTGATCACGGCGGTGCCTGCTGTGAACTTGAGTGAAATGGACACCCGTGTCGTGGCGCTTGAAGCCAGCGATGACGACGGCAACAATACACTGACCTGGTCGGTGGTTGAAAAGCCTTCTTTTGTTACGCTGGTTGATAGTGGCAATGGCCGCGGTTCAATCACGCTGAAACCAACCCTGGCTGATGCTGGTAGTTACACCATCACGGTGAAATCTGATGATTCCTTCGGTGGTTTCGAAACAAAATCGATCACGGTGACCGTAGCTGATAAGGAAGCGAAAGAGCGGATACAGATCAATATGAAGAATACTACCTCTGGTGGTACCGGTTGGAATGATGTGGTGGCTACCTATGGTGGAGCAATCACCCTCAGCGACCTGAAGAATGTGAAAGGTGTTAACACCGGCGCAAGCTTCTCGTTCCTGAGCAATGAGTATGGTACTGCCAGTGCCGGTGTACAAGGTGGTGGTGCATGGCCCAACTCTGTGATGGTGGATGGTATCTATTGGGGCTATGGCTTCCAGGGTGGTACCAAGAACGACACCCTGCGCGTACGCCTGAATGGTCTGGATGTTGCACGCAAGTACAACGTGATCTTCATGGCCAGCAACAATTGTGGCGGCTGCGGTAACGAGGTTACTTCGAAGACCACCTTCAAGATCGGCAACGAGACTGCGGATATCCTGTTCTACAACAATGCGAATACGACCGATACCATTTACCAGGTGCAACCCGGTGCGGGTGGTGAAGTACTGATCTCTATGATCGGTGATGCTAACCCTGCTGTAGGTGGTACTCTGAACTTCCTGGTACTTGAGGCTGCTTTCGATGACAGCACTGTGCCTGCTAAACCTACCAACCTGGTAGCCGCTGCAGAACCTGCTGGTGTGAAACTGACCTGGGTTGACAAAGCTTACAACGAGAACAATTACCAGGTATTCCGTGCCAATGTGAAAGCGGGACCTTATACCCTGCTGACAACCCTGGCGGCTGACGTGACTACGTATACTGACGCTGCTGTGACTCCATTCTCGCAATACTTCTACTATGTAGTAGCCAATAACAATTACGGTACTGGAGCTGGCATCGATACCGCTTCTGCTACTACTGCCAACAACAAACCAGTGGTGGCAGGTGTGATTGCCACGCACACACTGAAAGTGGATGATGTTGTCAATGATGACTTCACCGTGACCGATCCGGGTGATGTAGTAACCGTTTCGATCGTCGACAAGCCTGGTTTCGTTACCCTGCAACAACTGGGTGGCACCAACTACAGGCTGATCGTAGCGCCTTCTGCCAGCGATCTGGGTACTTTCAACTTCACCGTAAAAGCTGCGGACGACAAGGGTGGTGAAACAACTGTACCGGTTACTGTAACTGTAAACGATAAGAATACCCGTTCTGTATTGGTGAACTTTGCTTATTGGGGTGATGAAGCAGCTGCTCCCTGGAACAATATCGTAGGATATATCGGGGCCGAGTATACCCTGCCGAACCTGAAAGATGAGAACAATGCGACTACGCCGTTCAGCATCACTACAGTTGGTGGCTGGAACCCCTGGAACAATGGTCACAATTCTGGCAGCAATACCGGGGTGTACAATGATAAGGTGATCAAGAGCGGTCATGTCATCAACGACTCTTTGAGAGTGATGCGTTTCTCTAACCTGGATAACAGCAAGCGTTACAACGTAGTGATCTTCGCTTCGAGCAATGACGGACGGCATACCTATGCCCGCTATACATCCGGAGCAACTTCCGATACGCTTAACGCAAGCTACAATACCAACAGAACAGCCAACCTGAACAACCTGCAACCCGTGGGTGGCGTTATCGAGTTCTCCCTCCGGAAGTTCCCGGCTTCAGACTATCTGTTCATCAATGCTGTTCAACTGGAAGAGTTCACTGCAGGCCTCAACCTGAACCCTGTGAACCTGTCTTCTGAGCCTGTTGACAGAAATTCAGTTTACCTGATCTGGTCCGACAGAACAAACAATGAAGATGCAGCGGGTGGCTTCCAGGTGGAGCGTTCTACCGATGCAGCCTTCAGCAGCACAGTAGCCTTCAATCTGCCTTCGAATACGACAGAGTACAAGGTAACCGGCCTCAACCCCAATACCAAGTACTGGTTCCGTGTTCGTGCGAAAGTAGGTGGTGTATATACCGACTGGAGCAATGTAACGAAGACGATCACGCCACAGGCGATCACTTATGTGAACTTCAACTTCGGTACAGAGTACAATGCACCTGCACCCTGGTACAACCTGGCTGCTCTGCCAAGCGAGCCATTCACCTTCCCGAACCTGCCCAACCAGTCGAAACAACCGACCGGTATGACACTGGCCTGGGAGCGGTTCATGAATGCAGATAACAACTTTGGTGTGATAACCGGTAATAACTCAGGTTTTGCTCCTGATGTAGTATTGCGTTCCAACTACTGGATCGATAATACCCAGCTGGCGCAAATGAGACTCTCTGGCTTGAACCAAAGCAAGCGCTACCGCATCGGCTTCTTCGGTAGTATGAGTACCAACGGATGGTGGGAAGGTAACTATACCAGCACCTACACCGTAAATGGTAAAACAGTATACCTGAACAGCTGGATGAACTCGGTGAAGGTGGTTTACATCGGCGACCTGCAGCCTGATGCAAACGGTGAGCTGATGCTCAACTTCTCTACAACCCAGGAAGCGGCTTACGGCTTCAATGGTGGCCTCATCATCCAGGCTTATGAAGATGGTGCAGCTGGCGGAACAGTATTGAACCGTACAGAAGTGGAAACTACTGGTGCTGAACAGCCTACTGTTGCGACCAACGAGGCAACTTCTCCTGCAGCAGCTGCGGCCGCTACCCGGACGATCGCTGAAGGCAGAATGTACCCCAATCCGTTCGTTGACCAGATCAACCTGGACTTCAACAACACTGCTGCCAACAACCACGTGACAGTAGATGTATTTGATCTGAGCGGAAAGCTGATGTTCAGAAAAGACTTTGGCAAACTGGCAGCTGGTTATAGCACCCTGCGTGTGAACACTGCTGCAGCCAACCTGAACACTGGTCTGTACATGGTAACTTTGAATGTAAACGGTAAACCCGTTCACGTCAGTAAACTGGTAAAGGCTAGCAAATAGCCTGCTTACTATAGGCGGTCCATCCAGCCTCGGTGGACGGACCGCCTTCCCTTCCGGGAAAACGAATTAAAAAACTCTGAACTATTCCAAAAACCGGGAAACCATTATGGTCTCCCGGTTTTTTTTGCTACTTTTTCACCTCGAATTACACAAAAAAGAAACCTTATGGATTTGTTGTATCTATTGTACTCGCTGCTACGTAAGAAATGGATCATTATCGGTTGTACTGTACTAGGAGTTGTAGCGGGTTTTGTATTTACACTTTTCCTCCCTAAAACCTATGGCTCTGTCGCGCAATATTCCACTGGTTTTACGATGGAGCAGAAAGTAACGATCAAAGAAGGAGCCGGAATCAACTTTTACGAGATCGAAACCCGGTTCAACAACGTTATCGAGACCTTCAAGTCGCCCAAAGTAATGGGTATGTTGTCGTACAAGTTGCTGCTGCACGACCTGGAGGATATGAAACCCTTTCACAATCTTACCGAAGAACAAAAGAACAGCGCCACTTATAAGGCCTTCGACAGAGAACAGGCCAAGATCATATTACGGCGTAAGATCGCCAACATGGAGCTGCTCAGCCCCGCCGATCCTGAAGAAAAGAAGATATTCGACCTCGTTTATCTCTATGGGTATGCTCCCGAATATCTGCAAGCAAAACTGTTGATCTCCCGTGCCGACCGCACCGATTACCTCAACATTCTTTGCCGCTCCGAAAATCCCGAAATGTCGGCGTTTATAGCCAATACCATTGGCCAGCAATTCATCCGTTTCTTTAATAGTATTTATGGGCTGCGTAACCAGGAGTCTGCTGCGAAGCTAGATAGCCTTGCTGCCTCCAAGAAAAGAACCGTCGATAGCCTGACAGCAGGCTTGAAATTATTCAGAGAACGTATCGGTACTCCCGATGTGGGCGCCCGCGCTTCGGCCGCCATGTCGGTAGTACAGAGCGTGACCAGCAACTACCAGCAAGAGCTGGCAAAACTCAATAACCTGCGGGGTGAATTCAGATCGGTAGAAGAGCAGTTGCAGGAACTGGGAACCCAGAATACCAGTGGTGGTTTCGTAAACAACAATGCTGCTATCCTGGCCCTGGGAAAAGAGAACGAGGGGTTGGAGCTCCAGAAGAATGGCAAATCCGAAGAAGAGATCAAAAAGTTGCAGGACCAGATAGAGGCCAACGTGCGCAAGATAGGTCAACTGAAAGGCAGTGGTAGTTCCAACGCCGACCGGCAAAGCCGCGTCAACCGGGTACAGGTGCGTCAGGAAGAGCTGCTTGCCCGGAAAATGGACTTGCAGCAACAGATCCTGGCTTCCGAAACCAATGCAAAGTTATTTGGCGCTCAAAAGGCGGAATATGATGCCATCACGATGACCGGCGGCGGCGACCAGGTATTGCTCGACGCCCAGGAGCGTGACCTGCGTATTGCCAATACTGAATACGAGACGATGAAAAGAAGTTTGCAGTCGACCCTCGATTTGGATGTGAATCCGCAAAACAATTTCAAGCAGATCCTGATAGCGGTGCCTGCTTTTGCACCGGAGCCCTCCAAGCGTTCGCTGGTGCTCGGCCTTTGCGGCATGCTGATGTTGTTCCTGTCTGCCTTCATTGTTATCGCGCTCGAGTTCTTCGACTCCTCCTATAAAACGCCAACCATCTTCCAGCGCCAGACCAAGCTGAAATTGCTGACGGCGTTGAATCGTCTCAACTTGAAAAAGAAAACGATCCAGGAGTATTTCAAAAATGATGGAGACGATGACCGCGCGGGTGAAGGGGCCGTATTCATCGAAAACCTGCGCAAGCTGCGTTTTGAGCTGATCAATAGCGGCAAGAAAGTATTCCTGGTAACGAGTACCAAGCCCCAGGAAGGTAAAACGACGGTGATCGAAGCCCTGGCCAATAGCCTGAGCCTGACGAAGAAAAAAGTGCTATTGATCGATGCCAACTTCTCCAATAATACGTTGACCCGCAAGTTCGAAGCAAAGCCTGCCCTGGATCAATTCAGTTATTCGGGAAATGGCAATGTGGTCGATAAGTTTCTGGCCTCGACCAGTATGACCACTATTCCCAATACCGACCTGATCGGTTGTACGGAAGGAAACCATACCCCTTCGGAAGTGTTGCCTAAAAACAACCTGATGGATCACCTGCCCAAGATCGCCGAGGGCTATGATTTCGTATTCATCGAAGGGGCGTCGCTCAACAAGCATGCCGATAGTAAGGAGCTGGCAGGCTGGGTAGACGGAATCATCGCTGTGTTTTCGGCCAAGTCATCGTTGGGTCAGATCGATAAGGACTCTATCCAGTACCTCAATAATACAGGCGACAAGTTCGTAGGTGTTGTGTTGAACAATGTAGAAGCTAATAATATGGACCTGTAAGGTCAAACCTCATTCCTTGTCATGCTTAATTTTTTATTTAATAGTCAAAAGATACTGAACAGGAGCCGGTATCCCTGGATCGACTACGCGAGGGGGATCACGATACTGCTGGTAGTGTACCGGCACGTATTCGAGGGACTGGCCAATGTAGGGGAGGGGTCTGGCAGTTACGAAAACCTGAAATACCTCAATATTTTCTTCTTTAGTTTCCGGATGCCCCTGTTTTTTATCGTTTCCGGTATTTTTATCGGCAGCAGCCTTACACGGAAGGGCATCGGAGAGTATATCGGCAATCGTTTCCAGACGATCTTCTATCCGTTGATGGTATGGGGATCGATCCAGATTACGCTGCAACTGTTGTTTGCCGGGTATGCGAGTGCCGCACGCAGTCCCTTCGATTACCTGAACCTGCTGATCGATCCGCGAAAGATCGAGCAATTTTGGTACCTGAATGCCTTGTTTTTTGTGAGTGTGTTGTATGCCCTGGTGCATTTTTATGGCAAGGCGAGGGCCTGGCAACAGGTGGTATTGGGGCTGATCCTGTATTCCATCTCCGGCTACTGTCTGGTTAACCGGATTCATATTGGATTGCTGAATGATATATTGTTCTTTTACCTGTTTTTCGCGATCGGGCATTTGTTTTCCGATTGGGTATTGAATACAAAAAATCATGCAATCCTGACCTCCTGGCGTACTACGCTGATCGCGTTGCCTTTTTTTGTGTTGGTACAGCACTATTTTACCTACCTGAACCTGTTGCATGAGGACGACTATTACGTGCAGTTTCAACGGCCGGTCATTTTTGCGGTCACCGCATTGATCGGTGGTGCCTATGTGATCCAGGTTTCTTTCTTATTGCAGAAGCTGAATGTATTGCGGTTTCTCCGGGTGATCGGGTATCATTCGTTATATATTTATGTGATGCATTTGATGATCACTTCGGCGATCCGGAGCGGGCTGGTAAAACTGTTTGGCATCGAGAATATTCCGGTGTTAATGATCGTTAGTGTTACGATGGGGGTAGTTTTGCCCATCATTTTGTATAATTTATTCGAGAAAATGGGGGCCTGGTGGCTGTTTACGCTGAAAAAGCCCACGCCCCCCGTAGTAAAGCCAGTGCCAGCCAGCCAGAAAATGGTGGTGGGTAACTGATCACATTAATAATAAGGGAATATGGAAAACGAACAGAACAAAATGCAGGTGTTTGAGATCATCAGTACGCTGTTTGCAGCTATTTTCTGCATTACCATGTTTGTCAAGTTCCTCTTCTTTTAGATCATCATGGTAAAAAATTTACTACATAAGACCTCTGAAACAGTGCTCGGCTGGCTGCGTTACCATATCCTGGAGCGCAAACTGACGACCGGGTTGGGTATTTCACTCCTGGGGCTGATCGCCATTGGGATGTCGTACCTGACGGTTTTCGTGAGTCCTGGCGCCAGTATTGGCATCGTAGGAGCCGTGGCGGGTATACTGTTCTTTATTCTTTGCATGATGTACCCGAAGGTGGGTTATTATGCCTCCTATGTGGTCTGTCTCTTTCTGCTGTTACCGGTACGGTTGTTTAATATACAGGCCCTTATACCGACGGGGCTGATACCAGAATACCTATCCTACCTGACCCTGCTGGGCGTAATTACCCGCCAGGAGTATACCAAGGAGGTCGATAGTAAGTTCTGGACCAATACCCTTACCGTCTGGATCGGGGTTTTGTTGTTCTACTACCTGCTGCAGATCGTGAACCCCTCGGGCGCCAGTAAAATGGGCTGGTTCAACTTTTTCCGGAAGCAGGTCAGCTTCGCTGCCTTTTTCTACATGAGTTACTGCTTCTTCAATACGAAGAAAGCCATCATGTTCTTCAGCAAATTTTGGGTGGTGCTCAGTTCTATAGAGGCCTTGTATGCCTGTAAGCAGCAGTGGTTTGGCTATACTTCGTGGGAAACGGCATGGCTGATGGCCGATGCCAACCGGGTGGACCTTTTTGTGAACGGGGGCTTTGTAAGGCGGTTTGGCCTGTTATCGGATCCGGCGGCGGCTGGTATCCTCTACGCTTCTTCCACGGTATTTGTGCTGGTTTTGGCGCTACAGGAGAAGAATTTCAGGTTGCGATTATTGTATTATGCGCTGGCAGCCATGCACTTCATGGCCACCAGTTATTCCGGTACCCGTACGGCCACCATGATGGTGGTAGCGGGTGTTGTCTTTTATTGTATCCTGACGCTGTACCAGCGCCGGACCATTATTTTTTCCGGAGTTTTTGCCCTGATGTTCGTGGGTTTAATGGTCGCGCCGATTTATGACAATATGATCATCAATAGGTTGCGCTCTACTTTTGAGGGGTCCAAAGACCCTTCCAACCTGGTGCGCGACATCAACCGGGCGATCGCCCAACCCTACGTCTGGAGCCATCCTATCGGGGGGGGGCTCAATACGGCGGGCCTGGTAGGAACGATCTACAATCCCGGGCATTTCTGCTCAATGATCCCACCGGATAGTGCATACATGCAAACGATGATGGAACAGGGGCCGATCGGGCTGGCATTGTTGTTGATTTTTTATTATTTGATCCTACGGGCGGGCATCAAACCGTTTTACCGGGTGCGGGATCCCGAGATCAAGACCCAGTATGCGGCCAACCTGGTATCGGTTTTTAGCCTGATGGTGGCCCAGTATTCTCAAATGGCTATCGGTCAATATCCCAATGTATTGTACTTTTATTCCGCGTTGGCGATATTCCTGAAATTACACCAATTCGACTCAGCCAACGCTGACGAAGCAAACAACTAATATGAACCTTGTAACCATGAATAGAAAGATCGCCGGCATTGGAATCCTGATGCTGACTGCTGTAGTCTCGAACGCCCAACAACCAACTGGCCGTAATGTGTCTACTTACCACGCCAATCACGATACCACGCAGATCACCGACATCCGGGAAAAGCTGGTACAACTGGCATTGCAGAATCCCGAGTTCGAGATAGCCGATCGGAATATCAACGTAGCCCGCTATTCGCTGGGTCGTGCCAAGGGCACTTGGCTCAATGGTTTGGCAGGACAGGGCAACGTTAACGAATACACCATCAATCCGAAAAGTGCGCCTTCCAACCAGGCTACATTGTATCCAAAATACAACTTCAGTCTGACCCTACCTTTCGACTTCTTTATTACCCGGTCCAATGATGTGAAGATCGCCCGGGAGAACCTTTATATTGCCCATGCTGAAAAGAATGAACGTTACCGGACCATCCGCAAGCGGGTACTGTCTGCCTACGAAGACTACCTGATGCACAAAGAGAAATTGGACCTGGTGATTCGCATGGCGCAATCTGAATACACGGAATATAAACTCGCCGAAAAAGACTTCTCCGACGGCCTCATCACCCCTGAGGTATTCAAGAAAGCCGAGAACTCCTACTACGAGCAGCAGATGCGTAAAGCCGATCAGCAACGCAATTTCAATGTGGCCCGCCTGGAGCTGGAGCAGATCATTGGCGTTAGCATCGACGACGTACTGGGCAAAAAATAAAATCTCGTGTATATTGTGCCGGTAAAGGGTCCGGCCATGACGGTTGCGTGCTATAGCGAAGGATCCAAGATAACAGCTAACCTAAACCGTTGTAATGAATCAACGCGTCAGTAAATCTGAACAGATTCTGGTTTTTGCCGGGTCTTTGTTATTCTTTCTTTGTAGCCTGGCGGCCAATTTCTCTGGTCCGCACGATTCTATCGGATACCTGAATGGTATGGTGAAAGGTGATCCGCTGTTCCATCCCCATCACTTATTATATCATTACGTTACTCACTACTGGCTGGTATTCATACAGGCGCTGCTGCCCGCTGTAAAAGACTACTACCTGGTAGAAGTTTTTACGGCGCTTTGGGGAGCCGGCAGTTTAACCATTGTCTACAGTTTTTTCCGCTACCGGTTCAGCATGCCGGTGATGCATTCACTGATCAGTATCACCGTGGTGGCTTTCTCCTTTGGCCCGTGGTTTTACAGTACCAAT
The DNA here is from genome assembly GCF_029360705.1 of Paraflavitalea pollutisoli. Lineage (GTDB taxonomy): Bacteria > Bacteroidota > Bacteroidia > Chitinophagales > Chitinophagaceae > Paraflavitalea > Paraflavitalea pollutisoli. The sequence goes on along the minus strand of NZ_JARKMX010000008.1, from coordinate 4,039,354 downwards.
ATTGAAGTATATGCGCCGCCAATCTGCCTGTTACTGGCGGCGCTCTATATCCTTACCCGACCGGATTGGCGCAGCGGAGATATCTGGAAGGTGAGCCTGCTGCATGTGTTGGCGATCCTTTTTCACCAGGTGCATGTATTATTTGCGCCGATTGTGTTGTACAAGTTGTGGCGGGAAAGGAAGAAGTGCCCGATGTTGCCCGATCTGCTGAAATATGCTGCTACAGGAGTTGTACTGGTAGGAGGGGCTTACTTCCTGATCGGCTGGGTGGTGCTGGAGCAAAATTCTACCACGTTGTGGATGAACTGGCTGGAAGGTTATGCCCAACAGGAAGCACACTGGAAACCGTTGAACAGTAAAACGCCTTTTCTCGTGGCGACGGGGTATTCGCATGCCTTCGTTGGTGGTCACTTTGTATTTCGCATCGCCCCCGTGGAGCAATACCTGAAGACGAGTTTATCTACCCATTCGCTTGGCGACGAAATGTACCTCGTACGTAACATGTCGCAGGGAGTGGCCATGGTATTGGGCGTTCTATCCCTGCTTTTCGGTTTGCTGGTACTTTCGCTGCTGATCCGGTTTGTACGTAATTACCGAAAGCTGAACGCAACTCTGGGTGGTGTAGTGACACCGTTGATGCTGGCGGGCATTATCTATTCGGTATTCTTTACTTTCTGGATGCCCGAGATCCTCGAGTTCTGGATATTCCAGGTATACCTCGTGTGGCTGTTGCTGCTGGGAGCTTTTCTGTATGGTGGCCAGGGGATCCCCGCAGCCAATGGTATTGGGCGGGTGAAGCCACCTACCGTAGTCGCGATCATTAGCTTGCTTCTGTTCTGCATCAACTATTTTGGTAGTATCCGTTGGTTGCGCGACCTTGACAATGATCAATACTTTGCCAAGATCAAACCTGTACGAGAAGTCATCAGGGAAAAGGATATGATCTTGTTGCAGGATGGTTGGCAATTGCGGGATTTCTTCAAATACTATCTCGATAAAACGGCTTTTGAGGTGCCTGCTGCCGATTCGTTGCGGCACCTTACGGACGAAGCGGTGCGGCAAACGATCGTCCAGGGTGGCCGTATCTATATCTACACCGAGGCCAGCCATTACCAGCCGCAGGGCACTGTTTACATCGATTCGCTGCTGAAGGCATACCCAACCCGGCAAAGGGTATTGCCAGACGCTACCGCCAAGATTGTGGTAGTGGAATAGGCCGGGCGCCTGATATGGCTGTTACAGGTTGCAGTATCGCCTTACTTTGTTTAAGGAAGTAAAGTTGTGCTGCCAATAATTTGAACATAATACCATAAATACTATGGATTGCTTACTTTAATAGTGAGCATCTCTCTCGTTGTAACTTTCCCAACCGATCCCAATATCTGTCTGCCAAACCGGGCTTTATCCTAGGTAAATAATTGTCATTACTGCTCTCCGGAGAATCCGGCGACCATCGTTGTTGGTTCAATTATACAATGGTTTAAATCCCTGTTACAATGGCTGCCACTGCAGATAACAACCTGATACCCGCTTTTCACCAGAATGACCTCCAGGCCTTACGTGTCATCGTTCGCGAACATTTTCCTTCCATGGTGGAGTATGGGAGGCAGCTGATCAATCATGGGACCGAAGCGAATGAGATTGCTGTCAATACCTTCATCAAGCTGATTGCCATGCGCCGCAATTTTAAGTCTATGGCGGATATCAAGGCCTTCCTGCTGATAACGGTCAGAAATGCCTGTTATGATTATCTCTCCTGTCCGGCTGAAGACCGGCCCTCGAAAAAAGATATGCTTACGCTCGATGAGTTGTTTCATGGTTCTACGGGAACCATGGCATTGATGATCACTTCCGAAATGCTCCTTAACCTGTATGAAGGCATCAATAAACTCAAAGATCAATGTGCTGAGGTTTTCCGTTTATACTTCTACAATAAGATGTCTACGGCAGATATAGCCCGCCAACTGGACCTTCCGGTAAAACTGGTACGCATGTACAAAACGAAGTCCATCAAGACAATCAGGTCTTGCCTGGCAGCGGACCTTACCATAACACTGTCCCTTAATTGAGAATTGTCAAAACTGAATACATTTTGTATTGACCCCGGGTACTATTTTTGAAGATAGTATTGTGGAAGGCTTGTGGTATACCGGCTGAACCCACAATTCTTGGTATATTTGAGAATACCTGCGCTATGTGTAGGCAGCTATGATCCCACCTTGAAAACTACGCACGGATAACTTTACACTGAACCTGGAAGTACAAACCTTATCTATATGAACCAGGATATGAATAGACAACCGGAAGGTCGGTTGCTATGCCATCATTATTTGTTTCACCGGCTTATCCAGGAGGATATTGCTTCCTTCCTTCAATGGATGCACTGGGAGTCGCCCGACTCGCTGTTCAAATTGTATCAGTTTTCACAAGACAGTCCACAGATCCAATTGATCACCTGTATCGATAGCCATCACCGGGCTATAGGATTATTAACGGTCTATCCTCCTTTATTGACGGTGCTTAAATCGCAGTATAAGCTAACGGAGGGGGAATACTACCTGGAAAACTTGCAACTTTATTCAGTACAGTCATGGGATGTGCGTGACCTGGCCCACCTGCTATTGTGCTATATGCGCTACCTAATCAATGAATTGCAATGCCATACCCTTTACTGGGAAATTCGTCGCGAGGACCAACAGTTCAGAACAGCGGCAGAGTTGGCGGGATTTACCCGGGTGCTAAGCGAAGAACGCTTGTTTGTATTGTACGCTTATGCAGGTTGATCTTTTCCTGAGTAGTCCTTAGAGGGGGCGTTGGTGCAGAGAAACGCAGGATAATCACTCAATTATCCAACTTGGCGTCATTATTTTAGGGGCGTTCTTTTCCATCTCCCGCAATTATCCGACTTTTGAGGCCCTTTTCAACACAAATACATGGAAACAGTGGCTACACAGGGTACCTTGACAGCAGCGCTCATTGACCAGTTCCGTCAGATTGCAGGCGCCGAATTTGTCCTGCTCGATGAAGAATCCCTCAACAATTATGGACATGATGAAACGGAGCACCTGATGTTCCCGCCAGAAGTGGTGATCCGTCCACGTTCTACCGAAGAGATCAGTGCGATCATGAAGATTTGCAACCAACATACCATACCGGTAACGCCCCGCGGTGCTGGTACGGGCCTTAGTGGTGGTGCACTTCCTCACCTTGGTGGTGTACTCATTTCTACCGACCGTATGAACTCCATTCTCAACATCGATGAAAGGAACCTGCAGGTGATCACCGAGCCGGGTGTGATCACGGAAGTATTGCAGAATGCGGTGAAGGAGAAGGGCTTGTTTTACCCACCCGATCCCAGCAGCCGCGGCTCCTGTTTTATCGGTGGTAATATCGCGGAGAACAGTGGTGGTCCCAAGGCTGTAAAATACGGTGTGGTGAAAGACTATGTGCTCAACCTCGAGCTGGTACTGCCCAATGGCGATGTGATCTGGACGGGTGCCAACGTATTGAAGAATTCTACCGGCTATAACCTGACCCAATTGGTCGTGGGCAGCGAAGGCACCCTTGGGATCGTTACCAAGATCGTGCTGAAACTGATCCCCCTGCCTAAATATGATCTGCTGATGCTGGTTCCTTTCCAGTCGCTGGAAAAGGCCAGTGAAGCGGTGAGCGCCATCTTCCGTGCCGGCTTCGTGCCCAGTGCGCTGGAGTTGGTAGAGATCGATGCCCTCCGCATCGTGAGCGCTTTTGTCGATAGCTCGGCAGTGCCTGTGACCGAAGGAACAGCTGCTCACCTCATCATCGAAGTGGATGGTAATCACCTCGACACTCTGATGGTGGAAATGGAAACGATCGGTGAGTTGCTGGTCAACTACGATGCCGGTGAACCTTTCTTTGCAGATGACGCCGCGCAGAAAGCGGAGTTGTGGAAACTGCGCCGCCGGGTAGCAGAGGCAGTGAAGATCGACGGTTATACCATCGAAGAAGACACCGTAGTACCCCGTGCCGAACTGCCTGCGCTGATCAGGGGGGTAAAGGAGCTGGGTATTCAGTATAATTTCAAAGCGGTGTGTTACGGTCATGCCGGTGATGGCAACCTCCACATCCGTATCAAGAAAGAAGGGATTGCCAATAGCAACGATGATCCGGAAGTGATTGCCGGTATCCGGGCTTTGTTCAACCTGGTACATGAGCTGGGAGGGACGATCAGTGGTGAGCACGGCATTGGATTGCTGCAGAAGAACTATATCGATATCGTTTTCAACGAGACCCAGTTGCAGATCATGCGGGGTATAAAGAAAACCTTCGATCCCAATAACATCCTGAACGCCGGTAAGATATTTGACCTGGCTTAGGGTGGTTGCGGAGGCTTTTGGTGGGTTTGCGTTCAACAAAAGAAGCGCTGACCTGTTAAAAATGCCTAAATATCTATATCACATATTATCAATACAAAGGCCCCTGTATATTTGCAGGGGCCTTTTATTTACAAAATCCAACGTTATGAACAGGAAATATCTCATGCTCGTGGCACTGCTGGTTACGCTATTCCAACTTTCCGCCAGTGCACAGGACCAGGAGGATGAATCCTCCCGCGGTTTCGATAAGAGTAAACTATTCTTCGGTGGCACCTTTGGATTGGGATTTGGCAGCAACCAAACCCTGGTGAATGTATCGCCACAAGTGGGGTATCGCTTTAACCGTACCCTGGCAGCCGGCGCCGGTGTCAACTTTATTTACTCCAGCTATCGCTACAGGTGGAGTGTGCCGGAGTACAAAGAGAATTATGGTGTGGCAGGATTGAATGTATTTGGCCGGATATACCCGATCGATTATCTCTTCCTACAACTGCAGCCGGAGGCGAATTATAGCTGGGGCAAGTTCAAATTTTATGATGACCGGGAAGATCAGAAACTGCCAGGGAAGATCGTACCTTCTTTACTGGGTGGAGCCGGTGCTGCCATCCCCGCAGGCAACGGTGCTTTCCTGATCATGGTGCAATACGACCTGCTGCAGAATGAACGTTCTCCGTATGGCAACAGGGCGTTCTACAATTTTGGTTACAACTTCGGCTTCTGATCGAGCTGGTTGATATAGACAAAGCCTGGCAGTACTGCCAGGCTTTGCTGTTAAATGATGTTTCGGTGATTAGTTCAGCTTGTTGAATACCTCCACCGGGTTATCGCACACGATTATCCTTTCACTCACTCCTTCGTAGAGGAAGCCATCCTTTTCCATTTGCTTCAGGTGCAGGATGAGGTGGTTGTAAAAGCCTGCCGAGTTGAGCAGGTAGATCTTTTTATCGTGGATCTTCAATTGGTTCCAGGTAACCATCTCAAACAATTCATCGAGGGTACCGAACCCGCCGGGTAATACAATGGCGGCATCACACATTTCATACATCATGCGTTTGCGGGTGTGCATGTCGGATACAACGGCGAGCTCTGTGAGCCCTTCATGCTGGTGTTCCCATTCGATGAGCAGTTTGGGGATCACGCCCATCACTTTTCCGCCTTGCGCCAGTACGGCATCGGCGATGGTGCCCATGAGACCGGTCTTGCCGCCGCCGTATACGAGCTTCACTTTCAGCATGGCAAGCAGCTTGCCCAATTCTGCTGCATGTTGATTGAACAATGGGTTGTTGCCTGGCTTCGATCCGCAGAAAACCGCTGCAGCTTCAATATTCATAATCGCGTGTTAATATTTTAATGCGGAGGTGCATCCTTTCCTTTTCGGGGTCCGGGCGTAGTGAAACTGGCCAGGGTTGGGCACTTCGGCGCAGCTAAGATAAGCGGGAAAGCCTTCCGGTAACAAACATTTTTATTATCTTAAAACCTCATTCTGCTGTATGTTTGTTTACTAATAATTATCTATGTCCCCTACATTGCTGTTCTCCTTTGTTATTGGGTACTTCCTGGTGTTGCTGGTGGTGGCTTACTTTACCTCCCGCAATTCCAACAATGATTCTTTCTTTATCGGTAACCGCAACTCCAACTGGATGCTGGTGGCTTTCGGTATGATCGGTACATCGCTCAGCGGTGTAACCTTCGTGAGCGTGCCTGGTGCAGTGGGTAGGGAATCCTTTGCCTATTTTCAGATCACCCTGGGTTACCTGATCGGCTACCTGGTTATTGCCTATGTGTTGCTGCCATTGTATTACCGGCTCAACCTGACGTCGATCTATAACTACCTGAGTTCCCGTTTGGGTTTCGTTTCCTATAAAACAGGTGCCAGTTTTTTCATCTTGTCGCGTACGCTGGGTGCTACTGCCCGCTTATACCTGGTAGTCGCTATTTTACAGGATGCTATTCTCAACAGTTTCAACGTTCCCTTCTGGTTGACGACACTGATCATCCTCATCATGATCCTGTTGTATACTTACGAAGGTGGCGTGAAGACCATCGTATATACCGACACGCTGCAAACGACCTGTATGCTGGCTGGCCTGGTGATCTGCGTGGTCTACATTCTAAAGACGATGGACATCTCGTTGGGGCAAAGTTTGCAGGCGATGGGAGAGCGGGGCTATTCGAAGATCTTCTTTACCGATCCGGGCAGTAAATATTTCTTCCTGAAGCAGATTGCTGCCGGTGCCTTTATCACCATCACGATGACGGGTATGGACCAGGAGATGATGCAAAAGAACATCTCGGTGAAGACGCTGAAGGATGCGCAGAAGAATGTGGTGACTTTGTCGCTGATCATGTTGGGCGTTATTCTGCTTTTCCTGGTATTGGGTGGATTGCTGCACCTGTACGCAGCGCAGGAAGGTATTACGGCTACGGGAGATAAACTGTTCCCGACAGTTGCTTTGCAGCATATGCCGCCGGTGATCTCTGCCATCTTCATCATTGCGCTGATCTCCGCCCTTTTTCCCAGTGCCGATGGGGCCATTACGGCGCTTACTTCTTCTTTTTGCATCGATATATTGGGTATGCAACGCAATACCACCTGGTCGGATGCCGATAAGAAGAAGACCCGACAGTATGTGCACCTGACCTTCGCGTTGGTATTCCTGTTGCTGGTAATGGTATTTAAATGGGTCAATAACCCGAGTATGATCGGTGTGATCCTAAAGGTGGCTGCGTATACCTACGGTCCGCTACTGGGGCTGTTCAGCTTTGGTATCCTGTCCAAAAGAGTGGTAGAAGATCGGCTGGTGCCCATCGTGTGTGTGTTGTCGCCCATCATCTGCTTTATCCTGGATAAATACCAAAAACAATTGTTTGGCTCCTTCGAGATCGGTCTGGAGTTGCTGATCATAAATGGTCTGTTAACTTATGTAGGCCTGCTGCTGATCTCGAGAAAAACAAGCCCTCGCATAAACTAATTCTGACATTCATACGTTAATTTAATAAGATCACACGAGGTGATCTGCGTGATGCCATCCTCTCCGGATGGCATCATAGTCTGTAGCCCGGTTGTTTTGCCACGTCTTCTTCGCTGATCGATGCATGCAGGTGAGCCTGTAGGTAGGAATACGTGTCATTACCGGTATTTAGAACCCTAAACATGTATGTGTATGAATGGAACCATCAAGATCTCCAAGCAACGTCGCTGGTCCGAATCCAAAGCTCATTCAAGCTGGCAGATATTTAAGATCATGGCCGAATTTGTGGACGGCTTCGAAACCCTCGCCAAACTGGGACCCTGTATCTCTATCTTTGGGTCAGCACGCACCCAACCCGGGCATCCCTATTATGAACTGACCGTCGATGTGGCCCGTAAGCTGGCAGAAGAAGGTTTTGGCATCATTTCGGGGGGTGGCCCCGGCATTATGGAAGCGGCCAATAAAGGTGCTCAACTCGGCGGCGGTAAGTCGGTAGGCCTTAATATCGAGCTCCCCTTCGAGCAGCACTCCAATCCCTATATCGACCGCGATGCCAATCTGCAGCATGAATATTTCTTCGTTCGTAAAGTAATGTTCACCAAATATGCGCAGGGATTTGTGATGATGCCTGGCGGTTTTGGCACCATGGATGAATTCTTTGAAGTGGCTACCCTGATCCAGACCGGCAAAATGTCGCCCGTACCCCTGATCCTCGTAGGGTCGCAATATTGGGGCGGATTGATCGACTGGATGCAGGAGACGATGCTGCAGAAATCGAACAATATTTCACCTAATGACTTGGATCTGCTGAAGGTGGTAGATACGCCGGAAGAGGTGGTGGAGCATGTGCTGCAGTTTTACACCAAACATCCTTTACAGCCCAATTTCTAGGCTGCTGGCAGCGATGGCTGGCTAGCCGGCCGTGGGGAACGGTACACACCATTTTTATTTGCCCGTGACGCGGGATGGCATCGGCCTCCGGGCGGTTGGCCTGTTTCAGCCTTATCGACCTCATAAAAAGCCCTGCAGGCGGCCTTTTGGCCTCTTTGCGGGGCTTTTGCTTGTTAATATTATGTTTTTTAGGGGTTTTTCGATGCGGAATCCTTGAAACCCTTTGTCTGTCAATCACTCATGCTTCGTATTTTTGTCCCTGATGGACATTATCCCTCCCCAGGTACTGGAATATGCCGATCAGTTCACTTCCCCGGAAGAAGAGCTGCTGCAACAGGTGGCTGCCGATACGGTGGCAAACCATTCGCATGCCCATATGCTGAGCGGCCACCAGCAGGGCAAGTTCCTGGAAATGATCAGTACCCTGCTGCAGCCACGCCGCATTCTCGAGATCGGCACTTTTACCGGCTACAGTGCCTTGTACCTGGCCAAGGGCTTACAACCCGATGGCGTATTGCATACCATTGAGTTGCGAGCTGAAGATGCCGCCGTATCGCAAGCCAACTTCGATCGGTCGAATGATCGGGAGAAGATAATTTTGCACACGGGAAATGCGTTAGAGATCATTCCTACCCTTACAGAAACCTGGGACCTGGTATTCATTGATGCGGATAAGGTGGGCTACTCGGATTATTATGAATTGGTGGTGCCGCGGGTGAGACAAGGAGGGGTGATATTGGCAGATAATGTTTTATTTCACGGTCAGGTGCTTGAACAGCCCATTACCGGTAAAAACGCGAAAGCAATCCAGTCATTTAATGAACGGGTACAAAAGGACCCCCGCGTAGAAAACGTGCTGGTCACGATCCGCGATGGCTTACTGATGATCCGAAAAAAATAGCATTCATGTCATTAAAAAGATTCTTGGTTCTATTACCGCTGCTGGCAGCATTGTGTGCAGGTGCTCAGAAAAGTGAAGATATTGCCAGCTACATCAATCAGTACAAGGAAATGGCCATGCAGGAAATGGTAAGAACAGGTGTACCTGCTTCCATCAAGCTGGCCCAGGGTATCCATGAAACGATGGCTGGCAAATCGGACCTGGTGCTTAAATCCAACAACCATTTCGGTATCAAATGTAAAACTGCCTGGACCGGCGATAAGGTGTACCATGATGACGATGCCCGGGGGGAGTGTTTCCGCAGTTATTCCTGTTCGGCCGACTCCTACGCCGACCATTCCAACTTCCTGAAAGGCAGCGCCCGTTATGCATTCCTGTTTCAGCTCGATCCTACGGATTACAAAGGCTGGGCTTTTGGTCTCAAGAAAGCAGGCTATGCTACCAATGTAAAATATTCGCACATCATTATCAAGCTGGTAGAAGACTACAACCTCAACCAGTATACCCTGTTGGCACTGGGTAAGGTGGCGCCCCAGGAAGAGATCCTGACGGGCAATCCCGTACGTCCTGCACAAGGCGACAATACCCTGGCTGGTGGCCCGGCGGTGATCGCACCCTTCAATAGCGTGGAAGAAGATGTAAAATCGCTTCCCAAGATCACCTATCCCGCAGGTGAGTTTTCCATCAACAATACCAAAGTGGTGTATGTGCCGGCAGGTACGGCCCTGTTTGCGGTGGCCCAGCAGTACGATGTATCGTTGCGCCGGTTGATGGATTTCAACGACCTGAAGCGGGAAGATGTGCTGGTTAAGGGGCAACTGTTGTTCCTGCAGCGCAAACGCAAAGTGGGCGCCAGCGAAAAACACATTGTGCAGCCGGGTGAAAGCCTGTATGATATCTGCCAGGCAGAAGGTCTGCGTTTTGAATCCCTGCTGGAATACAATCACCTCGGCGAGCGTGAAGCCCCGGCACCTGGTGAAGCGCTTTACCTGCAGGAGAAAGCGCCCGGCAAACCCCGCCTGGCCAGCGAGGTGAATGTAGTGGCCATGCAACAACTACCGGCTACACCCGAGCAAACGGAAGCCGCTCCCGCCCGCCCCACCACACAGGTCGGCAATGCCGCCTTTACCCATACCGTTCAAACCAAGGAAACGTTGTACAGCATCGCCCGTAAATACAATATCACCGTCGAGCAATTGAAAGATTGGAATAAATTGACGGGATATGAATTGAAGATCGGACAGGAACTGGTCATCTACAAAAACTGATCTATGAGTATTATTCGCGTACACGACAAACAGTTTGAGCCCTACCTGACTGCCAGCGAGATCAATGCCCGCATACAGGCGCTGGCGAAGCAATTGGATACAGATTATGCTGGCAAGAAACCTTTGTTCATTGCCATCCTCAATGGGTCATTCATTTTTGCTGCCGACCTCTTCAAAGAGGTGAGTATCGATGCGGAGATCTGTTTTATCAAACTGGCTTCTTACAAAGGGACCAAATCGAGTGGTCAGGTCATTACGGCTATTGGTCTGGATACCGACCTGTACGACCGCCATGTGGTGATCCTGGAAGATATTGTCGATACCGGTAAAACCTTGAGTGAGTTTTTGCCCCAGTTACATCATCAGCAGCCAGCCTCGCTCAAGATCGTGGCATTGCTGCACAAGCCTTCTGCCACCGTATTCCCTATTCCCATCGACTACCTGGGTTTCGCTATTCCGAATAAATTTGTGGTAGGATATGGCCTCGATTATGACGGTTTGGGCCGAAATATCCGGGAAATCTATAAATTGGTAGAATAGAATATCATCAGCGGCAACTTAAAGCGTTGAATTATATAAGATTTCAGGGGAAAATATCGTTATTAGCCTGATATGATCGCCTGTTTCAATGCACGAGTACTAAAAAGCCCCTTGTTGAAAATAACTGCTGCCATATCCTTATTGTTATTAACCGTGTCGCCGGCCATGGCGCAGTATTATTTGCGGGGGGAAGTGAAGGATGAAAAGAGCAATACGCTTTCCAATGCCAAGATATTTTTGCATAGTACCCGCTATGTCTATTATTCAGGCAGCAGCGGTTCTTTTGGTATCACTTCCACTCATTTGTCCGACTCGGTTACCATTTCCCTCGAAGGCTATCAACCCGTGAACACCCGGCTCGAAACGGCGAAGTTCAACACCATTGTGTTGAAAACGTTGTATTCCACTGCGACTTTGCAACGCAATCGTCTCGTATCATTCACCCGCAACCTGCATCCCGAAGACCGTAACAAACGCACCATCACCGGTGAAACTTACAGTTCCCTGGTAGAGAATGATTTTATATCGGCCCGTAAATACCCGGAAACCGGCTGTGCTATACATACCGACAAAGCTTCGTACAGCAATATCCGTCGCTTTCTGGGCATGAACACAACGGTGCCTACCGATGCCGTGCGGGTAGAAGAACTGCTCAATTACTTCAGCCTCGATTATACCACACCACCCGCCGACAGTACGTTTGCTTTCAAATCCTTTTTGTCCGATTGCCCCTGGAATACGGAAAGCAGGTTGCTGTATGTGCATGCCAGTGCCCGGAAGATCGATCCCGAGAAAGTGCCTCCGTCTAACCTGGTCTTCCTGATAGATGTGTCGGGCTCTATGGATATGCCCAACCGCTTACCCCTGTTGAAATCGGCCTTTAAGCTGCTGGTCGATAACCTGCGGGACAAGGATACGGTATCGATTGTGGTGTATGGCAGTGCCGTGGGGGTATGGTTGATCCCTACCTCAGGTATCGAGAAAGAAAAGATCCGCAAGTCGATCGAAGACCTGTACCCTGGCGGTTCTACGCCCGGCGAATCTGGTATCCGTACGGCTTATCGCCTGGCCAAGAGCCAGTTTATTCCCGGTGGCAACAACCGGGTGATCCTGGCTACCGATGGCGATTTCAATGTGGGCCAAACCTCCGAGGAGGAACTGGAGAAAATGATCACCCAGCACCAGCAATCGGGCATTTACCTTACTTGCCTGGGGGTGGGCATGGGTAATTACAAAGACTCGAAACTGGAGATACTCGCCAAAAAGGGCAATGGTAATTTTGCCTACCTCGATAATGAAAAGGAAGCGGAGAAAGTACTGGTGAAAGAATTTACCCAAACCTTGTACACCGTTGCCGACGATGCTTTTCTCAATGTTTGGTTCAACCCCTCGGTGATCAAGGATTACCGATTGATCGGTTTCGACAACAAGGTCAATGCCCTGGCCGATTCACTGAGTGAGGTAGAGGGTGGGGAAGTAGGTTCGGGGCATTCACTGCTGGCGATGTTCGAGCTGACACCACTGAGTCAATCGCTCGATTGGGGACATGCGGAAGACGGGCTGGCGAAAGTGACACTGAACTACAGAACACCAGGCGATTCCCTGGTTCGTCAAACGGGGTATGTATCGCCCCTGGCCTATACTGTTTTTAATGAACTACCCAATAGTTATCGGTTTGCCACGGCAGTGACCATGTTTGCCGGTATCCTCAAAAACTCTCCTTTCATGCGCCAGATCAGTTGGAACGATGCCTCGTCCATCGCCACGCAGGCGCACAATCCGCAGGATGCGATCCAGGCGGAATTCCTCACGATGATCAGCAAGGCCAAAAAGATCTACGGCAATCGCCGTAAGCGAAAAGCTGAATAACAGCCATCATCTTATTTGATCCGGAAAAGGTGGCACCCTCGTGCCGGCAACCTAAGGCCTTTTACTGTTGCTTGTCAAAGTGTGCAGGTAAATGATGTATGCTGTGGCAACCTGTATCGGCCCGATTGAGTGAGAGCGACCGGGAAAAGGTCATGGAGCGCAGGTATGTGGGCTACCATTGCTGAAATAGTTGTGGCCTGGAATACACCGACCTATCCTGATCCTATTGAGCCACAAGGCGGGTAAAATAAAAAAGCCGGATCTAAAGCGATCCGGCCTTTCGTAGGTTAGGAGAACATCTCCCGCACCTTATCGAAGAAGTTCTTATCCGATTTGTCGGGCTGTGGCTTGAAGTTGGGCGAGTTGTTCAGTTTCTCCAACATCGCTCTTTCTTCAGCGGTCATATGCTGCGGCGTCCATACATTGATGTAGATGAGCTGATCACCTTTTTCGTAGGAGTTTACACCGGGGAATCCTTTGCCTTTGAGGCGGAAGATCTTTCCACTCTGTGTACCGGCCGGGATCTTGATCTTGGCGCGGCCATCGATGGTGGGAACTTCGGCATTGGTACCGAATGCTGCGTCGGGAAACGAGAGGTGCAATTCGTAGGCAACGTTGAGGCCATCGCGGTGCAGCTCCTTATGTTGTTCCTCTTCGATCAGGATGATGAGGTCGCCGGGAGGGCCACCGCGTTCGCCGGCATTACCCCTGCCGCCTACGCTGAGTTGCATGCCTTCCTGTACACCAGCCGGGATGTCGATGGTGACGGTTTCTTCACTGTAAACCCGTCCCTCACCTTTACAAGCCGTACACTTGGCGGTGATGGTCGTGCCTTCGCCATTACAGGTTGGGCAGGTGGTCACGGTTTGCATTTGCCCCAGGAAGGTGTTGGTCACCTTACGCACCTGGCCGTTGCCGCCACAGGTTCCGCAGGTCTGTACACTGTTCTTATCCTTGGCACCACTGCCGCTACAGGTAGAGCAGGGTACGTATTTTTTTACTTTGATCTGCTTGCTGCAGCCTTTGGCAATCTCTTCATAATTCAACTTCAGCTTGATGCGCAGGTTGCTGCCGCGAACGCCGCGGGCACGCTGACCACCGCCACGACCACCTCTGCCGCCACCGCCGCCAAAGAAGTTACCAAAGATATCATCACCGAATATGTCTCCAAACTGGCTGAAGATGTCGTCCATGTTCTGGCCGCCACCATGGCCACGACCATTGCCGAGACCGGCATGTCCAAAGCGGTCGTATTGAGCGCGTTTGTCGGCATCGCTCAATATTTCGTAGGCTTCTGCAGCCTCTTTGAATTTCTCCTCGGCTGCTTTATCGCCTGGATTACGGTCGGGGTGGTACTGCATCGCCACCTTGCGGTAGGCCTTCTTGATCTCATCGGCAGAAGAGCCTTTGGCTACGCCCAGTACTTCGTAATAATCTCTTTTCGACATTGTCTGTTATTGTGTTATTTACCTACTACAACTTTGGCAAACCGGATGATCTTGTCATTCAGGTAATAGCCTTTCACCACTTCATCTACAACCTTACCCTTCATATCTTCTGTGGCAGCAGGTATCTCGGTGATCGCTTCCTGTGTATCGGGGTTAAAATCGGTACCGATGGTTTGCATGGCCTTGAGGCCTTTTGCCTGCAGGGTATTCTTCAGTTTGGTGAACACCAACTGTACGCCTTCTTTGATTACTGCCGCATCGTTGCTGGTTTGCAATTGCTTATCGGCCCGGTCAAAATCATCGATCACCTCCAGCAGGGAAACAATCACATCCTTTCCGGCAGTCTGGATCAATTCCAGCCTTTCCTTGGCCGTTCTTTTGCGGAAATTATCGAACTCGGCAGCCTGACGCAGGTATTTTTCCTTCAGCTCCTGCACTTGTAATTGCAGCTTCTCTATTTCGTCTTCGTTGGCAACGGGCTCATTCAGGTGGGTAGAGCCGCTCACGCTTTCATCGGTATTGATGTCGATGGGTGTACCGTTCTCCTCGTTATAAGTATCCTTTTCTGTCATAGGTTTATGTGTATTTTTCTCGTTCAAAAACTGCAAAATTGGCGGATTGGCACCTTTGGGAAGGCTACCTGTCACGCCAAACTGTAAAAATACGTGTTTTGCTTAGCAAAGCCATGAGTGGCAATTATTTTGCCATAGGGGAACCAAGGTCAAAAAGGCAGAAAGACAGCGCTTAAAAAGACAAAATGGACGCCCGTTGCAAGTGTGTTTGGCAGTCGCGGGGCAGCCTCTTTTTGCAGGCATGTAGCTATTGCCCGGGTATACTATACGGCAGGGAGGCAAGGAAGGGTGTAGGAGGTTCTCAGGCATATGATAATCATATGGTTAGGATTCCAGCTTGCAACAGAGCGGCACGGAACCCGAAACCTTTTCATACATTTGCGCCCATGACAACCGCGATTCTCAAGAAGAAGATCAGCCCCCGTGTGATCAATGGACATCCCTGGATATTTGGAAATGAAGTAAACCTGATCGATGGCGATGCAAAACCAGGCGATGTGGTAGAGGTATTGTCGCATGACAAAAAGTTTATCGGTAAGGGGTATCTGAATCCGCAATCGCAGATCCCGGTTCGTCTGCTCACCCGCGACAAGCAGGAGCAGGTAAACGATGAGTTTTTCTATCGTCGCCTGAAGCAGGCCTGGGAATACCGGAAACAGCTGGGGTATGTAGAGAACTGCCGCCTCATTTTCGGCGAAGCCGATGGGTTGCCTCAGCTCATCATCGATAAATTCAACGACTATTTCGTGATCCAGACCCTGGCACTGGGTATAGATGTATGGAAGCCCGCCATCGTCGCGGCGCTCGAAAAGATCTTCAAACCCAAAGGTATTTATGAAAGGAATGATGTGCCCGTACGCGAACTGGAGGGCTTGCCCCAGCAAAAGGGATTCCTGTCGGCACCTTTCGACACGAATATCGTGATCAATGAAAACGGACTCAAGTTCAATGTAGATATAGAAAACGGACAGAAGACCGGTTATTTCCTCGACCAGCAGGACAACCGCCGGGCTATTCAGCACATTGTAAAAGGCGCCGATGTATTGGGTGCCTTCACCTATACCGGTACCTTCGAAATCCATGCTGCTCATTACGGCGCCAAAAAAGTGCTGGGACTGGATATTTCTGCCAAAGCCGTAGAGCAGGCCAACCGCAATGCCGAGTTGAACGGGGTCGATAAGATCTGTAAGTTCGAATGCGTGAATGCTTTCGATGTACTGAAGATGTGGGCCAAGGAAGGCCGTCAGCACGATGTGGTGATGCTCGATCCGCCCTCTTTCACCAAGACCCGTGACAATATTCAAAAAGCGATCACCGGTTATAAAGAGATCAACCTGCGGGGTATGAAACTGATCAAGCCCGGTGGTTTTCTCGTTACTTCCAGTTGTACCAACCTGGTTCAGCCCGATCTCTTCCTCGAGATCATCCAAATGGCTGCCAAGGACGCACGCCGCCGCATCCGGCAGGTGAGTTTCCTGACGCAATCGGCCGACCACCCCATTATCTGGGGCTGGGAGAATACTCATTACCTGAAATTTTTGATCGTGCAAGTGCTGTAAAGAAAGTTCCGGGGCATTCAGGCAATCCCGTCGTATGACGGGGCATCGGGGCAAAGCCATGTAGTTCAGCTAAAGCTCGCCGGGTCACTGGTTCCGCTGCTGTTGGCAACCGTATAGGTTGCAAAAGCGTGGCTGGTACCCGCATGAACTATGGATGAGGCGGTCAAGCAGCGCCGTGCCAGGCGCGACAGACTGTACTTGCAGCATAGATGCAGCGCCTCTATATAAGGCCGCTATAACTCCGCTCTATGTCCGCTGCATCTCCGCTGTATCTCCGCTGCATCCTCTTGTAGGGCGTACATTGTCAATGCTTTAGCTATAAAACAGGGGTACAGGCATAATAATGCCAGGCAGGCAGCGCCTGTTGATCACTTAAAAACGACTATAATTACTTGGAAACCTGGAATTTACCAGCTTCGATGAGCCGACCGGCCTTATCGCGCAACTGGAAGATATAGATACCCCGGAAGAAATCGTTCAGGTTCACCACTGTTTTTGGGTTGATCTCGGTGACCTCGTAAACTTTCTTGCCTGGTAAGTTGAAGATTTGAAGTGTATAAGTTTTATCGTATCCGCGTTGAAAATCAAAGGTTATAAAAGATGTTGCCGGGTTGGGGTAGAACTTGATGATCTTGGTTATAGGTTCCCCCGGCGGACTCGAAGGATTGGTCCGCTCCTGGCTACTCGCCGTGAAAACTAATATGAGGATAAAGGATAGTGTGTAAATAAGCTTCATGCAGATGCTATTTTACGGATAATATCCAAGATATTCCCTTTTAACTAAAGTTACAACTCATTTGCTTAAAAAATCCGGGGTAGGAGATCATTCTACCCAGACCCCGGAAGTTTTAAAATTATGTTAACAGCCGGATATTGATATAAATCAATTCGTTATGGCTAAGGCCGATTCAATTGACCCAAAATTGGGCAGATCGCCGGCATTCTCCAGCACTTCCGCGTAACGGATGATGCCTTCTCCGTCGATCACGAAGGCCGAGCGTTTGGATACTCCCTTCATGTCGAATACAAAATTATCGTACAGGGAGCCATAGGCCGTTGATACCTCTTTGTTGAAATCACTCAACAGCGGAAAGTTCAACTCCTGCTCTTGTTTGAATTTGCCAAGTGTGAAAACGGAGTCCACGCTGATACCCAATACCTGTGCATTCACATGGTTGTATTGTGCAATATGGTCTCTTACATTGCACAGTTCTTTGGTGCAAACGCTGGTAAAGGCCTGGGGGAAAAATAAGATCAACACCTGCCTGCCTTTAAAGTCCGACAAGCTAACCTTGTTCTTGTCAGAGTCATAGAGTGAAAAATCCGGGGCTTTTTGTCCAACTTCTAGTTTCATATAGTTGATTTATCAGTGGAACAAAAATAACGTGCCAACGCATTACTTGTATAAAGAATCGCCGGATTGCAGGGAATATGCGATAAGCTGTGTAAAGGTTCACTTAAAGAGTACGGATCATTTCATGCAGTAATGGTTAGAATCTTGGGCAAAGCATTTTGTACTGGCTGCTGTTGTCGCGATCGAGGAAGCTAATCCATGACAAAGAGATCTCGATACCACCGCGTCCCTGGCTGGCTGTTTTCAGCTGTGACACGTTTACATCGTAGCTCAGTGCGAAGGACAGGGGATACCTGTCGAGCTTGACCACGGGTATCAGGGCATCTTTCCAACGTAAAAAGGCGCCGGCATGAATGGTGTACAGGGCGTTTTCGGGATCGTTGCCCAGTTTGTAGGAATACAGGGCTCCGCCGATGGTTTCGGAGAAAGACCCTTGCATGGAATGATCGGCCTGTATGATGAAGTAGGAATACTCATCCACGCCGAAGGTGATGCCGGCAGAGAATACGTATTTAGGTTGCAACTCGATTTCGGCATTGCGGTAAAAGGCATTGCGTGGCCGGTTGAGGTGGTGATAAGCAGCACCTATAAAATAGCTGTTTTCTTTCAGCGTACCAAAGGTGGTATTGAAGCTCATACCCACACTGGCGTCCCAGGTGTTGTAATTGGGCGCCGTCATGTATTCGCCGGTGGGCGCCGTGGGATCGAAGCCTCCCGGGCCATACTGGTTATCTGTGGTCATTTTGGAAGCGTCGATGCTTTTGCGGATCATGCCGCCCATAAAACCCATACTGAGGTACATGGTCTTTTGGCTACTAAGCGATTTGTGGTAATTGAGGGCTGGCAGCAGGCTAGTCGTGGTAAGGCCCACGGTGCCGGCTTTGTCAAACAATACCTGGCCACCGACGGTCATAAAGTCGTCGCCCCGGCCCACGGGCAATTTATATTCGGCATTGAGCGATCCGGTACGATAAGCATTGGTGAAGCTGTTCCACTGATCGCGGTATACGCCCTGCACCCGTACATCGCCGGTGAAGATACCGGCCAGTGAAGGATTGCGCAACAGCGGCGCTTCAAAGAATTGCGAGAAATGGATGTCCTGCGCGTAGACAAGGGAACCTGCACACAGCAATAGACCCGCCAGGGAGTATCGCTTCCAGTTGCTGACGTTTTTCATACTACCAGGTTTGATGTGGTGGTTTAATATCGGATTTTCTGTTACCGGAGCAAAGTTACGTTGCCGCGGAACGGAATGACCGATGCATTATCACAAACAAATTCTATTACGTATACATACACATCTGCCTGTGCGGGTTTCCCCTTAAAGGTGCCATCCCAGCCGGCAGATTTATCGTTGACGGCGAAATTCCGCTTTTCAAAAACCAGCTCTCCCCAGCGATTGAAGATCTGCATGCGGTTGACCCGGTCAATGCTGCGGCCCCTGGGCATGAATACATCGTTATTGCCATCGCCATTGGGAGAGAAAGTGTTGGGCACAAAATAATTCTCCTTGTTGCAAACAACGGTAACGGTAACGCCCGCCGTGGCGGTGCAGCCAAAGGTGTCCTCTACCCGCACGGAATAAGTGGTCGTGAATTTGGGGTTGGCCACCGGTGTGGCGCAGTTGGTACAACTGAGGTCCCGGGCAGGTGTCCAGGCATACGTAGCAATGCCGTCGCTATAGGTCACTGGTAGTGTAACGCCAATGCCGACTGGTAAGGTGACATTGTTGCCGCCGGCAACCGTGATGGTGGGCGTGGGCGGCACATAGAGTGTGCGGGTCGTATTGTCTTTACAACCCAGTTTATTGGCTGCTTCCAATCCTACGGTGTAGGTACCGGATTGCGCGTACTTGACGGACACGTTCTCATTTGCCGACTGGCCATTGCTGCCGAGGTCCCATTTCCAGGTGATGGCAGTATCGGGTACCACGAGGGTTGCCTGCAAGTTGAGTGCTTCGTTGATACAGGCGATGGTATCACCAGCGATCTGGGGATCGGGTGTGGCGTAAATGCGGATGGTATCGGTGATGGTGTTTTCGCAACCGGTTTGCGTCCGCACATTGTGTTTCACCACGAAGGTGCCGGCGCTTGTGTAGGTATGTGCCGGGTTGAGATCGAGTGATGTAGCGCCATCTCCAAACTCCCAGTTCTCGGCGACTACCGGATCATTTCCAATGGTAAAGTTGGCAAAATTGACAGTGCCCTGGTCGCAGAAGTTTTTCTTGTCGACGCCAAACAGCGGTAAAGCACCGATAACGCGGATGGTGGTTGGTCCGGGTACTACCACGAGACAGCCCAGGCTGTCTTGCAGGCCCATTTGAGGCGGATAAAATCCTGGTTCTTTATAAAAGTGTTGGAGGACTTTTATCTGGGATGTGTCCCAGGTACCGTCTCCGGGGTAGAAGGTCAGCTTGGTGGCCGGCGGAGTGACGAGCGAAAAATCTACCAGCAGTGAATTACAACTTTCGGTCGGGTTCAAATTCATCTGACTCTGCGTATACGGATTGTATACATTGACCATTTGACTGGCCGAATCGGTACAGCCACCGTATCCGATGACGTAGAGCTTGGCCTCATAACTGCCAAACTTATTGTAGAAGTGCCTGGGGTTGGCCAGGGTCGAGGTGGTTCCATCGCCAAAATCCCAATAGAAAGATTCATGGTCGGTACCCTGGAAGGTGAATTTTGTTTCCAGCAGTTCACAAATAGAGGATGTGTCGGTGGCTGTAAAGGAAGGTACCGGTTTCTTGACGGTAATATAGTTGGTGGTAGTGGTTGAATCCTTACAACCGTTTTCGTCTGTCACGACCAGCTTCACACTGAATGTGCCACTATTGACCGAATACCGGTGGGTCGGTGATTGTCCGGAGGCTGTGCCGCCATCGCCAAAATCCCAACGCCAACTGAGGCCCCTGCCCGATGAGGTATCAGTAAAGGGCAGGTCTGTATTGGGGCAGATAGTCGGGTATACAGCAGTAAAGCCTGCTTTCGGTTTGGTGATGAATACGGTATCGACAGCCGTGTAGGTATCCTTACAACCTTTATCGTCTAATACGGTCATTTTGACGACATAACTACCAGTATCAGCGTAGGTATGGGTAAACGGACCCGCATTGAAATCAACTGTTTGGCCGTCGCCAAAATCGAAAGTCCATTTGGTAATGGTTTGTGCTGAGGTAGTGGCATCGTTGAAGGTCACGACATTGTTGATACAACCACCCGGTACAGCAGGGGTAAACTGTGCCTGCGGGCCAGAGATGGTGAACACATTCACCGAGTCTTTCCGGTTCTTACAACCGTTGATATCTGTTATGATCAGCGATAGGTCATAGGTGCCGGGTGCCAGTGCATCGGTGGTGAAAGAGCGACCCTGTACCACGAAAGCAGCATGGTTGAGCGACCATTCGTATTGGGTAATGTTGTTCTCGACGCTGCCGATCGCTTCGATCGTCACGGGTTCGTTCTTACAGCTTTGTGCGGGTGTTACTGCAAAGTTGGCAAACTCGTTGACCAGTTCTAGTTGTTGTGAAAAGGTATTGTTGCATTCGCCAGGGTTGAGCGAGCGCACCGTTAGGGTGACCGTATAGTTACCAGCTGCCGTATATGTATGGGGAACAAGTGGAGTGGCACTGTTTGACTTTGCTGAACCATCACCAAAATCCCATTCATACTCCACAGGACCATAAACACCAGTATTAACCTTCGACAAATTCTCAAACTCGACCAGCCAGCCTGCTGCGTTACATCGAACCGTTTGGTTGAATTTGGCGATCGGTGGTTTTACGTGCACAGTCTTGATGACAGGCGCAGAAGCACACTTGTTGTTATAGGCGATCAGGGTCACATCGAAATAACCGCTGTCGATGTACCG
The DNA here is from genome assembly GCF_029360705.1 of Paraflavitalea pollutisoli. GTDB lineage: Bacteria > Bacteroidota > Bacteroidia > Chitinophagales > Chitinophagaceae > Paraflavitalea > Paraflavitalea pollutisoli. The sequence continues at coordinate 4,017,752 of NZ_JARKMX010000008.1, read as the reverse complement.
GTGCGAGGGATCTAGATCTGTCGATGTACTGTCGTCACCAAAATCCCACAACACTTCATCGAGGGTGGCGCCACTGGTTTGCTGGTGCGTGAACGTTATTGCATCGACCGCGCAAACTTCTGTGGGCGCGGGCGTGAAATCTACGACTGGCTGTTGGCCGGTGCGGATACCATCTACCAGTTCTGCACTGACGGAACAGCCGCCGCTGGTAGTCATAGTCACCTTAATGGTATACTTACCCGGGGTGTTGTACCGGTGCGTGGGGCCGTTATAGCCGGTTGGTCCGGTAGTTGTTGCAGGTGCCCCTTCTCCATACTCCCAAACAAAGGTTTGTGCCGGCTCGAGCGAATTGATATTGGCGATCGGAGCAAAATCGAACGGAATACAACCTCCGTTGGGGGCATTGGCAAAGCTGATGGTTGGCTCTACGATCTGTACGAAGGCAGGTTTGGTGATGCTGTTGGTACACCCCTGGCGGGTGGTGATGGTCAATGTTACATTAAAGCGGCCTGCAGTAGTATACGTGTGCCTGGGATTAGGGTCACCGGACGTGCCACCGTCTCCAAAATCCCATTGGTAAGTTTGTGCATTGGGTGCCGCACTGGTAAAGGCTACATCCAGGGTGGGTTTACAGGCTGCGGTAACAGGTGCGGTGAAATCGACCGTGGGTTTATCGATCACCACCAGCTTCTTCGTGAGCGAGTCTTTGCAATTGGCGTAGGTATTGACCATTTTCACGAAGTACTCACCAGCGACAGGGTAAGTGGCGCTACCATCCTTGGTAACAGCTACCTGGCCATTGCCGAAATCCCAGGTAGTACTAAGGGGTGGCGTGGTGGAGGTATTCTGAAAAGAGGCGGTAGTGTTGAGACAGATGGTGTCGGGGCCGGTAAAGGAAGTTCCTGTACCGGTTACGTCAACTGTTTTTTGAATATTGTTGATGCAACCGAATTCGCTGACGGCGTTAAGACTCACCGTATAGGTACCCGCTGCAGCATAAGTGGCCGTAGGGCTGGCATCGGTAGAGTTGGTATTGTTGCCAAAGTTCCATTGATAGGTCATGGTACCCGGGCCGCTGGAGAGATTGGTAAAGTTGAGGTTAAAAGGTGCCTGGCAGGTTGCGGGGGCGCTGAAGCTGAAATCAGGCACCACGCCAGGTACGATGCGCATAAAACGTGCAATGGAAGAGGTCGACTGGCAACCGGTGCTGCTCGTTACCCGGAGCGTTACCGTGTAAAAGCCGGTAGCAGTGTATTCATGCGACGGATTACGTTGGTCGCTTGTTCCGCCATCACCAAAATCCCATTCCCATTTTACGAGAGAACCTGCCCGGGGATCGCTAAGGTCTGTAAACTGGATGGTGGAAGGGGCACAAGCCGTCATCTTGTTGGCCGAAAAATTAGGTTGTGGTGATGGATTGACGGTTATATAGTCAGTTTTGATCTTTCGGTCGGTACCATTGGCATTACGTACAACCAAGGTTACAGAGTAAGTACCCGGGGTAGCAAAAGTGAAAGTTGGGTTTTGTACATTCGAGAGGTTACCATTACCAAAATCCCAGTTCCAGAAAATAGGATTTCCCGTGGATTCATCTTTGAAGGTTACGGTCAGAGGGGCACAACCGGAAACGCGGTTGGCACTGAAATCAGGAACCGGCACCTGAGCCTGCGCCCATTGATGCATGATCAAGAACAATAACCAAGTAATTAGCAGCTTTCTGGTCAAGGTACTGTGTTTGGGTGGTTTACAGAGACTGGTCTTTCAGTAGGGCACGTCTTGCAAACAATAATAATACCATCTTACCTGATCAGCGCAACATTTCCCTTGTAATTCAGGATCACATTGTTTTCACACACTACATCCATGGTATACACATACACATCGGCGGGGGCTGGTTTTCCATTGTGCTGTCCAACCCAACCGCGTCCTATATCATTGGGCTGTAGATCCATCTGGTCAAATACCAGATCGCCCCAGCGATTGTACACTTTGAACGACCGGATACTGTAAATACCTTTGCCTCTTGGGTAAAATACGTCGTTATTGCCATCTCCGTTGGGAGAGAACGTATTCGGTACAAATACGTTAGCATTGTTGCAAAATACGAATACTGTTACCTGATCGCGCGTAGTACAGCCCCCTTTATTCTTGGTTTCCAAGGTGTAAGTAGTAGTTTGCTTCGGTGCTGCCGTCGGTGTTGTACAACTCACACAATTCAATCCCGATGCTGGTATCCACCTTACCTGGGTTACATCTTCTGAGATACTGGCGCTTAGCATCACCGAAGTACCGGCAGATATAGATTTGTCTTCTCCAGCCTGTGTTGCCGGATAGGGGTACACCACCATCGGGATATAACCCGTGTCGGCAAAACACCCCTGCCTGTCGCTGCCGATCACCCGGTAAATGGCAGATGTGTCGGGTTTGATTTGCGGATTTGGCTCAGTATGGTCTTTCATTCCCATCTTGGGACTCCAATGGTAGGATTCGGCTCCGGAAGCTTGCAGGCGGAAAGTCTCCCCCTTGCACAGCGTATCGCCCTTGCCCACTGCCAGTTTAAACGGTTGTTGTACCCTCACCTGTACGGAATCGGTGGCTACACAGCCAAAATTATTCCTGCCTGTTACTGTGTACGTGGTATTATCCAAAGGGGATGCCAGGGGACTGGCGCAATTGGTACAGGATAAGGCAGTAGCTGGTGCCCATTGATAATGATCGGCTCCGCCGCCAGTCAGCTTCAGGCTGCTGTTGCGGCACAATACCTGGTCGCTACCGGCATCGGTGGCGGGTAAAGGCCAGGCATGCACGGTTTTCAAGGCGGTGTCTTTACAACCTGCTGCATTGGTGAGGATGAGCCGGGCCGTGTAATCGCCAGCTTCGGTCAACACGACCGCTTCGGGCGTTGGTAATTGCGCTGCAGTACCATTGCCGAAATCCCACTGCCATCGCAAACCAGTGGTATCACTGCGTAGTTGACGCCCCCGCAATTGCAGGCGGGCGGGAACACAGGCCCCGCTATCACCCTGGATGGCAGCCAGGGGGCTGCTGGCTACCCGTAACGGCTGTGCCAGGCTGACCGTATCCGTACAGCCCAGTTGGGTGGTCACCGTCAGCCGGGGTACCAGCAAACCTGGCAACCGGTAATGATGCGCTGGCTCTTTCTCCGTGGAGGCGATTCCGTCGCCCAGTTGCCACCGGTAACTGGTTATGATGTCGTTGGAAGTAGATTGATTCCTGAACTGTACCATGCCCGAATCGCACAGGAGCGATTGACTGCTGGTAAAAGCAGCCTGTACACCATAAATGCGGATCGTGTCTTTGCCCGGGATCGGTACGCGGCAACCTTGCGGATCTTCAAGGATCAGTCTGGGTAGATAGGCACCCATTGTGGTGAAGGCATGGCCGATATTTTTACCGCCTTTGTCATCCACGGTTCCGTCGCTGTAATCCCAGATATAGCGTACGTCCTGGTTCGATTGCGCCGTGAAGCGAATGGTCGTGGGCGCACAGCCCTTGAGTTTGTCGTAGGTAAAGCTACCCTGCGGCCCCTTGACGGTGATCGTTTTGAACATACTGTCCTTGCAACCGCCGGGGCTGGTAATGATCAGTTTTGCGCGATATACGCCTGGATAGGTGTATACGTGTGAAGGATTCGGCAATATCGACTTATTGCCGTCTCCAAAATCCCACAGCACTTCCCGAAAATGCATGGATTGCTGGGTGAAGTTGACGGTGAGTGGCGGGCAGGTAGCAAAAGAATCACTCATCACGAAGCGTGCGCGTGGATCACGGATATGAATGTATTGCAGCCGTGTGATCGAGTCGGCACAGCCATAGCGATCGGAGGCGACCAGTTTTACCGTATAGTCGCCTTCTGTCTTATACTGGTGAGCAGGTTGCTGTGCAGCACTGGTAACGCCATCGCCAAAATCCCAGCGGTAGATCGGATGGCTGCCCGTGGTTTGGTTCACAAAACGGACGGCCCCACCCGTACACGACAATGTATCGGGCGACGTGAAATTAGGAACGGGTGTAGAGATAGTAACCGCCTGTTGCTTTAGCCGGCTATCGGAACAACCGAGTTCATCGGTGACGGTCAGCTTCACGGCAAACAAACCACTTTTGTTGTAATTGTGCTGATAAGGCCCGCCGGTAAGGAGTTCAGTAGCGCCATCGCCATAGTCCCAACGCCATTGCTGAATGGCATGTTGACCGTCCGATACAGACGAATCGGCAAAATGTACAGTGGAGTTGATACAGACTTCCGGGTTGATGACCGCAAAGTCGGCGGTAGGACCATACACTTGTACCACCTGCGGTTTTACCAGCGTATCGGTACAACCATATATATCTGTTACGATCAGTCGTATGGTATACTGCCCGGCATCGGGAAACGAAAAGGAGATCGATTGGCCGGTGGGCGTGCCAAATACACGGCTGCCTTTGGAGATCGTCCATCCATATTTCGCCACATTGGCAGCCGTGGTGTTGATGGCTGATAAGGTCAGCGGTTTATTTTTACAGGCAATGGAATCGCTGATGGTGAAGGCAGCTTTTTCTGCAATTACCAACAATTGCTGTTGCCGGGTATGTTCGCAGGTATCGTTCTTTACGGTGAGGCTTACGAGGTAGTTGCCGGGGCGCGCGTAGGTATGGGTGGGATGACGGTCGGTAGAGAATTGTCCATCTCCGAAATTCCAGTACCAGGCCGTTGCGCCCAGCGATTTGTCGGTGAAGGAGCGGGAAAACCGGTTGCGGCAATCGATGGCGTTGACGTCGAATAGCGCAACCGGTGGTTTGATGTACACATAGTTCCTCCTCGTAACGGAATCCTTACAGCCGTTGTTCCACACCACCAGCTTCACGTGCCTATAACCGGTATCGAGGTAAGCATGGCGGGGGTATTGTTCTGTTGCCGTACTGCCATCACCAAAGGACCATAACCAGCGGTCGGCCTTGGGGCCGGTGCTGCGGTCGGTGAAATTGATGAGCTGAAAGGCACAACTAATGAGTGGGTTGGCCGAGAAATCCACCACTGGCTTGTTGCCGACGAGGATGGTTTCACGGACGATGACGGAATCACTACAGCCACCGGCCGTTGTGTATACCAGCCTGACCGTATAAGTGCCGGGCTGTGTGTAGGTATGCCGGGGCAATCTCTCCGTGGAGGTATTGCCGTCACCGAAATACCAGCGAAAGTCTGTAAGTGAATCGACTGTATCGATATCAAGTTGTGGCTGCCAGGCAAAGGGCACACAGCCCTCCTGCGGAAGATTGATGATGGTTACCCGCGGTGGTCTGATCTGCAGGTGATTCTTTTTGACCAGCGTATCCGTGCAGCCTGCCGCATTGGTGACGATGAGGGTCACATCGTAGTTTCCGGGAGTCTGCCAGGTATGGGCCACCGTTTTGCCCGAATCGCGGCCGCCATCGCCGAAACGCCACTCATAGCGAACGGCATCCGGAGTGCCGGCAGCGAGCGTGGCTGCAAAGGGGGCGCTGCAGGCCGTGCTGTCGTTGAGGTCGAAACTGGCTTTTGATTGGGCTACCACACGGATCGGTTGGCTGACCGAGTCTTTACAGGCACCAAAATCGCTGACCAGCTTCACGGTGTAGTTGCCTGGGCGCGTATAGATCTTAACAGGGCTGAGGTCGCTGGCGGTTGTACCATCACCAAAATTCCAGGACGCACTCACGGGGGCCGGTGTACTGTTGTTGGAAAAATTAACGGGATTGTTGCTGCACACAATGGCGGGCGCAGCAAAGCCTGCTTTTACGGTGCCGATATTGATGAGGTTGGCTTTAACGACAGAGTCGGCACAGCCGGTATTGTTGCGGGTGACCAGCTTCACCGAATAGGTTCCGGCGGTGGCATAGGTATGTACAGGATTAGCCTGGGTGGATTGCTGTCCATCGCCAAAATCCCAGGTATAACGGAGGGTACCGGTTCCGGTGCTTTTATTGGTGAAGCGAACAACGGTAGGTGGTTTACAACTGTTGGGCACCGCAAAGCTGAAATCGGATTGCACGCCATTGGTAAGCTGAATGTATTGTGTGCGTGTGAAGGTTTGGGTACATCCATGGCTGTTACGGATGCTGAGGGATACGGTGTACTGACCAGCCGTTTTGTAGCTATGGGCCGGATTGGCTTCACCGGATACGGTGCCATCGCCAAAATCCCAGGTGCGTGACTCGATCACACCATCACCGGCGGTACTAAGATCGGTAAATTGTACGTTGAGCGGGAAGCAGCCGGTGGTATCGGAGGCGGAGAACTGTACCACGGGACTGGCATACACAATGATGTGCTGCACTTTCACTACTGAGTCGGCCTGGGTACCATTGCTGACCACCAGTTTTACGGTGTAGGAACCGGGGTTGAAATAAGTAGCGGCGGGATATTGCAGAAAAGAGATCGTGCCGTTGCCGAGGTCCCAGCGCCACTGGCTGGGATTGCCGGTGGATTCGTCATTGAATCTGACGACCAGTGGGGCACATCCAGCTACAGGACCGGCAGAAAAACCTGCCTTCAACTGCGCCTGCAATGCCTGCGTGCACAGTAACAATAAACAGCCAGCCAAAACTGTACGGTTTATGAGGCCATGATTCCTCATAGAAATATTGGGATTTGTGTGATCTAATAGGGTTGGATAAGCCCAACTAAGGGTTATCAGACCAGATTGGACAAATAAATTAAATAGTTTAATATGAGCTCAGGGTGTAGGAGCTATAATTAGGGTAAGTATATAATATTTCTATGGCTAATAAGTGTAACCTATTATATTATAGAAATACCATATCAACTACTTAGTACGAGGCGCTGTTGATAATTGTCAAATGTAAATTGTCGGCTATACAGTGGAGATTGCTATCGGGGATCTTCTATTACTGATCGCAATAATCATTCCTTCTTTCTCAAACGCAATACCTTTTTTCCGTTGGTGCCGGGCATTTCGGCTTTTACAAATTCGGTAGAACTGTCTTTAAGTTTCCAGGTGCCATTGAGCTTGGAGATGGGCGCAGGAGCCGTGGCAAATTGAGAGATGATACTGATGGTAGTAATTTCTGGCTGCCAGGTACCGGTATGTACCTCATTAGCGCGGACACCAGTTACTGAATAGTCGGTATTGAAGTGGAAAACGTAGTTGGTAAATTCGCTCGTCACGTCCACTTCTCCATCGAGGTATTGTTCAACATACCAATCATGGGTGGTGATGAACTCCATGGCGATCTGCTCTTTCTTTTTATCGATGAGCTTTTGGCAGGAGCTTGCAGCGAATGCAAGCATCACTACCAGGACGAGCGGTAAACTTGGTTTCATACAGGATATTTAACATGGCCTTGGATCTTAGCCATGCTAAAATTTATAAATATCTCTGTATTTGTCAAGTATATACTGTAAAAAGTGGTCAATTTTTAATGTCTCGCCGGTTACCCGCTGTCCAAGTTCCTCGCTGGTATACATGCGGCCATATTGATGTATGCCCGAACGCAGCCACTGCAATAGCTCGGTAGTGTTGCCGTTTTTGATTTGATTATCAATGTCTTTGATGCTTTCAGAAGCTTTCCGGTAAATCTGGGCAGCGTAGAAACTTCCCAGGCTATAGGTGGGGAAATACCCGAAACTGCCATGGCTCCAATGGACGTCCTGCAGGCAGCCCCGCTTGTCGTCGGGTACGGTTACGCCCAGGTAGCGGGCGTATTGTTCGTTCCAGAAGGCCGGGATATCGTTCGTGGCCAGGTTGCCGCCAATGAGTTGTTTCTCCAGTTCGTACCGGATCATGACATGGAAATGATAGGTCACTTCGTCGGCTTCGGTACGGATCAGGGATGGACTTACCTGGTTGATGCCCTGGTAAAAGGTTTCGACCGTAACGTCTTGCAGCTGTTCGGGGAAGTACTGTTGCAGTACCGGGAAATAGTGTTCACAAAAAGCCTTGCTACGCCCTACATGGTTTTCCCACAGGCGTGATTGCGATTCGTGGATCGTCAGCGAGGCAGCTTCGCCAAGCGGCAACCCATATTCTTCATCGGGTAGTCCTTGTTCGTACAGGGCATGGCCGGTTTCATGTATACAGCTCCACACCATATTGCCGAGGTCCTGTTCGTCGATGCGGGTGGTAACACGCACATCGCGGCTATTGAAACTGGTGGTGAAGGGATGTTCCGACATATCCTGGCGCCCGGCCTCGAGGTCGTAGCCAAGGTCTTTCAGTACCTGCATGCCGAAAGCCCATTGTTTGTCTTTGGGGTAATGGCGGTGTAAGAAGGCATTGCTGACCTGCGGACGGGATTGTATCTGGTCGAGTATGTTTTTAAGCGGTTGGCCTATATTATTAAATACACCATCGAGGGTAGCAACATTCGATCCTTTGTCGAAATCGTTGAGCAGGGCATTGTACGGGTGGCCTTCATACCCGAGTAACTGTGCTTCCTGCTTTTTCAATTCGACCAGTGGGGCCAAATGGCGGCCAAAGATTTTGAAATCATTCGCTTTGCGGGCTTCTATCCAGCTATGGAAACTTTTGTTGACCGTTTCCGTCAGCTCCCGTACAAAGGCGGGCGTAAATTTCTTTTGTTTGGAGTAGTCTTCCCAGGTCAGGGATACATTCTTTTTTTGACCTGGCGTGAGGTTGTCGCAGCCCATCAACTCCTGTAGCAATCCACCCAGTGATGGGGCGGTGGAGTGTTCGTGGGCAATCTCCGACAAGGTCGCAATCTGTTGTCCCCGGATAGCGGCTCCTTTTGCAGGCAGGTAGGTTTCCTGGTCCCACTGCAACAAGGCCGAAGCGTAGCGGAGGTCGGCAATTTTGCGCATGGCATCGACATATTGCTGATATAATGTATCCGAGGAGGTTTGCATCATTAGTTCTTCTTTTATGGGGTGCTAAAATCGTAAAATGTTTGATATGTCAGCCTATATATTCCTGCCGGGAACGCGTGTTAAAAAGCTTTTAACAATTTGAACGGAAAAATTTGTGAATTTTAAGGCAATAATGGCATTAATTTGTTCAACCAGAAACTGATACACAGGAATGCAGCCCGATGAACGGTCAATCACCAGGCGCTGTATCCAGCCAGGATCAAATAATAAAAACCTGCAGATGAAGTACGCATCCGTTTTCTATATTTTAGGTTCGCTGTTCTTTTTGACTTTAGCTCCCTCGCTGGCCCGTGCACAAAAGATCGACTCCATGATCAACGTATACGGAGAGCGATTCCCCCAGGAAAAAGTGCATATTCACCTCGATAAAGCGCTGTACAATCCCGGTGAGACCATTTGGTACAAAGCCTATTTGTTTTCCGGGCTGTTGCCGTCGGTGATCAGCCACAACTTCTATACAGAGTTGATCGATCCGGCTACCGGAAAGGTGCTGCAACGCAAAGTGACGCCGATCTTTGAAGGTACTACTGCCGGCAATTTCGACCTGCCGCTGAACCTGACGAATAATTCGCTGACCTTCCGCGCTTACACCACCTGGATGCTGAATTTCGATACTACTTTCCTGTTCAGCAAAAACATCCGTATCGTCAGCAAGAGTACACCTGCCGATAAAAAGCCGGCTGAAAATAAATCTTCGCTGAAGTTCTTTCCCGAAGGGGGCGATATGGTCCAGGAGCTGTCCAACCCGGTCGCTTTTAAAGCCGTGGACAGTTACGGCTTCCCGGTTGGTGTAAAAGGAGCCGTAAAAAACTCGAAAGGGGCTGTCGTAGTCAACTTCAATAGTTTGCATGATGGGATGGGGCGCTTTGACCTGGAACCGCAGCCCAATACAACCTACTATGCCGAGTGGACGGATGACAAAGGCAAGAGCTACAAAACAGATCTGCCGGTAGCCCGCCCCAGCGGCGCTCAACTGCAGATGATGAGCTCCGACAAACTGCTGTCGTTCATCATCAAGCGGTCCAACAATGCTACTGCCGAAAATCAACGCTTTTACCTGGTGGGTAATATGTACCAGCAGGTGGTGTATAAGGCGACTATCAACCTGGCCAATAATTTCATGACCAGTGGCACCATTCCTATTGCCGAGTTGCCCACCGGTATTCTCGAAATGACCCTGTTCAATGCCAACTGGCAGCCGCTGGCTGAAAGGATCGTCTTCATCAACAAAGAAGATTATCTCTTCGACGCCTCGATTAACGTAGCTACCAAGAATACGGCTAAACGTGGTAAGAACGTGGTGACTGTGGAAGTGCCCGACACCTTGCGATCCAACCTGTCGATCTCGATCACCGATGCGGTGATGGCTGATAAAGGCGAAGACAATATTATTTCCCACCTGCTGCTGACCGGCGACCTGAAAGGATATGTGAACGAGCCTTCTTATTACTTCAATGTGGTGGACGACTCTACCCGGTATTACCTCGATCTGGTGATGATGACCAATGGCTGGCGTCGTTTCAAATGGAACGACCTGGCGCAGGGCAAGGTGCCGGAGTTGAAGTATCCGCGCGATAATTATCTGTCGTTGAAAGGAGAGGTGCTGGGTATGCAAAGCAGCCAGATACCGGCCGGTGCTACCATCAATGCCTTCATGGAATCGAAAGACTCTTCCCGTCAGTTCTTCTCGATGCCGCTCGATAGCCGGGGGCAATTCAAGGAAGAAGGGTTGATCTTTTTTGATACGGTCAAGATCTATTACCAATTCAATAAGGACAAACGATTAACGGATCGTGCGGTCGTCAACTTCAGTAATGGTACCTACCGTGGACTGCCGGTGCTGGCGTTGGATTCGGCCTGGCGCGTGCCCGTACCATTGGATACCAGTGCGCTGAACCGCAGTAAGTTTATTGCAGCCGAAGCCGACCGTATCCGTCCCGAACTGGCCAAGCAGGTGAAGACGCTGGAAGCTGTGACCGTAAAGGCCCGGCAGAAATCGGCCAAAGAGCAAATGGATGAGAAGTATGCGCGGGGCTTATTTTCCGGCGGCGATGCCACCACCTTCGATATGGTCAATGATCCCTTCGCCCAATCGGCTACCAATATCTTCCAGTACCTGCAGGGTAGGGTAGCGGGCCTGCAGATCAATATGAACGGCGCCAATGGTCCCTCGATCTCCTGGCGGCAGTCGGCCACCTCGTTGTTCCTGGATGAAATGCCTGTGGATGCCAATATGATCCAGAATATACCGGTTTCGGATATCGCCTATGTGAAGGCGTTTCGTCCGCCTTTCTTCGGTGCATCGGGTGGTGGATCCGGTGGTGCGATCGCCATTTATACGCGTAAGGGCAATGATGCCAAGAGCAACAGCGCCATCCCCGGTGGAATGGAAAAGAACCTGATACCCGGTTATGCTACGATGAAAGAATTCTATGCGCCCGACCATAGCAAGGAGGCTGCGTTGTATGACGTGCCAGATGTACGTACTACCTTGTACTGGTCGCCCTACCTGTTAATGGATAAGGGTAATCGCAGGGTAACGATCACTTTCTACAACAACGACGTCAGCAAGCGTATCAAAGTGGTGATGGAAGGGATGAATGAAGAAGGCAGGCTGACGAGGATCGAAAAAATGATCGACTAGTTGTAACAAACGGTGCGCGATGAGCGCTTGTAATATAATGATCCGCTATCGGGCTTCCGGTAGCGGATTATTTTTTGATAACGGTGATCAGGCGTGCGGGCGGCGGCGCCTGTGGCCCTGTGGTGGTATCGGTGTTGGGGGACAGTCTGTTGCCGTAGGTGAGCAGGAAAGCGTTGTACATTTTCATCATGGGGCCCCGAAGATGCAGCTGGTCGCGGGCAGGGTCGTTGATGACAGCCTCGAGCCGAAAGCTGTCGGCGCTGTTGTTGATGGTAAAGTTGAGTTGGTAGGCTGCATCCTGAGCGGGTTTGTTGACGACTACATCATAAAACCATTGGTGGCCATAGTCGATGTAAAGGGTGGCGTTGGTATAATGCTTGTCAAAAGTGTTGAGCGTTTGGTGAACAGACAATTCTTTGAGGGGAATTGAATCGTGTTCGTACCAGGTGCTGTCCCGAAAGCTTACCTCGGCAGGATCATAGGCTACGAAAACCCTGACCTTTTGGCTAATGGAGTCTGCTGTGTTGGTAATGGAAATGGTGTCGTACGGAGATACAGGCTTTTGACGGTTAGCGACATAGTACATGGCAATGCCGGCCAATACCATTGCCAGTAAGATCAGCCAGGTGGTGCGCATCGTTTTGAATTTATGGTTGGGCATTACAAGTCTATACAATTTGCATGCCTGTGCCTTTAACCGTAACGAGTATAATTTATCCCCTATGCGTTTAGGTTACTCCGGGTAGTTAAGTCACCTTTATAGAGGTAAATAATTCATTACCTTAAAAACACTATTATTATGAAAAACAATCAGTTTTCTCCCTTGACAGAGAAAGAAATGATGAACATCAACGGTGGTGGCGTACTGGATGGTATTCCTTTGATCGGACCATTGCTCACCACTGTGCTGGACCTCGTTAAATCTCTGCTCGCTTCTCTGGGCTTGAATTTACCAAATCTGCCTATATAATCGTCGGGAATATATAGTCAGAAGAGGCCGGGGCACAACCGGCCTTTTTTATTGCCCGTCCACCGGGTATGATGGCGCCGGCTCCCCGCTAGGCCGCCGGTAAATGAGGGCCTCCGGGACCCGTTTCTACTTCGCTTCATTATTCTTTATCAGGCAACAGACCTATCTATTGCTGTGGCTTGCCACGGATGGCAGTTGCTATGGCTGATGGTATCCGTGTTTGCGGCCCGGGTCATGTATATATACAAGGCGCAATATCCCGGCGTGGTGATCAGACGCGGCAGGCAACAGACCTCATTAGGGTATTGATAACGTCTTCTACGGGTATGGTCACGGACTGCACTGTTGCAAAGCGCCCGTATCTACAGGGGTGGCTCGCCTGGTTTTGTTGCAAAGCCGCGTATACAATGCCCATTTTTGTTGCATTAATAATGCCATGTTTTAGCTCATTTCTAAAATAGGTGGCCATCCTGAAGTGGTATAATTTGACATTGATCAATGCTTGTTGAAAAATGGCTATAGCCCTTGCGAGTCGCTCATTTCTAAAAAACTCGATCGGCTGAAACCCACACCGGTATTACAACTCAGGGCTATAATTTAACCATTGGGTGGTTAGGTAAATATGTGGATTAAGGGCAATTTTAACCCATCAAAATTCCTTTATTTTTAAAAGTCATTTTATGAGAAACTTTGATCAATTCGAAGCATTGTCCGAGACAGAAATCGCAGCAATCAATGGTGGTGCTGGTCTTGATGGCCTGTTCACTGGTCTGAACTCCGCATTGGGCGGTCTTGGCAACGCTCTCACTGGCCTGGGTGGTATCACTACCGGTGCTGGTAACGCACTCACACTGACAGGTGCTGGCCTCGGTAGCCTGCTGAACACAGCTGGCCTCACTGTAGGTGCAGTAGGTGCAAGCCTTGCTGCTGTTATCGCTGGTATCAAGCTGCCTACTATCTAATTCAGGAAAGGCAAGCACGATCCATCCATCCAGGCACACAACGTATTCCCGCACATCAGTCTACACATGAACCAATAGGTTAGTAAGGCCTGATGAAGTAAACGTATTCACTTGGACGGTGACACAGGCAAACAGAATGACCTTCTGAAGCCACAAAGGCCGGTTGTTAGACCGGCCTTTTCGTGTGCGCCATGCATGGCGATAAAATCGACGGTGTAAGTCCGTTATGGGGGTATGTAATCGCCAACCACTAGCTTACGGCAAGGGTGTCCATCGCGAGGTGGAATCTGAAGGAAGCCAGCGGCAAATTTCCAGCCCGAGGAACACGAACACTATCAGGCAAAAGCTGTGTGGATGAGCTTGCAATACAAAGCAAAGTCCGTAGCGAAACAACAGTTTAAGCCGAGGGGATGTTAGGAACAATAGGTTTTCGCATAGTTCTGTCAGGAGCAACTTTGTCATCAACAACATAACCTACCGGGCCATCCTTTTACGTTGGAATGAGCCGGTGATCGTTATAACAATAGGTGGGTGTTACCAGGGTAAATACCTAATGAACGGGAAAAGCACCGTTCTCGCTCAGTAACAGTGCCTGCCAGAAGGGCGGCCATCAGGGATGATCATTCAGTTCTTAGAAACTACTGCGCCTCCACACTGCCTTGGGTTTGGGCAGCTCTACCAGGTCCATTAGTTCAGCAGGTTTTACCTGCAGTATCTGGCAGATCTCGTAATAGCGGTCGATCGTAATCGGGGTCTTCCCATTCTCCAGCCGACTGTAGGCATTTTGGGAAATATGTAACATCAGCGCCATGTAATCCTGGGAATATTCCCGGTTCCTTCTCAGTGTTCTGATCTTCGTCGCGATCAACTCTGTCGGCGAAATGGTTTCTGGTAACATAATTTCAACAGGTTTTTGGATCGGCCTTGGTTGCATTTTTGGTCGGCCTTTGTTTTTCATGTAAGATTTAATTTGGAGGGAAATGCTACACGGGTATCATTCCCTGATGTTGTTCCCAAAGTTGCGCATACATGGCCTTGTTGGCCAACAACTGCTGATGGGAACCTTCTTCATGCAGCTGTCCGTTCTTCAATACCACAATTTTATCGGCATTGACTACTGTACTTAACCGATGTGCGATCACGATGATCGTTTTGCCGGCATTTCGCCACCTTTGCAAGGTTTGTTGCACCAGCGAATCGGCAATAGGATCGAGGGAGGAGGTCGCCTCATCCATGATGAGAATGTCTGGTTGACGGTACAGTGCCCGAGCGATTGCCAATCTTTGACGCTGGCCTCCAGATAGTGTGGCGCCATGTTCCCCAAGCCAGGTATTGAATCCCGCAGGCAATTGCTCTACGAATTCAATAATTCCCAGTTCCTTGGAGATATTCAGGACACGTTGCATATCTGGTTCCAGATCGCCCACGGCGATGTTCTCGAGCACTGAGCCGGCAAACAGGTCTACTTGTTGTGGTACAACACTCACCCGCTGACGCAGGCTTTCCATATCCAGGTATTTGATATCCTTGCCACCAATGCTGATATGTCCGCTTTTGACCGGGTAGATATGTTGCAGGAGTGACATGAGCGTCGATTTGCCGCTGCCGCTTTCTCCCACGATGGCCGTAATACACCCACCGGGAATATTAAGGCTGAATTGGCGGAAGACTTCTACGCGTGTGCCATAGCGGAAACTAACATCCTGAAAAACGATATTACCCGTTTCTCCGGCTACCAGTTTTACTTTACGGGTAGTATCTTCCTGCTCAAGGTCCATGATCTCGAATAAGCGATCGGCCGCGATGAGGGCGTCTTGCATACTCTTGTTGGCGCCGATGATACCCATCGCAGGCCCGGTGAAATACCCAATGAGTGAATAGAAGGAAAGAAGTTCGCCAGCCGACAGGCTGCGGTTAACGACCATATAGGCGCCGGTCCATAATAAACATACTACCAGCAGGCTCGTGGCAAAGCTGCCAACATTGCCCGCATGGATACCGAAGATGCTGGTACTATAAATGGTGCGCAGCAGCTTGATGAATTTAGATTCTGTTTTCAGGTTGGCGTGTTCCTCGAGGCCAAATCTTTTGATCGTACTGACCGTATTCAGGGATTCGACCAACTGGCCGCCCAGTTCGGCATTGTGCTCCATCAACTTGCGCTGCCATTTCTTATTGAACCGGTTGCTGACGGTATATAGCAACAAGTATACCGGGATAATGCTCAGCACCAGCAGGGCCAGCTTCCATTGATAGAGGAACATGACGAGGAAAGAAAAAGCAACGATGAATACATTCACCACCAGCGTGGTAGCCGTTTCATTGATGAAGGCCCGGATCTTGACCGCATCGGTAATACGCGAAGTGATCTCCCCCACGCGCATGGTATCGAAAAACTGTTGCGGTAATCGCAGCAGGTGTTTGTAGTAGCCCAGTATCAGCCGTGCATCGATCTGCTGTCCGGTCTTAAGCGCAAAAATACTCCGGTAGGCACCGATCACGAGTTGTAACAACAGGATCAGGATCATCGTAAGGCCCATCATGTTCAGGAGCCTGGTATTGCCCCCGATCAATACATGGTCCACGATGTTTTGCACGTAAAAGGAAGTCGCGAGGCCGAGGATCGTATAAATGGCTGAGCCAAAGATGATCTGGGTGGTCACTTCTTTATGAGGCCGCAGCAGTAGCCAGAAACGGCGGATATGCGATATCTTCTCATTGCCTTCCTGAAAATGCGATGCCGGCATCAGCAGGATGATAACCCCCGTCCAGATCTCTTTGAAAGCATCATGCTTATATTGGTGCAGCTCACCGTCTGCCGGGTCCATGAGGAGGATGAATTCTTTGGTGATCTTGTAGATCACCACATAGTGTACGATTTTTTTATTGAGTACTACGTGCGCAATGGCAGGCACGGGCATATTGAACAGGGCTTCAAAATTACCCTTTACGCCCTTTGCATCGAATCCTATTTTGGTGGCGGCTTCTATCAGTCCGAGCACGTTGGTGCCCTTGGTATCGGTACCCGCATACTGGCGGATGGTAGCGATCGGTAATTGTAAATTATAATGGGCAGAAACGGATTGAAGACAGGCTGCTCCGCAGTCGGTAATGTCGTGTTGTTTTACTTTGATGGCTTTTTTCATAGTGTGTTGGCGGTGGACGGTTGACGAATTGGATGTTATCTGGCAGCTACAGGACCGGAGTTGGGATTGATCCAGCTGTCGGCCTTTTCATAGAGCAGCTGCATAATACCCCGGCGGGCCAGTATGAACCGGCATTGCAAGGTCATCCCTTTTTTGAGGTTGCCCTTTACGCCATTGGATAGTTGCAGGTAGCTTTTATCGAGTACACATTTTACTTTGAAGGAAGTAGCATCATTGATGACGGTGAAATCATTGTCGACCGATATGACCTTTCCGGGCAGTATGCCCCAGGAGTTGTAGTTGAAGGCATCGACCTGGCATTTTACGGGCATACCTGTTTGGATATAGCCGATGTCCTGCGGAGATACATACACTTCGGCGACCATGCCCGAATCGGGCGAGATATAACCGAGCATCTCACCTGCCTGCACAGAGCCGCCCTCATAGCGACCATTGAATTGCTGAACGGTACCGCTTACCGGTGCGCGTATCTCGAGCATGTCTTTTTCGCGCTGCAGCTCTTTTCTACCAGCCTCCCACTGACGGGATTCGAGCTTTAGCTTTTCCAGCTCCTGCTGCCACTGACTATGCTGTGCCGCAACGGCCGACTCGTAAGAGGCCCGGGCCTGCTCGTAGGAGAACTTTTTTTCTATGTATTCTTTTTTGGCCACCACCTTTTCTTCGTACAGCTTGCTGTACATCTGAAAGTCCGACTTCAGCTTTTCGACAACGGACCGCTTTTCGGCCATGCCGGCCTGAAAGCTGAGGTATTGCTGCTTATACAGATTGGAGTTGAGTTTGGCGGTGCCGGCCCCCCGCGCCAGTAGCGCGAGGTCGTGCATATGCGTAGCGCGTTGTGACAGTTCGAAGCCGGCCTGATCGAGCTTGTCGTCGGTCACCTCATGGCGCAGGCTCATCAATAATTGCCCTTCCTGCACATGTTCACCTTCTTTTACGTGTACCGTCAGGATACGGGCCGTACTCAGGCTGCGCAATTCCGATTTTTCCGTAACGGGCCGGATGATACCTGGTACATTGACAGATACGTCGATCTTGATAAAGATCGAGGCGATCAGGGCAGTCAGTACTGCCCCCAAAACTAGGGTATAGATGATCTGGCTCTTGGGCTGCACCCTGGGCAGCCAGGTATAGGCAGTATCCTGCATCATCTCTGCCGGAAAGATCCTAGACATGAAGTCACGGTTTGGTTTCACAAATCAAATTCCTACAGGGCAATTTGCAGGGGTATCAAAACAGGCTAAGAACAAAAAGGAGTGAGGTCATTCGGCAGGAACCGGGTTAGCAGTTCCGATGTCGTACTATGGTATACGAAACTATGTTTAACATGGATTGCATATTAGTCAAAAATAACATAACATGGACAATTGATGGTTAAATAAAACAATTGCGTATATTTTAACCATGTAGGTTGTAAGCTAACCGGGGCGGGGTTAATTTAAAACTTTCAATGTTGTTTTATGCTTCCATGCTATAGATAAATGGGGACAGCACGCTGATCTTTATGCCGGCTGTAGCGTCTTTGCACCCAATTCCCGAATTTTGTCGGGTTGCAGCGATGCCCGTATCGATGCAGTACCTCCTAAAAATGCTCAAACATGCACATTGCCACCATCATCGCCCATCTTGAATCCATTGCCCCTCCCTCCCTGCAGGAAGGATACGATAATGCCGGGTTGCTGACCGGCGACCCTGCCTGGGAGTGCAACGGGGTACTATGCACCCTCGATGCTACAGAGGCGGTGGTCAACGAAGCTGTAAGTCGGGGCTGCAACCTGATCGTGGCCCATCACCCCATCATTTTCGGGGGGCTGAAAAAGATCAACGGGAAAAACTATGTAGAGAAAACGGTGATTGCCGCCATCAAACAGGATATCGCGATCTACGCCATCCACACCAACCTCGATCATGTACTGGACGGCGTGAACGGTATGATCGCCGACAAGCTGGGGCTCATCAAACGCCAGATCCTGGCGCCCAAATCGGCTACCCTGAAAAAGCTGTATACGTTTGTCCCGCTCGCCCAGGCCAACCAAGTACGTGATGCCATATTTGCCGCCGGC
Source organism: Paraflavitalea pollutisoli (assembly GCF_029360705.1). Lineage (GTDB taxonomy): Bacteria > Bacteroidota > Bacteroidia > Chitinophagales > Chitinophagaceae > Paraflavitalea > Paraflavitalea pollutisoli. The sequence goes on along the minus strand of NZ_JARKMX010000008.1, from coordinate 3,999,065 downwards.
GGAGGGCATATTGGCCAATACAGCGACTGCAGTTTTGGAGTCGAAGGAGCCGGTACCTTCAAAGGTGGGGAGGGGACCAACCCCTTTGTGGGCCAGCCCGGCGAACTGCACGAAGAGCGGGAAGTGAGGCTGGAAATCATATTCCCGGCCTGGCAACAGGGTGCCGTCGTGAAAGCCCTGATCACTGCCCATCCATACGAGGAGGTAGCTTACGATGTGTTGGAACTCGCTAATAATCATCCTGGTATAGGAGCCGGGCTGGTAGGTGAGTTGCCGGACCTACTGGAGGAAAAAGCCTTTTTGACCCTGCTCAAAGACCAATTTGGGCTCCGGGTGATCCGTCATACCCCCCTGCTCGACAAGCCGGTACGAAAAGTGGCCGTTTGCGGGGGAGCTGGTAGTTTTCTGGTTTCCAGGGCTTTAGCCGTAGGCGCCGACTTTTATGTGACCGGTGACATGAAATACCACGAGTTTTTCGACGCCAACAACCGCCTCGTGATCGCCGATATCGGGCATTACGAAAGCGAGCAGTTTACCGCCGACCTGCTGGTGAGGGTTTTGCTGGAAAAATTTACTACCTTTGCCGTCCTTAAAAGCGAAGTGAAAACCAACCCGGTACGTTACTTCGTCTGATCTGGCCAAAGCAATTTGGAGAACTTATCTGCAAATAAAAAAACCATAAAGCATATATGGCTAACGTAAAAGAGTATTCTGTTGAGGAAAAATTATCCTCATTGGTTACCCTCCAAAAGATCGAGTCGAAGATCGATGAGATCCAGATTTTAAAAGGTGAGCTGCCGATGGAAGTGAGCGATCTGGAAGATGAGATCCAGGGCTTACATGCCCGTCAGACACGTATTGAAGAGGAGATCAACGGCATTCAGGAGTTCATCAACACCAAGAAGAACCTGATCAAGGATGCAGAAGCTCTGATCAAGAAATACGAAAAGCAAAGCGAGAACGTAAAGAACAGCCGCGAGTTCGAAGCGATCAACAAAGAGATCGAAATGCAGCAACTGGAAATGAAGCTGGCTGAAAAACACATCCGCGATGCCAACGAAGAGATCGCCGAAAAAGTAGTGGTACTCGACAAAGCCAAAAAGAACATTGGCGGCAAAGAAGGTGTACTCGGTACCAAGAAAGGCGAACTCGAAAAGATCATCGCCGGTACGGAGAAAGAAGAGACACACTTCAATAAACTCTCTTCTGATGCACGCGAAAAAGTAGAAGAGCGCCTGCTGAATTCTTACGATCGTATTCGTAAGAACTACCGCAACGGTCTGTCTGTAGTACCTGTAGAGCGTGATGCTTGTGGTGGATGCTTCAACGCGATCCCTCCTCAACGTCAGAGCGAGATCCGTCAGCGTAAGAAGATCATCGTTTGCGAAAACTGTGGTCGTATCCTCGTAGACCGCGACCTGTTCGACAGCATCGAGATCAAGTAAGTGTCGACCGCAAGTCGGTATCATTTACCGGAACGTTATCCGATCCGGGCACAACAACTCAAATCGTAAAGATCATAAAGGGCCTTCAGCAATGAATGGCCCTTTTTTTGTTGTCTTCGCTGGCAGGTAACTGGTTGTTTACGGGCGTACCACGGCCCCGCTATTATTTAGTATTATATTGCAGCAGCTATGATCCACCGGTCGTGTAGTTATTTTTTATTGTTTCTGCTGGTTGCCGTGTTGCCCGTTGCAGCACAAAAAAACTTTGATTTCAATACTACCTGCCGGCAGGCTTACAAAGAGATCATACAGTTGCGGCTGGCCAATGGCCAGCGCCTGCTCGATGCCGAAAAGGCACAGCATCCCGATAACCTGATCCCGCAATTCCTGGAGAACTATATCGACTTCTTCACCATCTTCTTCAACGAAGATCCCGCCGAATACAAAGTACGCATTACCAAAGTAGCCGAACGGCTTGAGGCTATGGACGAAGGACCTAAGAACTCTCCTTTCTTCCTGTTTACGAAAATGGTCCTGCATTTTCAGGGAGCAGCCATGCGCGTCAAGTTTGGTGAACGCTGGGATGCCGGCTGGGAGTTTCGCCGGTCCTTCCTGCAGGCCAAAGAGAATTTGAAAAGCCATCCGGGCTTTTCGCCTACCCAGCTATATTATGGTTCTATGCAGATGGTGATCGCCACCATCCCCGACGGGTATAAATGGCTCAGCAATCTGATGGGCATGAAGGGAAGTATGAAGGGGGGCATGGAAAAAGTAAACCAGTTCCTGAATGGGAAGGATGAGTGGTGTCAGCTGTTCAGGGAGGAAGCCATCTTTTTTTACTGCTACCTGCAGTTCTACATGAACAACGATAAAAAAGAAGTGGCTGCCTTCATCGCCCGTCAGCAACTGGACGTTGTCAACAACAACCTGTTTGCCTACCTGGCGGCCAACCTCAGCCTCAATAGCCAACAGGCAGAAAAAGCCTTGCAGCTGCTCAAGGCCAGGAATAGCGGACCCGAATACCTGGCGTCGCCGGTCTGGGATATGGAAATGGGATTTGCCAAGCTATACCACCTCGAACCCGATGCCAACGTCTATTTTGAGAACTTCATTCGCAATTTCAAGGGTAAGTTCTATGTGAAAGAAGTGCTGTTGAAATTGAGCTATCATTATTACCTGCAAAAAGACCAGGCAAAGGCCGACTGGTACCGCAAAGAGATCGCGAAACGTGGCAATACAGAAACCGATGCCGATAAGCTGGCCCAAAAAGAAAGCAAATCGACCCGCTGGCCCAACCGCCTGCTGCTGCAGGCCAGGTTGCTCAACGACGGGGGCTATCACCGCGATGCGTTGCGATTGCTGCATGGGAAGACGGTGGGCGATTTTACCCTGCCCGAAGACCGGCTGGAGTTTTCTTACCGGGTGGGTCGTATCTACGACGATCTGGGGGCCGATACACAAGCCATTGCCTATTATAAAGAAGCGATCGCCCTGGGCGAGAACCGCAAAGAATATTTCGCTGCCCGGGCAGCCCTCCACATCGGCTATATCTGGGAGAATCGGGGTGATAAGCAAACGGCCATCACCTGGTTCGAAAAATGCATCAGCATGAAAGACCACGATTTCAAGAACTCCCTCGATCAACGCGCCAAAGCCGGCATCGGCCGGTGCAAAGAGTAAAGACCAGGATGGCCCGCGCTGTAACCATACGACACCTCTATGAAGATTTTCCCCATGAGGATAACAACTTTACTGAAATAGGACCGGATTAGCTAATTTGCCCCATCGTTGAATTCCTATGCTTAGAAAACTTTTTATTCAGAATTACGCCATCATCGACGAGATAGAGATCGACTTCTCGGGTAGGTTGAACATCATTACCGGTGAAACGGGCGCGGGTAAATCCATCCTGATGGGTGCGCTGTCGCTGATCCTGGGCGACCGGGCCGACTCTTCCGTGTTGCTCGACCGTACCAAGAAAAGCGTGGCGGAAGGCACTTTCGATACCCATGGTCAGAAAGCGATCAAATCTTTCCTCAAGGAAAATGACCTCGATGCCGAAGAGGAACTGGTGATCCGCCGTGAGATTGCCGCCAACGGCAAATCGAGGGCATTTGTGAACGATACCCCCGTCAACCTCGAGCAACTGCGTCAACTCAGTTCGCTGTTGGTCGACCTGCACCGCCAGTTCGATACACTCGACCTGGGCGCTGCCAACTTTCAACGCGATGTGCTCGATGCGCTGGCCGGTCATGCCAGCCTGCTGCAACAATACCGCACCGTATACACGCAGTGGCAACAGGCACGACACGAACTCGATAGCCTCCTCGGGCAGAAGAACCAGTTTACCAAAGAATACGACTATAATAAGTTCCAGTTTGCCGAGCTGGAAGAGGCCGGCCTCAAAGAAAATGAGCTGGAAGAAACCGACACTACGCTCAAGTTGCTGAGCAACTCGGAAGGGATCAAGACGGCCCTCACCAAGGTCAACTATGAGTTGAATGAAGGCGAACAGCCGATGGTGCAGCAGCTCAAATCCATGTGCAACCAGCTGTCGGGCTATACCGGCTTGCATGCGGACCTGCCTGCTCTGGTGCAACGCCTGTTGTCGGCGCAGATCGAACTGCAGGATATCGCCGATGAGGTAGAGCGCATCAATGATCATGTGCAATACGATCCCCAGCGTATAGAACAACTCAACGACCGCATGGCCGTTGGCTATAAATTGTTGAAGAAACATGGCGTGAAAACCACGGCAGAGTTACTTGCTATCAAAGCGACGCTGGAAGAAAAACTGCAAGCAGTATTGAATATCGACGAGGCCATCCTGAGCCAGGAGAAAAACGTGGCGAAGTTCCAGCAGGAAGCCCTGGCATTGGCCGGCACCCTGTCCGAAAACCGCGCTAAACAAATCAAACCCTTGCAAGATAAGGTCAACAAACTGCTGGCGCAGGTGGGGATGCCCAATGCACGCCTGCAGGTAGACCTGCAGAAAACCGATACATTGCAGGCGCATGGCCTCGATGCCATCGAGTTCCTGTTCGATGCCAACAAGAGCAATCGCTTCGAACCCATCCGCAAGGTGGCTTCGGGTGGTGAGTTGAGCCGCCTGATGTTGTGCATCAAATCACTGGTAGCCCAGTCGCTCGACCTGGGTACCCTGATCTTCGATGAGATCGATACCGGTATTTCGGGCGAGGCAGCGAAGCAGGTAGGGGTGATCATGAAAGACCTGGCCAAAAAACGGCAGGTGATCGCCATTACCCACCAGCCGCAAATTGCTGGCAAGGCCGATGCCCACTACTTCGTATACAAACAGATCAAGGGCGATACGATCAAAACCAGCATCCGCCTGTTGTCGCAGGAGGAGCGTATTACCGCCATCGCCAAGATGCTCAGTGGGGAGAAGCCTACTGCGGCCGCCTTGGAGAATGCACGGGAAATGGTGATGAACTAAGCCCATGCCTGCGATCTTCAACAATCCCTTGCTGTTGATCACCTGCCTGCTGTTGGGGTTGATACCGGCTGTTTACATGAATAAATACCTGTTAAAACTGACCCGCCCCCGCGAATCGGCGTGGCGGTTTCTGGCATATTGTATAATTTTCCTTGCCTTTACAGTCGTTTACACCACGTTGGTGGTATTCGTCCTCAAGTGGACGGTATTCAAAGTCGAGGCAGAATAAGCATGTTGCCCCTCCTCAAAATATTCCTGTTCCCCGTGCTTGGCGCAGCCGTCATACTGCTGGGTGTACACGTGTATCACTTCTTCAATGAAAAGATCATCGGTAGCCGCACCCTGGGTGCGCTGGTAGGTTATACCTTGTTGATGATCGCCGCCAATATCGGGCTGGTGGCCCTGGGCGTGCTGATGTTGATGAAGGTCTATGCGCTGCTGTCCTCAAATATTCCTATTTTTACGCCTTCACCAGCGTAAAAACAATAAACTATAAACCTGTTATGTCGTACAACCTGCTAAAAGGAAAAAAAGGGATCATTTTTGGTGCCCTGGATGAAAAGTCCATAGCCTGGAAAACCGCACTGCGCTGCCACGAGGAAGGCGCACAACTCGTATTGACCAATGCACCCGTAGCCATGCGTATGGGGGAGATCAATAAACTGGCCGAAACTACACAGGCTCCGGTAATCCCGGCCGATGTAACCAATATGGACGATCTGAAGAAGCTGTTCGAAGAGTCCATGAAGCATTTTGGTGGTGGCATCGACTTCGTGCTGCACTCAGTGGCCATGGGCATGAACGTGCGCAAGGGTAAACATTACACCGGTATCGACTACGGTTTCAATCAAAAGACACTCGATATTTCTTCTATGTCCCTGCACCGCGTATTGCGTACGGCCTGGGATATGGACGCACTCAATGAGCACGCCAGCGTAGTAGGGCTTACCTATATCGCTGCCCAGCGTGTGTTCCCCGATTACAATGAAATGGCCGATGCCAAGGCGCTGCTGGAAGCGGTTGCCCGCAACTTCGGATACCATTATGGTGTACGCAAAAAGGTACGCGTAAATACCGTGTCGCAATCTCCTGTAAGAACCACTGCGGGTAGTGGCGTAAAAGGATTCGACGGTTTCATCAGCTATGCGGAGAAGATGAGCCCGCTGGGCAATGCTACTGCCGATGATTGTGCCGATTATTGTGTGACCCTGTTCAGCGACCTCACCAAAATGGTGACCATGCAGAACCTTTTCCACGATGGTGGTTTCTCCTTCACCGGCGTAACCCAGGCCGTGATCGATCAAATGGAAAAATAACAAAGCTTCAGGTTGTGGAAAGATAACCACAGCCTGATGTGAAAGAATAAGAAAAAGATAAGGGCAGATGACCGGCAACGGTGATCTGCCCTTTGTCTTGGTGGCTACCCGCTGATGCTGCAATAGGGAGCATAAAAAAAGCGGGCTGCCAGAGCCCGCTCCTATCAAATAAAGTGGGAGGGTAAATCAATATTCGTCTTCGTTGAAGAAGAAGTCGTCCTGGCTGGGGTAATCGGGCCAGATATCTTCAATCCCTTCATAGATCTCACCTTCATCTTCGAGTTCCTGTAGGTTCTCTACTACTTCGATGGGGGCGCCGCTACGGATCGCGTAGTCAATCAATTCATCCTTGGTTGCAGGCCAGGGTGCGTCTTCAAGATATGATGCAAGTTCAAGTGTCCAAAACATGAGGTGCCTGTTTTAAATTTATCAGGAAAACCTGTTGTGTGTCCTGACAACAGGTAGCAAAAACTAACAATAATTTCCCGGATTGTGTTGTGCCATGCTGGATTTCTTTTTCCGGCTGGTAAAAACGATACCCGGCAATTTTCCGCAAAAGTAACTTTCTTAAGGAAAAAACCAAATCTATCTTTGAAATCCGGCAACAACTATTTCTTAAATCATGCGCTTTGCGCGAAGACCGGGCGCGAAGCCAATGGTTTGTAGTATCTTGACGCTTTGTTTCTTAATGCATATTTCATGTTAACGGCCACCAACATACAAAAATATTACGACCAGCTTTGGGTACTGAAAGGGGTGGATCTTACGATCCAGCAGGGAGAAATTGCCAGTATTGTGGGGCCTTCGGGATCGGGAAAAAGTACCTTGTTACACATTTTAGGGACACTCGATCACCCTTCCAAGGGCACGGTCGCCATCAATAACCAGGCTATTAATTTTCTCAACGATAAGCAGGTAGCGGCATTCCGCAACCGCCACATCGGGTTCGTATTCCAGTTTCACCACCTGTTGCCCGAATTCACGGCCCTGGAAAATGTCTGCATTCCGGGCTGGATGGCAGGTCACAAAAAAAAGGAGGTGGCCGACCGGGCCGTCGAGTTACTGAATATGCTGGGATTGGCGGGCCGGCTCGAAAACAAGCCGCAGGCCTTGTCGGGTGGCGAGCAGCAACGGGTAGCGGTAGCCCGGGCGCTGATCAATAACCCGGACATCGTCTTTGCCGACGAACCTACCGGCAACCTCGATTCGGCCAATGCGCGGGAACTGCACCAGCTATTCTTCGACCTGCGCAAGCAGTTCAATCAAACCTTCCTGATCGTTACCCACAACGAGGAACTCGCCCAAATGAGCGACAGGATCCTGCACATGAAAGATGGTTATCTGGTGGCTTAAACCCGGGGTTTCCAGGGAATTTCCGGCGTCTGCAGCTGCTGGCCTACAAAGCGGGCCAGTACGAAGAGGTAATCACTCAACCGGTTTACATATTGTAGAATAACAGGCTCCACCGACTGACCTTCCAGTTCCAATCTTACACAACAGCGTTCGGCACGGCGGCATACGCAGCGGGCTACATGCAGTTGCGATACGGTCGGATGTCCGCCCGGCAGGATAAAATACTTCATGGGCGGCAGGGCCTCCGTCATCCGGTCTATTTCTTTTTCGAGATATTGTATATCGGACTCCTTGAGGTCGGGGATGGCCATTTTCGTCTCCTTTTCCGGGTCGCAGGCAAGGGCTGCTCCTACCGTAAAAAGGCGGTCCTGCACTTCCTGCAATACGTCACGGCCATCCTTGTCAGTGATGAGGTCGCGGCACAGGCCGATAAAAGAATTCAGCTCATCGATGGTGCCATAGGCTTCGATGCGCAGGTGCGATTTCGGCACCTTGGTGCCGCCAATCAGCGAGGTAGTTCCTTTATCGCCGGTTTTGGTATAGATCCTGAATGCCATTATCAATAGTTGCTTGGATGAATGATCGGTAAGCCCGCCAAAGGCAGGGGCTGGGGTGAGGGCTTCGGGATGCATTAAACAGTTGCCAGCTGATCGGCGCGGCGCTTGTCGCTTTCGATCACCCCGTCGCGTAAGCGTACGATCCGGTGGGCATGGTTGGCAATATCTTCTTCGTGGGTAACAAGTACAACGGTGTTGCCGGCGGACTGGATCCTGCCAAAGATCTCCATGATCTCGATGGAGGTTTTGGTGTCCAGGTTACCGGTAGGCTCATCGGCGAGTATCAGCGAGGGGTTGTTGACCAGGGCACGGGCAATGGCCACACGCTGGTTTTGTCCACCCGACATTTCATTGGGTTTGTGGTGCATCCGCTCTTCAAGGCCTACCTGCCTGATCACCTCTACGGCCATTTCCGTACGCTGCTTCTTGGGCACGCCTGCATAGACCAGGGGCAGGGCCACATTCTCCAGTGCGGTAAGACGGGGCAGCAGGTTGAACTGCTGGAAAACGAAACCAATCTCTGAGCCACGCACGTCGGCCAGGGCGTCGTCGCCCATCTTGCTGACGTCTTGCCCGTTCAGTATATATTGACCCGCCGTAGGCGTATCGAGGCACCCGAGAATGTTCATCAGGGTACTTTTACCCGATCCGGAAGGACCCATCAGGGCCACATATTCGTTCTTCAGGATATCGAGGTCGATACCCTTCAGTACGCGGATCTCCTGTTTGCCCATAAAATAGCTCTTGCGGATCTGTTCAAGGTGGATGATAGACTTGCTCATGGTTTGGTTTCGTTTGGTTTACCGGACGGGGTGGAGTGATCCTCCCGACGGCTGGCTGATTCAGGCTTCCGTTTTACGGATTACTTTGGGCACCTTGAAGAATACGCCATCCGTTGCCGGAGCGTTCCTGACGCCTTCTTCCCGGCTGACCGAACCCTTGACGACATCTTCGCGCAACATATTGTCATTGTCGCTCATGTGCAGCAGGGGTTCTACGCCGGTGGTATCCAGTTCATTGAGTTTGTCGACGAAATGGATCATTCGTTGCAGGTCATGCTTGATAATTTCTTTTTCGCCCTCACTGAACTGCAGGCGTGCCAGGTTGGCCAGTTTTTCCACTAATACGTCATTGACTTCCATACCAAACAAAAATAGCTCAAAAAACATTGCAGGGGATGCTAAAATCGGCTGGAAAGACACAGGATTTCCGGTACGCGGATTCGGTAACTACCTTATCTTCGCGCCCTATGGAAAAGCGTGATCAGCAACAGATTGTTATGAGTGGCATACGCCCCACCGGCTATTTGCACCTGGGCAACTATTTCGGTGCGTTGAGGAATTTTGTGAAGATGCAGGAGGAGTTCACCTGTTATTTCATGGTGGCCGACCTGCACGCGCTGACTACCCATCCCGACACGAAAGAACTGAAGGCAAATATTCACCGCGTACTGGCCGAGCACATCGCCTGCGGCATCGATACCGATAAAGTGGCGCTCTATTGCCAGAGCCATGTATTCGAAACTTCCGAACTGTATCTCTACCTGAATATGCTGGCCTATATGGGTGAGCTCGAAAAGACGACCACCTTCAAAGACAAGGTGCGTTTGCAACCCGAGAACATCAATGCCGGTTTGTTGACCTATCCCGTACTGCAGGCGGCAGATATCATGCTGCACCGCGCAACCAAAGTACCCGTGGGCAAAGACCAGGAGCAACACCTGGAAATGGCGCGTACCTATGCCAACCGTTTCAACCACCGTTACGGCGAGGTATTTCCGGAACCCTTTGCCTTCAACTATGGACAGCAACTGGTGAAAGTACCCAGCCTCGATGGCGCCGGTAAGATGAGCAAAAGCGAAAACCAGAACGCGACCCTGTATCTTTCTGACAGTGATAAGCAGATCATGGACAAGGTTAAGAAAGCCAAGACCGACAGTGGTCCCACCGAGCCTAATACGCCCAAACCAGACTACATCGAGAATATATTCCTGCTGATGCAATTGGTGAGCAGTGAAGACGTCATCCAGAAGTTCAATGATGACTACAACAACTGCAACATCCGTTATGGCGATCTTAAGAAACAACTCGGAGAAGACATGGTGAAGTTCATTGCACCGATCCGGGAGAAAGCAGAAGCCATCCGCAATGATGAAACATACCTGAAGGCAGTTATGGAGAAAGGTGCCGATAAAGCACGTGCCAGCGCGAAGGCTACCATGGCCGAAGTGCGGCAAGCCATGGGACTTAATTATTATTAAAAACTCCGACCCGTTTAAACCGGAAACCAAAAAGAATTAATTACCTTAAATTTTTGGTCCATTTTTCCCGTGCCTATACCCCCGGGAAGCTGGGACATTCTATGAACTAATTACGATGGCAAAAAGTAAAAAACCCAAGCATATAGCTGTAGCAGGAAATATTGGTGCTGGAAAAACGACCCTTACAGAACTGCTGAGCAAACATTATCGTTGGATACCGCAGTTTGAAGATGTGGACCACAATCCTTACCTGTTCGATTTCTATGAGGATATGCCCCGCTGGAGCTTCAACCTGCAGATTTACTTTCTCAACAGCCGTCTCAATCAACTGCTCGATATACACCGGGGCACCGAAACGGTGATCCAGGACAGAACCATCTATGAAGATGCGCACATCTTTGCACCCAACCTGCACGAGATGGGCCTGATGAGCAAACGCGACTTCGACAACTACTTCCTCTTCTTCGAAACGCTGAAGTCGATGGTGCAGCCTCCCGATATGCTGATCTACCTCAAGGCTTCTGTACCTACCCTGGTAGCACAGATCCAAAAGCGCGGCCGTGAATACGAAGAAAATATCCGCCTCGACTACCTCAAGCGACTCAATGATTACTACAACAAATGGATCGATAGCTACAAAGAAGGTCCGTTGCTGGTGATCGATATCGATAAAAACAAATTCCCTGAAAACGATGAACACCTGGGCGATATCATCAGCAAGATCGATTCCCAGTTGTATGGACTGTTTTAATTCGCTCGCAACCCCATGGCACGTCTCAAAGCGCTACTGACTACCAACTGGCACTTCGTAGGAGTGGTGATCTTTTTCCTCGTGCATGGTTACAGCGAGCACCGTGGTTTGATTCCCTTTTCTGATGGACTGGTAACATGCGCGCAACTGACTGCGGTGGGCCTGTTGATCTTTGGGATCTCCCGGTGGGTATTGCGCGGGTCACAGAAGGCAGGACTCTTCACGTCCTTTGTATTGGTGCTGATCCTGTTTTTCGGGGCCTGGCAAGATGCGTTCGCCTCCCTGCATTTTCTGGCGGGCCTCAGCCGGCTGCAATATTTTGTGCCCCTGGTAGTGCTGACCATGGTGCTCTTTGGGCTATGGTTGAAACGAACCAACGCCAAACTAGATCGGACCATACGGTTCATCAACCTGCTGCTGATCATTTACCTGGCAATAGATCTTTTCTTTTTGATAGCTACCGCACCTCATAAAGACAAGGCGGATAGCAGTCTGGCCGCCTCTCACATCACCCCTTGCGATACGTGTGCGAAGCCTTCCGTATACCTGGTAGTACTCGATGCTTATTTCGGACGGGAGGGGATGAAGGAGTTCTTTCAATATGACAACACGGCCTTTGAAGATACACTGCGTCAAAAAGGATTTCATGTGGTGGGGCATTCGAGAAGCAATTATGCTGCCACCATCTATTCAATGGGGTCGATGCTCAATATGGATTACCTGAACCTGGATGGCCGGCCCGTCATCGATAATCATTTCGGTTATGCTGCCGGTATGGCCGCCATCCGTGACAACAGGGTGTGCCAATATTTTGGACAGCTGGGATATACCATAGTTAATCATTCCATTTTCGACTTCAGGCATGTTCCGGCGGGTTATGAAGAAGGGCTGCTGCCTGAAAATATACGGCTGATCACACAACAGACCATGTACAGCCGCATCAGCAAAAACCTGCCGGTATTCATGATCCGGCAGGGATGGGCACCAGGTTGGCAACGGGAGTTGGACGACAATTTCGTCAAGAACAACGAATCGATGATGGCACGTACCCTGGAAGTAAGTGCCAGAAAGCAGGAAAGGCCGGTGTTCACTTATTTGCACCTGATGATGCCGCACGAGCCCTTTGCCTTTGATAGTATGGGCGTGCGCCGCACGGCAACAACCCGCGATAAGAAAAACTATGCTAAGCAGCGGGATGCGGAGTTTTTGCAATACCAGGTATACGCCAACAAGCGGATCAATGCTTTCATTACCCAACTGCAAGCCAATACGCAGGGTAAGGCGGTGATCATACTGATGAGCGATCATGGTTATATCCAGGCTGCGGGTCCCTATCCGGATATGTCTTTCATCAACTTCAATTCGGTGTACCTGCCCAACGGGCAATATGAGGGCTGGCACGATAGTCTGTCGAACGTCAACCAGTTTCGCGTGCTGTTCAATACGCTCTATGGTCAGCAACTACCGCTGTTAAAAGATTCAATAGTTCGGTAACCCCCTCCCGCAGTATAACTTTAATAGGTTTCCGCCGTTTTATAGAATTACCCGTGTGTTGCCTCCCATCGGTAAATAACCACTTGCCGTATGATCACAATATGCCCCTGCTATTTATTTAATTAAGCGCGTGCTGTCTCCCATTGGTTCCCCTGCCGCATGACCGCAATTCGTTTCCGCTGTTTATGGAATTACCCGTGTGTTGCATCTCATCGGTAACCAACCACTCGCCGTATGACCACAATACGTTCCCTTTTTTCCTGCTTATTGATGACCTGTTTTACGATCACAGCCAGCGCCCAACTGGTAAAGAAGGCACCAAAAGAAGAAGAAGACTTCGTGAAGATCTTTACGAAGGTCGAGATCGAGTCGGGACCGGGCAAGGATTGGGATGCCTATCAGCGCAATGCAGCTGTGCTGCCCGATTCGGTAGCCAGGAATATTCCTCCGGCTACTTACAAAGCTCTGATCAGTTTTGAGGTGTCGAGTGTGGGGGTACTGGAGCGCCTGAAAATAGACCAGGACCCCGGGTATGGGTTAGGACAACGCGCGTTGGAGATCTTTAAACGCTATACCGGAAAATGGCGACCTGCCAACCAATGTGGCCGGTTTGTCAGGAGCTACAAGAAAGACGCGGTCGTGTTTGTGGTGCCAGCAGGGAATGGTGCCCGGCCAACAGGCTTGTAAGTGGCTATAGATGGCCACAGCTGGGATGGATTGATCACTGCATCAACTACGCGTTGTAGGAGTAATCCTGTTGGAGACATGATTGTGGGTTGCGATCAGACAAAGAACCTGCCTGGCATACGCGCGGGTGTGTTTTCTCCGTGAGGTTTACTTCTGGGTGGTCTTGGTACCGTAGCTGCCAAAGGCCTTGAGGTCTTGCAGGTTGTCGGAGATCTTCTTTTGCCAGATCAGCTGTTTGTCTTTTTTGCGGGAGAAATCAGTTTCTTTATCATATTCATTCTGGGCAGCGTGGTGGAGTACCATGACACTGTCGTAGATCCTGTTCACATCATCGCTCACCGTTTTGGCGTTGAAACGATAGCCTTTCAATGCCTGGTTGAGCTTGCGGGCATGCAATTCTGCAATATCGAAATGCCCCTGTTCATGCAAAAGAATATCATTGGTCTTGACCTTCACCCACGACTTTGTTTTATCGAAGCGGCAATTGATGGTGAAGGACAGCTCTTCATCGTCGTACCCAAACTCAACATTGATAGAACTGCTGGTGAGGGCAGCGTTGGTAGAGGCGGCGTCGGGGGCGGCCTTAAAATCTTCCCAGTTCAGCCTCCTGGCAGGTGACCAATCGATAAGACTGGCCTGTCCTACTCCGGTCAGGGCTGCCAATACGAAAGTAAAAATATGTGTGATCATATCGCTGGCTGTGTGATACGACGGCAAAGTTTGATGAAATTCTTCAAATCTCTCAAAGCCTGTCTGGATTTAACGAAATCTATGCAAAGCTACTTTCTTTTAGTCGAAAGAGACCCTGCCGAAGGTTGTCTGTTGGGCATAAAAAATAAAGCCCCCTTTCATAAACTACCTTAAAGGCATAGGGGGCAAACAAAGAAAAAGGGTGCATCGTATCTGATACACCCCTTACTATGGCAATTGAATCGTTTGAGGCCAGGCCGGTACCCGAAAGCGACCGGCTGAAAATAGACAAAGAAAGACAGCATTTATACTACAGGTGCTGCTTCTATTATTTCGGGCTGCACGCCGGCAGCGTATTTTTCAAAGTTTTTGATGAACTGCTGCGCCAGGTTACGGGCTGCGGCATCATAAGCTGCCTGATCGGCCCAGGTATTGCGTGGATTGAGCAGTTCAGCAGGTACTTCGGGGCAACTTTGTGGAATGGCCATCCCGAACACCGGATGATTGGCATATTCCACAAGATCCAGTTTGCCTTCCAGGGCTGCAGTGATCATAGCGCGGGTGTACGACAGCTTCATCCGGCTGCCGGTACCATAACCACCGCCCGACCAACCTGTGTTGATCATCCACACCTTCACGTTGTGTTTTCTCATCTTTTCGCCCAGCATAGCGGCATATTTGCCGGGATGCAGCGGGAGGAAAGGAGCGCCAAAACAAGCGCTGAACGTGGCTTTGGGCTCGGTAACACCTGCTTCGGTTCCAGCTACCTTGGCCGTATAGCCAGAAATGAACTGGTACATGGCCTGGGCCGGGGTAAGCCGGGAAATGGGGGGCAATACACCAGTGGCATCGCAGGTCAGGAAGAATATATTGGCAGGGGTATTACCGATCGAGGGTTCCTGGGCGTTGCTGATAAAATCGAGCGGGTAAGATACCCGCGTATTCTCCGTAATGGTCTTATCGGCGAAATTGATCTGGTTGGTACCGGGGTGAAAACGTGTGTTCTCTACCAGTGCTCCCGGACGGATCGCATGGAAGATCTCGGGTTCCTTTTCTTCACTCAGGTCGATGCACTTGGCGTAGCAACCACCTTCAAAGTTGAAGATGCCGTTGTTGGTCCAGCCATGCTCATCATCGCCGATCAGTTTACGTTGCGGATCGGCGCTGAGGGTCGTTTTGCCGGTACCACTCAGGCCAAAGAAGAGGGCTGTATCGCCTTTCTTACCCATATTGGCCGAGCAGTGCATGCTCAGTACACCTTTATCCTGCGGTAGTATATAATTAAGTACAGAGAAAATACCTTTCTTGGTTTCGCCGGTGTAGCCCGTACCGGCGATCAGGATGGTGCGGTGCTTAAAACTGATCACCGAGGCATTGTGCTGACGGGTACCACATTCCTGGGGGTCAAGCTTCAGACCCGGCGCCGACAGGATCAGCCAGTCTGCGGTGAAGTGTTCCAGCTGCTCTTCTGTTGGGCGCAGGAACATATTGTAGGCAAACAGGTTGATGGCGGGGTTTTCGTTCACCACACGGATGCCAATGCGGTAGCGCGGATCGGCACACGCAAAAGCATCACGTACCCACAATTCGTTGCGGCTGTTGAGGTAATCGGTGATCTTTTGGTGAATAATATGGAAGTACTTTTCGTCGAGGGCAATGTTGAAATCGTTCCAGTGAACGGTGTCGGCAGTCAGTTCGTCCTTGATGGTGAACTTGTCTTTGGGACTGCGGCCGGTAAACTCGCCCGTTTGGATAACGAGGGCACCGGTATCATTAAGGACTCCTTCGTTCAGGCGCAGCACGTCCTGCGCGAGTTCTTCGGGGGTTAACTGGTAATGCAGCGTATGGTCCTGTCGAAGCCCCATACGAGTTAGCTGATCCAGTGGAATAGCGATGGTTGGTACTGACATAACAAGCACATTATTGAGTTAGACGGTAAAGGTAGAATTAAATAAAATCTAATACAAAGCGCAAAAACGAGCTAAAATTGAATATCCTCCAATCTAAGTCACTGTTTTTTAATTATTATACCGCTAACAATTGTTAGTTTTCGTAAGCGTTCAACAATAAATGGCTTTCGCTGAATCATTCCTAAAAACAAGTTTTTTTCGTTAAAAATGATACAACGAAAAACTGTCAGGCGGGCTAAACGGGCGGATCCGGCAGTGGGTCGGGTAGCTGCCGGATTGGCGGATTGGCCTGGGGCTCAAAGGGACCAGGCTGGATGTTGGATTGGCGGAGGGGTCAAATTTACTGCCGAGCTGGTGCCGAGCTCATCCCGAGCTGCTGCCGAGCTACTGCCGAGGTCCAGATCCGGTTCACATAGGCTGGCGATAGTAGCTATATGTTCTAAATATTGCCTGAAACCTGTCAAGACACCCTCTAAACACCGCCCTTAGGAAATGGCCATTTAGGCAATAGGTAGAGAATCAATCGACCTACTGTAGGCTATGTGAATACAGTGTGCCGACCTGGTGCAGACAAGTATTGGTGATTGGTGGAAACCCAACCAGTGCCCCTGGGCAGCTTATCCCGGGCCGCCTAAGCCGTTAGCCACCCCGGTAGCCAAAAAAACGCTGAATTTCATCTGCTTAACTGTCCAAGCATTATTTTTACCGCATGAAATACCTGCCGCTTGATCCAAACATCTTCGTGCAAAACCGGAAACGCTTCACCGGCCGGATGGAAAAGAACAGCATTGCCATTTTCAACAGCAATGACGAATTGCCCACCAATGGCGACGCCACCCACCGCTTTAAACAAAATGCCGACCTATACTGGCTCTGCGGCATCGACCAGGAAGATACCATGGTTATCCTCTTTCCCAACAATCCCGACCCCCGTTTCCGGGAAGTGCTGGTGCTGGTACGTCCCAATGAAATGAAAGAGAAATGGGATGGTAAAAGATTGCGGGCTGAAGAGGCTCGTAAGATCTCGGGTATGCAAACCATTATCTGGCTCGACAGTCTCGAAGCGTTGCTGCAGCCCTGGATACACCTGGCCGACAACATCTACCTCAATACCAACGAAAACGACCGCAAGGCCAACCTCGTTCCCGTTCGCGATTACCGCTATGCAGCGGAGCTGCACGAACGCTATCCCTTGCACAACTATAGGCGCAGCGCCCGGATCATGAAGGGGCTGCGGGCCGTGAAAACACCGCAGGAAGTAGCCGTCATGCAACAGGCCATCGACATCACCCACAACACGTTTGTGCGTGTCATGAAATTCGTAAAACCCGGCGTGATGGAGTATGAGATCGAAGCAGAGATCCTCCACAGCTTTTTGACGCAGCGGGCTACCGGACCTGCTTACAACAGCATTGTGGCCAGCGGCGACCGCGCACGTACCCTGCACTATATAGAAAACAACCAGGCATGCAAGGATGGCGAGCTCATCCTGATGGACTTCGGCGCGGAATATGGTGGCTACTGTGCCGACCTGACCCGTACGATACCCGTGAACGGGAAGTTCAGCAAACGGCAGAAGGACGTTTATAACGGCTGCCTGCACCTGCACAATTATGCCAAAAGCATCCTGAAGCCGGGCATTACCCTGGCCACCTATACCGATAAAGTAGGGGCCGAGGCCAGCAAGGTGTTTGTAAAACTGGGGTTGCTCAACAAGCAGGACCTCAAAAATGAAGACAAGACCAATCCCGCCTACCGCAAATACCTGTACCATGGCATTTCTCATCACCTGGGTATCGATGTCCATGACCTGGGCAGCAGAACCGAGCCGGTAGAAGCGGGTATGGTATTTACCATCGAACCGGGCATTTATATCGAAGAAGAGCAGATAGGTATACGTATCGAAAACAATGTCTGGCTCACCAAAACCGGCAACAAAGACCTGATGGCCAAAATACCTATCACCGTAGAGGAAATAGAAGCTGCGATGAAACGTTAATAGTAAAGTGTAACCTGAAAGCCCAACTGATCAAATTGTACTATGAAGCAAATCCCTAACTTATTTACATTACTGAATCTTTTCTTCGGTTGCTGTGCGATCGTATACATTACACAGAATGGTATTGCCCATACATTCGACCAGGATGGTGAGTATTTTGTCACCTTCCCCGAGCGCCTGGCCATGGCTTCGTTGTTTATTGGTCTCAGTGCCGTGGTGGATTTTCTCGATGGTTTTGTAGCCCGCCTGTTCAAAGCCTCCTCGGAAATGGGTAAGCAACTCGATTCGCTGGCAGATGCGGTGAGCTTTGGTGTAGCGCCGGGCCTCATTCTCTACCAGTTCCTGCGCCTCAGTTTTGCCCAGCAACCCGATGGCCTCGATGTCAGCATGGCCTGGCTGCTGCCAGCCTTTATCTTTCCGTGTGCGGCCGCCTGGCGTCTGGCCAAGTTCAACATCGACAATACCCAGCAATATGGCTTTAAAGGCGTGCCCACCCCTGCGGCAGGACTGTTGATCGCCTCCTTACCGCTCATCTATTTCTACGGATCGCAAACAGCTGTCAACAACCTGCTGGTCAACCATTGGGTACTGTACGCCATCATTGCTATCGTCAGCTACCTGATGGTGAGCAACCTGCCCCTGCTGGCCCTTAAGTTCAAAGACTTCTCCCTGAAGAATAATTTGCCCAAGATCATCCTGCTGGTGGTAGCGGTGGCGAGTGCCCTGCTGCTCGGCTGGCTGGCTGTTCCGGTCGTCTTTATTCTCTATATCATTGTATCTTTGGCCTTCAAAAATAAAACGACCTGATGCGTATGGGCAGGGATCTTGTGTTGACATGGCCTGTGTCATCAGTTTTATAGTGCATGTTATACATTGTTCCCACACCTATCGGCAACCTGCAGGACATTACCCTTCGTGCGCTGGAGGTATTGAAAAAGGTTGACCTGATCCTCGCGGAAGACACGCGAACCACGATTAAATTACTGAACCATTACCAGGTGATCAGGCCCTTGTCGCCTTTTCACCAGCACAACGAGCACCAGGTGTTGCAACACCTGGTGAACCAGTTGCTGGAGGGCAAGACGATCGCGCTGGTTTCGGATGCTGGTACACCGGCTATTTCTGACCCAGGCTTTTTGCTGGTCCGGGAATGTATCAAAGTAGGGGTAAAAGTAGAATGCCTGCCGGGCGCTACGGCTTTTGTACCTGCCCTGGTCAATAGCGGCTTGCCGGCCAACCGGTTTGTGTTTGAAGGTTTCCTGCCCCAGAAGAAAGGCCGCCAAACCATGTTCAAAAAACTGGCAGATGAAGACCGTACCATGATCTTCTACGAATCGCCTCACCGGCTGGTGCGAACGCTGGAAGATATGATCCAGTATTTTGGCGCTGAACGTGCCTGTTGCGTAAGCCGTGAGCTCACGAAATTGTATGAAGAGAATGCGCGTGGTAGCTTGCAGGAAGTACGGGATCATTTCAAGAAAAAAGAAGTGAAAGGGGAGATTGTGCTGGTGGTCGCTGGTCGCGAGGGTAAACCGGGCCGGCAGGTGGAAGATAGACAGGAGGAAGGCGAAGAAGCGTAAAGGATTTAAGATTTCCTTTTAACGGATAGGTTTGATATTTGCATAGTCTGGAATTAAAATCAGCAGTATGAAAAGAATAATCCCCGCTTTGTTATTGGTATTGTCTTTGGCATTGACCAATAGCTTGTTAGCCCAGGTGCGCAGCGTGCCTGCCACCGTTACCGAAGCCTTCAAGGGCAAATATCCCAGTGCTTCGAATGTAGAATGGAAGGACAAACTTTCCGGTTTCGTTGCCGAATTTGACCACAATGGTGGCCACTATTCAGCCCGCTTTACCAATAAAGCCGTATGGCAATACACCGAGCAGGTGATCAGCGAATCTTCATTGCCTGCCGCCGTAAAAGACGGTCTGGCCAAGAGCAAATGGGCCGATTGGGGTAAAACCGAGACTGTTACCAAGATCGAATTGCCCGCTGAAAAAGAACAATACCGTCTGCACGTGGTAAAGAGCGATCTGCAGAAGAAAAATTTGTTGTTTAACAGCGAAGGACGCTTACTGAAAGACAATGTGACCCTGTAATGGGGTTAGGAGCAGATTAAAAAGTATCAGAAATAGGAAGCCCGGACAACTGCGATGATGCGTAGTTTCCGGGCTTCACTGTTTTTACCTACCTTCCGGCATCCGACTTGGGTACAACTGATCTACGAATAAAAACTCAGCATTTCAATGAGAAAACAGACGCTCTTACTGGCTGGCCTGTTTGCTGCAACAGCAGCGATGGCTCAGCCTGACAGATGGCAGCAACGGGTGAAGTATGCGATGGACATCAATATGGATGTGAACACCAATCGCTTCACCGGCAAGCAAAAACTCGAGTATACCAACAATTCACCCGACACCCTCAGCCGGGTATTCTATCACCTGTACTGGAATGCGTTTCAGCCCAACAGTATGATGGATGCCCGCAGCCAGGCATTGGGTCAGATCAAAGTGCAGAACCGCCCTGATTGGGACGGCCGTGTACGGGATCGTATTGCCAACCTGACGCCAGAAGAGATCGGTTATCAAAAGATACAGTCGTTGAAGATGAACGGCGTGGCGCAGCAATACAAGGTGCACGAAACCATTCTGGAAGTGGTGTTGAGCAAACCCATCCTGCCCAAGAGTACCGTGACTTTCGATATGGACTTCGAAGCGCAGGTACCTTTGCAGGTAAGACGTGCGGGCCGTGACAACCCGACTACCGGCGTGCGTTTATCGATGAGCCAGTGGTACCCCAAACTGTGTGAATACGATTATGAAGGCTGGCACCCGACCCCTTATATAGCCCGTGAGTTTTACGGTGTATGGGGTGATTTCGACGTGAAGATCACGATCGATAAGAGCTACCTGATCGGCGGTACCGGTTACCTGCAAAACCCACAGCAGATCGGTCATGGTTATGAGGCAGCTGGCAGCAAGGTAACAAGACCTGCCGGCGATAAACTCACCTGGCATTTTGTGGCGCCCAATGTACACGACTTCATGTGGGCAGCCGACCCGGAGTATGCACACATTACCCGTCAGGTGGCTGGCGGTCCTACGATCCACGTGATCTACAACCGCGATGCGGCGCAACAACAAAAGGCTTTCGATGCGATGAATGAAACGCAGAAGCGCCGGTATGATAACGATGCGCAGAAATACATGAAGAGCCTGGACGATCAGTGGACCCGTGTGGCGGATGCTGCTGTAACGGTGCTTCCCTTCATCGAGAAGAAATTTGGCGCCTATCCTTATAAGCAGTACACCTTTATCCATGGTGGTGATGGTGGTATGGAATATCCCATGGGTACCCTCATCGTAGGTCCCAGCCTGGGAACCGCTTTTCACGAGTGGATGCACACCTGGTACCAGATGCTGCTGGGCACCAATGAATCGGAATATGCGTGGATGGACGAAGGATTCACCAGCTATGCTGAAACACTGGTGACTGAATACTATCAGGCCGTGACAAAAAACCAGGTGACGAGCTCCGAAGTAGGAACTGGTCCCCGGAAGGTAACCGTTGTCGATTCGCTCACGAAGAGCAGCAGCTTTATTGGTAGAGCCAACCCACATGCCAGTGCTTATCAGGGTTATTTTGCACTGGTGAAGAGCGGGCTGGAAGAGCCGCTGACTACGCATGCCGATCACTTCGAAACTAACTTTGGATACAGCATTGCCGCTTATTCAAAAGGGGAGATATTCATGGAGCAACTGGGTTATATCGTGGGTGCCGATGTGCGCGATAGGATCCTGCTCGAGTACTACCGCCAGTGGAGATTCAAACATCCCAATGTCAATGACCTGGTCGTGATTGCGCAGAAAGTAAGTGGTATGCAACTGGATTGGTACCGCGAGTATTTTGTGAATACGACCAAGACGATCGATTATGGTATCGATAGCCTGTGGGAAGAAGCGGGCAAGACGAAGATCCGCATCAAGCGCATCGGTAAGTTCCCGATGCCTGTGGATATCCTGCTCGGCTACAAGGACGGTAGCAAAGAGATCGTAAACATTCCCCAGTACTTCATGTTTGGTGCGAAGAAAGCAGAAGATCCTACTATTCCTTTCTCTACCCGGGAGCCTTGGAGATGGACGCACCCCACGTATGTATTCGAAGTAAACCGCAAACTGGCCGACCTGAAGCTGATGGAGATCGATCCGTCGCAGCGAATGGCAGATGTGGAACGGTTGAACAATAAACTGGAGTTGCCGTAATGCAAACGGTAGCATCGTAGATATAAATGAGGGGCTAACCAGTTGGTTAGCCCCTTTGCTTTAAGGGTAAAGCCAAAAAGGGCCGCTCTGGAAAGACCGGCCCGGGATGCGTTGCCGCGCATCGACCATTTGCTCTTGGTGATTTCCACCTGTTCCTGTATTTGTCTGATAGTTTGATATTTGCCAGGCTGACGGATTAGTTGTAGCTTATTGAAATTTCTTGCCATGCCGAAAAATCAAAACAAGACCACAGCCACTTCCGACCCTGTTGCTACTTTCCTGAAAGCAGTAACCGATGATGCCAAACGTGCCGACGGAATTCAACTGGCCGAGATCATGGAGGAGGAAACGGGTTTCGCTCCAACCATGTGGGGGCCTTCGATCGTCGGTTTTGGCACTTACCATTATGTGTACGACAGCGGGCGCGAGGGTGATGCGCCGCTTGCCGGATACTCGCCCAGAAAAGATGCTATTTCCCTATACCTGATGTTGGACCCCGACAAGCGGGATGCCTGGCTGGAAAAGCTTGGCAAACACAAATCAGGTAAAGGCTGTATTTATGTCAAAAAGCTGTCGGACGTTGACCTGACGGTACTCCGGAAAATGATCCGGGAGTCGGTCAAATACCTGCGCAAACTGTATCCTTCCAAATAATACTGCTACTATTTACGGTCGTCGTCATCCTTTCCTTTCCGGGGCGCTTTGTAAAAGAGCGTGTCTGGATCGGAGCCTCCTGTATCGGAAGACATTTTCGCATACCGCACGAGTCGGGTCGTATTGGGGTTGAATTCCCGTGAAATGTCCAGCAGGTAACTGCCTTTGGGCGGCGGTGGCGCGGGAATGGCTACCTGCAACCGGAGCACCCCATCGGTGACCTTGCCGGTGGTGGTAAGGGTGGTATCGCGGGATGAGCCACCGGTACCGGTTCCTCCACCTCCCGATCCTGTCAGGGAGAGCTGTAATTCTACCTGTACTTCCTTGTTTTCCTGGCTTTGCTGGCAGGCGGCGGCACCCAGCAGGAAGGCGCCAAGCGCCAGTAACCGAAATCCTCTTTTTGCGTTGCTGTTGTACATATTGGGTTGTTTTTGATGCTGATGCCAATAGCTGGCCGCCTGATACAAAATTATCGCCTGCACCAGGGGGCAGCCAAAACGGATGTAGGAACAGACCTGAATAATACACGAATGTCACCCGGCTACGGCCGAAGGTTTCCGGACGGCTTTTACCGGCAGGCTAACCGTAAACAGGGCGCCCTGCCCATTAGCAGAGCTGACAGATAGTTGTCCTGCCAGTCGTTCGGTAAATTCCCGCGCCAGTTTCAGACCCAGGCCTGAGGAGTCACTGCGGATGCTGTTCCATTCAAAGATGTTCTGTTGATCGGCTACGCTGATCCCGGGACCGGTGTCGCTCACCAGGAGCCGGATCATCTGTCCTTCGCGGGTAGCCGACAGGGTAACGGTGCCAGAGGGTGGGGTGAATTTGATCGCATTACCTACCAGGTTGCGTAGGATGATCTTGACAAAATTGGGGTCGGTATAGAGTTGCGGCAGGGGATTGCCCTGCCGTTGAAGGGTGATCTGTTTATTGGCGGCAGCGGGGCCATGCAATTCGATGATCTCATCATACAACTCGGCTATATCCAGCATTTCCATCACCGGCTCAAACTGCTCCATTTGTGATTTGGACCAGATAAGCAGGTCTTCCATGGCTTCGAGCAGGTTCTCGGCCGAGTGACTGATCTTCCTGTCGAAGTTTTCCTGCTCTTGCACATTGGCATATCCGGCGCGAATCTTCTTGAGTTGCAGGAAATGGAACAGGCTGCTGACGGGGCCGCGCAGGTCGTGGCTGATGATGCTGAGCAGTTTTATCTTGGAACTGTTGGCCTCGGTAAGTTGCTGGTTGAGCAGGTTGAGCTGTGAGTTGGTTTTCTTGCGTGCCCGGTAGCCACGGTATACCAATACCGCTACGGCAAGTATGAGGGCGCTTGCGATGAGAAACAAGTATTTGCCGCGGCGTTGCGATTCTACTTCGATATTGGCAATTTTGTTATCGCGCTCCAGCAATTGTATCTGGGCCTGCTTTTTCTCCGTTTCGTAGCGCGTATTCATCTCGGCATAGGCTTTCTGGCTTTCTTCCTGGTATATGGTGTCTTTTAGGCTGGCGCCAAGTGCCTGGTATTCGAACGCTTTGCGGTAATCTCCCTGCTGGCTGTACAACCGCGCAAAATCATCGTAGAGGCTACGCAGCAGTTCACTGGTATTGATAGAGCGGGCGATCGCATAGCTGTCATCGTAGTATTTACGGGCCTGACGATATTCGCGACGCGCGAGCCAGGTATCACCGATATTATCCAGTATCAGGGCTATGCCGTATTGCTTATCCAGTTGACGCATCAGCTCAAGGCCGGCCTGGTAATATTCCAGTGCCTGCCGGTATTGATTCGCTCCGGCAGCGATAATGCCGAGGTTGTTGTATACATAGGCTTTGGTCTCCTTACTGACCTTGCCGCCATAAATGTTGATGACCTGTTCGAAGTAGCCCCGCGCGGTAAGGATACTATCCTGATCCATGTACACCAGACCAATATCGTTGAGCACGTTACCGATGCGGGTAGAGTCTTTTTGGGCGATCTGCGTGGCCAGGGCCTGTTGCAGGTATTCTGTGGCCTTGTCATAGTGCTTCAGTACACGGTATACATTGCCAATATTCTTGAGTGTGCCTCCTGTTTTGATGGGGTTGTGGATGTTGCGATAAATGGTGAGAGCGTGGAAGTAATAACGCAGGGCAGAGTCGAGGCTTCCCTGCTCGTCGTTCACGATGCCAATGCCGATGAGCGAGTTGCCCATGTGTAGTGAATCTTTGTCGGCCACTGCCCGCTGGTAACAATCCCGAAAGGCCGTGAGGGCGTTGGCATAATCTCCTTTGGTGCGGTATTCGTTGGCCTGTCGATACAATACCGTATCCCATTGAGCGCGCTGCGCAGCAACCTGTTGCAGGCAGGCTACTATCAGCAGCAAACTGTAAACGATATAGCGTACCGGATGCTTCATCCTATTTGTTCCTTGGCTCAACCGGCGCTTAGCCGTTTTCCTGTAACCTCCTCTTGACTTCCTGCCGGAAGGTTTTGCCCAGTGGCAGGCGCTGGCCGGCGATCAGCAGATCATTCTTGTCCATGCCTTCTATCTTATCGAGGGCCACGGCATAACTGCGGTGGATACGGATGAACCGGGTAGTGGGCAGGTAATCGAGAAAGTTCTTCAGGTTGTTGAGTGTAATGTATTTTCTTTTGGCGGTGATGACTTTGGTATAATTGGTCAAGGCTTCCAGGTATTCGATATCTCCGATGTTGACCTTGCTGATGCTGGTGCCTTCCTTGATCATCAGGTAATCGCTCTCGATAAAAAGACTGTATTGGATGGCCTTGGACCTGATCTCCAACAGTTCCAGTGTACGCTGTACCGCCCTGTCGAGGCGGTCTTCTTTGATGGGCTTCAGAATATAATCTACCGCCTGCACATCGAAAGCATCGGCAGCATACTCGGGGTGGGCGGTCACAAAAATACAATTGAGGGCGGGTTGCTGTACGGACTTCATGAAGTCGATGCCGTTGATGACCGGCATGTCTATATCCACAAAAAGGAGTTCGGTATTGGCTTGTTGTAGATGATCGAGGCTTTCTACAGGATTGGAAAAGCTGCCCGTTACGCGGATGAACGGGTATTTCGACAGATAAGCTTCCAGGAGGCTTCTATCCACTTCGTTGTCGTCGATGACCACACAATTCAGGATTTTCATATCTGGGTATATAGCAGCTAAGTGTTTGTGTAAGAAATATGTAACAGGCGATTGACTATAAGGTAGGATGGAGTTAAAGTTAAGCAATAATCGACACTCAGGGCTCTTGTCTGCCAACTAGTTTGGCGGCAACAGTACTTCTCCCCAAAAACTACCGGAAAGTGGTATCAGTAACACCCGCAATGGGTCGCGAGGCTGTGCAGGTTTTTCCTTCATACATTTTTTCCGTTCCCCCATACACTATATTTCTTTCTGCCTGGTCCGTACCGATAGCTTTGGTATAGACCATCCGGCGCTATCCGTGCTTACCTGGTTTTTCAGTAGGATAGCGCTGTTGATGGGATCAACGGATCAGGAGTCTTGCTGAAAATCCTTTAACAGAGTAAGCCCCCGGTTGCTGAAAAGGGGAACCAAGAGTAAGCGTTTTAACATTAATTATCATGGATAAGAGAACGAATGTACCGGTACGGGTGCGCTTGTCGAAAGAGGCCGGTATTGCCTATCCCGAAAAACTCCGGGTATATGTTGTCGACACCAATGGTCAGGTGATTGAAGAAGCTCCTTTTAAAGGCAATGAAGCTTTCCTCAATACTTCGAAGCAGGTCCTTCATTCAGGAGGTAAACTGTATGTGGGTGCTTCCTTTTCGAAAGAGGCGGGTATCCGTCAACTGACCGAGCGGCACCTGCTCAAGAGCAAAGCTTTTGAGGTGGGCCTTAAATTCAACCGGGAAAATATAGTCGACCTGCAGCGACTGCCTTCTGGTCTCGACCTCGATTTCTTTCCTTTCCGTTTCTGTCATATTACCGGCCACCTCAGCAAATACTTCAATATCGATGGTCAGAACAAAAAGCATCCCGTGTGTCATGCCCGCGTGAGCATTTACGAAGTAGACCGGTTTCATTTTGTACTGCCCGATATTCCTGAATATGTGGTAGTGGATATCCGCGATTGGTTCCGGAAGACTTTGCGGGAAAAAGTACAACTCGATATTATTCCCCCGATACCTGCCCGGCCCATCGTACGGGCAACGGCACCGCGGGTGAAAGATAGCTTACCGCTGCGCTTGCTGAAACCTGATCAGAAGTTGACCAATGAGCTGAAGTTAAAGGCGCTGCCGGCACTCTCCGAAGAATTACAGGCAGGCCTGCAGTCTGATGCGCTGGACGTGGTACAGCAAACCATTGCGGCCAACTACAAGATACTGTATCCGTATTTCTGCCTGTATCCGCTGTACCATCATTGGTTCTATACCAGGCAGCTGATCACTACGGTCGAGTCGGATTGCAACGGCAAGTTCGACGCCTGGTACCTGATCCTCGACAACGATCAACCGGATGTGTATGTGAAAGTGGAAGTGTTGTATGAGGGCAACTGGGTGACAGTATATGATCCGGGCTTGCCTTGCGGTACCCGGTGGAACTATGCCTGCGGCAGCGATATCAATATTACGCTGACCGATACGCGGGTAGCTCCCTGTTCCTGCACACCGCTGGAAGGTGAGATCGTTTTTGTGCGCAGGGTGGGTAATGGCACTTCGATCCGCAAGATCGCGATGCATGCTGCTTCCGCACAAACGCCGAGTCCTTTTGTTGATGTGCGCGGCTTGACCAACAATACGGGCGTGGAAGGAAATAATTATGTGAGCCCCTTTACGCAGGCTTTTGATTTTGTCGTGAAGTTTGGCGATGGCTTCCCGGGTGCAACGGTTACGCATTATCGCTGGAAGTACCGTCGTATCACCAACCAGGATCTGGGCGCATTGCCGCTGGGTGATTTTGATTACCAACAGGGACCACTCTCGAAAGCTTATACCTATCCCGGTGACTTTATGGGTACGGAGGTGTTCTATACCGGTTTGTATGAGATGGACCAAACGGTAGGTTCGGGTAAGATCTACAAAATACCGAATGTCGATGCGGTCGCAGCGACTGGTGTAGCGGGTGCCCGTTGGGAAACGGATGATACGGCTTCTATCCGGGTGAATGCTGCTGGTATGGCAGGTGGTGTCTATGAGTTTGTGCTGGAGTTGTGCGACAATGCCGGTAATACACAGGTCGTGAGTGATACGGTATTCCAGGTAGATTCTTTGCTGGCTTCTCCCCCTTATCCATTGTCTACGCCGGCGGGTGGTGTCGATTCTGATTACCTGGTACGCAATGGGGTAGGGAATGTTACTGGTTTCCGCTTCCTGCTGCGTGTCGATAATGAAGCTACTACTTGTGAGATCTTCGATGCGGTGGTACGCAGTGACTCGGGTGCGGGTACTACAACGGATACGATCTGTGGTTTTGCTACCTACAATCATTTGTCGCCGGGTCAGGTATTGTTCCGCTTCGATGCTCATCAGCCACGCAACTATGCGAAGTATGGCTTCAATGTCACCAAGGGTAATAGTACACCGGGTGCGGCAGCGAATGTGAGTGGCCAGGTGCCGGAACCTTCGCACAATATACTGGTGAATGGAGCGCTGACCAATTACCAATTGTCGCGCACCGTACCCAACCTGTTGGGATCTTGCACACAGGCGGCATTTGCGGAGAATATCTATGTGACGGCTTATCACACGAATGGCAGTGAGCGTGTATGGCAGTTTGATTCGAGTGATACGGCTGCGTTTGCGATCGAGCCGGATGCATAGGAGTAAACGATAAGAATTGGAAAGGCGCAATACAAAAAGCCGTCCCTTGGGTATCAAGTTGGACGGCTTTTTACTATGAATGCGATAAGGTGGTTAATGTCTGTTACTACTGGCTCCGTGTAACAGTAAAAAGGTAAAAAGATTAGGTTTAATGGCGAATGTTATCAGATAATGCGATCCGGAGCAAAGGTAAAAATGAAGGCCACACTGGCCAATACCACAAAGTGGTAGTTTTCGCTATCTGTTCCGGCGAGGTGGATCTGGTGCAGCACGGGACTAAGACGTGGTGTAAAGATTAAAACGACCCTGGTAATCATGGCTATACACTGATCACCAGGGCCGTTTTAGTATGATCTGTTAACGTCCAAAGAATTTGTTGATGGCTTCCACGCGGTTATTGACGTGGAGTTTTTCGTATATGTGGTATACGTGTTTGCGAACGGTTTCCTGGCTGATGAAGAGGCTGGCAGCAATCTCTTTGTACAGCATGCCTTTGGCCAGCAGCTCGAGGATCTCTTTTTCGCGGTTGGAAAGAACGCTCAGGGAAGCATTTTCTACAGTTGCTTCTTTCCCGGCTGGTTTATTGTGTTGAAAAGCGCTCACTACTTTACGGGCGATCTGGCTGCTCATGGGAGCACCGCCTTCCTGTAATTCGCGAATGGCTTCCAGCAATTTATGGGGAGCTGTTTTCTTCAGAATATAACCGCTGGCGCCTGCTGTCAATGCCTCGAAGATCTTTTCGTCATCTTCATACACGGTACACATCATGAAAAGAATTTCGGGGTATTCAGCTTTCAGGTGTCGCACACAATCTATACCACTTTCTCCTTCACCCAGGTTGATGTCCATCAGCACTATTTCGGGCTTCAGCAAAGGTATCTGTTGCATGGCTTCTTCCGCAGAACCAAAACTTCCCAATAACTGGTACCCGTCCGACATCAGAACAATCTGTTCCAGGGCCGAGCGGATATCCTTATTGTCGTCAACTATGCAAATACTAATATCCATGGCACAAAGTTCTGGGTTTTAAGGAATCGGGGAATACCACTTTGTGGTAGTTTTTATACTCCCTTATACAATGGAGTTATACCCGACCCATTGCATAAATATACCTAAATGTGTATAATCATGCACAACGTGCCTGAATCCTGTAGTGAGTGGTTAATTATAGGGTACGAAAAGGAGATATTTCTCTTTAAAATATTCTTCGGGGAAGATTTCGAACATCTCTAAAACGGTTGGTTTGCAACCGCTTTCAGCTATCTCTGCGGCGAGGTCGCCACCTTTCAAACAGATCAGCCCAGGATTACGGTGTGCTGTAGCTGATGGTTTTTTGAGCAGGGGTTTGCCCCATTGCCAGAGGCTTTGCAGCGGCGCCACAGCTCTTGATATGACATAGTCGAACTTGCGGTTCTTGATGTCTTCAATGCGGCTATGTTGTGTCGTTACATTCTTGAGGCCAAGTGCTTCACTAACGGCTTCCACTACCTTGATCTTTTTGCCAATGCTATCGACGAGGTGAAAACGTACTTCGGGATAATAGATGGCCAGGGGAATACCGGGAAATCCACCACCGGTACCGAGGTCCACTACTTCCAGGCCTGGCGCCCATTCGAAGGCGGCGGCTATGCTGAGGCTATGTAATACGTGTTTTTCGTAGAGGCTGTCCATGTCTTTGCGCGAGATCACATTGATCTTGCTGTTCCATTCATTGTACAGCGCGTCCAGTGCTCCAAACTGTTGCAGTTGGGCAGGTGAGAAGTCACCAAAGTACTTGGTGATCAGTTCCAGTTTTTCTTGGGCTTTTTCCATAATGCCGGCGCAAAGATGCAATAATAAATGAACATCCAGATATCCAGTAGCCACCACCAGGCAAAAAGATCCTTTTCGTTGAGCTTTTCCATGGCCTTTTTATAGATAATAGCCTGTGTAATACTGCGGATCAGGAAGATGCCGAGGGCGATGCGCCAGTCGAAGAAGATGGCGCTGAGGACCAGCAGGGGATAGAACAGGAAATGGGTGAATGCGTACAATCCCAGCAGGAAACGGTGGACGGGTTTATAATACTTACCGGTCGTGAAATGGCGGTTTTTCTGGCGCCACCAGTCGGCAAATGTTTTCTTGGGGGTAGAGAGGGTGATCGCATCTTCATCGATCATGATGGCGGTATTGTGCTTGTTGGCGACCCGGTTGATGAACAGGTCGTCATCGCCGCTCTTTACATGGTTGATGGATGAGAAGCCTTTATTGGCGAAAAACAAGCCTTTTTTATACGACAGGTTGCGGCCCACGCCCATGTAGGGCATGCCTGCCAGCGTGAAGGACAGGTATTGCAGGGCAGCCTGGAAGGTTTCGAAGCGGATAAGCTTATTGAGCAGGCCTGGGGTTTTATGGTAGGCGCCATAACCTAATACGACCTCTGTACCATTGCTGTAGGCGTGTTGCATTTTCTGCATCCAGTTTTCGGAGGCAGGTACACAGTCGGCATCGGTTAGCAGCAGGATCTCATGGTGTGCTTCCTTAATACCGATGGAGAGGGGGTATTTTTTGCCGGGAATGCCTTTGGCTTCTTGTTCCAGGTTCACAATGTGCAGGTTCTTGAAAGTCTTCCTGAACTCTTCGAGCAGGTATCGGGTTTCATCCTGGCTGTTGTGGTTCACCACGATCACTTCATGGGTGGTGGGGTATTTTTGGACCAGTACACCTGGCAGGTTCTTGGCGAGATTGGCGGCTTCATCGCGGGCGCAAATGATGACGCTGACCGCATGTGTTTGGGAAGTCGCCTTTTCACCTGGCTTGTACCAGGCCAATCGTTGAAAGACGATCCAATAATAGAGCAGTTGAATTAAGGCTACGAGGCAAAAGACAGCAAATACTACATGCCACCAGTTAACCAATGACAAAAAGGCCATACATACAATTTAGGGTCAAACGCGAACAAAGTACAAAAATACAGCACTAACTGGTAAGAACCGGACATAATCATTTCACAGGCTGTTAATTACGTATTTTAATAATATGGAAAAGATGGGCTGGTTACATCTGGGCGCGGATGCAGTGGTTTGATAGTAAGTGAGTTGCGGGCCGTTGAACGGGGCTGTGGGGCCGGATTGATTAATTTCGGATGCCTGTTACCGGTCAAAATAAAAAAGGTAGGGGGCGAAGCGGAAGGGCCTTGGGGAATTCACGGCGTTGTTGGCAAGTGGCGGGCGCAGGTATAGCAGGCATAATGCACGCGGAGTGTACGTGGCATGTATGTGGACTACTCCGCAATAGCTCCGGGATAGTACCGGTATTATAACAGGACTATATAGGGATTTAGTGCTTTCCCCGAGCATTCCCAGTGCTATCGCCGGGCATTACCGGTGTATGACCTGTACAGCCGGCACCCATTTGTCCCAAAACCGGTTTATCTTGCGCCCCATTATGGCGGTTTTACAATTTGAACTGGAAGTGACCGATCAGCGGTCGAAGGCGCGGGCCGGTACCATCACCACCGATCACGGGCAAATACAGACCCCTATCTTCATGCCGGTGGGCACGGTAGGTAGTGTGAAGGCGGTATCGCAACAGCAACTGAAGCAGGATGTACAGGCCCAGATCATCCTGGGCAACACCTATCACCTGTACCTGCGTCCCGGACTCGATGTGCTGGAAGGGGCGGGTGGTTTGCATCGTTTCAATGGCTGGGATCGCCCCATCCTGACGGACAGTGGCGGCTACCAGGTTTTTTCGCTGGCGTCGAGCCGTAAGATCACCGAAGAAGGGGTGTTGTTTCAATCGCATATCGATGGCTCCCGGCACCTGTTCACCCCGGAGAACGTGATGGATATTCAACGTACCATTGGTGCCGATATCATCATGGCTTTTGATGAATGCCCGCCTTATCCCAGTGAGTACGCCTATGCTAAAAAATCGATGGAGCTTACGCATCGCTGGCTAGAGCGTTGCTTCAAACAATTCAACAATACCCCCGACAAATACGGCTATACGCAAAACCTGTTTCCTATTATACAGGGTAGCACCTTTGCCGATCTGCGTAAAGCATCGAGCCAGTTTGTGGCTGCACAGAATGCACCCGGCAATGCCATTGGTGGTTTGAGTGTGGGTGAGCCAGACAATATGATGTATGAGTTTACCGAGTTGTGCTGCGATGAACTGCCGGTGCACAAGCCCCGGTACCTGATGGGGGTGGGCACTCCCTGGAATATCCTGGAATGTATTGCCCTGGGGGTAGATATGTTTGACTGTGTGATGCCGACGCGCAACGGCCGTAATGCCATGCTGTTTACGTCTAAAGGGGTGATCAATATCGACAACAAGAAATGGGAGAAAGACTTTTCACCATTGGATGACGGCATCGACTGTGAAGTGAGCAACTATTACTCAAAAGCTTATCTGCGGCACCTGATGAAGGCAAAAGAGATACTGGGTCTTACGATTGCCAGTGTACACAACCTTGCTTTCTATCTGTGGCTGGTGAAGGAAGCGCGCAAGCATATTCAGGCGGGTGATTTCCTGAGCTGGAAGAATGAGTTTGTGCCCATACTGCAGCAACGGTTGTAGGAAAGGCAACAAGGCAGCCAGGCAACGAGGCAGCAAGGATTGTGAAGTGGAAGTTTGACTAGAAGCAAATAAAATTGAAAAGTGCTGATGGAGCGATCCTTCAGCACTTTTTCTTTATTGGGATAGCACTTCGTTTATTTCTTTTGACCGAACAGCCATTTCAGCAGGTCGGGTTCTTTAAAAGCATTGTCCCAGCTGTTGTGGCCTACGCCAGGATATTCCGTGTACTTGACTTTTGCCTTAGCTGCCTGGAGGGCAGCTACCATACGGCGGGAGTGGGCAGGAACAACGGTATTGTCCTTATCCCCATGGAAAACCCAGATGGGGAATTTGCGGGCGTATTCTTTTACTTTCTCCGGATCGCCCCCGCCGCAGATGGGGAAGGCGGCCGCAAAGAAACGGGGCTTGCGCCATAGTATTTCGAAGGTGCCCATGCCGCCCATCGACAGGCCGCCTACATAGATCTTGCGGTTGTTGACGGTGCCGGAAGCCGCCATGGAATCGAGTAGTTCGCTGACGAGCCCGAGGCTTTTACCGATAGGCCGGTCGGAAGGATAGTAAAGGCCATTCAGCGAATCCTTGCGATTGGGATCGCGGTCTATGCGGGCCCAGAAGTCGTTTTTAGGACATTGCGGAAAGATGACGATGGCTGGGTATTGTTGCCCGTTGGCGGGGTCGAGAAACAGGTAGGATCCGTGCACGAGCTGCGCTTCATTGTCGCTACCGCGTTCTCCGGCGCCATGCAGCACCAGGATCAGTGGATATTTCTTGGAAGCATCGTATTGTTCAGGATACAGTATCCGGTAGCGCAGGGTATCCTGGTGGCGAATCAGCTCTTTTTTCTCATACAGGCTTTTATCCTGGGCAATTGCAGAGGCTGTTACATACAGCAATAGCAAGGTTAAGGTAGTTCTTAGCATGTAGCTAAGATACAAATTCCGGCCCCAGTCTGAGGCATTCTTAATTAAGTGATAAGATTGCCTTTTTTAGCCCTTGGGGGGCCACCTGCTCACTATTTTTACGCTACATTTGCCAGCGCCCGGCCCGGCCGGTAGGCTTAGTTATGAAAATACTCGACTGGTACATATTAAAGAAATTTCTTACCACTACATTGTTCATTGCTTTGATCTTTACCCTGATCTCTGTGGTGATCGATACGAGTGAGAAGGCGGATGATTTTGTGAAGTCGGGGTTGTCGACCTACGACATCATCATGAAGTACTACATAGGGTTTGTGCCTTTTATCCTCTCCATGATCTTCCCGTTGATGGTGTTCATTGCGGTGATCTTTTTTACTTCCAAAATGGCCGGCCGGTCGGAGATCATTGCGATCCTCGCGGGGGGAGTACGTTTCAATCGTATGCTGCGTCCCTATTTGATCGGCGCTTTGTTATTGGGTGGCTTTTTCTGGTATGCTTCGCAATACCTGATCCCCAAGGCCAACGTTATCTACGGTAATTTTCAGTCAACCTACATCGATAGTAAGAGCTCTTACGAGCAGGGCGAGTACAGCAAAAGAGGCCGTAACTATTATATCCGTATCGACTCCAATACGTTTGCGGGCTTACGTAATTATGACACGTCTTCCAAGGCTGCGCATGGCGGTTTCTTTATGGATCGTATGCAGGGTACCAAGCTAGTGTACAACCTGCGGGCCGAGTCGGTGAAGTGGGATACCGCCAAGCGGAAATGGATGCTGGAAAATGCGGTGGAGCGTAAGATCGACGGATTGAAGGAAGAGGTGAAAGCCATCCCTTCCATGCCGATCCGGCTGAATGTGCAACCCAATGAGATCAAGTACGATAAATACCTCAAAGACAAGATGACCACGCCCGAGCTGGTCCGTTTTATTAAAGCGGAAGAAGCCCGGGGAACGGAAGGGTTGAATGATTTTAAAGTGGCCCGCTATCGCCGGGATGCTACACCGGTTTCTATTGTCATCCTGACCTTGATCGGGGCTACGGTAGCAGCGCGCAAAACGCGGGGCGGCAGTGGTCTGCACATGGCTACCGGTATCATCACGGCGGCCATCTTCGTGGTGATGGATAAGTTCTCGCTGACGTTCTCCACCAAGGGTAATTTCCCGCCCTTACTGGCTGCGTGGGTACCCAATATGATCTTCGGTACGATAGCCATCTGGTTATACCGTACGGCCCCCAAATGATCGTTGTTCATCCCTTTTATGAACTTCCTCGTGTCCTTTACAAATAAGGCTGGAAAGCTATTGCCTACAGGTGTGGTATTGTACTGTTATGATGGTGATAATGCCAAGCAATTAGGAAAGGATTAGAATAAAATAAATAATTATGAGGTTTATTAAAAGCCTATTAATTTGCCAATATTATCGGTGTTTGCCTCAACTCCATTGAATTAATTTTGTTCTATTGGGCGAGTTTGGTTTAACTTTAGCGGCCAAGAAACAAGCACCTGTAAATTCTTCCTTTTTCATATATAATCTTGTTGCATCATGGGTACTCTGAAAGATAGGTTCAAAGCAAAAGCAGATACGGCAGCAGTAGAAATTAAAGATCTCCTGAAAGAGCATGGCACAAAAGTAATCGGTGAAGTACAGTTATCGCAGGTGTACCAGGGTATGCGCGGTATTACAGGTCTGGTTTCTGAAACTTCTTTACTCGACTCCCAGGAAGGTATCCGTTTCCGTGGTTACTCTATTCCCGAATTACAGGAAAAACTGCCTAAGGCCAAGAACGGCAGTGAGCCCTTGCCCGAAGGTCTTTTCTACCTGATGCTGATCGGTGAATTGCCCACTGAAGCTGATGTTGCCGACCTGAGTGCTATGTGGCAACGCCGCTCTCATGTGCCGAACCATGTCTTTGATGCCATCGATGCTTTGCCCGTGACTGCCCACCCGATGACGATGTTTGTTTCGGCGATCATGGCCCTGCAAACGGAAAGTAATTTCGCCAAGCGTTATGCGGAAGGCATCAACAAGAAAGATTACTGGGAGCCGGTATTCGACGATGCGATGGACCTCATCGCCCGCCTGCCCCGTGTAGCTGCCTATATCTATCGCCGGAAATACAAGAACAACCAGCATATTCAACCCAATGGCTTGCTCGACTGGGCAGGTAACCTGGCGCATATGCTGGGCTTTGAAGATGAAAGCTTCAAAGAACTGATGCGTTTGTACATGACCATCCACGCCGATCATGAAGGTGGTAACGTATCAGCACATACTACGCACCTGGTAGGTTCTGCTTTGAGCGATCCTTACCTGAGCCTGGCTGCCGGTATGAACGGTCTTGCGGGTCCTTTACACGGTCTCGCGAACCAGGAAGTGGTGAAATGGATCTTTGAGATGCGTGAGCAGTTGAAGAACGAAAGCCCTTCCCGCGAAGAGATCGGTGAATACGTAAAACAAACCCTCAACTCTGGTAAAGTAGTGCCTGGTTATGGTCACGCTGTATTGCGCAAGACCGATCCCCGCTTCACTGCGCAAATGGAGTTTGGTAAAAAGCATATGCCCAATGATCCATTGGTACAAACGGTTTGGAACATCTATGAAGAAGTGCCACCGATCCTGCAATCACTGGGTAAGATCAAGAACCCCTGGCCAAACGTAGATGCGCACAGCGGTGCCCTGCTGGTTCACTACGGCATGGTGGAGTATGAGTTTTACACCGTACTGTTTGGTGTAAGCCGTGCACTCGGTGTACTGGCGAGCCTCATCTGGGACCGTGCGCTGGCATTCCCGCTCGAAAGGCCCAAATCTGTAACAACTGAGTTGGTGAAGAAATGGCTGAAAGGGGAAGACAATATCTGGGGCGAATAATTGACCTCCATAACTATATCGAAACGGCTATCGCAGGATAGCCGTTTTTTTGTGCCTTATAGCGGCAGAATGAGCTGTTTTCGGGAGTTTTTCAACCCATATTTAGGCAACGCTTATGCTGCAGCTGCCAGTGTCGTCTCTTAACTTAGTATTCGTTCCAATGCCTGTATTTTTTCAATAGGTGGTTTGTGGGTGAAGATGCCGGTATGGCTGTTGGTGCGGACACCCCGCACAAACAAATAGATCACACCTCCGAACTGCGTGTCATAGTCGAAGGAGGGTAGGCGACTCTCCAGGTATTTCTTGACGGCCACCGTGTAGATCAGGTATTGCAAATGGTAGTTGTGTTCATTCATGGCCCGGGCAATCGATGCCTGCGAGTAATCGGATACACTACCCCCCAGGTAGTTCGATTTCCAGTCAAGGATATAGTATCGCCCCTCATGCTCGAAGAATAGGTCGATCTTACCATTCATCATCCCTTCCAGTACATTGCCCGGCAATCCATATAGGCTTCTAATCAATATAGTCGTTTGTTCATCTCCCAACGCATGTAGTGCTTCCGGCGCAAAGCCCGGTACCGGGAAGTCGAATTCAAACTCCGTCATCTTCTTCTGCCAGGCCGTCTCTGACAAGGAGAATGAAGTAGCCTCCCCCCCGATATTGGTGTACAATACCTGCTTCAGCATTTGTTCCAACATAGGCTTGTACGTTTCTTGCTGACCGGGCGCAAAGCGCCTGATGGCTTCGTCGAGCCACTTCTCCCAACGGCTGTCATCCTCAAACGGAACATTCTCGAAGATGAAGTGCAAGAAATTACCGGTCTTGGCACCACGACGCAACTCCTGGAAGATGAAGTTGTCGTAAGCTTCCGTAGAAGGGAAGGACCTCGGCGGCGACACATGTTCCTGTTGTGCTGCCAGCATCGTATAACTCAGCTTGCGCCAATGTTCTTCCTGTAGGACAAAGTTGATGGGGGCAGGTGCTTTGGTGGGTTGTGTTTCCACTGCCTTCCGGCTACGCACAGCAGCCGGTGCTTCGCCCTCTTCTTCCTTCATGGCCACCAGCCTGGGATCGGCCTGCGTGAGTGCCTGTACAAAGGTGGCCAGTGTAGAGTTCTTGTAATAGAGGTTTCTAAATATAAAGCAAGTGTATACGGCCCTTGTAATGGCAACATACAATAGCCGCCGGTTCTCCTGTTCGGACTGTTGTGCAAACCACAACTGTTGTCGCTCGGTGAGGCGGTTTCTCTCTGCACCTATGTAATCGCCGGTATCTGCGTCGCGGAAGCTGACAAACTCCTGTCGCTTGCTGTCTACAAAGTCCAGGAAGGGGGCCAACACGATGTTGTACTCCAGTCCCTTGCTTTTGTGTATTGTTACAATGCGTACGGCCGCTTCATCGCTTTCCATGCGTTGCAGGTATTCATCTCCCTCGGCCGTCATGCCATCGATACCCCGCTTGAGCCAGGATAGCAATTCTGGTACAGACAGGTTCTTGCGGCTCTCTGCCTGGTGTACCAGCTCGATCAACTGAAACAGGTTGGTAATGATCCGTTCGCCATCTCCCGCCGGTGCCGCTAATAATACCTGCTGCACCCGGAAGTCATGTACAAAATGCATGAGCGCCGTGTAAATACCATCCTGTTGCCAGCGGTTTTTATAGCCGGTAAACAATTCCAGCACCACGCCGT
This sequence comes from Paraflavitalea pollutisoli, assembly GCF_029360705.1. Lineage (GTDB taxonomy): Bacteria > Bacteroidota > Bacteroidia > Chitinophagales > Chitinophagaceae > Paraflavitalea > Paraflavitalea pollutisoli. Next base: position 3,960,397 of record NZ_JARKMX010000008.1, on the reverse strand, counting down.
CGTCGAGTTGCAGTACCTGCGCCGTATCAAAGCCTGTAAAGGGTGATAACAAGGCCCGGTTGATCGAAGAACGGTCGGGGCGTGCAATGGCTTCCAGGAGGTACAGCAAATAGCTGGCCTCCTCCGACTGCAATACTTTGGCATCATCGATCGTAACGGCTGGTATGCCCAGGCGGGCGAGTTGTGCTTTTACATCCCTGCCCTGGGCGCCGGTACGTACGAGGATACCAATATCTGCCGGCACGATCTTGCGGCCTTCCCCTTTTTTATCGATGGTGTATTGGTCCGTGTGTAATAGTTGTGCTACCTGTTGGGCTACCCCTTCCAATAGCAAAGCGCTTTTGGGGTAGGCATAGATGGTTACTGCAGGTGCTTCTTCCCCTTGTCGCATCAGGCTGCCCTTGCTGTTGTGCTCAGGACTTTCGACGGGAATATAGTCGATGACGTTCTCCTGCTCACCAAAGTAAAAGGTATCGAACCCGTCCCGGGGTAAAAAGAACTGGTTCATGCCTTCTATCATGCGGCGCGAGGAGCGATAGTTATGGTTCATGCCATAGAGATGGCTTACTGCATCCCTTGCTTTGAAATAGGTAAAGATGTCGGCCTTGCGCCAGGCATAGATGCTTTGCTTGGGATCTCCGATATAGAATAAGATGGTACCGGTACCAAAAGCTTTGTCGAAGATCTCGAACTGCTGACGATCCGTATCCTGAAACTCGTCGATGAAGACGGCCTTGTATTTCTTGCGCAACACCTCTACGAGCTGCTGGTTGTCGCGGACTACGAGCGCCTGGTGCAGGTTGCCGATCAGGTCGTCGTAGCCCAGTATATTGTTGCGCTCTTTGTAAGCTGCTATACCCTTGCTGACTTCCTGTATGGCCACGTAGCTGATGTGCCGGTAGATCGCCTGCAGGGCCGTGGCCTGTCCTTCTTTAACGGCTTCGCGCTGGTTGATCAATTCCACGAGGTCCGGGAATAATTTCACCACATACTGGGTGTCTTTTTTACTGCATACTGCTTCTATAAAGGCTACTGGATTGCTGAGGCTGGGCAACAGACTCTTCTTTGCATTGGCATTGCTTTCGCACAGGTTGCGCAATTCGCCCTGCCGTTGGGCAATGTGTTCCTGCAGATCGTTGTTGATCTTCTCCAACCTTGCCTGCACAACAGTGAGGTCATGCAGCCACTCTTCCTGTAAACCGGGGGTAAGGCTATAGCGCTCGTGGGGCTGGTAGCCGGGATAACGTTTACCCGCCTGGTGGTTGGCCAGTATTTCCGTAATAGAATCCTTGAGTTCTTTATGCCAGATCAACTGCAGTAAAGGGGTGGGTAAGGTGGTGATGTATCGACGCCAGAACTTATTGATCTCTTCTTCTATGACTGGTGTAAAGTCGGGCAACATTTCTGCCCCGAAAAGCTGGAAGGTCTCGAAGGCAAATTCGTTCAGTGCCAGCTGACAAAAGCTATGGATGGTCAACACGGCCGTTTCATCGAGGAAGAGCACGGCATCCTTGAGTTGTTGCAACACGGCTTCATGGCCGTTGGTATCGACTGCCTGTTGTACCAGGGCGGCAATGTTGGTATCAGTAATCTCCTGTCCTTCGGCGAATTTATGCGCCGTACGGATAAAGAGCCGTACGCGCTCTTCCAGTTCTGCGACCGCCGCTTTCGTAAAGGTTACCATGAGTATTTCCTTTACCGAGATCTTTTGTTCCAGCACCAATCGCAATACCAGGATGGCAATGGAATAGGTTTTGCCGGTTCCCGCACTGGCTTCGATCAGGTTGCTATCCTGCAGCGGCACCGTTGTCGCGTTGAAATCACTATATGGGTTGGTCGTACTCATGTATTGCTAGTCGTTGTAATAGCCGGGAAATAATTGTTCCAGTGGAACGATCACCGTGTTGGCAACCGATTTGTATTGGGCCATCGCTTCTTCCGTATCGAAAATGCCTTTCCCGTATTCCGGTTGGATATAAGGATCGGATGTCATATCCAGTTTCTCCTTGACCTGCCGGGTAAACTTCTCAAACGTCAGCTCGCCGATCTGTTTCGGCTTGATGTCGAAGTCGGGATAGAAGGGCAGTAGCTTTTTAAGTCCGGCTGCATAGATGGTCACCAAAGCTGTCAATTGCTGTATGGCGGCATCCTGCGTGATGCGTGTGGCTGGATAGTATTGCTCTTTCTTGATGCCCGAGATGAAAGTGGCACCCGTCAATACGCCGACTGCTACCCCGGCGAGGTAACGGATATAGGTTTCTACCAGGTATTTGGTTTCATGCTTTGACCAGGATACATAGATCAGTTGCTGATCGAAGATGTTTTGAAGGGTGCCCTTCAGCAGGCTGTTTCCCAGGGGCAATACAATGGAGGCTGTAGTCGGCGTGGCCTGTTTGGTGCAAGTCTCATACAAAGCCCTGACGGGGCTTACCTCTTTGGCAGCCAATTCCAGGGTGACCGGCGCCATGTTCTTGAGTGGCAACTCGCCCGTCATGACCAGTTTTTGCTGCAGCTCCTGGTTGGGTTGTTCCAATAACAAGCGGTTGCGCAGGCTCCACTGTTGCAGGTTATCGAGGCTGAATAGTTCGGTATCGTTGAGCAGTACTGGTTCGTCTTCGTAATAAATTCCCAACACTTTATTGTAATAGACCTTGAAGGGATTCTTGAAGAACCGGACCAGGTCTTCCAGGTTGATCTCTTCCAGGTCGGGCGATTCGATGGGTTTGTTGTTCAATATCACCGAACGTACCGGCGCTGTATGATGATCGAGGTAATTGTAGAGTCCCGGCTTTCCGCTGTTGTATTGATGACTGAAGCTTTGCAGGGGATGGTGCGTCACCAATTGCTCACGGACGGGTATATTGGCGCCTGCTTCTATATAGTCCAGTAATTCATCTACCAGTGCCGACGGCGGCAATGTTGTATTGTCCCGGGCATTCATGCCGCGGTAACTGATGTAGAGGTAATCGCGGGCAGACAAAATGGTTTCGAGAAACAGGTGCTTATCGTTGTCTTTGATATTCCGGTCACCCACCTGGCGCTGACGCGTAAGCAGGTTGAAGCTGGCCGGTTGCTCGCGCCGGGGAAACTTGTCATAATCAAGCCCCAGGAGCGCCACCACTTTAAAAGGGATGCTGCGCATGGGCACCATGGAGCAAAAGGTAATGCCACCATTGGCAAATAGACCGGCTCGGGTCGTGTTTTCCAATATCTGCAAAAAGTTGTGTGAGAAGACTTCAAAGCCTACCTCGTCGGTCATGTATTCCTGCAGCAAATTGTAGTCGGCCAGAAATTCCATTAATGCATGGTAGTCTTCGTTGGTGTCTTCGTCGGGCTCCAGTACGAGATTGTGCAGGAGGTATTCGATGTATTGTACCCAGCCGGCTACCGGGCGCGGTGCTTTCCGTTGCCTGACTGCGTCGATCAGCAATTGGGCGAAATGGCAAAAGCGAATGAGTTCCTGGGTTTCGCTGCCTTCCAGCAGATCGAGGGGGATGAACCGGTCTTCACCGTCATCATAGTCCATTTCGCCACTCATGCAAATGCCATACATAATGCGCTTGATACCGTATTCCCAGCTTACCAGGTGGGTGTCGTCGTCCTTTCTGCCAGACAGGCCAAAGCGGATATTGGCGGCGTCGACGATCTGTCGGATGCGCACCACATCGGTGAGGGCGAAGCGATTGCGGATGAGCGACGAGTCGAGTAACTGTAGTACAGTCTCTGCCTTGAAGTTCTCCTCATTCAATTGCAGGATAGATTGCAGGGCGGTGAAGATGTTGTCGGTTTCGTTGAAGCTTTCATCAGCAATGACAAACCTGAATTTGTACGGTGCATTGTTGAATACTGCTTTTATATAAGGTGCATAGCTATCGATATCGCTGACCATGACGACAATATCACGCGGCGACAGCTGTGCCTGTCGCTGATCGACGAGGTGTACGAGGTAGTTGTACAATACTTCCACTTCGCGGGCGATGGTGTAGCAGGCATTGATCTGGAGCGAGCCATCTTGCAGGTCGCCCGCGGTGACCTTGTTGCGGCTGTCGGTGGCTGCGTGGAAAATATCGTGCTGCAATTTGTGGAGCAGGTTATCGGCCCGGGGAGTTTTGATGCCTACGTCCTCATAGGCATTGAGGAATTCATCCTGCTTGAAGAAGAGCGCGAAGGAGTCTTGCACAACGCGTCCCCAGTTGGTGAGGAGGGGATTGCCGGCTGCATTGCCTTCGGTATTTTGGTATCCTTTCTGGCGCCAGCTGGCCAGTTGTTTTTCGCTGCGGTCATCGAACCAATACACCAGCGGGGCGGGGTTGATGAAATAAAAACTGACATCGATGATGGCGGATAGCTTGTGCAGTATTTCTACATGCCAGGCCGTGATGATCGACAATCCAAACAATTGAATTCGGGGTAGCCGACGCTGTAACAGCAATTGGCTGGCAGGATCTTTCAGTTTGTCGAGAATCCAGGTGCCCACCATCGTCTTGTCGGGGAGTTTATCGCCGGCCGCCTGCTTGGCTTTTATCCACAGGTGTTGTTGCCAGGTATGGTCGGCATCGCCGGTGTTGTCGCCTTCATTCCAGCGCTTGATCATGTCGGCCCGGTACACCTGGTATTGGTCAAAGAGATACGCCACTTTTTCGGCGAGGGCCATGCGGCGAGTGTCGGCTTCCTCTCCCGCGTTGCGGTAATAATCGGCAATGGCGGGAAAACGGTGGATGAACTCTTTTTCACCCAGTAGTTTGAAGAGCAACCAGCTGAGGTTGGAGGCCGATAGCATCTCTGCAAAAGGACCACCCAACAGAAAATACAGGTGGTGAATAAAGTCGTTGGGCTTGAGGAACCGACAGTTGGCCATGATACCCTGCTGGTGGGCAATCTGTAGCTTGAGCCAGTTGTTCATACCCTCGGTCTGGGTAACGATATGATGTGGGTCGAATACGCCAGCGCTTGCTGCGGCGAGGTTTTGGACCATCTCTGCAGCAAGGCTATCGAGTGAATTGGAGACCTTTAGATATAATGCCATGTAGATACCTGGTAGTTATTGTTGTTTATTGTGCACCCGATTGAAAACGGGTGGCGATGCCGGACGCTCTTTCCACGACGCGCTGGGTGGCCAGCAGGATGGTGTCGGCTGCACCCTGCAGGTATACTTTCTTTTTGGCCCTGGTTACCCCTGTGTACAGCAACTCCCGGGTGAGCAGGGGTGAGTCGGCCATGGCTGGCAACACCACCAATACTTCATCAAATTCCGATCCCTGGCTTTTGTGGATGGTCATGGCGAATACGGTTTCGGCTTCGCTGAGGTAGCCAGGCATGATGGATTTGAGGGTACCGCTGCTGTCTTCGAACCAGGCCATCAGTATGCCTTGTTCATTGGCGCGGATGAGGCCGGTGTCGCCATTGAAGAGACCGTGTTCGTAATAGTTGCGGGTAAGGATGATGGGGCGGTTCTCATAAAAAGGGTGTGCCTGTTGTATGAGCCTTTTGCTATCCAGGTATTTTTCGATGCGCATATTCAACGCCTTCAGCCCCTGGTCGCCTTCCCGGATGGCGCAAAGTACCCGCAGGTTGTTCATCTTCTTCAGGGCGGTGCGTATATCTTTCTCTGCAATGAAGGCGGTGTAACCGCCGATGAACTGTTCAAACAGCTGCTGGTCGTACGCGGTATCGATATGTACCTGCTCGTCTGTATTGGTTTGCAGGAAACGTTCCAGTACCGGCGTATCGTTTTTGATCACCGCTTTGCTGAAGGAGCCGATGCCGCCAGACCCGGTGAACCGGTGGCTACGCCGGAGCTCTACGAGGTGCTGGAATAGGGGATGGCTATCGTTTTCAGTGGCCTGTTGTTGCGGCAGGCGTGTCAGTGGGTCTGCTATAAAGGCGTTGATGAGGTCGAGCCGTTCGGGGGTAAACCCGTTGAGGGAGTTTTGTGCCAGGCAAAGATCGCCAAACAAACTACCTGCTTCTACCGAAGCGAGCTGGTCTTTATCACCCAGCATGATCAGTCGTGTGCCCGGTGTAATGGCGTCGAGTAATTTGGCAAACAGGGCGACATCGATCATCGAGCATTCGTCGACGATCACCACGTCGTAGTTGAGTGGGTTTTGCCCGTTGTGCCTGAAATAAGGTGTACCGGGTATGGGTTTCAACAAACGGTGCAGGGTTGCTGGCTGCAGGGTTTGGAATTTTTCTAGGATCTCGGCTTCCAGCGGCAGTTTGGTGGTGCGCAAACTTTCGGCCATGCGCGCTGCCGCTTTGCCGGTAGGGGCTGCCAGGGCCACTTTCAATGCCGGATTGGTGGCGTAGAGGATCGATAATATTTTTGCTACGGTAGTGGTCTTTCCGGTACCGGGTCCCCCTGTGATGATCGTAAAATTGTTGAGCAGCCCGGTGATGGCAGCTGCGAGTGGCCAGTCGGCCAGGTCGTCTTGCGTGTCGGCAGCTACCGGTGCCGCCTGGGCAAAAAGCCGGGTGATAAAAGGACGGTGTTGTTCCAGCAACTGCAGGCGGTGAGGCAGGGTCGTAGTTTCCGAGGCCAGGAATTGCCGGATGCGATCGAGGAAGGCTGTCTCGTACCGGAAATAGCGTTGCAGGTAAAGCCTGTTCTGGAAAAGCACGAAGGGGTGTTGATCGTTACCATCTTTGCCCACCAATGGAATGTGTTCGAGTTGCCTGCTGCCTGGTGTAATGAAGTAGGCAGGAGGTAATTCGGCTGCACTGGCCGGCAGCTGGTCGAGGTGCAGGCATATATGGCCTTCGCTGAGCTTTTTGGAGAGCAGCCATGCGTAAGGTTTCAATGCCGGTATACCAAAATACTCGGCAAATTGCTGGTGAACATCATTGAGCGCATGCATTGGCGCAAGTTAACGTATTGGACGAACAAGCGCGTGTTTGCGCTGGGCGGGGCGGTTGACGGTGCGGGGGGCTTTGCCGTAGTACAGGATGACGACGCCCGAGCTGAAGGCTTTCGTGCGGAGCAGTTGCAGGGCGGGCATGTGGCGGATATTCTGGAAGAGAGGTACGCCCCTTCCCAGTGTGATGGGGTGTACCCATAAAACATATTCGTCGACGAGGTCCAGTTGCGTGAGTTTGGATACGATGCTGCCGCTGCCGAATACGATCATGTTGTGGCCTGGTTGTTGTTTCAGGGCCAGGACCTCCTTACCGATGTCTTTTTTAACGAGGCGGGCATTGCGCCATTCGACGGTACGCAGGGTGCGGGAGAAAACGATCTTGGCATAATTGTTCATCATGCTGGCATAGTTGCCCTCCTTCAGCCCGTGTGCTGTATTGTTGGCTTCGTAAGGCCAATAACTGGCCATGGCCTGGTAAGTGACCCGGCCCAGCAGGATACTGTCCATCATGCAAAGCTGTTCATAAGCGAAGTTGGCCATTTCCTCGTTCCAGTGGGGGAAATGCCAGTCGAGTTCGCCGGCAGGGCCGGCCATGAATCCATCGAGTGTCACATTGATTGAGACGATCAGCTTACGCATCTGCAAAGTATTACAGCTACAAATCTAGTCTGCACGGGTATGTGGGGACCTGTGTGGTTGCGACTAAATACGGGGTTGTTGCGACTTGTGACTGGTTGGTTATACGTTAGTTGCAGGCGGGTGCTGCATTAGGGATAGGTTGATGTTGCGACATATATTGATATCCAAAGGGATAGCTTTGAAGAATACTCGTTTCTGTATTAATTTACTACCCGTCTGTCGCAAAAAGGGTTTGAATCTATCCGGGTAATGTGCTAAATTTGGTAGTACGAACGACAAATTACTCCCCTTTTTATTTTCCAAACGGCAATCTGAACACTGCCTGCATCCAGGTATTGGATGAATTTTATTCGGATGTATCATAAAATATATCCGGCTAACTAAACGATTATTTACGGATGAAACACGTATCGATCCTTGTTCCGGAAGAAGCGGTAATGACCAGCATTTCAGATCCCCGGATGATGTTTGCCGCTGTCAATGATTTTCTGCAAAGGGCGGGTAAGGCCCCCTTGTTCAAAGTGGAACTGGTAGGGCTAAGTAAAGAAGTGCAGCTTTACCAGGGCTGTTTTTCCGTGCACGTCGATACCCTGGTCAAAGACGTGCCCAGGACCGACCTGATACTGGTGCCGGCTATCAGTGGTGATCTTTCCAAAGCCTTGGAGAAGAACAAAGACTTCATTCCCTGGATTGTGACGCAACATGCCAAGGGGGCGGAAGTCGCGAGCCTGTGTATCGGCGCCTTCCTGCTGGCGGCTACGGGGTTGCTGGACGGTAAGCGCTGTTCTACCCACTGGATCTATGCCAATGAGTTCAGGGATATGTTCCCTTCCATTACCCTGGTCGATGACCGGATCATCACGGAGGAAGAGGGATTGTATTCCAGTGGTGGTGCCAATTCGTATTGGAACCTGCTGATTTACCTCGTCGAGAAATATGTAGGTCGTGAAATGGCGATCCTGGTGTCGAAGTTCTTTGCCATCGAGATTGATCGGAAGAGTCAGTCGCCCTTTATCATGTTCAACGGACAGAAGAAACATGAAGATGAATCGATCCGGGCGGCGCAGGAATTTATCGAGAAGAATGTTACGGAAAAGATCTCGGTGGAAGAGTTGGCGGTACGTTTTGCGATCGGCCGGCGTCATTTCGAAAGACGTTTTAAGAAGGCTACCAATAATACACCGGTGGAGTATATTCAACGGGTAAAGATCGAGGCTGCCAAAAAGCACCTGGAAAACAGTCGCAAGAATGTGAATGAGGTGATGTACGAAGTGGGCTACAGCGATACCAAGGCTTTCAGAACGGTGTTTAAAAAGATCACGGGTCTTTCGCCCATCGATTACAAGAACAAGTACAATAAAGAAGCAGTGGTGGCTTAGGCTGCCGCTGCTACGCATAACTAGTTCCAGGTCCCGGTTGGTAACTGCTAGCCGGGCACCGGCTTCACGGCCACCAGCATCACTTCTTTTTCTTTTCCTTTCAACCGTATAGCCCCCAGCGAACGGGTTATGTAATTCCGCACGGAATAGAGTTCCGAGAGCAGATCGGAGGAGGCAATCACTTCCTCCTGTAATTCACCGCATTTCTGCAAAATGCGCGAGGTGGTGTTGAGCACATCGCCCGAATAAGTAATATCCCTTTTGATGATGCCTACTTCGCCGGCAATGACCCGGCCACAATGTATGCCTGCTTTAAAGGTAGGTACGAGGCCGTAGCGATGCAGGTATTTTTCCTGCAAACGCTGGATGTACAATTTCATGTCGAAGAAGCAGCGCAGGCATTGCAGGTTTTCCTTCCCATCTTCATAATTCCAGGCGATGACCACTTCATCGCCTACATACTGGTAAATACTTCCTTTGTTTTCGAGAATAGGTGTGGTGATATCGGCAAAGAAATCTTTGAGCAGGGCATGGTAGGTTTCATCACCCAATTGCTCGGCGATGGTGGTGGAGGAGTTGATGTCGAGGAACATGAAGATCCTGTTTTGTTCGCGTGGCGTATTGTACCGCCCCATGATGATGTTCCAGAAATCGCCCTGACCAAATTTCCTGTTTACCTGTAGTAGTAGTTGCGTGATGCCGACTACAAAACCCCAGAAGATGGTGGCCTTGATGTGGGAGCTGTCTTTCAGGAAAGTTTTGAAAGCAGCCCAACTGACGGGATCGGAGAGTGGCTTGCCGGTTCGCATGGGGATGATGATGATGCCCATCAGTACCGAAAGGAATGCAACGATCAGTAATAAAGTGACGCAAACAATGAGGATGGTATAGCCATACGGTTTATCCTGGTATTTAACGTTGACATAAAAGATCAACAACGCGCCACCGGTGATGGCCCCGAAAAAGCCAGCCCCTACGTTGCGGGCTGCGGATACGAGAAAAGAATATTTATCCGACAAGCCGGTGGTATTGTCGGTCAGCAACACCAGCAGGTCGTATACGCTCATGAACAATCCCATCAGCATCCACGCGATGGTGACAACAGCCAGTTGCTTGCATTTAAGTTGGGTAGCCCTGTTCAATGCGTTTGTTTTAGGCTATGAAGGTACTATGGAAGTCAGACTTGGCAGTGTGGTAAAAAGGACCGGGAGCGGTATTGTTGCGACATTAAATCGCCCATAAAAACAGCCACCGGCATGGCTGCCGATGGCTTGTATTGTATTGAGAAGGGAGTATGGGTGTTGTTATTGCTTTGCCAACCGGGCGCTCCACGCCGTAACGCCAATGGCGGCTACAACGAGCAGGGCGCCGACCCAGGGCGTGGCTCCCAGGCCGAGTGGCGAGGCAACGATCAGCCCACCGGCATAAGCACCGATGGCGATACCGATATTGAAAGAGGCTATGTTGAAGGCAGAAGCTACATCGGCGGTGCCAGGCAATTCTTTAGTGGCAGTTTGTACTACGTACAACTGTAGACCCGGTACGTTCATGAACGAGAGGGCGCCCAGCACAAACAAGGTGATTAATGCGGGTATGGTGTAATGCACGGTGAAAGTAAACAGGAACAGCACGGCGGCCTGCAACACAAACATCCAGAGCAAGGCTTTCAACGGTTGTTTATTGGCGGCCTTACCACCTGCGATATTGCCGATAGCGATGGCTACTCCATATAAGAGCAAGACCATATTGACAATCGACTCCGATAAACCGGTGATCTGTTGCAGGATCGGCGACAGGTAGGTGAAGGCTACAAACGTACCTCCATAACCCAGTGCTGTCATGGCGAAGGCCAGCAACAGGCGTTTGTTGGTGATGACCTTCAATTGAGTTTTGAAGGAAGCTGCCTTTTCATTGGCCAGCTGGCCTGGTAGCAATATCCAGCTGGCGACGAGTGATATGATGCCGAGTACAGCTACACCGATGAAGGTGGCCCGCCAGCCGAATTGCTGGCCAATATAAGTACCGAAAGGAACTCCGGTAACGATGGCGACTGTTAGTCCGGAAAACATGATGGCGATGGCGGTAGCTCGTTTTTCGGCAGGCACCAGGGCTGCTGCGATGGTTGCGCCAATGGAGAAGAACACGCCATGGGCAAATCCGGTCACGATGCGCGCGATCACCAGCGACGCAAACCCAGGCGCAAGGGATGCCAACCCGTTTCCAACAGTAAATAAAACCATGAGCAGGATCAGCAATCGCTTGCGGGGTACGCGACTGGTAAGTGCAGTCAGGATGGGCGCGCCGATGGCCACGCCTATGGCGTAGAGGCTGACGAGCAGGCCGGCGGAGGGCAGGGATATGTTAAGGTCCTGCGCCATGGTGGGCAACAGGCCTACGATCACAAACTCGGTAGTGCCGATGCCAAAGGCGCTGATCGTGAGGGCCCAAAGAGCGGCTGGCAGCCGTTTGCTGCCGGTAACGGGTGCTGCGGCTGGTGCCGGCACGGCTATCGTGTTGGTACTAATGTCCATGTTTTATGTTTTTTCCAGTGTGAGATGGCGGCAATCGTGGGCGCTAGCGGTTAATAGGATAGCAAATGTCCAAAGAAAATAACTATTATCATAATAGCTTAAATTATACATTTGCATCAGAAAAATGATTGAATATGATACTTAACCTGGAATGGCTGCGCACCTTCAAAGCGATCTATGAGCACGAAACCTTAACGGGCGCCGCGCAAGCATTGTATATTTCGCAACCGGGAGTGAGTCTACACCTTAATTCGCTGGAGGCCTATACGGGGTATAAATTATTTGACCGCTCGGCCAAGAAAATGGTGCCGACCGAACGGGGAAAGGTCCTGTACAATTTTGTGTTGGAGCCGATCAGTAAGCTGGAAACGGCTGAGCAGCTTTTTCACAAGAGTACCAAGGCTGACCGCCCTACCATCAGCATCGGGCTTTGTTTCGAAACCTTTCAGTTTACGCTGGAGAAGTATATATCGTCGTTGCCCTTCAATGTGATCATCAAGTTTGGTCATCATCCCCAAACCACGCAAGACCTGGACAAAGGTGTGCTGGACCTGATCATCACTCCCTATAAAGAGGAATATAAAAATCTTGAGTTCAAGGCTTTTTCGAAGGAAAAGATCGTACTGGTTTGTGGCTCCAAGACCAATGTCAAAGGACTGGCTTCTTTGCTGGAGAAAAAGAAGATGCCCGAGGCGGAAGCTTTGTTGAAGGAACAATTGTGGTACAGTACGGCTGCCGATATGGATCATCTGAAGCGGTTTTGGCAAATGAACTTTAAGCACAATATCGACTTCAAGCCCAATTACATTGTACCCAATATCAGTTCCATTGTACGGTGCCTGAGTGGCAATCATGGGTTTTCGGTCATTCCCGATTTTTTGTGCCGGGAGGAGATCAGTTCAGGTAAGCTGAAGTTGGTATGGGAGGGCAGTCCCTGCATCGAGAACACCCTATATTTTGGTACACGTAAGAAAACGATGTATGAAAAGGAGATCAGTAAGGTGAAGGAGATCTTTGAAGAGCAAATGGTATAAATCGAAGAGGGCGGGACATGTATTGACTTTCCACTTTCCCTGATCCCTGGTGCCCGGCAGGAGACAGACCATAGTCGGGATACTACCCGATCAGGAGCCGATAAGCGGCCGGGTCTCTATAAGGTCTCTATAAGGTCTCTATAAGGTCCCTGTAAGGTCTCTATAAGGTCTCGATAAGGGTGCGAAATGCATGGAGCGAAAGTTTGCGGAAAGACCGAAAATGTGGAGTATGAGTGGTGAGAATCCAAATAACAGCTCAATTAAGGCACGAGACCAACCTACAATGTACGATGCCGGCCAGGCCATTTCCTACGAGAGCGGCATTTTTCTTTTTGCAACCTGCTTGAAAATGTCAGCAATCTATTGGCTGTCCTGTAGCTGTTTCAGCCCCTTTGCGGTTAGGTAGGGGTAAAACATATTCCAGAAGATCTTGTTGTAATAATCGAGGGCTTTTTTTCCGCTGAGTTGCAGCGTGATCTCATTGCTGGATAACCAGAAGTCGGATACGATGAATACCTGGTGGATGAAGAGTTCCAGTACTTCTTCCGGTATATCTTTCCGAAAGATGCCCTTTTGTTGCATGATGGTAAAGAGCTGCATGAACTGCGGCTTTCTTTTTTTCAGGTTGTCTTTATAGTGTTTGGTGATCGCTGGCAGGCGTCGGCCGATCTCCACAAAATATAAAAAGATAAAACGGAAGGAGTAGATCAATTGATAGCTGGCTTCCACGCCTTTTCTGAAGGCCTCCAATTCATCCGATAGTTGTGCCGGTGCGGCTTGCAGCAACTCATCGAAGCGGGCAGCGAGGCGATCGTACAGGGCCTGTATGATCAGGTCGGTATTGGCGTAGTGATATTGCAGGTTGCCATGGCTGATGCCCATCGACTGGGCGATGTGGCGCACCGTGATGGCGTTGATTCCCTGTTCGTTGAACAATTCGAGGGCAGTATCCAGTATCTTTTCCTTGGTAGCAGACATAAAATAATATTTAGGCCATGTGGCCTAATATCGAAATGATTAGTACATTTGACCTAAAATTACGACAATTTTATGAAAGTCATCATTGTAGGCGCCGGCATCGGCGGTCTGACGACTGCTATTGCCCTGCAATTACGGGGTATTGCTTACGAAATATATGATGGGGCGCCGGGTAACCGTCCATTGGGAGCTGGTATTACACTAGGGGTGAATGCGATGCGGGTATATGAAAGGTTGGGCGTAGCGACAGCCATCCAACAAGTGGCGATGTTGCCCACCTACCTCAACATCTGTACAAATTCCGGTACGGTGTTGCAAAGCATTCGCAATGCTGCGATGGAAGGGCATTACGGAACGGGTACTTACGGCATCCACCGGGCAACCTTGCAGCAGATTCTATTGGATCATGTTGACCAGCCCGTGCAATGGGGTAAGCGTTGTTTGTCTATTATTGAGGGAACTGATCATGTTGCGGTGCATTTCAGTGATGGCAGTGAAGCCAAGGCTAATATCGTCATTGGGGCGGATGGTATCCGCTCGGCTGTACGGGAATCGCATATCGAAACGGGGCGTTACCGGTATTCGGGGCAAACCTGCTGGCGGGCGATCGTGCCGATCGATTTGCCGGCGAAGGAATTGGTGACCGCCTCCGAAGTGTGGAGCAATAAAGGGGGCGGTTTGCGGGCCATGTATATGCAGGTAGGGCCTAAGCAGGTATATTGGTGGATGACCGTTGGCCGGCCCGAAGGTTCTCAATGGGTACCCGATCAAGCGTTGGCTTTTATCCGGGAGCAACTCCGTGACTTCCACGATTATATGCCGCAGGTTTTGGAAGCGTTAAGGCCAGAATATTTGATCCATGGCGATCTGCATGACCTTGCTCCCTTACGGAGCTGGTATCGGGGGCGTGTTGTTTTGGTGGGCGATGCGGCGCATGCTACCACGCCGAATATCGGGCAGGGGGCAGGGCAGGCGATCGAAGATGCCTGGGTGCTGGCACATAGCCTTGCGATCACTGAAAACTACAGCTCCGCTTTTGAGCGCTATCAACAGGTACGCATCAAGCGGGCGCAAAAGATAGTGGATGTATCCTGGCAACTCGGCCAACTGACCAACTGGAAAGGCCGCTTGCTGACCAGTTTGCGGAATGGGTTGATGCGCAGCGTGCCGGAGCGTATGATGGAGCGGCAGCTGAAATACATGTTTGGCGTAACACTGGAAGGCTAGCTTTTCTTTGCCTTACCCAGCTTTACTTTATATTCTTCTGGTGTACCACTAATGGCAACATTGAGGAAACGTACTTTCTTGTCTTTATCGCGGTATTCGATGGCGTCGACCTGGTCGGTATCTACTTCTTCCTGTTTTTTTCCAAACAACATACGCCAGCCTACCTGGGTGACCATTTTCAGCGGAATGCGCACGAAGTATTCCATGTTCATGTTCAGCGACTGCTTGCCGGATATTTCCAGGAAGCCGAGCGACGAATTGATGTTCATGGAAGGAATGGTCAGCGCACCGTCTTTGAAGGTGAGCTTATTGCGCAGGGTGTCGAACCGAACGAGGTTCAGGTTTTTGTCTTTGAAATAAGAAGACATGGCCTGCATAGGAGCGAAGTTGACAAGTACTCCATCGTGAATGTCTACATCGAGATGGGCTTCCGTGTGTTCCAGTACCGGGGTAAGATCGGGATGCAATTGTACGTAACTCCGGATCTGTCCGGTGAGTTTACCGCGGATGTTTTTATTGATCACATAGTCCTGGCCGAGGTAGTCGAGCTTCAGGAGCATTTTTTCGAGGTTCACATCCCTTACTGTAATCCGGCTGCGCAGGTTGATCTTTTCTGCGTTGCTTCCGTTGAAATGTGCCCGGGCGGCAATATTACCTTCTGCCATGTCCATGCGCAGGGTGTCGAGGTACAGCTGCTGGTTTTCCTGCATGCGGGCATTGGTGAACAGGTTCTTGATCCAAAGACGTTGGTATTTGATCTTGTCGATTGCTACGGTTGCGCGGAAATTGATGAAGGGTATGTTGAAGATGTTGAAATTGGCCGCGTGCGACGTATTGGATACGGTAGTGGCCTTCACGGGTGCCTGCGCTACCAGCAAGCTATCCGGTAGGGGAGCATCCGCATCGGTGAACTTGTAGTTGGACAATTGGTCTACATCGAGAAAGCGGGAATGGAACTGCAGGTAATTCTCTTTGGCTTTACGGGCCGAATCTTTGCCGGTATACAGACGCATGCTGATGTCGAAATCGCTGCGACCGATCTTGCCGCGCAGGGTGTCGATGCGTACAAAATGGTCGGCGCCCATTTTGATGTTGCCGCTCAGGCTATCGATACGGAACGGATGTTTGGTGAGCTCTCCGGATATATTGGCAATCCTGATATTGGCAAAGCGGAAGGTGGAGTCGTATTTGAGTTCGGTTTTGGAGCGCAGCCAAAGGTTGTTGGCTACTTCTTCATGATAGCCTTTGGGGACGTATTCGCGGCTGTAGCGGCCCAACAGGTCGCGCATGGCCAGCCGGGTCGACTTCAGGTCGAAAGCAATCACTGTTTTACCTCGTTTCACCTTATTGAACCATAGCGCGTAATTGTTGACGCGACCACTGAAGCGCAGGTCACTGCTGTCGATCTTGCCGTTAAAATTGCGGAGCAACAGTGCGGTGTCGTTGATGGTGAGTTCTGCACCAAAGTCCTGGAAGGCGTGTGGATAGTGTTTGAACGACGCGTACAATTCTTTGATGTTGAACTTGCCTTTGGGCAATGGTTGGGGGTGCCTCAGTTCCTGTACCGAGGTTTCCAGTGCCAGCGCTATGTTGAAATGATTGATCTCTTCTTTGGCCTTGTTGCTTTTGGCCGTATCGAAGGCCAGCAATTCTTTCATCACCATCTTATTACTGTGGGCGCTGAAGGTAAGCTGCACAGGTTTATCCTGGTGGTGAAACAAGGCCGGCAGATCGCTCAGGGAGCCTTTAGCAAAGAAATCGGAGTTGGCAATATGGAAGGCGAGTGAATCGAGGGTGACGAACCCATTCTTCATACTTGCGTGCAGGTTCAGGTCTTCCACATGGTGGGGATAGTTGGGGATGCGGAAGGTCAGGTCGCGCACCGACAGTTCGCTCTGAATGCCTTTAGTGAGTTTCCCGATCGATTGTTCGGGTTCACTCATGTCTACCAGTTCTTTAAAATCCATTTTGAGGCGCACCTGTCCGGTAATGCGTTGAAGGTCTTTTATGCCGAGGAACTTGCCGATGAACTCCAGTTCGAGGTCGGAGTCGACTTGCATCAGGATATGCGGATCGGTAAAATCGCGCAATACGAAATTAGCCTGGAAGATGCCAGTGCCCGGACGTGCGTGCACGTTGAGCAGGCGCAACTCAGCCGTCTTGAGGTTATGTCCGGCACCGTTGGTAAAGTATCCCTTAAAGGCCAGGGAGTCGAGCTTCTTATCGGCTTCTGTATTGTGTACCCAGGCATCGGCGCAGGAGAAATTGAGCTCTATAAAGGGTAATTGTCCTGCCTGTAATTTCCCCTTTACGGTACCATCGAAACTAAGCCGGCCATCGTAGTTGAAATGCTTCAGGTCTTTTTTGATACCATCCGGGTCAAAGGAGAAAAGTTGGTTGAAGTCGGGGCGGTCGCCGGTGATCTTGAGGTCGATCATATTTCCGTTGAGCCGATCGATCGTGCCGGCGATGTTGAACTGAGCGGCCTCGAGTTTCAGTTTGGCTACTGGCAGATCGAGTACCTGTGTCAGCTTGTTGTAGGTGGCATCGATCTCCGTTTCCAGGTGTTTGTTACGGAAGAGTGTGGTATCCCCCGGCCGGGTATAATCGAGTACTGCTTTGCCGGACAGGTGTGCTTTGAGTAGCACACTGTCGGCTTTTATGGCCGATTGGATCCTGTCTATCCGGGCAACAATGTGTTGCTGGCTGGCCTGGTCGAGGTAGGACACGCGCATGTTGCGCAGTACTACTTTTTTCAGGTCGAGGTCCAGCGGGGGTGCCGAGGTGGTATCGACGGTACTGGTGTCGGCTTTCATGGTCAGCGCCTCTACGACGTTGATGCGGCCAACCGTGTCTTGCACGATGTCGGCATGTCCATTCTTCAGCACAATGATCTTTGCCCGGTATTGTTGTTTGAGGATGTCTGTCAGCGTGAATCCTACCAGCATGCGTTCTGCTTCGTACGCTGCCGGTGTCGTTTTTCTTTTACTCGTGTATAGCTGAACGTCGTTGAGGCGTATGGAGATGTAGGGGAAGTTTTCGAAGGCGGCAATATCGCTGCTGCCAATGACCAGTTCCCCGGGTAATTCTTTGTTTAGCTGTTCCAGTGCCATCCTGACGAGGCGCTGTTGCTGGTTATAGAGTATGGCGACGGCGATCAGTACCAATACGATCAGGGCTATTGGGAAAAGCAAGAGGAGGCGGATGAGTCTTTTGCGTGTTTTCCTGGTCATAGGTTCGGACGTTTTGTTGCGCAGCGGGTTTGCGCCCGAAAATAGCTTGCAAATCGCAGATATCAAACGTTTTAAGAGAATTCTAACATTGGTCGTCGTGCACAGTTACCCGCCAAATCGACACAGTTTTCGCTCAAAACTGCACGAATATCGGTTTGCCCGATGCGGAAAAGGTTTGTATTATTTCTTTGCGGCCGGTAGACCCGTTATTAAAAATTGTAATGGAAGACTTCCAGGCTGGTATATTTGTAATGTGATGATGATCAGGGAAGTATTGGGGGATATTGTGTGGGTGATACTGGTTTTGAAATACAGGCATCTTCCTTTAAAGTATATGCGAAGTAGCCGGGTTTTTTTACAATAAACAAAATCAAGGATACGTTTTTAACGCGATGGATAACCATTTCCGTCAAATATTATAGCAACGCTCTAAACCCGAACTAATGATCATGCCCGCTCTTTCCGCCGACAGGCCCTGCGTGCCTGGGCGTTTCCTTTCGCCTCCTCTTCAAGCTGCCCGTTTTATGCTAATGACTGTATTGTTGTGTTGTACGACAGTATGGTTGCAAGCGCAGCAGATAGCGGTCGATGATGCGGCCGATGCCGACCGGCTGGCCAAATTGTATAAGGACGACAATGTGATCTGCAAGTCGTCTTACCATTACTACACCTTCGATAAGGGAGTCAATGCCCTGAATGACAAGGTCGTGGTGGTGCAGGAGGATGCAGAGTTGGAGTTTATGGCTTTGAAAAAGTTTGCGGGTATTACCTACCCGGAGTTCTACAATAGATTCATCCGGCTGAAAACCTTTAAGAAGGCGGTAAAGGTAAACACCAAGTTTATTACCTCCGAGCGGTCGGGCATTGACCGGGCTGTTACTGACGAGAACATCTTTTTCGATGATAGTCGCGTGCAATATTATCCGATCCGGTTTTCGGATAAAGGCAATATCGCCCGCGTAACGGTGAAAAAAGAGTATACCGATGCCAAATACCTTACCCGCCTTTTCTTTTCGGCGCCTTACCCCGTTTCTGAACAGGTGTTTGAGTTTCGCGTACCAACCTGGCTAACGATTGATTTTAAGACCTTCAATTTTGAGGGTAGTAAGGTGGAAAGGAAGGAAACAAAAAAGGGTGGCTATACCAACTATGTATTTATCCTGAAAGACATCCCGGCCAGTAAAGGCGAGTACAAACAAATGGGTAAGGCCTACACGGAGCCGCACATCGTTATCCAGGTAAAGTCTTTCGAAAGCAAAGGCGATGTACTGAAAGGTTTTGACCAGACGGCGGACGTGTACAACTGGAACAACCGCTTGTACAAGATGGCTGAAAATGATCCTGCCAAATTGAAAGCTACCCTTGCCAGGATCACGGCCAACGCTCCCACGGAAGTGGATAAGATCAAAGCCATTTATTATTGGGTACAGGATAAGGTGCGGTACATTGCTTATGAAGATGGCTATTCTGGTTATATCCCCTCTTCTGCCCAGGATGTATTGACGAATAAGTATGGTGATTGTAAGGGTATGGCCAACTTGCTGACGGAATTTTTGAAGCTGGCTGGTTTCGATGCGCATTTTACCTGGATCGGCACCCGGGCACTGCCTTATTCACAGTCACTGCCGGCTTTGTGCGTCAATAACCACGCTATCACGACGCTCTACTATAAAGGCAAGGAGTACTTCCTCGATGCAACCGAGAAATATGTGCCGTTTGGCGAGAATGCTTACCGTATTCAGGGTAAAGAGGCAATGGTGGCAAATGGCGATAAGTTTGATATCAAGAAAGTGCCGATGACCACGGGTGACGAGCATAAGATATTTACCAAGGCTGATTTTTCACTGGCCAACGACTTGTTGAGCGGAAAAATTCAGGTAACGCTGACCGGCAATGAGCGGAAGGATTTTCACCAGATGTACCAGGATCTGCCCAATACAAGCCGGGAGAAGTTCTTAAATGGCTACCTGGAGTTTGATAATGACAACGTACAGGCTTCCAATGTGAAGACCAGCGATCTCAATAACCGGGATATTCCGATCCAAATATCGGGTAATGTGGAATTGGCCAACTATGTACAGGTGATTGCTGGCGATAAATATGTAAACCTCGATTTCTTCCCCAAGACGCTCAGTCGGTACATGCCGGATGAAAAAAGGAAGAGTGGGTATGACTTCGATTATGTATTGAGCTTTGAAGATGAGTTTTCGCTGACCATCCCATCGGGCAAGTTTGCGGATATTCCGGAAAAGCTGGAGCTAAAGTTCGACGGTTATGAATTCCGGGGGCAATACGTTGTAACCGGTAATAAGATCGTTCTGAAGAAATACCTGGTGTTGAAGAATAGTACGATCCCCCAGTCTGATTTTGCGAACTGGAAGAAGTTCCTGGAGTCCATCAAATCTTTCAGCAGCTATTTCTTCAGCATCACTTCTAAATAACCCGCACCATGACGACCCAACTACTTCGACTATATTTTACTGCTACGCTGGTTTTGTTGTTTTCCTGCATGGCTACGAACCTGCAGGCGCAAAGCTATATCGATGAAGATTTTATCGAGATCCTCGAAAAGAATGCTCGTTTTATGTTGCAGGACGTGCCTGCGGCTTTCAAGGAAACCAATACACCTGCTAAATGGGATAAGGAGTCAGCCGTGCTGATTGGTGTGTCGCGCAATGTGGTATTTGACCGGAAAAGCAGTGGTGGTTTCTTCACCCGCCGCGAACGGAGCCTTTACTTTTTCGAGAAGAGCCGCATGCGGGTAAAGCTCAATGACAACAACGCGGTGAAGGCTTTTTCGGAGATCTATTTCCGGTACGGCTCCAAGGAAGACGGATTTATTGCCCGCATCATCAAGCCCGGGGATACGGCCATCAATATCGATCTGAAGAGTGCGGTGGCGGTGGAGCGGGGGACTGATATTCCAGACCTTTTTAATAGTTTTTTCGATCAGGTTGCCGGTGCGGGTTACCAATATTACAAAGTGCCCGTGAGCGACCTGGAACCGGGCGATATCCTGGAGTATGTTACGACCACCAAAAGCAAACTGGATGTTACGCGTTCCGGGTATGTTGAGTTCAGTCCTATTTATGAGGTTTGCAGTAAACATTATCCTGTCCTGCACAATGAGATTGCGATAGAGACGGACGATAAATCGTTCTTTAAATCGCTTTCGCTGAACGGTGCACCCATCTTTAAAAAAGAACCGGCATCTGACGGTTTTTTCCGGTATGTATTTGTCGACAAGAACCGGGATACGGAAAAGGATATCAATTTCATCAGTCCTTTTATTCAATACCCCATTGTGAAGTTTCAGGTTATCTATTCCAACAATGACCAGGCCAAGGGGGCATTGATCGGGGAGAAGGGAGAACTGAAAAGCAGTTTTAGCAAAGAAGAGCTGGCCCGCAAGGCCTGGGAGGATTATGAGCAGGTGAGTAGTGCTCCTTTTGCCGGATCGCAGTTCTTTACGGTACAGCAATTTATCGATGGTTGCTATTCCGAACTGGTGAAACTGGGTGCCAAGAGCTGGAATGAGCAGGAGTATATCAATAAGGCTTACTACCTGGTACGTAATAAGATCCTTTTTCAGCAGGGGTATTTAAGTGATAAGAAGTTTGCCCATATTTTCGGTTCGCTGCTCTACCAGCGCGATATCAAATCGGAGATAATCATTACAGCATCGAACAATATCGGGCGTTTGAAGGATATCCTGTTTGAAGAAGAGATCAGGTATATCATCAAGATTGGCGATAAATTGTATTTCAATGTGACCGACTATTCAAATCCGGGAGAGCTGGATGAAAGCCTGATCGACAATGAGGCCTATATCATTTACGCACCGGCAAAAAAAGGAGGCGCGCAGGAGATCAAGCCGTTTACCCTGCCGGGTACAGTAGCGCTTGATAACAGTTCATTGTACCAGTACACTACCGAGCTGACGCCTGATATGAAAGGGTTGAAGGTGAGCAGGACCTCCCATTATAAAGGGATTCAAAAGGCGAAGAATACGGTGAATGCCTTGCGGTATACAACTTTTATGCTCGACGATTATAAAAACTATGGCGGTAACAACCCTACGGATAAAATGAAGGCGCGGGAGTCGGAGGAGTATGATAAGTCTGTGCGTTCGCTGACCGATGAGTTCAAAAAGCAGAAGCCGGAGTATGTAAAAGACAGGTTGGAGTCGGAGTTTGAGCAGCCTGTGAACAATGTCAAATTTACGCTGGTGACCGATGGTCGTACGCAAAAGAAAAATGTGTTGAGCTTCCGCGAAGAGTTTGAACTGCCTGATTTTGTCCGGAAGGCGGGAAAAAAATACCTGGTCAACCTGACTGGCCTGGTGGGATCACAATTGCAGATCAAGAAGGAAGAACGAGAACGTAAAAATGATATCGACAATCGTTATCCCCGCACGTTTACCTGGAGCATTCAGTTCAAAATACCAGATGGATACAAGGCCGAGGGCTTGACTGAGCTGAACAAGATGGTCGACAATGAAACTGGCGCCTTCAAGTTAATCGCCAAGGAGGAAAATGGGATGGTGCTGATCGATATTCAGAAGGTCTACAAACTAAAAGGTTTTTCCGCTGCCAAGTGGAGTGATATGCTTGCCTTTATCGATGCGGCTTACAACAATACGTACAAGTATATCCTGTTAACCCCTAAACAATAATAGCTCTTCATGAAAAAGTTTTCATTCACCCTATTACTGTTCACGTTGTATGCGGGCACATTTGCGCAGTACAAGAAGGCCAGTTTCTTCGAGAAGGCAGGCCGTACGTATGCCCTGGGTTCCCGACTGAATGCGCTGGGTGACGGCAAAGGCGGCCCCATAGGATTTTACATTTCTTTTGGCCGTGACCAGGATGGCAAACGTTTGTTTACCAATTGGGATTTGCAATACATTCCGGGGTTTAAATTCTCCAAGAACGTTTTGGATGAAGATAAGGCTGTGCGCACGATTCGGGGAAAGTCCAGGGCTCAGTTTATCTATGGATACAACTGGGGTTATCACCTGATCAAGGGAGAAGGAGAGACGCCCAGGATCCAGCCATACCTGACTGCTGGTTTCAATTTTGTGATCAGCGGTGGCGTTAAGGAATGGGATGATTATTATACCAACACCGATCCTTATATTTCCGAACGGTCGTTTGGTGTAGGTATAGGCGGTGGTGCCGGAGCGGTATTTAATCTTAGCTCCTGGTTTGGTCTCAACCTGGCTGCCGGATATAATTTACAGGGCAATATTGCCACCGATGGTGACTATGCCCAGAAGGCTTATCACATGTATACAAGCCATCCCTATGTATCGGCGGGTGTGCGCTTCAGGATATCCAGCGATGACTAGTACAAGATGAACTTTTGATAGAAAAGCCAGGTGCAAGCCTGGCTTTTTTGTGTGCGGTTTGATCAGCTGAGGTACTGGCCAATTGGTGTACAGGGTATTTCTCGTGTAAGTGCTTAGTTGCCAGTAGTTTGACTTGAGCGGCGGGGTTAATTATCTGTTAAATGCCCTGGCTTTCAATCAATTCCCGCTCATATGTTGTTATATGGATGTCAGCGCCGAAATGGCAGCCGGAAGATCAAGTAGGAGCCACTATTATTAGCAAAATACCGCCCGGGATGTAATGCGATTTAATCCTGATATGACATTTATTCTTCTCTAATCTCCAGTTTAGCGCTGCCTGGAATCTTATTTTGAGCCCTATGTAATATTATGTACTTGAATTACATTTGCAGCTTAGCATTCAAAACGAACATTGTATGAGTCTTTACAACGAATATCTTAAGGAAATCGAAGAAAGAAGAGTTCAGGACCTTCATCCAAAGCCGATCGACGGTGCCGAATTGCTTAGCGAAATCATCGCACAGATCAAAGATGTCAAGCATATAGACAGGAAGGAATCCCTTCATTTCTTCATTTACAATGTGTTGCCAGGTACTACCCCTGCTGCCGGCGTGAAAGCTACTTTTTTAAAGGAAATTATCCAGGGTACGGCTGTCGTGGCGGAAATCACGCCAGCTTTTGCTTTTGAACTGTTGTCGCATATGAAGGGTGGTCCGTCGATTGGCGTACTGCTGGATCTGGCGCTGGGTAATGACGCGGTGATTGCGCAGCAAGCCGCAGAAGTACTGAAAACACAGGTGTTCCTGTATGATGCAGACACCGATCGTTTGAAAGAAGCTTTCAAGAACGACAATGTAATCGCCAGGGAAATATTTGAAAGTTACGCGCAGGCTGAGTTTTTTACGAAACTTCCCGACCTGCCAGAAGAAATAAAGATCGTTACGTTTATCGCCGGCGAAGGCGATATCTCTACTGATTTGCTTTCTCCGGGTAATCAGGCGCACTCCAGGTCTGACCGTGAGCTGCATGGTAAATGTATGATCACGCCTCAGGCACAAGCCGAGATCAGGGCTTTGCAGGCGCAGCATCCTGATAAGAGCGTGATGCTGATTGCCGAGAAGGGTACCATGGGCGTAGGTTCTTCCCGGATGTCTGGTGTCAACAATGTGGCGCTGTGGACAGGTAAACAGGCCAGCCCCTATATTCCCTTCGTCAACATTGCGCCTATCGTAGGTGGTACCAATGGTATTTCCCCCATTTTTCTGACTACTGTCGATGTTACCGGTGGTATCGGTATCGACCTGAAGAACTGGGTGAAGAAGGTGGATGAAAATGGCAAGGTGATCCGCAACGAAAGTGGTGAGCCCATTCTTGAGGAAGTGTATTCCGTAGCTACTGGCACAGTGCTTACGATCAATACCAAGACGAAGAAACTTTATCATGGTGACAAGGAGTTGATCGATATTTCTAAGGCACTTACGCCGCAGAAAAAAGAATTCATCAGAGCTGGTGGATCTTATGCGATCGTATTTGGTAAAAAGATCCAGACGATCGCTGCCAAGGTGCTCAACATCGAGCCTGCTCCGGTATTTGCGCCTTCGAAAGAGATTTCAAATGAAGGACAGGGGCTTACTGCTGTCGAGAAGATATTTAACAAAAATGCTGTTGGCGCTACACCCGGTAAGGTATTACATGCCGGTTCGGATGTGCGTGTTGAAGTAAATATTGTAGGATCTCAGGATACTACCGGCCTGATGACTGCCCAGGAGCTGGAGTCGATGGCTGCTACCGTCATTTCTCCCATTGTGGACGGTGCCTACCAATCTGGTTGTCACACCGCTTCTGTATGGGACAAAAAGGCGCAGGCGAATATTCCCAAGCTCATGAAATTCATGAACGAGTTTGGTCTGATCACTGCCCGTGACCCGCTGGGTGAATATCATTCCATGACCGACGTGATTCACAAGGTACTCAACGATATTACGGTAGATGAGTGGGCCATCATCATTGGTGGTGACTCGCATACCCGGATGTCGAAAGGTGTTGCGTTTGGTGCGGATTCTGGTACCGTTGCGTTGGCACTTGCCACCGGTGAAGCTTCTATGCCGATCCCTGAATCGGTGAAAGTGACCTTCAAAGGTTCTATGAAGGATCACATGGATTTCCGGGATGTAGTACATGCTACCCAGGCACAGATGCTACAGAAATTCGGTGGCGAGAATGTTTTCCAGGGTAGGGTGATCGAAGTGCACATTGGTACGCTTCCCGCCGACCAGGCTTTCACGTTTACTGACTGGACGGCTGAAATGAAAGCCAAGGCTTCCATCAATATCTCTGAAGATGATACCCTGATCGAATCGCTGGAAATTGCGAAAGGCAGGATTCAGATCATGATCGACAAGGGCATGGATAACCACAAGCAGGTACTGCAGGGGTTGATCAACAGGGCCGACAAGCGGATCGCTGAGATCAAATCTGGTGAAAAGCCCGCCTTGACGCCAGATGCGAATGCGAAGTACTATGCTGAAGTAGTGATCGACCTGGATGTGATCGAGGAGCCCATGATCGCAGATCCTGATGTCAACAATGAAGATGTTTCCAAACGATATACCCACGATACCATTCGGACGCTTTCTTACTACGGCGACGAGAAGAAAGTAGACCTTGGTTTTGTTGGCTCCTGTATGGTACACAAGGGCGATTTGAAGATTGTATCACAAATGCTCCGTAACCTGGAAAAACAGCAGGGTAAAGTAGAGTTCCACGCACCGCTGGTAGTGGCAGCGCCAACTTACAATATCATCGATGAGCTGAAAGCGGAAGGTGACTGGGAAATTCTGCAGAAGTATTCCGGTTTTGAATTTGATGATGCGGCTCCGAAGTCTGCTGCACGTACGCAATACGAGAATATGATGTACCTCGAGCGCCCCGGTTGTAACCTCTGTATGGGTAACCAGGAGAAGGCTGCAAAAGGTGATACCGTACTGGCTACTTCCACCCGTTTGTTTCAGGGTAGGGTGGTAGAAGATTCTGATCGTAAAAAAGGAGAATCTCTGTTGGCCTCAACACCAGTAGTGGTGCTGTCCGCCATCCTGGGAAGAATTCCTAATATGACTGAATACAAGGATGCGGTTGAAGGTATCAACCTGACCAAGTTTGCGCCTCCGCTAAAGAACCTGACTACAGCGCGGAAGGATAATGTTTCTTACTAGAAGTTTTATTTAGCGTAAATAGCAATGGCTTCGCCGATCGGCGAAGCCATTACTATTTATATGATGTTGGGTGACCGTGCGATGTGGGCTACCTACCCTTGATCTTCGCTTTTCCGGATCTTTATCTCGAATGTATGCTGCGGCTGTTTTATGTCTACTTCCTGCGTCGCATTGAATTGCAGCACAACGCCAGCATCGTCTTTGACAGTGAAAGCAGTTTTCATCGTATATGTGCCGAACGGAATATCTTTTCCGGTAAAGTTGTGGCCCTTATCGTCGGTCGGCGCAACCAGTGTGATATCATTGCCGCCTGCCTTCGGCGTCAACGTGATCGTTGCCTGTTTAAAACCTGCCTGGGCAATATCCTTTTGCTGCTGATCTGTGAGGCCGGTGGGATCGAGCAAGAGATTGACGCCGACTGCTGCGACCTTGGAACCCTTACCGGATTTTGTGGAAATTTTGCTCTCAGATTCAATGCCCGGTAGTAAAAACTCTTTCAGCCGGTCGAGGAAGTTCATGGTACGGCCAGAATAGAAGCCGGCCAGGAAAGCAAATACGATCATGCCTTTACCGGCATCGATGTCTACCAGGTTTTCCCCGGCAATCATGCTGTAACCCAACACAAGCACCAGTGTCGCCAGCGGCGCGTAGAACATTTTAGCCTTCTGATACGGGATTTGGGCTGGGTCAAATTCTTCATCTTTTTTTCTTTCGGCATCGCTCACATAGTACAGTAAGCTGGCCAGCACCCCGAACAGTGACCAGAAGATCACCTCGAGATAAACGAGCGGTCCCGCGAGATAGAAGAATGCATCGACTTTGTAGCGGGTATCTGTCAGGAATGCGACGATCTCACGCGGTTCATTGCGGAACTGGCAGATGTAATTTTTTATGTCTCTCTCCTGGGTAGCGGCTAATGCCCCTATTTCTATGCGTAGAAAACTGATAACGGGATTCTCAGAGTCGCAAATCTCCTCTTCTATAGGTTTTCGGGTCTCGCTGCCCTTTGGGGTAGTGTCGGTTTTTATAGGCGGTCTTACTATTACCCCAGTATCAGCTGTCGCCGAATCACCATTCTTATTATCGGGGGATGTTTTTTGGGGCTTTTTGCCTTTGTGGTCTTCGGTTGTTTTTTTAGACAGCGCGTCTTTTTTAGTCGTGTCGGCAGATAGCAATAGGCTGCTTATGCGCTGTACTTGTTTTGCATTCAACTTGAAATATTCCTGTCCTTTGTTGTGGATAAGGTGCAGGACTACGTAGACAAGTATTATGCTAAGTAGAATGTAGGTAAGGCGTTTCAGCCATTGTTCTGCTGTCCAGGAATCGGCAGAGGGAGTAGCAGGGGTAGTGTCATTTCCCATATAGAAACAAGCATTAGGTTGTTAATAAATAAGTGCGTACCTGTTCACTGGCAGTAAGACATATTCTTGACCATGCTGTTGTTTCATTGGATGCCCTTTTAGTTGGCGTCGGACGGTGGGAGTGTCACTGCCATTGAAAGATTAAATGTAGACTGGTGGCCGATTTTGTAAAAGGGTCAATACACCTATTTTGAAACGGTGTAAAACCGAAACCATTTGCTACGGTTGCATCCGATGGTCGATTGGTACAGGGCGCGTGGAAGTTAACAATATGATACTATTTGGGTAATGAGTCGAAACGCCTATGCATTTCCTTTGCGGCTTAATACCAGGAAACATGCAAAGAAGAAGTGTACTCAAGACGATTGGTGGCTTCGTGACTACTAGTTCTAAAAAGAGAATATAATGGAAGTCTTCACATTTTTGTGTAGCCTTTTCTTTTTATAGGAGTTGATCAGTCTTCGCAGTTAGCCGCTGACCGCTGGGCAACAAAAAAAGCCCCACATCGCTGCGGAGCTTTTAAAGCTGTGGAGAATACCGGAGTCGAACCGGTGACCTCTTGCATGCCATGCAAGCGCTCTAGCCAACTGAGCTAATTCCCCATCTCACACAAAATCAAATCAGTAGCTGTTTTGATTTCGGACGGCAAAGATAACTGCCTGGTTATTTGCTTCCAAATAAAAATAGAAAAAGAAAGATAATCGCTGCCAGACGATCAGGATAGAGGTGGTAGCATGTCCAAAACCTGCCTTCGATTGACCGCCGCAGCCCGCATCCCACCGCCAGGGAGACAGCATTGACTCTAGCGAGTGCTAGGGTAATAGCTTGAATGTCAGCTCTGCGCCGGGGCCTTGTAAACGATCTGGCGCAAGCCGTACAAAGGCGGATTTGGTAATCATGGAAATTCTTCGCTAATTTCATTGCCGATACCTGAACGACGAAACGATTGCACATGAGCGACACTACCCAACTACTACAGGCCGTTGCTGCTGGCGATGAGCAGGCCTTCAAACTGCTTTTTGACCAGCATTACGGCAAGCTGTTCAATTACCTGCTCCGGGTTACCAAAGCCCGCGAGATCGCCGAAGAGATCGCCATCGATATCTTCGTCAAATTGTGGGTAGGGCGCGAACTCATCCAGGATATCCGCCACCTCGACGCATTTCTGCAAAAAGTAGCCCATAACAAAGCACTCGACTTTTTCAAAGTGGCCGCCCGCGACGCCCGCCTCCATAAACTCGTTCGCAAAGAAATGGAAGCCAGCCGCGAACAGGAAGCCGATCACAAACTCCTCGACAGCGAATACCAGCACCTCATTCACCAGGCCATCGACCAGCTTTCGCCCCAACGCAAAATGGTGTTCTCCATGAGCCGGGTAGAGGGGCTTACCCATGACGAGATCGCCCAGCGGCTGCAACTGTCCCGCAATACTGTCCGCAACACGATTGCCGAATCTCTCAAGTCCATCCGCCAGTTCCTCCAGCACCACGATGTATCGGGTGTTATTGTGCTGGGCCTCCTGATGCAACTGTAAATAGTATCTACTCACCGGCGCCGGAAAAAATATCCGGACCTCCAATAGTACTACCCCCTTTCGGGCGTCGTCTTATATGGTTAACAACGATGCCATATGTCGTCCAATCCCATTCGCTTAAAATACCTGTTTCATAAATACCTCGCCAACAATTGTTCCCGCGAAGAACTGGAAGAGTTCTGGCAACTCATGTCCGAGCTGTCTGAAAATGACCTGGTACACCAGGAACTGCAGGCGCTATGGCACCAGGAAGAAGAACTGCCGTCACCCGCCCAGGAAGAACTCGACCGCGTTTTTGCCCGCGTACAACAACGCGCAGCGCCTTACGAAACCAGTTACCAGCCGCCCGTTCGCCGCATGCGTACCACGATCCGCTATGCCCTGGTGGCCGCCTCCCTGCTATTGTGTGTGGCCCTTGGCTGGTGGTATTTCAGCGGCACCCGTCAACGACCTGCTTCTGAACCTGGTCTGCTGGCCGACAATCAACGCCGCACCATCACGTTGCCCGATGGTTCAGTCGTTGTACTCAACAAGAAGAGTCATCTCGACTACCCGTCTGCATTCAGCGATTCTGTACGGGAAGTATACCTCACGGGAGAAGCTTTTTTCGATATTCAACACAATCCTTCCAAACCTTTCATAGTACATAGCGGCGCTTATGTAACCCGCGTATTGGGTACTGCCTTCAATATCCGGGCGTACGACCGGGACAGCCTTGTTGCCATCACGGTAGAGCGCGGAAAAGTGCAGGTGCAACGATCGGGAGAAGAGAAAGCGCTCAGTGTATTGACTGCCGGTGACCAATTGGTGATCGATAAAAAAACGACTGCACCGCATATGGCCAAAGCGGATGTGAAGATGGTGACCCAATGGAAAACCAGTGACCTGGTATTTGATGACCTACGGTTTGAAGAAGCGGCTGCGATCATCAACCGTCAGTTCAATATCACCTTGCTGTTTGACCAGGAAGCCCTGCGCAACTGCCGGTTTACGGTAGATGTGACCGGGAAAGAGCTGGATGAAATGCTCGATATTCTTACGCAGTTGACCAGGTCGAAATGGATACAGCTTGATGAGCATACGATCAGGCTGGAAGGAGAAGGATGTAAAAATTAAGAAATACACCACTGTATGATAAAAGTGGCTGCCCTAAGTAGAAGTTAGAGCAGCCTGGGTCTTAAATATTGCCTAACATTTAAAACTTTCTAAAGGTATGAGATTTCTTGCCAGGAATGGGCGTTTTTGTGCCCGTTACCGACTGACCGTTTCACAAAAATGGCTGTTCATTATGAAACTTAACTGCCTCATCATTGCCACCCTGCTGAGTACCGCCAATCTATTGGTGGCCAGTCCGGGCAATGCGCAAATCCTCAAGGATACCAAGGTGGCTGTTGGCTTGCGCGATGAGTCGCTCAAAAATGCTTTTGCCCAAATCGAAAAGCAAACCTCTTTCCGGTTCGCCTTTGTAGAGTCGCAGATCGCTCCCTATAAAAAGGTAACGATGCCGATGCGCTCACGCTCGTTGCTGACCACCCTCGAAATCTTATTCGACAACACCTTATTGGAATACGCCGTACGCAACAATACCATTATCGTCATGGAAAAGTTGCCCGATGAATTGACTGCCGATGATGTTCCGGTAAAGATCAACTGGCGGCAGGACACCGAGACACCCAAACAAGACCTGACCGTAAACGGTATTGTGACCGACGCTAAAAAACAACCCCTTGCCGGTGTCACCATCGTAGAAAAAGGCACCGACCATGGCGTGAGTACCAAGGCAGATGGCTCCTTCTCGATACGGATATCCAATGAATCGGCTGTATTGGTGTTCAGTTATATCGGCTTCCGGCCGCTGGAAGAAGCTGTCAACAAAAGGACCTCGTTGTCCATCACCCTGCAGGAAGAAGTGCGTAACCTGAACGAAGTGGTAGTGGTGGG
The DNA here is from genome assembly GCF_029360705.1 of Paraflavitalea pollutisoli. Taxonomy (GTDB): domain Bacteria; phylum Bacteroidota; class Bacteroidia; order Chitinophagales; family Chitinophagaceae; genus Paraflavitalea; species Paraflavitalea pollutisoli. The sequence continues at coordinate 3,929,121 of NZ_JARKMX010000008.1, read as the reverse complement.
TTATGGTACGGTACGTAAACGAGATCTTACAGGGTCGGTAGCCCAGGTCAGCGGCAAAGAAGTAAATACCTTTCCTACCACCAATGTGATGCAGGCCATGCAGGGCCGCGCCACCGGTGTGCAGGTATTGCAGAATAACGGTTCTCCGGGCGGAAGCGTTAGCGTCCGTATCCGGGGAACCAATTCGATCCTCGGCGGTAATGAACCACTGTATGTGGTAGATGGTTTCCCGGTATCGGGCAATCCTACCTTTCTGCAGAATGCCGATATCGAATCGATCGACGTGTTGAAAGATGCTTCCTCCATTGCGATCTACGGTGCCCGCGGTGCCAACGGTGTGGTGATGATCACTACGCGCAGTGGTAAGAAAGGTGGCAGAACGTACGTAGATTATGAAGCTGCCTATACGCACCAGCAGCCGATCAATAAACTCAAATTGATGAATGCGCAGCAATATGCGCTGTTTTACAATGAGCAGATGCGCAACGACAATCAAACACCTTACTTCACCGATCAGCAGATCGCTGATTTTGGGAAGGCACCTGGCACCAACTGGCAGGACCTGATCATGCGCAATGCGCCCATCTATTCTACTAACCTTAATGTAAGCGGTGGCAATGATAAAACCCAATTCTCCCTGTCTACCGGCGCTTATCTACAGGACGGTATTATCCGCAACAGCGATTTCGATCGCTATTCGGTGCGTACCAATATCAACCATGAGATCAGTAAGATCTTCAGTGTATCGTCCAACCTGTCGTTGGTCAAGATCAAAAGCAACCGGCAGAACTCGGGCCGTGGCAACCGCGGTAGTGACCTCATCTCCGCTATGCTCGGCGCACCGCCCACCTTGTCTCCTTACACCGAGACCGGAGCGTACCGCCGCTTGAACACTGCTTACCCTTTTATATCGAACGCCATCAATAATCCGTTGACGACGATAGACAATGTGACCGATAAGATCGATGCAGACCGCATCCTGGGTAATGTAGCCTTTACCATCAAGCCTTTTAAAGGGCTCAGCGTTAAGATATCCGGGGGCATCGAACGTTCTACCGACCGGGAAGACTACTACGCACGCATCGATACCACCACCAACTATGCCGGCTATGCCCGGGCTAATTCCAATCAGCGTACCAGTTTGTTGAGCGAGAACGTAGCTACCTATACCACTAAATTTGGTATTCACGGTATCACGGCCACCGCCGGCTTTACCTACCAGGACAATGTATATACGACACTTGGCGGTGATGGTACCGGTTTTATCAGTGACGTCACACAGTCTTACAACCTCGGCCTGGCAGAGACACCGGGCATTCCCAGCTCTTATTATGAGAAATGGGCCATGTTGTCGTACCTCGGCCGGGTTAATTATTCGCTGTTGGACAAATACCTGTTGACCGTAAGTTTCAGAGGTGATGGTTCTTCCCGCTTCACCGACAAGTGGGGTTATTTCCCGTCCGCTGCCCTGGCCTGGCGTGTATCGGACGAAGCCTTCTTCCAGCCGGTGAAGTTTGTATCCGACCTGAAATTGCGTGTTAGCTACGGCTCAGTGGGAAATCCTTCCATCAACCCATATGCTACACTCAACCAATTGTTCGGTTCCAAAACCATCTTTGGTGATGCCTTGTACAACGCCCTGGCACCCGGTACCAACCTGCCCGGCAATTTGAAATGGGAGTCGACCAAGCAACTGGATATTGGTTTTGATGCCGGGATCCTCGACAACAGGATCAAGATCACCTTCGATTACTACCGTAAAGAAACCAGTGACCTGCTCAATCGCGTACAATTACCGGCTTCGCTGGGCTACGATGCAGTACTGCGCAATGTAGGACAGGTGGAGAACAAAGGCTTTGAGGTAGGCGTAGATGCCAATATCCTGGAAGGACCTGTGCAGTGGAACGTGTCTGCCAACTTCTCCCGTACCCGCAACAAGGTGTTGAAGCTGTATGGCGGACAGGATATATTCGGCACCAGCCTGTACACGGGCAATATCAACGATGTGATCAACCTCCTCCGCGAAGGTCAGCCCATGGGTATTTTCTACGGTTATCGGGAGATTGGTTACAATGACAAAGGGATGCCCGTGTTTGATGACGTAGACAAGAATGGCAGCATCAGTGCCGCTGATAAAGTATATATCGGTAACCCCAATCCTGATTTTATTTATGGCTTCAACTCCACCGTCGGGTACAAAGGATTTGAATTGTCGCTGTTTATTCAGGGATCACAGGGCAATGATGTGTACAACCTCAATAAGGCTGTAACACTCGATCAGGGCATGGGCCTCAATATGCCTGCTGAAGTGTGGACGAACCACTGGACGCCCACCAACACCAATGCGAAGTATCCCAAGCTGACGCGCACCTTGCCGGGCAATATTACCAGCCGTTTTGTAGAGGATGGTTCTTACCTCCGGTTCAAGAACATTCAATTGGCCTATAACATCACCGGTACCAGCATCCGGGCCAAATGGTTACGTAATATCCAATTGTATGTGAGTGCACAGAACATGATCACGATTACCAATTATTCCTGGCTCGATCCTGAGATGAACGTATATGGTAGTGGCAATTCGATCACCCAGGGGATAGATTATTTTTCCTATCCTACCGCCAAGTCCCTGACGTTTGGCATTCGCTGTGGTTTCTGATCTAATACTTTTAACGATTTCAACTCTTTATATGAAACGGTTTGTTCAACTGATTGCTTTATCACTCTGCCTGGGGTCCTGCTCCAAGACCCTGCAGGAAGATCCCTATTCTATCGCAGAAGAAACATTTTATAATACGCCCGCAGAAGTGGCGGCAGGCGCCAATGCCATGTACAACCCTTTGAAAGGCGTGAGTAGCCTGGGTGGACTGTATACCATCCAGCTGGAATGTTATGCCGACTATATGTATGGCCGCGGAAGCCATGCGCCTTTGAATGACTATGCCGGGCTGGATAATACCAACGTGACGCGGGTAGGGGATATGTGGAAGGCTTTTTACCAGTCAATAAGGAATGCCAACATCATCATCAAACGCGCCCCCGAAGGAACCAAGATCTCTCCGGCCGATGTGGCAAAGTTTGTGGGAGAGGCGAAGTTCATGCGGGCGCTCAATTATTTTCACATGGTGCGCAACTGGGGTGGTGTGCCCTTGCGTACGGAAAAGAATATGCTGGACGTTGATCTGAAGCGCAACACGATCGAGGAGGTGTATGCCTTCATTGTAGCTGATTTGCTGGATGCGGAAACCAACCTGCCAGACGTTGCTCGCCTTGTGGGTGCTCCTTCCAAATGGTCGGCCAAGACCCTGCTGGCCGATGTATACCTCAACCTGGGCAAGTGGGTCGAGGCGCGGGATAAAGCGAATGAAGTTATTTTGTCGGGCAAGCACTCTCTAGTGAATGTTACGGTGGCCGATGATTTTGAACGCATCTTTGGTGCCGATGTGGTTACCACGCCCGAGGAGATCTTTTACCTCAAGTTCTCACGCCTCGGTAACAATATGGGTTTTCACTATGTGATGTATGCACATTATCCCGGTTCCGGTTATTTTCCGCCTGGTGGTTTCTATACCAACTACAGCGATTCGGACGTGATACCCGTGATGAAGAACTGGGATCGTGCTGATCTGCGCTATGTCTATAATTGGTATCCCAAAACGTTCGGTCTCGGTAATACCACCATCCTCAACCGCAAGTTCCGCGACCTCAAGGCTACCGGCCAAAGCAATGCCGGCAACGACTATCCTTTGTATCGTTATGCCGACCTGTTGCTGATCTACGCAGAGGCTGCCAACCGGGCTGCCAACGGCCCCACTGCCGATGCGATGGAAAAGCTCAACATGATCCGTCGCCGGGCCTATGGCGCAAATCCTTCAGTGGCAAATGCGGCTGTCGATTTTAAGTTGTCTGATTATAATTCCATGTCCTCTTTTCTCGACCTCGTAGTACGGGAGCGATTATACGAAACCTGTTATGAAGGCAAGCGTTGGCTCGATCTGAAGAGGTTGGGCATTGTAAAGCAGGTGGTATTCGCTGCCAAGGGAAAAACGGTTGCCGATAAACATCTTTTGTGGCCAATTCCAGTGAATGAATTAAATTACAATCATGCCATCGATCCGATAAAAGATCAGAATCCTGGCTACTAAGAAGTCAAAAAAGTATTGCTATCTACTAAAATTGTATTGCTGTATGTCCATTAAACGTTTCTCCTTTTTTTGCTGCTTCAGTGTTGTCTTCAGTTCCTTCGCGCAAACCACACAATCCGTAGATATTTGTGTCTACGGGGGTAACTCCGCTGGCGTCATTGCGGCGTATACCGCTAAGAGAGCAGGTAAGTCTGTCGTGATCGTCGAGCCCGGCGAACGACTGGGCGGGCTTAGCTCCGGCGGCCTCGGGTTTACTGATATAGGTAATAAATATGCGGTGACTGGCCTTGCCCTGGATTTCTATCGCCGCATTGGTCGTCATTACGGTAAGTTCGAGTCCTGGATCTTTGAACCTTCCGTGGCAGAACAAACTTTTCAACAGTATATTAAAGAAGGTAAAGTGCCGGTGATCTACAATAGCGCTTTGTACAACGTAAAAAAAGAAGGCGGCGAGATTCGCGAGATCGAGGTCAATGATCCGCTGGCGCCCGCACCGCAAAAGCGTAGAACGGTCAAAGCGAAGATGTTTATCGACTGTACGTACGAAGGTGACCTGATGGCGAAAGCCGGGGTCAAGTACTTTGTAGGTCGTGAAGCCAACAGTATGTATAACGAAACCTACAACGGGGTACAGCTGTTGGAGCATCACCAGTTCCCGGATGGTATCGACCCTTACAAAGAACCCGGTAAACCCGAAAGTGGATTGTTGTGGGGTATCAGCAATGGTACGCTGGCTGAGCGTGGCTCGGGCGATAAAAAACTACAGGCTTATAATTACCGAATCTGCCTGAGCAATGATCCACAGAATATGGTGCCCATCACGCAGCCGGAAGGATATGATGCTTCCAAATATGAACTGCTGTTGCGCTTGTTGGCCAAGAAACCAGTGGGTGACCTGTGGGGCTTTCTCAAGTTTGACCTGATGCCCAACCACAAAACGGACATCAACAACAACAATGCTTTTTCTACCGACATGATCGGCATGAACTATGACTATGCGGAGGCCGACTATGCAGCCCGCCGCAAGATCATCAGCGACCATGAAGCCTATAATAAAGGATTGTTGTATTTCATCGGGCACGACCCCAGGATGCCCGAGCACCTGCGCAATATGATGCTGAAGTGGGGATATCCGAAAGATGAGTATGTGAAAACGGGACATTGGTCGCCCCAGCTGTACATCCGCGAAGCACGCCGCATGATTGGTCAGTATGTGATGACACAAGCCAATTGCGTGGGCAAAGAAGTGGTGAAGGATGGTGTGGGCATGGCTGCTTATACGATGGATTCACACAATACACAGCGCCTGGTCGTAAATGGTATGGTGAAGAATGAAGGCGATGTGCAGATAGGAGGTTTTGGTCCGTACCCTATTGCTTATCGCTCCATTGTGCCAAAGCCCGAGGAATGTAAGAACCTGCTTGTGCCGGTATGTTTGTCGGCCACGCACATCGCTTATGGTTCTATTCGTATGGAACCGGTATTTATGGTGCTGGGACAAAGTGCGGCGCTGGCAGCTACGATGGCGATCGATGGCAAGCAATCGATCCAGGACATCGACATCACCCGGTTACAAGCACGTTTGCAACGCGATCCCCTGGTCAATGGTTCCACGCCAGAGATCGTTGTCGACAATGACGACGCTGCCCAGGTAACAACCAGTGGCACCTGGAAAAAGGAACACAATGGTTATGGCGCCTCCATGCTGGTGACGCAGGAAGCGGTGGCTTCCATTACCTTCAAACCAACTATTCAAAAAGCGGGTAATTACGAGCTGTATGTTTACTTGCCCAAAGTCAAGACACCGACGGAGAACATTCCCCTGGAGATTTTTGACGGCACGAAGAAACATTCAGCCAACATTCAGCCTTCTGCTATCCAGGTGGCCGGACAAACTTCCGGTGAATGGGTGAAGATCGGTACGTATAAGCTGCCTGCCGGCAGCAAAGCTTCCGTGCAGTTGCAGTCAGGGGGCACCGCCGGCACTACTGTGGCCGATGCCGTGTTGTTCGTCCCGCGATAAAATCCAGTGAAGTGGTCAACCTTTCATATCGCAGCCCTGGCCTATGGCCGGGGCTGCTGCATTACGGTTCATTGCTTTCCACGAGCCACCCGCGACAATAATTGATCGCCTACCTTGTTACCTTGCAGTACGCCGTTGTCGATCGCATCCATAAAGTGTATACCCCCATAAAAACGGCTGACGGCAGCTTCATCAGCGGCCTGCCGGAAGGAGGTGAAGGACCGCGCTGGCAAACCATAGCTGACTTCCACGCTATCCTTGTATCCAAAATGGTTACCAAAGTAATGACTGAGAATGGTCGCCGACGCGGAGGAGATCACGGAGTGGCCGCTCAGGTATTCCGGAAAGGGAGGCGTTTGCAGGAGTGGCTGCCATTGCGGATCCACCAGCTGACGGATGGCAGATTCCGGTCGTATGCGGTTACTGCGAAACTTTTCATCCCAACAGGTAATAAAGGCATCCATTAATCCCATGGAAACCATCGTGTAGATCTGAAGGCTTTCAGAAAAGCTCTTTTTCTCTTGCAGGCAGGCAATACCGGTGATGCCCAGCCAATGCGCGCCGGGTGATATTTTTTTCAGGCCCGTCACCAGGTGGCCGCCATCCTGTACGGCAAAGGGATTGCAATCCCAGAAAGCGGCGATGACACGGTATTCCTGCGGCATATCTTTCGTGACTGTATAGTTGCGCATCATCAGTGCATAGAAGTCAGATTGCTTGCTGGTGGAGAAAGGGATGGGCCTGGGCGGTATAAACTGACTGGCGGAGTCGAGCATGAATGGACGCACCGTATTGAAGTAGGGTTCTACAGCTGGCATATAGGCAGGGGCTGTAGGAAACCAATAGCCTGGTTCGTTCAGCGGTGTGTAACGTGGAAAATTGCTGATCCGGCTGTAACGATCTCCTTTGGCGTAGGCCAATACCTGTTTGCTGATCCAGCCGGCATACTGCTGTGATCTTTCCAATTCTTCTTCCGACATCCCGATGGCGCGGCAAGAATCCAATAGCTGTTGTTCGTAGGCGCCGATCATTTTACCTGACGGCTGCATCTTTTTGGCGGTCTCCAGCATGGCCAGCAATGCCGACAGCTCCGTATGATAGCCTGCCAGCGAATCGGGCTTCACCAGGGTTGGATATCCATTGATGATAAGAGGTAAGGGAGATATCGTACTATCGTTTTGCGCCAGCACTTCATACCCTGCGAGGCAGGCGTAGGAGAAAAAGCGGGCTGCGAGCGGCGGATTGGTAATGTCGTGTATCATGACGTCCGTCATGCGGGTAATCACCTGGCTGATATGCGTTGAAGCAAAGCTGGTCTTCGTAGTGGCCGGCTGGCAGCTGGCCAATCCCAGCGTGATGCTCAGCAGGAGGATGAAACGGGTAAGCATGGTTATCGGGTTGTATAAGCTTTAAGGGATTGTTGATTGATGCCAAACAGGAGCAGCTTGTCCAGCGCCAGCACGCTGCGTACATCGCCGGTGAGGTGAAAGCCCGATTGTTGCTGTGGTATATAGTTAAACTGTCCTTTGCCATCACCACGCAACAACACGCCGAAGTTGGCGTCGGACTTGCCAAAGCGCAGCCTGGCCCGGTTGACATTGCCGCATAACAAAAGATCTTCTACACCATCCTTGTCGTAGTCGAGCCGGGTGATCGTATAGATGGGCGAAGATTGTACAGTTGCCGGTAATGCCTGCAGGTGTAGTTTGCCATCGGTGCCGCTGGCAAAGTAAGCAGTGGCCAGGTAATTGGCCTGCAGCTTGTTGACGCCGTTCAGTTCTTCTTTGGTGAAGATGGTTTCCATCGTGGCATCTGCATAACTTTTATAATCGACAAAACGCGTACGCATGATACTCATCTGATCGAGCAGTTCATCGCGGGTTACATAAGGATATTCTTTCCCTTGAATGTAAAAACAACAGATGGGGTCGATGGCGCCATTATCGTCGAAATCTTTGTAATACAGGGTAGCAGGCTCCTGGTCGCTCACCCGGCATTGTGTATTGAGACCGTTGTTGCCGGCGATGATATCGGGACGACCGTCTTTGTTGAAGTCGGCGATCAGCAGTTTATTCCACCAGCCACTGTAGGGTTTTTCGAAGTATTGGGTGGTAGCTGGTTGCAGTTGTTTGTTGCCTGCCATGAAAACCTGTATGGGCATCCATTCGCCGGCGATCACAAGGTCGGGCTGTTTGTCGCCATTCATATCGATCCAGGCAGCATCGGTGATCATACCCGCCTTTTGCAGAGCTGGTGCGATGGTGGCCACCTGGTTGGAAAAATGGCCTTTGCCATCATTGATCAACAGGAAGCTTTCGGGCGTTTCGGGATATCGGCCCGGTACTACACGCCCCCCTACAAACAGGTCGGCGGCGCCATCTCCATTGATGTCTTGCACCCGTACGCAACTTTTGCTGACATGCAGGAGGGGCAATGCGTCATTGCTTTTGGTGAACTGCCCTTTGCCATTGTTGAGGTAGAGGCGGTCCTGCAGGATGCCATCGTCGGGCAGGAAGTGGTGATAACCGCCACTGGCCACATACAGATCGATATGGCCATCGCCATTGGCATCGAAGAATACGGCATCGGCATCTTCATGGTTTTTGTCGGCGTCGAAGGCGGATTGCTGGCTACGGGTAAACCGGCCACCTGGTTGCTGCAGGTACAGCCTGGCAGCTTGTCCACCACTGGCACCCGCGTATATATCTTCCAGGCCGTCGCCATTTACATCGCCTTTTACCAGGCAGGGAGTATTGAAGGATTGTGGATTCACCAACAGGGGTTGGCGCTTGAAATCGTTGATGGTATTAGTGGCATACGATTGCTGAACAGGGGAGGTCGTTTCCCGGAAGAAGGGAGCTGGTATAGGCGCTTGTCGTGTTGCAGGCCGGGAGTCTTTTTCGTCAAGGGGCACAACCTGGTCGGCTTTAACCTGCCTCAGCACCTGCTCCTGGCCACCGAGCCAGGTGATGCGCAGCGAGTCGATCGAGTTCGTCTTGCCGAGACCAGCATGTAGAACGGTTGATACCGTCGACAGGTATCCCCGGGTGGGCATTTGTTCCAGCAATTGTTGCTGTCCCTGGTGGTAGAGCGTGAGCCTGGCCCCCAGACCCTGCGTGTTGCCTCCGGCGCCTTTGAGTTTTACCTGCAGGTAGTGTTGGGTGCCATTGGTTTCATTGCGGTACAGGAAGGCAGGCTCATTGATGTTGTTGATCACGAGGTCGAGGTCACCGTCGTTGTCGAGGTCTGCATACGCTGCGCCATTGCTGTTGGAGCTTTTGGTGATGCCCCAGGCCTGCGTTTTATTGGTGAAGTTTCCATCACCGTTGTTGGCAAATACATAGTTGGTAAGGTTGGAGGAGGGGATCTGGTGTACGAGGTCAAGCACGTCTTCCCGCTGCAACCTGCCTTTGCCTTGCAGGTAATCATTCATGTACTTGATGAAATCCATATTGGTGAAATCGCGCAGGTAGCCATTGGTGACGAAGAGGTCCTTCCAGCCATCGTTGTCGTAGTCGGCCAACAAGGGTGCCCAGCTCCAGTCGGTGTTGGACACGCCGGCCTGCTGCGCTGTTTCACGGAAGCTGATGGATCTTTTGTTACCGCTTTGCAGATGGGTACCTGGCGTAGTGCCATTGTTCAGCTGTAGCATATTGCGCATGTACTGGTAGTGAAACCCTGACCGTAGGTTCAGGTCAAACTTCTCATAGTTGTCGGGCGCAAAAAGTAATTTCTGTCGGTGGTTGTCTTCGGGTAGCATGTCGAGGGTGAAGATATCGGGCAGGCCGTCGTTGTTGACATCGGCAATATCATTACCCATCGAGAATTGACTGCTGTGGCCAATGCTTTGGGCAAGCTGATCGGTGAAAGTGCCATTGCCGTTGTTGATGTAGAGATAGTCGGGCACGGCATAATCGTTTGAGACATAGATATCGGGCCATCCATCACCATTGAGATCGGCAATGCCGGCACCCAGTCCATAAGTCAGCGCAGAACTGCTGATACCTGCCTGCCGGGTAATGTCGGTGAAATGATTGTTGTCATTGCGAAACAGGCGTACACCACAGGCAGCATCTTCTTTGGCGAGCACGACAGCTGTTCTGGCTTCGTCGAGCACGGGCAGGTTATCGGGGTTGTGGTTGAGCAGGAAGAGATCGAGGTCATGGTCACGGTCAAAGTCGAAGAAATAACCTTGGGTGCTGAAGCCTGTGTCGGCCAGGCCGTATTGCGCTCCCTGCTCCAGAAAGGTAGGGACGCCCTGTGCATTGTTGCCCTGGTTGATATAGAGCTCATTCTTTCTCTTTTCAGGTCGAACTTTGCCGGAATAACACAGATACAGATCCAGCTTTCCGTCGCCATTTACATCGGCCATCGTAATGCCCGTTTTCCAGGGGCCGGGACGGCCGGCTACACCGGCGGCGAGGGTAATGTCATCAAAGGCAAACTGTCCTTTGTTCAGGTATAGTTGGTTGCTGGTCATGTTGCCAGTGAAATACAGATCTGCCAAACCATCACCGTTGAGATCGCCGGCAGCAACGCCCCCACCATTGTAGAAGTACTCGTACATCAGAATATTGGTATTGAGTGCTTCCGTGAGGTTGTTGGAAAATTGTACATGCGTTTGTTCTGGCGGCAGCAGAGTAAATCGTGGCGGTGCAGCTGAAGTAGTCGCATTTTCTTTGGCGGCATCGTTGCTGGTGCAGCTGGTTGCCAGTATCGCTACGATGGCAAGCAGGCGAAGGCTGTTATTGTTCAGGAGCAATGTTAGCAGGTTTTGGTACTTGAATGTACTGAATTCTTTAAAATAAGTCAGGCCGCCTTTTAAGCGACCTGACGTGGTAAACGATAACAAAAACACCAAACGAAGATCTGGTTTATGGATAGGTGGGTTTAATGGCGGCCTTGTCGGCCTGATAGGTTGGTATCACAGGGTGGGGCCTGTTGACGGCAGGCCCCTGTGTTATCAATATCCCGGATTCTGTACCAGTTTGGTATTGGTATTCATTTCTGTAATGCTGATCGGCCGGAAGTACATCTTGTCGTCCCAACGCCGGTTTTCCAGCGAGTTGACCTCTGTGGGTTTGTAGGTATAGTTATACTTGGTTTCATCGTACTTGTAAGGTTTGGGAGCGGTAGCGCCTGGTTTCAGCATGGCCACCACATCCATGTACACGGTTTTGCGGCCTAGGGTAGCAGGTGCGATCATCCAGCGTCGGGCATCGTGGTAGCGCTGGTCTTCGAACACCATTTCTACCCGGCGCTCATTCTGGTAGCGTGCCACCAGCGCGGCGCCTGATTCGTTCACGGCAGGCATACCGGCACGGGCGCGAATCCTGTTGAGCCAGGTTTTTGCTTCCCCTTCTTCTCCAAGAGCTATACAGGCTTCGATGTAATTGAACACCACTTCCGTATACCGGAAGAAGGGCCAGGGAATGACCTGGCGGGTGTTGTTGTCGACGATCGCAGGATCGGGATCGATGAACTTGCGCATGTAATAACCCGTCCAGGAACCGTTCCAGTCTTCAATGGTGCTGGCGCGCGTGTCGAGGCCCGATTGTAACACACCGCCCCCCATATCATAACGACCGGTCTGGATCTGGCTGGCAGGGTCTACATTGCCGGAAGCTTTGTCCCGTGGCTTCCAATCGGCACCGTCAAACATGACGGAAGCATACATGCGGGGGTCACGGTTCTTGTAAGGAAACTCTTTCTGCGCAGTATTGTTCCAATCGAAGCGGGTTCCATCCATCATTTCATAATCATCCACCAGGGCTTGTATCGGTGTATTACCGGCCCAGTTGTGGTAACCATTGGGACCGTTGTACAGACCCATTTGCATGCCGCCTTCTTCGCGAGCCATCGTAAAGAAACGTCCGAAGAGGATTTCCTTCTTGGCTTCTGCATCGATGCCGGGCGCCTTGCTGGCACCGCCCATAGCGAGGGAGATATAGTTCTTCTTGGCATCTTCGATCGATACAGGTGTCACCAGGTCGAGTTTGTAACCCTTGCCAGGCACCTTGTCCATGATGGCCTTGGCGGCATTCTTCGCAGCCTGCCAGCGGGTAACGCGGCTGCCACTGGGATAGCCGAGTAATTCTGGCTTGGCGAAAGCTGCAATGATAGCAGACTTGGCTTTGGCTGTAGGTATATCGTGCAGGTCACTGGCGGCATACACCAGCATGCGTGATTTGAGGGCCATGGCGGCCAGCTCATTGGCCTTACCATCGGGCATGGTAATGTCCTTCAGTTCGGTAATGGCGCTATCGCAATCTTTGATGATAAAGTTTACGCACTCTTCCCAGGTATTGCGCGCAATAGAGAAGTCGTCATTCAGCCCATACGACTTATCGATGATAGGTACTGCACCGTAATACCGTACCAGCTGGTGATAGTAAAAGGCGCGCAGGAAGTGGGTTTCCCCCTGCAACCTTTTTTTCAATCCGTTGACATCTTCGAAAGTAGCGGTACGCAGGTTCTCGAGCGCCAGGTTGGTATGCCTGATCCTGGCATACATATCATTTTTGCTGGCGTCTTTTCCCCAACGGTAATTCACGTTTTCCCATCCTACGTTGGAGGGGTTGAGAATACCTTCGTTGATCACATTGATGTTACGACCGGCATGGGTAAAGATCGTTTCATCACTGAGTGAGGAAAGCATCTGTTCGTCGAAACCACCCTGGCCGAGGCCAGCGTAAATACCGGTAATGAAAGCTTCGGCCAGTGCTGCGTCTTTCCAGGCGTCTGCAGAAGATACTTTATCGAGCGGTTTGGTATCGAGAAACTCTTGTTTGCAACCTGTTAAGAGCATGCTAGCGACTACCGGGAGTGTTATGTATTTAAGCAATTTCTTCATCGTGTACAGTTTTAAAAGGTTACTCTTGCGCCTACGTTGAGGATCCTCGCCTGCGGATAGTATTGTCCGTTGCCACTGGTGGATTCAGGATCCCAGATCTTCATCTTGTCGAAGGTGAGCAGGTTGATGCCGTTGACATAAACCCGGAAATTGCTCATGCCTATCTTTTGCATGACCTTGCCGGAAAGGTTATAACCTACTTCAAAGTTCTTCAGGCGGAGGTAATTGCTGCTGCGCAGCCAGTACGTGTTGTTGCCAAAAGTACCACTCGAATAGTAGGTGTTGCCCCGGTTGGCCAGGCGTGGATCCACATTGCTGGGATTTTCCACCGACCAGCGATGATCGTAAGAGTATTGCAGGAAGTTGCCGATCGTACCCGACTCGGTACCGAAGAACAACAAACCGCCGGTAGCTCCCTGGAAGAGGATCGTGGCATCGAAACCTTTGTAACCCAGGCTGATGTTGAGGCCGCCGGTGAACAAGGGATCGCGGTTCTTGTCGAGACGTACCCGGTCGTCACCATTGATCTCACCATTGCCATCTACGTCGCGGAATTTCATGTCGCCAGGACGCAGTTTGTTGGTGGCAGCTTTGTAGTCGATCGTGTTCTTGTCGATGTCTGCCTGATCTACGAATACGCCATCGTACTCATACACGAGGTAAGCAACGCCATTGGTACCGAAGGTATGACCTGTCGATAGCTGGTGTGGCTTGAGGCCCGGTGTTTCGGGTAACTTGACCACCTCGTTCTTGGCATAACCACCGTTTACGCTCACGGTGTATTTGAAGTCTTTGCCAATACGGTCGCTATAGCTGAGTTGAAATTCAAAACCCTTGTTCTTGACCTTGCCCAGATTTTGCGGCGGCAACTCCATACCGGCAGAAGCAGGTACCTGGGCCTCGTTGGCCATCAGGATATTGGAACGCACGTTTAAGAAATAATCAAACTCGAGGTTCAGTTTGTTTTGCAGGAATCCGGCTTCTAATCCTACGTTGGCATTGTTGGCCACCTCCCAGGTATACAAGGGGTTGGGTACACTGCTTTCACGCAATGTCTTCAATACGCTGTTGCCGGCTACGTACGAACCGAAGTCATACAAGGACAGGAAACGGTATTCCTGTAATACGCCGTTGAACAGGATATTGTCATTACCCATCTGACCCCAGGAAGCCCGCAGTTTTAGGTTGTCGACAAAAGTGAGGGGCTTCATGAAACCCTCTTCCGACAGGCGCCAGCCTACGAGGATACCCGGGAAGAAACCCCAGCGGTCGGCTTTGGGGAACATATAAGAACCATCATAACGCCAGAGGAATTCTGCAATGTATTTCTCCTGGTAGTTGTAGTTGACGCGGCCAAAATAACTCAAACGGGCACGTTCGAAGGCGCCACCATTGTTGTTCTTTTGTGCATCATCACCACCGGCAAACAACTGGTCGATTGAAGGAGAGATGTAGTTGCGACGGAACGCATTGAAGTTCTGGTTCTCGATCGTCTCGCGCGTGATGGCGGCCAGCAGGTTGATGGTGTGATCGCCAAACGTGCGGTCGTAGTTGAGGAAGGCGTTCAGTGTGATGTTGAGCTGATCTTCCTGCGACTCGGTCAGGCGTGGATCAGTAAAGGTAGAACGCAGGTATTTGTCCAGTTTAGGAGTGACACCATCCGCCTCGTACGATTTCTTATCCCAGTTGTACAGGTACCAGGGCGTTTCCCAACGCTTGGTACGGCGGGTGTATTTATCCAGGGAAGCGAAACCGGTCAGTTTCAGGCCCTGCACACCGGGTATCAATATCTCCACGCGGCCATTGGTTTGAATGTAATCGCGTTTGTCTTTATCGTATCCGGTAGCGTTGGTGGTGATCACGATGGGGTTCTCTCCATTCTCGATATCAGGTCCGGGCAAGCCATTGGGCCATACTTCCGGTTCGATGGGCTTGCCGCGCATCAGCATCCGGAAAATGGGCTGTGCTCCCTTGGTGGGGAAGAAGCGTGATTCCTCGCGGGCTGTCAATCCAATGCTGGTCGAGATATACTTGTTGACCTTGGCATCGAGGTTGAGCCGCATATCGAATTGCTTGTAACCGGTAGCCGAATTCTTGTAGTAGCCATCCTGGTTGTTGTACCCGAGCGAGGCCAGGTATTTCACCGTTTCAGAACCACCGGATATCTGCAGGTTGTGCCGTGATTGGGGCGACCAGTTCTTGAGTGTAGTACCAAACCAGTCGGTATTGGGATAACGCCAGATATCCGATCCATCAGCATGCTTCTGAATCACATCGGGTTGGTAGGTAGCGGTGAGCTTGCTGCCATCGGGTTTGGTGTAGGAACCCGTTGTTTTCAGCGCTGTCCAGGCATCTTTCCAGAGATTGGAGGGCAGGCCGGCATCGAATAACAGCAGCTCATTGATGATGGTAGTATATTCAACGGCATCCGACATTTTAGGAAGACGGGTAGCCTGTGACCAACCCTGGTTGAAGTCGTACGAGAGCAGCGGTTTGCCCGTTTTACCACGTTTGGTGGTGATCAGGATCACACCATTACCCCCGCGCGATCCGTAGATAGCAGCGGCAGCATCTTTCAGGATAGACATACTTTCAATGTCTGACGGGTTCAACCTTTCCAAACCACCCGCACGGTCGGGTACCCCGTCGATAACGATAAGGGCGCCACTGTTGTTGGGCGTATTGGAACCGCGGATGCGGATGGTAGATCCATCATACCCTGGTTCACCGGTAGCCTGAATCGCGGTAACACCTGGCAGGCGGCCAGCGAGTGCGTTGGACAGGTTGACGGTTGGCGCCTTGGCCAGGTCCGACCCCTTTACCTGTGCTACGGCACCGGTTACGGTAACCCGCTTTTGGGTACCATAACCCACCACCACCACATCACTGAGTTGGCCGGCGATAGGCGTCATGGTGACCGATACGCTGGTTTTACCGGAAATATCCACCTCCAGTTGTTGATAGCCAATGTAAGAAATGACCAGTGTAGTAGCGTCGTCTGGTACCTTGATCGTAAAGGCCCCATTGGCATCGGTATTGACGCCCTGGATGGTTCCTTTTACGACAACACTGACGCCCGACAGGGCTACGCCTTTGTCGTCGATGATGGTACCCTTGATCTCTTTTTCGAGACCTTCCAGCACCTCCAATGGTTCATTCTCATCGGTGAGGTTACCCGAGAATTCATTGGCCCCCCGGGGCCTGAAGAGGACGATGCGGTCTTTGACGATCTTAAAACTGACGCCGAAGGGGAGCAGCAGCTCTTCGAGCACTTCTCCCAGTTTTTTGTCCCTGGCTTTGATGGTGACGATCTGGTTGGCTTCGATGGTCCTGGAGCTGAACACAAAACGTGCTCCTGTCTGGTATCTCAAAGTGTTGAATACATCTTTCAGTTGTCCTTTATCTACAGAAAGGGTCACTACTCTGTCCATTACTCCTTGTGCATCAGCGTGATGATCGTAAGCCATGGAAGTCAGAAAAAAGACCAGGAAAACCTGTATGAATGCTATTCTCATTGCAATGGCAGTTAAGGCAACAAGTCGTTGTTTTTTCATAAATTTGATTGTTATTGTTCGCTGAATTTCAAGGCACGACAATAATGTATCCGCCTCCTGGCGGATGCCCGGCTGGCAATGTTGGTAGCATTGTCAGCTTTTATTTTTTTATGGCTGTGCGCGGTTAAGTGCTGTAATTGGAGAGTTTCATATACGCTTAGTTTTGGTTAGTGGATGGTGTTTATATTAGCTGTTATCAATTGTTGTCTGAATCTCCCTTAACCAGTATGCGGGTACCGCGTACTTCATAGGTAGCCTGTACGGCCTGGCAAACGATTTCCAGTTGATCGAATAGGTTTTGTCCTTTTATATCGCCCGAGAACAGGGCTTTTCCCAGCGCCTCGTTTTCGGTAATGATCTCTATATGATAGGCTGATTCCAGTTGCGCCAGTACCCGTGACAGGGCCGTTTCTTCGAATACGAAGTTCAGTTCCGTCACCGTCTCTTCCTGTTGGTTGGCCAGGCTCACCGGCAGTGGCAGATCGACCAGCATGGTGCGGAAATGACCGTTGTTGCGGGTGTAGATCACTTTCTGGTTGGGCTTCAGAATGACGCCGGCAGGGGAAGGCTGAATACGATCACCAGTGGGCAATTCCTTTTCATACACGGCGACTTTACCCGTCCTTACCGATACTTCTACATTGTTGGTGGCGGCATCCGTCTTTACAAAGAAGCTCGTACCCAATACCTGTGTCACAATGTTGTTGCTGTATACATAAAAGGGAGCCTGCGGGTTCTTGGTTACCTCGAAGAAGGCATTGCCTTCGAGGTAGACTTCTCTTTTACCCACCGAAAAGCTATCGGGATAGTATAACCTGGCGCCCGGCTCGAGAATGACGCGGCTGCGGTCGGCGAGTAATACCGTGTCTGGAATCGACCGGGTATTGACCTTACGGGATAGTTGTGGGGTCAGGGTGCCATCTTCTCCGGATTGAAGTCCTTTGCCGGGCTGCATCAACCAGTATAGGCTCAAGCCGATCACGACAATGGCGGCGGCTGCGGCAGACCATCTTACCAGGGCTGGCATTTTCCATACCCGGGGTGCCGGTGCATCTGCAGGTAGTGGCAGTGTTTTCTCTTTGATGACAGGCCATAACCGGTCGACGATCGATTTCACTTCTTCCTCACTCACGGCAGGGTCATGATCATCATCGAGCAACTCGTACCATTGTTCAACAAGTGTTCTTTCTTCCTCCGTACAGGTGCCGTCTGAATACCGTTGCAGTAGATGATAAAAAGCTCTTCGGTTCATGGGAAATAGTTAAATCAGTCGTCTGGTGAATGACCTAACTATTTGTCGGTGAAGCAACCTGCTACCCTAAAACAATCTTTGAAAAAATAATGGCGGGGCAGTGGGGGATTATACGGGGGCTCAGGAGTGCGCGTCCAGCAGAAAACGTGTAAAAGCCCCGATGGCCGTATTGAGCAGGATGAAGTCCCGCAGGTGCAGGCGCATAAATTTAAGA
The DNA here is from genome assembly GCF_029360705.1 of Paraflavitalea pollutisoli. GTDB lineage: Bacteria > Bacteroidota > Bacteroidia > Chitinophagales > Chitinophagaceae > Paraflavitalea > Paraflavitalea pollutisoli. Next base: position 3,911,083 of record NZ_JARKMX010000008.1, on the reverse strand, counting down.
GACTGAGTTACATGGTATTGAACCGCTTTTTCGGAAAGGTTCATCGATTGGGCGATCTCCTTCACCGAACGGTGTTCATAGCGGCTGAGGCGGAAGATCTCCTGTGTTTTTTGTGGAAGTTTTTTGATGGTGTTGTCGATGGCAACACTCAATTCCTGTAACAAAAGCTTTGATTCAGAAGCGCTTTCGTCTACCTGTAGCTGGTCCCTGATAAACTGCGAATAGCGTTCGCGCAATATTTTGGAGCGTATATAATCAATGACCTGGTAGCGGACGGCAGTATGCAGATAGGCGTCCAGTTTGCCGATTTGAGCCTGTTCCCGTTTGGCCCAAAGGCTGATGAAGATATTCTGTACCAGCTCTTCCGCCACTTCTTTCGAACGCACTTTGCGGAAGGCTGCGAGGTAAACCGACTCACTATGCCGCTTATAAATCTCTTCCAGGGCGACTCCGTCACCTGTCTTAAGCAATTTAAGCAGCAGCTCGTCGTCAAAAACTTTGTAATCCATATGGTTGGGCAATGCAGTAGTTTCGAATCGTATGTACAAGGTAAATGAAAAAAATGAAAATAACCAAGAACCGTTTTAGTCGCCCACTACTAACGGACCAGTTATCCGCATATGCATACGTTTGCATAAGTTGTACAGATTTATGCTGCGCATGGCTGGCCGCTGGCAGCCGGATCCAATAAATGACTGTCTGAAAAAGGCAGGCACTTATTTTGCATTACGAAGTGGCAGCCCTGGTGGCTTGTCAGGCTGCTTGCCCATGAAAAGCGTCTGTGTTTAAACAGCGTACGGACGCGTTGTTGTATTTTTGGTCATTGTATAGAACGGATAATCGCTATGGATGTAAGGCCGAAGAACGAATTGACCGAGCAGGAAGTACAAGCCGGTTTAAAATTGGGAATGACCGAAGGGTTGGCCACCGAATCGATGACTACCCTGATCGGCGGTGCCTTTCTGGTAGCCATGGCCCTGTTGCTGGGAGCCAATAACCTGCAGATCGGTATATTAGCTGCCCTACCCACCTTTACCAATATCTTCCAGTTGTTTTCCATCTGGTTGGTACAGCGGTACAATAACCGGCGCGCCATCAGCGTCACCTGCTCCCTGCTCGCCCGCTTTCCCCTCGTCATAGTAGGGGTATTACCGTTTTTTGCCGAAGGGTCGATCCGGTTGCTCATCATTTTTCTTTTCTTCTACTATTTTTTTGCTTCCATTGCCGGGCTTAGCTGGAACTCATGGATGAAAGACCTGGTTCCCGAAAAGCAATTGGGTACTTATTTCTCCCGGCGCAGCGGCAACATGCAAATATTGAATGTCGTACTGAGCCTTTGCCTGGCCTTTCTCATCGACTATATAAAAGATAACTACCCGTTTTATGAGCTCACCACCTATTCGGTGATGTTTATCATCGCGGGGTGCATGGGCATCTTTGGTGCGTTTGTGCTGTCCAAAGTACCGGAACCTACCTTCTTCATGCCACGCGAAAATATCTTTCGCATGTTCAAGCGCCCCTTGCAGGATGGTAATTTCCGCAAGCTGCTGCTCTTCAACTCGGCCTGGGTATTTGCCCTGAACATTGCGATCCCGTTTTTTACAGTGTACATGCTCAAGCACCTCAACCTGTCAATGACTTACGTCATCGGACTGACAGTCGTGAGCCAGCTCGCCAGTATACTCACGATCCGGATGTGGGGCCGTTTTTCGGACAGGTACAGCAACAAGACCATTCTCGCTATTGCCGCACCGGTATATATTCTCTGTATCATCGGCTGGTGCTTCGTGGGTATCTATTCGCGGTTTGCCGTTAACCTCGGGCTGCTGGTACTCATTCATATTTTCACGGGTATCGCTACAGCCGGCATCAACTTGTCGCTGACCAATATTGGGCTCAAACTGGCGCCTCGGGAACATTCCATCATCTACCTGTCGACCAAAAATATCATCACGGCCGTATTCTCCTCGCTGGCGCCGTTGGTGGGTGGTATCCTCGCCGATTATTTTGGTGATCGTGCCTTGATCATCAACGCCGAATGGACAGGCCCCCGGTCCGAAAAAATATTGCACCTCGTGTCACTCCATGATATGAACTTCCTGTTCCTTATTGGCGCCGTGCTAGCCTTTATCTCACTCGAGTTCCTGCTGCGTGTAAAAGAGGTAGGGGAGGTGGAAAGGGATGTGGTGGTACGCATCATGCGCAGCAGCATCAAGAACAATCTCAAAGAGAACTTCCTCATCGGTAGCCTGATCTCCTGGCACGATCAGCTATGGGGCCTTTTCAGAAAGAAACCACAGTAACCATTCTCCGGTGTAGGTGTTGACGCACAACAGGCAAACTAATAGCACCAGTAAACGACTTTTCACCGATGCCAACTCCGGGTACATTTCACGGAATGAATGCGTACGCATCACCGACAGGAGGTATATGCCGGGATGACCTCGTCGTTCATGCAGCCCCGTGTACAGGGTATTATCTTTGTGTTAAGGAATCGTAAAGCTGCATAGCCGGGCTTACTTTAGCGCCCTGAATTGTATGGTGACTATGTATGCTGCCCGTATTTATCGCCCGGTGCTCCCTCCCTTACTGTCGACAGTGATGTTATTGATGGGCGTACTGCCGTTGAAAGCACAACAGCAACAATGGTTGTTTACGTTGGAACATACACAGCAATTAGCCAGTCGTCAACCCGACTCTGCGTACATCGTGCTCAAAGACCTGGTAGTACTAGCTCGCGAAAAGAACGATCCGCTCGTGGAAGGGATTTGTCTGCAGCAGATCGGCCAGGTTTTTTATAATTACAGTAATTTCGCTCAGTCGGTCGACCACCTGCTGCAAGCTGAAAAGATATTCCGTTCCATCAACGAACTGAACCGGCTGGCCACCACGCTGAATTACCTGGGTACCGTGTACTATTCCAACAAACAGGTAGCATTGGCAGGCCAGCAATTTGCCGAAGCACTGCAGATCAATATAGAACGGAAGGATATCAAAGGCCAGGGCCTGACCTATGGCAATATGGGGCACTGGTACGAGAAAAAACTGCTGTACGATACGGCTTATCAATACCAGCAGAAGGCACTGGGGCTCTATCACCAGTTGAGCGATAGCGCCGGGATGGCCAAGATTTTCGAGAACATGGGCAGTATCCTGGAAGACAGGGCCCGCTATGACTCTGCCCGCCTTTGTTTTGAAAAGGCTCTGTCCATCAATCGCCAAAGCAACAACTCCATTGCACAGATCGAGATCCTCAACAACCTGGGCGACGTAGATCGCAAAACGGGGCACTACCGGGAAGGATTGGTGCTGACCCGCCAGGCTTTGCAACTGGCCGCGCAAACCCAATCGCAATACCAGCTGGCCAGTGCCTGCCGGGACATGGCCCGTGGCTTTGAGCTCCTCCAGCAATTCGATAGCGCCTATATATATAATGAACAGTCACGCAGCCTGATCGAAAAGATCTATGCAGCGGCCAACAACCAGCAGATCGCGTTCCTGGAAACGGTCTTTGAAGTGGAGAAGAAGAACAGTGAACTGGTCAGCCTGACCTCGCAAAAGCGGATCAATGTGATCCTGGCCATCGCGGCGGCGCTCGTGGTGGCCCTGTTGGTGGTGTTGGGCGTAGTCGTGATCAGCCGGCAGCGTCTGCGTATCCACAATGAAAAAGCGCTCAATGAGCAAAACAAAGATATCTATGAAAAGAGCCGGGAGCTGATGCAGGCGGAGCTGAAGAACAAGCAGCTGGAAGAAGAAAAGCTGAAAACGACCCTGGAGGTGCGTAGCAACGAACTCTCGGCCCATACCCTACACCTGGTACAGAAGAACCAGTTACTCGAAGAATTGCGCAGCAAACTGCAGGAGATCGTCGACGACGAAAAGAGAGACCAGAAAAAACAGATCCGGCAACTGGTCCAGAAGATCAGCCTCAATTTCAGTCAGGATAATTATTGGGATGATTTTCGCGCCATTTTCGACCAGGTACACCAGACCTTTTTTACCAACCTGAAGCAACATGCCGACAACCTCACCCCCGCCGAATTGAGGTTGGTGGCCCTGCTGCGGATGAACCTCAGTTCGGGTGATATAGCCACCCTGTTGGGCATCTCGCAGGATAGTTTACGAGTTGCCCGTTATCGCCTCAAGAAGAAACTGAATCTGGGTGAAGGCGAGTCGCTCACCGCATTTATTCAGGGATTGTAAGAGCAGCTTGCAGCCGGTAATATCCGGGCATAACATGGTGGTAATACTGGGGTAACAATTCCTTAATGGCTGTTTAGTGAGTGTTCAACTTATTGAAGATGATATATTTAAGGGGCGGTGTAACGGTGTTGTTGCCCCTTTGTTCACGCGGTTTGAAGGCTTGTAGCCGTTTTGTTCACGCCGGTTTTTTCCATTCGGGCCGGTCAGCGATCAAATTTGCGCATCGAACAAAAATCAATTTATGACAACCAAATGGATCGCCTGCTGCTTACTGTTTTTACTTCCAGGATTTGCCTGGGCACAGCAGGCTATTGTAAAAGGAAGCATCAGAGATGCCGTCAATAATGAAGTACTCACAGGTGCCACTATCAGCCTCAAGGGTACCAACAATGTGACAGCCACCGACGTCAATGGAGAATTCCTGCTGTATGCCGGTACCGGCGAACGGCAACTGGTGGTGCGCTACCTGGGCTATCGCGACACGACCATTAGCCTCGACCTTAAACCCAACGAATCCCGCGTACTCCGCATCGAGCTGTTGAGCAGCTATGCCCGGCTGAGTAGCGTACTCGTGATGGGGGCATTGCAGGGACAGGCCAAAGCCCTCAACCAGCAAAAGAATGCCGACAATATCAAGAACATTGTCGCCTCCGACCAGATCGGTCGTTTTCCCGATCCCAATGCGGCAGAAGCCCTGCAACGGGTGCCCGGCGTCAACATCGAACGTGACCAGGGCGAAGGTCGCTATGTATTTGTTCGGGGCCTCGCTCCCCAGTTCACCAACGTCAGTGTGAACGGCGAACAGATCCCCTCGCCCGAAGCTGATGTGCGCTTCGTGGCGCTCGACGCCATCCCAGCCGACCAATTGGCCTCTATTGAAGTCAGTAAATCGCTGACACCCGATATGGACGGTGATGCCGTGGGTGGATCGGTCAACCTGATCACCCGTACGGCGCAGTCAAGCAGGCCGCGCATCAATGCCTCCGTAGCCGGGGGATACAACGACCTCATGCGCAAAGGCAATATCCAGGGCCAGCTGCAATACGGCCAGCGCCTGGGCAAGCAGGAAAAATTTGGTATGCTCTTCAACAGTAGCTACTACCACAACGACCTGGGTTCCGATAACCTCGAGCGTTCTCCGCAAGACAATGAAGTAGAACTGCGCGATTATCAGCTCACCCGCACGCGCCTCGGCCTCAGTACCACGCTCGATTACAAATTCAATCCTCGCCACGAGATCTACCTGCGTGGTTTGTACAGCCGCTTTACCGATCGCGAATGGAGAAGACGGTACGTGTTCAAACCGGAAGAAGAGGAGATCGAGAAAGGCACCAAGGATCGTTTCGAAGCCCAATCGATTACAACGATCAACCTGGGTGCCAAACATAATTTCCGTGCTTTCTACCTCAATTATGAAGCGCAGTATTCCAGTGGCCGGCAGAATACGCCCTACGACAATGAAGTGACTTTCGTAGCAGGCATCCCTTCCACCCTGGGTTACAACAATCCCAAGTATCCCGATATCACCGCCACCAACTTCACCGATAACAAGGAGTATGAATTGGATGAAGCCGGTTTTGGTCATACCCTGGCCAAAGACCGCAACCTGACCGCCAAGTTCGAGATCGGTATTCCTTATAAATGGAGTAACAACAGCGGCCTCATCAAGCTGGGTGGTAAGCTGCGCAGCAAGAAAAAGAGCTATGGTATTACGCAAGACTATTATTCTCCAATTGCAGATGTACCTACACTCGATGCATTTGAAGAAGATCCCATCAAGAAATCCTTTCTGGGTGGTCGCTACAACCTGGGTAAGCCGTTGAATGTAAGTTCCTTTATCAGGTACTTCAATGCGAACCCGTCGGAGTTTGAATCTTCTCCCGAAGACAAAGCCATCGACGAAGCACTCGAGGCGTATGACGCAGAAGAAAATGTATATGCAGCCTTCGCGATGGCAAGGCAGCAATTCAATAAACTGATGGTACTGGCCGGTGTACGTTATGAGCGGACGAAAGTGACCTACAACTCCAAAGACGTAGTGATCAATGGCGAAGGCGACCTCGAAGGCATCGTGCCGGTATCAGATGGCTCTTCCTACGAATTCTTCCTGCCACAGGCAAGCGTACGTTACCAGCTCAGCCGCTATACCAACCTGCGCGCTGCTGCTACCTTCTCGTATGCCCGTCCCAACTTCAGCGAGATCATTCCTGCCCAGGAGATCAACCAGGAAGACAAGGTGGCTACAGCGGGTAACCCCGACCTGAAACCTGTAGGCGCTTTCAACCTCGACCTGCTGGCTGAGCATTACTTTGGTAATGTAGGCGTATTGTCGGGTGGGTTCTTCTACAAGCGCCTCAACAACTTCATCTATCGCCGTGTATTGTTCAACAGCCCTTATCCCCTGACCGGTACCCCCATGATCGATGAGATCGATGTGGTGCAGGCCCAGAATGGCAACAAGGCCAATGTAGCCGGGTTTGAAGTGGCCTTCCAAAACAACCTCAGCTTTTTGCCCGGGGCGTTCAAATACCTGAGCCTCTACGCTAACTATACCTACGCGCACTCTACAGCTACCCTGCAAAGCCGTACCGCTACAGAAAGCAACCCCAATGCGGTGGACAAGCTGCGTCTTCCTGGCCAGGCAGCGCATGTGGGCAATATCTCCCTCGCGTTTGAAAGAAAGAAGTTCAACGCACGCGTATCCTTCAACTTCAATGGTGAATACCTGAGTGAAGTAGGTGGTACGAGTGATGATGACATCTTCGTCAAGAACAGGATCCAGACCGACTTCAGCGCTGGTTACGCGATCAACACACACTGGCGCGTATTTGCCGAGGTGATGAACCTCACCAACCAGCCATTTGAAAGGTATATGGCCAACAAAGATCAATTGATCCAGCGCGAGTACTACCGTCAATGGGGCCGCTTTGGTGTCAAATTCGATTGGTAACAGCAAGCCTCATTCTTATTACCCTTACAAATTATGATGATGAAAAGATCATGGTTATACATCATGCTGGCCGCATTCTTCGCGCCAGCCTGTGATAAAGAAAATGATGACCTGGTGACACCCTTGTCGGCCAATGCATTTCCCCAGATAGTGGTGTTCGATGATGAAGGCGATGGTGGACTGGAAGATGAAGATGCATTCAGTTTCAAGCTCACCCTGCTCGACCGCAACGACAGCACCGGCAAAGAACCGGCAGGCAGGATCATTCCGCTGAAAGAAGCAGTGACTGTCAACTTCAAGGTAATCGATTTCCAAGGTTTCAGCAAGATAGCCGACTATATCAAAGCCGTAAAGGCCTTGTACGAAATCGATGATTGTACCACTTCAGAAGACAAAGGCATCGATGTACCGGTACAGTTTGATGTCACCACCGGAATCGGATCGGTTAGTTTTCCGGCCGGCGTAGAAGAGGTAGAAGTGGAGTTTGAAGTAGATGAAGACCTGTTCGACGACAAGTTGTTCAACACCAAAAAGCGGGAGCTGACTTTCCAGCTGACTGGTATTACCGGCAACAATACGCAGGTGCAGGCCAATAAAACAGCGGCATTTAATTACTCCATTCAGGATGATGAAGGCATTTATGGTGAATGGGAAGTAGACCATAAGAATGCAGCAGAATTCGCCCGCTTCAAGGCGCTCTTCGGCCTGGTGAATGAGGACATCAAAAACCTGCAGGCATCGGAGGTGGATGAGATCGCGGTAGAGTTTGAATATGGCGAAGTGAAGGTAGTGGTCAAACTTGTTGAAGAAGAAGACGTAGAGGAGTGTGGTTCCGTGGAAAGGAAGAACAAGGAGATCGAGATCGAAGCATCGATTGAAGACCTGACAGATGACGAGCTGGAAGGCGATGTGGAGTTTGGTGAAAAACTTGAACTGGACAATAGCTCCATCGCCGAGTTTGTCTACAAGGGCACTTTCAAGGTCACCGGTAAAAAACTGGTTATCGTTCTGAAAGGGGAGCTCGACGACGAAGAGACCTCCAAAGTCACCCTCACACTTGAAAAATAATTATCTAAACATTACTTTACAGACATGCGCATTTTGGCTACGATTGTTTTATTGAGTGTATACATGACCTATACTGCCTGCTCCGGACCCGGTCGCGGACAGCAGTCAACCGCTGATATCATCAAGCCGGTCATCATTACCGATACCACGCAACACGACACCGATGATCCGGCAATCTGGGTCAATCCCGCCAACCCGGCCGAAAGCCTCGTGCTGGGTACGGATAAAGACCAGGATGGCGCTTTGTATGTGTTTGACCTGCAAGGCAGGATAATAAAAGATAAAGTGGTGCGCAACCTGCAACGACCCAATAACGTGGATGTTGAGTACGGACTGGTATTACAAGGCAAACCGACCGATATCGCCGTGGTGACGGAGCGCTTCACGCATAAGCTGCGGATCTATTCGGTGCCCGATATGCGGCCGGTAGATGGGGGCGGACTGCCTGTATTTGAAGGCGAAACAAAACCTGAATACCGCGACCTGATGGGCATTGCGCTGTACAAAGACAAAGCCGGAAAGATCTATGCTATCGTGGGCAGAAAGACCGGGCCTACCAACGGATCCTATCTCTGGCAGTACCTGCTGGAAGACGATGGGCGCGGGGTGGTAAAGGCTACGCTCGTACGTAAGTTTGGTATTTTTAGTGGTAAAAAGGAGATCGAGTCGATCGTCGTGGATGACGCCCTCGGTTACGTCTACTACTCCGACGAAAGATACGGTGTACGCAAGTACTACGCCGACCCGGCCAAAGGCAACGAAGAGCTGGCCAGTTTTGCCCGCAAAGGATTCCGCCAGGACCATGAAGGTATTTCCATCTATCCTACTTCCGATTCCACCGGATACATCCTGGTATCGGACCAGCAACGGAACCACTTCCACCTGTTCACCCGGGAAGGGAGCGCCGGCAATCCGCACCAGCATGCCTTCGTGAAGCAGGTACACCTGGCAACGCTCGAAAGCGATGGTTCGGACGTGGTGGCGGTGCCGCTCAATGCAACCTTTAAAAAGGGACTATTTGTGGCGATGAGTACCGATAAAACCTTCCATTACTATCGCTGGGAAGACCTGATGCCGTAAACCGGGTTCTTCTTGCTACTCAATAGAAAGGGCGTCCATGCGGACGCCCTTTTGTATGCAGGGGTGATGCGTTGTCTAGGCTTGATTTACATACTTCCATTTGAAGCCGTTCCACTGTGAATAGACTCCCTTGGCTACCTGGATGATCTCCTTTTCGCCGATGCCGGTTTGGCGGGAAGCCTCACTGACACTCTCGTACTTGGCGATCAGTTTGCCGCGGTTGGTGTATTGCTTGATCGGCTTGCGACGAGTATAGCCGCCATAGGTCTTCGGCCATTTGGAGCGGTCGGCGATCTTCAGGTAGCTGTCCTGGCGGTCGCGGGTAAATACGCGTTTTTGCTTTTCGCTCTTGGTGACGAGTTGCAGGTTGGTTACTTTATTGTTGTAACCATTGCCATCCTTATTGATCACATACAGGCCGTCTTTCTGGTAATTGATCTTTTTATTGACGAATGTCATATAGATCAGGCGGCGGGTATTGAAGTAGTGTTGTACTCCATCCAGGCTGAGCGATACCCGCAGGTCGATCATCGGGTCGCCGGTCTTGATATTGTTGTTTTCGGCGATCGACTGGCTGAGGATCCTGCCGCTTACGTATTGCTGGCCAAGGCGGGCATGGATAATCGTGCGGTCGAGTGATTTGATACGTCCATAGCTGGAGGCCTGGTAGATGCCTTCAAAGCCGGGGATGTCTTTCCAAACTTCGTTTTTCAGGTTTTTTATGGACTTATTCTGATAATGATACTTTTTCTCGGGCATAGGTAGTCAGCTTAGGTTATACATTTAAACAGTGCTCCTAATTTACCGGCTACCCGACTGGTAACGTTCCGTAGTATTACTTATTTTTTCACGAAGCGCTTGTAGTTAGTTGTTTTTTGTCCTAGATCAATTTTTTAAGGCTGTCCGATAGGGTTATACCTACAAGTTTTCACTTATCATTGTTGATCTCGATCCAATATCCGTCCGGATCCTGAAAATAGATCTGCTTTACACCATCTACCCGGTTGGTAACGGTTTTGGGTTCACCGTTCCAGTTACCCCAGGCTACTTTTGCCTTGTTGAGCCGCTCTATGACATCCTCGATACTGGGCACACTAAAGCAGAGATGCGTGCCCTTCGCGGGTATGATGATACCGTCATCGTATTGAATGAGGTGCAGGTGGCTATGGGCGGCAATGCTGAACCAGGTATGCTTTCCGTCATGAAAAGGCTCGGGAATCGTATCCAGTTGAATGATCTTACTGTAGAAATCCGTACTCCTGGCAAGGTTTTTTACGGATAGTGCCAGGTGGTTCAGGGTAGGTTTGCGGGTTTGGGCTGCTACCATACCGGTGGTGGCGGTGAGGAGCAGCATAGCAAGCAGGCTGGTCGTAATGATCTTTTTCATGCTTCAAGATACTACAAAAATAAGATCGGGATACTACCTGGTACCCCGATCCCGATAACACCTGAAATAACCCTAATAAACCCTGTGTAAACCAAAGTGCTTATTGATAAGCCAGTTTTTTATGATGGGTAGTGGCAAAGTAGACCGCGGCACTGGCCGACAGAAACGCCACTACGGTAAAGATCGCCGATGGATAATGTTGACCGATGCTAAACAGATGATAACCGAAAAATCCGGCAACGATAGCTATGAAAGGCATCAGGATGGTTAAAAGCGTTTTCATAATTGTATATTTAATGTTTTTGGATGCTGTTCGCTGTTTTGTATAGTTAAGACCACCAGCAAGGCATGTCGTTTACTAATGAAATCATAATGTCGGTTGTTATCAACGAGTTAAAACTATTTCTACCATGAACTATCATATACTGGGAAAGTCTACGCTGGAAGTCAGTGCTATTGCGTTTGGAGCCATGTCGCTGGGCACCGATGACGATGTCAACGCTTCCTTGATCCACCGCGCCATCGAGGCAGGCATCAATTATTTCGATACCGCCGATGTGTACCAAAATGGATACAATGAATCCACTTTGGGTAAAGCGATCGCCGGTAAAAGAAAAGATGTGCTGATCGCAACCAAAGCAGGCAATGTAGTGCGGCCGGACGGCAAAGGCTTCGACTGGAATCCGACCAAAGAACATATCCTGGCCGCTTGCGAGGCCAGCCTGCAACGCCTGGGTACCGATTTCATCGACCTGTACCAGTTGCACGGCGGTACCATCGAAGACAATATCGACGAGACCATCGAAGCGTTCGAGCTGTTGCAGCAGCAAGGTAAGATCCGCTACTACGGTATTTCTTCCATCAGGCCCAATGTGATCCGGGAGTATGTGGAGCGATCCAACATCGCCAGTGTCATGATGCAATACAGCCTGCTCGACCGCAGGCCCGAAGAAGACAGCTTAACCATGCTCAAAAACAACGAGGTGAGTGTACTGGCCAGAGGCAGTGTCGCCAAAGGATTGCTGATCGATAAACCGGCTTCTGCTTATCTCAACTATTCCGCTGCAGAAGTCGCCCGGGCAGCCCAGGCTGTACAATCGGTCACCACACCCTTGCGCGGCGCCACACAGGTAGCCTTGCGTTTTGTATTGCAACAACCCGGTGTTACCGCAGCCGTGGTGGGCATCCGTACCCAGGAGCAGTTGGAGGAAGCCATCAAGACCATCGAATCCCCTATTCTGTCGGTGGAAGAACTGGAGGTATTGCGCGCGGCGATACCGGCCAATACCTATGACCAGCACCGGTAGGCAGGATGATACAGCGCGGCCCGGGGCACACCGGATATCCCCGGGCATGCACAATAGAAAGCGGGTGTACCAACGAACTGTTGATACACCCGCTTGTAGATTATAAAGTACTAGTTTGTTTTTTCTGTCGCCAGGCGCGCAAGTTCCGTATCGATATAAGATTGGCTGAGCCAGCGACCCGCCAGTACGACACCGGCAATATCCTGGCTGGCCTCGATCCGTTGCAAAGGATTGCTGTTGAGCAACAACAGATCGGCCCGCGCACCAGGTTTGATCACACCCGCATTGTTGTCCTGGAAAAAACGGGCAGGGTTTACGGTACCGGTACGCAATGCTTCATACGGCGTAAGACCCGCTTTCACCATAAAGCTGAGCTCATGATGCAGGGAGAATCCCGGCACATCGAAGATCTGAGGCGCATCCGAACCCAGTAGCAAACCAACGCCCTGCTGCTGGCAGGCCTTGATGAGTTGGCGGCGCAAAGCCACATACTGTTCTACTTCTGCGGCTACATAACGCGGGTCTTTTTGTAAGCTCTTCTTGGCATTGATCCAGCCAGTCAATGTATTGGGCTGCATATAGACCATCTCCGGTTCCCGGCCAAGTGCTTCGGGTGTTTGTGCGGGCGATATCCATCTTTCTGCCAATGATTGGGTGGGTACCACCCATACTCGTTTTTCCCGCAGTGCTTTGGTTAGCCGCGGTAGCTTCGTCGTGTCGGCCTTCTTGGCAATGAACACACCAAACAGACCCACCTCTTTTTCAGATATGTTTTCGATGCCCGGTACCAGCCCTTCCACAAATCCATCCATATGATCGATCGACGCATAACCCGCTTCGATGGCGCGCCATACGCCCACCCCATACGATACGTGACCCGCGAAAGGGATCTTCACTTCACGCGCCGTTTTTACAATGATATTGAAGTTCTCCAGCGTAAGGCCGGGATGTAGTTTCAGGAAGTCGTACCCGGCAGCTTGTTGTTCCCGCACCATGCGTGCAGCCGTGGCCGGGTCGGCGGCGGTTTGCCCGTTGATGGACGGGCCAGAAGTATACAGGCGTGGCCCGATGATCTCGCCACTTTGCAGTTTGCTGCGTAACTCCAGGTGACGCGGGTGGCCCAGCATACCACGGATCGTTGTTACCCCTTTCAGGGCAAACAGCAATACCACCTTTTTCATCGGTGCAATATCGTCGATCGGCGGCACGTGGGCGTGCATTTCCGTGAGGCCGGGCAGCAGGAATTTGCCAGTGCCATCGATCACCGTAGCATTGGCGCTGTAGCGTATCGTGCGGGCATCACCCACTAAACTGATCTTGCCATCTTTTACCACCACCGTCTGGTTGGGCAACACCTGTTCTTTGTCCATCGGGATGATCGTCACATTCCGGATAACGATCTCCTGTTGGCGGGAGTCGGGCAGGGGCTGCGCCCAGGCAGGCCAGGCGGCAACGAGCAGGCAAACGATCAGTAAGGATCTCATAGTTGGTATTTACTACAATGTAAGCCAAATTCAGGAGCAGGGAGTTGCCATTGGTCAAATACGGTGGATAGCGGGCCAGTGTGCACTTCCCCGCTGCAGCAGTTTACCGTATCAGCGTGATGTCGCCGGTTCGCTTGAGGTGCTTGCCATCCGTGAAGACCACTTCCAGGGTATAGGAGTATACATCCATGGGTTGTAGTTTGCCCTGGAAAGTACCGTCCCAGCCGCTACTGCGGTTGGCCGTCTCAAATACCTTCTGACCCCACCGGTTGAAGATACGCCAGGTCATTTTGTCGATGCCGAAGCCAGCGACCTTCACGATGCTGGAGCGGTTGCCCCTGCCTGGGGTAAAGGCATTGGGCACATCGAGCAATGGATCGATGAGTGCCTCTACCACGAGGGTAGCCGTATCGGTACAATCATATTCGTTGAAGGCGACCAGGTGTACGGTATAGTGGCCGGTAGCATTGTACTGATGTTGTACAGTCGTCAGCCTGTCGTTGGTCACCAGCATATCCCCATCGCCAAAGATCCATTTGTACTTCACCGCATTTTGCGAGGTGTTGAAGAAAGAGGTTGGTTTGTTGGTCTCCGGTATTTTGGGAGTGGCGGTAAAGCCAGCCGTAGGCTTGGGGTTCACGACGATCGTAAAGTCGAAGGTGTCGCGTTTGTTACAGGTATTCGAATCCTCTACGATGAGCCGGATATTGTAACTGCGGATGGCAGTATAGAGATGCGTAGGGCTCATCTCGTGCGAAGTGGTTCCATCACCAAAATCCCAGGTATAGTCATGCCCGCCGAGTGAGGTATTGTTGAAATAGGCATCATAGGGAGCGCAACCCATGCGTGGCGTCTCCACCCTGGCTTCTACATTGGCCACTACACCCAGTTTGAGTGGCTTCCAGTCGCCCTGGTTGCAGTAGTTCGTATCCAGCAGGATCAGGCGTACCGGGTAAGTACCGGGCGCCAGGTATTGGTGTGTAACCGGTGCCGTGCCCGTGGGGGTAATGGGCGTATTGTCGCCAAAATCCCAGGCAAAGCTGTTGGGGCCAAAAGGTTTACCCGGTGGCGGCGGATGCGTGGAAGTATTGGTAAACAGGAAGGCCAGCGATTCACACGGACCATCCTTCAAGGCCGTGAAGTCGATATGCGCAGGATCATCCCGCACACGGATGGTTACATACGCCGTATCCCGCTCATTGCAGGTGCTGGGATCGATGGCGATCAACCTTACCCGGTATGTGCCTACTGCGCCGAAGGTATAGCTGGCATCGAAGGTGGCCGTGTTGAGGTCGTTGACACCATCTCCGTTGAAATCCCATTCGTACGAAGTGGCATTGCGTACCGTGTCTTTGAATTGAACGGTGAAAGGCACACAGCCCATCGTGTCGGGCAGGTTATTGAAATAAGACTTGGGGCCCGAGGCCACACCGGCAAAGTTGAAAGCGATCTTGATGGCGGCCAGGTTACATTCCCGGCTGCCATTGACGGGGCCCCATACGCCCGGTGTAGTCGGGAAGGATTGGCTGATATTGTAATCGCGCGATCCGCCGCAGTTGGCGCACACCGCCTGATATATCGCTCCCTGCTCATCATAACGGCTGGTACCACCATCGACGTGCTCTCCAAATCCACCCGTCTGTCCAAAATAACTTCCATACAGTAAACCCTCTGCATCTTTCTTGATCACGATGAAATAGAAGTCACGGTTGTCGGTCGTTTTCTTGATGGCATCCGGGGTGATGGGCATATTGGCAATGCCATCCATATTGGCACTGTTGGGGTTGGGTACCAGCCAGCCGCCCCATCCGGATATATACACGTTTTCGCAACGGTCTACAAGGAAGGCTACGGGCGAAATATTGGGCTTGGCCGATCCATTGCCAAATACAGTAGAATAGATGAAGCCCGACAGATCAGGCTGCAGCTTCGCGATGAACTGTTTTGAATTGGCGATTTTATAATTGGCATTGATCACGGGCCAGGCACCTTCCGTGACGCCCATGATATAAGGAATATTGTGCCGGTCGAATTTTAGCCCATACACCGCATCAAACGAACCGGTACCCATATAAGTCGTGTTGATGAGCGTAGTACCATCATTGGAGATGCGCGATACAAAACCATCGGTACCCCCTTTTTGGAAAGCAGCCTGGTATACACCGGGCTTGTTGGCCGGCAGCAGGTCTTCGCTCGTAGTAGCGCCGCCTACATAGATGTCCTCGTTGGCCGGGTTGATGGCAATCACAAAAGCGCCATCCGTACCACTGCCGCCCAGGTAACTGCACCAGGTGATATCCGTACAGCTGGGGTTGATCTTGATGATCGTGCCATCCTGCCCGCCGCGGTTGTTGATCTGAAATGCACCCGTGGTAACCGGCATGCCATCATTCGTGCCCGACGATTGGGATTGTGCCGCTACATAAATGTTATTGGCTCTGTCGAGGATCACTTCACTACGCGAATCATCACCGTAAAAGCGAAAAGTGGCATTGGGCGACATCGAGGCACCCAGCTGGTCTTTGATATTGACGCCATCATTACCAGTGCCACCAATGCGCAGCGAACCGATCAGGGCGGTACCGCCAGCATTGAGCTTGGTAACGGCAATATCCGATCCGCCCCCTTTGCCTTTCAGGGTGCCCGGGTAGTTGCTGGAAAAAGTTTTGCCCATAATGACCAGGTTGCCTTGTGGATCACACATCAGGCTATGGGGATAGTCGTTTCCATTGCCACCCAGGTAGGTGGCGTACATGCGTTGGCCATTGGGCGAGAATTTGAAGATGCCCATATCCACGCCTTTACCGCTGCCCGAGCCACCCTGGAAATCCACCTGGTAAGCACCCGTGGTAACAGGAAAGCCTTTGTCGAATACGATGCCGCCAGAGAAGAGGGAGCCATCTGGACCAGGTGTGGCCGTATAACCATACTGGTCAGCGGCACTGCCGGTAAAAGAGCAGAAGACCAGTGTGGGGTCGATGACCAGTGTGCTGTTCTTCGCATAAGCACCTACCTGAAAGCGGATGGTGTTGCCGGATAGCCGGTACGCACAGGCTACTTCTTTCTTCCCTTCTTCCATACTGAACGAATAAGAATAGGGATACAGTTCTTTCAGGTCGCCTACAGAGGTGCGGATGATCAGTTCCTCATTTTTTACCAGCAGCTTGTCTACGCCTTCATAGTTCATGGCGATTTGTGATGGATCGCCCCCGGGACGTACCACCAGGTCGTACTTCAGCTGCCCGTTGTCGGAGTAATAACGGATATCGATATGGGGATAAATGTCTTTATAGACCACTGCCTGGTATACCGGTACGTTGGTGGCCCATTGTGCGGGATCATTGCCAATAAAATAGCTGACCTGGGTGGGTACCTGTTTTTCAGGAATGGCCAGGGCCTGTTCATTGGCACCCAGGAATTGTACCCGGTAGGCATGCGACCGGATAGCAGTGGGGTTGGCCGGTGGAGGCGTGGGCCGGCTGTTGGGCCCCCGGTCGGGGCGTCCGCGGCCATGGGCGGCGTCTTCTCCTACGTGGTTGCGGTCGAAGAAAAAGGAAAGATCATCGCCATTGTGTTGTACCACGGTAAAGCCATTCTGCTGCAGGAAAAAAGCGCCGGTCGAAAGCGTACTCTTGAAGCGTACCTGTGGCTCCCACTGTCCTTTGTTTTCCGTAAACTCAAAGGAAGCCGCACCGCCCTGCGCCATCAGTTGCAGGGTAGCGAGAAGGATGGGAATCACTATAAGCTTTTTCCAGTCCAAGTGGCAATGCTTTAATAGTACACAAAAGAATAACCAATGGCGGGTGCTACCAGCCGTTGATCAAACTATTTGGATAGATCCTGAAACGCCGAATGTTGTGTACGATCCGTTAGAACGTGGGACAAAGCGATTGACGCTTGTCGCCATTGTATTCATCATAAAAGCCCCGGTGTGTCAGCGCAAATTCATACGCACCCCGGCTGCCATTATATTGTTTTAGAGAGGAAGTAGTTGCATCGTAAGTGAATGTAAGCCGAATATTTTTGTATTCAAAGCCGATCATCGGAACAAAGGCATCTCCGGCCCGGTAATACAGCCCGCCCAATACCTGCATGGCACCACCTTCGCCCGACAAATTGTATTGAGCATAGCCGCCTGCCACCAGTTCGTTGGACTTGGCCTGCATGCTGTAATAAGCCATGGGATTGATGATCACATCGTCTGTTACCTTCAGGCTGGCATTGACAAAGCCATTGTAGCGGGGAGAGATCCTGGAGTCATAACCCGTAGGGTCGGTATTGAAAAAAGATTCACGTGGGCGGTTGATGTGCATGGCACTGAGCCCACCATTGATATAGATCTTGTCGGAAGGGAAGAACGCATAGTTCACCCCCAACTGTACATCGAAGTAATTAATATTGGTAGCTTCCGGTATCCCGTCCGACGGGAAGTTGGAGTCGAAGAATTTACCGTCAAACTGATCGGGAAACTTGAGCGCAGCCACATTGATGCGTTTGTTGGCCCAGCCCACATTGAAGCCGGCGGAGATCAAATGTGCAATACCGAGCATCTGGTGATAAGCTGCCGAAGCATAGATCTTGGTTGAGGTCAACTGGCTGGAGCCGGCAACATCACGCAAAATGACACCTCCCAAGCCCAGCCAGCCACTTTCGATGCGGTCGCGGAATACCTGGGCATCGCCCCAAATGCTCATCGTTTTATAAGGTACCGTCATCACAGTAGACCACTGGTTACGGTAATTGGCGCCCAGGCGGTAGTCGGCATCCGGAATAAACCCGGTATTGGCCGGATTGGTCAGCAATGGGGTATTGAACCATTGTGAGAAGTGCAAATCCTGTCCGTGTGCCGTTCGGGCAAAACTTAACCCGCACAACACAAAAAGCAGGGCAGTCCGTAAATAAAATGAAGGAGCCCCGGCAGATTTCTCCGCTACTTCCTGGTGCATCTCACATTGGTCACACATAGTCGTAATTTTTATATATCGAATCCCTGATAGCTGGGCGAAGGCTGTTATCTAATATACGTTTTTATCGGCGGTCGCGGTTGGCTTACCTACGTTTTATTGCCTGTTTTTGTTTACCTGATCAAAGTGATGTCACCGGTTTTGCGCAGCGGTCTGCCATCGGTGAATACCACATCGAGTGTATAGCTGTACACATCCATTGGCTGCAGCTTACCCTGGTAAAAACCATCCCAGCCGGCACGCCGGTCCGTGGTCTCGAATACCTTTTGTCCCCAACGGTTATAAATGCGCCAGGTCATCTTTTCGATACCGAAGCCGAGTACTTTTACGATACTCGTACGGTTGCCCCTACCCGGTGTAAAGGCATTGGGCACATCGAGCAACGGGTCGATGAGCGATTGTACCGTGGCTCGTGCCGTATCGGAACAGCCATCCGCATTATAGGCGATCAGCAATACCTTGAACTCACCGGTTGCGTTGAACTGATGCTGTACATTATCCAGCCGGTTGCGGTTGATCAGCGTATCGCCATCACCAAAATCCCAGCGAAACAGGTTGGCATCGATCGATGAATTATTGATAAAGGTGGTAGGCTTGTTGACCTCGGGTGTTGCCGGGGTGAAACTGAACAGCGCGGTGGGCTTTTGTCGCACCGAAATGGAGAAGTCGAATGTGTCCACCTTGTTACACGTATTGGAATCCCATACGATCAACCGTACATTGTAATCACCTACCTGGTCGTATCGGTGAATAGGGCTCATTTCAGGTGATTTGGGACTGTTATCACCAAAATCCCATAAATAATCATGCCCACCCAGCGAGGTGTTGTTGAAGAAGGCATCATAGGGGGCACAACCCTGTGCCGGTGTTTCAACCCGTGCTTCTACATTGGCCACTACGCCCAGCTTTATTTCTTCCCAGTCGCCGCCATTGCAATAGTTCGTATCGAGCAGTATGAGTTTGATGGGGTAAGAACCAGGAGCCGGGAACAGGTGGGTAACCGGATCGGTACCGGTGATCACCTGCGGACTGCCATCGCCAAAATCCCAGGCAAATGGTGTGGGGCCAAAAGGTTTGGAAGCAGGTGCGGTGGAGTGGTTGATGAACCGGAAGCCAAGCGATTCGCAGGGACCATCCTTCACCGCATCGAAGGCGATCTTGGCTTCGTCATTCCGTACACGGATGGTGACATAAGCGGTATCGCGCTGGTTACAGGTGCTTTCGTCGATCGCAATCAGGCGTACACGGTAATTGCCGATATTGTTGAAGGTATAGGAGGCGTTGTAAGTATCGGTGGTGAGGTCGGTATTGCCGTCCCCGTCAAAATCCCACTCGTATTTGACGGCATTACGTACCGTATCGCGGAAGTCGACGGTAAACGGGGCACAACCTACGGTATCCAACCGGTTGTTGAAATAAGCCCTGGGGCCCGAGGCCACACCGGCAAAGTTGAAAGCGATCTTCACGGCGGCCAGGTTACAATCCCGGCTGCCATTCCTTTCGGCCCACACGCCTGGTGTAGTAGGAAAAGATTGGGTGATATTGCCGGCGCGGGCGCCAAAGCAATTGGCGCAGATGGCCTGGTAGATTACCCCTTGTTCATCGTACCGGCTGGTACCACCGTCCACGTGCTCACCTTCTCCGCCGCTTTGGCCAAAATAGGTGGCATACATCAACTCGGAAGCATCCCGCTTGATAACAATGAAATAGAAATCGCGGTTATCGGTTGTTTTTTTGATGGCATCGGTCGAGAGGGGCATATTGCCCAGGCCGCCCATCTGAAAGGGATCCTGGCCGGCTTGTATCCATCCACCCCATCCGGAGATATAGACATTCTCACAACGGTCTACCAGGAAGGCGACCGGCGAAATATTGGGCGTGGCAGATCCATTGCCAAAGACGGTAGAATACGTGAGGCCCGAAAGGTCGGGACGCATTTTTACAATAAACTGTTTGGAGTTGGCAATGCTGTAAGCGGCGTTCTGTACCGGCCACGCGCCTTCTGTAACGCCCATCGCATAAGGGTTACCAGCCCGGTCGAATTTCAGTCCGTATACGGCATCGAATGAACCGGTGCCCAGGTAAGTCGTGTTGAGCAGTGTACTGCCGTTATTGGAGATGCGGGAGATGAAGCCATCGGCGATACCACCCTGGAAGCCGCTCTGGTAAACGCCTGGTTTATTCGCCGGTGGAAAATTAGTGCTGGTCGTAGCACCGCCCACATACAATTCGTTGTTGACAGGATTCAGCGACAGCACAAAAGCACCGTCGTCACCGCTACCACCCAGGAAGCTCGCCCACAGTACGTTGTTACAGTTGGGGTTGATCTTCATGACCACACCATCTTGCGCGCCGCCGGGATTGGTCTGGAACGCACCGGTAGTTACGGGGAAGCCGCCGGCGCTGCCGGTAGACTGGGTTTGGGCTGCCACGTAAATATTGTTGGCGCCGTCGAGGATCACTTCGCTGCGCGAATCATCGCCATAAAAACGAAAGGTAGCTCCCCGGCTCACGTTACCCTGTATCTGATCGCCGATGTTGATACCATCATTGCCGGTACCACCGATGCGCAGGGCTCCGATGATATTGGTACCGGTGGCGTTCAGCTTGACCAACGCAATATCAGATCCGCCACCAGGACCTACTACACTGCCCATGAAGTTGGTGCTATAGGTTTTACCCATCACCACCAGGTTACCCTGGGGGTCGCAGATAAGACTGTGTGGATAGTCGTTGCGGTTGCCACCCAGGTAGGTGGCGTAGGCACGCCGGCCATTCGGAGTAAACTTGAAGATGCCCATATCGATTCCGCCCAACTCGGAGATGTTGTCGCCGCCACCGAAGCCAGATTGATAGGCGCCCGGGGTAGTAGGAAATCCCTGACCAAATACAATACCGCCGGAATAGAGCGAACCATCGGGGCCTGGCGTGGCTGTATACCCATATTGGTTGGCAGCACTGCCGGTAAAGGAACAGAACACCAGGGTAGGGTCGATCACCAGCGTAGCCGTTTTGGAATAGCTGGTCAGTTTAAACCGTACGGTATTGCCATCGAGTACATACTCGCAGGGAATCTCTTTTTTGCCATTGGTCATGTCGAAGGTGTACGAATAAGGATACATTTCCTTGAGATCACCGACCGATGTTTTGATGATCAGCTCGTTCTTTTTGATCGACAATTTTTCTGCCCCTTCATACCGCATCACGATCTTGCTGGGGTCACCGCCGGGGTGCACGATGATATCATACTTGAGACGTCCATACGCCGAGTAGTAACGGATATCGATATTGGGGTAAATGTCTTTGTACAGGACTGCCTGAAAAACGGGTACATTGACGGCCCATTTGGACGGATCGTTGCCGATGAAATAACTCGTGGTGGTTTGTACCTGTTTATCGGGTTGAAACTGGCTGTTCTCATTGGCCCCTACAAAGTACACCCGGTAAGCATGGGAGCGAATGGGGGTAGGTGGGGGGATGGTAGGTGGGGTGCCTGGCTCGCCAGGTTTGCCCGGCTTGTTGGGACCGCGGTCGGGGCGGCCCGGTTTACCGCTGCCGTCGACGGGGGTAAACAGGTGATGGCGATGGAAGAAATTGTCGAGGTCATCGCCATTGTGCTGTACTACGGTAAAGCCGTTGTTGTGGAGATAGAAGGCACCCGCGGGTACGTCGCCTCTGTACCGAACCTGTTTGTCCCACTGTCCTTTATTTTCCGTGAAGTCGAACGCCTCGTTGCCATCCTGTGCAAAGGTCCGGAGGGTGGCAGCCAACAAAAGCACGGTAACTATCAAACTTTTCCTACCCAAAGAATTATTTTTTACAAATTACTGAATATAATATCATAGCCTGCCGGTCCATGATGGCCGTGTGCATGATTATAATACCATTTTAAGCAGTGTGATCGGTTGATCGGTGGGCTGTGTTAAAGAGTAGCCGTTTTTCATGGAATATTGGTCGTCGGTTATTGATGGTGCCCTGCCGGTAATTTACGAAATTTTGCTCCAGGCTGTTTTGCCGCGCAGCGATTGCAGGTACTCTTTGAGTATGGCATTTTCCGGTGCTTCCAGTTCTGGGTCGTTGTCGGCGATCTTTTCCGCAACGGCCCTGGCTGCTTCAAGCCACTCCCGGTCTTCTACAATGCTGGCCAGTTTAAAGTTCAGCATACCACTTTGTCTCGTTCCTTCTATGTCGCCTGGTCCCCGCAATGCTAAGTCTTTTTCCGCCACTTTGAAACCATCGGTCGTTTCGCACATCGTCTTGATCCGTTCCTTCGCGTCGTTATTGAGTTTCGTGCTTGTTAACAATATGCAAAAGCTCTTTTCGGCTCCCCGGCCTACCCGGCCACGCAACTGGTGCAACTGAGAGAGACCAAATTTCTCGGCGTTTTCGATCACCATCACACTGGCATTCGGCACATTTACCCCCACTTCGATCACCGTGGTGGCGACCATGATCTGAGTGTCGTTGGCCACAAATCGTTGCATGTTGGTATTCTTGACATCCGTGGGTTGGCGGCCATGCACCATGCTGATCCAGTATTTAGGCTCGGGAAAATAGGCCTGCACATTTTCGTATCCTTTCATCAGGTTCTCATAATCGAGCTTCTCCGATTCTTCAATGAGTGGAAATACGATATAACACTGCCGTCCCAGCTCGATCTCTGCCTTGATAAAACCCATCACCTGACTGCGTGCGGTGTCATAACGATGTACGGTTAAAATAGGTTTACGGTTGGGCGGTAATTCGTCCATCACACTGTAATCCAGGTCGCCGTAGGCCGTCATGGCCAGTGTACGCGGGATGGGGGTGGCGGTCATCACCAGGTTGTGCGGTGGTATGGTGGCTTTGGCCCACAATTTGGCCCGTTGTGCCACCCCAAAACGGTGTTGCTCATCGACGATGGATAGCCCCAGGTTATTGAAAACCACGGGGTCTTCCAGCAGGGCATGGGTGCCTACGATGATCTGTATCTCGCCGGAGGCGAGTTTTTTAAAGATGTCGCGCCGTTCGGCGGCTTTGGTGGTACCGGTCAGGATGCGGATGTTGACAGGCAGTCCATCCAACAATTGCTGTAAACCCGCAAAGTGTTGGCGGGCAAGGATCTCGGTAGGCGCCATCAGGCAGCTCTGGTAGCCGTTGTCTGCCGCCAGCAGCATCACAAGTAGCGCCACAATGGTCTTGCCGCTACCTACATCGCCCTGCAGCAGGCGGTTCATCTGGCGGCCGCTGCCGGTATCTTTCCGGATCTCTTTGATCACCCGCTTTTGAGCCCCGGTGAGCTCGAAGGGCAGGTGTTTCTCGTAAAACGTATTGAAGATCTCGCCCACCTGTCGAAATACCACTCCCTGGGAATAGCGGTGGCGTTTGGCTTTCACCAGGTGCATCCTTAACTGGGCGATGAAGAACTCTTCAAATTTCAGGCGGTTCATGGCCTGTTCCCAGGCTTCTACGGAAGGCGGGAAATGGATATGGGTCAAGGCCTGGAACCGGGGTACCAGTTGCAGGGGTTTGGTGACATACTCGGGCAGGTTTTCCGGCAGGTCTTTCTCTTTCACCTGCAGAAAAAGCGCTTTGGTGAGGTTGGCGATCTGCCGGGCGCCAAGGCCGCGGGCTTTCAGCTTTTCGGTGGTGGAATACACCGGCTCCAGGAAGTTGCGGGCGGCCGCCGGGTTTTCTTCCGTCAGCGACTCGATCTCGGGGTGGGTGAGCTGGGGCGTACCCTGAAAAAAGTTCACTTTACCATATACCTGGTAGGCCTGGCCCACCACCAGCATTTTTTGTATCCAGGGAATACCCTGAAACCAGGTCAGTTCTACCGTACCCGAGCGGTCCCGGAGTTCGGCGACCAGCCTTTTGCTGCGTTTTTCGCCCATGATGCCCATACTGGTAATGCGGCCCGCCAGCTGGATAAAGTCAGTCGCCGGGTTGATATCGCGTACCTGGTTGATCTTGGTTTTGTCGATATGACGATAGGGGAAATGCTCCAGCAGGTCCTTAAAGGTGTAGATGCTCAGTTCTTTCTGCAGCATTTCTGCCCGCTGGGGGCCTACGCCTTTCAGGTATTCGATGGGGTTGGCCAGTATATGGGTGCCTCGGCTGCTGATAATAAATTCTTTAGCGCAAAAATAAGCGTCCGGACGGGAATTTCCGGGCGTGTGTCGGGAGATAGACGGTTGAGGGCCGGAAAGGTTGCAGGGACCTGGGCGGATGAAGCATTTTTGACGGCTCGTTCCCGTACGGCGCCGTTACCGCTATAAGGCCGCTCCCATAGCGCTCCCGTACCGCTCCCGTAGTAAAGGCGCATTTTCATAAGTGTTTGCCCCTGGAAATAGTTGACAGGTAAGGGGTTGCCGCCATGCTGCCCCTACAGACCCTTAGGCAGTTGTTATGACCCGGCAGGGCTATTATCAGGGCCTTTCTTCTTTACATGCATGATTGGGTAAATTTAATTGTATATACAGCCTACCCAATACTGTAAAGCGATTTCAGGACGGGACAGTAAATGCGGTCGGAAATAGCTGTTGGTGCCCGGTTGCCGTCCAGTCGACGACCAGCGGGCGGGCTTCGCACGGCCTGTTCGCCTATTTTCCGCCAGGCCTTGTGGGGCGCGAAGTAGCAGGCCGCTGGGCCGGTGACGAGGGGCGGGTGCTGGGTTGCGCCGGCCGGGTGGAAGGCTGGGCTGGTCGCGTGGAAGGACGGGTAGACGGGTTGCTGCCACCACCGGGGTTCACGGGTCGCGTAGTGCCGGGGCGGGTCGTTCCACCGGGATTGACCGGCCGGGTGGTTCCTGGTCGCGGTGTGCCTGGATTGCTGCCACCGCCGGGATTCACAGGGCGCGTTGTGCCACCGGGGTTTACCGGGCGGGTACCCGGTCTTGTCGTACCCGGGTTATTGCCGTCACCCGGATTGACCGGCCGTGTAGTACCGGGACGGGGTGCGGTAGTGCCGCCAGGATTGACCGGCCTGGTGCCGGGGCGTGCATTGCCGCCGGGTCTGGTACTGCCACCACCGGGTCGGGTGATGGGGCGCGTGGTACCACCAGGCCTGGCCGGCCGGGTGATCTGCGGACGACCATTGTTGTCGAAAGAAGGAGGCCGGTTGTTGAAAGAGGGGGCCTTGGGATTGTCTCTCCGGAACCGGTCCCTGCCGGCGCCGGCCAGGTCGGGACGACTATAGCTGCGGTTGTAATAGCCGCGCGAAATATGAACATGTACGATCGGAGCCCGGAAGCGGGGCCCACCCGGGCCTGGACGATAATACCAATGATGCCATCCCGGAAACCGGTAGTAGTTCCACCGGCGAAAATGACCGAAATAATAGAAATCCCAGTAGTAATGATAGCCATAGTACTGGTGCCAGAATACCGGCGCCCAGGGACGCCAGTAGGGTGGATAGTATCCCCAATGCCAGGGCGAACGGTACATCATATACCCGGGTGCATACATGAAGGATACGATGGGCCAGGCTGCTACCTGGTAAGTCGTGGTGTATTGAATATTGACAGCTTGCTGGTCGACGGTAGTAGTGGTCGGTTGCGCATCGGCCCGCGCCTGCTGACCCGCGTAACCCGGGTTGGGTGTTTCGCCGGGATGATTGTCGCTGGAGTAATTGGGTTCTACAATATAATCTTTGCCATACAGGTCTTCATCACCCACGATCTGCACTTTGGCCTCGCCATTGCGGTCACGCTCCACAATAATCACGGCAACGTTCTGTTCCTCCGTCTCGCTCACATACACCTTCAGGATGATGTTGTGGATATCGCCTTCCAGGCTATCGACTACCTGGATGTAATCGATCTTCTCATCACCATCGAGATCGAGGTTGTTGATATTGGCCGAATCGGAGTTCAACGCGCGCTCAAATTGCTCGAGGGTGGGCGATTCCTGGAAAAGCTTCAGTACCGCATACAGGTTGAGGTTGTCGCCCGGCAGGTCCAGCCGTTCCTGTTCGGGATTTTGCGCAGTGGCGGGAAGGCTGCACAGTAGGAGCAGCAGGATACAGGCTGAGAACAGGTACTTCATTGAGTGCGTTTGTAATAAATATACGAAATATATCGGGGGCGGTGGAAACCACACTTGCTCTGAAATATAAAACGGGTAGCAGGTGGATCAAAGGGCCCGGGATCCAGAAATGCCGACGGGGCACCGGTTTCCGGCCTGTAATCGTCCGCCGGCACCAGTTGGTGGCCGCTCGCCCGGTACCTGTCAATAGCGCCGTAAAACGCGAATCGCCGGGCCATGGCCCGGCGATTCGTATTGAACGATACACTTATTTTAATCAGGGTTTAACGTAGACCTCTACCCAGGCGCTGGAGCTTGGCTTGCGTGGCGCTGTAAAAGAATCCACTTTCCGGTAATTGGCCTGCAAGGCTTCCCGCACTTTGAAGGGATAGAAATTGTTGAGGTAAGGAATGTATTCAAACAACACCAGGTCATAATGCTTGTCCTGGATACGCTTTACGAACATGTCCGTTTCCTTGTCAAACATGCCCACGCCTTTATGGAACCAAAGCGGGTACTCGGGGCCGGTTTCCAACGCAAAAGGTATCTCGGCAGCCAGCGGTGTCAGCTCCGACATGTTCAGCACCTTCAGGTTCTTGTTGTTCTTGACCAGGTCCATATTCATCAACCGTTCGATGCCATCTACCGTTGGGTTGGGCATCATGATCCTTTCGAAAGATTTCAGTTTGGGTACCCGCCACTGATCGAGGGGAATATCCGTAGAATCCTGGTGGATCATATACGTATTACGGTTCACCACATTGGCATACACCAGGCCTTCGTGGGTCATGGTAGTATACGTCTCTCCGCCCGACTTCAAAATGAAGCGGTCGATATAACGCCAGTACACATGGCTCCACCACAACAATACCACAGCCGTCGTGATGAGCACCGGTTTCCAGGTATCGAAGGAAATCGGCAGCAGCATGGCCAGCAAGGACAGTAAGAAGGCAAAAGCAAAGCTGTGGAAGAAGATATTGTTGTCGACCGGAACATAGCTCGTCACCTGGAAGATGGTGGCCTGGGCCAGCATACCGAAGGTCAGCAGGGTGAAGATCATTTTTTGCTTATCGAGCCAAAATTCTTTCCAGTTCTTGATGCCAACCATCAGCAGCAACACGATCAACAGAATGTAAAACTTGATCCATTGCGAAGCGCCGAGAAAATCGCCCAGGATATCGCCCATCGACATACGGGAGCTATGCGGCGGCTGGCCATGGTTGAACCAATAGCCGAAGCTGCCGGTTACAGGGAGTATGAGCGCCAGGCCCGTCACCAGCACCGAACCGAGGAAGATCATCAAGGGCATCCATTGCTTTTGGGCCAGGGCCAGGTAACCCAGCAGGGCCGTAGCGATCAGGAAGCCCAGGGCGCCTCCATCCTGCTTGGTAAAGAAAGAGCAGAAGATAAAGAAGCCCGACGCCACCAGCAGTAAGTATTTCCACTTGCCGGCTGCGTTCGAGAAAATGTATTTCATCAGGAAGGCGAGGCCTACCAGCTCATACATGATCACGGTATTGTTGTACCAGGGCCAGTAATTGAAGAAGGTATAAGAGAGACAGAATACCAGTACCGCCGAAAACCGCACCGCGGGCTGCACGCCCATGCTCTTGAAAATGGAGCGAACGGCCAGGCCCGAACAGATATTGATAAAGGCCTGCGCTTTGATCAGGGTGATCATCTGCGGCCCAAAAATCTTAAAGAACATGGCCGGGATCACCCAATACATATACCCCACGGGCATCCCGAAATCCTTGAAAGGCGTTTGCCCCAGGTAGAGGCGGTAAGCACCCTCCCAGGATAAAAAGATGTTGATACGGTAGGGGAAACTGGCGAAAATGGGGATCAGGGCAACAATGACGATGATCAGGATCTCTCCAGTGGATAAAAGTCTTTTCATGTCGGTAGAATATATTGAGGCGTTACCGGCAGGCCGGGTTAAGGTTCTGCGAAAGTAGCCCATGCCCCACTAACTTGCAAAGTAATTGTACTTTGTTTTTGCGTATAAGCGATTGTTAGCGTGTTGCTAAGGGAGATTGGGTAAAAATCAGCCCAGGCAAATGAATTAATCGATAAATCATAGGCCCGGAATAGGGACGGGGCTTGCATGACAGGTTTTTGTGCAGTATCTTGTGCCCGGAATTGACTATCAATGCGGGATTATATTAAACTATTACGACCGAAAGATTGGGCAAAAAACGCTTTCCTGTTCATCCCCTCTTTCTTTGCAGGTAAACTGTTTGACCCCCTGGAGCTTCAAGAGCAATTCTTATTGCTGATCGGCGGATTCGCCGCTTTTAGCTTCCTTGCCAGTAGTATCTATATTCTTAACGATTACAGGGACATCGAAGATGACCGCAAGCATCCCAAAAAGTGCAAGCGGCCTATGGCTTCCGGCAAAGTAAAGAAAGAAGTCGGACTGACTATTTGCATCTTCCTGGCCATCGCTGGCCTGGGGCTCAGCTATTTGCTCGACCCTACCTGTAAGTTCTTGCTGATCACCGGTATTTATTATGTGATCAACCTGGGGTATTGTTTTGGCCTCAAGAACATCTCCATCCTGGATATCATCCTGGTTTCCACGGGTTTTGTACTGCGGGTAAAGGGTGGCGCCATCCTGGGCGGTATCCATACCTCCGAGTGGCTGATCATCATGACCTTCCTGCTCGCCCTGTTCATGGCCATCGCAAAGCGCCGCGATGATGTTATGCTGAAAGTGGCTACCGGCGCCGACATGCGCAAATCGATCAAGGGCTACAGCCTCGAATTTCTCAATACCCTGCTCGGGTTGTTCTGTGCGATCCTGATCGTAGCTTATATTAATTATACCGTATCCGGCGACCTGTACAAGCAGTTTGGTCACCGTTTATATTATACCTCCCTATTCGTGATCGCCGGCATCATGCGTTATTTGCAGATCACTTTTGTGATGAACCAGGCCGGGTCACCTACCGAAATCCTTTACAAAGACCGTTTTATTCAGCTTACCCTCGTTCTATGGATGGCCAGTTTTTATTTTATCCTTTATATGAAGGATATCACGGTGTTCAAATAAAAAAGGTCTGTTCGCATGAAAAAAGAAATCGCCAACTGGGGAAATTACCCGGTCATGGAAAGCAATGAACAACAGTTCAGCTTCGATGATCAGTTGCAGCAAATGGTAAAAGAGGCCGCCCACTTTATCCCCCGGGGCAATGGCCGTTGTTATGGCGATGCTTCCCTCGGAGGGCAAACTATTTCCACCCTCAAATACGACAAGATCCTTTCTTTCGATACGCAGGCCGGTGTGTTTGAATGCCAGAGCGGCCTGATGCTGGACAAGATACTGGAGGTCATTGTGCCCAAAGGTTGGTTCCTGCCTGTAACACCGGGCACCAAATTCATCACCGTAGGCGGCGCCGTGGGCAGCGATGTACATGGCAAAAACCACCATGTAGATGGCTCTTTCTCCAACCACATCGTCGACATGGATGTAGTACTGTCGGATGGACGGATGCTCACCTGCTCGCCCACCCAATACGGCGACCTGTTTGAGGCTACCTGCGGTGGTATGGGATTGACCGGCCTAATCAGTCGCGTGAAGTTCCGCCTCAAGAAAATTGAAACCTCGTACATCAAACAAAAGCAGATCAAAGCCGATAACCTCGAGCACGTGCTGCAATTGTTTGAGGAGTACAAACACTATACTTACTCCGTAGCCTGGATCGATTGCCTTAAGAAAGGCAAGGGCTTTGGCCGCAGCATCCTGATCCTGGGTGAGCACGCCAAAGTAACCGACCTCGATGCCCTGCAGGAGCGGGAACCGCTGAAGTTGCCCAAAAAGAAGCAGATCACCTTTCCCTTCAACCTGCCCTCCTGGGTGTTGAACACCTTCACGGTAAAAGCCTTCAACTTCCTGTACTACGGTAAGAACTTCAAAAAGGAGATCAACAACGTAGTAGGGTACGAACCTTTCTTTTACCCGCTCGACGCCATCCTGCACTGGAACCGGGGTTATGGTAAGAAGGGCTTTATTCAATACCAGTTTGTAGTGCCGATGCATGCCAAGCAGGGACTGATCGAGATCCTGCAGCGCATCAGCGACAAGGGCATCGGTTCCTTCCTGGCGGTACTCAAAGTGTTTGGTGAACAGGACAGCCTGATCTCCTTCCCCGAAGAAGGATACACGCTGGCCCTGGACATACCGGTACGCCAAGGGCTCTTCGAATTCCTCGACGAGCTGGACCAGATCGTGCTGCAGCATGGCGGTCGTTTGTACATGAGTAAAGATGCCCGTATGAAGCCCGGGGTGCTGGAAGCCGGCTACCCCAGGTTGTCTGCTTTTAAAGAGATCGTAAAGAAATATAACCCGGACGGTAAGATACGTTCTACCCAATCGGATCGCTTATTATTGACCACCAACAATTGAAACGTATCGAATGTCGACCGTATTGATCTTAGGCGCTGCGTCGGATATGGCTGTGGCCATCGCTAAAAAGTATGCTTCAGCAGGGCATGCGATACA
Source organism: Paraflavitalea pollutisoli (assembly GCF_029360705.1). Classification (GTDB taxonomy): domain Bacteria; phylum Bacteroidota; class Bacteroidia; order Chitinophagales; family Chitinophagaceae; genus Paraflavitalea; species Paraflavitalea pollutisoli. The sequence goes on along the minus strand of NZ_JARKMX010000008.1, from coordinate 3,880,133 downwards.
ACTGGCTGCCCGCAACGTACAAAGGCTGAAAGCCCTCGAATCGGATATCGCTATCCGCTACAATACCACCTGCACGGCCTATGAGTTCGATGCCCTGCAGTTTACCAGTCACCAGGCTTTCTTCGATAGCCTGCCTGTAAAGCCCGATATCACCATCTGTGTATTTGGCTACCTGGGCGAAAACGAAACGGCCCGTGCCAACTGGTCCGAAAGCGAAAAGATCATCCACACCAATTATACCGGCGCTGTATCGATCCTCAACGTGGTGAGCAACTACTATGCTGCCCAAAAGAAAGGAGTGATCGCAGGCATTAGTTCTGTAGCCGGAGAACGGGGACGTCAAAGCAATTATATCTACGGCAGCGCCAAAGCAGGTTTTACCGCCTACTTATCGGGCCTGCGCAACCGTATGTTTCACGAGCAGGTACATGTAGTGACGGTGCAGCCGGGTTTCGTGTACACCCGTATGACAGAAAATTTGACCCTGCCACCCTTGCTGACGGCGCAGCCCGAAGCAGTGGCCAATACGGTGTTCAAGGCAGTGGATAAGAAAAAGAACGTGGTGTATGTGAAATGGTTCTGGCGATGGATCATGCTGATCATTAAGTCGATCCCCGAATTCCTGTTCAAAAAACTGAAGCTTTGAGTAAGCCTATCGCCTTTTTCGATTTCGATGGTACCATTACCACCAAGGATACCCTGCTGGAGATCATCAAATTCCGGCATGGGAATGCTAAGTTCTACATGGGCTTTCTGTTGCACAGCCCTTACCTGGTGATGATGAAACTGGGGCTCATGTCGAACCAGGCGGCCAAACAGAAGATTTGGCAATGGTTCTTTGGCGGTATGAAGGTAGAAGACTTCAAAACCTACTGTGAGCAGTTTGCGGCAGAGGCGCTGCCTGCGCTGATTCGCCCCAAGGCACTGACGGAGATCGACAAGCTGAAGCAGTCAGGTGCCGAGATCGTCGTGGTATCTGCTTCTGCCGAAGACTGGCTGCGCCCCTGGTGCGAAAAGATGCAGGTAGGGCTGATGGGTACGCGCCTGGAGGTCGTAAACGGAAAGGTAACCGGCAGGATCAACGGTACCAACTGCCACGGGGAAGAAAAGGTGCGTCGTATCCGGGAAGTATACGACCTCTCCCAGTACAAAGGCATCTATTGTTATGGCGATACCAGTGGCGACAAGCCCATGCTGGCATTGGCCGATCATGCATTTTACCAGCCCTTTCGTTAAGGCAACCGGCGGTTGGTGGTGCACAGCTTGTACGGAAGGATCTACACAGTAACGAGTGCTGGTTCAAGCATCCTGACTGAACCTAAGGGCACTGCAGTCATTATCATTTATCCCAGTCCATTTTCCTCCCTGAAAGCCATATTACCGGATTAAAACAACCGTAAATATGTTTCAACCCTTATTGGCTGTCTGGCGTGGCCCCTGGTACAAGAAGCTGGTGCTGATTGTCAGTATACTCATAGCATCCGTGTTTCCGGTGCACCGCAACTTCGACCATGGTTTGGGCATGTTTCAATACTCCCGCCATGAAGCTTTCATGGATGGTAAATCGCCATTTTTCAACCCCTGGCAATACCGCGTGTTTTGCCCCTATCTGGTCGAAGGCACCAGGTGGGTGTACGATCATACGGTCGACAAAGTGATTCCCCTGGAGTCTGTTCTTCACCTGGAAAGCCATGCCACCATAGAAGGGCCTTCCGATGCATTCAAGGAAGTGACTTCCAGTAAGGATGGATTGATCACCACCATGATCTATGCGGGGTACCGCGTGTTGTTCAATATATTCATTTACCTGTTTGCCTTTTGCATTTTTGCGTACTATACCCGCAACAAATGGCTCAATATGCTCGGCATTTTCCTGGTATCGCTGGCGATGGGCAATGGGGTGTACAATGCTGATCTCTCACTCAATACCTACGTCGATCTGACACTATTCTTATGGATGGCTTGCCTGGTTTTGTACAAGGGCAATGCCTGGTGGATATTGCCGATCACGATCATCGGCATACTCAACCGCGAAACGGCGTTGTTGATTCCTGGCCTGTATTTCGTGGCGGCGGCCGTATATCCTGCCAATAAAAAAGGGCTGCTGGGTATATCCTGGTTACATACTCCCGCCGTGCGCACCTGGGTCATTACGGCGGTATCACTGGTGGCGTTCTTTGCGATCTTCATCGCGATCCGTATGCACTACGGATTCAGGCCTACGGGCATGGTGGAAGAGACCGGTATGCATTTTGGCTGGGACCTAATCAAATTCAATACTACAGGACGGTACGGTGTGCAAACCATCATCGAGATGTATGGTGTGTTGGGTTTTCTGCCACTGGCATGGTTGTTCTGCTTCCGCCATCTCTCGATGTTGTTGCGGGTTTGGTCGGTGTTGTTGCTGCCTTGCTGGATCGGACTGCATTTTGTGAGTACCCAGGCCGGCGAAAGCCGTTATTACCTGGTGACGTTGATCCTGGTATTGATACCGATGGTGTTTGAAATGATCAACCGGTCGGAGAAGCGGTTGGCCACCACATAACAGGGAGCCTGCGGCTGGTCATAAAACAGGCCAGGCCGCTCGAAGCGGCCCGGCGATTTCAACATTCATGGAGATGTCATTGATCTAAAAAGTACTTTATGTATAGGCCCGGGAAGCACTGCTTACCGGGCTTTTGTTTTATTGCTTCACAAACTTCCTGATCTCATGCAACTGATCGCCCATCGATACCTCCAGCAGGTAGATGCCGGGCTTCAGTGATTTTGTTTCCAATTGTAGCGTGCTCAATCCTTCCTTACGGTACTGTTGTTGCTGGCGAATGAGCCGTCCATCGAGGCTCAATACCCTGACCTGTAATTGGCCCTTACCCGCATGGTTGAGTTGCAGGGTCAGTTGGTCTTTTACCGGGTTGGGGTAGTATTCCAGTACGGTGCTGGTTGGTGTCGCGGCAATCCTGATCACCGCGGAATATTGCCTGGTGACGCCCTGCGCATTCACCAGTTTGAGTCGATAATAGGTGGTGGTAACAGGCGATTGCTGATCGCTGAAGCTATAGGGTTGCAGGGTGCTGCTGCGACCGGCACCTGGTATTTTACCGATAGTCGTATACTGCTTACCATCCAGGCTGCGCTCGATATCGAAATGATCGTTGTCTTCCTCCTGCGCCGTGGCCCAGGTCAGTAAGGTATGACCATTGCCGGCAGTGCCTTTAAAGAAGCTGAGTTGTGTCGGCAATAGAACGGCCGATGAATTGATCGATACGAAGTCGGTGGTTTTGGCCCCCAGGGCATCGGTAGTTTCCAATTGCAATTGATACGTACCTACCAGCAGGTTGGTAATATCGGGATTAGCGACTGCATCATTGGAGAAGGTGATGGTGGCTGGTCCCGACAATTTCGTCCATTTATAACTGAGGGTGGTGCCGTCGGGGTCGTACGAGTCGCCGCCATGGAGGGTGGCGCTGCCATATTCGATGGTCTGGTTGTCGCCTGCCTCGGTAATGGGAGGGATATTGGGCGTAGTGCCGGCTACCACATTGATGTTGACGGTAGCCGTGACCCAATCGGCGCGGTCGTCGATCGCCGTCAGTTCGTAGGTATAGGTACCCGCGGTAGTAAGACGGTTGATACGCGTGTTGCCATGGGTGGATACCGGTGTTACAACGGTGCTGGTGATGGGGCCTGCAATTTGTTTCCAGACATATCTTTCAATATGACCGTCCGGGTCTGAAGACCGGGCGCCACTGAGGAAAGCATAACCGGTGCTGCTGGAGATGGTGATATTGCTGCCGGCAACGGCCCGTGGGCGTATGTTGATGGGTTTGCTTCTATCCTGTCCCAACAGCCATTCGTATACGTTGGGGTTGTGCTGGCTATTGTCGTAGCTGAAAGCCTTGTTCCAGGCATTGTGTGCGCTGCCCGTATACATGCTCATATAAGCTTTTACGGCGCCACCACAACTACCGTTGATGCTGTTGACAATGGCTTCTGTACAATTGGCTTGTGTCACCGGATCTCCTTTGGCATGCGAAGCCCAAAGGGGGAGATCGGCATTGGCCACCTTACAGTAATCGTTCGACTGACAGGTAGGAGCGCTGGTCGCAATGGCGTTGAGCATCCTGCCATTGGTCACGGAGCCGGCGGCAAAGTCCCACACACCGCCACCACCCTGGCTAAGGCCCATCAGGGAGATACGGTTGGTATCGACATTCAGGTTGGCTTTGGCGTATTTGATCATTTCTTCCGTATAGAAATTATACCAGAAACTGCTGTTGCTCAGTTGGGGTGAGAGGACGAGAAATGTTTGCCATTTACCATTCCAGTAAAAGCGCATGGTAAGACCCTCACTGATGTACCTGGGGATACTCTCTTCTTTTACCTTGGCGAGTTGGGTGGTGCCGTTACCGATTTGTCCTCTTCCATGCAGGAAGATGATCAATGGGTATTTGGGACCGCGGGGATTGTAATCAGTGGGTGTGTACTGCAGAAATCCGATACGTTGGCCGTTGGCCGCGATAAGACTTTTTTCTACTTGCTGTGCTGTGGCGTATAGGCACACGAAGAGGCAGACCATGAGTAAACTGGTTTTCATAGTGGTTCTTTTTTGGGTCAAAAAGCCAGGATTATTATTGCCATGCTGTGCCTTCACCTGCATGGTGATCCCGGTACGGATGATCAGGGACGTGCCTGAAAATTCGCAATTACTATACCATATGCCGTTTTCGGGGGGTATCATTGCCGGATACCTGCAAAATCGAGTGGTTTTGCAGGGCTGTCGTAGAATCCCTATGAAAGCGGTGGTAGATCTATGAACCGGGAATACTGCAGCAGGTGATCGTAAAAGGTGGATGGGCCATGGGATGATGGGAAAGCTATAGAGCTGGAGGCCATCGGGCATCATGGCCATACTGGCGGATATTTGGTCGTCAGCCTGTTTCTTTGCAGGGAGCGGGTCGCGGCAACAATATTGGAGGCTTTCTAGCCGGCCGCTTGTTCCATAGCAAGGACCGGGTATCAGCAACAATTCGTCGATCTCATCGCCAGGCGATCTATCTTTGCGCTACATGAGCAATCATAAACCCTTAACGCACCGCGTGGCGGCTTCCTGCTTCTTCTTTGTATGCGGGTTTATTTTTGCGACCTGGGCATCGCGTATACCGGCCGTGAAGGAGCAGTTTCACCTCAATGAGGCGGAGCTGGGGGCGGTATTGTTCATGTTGCCCCTGGGCTCTCTGGTGGGATTGCCGCTGGCAGGATGGGCCGTGACCGTGGTGGGTAGCCGGTTGATCAACTATCTCTCTGCCATCTTGTATGCTGCGGTATTGTTGTTTATAGGCTACAGCAACTCTGTGGTGTCCTTGTCGGTAGCCTTGTTTCTCTTCGGCTTTTGTGGTAATGTGCTCAACATCTCTATGAATACACAGGCCTTGCTGGTGCAGGAAGAGTTGTATGATAAGTCTCTGTTGTCTTTCTTTCATGGTTTATGGAGTGTAGGGGCCATGTCGGGTGCTGCGCTGGGCGGTTATACGATGAAGACCGGGGCGAGCACCCAACAGCATTTCGGTATGGTGACTATTATTGTTGCCGTAGTGACGACCGTTGCGGTCTTTTACCTGATCCGCAAAGGCAAGCCGGCTGGTAGTCAGAAGATCTTTGCATTGCCCGATAAAACACTTTGGTTGCTGGGCGCTATTTGCTTTTGTTGTGCCATTTGCGAAGGGGCGATGGCCGACTGGAGTTCGCTGTATTATAAGCAGGTGTTGAATGATGTGCAAAAAGTCAGCACGACAGGGTATATGATCTTCGCGTGTATGATGGCGTTGGCACGGCTGATCGGCGACCTGGTCATTGGGCGGTTGGGATATAAAGGAGCTTTGCTGCTGGATGGTGTGTTGATCACGATCGGTTTGCTGGTAGCCACCTTGCTGTCGTACCCGGCATCGGTGATCATCGGTTTTGGGCTGATTGGTTTTGGTGTGGCCACGGTGATCCCGATCGTGTATACGTTAAGTGCCAAAACGACTACAATGAGTACCAGTGCTGCGCTCGCGGCGGTGAGTACGGTGGGTTTCTCGGGTTTCCTGGTGGGCCCGCCAATGATCGGTTTTATTGCCCATCAAACCGGCTTGCGGATCGCGTTGCTGCTGTTGTCGTTGCTGGGGCTGGTGATCCTCTTTTTGTGTAGGAAAGTTAAATCGTAACGCTTGCCTTTATCCTTGTTTTCTTCGCTGCTTTATTGACTCTCTTCCCTCGCCTCGATGCCTTATTGCCCATTTGCCTTTCATCCCTTGCTGTCTTGTTGCCTTCTTTCCCCAATTGCATCGCCTTTTTAACCGCCTTTTAATGAATGTTATAGCGGTGTTAAGTATGTTCCCCTACTCAACCGTGGCACCTTATTTTTCGTCAATAGAGGAGTAAACATCAACACAATGAAAAACGTCCTATTAACGATCAGTGCAGTTGCCTCGCTTGGATTGTTGGGTAGTTGTACCAAAGAACCTTTGAATAATCTTACGGAAGGAGAGAGCAGGATTTATATCACCAACTATGATAGTACTGCTTCTTTTGCCAGTTATAAAACCTTCAGCATCGTAGATTCGGTAGCGGTGATTTCCAATAACCGCCTCGAAGGAAAAGCAGTGTCCGATTATGATATAGCTATCATCGCTGCGTTGAAAAGCAGGCTGCAGCAACAGGGCTATACGCTGGTGAACAAAAGTCAGCAACCCGATCTCGGTATCAACGTCAGCCGTATTTACAACACCTCGACCGGTGTCATTAGTTATCCGGATTATTGGGGCAGCTATTATGGTTTTTATGATCCCTTTTATTGGGGCTATCCCGGCATTGGTTATGGATTCCCGTCGTACTATGGCACTTACTCCGTTACGGAAGGTGCTCTGTCGATCGATGCGCTGGACCTGAAAGATGCGGGTGCCGACAAAAAGATCGAAGGTGTATGGATGGGCCTGGTGCGTGGGTCGGGGGTATTCCGTGCTGCGAATGCGCCGGGGCAGGTCAACACGCTGTTTGACCAATCAGGTTACTTCAAGACGAATCAATAATTCCTGCACACTAAACGCTATCAACAATGAAAACCTCTTATAAGATATTTGCGGTACTCGTGGTGGGTTTATTAGCTGCCGGTACTGCCAGCGCTCAATACGGTCGCTTGAACCTCAACATCAATTATTCGATCAATACGCCGGTAGGTGATTTCAAGGATGTGGTCAATAAAACGTCCTATCGCTCCTGGGCCGCCAGCCTGCTTTATGGTATCAACGATAAGATCTCCGTGGGCCTGGGAACAGGTTTCCAGGACTTCTATCAAAAATATCCCCGTCAGGTATACAAACTGGAAGATGGTGGTGATATCTCGGCAGTGTTGACCAATTCGGTACAAACTATTCCAATCCTGGCGCAGGCACAATACAATTTTACGCCTGGTGCGGTGGTGCAACCCTATGTCGGTGTGGGTGTGGGTGGTAACCTCATCCTGTATCGCCAATACCTCGGCGAGTTTGGCAGCAGCGCCACCAAGTTTGGTTTTGCGGCGCGTCCCGAAGCGGGGGTATTTATTCCGTTCCGAAAAGGCGGACCGGCAGGTATTACTGTACGGGCCGACTACAACTATATGCCGATCGACTACAACGAACTGCAAGGCGTGAGCAACTGGGGCGCCGGTGTGGGTGTCAAATTTCCCCTGCAGTAACAATATTTTTCTGGTGCTGAAAGTTTGATGAGAGAAGGCCTCGCCCTGGTGGCGGGGCCTCGTTTTTTGAAAAAGGCAGCAACTGGCAGTCTGGTAAATTCAGTCACGTGTTTCTACCATGGCACCAAATAAAAAGCGATTGTATCGCATCGATACAACCGCTTTGGGTATCTGAGAGCTGGTGATCAGGCCAGCATTAATTCAATTGTGGATCGATGGGGAAATTGGCCATCATTTCATAATCGCCTCCGAGCAGTTTGAGGGCGTCTTTCCAGATCTCGGCCGTATTGCGGTGGAAGACCAGCTTCTGGTTGGCTTCTGCCGTAAGCCAGGAATTCTCCTTGAGCTCATCATTGAGCTGGCCGCTGCCCCAGCCGGAATAGCCGATGAAAAAGCGGATCTTGCTGGTATCGATGGAACCTTCCCGGATGTGTTGGATGGCGGTTTCAAAATCGCCTCCCCAGTAAATACCATCCTGCACTTCGAAGCTACCAGGAATGAGCGTAGGGTATTGGTGAAGGAAATGAATGGTGTCCATCTGTACAGGACCACCATAGAAAACGGGCAACTTCAGTTCATCCAGGTTGTTCATTAACTCGTTCAGCGTGTGCTCGTAAGCGCGGTTGATGACAAAGCCGAAACTGCCTTCCTCCTGGTGGTCGCAGAGAAAAACCACCGTGCGCATGAAGTTGGGGTCTTTCAAAAAAGGCTCTGCGATCAACAACGTTCCAGGTCCCGGTTTTATCATATTCCTAAATTAAGACTTATTTGCTGCTGGCAAAATGATTGTTCAAAAAAAGGGAATCGTTACACAAAACTTCATAAGTTAGCAGCCCGGCGGCACGAAGCCGACGGATGAATCGGGGAATTATACCTCGGATCTTGATAAAAGTTAGTTAAATACAAACGCCCGAACCCTTACTGGCAGTGGTTCTGTAGCCTGTTTAGTACATTTGCCGATTGAAAATTGTCTGCTGAGAAAATTGACGATTAACGACGGCTCTCGAGGAATAGGCAGGTAATGGACGTGGCGTTAAAATCATATCAGTTGCAACTACGGAAAATATTTCCCATCATCATTGTACTGATCAGTCTGTCGCTGATCGGGACCATTTATGTTCAATACAACTGGCTGAACACCATGCTTGTCGACAAGCAGGAAGATTTCAAGTATAAAATGACCCGGGCTATGGATGCCGTGGGTAAAACCTTGATGGAGCAGAAAGGCACCTTGCCTTCCTTGAAGAACTACCGCACCAAGCCCAATTTCAACTGGCCTTCCGAGCAATTCCAGATGGAGCTGATGAAGCCGCCTACCATCGCTCAAAAGTTTACAGAATTTGAAGTAGAAGAGAAGTTGCGCAAAGCATTCGATGCCCAGCAACTGAATAAGCTAAAGTTTGAATTTGCCGTCAACTCCAATGTGAACCTCATGTCGTACGAGCTGAAGTCGAGGGGCTTTATGAAGGCAGCAGAAGACATCGATACAGCCACCGGCAAAAACCTGGTATTCGTCTATTATTTCTCTCCCCCCAGTGGCAGTGACCTCGAGAACCTGGTGCCGGAGGAAAATATGATCGTTATTGTGCCAGACATCCGCAAGATCATCCTGCAGCAGATGCAGTGGATGATCGTAGGAGCGGTATTCTTTACCATCATGATCATTGCGGCTTTCTATATTACCGTGGCGGCATTGTTGCGTCAGAAAAAGCTGAGTGAGATCAAGAATGATTTTATCAACAACATGACGCACGAGTTCAAAACGCCCCTGGCGACGATATCGTTGGCGGTGGATGCACTACGCAACGATAAGGTGTTGCAGGACCGCACCAAGATGGACTACTTCAGTGGTATCATCAAGGAAGAGAACAAGCGGATGAACAAACACGTGGAGACGATTCTGCAGGCCGCGGTGATGGACCGGCAGGAGTTGCAGCTGAACAAGCAGCCTATTCATGTGCATGACCTCATTCATGAGATCATCGACAATTATATTCTGCAACTGGCAGATAAGAACGGCGAGGCCGACCTGAACCTGAGTGCCCGCCAGGATGCGATCGAGGCCGATCCGGTGCATTTCCGCAACCTGATCTCCAACCTGATCGACAACGCGGTGAAATACTCCAAGGAGAATCTGATTCTCAAGATCACTACGCACAGTACCAGCAAGAACCTTGTGATCCGCATAGAGGATAATGGCATCGGTATGAGCAAGGAAACGGTGCGCCGCATCTTTGAAAAATTCTACCGGGCACATACCGGCAACATCCACAATGTAAAAGGCTTTGGCCTGGGGCTCAGTTATGTGAAAACCATCGTCGACGCCCACCATGGTAAGATCAAAGTAGAAAGCGTATTGGGTAAGGGCTCGGCCTTTACGCTCGAGTTGCCGCTACTCAAGAACCAGCCTGTTGCCGAAACAACAGACACCCATCTCCATAGCTAAGGAACCGGAATTCATGGTCCAGTGCATACTGGTATAAGCTTTTCCATTGCGGCCCCACAAAGGCGGCCACCAGCAACAACAGCGTTGATTGCGGTTGGTGAAAATTGGTGACCAGGGCGCGGGGTATGCGAATGGTATACCCGGGGGTGATTAGGAGGCGTGTTTTGGTTATCAGTCGTTCCCAGTCCTGTGCCTGCATATAGTGCAGGAGTGCGGTAAGCGATTCTTTCACGGTTATTTGATCTGCTTTCAATTCATAAGCATCCCATTGTTGTACATCGAGTTGTTCCGGTTGAATGCCGGGATGGAGCATGGTTTTTACACCCAGCCAGTAGAGGCTTTCGACTGTACGCATGGAGGTGGTGCCCACTACGGTAATATGTTTCTCCGAATAATCGATTAGTTGTTGGATGAGCGATTGGGGTACGTCGATGAACTCGGCGTGCATGGGATGTTCTTCCATGGTATCGCTTTTTACGGGCTGGAAGGTGCCGGCGCCTACGTGCAGGGTGACATAGGCACGCTGTATGTTACGGGCCTGCAACCGTTGGAACAGGCTGTCGGTAAAGTGTAATCCGGCAGTAGGAGCTGCCACGGAACCTTCGGCTGCTGCATAGATGGTCTGGTAACGTTCGGAATCTTCCTGGTCGGCTTTCCTTTTTATATAAGGTGGCAGGGGGATCATGCCGGCGATGTGCAATACTTCGGCAAAACTGAGCTCCGCAGCTGACCATGATAGTTCTATCGCAAAGCTGTCCTGAATCTTTTCTACGTACCGGGCCTGCAGCAACAGCTTGCCGTCGCCATAAGGCAGGTGTTTTTCAAGCAGCTGTCCAGCTTTCCATTTGGAGAACCCGCCTACCAGGCACATCCAGGTTACTTTTCCTTTTTGCGACATGGCGGTGGTAATATCAGCGTAGGTGGCGTGTGGTTCAAGGCAAAAGATCTCGATGGAAGCGCCGGTGGGTTTCTGAAATAGCAGGCGCGCTGCTACTACCCGGGTATTATTAAATATCAGGAGTGAGTCGGTGGGTAGGTATTGATCGATGTGGCGGTAAACATCTTCTGTAATGTTTCCCTGCTGGTAGATCATCAGTTTGGATCCATCCCTTTCGGGCAGGGGGTAATGGGCGATGCGTTCATCCGGGAGGTCGTACGTGAAATCTTTAATGGCTAAACTCTTGGGGTGCATAATGGGTACGGCTTACAGCCGTTATTTTTAAATTATCGCTTTGCTTTGGGTACTACCAGTTTCAATCCACTCCATTGCTCGCTCACCGCACAAACCTTTACATCGACCAGGTCATTTTTTAAAGCGTAGTCCCGGATGATGTCTTCCGTGACATCTGTAGGGATACCAGCGCTTTTCTTGTACCAGCTGACCCAGGTAATAACGGATGAGTTGCTTCGATATACCTCTTTCAACTGTTGCATTTCCGTCAGTAATTGTTTTTTATTGGCAACAAACAGGTGTATAAGGTTAGGAATCTCATTTTTGTTTACCAATTGCGGGCCCAGGTCGTATGATAGTAATGCTGCATAGTTGTCTGGCGGATGGATCAGCAGCACCTTCATGTGTTCCTGAATGCCCAGTTTTTTCAAAAGCGGGGTTCCTGAATATCCTGCAGTTGCCATCGAAAGTGGGATTTAGTGGAAGGAAATCCGGTTTTGACAAAGGTACTGGCCATTGTTTATTCCACCCAAATGCTCCGGTCGCCCGCGGGCGCCTAAACTTCCCCCACTTTTTACCACCATTTTGGGCCTTTTACCCCGATTTCAGGACGCCTTTACCCCACGAGCACCCAAACGAGACATCTTCAATACTTCTTATAGGGCTTTTTAGTCAAAATTGCTTTATAATATGCTCCTGCGATGTAGTCTGCCTGCCAGGAAAATGGAAAATAGAAAGGATATGCCACCAGGAAAATTGGCTGTGCACACCTGGTAGGACTTTATGCACAGGTTTTACGGGTAAATTCACAGGTAATGCACACCCGTAAAGGCTCCCACTATAGCTGTTGCCTCTGAAATGAAGTGCTATGGCTAATTGTAATAAAATCAAGACCTGTGGAAAAAATAAACTTTCCAAATCCTCGTTTAAAAGTGGGAAAAAGTGTTATTTTGTGGTAATTAGAAGCGGATATGAGTTAAGTGATTAGAAATGAATGGTTTTATCGGCGAATACGAAGCTACTTTGGACTCAAAAGGTCGCTTCCTTTTACCGGCAGGCTTTAAAAAGCAGCTGTCGGAAGAGGCCGGGAACCAGTTTGTTATCAACAGAGGGTTTGAAAAGTGCCTTACGCTGTACCCCATGAAAAGTTGGGAGCCCATATTCGCTGAATTAGGAAAGTTGAATGATTTTGACCCCAAAGTTCGGGAATTCAGGAGATACTTCATGAATGGGGCGACGGTTTTGGAGTTGGATAGTGCGGGAAGGTTATTGGTGCCCTCCAATTTGAAAGAACATGCCGGACTGGAGAAAGACATTGTGTTGGTGGCGGCTATGAACAAAATTGAAATTTGGGATAAGGATAAGTACCAAAAGTTCTTTGAATCTTTTTCACCCGAGGCTTTCAGTACGATCGCGCAACAGGTAATGTCGCCTGGAAGTGGTCCGGCAATTCAACTGTAACAAGATGAGTGACCAGGACAACCATAGTGCTGATCTTTCTGCTGCATCAGGTAACGATGCCGGCTATCATGTACCGGTATTGTTGCAGGAAACAGTAGATGGATTAAACGTTCTGCCGGATGGCATTTATGTGGATTGCACATTCGGTGGTGGCGGACATTCCCGCGAGATACTGAAAAGGCTTGGACCTAATGGACGATTATTTGGATTCGATCAGGATGCGGATGCGAAGCGTAATTTACCAGATGATGGACGCCTGGTATTTGTGCCGCATAATTTCCGGCATCTGCAAAGGTTTTTGCGGGTTCATAAAATAACACAGGTAAATGGAATTTTGGCTGATCTCGGCGTAAGTAGCCACCAGTTTGACGAAGCTGATCGCGGCTTTTCTATTCGTTTTGAAGGTGATATGGATATGCGAATGGATATGCGGCAGGAACTTACGGCTTACGAAGTGGTGGATACTTACGACGAGCAAAGGCTGCACAAATTGTTTGAGCAGTACGGCGAAGTCACCAACTCCAAAACCCTGGCAAAGACCATTGTGCAGGTACGAAAACACGTATCGCTCAAAACAATCTCCAATTTTAAGCAGGCCCTGCATTCGGTGGTGAAAGGGAATCCCAACAAGTACTTTGCTCAGGTATTTCAGGCTTTGCGCATTGAGGTGAATGATGAATTGGGGGCTTTGAAAGACATGCTGCAACAAATTCCTTCACTATTAGCTCCTGGTGGCCGTGCGGCCATTATCACCTTTCATTCACTGGAAGACAGGATCGTAAAAAACTATTTCCGAAAGGGTGATACGGAAGAGGCTGCCGAGGCCGATCCGTTTGGGCGCAATGTTCCGGAAGCGCCACTGAAAGTCATCACCAAAAAACCAATCACTGCTGGTCAGGACGAACTGAAACGCAACCCGCGTTCACGCAGCGCGAAACTACGGGTAGCGGAAAAGGCATAAGTGTATTGGTACCGTCAATGTTGTAGTTCTTATCATCAATATAAAGGGTATAATTTCCAATGTCTATGTGTGAACCGCGTAGAACATTCAGCAATCTTATTAGCGGTTGAGTGGTGAGTAACTGCTCAGCCGCTGATCTTAACCACCATGAGCGAAGAAAAAGAACAAGAAGCGGCAGGTAAGGAGCAAGAGCAAAAGCGTGAACGGAAAAGATTGTTCAGCTATCGCTGGATCGTCAAGAATATCCCGTTCTTCCTTTTTCTTTCGGCATTGGCAGTGGTGTATATCTATAATGGTCACTATGCAGATAAAACGATCCGGGACATCAACAAAGTAAGCCGGGAGTTGAAAGAATTGCAGTACGAGTTCAAGACCCTGAAGAGTGAAGTGATGTACCGCAGCAAGCAGAGCGAGATGGCCAAAGCAGTAGAGCCTTTGGGTTTGAAGGAGTTGATCACACCACCTGTCATCCTGAGCGATACGGCGGGAAACAAAAAGGAAGAGTAAGGCGGTGATGAGAAACGGGTAAAGCACCGAGCTCATTTAAACGACAAGTATTAAAACAATCGCAAACTATATAGACAGCCTGTCTCTTGGAAGTCAAACGCGACATATTATGGAGAGTGTACCTATGCTTTATCGGCATAGTTGTATTCAGTGTGGTGATCCTGGGACGTGCAGTGTATATCCAGCAGGTGCAAGGCACCTATTGGCTGGCGCAGGCCAAGGCCCAGGAGCAGCGGTTTGAAGAGATCGACGCCGAACGCGGTACGATCTACAGTGAAGATGGAAGCATGCTCAGCACTTCCATACCGTTCTTTAACATATACATCGATTTCATGGCCGAAGGGCTTCGTGAAAAAGATGGAAAGCGTTTCCGGAATAACGTCGATTCCCTGTCGATTGCACTGGCCGACCAGTTCAAAGACAAAACAGCTGCCGAATACCGGCAACTGTTGCAGAACGGCTACCGGAAGAAAGACAGGTATTTCCTCTTCAAAAGGAATATCTCCTTTCAACAGTTCAAAGCCTTGCGTTCGATGCCCCTCGTAAAACAGGGTCGCGACAAGAGCGGGTTCATTTATGAAGTAAAAGACAAGCGCCTGAACCCTTTCGGCTTACTGGCCAACAGAACGATCGGATTGTCGCGTGAGTATGTAGATAGTGAAGGAAAGATCAGGAATACCAATGTAGGATTGGAAAAGACCTACGATACGATCCTGAAAGGAGCGAGTGGAAAGCGCCTGATGCGCAAAGTGGCAGCTGGTGTGTTTGCACCGGTCGATGGGTCGGAGATAGAGCCACAGAATGGTAAGGACATCATCACCACGATCGATGTGAATATCCAGGATATCGCCGAGAATGCACTGATGAAGACACTGGTGGCGAACGAATGTGAATACGGAACGGCCCTGGTGATGGAAGTGAAGACCGGTAAGATCAAAGCGATCGCCAATCTCGGACGCAGAAGTGATGGCACGTATTGGGAAGACATGAACTACGCGATCCGTGCCTCTGAACCGGGATCAACTTTCAAGCTGGCCACCATGCTGGCCTTGCTCGAAGATAAAATGATCAACCTCAACCAACACGTGAACCTCGAGGGAGGTGCCTGGACGGTGAACGGAAGAACAGTATACGATAGTGAGAACCACGGTTATGACGTTACGATAAAAGAGGCTTTTGAGATGAGCTCGAATGTGGGTATGGCCAAAATGGTGATGACCCACTACAGCAAGAAGCCCACCCAGTTTGTGGATCATTTAAAGCGCATGCGCTTTCACAAGTACTCGGGGGTGGACCTGCTCGGCGAAACAACACCGATCATCAAAGTGCCGAAAGACAGAACCTGGAGCGCCACATCATTGCCCTGGATGAGTTTTGGATATGAAGTGCTGGTAAGTCCCCTACAAACCCTGATGCTGTATAATGCCATCGCCAACGATGGAAAGATGATGAAACCTTACCTGGTCAACGCCATTAAAGAGAATGGCCTGGTGGTAAAGGAGAATCAACCGGAGGTGTTGGAGCAAGCTGTTTGCAGTCCGCAAACGTTGACATTGTTGCAGGAATTGTTGAAAGGCGTCTGTAATGATCCGCATGGTACCGGATTCAGCCTTTTCAAAGGAGCCCCTTATTCCGTTTCGGGTAAAACGGGTACTTCTTTGATGGCGAATGGAAACCGTGGTTATGCCGATCATATCTATCAGTCGTCTTTTGCCGGATACTTTCCCGCCGATAACCCACAGTATAGCTGTATTGTGGTGGTGAGGAACAAGCCTTTTGCACCGGTGTACTATGGTGCCAGGATTGCTGGTCCGGTGTTTAAGGAATTGGCTGATAAGCTGTACGCCGTCAATGCCGACAAGGATAAAAAGAACAATCCCAACGGTGTTATCAAAAAAGACAGTTCTTCTTATTTATATGCAGGTGCCTCCGAAGACATGCAGCAGGTGATGAAAACACTTGACTGGAAATACCAGGATTCGGTGGGGACCTATGAATGGACCCGGATGTATGCGGTGAATTACAGTCCGGTACTCGATGGGCAGCCGGTGTCGAAAAAGATGGTGCCCGATGTGCGGGGGATGGGATTGAAGGATGCTTTGTATCTGCTCGAAAACATGCAGGCGAAAGTGGTGGTGAGGGGAAGGGGTAAAGTAAAGAACCAGAGTGTGGAACCCGGAACTGCTTTTGTGAAGAACCAGGTAATTACGATCGATCTGAATTAATCAGCAATAAACAGGATGGCCCTGTATAAAGGGCAAAACGATATGGCAGTTTTACAGGATATATTATATAAGGTAAGGATGCGCGCTGTACAGGGTAGTACCGATGTACCAGTGAGCGGCCTCCGGATAGATTCCCGTAAAGTGGGTGCAGGTGATCTGTTCATTGCAATCAAAGGGGTAGCAGCAGATGGCCATCAGTATATCGATACGGTGATTGAAAATGGAGCGGTAGCGATAGTCTGCGAAGTGATGCCTGCTACGCTGAAAGAAGGAGTAGCCTATGTGCAGGTAGAAAACAGTGGAGAAGCGGCTGGTTTGATTGCCCACAACTTCTACGGCCAGCCTTCCGAAAAAGTGAAGCTGGTAGGAGTGACCGGCACCAATGGCAAAACGACCATTGCCACCCTGTTGTTCAAATTGTTTAGTGGTCTTGGCTATACATGTGGATTGCTGAGTACGGTAGAGAATCATATTGGTGACCAGGTGATACCGGCTACCCATACCACGCCCGACGCGATCAGTCTGAATGAGTTGTTGCATAAGATGGTGGAAGCGGGTTGTACGCACGTATTCATGGAAACGAGTTCACACGCGATCCATCAACACCGTATTGCTGGTTTGAAGTATGCGGCAGGATTGTTCAGCAATATTACCCATGACCACCTGGATTACCACAAAACGTTCGACGAGTACATCCGGGTGAAGAAGGCTTTCTTCGATGGACTGTCGGCTGATGCCTATGCGATCTCCAATGCCGACGACAAGCGGGGAGCGGTGATGTTGCAGAATACTGCCGCACACAAGTACTTCTATAGCCTGCGTACCATGGCGGAGTTCAAAGGCAAGATACTGGAGAACGGACTGACCGGCCTGGTGATGACCGTCAACGACCAGGAAGTGCATTTCCGCCTGATCGGAGAATTCAATGCTTATAACCTGCTGGCCGTATATGGCGCAGCGGTTTGCCTGGGGGAAGACAAATTTGAAGTATTGCGGGTGCTGAGTGAACTGACAGGTGCAGAAGGCCGCTTTGATTATATCGTATCTCCCAACGACAAGGTGATCGGGATCGTTGACTACGCCCACACCCCGGATGCGTTGCTGAATGTGCTGGCCACCATCAAAGGTTTGCGCAAAGGACATGAGCAGATCATTTCGGTAGTAGGTTGTGGGGGAGATCGTGACAAAACCAAACGCCCTGAAATGGCGGAAGTGGCCTGTGAGTACAGCGACCGGGTAATCTTTACGTCCGATAATCCACGCAGCGAAGATCCCGAACAGATCTTACGTGATATGGAAGTGGGATTGAATACGGCGGCGAAACGGAAATACATCGCGATCATCGACAGGAAAGAAGCCATCAAGGCGGCCATCAGTATGGCAGCTCCCGGCGATATCCTGCTGATTGCGGGTAAAGGTCACGAGAAGTACCAGGAGATCAAGGGGGTTAAACATCCCTTCGACGACAAGCAAGTGCTGGCAGAGATGTTCCAGCTTTTTGAAAAATAGATTATCACGGACGGTTCACTATAAAACCAGGAGTAAAAAAGAGTAGGGGAAGATTGGAGCAGACCAATGAAGATGTTGATCGTAAGATTAGACCAATTTGAAACCCTGAACGAAAGAAGCTTACCTCTCTTTTCTTTTTCTGCTCTTTACTCTTGGTCAAACAAACCAACATGCTGTATTCTTTATTCGAGTGGTTCAAGGAAATGGGGGTTAAATTCCCGGGTAGTGCACTGTTTCAGTTCATTACTTCAAGGGTATTGATTGCAGTGATCCTTTCCCTGGTGATCTCGGCCGTGTTTGGTAAAAGGTTGATCAAGTACCTGCAGCGGAAGCAGGTGGGCGAATCGGTGCGTGACCTGGGCTTGCCCGGCGAACAGCAAAAGAAAGGTACACCGACCATGGGTGGTCTCATCATCATCCTGGCGATCCTGGTACCTACCTTGTTACTGGCCGACCTGCACAAAGCCTATATCCGGGTGATGATCTTTACGACGGTATGGCTTGGGATCGTTGGTTTTGTAGATGATTACCTGAAGTTGCGTGCCAAGAAGATTGCGCAAAAACAAGGTATACCTTATAAGAAAGGAGATAAAGACGGTTTGGCAGGCTGGTTCAAAGTGGCTGGCCAGGTGATACTGGGTATTGTGGTGGGAACCGTTCTGATGTTCAATGATAACACCAAGGTGTGGCGCGAGTATACCGGTGTGGTGAAGCCAGGCGATTCTTCCATCATTGAAAGAACGCTGGACGGAAAGAAAAAGTATTTCGTAGAGGCGAATGAACCGATTACCACGATCCCTTTTGTGAAATCGCATGAGTTCAACTACTCGAAGTTGTTGCCCGAGGCGATGCGTGGGCTTACCTGGGTGCTGTATGTGATCATTGTGATCTTTATCATTACGGCCGTGTCGAATGGAGCGAATATTACGGATGGTATCGATGGACTGGCAGGTGGGGTGAGTGCGATCATTGGTGCGTGTCTCGGCATATTTGCTTATGCGAGTGGTAACCTTCGGTTTGCGGAATACCTGAATATCATGTACATCCCCAACCTGGGCGAGCTGTCGATCTTCATCGGTGCCATGATCGGGGCCTGTGTGGGCTTCCTCTGGTACAATGCTTATCCAGCACAGGTGTTCATGGGTGATACAGGTAGTTTGACGCTGGGAGGTATCATTGCGGCGCTGGCCATTATAGTACGGAAAGAATTGTTGATCCCGATATTCTGCGGTGTGTTCCTGGTGGAAGTGTTGAGTGTGACGCTGCAGGTGAGTTATTTCAAATACACGAAAAAGAAGTATGGTGAGGGGCGAAGGATATTCCTGATGAGCCCGCTACACCATCACTACCAGAAATTGGGTTACCATGAGGCGAAGATCGTGACGAGGTTCTGGATCGTAACCATTCTGTGTATCGTGTTTGCGATCGTTACGTTGAAGATCAGGTAGTAGTTTATAATAGTAGTATGGTTAGTCTCT
The DNA here is from genome assembly GCF_029360705.1 of Paraflavitalea pollutisoli. Lineage (GTDB taxonomy): Bacteria > Bacteroidota > Bacteroidia > Chitinophagales > Chitinophagaceae > Paraflavitalea > Paraflavitalea pollutisoli. The sequence continues at coordinate 3,860,661 of NZ_JARKMX010000008.1, read as the reverse complement.
GATCAGTTTTTGTTATTCAGTTCCTCTTACGAAAAACCAACCAATAGTGTGTAGTTGGAGAAAGTTCAAACTACCGAAGAACCCCCTTAATCCGATTCGTTGACAAAACCAATGAGCTGGCGGATGTATTATTCCGGCTGGCGGCCTATTAAATGACTTAGGACGAAACCATGAGCAAACGTTTGGTAATACTGGGAGCAGGTGAAAGTGGAGTCGGCGCGGCCATCCTGGGCCAGCAGCGGGGTTACGACGTTTTCGTGTCCGATGGTCAGGCCATTAAAGACAATTATCGCGAAGAGCTGGAGTCATATCATATACCTTTTGAGGCAGGGCAGCATACGGAGTCGCTGATCCTGCATGCAGACGAAGTGATGAAAAGCCCGGGTATTCCCGAGAAGAATGAATTGGTGAAGAAGATCAGGAAGCAGGGTATACCGATCATCAGTGAGATTGAACTGGCTTACCGGTACAAAGGCGATAGCAAGATCATTGGCATCACGGGCAGCAATGGTAAAACGACCACGACGGCGCTGACCTATCATATCTGTAAAACAGGTGGTGTGGATGCGGCCCTGGTCGGAAATATCGGGTACTCTTTTGCCAAACAGGTGGCGGTAGATCCCAAGCCTGTGTATGTAGCCGAGATCAGCAGTTTTCAACTGGACGATATTCACACGTTCAGACCAGATATAGCAATACTGACCAATATTACCGAGGATCATCTGGACCGATATGATTACCAGTTCCGGAATTATATCAACAGTAAGTTCCGGATTGTGGAGAACCAGACAGCAAACGACTATTTTATTTATTGTGAGGATGACCCTGTGACCATGCAGAACCTGGGGCATTTTACTATCAAATCTAACCCACTACCATTCACTATGAGCAGAGAAATCAATCGCGGCGCTTTTATTCAAAACGGCAAAATGACCGTCGCGACTGGCGACGAGAAGGTCCAGATGAGTATTTATGATTTTGCCCTGAAGGGTAAACACAATCAATACAACACCATGGCGGCAGGGATAGCGGGCGCAACGATCGGGATCCGCAAGGAGAAGATCCGTGATGCGGTACAAACTTTTGAGAGCCTCGAGCACCGCATGGAGTCTGTGTCGGTAGTGCGTGGGGTGACGTTCATCAACGATAGTAAGGCCACCAATGTCAACAGCACCTGGTATGCGCTGGAGAGCATGGAGAAGCCAACAATCCTGATCCTGGGTGGGGTAGACAAGGGTAATGATTACACTTTGCTGACCGACCTGGTGAAGGAAAAAGTAAAAGCGATCGTCTGCATGGGCGTCGATAACCGCAAGATCCACGAAGCTTTCCAGCATGATGTGGAAGTGATGGTCAATACCGGCAGCGCCCGGGAAGCTGTTCAGGCTGCTTTCCACCTGGCCAACAAAGGAGATGTAGTATTGCTCAGCCCTGCCTGTGCCAGCTTCGACCTGTTCAAGAACTACGAAGACAGGGGCGACCAGTTCAAGGCAGCGGTTAGAGAACTTTAGTGGATAGTAAAGTGAATACGGGTTTTTAAGTCCGGAGAATATATCAGTGCAGTGTGGATTGTGGAAGATGAGTTGATGCCATGTGGAGCAAGCAAGTGTAACAATAACAGGATCGGAAAGATCCTGTACGGAAGCAGGAGAAAAAGTAAATGAGCAACTCAAAAGATATAAGGTTTGACGAGATGGCTTCTATCGGGAGAAGCCCGGGAAGTCTTTTGAGCAGGACGAAGGGTGATAAGGCGATCTGGGCCATTGTACTGGTGCTGGCACTGGTGTCGATGCTGGTCGTCTATAGCTCTACGGGCCTGCTGGCTTATAAATACAATCGCGGGAATACAGAGATCTATCTGTTCAAGCAGATCATGTTCATCATTGTGGGCATGGCGGTGATCTACTTCTCGCATCGTGTGAATTACCAATTGTACTCGAGGGTGGCGAGGATATTGTTCCTGATATCCATTCCGCTCCTGGTGTATACACTGTTCTTTGGGGTAAAACTGAATGAAGGTAGCCGATGGATCAGGCTGCCTATCATCAATCTGACCTTTCAGACTTCCGACCTGGCCAAGCTGGCGCTGTTCATGTACCTGAGCCGCTTGCTGAGTAAGAAGCAGGACAAGATCAAGGATTTCAAGCAAGGATTCATACCGGTGATGTTACCGGTTGTTATTATATGTATACTCATTGCGCCTGCCAACCTGTCGACGGCATTGCTGGTGGGCGCCACGAGTATGTTGTTGATGTTCATTGGCCGGGTAAGTACCAAACACCTGTTGATGACGATTGGCGTAGTAGCTATTCCGGTGGTCTTCCTTGTTACCATTGCCGTAGCTTATTACGATAAAAGCGAAGGAAAAATGAAAGACCTGCCTGCTTTCCTGGAAGGGGGACGTATCCCTACCTGGATCAAGCGTGTGCAGAACTTTGTGTACGATAACAAATCGGCCGATAAGGACGATAACTACCAGATCAACCAAGCCAAGATCGCCATTGCCAAAGGCGGTATGCTGGGACTGGGACCGGGTAACAGTGAAACGAGAAATTTCCTGCCGCACCCTTATTCAGACTTCATCTTTGCGATCATCATCGAGGAGTACGGGATAGTGGGAGGGGCCTTCATCATATTGATCTACCTGCTATTCCTGTTGAGGAGTATCCGGGTATTCAGGAAATGTCCCTACGCATTCGGGGCCTTTCTGGCGTTGGGCCTGAGCTTCACGCTGGTGATCCAGGCGCTGATCAATATGGCGGTAACGGTAAACCTGTTTCCGGTAACCGGGGTCACGCTGCCGCTGGTGAGTATGGGTGGAAGTTCTTTCCTCTTTACCTGTTTGTCGATCGGGATCATCCTGAGTGTGGCGCGGAATGTGGAGCAGGCTGAAGGAAAGGCGATGGCAGAGGCGAAAGTGGCTGCGGAATAAATATGGTACTGGTTAATCAAACTATCATTTTGAGCACTGAACAATAGTAGCACATTGAACAAAAAGATCATTATAGCAGGAGGTGGTACCGGCGGGCATATATTCCCCGCGATAGCGGTGGCCAATGCCTTACGGAAAATAGACCCGGCTATCGAGATATTATTTATTGGTGCGAAGGGTAAGATGGAGATGGAGAAAGTGCCGCAGGCTGGTTACCCGATCGAAGGATTGGATATCGCCGGGTTCAACAGAAGTTCTTTGCTGAAGAATATCGGGCTGCCTTTCAAACTCCTGAAGAGTTTTTTCCAGGTACGTAAGATCATAGCTGATTTTATGCCCGATGCCGTGATGGGGGTGGGGGGCTATTCGAGCTTCCCGGTACTGCGTTATGCGCAGTCCAGGGGTATACCGACTTTTATTCATGAGTCGAATTCTTTTGCCGGCAAATCGAATATGATGCTGGGCAAGAAGGCGACAAAAGTATTTGTGGCCGGGGATGGTATGGAGAAATTCTTTCCTGCCGACCGCTTCCTGATCACGGGTAATCCTGTGCGCAGTGTGATCGCGGCCAACAATATTTCACGGGAGAAAGGCATGGAGTTCTTTGGATTGGATGCCAGTAAGAAGACGGTGTTGGCCACGGGCGGCAGCCTCGGTGCCAAAGGCATCAATGAAGCACTGGACGCGCAGATCGAGCTCTTTGCCAAAAACGATATTCAGCTGATCTGGCAAACCGGTAAGCCATTTGTGGAAAAGGCGAGTGAGCGGGCTGTGGAGAACCGGAACATCTGGGCCAATAGTTTTATTACCCAAATGGAGTTTGCCTATGCAGCGGCCGATGTCGTGATCTCACGCTCTGGCGCCATGGCCATTGCCGAGTTGTGTGTGGTGAAAAAGCCGGTTGTGCTGGTGCCTTTCCCGTTTGCGGCAGAAGACCATCAGACGGTCAATGCACAGCACCTGGTCGATAAGCAGGCTGCCATCCTGGTGAAAGACAGTGAGGCGAAAGATAAACTGGTAAATACGGTGATTGCCCTGGCAAAGAATGAAGCCCAGCAGGCCGTATTGCGGGAAAATATCGGCAAACTGGCCGTTACCAATGCCGACGAAGTGATTGCCCTGGAGATGCTAAAAGTGGTGGAGGCGAATATAAGGCAACAAGGAAACTAGGCAGCGAGGAAAAGCAAGAAAGGCAACAAGGAAAAATGAAGTGCAAACGGTCTTTTATAGATAGCCAATTATGATCGACTTTAAAGATATTCAGAAGGTTTATTTCATTGGTATTGGCGGTATCGGGATGAGTGCGCTGGCGAGGTATTTCAAGTTTCATGGCCGCTCGGTGAGTGGTTATGATAAAACGGAAACGCCGTTGACCCGTAAACTGGTGGAAGAAGGAATTCCCGTACACTACGAAGAAGACCTGTCGCAGGCGCCCACCGATGTGCAGTTGGTCGTGTATACACCGGCTGTGCCGAAAGCGCACAAAGAGTTGATCTATTACCAGGAACAACAATACCCCTTGCTGAAACGCAGTGAAGTACTGGGGTTGATCACCAATAGTTCTTTTAATATTTGTGTGGCAGGTACGCATGGAAAGACGACAGTCAGCACCATGACGGCCCATGTGTTGCGCGATAGTGGCTACGGTTGTAATGCTTTCCTCGGTGGCATTGCTGTGAACTACAACAGCAACTACTGGAGCAACGAAAGAAACGTGTGTGTGGTGGAAGCTGATGAGTATGACCGAAGTTTTCTGCGCCTGAGCCCGGATGTGGCCGTGATCACTTCTATGGATCCCGATCACCTCGATATCTATGGTACGCCGGAAGCGATGGAGGAAGCCTTTATCGAGTTCAGCGGAAAGGTAAAGCCAGGTGGCTGGTTGCTGAACAAGTTCAGCCTGGAGCGTTCGGGGGAGCTGAAGACGGCTAACCGGCTTTCGTATAGTTTGACAGATGACCGCGCCGATGTGTATGCTACGAATATCCGTAACCAGTATGGCAGTTATGAGTTTGATGTAGTGATGAAAGACTGGTCGTTGAAAGATATCGTGCTGAATATGGGCGGACTGCACAATATCGAGAATGTGATCGTGGCGATTACGGTCGCGCACAAGCTCGGCATTGAAGACGAGAAGATCAAAGCGGCGGTGGCCTCTTTCCGTGGTGTGAAGCGCCGGTTTGAGTACATCGTGAAAACGCCGGAAGCCACCGATCACGAGGCGATCGTTTTTGTAGACGATTATGCCCATCACCCGGAAGAGCTGAGAGCGTTGATCACTGGTGCCCGTAATCTTTTTCCGCATATGCACAGTACGGTGGTGTTTCAACCGCACCTGTTCAGCCGGACCAGAGATTTTGCAACCGAGTTTGCTGCGACGCTCGACATGGCAGATGAAGTGATCCTGTTGCCAATCTACCCGGCCCGGGAGCTGCCCATGGAAGGAGTGACCAGTGCGCTGATTCTCGGATCGATGAAGAATAAACACAAGCAGTTGCTCAGCAAAGAGGAGCTGTTGGAAACGATAAAAACAAAACTGGCGGGCGGCAACGCAGGCCAGGGTGCTACGGGCGGAAAGCGCGGTTGGCTGTTGATCACAGCCGGCGCCGGTGATATCGATGCCCTGGTGCAACCCATTAAAAAGATCGTTGAACCAAAGTCTTGATCCCGGGACTGCCGGGACAAATGGAACCCATCACCTGACCAGTTGGTTGTTGATGGGCACTTTGAATAGAATATGAAAGGGAAGCGTCATATCAGGAGGATGTTGATTTTCGGTGGCTGGACCATCGTGGCAGCCGGCGTGCTGGTGCTGCTGGTAGCGGCTATCCGCAACCGCAAAGAGAAGGTATGTGCCGGATATGAGATCTCGCTGGCGGGTGGAGATGGTCAGTGGTTCATGAATAAGAAGGAGGTGGTAGAGATACTATCGAATAACGGTTCGGTATCCCTGAAAGGTCGTGCCCTGGAGCGCTTCGACCTGCGCAAGATGGAGGACAAGTTGCAGAAGAATGTATGGATCCGTGATGCGGAACTGTTCTTTGATAATAACCAGGTATTGCAGGTGAAGATCACCGAACGTGAGCCCATCGCACGGATCTTTACTGCTGGCGGGAACAGTTTTTATATAGACAGCAGCTGTGCAAAGCTTCCGTTATCGGATAAGGTGTCGGCGAGGTTGCCGGTATTCACTGGTTTTCCTTCCGACAAAGAGCGGTTCGCTAAATCAGACAGTTTACTGGTGCAGCACATCAAACAGGTCAGTCTGTTCATTCAGCATGATCCTTTCTGGATGGCGCAGATCGCACAGACCGATATCCTCCCTGATAAAAGATTCGAGATGATGCCCATGGTCGGCAGCCACGTCATCGAGTTTGGGGATGGCAGTGATTACGAAAAGAAGTTTGGCCGATTGCTGCAGTTTTACAAGTTGGTATTGAGCAAGACCGGTATGGATATATATGATCGCCTGAATGTTCAGTTTGACCGTCAGGTGGTGTGCATCAGGAAAGGAACTTATGTGGCCCGCATCGATTCGGCCCAGGCCGCCAGAACCATTCAGAGTCTGGCTACCTCTGCCCAACGGGCCATGAGTGATTCAGCAGCGCGGCAGCCCACGAGCGGACAGGGCATGTTGACATCGGTGAATACTTCACCGGCCAAAAGTCCGACGACTGAAAAACCACCCATATCCGTAGCGAACGTATCGAAGCGAACGAACAACTCCCCGAAAACCCCTCCTGTGAAAGGCCGATCCTATGAAAACAGTAAGAGCGCCAAAAAGAACAATGTGGCGAAGCCGGCAGCAGGCAAGAGACAGGCGAAAGCAGTGATGCCGAAGCGGGCGTAGGAAAGTCTGAAGGAGCGCGTAAGAACAAAGGAAGTATCCTGGTTACTCTATGAAAACAACGGACCGCGACGACCGGGGTCCGAACGGCAGGCCCTCCCTGTATGGACAGGAAGCCCCGTAATAAACCGACGTCGGGTTACCCGCAGGATCTTGGATCCCGTGTGCAGCAGGAAAGTGCAACTAATCAATATACCAACAACTAAAAACAGGATAGCATGAACAACGAGCAACAACCCATCATTGTCGGCCTGGACATCGGGACGACGAAGATCGCAGCGATTGCCGGCCGGAAGAACGAATTCGGCAAGCTGGAGATCATTGGATTTGGCCGCGCCAACTCCAATGGTGTGAAGCACGGACAGGTATTGAACATCGACGAAACCATCAAGGCCATTCAAATGGCTTTGGACAACTGTTATACTTCCAACCCCAACCTGGAGATCAGCGAGGTGTATGTCGGTATTGCAGGTCATCACATCAAAAGCCTTCAAACCCGTGGTGATATCGTACGTCACCAGACCGAGGAAGAAATTACGCAAAAGGAGATCGATCAATTGGTCGGTGACCAATACAAAACTTATATCCCTGCCGGTGATCAGATCATCGATGTGATCCCGCAGGAGTTTACGGTAGATAATTTTCAGAACATCCCCAACCCGATCGGGTATGGTGGTGTGAAGATCGGTGCCAACTTCCACATCATTACCGGCGATAAGAATGCTATCCGCAACATCAGCCGTTCGGTAGAGAAGAGTGGCCTGATCACCAAGGACCTCGTGTTGCAGCCTCTGGCTTCTGCCGCGGCCGTTATGGGGCACGAAGACCTGGAAGCGGGTGTAGCCATCGTTGATATCGGTGGTGGTACTACCGATCTGGCTGTTTTCTACGAAGGTATTCTCAAGCACACCGCGGTGATCCCGTTTGGTGGAGAGAATATCACCAATGATATCAAGACTGGTCTGGGTGTATTGAAAACGCAGGCAGAACAAATGAAGGTGCAGTTTGGTAGTGCGCTGGCCAATGAGGCCCGCGGCAATGCCTTCATCACCATCCCTGGCCTGCGTGGTATGCCTGCCAAAGAGATCAGTGTGAAGAATCTGGCCAATATCATCCAGGCTCGTATGAGTGAGATCATGGACTTTGTAACCTATCACCTGAAGCAGGTAGGACTGGATCACCGCATGTTGAATGGCGGTATCGTATTGACCGGTGGTGGTTCTCAATTACGTCACCTGATTCAGTTGACTGAATATGTAACCGGTCTCAATGCCCGCATCGGTTTCCCGACGGAGCACCTGGCAGCCGGTCATATCGAAGAGCTGGCCAAGCCCACTTACTCTACCTGTATTGGTCTTATCCTGAAGGGATACAGCGATTATGAGCACAACCGCAAGCAGTTTGAACATCGTTTCCGTAAGGTAGAAGTGCCTGAAGGATTGCGCAAGACTGCCGAGGTAGAGGTAGAAGTAGAAGAAACCATTGTAACAACAGAAGAAGAAACACGGATAGAAAAGGTTAAGAACAACAGGAAAGGCATCAAAGATTTCTGGGGCAAATTCAAAGACGGCATCATCGACCTGTTTAAGGAAGAAGAAGATCACGCATTGTAAGATGCGTAGCTGTTAAGCTGGGTCAACCAGCTTTGCCAACGATTCTTTGAGCAAGGATTTCTGAACCGACCCCTACGTTAACAACATTTGGAGTGGTTATTGTTCCGGTACTCCTTGATTTTTTACTAACCTGTTAAATTCATAAGTCTCTGGATGGGCTTTCGGGAGAGCAAGGCCTGGTGAGACAAAAATAGAAAGCTATGATTCATTTTGATTTACCAAAGGAAAAATCATCCATCATCAAAGTCATTGGTGTTGGTGGTGGTGGTAGTAATGCAGTGAACCACATGTTCGCACAGCATATTGAAGGCGTCAACTTCATTATCTGTAATACGGACGCGCAGGCCATTGCACAAAGCCAGGTTCCTAACAAGATACAACTGGGGCCGCACCTTACCCAAGGGCTGGGTGCAGGCGCCAATCCGGATATTGGCCGTCAGGCTACTGAAGAGAGCCTGGAAGAGATCAGGCGTATACTCGAAGTGAACACCAAGATGGCGTTCATTACGGCTGGTATGGGTGGTGGCACCGGAACGGGTGGTGCGCCCATCATCTCCAAGATCTGCCGCGACCTCGGCATCCTGACCGTTGGTATCGTGACCACGCCATTCTCTTACGAAGGCAAGAAACGTCAATTGCAGGCGGAAGATGGTATCCGCGTGATGAAGCAATATGTGGATACCCTGCTGGTGATCAGCAACGATAAGTTGCGTCATCAATATGGTAACCTGAAAATGAAAGAGGCATTCAATAAGGCCGATAATGTACTGGCCACTGCTGCCAAATGTATCACAGATGTAATCAACAGCACTGGTCAGATCAACGTTGACTTTGCGGATGTATGCACCGTTATGCGCAATGGTGGTGTGGCTATCCTGGGTAATGCTTCTGCGGGTGGTGAAGACAGGGCACAACGTGCGATCGAAGACGCTATGAACTCTCCATTGCTGAACGACAACGAGATTAGTGGCGCCAAATGGATCCTCATCAACATCAACTCTGCCGAAGGCGAGCATGAGTTTACGATGGATGAGGTGGATATCATTCAAAACTACCTGTTGTCGCAGGCTGGTGAAGGCACCGATGTGATACTGGGTATGGGCTATGATAATTCTCTGGGCGACCAGATCGGTATTACCCTGATCGCAACCGGTTTTGAATACAAGGACCCTTTTACGAAGCGCGAGGCCAAGAAGACGGTGCCGAAGGCAGAGGAGAAGATCGTATTGTCTTTAACGAATCAGCCCGATCCAAAGGCTTTGGCTAAGCCTGCCGCTGAACCCAAAAAGGAGAAGCCGGCTCCACCGGCTATGCCTGAGATCAAAGAAGAACTGGCGCCTAAGCTGGTAGATCCGGAAGTGCCAGAACAGCCTGCGCAGAAGTTTACGCCATTGGAGCTTTTTACGAGCGATGAGCCTAGTAAAAATACTGTGGACAAAAAACCTGTGGTCAATCAGGAGTCGGAAAGGATCGAATGGGTACTTTCGCAACCATCCAAACCTGCCGAAACACCCGCAAACGTACCCCCACCGACAAATTCCAGTGCACAGCAAAGCCAACAGGCTTTTAAAAATAATTCTTCGGCGTCTGCAGCGTCCGGAGGATACCTGGCCAGGCCTACCAATATTTATGCAGAACCTAAGTCAGAAGAATCCATCCAAGAACATGCCCCTGTGAAGGAACCGGTCTTGCATACGAGTTCAAAACCAACCCAGGAAGCAGATCCTTCCAATGACATGCAACTCGTGTTCAAAGACGACATTCCAGCGGCGGAGGAGCCTGGGGCCCATCAAGCTCACCCAATTGTTATGGCGAATTCATCTGTTGAGGACCCTGCGCCGCAGGACGAAGCAGACGAGCAAAAACGCCGGGCGGCCGAGCGGATACAGAAATTACGTAATCTGTCATTCAACATCAACGGCGCCGATCCTAACAATGAGTTTGAAACTGTGCCGGCTTACATCCGCCGCAATTTGGAATTGTACAATACCATCAACAATGTAGAAAGCTTCTACAGCAATTACGAAGTCAAGGCCGACGAAAATAATAACGGGCAGATTTCTACCATCAATACTTTCCTGGATGGTAAGAAGCCTGATTAATTCTGTTCTGTACCTCAAGTCCCTGCAAAAAATAAAGTCTATTTAAACATGCAGCGATTGTTGTTTTTAGTTGTTTCCCTCCTGATTCCTCAGGAGGGATTTTTTTTAGGGGATGTCGAGGCGTAAGTTTTGTACCTTGAACCGCAAACCGTATTCACCAACTTTAGACCTTATGGCTACGATTCTCATAACCGGCGGAACAGGATTGGTCGGGAAGGCAGTGTCTCAATTATTGATCGACAAGGGGCATGATGTCATCGTGCTTTCCAGAGGCCAGGCTACGGCGGCCAAAGATCACTACCGGCAGGCGCATTGGGACCCTGATAAAGGGTTGATCGATGTGGCGGCTGTGCAGCAATCTGATTTTATCATTAACCTGGCAGGTGCCGGTGTGGCGGATAAACGTTGGTCGAAGAAACGTAAACAGGAGATCATCGACAGCCGGGTGCGTAGCGGCGAGTTGCTGGTTAAGACGCTGAAGGAAAATGACAACCAGGTCAAAGCGGTCATCAGCGCTTCGGGTATTGGCTGGTATGGTGGTGACGAAAAGCGGCCGCGCGATAAAGCTGCTTTTACCGAAACAGATCCTGTCGATCAGGCGTTTCTGGGTAAAACCTGCGAGCTGTGGGAGGGGAGTGTAGCCGGGGTTAAAGAACTGCCAGGTAAACGGCTGGTGATATTTCGGATTGGGGTGGCGCTCAGCAAACAGGGAGGTGCCTTTAAGGAGTTTATGAAGCCCGTACGGTTTGGTGTGGCAACCATCTTTGGCCATGGCCGGCAGGTCATTAGCTGGATCCATATCGATGACCTGGCGCGGTTGTTCCTGTTTGCCATCGAAAACCAACAGGTAGATGGGGTTTACAATGCTGTTGCTTCGCAACCGGTCACCAACAAGAACTTCATGCTGAAACTGGCGGAAAAAGTGAAAGGGCGTTTCTACATTCCTTTTTATGTTCCTTCGTTTGTATTGAAGATGGTCGTTGGTGGGTTGAGCATCGAGGTTTTGAAGAGTGCTACGGTCAGTAATACGAAGATCAGCCAGGCGGGGTTTCAATTCCTGTATCCGACGATCGAGCCAGCGCTGACTAACCTGACAAAAAAATAAACGACAGCGCTGTTGTTGTGAGGCACTGCCGTTATATATCTATAAGTGATGCCCCGAGCGGGGCATTTTGTTTTATAGGTCGTCCGTTTCGAATTTGCGGATGGAGAAGTATACATACGCAGAGAGATACACGAGCACCAGTACCAGCATTACGGTCGGGTTGGCGGGCTCAAATACACGCTTTTGTACATTTTGCAGAATGGGCAAGGGGATCAGCTCATCGCTGGATTGCAGTGGCAGGAACTGCCCCAGGTTGTCTCCTCTGAAATTCAGGAAAACACGGATCACGTTTTCAATGATCAGTGAGTACAGGAAATAGATACCGATGGCGAGTCCGCCTCTTTTAACGATCACGGCGATGAGCAGCGCGACCATCGTATAGCTACAGGCCTGCAGGAAATAATAGGGAATGTATTGAAAGCTATCAAAGCTTAGCGATGAACCACTGGCAAAACCAAAGATGGCAGCGGTAATCGTCACAAAGACGGTGGAAACCGCCGACAAGATGAATGCCAGCGCGATCTTGACCGAGATGTATTCCCGCCGGTTCCATCCGTCGATGATATTTTGCCGGTGCGTACGAAAGCTGTATTCATTGGTGAGACAGATCACCAGCAGCAGGCCGGGTATGAAGAGCAGAAAGCTCGATACATATGCTGTCATTTGCCAGGTGATCGGAAAGGAGTAGGGGGTGCGGCCCAGTATCATCTCTGCCATGCCCTGGCCTTCCTTGGCTTCATATATGGTTTGCTGTATCCTGAATACAATGAGGTTGAGACCGAGTATGCTGAAGATGTACAATCCGGACAATATCCAGAACGTACGATAGTTCTTTAGCTTCAGCCATTCTATTTTGAGTAGTTGCAACATGATCAATTCTTGTTTTGGGTAAGTTCAAAGAATTTGGCTTCCAGGCTCTTTTTGCGCAGGCGCAGGTGATTGAGCGTCACCCCTCTTTCAAAACAAAAGCGGTTGATGGCTTCCAGGTCGGCGGTGCCTGGCGAGAAAGCTACTTCCAAATGTCCGTTGAGACTTGTTTTGCCGCCGCCGGGATATTGCTGTAGGATCGATAGCAATTGGCTGCTATCCGCCGCACCTGCTTCCACGATGTCTTCCTGGGCCAGTATCTCATCGACATGACCATGGGTGATGAGGGTGCCTTTCTGCAGGATGGCCACATGGGTACACACTTTCTCTACTTCATCGAGCAGGTGACTGGCCATGATGACTGTCTTTCCTTCTCCATTCAGTTTCTTGATGAGTTCGCGGGTTTCGGCGATGCCTACGGGGTCGAGGCCGTTGGTTGGCTCATCGAATATCATCACTTCGGGATTGCCCAGCAGGCAGGAGGCCAGGGCCAGCCGTTGCTTCATCCCCAATGAATAGGTACTGAACTTATGGTATTTGCGCTGGTCGAGGTTGACCAGTTGCAGTACCCGGTCTATATCCTCTTTACCATGCCCTTTGATGGCGGCGGCAATTTCGAGGTTTTGTACTGCATTGAGGTAATGGTAGAAATTGGGTGTTTCGAGGAAGGTGCCGATCCGCTTGCGGTGTGTTGGATTGGGGACTTCGTCGAATAGTTTGACCGAGCCGGAAGTTGCCCGCAGGATATCGACGATGATGCCCAGCAGGGTGGTTTTGCCGCTTCCATTGGGCCCCAGGATGCCAAATACGGAACCCTTTGGTACGGTAAAGCTCACGCCTTTGAGGGCCTGTACATTTGTATAGGTCTTATGCAGGTTCTCGACGGTAAGTATGGCCATGTAAATACTGTTTGTATATAAGTTGCTGATTATCGGATAATGTTACACGTCTTCGGGCCGGTGTTTTTGGTGGTACAGGCTGGAAAATGCTCCCACGAGGGCTCGGTCACGGTGATCGAAGTCGAGTTTATGCAGTTTGAGGGTGTCGATATCTGCCTGGTACACTTTGCGGTATTGCGGATCGAGGGTGCCGCCATTGGTACCCGCGGCAGCGGCGGGATTGTATTGGAAATTCGGATCACACAGGGTGCCGCGTGGGTACATGATGCCCGGTAAACCGCCTCCGCGCAGGTCCAGCACACGGGGATGGACAAGGCCAAGGGTATGTCCGTATTCATGTGCAATGGTCGTTGGTGTTTGCAACAGATTGGCCAATTTCAGGTATCCTGTGTTGCTACCGATCTCATCGACATACGAAATATCGCCTACCACAAAGTTCTCTATCCGGAAGTAGTTGAGTCGTGGCTGGTCGTTGTACCAGACCTTTTCGGGATCGAGGTCGGGCGCGTAGTATCCTTCTACTTCGAATTTAACCAGGTAATCTTCATGCCGGATCTTTGCCGTGCCCCGGGGTTCATTCCAGCAACGGGCGATATCATCTGCTATCTGAATGGCGAGGTTGGCGGTAGCCTCCTCTCCATAGAAATAAAAGGCGGAGCGAATGATCAGCTCCCGGGACGATCGAATTAGTTCGGCTTCTCCCATGGATTGGCACTTTGGTGTGGTTGGGCGATAAAGGTCTTCCAAGATATTGATAATCTGTGCAACCGCCAAGTAAACAGGGATAAAGGGTAGGCGAGTGACCCTACCCTGGCCTTTTTCTATCCTACGGATACTCCCAAGGAGTACTCCTCTATAAGTACTCTATAACTTTTATCCCCGCCTGGGCAGTGTACGCACAAAAAAAGGGCGTAACGGTGATCGTTACGCCCGGGCTTTCTCATGTGACCCTTTGTAATGGAATGTGTAACAAAGTCGTATTTAGTTGCGTACCGGCTTACCGCCTTTGAGTACGCTTTGTATTCTTTCGAGTGTCTTCTTTTCTCCGCAAAGACTCAGGAAAGCTTCTCTTTCCAGGTCGAGCAGGTACTGTTCGGAAACCAGAGATTGCTCGCTCAGGTCACCTCCGCACATCACGTAGGCCAGCTTTTTGGCTACGGCTACATCATGGTCGGTTGCGTATCCGGCGCGCCACATACCGTTGATACCGGCATACAGGGCTCCCAATGCTGAACGGCCCAGTACTTTTACATCCGTACGTTGTACAGGTGTTACGTAGCCACTATCATAAATTTCGAGAACACTTTTTTTAGCTTCTGCAATGCGGCGACCCTGGTTCAGGACTACTTCGTCATGTCCTTTGCGCAATATGCCGAGATCAAAGGCCTCGGCGGCAGAAGTGGCTACTTTGGCTGTAGCAATCGTGAGAAAGCGGTTTTTCAAGGTAATGGTTTCCGGCTCATCTTCGTGCATTTCGTCGGCCGCACGAAGGGCGAATTCTTTGGTACCACCGCCGCCGGGGATCAATCCAACCCCGAGTTCTACCAGGCCGATATAGGTTTCGGCTGCAGGACAAACTTTGTCGGCGTGCAGGCTCAGTTCGCAGGCGCCTCCCAGTGATAACGCATGGGGAGCAACGACTACCGGAATCGCTGAGTAACGGGCCCGCATCATCGTATTCTGGAAGAGGCGGATGGCCATGTCAAGCTCATCGTATTCCTGCTCGATGGCCAGCATGAAGATCATGCCCACATTTGCACCGGCGCTGAAGTTAGCACCTTCATTGGCAATCACCAAACCCTTGTACTTATTTTCTGCGAGTGCAATGGATTTTTGTATCCCTTCCAGTACTTCTCCGCCGATGCTGCCCATTTTGGTATACCACTCCAGGCCGAGTACATCGTCGCCCAGGTGGTAAGTACGGCAGGAGCTGTTTTTCCAAACGGTCTGGTTTTCAAAGTTTTTCATGACCAGGAAGGCTTCTCCGCCAGGTATGGCTTTGTACCCCTTCGAGGCGATATCATAATAAAGCCTTTTGCCATTCTCTACTTTAAAGAAAGTTTTAATGCCGGCAGCCAGCATCTCCTGTACCCAGCCTGCTACGGAGTAACCAGCATCCTGCATTTTCTTAGCAGTGCTTTCTACACCCAGTACATCCCAGCTTTCGAAGGCTCCGATCTCCCAGCCAAAGCCCGCCATCATGGCGTCGTCGACCCGGTAGATGTCATCGCTGATCTCTGGTATGCGGTGGGAGATATACGAGAATAGACCGTAATGGAACTGGCGAAAGAAGTCGCCCGCTTTATCCATACCGGTACACAGTGCTTTCAGTCTTGTTTTGAGATCGTCGATGGGTTTGGCCGCTTCTACCGTAGCAAACTTTGGTTTCTTGCGGGCTTCGTACTCCATCGTCTGCAGGTTGAGTACGAGGATCTCTTTTTCGCCGCCACCGCCCTTGGTCTTTTTGAAGAAGCCTTGTCCGGTCTTGTCGCCCAGCCATTTGTTCTCGACCATTTTATCGAGCCAGGCGGGGATCTCAAACGACTTACGGGCCTCGTCGGCGGGGCAGTTCTCGTATACACCTTTCGCTACTTTCACCAATGTATCGATACCTACGACATCGGCTGTGCGGAAGGTGGCCGATTTGGGTCTGCCGATGATGGGACCTGTAAGGGCATCGATCTCGTCGATGGTGAGTCCCATTTTTTCTACCAGTCCGAAGATAGCCATGATACCGTATACGCCAATACGATTGGCGATAAAGGCAGGCGTGTCTTTACACAGCACGGTTGTTTTGCCCAGGTACAGGTCGCCGTAATGCAACAGGAAGTCGACCACGGCCGGGTCTGTATGCGGTGTTGGAATTATCTCCAGCAAGCGCAGGTAACGTGGCG
Organism: Paraflavitalea pollutisoli; assembly: GCF_029360705.1. Classification (GTDB taxonomy): domain Bacteria; phylum Bacteroidota; class Bacteroidia; order Chitinophagales; family Chitinophagaceae; genus Paraflavitalea; species Paraflavitalea pollutisoli. Next base: position 3,844,402 of record NZ_JARKMX010000008.1, on the reverse strand, counting down.
GGTTGAAGAAGTGGGTGCCACAGAAATGTTTTTTGAAATCTTCGCTCCGGCCTTCTGCCATCAGGTGGATGGGGATACCGGAGGTGTTGGAAGTGATGAGGGTGCCGGGCTTGCGGTATTGTTCTACTTCGGCAAATACCTGTTGTTTGATATCGAGCCTTTCTACGACTACTTCGATCACCCAATCACAGTCGGCAATATCCTTCATGTTGTCGGTGAAGTTGCCGGTCTTTATTTTCTTCAGTGCATCTTTAGTATAGAGGGGAGAGGGATTGGATTTGACAGCTGCCGTGAGGGCATCGTTCACGATCCGGGTCTTCACGGCCGGATGATCGGCGGTCAGTCCCTTGGCTTTTTCGGCGTCTGTCGGCTCCTTGGGGGCAATATCCAATAAGAGCACTTGCAATCCTATTCCTGCAAAATGACACGCAATCCTTGATCCCATGACGCCACTACCCAATACGGCGACCTTCTTGATGAGGCGTTTTGACATAGAATAATTAGTTAGTTAAACAACTATTTTACCCGAAGATAATACAATTGCCCGAATAATAAAGGGGTGTTCCCGAGGCTTAATATGGCCTGGTGGTGCTCGTTTTTTCCGCTCCGTATTCATTGTTGAACCCCTTCTTCACCCCGGCGGCCGGGGACGAACAGCGGACCTACACTGGACCTATACCGGACCTAAAGCGCGGCATGTGCTCGGCACTGGCTCGGCACCAGCTCGGCATGAGCTCGGCAGTAAATCGGAGGGCGCTGGCGACCTACTTTGTATCATTCTGATTATCAGTATACATCGCTAGCTTTTACGCTCTCCGGACAGGTCGGCTTTCGGCAGTCTGAAGCTTACCCTCCGCTACTGATTCCGCCCTCGGCGACAGCACTCCAGTCGATCTCACTTTGTCCGCTACTGACGAGCTGTGCCAGGTGGCTTTTCAGCAATTCGGCCAGGGGAAGCGATTGGCCGGTTTTTGTACCCTGGTCCAGTACCAGGTTGAGGTCTTTGAGGCCGAGGCGTGCCGTGAAAGCGGCCGGTTCATATTGCTTGTTGAGGATGATCCTGCTGTAGTTCTGGTAAATGGGGGCGTTGAAGATCGTTTGGCCAAACATCTCCCACATCTTGTGCGCATCGATGCCACTGGCCTGGGCCAGGCGGATGCTTTCGCCAATTGCCTCCATCGCTGAAGCAATGAGGAAGTTGCCACTGATCTTGATCGTATTGGCCGTGAGGATATCATCACCAAATTCCCACACCCCTGCACCACCGGCGGCTTTCAACAACGGGGTAGCTGTTGTCCGCGCATCCTGTGGACCGGAGATGACGAAGTTGAGTTTGCGGGCGGTGGCTGCATCGGGGCGTCCGAATACGGGTGCCGATAAATAGTGCTGGCCTTTTGCCTCGTGCAGGGCTGCCAGATCACCAGCTGTTTGAGCCAGTATCGTGCTCATAGATATATGCAGGCTGCCGGCGCGCAGGTGTTGCAGCAGGCCATCTTCACCGGTGGTCACCGCCTTCAGGGCGGCATCATCGGCTACCATGGTGAATACGATGTCGCAGGCTTTCGCCAGTTCGGCTACACTGGTGGCGATCTTCGCGCCTTTATCCGCCAGCGGTTGTGCTTTGCTCGCTGTGCGGTTGTACACGACCAGCGTATGACCACTGTCGATGATGTTTTGTGCGATGGGAGTGCCGAGGCTGCCCAGTCCGATAAATCCGAGTTGCATAGTGCTGTGTTTAATGCGTAAAGTACTAAAATGGGTATTGACAGATGAGGCTACCAACAAAAAAAAGCCCTGCTGGTTGAGCAGGGCTGTATAAGAGATGACACTTTATACGATTAACTTACTCCTGATCCCTCATCCACTTTTGTGTTGGGGTTGACAAAGTGCAGTTTGCCGGCTTTGTCTTCTGCCATCAGGATCATGCCATTGCTCTCGATACCCCTCATTTTACGAGGCGCGAGGTTGGTAACGACGACTACTTGCTGACCTACGATGGCTTCTGGCTGAAAGTGCAGCGCGATGCCCGATACGATGGTGCGTTTTTCAAAGCCCAGGTCTACTTCCAGCTTCAGCAGTTTATCGGCCTTGGCGACTTTTTCGGCAGCCACGATGGTCCCTACTTTCAGGTCGATCTTTGCGAAATCGTCGTATACGATCTCTGGCTTCACCGGGCTGGCGGTTTCTTCCGTGCTGGTAGCGGTTGCTTCCGTGGTGGCTTCTTTATCAGCTGCCTTGGCAGCATATTTGGCATCCTTGGCGGCCTTCTTCGCAGCAGGATCTACGGTAGCAGCTGGTTTCACCATATTGGCTTTCAACTTTTCGATCTGTGCTTCTATTTCAGATGCTTCTATTTTGCGGAACAGCAATTGCGGTTCGCGCAAGCTATAGCCTACGCTCAGTAATTTGGTTTTACCGGCGTTTTCCCATTCGAGCATCTTGTCTACTACCTTCATCATGTGCAGCATCTTCTTTGCCGTGAAAGGCAGGAAGGGGTTGATCATGACGGCGAGGTTGGCGGTCAACTGCAGGCAAATGTGCAGGCAGTTATCGATCAGCTTTTGCTTTTCGGGATTCTCTGCGAGGCTCTTGGCAACGATCCAGGGTTCTTTGTCCTGCATATATTTGTTGCCTTTGCGCGACAGGTCGATCACTTCAAAAAGGGCTTCGCGGAATTTGTATTGTTCCAGCAATGTTTCTACCCTTGTTTTGGTTGCCTCGAATTCGGCCAGCAAATCCTGGTCTGCTTTATCCGCGACATCTGCATGTAAGGGTGGTACTTTGCCGCCACACAGTTTGTGCATGAGCACAAAGGCACGGTTTACAAAGTTGCCGAAGATGGATACGAGCTCGCTATTGTTTCTTTCCAGGAAATCTTTCCAGGTAAAGTCATTGTCTTTTGTTTCCGGTGCATTGGCACAGAGCACATACCGCAACACGTCCTGCTGATCGGGGAAGTCTCTCATGTATTCGTCTACCCACACGGCCCAGTTGCGGCTGGTAGATACTTTCTCGCCTTCCAGGTTTAGGAACTCGTTGGCAGGTACGTTCTCGGGTAAAACAAAATCGCCGTGCGCTTTCAGCATCGCCGGGAAGATGATGCAATGGAATACGATATTGTCCTTGCCAATGAAATGCACCAGCTTGGTATCGTTCTGTTGCCAGTAATCGGCCCATTGTTCTGTCAGTTCCTTGGTGGCGCTGATATACCCGATGGGCGCATCGAACCATACATACAATACTTTTCCTTCTGTATCGGGCAGGGGTACTTTTACGCCCCAGTTGCTATCGCGGGTCATGGCACGCGGCTGCAGCCCATTGTCGATCCAGGATTTGCACTGGCCATAGACGTTGTTCTTCCATTCCTTATGTCCTTCCAGCAACCACTCCTTTAGCCAGGGTTCATAATTCTGCAGCGGCAGGTACCAATGTTTGGTTTTTCTTTTTACCGGCACGGCATCGCTGAGCGTACTGCGTGGGTTAATCAGTTGTTCGGGACTCAGTGTCGATCCGCATCGTTCGCACTGGTCGCCATAGGCATTTTCATTGCCACAGATGGGGCAGGTGCCTACGATATAGCGATCAGCGAGGAAGGCATTGGCCTTCTCATCATAATACTGTTCGGATTCCTTTTCCTCGAATTTGCCTTCATCGTACATCTTTTTGAAGAAGTCAGAAGCCGTTTGGTGGTGAACGGGATTGGAGGTACGGGAATAGATATCGAACGAGATACCCATATCGCGGAAGGTATCTCCCATGAGTTTGTGGTATTTGTTGACGACGGCCTGTGGGGTAGTGCCTTCGCGCATTGCCCGGATCTGGATGGGTACGCCGTGTTCATCACTGCCACAAATGAATTTGATATCGCGTAAGCGGGCGCGCTGGTAGCGCACATAAATGTCGGCCGGAAGGTAACAACCTGCCAGGTGCCCGATGTGGATGGGGCCGTTGGCATAGGGTAATGCGGCGGTTACCAGGTATCTCTTAAAGTCTGTCATTGTCAAATCGTCTTTTACTTCATAAAATGGGCATGTCCCCTACGGACTGTCGTGGTTGCCGCAAATGTCCGCAAAAATAACTATTTGACAGGTAATGGGGAAATGGGGTGTGGTATTGCCCCACTGCGTTATGGCAGTGCGGCGGATAATGCCTGTAATTGTTGTTTGAATTGGTCGGGCGTGGTTTCTTCAAACGTCATGGAGGGAATCTCGTCTTTATTGGTATTGAAATCCTGTATACACGACATGACCTTTCCGTTTTTTACCCCCAGGCAAAGCAGCTTTACCGGCTCATCCTTTGGAATGCGGCCAAAGTTGATCTTGTTGCCCTTCGGCGTGCCATTGAGCACCGATTTGTACCGTGTGAAGATGAGGTGGGTAACCATTGTGCTGGTTTCAAACCCCTTCCCTGGATTGAAGGCGAAAAGCATATTGGGGATGGTCCGGCGGCTGTATTTATCGCAGTTGAACCAGCCGAGGGAGTTGATGGTGAATTTATATTTATTGATTATCTGCGGTGCATTTGCCCGGCGCACACTGTCTGCACGTAGTTTTTCCAGCATCATCAGGCTGTCTGCCGGCGCCAGCAATTTTTTGCGCAATGCCTGCCGGAAGGTCATTTCTACCGAATCTCCCGCAATAGCTGCCAAATCCGCGCCATACCGGTATCGCGCCACGGGTGTTGGATCCACCCGTTTGATCTTTACCCTGTCATAGTACCCATTGCTATTGTCGATGATCAGTTTCTTCATCTCTTTGTCGGATCGGGGGCACCGTTTTGACACATACATATAGGCGGTGAACCGCCTTTTGCCATGGTGTACTTTATAGGGGTCACCATAGGGATTGAATACCTTGATCGTTTGCTCCTGCACATGGTAGTTGAACAAAGACGATTGTAGCTGCCCTTCCGGTATCCAGTCGATATTCCCGTTCTCATCGGCTTCCAGCTTCTTGAAATGTACGGTATCGATCATACGGTTTTCGACAAAGGCAGCTCTGTACGCATCCTTCAGGCTGCTGCGGGTACCGCGAAACAATTGCATTTCGGGGTCGAAATGGGGAGCAGGCATTTCCAGCTGAATAGATTTGCCGTAGGCGATATTGACAGGCTTGCCGTTGCTGTGCGCCGTGAGCTTAACCATACCATTTGAAATCAACTGTTCTTCGCCGCTGGTGGTGGTCAGCTTCGCTGCCAGCATGTCTTCGTAGGTGTAATACTCTTCCAGAACCAGGGTGACCAATTGGTTTTTCAGCATTCCTGTATTGGTGGCAAATGAATGCGGAGGGATGATCAGTCTCGTGCCTTCACGACCGTTTAAAACCGTCTCCTTTTCCACATCCACCGTAAATACAGTGGCAGGCTTCGCCATGGTTTTGTAGAATGCATTGATCTGCTCGGCAGCCACGGAGGGTTTTGCGACTCCCTGTTCCACTGCTATTGCAGGGATCAGCTGCCCGTTGTTGTTGGTGGCTGCTGGTTCCAGGCGAATGGGCAATGGGTTGTTGTTGGTGACCGGTGGTTGCTGGTTGATGGTCAAATGTGCTGTCACGGTCTGGTTGGTCTGTTTGTCGAAAGGTGGGGCGGACAGATTCGGTTCAGATGCCGCTCCATGGTTGCGCACCTGCGCAACCGTTGCCCTGTTGGTATTGCCAGCGGGCTTTGCGGCGGGTTGACGACCGGCCATGGGGGTGCCCGATGAGGAGGGCTGTCGCACGCTGCCGGCATTTGATGATGTTGACTTACTATTGCTGGGGCTGCTCGCTTTTTGAGCCGGTATCGGGTTGGCGACCACAGTGCCCCGTGAGGATGTATTGGCTGTGGTAGCTGCCACCGCCTTGGTACGGGGTGTAGCTGCTTTTTTAGTTGACCGGACTGCGGTGATGGTTACCAGTGTAATGACCGTCACGATGGCAAATCCACCAAAGTATTTAACCACATGCCGGGATGACAACCAGCGGAACCCTCTGGGAGCGGGTTGTAGGGGTGGTGCCAGCAGCCCCCGCATGCGTTCCCATTGGATACCGGCGTCACCGGTATCGTGCTGGTATTCCTCTTCTTTTTTACGGAAGAAGTCGTCTATATTTTCCTGTTCAGATTGCATTAGAGTAGATTTCTTTTTTCAATAATGTATCGAGTTTATGTTTCAACAGGCGCCTGGCTTCATTGAGGTGCCATTTGGAGGTGCCGATCGCTATGCCGAGCATTTGTCCGATCTCTTCATGTTTGAAGCCGTCGAGCACGAAGAGGTTAAAGACAAGTGCGGTATTGCGGGGCAGCTCCTGTAGTAAGCGCATGACGTCGCTGGCAGAAAGCCGGTTATAGATGTCGGGATCGATGGCGTTGTTGTCGCCGGATACGATCTCCAGTGGTTGGTGGTTGAATTTGGCCTGCTTGCGCAAGTGATCGATGCAGGTATTGACCATGATGCGGCGTACCCATCCCATCCAGTCGCCCCGGCCCTGGTATTGGTGCAGGGTATTGAACACCTTGAGCATGCCTTCGTTAAACAGGGAGGCTGCTTCATCGGCATCCCTTGCGTAGCGGGTGCACAGTTTGATCATCCCGGTATAGCAGGTCTTGTACAGCGCCTCCTGGCTTTTGGGATCCTGCTTTTTACAGCCTTCTATGATGTCATCCCGGTTTGTTAACACGATTGGTGTGGATGGTTGGTGATGGTTGCGGGTTGCGCCTGGCACACGGTAGTCGGTCCTCTATCTATTGACGTAAGGCAGGAAGGCAATGGTTGGGAAATGACGAGAAATTTGGCCGGGAGGCAAAAAGAACGGTCTGGCCAGGGGCCAGACCGCATATTATCGTTGCAGGAAGCGCTGCCTCCTATTGTATTTTACTATCCAGTATGCTGGTACTTGTCTTCTTCGCAAACTCCTTGTTGTGCTTGCCGGTGGGCAGGGTAAAGCCCAGGTTGAGGATCAGTTCGTAGGTGCCGAATGCCTGTTTGGCGCGTCCCTCGTATACTTTCAGGTGGCTGTAGCGGGCATAGTCGAACTTCTGGGCAAACTCGAGGTAGGCATAGCGGAAGGCTGTCAGGCGAAAAGCCGTCTCGATGCCGGTATTCCAGCCCCCGATCTGAAAGCCGGGTTCGTTGGCCTGTCCAAAAAAGCTGTTTTCCACGTGGGGGATAACGGGACCTACACCTGCCTTGGCCAAGAGGTCCAGTTTCAGGTTGTTGGCAGGACCGGGTTGCACCAGGCGAAAACGCTTTACCAGGTTGAACAGCAGGAAGTTGGCCCCGTTGTTCAGGTAGTAGTAGGATCCGGTTGCTTCAGAAAATTCCCGTTGGCCATTGACTTTCTGACCGTTGATGGTGCCTTTCACGTTGACCTGCTGGCCATCGGTGATGATATACTTGGTGTGGTCGAAGTTGATTTCCAGCGCGAGGTCTTGCTTCTCATTGAAGAAATAACCTATGCGGTAATTGTATTGCGGAATGGTCATGGGTTTAGAGAACAGACCATCGTCCCAGCCTGGCCGGTCATGCGCTTTTACATGTACGAGCTTATAATCGTTGCCCAGGGAGGGTTGTTTAACGTGTACGGTGGAGCGGGTATACCATTCAGTATTGTACCCCCAGCTGAGGTAAAAGCTGCCATTTTTTACAAATTTCCAGTTGCTCTGCGCAGTTGCTGTTTGTTGGATGGCGGCCACCAGTACGGTAAGCGCTATCAGATACTTCCTTGCCATAGATTCGTTCGGTTCCTTACTAAAATAGAGTTTGGGTGTGCAAAGCTATATTGAATTTCTTTAATCCGGACTGCGTTAACATGTCAATTACGCTTCAAATCATGTCTGTTTTGCCGGACATGTCAGGTTTGGTGGACTAACAACTAACTGACAGAAATGTTAAACTTTATTTTTTCCGGTAGTAAATTGTGACCTTCCTGCGCAAAGCGGGTCAATCATTAGAAACGGCCTGTAGTGCCGGACGTAAAATCACTGACATGAACCGTAAGCATTTTCTTTCTTCTATATTGGCTACAGGTGCTTTGTTGCCAGCCATTCCGGGTGGAGCAACGCCCGCATTGTCGGGCGACGGGGCCAAAAAGCCGATAATACCCCCTTACCTGAAACCAGGTGATACGATCGGCATCACCTGTCCGGCCGGGTATATCTTGTTGAAAGACATCGAGCCAGCGATTGCCCAAATGAAAAGCTGGGGTTATAATGTTAAGGTAGGTAATACCGTCGGGCAGCGTGATGCTACCTTTGGCGGCACCGACGCAGAAAGGGCGGCTGATTTTCAGCAGCTGATGGATGACCACGAGGTGCAGGCGATCATGTGCGCCCGGGGCGGTTATGGTTTTGTGCGGATCATTGACCGGCTCGACTTTTCCCGCCTGGAATCAAGGCCCAAATGGATCATCGGGTTCAGTGATATCACAGTGCTGCATTGCCACCTCAGTCATCAATACGGCATTGCCTCCATCCACTCCAAGATGTGCAATAGCTTTCCGGACGATTGGTCCAAAGCTGACCCAGTGCAGATCGATACGATCCTTTCTATTAAAAAGGCTTTGTCGGGTGAAACCATGAAATATACAACAGGGCCTAATGCGTTCAATCGCGTGGGGTCGGCTACCGGCGTGCTGGTGGGCGGGAACCTGAAGACCATCGAAACGCTGGCGGGCAGTAAATCGGACTTGTTAACCGCTGGCAAGATCCTGTTCGTAGAAGATACAGGCGAATACCTGTACAGCATCGACCGGATGTTCTGGAACCTGTCGCGTACCGGTAAACTGGATAAACTGAAGGGACTGATCATTGGTGGGTTTAAAGTAAAGCCCGATGATCCGGGTGAAGAGTTTGGTCGTACAGTACCCGACATCGTGCTGGAGAAGGTCAAAAACTTCGACTATCCCGTGTGTTTCGATTTTCCGGTTGGGCATCAGAAGAACAATTTTGCTCTGAAGAGCGGGGCTGTACATACGCTGGAGGTAAATACGGAAGGCGTTACGCTGGTCGAAAACCGGGCTAAATCCTGATCCTATATCCGGTAATGCATGATTGACATGAAACTGATAGCGCCTCGATCCTTAACTTGCAACTAGTATGGTAAAAACTCCTCCTTATTTAGTACCGGGTGATACGATCGGCATTACCTGTCCCGCAGGTTATATGGATGCTGACAAAGCGCAAACCTGTATCGACGTTTTGCAACAATGGGGATACACTGTAAAAGTGGGCAAAACCCTGGGTAGTGATTCAACCAATTATTTCTCTGGTACGGATGAGGAAAGGCTGGCAGATTTTCAGGCCATGCTGGATGATGATTCGGTAAAGGCGATACTATGTGGCCGCGGTGGATATGGCATGGGGCGCATCATCGATCACATCAACTTCAAAGCATTCAAAAAGCAACCCAAGTGGATCATCGGGTTCAGTGATATTACCGTGTTGCATGCACATATTTACAGCAACTACAATATCGCTTCTTTACATGCCCCGATGGCAGCAGCCTTCAACGATGAAGGGTTCAAAAACGAATATGTACAGTCGCTGAAGCATGCTTTTGAAGGCAAAACGGCACGCTATCATTGTGAACCGCATGAATACAACCAAAAAGGAGAAGCGATTGGTGAACTGGTCGGTGGAAATCTTTCGTTGCTGGCGCATATCGTTGGCACCCCTTCCGATGTCAAGACTAAGGGCAGGATCCTCTTCCTGGAAGATGTAGGCGAATACAAATACAATGTCGACAGGATGTTGTACCAATTGAAGCGGGCTGGTAAGCTCGATAAGCTGGCAGGTCTTGTCATTGGAGGGTTCACCGACAATAAGGATACCGAGCGTCCTTTTGGCAAACCCATCTACGACATCATTCACGAGATCGTACAAGAGTACGACTATCCGATCTGTTTCAACTTTCCCGTCAGCCACGAGGCGCCCAACTACGCCCTGAAGGTAGGAGTAGGGTACAAGCTTAAGGTAGGCAAGCAGCGGGTTTCACTGGAGGAGTAAAAAAAATGGACGCACCAGACCTCTCCGATGCGCCCTCCATTGTGTAACCTATATAACCAATCAGCCAAGCCAATTCGATTATTAATGCAAAACTTCGTTTATTTTGCCGATAAATCTAATTGATTAATCGAATCGACTCATAGAGGGACTCTATATGACATTTGTACAACTGGAATACGTCGTGGCGGTAGATATCTGCCGGCATTTTGCCATGGCAGCCAACCGGTGTTATGTAACGCAACCCACCCTCAGTATGCAGATCCAAAAACTGGAAGAGGAGTTGGGTGTCAAGATCTTCGATCGAAGCAAGCAACCTGTAGTGCCAACAGAAGCCGGTGTGGAGATCATCGAACAGGCACGAAAGATCCTGGCCGAGAAAAACGTGATCCAGGAGATCGTGCAAAACAAGAAAGGAATCCTAACCGGTGAGCTGCGCATCGGTATCATCCCCACCCTGGCGCCTTACCTGCTGCCCCTCTTCGTGCAAAGCTTCGCCAAGAAATATCCCCATGTAAAGCTGATCGTGCAGGAAATGCTGACCGAATATGTTATCAGCCGGTTAAGAGAAGGACGTATCGATGTAGGTATTGTGGTGACGCCGCTCCAGGAAAAAGGGATCAAAGAGCATGTATTGTTTTACGAAGAGCTGCTGGCCTATGTGGCGAAGAAGAATGTTGCTTATAAAAAAACGTATGTGCTGGCGCAGGACATCGATCCGGAAAAGCTGTGGCTCATGGAAGAAGGGCATTGCTTTCGATCACAGATCGTGAACCTATGTGAATTGCGCAAGTCGAGCGAAATGAGCTCCCATTTTGAATATGAAGCTGGTAGTATTGAAGCCTTGCGCCGGATGGTGGAGTTGAATGATGGGATCACTATTTTGCCCGAGCTCACTACCCTCGATATGGACCCTAAGCGGCTGCAAATGGTCCGTCATTTTCAGAAGCCGGCGCCCATGCGGGAAGTAAGCCTGGTGGTGCACCGTGATTTTGTGAAGAAGCGGCTGATAGAAGTGCTGAAAGAAGAAGTGCTGGCGGGCATGCCCGATAAGATCAGAAAGAATAAGAGCGCCAACGTGGTACCTATCTAAGGATACAAGTGATCTTCTATACCGACCGCACCAGGCAAAGCCCGGTGCGGTCTTTTTTTTTTAACGGCTTAGCAGGGAGTCGAGCGCCTGCTGATAGGGTTTGAAGGCCGACAGGTCGTTGTGGCTGCCGCCTTCTATCTCGATAAACCGGTCATTTGGCTTTAAGTATGGCTGCAATCTGCGGGCATTGCTGATCCTGATCACACCATCATTGGTACCATGGAATATTGTAACCGGTGCGGTCACCTTTTGCATATATTGCCAGGTAGGGATCTTTAGGCGGATCAACCTTTCGTAGGGGTAGATGGGCAGGTAACTGGACATGATGGAAGGAAAGCTATAGTAAGGTGCTTCGAGCAGCAGGTATTTGCAATCGCGTATGGATGCCAGCTGCGTCGCTATACCAGAGCCCATCGATCGTCCATACAGTACAATGCTATCGGGCGTGTAGCGGGCACGGGCCAACTTATACAAGGTGAGGGCCCAATCGTACAAACCTTGCTCAGTGAGCGTTCCGGAGCTTTTACCGTATCCGGGATAGTCGATCATCCATACTTCATAGCCGTTCCTGGTAAATGCCGGAGCCTGGTTGGCATAGTGACCAATGTTTTGCTTATTGCCGTGAAAATACAATACCACGCCCTTCGGTACACTATCCTTCGTCGTGAACTGTATCACATTCATATTTACGTCGGCCGCATATGGGATATTGACTTCCCGGTAGGGATTGGGGAAGGCGTAGTTGCTGTCGATGCTGACCGGCTCAGGTTGCAACATGATCTTTTCCTGCCCATAGTAGATAACAATGCCACCGAGGCAATAGACCATGATCAGGATGCTGACCCAACTGGGAATTCTACTCTTTTTCTTCATTTAATATTTCAGGATGTCCCGGACAAAATTGTGGTATTCGGGGAACGAAGGTAAGTTATTATGCATTCCACCATGAATGCGGATGAGGGTGATCTTTGTTGGGTTGATGGCCTGCAGGTTTTCGCTGTGGCGGATGGGAATTAGCCAGTCTTTCGTACCATGAATGATGTAGGTATGGCAGTTGACATACCGTATCCAGCGATCGGAGCGTAGATGGTACCGCAGTACATACCGTACGGGCAGGATGGGCAAAAAGCGCTCTACTACCTTGCGGAAATTATAATACGGGGCGTCGAGGATCAGGTAACGGGGCTTGTTGTCTGCGGCAATTTTACAGGCAAAACCGCTGCCGATGCTGCGGCCGTACACGATGATGTGATGTTCCGGGTAGTCTTTCGTGAGGGCGGTATACACAAACTGCATATCTGACAGCATTTCTTTTTCGCTGCGTTTGCCGGTGCTTTTGCCAAATCCGCGGTAGTCGACCATGACCACATCGTAGTCGTACCGGTAGAAGTCGCGGGCGTATTTCGCCCAACCTTTGATGCTGCGGGAGTTGCCGTGGAAGTAAAGAATAAGCCCTTTGGGTGCTGCGCGGTAAAAGTGCAGGCCATTGATGCGTACGCCCGGTTCTACGTCAAAGAACAGCTCATGGAAAGGAACGTCAAATTTGAATTTGAAATCGGCCGGTAGTCGCTCTGGTTTGAAAATGAACCGGTCTTGCAAGAGCCAGGCGGCTATTGTCAGCAACGCAATTCCTCCCAATATGTACCAGACGATGACAGGCAAGGCGATGACCGGTTTTGGTGTGTCGTAATAGAGCCTTGTCTGAAGATACAATAAACCCCTGAGTGTTTGCTGTTGCAAAAGCCCAGGGGTTGATGAGGTGCAGGCAGCTGGCGGTGAGCCGGTGGCCTGGTATCTTTAAAATTGTTCGTCGGGGTCGTACACCCGTTTGAGGTTCGGGTTGTTGACAGGGGCCACGATGAGCGGAAATTTCTCGACCGTTACGTTGGCCGTATCCAATCCGAATCCGCGTTCTTCCGAGAGGCTCCAGTCTTTGAGGGTGAAGTGTAGTTTCATGATCAGCCTTTCGATGAAAGGCAGTTCATTGTCCTGGCTCAGGTATTTTTCCATCACGATGAACTGGAAGTCGCCCACCACATTGTTCCTTTCCAGGCTTTCGTAGCGGCTGGTGATGTTTACTTCTTTGTTGGCTACCAGGTCGGCCACAACTTTCCGGAACATGAGGTTGATGCGTGGCTCCATGCGGAAACCTAGGCGGAACTCCACCCGTATGATATCGTTGGGGATGATATGGTCTACTTTGTACTCGCAGGTGTACGGATCATCGAGTGTGTCGACATGTACAAACCAATAGATATCGGCCCTTTTGGGCTTCTTGTTGAGGATCGAGTAAATGATCTTGTGCTCGATCTCCTTAGGATTATTTGCACTGGTGAGGTATACCAGGTGGGTAGCATACTTGGGAACGGTTTTGTCGTTGCTGAGCTCCTGGATCTGGGGGATATAATGCTCCAGCCGTACAAACTCCACATAGCGGTTCTTGATCTTGCGGCTGCGGAACCAGATGTACATCACGGCAAACATGATACCGCCAACAATGAGGGTGATATAGCCACCGTGGGTGAACTTCTGCAGCAGGGCGATCAGGTAGGTGATCTCGATGGCGATGTAGCCCGCGAGGTAAATATAGATATAGGTCGACTTGACCCGTTTGGCCACCAGGTAGTTGGCAAACAGAATGGTCGTGGTGAGCATGGTGAGGATGATGGCCAGGCCATAAGCTGCCTCCATGCGGGAGGATGTCTGGAAGTAGACGACCATGCCGACACAGCCAAGGAACATCATGAGGTTGAGGCTGGGGATGAACAGCTGCCCCTTTTCTTCGGAAGGGTAGCGGATCTTGAATTTGGGCCACAGGTTGAGGCGCATCGCTTCACTGATGAGGGTGAAGGAGCCGGATACCATGGCCTGGCTGGCGATGATGGCGGCGGTGGTGGCGATCACCACTCCTACGATCACAAACCATTGAGGCATCAGGTCGTAAAAAGCATTGATGCCAAGCGTCTTTTTGACTTCCGCCGTTATTTGTAAACCGGTGTGGTGCTTCAGCAAAGAAGCGCCCTGACCGAGGTAGTTGAGTAATAAACAGGTCTTTACAAAGATCCAGGATACCCGGATATTGCCTTTTCCACAATGGCCCAGGTCACTGTACAGGGCTTCCGCACCCGTGGTACAAAGAAAGACGGCGCCCAGCAGCCATAATGCGTTCGGGTAGGTATGCAGGAACTCGATACCATAGTAGGGGCTGAAGGCCCGCAGGATCGTAATATCGTCAAACAGGTGCCAGGTTCCCAGAATGGCGAGCATGGAAAACCAGATCAGCATGATGGGGCCGAAGAGTTTGCCGATAGAGGCGGTACCAAATTGCTGGAGGAAGAAGAAGAGCGCCAGGATGGCAATAACGATGTAAATGATGTAATGGTCTATTTTGCCTTCCAGTGCGGGTATCTTTTGAAGGCCTTCGACGGCGGAGGTGATCGAGATGGGCGGGGTAATGATACCATCGGCCAGTAGAGCTGCCCCGCCGATCATGGCCGGTATGACCAGCCATTTTCGCTGCCTCCTGACCAGCGCATACAGTGCGAAAGTACCCCCTTCCCCCCGGTTGTCGGCTTGCAATACAAGTATTACGTACTTGACGGTGGTTTGAAGGGTGATGGTCCAGATGATACAGGAAAGCGCTCCGATAATGAGGTCTTCGTTGATCACCCGGTCGCTGATAATAGCGTTGAAAACGTAGAGCGGGGATGTGCCAATGTCGCCATATATAATACCTAATGCAACTACCAGCCCTGCCGCGGTCACTTTGTTAATCTGTTTGCTCACTGTAGTGTAGCTTATCCCGTTTCAAAGGGTTTAACAATATCGTCAATTACAATGCCGGGTTACAGGAACCCGGCAGAACAAAGGTATACGTAAATAAATGAATTGTCTGCATCATTTATTGTGGGGCGATTTATGCAATACGCTGTACCGGCACATCCATTGACCAGAACCGCGAAAAGTACATCGGGTCCAGGCCGTTAGGAAAAGGCCGGGAGGTCGGCCGGGTTTATCGTTTTCTTATGCCAGGCGGGGGGCTGGCAGCCTTTCTGTGTTTCTATCCGTCTATAGGTTGGTGGGGGTGCCTCACAGGACGCAAGCCGGAGCGCGTGTCCCGAATGCTTTCATCCACCAGCAATTACCACAAATACAAATACTTAAAATTATATGGAAATTTTGGGCAGGCGTACTACAATCCTTAATTTGGCATGCAAGAATGTGCTAATGCATTGCAACTCCACGATGAAAAATCAACTAATTGGCTCGTTGCTGGCCTTTGTCCTGATCGCCTGTTTTCCGCTGATATCTTCTGCTCAAAGAATTTATTATTCAGAATCGGAACGCGACGATAGCCGTCGTACCAACTTCGAGATCATTGGCAAAGTGGGCAATAATATTCTGGTGTTCAAGAACAACCGGACAGATAATGCTATCAGTGTATACGATAACGAGATGAAACTGGTGGAGCGGGTGAAGCTCGACTATATGGACGACCGGTGGATCAATGTCGATTTTGTACCCTTCACCGATCACCTGTGGATGATCTACCAATTTCAGCGTAAAGGAGTGGTATACTGTATGGGCGTAAAACTGAACTCCCAGGCCAAAATGCTGACGGATCCTGTTGAGCTGGATACGACCCGCATTGGGTGGGCAGCCAGCAATAAGATCTATACGACGGTATTCAGTGATGATAAGAGCAAGATCCTGGTGTTCAAGATCAACAGCAAGAATCCCAACAACTTCCTGTTCACCACCCTGTTGTACAACAATGAGCTGCAGTTGCAGCAAAAGCACCGGATGTCGCTGGCCATGGAAGAGCGGAACGATTATTTCACAGATTTCCTGGTCGACAATGATGGGGATATGGTGTTTGGCAAGTATATCCGGAAAAGTGGCAGTGATTTCGTGTCGGATGTGCGGCTGATAAGGAAGAAAGCAACGGAGGAGCAGTTTGTGATTTCCGACCTTAAAATCGGAGAAAAAGTGCTGGATGAGGTAAAGATCAAAATAGATAATACCAATCGGCGTTATATATTCACTGCCTTGTACTATAAGCAGAAGCGGGGGAATATCGAGGGATTGTATACAGCGGTCTGGGACAAAAGCTCCGATGCGCTGTTGCGGGAATCGAACCTGGCCTTTTCGGAAGACTTGCGCCGGCTGGCGAAGGGGCCTGATGCCAACCTGCGACTGGCCTTCAACGATTATTTCATTAAGAATATGATCGTGAAGCGCGACGGCGGTTTCATCCTGATCGGAGAGTCGATGTACACGACTTCCCGCGGTGGGGCTTTTAACCGGTGGGATTATTACAACTGGAACAGTCCCTGGGCATCCCCGATGTATTATAATTATTATTCCCCCTATTACAATTCCTGGGGGTCACCCTGGAACCGGTGGGGGAATGGATCGCAGAACACCCGCTATCATGCGGAGAATATCATGATCCTGTCGTTCGATAAAGACGGGAACCTGGAGTGGAACAATGTGATACCGAAGAGCCAGTTTGATGATGAGGGTGAAGGATTGGTATCACACCAGATTATGAATACAGGTGGAGAGTTGCATTTTCTCTTTAATCTGTATGAGCGTCGTACCTTGCTGCTGAATGACCAGAGCATCGGACCCGAAGGTCAGATCACCCGCAGGCCAACCCTGAAGGGGCTCGACCGGGCGATCGAGTTCATGCCGCGTTATGGCAAGCAGATCAGTGCCCGCTCTATGATCATTCCCTGTCAGTATCGGAATTATTTAACGTTCGCCAAAGTTGATTTCTAACCCTTCTATCCATATCCAGTGACTGGCCTTTTTAAACAGAAGAATTCCGGCAACATCCTGGTGTTGCTGATTTATGGTCTCGTTCTTAAGTTTGGTATGCTGCTGCATCCGATGCCTCCCTTGCGGCAGCCAGACGATCATTTCGTGTATATCTGGTTATTGGATTTCCTGGCGCCCTTGCATTTCCCGCCCATCATTTATACCCTGATCACGTTTTTCCTGCTGTATAGTCAGGCCATTATGTTCAATAAGGTCTGCAATGAACAGAAGATGATCGCCCGGCCCAATTACCTGCCGGGCATGGCCTACCTGCTCATTACCACGTTGTTTATCGAGTGGAACCATTTTTCGGCGCCGTTGCTGATCAACTCGTTGCTGATCTGGATCTACTACCGGGTGAGTGTTTTGTACAACTCCAACAAACCGGGGGCGGCCATTTTCAATGTGGGCCTGCTGACCGGGGTGGTGACGCTCATGTACAAACCTGCCATCGTGTTTGCCGTCTTTTTGCTGGTGTCGCTGTTTATCATGCGCCCGCTGCGGGTACGCGAATGGCTGATCGGCATACTGGGTATTACAACACCATATTATTTCCTCGGAATCGTCTTGTTCCTGACCAACCAGTGGGATTGGAAAAAGATACAGCCCAATATTTCCTTCAACCTGCCGGTGATGCCTTCCTCCATCACCGTAACGGTGAGCATAGCCTTGTTGATCTTTCCTTTTATTATTGGCGGCTTCTTTGTGCAGAATAACCTGACGAAGATGTTGATCAACGTGCGCAAAAGCTGGAGCCTGTTGTTGGTGTTCCTCATCGTATCGATGCTGATCATCGTGGCCAATGGGGGTAACAACTATGTAAACTGGCTATTGTGTGCCGTACCGTTGACGGCCTTTCATGCTGCTGCCTATTTTTATCCCACGCGTACCTGGTTTGCTTCGGCATTGCATTGGATTATTTTTGGATGGGCTCTGTATATTGGCTACTGGACGCAGGCCTAAGTCGTATTCAACTTAATGTAAATCAGCTACTTGCATTTTCTGCAGCGTCATTTGCAACAGTTGTCGTTTTGGGCAACCCCAGCTGATTCGTTCTGTAATGGATTCGTTGTGAATCCATTCCGGTGCTGGTCAAAGACCTGGGTATCCGGGAAAGGTTACTGCCTATAACGGGTTAATCGCAGGAGACAGAGTCATTTTAAAGAAAAATTAAGATAACCTTTAGTACATTGCTCCTCATTTTCTGTCTTAATAGAAACATTCATGATGAAGAAATACCTGTTACTCGTTTTGGCTGTTGTTGGTTTTGCTGGTGCTTTTGCGCAGGAGAAACCTGTTAATTGGACATTTACCGCTAAGAAGATAGCCGATAAGACCTATGAGGTACACCTGACCGCCACCATTACCGGCGACTGGCATATCTATTCTCAAAATGTAGGCGTTGATGGGCCAGTACCGACGACGTTCTCTTTCAACAAAAATCCCTTGCTGACAGTAGATGGCAAACCCAAGGAGTTGGGCAAGCTGATCAAGAAAAAAGAAGATGTTTGGGATGGTGTGGTGAATTACTACGAGCATACCGTCAACTTTGTACAGGTCGTAAAAGTAAAGGGAGCCGCCAAGACCAACCTGGCTGGTAAAGTGGAGTACATGGTATGTAATGATGAAAAATGCCTTCCTCCTGCTGAGATCAACTTCTCCGTAAACATCGGTGGATAAGCAGCCTGACATATGAAAAAACAACTACTTTCCCTTTTTGCTGTTATGATCGCTACTGCTTCGCTGGCCCAGGATAAAGTAAACTGGGTGCAGAGTGCCCGTAAACTGGCCGACGGGACTTTTGAGGTCCATCTTAAGGCTACGATCGATGCCGGCTGGCACCTGTATTCTCAAAATGCGGGAGCAGATATGCCGGCGCCCACACTTATCTCCTATACCAAAAATCCTTTGCTGACGCTCAATGGCAAAACCAAGGAGGCTGGTAAGTTGATCACCAAACATGAAGACGTGTTGGACGGGGTAGTGAACTACTACGAAAAGACGGTCGATTTTGTGCAGGTAGTGAAGGTGAAGGGTAGTGGTAAGACCAATTTGGCCGGTAAGATAGAGTTTACCTTGTGTAATGACAGGACCTGTTTACCGCCGAAGACTTATGTTTTTTCAGTGGGCATTGGAGGATAGTAAGACGTATGCAGAACTAAAAATATTTGATCAATATAAACGGGTTCCTGTGCAAGGAGCTCGTTTTATTTTTTCTCACAGCTACAGATCATGAATAAAAAAATCTACTTAGTAGGGGTATTCATTCTTTTATCACTTACTCGTTTATGGGCGCAGGATTCCATAGCCACCCATGTCCAGTGGCAGTTTCAGGCCTTGAAAAAAGCCAATCACGAATATGTGCTGACCCTTCAGGCTACGGTACAGCCAGGATGGCGCCTGTTTTCAACGACCGCAAAAGACGACGAACTCAATACGCGTGTTGTTTTCGACAGTGCAACTACTGCGAATATCACCAGTCAAACGGTGAGTGAGATTGGTAAGTTGCAACAGGCCAAAGAGCCGCTTCTTGACAATATGAACATTAAGTTCTTTGAAAATGAGGCGACGATCATGGCTACAGTGCAAGTAAAAGATGGATTGAAGAAGATCAGGGGTACGGTTACCTATATGGTGATGAAAGGAGAAGAAATTCCCAGCCCGGTCGAGGCTCCCTTTTTATTTGTGATCAATTCGGCTACCGGCGATATCAGCGTGCAGGCAGGCGGTATTCAGGAATCGGCTGAAGCTGCAAAAGAGCTCAAGCGCGAAAATATCGACCTCAACAATCCGGTTAATAACTGTGGAGGTACAGGTATAGAAGACGATCGTTCGAAGAGCCTGATGGGTATTTTCATCCTGGGTTTCCTGGGCGGTCTTATCGGCTTGTTGACACCCTGTGTTTTTCCCATGATCCCGCTGACCGTATCCTTCTTCACGAAGCAATCGCCTTCACGTAGTAAGGGCATTTTCAATGCCGTCATGTACGGGGTATTCATTCTACTGATCTATGTGATCCTTAGTATCCCCTTCCACTTTGTGGGAGCCAGCAACTCGCAGGTGTTGAATACGATCTCTACCAATGTTTGGCTTAACCTCTTCTTCTTTATCATATTTGTCGTATTTGCGTTGTCGTTCTTTGGGTTATTCGAGATCACCATGCCGAGCGGACTGGCCAACAAGGCGGATGCCAAAGCCAGTTCCGGTGGCCTTATCGGCATCTTCTTTATGGCGTTGACACTGGCGCTGGTGTCTTTCTCCTGTACTGGTCCTATCCTCGGTTCCTTGCTGGCAGGCTCGCTGTCGAGCGATGGCGGTGCTATGCAGTTGACAATGGGCATGGCAGGGTTTGGCCTCGCGCTCGCTTTGCCATTCACCATATTTGCTTTATTCCCCAGCCTGTTGAAGTCATTGCCACGTTCTGGTGGCTGGCTTACTTCGGTAAAAATCGTGCTCGGTTTCCTGGAGTTGGCGCTGGCCGTTAAGTTCCTCTCCAATGCCGACCTGGTTGAGCACTGGGGTATTCTTAGACGGGAAGTGTTCTTTGCGATCTGGATTATCATCGGTATCCTGCTAACACTTTACCTGTTCGGTATCCTGCGTTTCAAACACGAAGGCAAGCCTAAGCTGACCAAGGTCCGTATCGCATTAGGTATCCTGTTTGGTGCATTTACCCTGTACCTGGTACCCGGCCTCACGAATTCAAAGTATGCCAACCGTTCATTGATCAGTGGGTTCCCTCCACCGCTTACCTATAGTATCTATGGTAAAGATGCATTCAAAGGTGTGGAGGCGCAGGTAGTGAACAATTATCAGAAGGCGCTGCAGCTGGCTAAACAACAGAGCAAGCCAGTGTTGATCGACTTCACCGGATGGGCTTGTGTGAACTGCCGTAAAATGGAAGAAAATGTGTGGCCTACACCGGAGATCAAAGAGTTGATCGAGAAGGAATATGTGCTGGTGTCGCTGTATGTGGACGATCGCGCCAAGCTGCCAGCTGATGAGCAGTTTAAGTATACTTTCCACGATGGCTCGGTTACAGATATTGTCACAGTTGGAAATGTCTTCGCAGCGATGCAGAGCATTAATTTTGTCAACAGCTCTCAGCCATTGTATGTATTGATCTCACCTGATGAGCAATTGCTGACCCGCCCTGTTGGTTATACGCCCAGTGAAAAGGAATACCTCGAGTGGTTAAAATGTGGGCTGGAAGCTTTCAAAAAGGTGCAAAAGAAATAAGCTTGCAATAAGAAATTGATATACGAAGGACCCGCGAGGGTCCTTTTTTTGTGGCCTATGCCAGGCCGGAGTCTTCGTAAATGTCTTTCAATGGGATGCCAACCTGTATTGTTTGTATCATCAGGGAGGAATCAATGTCTTTGTATTCCTGCAGTTCCCAATGACCGGTAGAATGGATATAAAAGGCAGATACGCTTATAGCGGTTGAATCGATCAGGATGTATTCTTTGAGTAGTGAGGGAATGCTTCCCTGCTGTTGATTATACCTCCCGGATTTGCGTGTAGTGGCAATCATTTTGCACACTGGGAAACGACCTCCCTCATAGGGAGATCAAATCTTAATCGAATCTTTAAGACGGGCGCGCAATAACGTTATTGGGGTTGATAATGAGTGTAATAGGAGCTCAATAAGGCATTTCTACTAAAATGGCACGGTGCTTGAAATGTAGTAAGTATAGAGCATAAAAAAATCCCCGCTCTATATGTGGTAGAGCGGGGATCAATTAGGCGTCATTCTGTTCCAGCCTTCCGGCGGCAAGCAATGTCATTATTCAAAGGTCGGAGGGAGGGCCAGAATGACAGTATCTTTCCAGTCTCGTTTGGTTTGGTCACAAAGCTAATTAGTTATCCGTTCCCAATTATACGGTACTCGTTAAACTTTTGTAAAGAGACAGGTAAAATTATACTATAGGGCGATCTTTTTCTGCATCATCATTTTACGCAGGTTGATGAGCCCGTAACGCATTCTTCCCAGCGCTGTATTGATGCTACAGTTGGTAAGAGAAGCGATCTCTTTAAAGCTCAGGTCTGCATAATGACGAAGAATGATCACTTCACGCTGGTCTTCAGGTAACAGATCCAGCATTTGGCGAACACGATCGTGGCTTTGTTTTTTCATCATCTTCATGTCGGCACCTTCTTCAGTGAAATTGATCACCTCAAAGATGTCGCGGTCATCGCTCGTACGGATAGAAGGCGTACGCTTAACCTTTCTGAAATGATCTACGCACAGGTTGTGAGCAATACGCATTGCCCAGGGTAAAAACTTACCTTCTTCTGTGTAACGGCCACCACGAATTGTGTCGATGATCTTAATGAGAACGTCCTGGAAAATATCTTCAGCCAGATATTTGTCTTTAACCAGGAAAAGAATGGAAGTGTACATTTTGTCCTTGTGACGAAGCACTAAGGTCTCAAGCGCATGCAGGTCTCCGTCCTGGAAATCCTGGATGAGTTCATGGTCGGTCTTTTTGCGTAGTAAATTCATAAACTTCTACGGTTTTGAAGGTGATAGGATATTTTAAATGAATGGATTTTGTATTGAACGGCTTTTCTGTGTAGAAGTGACAATGTCGATAGGCAGTAAAATTTTAGTTTTCCTCTTTATTGTACAAATTACCAATTAAAGATAGAGAGTTTTTTCAATAAACAAAACTTTAAGAGAACTTTTAAACTTTTTATGCACTCAGTGGTAAATAGTTATACCTATTGACATATCGCAAATGCCGACAGTGCCATCCTGATATTAACAATATCTAATATTATTCACAAAACATATTTGAATCAGTTCCCGACCTTTTGCAATACTTTTGTGATCCTTTCTTATGCCTACTACAGCGAAAAAAAACGAGCAAGAAAAATCCATCCGGCCAGTGAAAGCTTTTGATAATATTTTTATCAAAGGTGCCCGG
Source organism: Paraflavitalea pollutisoli (assembly GCF_029360705.1). Classification (GTDB taxonomy): domain Bacteria; phylum Bacteroidota; class Bacteroidia; order Chitinophagales; family Chitinophagaceae; genus Paraflavitalea; species Paraflavitalea pollutisoli. The sequence continues at coordinate 3,821,581 of NZ_JARKMX010000008.1, read as the reverse complement.
GTTCACAACCTGAAAAATGTTTCAGTAGAGATACCGCGTAATAAATTGGTGGTGGTGACTGGTGTTTCCGGTTCCGGGAAGTCTTCCCTTACTATCGATACCCTCTTTGCCGAAGGACAGCGACGCTACGCCGAAAGTCTTAGTGCATACGCCCGCCAATTTATGGCCAGGATGGTAAAACCAGATGTTGATTTTATTAAGGGTCTTTGTCCGGCCATTGCCATCGAACAAAAGGTGATCACCCGTACACCACGGTCAACCGTGGGCAGTATGACCGAGATCTATGATTACCTCCGTTTATTATATGCCCGCGCCGGCAAAACCATTTCTCCGGTCTCTGGCAGGGAAGTGAAGAAAGACGATGTGAAAGATGTGGTGGAAGCCGTCAGTAAAATGAAAACGGGCGACAAGGTACTCATCCTGATCCCGTTCAAACAGCACACCCACCGCAATGTGCAGGAGGAGTTGAACATCCTCATGCAAAAAGGCTTTTCCCGCTTGTACGATGGTGCCATCCTGCGCATCGAAGACCTGCAGGCAGATGCCGATTGGAAGCCGGCAAAAAATACCTATGTATTGATCGACCGACTGGTGGTAAAAGATTTTGATGAAGACGATCAGCATCGCATAGCAGATTCCGTGGGAACCGCTTTTTACGAAGGGGAAGGTGCCCTGACCCTCGAGGTCAATGGCAGCCAGTACCTCACCTTCTCTAATAAGTTTGAACTCGACGGTATCGTGTTCGAAGAGCCGGTACCCAATCTCTTCTCCTTCAACAACCCATTCGGCGCCTGCCCTACCTGCGAAGGTTTTAGCCAGGTGCTGGGTATCGATAGCGACCTGGTGATTCCCGATAAACGACTGAGCGTGTATGAAGGCGCGGTAGCTCCCTGGAAAGGGGAGAAACTGGGCTGGTGGAAAGAACAGTTTATCAAAGGCGCCAAAAAGATCGACTTTCCCATTCATAAACCCATCATCGATCTCACCAAGGCACAATACAAAATGTTGTGGGAAGGCAGTGGCGGTGTATTGGGAATCGACGATTTCTTCAAAGAAGTAGAACAAAACCTGTATAAAGTACAATACCGTGTATTGCTGTCGCGTTACCGCGGTCGTACACTTTGCCCCGATTGCAAAGGTTATCGCCTGCGTAAGGAAGCCCTGTATGTACAGGTGGGTGCCAGCCATATCGGTGAGTTGTGCGAAATGCCGGTCAAAGACCTGGTTCAATGGTTCGAGAACCTTCACCTGAGCGAATACGACCAACAGGTGGCAAAACGTGTATTGGTAGAGATCAACCACCGGTTGAAGACGCTCATGGATGTGGGCCTGGGTTACCTTACCCTCAATCGCCTGGCCAACTCGCTGTCGGGTGGTGAAAGCCAGCGTATCCAATTGACACGTTCGCTCGGCAGCAACCTGACTGATTCATTGTATATATTGGATGAGCCCTCTATTGGTCTCCATTCGCGCGATACGGAACGCCTCATTCGTGTGTTGAAAGAACTACGTGACCTGGGCAATACCGTGGTGGTGGTAGAGCACGATGACATGATGATGCGGGAAGCAGATCATATCATCGATATGGGACCACTGGCTTCGCACCTGGGTGGTGAAGTGGTAGCATTCGGTAATTATGATGAACTGATCGCCAATCCCAAGAGCCTTACGGGTAAATACCTGAAAGGCGAATTGACCATCGAGGTGCCTAAGAAGCTCCGTAACTGGAACCGCTCCATCAAGGTGGAAGGTGCCCGACAAAACAATCTCCAGGATCTTACAGTCGAATTTCCGCTCAATACCCTCTGCGTAGTAAGCGGAGTAAGTGGCAGCGGTAAGACGACGCTGGTAAAACAGATATTATACCCTGGCTTGCAAAAAATAAAGGGTGAGTTTGCCGATAAGGTAGGCCTCCACAAAGCAATAACCGGTGATATCGAATACCTGTCGCAGATAGAGATGGTGGATCAGAACCCCATCGGTAAATCGTCCCGTAGTAACCCCGTTACCTATATCAAGGCTTACGATGAAATCCGTGATCTCTATGCCCGGCAGCCTTTGTCGAAGATCCGTGGTTTTCAACCAAAGCACTTTTCCTTCAATGTTGATGGTGGTCGTTGTGACACCTGTAAGGGAGAGGGCGAACAAGTCGTAGAAATGCAGTTCCTCGCCGATGTACACCTCACCTGTGAGGTATGTGGTGGCAAGAAGTTCAAGGAAGAAGTGCTGGAAGTGACTTATGAAGGCAAGAGCATTTATGATGTGCTGGAAATGGGGGTCGATGAATCGCTCGAATTCTTCAAGGCAGAAAAAGACATCATACAAAAGATAAAACCCCTGAGTGATGTAGGGTTGGGGTATGTGAAGCTGGGGCAATCGTCCGACACCTTATCGGGTGGTGAAGCACAACGCGTAAAGCTGGCTTCCTTCCTGGGCAAGGGTAAAGCACAGGGGCATATCCTGTTTATCTTCGACGAGCCCACCACCGGCTTGCATTTCCATGATATCAAGAAGCTATTGACCTCTTTCAATGCCCTGATCGATCAGGGACATTCCATCCTGGTGATCGAGCACAATATCGACGTCATCAAGAGCGCCGACTGGATCATCGATCTTGGTCCGGAGGCGGGTGATGGTGGCGGCAGTCTCGTGTATGCAGGCGTTCCCAACGGACTAAAAAAGATCAAGGAAAGTCATACAGGACGCTTTCTGTAAGCTATTACTGGCTGGGCCCCGCCCAGCCAGGCCCTCGTGGCGCTGCACCTGGACAAAGGACTGCATGCCCCTTTGTAGGAGGACTGGCTACTAAAAGACGGTAATAATCAATTCTTTGAGGTACCCTGCTACAGTACCTGTACTGTCCCTCCCGCAATTTCTGACGGCCTTAACATTTCAACTGCTTTCTTTGCACAAAAAAGGATCCTGGCTATGCGCTATTGGTTGATACCGGTTATTCTGTTGGCATTGTCTCTGCAGGTCGACGCCCAGGCAAAGTTCAATATATCGAAACCCAAGCCTGTGACACGGCGACCCACGTCGGAAGCCAAAGCGGCGGCCAGGGCTAAATTGAGCCAGCCTCGGCTGGAGGTCAATGACCTGCTGGAGATGTTGGACTGGGACGATTTCCGCATGGATACGACGCTGAAGCGAAAGGGCTACCTGCTGATGCAAAAAGATGTCGATTCGACCAGCTCCTTATTCCAGTATTCCAATGTAACCCACAAAGAAGATGAGCCTATAGGCGTACGTTCCATTTCCTATATGGACGCTACTGTGCGCGATATGAAGGCCAGAATGATCTCCTACCGCACCTACGATAAAGATGAGTTCCGCGATATTTCAGGCTACCTGCTGGCCAACAATTACCAGCAGACAAACAAGTTCGACTTCGACGAAGCCAAGCACACTATCTATTCCAATGGCCATCAGGAGATCCGCATAAAAGTGATCACCAGCCATGCCGGGAAAAAGACCTTTACCGCGTATGAGTTGGAATTGGGGAAATAAGCTCCCCATTACGACGGCGCCACGATGGACGCCGTGTTCAATCATTGATCTGTGGACAGGTTACAAAACAGATAACCGGCAGCTTCTTACAAACTGACCGGTATTATAAAGTAAAATATGGTTGAATAGCGTGGAAACCTGGCTTTAGCGCAGGCGATCGAGGCTTTTCACCAGTTTTTGATCGCGGTAAATGCCGCGGATGGCGAGGATGATCATCACCGGTACCACCAGGGTAATAATAGCGGTGAGGTCAAAATTCCCTTCGTTGGGCACGAACTTGCGGCTTTGTACGTAGAAGAGTATGATGTTGAGGCCAGACAGCAACAAAGCCACCATGCTCAGCCGTAACTGGAGTTTGCGGTCTTTGAAGAGGAAGATCGCCACCAGGCAGAGCAGGGCAGTGGCTACTACGGAGATCACCAGCAATACGTTGTCGGTCGCTACCAGGGACGAAAAGATCTTGGGTTGCCCTTCCTTGATGATATTACCACTATAAAAAGAAAGTTTTAAGGTCAGGAAGGAGGCAATGGCGGCCAGTAAAAACCAAACAGATTGTATACGTTGGATCATTTGGGTAAAAATTGTTATCTCAAAAATAAGCAATCTGGTTGGTATAAAAAGTATGCCGGGGCGAGTGATGTTATCCTGGTAAGGGGCAGCCACCGTTTCTACCAAAAAAAATAAGTGGCAGGAGACGAAATCCCGCCACTTTTTCCATTTTATACTCCTAACTACAAGAGTCTGTTCTACGCCAGTTTCACTGGTCGTTTAATGCCTATCTACAGGTGCCTTTCCTAGGTTTTCCTTGTTGCCTCTGTGCCTGTTTGCCTCGGTGCCTCAGTGCCTGGCCTTTTTCTTTCATTGCCTTCCCTACGTCGTTCCGTCTTGAGACGGGGATGCCTCAGTACCTGACCGCTTCTTTCCATTACCTTCCCTACATTGCGCAGCCTTGAGGTGCAACTGCCTCGTTGCCTAATTCACTTTCCCTGGCGGGGTGATCTCGCTCATCTCTCCATTGTACACCCGCACGATCCGCCAATCTTTGCCTTCGTGGATGTGCAACAGGTATATGAACTCCCTGTTGACCTGGATCTCCTCGGCACTCGACACTATAAAGTCGAGGTAGTTGCTGCGCACGATGCGCCTTACTTCGCGGGGTAATTGTTTTTCATAGAGGTAACGGATGGTGTACAACCAGTTGCCGTGCTGATCATAGTCGGTACGTACATTGGTACTGTCGACCCTGAACTTGGCCATAAAGCCATTCTGAATGATGTACCAACGTTCATCCTGCGCTTTGGGGTAGGTGTCCTTGAAATGCCTGACCGCGCGGATGCTGATGTTGTTGCGGTACACTGTAGGGCCGATCGATGCGGTAAGTGCCTTGTCGGGCATCAGGTCTGGCGCGAGACCATTGTTGTGGTAGCTGCTGGTAACTTTTCCTGTGGAGCATGCCTGCAACAGGATAAGCATAACGGGTAGCAGCCATCCATGGAGGGTGTTGAATTTCATGGCTATACTTTTTATTGTCAAAGTGACGCGTTCTGCTCGCATATGTTACAGCTCTCAGCCTGTAATCGCGTGCTCATGATAAAGTAAACACATGATTTAACAATATCCGCCCGGTTTTAGATGTATGACACTGGTAGCCGACAGCAAACTGGTTCCTGTTCAATTGCTCGATGTACGCCGTTTGTCGAAATATGCGGCACCCTCCTTGACAATTTGGTAACTTTAATACTGCAACATGGGATATGTTTAAAAATAAACTTCTACGCACCAACCTCATTTTCTGGACCTGCTGGTTCCTCTACGAGTGGCTTGCCAATGCTGCCTACGACAGCAACTATAAGTTTCACCTCATTCAGTCGACGCTGCTGCTGCCCCTGCTCATTGGTGCCACCCTATTCACCATTTTTGTCTTGATCAAGCAGTTTTATTCCAAAGGAAAGAAGGTGGAGTTCTATATAGGGCTGGTGAGCAGCATCCTCTTTTTTGGTATTGCCCGGCGAGCCATCAACTATTTTGTCATCTACCCACCCGAATGGAGGGTTAGCCAAGCCTTTCTTTTCCCGCCCAAGATCATATTCGAGATCGCAGCCACCTACCTGGTCGTTGGTCTCAACGCCATGTTCTATTTCCTGCAGGCCTGGTACGAGCAGCAACAAATTGCACAAACCCTGCAAAAAGACAAAGCAGAAGTACAGCTGGAATTACTGAAATCGCAGGTACAGCCGCATTTCATCTTCAATACCCTCAACAACATCTATTCGTTGTCTACGCAAAACAGTCCCAAGACACCCGACCTCATCTACCGGCTGTCGTCATTGCTGAGTTATTCGTTGTACGATAGCCGACGGGCCAAGATATCGCTGGAGCAGGAACTGGAATACATCAGGAACTATATCGAGCTCGAGAAGATCAGGTATGGTGAACGACTGGATATATCGGTCAATGTGCTCAATGACATTGGGCAAATCAGCATTGCTCCCTTTCTGTTGTTACCCATCGTAGAAAACTGCTTTAAACATGGGGCCAGCAATGAGATCGATGAATGCTGGATCAGGCTGGATGTATTGTACAAAGACGACTGGCTCATCATCAAAGCCGAGAACAGCAAACCCTGCAGCGCCAGAAGCAATGGTACACACAACGGCATTGGTTTGGAAAATGTGCGGCAGCGGTTGGAGATCCTGTATCCTGCCAGTTATGAATTAAAATGTATGGAAGATGAACAGAGTTACCTGGCCGTGCTCAAAATTAAAATGATAGCTCATGAAGATCAAGTGCTTGTTGGTGGATGATGAACCGCCTGCGGTAGACCTGATGTCGGCATACATCGAACGGGTAGGCGATCTGGAGATCGTGGCCCGGTGCAACAATGCCATCGAAGCATTTGGTTGGCTGCAGAAGACAAAGATCGATTTGCTTTTTCTCGATATACAGATGCCCAAGATGACGGGGCTTGATCTGATACGTGCCCTGCACGACCGGCCCAGGATCATCATCACTACTGCTTACCGTGAGTTTGCGGCTGATGGTTTCGATCTCGATGTGCTGGATTACCTGGTAAAGCCGGTATCTTTCGAGCGGTTCCTGAAGGCGATTGCCAAATACAACCAATATAATCTGTTGCGACAAGCCGATACACCTGAAAAAGCAGTCGATGCATTTGAGCAGGCGTATATGTATTTCAAGGTCAATAAGCAGGTGAAGAAGGTGTACCTGAAGGATATCGTGTACATCGAAAGCATCAAGGATTATGTAAAGATTGTAACGACCGACAAGGCCCTCATTACCTACCAGCGCCTGAGTTATATGGAGGAAAAGCTACCCGAGAACAAATTTCTGCGTATACACAAATCCTATATCATCGCCATCGACCGGATATCGGGTTATAACAATGACCTCATCCACATCGAGGGACAGGAACTGCCACTCGGCAGAAGTTACAAACAGGGATTTCTGAAGGTAGTAAATGTATGAAGTTGGAAGTGGAACAACGGGACACGGCCAGCGCGTGGCAATAGCCGGGGCGAAACCTGCAGCCCATGCTGCCATTGAAGGCTACAGTTTTTGCTGTCTGCCGATCAGGTAGTATAGGATGGTGCCTACAAAAGGAATAAAGATCACAATGAGTACCCATACGATCTTCGTAATATCATCCCGGAAGCGAGCATTGACGATGTCAACCAGTGCCCAGATCCAAAGAATGAGGCATAATAAGCCAAACAAGCCGAAGCCAAAAGTGAACATAGTTGATTGTTTAATTCATTAGTCGATAAAGATATTCGTTTATTACAATCTCCATCAGCTACCTCAATAAAAAGAGGCTGCCCGGGGAGACAGCCTCTTCTTGTAATAGCCTGGTAGTGAACCGGCTCGTATGTTTGTTGGCCGTTGGCCAGTTGGTTATCCTAACTCGGGATACAGGGGGAACTGCTTCATAAAGGCTTGTACATCGCCTTTGACTGCCTTGATCACGGCTTCGTCGTCGGCGTGGGTCAATACCTTGTCGATCATGGCAACGATCGTTTCCATATCGGCTTCCTTCATACCTCGTGTAGTTACAGCAGGTACACCCACACGGATACCGCTGGTCACGAACGGACTTTTGTCGTCGAATGGAACAGCATTCTTATTGAGGGTGATATGTGCTTTGTCGAGCGTTTCCTGTGCTTTCTTACCGGTGATGTTCTTGTTGCGCAGGTCGATCAGCATCAGGTGGTTGTCGGTGCCCTGGCTGATGAGGTCATAACCGCGGTTCACCAGTGAAGTGGCCATCGCCTGTGCGTTGGCCAGGATCTGTTTGCCGTAGGTCAGGAAGCTGTCGCTGAGGGTCTCTCCGAAAGCGATGGCTTTGGCAGCGATCACGTGTTCCAGCGGACCACCTTGTATACCGGGGAATACGGCCAGGTCAAGCAGCTGGGTGATGGTACGGGTATTGCCTTTGGGATCTTTGATTCCCCAGGGGTTTTCGAAGTCGTGACGCACCATGATGATACCACCACGGGGTCCACGCAATGTTTTATGGGTAGTAGAAGTAACGATGTGGCAATGATCGAAAGGATCGTTGAGTAATCCTTTAGCGATCAGACCAGCAGGGTGCGCGATATCGGCGAGAATGATGGCGCCAATTTCATCGGCTACAGCACGGATACGGGCGTAATCCCAATCGCGGCTGTAGGCAGAAGCTCCACATACGATCATTTTAGGTTTCTCGGCGCGGGCAATCGATTCCAGTTGCTCGTAATCTACGAGGCCGGTTTCTTTCTTCACACCATAGTGAAGGGCGACATAGTTTTTGCCGCTGAAGTTGGCAGGGCTGCCGTGAGTCAGGTGACCACCCATGCTCAGGTCGAGACCCAGGATCTTGTCGCCGGGTTTCAGACAAGCTAAAAATACAGCTGCGTTAGCCTGTGCACCACTGTGCGGCTGCACATTCGCCCAGCTGGCGTTAAAGATCTGCTTCAAACGGTCAATAGCCAGTTGCTCGATCTGGTCCACGATCTCACAACCGCCATAATAACGCTTACCGGGGTAACCTTCTGCGTATTTGTTGGTTGCTACAGTTCCCATTGCCTGCATTACCTGCAGGGAGGTAAAATTCTCGGAGGCGATGAGCTCTATGCCATGGCGTTGACGATCAAGCTCCTGATTGATGAGGTCAAAAACTAAGGTATCTTTTTGCATGGCGCAAAAGTAGGTTAAAACGAATAAATGCGCTAGTCTGCGATGTGGATAAAATTTGCCGGAATAAGTAAATACCATGCTAATTGTCAAGCGACTTATCACAAAAATACCCGTACGAATAATTTTCCCTATTTTCACGGCTTCATAAAAACAAACTACTTGTTTTTCAATGAAAGCGATCATTCCCGTAGCTGGTGCAGGAACCAAGTTACGTCCCCATACTTATACACAACCCAAGGCACTGATCCCTCTCGCGGGCAAAACAATTCTGAGCATAATTGTTGATCAGTTGAAAGAGGCCGGCATCAATGAATTCATTTTCATTGTCGGCTATCTCGGTGAGAAGATACAGGATTACGTCAAGGAGAAATATCCCGGACTACAGGCGCATTTCGTATACCAGAGTGAACGGCATGGCATTGGGCACGCGATACAGCTTACACGCAATATCGTTGCCGATGATGAGATGTTCATCGTATTGGGTGATACCATCGCCGAATACGACGTCAAAGCGTTTCTGGATATGCCTGGTTCGGCATTGGGCGTTAAGCGGGTAGATGATCCACGCAATTTTGGTGTGGTGGAAATGGGTGAAGATGGGTTTATCAGCCGGGTGGTGGAAAAACCGCAGATTCCAAAGTCGAATATGGCGCTGGTGGGTATCTACCGCATCAAGGAATCGAACCTGCTGTTCAACTGCCTCGACAACAATATACGCAACCAGGTTATGAGCCGGGGTGAGTTCAGCATCACCGATGCCCTTGAGTGTATGATACAGCAAGGGGCCAGGATCCAGCCTTTTAAAGTGCAGAACTGGTTCGATTGCGGCCGGAAGGAAACCCTGCTCGAGTCGAACGCCACCCTGCTCAAGAAGTTTGGCGGTGTCATTGCCCCCGAGCTCAATCTCGATAACACGATCATTATACCGCCCGTAAGTATTGCAAAGGGGTGTAATATAAAAAACTCCATTATTGGTCCCAATGTCACCATTGGTGAAAAAACCACCATTAACTACTCCATCATCAAAGATTCGATCATCGGCTCCTTTGCCGATCTGTATGACATCGTGCTCACTACCTCACTGATCGGCAGCGATACCGAAGTAAAGGGGGAAAGCCGAAGCCTCAACATCGGCGACAATACGGAGATCGACCTGGGCGAATCTTGATAAGTTGTTTGATTAAAATCCACGCCTGATGCGGGAGAGTGCCGAAGTTTAAGTAACTTTCTGGTCAAATATGCAACATTCTTAATGGACCGCGTGTCTTTTACAGCGTGAGGCATACAGACCCCGTGATGAGTGGCCGCAACCAAACTACACAACCTTTTAAACGCTAAGTGTATGAGAGGAACGAAACAACTTCTATTGCTTGCAGCAATGCTTCCTCTTGCCTTGATTGCCAAGGCTACTGATAACAACGAAGGCCGTGGAAAACCCGAGCCAGCCATCTCTGGATTTGTTTCCGAGACAGGTAGCAAGAAACCGGTTCAGGGTGTTACTGTTTCCATCTCCGGAAAAGGCCAACAATCCAAAGACAAACAAGAGTTTATTACCGATGCCACCGGCAATTTCAAGGTTCCCCAAATGCCCGCCGGCGAACTGATCATCATCCTCGAAAAGAAGGGGTACAAGACTTTCCGGAAGGAAGGTGTTACGCTGAAAGAAGGCGTTCCCCTCAAATTGAGCTTCGACATGAGCAATGACGGACCGGATGATGAGAGCGATACCTTTCATCCGTTGCGGATGATGGATGGAGAATAATAACCAATCTCACTACAAGATAGTAACCGGTCGCGCCCCTGGCGTGACCGGTTTTTTTGTGCGCAAATGAAGCTGACTTGTAACCCATTTGTTGCTAAGCGGTTGTGGGTGTGCAGAGCCAAGGTCGCACTGGGTATTTGCCCATATTGGCCGTTAAACTGTACGTAACTAGCTCATAAACAGCCTGTAATAGCTAGCTTGGTAGCACCGGCATACAGGCTATGTAGCACTGTGTAGGCCAGTGCAGTGCGACCTTCAGTACTACTCAGTGCGACCTTGCAAGCTGTTGCTGGCTATTGGCAGGCAGCAACCACACCAGTTGAGCATTTTCGGAAGCCTGGCGAAATGGGTTGAAGCGGATAGCCTAAAACGACCACGGGGCCGCGCAGCGGCCCCGTGGGTTGATCCGGTAGGAGAGTGGCTAACTTAATCAACATCTACATCCATCTTCCCGTTCTCTTTACGGATCGTTGTTTTGTCATGGCTAAAATACTTGCTATACTTATCGGCGGTCACCTTTGACTGGGCTTTATCGTTGATGAAAAGGTCGCCGTTGTTGAACTTAACGCTATAATCGCCTTTGGTGCTCAGCAGGCCCGCTGCTTCCATATCATAGATCATTTCCTGGTAACCCTTGATTTCGGCCTTGGCTTTGTCAATGTCTTTCCAGGCACCTTTGAGATCTTTGCGCCATTCGCCCTTTTCGGTTTTCAGCTCCTTCAGGGCTTTGTCGAAATCGACCTGCGCCTTCTCCAGGTCCCGCTGTAGCTTGTCTGAGTTGAGCTCTTTCAGGTCGGCCAATTCCTTGTTCCAGTCTGTCTTCTTCATCTCCCGCGTCACATCTATTTTAGCTGCATCGAGCTGCTTGCGGATATCAGCTGCATCGATCGAGGATAGTCCTTCCTTCACGGCTTTATCGATATCTTCCCGCAGGTCTTTAAAATCTTCCTTGTCCATCGATTCGTTGATCTCCTGTTGAAGCTTCTTGAAGTCGATATCTTTCAGCGAAGCATCGACCTGTAATTGGATCTTTTCAAAGTCGATGTCTTTCATCGCTTTATCGATATCCAGCTGTATCTTTTTCATATCCACCTGCTTCAGGGCATCGTCTACCTGGCGTTTGATATCAGCATTGTTGAGCTGAAAGCGTGCGCTTTCCAGGCTTTCGGATATTTCATCCCAGTTGATGTCTTTCAATTTTTCACGGGCCGATTCCAGCTGTCTGAGTTCTTTATCAAAATCCTTGTCCTTGCTGTCGGTCGCTTTGGATTTGGGTGCAGGCACGGTATCCTGTACAGACGGGTTGGGCGTGCCGGCACGGCGCGGACCTTGCTTCCAGGCTACCAGGGTGATGACAGTTGCGAGGCCTAGGGCGGGGATGCTCCAGCTGAGCAGTTGCTTGTTGATTTTCATCTGTAATGGTTTGTTTGGGATGGCTAATACGATGTTCTTCGTATTAAATGTACGATGCTTTTCGTAAAATGTTGCATGCAGGGAGAAAATTGCGGGATTTTAACAAATATGTCTGGTCTGGCGGATGGGCTTTTAGTGGATGATGAGTCTGGCGGTGGGAGCTTTTGGTGGGGCGGGGAGGGTGACTTCAGTGAGCAGCGAAAGTCGGATGTGTGTAGGGGGTAATGTACCCGGAATGGTGCAATGTCGTCCGGAATACCTTGTATTGGCGAAAGGATAGGTTATCCTTAGCCTTAGCCGGGTTTTCTTCGGGAATTCTTCGTGTTTTCATTGGTAATCCCCCGGTATTTCCCGAAGAAGACCCGAACAAGGGGCGAAGAAGCCTCGAAGCAAACCCAGCTGAAAAGTGTGCTGTATTCAAGGTGAAAGACTGCCCCATAGGGATAAAAAGAAGTGGCAGACCAACTGTAGGGATCAGCTGACTGCCACGGTATCTGGTTCTTCCTTTCTAGCGTTTTCGATCGCCGGCCTTTGATCGGGTACGGACAGCGATGCATTCACCTGGTACTTACCTTTTCGCAGTAACGCGCTGCGTGGACGCCATGGTCTTACCGGCCAACGCCCGGTACTACAGGCAGGCTTTCATTGCCTTCCTCACCCACTGCCTGTACAGCAAAGAAATAGTTATCCTTCGAGTAAGGCAGTTGCATCTCCGTTTGCGTAGTATAGAACTTCTTCTGCCAGAAAGGCCAGTTGCTTTCCCGCATCAATACAAAGTACCCTTTCGGCTTTCCGTATTGAGGGGCTTTCCAGTTGAGGATGGTATAGTTGGTCAGTTTACGTACTTCTATCTTCACCTCCTGGGGCATGCCGGGCGATTTGGCGAGGTTGGCCAGCGAACTCAGGTTCATGGCGGTGTTCTTGCGCAGGTACTCGAAGTCCATGAATTCGGGCAGGTCGCCGTATTGTATACCATTCTCCACCCGTACATCCTGGTGCTGGTGGTAAAAGTTTTCGTTCATCTCCGTAATGCGTACAGCGGCATAGCCATTTTGTACATAGGGGGTATGATCGCCACCCCGCAGAAAACGATCGTTTCTATAGATCAGCACCACTTCGAGGTTGTCGACATAGCGTTCGCTGGTCTCTTTCACGTAACGGGCCAGTTGACGGGCTTTACCATCGTTTTCGAGGCCGAGGTTACGGATATTGGCGGCTGCTTTGTCCAACTCATACGCCGGCAACCCCTCGCTGAATACCCGGATCTTCGTGTTGTTGATGATATTGGTTTCGCTACTGTTGTTGCTGCCCATGATATCATTGTTCAAAACGGCTTCGATGTACTTGTTGTCTTTCTTCAGCTTGTCGGCCATGAATTTGGCGCCCAGCAATCCTTGTTCTTCTCCACTCACTGCAATAAAAATGACGGTGGCGGGAAAGGATTGACGGCTCATGATGCGGGCGCATTCCAGTACAGCCGCCACACCGCTGCCGTCGTCATTGGCGCCTGGGGCATCGCCGATACGGTCCATCACGCTGGTACGCATATTATCCAGGTGACCACTGATGATGAACAGGCGGTTGTCGGTGGGATCCGTGCCTTTCAGGGTGGCGACCACATTGCCCAGTAGCAGTGGCGCATCGACCCGGCGGCCATCGGGGGGCAGGGTAGTGGTGTCGATGAGGGCGGTTAAGCGGCCGCCGGACTGTTGGGCAAACTGGTTGAATTTGCCGAGCACCCATTGACGGGCAGCTCCGATACCTCGTTTGGGATCGGCTTGTGTGCTGAGGGTATTGCGGGTGCCGAAGGCGACGAGATGGGTGATATAAGATTTGAGGCTGTCGGCGCTCACGCCTGCCACCATCTTTTCAATGACGGGGTCGCGCTGAACAATGGTTTGGCCAACGCCTGTATAGGTGGCAATAGCCGATAACAAGAGCAGTAGTGATCTTCTCATAAACAGCAGATAGATTAGTAGACGAAATGCACAACCGGGCAGGCTGCCTGTATATAGACGTTAACGGCGGAGCTGCCTTGCCCTGTTGGCCCAATAAAAAACGGAGCTTTCAGTACAGAGGCGATGACGGTCGTAGAGTTAATGGCTGGCGATGCGATTGGCCTGCTCCTGGTGAGGGTATAAAAGGAAAAGGGTGTATCAAAACATTTTGATACACCCTTTTCTGCTATTGGCATTGGCTTAATTCTTTCTGAAAGCCCATTTTACCATTTCCTTCCAGGTAGGCTTCTTACCATACATCAGGATGCCGGTGCGGTAGATCTTGCCGGCCAACCAGGTGGTACACATAAAGCCGGCTACCAGGATCACCATGCTGAGGATCAATTCCAGGGCGGATACGCCATCTGGTACGCCATGCGCGATCCGGGCCATCATCACCACCGGTGAGGTGAGCGGGAACAGACTGCCAAATACGGCCAGTCCGCTGGTAGGGTCGTTCACTGCTTTGGTCATGATCACGATCGCGAAGATGATCGGCATGGTGATGGGCAGCAATAGACTTTGTGCTTCCTGGGGATCTTCGTTCACCGCGCTGCCTACTGCGGCAAACAGCGAAGAGTACAACAGATAACCACCGAGGAAGTAGAAGAGGAAGCAGGGCAACAACAACATCCAGTTGATCTGGCTGAGGTTGCCTAAGATCACGGCCATCGCACCAGATCCCTGGGCGGCCATGCCACCGCCGGCGCCCGGTACATTTTGTATGGCACTGGCGTCACCGCCGCCCATTAGCAGGGGCAATAAGGCCATAGTGGCTGTACCCAGCAGTATCCAGATGATGAACTGCAGCAGGCCCACGGCGCCAATGCCAATGATCTTGCCCATCATCAGCTGAAAAGGTTTCACGCTGCTGACGATCACTTCGGCTATACGGGAGGTTTTTTCTTCGGTCACCCCACGCATGACCATCGTACCGTAAATGAAGAGAATAATATAAATGAGAAAACCGGAAATAAAACCAACGGCGTAGGCGAGCCCGGCCTTGTTCTTATCGGCTTCGCCAGAGAGGGGCTTAAATTCTACGGCAGCGGTGCGACGAGCGCTATCCAATTGCGACTGGGAGATGTTGAGCGACAGCAAGCGTTTCTGTTCGATCACTTTATTGATCTTTCTGCCGATGCGCTCCTGGCTGATCAGACCGATCGTTTTGCTATAAATAACATTGATCGTATCTGTCGAAGAAAGCAGGTTGTAGTTTTCGGGAACGTATACATAACCGCTGATCTCCTTTTTGGTTACTTTTTCTTCCAGCGATTTTGCACTGGCATCATTCATGAAGATGAAGTTGACTTCCTTGTCGTTGTCCAGTTTCCCGTTGAACAGGTTGGCGTGGTCAGCGATCCCGATATTCAGGTCTTCATTGCCTTTTACGGAGAAATAGATCATCAGGCCATAGAAGCCAAAGATGACCAGGGGAAACAGTATGGTGCTCAACAGAAAGGTCTTCTTCTTTACCCTGCTGTTGAATTCGCGTTCGGCGACGATCCAGGTCTTATTCATATAATAAGTTTATGCAGTTATTTTTTCAAATTGGCGGGCGGTGGGGGTGTCGTTGACAACCCGGATAAAGATGTCGTGCAGGGAAGGCAGCTGCTCGGAGAAGCTGGTAATGGTGGCGCCGGTCGACAGGAAGTGTTGCAGCACTTCATTCGAGTTATGGCCTTCGTTTACCTTGAGCAGTAACTGGTCGTTGTCTGATTTGACGACCTCAAAAGCACTGGAACTGACGGTGGCAGGCAATTGATCGAGCCCAATGGTAAAGAGGTTTTCCTTGTATTGTTGCTTGATTGCCTTCACCGTACCGTCGAGCACCTTGATGCCTTTGTTGACGAGGATGATATGGTCGCAGATCTCTTCCACCTCTTTCATCCGATGGGTACTGAATATGATGCTGGCGCCTTCCTGGGCAAGGCGGAATATTTCATTTTTGATCAGGTCGGCATTGACAGGGTCGAGGCCGCTGAGGGGCTCGTCGAGGATGATCAATTTGGGGGCGTGGGATACGGTGGTCACGAACTGCAGTTTCTGCTGCATCCCCTTACTGAGGTCTTCCACCTTTTTATTCCACCAGCTTTCCATTTCAAAGCGTTTGAACCATTGCCGGGTCTTTTCCATGGCGTCGAGCTTGCCGAGGCCTTTCAGCCTAGCCAGGTACAGGGCCTGTTCGCCGATCTTCATTTTCTTGTATAAGCCCTTCTCTTCGGGCATATAGCCGATCTGTACCATGTCTTTGACGGGGTCGAAGGGGCGGCCATTTAAGAGAATTTCTCCTTCATCGGGAAAAGTGATACCGGTCAGCATGCGGATGAGGGTAGTTTTGCCGGCTCCATTGGGGCCGAGCATACCAAAGATGCTGCCGGGGGCAAGGGTAAAGCTGATATCGTCTACCGCCTTTTGGGTAGCGAAATACTTCTTCAGGTGTTTGACCTCCAGGATATTCATGAGTTGCGGTTTTAAAGTTGGAACGAACCTTACCTTGGAAAGGTAACTGAAACCGCTTTCTTAGTAGCTGAATTGACTGATTTATTACAACAATGTTTTAACAATTTCTGAAACTACCCGTTCGCCGTCCATGGCAGCACTCACAATACCGCCGGCGTAACCTGCTCCTTCGGCACAGGGATATAGCCCGGCTACCTGGGGATGCTGCAGTGTTTGTGGATCGCGGGGTATCCGCACGGGCGAAGAGGTGCGGCTTTCGGTAGCCACCAATATGGCTTCGTTGGAGAAATAGCCCCTCATTTTTTTGCCAAACTCCCGGAAGGCACCACTGAGGGCCTGGTAGATAAAATCGGGCAATACTTCGTTGAGTGGGGCCGATTGAAGCCCGGGCACGTAGGAGCAGTCGGGCAGGGTAGTGGATACTTTCTTTTGGGTAAAATCGGCCATACGCTGTGCGGGGGCTACGAATTTACCACCGCCATAGTCAAAGGACTTTCTTTCCACCCATTGCTGAAAATACATGGCCGATAAGGGGTCTTGCTGCGTAACCGGCGCTTTGTTGCCGGCCTTTTTGATCCAGGCTGCAATATCCGGCATTTCGACAGAGGCTACCATACCCGAATTGGCATAAGGGTTATTGCGTTTGGAGGGTGACCATCCGTTTACCACCAGCTCGCCCGGATCGGTGGATGCGGGGGCGATGATTCCGCCAGGGCACATGCAGAACGAGAATACGCCGCGTTCATTGACCTGCTGTACCAGGCTATAAGAGGCAGGCGGCAAAAAGGCGTCGCGTGTCGTGCAATGGTATTGTATACTATCGATCAGCGATTGGGGATGTTCGATACGTACGCCCAGCGCAAAAGGCTTGGCTTCTATGAGTATATTTTTGTCCCGCAACAGCACAAAGATATCTCTGGCCGAATGGCCGGTTGCGAGTATTACGGCATCGCCTTCAAAGCGGTCGCCGCTGGCTGTTGTAACGGCTTTAATGACGCCATCGGTTACAAGTAAGTCGGTTACTTTTTGTTCGAAGAGAAAGAGGCCACCACAATCCACGATCTTTTCCCGGATTGCGGTAATGATCTGGGGTAATTTGTTGGTGCCTACATGTGGGTGGGCATCATATAGGATTTTTTCATCGGCGCCAAATTGCGCCAATATGTTGAGTATGCGGTTGACGTCGCCGCGTTTAGTACTTCGGGTATATAGTTTACCATCGCTATAGGTGCCGGCACCGCCTTCACCAAAGCAATAATTGCTATCGGGGTTGATCACGCCCTCCTTATTTAATAAGGCCAGATCACGGCGGCGTGAGCGCACATCTTTACCACGCTCCAGCAGGATGGGTTGGATACCTGATTCGATCAGTTTTAAAGCGGCAAACAAGCCGGCCGGTCCTGCCCCCACCACAATGACTTTATGGGGAGCTTTGGACACATCCTTTAATATAAGGTGTTGTATTTCCCGTTCATGAAATGGCTCACCGATGAATACACGGAGGGTTAGTAATATCCAGGGTTGTCTGCTACGGGCATCTATGGATTGTTTGAGGATATGAAAGCCGGTAATCGCAGCGGGTGCAATACCAAATTGGGAAGCCGCATATTGACGCACCTTATCAGGTGATGCTGCTTCGGCTGGTAGCAGCTTGATCGTACATTGTTGTTGCATGATGTTAGGCAGTTAACCTAAAAATCGGTTGATGAAAGGTTGATAAAGAGCGGCCCCTTGGCTGAAGTGCAAAAATAGATATATATAATAAGTTCAGCGCTAAAATTAATACGGCAGATTGTCATGTCAGGTTATGCAATTGCACGACACAATTTGCATAAACTAACTATTGTTCTATTGCTCAGGGAGATCAAAGAAACCGTGTTTATACCCGAAAGTGGGTAGTGAAAATATTTGTTTTTTTGCAGGTAAAAAATGGGCTGATGATTATTAGCATGTTTTGGAAATGAGGCGCAAAAAAAGTCTGGTCAATATGCGCGCCGTATCAAAATAGTTGTATCTTCAATAGCATCACAACTTACATATGAAGAGAGCGTTTGTATTCCATATGACATCCTTTTCTTTCTTCATACGGTATTCCTGCAAAACTATCCTGAATTTCTTTTTTGTATTGTGTAGAATGCTATTTCAAGGATCGCATCAACCAGTAGTTGCCGGTGTCCGTAGCCGGCGCTTAAAACCTTGTATCGCCAATAACAACGTGTTGTATTGAGGGAGTATAGTAAAATAAGTTGGCATCGCTAACTTAATTTATTATTCGGTAGTACTTTCTTATTTAACGGTCGTTATATATACGACTGCCACCCTGTGAACTGACTGTAGCACAAGCTGATTTTATAGCAATAAATTAAATGTTGCCATTCGGGTCATACCCGAAAAAGAAGGCAGCAAATTTGCAGAGTAGGTATCTGTGCGCGCGATCAGATTACCAAGCAATAAAAAATTTTTTATTCAAATAGAAATTTTGATATTCGCACCCCTGCAAAACTTTTTTTGGAAGTATAGCACCATCCAACATCCATAGAAAAACACGGTTCAAGGCGGCATGATTTAGTTCAGAATAATCTTAACTCAACATAATAAACTGCTGTTAGCGTAATGACAAAGTCTTTTGATAAAGTTTGGGTCAATTGTTTGGAGATAATAAAGGACATCGTTGAGTGGCAACATTTCAAAACTTGGTTCGAGCCGATTAAACCTGTGGAGATAAAAGGCAACGTGTTGGTGATTCAGGTTCCCAGCCAATTCTTTTATGAGTACCTCGAAGAGCATTATGTAAACTTACTGGCAAAGACTTTGCGCAGGGTGTTGGGTAAAGAAGCGCAGCTGGAATACCGGATCATGGTAGATAGTGGAAATCATAACAACAAACCGTTGACTATGGACATTCCTACACATGGTTACAAAACTTACTCCAGCAATGAAATGGATTTTCCGCTCATTATTCACAATCCGGTAAAGAATCCATTTGTGATTCCCGGGTTGAAGAAGATGCAGATCGATCCACAGTTAAATCCCATTTACACATTTGAGAATTTTGTGGAAGGTGATAGCAACCGGGTTGCCCGCCGTGCCGGTAAAACGGTTGGAGAGAAGCCAGGTGCCAGCTCCTTCAATCCACTGGTAA
This sequence comes from Paraflavitalea pollutisoli, assembly GCF_029360705.1. GTDB lineage: Bacteria > Bacteroidota > Bacteroidia > Chitinophagales > Chitinophagaceae > Paraflavitalea > Paraflavitalea pollutisoli. The sequence goes on along the minus strand of NZ_JARKMX010000008.1, from coordinate 3,802,104 downwards.
TATATGGTGGCGTAGGTTTGGGTAAAACCCACCTGGCCCAGGCCATTGGTAACGACGTAAAACGACTCCACTCAAACAAGGTCGTTTTATATGTTAGTTCCGAAAAGTTCATCAACCAGTTTCAGGACCATAGCCGCAACAATGCGATCAATGACTTCATTCACTTCTATCAGCTGGTCGATGTGTTGATCATTGATGACGTTCAGTTCTTCAACCGGGCCGAAAAATCGCAGGATGCCTTCTTTGCGATCTTCAACCACCTGCACCAAAGTGGTAAGCAATTGATCCTTACTTCCGACAAGCCTCCCAAAGACCTGGAAGGCGTACAGGAGCGTTTGTTGAGCCGTTTCCGCTGGGGGTTGAGTGCTGATCTGCAGGTGCCTGATTATGAAACACGTATCGAGATCCTGGACAGGAAAATGAAAAACGACGGCCTCGATATGCCGCGTGAAGTAGTCAAATACCTGGCCTATAATATCAATAGCAACGTACGGGAATTGGAGGGTGCCTTGATCTCATTATTGGCACAATCTTCGCTAAATAAGCGGGAAATCGACCTTGATCTCGCTAAACGCGTACTCCGTAATTTTGTGAAAACAAGTAGCAAAGAAATTACCATCGAAACCATCCAGAAAATGGTCTGCGAGTATTTCGATGTATCCTATGATAAGTTGCTGCAGAAAACCCGTAAACGGGAGATCGTGCAGGCAAGGCAGATCACTATGTATCTTGCCAAAGCTTTCACCAAGAATTCACTGAAAACCATAGGAGAACATTTCGGCGGTCGTGACCATACCACCGTCATTCACTCCTGCCAAACCGTTAAGGATCTTATGGACACTGACAGCACCTTCCGCGAAAGCGTGATGGAATTGCAACAGAAGGTTCAGCTTGCCGCCATGTGATAATAACATTAATTGCTTATAAAAAGTCCCGCTTCATCCAAGCGGGACTTTTATTTTAAGGATATCGCGGTATCCTGGAACAAGGAATGTGATTTAATACCGGCCGGAGTTGTATGCCCAAAAAACGAGCAATTTGCTACCGGAATATAATACACCTTTAAGAAAAATGGCAGAACTTAGCAGTAATAACTTCGACCCTGCCTGCCATCAGATTACCCGTGCACCTATTAAATTGTACAATATGCTGATCAAACCTGTCGGCTGGATTGCTATTATAATGCTTCTGATGATCTCCTGCATCAAGGACCCTCCCTTAAACCCGGAAGCGGACATCGAATCATTTACTATCGATAAGGATCTGCTGCTGGCTGATGTTTTCATTGACCAGGTAAACAGCAAGATCGTATTGCATCTTACTGACGATGCCTATGATAGCGGTTTTGCACCTTTCATTACTACTTCGGCCGGGGCAACGGTAACGCCTGCTTCCGGAGACTCCATTTTTTTTGGTGGCGACACCATTCATTACGTGACCCGCTCACAAGATGGTCGGTATGCCAAACGTTATACCGTTGAGCTCGCTTCCATCGGCAATTGGGCTTTCGATTTTGAACACTGGGAAATACAACCAACCGATAAGTATGCATACCCGGTAGAGGATGATGGAAGCATGGTGTGGACGACTGGCAACCCGGGTGTAGCTTTATCCGGTGTCAGTAAAGATCCTTCATCTTATCCCACCCGCTCTACCTCAGATCATATGTATGGTATGAAAGCGGCTGAACTGGTCACCTTGAAGGGAACAGCGCTCTCGGGACTTGTTGGTATCCGGCTGTTCGCTGGTTCGTTGTTTACCGGCACTTTTAATTCGCTGAATGCTTTCGTCAATCCGCTGACCGCAACGGAATTCGGCCAGCCTTTTGCCGGACGGCCCAGACGCTTTTCGGGATATTTTAAGTACACAGCGGGTTCGATTTTCCAGGATAAAGAGGGTAATGCAGTACCAGGCATGAAAGACAGTTGTTCGATCTATGCGGTATTGTTTAAAGGTAATACCCGGCTGGATGGCACTAATATCAATACATCCGACCGGATCGTAGCCACAGCTCGTTTGAAGACAACCGGGGATCATGCTCAATTCACCCGTTTCGATATCCCCTTCGAGTATGCAACGACAGCCCCACTGACGGGCAAACACATGATGGCCATTGTGGTCTCATCAAGTCAGTATGGAGATACCTATCGTGGGGCTATTGGCAGCCGCCTGGTCGTTGACAGTTTGCGTATTATCTATTAACACGATCTATGAAGCAATCTCTATTGATCTATTTAATGTTATTGACGGCTATAGCTACGGTTGCCCAGTCGTCTGACAAGGAAACGGTACGAACGCGCCGGCATGAAAGCAATGTATTGGCTGGCTTCAACCTCGGTGCTGCGGCTCCTGTACCATTTCCCAATACCATCCGAAAGATAGATGGATGGTGGCCAAGGATGTCACCTTCTATCGGGTATGAATATATATACCTGCTGCCCCAAAAATGGGGTATCGGAGCTTCTGTGAAGCTTGACTATAAAGCAATGGGCACACGTGCACAAGTGATCTATTTCCCCACCATCATTTCTGTGAAGGACGGCGACCAGACCAATGATTTCACCGGCACCTTCTCCGGTAGTAACGAGACCCGGATGAGTAATGCTTATGTAACCGTTCCGGTATATGGGGTTTACCAGTTCAATCGCCGCTGGAAGGCCAGGCTGGGCCTGTATATGTCATGGTTATTCAGTTCCGAATTTGAAGGCAATGTATCAGATGGCTATATCCGAAATGGAGGTCCTACCGGTGAAAAGGTAAATATAGACGTGGCTACCTTCGATTTTGGCGATGAGATCAACAGTTTTGACGTGGGATTATATGGTGGCGGTGACCTGCTGATCGCCCGTAAATTATCGGCTTCGGTACAATTAAGCTGGGGTCTGCGCCCTTTGTTCCCGTCTTCCTTTCAGGGCATGGATTTTCCGCTCTATAATATTTTCGGTACGCTGGGCATCACCTATCACCTGCATTAGTTGACCAGTCACACGGATTAGTTTGTATATTGGTTGTCGAAACATGCCAATATGATCAAACTAACTGTTACTGCTTTATTTGCGGGTATTATTATCTCCTGCCAAACGCCACCTGCGCCGGTCAAAGCGGCGCCTGCCCTGATAGGTACCTGGAAACTGCAAACCGGTACACTCATCGAAAAAGGGGATACGGTGGTGACCGACTACACGAAAGGTCAGTCCTTTATCAAGATCATCAACGACGATCATTTTGCCTTTTTGCACCACGACCTGGCGAAAGGGAAAGATTCGGCAGCCATCTATTCTTCTGGTGGGGGCAGCTACACGCTGAAGGACTCCCTGTATACCGAACACCTGGAATATTGCACTGCCCGCCAATGGGAGGGAAATTCGTTTGAATTTACTGTGACTATCAAAGGTGATACGCTGGTACAGCGTGGGGTAGAGCATATCAAAGATCTTGGAGTTGACAGGCTGAATATCGAGCAGTATGTTCGCCTAAAATAGCGTCTAATACTCATGATGAAATCGCTTTCTCTTACCTGCCTGCTGATGATGGGTGTTGCCGCCTTGGCCCAGCAGCGAACGAAACCCTATTTTCCGCCCCGGGACCGTTGGGCGCATCGTTTGCCACAAAACCTCGGGCTGGACCCGGTAAAGATCGATTCTGCCATAGCATTTGCCAAGCGTTATGAATCGAAGCAGCCCCGGAATATGGTGGCGGCGCAACGGCAGTCATTTGGGCGGGAGCCTTTCAGTGAGCCGGTAGGTGCCTTGGAAGACCGGGCAGATCCCAGCGGACTTATTATTTACAAAGGATATGTGGTCGCAGAATGGGGCAATCCCTGGCGGGTCGATATAACCCATAGTGTTACCAAGAGTTTTCTATCTACCGTGGTAGGATTAGCGGTGGATCGGGGATTGATTCGAAGTGTAAATGACACAGTAGCTAACTATATACCGCCGATCGAAGTGTTTCATCCGGGCGGCGCTACGGAAGTGATCACGCCTTTTGCCTCGGCTCACAACCGCATGCTCACCTGGGAGGTGATGCTACGGCAAACGAGTGACTGGGAAGGTACGTTATGGGGCAAGCCCGACTGGGCCGATCGTCCGCAGGGCGATAGCAGCACCTGGCGTACCCGGGCACGCAACAATCCTGGTACGGTCTATAAATACAACGATGTACGGGTAAATGCGTTAGCACTGGCTGCTACGCAGGTATGGCGGCAGCCGCTGCCCCAGGTACTAAAAACCCAGATCATGGAGCCGATCGGCGCTTCCACTACCTGGCGCTGGATGGGCTACAACAATTCCTGGATCGTGCTCGATGGTGTTCCGGTACAATCCGTGAGTGGCGGTGGGCACTGGGGCGGTGGCATGTACATACATGCCTATGACATGGCCCGTTTTGGCTTGTTGACCTTACACCGGGGCAAGTGGGAGGGCAAGCAGCTATTATCGGAACAATGGGTGAAACAGGCATTGACGCCGACTGCCGCCAACAACACGTATGGTTATATGAACTGGTTCCTGAATACCGACCATAAGATGGCCGCCAAGGCACCGGTCACCTCCTTTATACATGTCGGCAATGGTACCAATATTATTTATGTCGATCCGGAACACGAGTTGGTAGCCGTGGTGCGGTGGATAGAGAACAGGAATATGGGAGAAATGATCGGCAAGATATTAGAAGCGCTGCCGGCTCAGAAATAGATGAATGCATTATACCTTCCTCAATTAGATTTATTTGTAATTCACTGATATTCACTCTTCCTAATATATATTTAACAGGCTGCTGGCGCGTTTATTTCGGCTTTTGTCTATATTCGCAAGGACATGCAAAGCCTTGTTAAAATATTGACCGCAATTTGTTTCCTGCTGTTGCTGGGGGTGAACTTCTACCGCCTGACGACACCCGTGAAAACGAAGCTGGCCGATATTGAATCTGCGCTTTGTGCCGAAACGGAAACAGAAGCGGTGAAACACCTGATCGATGAAGATCCTTCTTTCATGGAGGAATACGACCTGAGTCACTGGACCGGAGATCAATTTAAGCCATCGGGTAAGATCAGCTTTTATGTTCATCGCACGGACAATCTTCCCTGGCAACATGGCGATGATCTGTTATTACCTCCCGAGCTTTCCACTCATTTGCTGTAACCAGCCTGTTCTTATTGACCAGTTGCGACAAGCGTAACCGGCTATCCCCTACATTTTTGAATCAATATGCCCAACCCTGGTCTTTACACGACTGCGGTATTGAGCTGTTATTTTATACATCCCAAAAACAAACAAAAAACTTCGATCATGAGGACACATAATAAAGAAACGCAGTCAACGACGACTCCTGAAATGGCCCTGGAATTCCTGAAGGAAGGCAATAAACGCTTTATCAGCAACCTGAAATACAACCGTGATCTGCTACAGCAGGTAAACGAAACCAAAGAGGGGCAATGGCCTTTCGCGGTGATCCTGAGTTGTATCGATAGCCGTACTTCTGCTGAGCTGGTATTCGACCAGGGGCTGGGTGATGTATTCAGCGTACGTATTGCCGGCAACGTGGTGAACGACGACATCGTGGGCAGCATGGAGTTTGCCTGTAAAGTGGCTGGTTCCAAGCTCATCGTGGTGTTGGGACACAGCAAATGCGGCGCTATCAAGGGAGCCTGCAACCATGTAGAACTTGGTAACCTGACCGGATTGCTCAAAAAGGTGCAGCCTGCGATCGACAAAGTCAGTGAAGAGGGTAAGGAGGGATCCGGTCCTGAGTTTGTAGAGGCAGTAGCCCATGCCAATACCCAGATCTCCCTCGAAGAGATCCTGGAGCGCAGCCCCATTCTCCGTGAAATGTATGAAAATGGTGAGATTGGCCTGGCGGCCGCTTTTTACCAGGTGGAAACTGGTGAAGTGAAATTTGAAAAAGAGAAGATCCGTAAACCTGAGCCTGTCGCTTAGTTAGATAATTATATTATAAGTGTTCTGGCCTGTCGTTCATTCGGCGGGCCAGTTTGCTTTTCAGCAGGCCGGTTGGGTTGGCTGACTCGCCGGTTGGGTTGCTCTCAGTGGTCCGCTGTACGAGGTTAGGTATCAAAAAAGCGCAAACTGGTAACGGTACGGTGAGGGGCCTATTTTACGGCTTGCCTAATTGACTAACTTTAACCTGTTGCCGAAACCAACCAAAATGAAAAAGCTTGCGCTATTGATAGCTGTTGTCTTTCATTGCTCCATAGGCTATGGGCAGTATTTGCCTGGAGAAATTTGGATAGGTCAGGAACGGATACCTGCCTTGCTGACCGAATTACAGCATAACCGTACAGATGGCCGAAAGGTCGCCACCCTATTGCAGCTTGGCTATGCCTATCTATATAAAGATGGACAGACCCAGCGTGATCTTGACAGTGCATTGGTCTTCGGTCGGTTACTGGGTGAAGTCGGCACCCGCCTTCATAGTGAGACCGTGGTGCAGCAAGCCATGTTGCTGAGAGGTATGATCCATGTGGAACAGGAAGATTTTTCATCGGCCGAGAAATTACTGCCGGTAATGAATGATACCACCAGGCTTAAGCTATTGTTGTGTCTGACGATCTTCAATTGCCATAGGTCAGCTTCTTTCCCTACAAGCCGAAAAATCCTGGACTCTGCAATAGCCTATAGTGAGGTTGCCCAGCGATTGGCACGCAAAACAAAAGCACAGTGGAATGGAACCGTATTGGCCCTGGAGCAAATTGCTAACCAGTACAAAGGACGACACCAGCCGGCACTTGCAGAAAAATATTATTTCCTGGCACTTACGTATGATGATGGGCAGGGGTATACTTCCCGGACAAGGGTATTGTGTGATGCAAGCCAATTATATGCTGGCGAAGGTAATTATTACAAAGCCATGGACTTTGCCATACAAGCGGAGAAAACGCTGCAGGCAAACAGCCGTGATGAGGATGTTGCCTTGGTCTACTTCTGTTTGAATGTCCTAAACGGCCGTCAGGAAAAGCACGACAAGGTGGTCTATTACGGCGGGAAACTGCTCGCTGATCCGTTTCGATTTGCTAAGACTGTTAGTATGTATGCAGTGGCCATCAATTACTGTTATAGCCTGCAGATGCTTGGGCGAACGGTGGAAGTGTGGCCGGCGCTACAATCGCTGCAACGAAAATTGCCTATGCAGTCGGATATCGATCGAAGTTTTTTTCATTTGGCACAGGCCCGTGTGCATGGTGAAATGAAGCAGTACCGGGAGGCTGAATTGAATTATCAGCAATCTATTCATTTCGCCGAATTGAATAATATGCCGCATGGCAAGGTGTATCATTACCTGGGCAAACTCTACTATGACTGGGGGAATATTAAAAAGGCCGTTGAATTTCTGCGTAAAGCGCAATCCATGTTGGGTGTCGAAAATAATTCCGTGATCGCCAATAACCTACAGTACCTGGCCAATGCGGAAGCCGCGATTGGGCAATATGAACAAGCGTACCAATTGTTGTCAAAAAGCAAAACGCTCTCCGACTCTTTGTTTACGGTGGGTAAGGCCCGGCTCGCGGAAGAGCTGGAGACGCAATACCAAACCAGTAAAAAGGAAGCTGAACTGCGTGCCCAGAAAGAAAATATTCTGATCCTCCACCACAACGCCGAGAGAATGGAACAGGAAGCGCAGATCCGGGAGGCCAAGTTGACAGAGACATCGCTGCTTAGCCAAAAAAATCAAATTGCCTTGCAACTCAAAGCCCGGGAATTTGAAATCCTCGAGAAAAACTCTCTGGAGCAAAAGGCGAATATCGACAGAGATAAAGCACGCCGGAAAGTTACGCTGCTTGTCATCGCCCTTTTATTGGTGATCGTTGCTTTGCTCTGCTGGTTGTTCTGGACCAAACTGAGGTCGAACAAAGTTATTTCCGATAAGAATGCCCTCTTGCAGCAACTTGTGAAAGATAAGAGTTGGCTATTGAAGGAAATGCATCACCGCGTTAAAAACAACCTGCATACGATTGTCAGTTTATTGGAGTCGCAATCCACCCACCTGCAGGATGATGCTTTGGAGGCAATACAGCATTCCCAATCACGTATCTTTTCGATGTCACTCATTCACCAAAAGCTTTACCAGACAGACGATAACAAGACGATTGATATGGCCGACTATATACCTGAACTGGTAGACCATCTGAAAGAGTGCTTTAGCCAGTACCGTTCCGTTCGTATTGATTTGGACATCGACCACACGGCCTTCAATGTAGAAGAAGCGGTACCCCTGGGCCTGATCATCAACGAGGCGGTAACCAATTCCATGAAATACGCATTCGGAGACCACTTGGGAAAGATCAGCATTTGCCTGAAAGCGACCGATGATGATGTGTATGAGCTGGTGATGGCGGATAATGGCAGAGGACTTCACCATGATTTTGATTTTACCAATTCTACTACCCTGGGTTTTCAGTTGATAAAGGGATTGACCGAGCAGATCAAAGCCCACCTTCAAATTGTCAATGAAAATGGGTTGAAGATCATCATTTCGGGTATATCAGCCTATCGCACCATGAAGGTGAGGGCTATGGAGCAGGAAGTGAAAGAGCAGGTCGCGCTGTAAGCCGCTGCGGTGGCCTTATTGGTAAAGTCCTGGTTGGGATTTCTCTGCAGGTTATGGGGATTTTATCCGCTTTTGCTGTAGGTTGACCGGGAATGACGTAAATTAGGGAATAAGCCAGCCATATGCGTTATGCGCGCCTTCTATCCTGCTTGTTCTTGTTCTTTTCCCTATCGGTCCGTGCTCAGGATATCGATGCCATCGTAGCCAGTATTGAAAAGAAATTGCCTTTGAGTGACACCGCGCGCGGTGTAGCCGACCTGTATCTTCATACTGATAAATCTGTCTATGCCCATACAGATGATATCTGGTTTACTGCCTACCTGTTACATAGTGCCGATATAAGCCGCTACCATACTTTGTACATAGCACTCGTCAACGATATGACGCAGCAACCTGTCTGTTCGGGCAGGTATGTGTTGCAGCAAGGGCTGGGTAGTGGCAATATGCCTGTGCCAGATTCCCTGCAAGCAGGTGAATACAGTCTTATTGCGTATACCAATCGTTTTTTAGAGGCTGATCAACTGCCTGTTTTCCGGCAACCCATCACCTTATTAGGGGCCGGTAAACCTCCTTACGGGATCAGGTTTTCGGTAAAGCCTTCGCAGGCCAATGATTCACTGCGCCTCCTGGGACGAATTACCACAGCAAAAGGCGGGTTGGCGGGCAACACCAGTTGCCGGTATTTTCTGTATGCTGACGGGCAGCTTATCGGACAATCAACTGGTAAAACCGATGCTTTTGGAGAATTTCCGGTCAGTGTGTCCACTTCTCATGCGGGAGGTGTATTGGAGATCAGGGGGCAGGTAGGCGGGCCAGACAAGTGGATGCCTTTTAAACAAGTGGTGCAATGGGAGGCACCGGAATGGCTAGCCCGCTATTATCCTGAAGGTGGTCAATTGGTCAGCAGCGTAAAGACGCGTATGACGGTGCAGGTGCACAATAGGAATTACCACACATTGGCGACGCGGCTGGTGTTGTTGGAAAACGGAGACAGTGTTGCCAGCTTTCAGACTGATCGTACAGGTATAGGGGCCTTCGTATTTACACCAGTGGCGGGTAGGGAGTATACATTACGCATGCCAGGCGATGCAGTACTACATGGATCGTTTCCTGCGATACAACGATCGGGCTATGGACTGCACGTACGCAACCCTATAGTGAAAGACAGCCTGTTGATGGAGGTCATGGTGCCAGCACCCGGTAAGCAATGTCTGTTGGTCGCGCACGACCAGCGGAGTTTGTTGTTTAATATGATGGTGGCATTGCCTGCCGGTAGAGGTTTGGTAAAATTGCCGGTAGCCGACTGGCCGCAAGGGCTTATCAACCTGGTGATGTACGATGAACAGGGAACCTGGCAACAAGCCTGCAGGGTAGTAGTGCTGCCACGCGATCATATGATTGCCAACGTTATAACCGATTCCAGTCAATACCGTACGCAATCTATAGTGACGGCAAGGATTTCCTTAAAAGATCAACAGGGGCGACCGGTAAAAGGTGCTTTTTCCTTCTCGGTGGCCGCTGCCAAAACGCTTGGTAGTCAGCCGGTCGATATTGTGCAGTATGATGGTATTGGGCGGCATATCGGGCAACCGCCCTCGTGGGCTTTTTCTGACATGCCACCCGGACGATTGGAAACAGTGCTGCCTATGCTGGCAGGTCATGTTCCGGATGCTTTCCGGGATATAGTTCCTGCCGGACCTTTGCGTGGTGGAGCTGTTGTGTATACGGGACGCAAGTTGAAAAAGCCAGCTCAGTTGCTACTGGCCGGCGAGTCGACCATCATCCTTTCAACCGACGAGGCTGGTCGCTTTGATCTGCCGGCAGCTGCCTTGCGGGGACAGGCACAGAGAAAGTTATTGTTGTCGCTGGTATCGAAAACGCCTATAGGGTATGAAGTGCTGCTCGATAGTACGGAGAAACTAGTAAACGAGCAGCTTGCGCAACGGTACTATCCGTTGAACGGATTGCAAGCCGATGAATTGTCCTGGGAAGAAAAGGATCAGTTGCGGGCGGCGCCAGGAAAACTATTGGAGGAGGTGGTGATTACGAGAACGGTAAACCGGGATGAATATGTGTCGAAGATGAACGATAATGGTGTGTGCGATGACTATGTGTGCCGTCTTGGTTTTTTGAATTGCCCGATACACCCCAAAGGTGCAGAAGGAACGCGGTTGCCGGTAGAAGGAGAACGATATGCTGTAGAAGGGGCGTTGGGTACCAGGTCTGTCATTTATCATTGTGCTTACCCGGGGCGACCTAAGCATATACAGTCCATCAATGCTACCTGGTATCCGGAGGTGTTTTATGATCTGGATGTAACCGCTGATAATCCGCCCGAGTTACTTCATAGAACGACGCTTTATTGGGCGCCCTTGTTGTTGACGGATGATCAGGGCCAGGCTGAAGTATCATTTCATACCAATCTTGTTACCGGCACTTTTCAATGTATGGTGCAGGGTATTACTGATACGGGGGTGTTTCAGGGTAAGGTGTGGTTTACAGTAAGGTGAATTGCTATTGAGTTTCGCCATTAGCCAACCTGATCCGTAAAGGCTGCGTTGGCGTACAAGAGCTGCATGCTCTGAAAAAACAAAACCCGCAGCTTTCGCTGCGGGTTTTTTATCAGTCGGGAAGACAGGATTCGAACCTGCGACCCCCTGGTCCCAAACCAGGTGCGCTACCGGCCTGCGCTACTTCCCGAGTCGACTGCTTCAACAATGCATTGGGCAATCTATTTTCTTTGCCGGTGTTCAGGCGTTTTACTTCCTGAAGGTTGCTTCTGCAACCGGGAGCGGAGAGGGAGGGATTCGAACCCTCGATACAAGTTTAAGCTCGTATAACGGTTTAGCAAACCGGCCCTTTCGGCCACTCAGGCACCTCTCCGTTTTTTCGGGAGGGCAAAAATAAGAGTAAAAATTCAAATAGCAAATTCAAAAACAAGAACTTGAAAATTAATTTTTTATGTGCCCTGTATTTTGTCACGGTCATTTGCCGGATACGTAGTGCCGACGGCTATTTCCCAGCCTTTCCGGTTTACGCAGATGGGAAATTTTTATCGGTGGCTGACCTGGTATGGGGTAGGCGTCTGAACCTGGTTTGCGTATAAACAGGCACTCTTTGCCTGATGATCAAGCTATTCGGGCATTGGCTGCAACGAGCCACTGCGGCCTATCTGCCTTGATTATATTGCTTTCTAGCTGATCGATTGCGTTGCACATGGTTCCGTCAAAAGGAGCGCCGTGCCTGATAATCAGGTATTAAAATTGCATGAACAGCCGGGAAAAAAAGATTGGCCCATTCCACAATCATTGTAATATTGTTCCATCAAATATAAAACACACACCTATACTATGGCAAACACCACTAATAACCGTCGGGAGTTCCTGAAACAAACAGGAAAGGCCGGACTGGCAGCTGCTTTTGCATTGCCAGTGCTCGATTCACTGGCTGCCGGTTGCAATCAGGCCCCTGCCGTAACTGCCGGCGCTTCTACGCCGTATGAACAGCAACCGCTGCCGTACGCCTACAATGCCCTGGAGCCCTCTATCGACGCCATGACGATGGAGATCCATTACACCAAACATGCGGCAGCTTACGCCAAGGCTCTTGGCGAAGCGGTTACTGCCGAAAAGGTCGATACCAAAGTGACTTCGCTGGAGACTTTACTGGCAGGTGTATCCAAATATTCTCCTAAAATGCGTAACAACGCCGGTGGGCATTATAACCACGAGTTATTCTGGAAAACGCTCAAGGCGCCCGTAGATGGGGCTAAGCCTTCGGGTAAGTTGTTGTCTGCTATCGAGAAAGACTTCAACTCATTCGATGCCTTCAAAACACAATTCTCCGACGCTGCCAAAGGACGTTTCGGTAGTGGATGGGCCTGGTTAATAGCGAACAATGACAAGAAACTGTCTATCGTTTCCACGCCCAACCAGGATAATCCGCTGATGGACGTCGCGGAAGTTAAAGGATTTCCGATCCTCGGGCTCGACGTATGGGAGCATGCTTATTACCTGAAATACCAGAATCGTCGTCCTGACTATATTACGGCCTGGTTCAACGCTGTAAACTGGGATTTCGTGGGTAAACGTGCCGCTACAGTTATCGGATAATACCGCACCAAACAGTATCGCTATACAACCGAAAGGGCAGCCATTACAGCTGCCCTTTCACCTTTTATCGACCTACCTCCTTCGGGTCGGCTTACACCAATCTGCTTATTTTCATTATAGGTTTCCACTTAGTGTTGTTGGCGACATCTTAACATAGATCAAAATAAATATACTTTTAACATTGAAATGTTGAGAATGGGGCGAAATCTCGTTAAACTTGTTCCGCAATTCTGATTAGTCCCAAAGGCGTAACAACAGTAGCACCACACTTCCCCTGACCGACAACCAATGCGTCGAACTCCGTACAAGTTGAAGACATACCCGAAGTTTTAGGCTGAATCGATTGGCTGACCGTGCGTAGGCATGGCTGATAAGATATTGACATTCCATTAAACCTTAGCTATATGTCCATTCACCTTACCTATGTCTTGTACATTAACCTTGTCTGTATGGGAGCTGTTACCAGCCATCCCGCTCCATCTGTTGCGAATGATCCCATTCCAGTTTCAGCAACAATACTTTCTCCCAAAGGCATCAACTCCTTGAGTCTGGGCGAATGGTCCAGGCATAAGGAGTTGATCCTTGCAAAACGGGATAGTCTTTCCTACGCCATCCTCGACCGGGCCAAGTGTAAAAGCGATAAAGCGCAACAGGATCTGGCTGTTCTTCAAGCAAGATTTGACAAGTTAGAAAAGGTCATTGCCCAGATCGGCATACTGGAAAACAGCGATGTTGAGTATGTGCTGAAAGGAACCAGCAATGACGTGGGCTCTACCTCCTGGGATGTTCATAAAAAGTGCATCATACTTTCTGTAGGCTCTACTGCCAACTTTATTCACGAACTGATGCATGGCTGGCAATATGAAACCGGTGAGATCATGTTTGATGCCCGCTTCAATAAGTGTTATCTGCAAGACCTTGAAGATGAAGTGGAGGCCTATAGAGCGCAGTACGCGTTTGATCCAGGTTCGGTGACCAACCTACCTGCGGCCTCTACCCTCCGATCTATGCGCGGCATTACCCCTGTATGGGTATCGGGCCTTACCAATAAAGATGGGGAGAAAACCTATGCAGAACATGGACGGGTACGGGTCAATGTCAATTCTTCCAAAGCGATGCTGATGTTGGCCTATCCTCAACTGCAACAACAATTTATTACCTGGCAGGAAACATGGACCATGAAGAACGTTCCTGACATGATCTATAAACAGCATCCTGTAGCTGATTTTGATTGAGCAGGTACAAAAAAAAGTACACCGGTGCAGTCCGGTGTACTCAAACACATAAACGAAAACTAACTGTAGCTGAAAACTAATTACTTAACCTTGTTCACAACAGTTTCCTCAACAATGCTGCGGTTTCTGTTGATCTGGTATACTTCAGACTTATCGTTCTTCTTTGACTTTACTTCTACATTCAGCACATTGTCACCAATTTCTTCCGTGTTCAACATGAACTTTTTGGAGATGTTGCTACCTTTTACTTTGGCAGCATACAGTACGTTGCCAAACTCATCACGGAAGGTGATTGCGTATTCGTCTTCAGTGGCATTGTTCAGGTTCAGTTGGAAAACGGGTTGGTTCTCGTAGTGGCCGATGAATTTCAGCTCTATAGTTGATGTTGCGGGAGTCTTTTCGCCATTGGCCAGGGTTGTAGTTGAAAGGGCTACAAATGCGATCAGCAGGATTGCGATGTTCTTCATGATTTTCATACTCTTTATATTATTTTGTTTTTTACGAAATGGTTCAGCAGGCCTGGCAATCGGTTGGAATCGTCGGCGCCATTTCCAGGCTGCCTGCCCCTTCTGGGGACTTATTGTCTACCGCTTTAGTGTTCTTTTGTTCTGAAGGGGCGGTGTTTTGTAATTCCCTTCGTTCATGATGCAAACTTACAGCGGGATTTACCGCTCCACAACACAACAAAAGGCTGATTTCAGCATGCTAAACGCGTGAGGGAAATGTTAAAATGTAGACTGGTACTGCGTTTCAGGTTTTTGGAGCCATGATGCCCAAGCCGTTTTTGGCCCCAAATATTATTTAAATTGCAGGCCGATTTCCCGCAGGAGGCACTTGCAGGGAGGGCTGTAAAAACAGCCCAAGCCGGCTCGCAACGGAATCTATCGGTAAAAATTCAGCGGGATGTTATAGTTTTGAACGCCCCAAACTGTCCGTAGGGTGGGTGATTTTTAAGGTTTTAAGGAAGTTTACATAAACAAGCGTACATCATGAATGAAATGATCCAGGAGATACTCAACAATCCGTGGGCTGCGTTGGCGGTCGTTGGGAATCTCATTGTTATTGAAAGTCTGTTATCTGTGGATAATGCTGCCGTGCTCGCTACGATGGTCATGGATCTGCCAAAGGAGCAAAGGAGCCGGGCGCTGCGTTATGGGATCATTGGTGCCTATGTGTTTCGTGGTATTTGTTTACTGCTGGCGGCCTATATCATTAAGATCTGGTGGTTGAAACCACTTGGTGGTTTATACTTATTGTACCTGGTATGGGATTGGTGGAAGAGTAAAAAAACGATCGAGGAAGAAGATGATACGTTAGACAAAAAAAGTAATTGGTTGTATCGGGTAACAGTAGGTGCGCTTGGTAATTTCTGGGCAACAGTAGCCCTGGTAGAGATCATGGATCTGGCTTTCTCTATCGATAATGTTTTTGCCGCAGTTGCTTTCTCCGACAATATCATCCTGATCTGGTTGGGCGTATTCATCGGTATACTTGCCATGCGCTTTGTGGCGCAGGGATTTGTTAAGCTCATGGAGAAGTTTGCTTTTCTCGAGACGGCAGCCTTTATTGTCATTGCCATCCTAGGTCTCAAGTTGATGTTATCGCTTTATGAACATTTTCAGCCGGATACCACCTTCAGTAAGTTTCTGGGAAGTCATGCGGCCGATTGGGGGGTATCTATCCTGACTATTTCCATCTTTGTGGTCCCCATTTTTTATACTACATTGTTTGGCAAGAAAAAGCAAACTGACGTTTAAAAGCAGCTTAATTGATCGGACTATATAAGAGAAAAGGGGCACCGCAATATGGCAGTGACCCTTTTCTTTTGTGTATGTAGTGATAACATCATTTCAAAGCCAGCTCAAACATCCCCATCGTAAAAAGAAAAGGGAGCATCATTGCTGATACTCCCTGTTTCAAGAAGGTAAGCGGCCTGTAAACTATTTTATCTTGCTGACAACTGTTTCTTCTACGTAGCTGCGGTTTCTGTTGATCTTGTACACTTCGCTTTGAGCGTTCTTCTTAGATCTTACTTCCACATTCAATACATTGTCACCGATCTCTTCTACATTCAGCATAAATTTCTTGGAGATCGTTGTGCCTTTTACTTTAGTGCTGTACAGTACGTTGCCGAAGTCATCGCGGAAAGTAATGGTAAACTCATCTTCTTCTTTGTTGGTCAGGTTCAGTTGGAAAACCGGTTGGTTTTCGTAGTGACCAATGAACTTCAGTTCTATAGCGGCAGCTACTTTTTCTTTTTCGTTGTTAGCCAGTGTGGTGTTTGTAAAGGCTACAGTAAAAGCCACCAGGGCGATCGCCATCATTCCATAATTTCTCAGCGTTTTCATAATAGTATGTTTAAAAGTTTTTAAATACAGTTTTTGAGAAAATCTTCGTATGGATGGGCAACCGGGCAGGCAATTGAAGGCAGAAAAGAAGGAGGAGTTTCTCCGGAGATGAACGCCTGATCTGCGTTCTCTTTATTTCATGATGCAAACATAAACCGGGAATTCACGCCCCCAAAACCAAAAAAAGCCTGGTTTCCCTATCGTAAAGCTTCGATAGGCTTTGTGAAACGCAAGTCCAGCAAGGGTTTAGCTAATAAATTGCCATGATGTCCAACGCTCAAAAAAGGTAAAAAAAGAGTTTAAAAGTATCTATCCCGTATGGTTTTCTTAACAATTTGGACATATTAGCGGCAATTTGGGGGCAGGGTAGGGCAGAATAGTGGTATTGTTAATTATTTAATATGCCAAGCGGGGAGCAGGTTCGTAAAAATACGATTGTGACTGTGGAAAAATTGGGGTTAACCCCTTGCACATCTCAATAGCGGTATTTTACGTGTCAATTTCCCAGTTTAAGAAAGCCTGAATGCCTTATCCAATGGGGTTATGCGTAATTATACCCATCCTGAAATAAATTCCCAAAACGATACAATTTTATCGGCATCGGAAAAGTTATAGGTGTTATATATAGGTGAATTATGAATGTTTGAGGGGATATTTTGAATTCCCCGAAACAGATATAATTTTACACGCAAAGCATCAATCCAATATCGATCCTAAAAACCGTATACTAAACTTTTTAAAACCAATATCATGACCCTAACCCCTACACTATCCAGGCCTTTTCTGCCTTTTGTTTACCGGGTGTTATTAAGCTGTCTCGAAGAGAGTACGCAACACAATGGCGACACAGCCAACAGTGCGGCGGCTATTCAACGTTGACAGGGGTTACACCGTGCATTTTACTTTTCCCTGTAATCAATAACCTAATCATTACTTACCGGTGTCACCGGTAACGATCATCGTATCTATAGTGCTTTGAAGCATTGTAGCGCAGTAATAGATTTTGATATTGACTAAACTCTATACCGTATGGTTACTTTGTCAGAACCCGCTGTCCCCGCGATCGTAACTGGGGCTAACCGTTTCAAAAGCTATTTGACGGTACTATTTGCCATGCTTGTGTGTATGCTGGGCGTACATACGGGCGTTTTCGCATTTACAGGAGACGCGGGCAAGCCGCCTGTGGCAACCGACCCGGATCTGACAAAGTCGCAATTCGTTATTGTCAAGAATAACTCGATCGCTAACGGTATTGACCAGAATATTGTTAAGGTAGTGGTAGTGGATAAGGACAACAATCCGCTGGATAAGGTTCCGGTGTACTTTTTCTTACCTGATGGAACTACGCAAGCACCGGTGACACAGCCGGATGGTTCGATAACGTTTTCCGTAGGGCGGACCTCGGTGGGAGCGTTTACGATCTCCATCTCTATTGGTACCAGCCCTGTCAAGAAAACAGTGACCGTATATTTTAAAGCGGAAAATCCTTCTGTTGATTCCGAAAATACCAGGATCGATATTATTAAAGGAACGGCCATTGCCAATAATACAGACCGAACCATCATACGGGCTACCGTAAAGGATAAATGGGGTCTACCCATCGATAAGGCAGCCGTACAGTTTATACTCCAATCGGGTACAGCCACTCCGGTCAGCACTCAATGGGACGGCCTGACCAACGCCTCTGGGGTATTTGAAATAGAACTGACAAGTTTTGTAGCAGGGAAAGTGATATTAAAAGCCCAATTAAATGGCATCGACTTTAAATATGGAGATATCCCTACGATCGTTGAATTTATAGCCGATGTTCCTGAACCAACCAATCCTTCTACGGTTCTGCTTACCGTTGAGCCAGTAGCCACGGCGGATTACCTGGATGAAGGTGTGGTGAAAGCCCGCATAGTCGATGCCAATGGCAATCCGGTACCCGGTGCTGCGGTGAGCTTTGCGCTTACGAGTGGAAGTGTGGGTGAGTTTAAGCATAATATCTTTTCTGGGGTCACGGATGCGAACGGTGAATTCTTTGGTTACCTGATCAGTAAAAAAGCAGGTGATGCAGTCGTTACTGCCACCGTGAACAATATTCCAATTATAAACCCTCAGCCTTCTGTTACTGTAAAATTTGTAGCTGGCCCGCCGGATGTTGTAGGCGGGTCGACCAGGTTGTTTGTTGTAGATGACATGGCGATTGCTGACAATGTGGACCGTAACCGTGTTCGCGCAAGGATCGCCGATGCTAATGGAAACCCGGTAGGAGGTGCACAGGTAACTTTTGTGGTTGTAAGCGGAACCGGTAATCCGGTGGGCAGCGCTACCGTCACTACTTCTGCAGGCGGCAATGCCTATCTCTACTACACCAGCCCGGTTGTAGGGCAAGTGCATGTCAAGGCTTACGTTGATGGCCAGGAGATCATTAACTATAGCCCGGCGATCATTACTTTCATTCATGATGTGCCCAGCACAACGCATCCAAGCACAAAGTTATTCGTAGATGACGATGAAGCAGTCGCGAATGGTACCGATCAAACGGTGCTCCGCGCGCACATCGTCGATAAATTCGGTAATCCCGTTAAAGATGCCGAGGTGGTATTTACCATCTCGGGTGGTTCTGTAGCCGGGACCGCTGTATTTGACGAATTTACCGGTATTGTAAAGACTGATGTCAATGGCAATGCCATCATAAAAGTTACCAATAAATACGCAGGAACCGTATCGGTAACGGCCACCCTCGGTGGACAGACTATTTCTGGCAGTCCGGGTGTTGTTCGCTTCGTTGCGGATCAGCCTAATACCGGTAACCCATTAACGAGGTTGGTTGTTGTGGTGGGTGTAGCCAAGGCCAATGATGCGGATCTTGCCGTGGTGAAGGTGATTGTTGTAGATGCCAACGGCAATCCTGTTCCGAATGCAACAGTACAATTTGTTAAGCAATCTGGCGATGCCAGCTTTGTTCCCGCTAACGGTGTTGCAACAACCGGTCCCAATGGCGAAGCTACCATCAGTCTAAAAAGCGCTGTTGCCGGTGACGTTGTGGTAGGAGCTATCATCAACGGTAATCCGGTCGGTAATACGGTTAGCGTGAAATTTGTAGCAGATGACCCTTCCACCACCCGTCCGGAAACCACCTTGTTACCCGGTGATCCTGTAGCGGTGGCAGACTATATTGATTTTGCTACGGTGAAAGCCAAAGTGGTCGATGCCAACGGTAATCCTGTTCAGGGACAGCTGGTGATATTTTCGATCGAGCCCGGCGGAACGTCTACTACGGCCGCTCTGCCAAATGGCTCTGCTTATACCAATACCAGCGGTATTGCTGAGATCATAGTTAAAAGCACCAAGGTGGGTACTGCCAAAGTGGTGGCCACTGTCAACGGTCAGCCGATCGTGAATGGCAGTCCGCAGGTGGTGACTTTTGTAAGCGGTCCGCCAGATGTAACCAAGCCTGCCACTTATCTGCGGGTAAAACAAAATTATGCCAAGGCCAATGGCATTGCGGTCAACATTGTTGAAGCCTTTGTCGTGGATGCCAACGGCAACCCGGTAAGCAATGTGGTCATCACCTTTAAGAAGAATGGTGCGGTGTTCTTTACCAGCGCCACGCCAACACTGGTCAACGGCCAGGCCGAAATACAATTGACCAGTACTGTAGCCGGTGAATTTGAGATCACGGCAACGGTGGATGGAAAAGATATCACCAACGGCAGCCCGACTGTTGTCATATTTGTGGCTGATGATCCGGAGCCCGCCAATCCGCTGACCACCCTTTCTGTGGTCATTCCAAAAGCTATAGCGAACGGAACGGCGATCACCAAGGTCAAGGCTCATATCGTCGATGCCAACGGAAATCCTGTGAAGAATGCGACGGTAGAGTTTTCCTGGATAGGTGCTGCCAATGTAGAGGACGATAACAACCAGTTCAAAACGGATGACAACGGAGATGCCTATATAGAATTTACCAGTACCGTGGTAGGCATTGTCAGCGTGACGGCGAAAGTTAATGGTGTTGCTATCCTGAACCCGGCTCCTGGTGGCCAGGTACAGGTGGAATTTATCGTTGACGAGCCGGCGACCAGCAATCCTTCTACCAGACTTATTGTGAAAACTACCGGCGCGCTTGCCAATGGAGTGGCGGTGAACGAAGTTCGCGCACATGTGGAAGATGCGCAAGGTAACCCGGTACCCGGTATACGGGTTGACTTTACGAAGGCCAGTGGAGACGCTACCTTCTTTGGTGACGCGTTCGGTATCACCGATGGAAACGGGGATGTGATCGTGGCATTGGTCAGTACCGTTGCCGGTAAAGTGGATGTTACGGCAGTGATCGGCACTAAGTCAATTGAATATGGTAGTCCGGCCCAGGTAGAATTTATCGCTGGCGATCCGGATCCCGGACATTTGGAAACCAAGCTGATCGTTGTGATCGAGAAGGCATTAGCCGATAATAAATCACTTACCTCCGTCAAAGCCCATGTGGTGGATGCTTTTGGTAACCCAGTGCCCAATGTAGTGGTTAGGTTTACCATTGCGGCGGGAACGGCTAGCTTTAAGGATGGGCCGACAGTCACTACGAACAAAGACGGTGACGCGGTGGTGACCCTTTACAGCGATGTAATTGGAACGGCAACGTTGACTGCAGAGATCGTGTCTCCTGTTGCTGCTCCCATCACGCATCAAAGTCCCGCGACTGTAGAGTTTATTTTAGGCCCACCAGATCCTGGCAATGCATTTTCCTATATCGCCGTTCAGGCCGACAATGCAAAAGCAAATGGGGCAGATCTGAATAAAGTAGTTGTCAAGATCGTCGATGCGGGTGGACACCCTATTCAAGGCGCGAACATTGTATTCACGTTCGTTTCCGGTACAGCCACGATCGCTGAAAATGGCCCGATCCTGACCGACGCCAATGGGGACGCACACATTACCTTATATAGTACGGTGGCTGGCAGGGTAAACCTGACAGCGACAGCCAATGGAGTCGAGATCGTCAATGGCAGTCCTGCTATCGTCACCTTCGTAGCTGGAGAACCTGAGCCTACCAATAAATCGACCGAATTGGTGGTGCTGGCTGATAAAGCAAGTGCCAACGGGATTGCCACCAACAGCGTAAAGGTTCGTGTGGCAGATTTCTATGGTAACGCGGTGCCCGGTGTGCCTGTCGAGTTTACCGTGGCAACCGGTACGGCAACCATTGTCGAGGCTGGCCCTTATGTGACGGATGAAAAAGGGGAAGTGATCATTACGCTCACCAGTACCATTGGTGGAACCGTGGAGATCACGGCTAAAGCTGATGGCCTGGATGTCATCAACGGTAGTCCGGCAACGCTCCTTTTTGTCTCGGATCCTGATGTTACTCATCCTGAAACGAAGTTGATCGTTGTGAGCAACGATGCCATAGCCGATGGTGTTGAAACAAACAGTGTCAAAGCTCATGTGGTGGACGCCAATGGTACGCCGCTTAACCTGAAGGAAGTCTTCTTCCGTATTGAATCGGGGGATGCCACTGTGTTGACCATACAACCGGTGCTGACCGACGTGAATGGTGATGCTACCATCTTACTGGCCAGCAAAACTGCCGGTGCAGTAACGGTTACAGCCAAAGTGATTGATAAGCCAATTGTTTTCGGCAGTCCGGCCAAGCTGCGTTTTGTGCCGATCGATATCTATGTTCCAAGAGTGTTCACGCCGAACAGTGACGGAAAGAACGATGTCGCGAAGCCAATCGTGGTTGGATTGACTACTTTCCACTACTTCAGTATTTACAACCGGTGGGGTAACCTGTTATTTACGACAAAAGATCCGAACATGGGTTGGGATGGCAGGTTCAAGGGCGTACTACAACCGGTAGAAACTTATCTGTGGATAGCGGAAGGTCTTGATAAAGACAAAAAGAAGATCGTTCGCAGGGGAATGATCTCGCTGGTAAGGTAAGCGTGCCCCAATATTATGTGTAATGATCAGGGTATATCCGATATCAAAAATTAAAACCAAGGCCAAATGAAATCAGTTTGGTTACTCATCGCGGGCATCACATGGACGGCAATCGCCGGGGCGCAGGAGATCAACTTCTCCCGGGTGCAGGATATGGCTGTCTGGTACAACCAGTCGCTGAAGACGGATAAACAGAATAGCATCAAGCTAAACTACCGGAATGTAAAATATGGCGGCCTGATTGCGTACAATAGTATCAGCGCGATGGCCGATATGCCGATCCTCTCGAAGGAGAAAAAGGAGGCTGCCAGTAGCGGAGGATATTTCAGCGCCAGTGCGGGTGCGGCTTCCGATAAATCGAATCAGGGCATACTCAACAATACCCTCGGCTTGCTGGGGATTTCGTATGCCATTCCCATCGACAAAAAAGAGACCTATATCGCGGCTGGCTTTCAGGGGGTGTACTACCAAAGCAACCTGAATATCAATGGGGGGAACCTGTTTGGCGACCAGTTTGACAAATATGGTCCGGTAGATGGGATGGCCAGTTCCGATCGTTTTGCGAATGGCTGGTCGTATGGATATTTTAATGTGAATGCCGGCATCTCAATTTTTAATAATTCAGCGTTTAATAAGTGGTATGTCGGTGCTTCCGTCATGCACATCAATAAGCCTTTCACGGATAAAGAAAGAACAAAGGACTTTAAACTGCGCCAGGCGATTGGTATACAGGGCGGATACAAATTTGCGACTGGCCTCGATGACGATGAGTGCGGGGTGTATGTGTCGATGAACTGGCAGGGTAGGGCCTATAAGCATTTTTTCAACGGTACCTATGCTACCCCCATCAAACAAATGCCGGGGGCGGCTGTCGGGTTCGGACTTGGATACCGCTATGAAGATGCCCTGGTACCGAACCTGGAGTTACGGTATATGAAACTGATACTTGGTATTTCGTATGATGTCAATATTACAGAGCTTAATGCTGCCGGTATAAAACGTAATGGATTGGAGATGGCCATTCGACTTGATTTCTAAGACTTACCTTGATACCTATGCAATAACCCTTGAAAAATCAATAACCAATGAAAAAGGTATTAGTCTGTTTGGCGGTGTGCCTGGTGCTGGCCGCAAAAGCCATCCACGCACAGGAGGTGGCGAGGGAATGGGATAACAGATGGTTTATTTCACCCCTCACTAAATTCCAGATCCAGGAATTTGGTATGCTGGAGAAAAACAAACATGGTTTTGTCAGCAACGCCAATGAGCTGCCGATCATGGATAAGATCAATGCATCCTTTGCGGCGTCTGCCTACAAGAATATAGTCGGCCGGCTGTCTTTCAGTGTAGATATTGGCCTGGCATATGGTCATGTTACCAGCAAAGACCGGTTGATCAGTACTACCAAGAAGGAGACTTATAACCTGCTCAATGCTACCTTGTACTATCATTTGTTGAGCCATCGTTACCGGCTGCAGCCCTTCATTTCGGCGGGCATCAATAACCTGATCAATGATTCTTCTTATACCAGTGCGCCGATGGGCGTGGGTTTGAAGTTCACTTCCAAGAAGATCATGATCATGGGCCAGGCAGCTTATGGCTATTCGGTCAGCAAGAATATGGCTAATACCCTGATGTATTCTGTGGGTATGTATATAGGTATCAACAACAAGAAAAAGAAGAAATCGGACAAGGATAAGGCAGCGGCTGAACAGGCGGCTCTTGATTCGATGAAACTGGCCGATAGTCTGGCGAAAAAGCCGGATAGCTCCAAAGCGACGATTATTAACAACTACTTCTATAATGTGAATGTAGATTCATTGCTGAAGGCGCAGCAAGGGGCGAATGGTGGTATCAACAATGGCGCCACTGGCACCGAGGCGGGAGGCCATAACAATGGTAACGCCGGTGTGGATGAAAATGGTGGAGATGGCAGCCAGGGTGGTCAGGGAAGCCAGGGCAACAACAGCCAGGGTAAGATTGGGCAGGGCAAAAATGGGCAAGGTAATGCCAGCAAATTACCCAGTGGTAAAAACAAGAATAGTGACTGGAGCAACAACCGGGAAGATGGTCAGAGCGACTTCGGAGATTCTCTGGCGGGTGGTAAAACAGCCCAGGCCTTTGATCTGATCGATTACCAGGTGGATACCATCAACGGTAAACAAGTGATTAAATTCACCGTATACTTCTACTACAAAGACTTTTCACTGACCTCGCGGGCATTTGGCACGATCGACAAGGTGATCACCCAACTGAAAAATGACCCGACTAAGGTGGTAGACATCAAGGGGTATACGGATAACGTGGGATCTACAGAATACAATAACTTCCTTTCGATGAGACGTGCACAAATGGCATTCAATTATATGACGAGCCGGGGCATTGCAGCCGAAAGGTTGATCGTCAGCTACTATGGTAAAGAATATCCTGTAGCGGAAAATACACCGGCCCATGCATGGCTCAACCGACGCGTTGAAGTTGTGATCCACGACAAAGATTAACACGTTCGCACACTGTATAATCAAGCGGGCGCTCCTGATAAGGGCGCCCGTTTTGTATGTTGGGGTACAGCAGCCTGCCCATGTTCTTATTGATCTCAGGCATGGCTCAGGCTTCGCCACAGGTAGAATACCAGGTAGCTTTCCCAGCCCTTGAACTGTTTGAACAATTTGTCGATGCGGGTATGGTCCTGGCGGTCTTTGATCAACTGGTGATTGGTGAGGGCATTCAGCAGCCCCACGTCTCCCATCGGTATCGCCTGCAACTGCTTCAGCGATTTCATGATCGCATAATTAGCCGTCCAGACCCCGATGCCACGGACGGCTGTTAGTTGAGCGACCTGTTCGTTGTAACTGCTGCATTGCTGCAGGCGTTCTTTGCTCAAGGTGCCAGCTGCGAACAGACTTGCGATGGATAACAGGTATTCTGCTTTGCGGGTAGAAAATTGCAGCGCGCGCAGTGCTTCCATGCTGACTGATTGCAATACCTCAGGTGCCGGGAAGATGTGGAGGGTATGATCGTTGAACGATATCGGGGTACCATATTGTTCCACCAGTCTTCTTTTGAGGATATAGGCGAATGTGAGGTTGATCTGCTGGCCGATAATGCTCCAGCACAATGCTTCGAAGAGATCGTGTATACCGATCAGGCGAAAGCCGGCATAGTCGGTGGCCATGTAGGCCAGTTGTTTGTGTTTGGCGAGCAGTTTGTAGAACGGCGTGATGTCCCGGTCGAGGTCAAACCAATCGCTGATATAGCGTTCCAGTGCCTGCTCTTGTTGAGGAGATAGCTGCTGATCTCCCAGGTGCAACAGGAGGTGCCGTTCATCGGCCTGCAGGGTGAAGGCTATGTTCTGTCCGTTGATACAGATCGCCTTATGTATCTTACCCGGTTCTATGACATGCAGGCAATCATCGTAGTTCCGGTTCAGGAACCACAGGCATTCGTCAAAGCTGAACAGGTTGGGCCTGGGAATCAGGATACGCTTCATGGGCCAAATGTAAGACGCCTTATATATACGGCCCCACCTGAATCTTG
This sequence comes from Paraflavitalea pollutisoli, assembly GCF_029360705.1. Taxonomy (GTDB): domain Bacteria; phylum Bacteroidota; class Bacteroidia; order Chitinophagales; family Chitinophagaceae; genus Paraflavitalea; species Paraflavitalea pollutisoli. Next base: position 3,776,382 of record NZ_JARKMX010000008.1, on the reverse strand, counting down.
CGGCAAAGGCTCTTTCGATGCAGGGGGGCTGGCTGGCTGGGTTGCGGTGTGCTATCGACTGCCCCCTGCTTACCCCTTACCTATACCTTGCCTGACGCTCTAGCGGTTCTCTCTATAACCTCTCTATAACGCTGCTATAAGCTCTCTATAAGGTCTCTATAACTTTGTTACCCGTTACGGCAGGTGACTAATAGGATACGAATAGGGTATGGCTCCGGTACGGAAGGGGCGTTAAGAACCTATGCAGCAACCTGCTACCATCCTACTGCGTACCATAAGCGGACGTCTCTATATGTACTCTATATGTCTTCCTTATGTGCTCTATATGTTTTTGATGTGTTACGGCGCCTGTCAGCCGTATTGCTGCGATCTGGTGCAGCCAATCGCAGCTTTACCGGCCTGGGCGGGCGTTTTAACAAATTAGTCTACATTGTCTGTAGGAATTATCGGAAAAATCCCTTTATATTTGTAAGCCTATATGGATTTGCCCATCATGACATTTCAAAACCCACATAAAAATTGTTGTTGCTGTTGTTGTCAACACACCAGGGTTATTGGGGTGGGCGATAGCCATGGGTAGCAGCTGAATATCTATTATTCAACATATTGTGAGCTCCACCGTTGTGTGGGGCTTTTTTTATGTCTATATCAGTCAACCTATTCAAAAACTAACTTTAACACAGAGCCGATGCAAGACCTGATCGCTGACCCCGTAGATGAGCAATTGCTGGACAGCACCCGTTTGCTGGGTAACCAGATAGGCAACACACCTTTATATAGGATAACCAAATTGTTCAGTAAGCCCAACGTTGCCATTTACGCCAAGCAGGAATGGCTGCAGTTATCGGGCAGCGTGAAAGCCCGCGCCGGTTATAATATTTTCAGGTCGGCGATCGAGCGGGGGCAATTGACCAGGAATAAAGTGCTGTTGGATGCTACCAGTGGAAATACAGGCATCGCTTATGCGGCTGTTGGTCATCAGCTACAGGTACCGGTTACACTGTGTCTTCCTGAAAATGCTTCCAAAGAAAGAAAAGAGATCCTGCAGTCATTAGGGGCAACTATCATTTATACCTCGAAGTACGAAGGTACAGATGGCGCCCAGGCCGTTGCCAAAGAACTTGCCCTTAAGCATCCTGATCAATTTTTCTACGCCGATCAATACAAGAATGACAACAACTGGAAAGCTCACTACCATGGTACGGCGCTGGAAGTTGTTCAGGATCTTCCCGGCATTACTCATTTTGTAACGGGCCTGGGCACCAGTGGCACCTTCGTCGGTACGGGCCGTCGTTTGCGCGAACTGGTTCCGGATGTACAGCTCATTTCTTTGCAACCGGATAATCCGCTGCATGGTATGGAAGGGTGGAAGCATATGGAAACTGCGGTGGTGCCTACGATTTACGATACTACCGTAGCCGACGAAAACCTGGAAGTAGGTACAGAAGAAGCCTACGAAATTTTAAAGGCGGCCTACCAGTATGAAGGATTGTTACTCAGCCCATCAGCTGCCGCCAACCTGGCGGGTGCTATCCGCGTAGCCCAGCGACTGGACGCCGGTACAGTAGTAACCGTATTTCCTGACAATGCCGATAAATACAGCGAAGTAATCAATAAACTCATACAGCGATGATCCTTATTCAATCTACAGCCCGGGAACTTATGCTAGCAGATGCCGTACAAGCTTTCCCCGATGAATGCTGCGGCTTTCTATTTGGGCAGGAAGACGGTGAGGGACACCGGACGATCACTACCATCCGGGTAGTCAATAATGCAAAGGAAGGCGATAAGCGCCGGCGTTTCGTCATTGCGCCGTTGGACTATATCCAGGCGGAACAATTCGCCGAGGAAAGCGGATTGACCTTGCTGGGTGTTTACCATTCGCATCCCAATCATCCAGCCATCCCGTCGGAACATGACCGCATAGCGGCACAACCTTTTTTCTCTTATGTCATCGTTTCTGTGCTGGAAAGAAAGGTGGGGCCGGTGCGTTCCTGGAGATTGAACGATGAGGCACAGTTTGAAGAGGAATCGGTAGCAGTGCCTGTGCTGTCGACGGGCGCTGAAAATGCATAACCCCGTTAGCCATTAAACAGTATCCGATTCATCTATTTTACACAACAAATACAACATCAACGATCATGGCAACAGTAATCATTCCCACACCATTGCGTAAGTTTACCAACAACACGGCCCGCCTGGATATCAAGGCAGATACGATCGAAAATACCGTGCATGAATTAACCCTTAACTTTCCTGACCTGAAGAAGCATTTGCTGGACGACAAGGGGCAGATCCGGTCATTTGTCAACATCTTTGTCGGAAACGATGATATCCGTGACCTGCAACAAGGTAAGACGCCTGTGCAGACCGATACTGTAATCAGCATTGTGCCTGCCATTGCAGGAGGGTTTGCCTGAGATTAAGGTCAACCTGGTCTTTACCCTGTGGCAGCCACACCTGCTTTTAATCATCATTCAATCAAACAACAATGAGTAATCATTCCAACATAACCTTTTCCAAAGAAGAACTGGCCCGTTACAACAGGCATATCATCATTCCTGAATTTGGCCTGGAGGCCCAGCAGAAGCTGAAAGCTGCCAAAGTATTGATCGTTGGTTCCGGAGGTCTGGGCAGTCCGGCCTTGCTGTACCTGGCTGCGGCAGGCGTTGGTACTATAGGTATTGTGGATTTTGATGTGGTGGATGACAGCAACCTGCAACGCCAGATCCTGTTTGGTGTGGAAGCTGTCGGTACGCCCAAGGTAGAGGCCGCCAAGGCACGGTTACAGGCACTCAATCCGCATATCCATATCATTTTACACAATACACAACTTACCTCGAAGAACGCGCTGGATATTCTGAAGGACTATGACCTGGTAGCCGATGGTACGGATAATTTTCCTACCCGTTACCTGGTCAATGATGCTGCGGTACTACTCGGTAAGCCCAATATTTATGCCTCTATTTTCCAATTCGAGGGCCAGGTTTCGGTATTCAACTATACCAATAAAGATGGAGTGGTAGGCCCTAACTACCGCGACCTGTATCCAACACCTCCACCGCCGGGTCTTGTGCCCAGTTGTGCTGAAGGTGGGGTATTGGGTGTACTGCCCGGTATCATTGGCAGTCTGCAGGCGCTGGAGGTGATCAAAGTGATCACGGGGGTGGGAGAGCCGCTGGTGGGGCGTTTTTACATGTTCGACGCGCTCAATTTCGAGAGCCGTACGTTCAATATTTCACGCCGCGAAGACAACCCGCTGAACGGTAAAAATCCTACGATCACGGCGTTGATCGATTATGAACAATTTTGCGGTATGAAGGCTGTTGAGAAGCCCGTGAAGGAAATATCTGCCCGTGACCTGTATGATTGGCAGGTGAAGGGAGAAGCGTTTCAGCTGGTGGATGTACGGGAACAGGATGAATATGATTTCGTCAACATTGGGGCCGAACTGATCCCACTGGGTACAGTCGCTGCCAACGCCGATAAATTCAGCCGCGATGTAAAGGTGGTGGTGCATTGTAAGATGGGTGGCCGTAGTGCCAAAGCCATTCGAGAGCTGGAGGAGAAATTCGGATTCACCAATCTGTACAACCTGAAAGGGGGCATCCTTGGCTATATTGACGAGGTTCGTCCCGAACTGTCAAAATATTAAGCGTCAAAAAGCCGGTCCTGATAGACCGGCTTTTTTTATACATTGCTCCAGGAGAACGTTTACAGTTCAGGGCTGCCTATGGGATGTGCGACAGGTTGCCCGTTCTTTATTCTCCCTTTAGTTCGGTAGCCTTGTGCTTTACGGCAGCCAGGTATTTCTGGCGGATCACATCCTGTACGGGGGTGTTGTTGATCTTGCTTTCGAGCCAGGAAATGATATCGAGGTACATGAATGCCCGTGTTTCGAAGCGATTGCGTTCATGTTGTTTCAGTTTGTTCAACAGCTTTTCAAACTCTCCTTTCAATTGTTTCGGCGATACATGAAACGACCTGCGCAGGAATCGGAAGATCTCTTCTTCTACCACACTCAGGTTCTCCATCTTGGCCATAAAGCGGTAAACTGATTTGAACAGGTATTCGAGCAGATCGAAATTGCCGAGTTCATAGTGTGCGATCAGGTGCAATAGCCGCGAATAACATTGCAGGTCGGTGCGGAGGTCGACTTTCCAGTTGATGATCTTGTTGAGGTAGTCGATCGCCTGCTCATAATGAGCGCTGCCAAAATACAGGGAAGCAATCTTATAGTAGAAGATAAGGATGCGGTGGCGGTCGAGATACAGGTAGTAATCCTTTAGTTTGGCTTCCGTTTCGGGTACCAGCGCCAGTCCTTCACTGAAAGTGCCTTCCATAAAGTGCTTGTTCATCCGGGCGATCTGCAGGTATACGAAGGTCTGGATGCGGCTGTTGGTATTGATGTCGGCTGCCTCCGAGCGGGCGAATGCTTCAAATTTGCCGAGGGTTTCATTGAACTTCTGGTAGTTCTGCAAATCAAAATGGGCACTCAGCAGGTTGTGCATGCCTTTGATGAAGTGGGCGGTTTCCACTTCTATCATAAACGGTTCTTTCTCGAATAGCTCCACCCATTTTTGCGTATACCGGTAGTATTGTAACAGGTCCTGTCGGATAAACGAATACCAGCAATAGCTTTGGTACAGGTAGAGTTTTTCGTAAAAACCTTTGATCTCCTCGCCGGCAGGGGGGATATGGGATTCGAAGAAGAGACGCACGGCCGCTTCGTCTTTTTCGTTGCGGGCATGTCCGTTCTTGATGTACCAGCTGTACAGCATCAGCGACAGGTTGGAGAGCTTGCCGGTATTGACGAGTTTGTTGTTGACCTCATTCACCTCGCTGGTAAGTCTTTCGGCCCGGTCCTGCATACTGCGCGTGATGTGGAGTGCCTCGATCTTCTTTTCGAAGAAAAGGGCCTGCAGGAGGTAAGTGACCTGGTTGTGGGCCCTGGCCGTTTCTTTCATGCGGTCGAGGATCTTCAGGCTTTGCAGGTATAGCCCCTTGTTGTACAGTATGCGGGCATAATCCATCTGTTCGTGCAGCTGGATATCGATATTGCTGTCGTCCTTCAGCAGTCGCAGGCTGGAGAGGATCTGTTTGTATAAATGGGCCTTGATATTGGATAGTTGCTGCTTCCTGATGCTTTCATTTTTCCGCAATAGCAGCACCTCGTCATATTCTTCCATCTTATCCAGTGCGTCGAATAACTGCACGACCTTCAGCTCCTCGCTGGAGGAGTTGCGCTGGACATACAGTTTAAAATTCCGCTTTTCAGACTTCTCCAGGGAGTGAATCAGCTGAAAAAGAGCATCGGTTGAGCGATTGGGCATCGTATTTAATAAACGTTAAACCTGTTGTAATTCAAATAGTTATGTATTGGTGTGCAGGGGTTAAGCAGTGTAAATTACTCACAATTTTGATTTCCCTTCCTCGGTAAACAGAGATAATTTCGGTAACGCAGGTTGTTTAAATGGTATCTAAGCAAGCAACACAAATTTAAGCAGCCTGCTCCTTTATCTTATTACCCTTTTTCAAAATTTATTATGCCAGGACAAAAGGTCTTCATTTTTGACACTACTTTACGCGATGGGGAGCAAGTACCCGGATGTAAGCTGAACACTACCGAAAAGATTGAAATAGCGTTGGCGCTCGAAGCACTGGGAGTAGACATCATCGAAGCTGGTTTTCCCATCTCATCACCTGGCGATTTCCAAAGTGTTAATGAGATTGGTAAGGTCATCAAGAATGCGGTGGTGTGCGGCCTGAGCCGTGCGGTGCAGAAAGACATCGAGGTGGCTGCAGAAGCTTTGCAGAGTGCTAAACGGAGGCGGATCCACACCGGTATCGGTACCTCCGACTTTCATATTAAATCAAAGTTTAATTCTACCCGCGAAGAGATCCTGGAGCGTGCTGCCCAGGCTGTAAAGTGGGCGCGCAACTTCACCGACGACGTGGAGTTTTACGCGGAGGATGCTGGCCGTACCGACAACGAGTACCTGGCCCGGGTAGTAGAAGCGGTGATCGCAGCCGGTGCTACCACTGTCAATATCCCCGATACAACAGGTTATTGCCTGCCACACCAGTATGGCGAAAAGATCGCTTTCCTGGTCAACAACGTACCCAATATCGATAAGGCGGTACTGTCTTGTCATTGCCACAACGACCTGGGTCTGGCTACTGCCAACTCCATTGCCGGTGTGATCAGTGGCGCCCGTCAGATCGAATGTACCATCAACGGACTGGGTGAAAGAGCTGGTAATACCTCCCTCGAAGAAGTGGTGATGGTGATCAAGCAACACGCGAGTACCCTCGGTTTCTATACCGATATCAACAGTAAGCAGTTGAATCCGCTCAGCCGCCTGGTATCGGATACCATGCGGATGCCGGTTCAGCCCAATAAAGCCATCGTAGGGGCCAATGCTTTCTCGCACTCCTCCGGTATTCACCAGGACGGGTTCCTGAAAGATGCACAAACCTATGAGATCATCAATCCGGAAGAAGTGGGTGCAGATGGCAGCAAGATCGTGCTGACCGCCCGTAGCGGCCGTAGTGCGCTGGCTCACCGCTTCCAGAAGCTGGGCTTCCAGTTCAACCGGAATGATGTGGATGTACTCTATGAACAATTCCTGAAAGTGGCCGATAGAAAGAAAGAGGTGGGTGATGAAGACCTGCAGGAACTGGCTACCCAATATCAGGGTAAAGCCATTGTAGCCTAAGAGAGCAGTATTTTCTCATAATCATGTAGTTTTTGTTTAGGCGTGGCGCTTTTGCGCCACGCTTTCATTCCCGAAGGAAAGCAAGCACAAAAAGAAATGGGCAAAACATTATTCGATAAGATCTGGGAGAAGCACGTCGTCAGGCAAATTGACGGTGGGCCTGCGGTGTTGTATATCGATAAGCATTTCATTCACGAGGTGACGAGCCCCCAGGCATTCAAAGGATTGGAGAAGCGCGGCCTCAAGGTATTCCGTCCGCAGCAGGTTGTAGCCACGGCAGATCACAACGTTCCCACCGTTCAGCAGCACCTTCCCATCAAAGATGAGCTCTCGCGCAACCAGGTACAACAACTCATCGACAATTGTAAACATCACGACATCGAATTATATGGCCTTGGACACCCGTTCCAGGGCATTGTGCATGTAATAGGTCCCGAACTGGGCGTTACGCAACCTGGCATGACCATCGTTTGTGGCGACAGTCATACTTCTACCCACGGCGCTTTTGGATCGATTGCCTTTGGTATCGGTACCAGTGAAGTGGAAATGGTGATGGCTACGCAATGCCTTATGCAGAGCAAGCCCAAACTGATGCGCATCAACGTAGAGGGGACATTGAATAAAGGAGTGGTATCGAAAGATATCGTGCTGTACATCATTGCGCAGTTATCTGCCAGTGGTGCTACCGGCTATTTTGTAGAGTTTGCCGGCTCGGCCATCCGCGGCCTGAGTATGGAAGCGCGGATGACGATCTGCAATATGAGTATCGAGATGGGCGCCCGTGGCGGTATGATCGCTCCGGACGACATTACTTTCGATTATATCAAAGGCCGGCTGTTTGCTCCAGGTGTTGCCCAGTGGGAACGTAAGCTGGCTGCCTGGAAAGAGTTGTATACCGATGCCGATGCAGTATTCGACCGGGAAATAACGATTGCGGCGGCTGACATTGAGCCTATGATCACCTACGGTACCAATCCCGGTATGGGTATGGGTGTTTCGGGACATATTCCCGCCGAGCACGAGATTGAAGCCAAGGAAAAGCCTTCCTTCCTGAAATCTCTAGACTATATGGGACTGAAGCCCGGTACGGTCATCAAAGGACGTAAGGTAGATTATGTTTTCATTGGCAGCTGTACCAACAGTCGCATCGAGGATCTGCGCCTGGTGGCGTCGTTCGTAAAAGGACGGAAGAAAGCCGATGGTGTAGAGGTTTGGATCGTACCCGGTTCCAAGCAGGTAGAAAAACAAGCCATTGCCGAAGGCATCGATAAAATATTTGAAGAGGCTGGATTTCAGCTTCGTCAGCCTGGTTGCTCGGCCTGCCTGGCCATGAATGAGGACAAGATCCCGGCTGGTAAATATTGTATCTCTACTTCCAACCGCAATTTCGAAGGCAGACAAGGCCCCAGTGCCCGGACCCTGCTGGCGAGTCCGCTGACCGCTGCGGTGGCTGCTATTACCGGTGAAGTGGGTGACGTACGTGAGTTTCTGTAGTCAACAATGTAAATAATGAGCAAAGCGATCAATATAATTAAGAGTACGGCGGTTCCGGTCAATATCGAAAATATCGATACTGATCAGATCATTCCGGCGCGTTTCCTCAAGGCTACCAGCCGTGATGGGTTTGGTAAGAACCTGTTTCGCGACTGGCGCTTTCAGAACGATGATGAGCAGCAGCCCAAACAGGATTTTGTGATGAACAATCCGGCCTACAAAGGCAGGATACTGGTGGGTGCCCGTAATTTCGGTTGCGGATCTTCCCGTGAGCATGCAGCCTGGGCCATCAAGGATGCTGGCTTTGATGTAGTGGTCAGCAGCTTCTTCGCAGACATTTTCCGTAACAACTCGCTCAACAATTTTCTGCTGCCGGTACAGGTGAGTGAAGCGTTCCTGCAGCAATTGTTCCAGGCTGTAGAGCAGGATGCCACAGCGGAAATCGAAGTAAACCTGGAAGAACAAACCATTACGCTCCTGGCGACCGGTGCCCGGGAGTCATTTGATATTAACAGCTATAAGAAGACCTGCCTACTGAACGGATATGATGATATCGACTATCTGTTGAGCATGCGTAATGATATCGTGGCCTTTGAAACGGCCCGCCCCTGAACGTTATCCTAAGCCAGAAAACAAACCACTACATGGAAAAAAATATTGTTGTAATAGAAGGTGATGGGATCGGCCCGGAAGTCACCCGGCAGTCGCTCAAAGTGCTCAATGCTATTGCAGAGCAGTTTGGTCACCACTTCCATTACAAGTACTGTCTGATGGGTGCCGACGCCATCGATAAAACAGGCAACCCCTTACCTGATGAAACCATCGAAGCCAGCCTTAACAGCGATGCCATCCTGTTTGGTGCCATCGGGCATCCTAAATACGACAATGACCCGTCGGCAAAAGTGCGTCCTGAGCAAGGTCTGCTGAAGTTGCGCAAGTCACTGCAATTGTTTGCCAATATACGGCCGGTAACTACGTATCCTGCCCTGCAACACCTGTCGCCCCTGAAAGCTAAGAATATTGAAGGCGTTGATTTTGTGATCTTCCGTGAGCTGACGGGTGGTATTTACTTCGGTAAAAAAGAAGTTAACGAAGAGCATACACAAGCCTCTGACGATTGTGTGTATACCCGCGAGGAGATTGAACGGGTTTCGCACCTTGCCTTCAGGTCGGCTCAGCAACGCCGGAAGAAGTTAACCTTGGTAGACAAGGCGAATGTTTTGGAGACTTCCAGACTTTGGCGTAAGGTAGTACAGGAGATCGCTGTTCAATACCCCGACGTTGCTGTAGACTTCCTGTTTGTCGATAATGCGGCGATGCAGATCATCCTGAACCCCCGTCAGTTTGACGTGGTGCTTACGGAAAACATGTTTGGCGATATTATCAGTGATGAAGCCAGTGTGATTGCCGGTTCGCTGGGTTTATTGCCTTCAGCTTCTGTAGGTAAGGGAGCAGCTTTGTTTGAGCCCATTCATGGTTCTTATCCACAGGCGGCTGGCAAGGATATTGCGAACCCATTGGGTTCTATCCTGTCTGCAGCCATGATGCTGGATTTTCTGGGTCTTCCCAAAGAAGCGGTGTTGGTAAGGGAAGCTGTGGAGTGGACTTTGCAAAACGGATTTGTGACGAAAGACATCGATCCCATTAATTTCTATTTCACGTCTACCATTGGTGAACTGATCTGCGACTATGTTGCCAATCGTATACCAGATGGTGTGAACAAGGCCAATATTGAATTGAGGAAGTCTACCATTATATAATAAAGGAAGACCTGGTCTCAATGTTCTTGAAGTGAAGATCTTATCGCCGGGTATCGGATGCGAACAGTTGTCATGATAGCTGGTGATGCAAAATAAAGTTGCTGGCTGTAGTTCTTTTTTTGAAGCGGGGGGTGTATATTCGCAGTACATCATTCCTTCTATGTTGAAAAGCAGATTCAATAATGTGATCACTGTGTTAGCCGCAATAATTATTGTGGTCGTGGTCATTATTATTCCTGCATCAAACGGAGGTGGTGTTTAACGTATAATAAAACAGTTAAAAATACTAAGCGACCCGCCTCCAAAAAGGCGGGTTTCTTTTTTGTTTAAACCTGTCCTAACACAAAATCATGAATCATGGCATCCTATTACAACGAGCACACGATTGTTTATCTTGACGGTAAGTATGTAAAATCCACGGAGGCGAAGGTTGATCTGTACGGACAAACCTTGCATTATGGTCTGGGCGTTTTCGAAGGCATCCGTTCTTACAGGAACGTCAACGGCGATACGAAGATCTTTAAAGCCTGGGAGCATTACGAACGCCTGCGCAAATCTGCTGAAGCGCTCAATATGCCTTATCCCTGGCACGATATCGACCTGATCAACGCTACGTATGAAGTGTTGCAGCGCAACAATCTGCAGGATGCTTACATCAGGCCGCTCGTATACGGACCGGCTAATATGAGTTTCAATCTGAACGCCGAATCGCATATTGTGATCGAGGTATGGGAGATGGGTAAGTTTCTCGGCGATAAATTACTGCGTGTAATGACCTCGCCCTTCCAACGGCCCAATCCTGCCGCCTTTAAGATAGAAGCGAAAGCCTGCGGTCATTACGTCAACTCCATACTCGCGAGCCAGGATGCCAAAGCAAAAGGATATGACGAGGCCCTGTTGACCGATATGCATGGATTTGTAGCAGAAGGACCCGGCGCTAATATGTTCTATGAAAAAGATGGCAAACTGATCACGCCTGCGCTGGGTAATATCCTACCGGGCATTACCAGGGCGACCATCATCGAATTGTGCCAGGAGTTGAAGATTACAGTAGAGGAAAAGCAGTTCACACCCGACACCCTGAAGCAAGCAGACTCGGCCTTCTTCTGTGGTACAGCTGCTGAAGTGATCGGATGGGAATCACTGGATGAAGTGAAGTTCCCGTTGAATTGGAACGATAGCCTGGGCAGGGTGCTGCAACAAGCCTATAAAGACAGGGTGACTGAACAGGCGCTGGCGCCGGAAAAACTGGACGGCAACAAAGGATTGAAAAGCAAAGAAGCAATAGCTACACGATAACAAGCACCATACACTTAACAGTATTCAAGGAACACAATGAAAGAGATTAACAAGTATTCAAAGACACTCACACAGGATGTTACCCAGCCTGCGGCGCAAGCCATGTTTTATGGCCTAGGATTTACAGACGAAGATTTGAAGAAGGCGCAGGTCGGTGTCGTCAGCATGGGATATGATGGCAATACCTGCAATATGCACCTCAATGACCTCGCCAAAGTGGTCAAGGATGGTGTGTGGGACAATGACCTGGTGGGGTTGATCTTTAATACGATCGGCGTAAGTGACGGTATGAGCAATGGAACGGAAGGTATGCGTTATTCGCTCGTAAGCCGGGATGTTATTGCCGATTCTATCGAAGCGGTATGTGGCGCACAGTACTACGACGGTGTGATCGCACTGCCTGGTTGCGATAAGAACATGCCTGGTGCTTTGATCGCGATGGGACGCCTCAACCGTCCTGCGATCATGGTGTACGGTGGTACCATCGCCCCCGGTCATTACAAAGGGCAGGACCTCAACATCGTTTCTGCCTTTGAAGCACTGGGTCAGAAAATGGCCGGCAATCTGTCCGACACCGATTTTCAGGGCATCGTTCGTAACGCTTGCCCTGGTGCAGGTGCTTGCGGTGGTATGTATACTGCGAATACCATGGCCTCTGCCATTGAAGCCCTGGGGATGAGCTTGCCCTACTCCTCTTCGAATCCTGCCCTCAGCGAAGACAAACAAAAGGAATGCCGCGACGCTGGTAAAGCGATCCGCCTGCTTCTCGAAAAAGATATCAAGCCCCGCGACATCATGACCCGGAAGGCTTTTGAAAATGCTATCGTGACCATCATGATCCTCGGTGGCTCTACCAACGCGGTATTGCACCTGATCGCAATGGCGAAGAGTGTAGACGTTCCGCTGACGCAGGACGACTTCCAGGCCATCAGCGACCGGATTCCGGTACTGGCCGATTTCAAACCCAGTGGTAAGTACATGATGCAGGATCTGCACCAATATGGTGGTGTGCCTGCTGTGATGAAATACCTGCTGCAAAAGGGACTGCTGCACGGTGATTGCCTGACGGTAACAGGGAAGACGCTGGCGGAAAACCTGGCTGAGGCACCCGATCTCGATTTCGATCAGCAAAAGATCATCCTGCCCCTCGAACATCCTATCAAGGCTACCGGTCACCTGCAGATCCTGTACGGTAACCTCGCCGAGCGTGGCAGTGTTGCCAAGATCAGCGGTAAGGAAGGGGAGCGTTTTGTAGGCCCTGCCCGGGTGTTTGATGGAGAGTTTGAATTGATCGCCGGTATCAACAGCGGTAAGATCCAGGCTGGTGATGTGGTGGTGATCCGCCATGTAGGTCCCAAGGGGGCCCCTGGCATGCCGGAGATGCTGAAACCGACTTCTGCCCTCATTGGTGCGGGATTGGGTAAAAGTGTAGCCCTGATCACCGATGGTCGTTTCAGCGGTGGTACTCACGGATTCGTGGTAGGTCACATTACGCCGGAAGCACATGAAGGTGGATTGATCGGCCTGGTGCAGGATGGTGATGAGATCGAACTGGATGCAGTCAAGAATGCGATCGTGTTGAAAGTATCCGACAACATCATTGCAGAACGCCGGGCCAAGTGGCAACAGCCTGCGTTGAAAGTCACCAAAGGATTGCTGTTCAAATACGCCAGGAGCGTAAAGGATGCGTCTGAAGGATGCGTGACCGACGAAAACTAATAACTGAAATCGTTACCGGGCCGATACCATGGTCCGGCTTACATTGACCATTATACAATAGACTTTTAAAAGAAATTATATGAGCAGTACAATCGAAGTGGCGCCCAAGAAGATCGAGGCCCAACCCAATCTGACGAGTCTGAGTGGCTCTCAGGCGGTGTTGGAAGCTTTTCTGGCCGAAGGCGTGGATACCATCTTTGGTTATCCGGGCGGTGCTATCATGCCTATCTATGATGCTTTGTATGATTACCAGACAAAGCTGAAACACATACTGGTGCGTCACGAGCAGGGTGGCATACATGCCGCTCAGGGGTATGCCCGCACATCTGGTCGTACCGGTGTGGTCTTCGCCACCAGTGGTCCTGGCGCTACGAACCTAGTTACCGGACTGGCCGATGCCATGATCGACAGCACACCGCTGGTTGCCATTACCGGACAGGTATTTGCCCATCTGCTGGGTACCGATGCCTTCCAGGAAACGGATGTCATCAACATCACAACGCCTGTTACCAAATGGAATTACCAGGTAACGGATGCCACTGAGATTCCCGCTGTACTGGCAAAGGCTTTTTATATCGCCAAGAGCGGAAGACCTGGTCCCGTACTGATCGACATTACCAAGAATGCACAACTGCAGAAGTTTGATTATAGTGGTTATGAGAAATGCAATCATATCCGCAGCTATCGACCCAAGCCCCTGGTGCGCAAGGAATATGTTGCAGAGGCTGCCAAGATGATCAATGAAGCGCAGCAGCCTTTCGTGATCTTTGGTCAGGGTGTAATCCTCGGCAAAGCCGAGAACGAATTCCGCAAGTTCATTGAAAAGGCGGGTATCCCCACAGCCTGGACCATCATGGGTGAAAGTGCCCTGCCAACCGACCATCCTTTGGGAGTAGGTATGCTGGGTATGCACGGAAACTACGGCCCGAACGTATTGACCAATGAATGTGATGTTCTCATTGCTGTTGGGATGCGTTTCGATGATCGCGTAACCGGCCGCCTCGATAAATATGCCAAACAGGCGAAAGTGATCCATCTCGATATCGATCCTTCCGAGATCGACAAGAACGTTAAATCGGCTGTACCTGTTTGGGGTGATTGTAAAGAAACCTTGCCATTGCTCACGGAGCTGGTAGAGCAAAAAGTGTATCCTCAGTGGCTGCAACGCTTCCGCGACTACCAGGCACAAGAGGAAGAAGCTTGTATCAATCCCGAACTGAATCCTACTACCGATGAGCTCACCATGGGTGAGGTCATCAAGGTGTTGAATGAACTGACAGGTGGAGACGCTGTGGTGGTAACCGACGTAGGTCAACACCAGATGGTAGCCTGCCGTTATGCGAAGTTCAATAAGACACGTAGTAACGTGACTTCCGGTGGTCTGGGTACCATGGGCTTTGCGTTGCCGGCAGCGATCGGTGCCAAATTCGGCGCCCCTGAGCGGACTGTAGTAGCCATCATCGGCGATGGCGGTTTCCAGATGACGTTGCAGGAATTGGGTACCATTATGCAAAGTGAAGTGGATGTAAAGATCCTCATCCTGAACAACCGGTTCCTCGGTATGGTGCGTCAATGGCAACAGCTTTTCCATGACAAACGCTATTCATTTGTAGATATCACCAGCCCCGACTTTGTACAGGTAGCCAAAGGTTATGGCATTGCGGGCAACAGTATTTCCGATAGAAAAGACCTCCAGGCCAGCGTTCAGCAAATGCTGGAGCATAAGGGTTCTTTCCTGCTGGAAGTAATGGTGGGTAAAGAAAACAATGTATTCCCCATGGTTCCACAAGGGGCCAGCGTATCGGAAATCAGGCTGAAATAAAAGCAGGGTAGGGGAGGCTGATTTGGTCAGGCCCTTATCGCTCAATCATAAAAACACAGAGATGTCAAAACAGGAATTTACCGTTACGGTATATACAGAGAACCAGATCGGCCTGCTCAACCGCATCGCCATCATGTTTTCCCGTCGTAAGATCAATATAGAAAGCCTGAATACTTCTCCCAGCGAAGTGGAAGGCATACACCGCTTCACCATCGTCATCAATGAGACCGAAGATGTCGTAAGAAAGCTGGCCCGCCAGATTGAAAAGCAGGTTGAAGTGCTGAAAGCTTACTTCAATACCAATGAAGAGATCGTTTGGCAGGAACTGGCCATGTACAAAGTGCCCACCGATACCATTGCCGAAAAGGTAAAGGTAGAGAGGCTATTGCGCGAACATGGTGCACGTGCGGTAGTGATCCGCAAAGATTATACGGTGTTCGAGACAACCGGTCAACGCGAAGAGACCGATAAGCTGATCTCGGTACTGGAGCCTTACGGACTGATCGAGTTTGTGCGCAGTGCGCGTGTAGCCATCATCAAAGCCAGTAGTGGTTTCCACGAGAAACTCAAGGAATTTGAAGAGGCAGAGCCGAGTGAAGTAGTGGTCGAGAATGAGTTCCTCGACAAGCAGGATGAAGTATTTACCATGTAGTTGATTACCTCCTTCATAAAAATAGACAACCCGTTGGTCACCCAACAACAAACAAAAAACTAAAAACCATAAACATTACAAAATGGCAAAGTTAAATTTCGGCGGTGTGGAAGAAAACGTAGTAACCCGTGAAGAGTTCCCACTGGCCAAAGCGCAAGCTGTATTGAAAAACGAAACTGTAGCAGTTATTGGCTACGGTGTTCAAGGTCCTGGTCAGGCACTGAACCAAAAAGATAACGGTATCAACGTAATCGTTGGTCAGCGTAAGAACTCCAAGACCTGGGATAAGGCAGTGCGCGACGGCTTCGTTCCCGGCGAAACTTTGTTCGAAATAGAAGAAGCATTGGAGCGTGGTACCATTATCTGTTACCTGCTCAGCGATGCTGCTCAGATCCAACTGTGGCCAACTGTGAAGAAGCACCTGACGCCTGGTAAGGCTCTGTACTTCTCTCATGGATTCGGTATTACATTCAATGAGCAAACTGGTATCGTTCCTCCCAGCGATGTAGACGTATTCCTGGTTGCTCCTAAAGGTTCCGGTACTTCACTGCGCCGTATGTTCCTGCAAGGTCGTGGTCTGAACTCCAGCTACGCCATCTTCCAGGATGCTACCGGTAAAGCTAAGGAAAGAGTAGTAGCACTGGGTATCGCTGTAGGTAGCGGTTACCTGTTCGAAACTGATTTCAAGAAAGAAGTATTCTCTGACCTGACTGGTGAAAGAGGTACACTGATGGGTGCTATCCAGGGTATCTTCGCTGCACAGTACGAAGTACTGCGCAAGAAAGGACATACTCCTTCTGAAGCATTCAACGAAACTGTAGAAGAGCTGACTCAATCGCTGATGCCACTCGTTGCCGAGAACGGTATGGATTGGATGTACGCTAACTGTTCTACTACTGCTCAGCGTGGTGCGCTCGACTGGTGGAAGAAGTTCCGCGACGCTACTTTGCCTGTATTCACTGAACTGTATGAAAGTGTTGCTACCGGTAAAGAAAGCCAACGTTCTATCGACTCCAACAGCCAGGCTGATTACCGCGAAAAGCTGGAACTGGAACTGAAAGAACTCCGCGAAAGCGAAATGTGGCAAGCTGGTAAGACTGTAAGAAGTCTGCGTCCTGAGAATCAGGCTGCACAACCTGCCAAGAAAGCTGAAGTAGCTAACTAATCATATTGCAAGATTCCCAAGGCGCAAAGTTATCTGTTTCTCTTTGCGCCTTGGTGTCTCTGCAAATCTCTCCAAAGTAACATGAGCGTACCTGTGCCCCATACTGCCGAACTGGAATTTCACAAAGCTGCCCTCAGGCTGAAGAAAGTGGTCAATAAAACTCCTTTGACCCTCAATGCCAATCTCTCCCGCAAATATCAATGCAACGTTTATCTGAAGCGCGAAGACCTGCAAATCGTTCGTTCGTACAAGCTGCGTGGCGCTTATAATATGATGAGCAGCCTGTCGCCTGAGCAACTATCAAAAGGCGTGGTATGCGCCAGTGCCGGCAATCATGCGCAGGGATTTGCTTATTCCTGTAAGAAGCTGGGCGTGAAAGGTGTGGTGTTCATGCCTATCATAACGCCCAATCAGAAAGTGAAACAGACGAAAATGTTTGGCGAAGACCTGATCGAGGTCCGATTGATCGGCGATACCTTCGATGATTGTGCGATCGCTGCCAAAGCGTTTACCGAAGAAAACGGCATGACCTTTATTCCCCCGTTCGATCATCCACGGATCATCGAGGGGCAGGCGACTGTCGCCGTCGAAATACTGGAAGAGCAGTCGGACATCGACTACGTATTCGTACCGGTTGGTGGTGGTGGGCTGAGTGCCGGCATCGGCTCTTATTTCAAGACCTACGCGCCCAAGACCAAGATCATTGGGCTGGAACCAGAAGGTGCGCCTTCCATGAAAAGAGCCCTGGAAGCGGGACATCCAGTTACACTCGATAATATTGAACGTTTCGTAGATGGTGCTGCTGTAAAGCGGGTGGGTGATCTCACTTTCTCCATTTGCCAGGAAGTGCTTGACGGCATGCACCTGGTGCCGGAAGGTAAGATCTGCTCTACCATCCTGCGCTTGTACAATGAAGATGCCATCGTGGTGGAACCTGCAGGTGCTTTATCGATAGCGGCACTGGACGCTTTTGCGGAAGTCATCAAAGGGAAAAATGTTGTTTGCATAGTAAGCGGCAGCAACAATGATATCGATCGCATGCAGGAGATCAAAGAAAGAAGCTTACAATATGAAGGTCTCAAGCATTACTTCCTCATCCGTTTTGCCCAACGTCCTGGTGCGCTGAAAGAATTCGTCAGCCATGTACTAGGCCCCAATGACGATATTACCCGTTTTGAATACATGCAGAAGCATAACAAGGAAACGGGACCGGCGCTGGTTGGCGTCGAATTACAATCTACCGAAGACTACGCGGTATTGCTTACCAATATGCGCCGTTACAATATCAACTACACGGAATTAAATAAGGACGACAACCTGTTTGGTTACCTGGTATAAGGTAATCCACTGGCGATGGCCGGTGGGTTGGCCAGATTCAGCGCAATTGCCGTATGCTATTGTTGTTGCTGCTGTTGCTGCATCTGGATCATGTCCATATGCTGCCTCCAGGAATTTTTGGGTTGACCATTGGAAGGTGCTACCGGCTGTGGTGTAAGCACCGTCGCGGTATCATTTTGTGTGATGCCATCTTCATAGGAAACCGATACGCCTACATCCAGCCGATGATTGGCGGTACCTTTATAGGTTCCTTTCACGGGTGAACAGTCTATGAAACTGCGACCTACTGCCAGCCTTACGTGTAGTTCGTTGGCGATACAATTGTTGGTGGGGTCAAATCCGAGCCATCCATAAAAGGGGATATAGGCTTCGACCCAGGCGTGTGTTGCTCCTTCTCCCCGCATGCCGTTCTTGTTGGGACACACATAACCACTTACATACCGTGCAGGTATGTCGATCATCCGCAGCATGGCCAACAGGATATGGGCAAAGTCCTGGCATACCCCTGCCTTTATTTTCCAGATCTCCCCTAAGGTGGTTTCGACAGATGTTACTCCCTGTATATACTGAAAGTTATTGTAGACGTATTCATTGAGCTTATTGGCAGCACCCAGTACGGATAGCTGCCGGCTGTCTGTAGCATTGGCTATTGCCTGTACCTCTTCCAGCGCCTCAAATTTTTCCTGTTTCAGGAAATCGATGTAGGGAATTTGGTAAGCCAATGAAATGAGGTGATTCCATTGTTCTTCTACCGGATGTGAGGAGGCAGGAAGTGCCCGTTGTTGGGTGACGATCTCCATACGCGCATCGATCACCAGTTCGTTGTGCGAAGGTGTATACATGAATGAACCGACCTTGTTGCCGTAATAATCCTGGTACAGGTCGATCACCGGCTCGCCGGTGATCATCAGTTCATGTCTCAATACATCCTGGAATTCGTCTTCCAGGGGGAATAGCATAATCTGGTTCGCGCTGTCTATGACCGGAACCTCATAACAATATCGGGTAACGTGGTGGATCTTGAATCTGGGCATGAATGACAAACAGTTTCTGGTTGTTCTGGCTCAAATGTAGTTCAAAAGTTTACAGCAATGGCATTATTACTCGTGTCAGGTGTAGGCAAAATAATGCTGGCTGAGTGCGGTGCCGATGGCATAAAGGTCGTTTTTTACACCGGTCAGGAATTCATGCAGTCCCTGCTGCATGATCGTTTCCGGAGTAGAATACCGCACACGGCTTTTTACCTTGCCGATCATGAAATCGATGCTGTTGTAAGCAGAGGTCGTTTGCTCACTTTTCATTCGTTCGAAATACCTGCTCACCTGATCGATGGAATACATGACGGACCGGGGGAAGTGGTCATTGAGTACGATCTGCTCCACTACGCGTCGCGCTTCGAAGCCGCCGGAATACTTGCGCAGGTAAAGTTCGTAGCCGGATATAGACAACAACAGGTAGCGCCAATAGGTGGTATCCGTGACATTGGAGAAATCGAACTTGCTATCGCTGAATTTTACGTCGAGGATGTTGGCACTTTGAATCGCGCGCTCGAGGAAGCGACCGATATTCATAAAGGAATAACCTTCTCCCCGCGCCATGGTAATATCGGCAGTGCCGTAAAAAAGCAATCCCTGCTTGATCAGGACGTCGAGGGCAGTAATAGGGTCTTCCTTGTATAGCCACTCCAGTAATTGTTCATCGCGCACGGTATGGTAAAAGTCATTGAGACATTGCCAAAGCTCTTTGGTAATGTGGTCCTGAACACTGCGGGCGTTTTCGCGCGCCTGGGTTACAATATTCAGCACCGAATTGGGGTTCTCTTTATCTGATACCATATACTGTAATACGGTTCTTCCCTGGCAAGCAATTGTGGCGGCTTCTTCATCCGATAAAAAGGTAAAGATCTTCAATACCGGCTGCCAGGAAAAATATTGCAGGTCATCCTGCGATAGTGCATAGTTGGTTTTCAACATACGCAGGATGCCATCGGTTCTTTCCATATACCTGTTCATCCAGAATAAACTATCGGCTACTCTACTTAGCATGAAAAAGCAGTTAATGTTGAGCAATTCTTGTACACGGTCCTGGTTCGGGTGTTGGTTACGACCTATACCGCCAGCACCCAGGTGTCTTTGCTGCCACCACCCTGTGAGGAGTTGACGACCAGCGAGCCTTCGCGCAGCGCCACGCGGGTGAGCCCGCCCGGAACGATGCGAATGCCGTTGGGACCACAAAGTGCGTAGGGACGAAGGTCTACCCGCCGCGGTTGTAGCTTGCCATTCATGTAACAGGGGGCAGAAGACAAACTGATGGTTGGTTGTGCAATGAACTGACGGGGATCTTTGATAATAGCGGCCTGAAAATCGGCGATTTCCTTGTCACTGGCGCTGTGCCCCATCAACATTCCATAGCCGCCGCTTTCATTGGTCTTCTTGATCACCATTTGGTTCATGTTCTTGAACACATGCTCCCGCTCTTCTATATTGCCCAATTGATAGGTGGGCACATTTTTAAGTATAGGTTCTTCATTGAGGTAGTAGCGAATCATGGCAGGTACATAGGCATAAATCGCTTTGTCGTCGGCCACGCCATTGCCAACGGCATTGACGATGGCTACATTGCCCTTGCGATAAGCACTCATAATACCAGAAACTCCCAGGGCGCTGGAGGCGTTGAATACGAGTGGATCGAGGAAATCATCATCTACCCGGCGGTAAATGACATCTACCTGCTGCAAGCCGGCTGTCGTTTTCATATATACCCGGTGGTTGTCTACCACGAGGTCGCGGCCTTCCACCAGTTCGATGCCCATCATACGGGCAAGGGTCGTATGTTCGAAATACGCGGAATTGTAAATGCCCGGCGATAGCAATACGACGGTAGGATTGCTGTTTTGCCGTGGTGCCAGGGATACGAGGTTTTTGTGCAATATATTGGGATACTCCATCACACTGCGCACATTGATGAGGGGCAGCAAGTCGGGGAAGATGCGTTTGGTGATCTCGCGGTTCTCCAGCATATAGCTTACGCCGCTTGGCGTGCGCAGGTTGTCTTCCAATACGTAAAAGGAGCCGTCGTTGTCGCGGATGAGGTCGATGCCGGCAATATGTACATATATATCATAGGGTACCGGAAAGCGCACCATTTCGCGCAGGAAGTGCGGGCAGCTGTAAATTATGGACAATGGAACCAGCCCGTCTTTAATGATGAACTGTTCATTGTATACATCTTTCAAAAAGAGGTTGAGGGCTTTCAGGCGTTGTTGAATACCTTTTTCGATGTAGGCCCATTCGGTGGCGGTTATGATACGGGGGATGATATCGAAGGGGAAGATCTTTTCAATGCCTTCACCACTATTATATACGGTGAAGGTGATGCCCTGGGTCATGAACAGCCTTTTGGCCTGCTCTTCTTTTTTGCCCAGTTCTTCTATACTCAATCGCTGGAGGAAATCTACTACACCGCTGTATTGCTGGCGCACAGAACCCGTATTATACATTTCATCCCAGGTATTACTGTCGGGGCAATAGCCATTCAATAGCTCGTTCGTTAGCATAGCAGGGGGCTTTGGTTAGAATGGCAAGTAGATCTTAGTTATAACGTTGACGTAATCAAATATAAGGAAAACAAGTCAGGAACCCACATGTTGATGTGGTTTTGCCCCTTGCTGACATTTCGTTAACAACGATTCCTCTTACTTCGCTGTCAATAGCTCAAACAAATAAGTATAGCCATGAAAAAGCTCCTTCTCAATAAGGACCGTAGATTCTTTTGCGGTATCGGACTGACAGCCCTCGGTAAAAATATTGTTGTGATCAGTGCAATTACGGTTTCGCTGGTGGCCTGCAGAAAGGATCGGCAGGATCCGCCGCCACCTACCGGTGAGATCAATCTGGAAGTTGCCTTTGGTACTGGTGCTGTCGATTACAGCCTGATCGATTCCGGATTTGTGGTATTGAAAAAGGCGGGCGCTACCAACCAGTTCTTCAAACGGTTTAGTAAAAAAGATAAACTCCTGTGGTTTTCGCTGGAAGACCTGACAGCGGGTAATTGGACGGCGGAGATGTACCTGTTTTCCCGCTTCGATGCCACGGGCGGGCGTCGTTATCAACAGGAGAAGGCGTTTACATTGCCGGCGGGCGGGCTGAAGGAGTCGATCAGCCTTACTGCCCCTACGGGCGCCATTACCGATTCCTGGAAGCCCTATGCGTTTTTCAGGCAGGAAGAGCAGGGGGTATCGGTTGCCGTAGCGCTCGATAATACAAATCCTCATTTTGATGTGCAGGTACGCGACAATACGTGGAACTTCTTTTATATAGAGCGCTATGCCAGTAACAGATTGGAAGGCGGAGCCAATGCGAAGGTGGCGGAGATGATCTGGGAGTGCCGCGACGGATGTTACACGGCGGATAAGTACATCAACAACAAAACGGCTTTCCTGCCTTTTGTGCAGGAAGTGGGCAGTAAGTTCTGGAATAATGGGTTGATCATCGTGGTCATTGGTGTTAATGGAGGACCCGCTGTACAGTTTTCCCATAAATACAATAAGTAGGCTGGGTGTACGCGGTTTAAAGAGTCGTCATTTCGTGTTGAAATGGCGACTTTTTGTTGCGAGTTGTAGCCGGTAATGCAAAAGTAGCAGGCATTTAGTATGAATATAAAATAAATTAATGTTTACTGTTTGGATAATATTTATATCGATTTGGATATCGTGTTCACCCTAAAGACACATATAGCACAATGATATTTATCAAAAACGGTCTAGTGAGGGAGAAAATACAAATATTTAAGATTTAGGTAACATTTTGGTAAAGAACTCACGCCTGTTAGTGTGGAAAATAATTGCATGTATCTACGGTTTTTCCCTCTTTTTATTGTATTTTTAAAGCGTTGCTTGCTGCCATATTGAAAATTCCTATGGAATTCGTGGGTTTTATTGAATATTTTCAAAACAAAGCTTCTTTTCATGGCAAGCAATCAAGGTCTGTATGATCCTTCGTTTGAACACGATGCATGTGGTATTGGTTTCGTGGCAAATATTAAGGGCCACAAGTCTCATCAACACATTTCCGACGCACTTACTGTTCTGGAGAACATGGAACACCGTGGCGCCTGTGGTTGCGAAAGCAATACCGGCGATGGAGCGGGCATCATGATCCAGACGCCGCATGAATTCTTCTTTGATGAATTTATAAAGCTGGGCGTACCCCTACCTCCTTTTGGCCGTTATGGCGTCGGCGTTGTCTTTTTCCCCCGCGAAATACGGCTGCGCGAAGAGTGCCGCGATATTTTCAACCGTACAGCTGAAAAGCTGGGACTGGAGATACTTGCCTACCGCAAAGTGCCTGTGAACCCTGAAGGGATCGGTGCTACTGCCTTGAGTGTAGAGCCCGAAATGGAGCAGGTATTTATCGCTTGTCCCGATCATATCACCAATCCGGATGATTTTGAGCGTAAGTTGTTTATTTTGCGCAACTACGCCAGCCATACGATCACCAATACTGTTAAGAAGGACGCGATCGGTTTTTACATCGCATCCATGTCTTACAAAACCATCGTGTATAAAGGCCAGCTCACCAGTAACCAGGTGCGTGGCTATTTCCCCGATCTTAGCAATAAACGTTTGGTGAGTGCCTTCGGCCTTGTACACTCCCGTTTTGCTACCAATACCTTCCCCTCCTGGAAATTGGCGCAGCCATTCCGTTTCATTGCGCACAATGGGGAGATCAATACCCTGCAGGGCAACCTGAACTGGCTCAAGACCAGCGTACCTGGCTTTGCATCGCCCTTCTTCACCAAAGAAGAGATGGACATGCTGTTGCCGATCGTTACGGAAGGTCAGTCTGACTCTGCCTGCCTCGATAACGTCATCGAGTTGCTGGCGCTTACCGGTCGTTCGCTGCCTCATGTAATGATGATGCTGATCCCCGAAGCCTGGGATGGTAACGAAGAGATGGATCCTGTTAAGAAGGCTTTCTATGAGTTCCATGCCTCGATGATGGAACCCTGGGACGGTCCTGCTTCTATTTCATTTACCGATGGTAAGATCATTGGCGCGACGCTTGACCGGAACGGCCTTCGTCCTTCCCGTTACTGCGTAACCACCGATGACCGGGTGATCATGGCTTCTGAAACAGGGGTATTGCCCATTCACCCAACACTCATTAAAGAAAAAGGCCGTCTGCAGCCTGGTAAGATGTTCGTAGTAGATATGGAACAAGGGCGTATCATCAGCGATGGTGAACTGAAGCGGAACATCTGTTCGCAAAAGCCTTATGCAGAATGGCTCAACAAATACAAGATCCGGTTGAATGAACTGCCCGAACCAAGGGTCATGTTCACGCACCTGGAGCACGATCAGGTATTCAAATACCAAAAAGCTTTCGGTTATTCCACAGAAGACCTCGATACGATTATTGCCCCCATGGCCCTCGATGGAAAAGAGCCCATCGGTTCTATGGGTACTGACACGCCGCTGGCGGTACTGAGCGATCAGCCACAGCACCTCAGCAGCTATTTCAAACAGCTCTTTGCCCAGGTAACCAATCCGCCGATCGATCCCATCCGGGAGCGTATGGTGATGTCGCTGGCCACTTTTGTCGGCAACAACGGAAACCTGCTGGAAGAAGATCCGCTAAGCTGCCATACCGTGGCACTGAAACATCCCGTCCTTACGAATCACGAACTGGAAAGCATCCGTAGTATCGACACGGGCGTATTCCAGGCCAAGACCCTGCAGTGTTATTTCAGGGCTGATGGCAAACCAGGTTCACTGAAAGCAGCGCTGGACCGTATCTGCCGGTATGCGGTAGATGCAGCCAATGATGGCTTCGAAGTATTGATCCTGCAAGACAGGGCGATCGATTCCGATCACGCGCCGATCCCTTCACTGCTCGCTACCTCGGCGGTACACCACCACCTGATCCGTAAAGGGTTGCGTGGACAGGTTGGTATCATCGTGGAAGCTGGCGATGTGTGGGAAGTACACCACTTTGCCTGTTTGCTGGCATTTGGTGCGACGGCTATCAACCCTTACCTCGCCTTGTCTTCTATCCGCGACATGAAGCTCACGGGCAAGCTGGAAACCAACCTCGATGTGGACTATCTCAAGAAGAATTACATCAAGGCGGTGAGCGATGGTCTGCTGAAGGTGTTCTCTAAAATGGGTATCTCGACCTTGCAGTCTTACCAGGGCGCACAGATCCTGGAGATCATCGGCCTGAACAGGGATGTGGTGGACAAGTATTTCACCGGCGCTACCTCCCGTATTGAAGGCATGGGCCTCGATGAGGTTGCCAAAGAAACACTCGCCAAGCACCAGTTTGCGTTCAGTCGTAAGGATGTGCCTGTCAATCGCCTTTCCGTGGGTGGGGTGTATCAATGGAAGCGCAAAGGAGAATTTCACCTCTTCAATCCGCAAACGATTCACCTGCTGCAGTATTCTACCCGCATGGGCGATTACAACACGTTCAAAAAATATTCCAAGCTGATCAACGATCAGGGTGAGAAGGCTGCTACGCTCCGGAGCTTATTCCGCTTCAAGCGCAACAGGCCGGCTATCTCGATCGACGAAGTAGAGCCAGCAGAAAATATCTATAAACGCTTTGCTACGGGAGCGATGTCCTTTGGCTCGATCTCCTGGGAAGCGCACACTACACTGGCTATTGCGATGAACCGCCTGGGTGGTAAGAGCAATACCGGTGAAGGGGGAGAAGATGAAAAGCGCTATACACCTTTGGAGAATGGCGATTCGATGCGCAGTGCTATCAAGCAGGTGGCCTCCGCTCGCTTTGGTGTAACGGCTTATTACCTGACCGAAGCGGATGAGTTGCAGATCAAGATGGCGCAGGGTGCCAAGCCCGGAGAGGGTGGACAGTTGCCCGGCCATAAAGTGGATGACTGGATCGGTAAAACCAGGCATTCTACACCAGGTGTAGGTCTTATTTCGCCACCTCCGCACCACGATATTTATTCTATCGAAGATCTTTCGCAGCTCATCTTCGACCTGAAGAATGCGAACCGCGCTGCCCGTATCAACGTAAAGCTGGTATCCAAAGCGGGTGTAGGTACGATCGCTGCCGGTGTAGCCAAAGCGAAGGCAGATGTGGTGTTGATCTCCGGTTTCGATGGCGGTACCGGTGCTTCACCGATCAGCTCGATCAAGCATGCCGGCTTGCCCTGGGAGCTGGGTCTTGCAGAAGCACACCAGACACTGGTGAAGAATAAATTGCGTAGCCGGGTTGTATTGCAGGCAGACGGCCAGATGAAGACCGGTAAGGATATCGCGATCGCCACCTTGTTGGGGGCCGAAGAGTGGGGTGTAGCTACGGCTGCCCTCGTGGTAGAAGGTTGTATCATGATGCGCAAATGTCACCTCAATACCTGTCCGGTAGGGGTGGCAACACAAGACCCTGAACTGCGCTCGCGCTTTTCCGGTAATGCAGACCATGTTGTCAACTTCTTCAAATATATTACCCAGGAGCTCCGCGAGATCATGGCTGAGCTGGGCTATCGTACCGTCAATGAAATGATCGGTCAGGTAGATATGCTGGAAATGAGAGACGATATCACGCATTGGAAATACAGCAAACTGGACCTTTCGCCTGTCTTGTACAAAGAGCCTGCGTCCCTATATACTGGCTTGTACAACCAGGAGCAGCAAGACCATGGATTGGAAACCATACTCGACTGGCAACTGCTCGAGGCGGCGAAACCAGCCATCGATAAGCAGGAGCGGGTATCGGCTTCCTTTGCGGTGAAGAATACCGATCGCACCTTAGGAACGCTGCTGTCTAACGAGATTACCAAGAAATACAAAGCTGCTGGCTTACCCGACGATACCATCCACTTCAACCTGAACGGTACGGCAGGACAAAGCTTCGGCGCTTTCAATACAAACGG
The DNA here is from genome assembly GCF_029360705.1 of Paraflavitalea pollutisoli. Lineage (GTDB taxonomy): Bacteria > Bacteroidota > Bacteroidia > Chitinophagales > Chitinophagaceae > Paraflavitalea > Paraflavitalea pollutisoli. Next base: position 3,749,513 of record NZ_JARKMX010000008.1, on the reverse strand, counting down.
AGTAACCCTCGAACTGGAAGGGGATGCCAACGATTACTTTGGTAAAGGATTGAGCGGTGCCAAGCTCATCGTGTATCCGCCCAAGCAGGCATCCTATGTTCCGGAAGAAAATATCATCATCGGCAACACGGCTTTCTATGGAGCTACCTCCGGCGAATCCTACATCCGCGGTAAAGCAGGTGAGCGTTTCTGTGTACGTAATTCCGGTGCCCGCGTGGTGGTGGAAGGTACCGGCGACCACGGCTGCGAATACATGACGGGTGGCACGGTGGTGATCCTGGGAGAAACAGGCCGCAACTTCGCTGCGGGTATGAGTGGTGGTATTGCCTACATCTACGATGTGAAAGCGCAGTTCGCTGATCGTTGCAACAAGGAAATGGTCGATCTCGATCCCGTTGATGCGGAAGATGCGAAAGTGTTGCATGACCTGATCATGAAGCACTATGCTTACACAGGTAGTACGGTAGCGAAATTTGTGCTGGATGATTTTGAAAGCCAGCTGAAGAATTTCGTGAAGGTATTCCCTTCCGATTACAAGAAAGTGCTGCAGGCAAAGAAAGTACCTGCTCAGGTTAAGTAACTGAATAGAATAACTAAGACTAACAATACTAAACTATAAAATACAATGGGTAAGCCATCGGGTTTTTTAGAGTTTACGAGAGAGTTGCCCGGTAAATTGCCGGTGCAGGACAGGGTGAAAAACTACAATGAATTTGTAGAGCGTTACAGTGCAGAGAAGCTGAACCAGCAAAGTGCCCGTTGCATGAACTGCGGCGTTCCCTTCTGTCATAGCGGATGCCCTTTGGGTAACGTGATTCCCGAATTCAACGACGCGGTTTACCGTAAAAGCTGGGAAGAAGCCTATGATATTCTTTCCTCGACCAATAACTTCCCGGAGTTTACCGGACGCATTTGCCCTGCGCCTTGCGAAAGCGCCTGCGTATTGGGTATCAATCAACCTGCGGTAGCTATCGAGGAGATCGAAAAGCACATCATCGAGATTGCTTTTGAAAAGGGATTTGTAAAGCCCCGCAAGCCGAATCTGCGCAGCGGTAAGAAAGTGGCTGTGGTAGGGTCTGGTCCTGCTGGTCTGGCTGCTGCTGCTCAATTGAACTTTGCAGGGCATTCCGTTACTGTATTCGAGCGTGACGATTCTCCTGGTGGATTGCTGCGTTATGGCATCCCCGATTTCAAGTTGGAAAAGTGGGTGATCGACCGCCGTATTGCGCTGATGGAAGAAGAGGGGATCACCTTTAAAACCAACGCCAACGTGGGTGTAAATGTCAGCATCAACGACTTGCTGCGTGAATTCCATGCGATCGTGTTGGCAGGTGGTTCTACCGTGCCACGTGATCTTCCGGTGCCCGGCCGCGAGCTGAAGGGCGTTCATTATGCCATGACATTCCTCAAGCAGCAGAACAAGCGCGTGGCTGGCAAAGATCCGCTGGCCAATGCCGATATTGAAAGCAATATTTTCTCTGAAGATATTTTCGCAACCGATAAAAATGTGATCGTGATTGGTGGTGGTGATACTGGCAGTGACTGTGTGGGTACCTCCAACAGGCATGGTGCTTTGTCGGTTACTCAGTTTGAGTTGATGCCCAAGCCACCGGAAGGCCGTACTACGTTTATGCCCTGGCCAACCTATCCGATGACGTTGAAAACATCTTCGTCACACGAAGAGGGGGCTGCTCGTCACTGGGCTATTGCCACCAAATCGTTCGTTGGCGATGACAAGGGCAACCTCAAAGCGCTCAAGGTGGTTGACCTGGAGTGGAAGATCACAGAAGACGGTCGTCCGGCGCAGTTTGTGGAAGTGGCAGGCAGCGAAAGAGAGCTTCCCTGCGAACTGGCCCTGCTGGCAATGGGTTTTGTACACCCACAACACGATGGCCTGATCAACGAGTTGGGGGTAGAGTTGGATGAGCGTCGTAATGTACGTGCGACTGAAAAGTCGTACCAGACCAATATCCAAAAGGTATTTGCTGCTGGTGACGTACGTCGCGGCCAAAGTCTGGTCGTATGGGCGATCAGCGAAGGGCGTGAATGTGCCCGGAAAGTAGATGAATACCTGAGTGGTGGTGTTTCGTTGCTCGAGAGCCGGGATCAGAATGTTATCATGGCGGTTTAACAAAACAACATAGAGTGCTGAAAAAAGCCATCCGCCGAAAGGTGGGTGGCTTTTGTGTTACCTATACACGTTAGCTGCAAAAAGACGCATGAATGCTGGTTTTTATTGATAAATGCATCATTCATGAGCTCTTGAGACGGAAAAAACAAGTTTAATACAGTATGTAAAAAAAATATTTTTTAGAAGCTGTCCAAAAACGACAGCTTTTTCTATTTCGATATTTGATATTCTCTATAATACAGGTGGGATAATTGTTTCAACGTATAGAACTTCCTTGTATTGTTAATATGTTAATAAATCTCATGTATGCGAGTTGATCAAAAACAGGCAGAAAAATGCTAATTTAGATTTAGAATAACACATTCAACTCATTCTTAATTTAACAACTAAAATCAACTGGTATGAAATTGAGCCTTAAAACGGTCGCTCCGTTTCTTGTCCTTGTCATCGTGGCCCTGATTGCCATGTTTGTGACTCCGGAAGCCGACTACGTCCCTGGTGCTACGGAAACCCAATACAGCACAGCTGACATTGCCTTTGTACTTGTTTCAGCCGCCCTGGTATTCCTCATGACACCTGGTTTGGCCTTCTTTTATGGTGGCATGGTGCACCGTAAAAATGTAATTTCTACCATGATCAAGAGCGTGGTAGCAGCTGGAGTGGTAGGTGTATTGTGGATCGCGGTAGGCTTCAGCCTGAGTTTTGGCGAGTCTATCGGTGGATTTATCGGAAATCCCTCCACTTATTTGTTCTTCAAAGGGGTAAAATCTGGTCCAGCCTGGCCTGCTGCCGCCAGCATTCCGCTATCATTGTTTGCCTTGTTTCAGCTGATGTTCGCCATCATTACTCCCGGTCTCGTAGTAGGAGCCGTGGCAGAACGTATTCGCTTTACTTCTTATATCTTATTCATCGTACTGTTCAGCTTGCTGGTGTATGCACCGGTGGCACACTGGTCCTGGCATCCGGAAGGCTTCTTGGCCAAAATGGGCGCCTGGGATTTTGCCGGCGGCACGGTTGTTCACATTACAGCTGGTTGTGCGGCCCTCGCGGGTGCTTTGGTGCTCAAGCGTCGTAAAGCTCACCAGGAAAACAGGGAGATCCCACCAGCCAACGTGCCTTATGTACTGATTGGTACCGGTCTGTTATGGTTTGGATGGTTTGGTTTCAACGCAGGTTCTGCCGTAGGTGCTTCTCCGCTGGCCGTTAACGCCCTCGGAACTACCAATACTGCCGCTGCAGCTGCCGGTTTGGCCTGGATGTTCTTTGATGTACTGAAGGGTAAAAAGCCTTCTGTGCTTGGTTTCTGTATCGGTGCCGTGGTTGGTCTCGTGGCCATCACACCTGCTGCCGGTTTCGTTGGTATTCCCCAAAGCATCATCATTGGTGTAGTGGGTGCGCTGATCTCCAACATCGCAGTTGGTATCAAGCAAAAGTCTACCCTCGACGATACACTGGATGTATTCCCCTGCCACGGTATTGGTGGTATGGTTGGTATGCTGATGACCGGTGTATTTGCCAATGAACTGGCGCATGGCATCAAAGGTGGGCCTCAAGGTCTCTTCTACGGTAACCCTGCTTTCTTCCTGACACAATTGAAAGCTATGTCGATCGTAGTGGTGTACAGCTTCACTGTATCATTCGTGATCTTCAAATTCATCAACTTAATACTCCCAATGCGTGTAACATCTGAAGAAGAAGAGCTTGGTCTGGATGCTACTCAGCACAATGAAAAGTACTTACAAGGTACACTGCTCGTGCATGACAATGGTAAAATGGAGGATAAACTGGTAGAGCATGGTTTATAAGAAAAGGTACAGCATCTAAATAAGCTTCTGACACAAGCTCATTCCGCCGTACCCTTCCTATTAACACTTAAAATCTTTAGCAATGTTAAGAAAATTCTCTGTATTGGCCATAGGTATGGCCTGTTCGACGTGTGCTTTCTCGCAAGACTCAACTAAAAAATCAAATTTTAATATCTCCGGCTCCGCAGATGTCTATTATAGGTACAATTTTGCTAATCCGACCAAAGACCCTGCTTTCGACCACTACAATAATTTCACCAGCTTCACCAATACCCACAACACCTTTGCATTGGGTATGGCCTCTGTCAAAGTTGAGCATTCCATCGGTAAAGTAGGCATGGTAGCCGACCTTGGCTTTGGTAAAAGGGCCGAAGAATTCTCTTACAATGATGAGAATACTCAATTGGCAGTGAAACAGTTGTACATAACTTACGCGCCTTCCGACAAAATCAAGTTCACCCTGGGTAGCTTTGGTACGCATATCGGATATGAGTTGCTCGATGCTTACCTGAACCGTAACTATAGCATGAGCTACGGCTTCTCTTATGGTCCCTTCTTCCATACTGGCCTGAAAGCAGACATCAGCTTAGGGGGTACCAGTGCCTTGATGGTGGGTGTTACCAATCCTACCGACTTCAAGAGCGCCAGTGTAGAGCCTAAAATGTTCATTGGCCAGTTCTCTACTGGTACGAAAGACGGCGCTTTAAAAGCCTTCTTAAACTATCAGGGAGGTAAATATGACGATGTTTCCCGTCTTACTCAGTTCGACCTAACGGCAACACTGGCAGCATCTGCCAAGTTTGGCCTGGGATTGAATGCTACCTGGCAGTCGCGCAATGCAAAGGGTAGTGATGATAAATGGGGTGATTCGAACAGCTGGTATGATGCAGCGTTGTATGTAAACTACGATCCTATTTCCTGGTTTGGCCTCACACTGCGTGGTGAATACTTCAATGACAAGAAGGACGTACTGGGTTTCAATACCTCTATTGTTGCGCCCACCTTGTCAGCGAATTTCAAGATCGATAACCTGACCATCATTCCCGAGTTCAGGTTCGACAATGCCAAAGATGAGATGTTCCTGAAACACAACCTGGCACCTACCAAGTCTACCGGATCATTCATCCTGGCTGCCACCTATCATTTCTAAGAACACTGTTGAAATATCTGCCTGGTACTTCTATCGCCATTTTTCATAACAAAACAAAAGAGTGGCTACAGCATCAACGACTACTTGTTCACACAGCCATTCAAAGTCACTCAGGAGTTTAGTGTTGTTTTGTTAAGAATGAGAGGCACCGGGCGACCGGTGTCTCCTTTTACAGAACGACACCCGAAAATAAAAAAGCCGTCTCTTTCAAGAGGCGGCTTTTTATATTTTGTACATCGATAGGTTATGCAGAGTTTCTGCCGGCATTGATGATGCCAAAGGAACAGCGGATCACCAGCTTCTCGAATATTTCTTTATGGCCGGCAGGCGCCTGTTGTTCTTCCAACTGGCGGATACGGGTCATGGCATATTGCTGAATGGTTGTCAGCGGTAGTACAATCCTTTCCCGCGTCTGGATCGATAGCTGTTCAACGGGATAATCGTACATCAACTCGTTTTTGCCCGAAAGTTGGAAGATGAATTTCTTCGTAAGCTCATACTCGTGAAAGATCATATTCCAGATCTCGCCATAGCGCGGGTCGTTCGACAAGTATTCGGTAAGCGGGAAGAAGCATTTTCGCATCGCCATCTCGCAGTTGTCGATCAGTGTTTTGAAGAACTGCGAGTTTTTATACAGTTGCTTGATGGCGGGCAGTTTACCACGCTTCTCCAGTGCCTGCAAAGCCATGCCTACACCATAGTAACCGGTTACGTTTTGCTTCAGCTGGCTCCAGGCGCCTACGAACGGAATCGCCCGCAGGTCCTTCAGGCTCAGTTTGGAGGAACTGCCCCGTTTGGCAGGACGGCTACCAATATTCGTTTCACTGTAAAATTTCAACGGGCTTATATGTGCCAGGTAATTCAGGAAGTCAGGGTGGTTCTTCAACGTGGTATACGCTTTCAGACTCTCGTCGGCCAGTTCTTTCAATAACACTTCATCTTCTTTGTGCAAGGTTTTTTCCCTGGTCTCGAAAATCGAATTGGATATACCTGCATTCAGCAATTGTTCGATATTGAATTGTGCTGAATCGATCGTGCCGAAGTTGGAACTGACGGTTTGCCCCTGGATGGTAAGCTGGATCTCTTTGTTGGAGATGTTGTTGCCCATGGAGGCATAGAACTTATGCGTCTTGCCACCACCTCGTGCGGGAGGTCCTCCACGACCATCGAAGAATACCACATCAATCTCGTAGTTGCGCGAGATGCGGGTGAGTTCTTCCTTTGCCTTATAAATGCTCCAGTTGGCCATGAGGTAGCCGCCATCTTTCGTACCATCTGAGAAACCAAGCATGATCGTCTGGCGTTTGTTGCGGCGTTTCAGGTGTTCGCGATAAACCTCGTTGTTGTACAGGGACTCCATCACTTCGCCTGCCTTTACAAGATCATCGATCGTTTCAAACAGAGGCACGATGTCGATGTTCAATGTGTCCCTGGTCCAGCCATTCATCAGGAACAGGCCATACACTTCCATGAGGTTTAAGGCGCTGTTACATTGGCTGATGATGTACCTGTTGGAGCCTTCCGGGCCATTGTATTCCTGGATATTGCGGATCGTGGTAATGCTTTCCAAGGTATCGCGTATCACTCCTTCCTCGTATAATTCGGGATGAGCAGTGCCTTTAATATTTGCCAGTGCGGTAATCTTCTCCTGCTCCGACAGGCTGCTATAATTGTCGGGCAGCAGTTTCTCTTTGTCGGCAACGGCTTCCAGTACCGTGTTGTGGATCGAGCTGTCTTGTCTTACATCCAGGGAGGCAAAGTGCAGCCCAAATACCTGGATCTTGTTGATCAGGTTTTCTACCAGGTGTTGGAAGAGGCCATTGTGCTGGTAGGTCAGGATCTCGCGGATCTTATACAGTTCTCCGAGAATACCGTCTTTGGTAAGCGCGGTACGTTGACCGGGAATGAATATGTTGTTGTACAGTTGTTTTTCCAGTTCGGCCAGGATGGTATCGATGCCTTTGAAGGTCAGGCGCCGTTTCAGTCTGCGAACATCGAGGTAGTAACATTTGATGATACTGCCGCGAAGCAGGTCTGCCACTTTAAGGGTCGTGTCGGCTGTTACGAATGGGTTACCATCGCGGTCGCCGCCTGGCCAGAAGCCCATCGTGATGAGCGGATTGTTGTCGGGAATAGCTTGGTGAAACTGATTTTTCAGGAAGGTGACGATCCTGCCGGCTGCCGGGTAAAATACATTTTCCAGGTACCAAACCAGGCTGATCGCTTCATCAAATGGGGTAGGCTTTTGCTTTTTGAAGAAAGGCGTTTTACCCAGCTGCTGAAGGTACATGTTGATCTGGTTCGTGTTGTTGTCGGCCAGTGCCTTCGACAGATCGTTGATGATACCCAGAACGGAACCGGGATAGAATTGAGTAGGGTGGGCAGTCAGTACCAGGCGGATGGAGAAGTCTCGTAACTTCTCGGCCAGCTTCTCCTGTGCGTTTTCCTGAATGACTTCCGATTCAAGGTACTTGAGGGTACCAATTCCATTCATGTCCTGTACATCACGGAAAGACGCATCTTCCAAAGCATCGAACAATACCACCTGGCGTTCCACATATTGAATGAATCGGAACAACAGATCACAACGATCCTGGTCCTTCTGATACGGTGTATGCTTTTCGAAGAACTCTTCGATGATCTGCGTCGGGCTTTGTTTGTGTTTATACCCCTCTTCACAGTTATTTAATAATAATGATAACAGGATACCTGTTTTCTCGATGCGGTGAAATGGGAGTGATGTAAAAAGGCTGTTGTAAAGTTGGAACTTGATACCTACAAAGTTCTTGAATTGCTGCAGTCCTCTCGTCGACTGGTGGTCCATATGGAATGTATTTTTGGCAATAATCAATTGATTACATATAACAAGCAGCAACACAAATGGGGATGAAAGTACGATGAAAAATCAAGAAGACAAAAACTAGCAGGGTGGAAGCGGCATCAGCAAGCCGGGTTGATTAGCTGTACGCTCTATAAGGTAGTCGGTACTGCGAAGGCCCTTTTTCATCATTACTCTACATACCTGATAGACATTTTTCTATAAACTAACACTTGTTATCGTTTTGTTTTGTATATTTGGTTATCCTTACGTTTTGGTACGTAGTCAACACGATATTATTTCTTCTTCCTCCATTGTAGCTTCCACGGCTACAACAACGACTACAATTATCACAACCCGCTAAGGGTTGTACGTTTCCATATTACCAATTGGGCTTTTAGCTGATCTTTCCCGGAAGGGATCATTACTTTCTATTCTTATCTTACCATACAACTAATCATACACGATATGCAGGTCCTCAAGTTTGGCGGTACTTCGGTAGCCAATGCAGATAACATCAACAGGGTGGTAGCCATTGTGCAACAGGCATTACAGCAGGAAAGAACCGCTGTTGTCGTTTCGGCCTTCGGTGGCGTAACCGACCATCTTCTGAAAGCCGGGGCGTTGGCCGCCGTTGGCGATGAATCTTATAAAGAAGTGCTCTCGGCCATTGAGCTCCGGCATCTCGATGCCGTTAAGGTATTGGTACCTATAGCCACGCAAAGCAGTATCCTGAGCTGGGTGAAGCAGCGTTGCAATGAGATAGAAGATATCTGCAATGGTGTTTTCCTGTTGGGCGAGCTATCCGATCGTACCCGTGACCGCATCGTGAGTTTTGGAGAATTGATCTCTTCGCAGATTGTGGCCGCCAGGCTGAAGGCGCTTGGGGCAGATGTAGTATGGAAAGATTCGCGTGAGCTGATCCTGACCGATTCCAATTATGGTTACGCGGCTGTTGACTTTACACTGACCGACTTCAACATCCGCACTTATTTTGCAGAAGCCAAAGAGTCGTTGTTTATTCTGCCTGGCTTTATTGCCGCCAATGCAGAGGGGCTTACTACCACCCTGGGACGTGGTGGCTCCGACTATACCGCGGCCATTCTTGCCGGTGCGCTGGAAGCAAGGGTGCTGGAGATCTGGACCGATGTGAGTGGTATGATGACCGCCGATCCCCGCCTGGTACCACATGCCAAAGCATTACCTCATATTTCTTACCAGGAGGCGATGGAGCTATCTCATTTTGGGGCCAAGGTAATCTACCCGCCTACCATTCAACCCGTGATGAAGAAAAGCATTCCGGTGTGGATCAAGAATACCTTTGAGCCACAGGCACATGGTACCGTTATCGAGAATGAAGTGGTAAAACGAAATGGTAACAATATTCGTGGCATCACCAGCATCAACAAGATCGCGCTACTGAGTCTGGAAGGTAGCGGCATGGTGGGTATTCCCGGCTTTTCCAAAAGGCTTTTCGAGGCGTTGGCTGCCAGGCAGATCAATGTCATTCTGATCACCCAGGGTTCTTCCGAACATTCTATCTGTGTAGGGGTAGATGAGGCCTACGCCAACGACGCCCGTAAGGCGGTAGATCAAGCATTTGGCTATGAAATAGAAACCGGTAAAGTAGAGCCGCTGATCGTCGAGGCAGGCCTTTCTATTGTAGCACTGGTTGGCGACAATATGAAAAGCCATCCTGGTGTGAGCGGAAAGATGTTTGGTGCCATCGGTCGCAACGGTGTCAACATCCGGGCCATTGCGCAAGGATCCTCTGAGCGGAATATCTCTGCAGTCATAGCAGCGGCAGATGTGAAGAAAGCGATCAACGTGCTGCATGAAGAATTCTTTGAGACCAGCTACAAGCAAGTCAATCTGTTTATCGCAGGAGCTGGTAATGTTGGTAGCAAACTGCTGGCCCAACTGGCCCAGCAACAGGGTTATTTACTGGAGCAACTCCGTTTGCAGGTGCGGGTAATTGGCATAGCCAATAGTCGTAGGATGATCTTCAATGATGAGGGCATAAACCTGCAGCAATGGAAAGAGGTATTGGAAAAGGGAGAACCCATGGACCTCAACCGGTTTATCGATAACATCCGTGCCAAGAACCTGCGCAATGCTGTATTTGCCGATGTTACTGCCAATGACCAGGTCGCCAAGGTGTACGAGCGGTTGCTGGGAAAAAGCATTTCGGTGGTTGCCTGCAACAAAGTAGCCTGTTCGTCGGCCTATGCCTACTATCGTAAGTTGAAGGACCTGGCGCGCGAATACAATGCCGCCTTCCTGTTTGAGACCAATGTTGGCGCCGGACTTCCCGTTATTGGCACGCTCAATGATCTGATGCGCAGCGGTGATGTCGTTAACCGGATTGAAGCGGTGCTAAGCGGTACCCTTAACTTTGTTTTCAACAACTATAATGGCGAAAAAAGCTTTGCAGAAGTGGTGAAGCAAGCGCAGGATGAAGGCTATACCGAGCCTGATCCCCGCCTCGATCTCAGCGGTACCGATGTCATGCGTAAGATCATGATCCTGGCCCGGGAGAGCGGTGAGCGCTTGGAGATGGATGATATTACCAACAATACCTTCATGCCTCCCTCCTGTATGACTGGTAGTGTGGATGACTTCTATGTGGAAATGGGCAAACAGGAGGCGCATTTCAAAGCATTGTACCAGCAAGCGGTACAGGCAGGGAAGAAGCTCAAGTTTGTCGCGAAATATGAAAATGGAAAGGCCTCGGTTGGGCTGCAACACATCGATCCGCAACATGATTTTTATCACCTGTACGGAAAAGACAATGTTGTATTGTTCTACACCAATCGATATGCCGAGCAACCATTGGTGGTGAAAGGTGCTGGCGCAGGAGCTGAAGTAACGGCATCGGGTGTCTTTGCCGATATTATCAGAGCGGCTCACTAAACGGCGTAGTCAATTATTCAGCAGCGAATGAATATGTGGGACAGGGAAAACTTCATCAAACAGCAACAATGAAAGAACAATTACTGAAAAGCAAACAGGTAGAAGCAGGTAATGCAGTCAAGGTCTTCGCGCCAGCTACTGTAGCCAACCTCGTTTGCGGATTCGATGTACTGGGTATGGCCCTGCACAAGCCGCAGGACCTTATGGGGGTACAGCTAACCGATCGACCAGGCATTTCTATACGACATACCGATGGATACCAATTGCCGGTAGAACCGGCAAAAAATGTAGCGGGGGCTGCCCTGCTGGCACTCCTGGAAGAGGCCGATACCCCCTTTGGATTCGAGGTGACCATCGATAAACGGATCAAACCAGGCAGTGGTCTGGGCTCCAGTGCTGCCAGCTCTGCGGGTGTTGTCGTAGCGGCCAACCATTTACTGGGCCATATTTTCACCAATGAAGACCTGGTGCGTTTTGCCATGAACGGTGAAAAAGTTGCCAGCGGCGTCAAGCATGCCGACAATATTGCACCCGCCATTTATGGCGGCATTACCCTGATTCGTTCCATTTTTCCACTCGACATCGTGCAACTTACTGCACCCCCGCTGTATGTGACCGTAGTACATCCGCAGATCGAAGTGCGGACTTCCGATGCACGGCAGATCCTGCGCAAAGAGGTACAACTGAAAAGTGCGATCCGGCAGTGGGGTAATATCGCCGGCCTGGTCACCGGATTCCTGAAAAATGACTATGGGCTCATCGGCCGCTCCCTCGAAGATGTCATCATTGAACCCGTGCGTAGTATGCTGATCCCGGGGTTTGACGACGTCAAGAAGCACAGCAAGGAAGCGGGTGCACTGGGTGGTGGTATTTCTGGTTCCGGTCCTTCCATCTTTATGCTCAGTAAAGAAGAGAGTACCGCCCAGCAGGTAGAATATGCCATGACCGAGGTGTACGTAAAACTCGGTATTGAGTTCAAGACCTATGTCACCACCATCAGTTATGAGGGTGTAAAGGTCATGGATGCAGAATAATCAACTTCAATAAACAGCTATAACGAAAGCTCCGATGCGCTACTTTAGTTTGAACAAGCAGTCTCCGGATGTAGGTTTCAAAGAAGCTACCCTCCAGGGACAGGCCCCCGACAAGGGGTTGTATTTTCCTGACCATATTCCGGTCATCGAAAAAGAGTACTTCGACAAGATAGAACAATACAGCAACGAAGATATTGCCTTCCGCCTGCTGAAGCCGTATGTGGAAGGAGCCCTGCCAGATGAAGAGCTGGCCAGGATCGTGGGCGAAACCATCAACTTTCCCATACCGCTTGAAAAGGTGCGGGAGGATATTTATTCACTGGAGCTTTTCCATGGCCCCACGCTGGCATTTAAAGATGTAGGGGCCCGGTTCATGAGCCGCTGCCTCGGTTATTTTGCCAGGGAGCGTAGCGAACGGGTAGTGGTACTCGTTGCCACCTCCGGAGACACGGGTGGAGCCGTTGCCCATGGTTTTTATGATGTGCCGGGTGTTGATGTGGTGATCCTGTATCCATCTGGCAAGGTGAGCAGTGTACAGGAAAAGCAGTTGACCACCCTGGGTAAAAATATTCATGCACTGGAAGTAACGGGCAGCTTTGATGATTGTCAGCAACTGGTCAAGCAGGCTTTCACGGATGCCGCACTTACTTCCCGTATTTTTCTGACAAGCGCCAATTCTATCAACGTGGCGCGTTGGTTGCCGCAGCAGATCTATTACCTGCTGGCCTGGAAACAATGGAAGGAGAAGGAGCAGCCGCCGGTTATCTGTGTGCCGAGCGGTAACTTCGGCAATATCTGTGCTGGCCTGTTGGCACACCGGTCTGGCTTACCTGCCAGTCATTTTATTGCAGCCTGCAATGCCAATGATGTGGTGACCCGTTACCTCCAGGGAGGCGACTATCAGCCTCAAAAGGCGGTACCGACTTTGTCCAACGCCATGGATGTTGGTAATCCCAGCAATTTTGTAAGGATACTGGAGCTGTTTAACCATGAATTCGGATCGCTGTCGAAGGTGTTGAGTAGTGCCAGCATCAGCGACGAGGAGACAAAGCAAACCATCAGGCGGGTATTTGAGCAGGACGGCTACCTGACCGATCCCCATGGTGCCGTGGGTTTGCTGGCATTGGAGCGTTACCTCGGTGAGCATCAGGGGCAGAGGGGCTTTTTCCTGGAAACGGCTCACCCGGTTAAGTTTTATGATGTGGTAGAGCCTGTAATCGGTACGGCGATCCCGTTGCCCCCAGCTGTGCAATCAATCGTGGACCTTGAAAAGCAAAGCCATGTCATAGCGCCTGACTATGAGGAGCTAAGCGCGTATTTGCGTGGCCGGTACCATTAAAACCAACTGCCAGCTTGAAAAATAGATCAGGAAAAGTTTTTGGGTGCGGTAAAAAAACGGTTAATTGCCGGCCATAAACCCCCAAACTCTCCAACATGAAAAAGTTGATTTTCCTGCTGGTCGCCGTGATGGCTACCCGTTTGCTGTATGCGGGCGACAAAGATTCGCTGCAGCTGACTGCCTACCAGCATATCGTCGATTCTGTAAGATCGGCGTTGAAATACGAAACCGGCGTTGTCAATTTGCCCAATAAGGTGGCTAAGCTCAATGTGCCTGCCGGATTTAAATTCCTGAATGCGGAGCAAAGCAAATTCGTGATCACCGAACTCTGGGGCAACCCTCCCCGTGAAGATGTGGACGGTATGATCTTTCCGGTAAACGCCGATCCGTTCAGCGACAGTAGCTACGCGTTTATCATATCCTACGATGCTATGGGTTATGTGAAGGACGAAGATGCGGATGAAATGGACTACGACAAGTTGCTGAAACAAATGCAGGAGGAAGAGCCGGAAGCCAATAAAGAAAGAGCAAAATTGGGCTATGAGTCCATACACATGATCGGCTGGGCACAAAAGCCTTATTACGATAAAGAAAACAAAGTATTGCATTGGGCCAAGGAATTGAAATTTGGAGAGGATGATGGCGTACATACGCTGAACTACGATGTCCGTATACTGGGTCGCAAAGGGATTCTTTCGCTCAATGCGGTGGGTACCATGGCCGAGTTGCCCCTGGTAAAGAAAGACATCGGTAAGGTGTTGCACATGGCCACTTTTACGGAAGGTAACGCCTACAAAGATTTCGATTCCAATATCGATGAGGTAGCAGCCTGGACGATTGGTGGTCTGGTAGCGGGCAAGTTACTGGCCAAGGCAGGTATACTGGTTGTGCTCGCCAAGTTCTGGAAGCTGATCGCCATTGGCTTGGTAGCAGCCGGTGGATTCATCATGAAGTTCTTCAGGCGCAAAAGGAATGAAGAGCCGGAAGTGGCTGTGGCGCCGGTCGAAAACAACAACGAGACCAACGCATAAACAAAATAGTAATTACATAAAGAAGCCCCCTTACAGAAGTAAGCGGGCTTTTTGCTTTTCATGCAAATACAACAACAAAAAAACAGACGAACAAAGTCTTATATAATGCCTGCCAGTTCCAGGCTTTTCTTCTTCAGTTTTCGGATCTCCACATCTTCGATGATCGCCTCGGGCGAGAGGATCAGGGAAGTATTGTTTTCCTTCCACCAGCTATTGTCCTGTAATTCTTTGAAAGGCAATACCCCCACGAGGTATTTACGATCGGTTTCGGCATGCCATTCTTCGATCCACTCGAATTTGTCTTTGGGAATGAACTTCCAATCGTCGAAGCTGACATATACGCGAACATAAAAATCGCTGGTCAGTTCCTGCGGTACGTGATGGTATAGCTTCTTGTATTCGTATTTATATTGATAACGAAGTGCCGATAGATCACTCAATACGGCAGAAGCCGTCGGGAAGCTACCAGCCCCTTTGCCATAAAAGAATTGCTTGTCGGCGAATCCGCTTTCGATGACTACTCCGTTGTATTCGTTCTTTACGAAAGTAAGGTGATCATCCTGCTTGATGAATTGTGGCAACACAAAGGCTGCTACTTTGCCGTTCTGGAGTTTCTTGGCTTGTGCCACCAGTTTGATGTCGAAATGTTTTTCAGCAGCTACCGTAGCGTCGCTGCCCTGGATATTCTGGATACCGTTGAAGACGATATGGTCGGTGGTCTCCACAATGCCATAGGCATGGGTGATGAGGAACGCCCATTTGTTGACGGCATCATATCCTTCCACATCCAGTTTGGGATCAGTCTCTGCAAAGCCCAATTGCTGGGCCAGCAATACCGCTTCCTGGTAGCCGAGCTTATCCTCGAACATCTTGGTAAGGATGAAATTGGTTGATCCGTTTACAATGGCCTTGATGGAATGCAACAGGTCATTGTCGTAGTATTCTTCCAGGTTCCGGATCACGGGAATGGAAGCACAGGCGGCAGCTTCGTACAACAGCGACCTGCCGGTCTTTTGCTGTAATTCCAGCAATTCGGGAAGATTTTCCGCGATCATCTTCTTGCTGGCGCTTACCACATCTTTACCGTTTTTGAGGGCTGTGGAAACGATCTCGAAGGCGGGTACCGATTCATTGATCACTTCTACGATCACATTGATCTCGGGGTCGTTGAGCAGCAGGTCTTTGTCTGTAGTGAAAAGATCCTCAGGGGCTTCCCGCTTTTTACCGGGGTTTTTGATACATACTTTCTTGATGGTGGCTTTCAGCGAAGGGGTTTGTTGTAATACCTTGTATAAACCTTCACCTACCACACCAAAACCGAATAAACCAATTGTCAACTGTTTGTGCGCTTCCATGTACTATTGCGATTTTTTTTGTTCCTGAACTGTTGTTTGTTGTTGTCGTTGTGTTGCTATTGCATCGGCTATCGCCGGTAAATGCTACCCCTGATGGGCCAGTATATCTTTAACAGGTTTTCTTGGATAATGTTTATTGGTGGCCCTTGGCCGAACTGTTTGCCAGCACTATTTAAGCAGCAGCCGTACTAAGGTTTTTCGCCGACTGCGCCAATACGCCATCCAGGGCTGCCTGCAGGTCTTCGATCAGGTCCTCTGCTTCTTCCAGGCCAATGCTCAGGCGCAGCAGGCTGTCTACAACACCGGCAGACTGGCGCTTGTCAGCTGGAATCGTCTTATGGGTCATGGTGGCCGGATGACTGATCAGGCTCTTGATACCTCCCAGGCTTTCAGCCAGCTTGAAGAGGTGGGTAGAAGTGGCAAAACCCGTGGCCGCTTCTACGGTGTCCTGTTTTAAACTGAAGGTTACGATGCCACCAAAGCCCTTGCTTTGCTTTTTAGCAATAGCATGGTTCGGATGGGTGGCCAAACCGGGATAGTATACTTTATCGACTGCAGGGTGTGTTTGCAGGAATTGAGCAATTTCCAGTGCCGTAGTACAATGCTGGCGAAGACGTAGGTGCAGCGTCTCGATGCCACGGATCACCAACCAGCTATCAAAGGGGCCGAGGATATTACCACAGGCATTTTGAAAGAATTTGATCCTGGCACCCAGCTCTTTGTCTTTGGTCACTACTGCGCCGGCGATCAGGTCGCTATGACCACCCAGGTATTTGGTGGCAGAATGCACAACGATATCTGCTCCCAGCAACAAAGGTTTTTGTAAGGCAGGCGTGGCAAAGGTGTTGTCTACACAAAACAGGATGTTGTGAGCTTTTGCAATCTTGCCGATGGCTTCGATGTCCGAGATCTTCAACGTGGGGTTGGTGGGCGTTTCGAGCCAGATCAGCTTCGTTTGTGGTGTGATCGCATCCAGTATATTGGCCGGATCCGACGTGTCGACGAAATTGATCTTGATACCAAATTGCTGATAGACTTGTGTAAACAGGCGGTAAGCACCTCCGTAGATATCGTCCACGGCAATGATTTCGTCGCCGGTCTTCAACAGTTTGGCGATGGCATCGATAGCTGCCAGGCCGCTGCTGAAAGCGAGCCCTACTTCACCACCTTCCAGGGTAGCCAGCAGGCTTTCGAGGGTAGCTCTGGTAGGATTGCCACTGCGGGCGTAATCATACCCTTTGTTGACGCCCGGTGCGTCTTGTACAAAAGTGGATGTTTGATAAATAGGCACAGAGATAGCGCCGGTCAGTGGATCTACAGGAATGCTGTGAATGAGTTGTGTTGTCGCTTGCATGATAAACAGTTTTTTGTTCTGGCCGCTGTGCGGCGTGTGAACGATGAATGATGATTAAACAGTGTTCTGCGACAGCACTTATCAAGAGGATGTTCTTCGGAAGGAATTTCGTTATTGACTGGAGTGTGTCTGTAGGCTGCAAAGTTTTCATCGGAAAACTGTTGTCAGATACGGACGGAGCCAAAAACAAAAAAGCTCTTCCGATGAGTCAGAAGAGCTTTTCTAATATGTTGTATACAATATTGTAGAAGCTATTGATCTGACTTATCTGTCTCCAATTTGCATTGGAGCTGGACGTGGCACCTTATCACACTTTCGTGTGACAGGTTGTCAAGGCTTCATCGGGCCATTTCCCTCTGCCTTTCTTGATAAGAGATGTTAAAAGAACTGGTGCAAAGATAGAACCGCGTAATAAATTTCCAAATTTCTTTTCATAAAAGAAGGCCGGAAGGTGTTCAAGAGTGCAGTGAAAATGTTCGTTAATAGCTTAATAATGATGTGTTTAGAAGGCCTTGAAAAATATTCGCTAAAGATGGGGAAGTATCTGCCAACAAAAAGGGACGCCTTTTCGTGGCGTCCCTCTTATAAACTTGGCTCTTTGTGTTAGAAACGATATCCCAAAGACACACCAAAACCGGTGTTCTTGGTATAGTTGTCATCCGTATCCAACCCGTCCGTTTTGGGGCTGATATTGGCCAGACCCAATTGGGCATTTAACTGGGCAGAAAGCCGGTTGCTGAATTCGTACCCAAACAGCAGATTACCACCAAAATCGAAACGTCTGATGGTATAGCCGTACCGAATTGCTTCAGCGCCGGTCAGTTTGCTATTAAACTCCAGGTCGATATCACCATTGTCGCGTTTGATCTTACCGCCGATAGCATA
Organism: Paraflavitalea pollutisoli; assembly: GCF_029360705.1. Lineage (GTDB taxonomy): Bacteria > Bacteroidota > Bacteroidia > Chitinophagales > Chitinophagaceae > Paraflavitalea > Paraflavitalea pollutisoli. The sequence continues at coordinate 3,731,698 of NZ_JARKMX010000008.1, read as the reverse complement.
CCCTGCATAAGGTCCTACACCGAGTAACAGGTGACCGGTACCGAGCATCGGCTTGTACAGGAAGGTAACGGGCAATTCCAGGTAAGAGATGTTGAATTTGCTGTTGTTGTTGTCGTCAAGATCGGCGCCCTTCGTCGTGAACAACAATCCTGGTTGCAGGTAGAACTCATCTGCCAAAGGGATCTCGGCATTGACACCTACATTGAATCCAGTCTTTATTTTGTTGTCGAGATCTGCTCCGATGAATTCACCGTTCAGGTTCTGAAAATTGACACCGGCACGGATGCCAAAACTGGCGCCGCCTGTTGCAGCTTTCTTGCTTTGGGCCAGGGTCAGTAATCCGGTAAACAAACAGGCAGTAATAAGTGCGATCGCTTTCGTTTTCATACGCTATTGATTTAATTAATAACTTTCTTTTAAAGGTATTGGTAAGTAAAGTCATGTGTTATTGACCCGACTCTTTCTTCGCATCCTGCTTCATCTTATCGTTGGCAGTGATGAGGAAGTTGACACGACGGTTTTGTGCACGTCCGTCTTCGGTATCATTTGAAGCAACAGGGGCAGTTTCACCATAACCTTTAGTCGTGACACGGCCGCTGGCTACACCGCGGTTCTTCAGGTAGGTAGATACGGCCGTGGCTCTTTTCTGCGACAAGGTCATATTGTACGCATCAGCGCCTTTGCTGTCGGTATGGCCCTGGATCTCGATATCCGTATCGGGGTATTCTTTCAATACATTGACCAGCTTGTCGAGGTTACCTTCTGCGGTGGCTGACAGGTCAGACCGGTCAAAGCCGAAAAGGATCTTATCGCTGAATTCAACGACGATGCCTTCGCCTACGCGTTCAACTTTGGCGCCAGGTACGCGGTTTTCAATTTCTCTCGCTTGCTTATCCATTTTCTTACCGATCAGGGTTCCGCTGACGCCGCCAACGGCTGCACCAATGATGGCTCCCAATGCAGTGTTTCCTGCTACTTTACCGACTACAGCGCCAACTGCTGCGCCGCCTGCTGTTCCGATAACTGCACCTTTCTGTGATTTGTTCATACTCTTGCAACCGCCTAATAAAATGGCAGCGGCCAAGATGGCTGTGAGGGTGTTGTGAAGTGGTTTCATGACGATAGTTTTTTAATATAAATCCAGATCACCCCTTTCAAATGTTATACCACAAAGCTGAAATCTGCCATATCTGCCTGAAAATGAGAAAGAAAATCCTCATTTGGATTGCCAACCATTCAGTCTGCCAATTGTTCTTATCTTTGGACCCTTCCCAAAAAATATTATGGCGAAAGTTAAAAAGGCAGTGCCGGCCGTCAACGGACAAACCGGCAGTAACGGACCGCAGGATGCAATCGAAGTGTATGGAGCCCGGGTACATAATCTCAAGAACATTGATATTAGTATTCCCAAAAACAAGCTGGTAGTCATTACGGGTATTAGTGGCAGTGGTAAATCATCACTGGCCTTCGATACGATCTATGCCGAAGGACAAAGAAGGTATATGGAAAGCTTCGGCGCCTATGCCCGTCAGTTCATCGGTGATATGGAACGTCCGGAAGTCGACAAGATTACCGGTTTGTCGCCAGTGATCTCGATCGAACAAAAGACCACCAACAAGAACCCCCGTTCTACAGTAGGTACCATTACCGAAGTATACGATTTCATGCGGTTGTTATACGCCCGTGCAGGAGAAGCATACAGCTTCAACACGGGTAAGAAGATGATAAAGTTCAGTGAAGAAGAGATCGTCGACAATGTATACAAGAAGTTCAAAGGTAAAAAGATCACGGTGCTGGCACCGTTGATCCGTGGCCGTAAAGGGCATTACCGCGAACTGTTCGAAGATATCCGTAAGAAAGGATACCTCAAGGCGCGTATCGATGGAGAAGTAAAAGACCTGGTGCCCAAGATGCAGGTAGACCGGTATAAGATCCATGATATCGAAGTTGTGATCGACCGGTTACCCGTGACAGATGATATGCGGGTTCGCCTGAGCCAAAGCGTGCAGAAAGCCTTGCAGGTAGGTAAAGACCTGATGTTTCTGCAGGTCAACGACGATAAGGTGATACAGTACTCGAAGTTGCTGATGTGCGAGGACAGCGGTATCAGTTATGAGGAGCCTTCCCCCAACACCTTTTCTTTCAACAGTCCTTATGGGGCTTGTCCCGTTTGTAAGGGATTGGGCAACGTCTACCAGATCAGTCTGGAGGCCATCATGCCCGATAAGAACCTATCTATCAATGAAGGTGCCATCGCGCCGCTGGGGGCAGAACGGGATGCACATGTGTTCAAGCAGGTGCAGCAGCTGGCCCGCAAGAACAAGTTCAGCCTCGATGCACCTATCAAGGATCTGCCGAAAAAAGCGTTGAACCTGGTATTGTACGGGGCCGAAACACCTCCCGAAGAAGAGGAGCAGGTTGATTTTGATGATACGGCTACCGCAGGTCCCCTCTATCAAACGGAATACGAAGGGGTGATCCCGCAATTGAAGCGTTGGTTTGCCGGTGGCAATACAGATGCTTTGCGCGATTGGGTGGAGCAGTTTATGGAGCTGAAAATCTGTAGCTCCTGCAACGGGGCACGCCTCAAAAAAGAAAGCCTGTGGTTCAAGGTCGATGAAAAGAATATTTCCGAACTCAGTGAGATGAACCTCGATAAACTGATCAAATGGTTTGTCGGTATAGAAAAGCGGCTTAGCACCAAGCAAAATGCCATTGCCAAGGATGTGCTGAAGGAGATCCGGGAGCGCCTGCAGTTCCTGCTCGATGTAGGGCTCACTTACCTGACCATGAACCGCGCGTCACGTACCCTTAGTGGAGGTGAGTCGCAGCGTATCCGGTTGGCGACGCAGATCGGGTCTCAGTTGCAGGGTATTACTTATATCCTCGATGAGCCGAGCATCGGTTTGCACCAACGCGATAACATGCGGCTGATTGAAGCACTGAAGAACCTGCGTAATATCGGTAATAGCGTATTGGTGGTGGAGCACGATAAAGACATCATGCTGGCTGCCGACCACCTGGTGGATATCGGGCCCAAGGCCGGATTTCATGGAGGTAGGGTAGTGGCACAAGGTGATCCTGCTGCACTGCTGAAGCTCGATACGCTCACGTCTTCTTATATCAATGGACACAGGGCCATTGTAGTGCCGAAAGAAAGAAGGAAGGGAAATGGCAAGTTCCTCGAACTGAAAGGCGCCAAAGGCAATAACCTGAAAGGAGTCGATACCAAATTCCCGCTCGGTAAACTCATTGTAGTAACCGGCGTAAGCGGTAGCGGCAAGTCGACGCTGATCAATGAAACACTGTACCCCATCCTGAGCAAACATGCGTACAACTCCAAGATGAATCCGTTGGAGTACAAAAGCATCAAGGGACTGGAGCATGTCGATAAGGTGATCGAGATCGACCAGTCGCCGATTGGGCGTACACCACGCAGCAATCCGGCCACTTATTGTGGTTTCTTCACCGATATCAGAACCTTGTTTGCGTCGGTGCCCGAAGCCAAGATCAGGGGCTACAATGCAGGTCGATTCTCCTTCAATGTGAAGAATGGTCGTTGCGATGTATGTGAAGGGGGCGGCATGCGCGTCATAGAAATGAATTTCCTGCCCGATGTATATGTACACTGTGAGAAATGCCAGGGCAAGCGCTACAATCGCGAAACACTGGAGATACGGTACAAGGGAAAATCCATCAGTGATGTGCTGGATATGACGGTAGAAGATGCCGTGGAGTTTTTCCAGAACGTACCCTACATCTACAGGAAGATCAAAGTGCTGGAAGAGGTAGGACTTGGTTACATTACCCTCGGTCAAAGTGCGGTAACCCTGAGTGGCGGAGAGGCACAGCGGGTGAAGCTGGCTACCGAACTATCGAAAAAGGATACCGGTAAAACATTCTACATCCTCGATGAGCCTACGACCGGCCTTCACTTCGAAGATATTCAGCACCTGCTGACGGTACTGTATAAACTGGTAGACCGGGGCAATACGGTACTGGTGATCGAACACAATATGGATGTGATCAAAGTAGCCGATCATATCATCGATCTCGGCCCGGAAGGGGGCGATGGCGGTGGCAGGATCTTGTTTGAAGGTACGCCGGAAGATCTGCTAAAGGTGAAGGAAAGCCATACCGCGAAGTTCCTGAAAGAAGAATTGAAGTAATAAATCATAGCGGGCTATGTGTTGTGGAAGGGGCTCGTTGTCCCGCAACTCCATACCATATAGCCCGCTCCCATTTAAAACAGGTATATGGAACGAGTAATCATCGACATGGACGAAGTGATCGCCGACCCAATGGGTGATATGATCAACTGGTATGAATCGAACTATCCGGCTAAAGTGGATTATGGTAAAATGACGGGCTCCTGGGTAAAAGGATTTCCGGAAGAGCATCATTCGTTGGTATGGGACAGGCTCAGGGCGCCGGGTTTTTTCCGCCACCTGACGGTGATGAAAGACAGTGTAGACGTGTTACGTGAAATGAACAAGAAGTACGAGATCTTTATCGTGTCGGCAGCTATGGAGTTTCCCAACTCGCTGAAAGATAAATACGAATGGCTGCAGGATCATTTTCCTTTCTTTACCTGGCGGCAGATCATGTTCTGCGGCGATAAGCGGCTGGTTGCCGGCGATTACATGATCGATGACCACACCCGCAACCTGGTGCATTTTAAGGGGCAGAAACTGCTCTATACAGCTGCACATAACCTGTCGGAGACGGAATACAGAAGATTAGGAAGTTGGGAAGAAGCAGGTAAAATGTTCCTATGATCAAAAAACAGACAGCCGGCCATTTTTCATAACCGGCTGTCGTAGGATACTGGGTTGACCAGAATTAGTTAGTGCCTTCCAATAAGCGGGGGCAGGGAATGATCAATAAAATCTTTTTTATCAGGGTACTTGGAAACTATAGGGAACGGATCTGGTTTTTGACTCAACCGGATATCTGGATTTTACTAATTTCCCTGCTGCTTATTGGTTATAATTTGAAAACAAATTTCCATTTCAGCAGGATCACCGAATGATCACCTGACCATTTTCTATCCGCTCATCGTCTGTGAAAACCTCATACACGTAATTCCCTTTACCTCCAATATTAACAACCGTAGTTTCTTTGTTACGGATATTCGTCTGCTTGACCAGTTTTCCATCGATATCGAAAATAAACAATTGGTATACTTTGCCATCGATGCCAGTCACGTTGAAAAACAACACGCGGTGATTGGCATCGGGATCCAGCTTGATCTTGTGCTTTTTGGTATTCAGCGATTTTTGAACAAGGATGGTATCCCTGGACGAATGGATGGTCGACGAGGAAAATACCGGCTTAGCGTCTGCGCCGGGGGCAGACAGCATCAGTGTGCCTGCCACCAGCAAGGGCATAGTTAGGCCATGAAGATTGCTCTCAGCCATAAGTTTTCGAATAAGGTAGCCTTCCCGTGCGGGAAGGCAGGATTAGTTTAAAAGGGTACGGATCAACAACTAAAAAGAGAACACGAAACTACACTACAGCGAAACTTCTTAACTATTAAAACACGATCGGACAACGGGTAGAGTTACCAAATCGGTTACTAACCAACCGGAATCCAAACTTTAAGTTGAATGAATAATAGCCATCATTGTTGGATGGTGTTCCACGCTTATCACCAGCACCAAACCTGGTAGGGTTGGCCTGAAATAAGCTCTTATTGGCCATAGTAGCCGCTAGATCAGCTTTACTGCCCAGGTAATTATAGAACAGCGTAGGATCAATATAGTTAGAGCTTACATCATCGATATAATCGGTGAATGTTTTCCGGTGCAGCACTTCCAGCGCCAGGTGCACGTTTTCTGAGACAAAGTATTTAACACCAAATCCCATGGGGATATTCAGTTGCGTGAGTTTGTAAGGCTTTCTGTCGGGGTATTCGGGGAAGCCCTGGCCTTCTGTACTCAGCGGCTGTAATTCAACCCACTCGCCGGTTACAGGATGTTGTCCCTTGGGTTTGAACTTGAATACGCCGACACCACCTACGAGGTAGGGACGGAACTTCAACCAGGTATCATCTGCATCACCTTCCAGGAAAACAGTAGGATATACTTCCAGCAACGCCATGGCTTCTGTCAGCGGCGATTTGAAATTGGAGTTGCGGATCTTACGTGCTTCTTCCAATCCACCTTTGCCTTTAATAGCAGCGTCATCACCTTCCAGTGATCCGAAATTAACAGCAAGCCTTAGTCCAATAGTCTGTCTCCAGGTATATTGGGCAAATGCGCCAACTGCAATCTTGGTCATGGAAAAGTTGTTGTCTTTCAGGAAGGTAGTGCCTTTGCCCTGGGTTCCACCGAGGTCACCGAGGAAGTTGCTCGGTCCCAGTGTCATACCCATTTCCCAGTAGGATTCGTATTGTTCCTGTCCAAAGGAAGTGGTACTTGCAGAAAGGGCAATAAGTGCCAATGCACAACACTTCCGCACAGAAGCGTGTAGAAACTGTTTCATTGAATATCAGATTTAGTTTTCAGATGGTCTATGGATCCGGCGTCTAAAATAATAGGCGCTGAAGTTCCTTACAAGAAAACGAAGAAATATTTCTTTTTGTGTGTGCTGTGGAAAAAATAAATAATAAAAGTAAATATACTATTGTGCTTTAGCGTGGAGGGGAGATCGTAACATTTCGATGTGCTCGATATTGTCTTCGAGATAAACTTCGCTGGACTGTTGAAAACCAAGCGATTCATAAAATGATTGGAGGTATAGCTGCGCTCCGATGCGAATGGGGGCTTCACCATATATAGTATAGCAGGCAGCTATCGATCTGTTCATGAGTATTCTGCCGATACCTGATTTTCTCATTTTGGGAGAGGTGACGACACGGCCAATGGACATTTCCTCAAAAGAAATACCAGGTGGCACAATACGTGTATAGGCGGCCAATACATCACCCTGCCATCCCATCAGGTGGTGGCAGTAGCTATCTTTATTGTCCATGTCCTGAAACACGCAGTTCTGTTCTACTACGAAAACTTCGCTTCTCAGTTGCAGGATAGCGTATAGTTCGGTAAGGGATAACTCGTTGAACTGCTTTATTGTCCAGGTAATTTCTTGCTGCATATCAGGATGGCTGTGAATGATCAATAACCGTATTTATCTTTCCAAAGGCCTTTCAGGTAACGACGCAATTCTTCTTCGCGGGCATTACGGCCGGGTTCATAGAATTTCGTGCCCGCTATATCGGAAGGGAGGTATTCTTGTGCAGCGAAATTGTTTTCATAGCTGTGTGAATACTGATAGTTCTTACCATACCCCATATTCTTCATGAGCGTGGTAGGAGCATTGCGTATATGCAACGGCACGGGCAGGTCACCATGTTGACGAACGGCAGCGATGGCCGCATCGATAGCCATGTAAGAAGCATTGCTTTTGGCAGAGGCTGCCAGGTATACGGCACACTGCGATAGAATGATCCGTGCTTCCGGATTGCCGATCTTATTAACAGCGTCGAAAGTAGTGTTGGCCATCACCAGTGCGGTGGGGTTGGCATTGCCGATGTCTTCGCTGGCCAGTATCACCAGCCGCCGGGCAATGAACTTGATGTCTTCACCTCCCTCCAGCATACGGGCCAGCCAGTAAACAGCCCCATTGGGATCGCTGCCACGGATCGATTTGATGAAAGCGGAAATGATATCATAATGTTGCTCGCCCGACTTATCGTATAAGGCTATGCGTTGCTGCGCAATACTCATGACCTGCTCATCGGTGATGGTGATGACGGCGTCGTTGTCGGCGGTGCTGAGGGTGTCGATGACCAGTTCAAACAGGTTCAGCAGCTTGCGTGCATCGCCGCCGGAAATGTTAATGAGTGCTTCCGTTTCGCGCAGGTCGATCTTTTTTTTAGCAAGGACTTCGTCGCGCTCCATGGCCTGCTTCAATAGTTTGATGAGGTCCTTGTCTTCCAGCGCTTTTAATACATACACCTGCGATCGGCTCAGTAAGGCGCTGTTGACTTCAAATGAGGGATTCTCGGTAGTAGCACCGATCAGGGTGATCGTACCGCGTTCTACTGCCGCCAGCAAGGCATCTTGCTGGCCTTTATTGAAGCGATGAATTTCGTCGATAAACAAAATGCCCTTCTGCAGCATCCTGGCTTTTTCAATGGCCTCCCGCACATCCTTGACGCCTGAGCTGATCGCACTGAGGGTAAAGAAGGGCGTTTGTAAAGTATGGGCAATAATATTGGCGATGGTGGTTTTCCCCGTGCCGGGTGGTCCCCATAAGATCATCGAGGGTACTTTTCCCTGCTCGATCGCTGTGCGTAAAATACTTCCTTTGCCGGCAAGATGCTCCTGACCCACCAGTTCGTCCAGGCTTTCCGGACGCATACGCTCTGCCAATGGCGGCAATGTGCTTTTCATGCCGACAAGGTAAGGAAAAACGAATTATAGCTCGTCGCCGGCCAGGAAATTGTTGATGGTAGCGTCGTGGTTGCGCCGGATGGTTTTCCGGAGGCTTATCTGGCACCATACGATATAACAACCGGTTAGGGTGATGGTGGCCAGGGAGAGGGCATATAGGGTCGAGAATGTTGAATAGCGGCTCCTGCTTTCCGCTCCGAAGAGATTTACGAAGACCGACGCCGTGGCCGCTAACATTAATAGGACCACTACGGTTGAGAGTACGAACAAGGTATTGCTAAACCGCACCAGTACTTTGCCAGGTAGTCTGTCGGGGTAATATCTTTCCAGTAATACGAGGTTGATGCTGCTGTTGGAAAGCAATACAAGGGGCACACACATCACTGCAAGAAGCGCTAATATATTCTCCAGTGTAAAAAAGCGGATACCGGTTTGCAACACACCTATGATGGCAACAGCCGCCAGGATGGATGTGCAGGTCATGTGCAGGTAGGTCATGATGCGGAATATTTTCCATTTCAACGGTAGCATAGAGGAGTAGTTGGGGGTTAAGGCTGGTCAAATTGCTGCACCCAATCATTCACCGTGTTCGTGTGTATTTGTTGGCGCAGCCGATACATGCCATACAGGAATACCAGGTGACACAGGAATACGAAGACCGTTTGCAGCAAAATGAAAATGAAATTGATGAACAGGTTATTCTTGATCAACAATCCGATACTTACCAAAGGCAACGTTCTCCAGATATCCACGGTTTTTGCAAACAGGAAAGCGATCAGCAGAAAGTTAACCAGGAACAACAGGTTGAACCGGCGTTTCTGAGGTTGGGTGAGCGGTGTATTGGGATAATTTTCACTCAGGATGGCAAGCCCCTGGCATACGAATAGAAACACTGCCAGGTAAGAGATGACGCCTATCAGATCTGTCCAGGTCCTGGCAGCGCCGAACAACCTGGCGGTATTCAGCACCAATAGATACAACACAACGATCAACTGCACCACACTCAGCAGTCGAAACAATTTCCAGGGCATCGTAAGGCTATTCATCAGCACAAGATATAAAAACCACGGCAATACACGACCGGATCGCGTGGCGGATCAATGCGGTCGGTATTTCCTGACCGGCAGGTTGGTGCTGTTGTTGTCATTGGTAGGGCTCGTAAACAGTTTCGCTGATGGTACGGGCAATCAGTGCCATCTCGGCTTCCAGCACGATCGCCGGCCGGCTCATGAGTCTCATGAGTACCGGAGGTTCCTGGCGGCGGTAGGGTGGCTGATGGTAAGTAAAAGGAGCCAGCAGGAGGCCATGTCGTTCATAGAACCGGATACGCCGTTGGCTCATGTCATCGAAGGGTGGTTCTACCTCCAGTACCAGTTGGTCCGGCGACGCAGCCAAGATCTCCCGCAATACCCGGCTGCCATATTGCTGTCCGCGCAAGGCGGCATCGACCGCAAAATGTTCCAGGTACCAGGCAGCGCCGAGTTGCCATCGGATAGCAAAGCCAACCTTTTGAAGGCCGTCGCGGATCAAGTGCAACTGCATGGGTGGATGCGCCAGCAGGTACATCACCTGCATCCAGTCCCTGCGTTCGTGCTGCGGGAAAGATGTTTCATACAATTGTTGTATAAATGGAATAGCTGCATCTTGTTGAGATTGTATTTGTACCAGCATATCGTAAAGTTACTAACGGAAAAACAGCAGGAAAGTTTTTGTAATAACTATTGTAACTAACAGTATTAGATATTAAACATACATGATCAGGTGAAGTTGTTTATCAACGTTTGAAAACAGTTGTTAACATTTATCAAGATTTGCTTTCATTAGTAAATACTTTTTTCTATTCTTGTCCTTGAATCCGTGTTTAAATTCAACCCTATGTACCCAAACTCTACCTATGTCGATACACCTATTGTATCCTGGCGCGACCATGTTAGTCGCATTGTTCGCATATGCATTGCCTGCGCAATCGCATTCCTCGTTACCACCGATGTCTGGGCCCAGTGCCAACCGCCATCGTTGACCTTCAGAAACCCTGTGCGGTTGACGCCACTCTCGACTGAAAAGAAGATCGGTGCGATCTATAGGTTTGCCAACGTGACCACCGGCGTAGACTGTCATATCCAGATTATGGACCTGAAGGGTGGTGCAACGCTCTATGATATGGATATAATAGGGAATGTAATGGGCTATGATGATGCCTGGCAACCATACGTTAATGCATTAAAAGGAGAAACCTGGCTAGATTGGAAGATCACCTTTAAAAAAGCGGGTACGTCCATAGATACCGCGTTGCCCTGTCTGTCTATTACGGCTGTTGATATCGACGGCGGTTCAGGTGGCCTGCGAGAATTTATCGTTGCTTCTACACCCGGTGCCTACGCAGTGCATCCGAATACGCTGCTCAACGTATCGTTTGATGGTGTCAACTCCAAAGCAGTTGGGCCTAGCTATGCTGTAGACCGGGTCGATACCGCGGAAAAGAAATACATGTTTCAAATGAACTTCAGCGATGTAAGTACCATCTACTACCGAAATGGATCGCAGGACAAAACTAACAATCCAACTGATACCAGGCACACTTGTATATACTTCAAATCCTTCTTCGAATCGGGCCTTATTACCCTGCCGATGGAGTTGGTATCGTTTACCGGCAAAACAGCCGCCCATGTCAATACCCTCAATTGGTCGGTTGCCGATGAAAGAAACCTGAAGGAATATGCCATACAACGAAGCTATGATGGCTATAGTTGGGAGGCTGTAGGAAAAACGGCGGTGACGGAAGGCGTGCGCAATTATTCCTTCTCGGATAAAGGCGGTAATTTTTCTACCGCGTATTACCGGCTTATACAATTGGGCGTGAATGGTGGGGTAGGATTTTCCAACATCGTACGCCTCACCCAGGGCAACAAGGCATTGACCATTACCATGCCTACACTCGTGAAGAACAGTATCCCGATCAAACTGGAAACTGTTGCCAGTGAAACCTATCGCTTCACTTTATACAATAGCCAGGGCATGGTGGTGAGCACAAATAACTTTGCTGCACAGGCTGGTTACAATGCTCTCCAGGTTGATTTGCCCGTAACCCGGGCAGCAGGTTTATATGTCTTGGCCGTGCGCAACGCCGCTGGTGTTGTAGTAGAGCGCAAACGGATTGTTGTCCAGTAAGCAAGAAAGAAACACTACTTAAAGCTCATTAAACATTCTGCGTATACAGCATAATTTCTACCTTATTTAGAATAGTCAGCAGTCCCACCCGATAGCCGGGTGGGACCCTTGCTGGCCCCTGAAGTAACCAGACAAAACAAAAAGGCGACACTTATTCAGTATCGCCTCCTCACGCAAAAAAAAATTAATCTCGGGGCTCGTTAACAGTTTGGTTTTTCCCGGATTACCTGGATCTTAAACAGCTACCTTCACAGGAATGGATTTCGGGTAGGGGTGCTATGGCAAATTATCGTCATGGTTTCAGAAAAAGACAAAAGTGGTCGCTTTCAAAGGGTGTGATTACCTTATTGTTTAGGTATGGGTTACAAATGAATGGGTGTACGGAAAAAGAAAGTTGACTGACATTGGATTTTAGCTGGCTTCTCTCGGATATTGGAATTCGTTCTGGACGGTTATCAGCTAGGACATTGGATGGTCTGAGGTTGCTAATCCTCGTCAATCAACTTCTGAAGCAAAAATAAATGTGGATAACTATGTGGACAAGCGCAGTAATGCTTCATTTTAACATTGCAGTTTTTACTAATCTCATCGTAATAAACCTATGAAGGCCCGAAAAACACCGTTGCAGCCCATCGTAATAGTGCGAAGTGAAAATAGTTTCGACTATATTAGCAATTAGTATAATTTCGTACTTGCCCTATAGTATTTCTCGCGAAAAATTCGCATTTTGTTCGCTGATTGAAGTGTACCCCTTATATCTTTAAAATTACAACCCCAATGAAAAACATTGATAAGGTGATCAAAGTAGCTATTGCGGATGACCATGCTCTTTTCAGAGCAGGGGTCAAAACATCCCTTTCTTCCAGAAGGGACGTGGAATTGATCGCCGAGGCAGACAATGGCATGCAACTGCTGAATCTGCTCAAACACATTGAACCCGACGTCATTTTATTGGATATTCAGATGCCGATCATGGATGGCATCCAAACCCTGCCAGAGATCCGGAAGGCACGCCCCGATGCGAAAGTGATCATCCTGTCCATGCACAACGATCATTCGATGATCAGCAAACTGATGGAGATCGGTGCCAACTCCTACCTCACCAAAAATTCTGATTCGGAAACGATCTACCAGGCCATCCGGACCTGCTACGAACAGGAATTCTTCTTCAATGAACTTACCAATAAGGCGTTGCTGACCGGCTTACGTACCAAACGTACCGACCTGGCGAGCCCACAGGAAGTAAACCTGTCAGACAAAGAGACCCGTGTGTTGAAGTTGATGTGTGAAGAAAAAACCACCAAGGAGATCGCCGATATTGTCGAGATCAGTCCCCGTACGGTGGAAGCCATCCGGGACAAGCTTAAAACGAAAACGGGCGCCAAATCCATGGCAGGCCTGGTGATGTATGCCGTGAAGAACGGCATCATCGATCAACCACAGTAAAAACTTATCAGACCGGATTTGCCGGTCGTACAGGGATCATACTATATTTTTGTGGAGCTGACCAATTCGGTCGGCTCTTTTTTATTAAGGCTGAATCAGGGGCAATGCCACCTCTTGTCAGTAACTACAGTGACCATGGAGCTATTTATTCATTACGATGGTAAGATCATGCCAGCCAACACACCGGTGGTGCCGGCGGCCAGTCGAGGCTTCCGCTACGCCGATGGGCTGTTCGAAACCCTGCGGGTCGTGAAAGGGCGTTTGGTGCTGCGCGATCTTCATTTCGGGCGGTTGTTCCATGGTCTGTCGGTGCTGAAATTTCAGCCCGGTCCCCATTTCACCGCTGCGAAACTGGAGAGCGATATCCTGCGCCTGTGCGATAAAATGAGCTTCACGGCATCGGCCCGGATACGGCTCAACATTACCCGTGGCCCGGGTGGATTGTACGATCCGGAAAGCCACCATCCGCACGTGGTGATCGAAGCCTGGCCGCTGGAGCTGCCCCGCCAACTAAACGAAAATGGCCTGGTTGTCGATATCTATGAGGAGGCGCGTAAGCACTATGATGTACTGGCCAACCTCAAGTCGAACAATTACCTGCCCTATGTACTGGCAGCCCTACACGTAAAGGAAAACAGGCTCAATGACTGTTTGCTATTGAATACGGAGGGCCGCATCTGCGATGCGACGATTGCCAACGTATTTTGGGTGAAAGACGGATCCATTTATACGCCGCCACTGACTGAAGGCGGCATTGCTGGTGTGATGCGCCAGTTCCTGCTGCAGGAAACCGCGGCAGGTCCTCATCCCATCCAGGAAGCCCCGCTCACCCCCGAGCTGCTGGCAACTGCCGACGAACTCTTTCTTACCAATGCCATCCAGGGCATTAAATGGGTGGGCCAACTGCGCGACACCCGCTACGGCAATACCATGGCCGCCGCCTTGTACCAGCAATATATCCTTCCACTTTGGGCGTAACACGCCGCCAGCACTTTTAACCGACAACAGCTACCAAAAACGGTGAACAATGCGCCTCCGCAGGGGGAAACTTCTTGTTGAATAGATAGATAAGCCGTAGATAAGCCGTAGATAAGCCGTAGATAAGCCGTAGATAAGCTGTAGATAAGCCGTACTTATTAAAAATCAGGTCATATACGGGTTATCTACGGCTTATCTACGGGTTATCCTCCAATTATCCCTGCATCGGAAACGGCGTTAAAGCCGGTTGCCTGGCGATCCGGGGTATGATTTCGGGCAATGTATAAGTAGCGTCAGTGTGCCGAAAGGCAGCTGAAAGAGGCCAAGGAGGACCATCGAAAGCTGGGGTGTCGACTGTTTAAGGGTTTGCATGGTTCGTTCCAATTCAACTACACAAAGGGTTGATGCACAGCGTTTGTTGCTATCTTGGCAACGCATGAGTAAAAAACAAACAGCTGTCAACCTGTTCTGGTTCCGGCGCGACCTGCGCCTGGATGACAATGCGGGCCTTTACCACGCCCTTAAGCAGGGAGCGCCGGTGATACCCATCTTTATTTTCGACCGTAACATCCTGGATCAGCTGGAGGAAAAAGCCGATCGCCGGGTCAGCTTCATACGCGAAGCGTTGGTGGGGATGCAGGAACAATTGGAGAAACTGGGCAGTTCCCTGGAAGTGCATTATGGTACACCGGCTGAAGTGTTCACCCAATTAATTGACAAGTATCCGGTACAACGGGTGTATACCAACCACGACTACGAGCCCTATGCGCGGGAGCGCGATCAGGCCATGAGCGAGCTGTTCAATGACCATGGCATCTCTTTTCATACGTACAAGGATCAGGTGATCTTTGAAAAAGGAGAAGTGGTGAAAGATGACGGAAAGCCATATACCGTCTTCACGCCCTATAGCAAACGTTGGAAGGCCACGCTCACGGAGTTTTACCTGCAGTCTTATCCCACTAAAGAATACCACAAGCACTTTTACCAGCAGTCACCCAGGCGTATACCGTCGCTTGCTTCGATGGGATTTAAAGAAACGGACCATGATTTTCCCGCCAAAACGGTGCGTGAAGAGTTGTTAAGCAAATACCAGGAGCAGCGAGATTATCCGGCTATTCATGGTACTTCTCACCTGGGCGTGCACCTGCGTTTCGGCACCATCAGCATTCGTAAACTGGCGACCAAAGCGAAGGAGGCGAATGAAACGTTTTTGAATGAACTGATCTGGCGCGACTTTTACCACGCGATCCTCTGGCATTTTCCCCAGGTAGGTAAGGGGCATGCCTTTAAGCCGGAGTATGAGCAGATACGCTGGCGCAACAATGAGCAGGAATTTGAACGCTGGTGCCAGGGACAAACAGGTTATCCTATTGTGGATGCGGGTATGCGCGAGCTGAATACGACTGGTTTTATGCACAACCGGGTGCGGATGATCGTGGCTTCTTTTTTGGCGAAGCACCTGCTGATCGACTGGCGTTGGGGAGAGGCTTATTTCGCGGAAAAACTACTCGACTTCGACCTGGCGGCCAACAATGGCGGCTGGCAATGGGCCGCAGGCAGTGGTTGCGATGCGGCACCCTATTTCCGCGTTTTCAATCCGCACCTGCAAACCCAGAAGTTTGACCCCGATCTGAAATACATCCGCAAATGGGTGCCGGAGCTGGAAGAGCTGACCTATGCCAAGCCCATTGTGGTACATGAAGAAGCGCGCAAGCGTTGCCTGGAAGCATATGCCAAGGCATTGAAGAAATAGCTACGTCAGGAAGACCTGCTGCTTATCTACCGTCGTGCCATGCAGGTTGCTGTACACATCGAGCAACACTTCCACTGCTGATCTGCCTTCCTCACCGAGGTCGATAGAATAGTTGTTTACATACAGGTCGATATGCTGGCGCATGACCTGCTCGCTCATTTCCTGCGCGTGTTCCTTTACGTAATCGGTAACGGCCGGGTAATGGGCGAATGCATACTCCACACTCCGGCGAATCAGTGTATTGAACCTGGTTTGCAGTTCGTGGCCCAACGTACGTTTCATCACGATCCCACCGAGGGGGATGGGGCTGCCGGTTTGCGTTTCCCAGTACTCGCCGAGGTCCATCAGTTTTACCAGGCCTTTGTCCTGGTAGGTAAAGCGGTTTTCATGAATGATCACGCCGGCATCTACACTGGCATTGGTCACCGACTCTTCAATTTTCGAGAACAGGGTAAATTTTTTATGGGCTGCATCGGGAAAGGCCAGGGAGAACAGCATATGCGCCGTGGTGTTTTCGCCAGGAATAGCGATGCTGCTTTCGTGTACGGCATCCGTATCGATCCCATTCTGGCGGGTAATCAATAGAGGGCCTACACCTTTGCCCAAAGCGCCGCCGGCGGGCAGCACGATATAATGATCCAGCACGAGTGGCAGTACGCCATAGCTGATCTTGGTAGCGTCCAGCTTGCCCTGCAGGGCCCACTCGTTGAGGGTTTGCACGTCTTCCAATACTACTTCTACGTCGATATCACCCGTGTCGATCTTCTTATTGACGAGGGCGTCGAAAATAAAAGTATCGTTGGGGCAGGGAGAATAACCTATGGTCAGTTTCATAAAGTCTTCAGTATATTGATCAATTGTTCATTGAGGGCGGTGATGGCTTCTTTCATTTTCCACTGCTGCTTGTCACGTATGCCCACAAAGTTGGAGATACTTCTCAGCTGCACGAAAGGGATGTCTTCCTGCAGGCCTACATAATGCAAGGCCGCACCTTCCATGGTTTCAACAGTTGCCGACAGATTTTGTTGAAAATGTTCAATACGGGCGGGCCGGGTGCTGATCTCGTTGATGGTGACGCCCCTGACGAGCGCGAGCCCCTGTCCCTCCCAATTGGAGGCTGTAGGATTGATCAGCCATTGTGCGGCTGCAGGATCGTTGCCTTCCCGCTGCAGGCCCATTTCGAAAATATCTTTGAAACGGCCGTTCTCTTCCACACCCAGGTCGCCGACGATCTCTCTTTCTACGATGACGACCCTGCCAGGTGGAAAATGGGGAGAAAAGCTGCCTGCGATGCCCGCCTGGATAATATAGTCAGGACGTTGCTGGCGGATGCTTTGGGCCAATTGCCAGGTGGTGGCCATCATGCCGATACCGGTAATACAGGTATGGAAGGTGTGGGACCGGCCTTGTTGGTCAGGTTGTTTCAAATAGTCTGTAACTGGCTGTATCTCAAAGGTTGTGGCCGCTGTCAACAGGATATGCATGGTGCAAATATCCTGAAATCCCCATCATATATTACCTTTGCGCCTGATTTTGTGAAGCCCGGGTACGGTTGGTGCCCGGGAATTTTATTCCTGTGCTTTTTGAATTGATAATGGAGGATTATGGTGTATCTCACCCGTGTTGAACATTTTAATGCAGCGCATAAGCTGTATAACCCTAAGTGGAGTAAAGAGAAGAACGAAACCGTATTTGGTAAATGCGCCAATGAGCATTGGCATGGCCATAACTATGAGCTGCTGGTAACGATCAAAGGAAACCCCGATCCGGATACCGGCTTTTTATATGATGTAAAAGCCCTGAGCAAGCTCATCGAACAGCATGTACTCGATAAGCTGGACCACAAAAACCTGAACCTGGATGTAGATTTCATGCAGGGGCAGATGTGCTCTACGGAGAACCTCGCTATTGCTATCTGGCAACAGCTTCAGCCGCACCTGCCTGCTGCTGTGCAATTGCATTGTATCAAACTCTATGAAACGCCACGGATCTACGTGGAGTATTTTGGCGAATAAATTGGATAGGACAGGCTATGATCAGGTTGAACAAATAGTCGGCCAGCCTGTTAAGTCCGGTCTGAATCATTGTTGCACCCCATACTATTCTTATATTAGTATTTTGAAACATGAGCAAGAAAGTAGCAGTTTACCGGAAGGAGCATTTCAACGCAGCGCATCGGTTGTATAATCCCCAATGGGATATGGCGAAGAATGATGCCGTGTTTGGCAAGTGTAACAATCCTAATTTTCATGGTCATAATTATGAGGTGATCGTTAAGCTGGTGGGTGAGCCCGATCCGGTGACCGGCTATGTGATGGATCTGAAGCTGCTGAGCGATCTGATCAAGGCAGAAGTGCTGGAACACCTGGACCACAAGAACCTGAACCTCGATACCCCGTTTTTCAAAACCGTCAATCCTACTGCCGAAAATATCTGCATACTGATCTATGAATTGTTGCGACCGAAGATAGATGTGCAATACGACCTGCAGGTGAGGCTGTATGAAACTGAAAGGAACTTTGTAGAATATCCTGTTGGGTAACACCAAACCGGCATCAGTATATTCGAAACTGAAATAATATAGTATGGCATATAGTAAAACAGAAGAATACGACGAACAAGTGACCTTAGGTCTCGTTGAAAACTATCGCAATGCCCTGACCCTACTGGGGGAAGATGCGAACCGGGAAGGGTTGGTCAAAACGCCTGAACGGATGGCCAAGGCCATGCAGTTCCTGACACAAGGGTATGGACAGGATGCACATGCCATCCTCAACTCGGCGAAGTTTCATGAGTCGGTGAGCGAAATGATCGTGGTAAAGGATATCGAGTTGTACAGTATGTGTGAACACCATATGTTGCCTTTCTATGGCAAGGCGCATGTGGCCTATATTCCCAATGGTTACATTACGGGCCTTAGTAAGATTGCCCGGGTGGTGGATGTATATGCACGCCGTTTGCAGGTGCAGGAACGCCTCACCACGCAGATCCGGGATGCACTGAAAGAAACCTTGCATCCACTGGGCGTAGCGGTCGTGATCGAAGCGTCGCACCTGTGCATGATGATGCGGGGGGTACAAAAGCAGAACTCGGTCACCACGACCTCCGCTTTCTGGGGCGAGTTTGAAAAGAACGAAACACGCAGCGAGTTCATGAAGCTGATCTCCTCCGACCTGCACTGATGTGCTGTGGTCATTATATATCCCGGCAGGCTTTGTACCACCGGGAGCAATGGGCTGGTTACTGTACTAAATGACCGGTACGTTAATTAATATTTCAAAAGTCGACGTTAGTACAATAAAAAGGTATGGGTTTTGGTTAGTTAGTGTCTTTGTGGCATTTTTGTTCGTCTAAACCTCTATAGCTATATATGATGCATGCTTACGTATTTCCTGGCCAGGGTTCACAGTTTCCGGGTATGGGAAAAGATCTTTACCGCCTGAGTGTTTTTGCTAAAAAGTTATTCGAGCAGGCCAATGAGATACTGGGTTTCCGGATCTCTGATGTCATGTTTGAAGGCAGTGAAGAGGAACTGAAACAAACCAAGGTTACACAACCGGCCGTTTTTCTTCATTCGGTGATCGCCTATAAGGGTATCGATGCGGGCCGTCCGGATATGATGGCCGGGCATTCGCTGGGTGAGTTCTCTGCCCTGGTAGCCAGTGGCGCTCTGAGTTTTGAAGATGGATTGAAGCTGGTGAGTGTTCGGGCACAAGCCATGCAGAAGGCCTGTGAACTGACCCCCTCTACCATGGCCGCCGTGCTGGCGTTGGAGGATGCGAAAGTAGAAGAGATCTGTGCAGCCATTCAAAAGGAGTCTGGTGAGATCGTGGTACCGGCCAACTACAATTGCCCGGGTCAACTGGTGATCAGCGGATCTGTAAAAGGTATCGAGATCGCTGTAGAAAAGATGAAGGCTGCCGGTGCCAAACGTGCCCTGGTATTGCCGGTTAGCGGAGCTTTCCATTCTCCCCTGATGGCGCCTGCCCGTGAAGAGCTGACGTCGGCCATCGAATCGATCACTTTCTACAACCCCACCTGTCCCATCTATCAGAATGTGGTGGCGAAGGCTGTGATCAATAAAGAAGAGATCAAAAAGAATCTGATCGAGCAATTGACTGGTGCTGTTCGTTGGACGCAAAGCGTACAGGCGATGATTGCCGATGGTGCTTACCGCTTTACGGAAGTAGGACCCGGTAAGGTATTACAAGGCCTGATCGGTAAGATCGACAAGAAAGTAGAGACCGAGCATGTAGATTAGGTATACTTCTTAATAAGAAAAAGCGGCTGTTCCCGTGGAGCAGCCGCTTTTTTATTGTTACCCCCCTGTGCAGGCGGAAGGTGTAGTTCGATAGCCGTTGCCAGCGCATCTGCTGGCTAGAAGCTGATGGAGCAATTGATCCACTCGCCATCGAGGGCCGCCTGGTATTTCTGGTAGAATTTGATGGCGGGCTCGTTCCAGTCGAGCACCTGCCACACCATACCACTGTAGTTACCGTCTTTGGCTTCCTGCAGTACACGTTCGAAGAGTAGTTTGCCCAGTCCTTGTCCGCGCATGGCTTCACTGACCAGCAGGTCTTCGAGGTAAATGCGTTGTCCTTTCCACGTAGAATATCGGATATAATACAAGGCCATCCCGTGTACCTGTGCCGGTTGATCGGCAGTGGCAGGTGTTTCGGCCACAAAGGCCCACCATACCGGATTGGGACCAAAACCGCTATCAGCGAAATGCTCCATACTGACGGTTACTTCATCGGGGGCTTTTTCAAACACGGCCAGTTCCTGGATGAGTTCCATTAACCGGGGACAATCTTCCCGCACAGCCTTTCTGATGTGAATGTTCATATTGGTTGCTGGTTATACTGTAATAAGTTATTGCAGGGCCTGGTTGATATCGGCAATAATATCGTCGATGTTTTCCATGCCTACGCTGATGCGGATAAGGCCGTCCGTGATGCCATATTGTTCCCGCTTTTCTTTGGGTACGCTGTAGTGGGTCATGGAGGCCGGATGGCACATGAGGGTATCGCAGGTACCCAGGGATACCGTACGGGTGCACATTTTCAGCTTGTTCATCATGTTTACGCCTGCAGGCAGTCCACCTTTCAGTTCAATGCTGAGCATGGCGCCGGGATGGCGCATCTGTTTTGCTGCCAGGGCGTGATCGGGGTGGGCAGGCAAGCCGGTATAGTTTACTTTGGCGACAGCCTGGTGGCTGTTGAAGTATTGGGCTACCTGCATGGCATTGCTGCAATGGCGGTCCATTCTTACTTCGAGCGTCTTCATGCCATTGGTGAGCAGGAAGGCATCGAAAGGATTGCTGTTGCCACCCAGCACCTTGTGTACTTTGTAAGCTTTGCCGTCCATGAAGGCAGGGTCTTTGCCGAGAAATACACCGCCTATAGAAGTACCATGTCCGTTGAGGAACTTGGTCGTGGAGTGGATCACGAAATCGACACCAAAGCGAAAAGGTTGCTGCAGGTAAGGCGTGGCAAACGTATTGTCGCAGGCGATGATCTTACCATATTGTTTGCCCAGCTTCGTGAGTGCTTCGATATCGACGCACTGCAAGGTTGGGTTGGCTGGCGTCTCGATATAGATCATCCGTATGGCGGGATCGGCTTTGAGGGCTTCTTCCGCCTTGTTAAGATCGCGCAGGTCGGCAATGATGGCGCTGATACCAAAATCAGGCATCAGTCGGTCCATCAGTTCCTGTGAGCCTCCGTACAGGGAGTAGTGGGAGAGGATCTTGTCGCCGGTCTTCAGGGTACTCATGAAGAGTGCACTGATGGCGGCCATGCCCGATGACTGGAGGTATCCCTTGACCGGAATGGCATTGCCTTGTGCATCTTTGATACCAAAGCTTTCCATGGCAGCGATCTTGGCAGCTGCTTCGGTCATGGTAGGATTGCCCCAGCGAGAATAGATATAACCCTGTTCTTCGCCACTGAACCGGCGCATACCCTGCTCGGCAGAGTCATACACGAACGTAGAGGCTGCATAGATCGGCGTGAGGTGCGCGTACCGGGGATCCTGCTCGTGGCCACCGTGGATGGCCAACGAGCTGAACCCAGTGTAGGGAAATTCTTGATCAGGCATGGGAGTATTTTAAAGTAGGGGAATAGGCGCTAGTAAGCCCACTTGACCAGGGTAGCACCCCAGGTAAAGCCACCACCGAATGCTGCCAGCACGATGTTGTCGCCCTTCTTCATATCCTTCTCATAATCCCACAGGCAAAGCGGAATGGTAGCCGCGGTGGTATTGCCATAACGCTGTATGTTGAGCATTACTTTGTCGTGTGAAAGACCCATGCGGTCGGCGGTAGCGTCGATGATGCGTTTGTTGGCCTGGTGAGGTACCAGCCAGGCGATATCGGCCCCGGTAAGTTGGTTGCGGTCGAGCAGTTCGGCGCTTACGTCTGCCATACCTTTTACGGCAAATTTAAACACCGTTTGTCCTTCCTGGTAAGCGTAGTGTTCGTTGGCGGCTACGGTCTCATACGAAGCGGGTTTCAGCGAACCACCAGCTTTCATATTGAGGTAATTGCCTCCGGAACCATCGCTGCGCAGGATGCTGTCCTGGATTCCGTTGCCGTCTGTGCTGGGTTCCAGCAATACGGCGCCGGCGCCGTCGCCGAAAATGATACAGGTGGCGCGGTCGTTATAATTAATGATGGAGCTCATCTTATCGGCACCTACTACTACCACTTTTTTATAGCGGCCGCTTTCGATAAGGGCTGCGCCGGTAGTAAGCGAGTAGAGGAAACCAGAGCAGGCTGCCAGCAGATCAAAACCCCAGGCGTTGGTAGCGCCCAGCTTGTGGCAGGCCAGGTTGGCCGTGGAAGGGAACATCATATCGGGGGTAACGGTGCCTACGATCATCGCGTCGATCTCGGATGGATCGATGCCTCTTTTCTCGCACAATTGCCTAACAGCGGGTACAACCATGTCGGAAGTGGCCAGGCCATCACCTTTCAGGATCCTGCGTTCACTAATGCCGGTACGCGAGCGGATCCACTCGTCGTTGGTATCTACCATCTTTTCCAGGTCGAAGTTCGTCAGCCTGTCTTCGGGAACATAGCCGCCCACCGCAGTGATGGCAGCCGTGATTTTTTGACTCATGCTACTATTTAATCGCTTTATAGATATTGAATATGGACATTCAAGAGTGGGCAAAATTAGTGAAAAGGTTCAAAACTCTGGAATTCAGCGGGTGAGGGTGGGATGGGCGGCTGGGAGGGCGACCTGGCGGAAAGCTGGTGTTGGGCAGGGAGCAGGTCTGCTTCGGTCTATTGGATAGGATAGCCGGGGGCATAGAATGCCCGCCAGGCATGGTGGGGATGGGCAGGAAGCCGGAAAATGCCCAGGGTAGAAGCCGGGTTGGCTGCGGGCGGTACCGGTTGGTGGGGAAGCCCTGTTCGGGAACGGGGCGGATCGAACAAAAAAATAATACTGCTGAACAAGGCTGTGGTAACCGGTTGGGTGGAGTGTCTGGCCTGTTGCGGGTATCGGTGTGTAAACATAATAAACCCGTAACGCCAAAGGCTGCGGAACGGCCCGGTGAACGCTTATTTTCGAAACTCTGTTGGCTGGAAAAGGTTTGGGGATCCAATTGGCACAGGCTTTGACAAATGGAAGTGGTTTTTATAAAACGGCCTGAAACGGGCATTCCAAGTAGCTTGTAATCCAGACCGATAAAGAAAAAACCGAAAACGACATTTTACTTTAATTCCCTATTTTCGCAGCCATGATTGCGTTTATACGTGGCAATTTCGTTTACAAGACTCCGACCGTAGTACATGTGGAAGCAAACGGGGTAGGTTATGAGCTGTTGATCAGCCTCAACACCTATTCTGCGATCCAGGAACTGGATAAAGGATTGTTGTATACGCACCTGCATATTCGTGAAGACGCTCATATTCTCTTTGGCTTTTCGGAGGTTACGGAAAAAGAGCTGTTCCTGATGCTGATCAGTGTGTCGGGAGTGGGAGCAGCAACTGCCCGTATGATGTTGTCTTCGTTGAAGCCTGAAGAGATCGTCCGGGCCATTGCCAATGGAAATACCAAGCAATTGGAAAGTATCAAAGGCATTGGACGGAAATCTGCCGAACGTATCGTGTTGGAACTGAGGGATAAAATTGGTAAAACCGCCCTGGATGCAAATATTCCCACATTGAAAAACAATACGTTGGAACAGGATGCGTTAAATGCTCTTATGGCGTTGGGTATACCCCGGTCAGCCGGTGAACAAGCTGTTCAAAAAGTCCTGAAAGCACAGCCAGACCTCGCCGTAGTAGAAGACATAATCAAGAAAGCGTTAAAAACACTCTAAGCCTATCGCAATTAGAACTCTACCTTACTAATTCTTGGAGAAAAAAGATTGGTCCCCACATTCAACCACATTAGCCTAACAGCCTTATGTAGCGCTGCTCTGCTTGTACTTTGCTGTTCATCGGCATGGGCATTTCAGGCACCTACCCAGGCCAACCAACCACAGGGTGCTACTACAGACACACTGAAGTATCCCATTCATGATCGCCGTGGCGACAGGTTCTCGAACCCTACCCGCTCTTCCTTCGATCTGAAAGACCCTGTGAACATCACCGATTCGGTCGTTTACGATCCTAAAACAAAACGGTACTATATCATTGAAAAGGTCGGCGGTTTCTATTACCGGAAGCCTACGTACCTCACTTTCGATGAGTTTATGCAGCTGCAGGCCCGGAAAATGGAGCAGGACTATTTCAAGAAGCGCTCCAACATCCTCAGCAACCTCAATAAAAAGCTGGTACAGCCCAAGCTATCGGTCACCGATAACCTCTTCAATCGTATTTTCGGTAATGGTAAGGTGGAGATCAGGCCTCAGGGCGAGGTCAATATCCTCGCCGGTTACCAGGGCCAGAATATCAAGAATCCGGCACTGCCGGAAAGAGCCCGTCGCAATGGCGGCTTCGATTTCGATATGAACGCCAACCTGAGCGTGATCGGTAATATCGGCGATAAACTCAAACTGCCGATCAACTATAATACCCTGGCCAACTTCGACTTCGAGAATCAACTGAAGCTGGATTATACCGGTACCGACGATGAGATCATCAAACGTATCGAAGCCGGTAATGTCGCTTTCTCTTCCAAAGGCTCATTGATCCCCGGTGCTCAACAACTGTTTGGTATCAAGACCCAACTGCAGTTTGGAAAGCTGTTTGTGACGGGTGTATTGGCCAACCAGCGATCCCAGCGGCAATCCGTGGCCATGCAGGGCGGCTCTTCCAACATGTCGTTCGAGTTCAAAGCCAACGATTACGAAGAGAACCGGCACTTCCTCATGGCGCAATATTTCCGCAACAACTATAACAGGGCCATGTCGAACTTGCCGGTGGTCAACTCGCAGGTACAGATCTTACGGGTGGAGGTGTGGGTCACCAACCGCAACGGTTCTACCACAGAAACCCGCGATATCGTGGGCCTGATGGACCTGGCCGAACCGGCCCCCTTTAACAACGCTATCCTACCAACCCCTTATGCCCCCAACGGGCTGCCCGATAACCGGAACAACAACGCTTATCAGCAACTGGCCTCTGATCCATCGAGCCGTGGTTCCTCTACGGTAACCGGTAAACTGGGGTCGATGGGGTTACGGGCGGTGCAGGATTTCGAAAAGACATTCGCCCGCAAACTGAGTCCTACTGATTATTACTTCAATCCCCAGGTGGGATTTTTGTCGTTAAGTCAGCCCCTGCAGCCCGATGAGGTGCTGGGTGTTGCTTTTCAATACCAATATAATGGTAAGATCTACCAGGTGGGTGAGTTCTCGCAGGATGTGCCGCCGGATACTACCGCAGCAGTTTCCGGAACGCAAAAAGTACTGTTCCTCAAATTGCTGAAAGCCACTGCTCAACGTACGCAGTTGCCCCTGTGGGACCTGATGATGAAGAACGTGTATTCCCTTAAATCTCCCGATGGAAGTTATCTGTCCAGTATTCAGCCTGGCGACTTCAAGTTGAATGTACTGTACGAACAGCCGAGCCTGGGTAAAAAGCGTTTCCTACCCGAAGGCGACAAATCGGGGGTGCCGCTGATCACGGTATTGAACCTCGACCGGCTCAACGCCCGCAATGACCCGTTACCCGATGGGGTATTCGACTATATTGAAGGTTTTACAGTGATCTCGCAGCAGGCCCGTATCATCTTCCCGTTCCTGGAGCCTTTTGGCCGTGACCTGGAAACACAGGCCTTTGCCACCAGTCCGCAGGAACTCAAAGACCGGTATCTCTATTATCCCCTGTACGATACGATCAAGGAAATTGCCAAGACCTACGCCAACCTCGACCGGTTCATTATCCAGGGTTCTGCCAAAGGCAGTTCCAGTACCGATATTCAGCTGGGCGCTTTCAACATCCCGCAGGGATCGGTGAGTGTGCTGGCAGGTGGTCAAACCCTGCGTGAGAACGTCGACTATGTGGTAGACTACAACCTGGGTACCGTAAAAGTCATTAACCAGGCCATCCTCAGTTCGGGTGTGCCCGTCAACGTACAATTCGAGAACAACGGAGGGTTCGGTATTCAGCAACGAAACTTCCTCGGGCTACGGCTCGACTATATGGCCAAACAGACGGCGCGTGAATCATTGCAGATCGGTGCTACGTTGGTAAAACTGGGCGAACGACCTTTCTCGACCAAAACAGCCTACAACGAAGATCCCATCCGCAATACCATGTATGGGGTCGACTTCAACTACCGTACGGAAGCGCCACGACTTACACGCTGGCTCGATAAGTTACCATTTTATAATACCACCGAGATGAGTACGATCACCGCTTATGGTGAGGCGGCTTACCTGAAACCCGGCCACCCGAAGCAGATCGGGGAGGGACGTAGTGGTTTGATCTTTATCGATGATTTTGAAGGCGCCCGTAATGCGATCGACCTCCGGTTCCCGCTCAACAACTGGGGCCTGTCGTCTACGCCCGCCGGCAATGGATTGTTCCCCGAGGCTGAATTGCGTGACTCGCTGCCTTATGGGTACAACCGCGCCAAGATCGCCTGGTACAATATTGAACCTGTATTGCAGGACAGGCGTGCTCCGGGCAACCCTGTGAGAGGAAATGAGGATTTTACCGATCCACGAATCCGCCCGGTGACTGTTACGCAGATCTATCCCAACCGGACGCCTGATTTTGGACAGGCGCAGCTGGTGACCTTCGATATGGCTTATTATCCTGAGAACCGTGGTCCTTATAACTTCGATGCGGTGAATGTTGCGGCGGATGGTAAGCTGCTCAACCCGCAAAAACGCTGGGGGGGAATCATGCGGGGTATCGACCAGGTCGACTTCGAGACGGGTAACGTCGAGTTTATCGAGTTCTGGTTGCAGGATCCCTATGTTAGAAATCCCGGCAGCTCGGGTGGTGAACTGTATTTCAACCTCGGTAATATATCAGAAGATGTATTGAAGGATGGTAAGCGTTTCTTTGAAAACGGTATCAGTGGTAATGTGACCAGGGCCCTGGAAGATTCTGCTACCAAATGGGGTAAGGTGCCCGCCAACCCGATCCAGGTAACACAGGCCTTCAGTAACGATCCTGCCGACCGGCCTTTGCAGGATGCGGGCTTCGATGGTCTCGACGATGAAGCAGAACGCAGGAAGTACCAGAACTTCCTGAGCCAGCTGGCCGCCAATTTTGGTACCAACTCGGCGATCTATCAACAGGCCTTGCAGGATCCCGCTGCCGATAACTTCCGGAACTACCGGGATGCTTCTTATGACAAAGATGGGATCCTTGCCCGTTATAAAAATATCAACAGCCCGCAAGGCAACTCGCCCGTGGCCAGCAGTGGTTCCGAATTCGTGAGTGCGTTTACGCTGTATCCCGACCAGGAAGAATTTAACCGGGATAATACCCTCAATGAACTGGAAGAATACTTCGAGTATAAGGTTGATCTGAAGCCCAGCCAGTTTCAGGTGGGTAATAATTTCATTACCGACAGTATCAGCGTCACGCCCAGTGGGGGCAGTCGCGAGACCTGGTACCTGTTCCGTATTCCTGTTGCCAACTACCAGCAAAAGGTGGGTAATATCGAAGACTTCAAATCGATCCGCTTTATCCGTATGTACCTGACTGGTTTCTCCGATTCTGTGGTACTGCGTTTTGCCAAGCTGGAACTGGTGCGTAACACCTGGCGCCGTTTCAATTACGAGCTGGATACAACGGGGCAGTATGTGCAGATCCCGGCAACTTCGCCCACTTCTTTCAAGCAACTGGCCGTTAATATCGAAGAGAACGCTGCCCGTGAGCCGATCAACTACAGAACACCTCCCGGTGTGATCCGTCAACAGCAGCTGAGCAATAACAATGTCAACATCCTGCTGAACGAGCAGTCGTTGAGTATGCAGATCTGTGATCTGCCGATCAAGACGACCCGTGGTGTGTTCAAAACCATGAACCTCGACCTGCGTCAGTATGGACGGTTGCAAATGTATATTCACGCCGAATCGGTCAGGTCGAGTACCGACATGAAAGAT
This sequence comes from Paraflavitalea pollutisoli, assembly GCF_029360705.1. Taxonomy (GTDB): domain Bacteria; phylum Bacteroidota; class Bacteroidia; order Chitinophagales; family Chitinophagaceae; genus Paraflavitalea; species Paraflavitalea pollutisoli. Next base: position 3,703,432 of record NZ_JARKMX010000008.1, on the reverse strand, counting down.
GGTGAACTGTATGGCGTCGTGCGGTTGGGGAATGACCTGATCAATAACTATTACGAGATCCGTATTCCGCTGAAAATAACGCCGTGGTATACGAAGGATGATGGACTTATCTGGCCTTTGCAGAATGAACTGGACCTGCAGCTCGACAGGCTGACGCAGTTGAAAGTAGCGCGCAACAACGGTGGTAACAATGCCACTTATTACCGGCAGATCGATGCTGATGGCAAGGAGTACGGTATCCTCGGTAACCCAAACCTCGGTGAATTGCGGGTGATGTTTGCGGGTGTCGAAAACCGCCTGAGTAATAATGCCTGTACGGAAGTGTGGATCAATGAGCTCCGGTTGAGTGAGCTGAATGAAAAAGGCGCCTGGGCTGCCACCGGCCGTATCGACTTCAAACTGGCCGACCTGGGTACCTTATATGTATCGGGTAGTGCACACAGTACAGGTTTCGGTACGCTCGAGCAGCGGATCAATGAACGCTCGCGCGATGACTATAACCAGTTTGATGTAGCGGCGCAATTGGAGTTGGGTAAACTGTTGCCGCAGAAAGCCGGCATCTCCATTCCTTTCTATGCCAGCTACTCCAAAACGACCAGTGCTCCTCAATACGATCCTTATGATCTCGATATCGAACTGAAAGATAAATTGAAGGGAGCGCCCAGCAGCCAGCGGGATTCGATCCGGAATGACGCTGTGGATGTGCGCACCATCAGGACGATCAACTTCACGAATGTGAAGAAAATGAATACCAGTGGTAAGAAACAGCAGATCTGGAGCATCGAGAATATCGATGTCAGCTATTCCTATTATAAAGAAGAGCAGCACAACCCGCTGATCGAAAACAATTCGGTAGAACGGCACCGTGCAGGGTTGGGTTATAATTATACCTCTACCCCGGTGTATTGGGAACCTGCGAAGCGCCTGTTCAAATCAAGGTCGCCATGGCTGGCCCTGGTGCGGGATTTCAATATCAACTACCTGCCGTCCCTGCTTGGCTTCCGGGCCGACGTGAACCGGCAGTTTGGTGCTTTCCGTCCGCGTAATGTGGGTGAGCCGAAAGGCACTTTGCCAGAGACCTACGATAAGTATTTTACATTTGACCGCATCTATAACCTGCGTTGGGACCTTACCCGTTCTTTCAACGTTGATTTCCAGGCGACCAATAAGGCATGGATCGATGAAGACAGCGGCCGGTTGAGCAGCCAGGGTAAAAAGCGTGCCTGGGATAACCTGCTGAAAGGCGGTAGAACCATTGCCTATAACCAAACGGCCAATTTCTCGTACACCCTGCCGACCAGCAAAATACCTTTCCTGGACTGGATGAATATCCGGGCCAATTATGTGGCTACGTTTAACTGGATTGGTGCTTCATTGATCGCACGTAACCTGGGCAACAATATTTCGAATACGCAACAAAAGGGATTGACCGGTGACCTGGACTTTACCCGTTTGTACAGCAAGTCGCGTTGGTTGCGTGCATTGGATGAGGAGAGTGTACAAGGTGCGCCGCCGCCCGATCCGAATGCCCGGCGCCAGGATACCGCCAAGAACAAAAAACTGAAGCGTGACCCGAATGAGCCCATCCGCCTGAGTGGTCCGGTGAAGTTTGCCGGCCGTCTGCTCACGATGGTCAAGCGGATGAACATACTGTATACGGAGAATGCCAGCGCCAATATATTCGGTTATACAGACAGTTCCCGGTTGATCGGTATGAACTTCAAGTCGATGGCACCGGGCCTGGGCTTTGTGTTTGGCAAGCAGCCCGATACCACCTTCATCAATACTATGGCGAAGAAGGGATGGCTCACGGCCGATTCGCTGTTCAACTTTCAGAATATGCAGGATTACAACCAGAAGTTGTCGATCACTGCCGATCTGATGCCGGTGCGCGACCTGACCATCCGCGTCAATCTCGATAAGTCGTTTGGTAAGAACTACCGTGAATTGTACAAGGATACAACGGGCACGGGCAATCATTTTGCACGGCTGGCTCCGTATACCGGTGGTAGTTTCAGCATCAGTTGGATCTCTTTCAATACCCTCTTTACACCGGTTAATCCGAATGAGGTATCGGAGACCTTCCAGAAGTTTGAGAACAACCGGATCGTACTGTCGAAAAGACTGGCTGAAAGTAACCCGAACTGGCAGGGGCTACCTGCTGGTGAAAAGTTCCAGCCTGATGGTTTCTATACCGGTTACAATCGTTATGCACAGGATGTGTTGATCCCTGCGTTCATCGCTGCCTACACCGGCAAGGACCCCAATAGCGTTTCGTTGCTGAAGCAAAGCAATCCGAATATCCGTTCTAATCCTTTCTCTGGTTATATTCCCAAACCCAACTGGGATATCAGTTACACGGGTTTAACACGTATTCCTGCGATGGAAAAGATATTCACCAGCTTTACCCTGACACACCGGTACAACAGCCAGCTGAGCATGAACAGTTACAACTCAGCGTTATTGTACCAGGAGAACATGATTGCGCCGTCGTTCCCCTCGTTCATCGACTCTACTTCGGGCAACTATGTTCCTTACTTCCTGGTGCCGAATATCTCGATCAGTGAGAAGTTTGAACCGTTGATCGATTTCGATATGCAGTTCACCAACCAGGTTACGGCCAGGTTTGGGTATAAGAAGTCAAGGATGCTGAGTCTTAGCCTGATCGACTTCCAGTTGAGTGAAACACGTTCTACCGGATTTGATATAGGTGCGGGTTACCGTAAGCGTGGCCTGTTCTCCTTTATTAAATGGAAGGGCAAACCGCTGGACAACGATGCGAGCTTCCGTCTTGACTTCAGTATCCAGGATGATATCACTTCCAATAGTCGTCTCGATCAAACGCAGGTGTTACCAACGGCTGGTCAGAAGGTGATCACCATCAACCCAACGATCGATTACGTGATCAGCAACCGCGTCAGCATCAAGCTGTACTTCGATCAACGTCGGGTGATCCCCAAAATTTCTACTTCACCGCCGATCACTAATACCAAGGCGGGGGTTCAAATACGGATCTCGTTGGCCCAATAAAAATCCGGAATTGGCTTAAAAACAATATTTTATACGAAGCCGTGCACGATTGGTGCGCGGCTTTTTTGTTGCGTGGCATCCCCGAGCACAAGAATTGCAAGGGGGATGACTGTAGCCATATTGGCTGGTCATGACAACAAAAAGTATTTAACATTAAAAACTCGTGTATGAAAAAGTTATTCGTTGCGGCACTGGTGTTGGTGAGCGCTACAAGTTTTGGTCAAACCTTTCAACTGGGTGTAAAAGGTGGGGTGAATGTGAGCAATTTCACTGGTGGTGATTTTAAAGATCTCGATAAGCAGTCGTTGGTAGGCTTTCACGCCGGCGCTTTTGTAAACTTCTTTCTGGGTGACCATTTTGCCATTGCGCCGGAAGTATTGTTCTCTTCCCAGGGGGCTAAAGTAGACAATGCCGGTAATAAAGAGAACCTGAAGGTATCTTATATCAATATCCCTGTATTGGCGAAATACCGATTCAATGGTGGATTCTATCTCGAAGCGGGTCCGCAGATCGGTTTTAAAGTAAGCGAGAACACCGATAACCTGCCCATCAACACGTTTGCCAAGAGTACGGACCTGTCGGTAGCGGGTGGTCTGGGCTGGCATAGCGATATGGGCCTGGGTATTGGGGCCCGTTATACAGCGGGTATTTCTAAAGTAGGTGATTTCGACGCGAGCAATATCGATCCCGATTTCCGCAATGGTGTTATTCAGGTGAGTTTATTCTACACTTTGTTCAATAATAACAGGGATAAGTAGGCAAGGAGGCAACGAGGCATCTAGGCATCGAGGCAAAGAGGCTATGAGTTACGCAGGTAAAAAAATAGGTAGCCACTTGCTATCAGCCAAATGCTTAGTTTAGCGTCTATACAATAAAGAAGCGGGGACCCCAGAAGGTCCCCGCTTGTTATTTGATAGAAGTGTAGATATATTCAATAAGCTTCGTTTGTGTGATTGTTGTTGTTATCGTGCAGCCTGGTCGCCAGTACCATTCTTCTTCAGCATCATGACATAGCCGCAGATTTTCTTTTTCTTCTTGTTGACCTGTACCGGCTTGATCATATGGTATTCGGTGAATTGTGGCACATAGCTGTAGGTAACGATATTGCCTTCTGTATCGCCCAGCTGCACACGCTTATAGATCACCTGTTTTTCATTCCAGTCGTACATGCGTACTTCGTACAGGCGTGAACTGGGATCTCCAATAAATACAAATTGATACCCTGTACCCTGGTTCATGGGCATGACGATGGGCATTTCAAATTCGCTTTCCATGATCATCGATGCTTCGCGCAACACGGTGAAGCCTTGTGCGGTGAAGGCCTGTTTGAGGCTATCGACTGTTTGCTGATAAGGATTACCGCCTTCGCAGCTTTGCTGCCGGATTACATCTTGTGCCAGTAGGTTGTTGGAAATAATGAGCAGACTGAATGATAGTATGGCTTTACATAGGGATTTAACCATAACGAACGGTTTTTGTTAGGGATGTGGATTATGATCGACACACAAAATAATCAAATCATCGAGCAATCACAACCCCACCCCATATTTTTGGTTCGCATCGCCAAACTGCCTATTTATCAACTGATAATCAATGATCTTTATACAGATACATTGAATTGGCCTGCGCGGTGCAGGTCAATACGAGGTCATTGATGCACACATGTGGTGGCAAGGTGGTCGTGTAGTACACGACGTCTGCCACATCGCCGGCAGTAAGCGGTTCATATCCTTCGTACACTTTTCGTGCCTGGTCGTCATCGCCCTTGAAGCGGACATTGGAGAACTCGGTATCTGCTGCACCGGGGTGAATAGCGGTCACTTTGATCTTGTGGCGCAGCAGGTCGATGCGCATGGATTGTGAAATGGCGTTAACGGCATGTTTGGTGGCACAATACGTATTGCCTTTTTCGTAGACTTCTTTTCCCGCTGTGGAGCCGATATTGATGATATGTCCTTTGCCCTGTGGGATCATGCCGGGCAGTACTGCTTTGGTGACATAGAGCAGTCCTTTCAGATTGGTATCGATCATCGTATCCCAATCGTCGAGCGAGGCATCGTCAAAATAATCCCTGCCTAGTGCCAGCCCTGCATTGTTGACGAGTACGTCGATGGCTTTCCATGCATCGGGCAGTTGTCCGATGGCGTCGAATGCAGCCTTTCTGCTCCGCACATCGAATACCAGCGCCATTACTTCGATACCATAGGTATTGCTGAGGTTATCCTTCAACTGCTGCAGGCGATCGGCACGACGGCCGGTAATGATCAGGTTGTACCTGTTGGAAGCAAACTTGATGGAGATGGCTTTTCCAAAACCGGAAGTGGCTCCGGTGATCATGGCGATGGGGGTAGACATGTGCTTACTTTTTAGTGGCTGCAAGCTACTAATAAAATTAGTGACCAGGATGGGGGATTACCGGAGCAGTACAGCGACCCCTTTTTTTACGACCATTTTACCGGTGTAGTCGAGGCCCTTTACTTCCCAAACGTACATACCGCTGTCCTGTGTTTTGCCGCCAATCTTTCCATCCCAGCCAAGGCCATGCTGGGCCGTTTGGAATACCTGCTGGCCCCAGCGGTTGTATACCCTGAAATATTCGAGGCGGGTGATACCCACAGGGATCGGCATCAACCGGTTGTTCTGGTGCCCATCGGGCCGGAAGGCATTGGGCACAAAGATCTCCGGTTTGGTATAGAAGACTTTGATGTTGATGGTGTCGAGATCGTAGCAGCCATCTGCCGTGTAAGCCCTCAACTGATATTTGAAGGAATCGGGCAGGTTGGCGATGGGGTTGGCGATATCTGTGCGGTTGAGGTAGGTGGCGGGTGTCCATTCATAGAAGTCGGATCCGCGGCCATTCAGTTGTAAAGGTTCATTGATGACGACGGCGGTATCGTTGCCGGCAAAGGCATGTATCTGGTCACGTACGATGACCTTTATGGTGTCGCGTTTAGGTTTTGGGCAGCCCAGCGTATCCCATACCGTCAGCACGTAATTGGTCGTGCGCAACGGCCAGGCCAGCGGGTTAAGTACCGTCGGATTGCTCAGTGTACTGATGGGGTTCCATTCGAACCGGAAGCCGACGATCGATGCATCGATGCTGGCTGTATCATCATAACAAATGATGATATCGTCGCCGGCACGCGCCGTGGGGTAGGGTACTGTTTTGAGCTGCAGGGCATCGCGTGCCGAGCACTTACCAATTTCTGCCAGGACGGAATAGGTAGTAAACTGATCCGTCGGTGATACCAACGGGTTCCTGACATGGATATCGTTGATGGGGCTCGGTGCAGGGTTGGTGGTCCAGGTGAATTTAAGCCCATCTGTGGCCGGTCGCAGTTGTGTGGTATCGGTGAGGCAAATGATGCCATCCGGGCCGGCCTCGAGGGTTACAAAGCCTACAACACGTACCGTAACGTTGTCCTGACTCACGCAGCCATTCTCATCGAGCTGTACCGTATAGGTAGTGGTCGATTGTGGAAAGACCAGGGGATCGGGTTTATCGCTATCCAGCATCCTCGCGGTGGGCGACCACGAAAAGACGCCATTACCGGCCGCATGCAGTTGCAGGGTATCCTGTACCAGGGCATTGCTGCAAATGAGGGTATCTTTAAAGGCCAGGGTAATAGGTGGCTTGTCGCGCACATCGGCTTTCAGGATCAGCGTATCGATACAGCCAACATTGCTTTCCACGATCAACTGTACGTCTTTGAGCCCGGTCGTGCTATACTTCCAGGAGGGGGTATTGAGGTGCGATGTATCGCCAACACTCATTTCATCGCCAAAGTTCCAGGACCATTTATTGATCACGCCATAGGTCGACCTCGACTTGTCGACAAAATTGATCGGTTGCAGTACGCAGGTGCCAATCACATCGAAATTGGGGAAGAAACCAGGGTATACGGCGGCTCTTGCGGTTGCTGAGTCGACGCACTGGCCGGCGAGGATCACTTTGAGTTTGATCATATACGTACCGGCAACAGCAAATTGGTGTTGCATACGGCCTTCGGGGTCCATGGTGGTATCTGGTTTTGAGCCATCGCCGTAACTCCAGATATACTGGGTGTTGGGAGGGTTCACCTGCTGGTTTCTGAAAGTGACATTGAAGTCATCGCAAAAGGAATAATTCGGGTCGAGCGCTGCCTTGAGTGGTATACAATCGGATACGCGTATATGGATGTCTTTGCGGTGTATGTTGATGAGTTGCTGATCACGGTATTCGTATGCACAGACGGTGACCACATATTGTCCCTCCGTGCTGGGGGCGATCCCGGATATGATACCGGTGTGGGAATTGATACTGGCCTGGATGCCCAGCGGGTTGGTGCCGCTGTAAGGGGATCGGTAGGGAATGGAGTTATAAGGGGGCGGCGCTGCCGGGCTGGGCTGTGCACAGGTATAACAGCTGGGGCTGGTGCTGCCGGGACCACCGCCATTGTAAGCATTGCAGAGCTGGTAAACGATGGAATCGCCATCGAGATCCTGTGCGCCGAAATTGAAAGTGAAGTTGGAGCCATAACAGATGGCTACGGCGTCATTGGGGTTGAACTGGGGGCTCGAGTTTTTGTAGGCTGGTTTTGCAACTCCAGCCACGGTACCAGGTATGGTACACATGTACGTGGCGCCGTAATCATTGCTGCGCGCCGTCATATTCTGTATATTTTCTATACGGCAGCAGCGCTGGTAGGAGATGACGTATCCTGCGCTGGAAACGGGCAGATCGATGGTGGTGGTAAAATACCGGAGCAGGTAACAAACGTCGTTGGGGGCATTGGTGATACAGGGATTGGTCCTGGGGTCGTATTCTATGCGCCGGGTTTCGTCGAGTTGGACGATGATATTCCGCAGTTGCATATTATTAGACCGGTCAAATACGGTAAAGGGGGCGGTACCTTCCAGCTGTCCGGCCTGTGAATTACAGTCAACATACAGTTTGAGCGTTACAATGTACCGGGACATCGTGGCCGTCGAGTTGACGCTATCGTAGATATAATACATTTCGCCCCCTCGTACGTGGGCGGCTTGCAGGGAGGTAATGAATAACGAGCACAGAAAAAATATTAGTAGTAATCTCTTCATGTAACCAATTAAGTACTACCGCAGTTGAATGAATGTCGGTCAGATGTCTTCCAGAAAATCCGCCAGGATGCTGTTGGACCTGGTAGGCTCTTCCAGCATTCCCATATGACCGGCGTACTGCAGCAGGTGTATGTATGACAATGCGGGGAGGTAACTCTGTTGCATCGTGTGTTCTTTTGGTATCGCCGTATCGTATTCACCAGCAATCAGTAACACCGGCAGGGCGGTTTTTTTCAGGATGTCGGTGCGGTCGGGTCGCGACATCATGGACTCGTAGTAACGTACGAGTGATTCGGTGGAAAAGTTGGAATATCTGTCGACTATTTCCTGTACGACTTCGGGATGAGCCTTTTTATAGGCCGGGGCAAACATATTGGGGGTGGTTTGCTGGATAAATTTGGCGGCTCCATGTTGCAGCATAAACTCTATACCTTTTTGCCGGGTTGCCTTTTTTTCCTCATTATCGGCATAGGCGGTGGAGTGGAACAAACCGATGGCATTGAGTTGTTCGGGATATTTTTCGGCAAAGGCGAGGGTGATATAGCCGCCCATGCTATGCCCGATCATGGCGACGGTCTCGTTTTCCAATAATTCTGCGGTCAGTATTTGTTTTACGGACGCAGCCAGTCCTTCCATGCTCATGTCGGTGGTTTGTGCCGAGCGACCGCTGCCAGGCAAGTCCGGGATGATCAATGTATACCGGTGTTGCAATGTTTCGATCTGGTATTGCCAAATGGTGTTGTCTTCAGCGAATCCATGCAACAGCACAACGGGTTTCCCGCTGCCGGTGACTTTATAAAACAATGCATGGCCGTCGATGTCTATGAATTTCTCCGTTGCTGACATAATCCTGTTGTTTTGAATAATAGAATGGCTGCAGGATCAGGCTGCAGGCTTTACCAGTTGTTTTCTGTGGTCGGCAGGGGTTATCGGGTTGGCTGTGTTACCGGCGGCGAAACCAGCTGCGTACCAGTATGATGCCCAGCACCGGGGCTATGGCTATATTCAGCGATTGGGGTATTACAAACCAGGTGCCTGCCAATAGCAGGGTAATTACGAAAACTATCGTGAAATAGGTTTTGATCCATTGTTTTTTGCGGTGCAGGAGGAATACGACCGGCAGGTGGGTAGGGAGGGCCCAGAGCAGGTTCCAGTTGTTGCGGCAAACATCATCTACGCGGATGATCCAGAGTACGAGTAAGAGTGTACCCAACAATCCCAGCAGCAGAAAAAAGCCGATATCGAAGATGCGCAAAAAGCCGGGTGCTTTTTGGGTGAACGACAGGGCTGCAATGAGTAGGAACAGGGTGGTAAATAGTGTAAAGGGGGTGAACCAGCTGCCTGTTTCTGCCGAAGGTGCAGCAGGTAGCAAAGTCCGTTCTTCGATGACCAGTTTTTGTCCGCCTGTACTGGCATTGTCGAATGCTTTTTTGAGGTAATCGGGTAGGAACATGGCCTGGTCGTTGGTCACTTTTTTATCGATGTTGGCGCCTAGCAGGATGTCGATACCAAACTTGCTCCAGGGCTGGTGTCCTTTGTCCAGGTATTCATGTATGAGGTTGCGGTAGGAGGGCGACTGATCGGTCAGTATATTGGGAAACTGTACGCCACGGGTTGCATGACGCACGATCATGTCTCTTGCGCGGGTGGTACAGTTGTCCTGGTGAAAATAATAGTAATAGTTCTTGTTTTCTGGCCGCACGTTTTGGTGCAGGGCGTCGAACATGGCTGTTTTTTCAGCACAGCTCAGTTGCAGTACCTGCTCTACCACGCTGCGTTTGAAATAGCTGTATTCGTAAGCAAATTCGTTGTAGGTCGATACGGACAGCTCATAATACATGAGGCCTTTGGTAAAATCTTTGTAGAACTGTATGGGGTCGGCGTCGTCGAAGGTGCCGTAGTTGAATACGATGTCGGCGCCGGTGGCATTGTCGACAACACGAATGGCGGTATGGCCGAATGCAGAGTAAAGCTCTTCGCCAGGGCTGCAGGTAAGGAGGCTGATGCGCAGGTTGCAGGAATCTGTCTGTGCCTGAACAGGTGTCCACTTCAGGAACAGGAACAATAAAAGTGCTGCAATGACCCGTACAATTCGCATGGAACCTATTTTTTCGTAAGATAGCGAAAGAAAGGCATCGGGGCAAAGAGGCATCGAGGCAATCCCGCCATTCTGCGGGAGAAAACGGCAACGAGAGGAAGTTGAAAAGAAAACGGGCTAAGCGTGTTGGGTGATGGCTCATCCCTGTCACGCTTAGCCCGTGTATGAAGTTTTTATTATCTGCTGTAGTTGGGGGCTTCTTTGGTGATCTCGATATCGTGTGCGTGGCTTTCTTTCATACCTGCATTGGTGATGCGGACAAATTGTGCCTGTTGCAATGCTTTGATATCTTTGGCACCGCAGTATCCCATACCGGAGCGGAGACCACCTACGTATTGGTACACGATCTCGCTGAGGTTGCCTTTGAAGGCAACACGGCCTTCGATACCTTCCGGTACGAATTTCTTTACATCATCTTCTACATCCTGGAAGTAACGATCGCCGCTACCCTGGCTCATGGCACCGATGGAACCCATACCGCGGTATTGTTTGAACTTTCTTCCTTCGTAGATGATGGTTTCGCCGGGGCTTTCTTCTGTTCCGGCAAATACGCTACCCATCATGACGAGGTTGGCGCCTGCTGCGAGGGCCTTTACCATATCACCTGTATAACGGATACCACCATCTGCTATCAGCGGAACCCCCATTTTGTGCAATACGGAAGCTGCTTCCATGATGGCGGTGATCTGTGGCATACCTGCACCGGCCACGATGCGGGTGGTACAGATAGAACCTGGTCCGATACCCACCTTCACGGCATCTGCTCCTGCTTCGGCGAGCGCTTTGGCGCCTGCAGCGGTACCGATATTACCTGCTATTACCTGTAGTTTCTTGAAGTTCTTCTTCACAGCTTTCAGCGCTTCGATCACGCCTTTGCTGTGTCCGTGGGCGCTATCGAGGCAAACGATGTCCACACCGATCTGTTGCAGGGCACCGGCCCTGTCGAGCAGGTCGCGGGTAATACCGAGTGCTGCACCTGTGAGGAGACGGCCGTAGCCATCTTTTACAGCGTTGGGGTGGCTTTTCAGCTGGAGTATATCGCGGTAGGTGATCAGTCCGATAAGGGTACCATCTTTGCGGATCACCGGGAGCTTTTCAATTCTGTGCTGGCGGAGAATGGTGCCTGCTTTTTTCATGTCTGTGCCTTCAGGAGCGGTGATGAGTTGTTTGGTCATCAGCTCGCTTACTTTACGGTCGGGAGCCGTTTCGAAACGAAGGTCACGATTGGTCAGGATGCCAACGAGTTTCTTGCCTGCATCGACAATGGGAATACCACCGATCTTGTTGTCTTTCATGAGGCGGAGTGCGTCGCCGATCGTTGCGTCTTCATGCAGCGTGATGGGGTCAAGAATAAGACCGCTTTCACTGCGCTTCACTTTGCGTACCTGCTCCACCTGTTGCTCGATGCTCATATTCTTGTGCAGGATACCGAGACCACCCTGACGGGCCAAAGCAATGGCCAGGTTGGCTTCTGTAACCGTATCCATGGCGGAAGAAAGTAAGGGAACATTGAGGGTAATACTTTTGGTAAGCTTGGTACGGATGTCTACTTCGCGGGGGAGTACTTGCGAATAGGCAGGGACCAGTAAAACGTCATCGAACGTTAAACCTTCACCAAAAAACTTACTTGAACTGGGGGATTTTGTCCTGAGGGAAGAATTTCTTGTTGCCATGTGCAAAGGTAGGGTAACAGTTCAATACGCTCCAAAAGATTTTTTAGCTGCTTCAGTCACATTCGTTTACTGCGTTGTATACCGTTCATGAATTTGCAAAAGCATTTTAACAATTGAGTTCGAAAATGGCTGTTGTTTCCATGTGGGAATAACACATAAAGGGTATTTCGAAGCAATGTTTCCCGTACAATCTTTACGTTTTAATTATCTACTATAACCCACCGAGATGAAAAATGTTTCTGTATAGTTCTTTGTTGTCGCTACTATATCGTTGATGGCTGCCTGTAAAAAAGAATAAATACGTCATTCACCCGCCGGGGAAGCCTGCAGCAGCAATTTGTAACGTTTACCAGGCAAGCTTTGTACGATGCCCTGCAACTCAAGGTTTAGTATGGTGGCGGCCAGGGTGCTGCCACCGAGTTTGCTATGCGTATTGAGTTCATCGATGTGTACGGTGTCGCTGGTAGCGAAACAATGCATGAGTTGTTGTTCCGTGGCTGTGGGCGTCCAGCCGGAGGCAGCGACGGTTGTTTTTTTGTTGCCAGGTTCCCAGCCCATGCAATCGATCAGTTGTTGCGTATCGGTGAGTAACATGGCTTTGTTGTGCCGGATCAGCTGGTTGCAGCCGGCACTTTTGGTGTCGGTAGTCTTACCGGGGAAAGCGAATACTTCTTTGTGGTAACTGTTGCCGAGTTCGGCAGTGATCATGCTGCCGCCTTTTACGCCGGTCTCTATGACTACGACGGCATCACTCATGCCAGCGACAATACGGTTGCGTGCGGGGAAATTGTGTTTGTCGGGGGCCGTCTGACTGGGAAATTCTGTGAGCAATCCACCAGCAGATGCCACGATCTCTTTGGCGATGGCTTTGTGTTGTGCCGGATATAGGGTATCGAGGCCATGAGCAAGTACACCAACCGTGGGCAATGCGTGCTTCATGGCTGACTTGTGTGCCAGTACATCTATGCCGAAGGCAAGCCCGCTCAGGATGAGTACATCGTAGTTGGCCAAATCGGCGATCAGTGTTTCGGTAAGGTGCTTGCCATAGGGTGTATGGCTACGTGTACCGATCACAGACAGGATGCGGGTTTTGTTGAGGTCTGCCTGGCCTTTGTAAAAGAGTAGCACCGGGGCATCGTAGCAATGTAAGAGGCGTTGGGGATAGTCGGGATCGGTGAGGAATAGCGGCCTGATCCGGTACTTTTCCATGAATTGGATCTCTTTTTCGGCGGCGTCGTAATCATGGTACGAGAGGATGGCGACGGCTCTTGCAGGGCCTATGCCTTCGATGGCTTCCAACTGTGTTCTGGTAGCCTTAAAAATGGCCGTAGCGCTGCCAAAATGTTCCACCAGGGTTTTGGCATGTATCGGTCCGATATGTGGCACATGGGCCAGGGCAAGCTGATAGAGTAGGTCACTTTTCATGGATGTGTTCGCAGCATGAAAATAAATAATATTTCAATAGCTGTTGCGCTGCTGCCTGCTTTGTTTGTCCGATTTACCGGCAGCTCTTTTTGCCGGGACACGCCGGACCCTCTCGCTTTTGGTGTAAGAGATTGATTTAGAAAAGTTGTGCTATTTTCATTACACTTCCATGGGAGCGAGTAGGGAGCGGCATGGAAGCGAGTGGGGAGGGGTACCCTTCAGCATACCGGATCGAACCCCTTTTGCCTGCTACAAACTTACAGTTGTGCAACCCGCGATTCCAAATTGGGTGACGACTAATTTTAAAATGTCATGACATTTTAGTGTTGTGTATAATATGACTAATGTGTTTGTTCCATCAACCTCGAACAGGCACAGAACATTATGCCTGTAAGCGGTCGCTAGAAGCTGATCACTTTCATCTCCGTGCGGCGATTCTGGGCCCGACCCTCTTCTGTATTGTTGTCGGCAATGGGTTGCGTAGCTCCCAATCCTTTGGCCGTCAGCCTGGCCTGGTTAATGCCTTTACCGACCAGGTATTTGACTACGGCCTGCGCCCGGTTTTGCGAAAGCAGCAGGTTGTCTTCGGCCTTGCCTATATTGTCGGTGTGGCCGCTGATCTGGACCTTGATGGTGGCATTGTCGCGCAGCAGCACAAACAGTTTGTCCAGCTCGGAGGTGGACTCGGGTTTCAGGCTAAACTCTTTCGAGTCGAAGAAGATGTTCTTCAGCACGATCGAAGCATTGGCTTCGAGGGGCTGCAAGGGGATATCGATGTGGTAAGTGGAATCAGGTGCTTTCTGACTCAGCGGAAAATTCTCGGAGTAGAACAGGTAGCCTTTGCGGTTTACGTTGAAGGCATAGTCCTTTCCAATGGGCAGGGTGACCAGGTAATTGCCGGTTTCGTCGGTCTGGACCTTGCTGACTACTTCCTGCGAGGCCAGGTCGGTCAATTCGATGGCGGAGGGTAGTCCTTTGCTCGTTTTCTTGTCAAACACTTTACCCTTTACCCACAGGGTGCGGGCGGGACGGATATCGTCGCGCAATTCAAAGGTATAGATATCGAGACCACCTTTGCTATCGCTGCGGTCGCTGGCGTAATAGGTTGTTTTGCCATCTGCCGCAATGATCAGGCTGCCTTCGTTTTCGATGGTATTGATGGGAAAGCCGAGGTTGGTGGCCTTGCCCCAGGTTTTGTTGGGACCTTTTTTGATAACGAAGAGATCATCGCCGCCATAACCCAGGTGTCCGTTGGATGTAAAGTACAGGGTCTGGTTATCGGCGTGGATGAACGGGCAGCTTTCATCGCCGGCCGTGTTGACTTCTGGTCCGAGGTTTTCGGCCATGCTCCATTGGCCATTGGGCAGGTAGTGGCTTACGTATATGTCGCTGCCTCCGTAACCGTCGTTGCGGCTGCTGGCAAAATACAGGTCGCGTTTATCGGGTGATAGGGTGGGGGCAGAATCCCAACCGCCGCTGTTGATGCGGGGGCCGAGGTTGGTAGGAGCACTCCATCCATCGAGGGTGAGGTAGGAAATATAGAGGTCACAACTGCCGAACCCGTCGCGGAAATTACAGCCGGTAAAGATAAGCCACTGTCCATCCTGTGAGATGGTCTGTGCGCCTTCGTTGGCGTCGGTATTGATATCGCCGGGCAGCGGCAAGGCCTTGGACCATTGACCACCGATTCGACGGGAGCCGAAGAAATCTTCGTTGTAGTGTTTTACCCGGCGGGTGATGACGAGTTCGTTGCCATCGATGGTGAGGGCCGGGAAATACTCGGAATAGATAGAGTTGATGCTATCGCCCATATTCTGTGGCTGGAACTTGTATTCGGATAGCGGTTTCTGTTTGGCATAGTCTACGGCAAACTGGTAGCTCTTCTGACGGAATTCGCCGGCACTGCGGCTTTTCGCATTGAGGTTGGTAATGGTCAGGAATTCGGTCACGGCTGTCAGTGCTTCTGCAAAGAGTCCTTTTCCCGCGAGGTTGATGGAGTAGGGGAGGTTGTAGTCTTTGAAATAGTCGGCATCGACGGCTTTCGCTTTCAGGTAGTAGTCGATCGCGTTCTGGTAGTCTTTCATTTCGCCGTACATGCCGGCGATGGAGAGGTAACCATCGAGAAAACGGGGATCGATCTTTACCGCTTCCTTCAGCAATTCTATGCCTCCTTTGAAATCATCATCCTGGGCTTTGTTGATGGCTTTTTCGTAGAGGGCGGCAGCCTTCTTGTTTACTTTGGCCGGATCATATTGTTGTGCCGATACGAATACGGGTGCTATGAAGAGTGCCAATATGGTACAAAACTGCTTGATGCCCATGCTAACCTTTTTTGTGATGTTTCAGTCGATACTTCCTATCAAGACGCTATTTCGTTCGCGTAAGATAGTATGCAATTGTTAAAAACGTAAAAGGCCGGGGTTTATTCTAAGGTACATTGATATACTTATGGATCTGGAGTGATAGCTCCCAGCGTGGATTCGCTTTGATGTATTCAATGATGAGGGGGTTCATCTCTTTTGACTTGTCCCACTCGGGGGCCAGGTACAATTTGCAGTCGGGGGATACCTGGGCGGCGTATTTTTCGGCCCAGGCAAAATCGCTTTTATTGAATATGACAACTTTCAGCTCATTGGCTACGGGCAGGATCTCGGGTACCGGAAGTTTAAATTTCTTGGGGGACAGGCAGATCCAATCCCAGTTGCCGCTCAGGGGGGAGGAGCCGGAAGTTTCGATATTTGTTTGAAAACCAGCTTGATGCAGGGCGTCCGTCAATTCGTCCAGGTTGTGCATCAGGGGTTCGCCGCCGGTTACCACCGCCATGCGGCCAGGGTGGGCTGCTGCGGCGGCCACGATCTCTTCGATGGTATGCTGCGGGTGTTTGGACGCATCCCAGCTTTCCTTCACATCGCACCATACGCAGCCGACATCGCATCCGCCGAGGCGGATAAAATAAGCTGCTTTTCCCTGGTAAAAGCCTTCTCCCTGAATGGTATAGAAGGATTCCATCACGGGCAAACTGGTGACCACCGGTGCTGCACTTAGTTCCATAGGGCGCAAATTTACGAAAATAGCACGAGCTGGGGTAATGTGGGAGGTTGGTAGGTGGGAACGGGCGTGTTGGGAGGTAAATGCGAAAGCCCCTCCACAATATATGATACATACACTGCTGAGGGGCCTTTGCTATTGATCGATTAGTTCTTGGCGATACAGGCTGCGTAGGTGTTCTTCATCAATGCGGCGATGGTCATGGGACCTACACCACCGGGCACGGGCGTAATATAGCTCGCTTTGGGTGATACGTTGGTAAAATCAACGTCGCCTTTGATGCTGTAGCCACGTTTCTTGGAGGGATCGGCTACGCGGGTGATACCTACGTCGATGATGATAGCTCCTTCTTTGACCATATCGGCCGTGAGGAATTCGGGTTTGCCGAGGGCTGCCACAATGATGTCGGCCTGCAGGCAAAGTTCTTTCAGGTTTTTGGTCTGCGAGTGGCAGAGCGTTACGGTGCAGTTGCCGGGCGTAGTATTGGCGCTGAGCAGGATGCTCATGGGGCGGCCAACGATATTGCTGCGGCCGATCACCACGGCATGTTTGCCTTTGGTGTCGATCTTGTAATGCTCCAGCATGAGCATAATGCCGTGGGGGGTAGCTGATACGAAAGAGGGGAGCCCCTGTACCAGTTTACCTACACTGATGGGATGAAAGCCATCTACGTCTTTGGAAGGATCGATGGCGTTGATCACTTCTTCGTCGGAGATGTGCTTGGGAAGTGGCAATTGAACCAGGATACCGTCGATATCGGGGTCATTGTTGAGTTCCTTGATGACCTCGAGCAATTTGAACTCGCTGATCTCCTCTTCGAGGCGGATGAGCGTGGATTTGAAACCTATTTCTTCGCAGGTCCTTACTTTGGAGCCTACATAGGTTTCGCTGGCCCCGTTGTTGCCAACCAGTACGGCGGCGAGGTGGGGGATCTTTTTGCCTTCGGTCCTTAACTGGCCCACATTGAGGCGCAGTTCATCTTTTGTAGCCTGTGATACAAGCTGCCCATCTAAAATTTGCATGGCGCAAAGGTACTATCGGTAATCCGTCTGGTAAATTTTTACGTTAGTTTTTCCTAACCAAAACTATTCCTTTGGAAAAACTACGCTTGTCAAAGGCCATCAGTCCTTATCTGCTCGCCTTTTTCGTCTTCGCCACCTTGACGGTCGGCGCTCAATCGCTTCGCTATCCCCAGGCTGCCCGTTACCCTGGACTGGGCGCTTACAGTACGCATTTTACAGATGTTTTTTCTGCAGTAGCCAACCAGGCTGCATTGGCCCGGTTGACCAGAACGGCCGCTGGCGTGTACGCCGAGCGGCGTTTTATGCAGGAAAAACTCAACAATTACCAGGTGATGATCGGGGTGCCAGCCGGTCATGGCGGCTGGGGCATCGCTGCCCATTATTTTGGCTCGGCCGATTACAACGAGTCGATGGCCGGTATAGCCTATGCCCGGCAATTGGGGCGGATCGACCTGGGGGTGCAGTTCAATTATGCCATGATGCGTGCCGCCGGTTATGGGGGTGATGGTACTGCGGTGGTGGAGGTAGGAACGATCTGGCATATTACAGATCAGGTGCATGCGGGTGTCCATGTTTTCAATCCTTATGGTGGAAAATATGGAAAGCAAGGCGGGGAGAAAATGGCATGGGGATATAAGATGGGTTTGGGGTATGAATTGTCGCAGCAGGTGCTGGTGAGCGCCGAATGGGTAAAGGAAGAGAACCGGGACGTCAATGTGGTGGCAGGTATTCAATACGTGCTCGATAAACGCTTCTTTGCCCGGCTGGGCATCGTTTCGGCTACAGCATCGCCGTGGGTCGGCGCCGGGTGGGCATGGAAACAGGTGCGGGTGGATGTAACGGGTACCTATCACCCGCAGCTGGGTTTTACACCGGGGGTGTTGTTGCTCTTTGAAACCGGTAAAACGCGTGAGCCATGAGAATGCTGTTGTGTGTGATCTGGTTGTTGGTTGCCCGGTGGGTAGCCGCCCAGGAACCGGTGCGTAATCCCCTTACAGAACAACAACTGGAAAATCTGACCGAGTTGAACGAGGAAGCCACCGAAGACGATGGTTACTGGCAACAACTGGAGTCGCTGCGGCGCCATCCGCTCGACCTCAATCGGGCCAGCCGGGAAGATCTTGAAGGGTTACCGATGTTAAGTGCCTTGCAGATCGACGCATTCTTCAGTTACCGTAAGTTATTGGGTAAGCTGTCCGGTTTGCAGGAACTGCAAGCCATACCTGGCTGGGATCTGGTAACCATCCGGCTGCTGTTGCCCTTTGTAACGGCAGGTGATGGAAAGGCTGATCCCAATTCGTGGAGCAGGCGATTGTATATGGGTAATCATAGTTTGTTGCTGCGGGCATCGAAGGTGCTGGAACAAGCTACGGGGTATCAGGCTCCTGCCACTCCAGATAAAGATCATTACCAGGGTGATCCCTACCGGTTGTTTGCGCGATACCGCTATAGCTATGGCAACGTATTGCAGTATGGCGTTACGGCCGACAAAGATGCGGGTGAACCTTTTTTTACGGCACCCAGGCGTGCGGGTTTCGATTTCTATTCTTTTCACTTCTTTATCCGTGGCAAAGGAACCGTGAAAGCGTTGGCACTTGGCGATTTTTCGGTGAATATGGGACAGGGGCTGATCCATTGGCAAAGTCTTGCTTTTAAGAAAAGTGCTGCCGTGGTACAGATCAAGCGGCAGGGGCCGGTGTTGAAACCCTACAGCGCGGCAGGCGAGTACCTGTTTCACCGGGGGGGCGGTATCACGTTGCAGCACCGCCACTGGGAGGCTACCGCTTTTGTATCGCACAGGCAGCTGGATGCCAATCTGTACAATGATAGTGTGACTTCTTTGCTGACGATGGGTTACCACCGTACCGAAGCAGAGTTGGCGGAGCGTTATAACCTGAACCGGCTTACGGCCGGCGCGCGGGTTGCTTACCGGCGTGACCGTTGGCAGGTAGGCGTCAATTCACTACAATACCGGTTTTCCAGGCCTTTCGTACGGTCGGGTGAGCCTTATGATCTTTTTGCGATGACCGGCGAGCGGTGGAGTAATTACAGTGCGGACTACAGCCTTACGGTGAATAACCTTCACCTGTTTGGAGAAGCGGCTGTCGATCACCGGATGAATAAGGCGATCGTGCAGGGTCTGATGATGAGTCTCGACAGCAGGATCGATCTGTCGTTGCTGTACCGGAATATCGCGAAGGGATACCAGGCCTTGCAGGGCAATGCCTTCACCGAAAGTTATCTGCCAGGCAATGAGGAAGGCATTTTTACCGGACTCACCGTGCGACCTGTTGCCGGTTGGCAACTGGATGCTTATGCTGACCTGTTTCGCTTTCCCTGGCTACGGTACCGGATCAATGCACCGGGACATGGCAGCGACTACTTGTTGCAAGTGACGCACAAACCTAATAAGCAGGTCGAGTTGGTAAGTCGTTTCCGGGTTGAGCAGAAACCGGCGAACAGTACGGTGGTAGAAGGACCCTTGAAACCGGTATTGACCGGTGCGCGGCAGAACTGGCGAACGCAGTTCAGCTACCAGGTCAGCACAGCTGTTTTGCTCAGGAGTCGGTTTGAGTTGGTATGGTTTCGCAGCAGTGCGGAGGCTGCGCGGGAAAAAGGTTTCTCCGCCTTTACCGAGGTTTTCTATTCTTCTCCCGCATCTTTTACAGCGAATGCACGCCTGCATTTTTTTGAAACCGATAGTTACGATGCGCGCGTGTATGCCTATGAGCAGGATGTGCCGTACTATTTTTCGATCCCGGTTTTCAATGGCAAAGGTTGGCGGTATTATATTAATGTACGACGGTCGCTCTCTGGGTTGATAAACCGGCGGCGATCTGGAAAATTGGACTGTACGCTGGCGGTTCGGTTTGCCTCCTTCGTGTTTCCGGCGACGACCACAACGGGCAGTGGGCTGGATGAAATGACGGGCAAACAAAAGAGAGAGGTGCGTATTCAGTTGCTGTTAACGAGCCGTTAGCAAAAACATTAAGTTCTCATTAAAGCGATTAATGCAGTGAGTTATGTGGTGCAGTTGTCAGGTAGTATCGTTTGTGGATACTTGCCTGTCGTATCAGTTGTTGTTTGTTAATCTGTGTAAAAAATAATGCAGCTTGCAACGGTTTGGTCGTGTTGTACTGTCATAGTGAGTTTTCGTTTGTTAATCCATGTTAACTAACGGTTAACCTGCATTAAAATGCGCTTAAATATGTGTTAAGGAATCTTTAATTGCCTGCTGATTTAATTAGATTGCACCACCTTATTTAGAGAAAATGGAAGGAACCTACATTGTATGACCTCGTTTCTGTCACATCAATATTCCTTCGGGTCACAACCAAACTTTTTTTAACTATTTAATTTTCACATGAGAAAGATTCTATCGCTGTTTACGGCGCTGGTGACGTGTGCTGTAATGGCCTATGGTCAATCCCGTCCATTGACCGGCCAGGTAAATGATAGCAAGGGGATTCCCGTTCCTTTTGCTAGCATCAAGATCAAAGGCACCGATATTGGTGCGGCTGCTGATGCCAATGGCAAATTCTCCCTCAACGTTCAAGATGGCGCTATCCTGGTGATCAGTGCAACCGGATTCGGTGTGAAAGAAGTACCTGTAGGATCAGGTAGCACACTGAATGCTGTGTTACAGGAGAATAGCTCTATGCAGGAGGTGGTGGTGACCGCTATGGGCGTTACCAAATCCAAAAGAGCTGTGGGTGTAGCTGTGCAGGACATTCAGGGCGACAAGCTGATGGCCACCAAGCAAACGGACCTCAATACGGCATTGGCCGGCCGTGTGGCTGGTGTGCAGGTGTTGGGCGGTTCGGGTGCCAAATTCGGTACTTCTTCCGTGCGTATCCGCGGTGTGAATACACTGGGTACCGGCAATCCATTGTATGTAGTGAATGGAGTGCCTACCGATGGCCGGGATATCAACATGGATGATGTGGAGAATGTTTCGATCCTGAAAGGACCTGCTGCCACTTCATTGTATGGTCAGCGTGGCTCGGAAGGTGTGATCGTCATCACTACCAAGAAAGGCAGGAAGAATGCAGGCATTGGTCTGGAATTCAACCATAGCACTACTTTCGAACGCGTATCGACCCTGCCCAAATACCAAAACGAGTATGGCGGCGGTTATTACCAGGACTGGTACACTTTCAAATATGACCCTACGAAAGATGCACCGGCATTGGCGGCTATGGACGGCGCCAAATACTATGACTATTTTGCGGATGAAAGCTGGGGACCCAAAATGGACGGCACGATGTATGCCCCCTGGTATGCCTGGGATCCTGAAGATCCTGACTATGCCAAGCAAAAGCCCTTTGTAGCGCAAAAAAACAATATTCGTGACTTTTACAATACCGGTGTTGCTTACAATACCAACGTGGCTTTTTCGAAGGTAACTGACAACTCCAATACGCGGGTGTCTTTCACCAACCTGAGCCGGACGGGTGTAAGCCCCAACAGCCGCCAGTCGAAGAATTGGTTATCGATCAATAATTCGATCGACCTGACCAAGAAGTTCACCCTGGCTACCAATATCAACTATGTGTACGAATACCTGTTCAACGTTCCTTCCGAAGGATATGGTACACAGACTGCGGGTTCTTTCAATCAGTGGTTCCAGCGCAACCTGGAGATGGACAAGCTGAAGCGTTATAAAAGATCTGACGGTTCTTATACTTCCTGGAATATGAATGATCCGCGCGATCTTTCTCCCAAGTACTGGGATAATCCGTATACGGAAGTATATGAGAACATCAGCAACAACAAGCGTCAGCGTATCTATGGTAATATTGCCGGTACGTATAAGATTACTTCTCACTTGAAAGCGTCGGTGCTGGCACGGGCAGATGTGTACAACCAGAATTATGACAGCCGGGTAGCTTCCGGTACCCTGAACCTGGATGCGTTCCGTACTTACCAGAACAATACACGTGAGTTGAACTTCGTAGGTAATGTGGAATACGACAACGAGTTTGGCGATTTCACAGTGCGTGGTGGCGCTTATGCTGAAAAGCGTACCAATTATAGTAACTACGTGAATGAAGCAACTGCGGGTGGTCTTACCATCCCTGGTTATTACAATATCGCAGCTTCGAAGAACCGCCCGACCACCAACAATACAACAGTGCGCAAGGAAGTAAGATCGGCGTACGGTTATGCGTCGCTCGGCTGGCGTAATATGCTGTTCCTGGACCTGAATCTGCGCAATGACTGGTCTTCTGCCCTGCCGGCTGGTAACAACTCTTATCTGTACGGTGGCGTAGCTACTTCGTTTGTATTTACTGAACTGATCCCACAAAACGATATCCTTAGCTTTGGTAAACTGCGGGCTTCTTTCGCTCGTGTAGGTTCGGATATCGATGCCTACAATATTTATCAGACCTACACCGTGGGCAATCCTTATGATACGTATCCGACCTTGTCGGTTCCCAACACGATCCCTAACAATGTGTTGAAGCCGACTTTGTCAACTTCCTATGAAGTAGGTACTGAATTACGTTTCCTCAAGAATCGTGTTCGTTTCGATTTCAACTATTACAGCCGCGAGGCGAAGGATCAGATCATCAACCTGACGATCCCCAGCACCACTGGTTACAGCGCTGCCCTGGTTAACGCCGGTAATATTGCGAACCATGGTATCGAGCTGAATCTGGGTGGTACGCCGATCCGCAACAAGGAATTTACCTGGGATATCGACATCAACCTGGGTTACAACCGCAACGAGGTGAAGTCGCTGTATGGCGAGAGCAAGAACCTGGCGGTGAATCCTGCAGGTGGTGGTTCTTCTTTCGGCTTTGTGGGTACGCCCGGTATCAGTGTGAATGCCCGTGTAGGTCAAACTTATGGCATGCTGATCGGTACCGGCTACCAGCGTAATGAAGCTGGTAAGATCCTGGTGGATGATAAAGGTGTTCCCTTATTGGAGCAAAATAAGGAACTGGGTTCTATTCTGCCCGATTTCACCGGTGGTGTATACAACGAGTTTACTTACAAAGGATTCACTTTTGGTTTTTCGATCGATTTCCAGAAGGGTGGTAAGCTGATGTCGCTGACGAGCATGGCCAACGCAGGCGCTGGTCTCGGGGCAGTTACAGTTGGTAATAACGACAAAGGTAATCCTAAACGCGATGCTGTGGAAGATGGTGGTGGTGTGCGTGTTGACGGTGTGCGTGCGTCAGACGGAAAGGTCAATGAGGTGTACCTCGATACCAAGACCTACTACCAGACTGTATTGTCTTCGCTGTGGGAAGAGTGGGTATATGATGCGACATTCGTGAAGCTGCGTGAGGTCCGTATTGGTTATAATCTGCCTAAGCGCTGGATCCAGAAGTTGTCGCTGCAAAATGCCAACTTCTCTGTGATCGCGCAGAATCCCTGGCTGATCTACAGTACCGTGAAAGGTATCGATCCTTCACAGCTGCAGACTCCCTGGATGGATAATGGTCAGCTGCCTGCAACCCGTACGCTGGGCTTTAACCTGAAGCTGCAATTCTAACCTTTAAAAAGAAGTACTATGACATCGAGTTTTGTTAAATATATATCGACCTGTTTGCTGGTGGTGGCTGTTACCGCTTCCTGTACCAAGCCGGGCGACTTCGGGGATACGAATATTGATCCCAACAATCCTTCCGACCCCAATACTGCTTTGTTGCTGACGAATGCAATTCGCTCCAGCCTGAGCTCCGGTACTGGTGCCGTAACGGCGGCTGACCCCTTGCTGTATGTGCAGCACCTGTCGGAAGTGGTGTATACGCAAGCCTCTACCTATACCAGCCGTATTTTCGATTACAACGGTTTATACAATGGCCCGCTGAATGATTTGCAAACGATCATCAACCTGAATACCGATGCCACCACGAAGTCGAAGGCTTATGTACTCGCTGGTGGTTCGAATGCCAACCAGGTGTCGGCAGCCCGCATTCTGAAGGCTTTTATTTTTATGCAAATGGCCGATCGCTGGGGTGATATCCCTTATTCGGCGGCTTTCAAAGGCATTGAAGACATCACGCCCGAGTTTGACCGGCAGGAAGATGTGTACAAAGCGTTGTTCGTAGAATTGAAGGAAGCAGCTGCCGGTTTCGACAATGGCGCTTCGCTGACTGGTGATATCCTGTTGAAAGGAAACAACACCTGGTGGAAGGAATGGGCTGCCTCGATCCGTATGACCATGGCGCTCCGTTTGGAGAAGGCTTCTACTGCGACCGCTAAGGCTGAATTTGCAGATGCTTTTGCGGCGGGCGATTTGTCGGGCAACAATCACTCTGTATTTTACCAATACCTCGCCGATGCGAACAACCAGAATCCCTGGTACAACAACTATATCATTGGCAAACGCTACGACTATGCGATCAGTGAAAAAATGGTGGGTACGCTGAAAAGCCTGAATGATGCGCGACTGGCTGTTTTTGCCGATAAGACCGGCGCTGGTACCTATGTTGGTATGCCATATGGTTTGAAATCTCCTCCCACCGGTGTTTCTACCGGTACGGTCGATAACCCAGGTACCGTGTCGCTGATCGGCTCCACGTTCCGTCAGCAAGGTTCAAAAGCTGCCGTTACGACGTATGCGCAAATGCAGTTTACGAAAGCGGAAGCTGCACACCTGGGATGGATAGCTGGTGGTGAAACTGCGGCTGAAGCGTTTTACCTGGAAGGTATCAAGGCGTCGCTGGAGCAATTCGGTGTAGGTAGTGCTTATGCAACGTATGTGGCACAACCCGCTGTTGTTTACAATGCAGGTAAAGCCGTGGAGCTGATCCAAACGCAAAAGTGGATCGCCAGCTACCTGGGTAATGGTTATGAAGCGTGGGCGGAGTGGAGAAGAACAGGGTTTCCTGTGCTGACGCCTGCGCCCAATGCGGCCCCGGTTTCTGCTGGTCAGATCCCCCGCCGTCAGGCATATCCTACCACAGAGCGTGATCTTAATACGGTGAATTACAATACTGTGATCGATCGTCAGGGTGCGGATGAACTGACAACGCGTACCTGGGTGGATAAGCAATAAAAAGGTTTTCTATAAATTTCTACTGTAACTACATGCAGCCGGCGTAATTCTCTACGCCGGCTTTTTTTGTGGGCGATGGAGTAGGGAAGATACCCAGGGTGTTTGATAAATGTCATTTTTTTCGTAGGGTCTGCCGTTATGCAAACGTTTGCTTCGGAGGATATTTGATGTACGATGGTTTTCGTGTAACGTTTAGGGACAATTCGTTCGGGTGTTTGAGGTGAAAAACGTCTATTCGCTGAAAACGGCTTTTCGTCGGCTGAATAAAACTTTTTTGAAGTTGAAATGGCTCAAAGAAAGACTGAAGTGTATTGAAAATCCCTGCTAAAACGTATTAGATCACACTGATATCTAATGTTTTTTGGATTTTTTTCTGGAATTGCAGCATATTTGTCGAGGCCTTTGTCTTTTTGGTCGAGGTTTTTAACATTTTTTTTCAGAATTAGAAAGTTCCTCTATTTTAGCGGACTTTTAAAAACTAACAGTCACATGAGTAAACTCCTATCGCTGCTCGCAGCGCTGGTGTGTTTTGCTTCGCTATCGTATGCGCAAACAAAACAGTACACCGGCAAAGTGGTTGACAAAGACAAGCAACCTGTCCCGAATGCCTCCATCGTTATTAAAGGATCCGACATTGCAACTGTCGCAGATGCTGACGGAAATTTCAAAATCACATCCAAACCAGGCGACGTGCTGGTGGTTTCCGCAGTAGGATTTTCTTCCACAACCGTAAAGGTTCAAAATCAGTCGAACGTATTCGTTTCTCTTACCAGCTCCGACAAGGTGATGGAAGAGGTGATCGTGACGGCTGGTGGTATCAAATCAAAGCGTAAGGAGATTGGTACTGCTACTACCACGGTCAAGGCTGAGTCGCTGGTAGCTGGTAAGTCGGTTTCTGTTGCCGGCGGTCTGCAAGGTAAAGTGGCTGGTCTGCAGATCAATGCGACTGGTGGTGGTGTAAACCCCAACTATCGTTTGATCCTTCGTGGACAGCGTTCTTTGACTGGTAACAACCAGGCGCTGGTGGTGTTGGACAACGTGATCGTGCCCAACGAAATCCTGGGTAACCTGAACCCTGAAGATGTTGAAGATGTGCAAGTACTGAATGGTGCCGGTGGCGCCGCTCTGTACGGTTCACAAGCTTCTAACGGAGCGGTAGTGGTAACTACCAAAAAGGGTAAGCGTGGTGCTCCGGTTATTACACTTAGCAATACAACCACGATTCAGCAGGTAGCTTTCTTCCCGAAAATTCAGAAAGACTTCGGTGCAGGCGGCAGTACTTATGGCGTTGATGAAAATGGCCAGCCGCTGTTCTCTTACCTGGAGAACCAATCTTATGGTCCCCGGTTCGATGGCAGTAAGCGTCCTCTCGGACCTGCGCTGGAAGATGGTTCACAGGATTCTGCTATCTATGCTTACAATGATGGTCATAACAAATTCTGGGAAACCGGTGTTACCAATCAGACCGATTTTTCGCTGGCTGCTGGTGATGATGTGTCTACTTTCTACCTCTCTGGCCAATATGCCAATGTAACCGGTACTACACCTGGTGACAAATTCAACCGTAGTTCACTGCGTGTGAATGGTACCCGTAAAATTGGCACTAAGTTTCTGGCTACTTATGCGGTGTCTTATATCCAGAACCGCTACGATATCACTACGCAAACCGGTAGCATGTATGCTAACATGCTGAATATGCCTGCGAACGTAGATATCACCAAGTACAAGAACTGGCGTACTGACAAGTTTGCCAACCCCAATGGTTTTTATAACCCCTGGTATCAAAACCCTTATTTCACTGCCGATAACTATCGTTCCAAACAACGGAATGATTATTTAACTGGTAGCCTGGAGATCAAGTATTCCCCCCTCAAAGGCTTGGACCTGATCGGTCGTCAGGGTGTTGTAACCAGAAACTATTCCAACAAGAATACTGTGGGTGAGTTCCTGTTTACCGACTGGGCTAAGCACACTGATCAGAGCTCTAAATCGGATATTCCTGGTTCAGTGTCTGATGCCAGCAACTATACAACTCAATTGTTGACCGACCTGTTTGGCCAATACAATACCACCGCTGGTGATTTTGACTTCAAGTTAATCGCTGGTGGTCAGTGGCGCCAGGATGAAGCCAAGTTCGTGAATGTTGGCGCCAGTGGTCTGATGATCCCAGGTCTCTTCAACGTTCGTTATGGTGTTGGTACGCCTGATGCCGGCGAATCAAATTTCAAAGCCCGCCAGATCGGTGCTTATGGTGACTTCCGCGTTGGCTATAAGAATTACCTGTTCCTGCATGGTACCTTGCGTAATGACTGGGTATCTATCCTGAACTCAGCGAACCGTTCTTTCATGTATCCTTCTGTGGACGTTTCGTTCGTTGCGAGTGATGCATTGGAATTCCTGAAGAACTCCAACACTGTCAGCTATCTGAAAGTACGTGGCGGATGGACCAAAGTTGGTCAGGTTAACCTGGCTGGTACTTTTGGTGCCTATTCACTGGTTCCTACTTATAGCAGTAATGCTTTTGGTTTTCCTTATGGAACACTTCCTGGTTATACGGTTGATAATACACTCGTATCTCCTGAGCTGAAACCTGAGCTGACCAGCGGTTATGAAGTAGGTTTCGATCTGAACTTGTTCAAGAATCGTTTCACTTCGAACGTTACCTGGTATTCTACAAAGACCAATGACCAAACCGTAAGCACGCGTATTTCGAATGCCACTGGTTACACCAACCTGAGAACAAATACTGGTGAAACGCAGAGCCAGGGTCTGGAAGTAACCGCCCACTACAATGTACTCAGAAATAATAACTGGGATATTACTGTAGGTGGTAACTATACTTACCTGAACAATGAGGTAAATACTATCACTGCTGATCTGCCCCGTCTGGCACTTGCTACTTATGGTGCTGACGGTCCTGGTTCTTATGCAGTTGCCGGTCAAAGCTTCCCGGTGATCATGGGTTATGACTACAAGCGCGATAATCAAGGTCGTGTGATCGTAGATCGTCTTACTGGTCTGCCTACGAAATCTGATACCATCTCTATTCTTGGCAATGCTGTTTACAAGAACAGGTTGAGCCTGGATGCCGTTGTTAGCTTCAAGAACTTCACGTTGAGCATGTTGTGGGAATACCGTGGTGGTGCACAAACTTACAACGCGATGGGTACTGAACTGGATTGGGCCGGTACCGGATACAGAACTGCCGTTTATAACCGCGAACGTTTTGTATTCCCCAACTCTGTTGTGGAAGACCTGACCAAGCCTGGTACTTATATCCCGAATACAGAATACATGGTAAAGACGCAGAATGGTAATGCCGGTTTCTGGTCTGATGGTATCAACCGTGATGTTACTTCCAACTATGTAACTTCTGCTGATTTCTGGAAATTGCGTGAGGTAGCACTGTCGTACAACGTACCTACTTCTGCTGTTAAAAAGCTGAAGGCCTTTAAAGCGATCACTTTGAGTGTACAAGCCCGTAACCTGCTGTTGTTCATGGCGAAGGATAACTACTATACTGATCCTGAGTACAGTGATGCTGGTAATGATAGCAACGGTATCGGACTTACCGGTCTGGGGCAAACACCTCCTTCGCGCTATTATGGTGGTACTGTGACCTTTAAATTCTAATCGCAGACGATAATTATTAAAGAGCCTGTTTGCCCGTATTTGGTTCAGTGATTTCAGCTGATTTGCGGATGACGGAGCAACAACAAAATAAACTAGTATGAAAAAAGCGCTTATAATTGGTCTTATGGGGGCGGTTACGCTAAGCTCCTCCTGTAAGAAATACTTCGATATAAATGATAACCCGAACAGTGCTACAACGGCAACGCCTGTGTTGATCCTCCCACAAGTACTGACTGCGACCGCCTCTATGGTAAATGGTTACAATACCTATGGCGCACAGTTGGTAGGTTATGCTGCAAATGCCGGCGGTTTTGGTGGCTTTGGTACTGCTGTTACCTACAACTTCTCCACCAATGACAACTCTGCCCGTTGGTCCAGTGCCTACGATGTGCTGAACGATTACCAGTCTATCCTGAATTCTACCGACACCCTTCCCGTAATGAAGCGTTATAACGCTGTTGCCCGCATTATGAAAGCGCACGCTTTCCAATTGCTGGTAGATGCTTATAATGATATTCCTTATGAAGAAGCGCTGAAAGGGTTGCAGAATCTGACCCCTGCTTATACAGATGCAAAGGTGATCTATAAGGACCTGGCTGATCAGCTCGATAAAGCCATCGCTGATATCAATGCTGCACCTGGTGTTACTAATAACATCGAATTGAGCGCGACTGCCGATGTTATGTTTGCCGGTAATATGACGAAATGGAAGCAATTTGCCAATACACTGAAATTGCGGATACTGATCCACGGTCGTGGAAAGGTTACCTTCTCCAACAGCAATTTTGATGCTGCTGGCTTCCTGACCGACGATGCCATGGTGGATCCGGGCTATGTCAGAGACAACAACAAGCAAAATCCCAAATGGAATACTTGGGCATTCTCGTATACTGGCTCACCCGGCAGCAAGTCCTGGATGCCTAATACCTTTGTATATTCCTTCTATAATGGCACCAAGTTGTCTGATGTAAACCGCGGTTATGCCATTTATTACCAGTTTCCCTCTACTCCTACCAACCGTCTTGGTTATGAAAACAATTCAGTGGTGGCCAGCCCGGATGGTAGTTTCTGGTATCCCAGCTCAAGCCGTACGGGTACATCTGCGGGCAATACAACTGGAGTTTTGAAAGGACCTGATGCTGGCATGCCAATAATTACGGCAGCTGAAAGCTATCTGCTGCAGTCTGAAGCCGTTGTGCGTGGTATCATTCCAACTGGCAACGCTAAGAACTTGTTCCTGAGTGGTATCGAGGCTTCCTTTAAATACCTGGACGAACTGCCTGATGGTACTTATCCTACAGGTTGGGATCCTGTTGCTGAAGCGCAGCAATATCAGGACGACAATGAAGACAGCCCGCTGGTGAATTTTGACCTGGCGGCGTCTGACGAGAAAAAGATTGAAGCCATCATCACGCAGAAGTATATTGCCCTGAATTTCGTGAACAGCGACGAAGCCTGGAATGAATACAGGAGAACCGGTTATCCTGCTGTCGTAAATACTGCAGGAGCGAATGGTTCGCAGACTTTTGCATCTGTCTCTTCCGAAAGCACGCGTCCCGACAGGTTGCCAACGCGCATTCTGTACCCAAGTTCAGAAAGTTCTTACAATACGGCTAATGTTCCGAAGAACATTTCTCCGTATTCTTCACTGATCTTCTGGGCTAAATAAACTTCTAAAAATTACAAGATGAAAAAACTGACTATAAATACTGTTCTCTTATCTATGTTGGCACTGGGACTTGCTGGCTGTTTGAAGAAGGCTGACATGAACATAGATCCCGATACCGCTGGCAGTACTATCGCTTTCACCAATACCGGTAATAACCTGGCTGTTGCGCGTTCACAGTATCCTGGGTTTTATTCCGACCTGGGTACGTTGGCCAAAGGACAGTCCACGACCTTCAATGTCAACGTTACTTATTCTGGTGCAGCAAATGCTCCTTCAGATATTACTGTAGGTCTTGCACTAGACAATGCGCTGCTTACAGAGTATAATACGGTGAATGGTACGCATTATGAAATGCCTCCTACCACAGTGTACAGCATGCCAACGAGTGCAGTCATCAAAGCCGGTACCCGCATGGTACAGGTTCCTGTTACGGTAACTTATTCTGCTGGTTTCGACTTTACCAAAAGCTATGGCTTGCCGGTAAAAATCACTTCGGCTACCACAGGCAATATCAGCGTAAACTTTGGAAAGGCGGTGTATTCATTCGGTCTGCGTAATGACTATGATGGTCACTACTCCCTCCGTCTTTATTCACTGCGCGGTGGTGATCCGGCAAAGACCGGTAACCTGAACCGTGCAGCGGGCATGGACCTGGTTACAGTAGGTGCCAACAAGGTGCAGTTTGCTGAACTGCAGGTATGGGCCGACAATACCGGCGTAGGTATTGGTAACCCTATACTAACGGTGAATGCCGACAATACCGTTACTGTAAGCAGCGATGGTGGTGCTATCAATGCTCCTGGTTACAATTGCCGGTACGAGCCTGCTACCAAAACCTTCTACGTTTCATTTACCTGGGGTGCGGGACCTGCCTCACGTTTGGCTACCGATACATTGGTTTATGTACGCCCCAGATAATTCAAAGATTATTTGATCTTTATAAAGAGCCAGCTATAATTTCTATAGCTGGCTCTTATTTTTCCATTACCTGCTAAATCTTTTTTATGAGAAAGTGTGTCTTTTCATTTTCCTTACTGCTATTGCTATTCCTTTCGTCTCTGCTGTCACTTGCCCAGGTTGTATCCATCGAAAAATCGGAATTGAATACGAAATTATTTAATTCGTATTCGAAAGGGAATGTCTATTTAAAGAACGGTTCGGTGCAGGAAGCTGAACTGAACTATGAAACCGAAGACAACAGTATCGTTTTTAAGAATCATGGTCAGGTGTTGACGTTGACCAATGTTGGCGATGTGGATACGGTGGTCATTGCGGGCCGGAAATTCGTTCCTGTCGATAAGAAATTCTATGAGGTATTAAGCAATGGTGGGATCGATTTGCTGGCATCTTATATCAATAAGCGGAAACCGGTGGTGGCCTCCCCGGATCATGACGGTACCAAGCGAAGTGCAGGCAGTGCGGCCAACAACAATGTTGCACCGGCTTATGTAAGCAGGCCGTTTCAGTCAAACTCTGTCGTTGATATCTTCAACCAGTTTTGGTTAAAGCGTGGTAATAGCCTGTATAAAGCCAATAATGAAAAGCAATTGCTGAAGGTGTATCCGATGAAACACAACGATGCTATTAAGCAATACATTAGCGACAACAAGATTGATTTTGACAAACAGGAAGATCTGGTAAAGCTGGTTGCTTATTGCAACACGCAATTGAAGTAGCGCTGATAAGCCTGCTGAAAAGTCCCCGCTGACTGGCTGTCAGCGGGGACTTTTTGTTGTTACAACATAGGTTGGCGCTGCGAATTGAACGTTTGTTGCAAAGGTCTGACGCCATTAGGAGTTATATCCCGATTCGTGCGTGTAAGCGTTAGAGAGACTAACGGAATATATATTATTTCCTCACATTTGGGTAGACAGCGGATATGCGTTAGGGAATAGTTGTTAATTTTTTGCTAAAGGCGTTGAATTTTATTATATTTAGTATAGTTCAAACCAAAATTAACAAGTCACATGAGAAAAATTCTTCCACTGCTTGCGGTGCTGGTGTGTATTGCATATCCGGCACTGTCACAAACCCGGTTACTCACCGGGCGAATCACAGACATCACTGGCAGTCCCGTTGCCTTTGCCTCTGTTGTTGTTAAAAGCTCCAAAGTAGGAACTACCTCAGACGAAAATGGCGGTTTTAAGATCAATGTTGCTTCCGGCGACGTATTGGTCGTTACGGCGGTCGGCATGAAGCCTGCCGAATATACCGTAGGCTCCGGCGACATGGCGGCTATTCGTGTAGAGCGGGTAAGTGCCATGGATGAGGTGGTTGTTACCGCCATGGGTATCAGAAGGGAAAAGAAGGCCCTTGGGTACGCTGTACAGGAAGTGAAAGGGGAGAACGTAACGGTTGCCAAATCGCTCGACGTCAGCTCTTCGCTGGCGGGTAAAGTAGCGGGTGTGCAACTCGTAGGTTCACCCAGTTCCACCTACGACAATGCGGAGATCCTGATCCGTGGTGTTACGGGTCTTGGTCCTCAACCGCCCATTTTTGTGGTCGATGGTACCATCACCAGTCAAAGCGCTGTGATCATGGATAACATTGACAATATATCTGTGCTGAAAGGGCCGGCAGCAACGGCGCTGTATGGTCAGCGGGCTGCCAATGGCGCTGTGATCATAACAACGAAAAAAGGCACCCGTAAAAGAGTGAGTGGAGTAGACGTGAACCTGGGTGTCACGATGGAGAAGCTTTCTATTATCCCACCTTATCAAAACCAATATGCAGGTGGCTATTCGTCGAACTACACGAGTAAAAGGTCGTTGAATCCCTCAGGTTGGACGGGCGGCGATTACCTCGATGACCAGGGCTATTATATTTTCCGTTATGATCCATCGAAGCATCCTGCCTCCTGGGCCTCTTTTGAAGGACAAAGGATGCTGGAGTACGGAGCAGATGAAAGCTGGGGACCCAAGATCGACGGATCGCAATACCGGCCCTATTACAGCTGGTATCCCGGTGATGAGTTTGGCAAAACCTTCGCGATGGTGGCCCAGCCCAACAACGTGAAAGACTTCTTTGAAACGGGTGTGAACCTGAACAATAGCATCAGTTTCTATAGCGGTGGTGAAACCTACAACTTCCGGGCTACCTATGGCAATCAAAACAGAACACTGGTATTGCCCAACTCCAAAAGAGACCAAAACCAATTTGGGGTGAACGGGGCCGTTGATGTAGGTAAATACATTACCGTATCGACGGACATCACTTACAGTGCTTCCAATACAAAAGGTAAACCATTGGAAGGCTACCGGCTCGACGGGTTGAATATTCAGCAAAACTTCAACCAGTGGTTTCAGCGTCAACTGGACATCAAGCGTATGAAACGCTACCGGGAAAGTGATGGCAGCCTCAACTCCTGGAATATCGGTGATCCCAATGCCACCAGCGTATTCAGCGAGTACAGTGTACCGCAGTATTGGGACAATCCATACTTTGTCGTCAACGAAAATTACGGCACACAGCGTAACAACCGGCTGGTCGGTAACGTAGGGCTCAATATCAAGTTCAACAATCACTGGAACCTACAGTCTTACGCCCGTATCAACAGCTATGGTAATGAAAACGACTTCCGGGTAGCCACCGGCGGCCTGAACCTGGATGGTTACGAGTTGTTGCAAAACAACTACCGTGAAATGAACTATGAGTCGAACCTCTACTACAAGAACAAGTTTGGTGTTTTCTCCCTGGATGGTCTGGTCGGGGGCAATATCCGCCAGGAATATTATAGTCAGTTGTCGGAGGCGACGGCTGGTGGTTTGAGTGCGCCCAACTATTTTGACCTGCGGGCGTCAATTTCACGGCCTACGGCCCTGCGTTCTTACGCCAAGAAGCGGGTGAACAGTATCTATGGTAAGGTATCGGTTGGGTATGATGATATCATCTTCCTGGAAGGTACTTTGCGCAACGACTGGTCTTCTGCTTTACCGGTCAATGACAATTCTTACCTGTATCCTTCTGTCAGCACGAGCTTTATTTTTACCGAATTGCTGAAGACGTCGGGCGTAACCAATACGCTGACCTTTGGTAAGCTGCGGCTGTCTTATGCATCGGTGGGTTCGGATCTTGACCCGCATCAATTGAACACAGCTATCAATATCGGATCTTTCTATGGTAGCAATCCATCTACAGCCATCGGTGACCGGCTGCGTGGTGGGAAGATAGAGATAAAGCCCTCACTCACGAGTGCCTATGAGGCGGGGATTGAGTTGCGGTTCTTCAACCGTTTCGGACTGGATGTTGCCGTGTACCAGAACAACAATACCGATCAGATCCTGCCCGTAGATGTCTCCTCTTCCAGTGGATTCTCTTCTGTGCAGATCAATGCCGGTAAGATTGTAAGTCAGGGTATCGAAATCTCCTTGAACGCCACGCCGGTTGCTTCCAGGGATTTCTCCTGGGATATTACGCTCAACTGGGCGCGTAACAGCAACAAGGTAAAGGAGCTCTATCCCGGGTTGCCTACTTACCTGTATGCTACCAATCGATACGATACAAGACTTGAACACCGTGTGGATGCTGAGTGGGGCATGTATGTAGGTCGTAAATGGCGTACAGATCCCGCCACCGGGCAAACGTTGATCAATTACAGTGTGAATTCCGCCGGTACAAAAACATCTACCGGCTTGCCTGAGTATGATATCAACCAGGATATCGGCCAGGTATTACCCGAGTGGACGGGAGGTATGTTCAATGCCATGAAGTTTAAAGGCTTTGATCTTACTTTCTCGATCGATTTTCAGAGCGGCGGCCTTTTCTATTCGGAGACCAGGAACTTCAACACCGGGGCGGGCCTTTCGGAGGAAACCGTTGGTTTGAATGACAAGGGACATGACTGGCGGGACTATCCCGGCTCCTGGACGTTTGCCAATGGCAACACAGGTAGTGGTGGCATCCTGATACCCGGTGTATTCAATGATGGTAAAGGAACTGTCAACAACCGGTATGTAGCAGCCCGCGCTTATTGGTATACTGCCCGCCAGATGGATGCGCGCAATGTATTGCTCGATGCTTCTTATATCAAACTGCGTGAGGTGAGATTTGGCTACAGTCTACCCGTTAGCGTGTTGCGGCACCTGAAGGTTGCCAAGAGTGTTAATCTGGGGATCATCGTACAAAACGCCTGGCTGATCTGGGCCAATACCAAGAAGTACGGTGTAGATCCTTCTGAGCTGGAAGTGTTTTATCGGGAGGGGGGGCAGTTGTCTGCTACCCGCCAGATCGGTGCCAATCTTCGTGTCAGTTTCTAAACGTCCTGGTGTAAACCTTAAAGTGTATAAAGATGAAAAAAATACTCAGCATATCGTGTATTACCCTGCTGCTGGCAGGCTGTAATAAGTTCAAGGATACAAATGTCGATCCTACGCAATTGCAAAGTGCGGCAACCAAAAGTTTGCTCACCAATTCGCTGCAGGCGATGCCGGATCTTGTGTTTGGCAATATCGCATCGAGCCGCCTGGCTGCCTTGTATGTGCAACATTTATCTGAAGGGCCTTATCCCGGACCTTCTTTGTACAATGACCGGAATTTGTCGTTTACCGCCTGGTATGCGGGATCCGGCAACGTAACGCCTCCTTCCAACCTCAATGGGCCTTTGTACAATTTGCAGACGATCATCAATTACAACAATGACGGGAATGAAGCCGCCAGCCCCAGTATCAATGGCGGTAAGAATAACCAGATTGCGGTGGCGCGTATCCTGAAGGCTTATTTTTATCTGTTGATGACGGATCGTTGGGGCGATATCCCTTATTCACAAGCACTGAAGGGGAGTGATAATTTTACCCCTGCGTATGATAAGCAACAAGCGATCTATACCGATTTGTTCAAGGAGCTGACCGAAGCGGTGGCGCAATTCAAAGACAACGAATCGGATGTGACCGGGGATTTCCTGTTTAAGGGCGATAATGATGGTTGGAAACGTTTTGCCAATACGATCCGGATGGTGATGGCACTTCGCTTGTCGAAAGCTGATCCGGCGAAAGGAAAAACGGAATATGCAGCTGCTATTGCAGCAGGCGTCATTACGAGCAATAGTCAAAACATCTTGTATAAATTTGTAGCCGGTGATCCTAATAACTACAATCCGTGGTACAATAATTACAACGTCAGCAACCGGAATGACTATGCCATCAGCACGACGCTTACGAGTTATATGTCGGCTAAAAGTGACCCACGCTTGCCGGTCTATGGTGAGGTGCTTTCTGGTGGAGTCGTGAAGGGATTGACCTATGGCCGCAATGCAGCCGTGAATATACCGGCAGCTTACAGCCGTATCGGCGCCTATTTTAAAGATCAGGGATCGCCCTTGGCGCTCTTCACCTATGCGCAGGTATTGTTTTGCCGGGCAGAGGCGGCCAAGCTGGGGTATACCGGTGCTGTTGACGAGGCTGGCGCAGAGTCCTTGTATAAGGATGCCATCAAGGCATCGTGGGAGCAATATGGCGTGTTTGACCAAACCAAATACAACGCCTATATCGCTTTGCCGGAAGTAGTGTATAGCGCGGCAACCGGGCATGAACGGATCATGACGGAAAAATGGGTGCATGCCTATCTCAACAGCTGGGAAGCCTGGAACGACTGGCGCCGGACCGGCTTTCCCAAACTGACGGCTGCGACCGATGCGGTGGATGCCCGGGGGATTCCATTGCGGATCGGTTATCCGACAACCGAATCTTCGCTTAACAAAGCGAACTATGACAAGGCGGTGGCCGATTTGGGTGGAAAAGATGACAACTACGCCAAAATGTGGTGGTTGAAATAATGTAACTTATTACTATTGAAAGGGCTACCAGCAACCGGTAGCCCTTTTTTGTTCAAACATTAATAGGCGTATTAAGGAATGTATGTTACTTTTACTGCCCACAAAAAGCGTACAAATGGACAATCAGGATCAACAACAAAACCAGCTTAATATCGAGATCAGCGAAGAGATTGCAGAAGGTGTTTACGCCAACCTGGCGATCATCACGCATTCGCATGCTGAGTTTGTGATTGATTTTGTAAACGTAATGCCCGGCACTCCGAAAAGCCGCGTGAAGTCACGTATTATTTTGACTCCCCAGCACGCTAAACGGTTCATGAAAGCGCTCACTGAGAATGTCAATCGTTTCGAGTCGCTGAATGGCAAGATCCAGGACCTGGAAGAGGTGCAGCTGCCGATGAATTTCGGTGGACCTACGGCACAGGCGTAGCTACGTGAAACCTATAATTTATTTAACTCATTGATATTGTACCCCTTGGCTGGCTGCCAAGGGGATTTTTTTGCTCCTACCTTGACTGCTGCCGGGTAGTATAGATGCTGTACTGGTGGTAGTGGCTGCCTATAACTGCCCGTCGTCGGCGAAGCTGTAATACCCTTCTTCACTGACGATCAGGTGATCGATTACCTGGATGTCGAATAATTTAGCGGCATCGATGATTTTACGGGTGATCATTCTGTCGGATAGGCTGGGTTGTAAACCGCCAGAAGGGTGGTTGTGACAAAGGATAATGTTGACAGCGTTGACCTCGAGTGCTTTTTTGATGATGACGCGCGGATCGACTACGGTGGCTGTCAAACCTCCCTGGCTTACATAATCAAAGTCTTTTACGCGGTTTGATACGCTTAGGTACAATACAGCAAATACTTCCCGAAGCTGGTCGCGCAGCATCGTACGCATATAAGTGGCTACGTCGCGGCTGCTGGAGACGATTTCCCGGTCGAAATAGTCGGCGGCATGCCGGCGGCGACCGAGTTCGAGGGCAGCCAGGATGGACACCGCCTTTGCTTCGCCAATGCCATGGATCTTCATTAGCTCCTTGGCTGTCAACTTGTAAAGCCTGTTCAGGTCGTTTTTACTCAACCTCATGACCTCGTGTCCCAGGTCCATGGCCGATTTTCCCTGCGGTCCATTACCGATAATGGTCGCCAGCAATTCGGCGGTACTCAGGTCCATGGGATTTTTACTAAGGAATTTTGCCCTTGGCTGGTCCTCTAAAGCCCATTCTTTGATCGGGTAATTTTTCGGTTGCATGAATGATAAGTATCTGTTAATTTTCCCCCTGTAATAGTAATCCACAGTGGGTAATAAGCTTACCTGTCTGTCGTTATTGTTAAAGAGATCCTAACTTTTGAAAACTTAATCCACGATCCCATGCAAAGGAAAACTACATTTTTAGCAATTGGCGGCTATCAGCCGTTCCTGTTCTGCATCGGCATGTATTGCGTAGCGTTGGCTTTTTCCATTTTCATTTGCTCCGCTATCTTTCATGTGCTCAACCCCAAAACATCCCTCGTTCGTAAAAGTGAAACACCCATTACGCAAACCGCTGCTGCCAGTACTGGTCAGCAAGTATTGCTGACGGTCACTAAATAACTGTCATTCAAAAGATAATGTACCATTTCCAGTAACACGGAGAAGGTTTTTGAACGTATTCTGAATCGTTTGTCCCTCTAATGGGCGCGGTTCAGGATACGCCTTTTATGCACATTGCGAAAGGAAAACTTTTCCACTCCGCGGGCTATTAAATCCCTTTCCTTCGTTATATCTTCGCCGCACATTTAAGCGGTATGCAAACTTCTATCAAGGTCTTCTCAGGTACTGGATCACAGTATCTCGCCGAAAAAATTGCCCGAAAATACGGGATTACATTAGGAAAAATTACAATTTCAAGGTTTAGCGATGGGGAAATTCAGCCTGTTTTCCAGGAAAGTATCCGGGGCGACATGGTTTTCCTGATCCAAAGTACTTTCGCACCTGCGGAAAACCTGTTGGAAATGTTGCTGATGATCGATGCAGCCCGCCGGGCTTCAGCGTACAAGGTGGTGGCCGTCATTCCTTATTATGGGTATGCCCGCCAGGACCGGAAAGATAAACCCCGGGTAGCGATCGGTTCCAAGATGATCGCGAACATGCTGGTGGCTGCCGGCGCTGACCGTGTGATTACCATGGACTTGCATGCGCCTCAAATCCAGGGTTATTTCGATATTCCGGTGGATCACCTGGATAGCTCAGCGATATTTATCCCTTACATTCAGCAACTTCAGCTTGAAAACCTTACCTTTGCGGCCCCTGACGTGGGTAGCGCCAACAGGATACGGGAAATCGCGTCCTATTTCAATGCTGAAATGGTGATCTGCGACAAGCACCGTAAGCGGGCCAACGAGATCGCCAGCATGGTAGTGATCGGTGATGTGACGAACAGGGATGTGGTATTGATCGATGATATCTGTGATACCGGCGGCACACTGGCCAAATCGGCCGGGTTGTTGAAAGAGAAGGGGGCAAGAAGTGTACGAGCATTGTGTACACACCCGGTGTTGAGTGGCAATGCGTATTCGAATATCGAAAACAGTGTGTTGGAAGAACTGGTGGTGTGCGATACGATCCCGCTGAAGCAGAAGATATCGAAGATCAAGGTGTTGAGTGTGGCTGAATTGTTTGCGGTGGCTATCCGGAATGCATATGAAAATAGAAGTATTACGGGGTTGTTCATCCACAGTCAGCGGAGAAATCAGTAAGTAGCAGGTCGCTGTAAGCGATCTTTCAAAAACGGAATTTTTAAATACATATACAATGAAATCAATTACAATTGAAGGCCAACTGAGGACCGGAACCGGGAAGAAAGCCGCCCGCCAACTCCGCTCTCAGGGTCAGGTACCCAGTGTAATTTATGGCGGTGCTGAGGAGATCAATTTTTCTGCTCCTGTGCTGGCTTTTAAATCGCTGGTTTACACTTCTGAGTTCTTATTAGCTGAAATCAAGGTGGATGGTAAAACTTACAAAGCTATCCTGAAGGATATCCAGTTTGATAAGGTTGACGATTCTCTCGCTCATATCGACTTCCTGGAGTTGGTAGAAGACAAGCCAGTGATCGCTACATTGCCTTTGAAATTCGTAGGTAGTTCTGTTGGTGTTAAAGCCGGTGGTAAGTTGATCACGAAGATCAAATCGCTCAAGATTAAGACCCTCCCCAAGTTCCTGAAAGAGAACATCGAGGTGGATCTGACCAACCTGGAGTTGAATGGTAACATCCGCGTAGAAGACGTGGTAGCTGAGAACTACGAAATTCTCAACTCTGCCCGTATTCCTATCGCGTCTGTTGTAATGACTCGTCAGCTGAAGCAAGAAGAGAATGCTGCTCCTGCTGCGAAAGGTGCGAAGGCTGCTCCTGCTGCCAAGGCTCCTGCTGCCGCCGCTGCAAAGCCAGCTGCCAAGAAGTAAGTACTGCAGTAATGCAAACTATATTAAAAGCCCGGTATCCTTTCCGGGCTTTTTTTCTTTTCGCCCGGAAAAGAATACCACGATGTGAGTATAGGACGTACAGTTTATTTTAACTACTTTTTCGATGTCAAAGTTCCTGATAGTTGGTTTGGGTAATATTGGAGCCGAGTATGCGGGCACCCGTCATAATATCGGGTTTGATGTGGCCGATGCCATGGCTGCAAAGTATGGTACGATGTTTAGAGTAGATCGGCTGGCTGAAGTGGCGGAAGCAAAATGGAAGGGCCGGCAATTGATAATTATCAAGCCAACGACCTACATGAACCTTAGCGGAAAAGCTGTGAAGTATTGGATGGACAAGGAAAAGATTTCGTTAAACAATGTATTGGTAATTGTAGATGATCTGGCCCTGACGCTTGCCAAGTTGCGTATGCGTGGTTCTGGTAGTGATGCGGGGCACAATGGTTTAAAAAGTATTCAGGAGGTTTTGCAAACGGATCAATATCCTCGTTTGCGTTTTGGTATAGGTAATAATTATCCCAAAGGACGCCAGGTTGATTTTGTATTGGGCAGGTGGGCACCGGATGAACTACCAGTTGTAAAACAAAAGGCAGAAAAATGTGTCGAGATCGTTGAAAGCTTTGCTACAATTGGTATCGAAAGGACTATGAATGAAGCGAATAAATTGGAGTTTCCACTATGATTTGTTAATTTCAATCTTTATTTTCGCCAATAATATCCTTACCGGGTATTATTTTTTTAGTATCTGATATTCCTGTGAACCTGTACCCCCTGCCTTTCCAGGCTATGAAACTTGAAAACAATTATCTCAGTTAAACCCTTTGTTGAGTATGAAAATTTTCTGTGTTGGCCGTAATTTTGTGGCTCACGCAAAAGAATTGGGTAACGAGGTTCCAGACGAACCTGTCATATTTATGAAGCCCAAGAGTGCTTTATTGCAGGCACACACTCCATTTTATTATCCCGAGTTTACCAATGAACTTCATTATGAATGTGAGTTGGTGTTGCGTATATCCAAGAATGGAAAATATATCCAGGACCGGTTTGCCAGCAAATATTACGATGCAGTAACCTGCGGTATCGACTTTACTGCCCGTGATATTCAAAACGAGTTGAAAGAAAAGGGTTTACCCTGGGAGAAAGCTAAGGCCTGGGATAATTCTGCTGTGATCGGTAAATGGATCCCATTGCAGAATATCAAGAATAAAAAGGACATCAATTTTTGTCTCTACAAGAATAAAGAGTTGGTACAGCAGGGCAATTCGGGCCTGATGATCAACAATTTTGATAAAGTAGTGGCTTATATTTCCAACTACTTCTCCGTCAATATTGGTGATCTCGTATTCACTGGCACACCCGCAGGTGTAGGTGAATGTGTAGTAGGTGATGAGCTGGAAGGGTTTATCGAAGATGATAGCCTGCTGAGTGTAGAAATCAAATAAGAAAAGATCTCATGATACAGTAAGAGGCCATTTCGTAGATGCGGAATGGCCTTTTTTACTATTTTCCATCTATTGTTGCTTGCCATGATACATCCCGATATCTTACTTAAAGCCTATGGTCTGATGTGTACGGCCGGGGCTATGGCCCGGACTTATGAGGCCAACCGTTCGATCTGCAAATATGTGCATTCCACTTCCCGTGGCCATGAGGCGATTCAACTGGCTACTGCGTTTCAATTACTACCCTGCGACTTCATAAGCCCCTATTATCGTGATGAAAGCATTTTGCTGGGGCTGGGTTTTTCTCCCTATCAGTTGATGCTGCAATTGCTGGC
Organism: Paraflavitalea pollutisoli; assembly: GCF_029360705.1. GTDB lineage: Bacteria > Bacteroidota > Bacteroidia > Chitinophagales > Chitinophagaceae > Paraflavitalea > Paraflavitalea pollutisoli. Next base: position 3,660,732 of record NZ_JARKMX010000008.1, on the reverse strand, counting down.
CAAGGCCGATGATCCGTTTACCGGCGGCCGGGAATACTATTCGCATCCCAATTACCGTGGGGCAGATAAGCCCACCATTATTCACCAGAGCAGTGCTACGGGCATGCAGGTGATACCGACTACCGGCCTGGCACAGGGCATTCAATACCTGGGTGATCATTTGCCAGACAGGCTAACAAGGGGCGCGCAGGGCGAACTGCCGGTGGTGATCTGCTCGCTGGGGGATGCGAGCATGACGGAAGGGGAGGTGAGCGAAGCGTTGCAGGTGGCAGTACTCAAAAAATTACCCATCATTTACCTGGTGCAGGATAACAACTGGGGCATTAGTGTCAGCGCCAGTGAGGCACGGGCGATGGATGCCTATGATTATGCGGCCGGCTTTCCGGGACTGGAGCGCGTGCGGATCAATGGTAGCCATTTTGAAGAGAGTTATGATGCTATGCGCCGGGTAGTGCAATATGTACGGCAACACCGCACACCTTACCTGGTACAGGCCAGGGTACCCTTGCTGGGGCATCATACGAGCGGTGTACGTAAAGAGTTTTACCGATCGGAGCCCGACTGGCAGCAGCACCTGACAGATGATCCGGTGCCCAAGCTTCGGCAGTCACTGATCGACCGGGGGATACCCGAACAGGAGCTGTTGGCTATCGAAGAAGCAACCTCCCAGGCGGTTACGAGCCATTTTCAGGAGGCTGCAGCAGCAGCCGAGCCAGATGTCAGGACGGTGGCCGATCACGTCTTTAAACCTACTCCAGTGACCCAGGAAGTGGGTAACAGGCTGGGGAAGGAGACCGGATTGCCAACCGCAGGGCCTACCGGCGAATTAGCGTTGGGTGGCGGCAACCGGATCATGATGGTCGACGCTGCCTTATTTGCCATCCGGGAGATCATGGAAGATCATCCGGAAGCGATTTTGTACGGTCAGGATGTCGGCCGGCGCCTGGGTGGTGTATTTCGGGAGGCGGCCACGCTGGCGGAGCAATTTGGCGATCATCGGGTGTTCAATACGGCCATTCAGGAGGCTTATATCATAGGATCCACCGTTGGCATGAGTGCTGTTGGGCTTAAACCCATCGTGGAGGTACAATTCGCAGACTATATTTATCCCGGCTTCAACCAACTTGTAACAGAAATCTCCAAATCATGTTACCTTAGCTGTGGAAAGTTTCCGGTACAAACGGTTATCCGGGTACCGATCGGTGCATATGGAGGTGGCGGGCCCTATCATAGCGGCAGTGTTGAAACAACGTTGTTGTCGATAAAAGGGATTAAAATTGTTTATCCTTCCAATGCGGCTGATATGAAGGGGCTGATGAAAGCTGCCTTCCTCGATCCCAACCCCGTGATCATGCTGGAGCACAAAGGCCTTTACTGGAGTAAAGTGCCCGGCACTGAAGATGCAAAAATGGCTGAACCTGACCGGGATTATGTTCTTCCCCTGGGAAAAGGTAATATCGTACTTGCTGCCGCACCCCATACCGTTGAACGTGGCGAATCCTGTTGCATCATTACTTATGGAATGGGTGTTTACTGGGCCAAAGCCGCTGCCAGGTCATTTCCTGGCCAGGTAGAAATCGTAGACCTGAGAACACTGTATCCGCTCGATGAGGCATTGGTTTTCGAAACGGTGGCAAAGCATGGCAAGTGTTTAGTATTAACTGAAGAACATCGCTATAATTCGTTTGCTGAGGCCCTTGCAGGCCGTATCGCAAAAAACTGCTTTACATGGCTTGATGCTCCTATAGATATCATGGGGTGTATTGAAATCCCAGCCATACCCATGAACATGCAACTGGAGCAAGCCGCCCTTCCTGATCCGGAGAAAGTAAAAGCCGCCATAAGCAGGCTGCTGTTGTTTTAGCACGGAAGAACAACTTACGTCACATGAGAGATCTCCTTATTCTACCCAATTAGTCGGTTAGTCATGATAAGTAGAAATGCAGTTCGGTGCATACATCCGCTGCATTGGCCGCTTGTAATAATTTAACAAACTGGTTAAAATAAAAATTGTCTTATTTACGTAGAGTATCGTACTTAACACCCAGCTAGCGCCATGAAAAACAAATACCTTAAAGGCGCCCACCTTTCCGAGCGGAAAGTGCGGGAGCTATTGAAATTGTTTTGCGAAGACCTCACCGCTACGCAAATCGCAAACATCTCCGGTATAAGCCGGATTACGGTGAACGCCTATTTTAAATTGATTCGCACCCACATTGCGCGGTTTTGCGAAGAAAAGAATCCCCTTCGTTTCCGGTATGGAGACGTTGCCTTTCTCCCCATGGAAAATGGTATCGGCCATAGCCCCGAAAACCATGTTATTTCTGGTAAAAAATCGTTCTACGGTATTTTTAAAAAGGAAGACAACATTTACACCGACAAGATGCCTTGTGTAGACAGCAGCTGGTTGTATGACTGGCTGAAAGGCAGGGTCGATGCGGATGAAGAAGTGTTGCACAAACACCATTTGCATCTGTACAATGGAATTGCAGACTTCAACAATGTTCGTCTGCTGCGCCTGCAAACAGGTGCCAATGGAAGTGTACGGGGAAGATCGCATATCGATGAGATCGATCTTTTCTGGGGTATGCTGAAAGCGCGCCTGGTGAAGTTCCGGGGCCTTAATGGAAATACCCTTTATCTGCATGTGAAGGAAACAGAGTTCCGCTACAATTTCCGGGATGCCGACATCTTTGAATTGCTGCTGGATATCCTGCACAAACAGCCATTACATTATTCAAAAATCGTTCGGCAAAAGGCCGAAGGATAAAACTTACTCCGGGGATCTCTGGTATATTCCTATCGCAACTCATCCCTGGATCACTACAATTAGTTGCGGTAATAGAATTTTTCTCATGTGACTCGCGGGTGGTTTCTACCACCTGCTTTTTTATTTTCAGACCCCATTTATCCGGGTGCCATGCCATTCAACAAGTAACGGCTGCTGATACAAGATAACTAAAAATTTGAATGTTCTGATAACTTACTAATATTCTTCTCTTTATTACCATGATAATGTCATTACATAAAATTGTCATGGGAATTTATGGCATGTTTATAGTCCGCTGCATGCCTCATCCTGCGCAATGGTTTGTTGGGAGGACTAAAAATGCCATTCATCACTGCGTGTTTCGATCTGGCATGGCAGTGATTTCACTGCGATCGCCCAAACGAACTGATCTTACTTATCAAGTACGTAAATGTTGTATGTATTTGTTACCTGGATAGCTTGCTGTACTCGATAGTTTTGGTACAAACAAAGCTATACTGTATGAGACGAACCTTATTAATTGCCGTATGGTTGCTGTGCGCCAGTACGGGTCTACGGGCTCAGTCCAGGACCATTACCGGCAAAGTGACCGACAAGGGCGGGATCGGACTGCCAGGTGTATCCGTAACGATCAAAAATGGGCCAACCGGTACCCAAACCAATGACAATGGCGAGTACAGCCTCTCTGTACCTCCCAATGCACGCACGCTGGTATACTCTTTTGTTGGCTTCAATGTGGAAGAGGTCAGTATTGGAAGAAACAACACACTCAATGTAACGCTGTCTACCGAAGAGAAAAAACTAGATGAAGTGGTGGTGGTGGCATATGGTACACAACGTAAACGTGAAGTAACCAGTTCCATCGCCGTGGTGGATGAGAAAGCCATCAAGCGCCAACAGGTGACCAGTGTAGGGCAGGCCTTACAGGGTACAGCTGCGGGGGTGCTGGTGGTGAACAACTCTGGTCAGCCGGGTGATAATCCACAGATCCGTATACGAGGCATCGCTTCTTTGAACGCCAACGCCGAGCCATTGCTGGTGCTTGATGGCATTCCTTTCGATGGTAACCTGAATATGATCAATCCCAATGACATCGAGAACTTCAGTGTATTGAAGGATGGTACTGCCACCGCCCTGTATGGTTCCCGCGCAGCTGCCGGTGTGATCCTTATTAACACCAAGAAAGGAAGAAAAGGAATGGCTCCCTTGATTACTGTGGGCTCTTCCTTTGGGGTAGCCTCCCGCGCATTGCCCGAATACAGTACTGTCAACTCGCAACAAATGTTTGAATTAGGGTGGGAAGCTCTGCGCAATTTGTATGTAGACAACAGTGTACCCAACCCGGCGCAGCAGGCTACCGACGACCTGATCGGAGAAATCAAGTACAACCCGTTTGGTATTGCCAAGCCGGTGGGCAGTGATGGTAAACTGATACCTGGCACCAACCTGTTGTGGAATACCAACTGGAAAGATGAGCTTACCCGTACGAATGCGCTGCGGCGTGATGTGAACCTGACCGTAACCGGTGGCGGTGATCAATCGCGTTATTTCTTCTCAGCGGGCTACCTGACACAGGAAGGATATGTGATCACTTCCAAATTCGATCGTATCAGCGCACGTTTTAATTATACCAGCAACCTGAAAGACTGGCTGGAGATAGGGGCGAGGACAGCCTTTGTTTTCTCCGGGCAGAACTACCCGGACCAAGCTGGAACCAATTTTGAGAATGTGATCCAATATTACCGTACGATGTCTTCTATTTACCCGGTGTACCAGCGCGGTGAAAACGGTGAAGAACTAAAAGACGCTGACGGTAAACCAATCTATGATTTTGGTAATCCCAATGCCAGCCGAACCGTCAATGTAAACCGGAATACCCTGCAGCCTTCCAACCTGGTAGCTACTACGTATACAAATACAGAAGACCGGCAGCGGTATCAAACCAACCTGAATACGTATGCCGATATACGATTGGCCAAGGGCCTCAAATTTCGTAGCAGTTTCGGTATTGATAAGTACACCTTCGAGTCGCTTGCTTATGAGACGCCTGAATTCGGAAACGGGCAAAATGTAGGTGGTCGTGCCGGCCGGCAAAATGATATCACCACTTCCTGGACCTGGAACAATATGCTGAACTATGTACGTACGTTTGGTGATCATACGATCGATGTGATGGCCAGTACCGAAGCTTACAAGTATCAGTATAAAACGCTTTCGGGTCAAAAGATCGCCTTCCCTTTCTCGGGCCTCACTGAGTTCAGTACCGCTGCTACCACGGAAGGCCTTACCAGTGGTACCACCACGGAAACCCTCAACAGCTGGCTGGGAAGGATCAAGTATGATTTCAAGGGGAAATATTTTGCGGAAGTGACGGTACGCTGGGATGGTTCTTCGCGTTTTGCGGAAGGGAACAAATGGGGCTTTTTCCCGGCAGCCGGTGTGTCATGGTTGCTGAGTGAAGAAGATTTTATCAAGAATATTGCTTTCCTCGACTTCCTGAAGTTGCGTGCCAGTTATGGGGAGGTCGGAAATAACCGGCTTACCAGTTATTTTCCCTACCTGAGTACTTTCAGTGGAGGGTATGACAACCTCAATGCTCCCGGTATCTACCTCGATCAACTCGGCAATCCGGATGTGGCCTGGGAAAAGCAAGGTAACCTGGATATCGGTGTTGACTTTGCGATCCTGAAAAACAGGATCAACGGTAGCATCGATTATTTCAGAAAGTCCTCGATCGATCTGCTGTTTACCAAACCCCTCGTTTTTTCAGGTGGTATTCCTTCTGTGGATTACAACATAGGCACCGTAGTGAATGCGGGTATCGAGTTTACGCTCAATACCAAACCTGTTGTATCCAAGAGTTTCGAATGGAACTCCCTGTTGAATGCCTCATTTGTTAAGAATACGATCAAAAAGCTGCCACAGGAGAAACTGCTCACCGGGGCTTATCAACTGGAGGTAGGTCGTTCATTCTATGATTTCTTTATGCAGGAATGGGCGGGTGTGGATCCTACTACAGGTGCACCTCAATGGTATATGGATGAGAAAGACAACAATGGAAATGCCACCGGTAAAAAGATCATCACCAATAATTACGCAGAGGCCACACGCTACTACCAGGGCACAGCCTTGCCGAAAGTGACCGGCGGCTGGACGAATACCCTGACGTACAAGAAATTTGACCTCAGCATCCTGATCAATTTTGCGTTGGGCGGTAAGTTGTATGACGGTGAATACGGCGGTCTCCTGCATGGATTTACCGCTGGTTTTGGTGATCAGTTGCATACTGACATTCTTAAGCGCTGGCAAAAAACGGGTGATATGACCGATGTACCGCGGTTGGATCTCAACAACACGGATATCAACCAACGTTCTACCCGCTATCTTTTTGATGGTGATTATGCACGTCTCCGGAATATAACGCTGGGCTTCACTTTTAGTCCTGACAGACAGCAGAAGATCGTCAAGAGTGCCCGGTTCTATGTACAGGCTGATAATATTGGTACCTGGAGCAGGCTCAAGAAGGGATCTGATCCGGAAACGAATGTGGATGGAAGTGCCCGGCCTCAATCGTCGGTGTTCAGGATCATTTCCGGAGGATTGGAAATTAACTTTTAATGAATTCAAATTGTAAGCTTATGAAACGCTATCCATATACTCCTGTTTGCTGGCTGCTGGTGGTGATCTGCCTGGCTGGTGCAGGGTGCAGCAAGGATTTTATCAATGACCCCCGTCCGACCAACGCGGTGTCTGAAGATGATGTATTCAAGTCCGTCAGCGGGGTTCGCGCGTATTTTACAGGTATTTACCGCAATATGCGGCGGCAATGGTCCAACCTGGATAATACAGCTGGTGGCTCTACCGATACCTGGGGTTACAATTCCATCAACCTGACCCGTATCAATAAGGGAACCGATATCATCAACCCCGGCGGGTTTTATCAATTTGACTATCGCCAGGAAAACCGCGAGCCTGCCTATCGCCGCACGATCTTTACCTGGGGCTTTTTTTACGAGCATATCAACCAGGCGAATGTCATCATCAAGGGGGTGGCAGGCAGCAATCTTTCTGCTGCCGATAAAACGGCTTTGGAAGCTGAGGCACGGGCATTACGCGGCTGGATGTATTTTGAATTGATCCGGGAGTTTCAGCACACGTTGTTGAAAGATCAGAATGCGCCCGGCATTCCCGTGTATACAGAACCTACGGGTATCGAAAATACGGGTAAGCCCCGGGGAACGATCAAGCAAGTATTTGACCAGATCAACAGCGATATTGAATTTGCCACGCTGCACCTTGGTACGGCGAGGAGTATCAAGAGCGATATCAATATCAATGTAGCCTGGGGCATGGCTGCCCGTATCTACCTGGAGCAAAAACGTTGGGCCGATGCGAAGAATGCCGCGCAAAAGGCGAGAACAGGATATACGCTCGATGCGGCGTCGTATGCTAATGGCTACAATGACCTGGGATCCAGTGAGGTCATCTGGGGTTTTCCGCAGGCAACAGATATGGGTGGGCAATCCTTGTATTATGGTACACCCAGTTCTTTTTTCGAGAAGACAGGTCTTGGCTATGATAACCTGTTTATCAATTCTACGTTGGTGGCCACCTTTACCAATTCGGATGTGCGCAACTTGTTTTTCCTGACCAGCAGTAACCCCAGCAGTGCACAACGTTTTTCGACCAATAAGTTCGGTACCGACTCGGAAGATGAAATCGAGTTGATCAATGGGGAGGTGGTGCCGCTTAAGGCGACCTATTTCAATGAGGCATTGCCCATGATGCGTGTGGCGGAGATGTACCTGATCGAAGCGGAAGCCAAGGCTGAATTGGGCGAAGGTGATGCAGGTGCTGTTCTGTATACTGTACAGCAAAACAGGGATCCGGCCGCCACGGCGTCCGGGAATACCGGTGCTGCGCTGATCACGGAGATCCTGTTGGAGCGCCGGAAGGAGTTTTATGGTGAGCTGGGGTTCGATTGGCTGGATGCCAAGCGGCGTCAGATTCCGTTGATCCGCACCGGCAATCACCCGGCTGCTTACCGGTTCAATATTCCCGCCAATGACAACCGGTTTATCATGAAGATTCCGCAAAAGGAATTCGACTCCAATCCTCAACTGAATCCTGACAAAGACCAGAACGGTTAAGTCATATTTAGCTTATGCAAGCGATGCAGGGCCGTATCCGGGGTTTCGGGTACGGCCCTGTGTTTTGCGGTTTTACCTGCCTGTTGCTGCCGCATTCTTGCCGGGTTACTAACCACTTAAGGTCAATGCTGTTGTCAATCTGTCATTGTTTTCAGCTACCGAGACGACTTAAAAGAACTCCGGATTGATTCGTGGGGTGTCTGAGCTGAGATCGTTGCCGGGCAACGATGGTTGCTGTTATTTGCTGCTTAAGCATCTCAAGGGACTGCGTGTTACCCAAATACCCCTGAAAAAATGGAAGGAATGGATGTAAGCTGCTTATTCGTGTGAAGCTTTATAATGGTTTACGCGTTTGGGGACCAAAAATATGGCCATCGGGAGGTGAACGATGACCTTTGAGGGGTCTAGTAAAACAAATTTTATGAGTAGCACACTTTCCTCCAGTTCAACACTATCCCCGCTACAGCCTGTGACAATCCGGCAGGATGATCAGGCAATCGTAGCGCCCCTGTTTCGGGAAAAAGAAACGGCCCCGGCCCAGCAAGGACTGGCTGCACAACTGCAGGATCTCTTGCAGTTATTATCGCCTGCCAGGCCTGCTGGCCCCGAATACCGCAGTCGCTTTCTGATCCGTAAAGGGCACCAGTTCATATCCCTGCCGGTGGCGGATATCAGGTATTTCTATTCCAGGGAAAAGATCTGTTTTGTCAAAACCGCTGATAATAAAGATTATGTGGTGCCGCATACCATCACTGAGATTGAATCGATGGTTTCTCCTGTGATGTTTTTCCGGGCCAGCCGTAAGTATATTATTACGCATGCTGCCATTTCCAGGATATTGATTTGGTTCAATGGGAAGTTGAAAGTTGAGATCCTGGCAGGTCAGGAAGAAGATATTGTAATCAGCCGGGAGCGGGTTAATAATTTCAAGTTGTGGCTGGGTGAATAAGGAGTTGTGAAAATGTATGAAGGGTTCCTGTATTAGCACCATTCTTTCTAATATTGCCGGTAAATATCATAAGGCTGTACTATTAGAAATTGTGGGTATGACTGATGCTATGTTCATATTGCCTGGATTCTTCAAGGTCCTTTTCTTAATGGCGGGTTTGCAGGGAATTATCCTTACCGTCGTACTGTGGCGGCAGCGAACCAACCAGGTAAAGAACCATTTATTAGCCTGGCTGGTGCTGATGTTCTCTGCGGCTGTACTGTTCTTTATTGCTACCTACGAAAAGAGCCTGTACTTCCACCCGGCTTATCCGGGAGTAGCTGCGGGTTGGATCTTAGGAACAGCAGGGGCTAATTTTCTGTTGATGTATGTCAGGGCCAGTTTTGGTCTGGAGCCACGCCCACGTTTGTATTGGCTGTACTGGATACCGACCCTCTTCTTTACCATTTTGGCTATCATGCACATAGCGCTCCCGCGAACTGACGGCGAATATGTATCCGAACTGGGAAGGCTGGGGCTGATATATATAGTGGTGATCACGTGTGTCTGCTACTATAAATTCCGCACTTATTCAAAGTGGGGGAGTAGCGGTGTGTACAGTGCGAAAACCATTCAATACCTGCGATGGGTGTTGTTGTTCTTTGCCACCTATTCGGTGATGCAGATCATCAGTTTTGTGTTGTGGCCCCTGGTTCCCTTTGAAGTATCACTGTACTTGTCTGTGATCGTAAAATTACTAACGACGGTGGGTATTTATGCGATAGCTTATCTCAATGTGCAGCACGCACAGCAGGTGGCACCGGTAACCCTTACCGTTCCGGCAGAGCAAGTGGAGAAATACCGATTTTCAAGTCTGGATGAAAGTAAGGCGCTCGCCGTCCGCGAACAATTGCTGGCGCTGGTAAGTACCGAGAAGGTGTATTTGCAAAGAGATTTCAAGATAAAAGACCTGGCAGATCGTTTGAATATCCCGGTACACACATTGTCGCAGGTGCTCAATGAGCGATTGGGTGTTGGTTTTTCGGACTTTGTCAATAAGCTGCGCGTTGAAGAAGCGGTACGTCTGTTGGCGGCAGGAGACGATAGCAAGATTGAATCGCTGGCCCTCGATACAGGCTTCAATAACAAGGTATCTTTCAACAAGGCTTTTAAAAAGTTCACCGGTGTTACGCCTTCCCAATACAAAAATAAGCTGCTGGGATTACCGGTTGATGTCGATGCACGGCTCAACTAGCCCTAATATGTAGTGGCTACGCATTGATATATCGCAAAATGAGGTATTATCCCTTCAATAATGCAGTATAATTCCCATTTCTTTGGTTATTATCAAAAAAAATACAGATTTGCTTCGCGTTTAAAGAATTGGATTCTCTATATTTGCTATGTTCTTTTTTCATGTGTTGCTTATCAAGAAAGGCTGAGGGAAAACGGGCCCGATGACGCCTTGGCAACCCATCTAAAATATCATGCTGTATAGACATTGTGCATGCTATGATGGATGAAGGTGCCAATTCCTGCTCTACTCTTCATGGGTGGAGGTAGATAAGTCTGTGTATAGCTTTGAAACATTTTGCAGTAGCAATGTATAAATAATTTCAGGCTCACCTGGCTTATCTGCAGGTGAGCTTTTTTTATGCCATCACCCGGGATGATCATTGGTAACAACAAAAAAGAACTTCCCGCAAACCTGTTATCGGCAAATCAGTCGTAGCGGGCGTTCCGGGAACTTACAGGAGGGTTTTGTTTCTTCTTATATGTCAATGTCCGCTTTGTCCTTATCCCGGTTTTGCCGGGATGGGACACGGGCAAACAGAAGGAACAGAAAAGAGACCATAACCTTTGTTTCAAATAGTAGATTTTCTCATGTGACCTTTTGGTTAACCAGGGATTGTTTTCACTCTCCCTGCTTTTTTTAAAATCCATGAAGATTCGACAATCCTATAACCCCCTGACCCGTTATGAAAGAAACGTGCAAACTTCTGTACGAAGAGATGTTGAAAGAGATGAACTCCTGCCGGCTGCATCACACCAATGAAAAAGAGCAGATCGAATGTTCTTTCAGAACCTGCGAAATGAACTGGAAAAAGCTGCAAACCTATCTGCACCAGTACAAATTCCACGATGAGATTGAAGAGGCCTGGTTCTTTAAAGCGGTAAAGCCACAATTTACCGGATTGATAGAGTATTACGCCCTTGTATACAAAGCGGCCTTGTTTCTTCCGGAAGACGGTCCCAAAGACATCTACCGCTTTTGGCAAAATGAACTACACCTGTCCAGGCGTTTTTTTGCCGAGCATGAAAGTTTCTACCGTTATTATAAAGGCGGTCTCACAGAGATGGATACGATCTACTTTGTGCGTGCCAACAACGATCCCACAACACCTGCCGTTACCAAGGCTTATGATATTGCGCCGGAGGCATCTACCACACACGATCACCTGGTTGCCTCGATCATTGCGCGCGAGCGATACATTGAATATGTAGAAGTTCAACTGCAGCGCATCCATAATTAAAGGCTCGACTTCGATTGCAATGTGTTGATATTTAACACATACATAACTACCAGTTGTCAAATTGTTATCGCCCGTTCGGGATTAATTCAGGTATTTCGCGCCGTGAATAGGGGTAAGGCTTTGGCTGGTTGTCTTGTAATAAAGCGCAATTGACAGAAGCCGGTATATTTGGAGGCAGTTATCAAACCGTTCGAATGGCAATTAACGACACGGGCAGCATTCAGCAACGGGCTGAAGGCGGCACTACTCTTTTTGAGGATGTTTTTAAAACTCATTTTAAGAACCTGCATGCCTATGCCTATACCATTGTGAAGGATGATATCATGGCCGAAGAACTTGTTCAGAATGTCTTTTATAAGATTTGGGAACGAAAGGCTCATTTGACCATCCAAACCTCTCTTCCTGCTTACCTGTACCGCGCTGTATACCATGAAAGTCTCAATTACATCAAGCACCTGAAGGTAAAAACCGCCTACCAGTCCTATGCTACAGCGCGCATGAACCACAATACCGATAACGCAGAAAAGAAAGTTTTGCTGGGTGAGCTGGAAGTGAAGTTACGCACCGCGCTCCAGGAATTACCCGAGCAATGCCGTACCATTTTTCAGATGAGCAGGTTCGAAGAGCTCAAATACCAGGAAATTGCCGACCGTCTTGGTTTGTCGATCAAGACTGTGGAGAACCAGATGGGAAAAGCGCTGAAGTTGATGCGATTGAAGCTGATCGATTTTCTACCGTTTGTGATCCTATCCCTGTTAAACCTGTAAATCACTCCTGATTTGAAAGAACATCTACACGATATGAACGACGACCTGCTGGTTAAATACCTGTTGCGGGAAACCAGTCCTGCTGAAAACAGGGCGGTTGAATCCTGGATCCAGGCAACCCCTGCCAACCAGCGGTATTACGATCACTTCAGGTTGATCTGGGAGCGTAGCCGCGAATTGGCTGCCACCAGCACGGTAGATCCGGATAAGGCCTGGCAACGTTTTCAGCAGCGTGTAGCCGAAGAGCGTAGACCCAATCGTGGAATCGTGCGCACGATGAACCGTCGGCTGGCGGGCTGGCAGGTGGCGGCGATGCTAACCGGTGTGGTAGCCGTGGTTGCTATGATCTATTATTTTTCGCAGCAGGTGAAGAGCGATGACGCCGTTACACTCGCTGCTACTACTGCCAGCCAGGTCGACACGCTGCCAGACGGTTCGGTGATCACGCTCAATAAGCATTCATCGCTGTCTTATGCTGGTGCTTATAATGAAGAAAAACGAACTGTTGCCCTGAAAGGGGAAGCTTTTTTCAGTGTGGTCCCCAATAAGAAAAAACCTTTCGTGGTGGAAGCGAATGGTGTCACGGTTACGGTAACCGGTACTTCTTTCAATGTGCGGTCGGTGAATGGGAAGACAGAAGTAGTGGTAGAGACTGGATCTGTGCAGGTCAGCAATGGTCATCAGACGATCGTGCTCAGTCCCAAAGAAAAAGTCTCTATTGCGCACCCTGATTCGACGATGGTCAAAGAAGCGCAAACCAATGTTCTTTACCAGTATTACCGCGACAAGACCTTTGTCTGTGATGAAACACCCTTGTGGAAGTTTATCGAAGTGCTCAATGAAGCTTATGATGTTCATATTGTGATTGACTCCAAACAGGTGGCTGGTCAACCCTACACCGCTACTTTTCACAATGAGTCACTAGATAATATACTGTATGTAATCGCAGAAACATTCCACCTTTCCGTTGAACGTACCAATTCCCGAATTGTGTTGAAATAGTTTTATCATTTACGTTATGAAGCAGACAGCCGGATTGGTAAGCATCGTCTTACTTACAGTACTACTATTCGTTTCCGCGGGTGCACAGTCGCAGCCTATCCTGGGTAGAAATGTGTCGTTTGTCGTAAATCGACAACAGCTTGGTCAGGTACTCGAGATCCTGAGCAATAAAGGCAATTTCTATTTCTCTTACAATAGCAATATCATAAAGGGGGATAGCCTGGTTACCCTGAATATTTTCAACCAGACCGTGAAGCAGGTGATGGAAAAGCTTTTTCCAGAAGGGTACGAGTATCGGGAAAGCGGCAATTATATCATCCTTCGCAAGGCTCCCATCAAGGCCTCGGAAGTAACTGGTCGTACCGCCAGCGAAGAAAAGTATTACTATGTCAGTGGCTATATTCTGGATGATCAAACCGGGGAGATCATTAGTCACGCCAGTATTTACGAGAAGAATCAACTTGCGTCTGCCATGAGCGACCGGCAGGGGTATTTCAAACTGAAACTCAAAAGCCGTTACAACCAGGCGTCCCTTACTGTAAGCAAGGAGTTGTATGTCGATACCACCTTTACTATTCAGCCCCGGTTCAATCAGCAGATGACGGTTGCTATTATGCCCCTGGAGGTTTCTGATAAAACGATCACCATTACTCCTTATACTTTTGAAGTGCCCGATTCGATCGTGGTCGCCGTCCGCAAAGCGGATAGTTCGCACTGGATCTATACGTATCGAAAAGCCGACTCTTCCATGGTTGATAAAACGCAAATGGGTAATTGGGTCTTGTCTACCTGGCAAAAATTGCAGGCCATCAACCTCAAGAAGTTCTTTACAGTACGACCTTACCAGTTGTCACTGCTGCCAGGGCTCAGCACCAATGGCCGGCTGAACAGTCAGGTGATCAACAACGTTTCCATCAACGTGTGGGGCGGCTATTCAGGTGGAGTGAATGGGGTAGAGTTGGGTGGTCTCTTCAATATTGACAATAAGAGTGTTCGCTGGGCTCAGGCTGCAGGTATTTTCAACGTAGTGGGAGGTATGGTAGAGGGAGCTCAACTGGCGGGCATCAGTAATACGGTGCTGGATAGTGTACACGGGGTACAGGCTGCTGGTATTTCCAATTTTACCAAACGTAACTTTAGCGGTGCGCAGTTGGGTGGCATCTATAACCACGTGGGTGGCACTATGCAGGGGGTACAGGCGGCAGGTATCGGCAATTTTGGGAATGGCCATACCGTTGGTGCGCAATTGGCTGGCATACTCAACGTGAATCGACGGAACCTGGATGGGGCGCAGATTGCCGGCTGGGTGAACGTGAACCTCCAGGATGTAAAGGGAGCGCAAATTGCCGGCTGGTTGAATGTGAACCTCCAAGATGTAAGGGGGGCACAGATTGCCGGCTGGTTGAATGTGAACCTCAAAGATGTGAAAGGAGCGCAGATTGCCGGTCTGATGAATGTAAATTTTAAGGAGGTGAGAGGAGCGCAGATAGCGGGACTTGTAAATTATACGAAGAAACTATCGGGTTTACAGATCGGTCTGGTCAATATAGCCGATACATCAGATGGGTATAGTATTGGTCTAATCAATATCGTATTGAAAGGCTATCATAAGTTGTCGCTCTATGGCAATGAAGAGTTTCCTTTTAATGCTTCTTTCAAAACCGGTAACTCAAAATTGTACAGCATTTTGCTGGCGGGCGTGGAACCTACCAACAATGCCAAGGCTTATACATTTGGTTACGGGCTGGGGCGGGAATTCAACCTGTCAAAAAAATGGGCTGTTAATGCCGAGGTGTCTACAGCCCATGTGTATCTGGGTACCTGGGATTACCTCAATATGCTGACCCGTGTGGAGGCACACATCAATTACCGGCTCACGAAGTGGGCTTCACTGTTTGCGGGACCTGCCATGTCTTTTTATTACTCCGAGCAGAAAAACGCCGTGAAAGGCTACAAGGCAAACATCCGACCTATGTCTCCCGGCGACAATTTCATTGGTTGGGCAGGCTTTACTGCAGGTATCAATTTGTTTTAGAGAACCAATAAGGAAATCTCCTTCATGGATTTTACGCCGTCTGGTTAAGCGTTTGTTAACGAAAAGCCGCAGTCAAAGCTTGTTGGGGCGAATCGTCGAAAAGCAGCTACCAGTCATCTCAGTAAACGGCTGATCCGTCTAATTTTATAAACATTTTAATTTCGCCGTTGTTTGATTTTCATAATTTCGGGAAATGGCCAAGGCGGAATCCATCAGCGATTTTTACAAACGTATCGGCACTGGCGACACCGGCAGTGGGCGTGTGATCTACGATAAGCAGCACCAGCGCATGGAGCTTGGGCATCTGAACGTATACAAGCGCAGCGATTTTTATTGCAAAACTTATTCTCCTTACAACCGGCGTGATTTCTACAAAATCTCTCTTATTATCGGAGAGGGGATGTTGTATTATGCCGATAAAGGGATCAAGATCGACAGTCCGGCCTTGTTGTTTTCCAACCCGACCATTCCTTATGCATGGGAAGCCAGTTCTTCGCAACAGGATGGTTACTTCTGCCTGTTTGATCAGCAGTTTGCAGACCGGACACAACGTAATGAAGGTATCATGGAGTCGCCATTGTTTAAGATAGGTGGTGATCCTATTTATTTCATGACGCCACAGCAAGTTGATTTTCTCTGTGCTACATTCGCTAAGATGCAGGCGGAGCTTGAGTCGGAGTATATTCACAAGTATGATCTGCTGCGCAATTATGTCAACCTGATCATTCATGAAGCACTCAAGTCGAAACCTGCCGACAGCTATTTCCAGCATACCAATGCTTCTTCCAGAATAGTGGCACTGTTCGTTGAATTGCTGGAAAGGCAGTTCCCGATCGACTCTCCCGATCATGTGTTGAAGTTGAAGACGGCCGGTGACTATGCCATGAACCTGTCGGTACATGCCAATCACCTGAACCGGGTCGTGAAGGAGATTACCGGAAAAACGACAACGGAACATATCGCAGATCGTATCGTGAAAGAAGCAAAGGCGTTACTCATGCATACCAATTGGAACGTATCCGAGATCGCTTACAGCCTCGGCTTCGAGTATCCTGCCTACTTTAACAACTTCTTTAAAAAGCAAACCCTGCAGACTCCGCGCACCTACCGGGGAGCCGCTGTTTGATTTTTATAGTTATTTGTTTGAAATCTATAATGCACTAACCTAATCCTACAGGTAACTTTACCTGCTTGTGAAAACCCTCACGAACGTCAGCTTGCCCCAAGGTTAAGGACTATACAATCTGAATGATATTCATCGCATAGCATGTTAAAAAAACTTCCTGTCTCCCTGTTAGGGTTCTTAGGTTTTGTATGTATTCCGGCGGTATCCAATGCGCAGGTATTGACCCTGAAGGATGCCGTACAGGCTGGACTGCAGCAATACAGTGCCATTAAAGCCAAGGCCCGTTATGTGGATGCTTCGAAAGCATCTGCCCGGCAAAGTGTTAAAGAATACTATCCCGATCTCAGTATTTCGTTTCAGCATGACTACGGTACCGTCAACGGACAAACCGGTCCGTTATACGGCTTTCGTGGTCTTGGTACCGCCTCTTCCGGTCAGCCGTTGGCTGAGCAGAACTGGCATGCCGCGTTTGGCTCCTTGTACCTCACCAACGTAAACTGGGACTTCTACTCTTTTGGTCGTGCACGGGAGAAGATCAAAACCGCTGAGGCGGTGGTGGCCAGGGATGAAAGCGATTTGGCGCAGGAGCAATTTCAACACGAAGTACGTGTGGCTGGTGCCTACCTTAATCTGCTGGCGGCCCAGCGTCTTACCCAGTCCTGGCAAAACAACCTGGACAGGGCTATCGCCTTGCAAAACATTGTTACTACCCGGGTAAAGAATGGACTCAATGCCGGTGTCGATTCTTCATTGGCGAATGCCGAGGTGTCGAATGCGCGGATCGTATTGACGCGGTCTAGAGACTATGAACAGGAGCAGGCCAATCAGCTGGCGATCCTGATGGGTGTACCACATCAGTCATTCCAACTCGATTCGCAGTTTGTATCACGCATTCCTGCGGCGCTGTATGATTCCGCTTCCAGTAGCCAGCTGCATCCTCTGTTGGGCTATTTCCAAAAGCGTATCGACCTCAGTAATGAGCAGGCCAAATACTTCAAAACTTTCAGTTATCCTACGTTTACCCTCTTTGGGGTATTTCAGGGCAGGGGTTCGGGTTTTAGCCCTGATTATGGTTTCAACGGACTCGATAAATATTCGCAGAGTTATGCAAAGGGAATCGATCCTACCCGCGCCAACTATCTATTGGGTGTGGGTATGATCTGGAACCTGACTACACCGCTACGGGTGCACCACCAGGTAGCATCGCAGAAATTCATTTCACAGGCTTTGAAAGAAGAATATGTGTTGACCGATCAGCGGCTGAAAGCACAACTCGCGTTGGCAGATAACAAGATCAAAAATGCACTGGATAATTACCGCGAAGTGCCGGTGCAGATAAAAGCGGCATCGGATGCCTTCCTGCAAAAGTCTGTACTGTATAAGAATGGACTGACCAATATGGTGGATGTAACGCAGGCTTTGTATGCGCTCAACCGGGCGGAAACGGATCGTGCCATCACGTACAACAATGTGTGGCAGGCCCTGTTGCTGAAAGCGGCAGCCAGTGGTGATTTCGATTTATTCATTAATGAGTTTTAACTCAACCTCTCGTAGTTATGGGCTTGATCAGAACAGCACTTAGAAAACCTATCTCCATACTGGTATTGGTAGCCGGACTTTTGTTTTTTGGTATTGGAGCGGTTCGCACCATCAAGGTGGATATCTTTCCGCAGATGAACCTACCGGTCATCTATATTTCGCACCCTTTTGGTGGCTACACACCTTCTCAGATGGAGGCTTTCTTCGGTAAGCAGTATATTAATATCCTATTGTTTGTCAATGGTATCAAATCCATCGAAACGAAGAATACGCAGGGCTTGACCCTCATGAAGATCACCTTCTATCCGAGCACCAATATGGCGCAGGCCGCTGCGGAATTGGGGGCTTTCTGTAACCGGGCGCAGGCTATTTTCCCGCCTGGCTCACAGCCGCCTTTCATCATACGCTTCGATGCCTCTACGTTGCCGGTGGGTCAATTGGTACTCAGTAGTCCGACACGGACCAACAACGAGTTGATGGATATGGCCAACGTATACGTGCGCAGTGCATTTACGTCCATACCCGGCCTCATCGGTTCTCCACCCTTTGGTGGTAACGTGCGTACTATTGTAATTAAAGCCGATCCGGAACTGCTGCGCTCGCATCAGTTGACCCCCGACCAACTGGTGGAAGCGTTACGTGTCAACAACCAGATATCGCCCGGGGGCAATGTGCGGGTGGGGGATTACAACTACCTGACACCGGCTAACACGGTGATCAAGAATGTGAAGGATTTCGAGAATATGCCTTTGTATAAGGGAGGCGTGCAGAACCTGTACCTGCGTGATGTGGCAACGGTAGAAGATGGCGCCGATATTACGATGGGTTATGCCCTGGTAAATGGCAAGCGCTCTGTGTACCTGAGTATCGCAAAATCTTCCGATGCCTCTACCTGGGAAGTAGTGCAGAAGCTGAAAGCAAACCTGCCCAGGTTTCAGGCGCAATTGCCGGAAGATGTAAAACTATCCTACGAATTTGACCAATCGGTGTATGTAATTAACGCGGTAAAGAGCTTGCTGAGTGAGGGTGCTATTGGCGCTATCCTGACGGGGCTCATGGTGTTGATGTTCCTGGGCGACGCCCGGGGCGCGCTGATCGTGATCCTGACCATTCCTACTTCCATCATCTCGGGCGTATTGTTATTGCAGCTCTTTGGACAAACCATCAATATCATGACCTTGAGTGGTCTGTCGCTTGCCATCGGTATCCTGGTAGATGAATCGACGGTCACGATTGAAAATATTCACCAGCATTTTGATATGGGTAAGCCCAAGGCGAAGGCCATCTGGGATGCCTGTAAGGAGATCGCCTTTCCTAAATTGTTGATCCTGTTTTGTATCCTGGCGGTGTTTGCGCCTGCCTTTACCATGCAGGGTATTCCCGGGTCCTTGTTCCTGCCTCTGTCGCTGGCCATTGGTTTTTCGATGATCGTCTCTTATTTGTTGTCGCAGACCTTTGTACCGATCATGGCCAACTGGATCATGAAACCACACAAGGGAAAACATGTGCCGGCTGCTGGTCACGCCACTGATTCTGAACTCAAGCAGGCCATGGCAGAACGAACAGATGTCAACAGTGATGGCAAATTGACGCGATTTGAAAAATTCCGGGCACGTTTCATGCGGTTCCTCGATCGGTTACTGCGTTATCGCAAAGGCGTTGTGGTGGGTTACCTGGCTGTGGCTATTGCCGCGGTGGTGTTCCTGCTTTTCAGTATCGGACGCGATGTATTACCGAAAGTGAATGGCTCTCAATTTCAGGTGCGGTTGAAAGCGCCGGAAGGCATGCGTATTGAAAGAACAGAAGAGAAGGTCGTGAAGATGCTGCACATTCTCGATACACTGGTAGGTAAAGACAATATCGCCATCAGTTCTGCTTTTGTGGGACAGCATCCTGCTCAATTCTCCATTGCACCGATCTACCTGTTTACCGGTGGGCCGCACGAAGCGGTGCTGCAGGTTGCCTTGCAGGAGCATTATAAAACCAATATGGATGAGCTGAAGGAGAAGCTGCGTAATGAAGTTGGTAAGGCGATGCCTGAAGTCAAGTTGTCGTTTGAGCCGATCGAGCTCACCGATAAGATCCTGAGCCAGGGTTCACCCACCCCGGTAGAGGTGCGGATTGCCGGTCGCAATAAGAAACTCAATGAAGAATATGCCCATAAGCTGATGGATAAGTTGCACGAGATCGCTTATCTCCGCGATATTCAGATTGCGCAACCTATCCGTTACCCGGCATTGAATATCAATATAGACCGGATTAAAGCCGCTCAACTGGGCGTAGATATGTCGGATATTTCCCGTTCGGTAGTAGCATCGACCTCTTCCTCCCGGTACACGGAGAAGAATGTGTGGCTGGATGAAAAAGCCGGGTTGAGCTACAATGTACAGGTACAGATACCTGAAGTAAAGATGGCGAGTGTGAGCAGTGTAGGGGAGATCCCGGTGTTGCGTAATGCACAAAGGCCGGTATTGAGTGATGTGGCGACGATCGAGGCGGATACGACCTATGGTGAAAATGATAACCTGGGAGCGATGCCCATCGTATCGGTAACCGCCAACCTGATGGACAAAGACCTGGGTACAGCGACCACAGACGTGAAAGCGGCCATTGCTGCCCTGGGTGAACTGCCCCGTGGACTAACGGTGGAGCCGATCGGTCTGGGACAGGTACTTACCGAAACTTTGGATAGCTTGCAGTCGGGTTTGTTGGTGGCTATTGTCGTGATCTTTTTGATGCTGGCGGCTAACTTCCAGTCTTTCAAAGTATCAGCGGTGATCCTGACGACGGTGCCAGCGGTGTTGCTGGGCGCCATGCTGATGCTGATCGCTACGGGGTCTACGCTGAACCTGCAATCGTACATGGGTATCATCATGTCGGTGGGGGTGTCGATCGCCAACGCAGTATTGTTGATCACCAATGCGGAGCAGTTGCGCAAACACAATGGCAATGCCTTGCAAAGTGCCCGGGAAGCAGCCGCTTTACGGATGCGGCCTATCCTGATGACGAGTGTGGCGATGGTGGTCGGTATGATTCCGATGGCTGCCGGCCTTGGTGAAGCCGGTGACCAGGTATCTCCGCTGGCGCGTGCGGTGATTGGTGGGTTGATCGCCTCTACTTTTGCGACCTTACTGATGTTGCCGCTCGTGTTTGCCTGGGTGCAAAACAAGACTACCACCGCCTCTGTATCGCTCGATCCGGAAGATAAGGAGAGCAAATTTTACGTAGGTGAATAAATAAATGCCTCTTTCTAAAAAAAGCATATGAGATCAAGACCTATAATAGTATTCGCGTTGGCTGGCCTGGCAATGGCGCAGACGGCCTGTAACTCATCGCACGGTGAGAAAAAAAACGAGCCGGCTGCGGTAGCCGCTCCACCCGTGCTGGAAGTGTTTACTCTGCAGAAAGATAAATTGTCGACTGCTTTTCAAACACCCGCTGAACTGGTGGCCTGGCAAAATGTAGACCTCTATGCCAAGGAGAACAGTTTTGTCAGGAAGTTGTATGTAGATGTAGGTTCGGAAGTGCAGGCAGGCCAATTACTGGCTTCGCTGGAGGCGCCGGAATTAAGTTCCAGGCTGGCCGCTGCTGAATCTCGGCTCAAATCACAGGAGGCTATATATACTGCCAGCAAATCGCAATACGACCGTTTGCTGGAAACCAGTAAAACACCTGGTACCATTTCACAAAATGACCTCGACCAGGCTGCTGCCCGCAAGAACTCCGACATGGCGCAACTGGAAGCTGCCAAAGCGGCCCACAAGGAGGTGAGTGTAGTGCAGGGGTATCTGGAGATCAGGGCACCATTTGCAGGAGTGATCAGTGCACGGAATGCCAGCCAGGGCGCATACGTCGGTCCGTCAGGTAAGGGCTCCGAATTTCCCATGTTTACCCTGCAGACACAAAGAAAGCTTAGGCTGGTAGTGGCCGTTCCGGAAGCCTATACCGGCTACCTCGATAGTAAGCATCCGGTTGAGTTTACGGTGAAAGCCATTCCCAATGAAATATTTAGAGGGCAGGTAAGCCGGCAGTCAGGTGCACTCGATGCACGCCTTCGTTCGGAGCGGATAGAGATCGATGTGGAGAACAACAATAAGAAATTACTGCCTGGCATGATTGCGGAGGTAAAGATCCCTTTCCCTGCCAAAGACAGTACGTTGATCGTGCCGAAGTCGGCCCTGGTGAATTCAACGGAAAGGGTATTCGTGATCCGGGTGGTGAACGGCAAGGCGGAATGGGTTGATGTAAAACGTGGCCGTGAGACCAATGGAAAGATTGAAGTGTTTGGCGATAAGCTGCAATCGGGTGATCAGTTGGTCAGGAAAGGAAGTGAAGAAGTTCGGGATGGGGCCGAGGTGAAGAATCTTAAAACTGTAGCAGGTTATTAATGCGGGCCGGCTTCAGGGCTGTAAGCACGATATATAATTGGAAAGGCCACCGGGTAAACCGGTGGCTTTTCTTTTGGGGCTTATGTCTTTTAAACGGGGCATATGCGACATCAGGTCGGTGCTTGTGTTTGAATATTATAAGGAAAGCTTTGATCTTTATAAAATAGCGGCTTTCGTTTGGTGGTAACTTTATAATCTAAACAGATGAGCTATGAAATACAGAAACCTTGGAAGAACAGGAGAGCAGCTATCGGCTGTTGGTTTGGGTTGTATGGGCATGAGTCATGCCTATGGCAACCTGGATGATCAGGAGTCCATTGCCACCTTGCACCGGGCGTTGGAGTTGGGTATCAACTTCTGGGATACTGCTGATATGTATGGAAAAGGTGCGAATGAAGAGCTGGTATCGAAGGTGTTGGTGTCGAACCGTGAAAAAGTGTTCGTGGCTACCAAATTTGGTTTCCGTTACCGGGAAGATGGTACTACCTATATCGATGGTTCGGTTGCTTACCTGAAGACAGCGGTGGAGGCCAGCCTCAAAAGATTGAAGATCGACACGATCGATCTGTACTATGCGCACCGGATCGATCCGCAGGTGCCGGTGGAAGATATGGTGGGTGCCATGGCTGAGTTGGTGAAGGAAGGTAAAGTGAGGTATCTCGGCTTATCGGAAGCTTCAGCGGCCTCCATCCGAAAGGCGCATGCCGTGCATCCGATCGCCGCCCTGCAGAGTGAATATGCGGTGGTGACCCGTGGGGTAGAGCAGGAGATACTGCCGGTGATACGTGAGCTGGGCATTACCCTGGTACCGTATAGTCCCCTGGGACGGGGTCTTATCACGGCAACCGTGACCGACACCAGCCAACTGGGTGACGATGATTTTCGCAAAACCCTGCCCCGCTTCAAGGCGGAGAATTGGGAGGAGAATCAGCGGCTGGTGAGTGGTTTTGCTGGTCTGGCGGCAGGCAAGGGCGTTACGGCTGCCCAGCTGGCGCTGGCCTGGGTGCTTGCGCAGGGAAACGACATTATCCCTATCCCCGGAACCAAGAAACGTAAATACCTGGAAGAGAATGCCGCATCGGTAGCCGTGGAACTCACGAACGATGAATTGAGATCGATCGACGAATTATTGAAGCAATTCCCCGCTGCCGGCGATCGCTATGGGGAAGGGATGTTGAAACTGGTGAATCATTAGAAGCAACGTGGCTGAAAGGAGAAAGGCTGATCTACCCGTAGCAGGGAGACCAGCCTTTTTTAGGGTAGCATCCTGTTCCTCAAAATATTCGTACATTTCTTCGGGGATACCGGCCGGCAGGCGGCCTATCCCGGTTAAGGCGCTGGTGAATACCTAAATCACTCAACATGAAAGGATTCTCCCTAATGCGACGTTTCAGGGATGTTTCGATCAAAAAGAAGCTGTATTTCACGGTGGGCATCATGGCCCTGTTGATTGCTATTGAGCTTTGTGCGCTCATCTTCTCTATCAACACACTATCTTCTGTAAGAGCCTATGTAAACGGTGAAGGCCTCTGGTCCAAGAGCCAGAAGGATGCCATGTACTACCTGATTAAATATGGTCGGAGCCGGGATCAGCAGGATTATGACAAATTCAATGAATTTCTGTCCGTGCCCATCGGCGATCACCGGGCTTTGCAGGAGCTGGGCAAAGAAGAGCCGGACATGAAAGTTGCCCGGGAAGGATTGATAGCAGGTGGCAATCACCCGGACGATGTGGAGGGCATGATCAAACTGTTCAGGCGGTTCTACAACAACCCCTATATCAATAAAGCCATCGGTGCCTGGATGGCAGCGGATAGTCTGCTGCCGCAGTTCAATGTAATTGGAGATCGGTTGCACCAGGAGATCAACAGTGCCAATCCTTCTGAAGACCGTATCAATACGATCCTGGCAGAGATAGCTCCCCTCAACGAAGCCATCACGCCTTTGGAAAATAAGTTTTCTTCCACCCTTGGTGAAGGTTCCCGCTGGTTGGAAGACCTGGTGCTGCGGGTCCTTTTTATTATCGCTTTGACGGTGGAGTTATCCGGGCTGGCCATTGCTTACTGGGTTAGCCGGAATATTCAAAAAGGCCTGGACGAGATCCTCCGTACTGCCCAGGATGTCACCAGCGGCGACCTGACCAGGCGGGCCAGGGCCTTCTCCAAAGACGAGATTGGCATATTGGCCGGAGACTTTAATATCATGACCGCCCGGTTGTCGCAGATGACTGAAGAGATACAGGAAGCCAATGTTGGTTTAGAAAAGAAAGTGCAGCAACGTACTGCCGAGCTGGAACGCAAGAACAAGGAGTTGGAGCAGTTTGCCTATGTAGCCTCCCATGATCTGCAGGAGCCTTTGCGTACCACTACTGGTTTCGTAGAAGCTTTACGAAAGCAATACCGCGGGCGTATCGATGAACATGCAGACAGGTACCTCGATTACATTGCGCAATCGGCCGACCGGATGAAAACACTGATCAAGGATCTACTGGATTACTCGCGCATCGGGCGTGAGATGCAGTTTGTGCCTGTCAATTGCAAGGCGGTGCTGACTGAAGTACTGGCCGATCTCGATACCGTGATCAGGGAAAACCAGGCGGTGATCACAGTAGGCGAGTTGCCCGTTGTGCACGCCTTCCCGACAGAAATAAAGCTGTTGTTCCAGAACCTGATAAGCAACTCTATTAAATTCAGGCGCCCCGGCATTTCTCCCGCTATCCAGGTCGACGTGGAGCCGGGAAATGGGTGTTGGAAGTTTTGGGTAAAGGACAACGGGATCGGGATGGACCCCAGCTATCAGGACCGGATCTTTATCATATTCCAGCGTTTACACAACCGGCAGGAATACGAAGGGTCGGGTATCGGGCTCGCCCATTGTAAGAAGATCGTCGAATTGCATGGCGGAAAAATATGGGTAGAGTCATCCCCCGGAAACGGCTGTACCTTCTTTTTTACGATTGCAGAACAACCTGCCGTACCTGAGGAAACCATAATCAGGCTATCCCACCAAACCATAAAAGCGTAGTATACCATCCGTTCCTGTTTCCTTATCCTGCTGGCCGATCCGCCTGTTTGTTGAACAAAACTGGCTGGTCAACAGGCGTTATCTGTCTAAACAATCCCATGATATGGCCATTGTTTAGCTTTGGATAAGGGAAGAGATTTGCATAATAAGTGCTTGTCAGTGGCTTGATACAACAGGCGGCGAATTTGGTTCGACCGCCGGTAAAATATTGTGCCAAAACAAATTAAATAAGAACGGGTTAAAATTAATTGCCTGATTACAATGCACTTTAATAATTTTGCCGCATCTCAGGAAAAGTCCCTGCAACTCTCAGGCAGGTATTATCCAGGATTGACGCCCCGGTCATCCCTGCTTTTAAACAAAAGCAGTTTAGGTCACCTATGCATTCTATTTTGCGTGTTCCGGTTTTATTCGAAAATAAAAGTGCAATATGAGCAACTTAAATAAAGAAAGGCTTTCTAAAAAGAAGAAGATCCTGCTGGCATGGCTATTGGCTTTATCGTCTCCATTGCTGTTGCCTGCGCAACAACAAAATGGCGACAGTGTATTGACGCAGGCCACACTGGAAAATGTGATCCAGTACGCCATCCGGCGACAACCCCTCATCCAGCAGTCATTGATTGACGAGCAAACGGCCGAAACAACTATTAAAAGCAAACTGGCAGACTGGTTTCCTCAGTTGAACTTTAACTACCTGTTCCAGCACAACTTTGAGGTCCAGACGGTATTGATCGCTGGTGAAGCACGGAAGCTCGGGGTTAACAATACCTCGAACCTGCAGTTTCAGGCTACCCAAAACATCTTCAACCGCGATGCCCTGCTGGCCAGCCGAACGGCCAAGGATGTAAGGCGCTTCGCGAAGCAAAACACCAGCAGTACCAAGATCGATGTGGCTGCCAACGTGGCGAAGGCGTTTTACGACGTGTTGGCTACCGAACAACAGATCAAGGTCTCTTATGAGGATATAACAAGGTTACAGCGAAGCCTGAAAGATGCCACGGCACAATACAATGCCGGGGTGACCGATAAAACCGATTACAAACGTGCTACCATTGCCCTGAACAATGCCAAAGCATTGCTGAAGGGGCATGAGGAGCTGCTGATCTCCAGGAAGGAGTACCTTAAATCGTTGATGGGTTATCCGGATAGTCAACCAATCAACATTATCTACGACAGCTTGCAAATGGAAAGGGAGATCCCCCTGGATACCACCCAGACCGTCAACTTCGCCAGCCGTATCGAATTCCAGTTACTGGAAACGCAAAAGCGGTTGCAACAAGCCAATGTCAGATATAATAAATGGAGTTATTTGCCCAATCTGTATGCTTCGGGCGCTTATAATTTCAATTACCAGAATGACGAGTTCGGTAAGCTTTACAATACTAATTATCCCAACTCTTTTGCGGGTGTAACCTTGTCGCTGCCCATTTTCCAGGGAGGAAAACGGAAGTACAATATTCAGGCAGCCGAATGGACCCTGAAGTCACTCGACTGGCAGGAGATCGGGCTTAAGAATTCGATCAATGCAGAATATGCACAGGCCTTGGCTATATACAAGAGCAGCCTGGCCACTTACCTGGCACTCAAAGAGAACATGGAACTGGCGCGGGAAGTGTATGACGTGATCAACCTGCAATACCGAAATGGCGTAAAGACATATCTTGAAGTGATCACAGCCGAATCGGACCTGCGTACGGCACGTATCAATTATTATAATTCGCTTTACGTACTACTTTCCTCGAAGATCGACGTACAAAAGGCATTGGGACAAATCAATTATTAATATCAAACATCTCAGCATATGTTGTTCAATAGGATAGGATATTTTTCAAGCGTAGCATGCCTGGCAGTACTCGCTTCCTGCGGTGGTAATACCCAACAGGCCGGTCCTCCTGCGCCTCAGGCAGTAAAGGTGACAACGACCAAGGTGGCTACTACAGATGCCGTTTATTATGATGAATACCCGGGTACCGTTACCGCACTCAACCAGGTTGAATTGCGGGCGCAGGTGAACGGATACGTGACCGGTATTTTCTTTCAGGACGGTGCCCAGGTAAAAAAAGGACAACGTTTATATACGATCGATCAGCAGGCTTACGAGGCCAACTACCAGCAGGCACAGGCCAACCTGGCCGTGCAGGAAGCCAACCTCATCAAGGCGCAAAAAGATGCTGACCGCTACCATGCCCTGGATGAGCAGGACGCGATCGCGAAGCAGGTAGTAGACAATGCCGATGCGGTGCTGGAAGCTGCCAAAAAACAGGTAGAGGCGGCGAAAGCCAATATCCGTGCGGTGCAAACCAATGTACGGTATACCACGATCCTGGCGCCTTTCGATGGTACCATCGGTATCTCGCAGGTAAAAGTGGGCGGTCCTATTTATGCTGGTACCACCATATTGAACACGGTATCCTCCGATGATCCTATGGCGGTGGATTTCACCATCAACCAACAGGAATTGTACAGGTACAGCCAATATCAGCAGCAGGGCGTAAAACCTAAGGACTCGATCTTTACGATCGCCTTTGGCCAGGATGTTTATCCGCAGACTGGTTCTATCAGCCTGATCGACCGGGCGGTAGATCCGCAAACGGGCAATATCAAGATCAGGTTGGTGTTTCCCAACGCCAAGCATGTTTTGCGTTCAGGCATGACCACTAAAGTGCGTGTCAAGAGTAATACGGCAGCACAGGCCGTCATCATACCGTACAAAGCGGTTACCGAGCAATTGGGTGATTTCTTCGTATATGCAGTGACCGACAGCAGTACCGTTACACAACGTAAAGTGGCACTTGGCCGCCAGGTGGGTACCGGTGTTATCATACGTGAAGGTGTGCAGGCAGGCGAAACCATTGTGGTGGAAGGAGTGCAGAACCTGCGTGAGGGTTCAAAGATCACCGATAAACCCGCAGAAACCCAGGGTGCTCCTGGCGCCGGTGGCGCAGCCGCCCCCAAGAAGTAATCGAAGCGGACAGCAAGTTATTATTTGAACCGAGGACCAATAAAGACGATAACTAATGATAGCAGATACTTTTATAAAACGCCCGGTAACGGCCATTGTAATATCGATCGTAATTGTGCTTGTGGGGCTTATCTCCATGAATGCGTTGCCGATTGCACAGTATCCGGACATTACGCCGCCCACGGTTTCGATCGCGGGCTCGTTTACTGGTGCGGATGCGCAGACAGTAGAACAAACAACTACTACTGCCATCGAAACACAGGTGAATGGTACACCAGGCATGACCTATATTACCAGTAACAGTACCAGCAGTGGACAGAGCAGCATTACGGTGAACTTTGAAGTAGGTACGGATATTAATATCGCTACGCTCGATGTACAGAACCGTGTAAGTGTGGCTGAACCTACCTTGCCGGATGCGGTTAAACGTTTGGGATTGACGGTGCGTAAACGTAATCCCAGCATCATGGTGGCCCTGGCGCTTTATTCGCCTAACGGAACCCGCAACCCGACATTCCTTGGGAACTATGCCAATATCTACCTGAAGGACGCCTTGCTGCGTGTAAAAGGGGTGGGTGATATCTTCACCCGCGGTGATGACTTTGGTATGCGAATCTGGCTCGACCCCAAAAAACTGGCCGCGTTGAATATGACCACCGGCGATGTGCTCGGTTCGCTGAGCGAGCAGAACCTGCAGGTGGCAGCCGGTACCATTGGTGGTAATCCGCAGCCTAATTTACAGGCCTTCGAATACAGTGTATTGACCAATAGCCGTATCAATACGGTGGCGCAGTTTGAGCAGATCGTGGTGCGTACGCGACCTGCAGATGGAAGCATCGTGCGGTTAAGTGATGTGGCACGCGTTGAGTTGGGTAAATTCGATTACAGCAGTAACAACTTTGTGAATGGCAAGCCAGCGGCATTCATCCTGATCTATCAGGCTCCTGGCGCCAACGCCCTCGATACCTGGGAAGGATTGCAGCATACGTTGGCCGAGTTGAAGAAACAATTCCCCAAGGATGTAGATTATGCCGTGCCCCTGGAGACCATCTCTGTGGTTAAGGTATCTATAGAAGAAGTATTGCATACACTCGTGGAAGCCCTGATCCTGGTGGTGATCGTGGTGTTCCTTTTCTTGCAGAACTGGCGTGCCACCCTGATCCCCGTCCTGGCGATCCCTGTATCGTTGATCGGTACCTTCATTTTCTTCCTCCCTTTTGGATTTACCATCAATACGCTGACCCTGTTCGCCTTCGTATTGGCGATCGGTATCGTGGTGGATGACGCCATCGTTGTGGTGGAAGCGGTGCAACATTATATCGACCACGAGAAACTGTCACCCCGGGAAGCGACGCAAAAAGCCATGTCGGATATCTCTGGACCAGTTATTGCCATTGCCCTGATCCTTGCGGCGGTGTTCGTACCAGTAGGATTTATTCCTGGTATCGTAGGTCGGCTTTACCAGCAGTTTGCGATCACAATTGCGGTCTCGGTAATCATATCGGCCTTTGTGGCACTTTCGCTGACACCTGCTCTGTGTAGTATGATGCTGAAGCCTTCGAAGGACCCCGGTGCCCGCAAAAATATCCTGGACAAGTTCTTTGACTGGTTCAATCGTGTCTTTGGAGGTATAACAAACTCATATACCAGAGGTGTTG
The DNA here is from genome assembly GCF_029360705.1 of Paraflavitalea pollutisoli. GTDB lineage: Bacteria > Bacteroidota > Bacteroidia > Chitinophagales > Chitinophagaceae > Paraflavitalea > Paraflavitalea pollutisoli. The sequence goes on along the minus strand of NZ_JARKMX010000008.1, from coordinate 3,630,849 downwards.
GCAAATGGATCAAAGGAGCACCTTATGTGGTGATCATGATGATCTGTTTGTTTGTTGGTTTGTTCTATATGTTCAAAACAAAGCCTACCGGATTTATCCCAACGGAGGATGAAGGCCGTATGTTCGTGACTTATGAAATGCAGGAAGGTACATCAACCACGCGCAACGTAGCGATGCTGAAGGATATCATGAGCCGCATCCAGAAGATCGATGGTGTTGGTACGGTGGGTGGTCTCGCTGGTCTCAATATCATCAACTTCTCCTTCAAATCGAACTCCGGTACCTTGTTCGTTACCCTGAAACCATGGGATCAACGTAAGGCTAAAGAACAGCATGTAGAAGGGATCATGGGGCAAATAGTGCGGGCAACGTCGGATATCAAAGAAGCGACAATCAGGCCTATCGCGCCACCCGCTATCCCCGGTCTGGGGCAGACGGCCGGTTTTACCTTCGAGCTGCAGCAAACGACCAGTACCGATAATATCCAGGAGTTTGAAAAAGTAAGTCAACGTTTTCTGGGTGCGCTGTACCAGCGTCCGGAAATCGGATTGGCGTATACCTTCTTCTCTACTAAAACGCCCAGCTACCAGGTGGATGTAGATAAGGAAAAAGCCAAGAAGCTCGGTGTACTGGTTTCAGATGTATATGCTACGATGTCGACCTTGCTCGGTAGTAGCTATGTCAATGACTTCAACCTGTATGGTCGTAACTTCCGCGTAATGGCACAGGCCGATAGTAGTTTCCGCGGATCGTTGAATGATTTTCAGAACTACTATGTACGTAATAGCCAGGGCAGTATGATCCCGATGAGCTCATTGGTTTCTTCCAGGCTGGTAGAAAATCCGGCAGTGATCTCGCACTACAATATCTATCGCTCTATTGAGATCAATGGTTCACCCAAGCCAGGCTTCAGTAGCGGACAGGCCATTCAGGCACTGCGTGAAGTGGCGGCGCAGGTATTACCATCCGGATATTCTTATGAATTCTCTGGTATGAGCCGCGAGGAGATCAAGGCAGGGGATGCTACCACGACGATCTTTGCGATCTCGATCGTGTTTGTGTTCCTCTTCCTGGCAGCGTTGTATGAGAGCTGGTCCATTCCGTTCTCTGTACTGTTTGCCGTGCCGATCGGACTATTTGGTTCTATCCTGACATTGGTCCTGATGCCCAAGCTTTCGAATAATATCTATGCGCAGATCGGTATGATCACGTTGATTGGTCTGGCGGCAAAGAATGCGATCCTGATCGTGGAGTTTGCCAAAGAGCGGGTTGACCGTGGCATCGATGTAGTGCACGCGACCTTACAGGCGGTGCAGCTGCGTCTTCGCCCGATCATTATGACCTCGCTGGCCTTTATCCTGGGTGTACTGCCGTTGGCTTTCGCATCGGGTGCGGCATCAGTATCACGCAACACGATTGGTTGGACGGTGTTTGGCGGTATGATCGCTGCAACAACGCTTGCCATCTTTGTGGTACCGGTGTTATTTGTACTGATCACCAAACTCTCCTACGGCAAAGCGCTCAGGAAATTGCAGGAATCGCAAAAGCTACAGGAGGAGATTGATAAAAATATTGCTACCGGCGAAAGCTGATGGAAAATGAATAAGTAGCCTTCGGGCGACATGGTTGTTCCGGGGCTGACGGAACAGCAAAACAGGAAAGGAGTGATCCTTTCCTGTTTTTTATGAGTGTGTCAGAAAGACGAACTTATGGTTCAGAAGTTGATGACCTGCTGATATACTGGCTTCGGTTGTAGGTTTTTGTCAAACAACAACGGGTAATCTTTACGACCTGTAACAGGGAAATTGTCCAGCCAGCTGTTGCGATCCGAGATATTCCAGAAGGTTACGCCGGTAATTTGTTTGCCATACTTCCTGAATAGGTCGAAGGCCATCTTGTATTTTTCCGCTTGTTGTTGTTCTCTTTCGGGAGTGAAGCTGTTGTTGGCATCTTCAGGTCTTCTGGGTCTTGCGTTGTGTTCTTTGGGGTATATGGAGATGTCAAGTTCAGTGACCTGTATCGACAACTTCAAGTCGGCGAAATCACGCAGCGTACTGTCGAGTTGTGCTGTGGAGGGTTCGTTGATGGCCCAGTGTCCCTGAAGGCCAATGCCATGAATGGGGATGCCTTTTGCCTGTAAAGATTTAATGAGGCGGATGATCTTGGCACGTTTGACGCTGTTGATCTCATCATAGTCGTTATAAAACAACTTCGCTTTTGGATCGGCTTCGTGCGCCCACTGGAAGGCTTTGGCAATGTATTCCTCTCCCGCGATCTGAAGCCAGGGCGAATTGCGCAGGTATTCATCGGGCTTGTCAGAAATAACTTCATTCACGACGTCCCAGGCATAGATCTGACCTTTGTAGCGGGTGACTACAGCAGTAATATGTTTTTTCAATCGATCGAGTAATACTTCTTTGCTGACCGGTTTACCTTGGTTGTCGACAAATAGCCAGGCGGGTGTTTGATTGTGCCAGCAAAGTGTATGACCCCGTAATTTCAGTTTGTTTCTTTGCGCAAAGGCTACGATGGAATCGGCATCGCGCCAGTTGAAATCATTTTCCCGCGGATGGATAGGCCCCATCTTCATCGCGTTCTCGGGTGTCAGGCTATTGAATTGTTGCAGAATAAGTCCAGCTTCTTCTGACCTTATAGCGCGTGGGGAAACGGCAACGCCAATGGGGAAATAGGATTGATAATAGTCTTTCAGTCCTTTGGCATTTTGAGCGATCGCGTTGTCGAAATAGCGGGCAGCAAAGGGGATGAAATAAGCCCAGTTGGGGCCTGTCGTGTGTCCACCCGCGTGTTGCCGGAAAGCCAGGTCACCATCGGTCATGCCGGTTTCCTGCGGAGGCATTTCATTACTGCCAAGGTCCTTTTTGCCCAGTAATTTGTAAACCGGGCCTGCATGTACAGTAGCGATGAACATACCCCGACCATCGATCCAGTTGCCTTCTACCTGGGGCGATCCTACGCTGATAAACACAGGGCGTGGTGCGCAGAGGGCAATGAGCTCATGGGCATCGACGGGAAGGTCGTTGGGGGTGAGCGGACCTGCATATTTAATGAAATTGCCGGCGAACCAATGGTATTCACCGGATGAAGCGAGGTTCTCTACCTGTTCTCCAAATACACGGCGGAGGATCTTGGCGCCACCGGCACCCGAAGAACCGATGAAGCCGATCGCAAAACGGCTATCGTAAGCCATCGTGACCAGCGCTGCTTTGCCATATCTTGAAAGTCCCTCTATCCCTACGCGGTTTGCGTCGACGGCTTTATCTGTTTGTAGATAATCGAGCGCGCGGCTGGCTCCCCATGCCCAGGCCTTGAGGGTACCCCAGTCACCGGGTTTGCGGTGTTGCCCTTTATTGACCAATCCGATAATGCCTTGTGTTAAACCGGCCCCATTGTCTGCCTGGTAGCTGGTGGGAACCAGTACAGCATATCCCCATCCCTTGGCGAGTAATTGCTGTTGCCAGTTGGGGGGCGCATTCCTGGAAGTGTCACGAGGGGGATTGAATCCTGGAGGGAAGTTGAATCCAAATTCCATGATGACAGGTACAGGTCCTTTGGCATTGGCTGGCGTGGTCAATGATAATTGTATATCTACTTTGATGGAGGGCCAGGATGAATTGTCGACATGCCCTACCAGCTTCTTAGTGATGACGGCTATATCGCCTTTCACCTCGTTGATGGTTTCCGTTATTTCCCAGGCAACACCCGGTGTATTGGAAGGGGTGTGTCCATACATTTCCTGGTCGAAGGCGGCCACGATCTCGGGGCGGCGCTGGCTCCACCAGGTAGCGGCCGTGGTAACCGGCTGACCATTCTGTAGCTTGAGGGGATCGGGGAGTTCTTTATAGGATGATGCTTTCGCTTCATCACTGTTGGCGGCATTGGGTGCCTGCGGATTGCCGGACGGTCCCGGACGTGTGGCCGTGATCGACAGCGCCTGTAGCATTTGCTGGTAATCAAGTTGTGTGGCTTTGCGCAGGCTGTCGAGCCGCAGACTATCGGTGCGCGAAATCCTGCCAGGCTGTGCACTCAGGGCAACCGAAAATAGGACGGTGAGGGTACACAGGAAAGGTGACTTCATCATAGCAAGTTTTGAAGATTGAGTAAATGGATCGGGTATGTTGACGGGAGGCCGTCTGGTCTTACGGAACGATTCAGCGTATACGTCTTGTTTCAGGAGGGCCGAGGTAAGAGGGTTTCAATCCTCCCAGGTCGATCACCAGTTTTTGCAAAACGACCGCGGGGTCTACCATCCAGTATTTCAAGGTATGCTTGCCAGGTTTCAGCAGAGCATGTTTGGTCGTTTTGACAATGATGTTATTGGCTACCCATTGGTCCCAGGTCCTGTTTACGTTATCGTCTTTGTTGATGCTGACGAGCTGGGGTGCCTCGTCGTCTATCGAGACCGCGTATTGCAGACCTGTTGCTGAATTGCTGAGATTGAGAGTAGGGGAGCAATATACCTGCAGGCTGGGGGCAGACTCCGAGTAGGTATAAAACTCATATTGCAAATGAGGGCTGTTGCCTCCTGGTTGTTGCGTTGAGGCTGTTACCGGAAAAGGAGTGATCGCATCACCGGTACGGCCATGGTTGGGAAGTAAGGTCCATTGAATGCCATGGCTATTGATAGCTTGTGTATAGTGCGCAGCTTCCATAGATACATAGCCTCCTTGCTCATAAAAGTAGTTACCACGCAAGGATGCGGGGATTTGTGCAACAGCTGTCCTGGGCGCGGGAATCAGATCCATCGCACAGGCCTTGTCTTTGGTACCGTCTGTACGCTCAATGACTGCAGGCATTTTATTGACGGGTGGTTGCTGCCAGTAGGTGTACCCGATATGGGTTTGATCCATCATATGGTTCCACTTGCCATCGCCCATGGTGTGGTAGGAAACGGTGATCATGGAATCTGTTTGGTAAAATTTGCGGGCTAAGCCGGCCCAGAGATTGGCTTGTGGCCAGTCTTTACACGTGGCGGCAGCATTGTTTTTGGCAACCGCGTAATATAGTTGGTAAAGGTTGGCCATGGCCTCGATGGGGTGAAGTACCAGTTGATAATAGCCGTCCTGTTGGTTTGCTTTGAGTGTTGCTTTGATTTTTCTCGCAGTTACTAATAATGAATCGAAATCCTTGTTGACTATTTCTGCTTCGCGGTAATTGACGGGGTGGAAGGTACTGGTGTCCAGCAACTCCGGCTTTCTGCGGCTGATGAACTGTGCGTATTGACTCAAGACCTTTGCTATGGGCTTCGCTTGTTGCGCACCAAATTGCTGCGCTACCCACTGTTCTGTGTAGCGTTGCAGGTCGTTGGGGCCAATAGCAGTCGGATCCCAGGCGTAGTCGATAAAGAAGGAGATCGGGAATTCCATCGGCTTGATATCGCCTACGTTCACAATCCAGATGTCGCGAACCTTATGCTCCCAGGCCAGGTGCATCTGCTCCCAAACACGGGCAATATTATTGGTGTTGATCCATTTGTAGTTGCGCGGTCCACCCACGTAGTCGAAATGATAATAGATGCCATAGCCGCCCTGGCGTGGTTTATCAGTCAGAGCAGGAAGCCGGCGGATATTGCCCCAGTTGTCATCACACAATAGTAGGGTCACATCGTCAGGCACACGCATGCCTTTATCGTAGTAGTCCTGTACTTCTTTGTACAGTGCCCACAGCTGGGGTGTTTCGTTGGCGGGTTTGTTGGTGACGTCTGCTATTATCTGACGCTGGTCGCTGACGATCCTTTCCAGCAGTGCCGTGGCAGTTTCCCGGCTCATTGGTTCATCACCATCTCCCCGCATGCCAACGCTGACGATCTTTTCATTGGTAGCACGTTGCATCCCCCCACGCCAGAAGTTCTTCAATTGTATGGCATTACTGTCGTAATTCCATTTGCCTTTGCCATATCTCCGCCATTCGTCATGCGCACGCATCAACGGTTCATGGTGCGAGGTACCTATTACAATAGCGTATTCGTCGGCTGATTTGATGTTGAGGCTGTCGTCATCGTAAAAAGCGTTGCCCCACATGGCTGGCCATAGATAGTTGGACCGAAGCCGTAACATCAGTTCAAACACCTTCTCATAGAAGGCGTGGTTGAAGCCGCCGAACTTTTCCTTACTCCAGCCAGAGAGGGCAGGGGCCTCGTCGTTGATGAAAATACCGCGGTATTTGACAGCAGGTGCTTGTACAGCGTATGTTTTATTGGCCAGGTAGAGCTCCGGTTGTTGTTTCACCGGTACATCGGCCCACCAGTACCACGGTGATACACCCATCGCTTTCGACAATTCCATCACGCCATAAGCCGTGCCCCGTCGGTCGCTACCGGCAATCACCAGTGTTTGCCGGATGCCTGGCAATGCCTGTTGCAGTATGCTCCACTGATAGGCTTCCCATTTACCCGTTAACGGATGGGTTGAAAAGCTGCGTTTGATCCGATCCAATATCGCAGCCTTACCAGCTGTACCAATCAGTATGAGGCGTTCGGCTTTCGCGGGTATCTCGTGTACGATGGCTGGCTGAATACCGGTTACCCGCAGGATGTCTTCCTGCAACAACGTCGCCGCCTTGCGCACAACAGGGTAGTCGTCGGCGTCCACATAAATCGTGGCGGCATGTTTACCCGCAACCAGGGGAAAGGCCGCCGGGGAAGCCATGGGGCTTACCAGTGGTTGCGCCTGCAAAATGGCCCCGGCACCTGCCATCAGGCATAGTAAAAGGAAAAGCTTTTTCATATGTAGTCGTTACGGCCTGCCGGCCGGCTTGCAATAAAAGGGATGATACCAGCTAAGAACAAGATGCCTAGAATCCGATGGAGTTGCCGCCATCTACCGGCAATACCACTCCTGTGATGTATCGGGCCGCATCAGATGCCAGGAACAGGGCCGCGTCGCCGATATCGGCAGGAGCGCCCAGTTGCCCCATGGGGGTACGGTCGAGTGCCTTGTGTTTTCTTTCGGGATCATCGTTGAGCGCCTTGGCCGACATATCCGTAGCAATAAATCCAGGGGCAATGCAATTCACCCGGATACCTTTGGGCGACAATTCCACGGCCATGGCCTTCGTCATGCCTTCAATAGCTGATTTCGATGCCGTATAGGCGATCACTTTGGGAATGCCATACTGCGATGCCATCGAGCTGATGTTGATGATGGAACCGCCTCCGTTGCTCATCATGTATTTCACGACTTCTCTGGATAGGGCGAACACGGCAGTAACATTGGTCTTGATGATGCGTTGAAAATCGTCATCGCTGACCTCTGTAAACTCTTTCTTCATATTGATACCTGCATTGTTCACCAGGATATCGATACGGCCATATTGTTGCAATACCTGTTGCACGAGGGCTGGTATGGCGGCAAGATTGGTCAGGTCGCATTGCAGGGGAATGCACAGGCTGCCCAGCGTTGCCTGGGCCTGGTTCAGTTTCTCCTGATCCCGTCCTACGATGATCGTTAGGATCCCGGCGTCCACAAATTTCTGTGCAATGGCCAGTCCGATACCCGAACCTCCACCTGTTATGATCGCTAGTTGCTGTTGTTTGGTTGTTTCCATTGGTCGTTAGTATTTCTTGCTAGATTGATCTTTATACCAGTCAGTTAATCTCATGATTGTTGTCGCCGCCGGATCAGATGCCGGGTGCATACGGGAACCGCAGACTTTTGTAATACTCCAGGGTTTGATCCGGCTGTTCAACACCTGCCGGAAAAGGCATACGGGAGTAAGTCTGGAAATACAGCAGGCAGGCATTGCGCCACCACACTGCTTCTTTTTCCTGTACAGCCATTAGTTGCTGTACCTCTTCGAAACGTGCTGCATCTATATACGGCTTTAACCCATTCCAGGTCTTTTGCATATCGCGCACCGCCGATACGCCTGCCTGGTACTCGGTACAGAGTGCCTCCCAAACTGTTTTGCCCGACGATAGGCGGTAGGTCCACGGTACCCGGTGAAACCACAGCAGGTAATTATCCGGACAGTCTTTCAGGTTCTCGTATTGCCGACGTAGGTCTGGGCTGTATTGCGCGAGTGCATTGCTGCCGGCAGCTGTTCTGTCGAACCCGATACCGGTAGAGTCGGCGCGGTGATAATAAATGGGATCCCAGTCGGCGCGTTGTGCTTTGTTGGTCCAGGGCGCAGGACCGTAATGGTGACTGTTGCCCATGATATGGTGCAGACCAAGTGGTGTCATGTAGCGAACCGTATTTTCCCGGGAGGCCATCATGAAGCGGCTGGTCGATTGCACAAAAGTGGCATTGTTGGAGAAGGTCTGCCGAATCCATTCGTTGGCTATTTCGTCCGATGGAAGCTGAGGGTTCCAGGCGAGCCGGCCAAAGGCATACCAGTTGGCTGCGGCGAATGGATGACCACACCAGTTGATGTCGTTGCCAATATTGGCCACCCCGGCAATGCCCGATATCGGATGGTCTTCCAGTGATCCATCGATCACTTTAGCTACTGTCGAACCCTTTCCTTTTGCATAAGTGTCGCTGTCGAGGCACTCTTTAAAGAGAGGTGCCAGATAAACCAGGTTGGTGGCAAAGCCGAGGTATTCCTGGGTGATCTGAAATTCCATCATCAGGGGTGTCGCCGGCATGGCACCAAACAAGGGATGAAACGGTTCCCTGGGTTGAAAGTCGATGGGGCCGTTCTTGACTTGCACGACTACGTTCTTGCGGAACTGCCCATCGAGGGGTTTGAATTCATTGTAGGCTTGCTTGAAGCGATCGTCTGGTTTCTCGTTGCTGTAAACGAAGGCACGCCACATCACGATACCGCCATGCGGGGCTACAGCATCCGCCAGCATGTTGGCGCCATCTGCATGGGTGCGGTGATAGTTTTGTGGTCCGGGCTGTCCTTCCGAATTGGCCTTTACCAGGAACCCACCAAAATCCGGTACATAGCGGTAGATCTCGGTCGCCTTTTCTTTCCACCAGGCCTGCACGGTAGGGTCCAGCGGGTCGGCTGTTTTCAGGCCACCAGCTTCTACAGGTGCACTGAACCGGGCGGTCAGGTAAACCTTGATACCGTAGCGGCGGAAAATATGGGCGAGCGCGGCAACTTTTTCGAGGTATTCAGGACTCAGGATGCGCGCATTCGCATTGACATTGGTGAGCACGGTGCCATTGATGCCGATAGAGGCATTGGCGCGCGCATAGTCCGTGTAACGAGGATCAGTATAGCCGGGTAACCGGTGCCAGTCCCAGATGGAGAAACCTGCGTAGCCTCGTTCCACTGTACGGTCCAGGTTGTCCCAGTGATTGAGCAGGCGCAATTGAATGGTAGGGGCGCTGGTGATCGATAGGTTACTGATCGGTTGTTGCGTTTGTAACAACCGCAGGAAGTTGAATACGCCATACAGTACACCAGCGTCTTCATTGGCCGCAATGACTATAACCCGTTTTTGCTGATAACGAACGGTACGGATCACAAACCCTTCTTTGCCCGTGGCCTTCATGTGGTCAGCTGGTATCAGCGTGCGGAGGAGGGCATTTTGTTGCCAGGTGCCTGCGAGAATGTTTCCTGTGCCTGGAGACGGGGATTGGGTAACAGATTTACCCAGCAGTCCTTGCAACCCCGTCAGCAGTTCTTGCCGGGCGCTGGCAATGACAGCACTATTGCCGGTAACCTGTATGGAGTTGATAGCAGCCCGGTAGGTCTGCAGCAGGGAGTTGTTGTCGATCTTCTCATAGCGAAGCCAGAGGCGGTATCCGTCTTCAGCGAGTAGCGGATACAACAGCACAAAAAACAGCAGGGTGCACAACGTCTTTTTCATATGGGGCAGCAGGGTGGAGGGGCAGGGCCCATCCATCAGGTTTTATTTTTTAACGAAGAGCCACGCACCACCAGTTCCGAACGCAGCAGAATGGTATTGGTAGAAGTGATGGTGGCAATGCCGGTCAGGTGATTAATCAGGTTACGGGCAGCTACTTCTCCCATTTCATAACCCGGATAGTTGATGGTGGTCAGGTTGGGCTCTACTACTTTCGACACCGGGTCGTTGTTGAATCCGACGAAGGCAATGTCCTCGGGTATTCGTATGCCCGCTTGTTTCAAGGCCAGCATGCAGCCCACCGCGCTGTTATCGTTTGCTACAAAAATTCCATCAGGGCGTTCTGGTATGGCCAGTATTTGTGCTGCCGCGAGGGCGCCGTCTTCCTGGCTCAGGTTGCCGATGATCAATTGGTCATTGCTGAAAGGGAGGTCGAATTCGGCCAACGCCCGTTTGTACCCTTCCAGGCGATCGATGTACACATTCCTTTTTGGCGTGGCCGTGATATGAGCAATGCGTTTACAGCCTTGCTGAATCAGGTGTTTGGTGGCCTCGTAGGCGGCGCGGCGATTATCGATCAGTACATTGGTACACATGTCCTGTTCGGCTACCCGGTCAAAGAAGATAACTGGTATATTCTTGCGGTAGAGGGTTTCGAAGTGCGTGATATCCTCTGTATCATAGGCCAGTGAAACCAGCAATCCATCTACGCGGTTATTGAACATCGTTTTCACACTGTTCATTTCTTTCTGGGCCGATTCCGATGACTGGCTGATGATGAGGTTGAAGCCTTCATTGTTGGCGACGTTCTCGATACCGGCAATTACGGTACTCATGAAATAACTATTCAACCGGGGTACGATCACACCGATGGTATCGGTACGTTTATTGCGCAGGTTACGGGCAAAGTGATTGGAGCGATAGCCCATCTCTTCGGCAAGTTCGAAGATCTTTTTCTTGGTTTTTTTGCTGACGACAGGGTCGTCTTTCAGCGCACGGCTGACGGTCGCTATCGAGATGTTCAGCTTGCGGGCAAGGTCATATATAGTAACTTCTTTCTCCTTTTCCATTACAATCGTTTACATCGGTGTAAGTAGCTGCTGGTAAAGCTAAGGAATATTTTTTTGAAAATATTTATGTAATCGGTTACAATTAACGGGAAATTGTTCGATATTAGCCCTGCGAACGAGCTACTGCATACTTGCCAAAACCCTAAAAAACGATTGTTGATATGCAGCCAAAACCATTATTGATAAGGCTTTCAGCGAAAAGGTGTAATATTCCTTCATTCCACTTGTCACGCCCTTCTATTATTTCCCGGGCTATTCCACCATTGCTGTGGCCCGGCTACAGGTCAGTTTCCAGTTCACCACCGGTTTAACGCTACCACCTTCCTGTTTAATAGGGGCCTGATGACCAATACCTATTGTATATAATACGTCAGTATAAAAGGCTTGGTCGATAGGCCCTCAGATGGCCAGATCGTCTGCAAGCTCTATAATGCGCACAAGCCTTTTATGGCTGGTATCGTCGATCCTGATGAAGGAACGGTGAAGGCCTGGGAATTCCCGTTGTTGTACAACGGCAACTATTCCAATGAAACAAACTTATCCGGCTGTATTACAAGTGCTAAAGAGACGGCTAGTCTCTCAATGATAGCAACAGGTTCAAGTGTTACACAAGAGTATTTTTGATTAATGCACCAAGGGGAGGGCGATTAATATCGTCCTTCCCTTATTTTGTGAAAGAATAAACACGGCAAGGGATCGCCCTTCAATAAACGATGACGATATGATCTTAATGGAACAAACAATGCGCTGGTTCGGGCCCAATGATCCGGTCAGCCTTTGGGATATCAGGCAGGCTGGTTGTACAGGTGTAGTCACCGCATTGCACCATATTCCGGTGGGGGAGGTGTGGACGATCGAAGAGATCAACAAGCGTAAGCAAATGATCGAAGCGAAGGGAATGCGTTGGACGGTGATCGAAAGCCTGCCGGTACATGAAGACATCAAAAAGCAAACGGGCAATTTTGAACAGCTTATCGAAAACTATAAGCTTAGCCTGCGTAATGTGGGTGCCTGTGGGTTGGAGGTGGTTACCTACAACTTTATGCCCATCCTCGATTGGATGCGTACCGATGTAAATTATGAAATGCCGGATAAGAGCCGTGCGCTGTACTTCAACCGGGCTGCATTTATTGCGTTTGATCTGTTCCTGCTGCAGCGGCCTGGTGCTGAAAACGATTATTCGGTGTCGGACATGAAAAAAGCAAAAGCGGCTTTTGATGCGATGGATGAAGCGGCACGAACTACCTTATTCCGCAACACGATGTTGGGATTACCCGGTAGTGATGATGCCTTTACCCCGGAGCAGGTATTGGCAGCGCTGAAAACGTATGAGCACATCGATGCCGCAAAGCTGAAGCAACACCTGTTTTACTTCTTACGGGCCATTGTGCCCATAGCGGAGGAATGCGGCCTGAAGTTGGCCATCCATCCGGATGATCCTCCTTATTCGATATTGGGCTTGCCACGTATTGTAAGCACAGAAGCTGATGCCCGGGAACTACTGGCAGCCGCACCTTCCCCGGCCAACGGCCTTTGCTTTTGCACCGGATCGTTTGGCGCGCGGGCAGACAATGAGGTACTGCGTATGTTACAGGCTTTTGGCGATCAGGTGCACTTCCTGCATTTGCGAAATACCAAACGCGACGAAGAGGGTAACTTCTATGAGGCGGATCACCTGGCAGGTGATACAGATATGTATGAGATCGTGAAAGAAGCGGTGCTGATCATGCAGCGCAGAAAGTGGTCCATTCCCATGCGACCCGATCATGGGCACCAGATGCTCGATGACCTGCACAAGAAAACCTACCCGGGCTACTCGGCCATTGGCCGGTTGCGTGGACTGGCCGAGCTGCGTGGGCTGGAGTTGGGCATCAGTCGCAGCCTGGCAGTGTAGGGGAGTTGATCATGGAGTAGCAACTGTTGGCAATTGCCAGAAGCCTCTGAAGACCTGTACTTACAATCAGTAAAATACACAAGGGCGGACCATACCGGACCGCCCTTGTTATAACAAGTTGATGGGTTACTTATGCCAGCTGAATGGTATCCTGAAATACCTGGCCAAACCGGTCTGTCGCCTTTACGGTGATCTTTTTCGCCGTAGGTGACGGTTTGGCAAAGAACAGGTGGTCGGTCAGACTCGGTTCTACGAACTTATGTTTCTTGGGCAATTGTGGTCCGCCGTGTAGTTCCACCGACCAGGGGTCGAGTTCCACACGCTGTTGCATCAAGCCTTTGGCCTGGTCATCCTCCCACCATTCGATCTTCCATTGGGGATCCCAGTTCCATACATTAGCCACGATCTCGTCGGGGGCGGTGGTCAGTCTGCCTTTGGTGTAGATCCTGAGTTGGTGATCTTTCGCCTTTCCGGTCGATTTGTAATACCACTTGATGTCATCTCCGTCCACTTCATACACACCATAGCCGTTGGGCGTTCCATCGCTGCAGATAGGGCCGGTCCACCAGGCACCGCAAACGGTACCGTGTACGTGCTCTATGAGGTTTTCTTTTTCCCATTTCTCATTCACGTGGGTATGGCCCGACATGATATGGGCTTTAAAGGGCTTGAGTAATTTGTACAGCTGGTTGCGGTTGGCTACGGTACCACCAATGGCTTCTTCCGTCAGTTTGTTGCGGCGTTGATGGCCGGTGTCCGTGGGGATGTGGTTGCTGACGACAACAGTAGATCCCGGTTTTAGCAAAGCCAGGTCCTGCCTCAGCCAGCGCAGCTGGTTATCGGTGAGGTAACCAATATACTTCTTGGCATTGCCGAGGAAGAAAACGTTGTCCAGTACAATATAGTGCACCTTACCCCGGTTGAAGGAATAATAAGTAGGACCGAATTGTTTTTTGAAGGTGCGGGCCGATACATCATCAGAGGCACTATCGAGGTCCATATCGTGGTTGCCGATCACGTTGAAGAAAGGCACGCCGGTGATGCCTACCGCCTCGCGGTAATCATCAAACAGTTCGAAATGGTCCCATACGAGGTCGCCGCAGCCGATACCATGAAATAAGGCGCCTTGTGGATATTGGGCTACCAGTTGTTTCAGGTCGGGGGCCGATTCTGTTTTCAACAACTGACCATCGGCCTTGGAGATGATCTGGGTATCGGCCCATACGACAAAGTTGTGTTTGGTGTCGTCGGTGCTGAGTTTCTCAAGACTGAAATCGGCCTTCAGGTTCCCTTCCGTTTGTGTGATGGGTTGGTAAAATTGGGCAATGCCTTTGTCGTGGGGAATGCTGTAACCCGAAGGGATACTGATGTAGACAAACTCGGCCGCTGAATGAGCGTTCAAGGAATAGTTGCCTTTTTTATCAGTCGTCGTGACGGTGTAACCGTCGGTGACGGCCACACCGGCCAGGCCGTTACCGTTGCTGTGCACACGGCCTTTGATGGTCAGGGCGGTATTGAAAGCAGCGGGTGCAGCATGGGCAATGACCGTAGGAGCTGTGAAAGCAGCGCCAGCCAGGCCCACATTTCTCAGGAAGTTTCTTCTGTTGAGCATTGGTGAATGGGTATTTTTCAATTGGCGGCAAACTTAGCTTCCTAAAGATCATGAAGTAAGAGCAGCTATATTACCAGATGTTTAAGTTTTGACAGACAGGCTCGATTTTGCACACCTGATCGCATCTTTGCCCCCGTTTTAAGCGCCTTCCTATGTCAATAAAAATCCCTATCTTAATGCTTGTAATCTTGCAAACGATTGCGTAGCTTTCCCCTATCCTCCGCGAAAAGCATAGCCCAGTATAGCCAGCATTTAATAACCGCAAATAACTGATTGTATGTTGTGGCAAGATTTTTTAGCCTGCAGGAGAAAAAAACTCGAGCAGCAGCGACTCGACCAACAGTCGCAGGAACCCGCTGCCAAGCACGAAATGCTGGATGAAGGCCGACGCGCCCTTTTTTTACAACACTTCCGGGAAAAGATGGAACAGGTGATCACACCTGCCTTTGGTAAATGTGTGCAATCGCTCGTCAACTATGGTATCGAAGCGCAGCAGGTGGACAGGATGGACCGTGTTCATCCCAATGTATCGCTGGATATCCGCTTTGATGGGCACAACTACTGCAAGTTCCTCCTGTCGCCGATGGAGTCGGAGGATAAAGTGGCGGTGCGCACGCTGATCCATAAGGACAATGCCTGGAATTATGAAGATGCTACCCGCGTCGATATGGAACAGCTCTCCGAAACGCTTATCCGCGATAAAGTGCAGGAAGCCATCAATGTGCTGGAAGACCGCTAGTCGATAGTCTGGCCACCTTATAGGTACTTCGCTGACAATCAGTAGGAAATAGGCAAAGAATATTTATTTTTATAAAAAAGTCATCCTTTCGGGGTGACTTTTTTCGTTGTTGACCATATACTGCTAAACCCTATACGCATGGACGATCAGCAGATCCTGCAATTATTGAAGGAAAATACCAATGACAAGGCGCTGGCCGCTTTGTACCGGCATTTTCCGATGGTCCGGAAGATGATCCGGAATTATGGAGGTACGCCGGAAGATGCGGCGGATATCTTCCAGGAGGCACTTATTATTGTTTGCACGCAGGCCCGCAACAATACCCTGCAACTCACGGCCAGGCTTAGCACCTATCTCTACAGCGTTTGTAAATACTTATGGAAAGACGAAGTCAAAAAGCGCCAGCGGCAGATGGCAGAGCCACTGGAGGAAGACCTGACGCCTGCGCAGACAGCCAGCCTGGATGCGTTGCGGGAGGCAGATCAGCGTGTGCGCCTCGCTGAAAAGGTGATCAGCGAACTGGGCGACCGTTGTCGTGAATTGCTGATGCTGTTTTATGAGCAAGGACTCAAACTGCGGGATATTGCCCTGCGCATGGGCTATAGCGCGGAGCATACAGCCAAAAACCAGAAATACAAATGTATCGAGGCAGCTAAAATGCGGCTGAAAGAACTACAACAACTATCTCCTAACCCTACAAACCTGTTGCCATGAGAAAAGAATTGGAAACGATCCGGGAGATAGAAGAGTACCTGCAAGGGCAACTATCGCCTGCGGATAAAGCAGCTTTTGAAGCCCGGTTGGTAGCAGATGCTGACTTGCAGGAAGCCGTCAAGGTACAACAGGAAATTATGCAGGGGGTGGAGCGTGCCGTATTGCAACAACAGATCGCCAAGGCAGCCAAACAGTTTGCCCGCTGGCAGCAGATTCGTCGTTGGGGCTGGGGTGGGGCAGGGGTGTTGGTCATCGCTGCTATTACCATCGCCGTTTTGCTGAAAAGCGGCAAGCCGGAGCAGGCTTATGAAGGCAATAACCTGCCGACCTATAACGAAGCAGGAGAGCAGGTATGGGCAGATGCCGACCGGCAGCTGGCTGCACAGGTCTTTACCATCGAGGCAGGGCGCGATACGATTTTGACGACGGAGGGCGGGATAGTGCTGGCAGTGCCTGCCAATGGGTTGCTGGATGAGGATGGTAAGCAGGCAACTGGCATGGTATCCCTGGTCGTGAAGGAAGCGCTCGATGCAGCGTCGATCATGCGGGCGGGGCTCAGCACCCGAAGCGGATCGCAGTTACTGGAAACGGGCGGTATGTTCTTCCTGGATGCGCGGCAAGGGAGCAAGCGTTTGTCTATCAACCCGGCTGACGGTATCTACCTGGAAGTGCCCACGGATAGCATCAAGCCCGGCATGCAATTGTATAGCGGCAAGCGATCGCCCAATGGCGGTATTGATTGGGTGAATCCCAAATCGCTCGAGCATGACCTGACGACGGTGGACATCCATTCGCTCGATTTTTATCCGCCGCATTATCTCGATTCCCTCCGCCGGTGGGGGTATGATCACCTCAATAAGAAGTTTACAGATAGTTTATACTATTCGTTTGCAGCTTATGGCGATGGCTACGAGCGTTCAGTGACTACTATAAGCACATTAAGTGAAGAGGGAGAATGGCACAATGAATCGGATACACAATCAAGTTTCAGGCATCCTGAATTCAACTGCATCATCAATCCAGCCACGATTCAAACGATCTGGTCCGATGCCTACCAGCAAACACTGTTAGCCACCCGTGAGTTCGAAGCCCGCCTACGTGTGATCCATGCCAGTGGTGAAAATCAATGGCTGGAGGCGTACCTGGAGGGATTGGATATGCCGATGTGGAGGATCGACTCCGCAGTGGCAGCCAACTCGACCGGCAATACAAAGAAACGTTTTGAAGCCTTTGCAGCGCGCCGCGATGGTAAAGTGCGGACCAGTACTGCTCTACTGCAGAAGTTGAAAGCCTATTATAAAACCGCCACCGGGGCATATATGCTGGCAGCGCGTAAAACGAGAGACGACTATTGGCGGCAACAAGAACAGCTGGATTCAATTGCAAGGCGCAAAGCGGTCAACTATTCCCGCGAAGAGCAGCGAAGGATCAACAATAACCTGCAGCAGGAGCTGGACATCAACCTGAAAGACGCTTACCGGCAATTGGGGTACGATACTGTACCCCGGCCTTTGCCGCCGGCTGAGGTTTACCGTGTACAAGTAGTGGCCACCGGCTGGTACAATGTGGATCGTGCCGTGACGGAAGCCACGATCCAGCGACAGTCGATGCGTTTTACAGATAGCACCACCCAGAAAACGGCCACCATCACCTACAGCCCGGTGCAATTCACTGTACTCGAAAAAGCATCCTACGACCGGTTGTATTGTTACCTGCTGCCTGATCAACTAGCCAGCTTTATGAGGGTCAATGATAGTGCTGGCGTATTTCGTGAGGAACTCAATGCGCTCCTGAATTACCGGGCGATCCTGATCGGTTACCGGGGAGAACAGGCATGGGCTTATACACAAACGGCGGTGAAACCTGGGCAGTACGGCGATATTCGCTTAACAAGGGTCAATAACCTGGATAGCCTAATACAGCAAGTCAGTTCTTTGGGACAGTCTGCCGATCTGCGCCGCGAGTTGGATTATTTTCATTTACATTTAAAGGAAGAGAAGCGCAGGAAGAGCGTACAGGAAAAAGCCTGGTTGTCATATATAGTGCTGCAGGTTTTGATGGCGAATGAGAAGGGGTGTACAATAAGTGGAAAATGAAACCAAATAATTCCACCTTTTCGCCCGCTCGTCTTACTTTAGCGATCTTAATGGTTGCCAGTGATAAATAACATCCATACCAATTTACTTCGTATCCCGGTCGTGGCGACCGGGATACTGGCTGTACAGCTATTGACAACCAGGCCACTCAGCGCGCAAACAGGTACCACGCCACAGGCTGCCAACACGGTGGCGAAGCAAACGCCGGTATTGGTTCCCATCGCCCCCGGCTGGGCCAACAATTCCATTAATACCGTCATCTTCCGCAAGAATTCGCTGGTGACACATGATAACTGGCAATACACAGCTTTCTACGATGCAGACGGGTATGTCGTATTGGGTAAACGCCAGCAAGGCAGCATTCAATGGGAATTGAAGCGAACGCCCTACAAAGGCAATGTGAACGACGCCCACAACTGCATCAGCCTGATGGTGGATGGCGATGGCTACCTGCACCTCGCCTGGGACCACCACAACAATGCCCTTCGGTATTGCCGCAGCAAAGCACCCGGCTCGCTCGAAGTAACGGATAAGATGCGCATGACCAGCGAAACAGAGACCAGCGTTACCTATCCCGAATTTTATAAGTTGGCCAATGGCAACCTGCTGTTCTTTTACCGCGATGGACGTTCCGGCCAGGGTAACCTCGTCATCAACCGCTATGACCTGCCAACCAAAACCTGGACCAACGTACACAAGAACCTCATCGACGGCGAGGGTCAACGCAATGCCTATTGGCAGGCTTGCGTAGATGTGCGGGGTACCATCCACATCTCATGGGTGTGGCGGGAGAGTCCCGACGTAGCCAGCAACCACGACATGGCCTACGCACGTTCCACCGATGGCGGCATCTCCTGGCAGAATTCGAAGGGCGAGCCCTACCAGCTACCTATAACAGCCGCTACGGCTGAGTATGCCTGCCGCATTCCACACCAGAGCGAACTGATGAACCAGACCTCGATGTATGCCGACGAGCAGGGCAGACCTTATATCGCCACGTACTGGCGTGAGCAGGACAGCAAAATTCCGCAGTACCACCTCGTATACCTCGACAACCGGGGATGGCAGGTGCGTAACCTCGCCTTTCGTAAAACCCCTTTCAGCCTGAGTGGTGCCGGCACCAAACGGATTCCCATCTCCCGCCCGCAGATCGTGGTCTGGAACAAAGGCCGCACAGTAAGCGCCGCGCTGTTGTTCAGGGATGCGGAGCGGGGCAATAAAGTATCGGCAGCCCTGCTAAGCAATATCCGTAAGGCCAAATGGAAACTGACCGACCTGTCTACCGACACCGTCGGGTCCTGGGAACCGACTTATGATACCGAGTACTGGAAGCAGCAGAAAACCCTGCAACTCTTCGTACAACGGGTAGAGCAGGTAGACGGAGAAGGGAAGGCCAGCATTCCTCCGCAAACGATTTCGGTATTAGAGTGGCGGCCAAACTAACTACAGCCATAGATATGCCGTAAATTGCCCGACGCAACCCAATCAACACAAAACACGATTATAAGCATTTATGAAAAGAAGGATCTCCTGGATGCATGGTGTGGCCGCCGGCGCATTCGTACTCGCGATGGCCTGTGGTACCCAGAAACAAACGACTGCAACCACAGACAAGGCCCTGGCCCAATCCTTTGACAAGGAATTTGTAGACGCCGGCGCTCAATATAAGGTACTGGCCAAAGACCTGCCTGCGGACAAATTTCCCAAGACCTATTTCCCCACGACCGGCAAACATGAATACAGCAATTCAGGCTGGTGGTGTAGTGGTTTTTATCCCGGTACCCTGCTCTATATCTACGAGCAAACCAAAGACCAGGCATTGTATACCGAAGCCATGCGTATCCTGGAGCCGCTCAAGAAAGAGCAATACAACAAAAGCACCCATGACCTGGGCTTCATGATGTTCTGCAGCTTTGGCACTGCCAACCGCCTGCAGCCCAAACCCGAATACAAAGAGATACTGATCAATAGTGCCAAATCACTGTGCACCCGCTTCGATCCCAAAGTAGGATGTATCAAATCCTGGGATTCCAAGAAGCCAGAGTTCCTCGTGATCATCGACAACATGATGAACCTCGAGTTGCTCTTCTGGGCTACGCAGGTAACCGGCGACTCTTCTTATTACAAGATTGCCGTTACCCATGCCAACACGACCATCAAGAACCATTTCCGTCCAGACTATAGTTCTTACCACGTGATCAACTACAATCCCGAAACCGGAGCCGTACAACAAAAGCGCACTGCACAGGGTTTTGCGGATGAATCAGCCTGGGCACGCGGACAGGCCTGGGGCCTCTATGGTTTCACGGTGATGTACCGCGCTACCAAAGACAAAAAGTACTTAGATCAGGCAAATCATATTGCCAACTACTACCTCACGCATCCCAACCTGCCGGCAGACAAAGTACCTTACTGGGATTTCAATGCCCCCGATATTCCCAATGCGAAACGCGATGCTTCTGCGGCTGCCATCACGGCCGCTGCCTTGCTGGAACTGCAAGGTTATGTAGATGCCGGTAAAGCGAAGGTGTATACGGATGCGGCTACTACCATGCTGCGTTCCCTGTCTTCTGCTGCTTATAAAGCACCTGCAGGCACCAATGGTGGTTTCATCATCGAACATTGCGTAGGCCACCTGCCTGCCAAGTCGGAAGTGGATGTGCCGCTCACGTATGCAGACTACTATTATGTAGAAGCGATGAAGCGCTACAAAGACCTCAGCAAATAATAAATTGTCTTACAGCGCCGGCCCCAGGGCCGGCGCTTGCATCTTCACCATTCCCATATGAAAAAGCTGTTCATTATCATCACCCTGGCTGCTGCCGTCTATACTGCCAATGCCCAACCATCTAAGAAGAAGGAACAACCGGCAGATGACCGTACCGAATGGCTCCTTCGCCTCGATAAGGTCATACGTCCCGTGCTGACCAATCTGGCTGTCGGTACACTCAAACAAAACATGCCAGTGGTATTGTCGCCCAAGGTCGACAATGCCGGTAGCCGCTCGCAGGTAGCTTATCTCGAAGCCTTTGGTCGGGTACTGACCGGTATTTCCCCATGGCTCAATATAGAAGGCGGCAACGCGGCGGAGGTCAAGTTGCGGCAGGAATACCGCGACCTGACGTTAAAAGCCATTGCGCAGGCAGTCGATTCTACCGGCAAAGATTATTTGCGTTTCAGTGGTGCTGGTCAGCCCCTGGTGGATGCTTCTTTTCTGGCACTGGGCCTTGTGCGTTGTCCCTGGCTCTGGGAGCACCTGCCGGCCAATGTGCAGGCCAATGTGATCGCAGCCTTTAAGGCAACGCGAAGCATTGTACCCGGTTATAACAACTGGATCTTATTTTCCAGCATGATAGAGGCTTTCTTCTGTAAATACGGCATCGAATACGATGGTGTACGGGTAGAGTATGGCATCCGTGAATTTGCTCAGCACTGGTATGTGGGTGATGGGGTGTATTCGGATGGTGCGCAGTATCATTGGGACTATTACAACAGCTATGTGATACAACCTTATCTTGGCAATATTCTCGCAGCCTTGCGGTCGCGGAATCCCCGGGCCTATAGTTGGTATGCCGCCAAATTCGATACGATCAGCCAACGCTATGCGGTGTTGCAGGAGCGTATGATCAATACAGACGGCAGCTTTCCGGTAACGGGGCGTTCCATCTGCTACCGCGGCGGTGCCTTCCATCACCTGGCCGATATGTCGCTACGCCAGCAATTGCCTAAAGAGTTGAAGCCTGCCCAGGTAAGAAGTGCCTTGACAGCGGTGCTGAAGCGTACGCTCGATGCACCTGGTACGTTTACCGCCACGGGTTGGCTCAATATCGGATTGGCTGGTCACCAGCCAGGACTTTCTGAAGGATACATCAACACGGGAAGTGTATATTTATGCAGTGCGATCTTTCTGCCGTTGGGCTTACCCGATACGGATGAGTTCTGGTCGGCACCCGCTATGCCCTGGACGGCCGTAAAAGCCTGGAGTGGTCAGGACATGCCGGCCGATCATGCAGTAGAATTGAAGTAAGCCTCTTAACCCTAAACTACAATCCCAATGGCAATACTCATTTATGGTCAGCGAAAAGCGATCATTGGCCTCGATGATGCGCTGGTCAAGTGCCCTGTTTGTGAAGGCGACCGGTCGGCCGACGTACTGATGAAGAGCCGGTACTTCCATTTCTACTGGATACCCTTGTACCAATGTACAAAGAAGCGAATATTATCTGCCGTCATTGTGGCTTGAAGCGTTACGATGTGCCGGTATATAAGGGGCTGTTTCCAGACCCCAAAGAGGTACGCCGCAAGTTCAGGCATCCCCGGTATACGTATTTAATACCCATTTTATTTGCGCTGGTGATCCTCCTGGCGGTGTTGGATTGATTTAGTTAAAGTTCGTTGATATCGCTGCTTCCATGTTAAGCTTTTGCTACCAGATAAGAGTTGGGTTGCAACAACGTGGCAGGCGGACGATCTTTGCTGTTACATTTTTATGGGACACCGCGCGAACTATATCATCAAGGCCGGCCATGCCTACCGGATACACTACAGCCATTGGCGGGCGCAGCATATTACGGAAGACCTGTACCTCGGCGTAGAACGCTTCCTGGGTTTTGTAATGGAATGTCAGCAGATGGATTCCCTCCTGAGCGAAGTATGGGTGGAAGGTTGCGTTGTTGTCGATACGGAAAAAAAACAGCTGGGATTCTTTCAGCTGCATGTACTCACTAATACTACCCTGGAACAATACTACCTGACCCAATTGGCGAAGAAATGGCCAGGCTGGGAGATCATCCTGTTGCGCAACAGGATGTACGATGTGGCGCAATGGTTGGGCATAGACTATGTATCCAGGCAGGAGTGGCAGAAGCCTTATACACTGGGCCGGCAGGAAGTGATCGATGACAAGGCCGGTGAGTTGGATACAGCCCTCGTGGTCATCCGGTGGAAGGAACAGTTGTTTATCACACGTACCGGCAATCTCTCCATAGAAGCGATTGTTGGATATGGTGAAGAGATCATACCGTTGCTGAGCACCAAGACCAAATCGGTCCTGCCTTTGCAGGAAATCAATGCCGATTGGGAAGTGGTGATCGTCGATGTGATGAAGAAGCAGCTGTGGATCAACAAAAGCGAATTTGGGCTATGGGAACAGAGTCGCACCCGCTGGGGTGGCTATTCCCTGCATATGGGCGACTATGGCTTTCTGCAGATCATGCAGCTGGCGGGTGTCGACCACCAATGTGCGCCGCTGACAGAAGAGGTAGTGAAAAAAGATTTCGCCACATTGGTGACTGTGCGCGATACCTACGATCCCGGCAAAACGATGGAGAAATTATTACGGGAACACAAAGAAGTACAATACAACCCAATGTTATTCGACCGCGTACAGCCCCGCAAGACCTTCTTCGAGATCATGCGGGCCACCATGAAGCGGCTGATGCGAAATTAAACGTTTGCAGTGCTGGTTGACTAAATGCCTAATAGCTTTGTAATGATCGGATAGTTTCCAGCGATATAGACAAAGAAAAGGATGATAAAAAAAATACCGAGCAGCCACTCGAAAATGACAATCCTGACCAATCCCTTTGAGAAATTGAAATAAGTCATGGGAAATCGGGGTGAAAAGAATACAATAAAGCTAAAGTAAAAGGCTCTGAACAAGTCCATGGCAAAAACGCGAACGCCAAATTTTTGCCAGAAGGATTTTTCTTCAACTTCCTCCCGTGTGAAATAATTACTTTTTTCAGTCGTGGTTGTACTCTTTGTAAGGTGTGAAGTCACTTCACGCTGGTACAGAAACGCGTATATCAAGCTGAACAATAATATAACCATCAGGCAGGTGCCAAAGAAATTCATTTCTCCTTCGTATCCAAAATTGACTACTTTTTCTAGAAAACAAAGCCAATAGTATTTTAATATATTATGTCTTTTGTAGTATTCCTGCTCGTATTGCTTTACCTGGTAATAAAACCGGTTGCTTATCTTTTGGTGACTAGAACCTAAAAGGTCATCGCTTTTAAAATTTGATTTAAGGTATTCGTTAAGTTGCTGATACTTTATTTTCACCACTTCAAGGTCTTCTTCCCGAAAGTTGCCGAATGGGTTAGCATGTGTATCACTATTTTCACTCACCGGTACAAAATATCGTACGTCAAAGCTTTTCGTGCTGTCATTCCAAAAAATGTATTGGTTATTGTCGTTCCAGCCCCAGTCAATAATAAAGAATATTTTCTCAAAGGACGGCAGGTCCAGGGAAAGTTTGCTTACGGGATCTTCTTTAGACAACAGTACGTTACACGATTTCTTGAAGTAGCTGCCTTTGAATGTACTTCTGATAAAATTAGTGTTCCTGAGGTCAACCAGATTTTGAAATTTGCAATTTTGGAACAGGCAGGTGTCGAATGTTTTGTCTTTCAGGAATAAGGGCCCATTGAAGTTACAGTTGTTGAAGTTGACATCCTTAAAATAACTGCTCTGAAAGATGATGTCTGCATTAAAAGTTACCTTATTGAAGAGCATGTTGCTGAAACTGTATGGTACTCTTCTACTGCTTTCTATATATTGTTTTGAATTTAAATCCCGACTGCGATCGTAGTACTGCAAGTTTTTATTAGTGTCGAGATAGTATTCAGGAAAGTATTCGTCATAAGGATTGTAATTGTTTAGAATATTTCCTTGTTTGTCGTTATGGATCACAATAAATGTGGAATCGAATATGACCTTGTCAAAGATTGTTTTGGGAGTGGGACGTTTGCGTGGGAGATAACCGAAGTAACTGGTGTTATCATTGAATCCAATGATCACTGAATCTTTAAACTGGGCATCATGTATCGAAAACGTAATGAAATTGTTGTTGATAAGCTTTAATGACCTCCAGAAGACGGTATTGGTGACTTTGCCCCTGACATACTTACTGGCGTCAACATTGTATAGGTCAATTATTCTTTTTTTATTGCCAACCGTGAATCGTGCAATGCTATTGTCGAGGCGTATGGGAGCGGTTACCTCTACTTCGAGCCAATATTCATTGCTGGCTGCACCCCTATTGTCTGCTTTAACTTCCTCTGGCATTTCTCTTCTGATGATTTTCTTCCGGATATGTCCTCCTTGGTTTACCCAGGAGGCACGGATAAGGCTGGCAAAAAAGTCCTGCACAAATAGCGAATCGAGGAAGAAGCCGCCGTTTTTATACGGGAGTGGCCAATATGCTTTGTGATACGTGAGGTAAACATTCTCCCCGTATGTGTGCCGGTAATTCTCTTTATATAGAATAACCTTGGTATCCTCGGAAGCGAGAAGCGGTTCTTGTAGTAATTTGTCTTCAACGATCTGTAGATAGTAGTAGTTCGGATTAATGCTATCGATAAAAAGTTTTTGTGAAGCCGCAGCAGGCTCGATTTTTTCTTGAGCTGTAGCAGGTCTGAAATAGATAAGGAGCAGAATAAAAGGGAGTAAACGGTGCATCAGTAAATATGGCAACAAAATTTGCCACAAAACAGGGTGTTTTTCACGTTTTTCTATTTAGTAGATTTGTACAGGCGGGTAACAATTGTTGCTATTAGTTTATAAATATCATAACCGAAAACAGGATCCATGCTTACATCCCAACCGATCAAAGATTTCATCAGTGCAGCAAGGGCTTATTGTATGTTTATTGAAACGGACCTGGGGCATGATCCGCGGCAGTTTCTGCGCACCGTGCAGAAAGACCTGCTGACGTTGTATCGTGCGGGCCTCGACCTGCCCGACATCACGCCGGCCACTACGATCAACCTGGAGGCCAATGACCACAAGATCCATATGGATCGCGTTCGCCGGATGATCACCGACCACCTGCCCTTGAATCGCTACTGGAATACACTCAATATGCTGCAGGTAAACGAGCCAACACAGGTCAGCACCGGTGACCTCATCGATGACCTGGCAGCCATCTACCTCGATCTGAAAAGAGGGCTGCTGCTCTTCGAAGCGCACGACAACTCCACCAAAGAAGAAGCTATTTGGGAGTTCAGGTTTGGCTACGAAAAACATTGGGGCAATCGCTGCATGGATGCCCTGCATGTCATTCACCGGTATTTGTCGGCTAATCAATAATCCATTCAGGAACTTTCAATACCTGCCACCCTCCTGGCAGGATGTTCGCGTACCCACAGGTGCACCAGGGCACTGCTGCGGCGCGCAGGTGTTGTAGCAGGGATCACCCGAAGCGGGTGCCGCTTCACGGTCGACCTATGTTGACTGGCAGCTATTCGCTTGTTGGCACGAGTAACTGGTAATTGTTTTTCCTCCGGTAGGGGCTTGTCCGCGACAACCCGCTGCTGGGGCTTCTTCACCACCGGCGCCTTGGCTGGCACCAGTTGGATGCCCAGGGGCCGCAAGTACATCCGCTGCAGGTATTCCTTCACCTCCGCCACCGTCCACTGGTTACACAACCAGTACATGGCCTCGCCCGTCAGTTTGCGGTACAAGCCACTCATTTTTTTGTCTGCAGGCAATACGGCATAAACGGCAGCAGCCATACGCGATGCTTTCGCCAACAAGCTCGCCAACTCCCTGGTACGACCAAAAGCTGGGTCTTTCTTAACCCGTTCACGGGTCAGCGAACTGGTCGTGCGCATAAAGTACCGCCCATACATCTCGTAGATGACGACCGGGCCAAGGTTGCCCGTCACAGGTGGTATGCAGTTGAAGCGTGCCATGAATATATGGTCAATAAAGATAATGCATTGCCGTCGGCCTTCCAAAAAATACGTCGGAAATGACCACTATATTGGTCTGGCCAAGCTGGCCCCAAGGTAGGGTTAACCTAGGGTCTGGCTCCAAAGTTAATGCGCAAAAAAGCAAGGTTTACCGAGGGATTACCAGTGGTTGAGCGATGGAAGACCGCTCTAATCCAGTGAAAATCAATGCAAAACCCGGGCGCTAAACCAGGCTGCCGGAAGTGCACATCCCGGAAACGGTCAGATTTTATCAATGCGTTATGGTGCTTCATGGCGTGCCGGTGGGAGTGTCTAAGCCAAAAAAGGACGGAGGTTGGATCAGGGAGACGCTCTTCTGTTGCCCCTTGGTTTCGCGGATGTGCGCCCTGTGAGCGCCATTGTCAGGCCAGCAGCTTCGTTAACAAATTTAAAAAGAAGGCTATAACGCCGCGTTAATCTTCGTGGCGCCATCCCGCTACCCCGCTGGCATGAATTTGTATTGGTGTAAATTGCTATGTATTGTTCAAGTTTAAATAAACAGGAGTTATGAAAGCATTATCATACACCAGGACCCTGGCATGGATGCTGTTGATGAGCATAGGTTTTCTCAGCACGGCTACCGCACAGGACAACAAAGCAAGTAAGAAGGAAGAGAAAGCTGCGCAAGTGACGGCCATGATCGAAGCGCAGCGATTTGTATTCAGGCCCCAGTCGGCCAATCCCATGCGAGGCCGGCTGATCCAGCTGACGACTGAGTACTCGGTGAAGGTGGGCAAAGACACGGTCGTATCCGACCTGCCTTATTTTGGACGTTCGTTTACTGCGCCCATCGATCCTACCAAAGGTGGCATCCAGTTCAATTCCACCAAGTTTGATTACAAAGTAGAGAACATCAAAAAAGGCTGGCAGATCACCATCAAGCCCTCCGATGTGAGTGATGTGCAGCAGTTTTTCCTGACGGTGTTTACCAATGGCTCCGCCTCCCTACAGGTAACGAGTACCAACCGTACGCCGATCACCTTTAACGGGCAGGTATTGGAAAGGAAATAAAATGCAGAGGGCCGCTGATTTCAGCGGCCCTCTTGCTATTTGCTCATAGTGTTTATTTCAGCTTCCGCGGCTTCACGCCTTCGAAAGTGATCTTGACGGGTTGTATCAATCCGTTTTTGTCGAATACCATTTTGTCTATACAGGTAACACGGTGGTTGGCATGTGTTTCACTGAGCGGACGGCGGTGGTATACCATGTAATACTCGTTCTTCTTGGGGATCTGGATCACCGAGTGGTGACCGGCGCCCCTGGCCACCGTAGAGTCTTGCTGCAATACCGTGCCGATCCTTTCAAAAGGACCAAAAGGTGTATTGCTGATGGCATACGCCACGCTGTAATTGGGGCCTGTCCAGCCGCCTTCACTCCACATGAAATAGTACTTGTTGTCTTTCATGAACATGAACGGCCCTTCTACATAGCCTTTGGGCGTGATCTCCTTGTAAATAGTACCGTCTTCGTAGGGAATAAAGCCCGAGAAATCAGGTTTCAGTTTCACGATATTGCAATGGCGCCAGCCGCCATAGATCATGTAGTACTGGCCGTCTTTGTCTTTGAACACAAACTGGTCGATGGGTTGGGCGCCATTATAAAATTTATCCAGCAGGGGCTTTCCCAGCAGGTCTTTGAAGGGGCCTTCGGGTTTGTCGGCAACGGCTACGCCAATACCACCTGCCTCATTGTTGTTTTGAATATCATTGGCCGAAAAGAACAGGTAGTATTTGTTGTCTTTCTCGATGATGGCTGGCGCCCACATCGCTTTCTTCGCCCATTTTACGGACGCTGTATCCACAATGCGGGGATGTTTAGTCCAGTTAACGAGGTCGGGTGAGGAAAAGGCATCCATGAATACCTGCTTCTCATATTTGTCGCTATACGTAGGATACACCCAATATGTTTTGTTGAAGATAATTCCCTCGGGGTCGGCATACCAACCTTCAAAAATAGGGTTACCGGAAGTCTTTTTGGATTGTGCTACCGCCACCAGGCTGGCGGCCAACAATCCGGCCATTAACCAATATCTCATGTACTTTAAATTAATAAGTGTGCAATATAGTAAGCCTCGTGAATAATACCCGCTCCGGACGTTAACACGCCCTTAAAACTTCACCACAAATCCAACACCCATCAACTCTTTGATCTGTGGCTTGGGGCCCCCGGCGGTGCCGTCTTTTCGAACTGTTGGTACATCGTTGTCATAGATCACATCCAGGGAAAGATTCATATTGATGAGCCTGGTGATCTTAACGGCTATGATATTCGTCCAGAAAATATCTATGTTAAATGGGTCATGCCGGTAATTGGAAAACAACTCCAGACGCGTTTTGTAATTGGTGGTAGGGGTCAGTTTTTTATTCCAGTTTATTGACGCATAAGCACCCAGCTCCATCTTTACATTTTTCCCGCTGTCTACGCCAAAGGCGCCTACAGAAGCCAAAGAATCATTCTGCACGATAACCCACCGGGAAGTGATCGGCGACATGAATAAAGAGAATGCTTCTACAGGCTTGTAGTCCATACCCACGGAGAGCACCACATAGGCGGGCGAGAGAAAATTAGACGTCAGCACCTTGTTCGTATCGGAAGGGTAGGCATACCCCCGGGCAAACTGGCTACGGAAATTGAGCAGCGTACTCAGGTACCACTTTTTATCCAGCTCGTACCCATATTTCGACACAAAGTCGATCCGGTCGTCGGCCTTGCGTTGTCCAAGACTGGTAGTGTTTACCATGCCATAGGCCATATCGAGGTTGTTGTCCCAGGAGTGACGACCATGTTTATAATAAGCGAACAAATTCACCAGCGATGTCAGTGACAGGGAAAAATTGTCACCCCCGGCCGACCAGTTGCTGAGGGCGCCCTGGTTCACATTGAGGTTAAACGTTCCGCCAAATTTCCAGGAGCGTTTGCTGGTGTCGCTGGTATTGCGGTTAATGGTACGGCTACCTTCACTCTTTAATCCCTGTACAGTTTTGTCTTGGGCAGCGAGTTGCAGGCTGTAGAAAGCCAGCAACAGGAATGCATATTTCATAGCGTATGATTTGAAAAAAATGCCACTTCCACAAAAAAAGCGCCAAAACAGCTTGATTATGAGGCAGACATGCTGAAAATGACAACATTTCCGCTAGGGCCGTTGAAAGGCATCTACGTTTTGGGCTGATTATCGGTCGATAGAGCCTGCAGAGCCTGCCTGGCATAATTCTTATAAGAAAAAATAAAAAGATGTCATGAAAACACCCAATACCATATTGCGCTGGTTAACCCTGTTGGCAGTGATTGTGAACGTCGGTCTGAGTACGGCCATGGAGCGTATGGGATGGGGTGGTGCCTCCATGCGGGAAGTGACGGACAGGTATGATAATTTTTTCGTGCCTGCCGGTTATGCCTTTTCGATCTGGGGTGTTATCTATTTTTCATTCATCGTATATGCCATCGTGCAGCTTTTACCTGCTCAAAAGCACAAGCCAATCTATGATCACCTGGCCGTTCCGGTCATCCTGATCAACCTGCTGGGCCTCGCCTGGCAATTTGCCTACCGCAACAACCAGATCTCCCTTAGTGTGGTGATCATCCTCGTGATGCTGGTGGCGGGTATGGTCTATTTCATCCGCACCAATCAGGGCATCTGGGCGCAGCACCGCAGTAAATGGCTCATGGTGCCTTCCTCGTTGTTTCTCGGCTGGATCAGTGTAGCCACCATTGCCAATGTGTCGTTGTGGCTGGTAGCGATGGGGTGGGATGGTGGTGCGCTCAGCAATGGTAACTGGACCAATATCTTGCTGGCGGTGATCGTATTGCTTTCGCTCTTTATTAGCATCCGATATAAGGATTTTCTGTATCCCGCAGTGATAGCCTGGGCTACCTATGCCCTGTTTGTAGCACTGCAAAACCGCGACGAACGCGTGGCGCAAACAGCGATGTATGTAGCGATCGCCGCGATCGTGCTGACCATCATCGCCGCCGCCCGCAACGCCCGCATTGAACTGCGGCACCACCGCACCCGGGGTGTTTCATAATAATTTATTAATTAATGCTACGGGATATGCGGGGTTGATGGGCCGTATCTTGCGCCGGTCTTATTAACTTTCGGTATGAAAAAACTGTTCGCCTGTCTCTTCAGCCTTTATACAGTTACTGCCTGGGCCCAACCTGTTCAATACACGACGGCCAACGCTCATTCTCACAACGATTACGAAAATCCGTTTCCTTTCCGCGCTGCTTATAACCAGGGGTTTGGTTCTATGGAAGCAGACCTACACCTGGTCAACGATACTTTACGGGTAGCGCACGACAGTGCTCATGCACCCACCAGTCCCGATGTAGAAAGTCTTTACCTGAAGCCGCTCGCGGCCCTGGTACAGCAGCATGGTGGATTTCCGTATGCAGACCACAACAAGCCTTTACAACTACTCATCGACCTGAAAACGGACGGTGTACCTACCCTGGCAAAGTTGGTGGCTGTGCTGAAGCAATATCCTTCCCTGGCCAACAATCCGAAGATCCGTTTTGTGATCTCGGGCAGCCGACCCGATCCTGCTACCTGGCAACAGTACCCGGCCTTTATCTGGTTCGATGGCAGCCTGGGTCAAACCTATACTCCCCCAGCGCTGCAGAAGATCGCTTTATTGAGCGCCGACTTTCACAAGTTCACCAAATGGAATGGGAAAGGCCGCCTGCCAGCGAAAGAAGCAGACACGCTGCAAAAGCTGGTCGCTTTGTCACATTCGCTGAACAAGCCGGTCCGTTTCTGGGCTACCCCCGATAACATCAATGCCTGGTACCACCTGATGCGGATGAAAGTGGATTTCCTCAATACCGATCGTATTGTTGAAATGGGTGGTTTCCTGCAACGACTGCCCCGCACTACCTACCAGGCAGATAGTGCCTATAGTCTATACAATCCCACTTACAGGAACGATGGCTTGCCTAAGAAAGTAAAAAATGTGATCCTGCTGATCGGTGATGGCACAGGCCTCGCTCATTGGTACAGTGGCTATACGGCCAACCACGCCAGCCTCAATGTATTCAATATGCGCAGCATCGGACTGTCGAAGACCAGCTCGTACGATAATTTCATCACCGATTCAGCGCCCGGCGCTACCGCCCTCTCCACTGGCCAAAAGACCAATAACCGGGCAGTAGGCGTCGATCATACCGGCGTAGCGCTGCCGCAGATCCCGGATTATGTTCATCCTAGAGGGATGCGTAGTGGTGTGATCACGTCGGGTGATATGTCGGATGCAACACCTGCCTCTTTCTATGGTCACCAGGCGGAGCGCAGCAACGATGCAGGCATGTTTGCCGACCTGGCCCATTCGCCCATACAGTTGCTGATGGGGTCAGGCAATAGTGGTCTTAATCCGGCATCGGAAGCCGTTTTACAACGGCAAGGTTTTCATATTGTCCGCACGCTGGACAGCGTTCCTGCCCACTCTGCCCAACGATGGGTGGTGGCCGATGAGCGGGCCCATCTCTCTGTGTTGAATGGTCGTGGCAGTTGGCTGCGCCAAGCTTTTGATAGGTCGCTCAGTATCCTGTCACAAAATAAGGGAGGTTTCTTCCTGATGGCAGAAGGTGCGCAGCCAGATCATGGCGCACATGACAACAATTTTCCCTGGTTGGTGACCGAAGTGATGGACCTTGATCAATTGGTAGGCCGCGCCATGGAATTTGCAGATAGCAACGGCGAAACACTTGTTATCGTAACTGCCGATCATGAAACTGGTGGCGTATCGTTGATGGCTGGTGACTATACAGCGGGAAGGATCGCAGCCCAGTTTGCGACCGACGACCATACTGCCATACCCGTTCCCGTGTTTGCTTATGGTCCGCAATCCAATCTCTTTCAGGGCGTTTACGAGAATACTGCTATTTTCGGTAAGATCCTGCAGGCGCTGGGTATACCGCCTGCCGGTAAGGTAACC
Organism: Paraflavitalea pollutisoli; assembly: GCF_029360705.1. Classification (GTDB taxonomy): domain Bacteria; phylum Bacteroidota; class Bacteroidia; order Chitinophagales; family Chitinophagaceae; genus Paraflavitalea; species Paraflavitalea pollutisoli. Next base: position 3,598,272 of record NZ_JARKMX010000008.1, on the reverse strand, counting down.
GCCGGTAAGCGATAAGTACCAGGCGGTTGGCCGTAATTTTGCAGCGTACCCGACATCCCACTAGTGACTATGGCAACTACCATTTTGATTATAGGAGCCGGAGCTGCCGGATTGATGGCCGCTCGCGAATTATCGGCCCGTGGCCACGCAGTAACCGTATTGGAAGCCCGCCACCGCGCCGGTGGCCGAATGCACACGATACAGCCCGATGGTTTCACTGTGCCCGTTGAAACAGGGGCCGAATTCATACATGGTAAATTACCGGTCACCTTAGCTTTACTGGATGCCGCGGGTATCGGTTACACCCCGGTACAGGGCCGTATGATCGAAGTACGCAAGGGTCGTTGGCACCGCCAGCAACATTTTGTGGAAGGCTGGTCCACCCTCATGGAGCACTTGCAGACAGTTACAGAGGATATGACTGTCCGGGCATTTCTGAACAAACACTTTTCCGAAGATAGGTATGAAGAGCTGCGTCGATCCGTACAGCGCTTTGCAGAGGGGTACGATGGCGCAGACATCGACCGTGCCAGCGTGATGGCCCTGCGGGACGAATGGGCCAAAGAAGAAGAGGAACAATACCATATAACCGGCGGTTATGAAAAGCTGGTAGACTACCTCTACACACAATGCGTGCGGCAGCGATGCCTGTTGTATTTCAACAGTCCGGTACATTCGATTCGCTGGCAGGCGGGGACTGTAGAAGTAGCGACAACGGATGGACGCACTTTTGCCGCCAATAAGGTCATCCTGACGGTCCCCCTGGGCGTTTGGCAGCAGCCGGAACCTGCTATCCAATTTACACCTGCCATCTCTGCGCAGCTGGACGCTTTGCGGCAAATGGGGTACAGTGCCGTGATCAAAGCCAGCCTGGAGTTCAAAACACCTTTCTGGCTGGAGTATGAGCGCGAGCTGGGTTTCCTGTTTAGCGAAGAGATTTTTCCCACCTGGTGGACGCAGCTGCCGCATCCTGCGCCGGTACTCACCGGCTGGATAAACGGACCGCAGGCCGCGTCGTTTACGCAGGTACTACCTGATAAGATGTTGCAATACGCACTGTATTCCCTGGCTGGTATATTTGGTCTGCCGCTCGTGTTTCTCGAGCAACAGTTGGTAGGCAGCCAAATCACCGATTGGGGCACCGATACCTGGTCGCGGGGCGCTTATTCCTGGGATACTTTGGCTTCCAGGGCGGCGCGGCGCTTGCTGCGGGAGCCGGTGCAGGATACGCTCTATTTTGCCGGCGAAGCGCTTTATGAAGGTGCTCATCCCGGTACGGTAGAAGCTGCCCTTACCAACGGCCTGGAAGTGGCCAGGAAAATTGGGTAAGTATAAGTTTTATAGCATTTTGAAAATACTTATTAAATGTAATGTGTGTTGAGGTTTATTAGATATATTTGATATGTCTAATAATAAAACTACCTTTACATGGTTATTATGCTTAAAAAAATAGTCATACCGGCTTCCAATACAAAGGCAGTAGCTTTTTTTGATGCTTTGAACAAGACAAAGGAAGAAATCAAAAAGAAGCTTACCGATAAGTCCTTTACTTCACCTGCCCGGGATAAGCATGAAAAAAACGGCAATTAACCACTACCCCTATTGCCGGGAAGAATTACCAGATCTCAACTTCACCTATCAGTTTTCTACGCATCATCAGTTGGGTTATATTGTGTACTTCAATAATACGGAGTATGACAACTGGCTGGCAGATTTTCCGCTTTTGTATAATAATGGCTATGCTTTTGGTTTCCTGCGAATCAACTTCGGCAGTGAAATAAGTTCAGTCGTTGACACACGTGTTGCTGTAACCATATGTAGCATTATTTCGGATTACCTGGTGTTGCAAAGCCCGGAAACCATACTGCTTTATCATTGTGATGCAGCCGATAGCAGACAGGCGGTCAGGATGCGATTATTTCAACGATGGTTTGATCGATACAATCCCGGAACTTTTATCAAAAATGACCTCGAAGTATTATTGGTGAATCAGCGGGGAGAAGTTCCCTATTACCTCGGTTATATTACCCGGTCAGACAATAAGCTGATCAATGACTTTCATCATGAATTTGAGCAAATAGCACAGCAATTCATAGGACTCAGTCTGGCGAAATAACGGACATTGTAGGTTGCCCCTCCTGACCACATTGAGGGAACGCAAGCAATAACGAAACAGCCATCAATTAGATCAACCAGTTGATTAATCACCTTGATGGCTGCCCGCCTCTCTGTTAATCGTGTTGCTATTTATGCCCGAATCAGTTCAATTCTTTCAGCCATTGCTGCGCGTAAGCCCGGGCAGCCGTGATGGTCTCTTTACCACTGCGGAAACACCTTTTCCAGGTTTCGTCTTTTGCTTCCAGTTTGGGGTCTTCGAAGCGTTTCCGTCCATTCTTCTCTATGAGCTTGGCATTGAAGTCGATATCGGCGGTAAAAGCAAGGAATTCCTTTAACCGGAGTTTCGTCAACTCCTTTACGGTAGCTGGCCAATAAGTTTGGTAATCCTTCACGGCCTGTTTGTATTGCTCCCCGTTCTCGTCGGCGTCATCGACATCCTGCAGGTACATCTTGTGGTTGGGGTGCTTGGGGTCTTTAAGGGCAGCAAGCATATCCTGCTGCATTTTCAGGGTGCCTTCATACAGCTTTTTCATGTCACCCGTTTGCCCCTTCATATCTGCCTTGGTCTTCTCTACATCTTGCTCCAGCTCCTTGATCCGTTCTTTCAGTTTAGTCGCTTTGTCTGCGGGATCCTGCGGTTTGGCAGCATCACGGGCTTCTTTATAGGCCTGGGCAAATTCAGGCGAATTGACATACTTACGGATATAGTCACCAAGTTCTTTGACGGCGGCGCCTCGCTGGCCGGTTGCGAGTACTTTTAACGCAGTGGAGTAAGGAAATGCCAGGTTTCCCTCCTTGAAATTTCCTAAAATGTAGTCCTTCGCGTCAGCTTCGGCTATCCGCAATTGATCAAGAACGTTCTTATAGGCGGTAAAGGCGGTGGTTCCCAATGCAATAAGGGCTACCAGCAAATAGTAGTGTGTTTTTTTCATGACTTACGATTATTGTTGGCGATCGGCTGTAAAAGTACCGTCCGCGAGAGGCTACGCCCAGCACAACACTACCAAACTGCATAAAAACCGGATGAATTGAGGTATGGGGCGATGATCGATCGGAAGTTTAGGCCTGGAAAACCTCTCGGTATATTGTGTGCTGCTTACGCACTGACAGACAACGTTTACGGGTATATGACAAAAGGTGATTTAACCCTTTTTTAATGCGCTTCGACACAGTATATTTACCGTTTACGATGGTAAAAAAAAATGACGCAGTTGGTCAATTATACTTACTTTCAACTTGACAACCGCCCTATGAAATTAGTCTTAGTGAAAACCTATTAGCAACTTGGAAACCCTCATCATAAAAGAAACGCTGAAGTCCAAACTCAGTGTAGGCGTTGAACCTGCTGTCGATTATCTGTACTCCAATTACAGTTCAATGCTTTATGGCTTTGTACTGCAGTTTATTCCTGATCAGGCAGAAGCTGAAGAAGTGCTTACCATGATTTACAACAACCTGGCAGGCAGGCTTGAGGAGGCCTGTAATGCCACCCTGAGCGTCTATTGCTGGATGCAGGTGGAAGCCAGGAAGTTGATACTTGACTACAAGCAACAAAAAGAAAAAAGGTTGAATGGGCATGCTGTACCCGGCGTAAAGCCGCAGGCCTATTACCTAAAGCTATTGAAAGGCGCTACCGAAGAACAGATCAAGGTTTTTACCGAGATGTTCCTGCATGGTCACGCCAAAGAATCAGTAGCAACCCAACTGAACAAAACCGCGCATGAGGTGGACAGGCTATTGAAAGACAGCCTGCTCATTCTGCAAAAAAACTTGCAGTGAACATTAACAGTTATATACGCAGTGGCGTAATTGAGGCTTATGTACTGGGAGTAGCATCACCTGACGAAAGGCAGGAGCTGGAAGCTCTTTTGCCTCACCATATTGAATTACAAGTTGCCTTATCCGTCATCGAACAACAGTTTGAAGTATTTGCCCTCCAACAATCGGTTCCGCCTCCCACACGAAATCGTAAGCGGTATGATGACTTCGTCGACCGCATGCCTGTTCCCTCCAAGGGTAATGGTAAGGTACCTCCGCGCGGCAAAGACACCGGTGAAGATGGATACATTCCAGTAGAAGCTTCCGACACACATATACGCGTACACAAATACTGGCGCACCTTTGTACTCGTGCTGGCCATCCTCTTCAAGCTCCTGGCTGTCGCTTTTATCATCATGTGTGTTAAATACTTCCACATGCGCAGCGAAGTGCAGGATATGAAGCAAAAAATAGATCAGGTACAGTCCGGCAGGCGGTAAATAGTCTCTTAATTTACAACCACTTCTACACAATCATTCATGCTTGCGTAACAAGGCGGTTTCTATTACCCTACTTATCTGGTAGGAATTTATTTTGGTGAATTGACCTACACCAGTATCTTTGCTGTCTATCACGATGCTTACCAGTCAAGGTTTAAAAGTGTAACTAATGAGAAAGACGCCTGTGTTGATGAACTTATCCACTGCACGACTGAAACAATCCTTTCATTCGAATACCCCGTCTTGTAGCACAACCTGCTGTTGTTGCTGTCTTTAACCTACTGACATACGAAATGGTTTCGTGCTGTTGATACAGCACTGTAGATGCTATTGCCTGTCCATACCCGACAGTGCGCCCATCCGTACCTCCATTACATTCATCTAAACAATTAATCACCAATAACAATGAAGAGAATCATTGCCTTCTGGGCTATTATTATCTCTATGCCGGTCGTCTCTCTGGCGCAAACACGTACCATACAGGGTACTGTATTGGACAAGAACGGTAGTCAGCCATTGAATGCTGTTACTGTTCAAGCCAGCGGTTCGGCCGCCAGCACGGCTACCGATGCAAACGGTAATTTCTCCATTACGGCTGCTGCCAACGCTGTACTCACTTTTTCCTACATCGGATATGGTACACAAACCGTCAGGACGGATACCCTTGGCGATAAGCTGACGGTATGGTTGTCTGCCAGCGACAACGCGCTTGACGCCGTCGTGGTTACCGCACTCGGTGTTACCAAGCAAAAGAAATCATTGGGCTATGCCACGCAGGAGTTAAAAACCAAGGATATCTCCGAAGCCAAAGAAGCCAATATCGTCAACGCGTTGGCCGGTAAGGTAGCCGGTGTACGCATCACCAATACGCAGGGGGATATGGGTTCTTCCCGGATCGTGATCCGTGGAGAGACTTCTATCGCAGGCAACAACCAGCCGCTCTTTATTGTAGACGGTATTCCCGTCGACAACTCGCAACTGGGCGCCGGTGGTTCACGGGACTACCGCAATGCGATCGCGGACCTCAACTCCGAAGACATCGAGACCATCAGCGTACTGAAAGGCCCCAATGCCGCTGCCCTGTATGGTTCCCGCGCTGCCCATGGGGTGGTGCTCATCAAAACAAAAACAGGTAAAAGCCGCAATGGTGTTGGCGTAACCGTCAACTCCAATACTACCTTCTCCAGCTTGCTGGTACTGCCCGATTACCAGAATGTGTTTGGTCAGGGTGCCGAAGGGAAATTCAGTTATGTAGATGGTAAAGGCGGTGGTATCAATGATGGGGTAGACGAAAGCTGGGGGCCTAAGTTGGATGGCCGCCTGATTCCGCAATTCTATTCCAATGGGGTTCCCGTTCCCTTTGTAGCCCATCCGGATAACGTGAAGGATTATTTCAATACCGGCGTACTGCTCAGCAACAGTGTTGCGCTCGATGGGGCCGGTGATAAATTCAACTACCGTGTTTCGTTCAACAACGAAAAGCAATGGGGTATCGTACCCAACAGCGAAGCAGGTAAAAACAACGTGTCTTTTAACGGAACCTTCGATGTGACCTCTAAACTGAAGCTCGGCGTAGGCGCCAACTATGTGGTGACCAATGCGCCCAATCTACCTGGCTCCGGAGGCCGCCGCGCCACCAGTACCATGCTGCAGTTTACCTGGTTTGGCCGTCAGGTCGACATCAACCAGCTGCGCAATTACCTCGATGCCAACGGCAATACCTTCAACTGGAACAACAGCTACTACAGTAACCCATTCTGGGTGGCTTATGAAAATACGGTCAGTCAACGTCGTAACCGCTTTATCGGCAACCTCAACCTGACCTACGATATCATCGACGGCCTCACGTTTAATTTCCGCACCGGTAGTGATTACTATAATGATAAACGAAAACTGAAAGTAGCCTATGGTACCAATGGTACACCCTTCGGTTCTTACCAGGAAACCAACTACATCGTGAGTGAGAACAATACGGAAGCGACCCTGCGTTACAACAAGAACATCACCAGCGACTTCAGTCTCGATGTGCTGGCCGGTGGTAACCTCCGTACCAAAACCTACGAAGAGAACGATCAGCAGGCACCCCGCCTTGCAGTAGCAGGCGTTTATACGCTCACCAATTCACGCGACCCGCTGGTATCCTCCAACTACTATTCGAAGTTGCGCACCTGGAGTGCTTTTGCTTCGGCACAGGTAGGGTTCCGCAATTGGGCGTTTTTGAACCTGACGGCGCGTAATGACCGTTCTTCTACCTTGCCCGAGAAAAACCTGTCCTACTTCTATCCATCTGTCAATGCGAGCGTAGTGCTGACCGATGCCCTGGATATCAAGAGTGATGTGCTCAGCTTCCTGAAAGTACGTGGCGGTTGGTCGGAGGTGGGTGCAGATGCCGATCCCTACCAGTTGATCAATATTTACAACTTCAATGCACCGTTCAACGGCAACCCACAACTGACCACCTCCGGTGTTGACCTCAATCCTGACCTGCGGTCAGAAAGTACCAACTCGACCGAAGTAGGTGTGGAAGCAGCCTTCTTCAATAACCGTGTTCGGCTGGATGTGAGCTTATACAATACCAATAGTTTCGACCAGATACTTCGCGTTGATGTGAGCCCGACCACCGGCTACAACCAGAAGCTGCTCAATGCCGGTAAGATCAACAACAAGGGACTTGAAATACAGCTGGGCGTTACCCCTATCAAGCAGAAGGACCTCCGCTGGGATGTGGATGTCAATTTCGCTGCCAATCGTAGCCGCCTGGAATACCTGGATGCCGAGCGTCGTTTGCAGAACTATGTACTGGGTACGTACCGCAACCTGCAGGTACTGGCATCCGTGGGTCAGGCTTATGGTACACTGTATGGGAATGCTTACCAGCGCGATGACAATGGCAATGTAGTGGTCAATAACAAGGGTATTCCCATTGCAGCCCCGTCCAAAAAAGTATTGGGCAAGTTTACGCCCGACTGGATCGGCGGTATCAATAATTCGATCACCTACAAACAGTTCAACCTGTCGTTCCTGATCGATGCGAGCATTGGCGGTTCCTTGTTTGCCGGTACCAACTCTACTGGTAGCTATACCGGTGTACTGGCGTCGACCTTACCCGGTCGTGATGCAGAGCATGGTGGTTTGTATTATTACTATCCCAATAACGATAAGTCCAAAAACACAGTGGCTGTGTCTAAAGGTACTACAGCCCCCAACAATGAAACCGTGTACGACGACGGTATGATCTGGAAGGGCGTTACGCAGGCTGGTGCTGTCAACGAAGCCATCATCCCCGCCTCTCAATACTATAAGGCCGGACGTAACATCGAAGAAGAATTTGTGTACAGCGCTTCTTATGTGAAATTCCGCGAGTTGAAGTTCGGATACAATATTCCCCGTGTCTGGATCAAGAAACTGGGTTTGACCGGAGCAACAGTCAGCCTGGTGGGACGTAACCTGTGGATCATTCACAAGGATGTGCCCAATATCGATCCGGAAACAGCCTTTACCAATGGCAATGCGCAAGGCCTGGAAGACCTGACCCTGCCTACAACCCGTAGCTATGGCTTCAACATCAATGTTAAATTCTAAAGCGCCAAACAATGACTAAATATATCTATAACCTGTTACTCGCCGGTCTTACCCTTACGGTAGCAGCCTCCTGCAAAAAGGACCTGGCCGATATCAACAAGAATCCCAATGCGGCAGAAAATCCGCAACCCGATTACCTGCTGACGGCTACCCAGAAGATTACTTCAGATGTATACTGGGGCGCTGATAACAATTTCAACAGCACCTTGCTGCTGATACAACACTGGGCCAAGATCCAATACACGGAACCCGACCGTTATATCTTCTCCAACAGCAGCTTTACCTCCCTGTGGAGTACCGGCTATGCCACCAGCATTACCAACCTCAACACCATTCTGCAGATGGCGGATGGCAAAGCCAATGTCAACTACAAAGGCGTAGCGACCATCCTGCGTTCCTGGATATTTACGCTGTTGACCGATGCGTACGGCAATATTCCTTACAAACAGGCTGGCGATATCCGCCAGTACCTCACGCCGGAATACGATAGTCAAAAGGATGTCTATTTTGGCTTGCTCGATGAACTGAAGGCGGCGGGCAGCAGCCTTACCATCACTGGTAGCGCCATTACTGGTGACCTGATCTATGCCGGTAAGATCGATCGTTGGAAGAAGCTGGCCAACGCCCTGCGTTTCCGTATTGCCCTGCGTATTGCCGATCAGGAGCCGGATAAAGCCAAAGCAGTCATTAATGAAGTGTTAAATGATGCTGGTGGTTTGATCGCCAATGTAGATGAAGCAGCCCGTTTTGTGTATACAACGCCACCACAGCAAAATCCCGTTGGTGCCTGGTTTGATACCCGTGATGATTTTCGGGTAGGTAAAACCCTGGTCGACAAGCTGTATGCGCTCAACGACCCGCGCCTACCCATCTTTGCCAACAAACCCACCGATGCATCTGTTACTAAATACGTCGGGGTGCCCAGCGGCCTCACCAACAGCGACGCCAATAACCTGGGGTTCGCGAAGACAAGCAAGCCGGGATCTTATTTCAATGCGGCCACAGCGCCTGCCGTGATCATCAGTTACGCGGAAGTATTGTTTGCCCGGGCTGAAGCAGCTGCACGGAAATTTACCACGGAAAATGCTGCTGAGCTGTACAAACAAGCCATTCAGGCATCTTTCAATCAGTATGGCATTACTGATGCAACGGTGATCAACAATTATACAGGCCAGGCAACCGTGCAGTATGATGCGGCCAACTTCAAAAAGTCGATCGGCGAACAAAAGTGGATCGCGCTGTTTGGCCAGGGACTGGAAGCTTTCGCTGAATGGAGGAGACTGGATTATCCGCAGTTGACGGCTGGTGCCGCCGGCGTGCTGGATGGAAAGATACCGGTACGGTTCATTTATCCGGGTACCGAGCAGTCGCTGAACGGTGTAAACTATAAGACAGCGGTGGTGAACCAGGGAACGGATAACCTGCTGACTAAACTCTGGTTCGACAAGTATTAAAAGGGATCAGCAGAAAAACATATATTCAACAAATGCTAAGACGCCGCTTTGGCGTCTTATGCTATAGATAAAACTCCTATTTGAAAAGGTTATGAAGAAACTCTTATTGATACTGGCCCTGGCGGTGGGCGCCACAGCTACACAGGCAGCCCCTCCCAAAGCAGCCATACTGAAACCAGGTACCTGGAAAGGCGTGATACAACGTCCCGACGGCAAGCAGATCGTCTTCAATTTCGACGTGAAGCAGACCAATGGTAAAAAGGTGTTGTACGTACTCAATGCCACGGAACGCCTGTTGGTAGATGATATCCGGCAGGAGGGTGATTCGCTGTGGATCACCATGCCCTTCTTCGATGCCTCCTTTGCTACCGTGATCAAACCGAATGGATCGCTGGAAGGAAAATACATCAAGGTAAGCGGCGAGCGCCGGTTCGAGATCCCCTTCTATGCCTTGCCCAACAATAAAGAGCGATATCCGATCACACCGGCCACGCGCCACAATGTGACAGGTCGTTGGGATGTAACCTTTGGGGAAGGCGACAAGTCGTCGAAAGCCGTGGGCGAGTTTCAGCAGGCCGCCAACGGAAAAGTAACGGGTACCTTCCTGACTCCTACGGGCGACTACCGCTACCTGGAGGGAGGTATCGACCGGGATACGCTTCGTTTATCTGCATTTGATGGTAGCCACGTATACTTGTTTACTGCCCAACTGGGCGATCCGAATGAGATCAAAGAAGCGGTATTCTATGCTGGTGGTGCAGGTAAGGAAAACTGGACAGCCCGTAAAGACGCCAATGCCCAATTGCCGGATGGATTTGATGCGGTTAAGCTGCGCCCGGGTGAAAGCAAGCTCAATTTCCGTTTCCCCGCTACCACCGGAGAGCAGATCGGCATCAACGATGACCGCTACAAGAACAAAGTCGTTATCATTCAGATCCTGGGTTCCTGGTGCCCCAATTGTATGGACGAAACCAAATACCTGGTCGACTTCTACAACAAAAACAAATCCCGTGGGGTAGAGGTGGTAGGTCTGGCTTATGAGCGCTATACCGAATTTGAGAAATCGAAGCAGGCACTGGCGGGCTTCCAGAAACGCTTAGGTATCAATTATCCCGTATTGATCACCGGTGTGGCAGTCTCCGATCCGCAACGTACCGAAAAGACCTTGCCGCAGATCGAGCCCCTGAAAGGGTTTCCTACCTCCATCTTCATCGATAAAAAAGGTAATGTGAGGAAGATCCATACCGGTTATGACGGACCTGCTACGGGAGCGCATTACGACGCTTTCAAGAAAGAATTCGAGGGACTGATCAACGAGCTCCTTGCTGAAAAATAACTGGCAGTACAAGCTGCAATTGGTAAACGCCCTTTTGTTACTTCTTACGAAAGAATAGCAAAGGGGTTTTTCTTTACTCTGCACTGCATGGCATTTTCAGGTTGGTATAGGCAGTCGCTGGCCGCCTCCTGAAAACTTCTTATTTTGGTGGTATGACAACCTATCAACCAGCTCCCGATCGTTACGAACGGATGGAATACCGCCGCTGCGGCAAAAGCGGCATACAATTGCCTGCCATATCACTCGGCCTCTGGCACAACTTCGGTCATGTCGATGTACTGGAAAATTCACGGGCTATTCTGCGCCTGGCTTTCGACAATGGCATTACCCACTTCGACCTGGCCAACAATTACGGACCGCCTCCCGGCAGCGCCGAGGAGAATTTTGGAAAGATATTAAAGGAGGATTTTGCGGGATACCGGGATGAACTGATCATTTCTTCCAAAGCAGGCTATACCATGTGGGCAGGTCCCTATGGCGACTGGGGGTCTAAAAAGTACCTGGTAGCTTCATTGGATCAGAGCCTGAAACGTATGGGCCTCGACTATGTCGACATATTCTACCACCACCGTCCGGACCCGAATACACCGCTGGAAGAGACCATGCGCACGCTGGACCTAATGGTTCGCCAGGGCAAGGCGTTGTATGTAGGTATTTCGAATTATCCGGCAGATGAAGCGCGTAAGGCGATCACGCTGCTGCGGGAAATGGGCACGCCCTGCCTCATACACCAACCTAAATACTCCATGTTCGTGCGATGGGTAGAAGAAGGATTGCTGCAGGTATTGGAGCAGGAAGGGGTTGGTTGTATTCCTTTCTCGCCGTTGGCGCAGGGATTATTGACTAATAAATACCTGAAAGGTATTCCTGCCGATTCACGGGCTGCCAAAGCTCATGGTTTCCTGAAGGAGGAAGATGTGACACCACAGCGGGTTGATCAGATACAGCGGTTGAATGCCATCGCCGTAGAGCGCGGCCAGTCGCTGGCTCAGATGTCGCTTGCCTGGCTGCTGAAAGACCAGCGTGTAACATCAGTACTGATTGGCGCCAGCAGTCCGGCCCAGTTAGCCGATTCGTTGCAGTCCATCAAGAGCAAGGCTTTCACGCCCGATGAACTGGCGCGGATAGAGCAGATTCTGCAATAGCCCGAACAAATGATTGCTATAGGCAAAGGTGATCGCAACGGTGTATAGCTGCCGGTGCGGTCGCCTTTGTTGTTTATACCATGCTGGCAGCAGCCTAGTTTTCCCAGGCAATGCTCAATACCGATCCATTATCATCCACCTCAACGGCCAATACCTGGCTGCTGGGTCGGTCATTGATGAGGAGGGTATAGTCGTATACGGCAAAGAAGCCATTTTTGTCATCTGCATAGATCCCGATACGTACCAACTCCAGTTTATTCAATAATTGCTGCGGAACGGATTTTACTTCTTCCTGGTGGCCTAGTAACTGCTTCAATTCACGTGGTCGCAGGTCTTCCAGAAAGAAACGTACAAAATCTACGGCTTCGCCATCGCTGTCGAAATCTTCGGTGATGGCAGCTCTGATCGTTCCATCATATGAAGCTGCTTTCTCCAGAAACTGGTTGATGAGGGTATCGGCGCCAGGGGCTGCTTGTGGATTGTCGAAATGAAGATCGAGTTGCACAGGGCGGCCGTTGATGTCAACGGATGCATCATAACGCTTGTTGACTGCTGCTGCATTGACTGGACCAAAATGAAGGATCTGGTATTCACTCATAGTAAAAAAGGAATTGACATGAATAAGGGTAGTCCGCGCTTCCGGGTGCATACCCGGAGCGGGGCAGACAAAAATAACCTATTACGGAATAATTCCAAGTCTGACCAACTGCTCCCTTACACCACCCGCCAGCTGATAAGGCCAATGGCTTGCTTGTAAAAGGCCGGCAATAGCGCCGGCAGCGACCCTGAAACAGCCTATTCCTGTCTGTTTCGGGTATTTAAAAATATTCTTGCCGCCTCGTGTAGGGGAAATGGTTAATGATCCGTTTTCTTTAGAATTCCTACAAATTCGGATCATAAGTTTGTAGGTCAACATTAAGAAACTGCGCTAATACGATTGCATGTACAACAAGCTATTCCGTAATCGGTATTCCATTATCTGGGTGATCATTGCGTTTTACCTGGGTCTCTCTGTCCTTACCCGCATTGGCCTGCTGATAGGTACCAAAGAAACCGGTATCTCGATGGGGCAGTTCACCGGCCTCTTTTTTGTCGGCCTCCTCTATGACCTGGCCGTCGCCTCCTTCATCATCATTCCCTTTGTGCTGCACCTGTGGCCGCAATCTGACTTCATTTACCGGAAAAAGGTTTTCCCGTGGATGAACGTATTCTTTGCCGCATTGATCAGTGTGCTGCTCTTTACCAGTGTCATACCGCGCGATTTCAGTCCGCCTTTGTATACTGCGCTGACGGTGTATATTGCCTTAAGATGGGCGATCTATGGGGTGCTCTATTTTATGCCGCTGTCGTTTCGCCGGCGCTGGCGGAGCAGTGTATTGTTTGTGGGTTTCTCCCTGGTCGTATTCCTGTTACTCCTCAATGCCGTCAGCGAATGGGTATTCTGGCAGGAATTCTCTTCCCGTTACAATTTCATTGCGGTCGATTACCTGGTATATACCACAGAAGTGTTGGGCAATATCATGGAGTCGTACCCGATCGTCAAGATACTGGCCGTGTTACTGGCAACGGCCCTGGGCATTGCCTTTATGAGTCGTTACCTGGTTCGCCAAAGCGTTACCCAGCCGCTGTCCTTTGGTCGCAGATCACTCCTGGCCCTTTGCCTGCTCCTGGCGCCGGTACTGGTTACGGTTGCCGTATCGGCCAAATGGCGGCAGTTCAGCCGCAATGAATACGCCAATTCACTGGCAGGAAATGGCTTGTTTGAATTTGCCGTGGCATTCCAGCAAAACGAGCTCAACTTCTACCAGTTCTACAAGACCATGCCCGATGAACAGGCATTTCGTATACTACGCCAGCAATTGCAGCAACCTAATACGGTATTTGTATCCGACAATCCCTACGATATCGAACGTGAGATCAGCTACCCCGAGCCGGAAAGGAAATTGAATGTGGTGATGATCAGTGTGGAAAGCCTGAGTGCCGACTTTATGCGCAACTTTGGCAACCAGCAAACGATCACCCCTTACCTCGATTCGCTCGCATCGCACAGCTTGTTTTTCGACAACCTGTATGCTTCCGGCACCCGTACGGTGCGGGGACTCGAAGCGCTGTCACTGTCTATTCCGCCTACGCCCGGGCAGAGCATTGTAAAGCGGCCTGATAATGCCAACTTGTTTTCCCTCGGCAGTGTCTTCCGTTCCAAGGGCTATACCACGCAATACATTTACGGAGGATACAGTTATTTCGATAATATGAGGACTTTCTTCGGTGGCAATGGCTACATGGTAATAGACCGTTCTGCGATCAAGCCGGAAAATGTGCACTACGAGAATGTTTGGGGAGTAGCCGATGAAGACCTGTTTGCCCTGGCCCTGCATACCCTCGACTCCAACGCTGCCACCCATAAGCCATTTTTTACCCAAGTGATGACGGTATCCAACCACCGTCCTTATACCTATCCGGAGGGACGTATCGATATTCCACCTGCAACGCAGTCCAGGGAAGGGGCAGTCAAATACACCGATTATGCCATTAACAAATTCCTGAAAGAGGCGCAGACAAAGCCCTGGTTCGATAGTACTGTGTTTGTGATCGTAGCCGACCATTGTGCCGGCAGTGCGGGTAGTGTAGAGCTTCCGGTGACCGGATACCATATTCCGATGCTGATCTATGCGCCTAAGATCTTGCCCGCGCGCAAGGTGGATGACCTCACCGCACAGATCGACGTGGCGCCTACTATTCTCGGTATCCTGAGGATGAAGTACCGCTCCCGTTTCTTCGGACAGGATGTGCTCAATACACCGGCCGACAAGGAAAGAGCCTTTATCAGTACCTACCAGGGGTTGGGATATCTGCGCGATGGAAAGCTGGTGATACAAAGTCCGTTGAAAACCATCCGGGCCTACCAACCCGATTTCAAGACCGGTGATGCCAACCTGGTACGGCAGAATGACAGCCTCGTGAATCAGGCCATTGCCTATTACCAGTGTGCCAGCTGGTTGCTGAATCACCGCAAACAGGGGGCTGCCAGTGAAACACCCAGAGCATCGGTGGCTTCGCTGCATGGAATACATTGATCCTTCAAACGATCAACAAACTTTAGTTGTAGAAAGGCGAATAATAAGAAAAGCCGGCTCATATTGTTGACGCCGGCTTTTTCCATGATATTAACTCTCCACAAACTCCCAGGCGCTTTGCCAGGCATCATGTCCCTCGGCATACGTAATAAAGCCGGCATAGAAATCGAGCTGTGAAAGCGTAGCGCTGTCACCGATCACGACGAGTTTTTTACGCGCCCGCGTCATGGCCACGTTCATGCGTCGCGTGTCCGATAGGAAGCCGATCTTGTTATCGGTGTTGCTGCGCGTCATACCGATGTATACGATATCACGCTCCTGGCCCTGAAAGCTGTCGATGGTGTTGACGGTGATCTTACCGTTGTAACCTTTCAGGAATGTATTGTGTAGTAGTTGTTCTTTCAGTAATTCCACCTGTTGCTTATAGGGCGATATCACGGCAATGGTGGGGAAGTTGCCGGCTTCGTACCGCGCCGACAGATCGGTGACGAGTTGGGTCAGGTGGCGGAATAAGAATGCCGCTTCTTCCGGATTGGTCGTACTGGTGCCATCTTGCTTTTCGTCAAATCCACAGCCGGCTGTATCGATAAATGCCAGGGGCTTATCGGCTTCAAACAGCAGGTGTCCGGCCACCGAACCATGTGCCTTTAGCCGGTTGTCATAAAATACCTGCGAAGAATAACCCATGATGGTAGCGTGCATGCGGTACTGCTCTTCGAGCAATACAACAGCCTCGGGATGGAGTTGAACACATTTCTCGAGTAATGTATTGGCTAACCCCTTTTGCGCCGCCTCGTTCGATTTGATGGTTGGGGGCAACTGACAATGATCACCAGCCAATACCAGTTTCTGTCCTTTCAGGATGGGTATCCAGCACGCCGGTTCCAAAGCCTGACCAGCCTCATCAATCACCACCGTCCTGTATTTCAAATGCCGAACCGTGTAATGGTTGGCGCCCACGAGCGTCGCTGTCACTACCTGTGCTTTCGATAGCAGGTCGTTGGTGATGTATTGCTCGGTATTCTCCACATCCTTCATGATCTTGTGCGCTTCGTCAAACAGGGCCTTGCGTTGTTCGCGTTCTGCTTTACCAAAATTGCGCTTGTACTTATGCGCCATATCCTTGTATGCAGAAGCCTGTTTTTTAAGCTTTTTGATCTCTTTGGTGCCGGGGTGCTCGGCTATTTTGCTGTCTAGTGTCAGGGAAGACAGTTTTTCCGACACACGGGCAGGGTTGCCTACCCGCAATACGTTCAATCCTTCATCGGCCAGCTTTTCACTCAACAGGTCAACCGCTGCGTTGCTGGGCGCAACGACCAGGACCTGCTGTGGCTCGTGCTTGATCAGTGCTTTAATGGCTTGTACGAGGGTGGTTGTTTTGCCAGTACCGGGAGGGCCATGGACGATCGCGAGGTCGTTGGCCGAAAGTATTTTGTGTACTGCCGCTTGTTGCGACGGGTTGAGGGAGCCAATCGGGTAAGCAAAATGATCCTGTTCAAAAGAGGGGGCCTGCTGCCCTGTGAGTACTTGGATCAATCTGCCTTCTTCTCTTTTCTCGCTACGCGCTATCGCCAATTTGAGGGCATTTTGCATTTCATCGTAGCTGTTGTCGTCAAACAGCAGGTCGATGCCCAGTTTTCCATCTCTCGCCCAGTCGGGCAATTCATCTACCCGTAAGGTGATCTTTAGTTTATTACCCCCCTGGTAGGTGACAACCCCTTCTACCCGGTCTTGTTTGGGATCGTGGTTGGAGAATAGCGCGGCGGCCGCACCAAAGCGCAATTGGTGTACGATGTCCTGGTGTGTGGTGCGCTCTACTTCCACCGCTATATAATCGCCGCGCGTCATTTCAGTATCCCGGATGGCGATGGGATACCAGGTGAGGCCATAGGCCCGGCGTTCCGTTACAGAGAGGGTAGCGGCCTGTCGTTGGTATAATTGTTTATCTTCTTCCTGCTCGATCTTCAGTAATTCCTGCAGCCGCTTGAAATATTCCATGGGCGCAAAGGTACTATCTATCCCGCAAAGGTTGTAATGGATTGGCGGCCAACAAAATGGCCTCTTCCCCACGGGAAGAGGCCCATAAAACAACCCTTGTATTCCTGTATGAAAATGGAGCTTATTTATTAAAATCGTTGATGCCGTAATAGTAAGTCTCTTTGTTACCGGGGTATACACCTTCTATTTGGAAATTACCCTGCAATTTCCCCAGCGCATCTTTCAGCTCATCGACCGATTTTATGGTGATGCCACCTACTTTCGTGATGATAAAGCCGGGTCGCATGTTCGTCTGATCGCTGAGTATACCATCCTGTATATCGCTTACCTGAACACCGCCGGATACCCCCAGTTTTTTGGCTTCCGTTTCGGGAACGGTGCTGAATTGGGCACCCAGCGATTGGATGGCTGCGGCTTCCTGGCTGGCAAAGCTGCCTGGCTTTCCCTTCAGGGTCACGGTCACGGTTTTTTCTGCCGAGCCCCGTACAAACGTGAGACTGATCTGGTCGCCGGGTTTGTGGCGTGCTACCTGTTCAGAGAGAGAAGCATTGCCGGTTACCGGTATACCATCTACTTTAATGATGGCATCTCCTTTCTGGATCCCTGCTGCTGCGGCGGCTCCGGCAGGATCGGTTTCGATCACCCAGGCGCCATCTACATCGTCATTGATACCCAGTTCCTTCTTTTGCTTGTCGTCCACTTGGTCGGGGGCCATGCTGATGCCCAGATAACCTCTTTGTACGCTGCCAAACTTCCGGATATCACCGATCACTTTGCGTACCAGGTTGGAGGGAATGCAATAAGCATAGCCTGCATAAGCACCGGTAGGCGAGGCAATGGCCGAAGTAATACCCACCAGTTCGCCGTTGGTGTTGACCAGGGCACCACCGCTGCTGCCGGGATTGACGGCTGCGTCGGTCTGGATAAATGATTCCACGGGTGCACTGCCTTTGGTATTGATGCCAATGTTGCGGCCCTTGGCACTCACGATACCCTGGGTAACGGTCACGTCGAGATTGAGCGGATAACCAACAGCCAACACCCATTGACCAAGATGTACATCATCTGAGTTGCCAACCGGCATCACCGGCAGGTTGCTGGCGTCTATCTTTATAAGTGCCAGATCTGTATTAGGATCGGTACCGATCAATTTGGCAACGTAGGTCTTGCGGTTGTTCAAGGTAACGGTAATGTCGGTAGCACCTTCTACCACATGGTTGTTGGTGGCGATGTATCCGTCAGTACTGAGGATGACGCCCGAACCTGATGCTTGTTGATCAGGACGTTGAAAACTCCTGCCCTCCTCGCCGAAGAACTTTCTGAAGAAGTCATCGCCGGAGAAACCATCGGCAGGCCCATCCTGTCGTCCCTGCCCACGGGTCTGTTTGAACTTCGTGACAGTTTTGATATGCACCACCGAAGGAACGGCATTGTCGGCTGCTTTTTCAAAGTCGGCTGCAGTTACCGTGGTATTGGAATAGGCCGCTTTGTATACCGGCGTGGAAGCTGTTTCGCGGGCAACACCGTTGATCGATACCTCTTTGCCATTGATGATGGCGTAGCCACACAGTGCAACGGTTAATCCGGTAGCGACGAGGATGGCTTTATACGTTGTTTTCATACATCCTGAATTTATGGTTGATAAAGAAGGCCGAGGTGGCCGTTTATTTACGAAGGTTGGCGAAGTAGAACAGGTTGCCGGTAAGGTCTATTTGTACAATGATATCCTGACTGCCTTTTGTCAATTCAACAAAATAATTGTCGGCATCATCAAATTGTACGCCATACAGCAACATGTCGGAGTCATTGGATTCGTTGTCATCGAACAGGATGACGTTTTGTACCGTGTAACCTTTGTACTGTTTGGCGATCGCTTTCTGACCTGCTTCGGGTAACTCGGTGACTGCTTTCACTTCGGTCGTACCTACCAGTTTGCTTTCGATATCATAATAGGCAGTCTGCGTATGACCGTCCTGTTGAAAAGTGGCTTCATCGAAGTAAGCCGTGCGTTTCCAGCTTACGTTGGGTACGTTGCCAAAGTCTTGCGCAAATTGTTGTTGGGAGAAATAGCTGACCTGGCCGGCTTCCAGTTTACGCAGTTCTCTTCTTTCTTCCCGTGCAGCTTTCTTAGGGGCTGTGGCCTTCTTTTCTTTGACGACTGTTTCATGTTTTACAGCGGTGATGTCGCCGGCGTTTTGAGCGTTTGCTGCAGTGGTGGCGAAAAGAAGGGTCATGGAGGCGATAATAATCTGTTTCATTTTTTTAAGCTTTTATGGTTATGCGTTATTGTTGACCTAAAGCTACCAACGTACACAAGCCCCACCAATGGCCAGTCGGCCAGCAGGCCAAAGCAGTCGTCGACCGGGCAGAAGCATACCCTTGCATTTCTTTAACAACCAGCGTACAGATCGGGGGAATAGTAATGCGGCCCAGTGGTGCATGGGGATGCAATCACCTGGCGTACCTTACAAGTGTATCGGTCATGGAAGATTACTTACAGCGTAGAATAGAAATGACGGGCTTCTTTGAGGGCCAGTATACAAATATGCTGTACGGCTTTGATATTCGTCAATACAGTGGCTTCGTCGATATCATCCTGTTCGAGGATATCCAGGAAAGGTTGCAATTTGTCGGTAAGGCCCATCACCGATACCGAGGTTTTCATATTGTGGGCGAGTACCCGGATCATGATGAAGTCCCCGCGTTTAAAAGCCATCTCCAGGCTTTTCAGGTCTTCCGGGATCATTTCGAGGAACTGACCGGTGACCGTTTTTTCATAGTCTTTGTTGCCATTGCTGACTTCCAGCATATATCCGAGATCGATATGCCGGTAGTTGACGGGTGCCGGATGGTACAATTGTTTGGGGCCGGATGGATTGATATGATTACCGCCGGTAAACTTGACGATCATCCGGTATAGCTCGGCTTCCTGGATGGGTTTGGAGATGTATTCGTTCATGCCTGCAGCCAGGCATTTTTCGCGCTCGCCGGCGAGTGCATGGGCTGTCATCGCGATAATGGGCACCGTTAGGTGTTGCTGTTGCCTGATCCGGGCGGTGGCGGTATAGCCGTCCATGCCGGGCATTTGTATGTCCATCAGGATGAGATCGTAGGCTCTTTCCTGCAGTAAAAGCAACGCCTCCCGTCCGTTGGCAGCCAGGTCAAAGGTCAGCTGCCAGTATCCCAGCAGGTGCTTCATCAGTTGCTGGTTGATCTCATTGTCTTCTACCACCAAAATTCGTATACCGGCTGGTATGGTGGCATGGGCCAGTAGGGAGTTCCACCGGCCATTATTATTGACCAGCTCGGTGGTGATCTTGTAGGGGATCATCAGATGAAACTGGCTGCCTTTGTCGGGTTCGCTGCTGACGTTGATCCGGCCACCCTGCAATTCTACCAGGTCTTTCACAATAGAGAGGCCGAGGCCGGTGCCACCATATTTACGGGTGATGGAGTCTTCCGCCTGGCGGAACCGCTCAAAAATGCCCGGCAATTTCTCCGGGTCGATACCAATGCCAGTATCGGTTACGGTAATGCCCAGGTGTACGTTGTCGCCCTGTTGCTGCTCGTTGACGATGTCGACACGAATCGATCCCTGGTGTGTAAACTTGATCGCGTTGCCGATCAGGTTCACCAGTACCTGCGTAAGCCGGGTGGCATCGCCATGCAGGGTGTCGGGTACGGAGTCGCCAATCTGTGTCGTCAATTGCAAACCTTTCTCTTTGACCTTTTCCAGGAACATCGTTTCTACAGAATATAGCAGCTCGCGTATACTGAATGGGGTCGCCTCTATCCGCATCATCCCCGCCTCGATCTTCGATAGGTCGAGGATGTCGTTGATGATCGTCAGTAAGCTGTCGCCCGAGCTTTGAATGGCCTGTACATACCCTCTGGAGACGGGATCCAGTGTTCTTTTGTCGAGTAGGCTGGTAAAACCCACAATGGCATTCATGGGGGTACGGATCTCATGGCTCATATTGGCCATGAAATTTTCTTTCACACGCGCTGCCTCGCGCACGTTCTTTTCTGAGGCGTCCAGTTGTACGATCAATTCCTGCTGCCGGCCAATGCGGTTGATGATGAACCAGAAGAGTACGGTGCCGCTCACCAGTACCACGATGATGAGTACCATCCCTGCTGTACGTGCCCGCCGGCCATTCTGGTCGATGGCGTTGGTCAGGGAGGCCAGTAGCTGCTGCCGGCTGCTGTCGATCTGGTGGGCGGTGGAGGCGATACGTTGGGTGAGTTGCCTGTTGTGTGGGTCAGCAAACAAATATTCCGCTGCTGTACGTCCGGCCTGGTGAAAGGTGTCGAGTATCTGGTGGCTTAGCTGCACTTTCTGTCTTACCAGCGAATCGAGGGTATCGATGTATTTGGCCGAGTTGTCGTCGTCGTCGATCTTTTGCAGGTGGTTCAGGTCTTGCTCTACCTGCGCTACCTGTCGTTCAATGTTTTCTACGGGTGTAGCCTGGCGGGAAGTGATGGTATGCCACACGCCATTCTCAATGCCGTGAATACCTTTCTCCAGCGAACGTAATTCATTCTCCACTTTGAACTCCTGCATCAGGCGCTCATTGCCGGTGATCAAACCATCGATGTTGGTAGCTGAATTGTATTGAAGATAGATGAGCAATAAGTTGCCTGCGATAAAGGCACCCAGTATATAGTAGATGATCTTCTTACTGGTCATTGCGGCGTATTAGACTGCTAATGTAGTTTAAAATCGGTCACCGGCCTTCATTCGGCGTTTGGCCGAATGACGCAGGAACAACCATACCAGGCCTATGAGAATAAAGCTGTCGGAAAGAAATAATATGGTTGAGAATGTTTTCATGCGGAAAAAAAACAGGCCCCGGTAGAAACCGGGGCCGTAAACCAAAACTAACTGCTTATGAAAAAAAGATAAAGAACTGTATTGCGTAATTGCTGATGTAAAGTTGCACCGAATTCTGGTACCCGCCAAACAGGAGGCGACCATCCGGGATGATCAATCGGTGAAACGGGAAAAGGGGTCGACGAATTCGGGAGTCCAGTACCAGTAAGGCTTACAGGATGTTCATGCGCTTGTTCAGGGCGCTGCGGTAGGCGTCTGCTACAGGTAAGGGCTTGCCGTTTACGATGAGCGCGCCGTCCCTGATCGTATCAATCTTACTGACAGACACGATATACGAACGGTGTACACGAATGAACTGGTCCGCAGGCAGTCGTTCCTCGACGGCTTTCAGCGTGGTATGGATGGCGTAGAACTTATTGGTAGTGTGCAGCTTTACATAATCACCCATGGCTTCGGCATAAAGGATGTCTTCGAGTTGCAGCTTGCGTACCACGTTTGAATCCCGTATGAACAGAAAGGAGTCGGTAGTATATTTTACGGTTTCCTGGGTGCTGTCCAGGATTTGCCGTACCCGGTCAATGGTTTGCAGGAAACGGGCAGGGGTGATCGGCTTTACGATATAATCAGCCACATTCAGTTCGAAAGCTTCTGCCGCATATTCTTTCTTCGAGGTGGTAAAAACGATGACGGGGCGTTTATCACCCAGGTGCCTGGTCAGTTCCAGGCCACTCATGCCGGGCATTTCAATATCGAGCAACAATAAGTCGATTGGCTGATCCTGCAACAGGTTCCAGGCTTCCACCGCATTGCTGCATTCGCCCGCTACCACCAGGTCAGTGACCTGGCTGGCCAATTGTTTCAGGGTAGTTCTGGCAATCTTATTGTCGTCGATGAGGAGGCAATTCATGACTAAATATAAAAAATTAGTTGTTGGCTTATGTAAGCAGGTGGCTACGCAACCAGGTTACAATTTCTCGGCGATCATGACTGCTTTACGGTGCCGAAGGCCCCATACGGCCATACTGTCCAATACAAGTGTTAAAGTTTTTCCCGATTTCGTAAGTTCATATTCCACGCTGACCGGAATCGAGTCATACACGGTACGTTTAACCATACCATTCAATTCCAATTCTTTAAGTTCTTTGGATAACATCCGGGCCGTAATGTTGGGGATACAGCGTTCTATCTCCCGGAAACGCTTCTTACCAAACAATAAAGTTCCGATGATGGGGAGTTTCCATTTGCCGCTCAATACATTGAGGGTATCGTTGACGGCGAGGATGTATTCGGTAGAGCAACTTTTAACATTGTTAAGCTCTTTCTCAAATGTCGACATAATGATCCAATTTTGTAAATTGCTATACAATTGTATACCAGTATACTTTAGTATAGTGCTTACTTTTGTATAGTAAAGGTAACTACTTTTGTGTCGCATTATTGAAAAAGCAGTCTCATTAAAGAACATTAAAATTCACCCAATGTTTAAGTTTAAAGCAATTACCGTCGTAGCCGCAATCGCATTCATGTCTTTCGCAGTACCCTTTGCAGGAGTTTGGAAAAATGACAACGCACACTCCCGTTTCGGATTCGGTGTTACCCACATGGGCATCGCCACTTTCAACGGTAGCTTCAAGGATTATAACCTCACCATCAACGCGCCTGGCGATGATTTCGACAACGCAACCGTTGAACTGACCGCAGAATTGAAAAGCATCAATACAGACAATGAAAGAAGGGACCAGCACCTGCAAAGCCCCGATTTCTTCGATGCTGCCAAGTATCCTCAACTGACCTTCAAGAGCACTTCCTTCAAGAAAGTAGCCGATAAGAAATACAAAGTAGAAGGTGACCTCACTCTGCATGGCGTAACCAAGAAAGTATCCCTGGATGCTGTTCTGGTAGGTACTGCCGTACATCCACAAAGCAAGAAAGATATGGCTGGTTTCAAAGTGACCGGTACTTTCAAACGTTCTGATTTTGGTATCGCTCCCGGATTCCCCGCAGCTATGCTGTCTGACGAAGTAGCGATCAACGGCGACTTCGAATTCGCTAAACAATAATCTGGCCTGCGTACGTAAAAACACCGGAAAGGTCTTCGCATTTGATGTATCTTCCGGTTTGACTAAAATAATTACCTACGGATGAAAAAGATCGTATTATCATTTGCAACACTGCTGGCATTGACAGCAGTGTTTGCCTTCTCCATAGCCAGCAACTGGGCCGTTAAGAGCGACTACAGTATCAAGTTCTCCGGTGAAGATGCTTCTGGTATCTTCAAGACCTTTACCGGCAACATCGTTTTCGATGAAAAGAACCTGGCTACTTCCAAATTCTCGGTCAACATCGACGTCAACTCCATCAACACCGGCAATGGTATGCAGAACAAGCATGCAAAAGGAGATGAGTGGTTTGATGCCGCCAAGTACCCGCAGATCCTCTTCAACTCCAGCAAGATCACCAAAACAGCTACCGGCTGGCAAGCCACCGGTACCCTGGAAATGCGCGGCGTGAAGAAAGAGGTCAACATTCCTTTCGCTTTTGTTCCCAAAGGCAACGAGGCAGTGTTTTCCGGTTCTTTCACTGTCAACCGCAATGATTACGGAATCGGCAAACCCGCTTCCGGTAATGCTGGCGTTATCAAGATCGATGTGTACGTACCGGTTACAAAAAAATAAAGGGCATTATGTTTAAACGAGCATTGTTATTAGGATTGGTGTCGGGCATATTGGCCGGCGTAGCCTCCCTGATCTATACCAAGGTCTATTTCGGAACCAATGAAGCCGATTTCTCCAAAGTAGCCAGCACGGTTTCCGTCCTGGCGGCTTCCACCCTGGGTGGTGTACTGGCAGGGCTGGGTTACTGGCTGCTGTACAAACTCCTGAAAGGTAAAGGAGAGATCATCTTCAACCTGGTATTCGTGATCCTCAGCTTTGCCTCCATTCTGACGCCATTGGCCGTCAGATTGCCGCTCGAGGTAGAGTTTCCCGAATTGTTCCCGGGTCTTGCTGTGCCGATGCACTTTTTCCCGGCACTGGCCTGGTTTACACTCAAGCCCCTGTTCATCCAGCAGACCGTTAAGAATTACGATAGCACTGCTGGCGTGTAACAGGCGATGGTTAACCACAGCCTCACGCATAAAGGCTTTACAAGGCACATGAGCATTAATAACAGGGCCGACCACTGCATGGGCCGGCCCTTTTTTATTGTATTTACCGTTGCTTCAGGGTGGGGAACGATGGCGATCACCACCGCACAACCGATGCATGCCAATCCCGCAGATAACTTCTCCCGTTATACTGGCCCCTCGTGTTTACGTATCTTCAATACCACAGCCTTTGAGGTAGGTGTATTGCTTTTCTCTGCCACACTGGTGATCGGTACCAATACATTGGTTTCCGGGAAATACGTGGCCGTACAACCTGCGGGAATCGCATAAGGGATGACCAGGAATTGTCGCGCTACCCGCTCTACTCCGTCATGATAATTGAACAGGTCCACCACATCCCGCTCGCGCAAACCCCATTTGTTCATGTCTCCCTGGTTCATCAATACCACACGGCGTTCATGGTAGATGCCGCGGTAGCGGTCGTCGAGGCCATAAATAGTGGTATTGAACTGATCATGGCTCCGGATGGTCATCATCAGCAATTCATCGTCGGCCAGTTGCAGGGTGTCTGAATGCCCGATATTGAAATGCCCTTTGCCCGTCGGTGTACCGAAGCCGCCCGCCCGGTTTACATTGGGCAGGTAGAAACCGCCTGGTTGCCGCACCCGTTCATTGTAGCGCTCAAAACCAGGTATCGTTCTTTCTATATCGTCACGGATATGATCGTAGTGTTGAAGGTATTTGTCCCAGTTAATGGGGCTGCGTTGGCCAAGCGTGGCTTTGGCCAGCCGACAGATGATGTCAGGTTCACTTAATAGGTTCTCGGAAACTGGTTGTAATATGCCTTGGGAGGATTGCACCACGCCCATGGAATTCTCACAGCTCACAAACTGCGCTTCGCCCTGCAGCTCATCTCTGTCGCTGCGGCCCAGGCAGGGCAGTATCAATGCTTCTTTGCCATGAACCAGGTGGCTGCGGTTCAGCTTCGTCGATACATGCACGGTCAAAGCACATTGTTGTAAGGCCGCTGCTGTATATAAGGTGTCGGGCGTAGCAGAGAGAAAATTACCGCCCATGGCGATAAAAACTTTGCCATCGCCGCGGTGCATGGCCTGGATACAATGCACCACATCCCAGCCGTGTTCCTGCGGAGGACGGAAGCCAAAGTTCGATTCGATCTTATCCAGGAATTGCTGGGAAGGTTGTTCGTAGATCCCCATCGTGCGGTCACCCTGTACATTGCTATGTCCACGCACCGGGCAGGTACCCGCACCGGGTTTGCCGATACTGCCTTTCATCAACAGCAGGTTCACTACTTCCTTGATGGTGTCTACCGCATTCTTATGTTGCGTGAGCCCCATGGCCCAGCATACAACGATTCGGCGTGTATCTTTCAGCAGGTCAGCCACCGCCTGCAATTGGGGCAGGTCGATGCCGCAATCGCGTACCAGGGTGGCCATGTCCAGTTGCTGCAGGTGTTGTACCAGTCCCTCAAAACCTATGGTGTTCGCCTGGATGAAATCATGGTCCAGCACACTGCCCGGAGCTTTTTTGTCTGCTTCCAGCAGCAATTGTTCGATGGCCTGCAACAAGGCCATATCGCCATTGATCTTGACGGGTACATACAGGTCCGAGAGCGGCGTGCTTATGTGCAGCATACCTTTCAGTTGCTGGGGGTTGTTGAAGCCCATAAGCCCTGCTTCCGGCAAGGGATTGATGGAGATGATCCTGGCTCCACGTGCTTTGGCTTTTTGCAAGGCCGTCAGCATACGGGGATGGTTGGTGCCGGGGTTCTGTCCCAATATCATGATCACTTCTGCTTCGTAGAGATCTTCCAGTTTCACGGAGCCTTTACCAATACCCAGCGATTCGCCCAGCGCTACGCCACTGCTCTCATGGCACATATTGCTGCAATCGGGCAGGTTATTGGTGCCATAGGCACGTACAAACAACTGGTAGAGGAAGGCCGCTTCGTTGCTGGTACGGCCGGAGGTATAGAAGATGGCTTCGTCGGGGGAGGCCAGTAGGTTCAGGTGGCCAGCGATCTTGTCAATGGCCGCGTCCCAGCTGATGGGCTGGTAGTGCGTACCGCCAATAGGTAAATACATGGGTTCGCCGATGCGGCCTTTGCGGCCGATCTCGTAATCGGTTAAGGCGGCCAGCGATGCCACGCTGTTGTCGGCAAAGAAATCGGCCATCAGCTTTTTGGCAGTGGCTTCTTCCGCAACTGCCTTGGCGCCATTCTCACAATATTCCGCAACGCCGCTTCTTTCATCATCAGGATCGGGCCAGGCACAGCTGGGGCAATCGAATCCGCCTTTCTGGTTGAGTTTACTCAAGGCTTTTATGCCACGAAAAATACCTGCTTCTCCAAACACGTGTTGGAAAGCATGCAATACGGCCGGCAGACCGGCAGCGCTGGTCTTTACAGAACCCAGTTTGAGCCCGGTAAATAACTCCGGATTCTCCGCACCTGGGATTTCCTGTTTTTTCTCACTCATCGTCATTCGTTTTTAAAGTAAGCCACAAGCAGCGAGGTGATGGGTCGTTCGTCATGGTCTCAATGGCCGAGCTCGATGCGTTCGCCCCCACAATAGATATTGAACCTGTCAGTACGCAGGAAGCCGATCAGGGACATTTTGTATTCGCGGGCCAGTGAAACGGCCAGGCTCGAGGGAGCGCCTACCGCCGCAATGATCCGGATACCGGCCATGGCAGCTTTCTGGATCAATTCAAAACTGGCACGACCGCTCAATAATAAGATATGATTGTTCAAAGGCAACTGGTCATCGAGCCATTGGGCGCCGATCAGTTTGTCCAGGGCATTGTGCCGACCTACATCTTCCCGTACCATCAGCAGTTTTCCGGTCCTGTCGAACAGCGCCGAGGCATGCAGGCCACCCGTGTGGGCAAATACCGCCTGCTGCTCCAGCAACTGTGTCTGTAGTCCATGCAGTACAGCAGGCGTGACGTGCAGGTCGTCTGATAGGTTATCGAAGGCTGAAACCGTTTTGATGGCGTCGATGCTGGCCTTGCCGCACACACCACAACTCGAGGTGGTATAAAAATTACGCTCGGTTTTTTGCAGTAATGGTTGAACGCCCGGTTTGAGTACCACCGTGGCCACATTGGCGCCGAGTGATACAGGTATGATCTGTTCTATCTCTCCGGGATGACGGAGAATACCTTCCGTAAACAGAAAGCCGGCAGCCAACGCTGCATCATGGCCCGGCGTGCGCATGGTAACGGATATCTTCCGCAACTGACGATCCATGCCATGTAGCACTTGTATCTCCAACGGTTCTTCGATTGCCAGCATATCATCTGCTGTAAACAACTCACCTGCCTGTATCTTCTGCACCGGTAAAGTAGCAATAGCATCGATGTTCATATCGCACATTTTATACCCGAAAGGTAGCGGTAATAACGGATATTTAATCTGTTTGTATAACTTACTCTCTCATGATCTTCTAATCTAAGCAGTCAACCATGGCCCGGTAACTTTGTTACCTTTGAAATATCCATTAAGACCGATAAAAGCGACATCAAATGAATGCAGAACAACAACGTTTGCCACAGCTGCCCTGGAAAAAATGGGGTCCTTACGTGTCAGACCGGCAATGGGGAACCGTACGGGAAGATTATAGCGCGCATGGCGATGCCTGGAATTATACGACGCACGATATGGCCCGCAGTTATGCCTGGCGTTGGGGCGAGGAAGGAATAGCTGGTATCAGCGATGACAAACAATTGCTCTGTTTTGCATTGGCCCTGTGGAATAAAAAAGATCCCTGTCTCAAAGAACGGTTTTTCGGTCTTACCAACCAGGAAGGCAATCATGGTGAAGATGTCAAAGAGATCTACTACTATTTAGACAATACACCGACGCATTCGTACATGAAAATGCTGTACAAATACCCGCAACAGGAGTATCCGTATGAACAGTTGATACAGGAGAACAGGCGTCGCGGTAAACAACAGGAAGAGTACGAGCTGATCGATACCGGCATTTTCAATGAGGATAAGTACCATGACGTGTTTGTGGAATATGCCAAAGCCGATGCCAATGATATGTTGATCCAGATTACCGTTCACAACCGCAGCCGGGAAGCAGCCAGTCTGCACCTGTTGCCTACGGTGTGGTTCCGCAACACCTGGTGTTGGGGACGGCAGGATTACCGGCCTTCGCTGTACCAGACCGATGACCAGTGCATCGGTATCAACCACCGCGAGGTGGAAATGGCACATCTTTACTACGAGGAAGACGCCAATACCTTGTATTGCGACAATGAAACCAATACACAGCGCTTGTATAAGTCCGCGAACCAGCACGCCTATCCCAAGGATGGTATCAACGACCATGTGCTGTTTGCGCGCGCCAGCGTAAACCCGGCCAAGGAAGGTACCAAAGCCGCCATCAATTACGAGCTTACCATTCCCGCAGGTGGTTCACATGTGCTGCGCCTGCGGCTTTGCGCCGCGCGCATGGCCACGCCGTTTGCACGATTCGATCAGCTGTTCAAGGCCCGTAAGAAAGAGGCCGACGACTACTTCGCCCACCTGCAGCATGCGGTAACCAGTGCCGAAGAAAGAAGTGTACACCGCCAGGCCATCGCCGGTATGTTGTGGAACAAACAGTTCTATGCCTATAAAGTGCAGCAATGGCTCGATGGCGACCCCGCCATGCCCAAGCCACCCGAAGCGCGCTTGCATGGCCGCAACAATGACTGGCGGCATGTGAACAATGAGCATATCCTGTCAGTACCGGATAAATGGGAGTTTCCCTGGTATGCGGCCTGGGATCTGGGTTTCCACTGTGTTACCCTGGGGATGGTCGATCCGGACTTTGCCAAACACCAGTTGCAGTTGCTGACCGAAGAATGGTACATGCACCCTTCCGGCATGTTGCCGGCCTATGAATGGTCGCTTGGTGACGCCAATCCCCCCATCCATGCGGGGGCGGTATACCGTGTCTTCCGGCAGGATGCCCGGGCCAAAGGCATCAAAGATTATGAGTTCCTCGAATCCCTGTTCCATAAACTGCTCATCAATTTTACCTGGTGGGTCAACCGAAAGGACCGTAGTGGCAGCAATATCTTTGAAGGGGGCTTCCTCGGCCTGGATAATATCAGTGTATTTGACCGCAGTGCTCCCCTGCCCGAAGGGGTGACGGCCGAGCAGGCCGATGCCACCAGCTGGATGGCGATGTATGCCCTCAATATGCTGCATATTTCGCTGGAGCTGGCTACCCACAATAAGGCCTACACGGGCATGGCTACTAAATTCTTCGAACACTTCCTGTACATCGCCGGTGCCATGGCGGATATGGGTGAAGAGCACGCCAGCCTGTGGGATGCCGAAGATGAGTTCTTCTACGATCAGGTGCGTATAGAAGGCAAGGGTGTGGTTAAGCTGAAAGTAAAAAGCATGGTGGGGCTGATCCCGCTGTTTGCCGTAGAGGTGATCACCGACGAAACCCTGAAGAATAATCCGGTGTTTGCAGAGCGCATGCAGTGGTTCCTCGACCACCGGCCCGATCTGGCCTTGCTGGTATCGCGCTGGTTTGAGGAAGGCAAAGGAGATGTGCACCTGCTGAGCCTGCTGCGAGGCCACCGCATGAAACGGCTGCTGGCCCGCATGCTCGATGAAACCGAATTCCTGAGCGACTACGGCATCCGGTCTATGTCGAAAGTATATGGCACCGAACCTTATTGTATCAATCTCAATGGGGCCGAATTGCACCTGCCGTATGTGCCCGGCGAAAGCGATAGCAATATGTACGGGGGCAATTCCAACTGGCGCGGACCTATCTGGATGCCCATGAACTTTCTCATCATCGAGAGCCTGCGCAAATACCATTTCTATTACAGCGATGATTTCCGCATTGAATACCCCACTGGTTCAGGCCGCTATTATACGTTGAAAGAGGTGGGAACGGAGCTGGCCAAACGCCTGCTCAGGATCTTCCTGCCCGACGAGCAGGGTAGGAGGGCCGTATTCGGCAACCACGAAAAGATGCAGACCGATCCGCATTTTAAAGACTATGTATTGTTCCACGAATATTTCCACGGCGACAATGGCAAGGGATTGGGAGCGGCACACCAAACCGGGTGGACCGGCCTCGTCGCCAACCTGATCATCATGAAGAGCGAGAATCCCTAGCAGCCATTCGCGGCGACTGACCATAAAAAGTATCGGCTACCACCTGTAGGCAACCGTTTGCGGAGGCTTACAGGGGCTTTCCTCCCATAAACTTGCACGGGATGCAGGAAATTTATTACTTTAGACGAGGTGCCCTTTATGACCTCATCAACCGACATTGCTTTATGGGATCAACTGGTACAAGGCGACGAACAGGCTTTGTATGCCTTCTACCAGGCGAGATATGGCGAATTGCTGCAATATGGACTCCGGCTCTGCAAAGACCCCGAAGAGAGCAAGGACGCCATCAATATTGTGTTTGCCCGCATCTGGAACAACCGACAACGCCTGCCCCGGACACAACACCCCAAAGCTTATCTTTTCGCTTGCTATAAGAACCAGTTGTTGCGCCAGCGGCAGCAGGCGCATCGTGTGATCCCCATCAGCAGTGATGAACTATTGGTATCCAGCCAGTCGGTGGAAGAAACCCTCATCGAACTCCAGGAACAGGAAGCGCTCCGGATGCGGACGGCTCAGCTGCTTAGTAAATTGACGGATCGCCAGCAGGAACTCATCCGGCTTCGTTTTATAGAAGGGTTGAGCTATGAGGAGATCGCACAGCGGCTTTCCATCTCCGTACGCACCGTCTACAACAGCATACACGAAAGTCTCAAAGCGCTGCGCAATGCGGCAGAATAGCGGGTGGGCCAGGCCACCGCAGTAACGTGAAGCCGTGCAGGCCTGTGCGGATTGTTGCCACCTAACATGCGGATGAAGCCTCTGGGTGCCAGCTCTATTGGTCGGCTGGCACGGCCAGCAAAGGCTCCAGGTTTTCCAACTCTTCTTCTGTAAACAGTTTAGACCTTATCATAAACCGCACACCCAGCGGGATCTCCAGCGAAAAGCTGCTGCCCCGGCCAGGTGTTACATCCAACGTCAACTGGGTGTGTTTCCAGTATTCAAACTGGTCGGCGTGCATAAAGAAGTAGCAGTCGTGCACGATGCCAAGACATACATCGCTGGCGCCCGTGCGAAATTCACCCACCGGAAAACACATGGGTTGGCTGCCATCGCAACAACCGCCGCTCTGGTGAAACATGAGCGGCCCATGCTGGGCGCGTAACCGGTCGATCAGTTCCGTTGCTTTATCCGTTGCCAGTATTCTGGGAGTGGCCATGGTAGTCGGTTTATAAAGAATAACGGCAGCGCAGAAGCGCCGCCGTTCTGATGTTGAACGTGAGAATCTCCTAATATGCAGATTAAAAGAAACCTAATTTCTGCTGACTGTAAGAGATCAGCATGTTTTTGGTCTGGCGATAGTGGTTGAGCATCATCTTGTGGGTTTCCCGGCCAAAGCCCGATTTCTTATATCCACCAAATGGCGCATGGGCAGGATACGCATGATAACAGTTCACCCAAACACGCCCGGCCTGAATGGCCCTGGGCACCTGGTACAATTCGTGCGCATCCCTGGTCCATACGCCCGCTCCTAAACCGTACAAAGTATCGTTGGCGATCGCGATCGCTTCTTCTACCGTTTTGAAAGTAGTAACAGATGTTACCGGGCCGAATATTTCTTCCTGGAACACCCGCATCTTGTTATTGCCTTTGAAGATGGTTGGTTTGATGTAGTAGCCATGTTCCAGTCCACTGTTCTGGTGAAAGGCCTCACCGCCACACAGTACTTCGGCACCTTCCTGCTTGCCGATATCGAGATAACTCAGGATCTTATTGTATTGATCTTCGCTGGCCTGCGCACCCATCATCACGGTGCCATCCAGGGGATTACCGAGCTTGATTGCCTTGGTGCGCTGGATCACCTTGCTCATAAACTTGTCATAGATGCTTTCCTGTACGAGTATCCTTGACGGACAGGTACATACTTCCCCCTGGTTGAGGGCAAACATCACGGCACCTTCCACGGCTTTATCAAAGAAGTCGTCATCGGCATCGGCTACAGAAGCAAAGAAGATATTGGGACTTTTGCCACCCAGCTCCATCGTAACGGGGATCAGGTTCTCGGAAGCATATTGCATGATGAGGCGGCCGGTAGTGGTTTCGCCGGTGAAAGCTACTTTGTTGACCCGTGGTGAAGATGCCAGCGGTTTACCGGCCTCCACGCCAAAGCCAGTTACAATATTCAACACCCCTTTGGGAAGGATATCGCCTACCAGTTCCATCAATACCATGATGCTGGTGGGGGTTTGTTCGGCAGGTTTTACTACGACGGTACAGCCGGCTGCCAGGGCAGGAGCGATCTTCCAGGTAGCCATCAGCAGGGGAAAGTTCCACGGTATGATCTGACCGACAACACCGATGGGTTCGTGTAAATTGATGCTAACGGTAGTTTCATCGTGTTCGCTGATCGTACCTTCTTCGCTCCTGATCACACCAGCGAAGTAACGGAAATGGTCGATCACCAAAGGCAGATCGGCCGCCCTGGTTTCCCGGATGGCCTTACCATTGTCGACGGTTTCTACAATGGCCAGATACTCAAGATTATCCTCGATCACCTGGGCTATTTTAAGCAGGAGATTGCTGCGATAAGCGGCGCCTGTCTTGCTCCAGGTCTTGAAAGCTTCTGTAGCTGCATCTATCGCTAAATCAATATCTTTTGCATTGCCGCGGGCAGCTTGCGTAAATACTTTACCATCGATGGGGGAGATGTTGTCGAAATATTCTCCACTGGAAGGGGCTACCCATTGACCTCCAATGTAATGATCGTATTTGTTTTTGAAAGCGGGCCTGGTGGCCACATTCGATTTTGGCGCTGAGGTTGTTGCAGAACTCATAATGGAAGTTTAATCGTTAGAAATAGACTATGAATTTCCTGAACTAAAGAGGGATGCACCACCCACGATCGTCCTTTTTCGTAGCACGATCGTACTTTTCTTTTGTGTGTCGGCCAGCGATTGCTTAAATTGATACATGTAAAAACGATTGTGATGCCGTTTAAGAGTTACCTCAGCAAAATCGATCTTACTCATCCCAAGCACCTCCAGACACTGGTTGAGAATCGCCGCATCTTCAACCTCAACAATTGTGAGCTGAATATATTTGAAACCTACCAGCATGCTTATCATATACCGCTCACCTTTAATGATTTTGTGATCACCAGCATGGTCAAAGGAAAGAAGGTGATGCATTTGTTGGATCAACCTGCCTTCGACTACCTTCCGGGTGAAACGGTCATCGTGCCGGCCCATGAAACGATGATCATCGATTTCCCGGAAGCAGAAAAGGCGAACCCCACGCAATGTATAGCGCTGGCGGTCGATGCGGCCTATGTGAACGATACCATTAGCTTCATGAATCACTATTACAATGCAGAGGGCGATAAACACGAATGGCGCCTGCAATTCAACCAATATCATTTTGCCAATGATACCGAAGTGACTGATCTTATCAACAAGCTGATCCGGGTGTGCAGCGGCAGCGACAAGGCCAAGAATATCTTTGCCGACCTCACCCTGAAGGAACTGCTGATCAGGTTGATGCAAAGTCAGCACATGCAACAGGTATCGATGGAGAGTGAAACTTGTAAGAACAAAGACAGGATGCATTATATCCTCAACTATATCCACGAGCACCTGCCCGAGAAGATTGCAGTCGATGCCCTGAGTCGGAAAGCCTACCTGAGCCGCAATGTATTCTTTAAATGGTTCAAAGACCAGCTGGGCATCACCCCGCTCGATTACATCAACAACGAACGTATCAAGCTTGCCAAGCAAATGCTCGCCGATCCGCGCAACAGCATCAGCACGGTCAGCCTGCAGTGCGGTTTTAGTGATGTCAATTACTTCATCCGCCTCTTCAAAAAAACAGAAGGGATCACACCCAAATCCTACAAGGATTGCCTGATGCAGTAGGGGTGAAACTTTTTTTCAAAATTCTTCCCAAAACGACGGTAAAAACGGCCGGCTACAGGTATCTTATATAAAAACAGGAACGCGCGGCCCCTTTCTGGTTGGCGGTAGCCCTTGTATATCAAGCTTATGTCCGACTATCAATCTTTTACTGCTGCCGATCTCCTGGCCGACGAGTCATTTGTCAATTATTTGCTGCGGCACAACGAAACCGACCAGCTCCGTTGGCAACAGCGCATTGCAGCCGGTGAGGTGTCTGCCAGCGTATTGCAGGAAGCTTCCGACCTGTTCTTTGCCCTGCGTGGACAAGGAGCCGTCAAAGAAGCGCCTACCGCGGCACAGCTCGACCAGCTGAAGCAGTTGATGAACCGGCAGACACCTGTTCATCAGCCCGTACGAAAGCTGTACCGTTGGTGGCCAGCCGCCGCTGCTGCAGCCGTACTGATCATCGTTGCCGCCACCTGGTGGGCACAGTCTGGCAGATCCACGGCTACACCTGTAAAGGATTTTGTGGCATTCGCGGCCACGGCTCAACACATACAGCGCGTTACCCTGCCCGATGGCAGTACGGTATTGCTCAATGGCAACTCTTCCGTGAGCCTGTCACCCGGATTCAACAAGCAGAAACGTGAAGTATTACTGAAGGGTACTGCCTTCTTCCAGGTGGCACGCAATCCGGAAAAACCCTTTACCGTCATCAGTGGCGACGTCAGCACCACGGCCCTGGGTACTTCTTTTTATATACACCAATCGTCGAACCAGGCGCCTACGACCGTATCGTTGTTAACGGGCAAAGTGCGGGTAGAAGTAGCAGGCCAGTCACCCATACACCTGGTGCCGTACGAGCAAGGCGTTTACCAAACGAAGAAAGACCTGGTAAAAACCACTTTCGATAACAATATGCTGGTCAACTGGACCAAAGGCATGGTGATCTTCAATAATGCCAACTGGGACCAGGTAAAAAATACCATTGAAGAATTTTTCGATAAGCAATTGATCATTGGCAATGGCAGAAAAGACATCAGCTTTACCGGGGCTTTTAAAGCCGACCAACTGGAATCGATCTTGTCGTCGCTCGAGTTTACCTATGATCTGAAATACACGATCAACAACCAAACCGTCAACATCGCCTTTTAACCTGGCTGCTTAAACCAAGACTGCTTATGAGCTACACAAACAAACTTGTGGGCAAGGTACTCCCTTTGCTCAAGAGCGCCTCCTTGCTATTACTCATCCTCCTGTACCAGGGGGCCCGCGCTCAGGACAATTCCACCGTACAGATCGGTTTTGCCGATGCCACTGTAGAAAAAGCATTTACCGAGATCACACAAAAGACCGGTGTCCGATTTGCTTACGATGCCGGCAAAGTGAATCTTACCAAAAAGATCACGCTTCCCACGGCCACCTACAAACTAAAAGACCTGCTCGACAAAGTGTGCGCACTCGCCGGCCTCACCTATCAGCTGCGCAACAACACCGCCACGGTAAAGTCGCTGACCACAGAAGGCAATGAAGTGACTACCGTGTACAAAGGCAAGATCGTGAGCGATGCCGGTGAACCGCTTTCATCCGTCAGCATTACCAACCAGCGATTGAAAGTAACCGTCGTGTCTGACAAAGACGGCAACTTTGAGATTCCCGCTGCCGTACAAAACCGCCTGCTTTTTACCTCCATCGGATTCGATGATCACATGGTACTCGTGGATAAGCTGGGCCAACCAGTCACCATCTCCCTGGTCGCTTCGGCCAAGAACCTGAGCGAGGTCGTGGTGACATCGCTCGGTATCAAGCGCGAAAAGAAAGCCCTCGGCTATGCCGTGGGCGAAGTAAAGGGCGAGCAAATCGATAAGGCCCGCGATCCCAACGTGATCAATACCCTCGCCGGACGTGTACCGGGCCTCATCATCAGCAATACGGCCGGTGGTCCCGGCAGTGCTGCCAAAGTACTGATCCGGGGTAATACCGATATCACCGGTAATAACCAGCCACTATATGTAGTGGACGGCGTACCGATGGACAATTCCAACTATGGTGCTACGACCAACGATAAGTATGCAGCGGGTTTTGACCTGGGTGATGCCATCTCGGCCATCGATCCCAATGACATCGAATCGATCTCCGTATTGAAAGGGCCCGCGGCCTCCGCACTGTATGGTGGCCGGGCAGGTCATGGTGTTATCATGATCACTACCCGCAAAGGCGCCAGCCGTAAAAGCCTGGGCATAGAAGTGAATTCTACCGCCACTTTCGAAACCCTGCTGACACGGTCCAACGATAACCAATACGAATATGGACAGGGTATGAGTGGCAGCATTCCTACCAGCAGCCTGATCTCTCGTAGTACGTTGTTCTCCAACTTCGGCGCCAAACTGGATCCCAACCTGACCATTCCCGCTTTCAATGGTGGTACGGCGCCCTATGGTTTGGTGAAGAACAACATCGAAAACTTCTTCCGTACGGGTTCTACCATTGCCAACAACGTGGCCATTACGGGCGGCAATGAAACCAGCACCATCCGTTTTTCGTACAGCAACCTGTACAACGACGATATCGTCCCTAAAAGCTATATCAACCGGAATACTTTTACCCTGCGCGGCACCAGCAAGATCGGTAGCAAGCTCAACCTCGATGTACGGGCTACCTACATGAATGAGTATGTGAAGAACCGCCCGGGACTGGCGGATGATCCCAGCAATATCGGGTTCAATTTTGTTGGTCTTGCCAACAACGTCGATCAGAAAGTATTTGAGGAAGGTTACCAGGACCAGTTTGGCCAATACGTAGAGTGGGGCGGTGGACAATACCACCTCAATCCCTACTGGGTTATCAACCGCATGAGCAATATCACCCGCAAGGACAGGCTCATGAGTATTGTGCAACTCAACTACAATCCAACCTACTGGCTCTCCCTGCAGGGTAGGATCAACAATGATTTCACCTTTCTGGGCTTCGAAAAGTTCAGTCCGCCCTCTACGCCCGGTGCCTTGACCGGTCGCCTGGATGGCACCGATACGCGGTTCTCCTATACCTCTGCCGATGTGCTCGTGACCATGAAGAAAACCCTGGGCCACTTCGATGGTAGCGTCAACATTGGCGGCAACATGGAGTTTTACCGCAACCGGGGAAGTGCTAAAGTAGGTACCAATATGGTGGTGATGGATGCTGTCGTATTCAATAGCTTTAAAACAAATACCGTTACCGAAACCAATATCCGCAAGCGCACCAATTCCTTCTATTCTACATTTAGCCTCGGTTACCATGGGTATGCCTACCTCGATGCCACCATTCGGCGTGATATCTCGTCCACCCTGCCGCCTTCCAATAATAGTTACTGGTATCCGTCGCTCGGTGGCTCCTTTATCATTTCGGATGCCTTCCCCAGGCTGAAAACGGGCTTCCTCAACTTCCTGAAAGTTAGGGCGTCGGCCGCCGAAGTGGGCAACGATACAGACCCCTACCAGCTGACCCTCAATTATGCGCTGCATCCTTTGCAACCTGCCAATAACGTGATCGGTTTTATTGCCAATACGGCCAACCCCAATGCCACCCTGCGGCCTACCCGCACGCGCAGCATCGAAACGGGTATCGACGCAAAGTTGTTCAATAACAAGATCGGCGTAGAGTTTACCTGGTATACACAGAACTCGCGAGACCAGATTAACTATGTCAACATTCCTTTCTCCGGCGGATTTGCTTCGCAGGTCATCAATGCCGGTACCATCTCCAATACGGGTGTAGAACTGTTGGTGACCGGTAAACCCGTCACCACCAAAAACTTCAGTTGGGATATCGCCGTCAACGCAGCCCACAACAAGAATACCGTGAAATCACTGGCAGATGGCGTGGCTTACATTACCCTGTCGGATGCGCGGTGGTTGGGGATTTCCGTGATCGCAGAACCCAATTTGCCCTACGGTACCATGCTGGGATACGATTACCAGCGTACGTCTGACGGACAAACGATATTGGATCCCGTGACCCTGCACCCACTGGCCAGCGATGAGCGTGTACCGCTGGGTAAAGGCACCTGGAACTGGACGGGTGGTGTTACCAATACATTCCGTTACAAGAACATCGGGCTTACAGCCGTGATCGATGTAAAGACAGGTGCTGACCTGTTTTCCATGACCAACCTCTTCGCCGTTACCCGTGGTCAGCACAAGATGACCCTGGCCGGCCGACAGGAGTGGATACAGTCGGAAGAAGCGCGCCTGGCTGCCAATAAAACCCTCGATGAATGGATCGCTTCCGGCAACGCCAAAGGTTACGTACCACAAGGTGTCGTGCAAACAGGTACCGATCCGCAGGGCAAACCCGTGTACGCCAGCAACACCAAGCCAGTAGATCCTAATACGTACTGGCCACAGTATTATGGCGATGACAAAGGCATAGCACCTCCGTTCATCTACGATGCTACGTATGTCAAGCTGCGCGAGATCGTATTGTCGTACAACCTGCCCGCCCGCTGGTCGAAGAAGATCAGTGCCCAGGGTATCTCGCTGTCGGTGGTGGCACGCAATCCCCTGATCATTTACAAGAATGTACCCAACGTCGATCCTGATTCCAATTACAACAATGGTAATGGTCAGGGCCTCGAATACGGATCACTGCCCGGCAGAAGAAGCTGGGGACTCAACTTAAACGTCAGGTTCTAAACCAACATTCCCAATACAATACAACCTGTTATGAAAAAGATTATCTGTTTAATAGGGCTTGCAGGGATGTTGGCTACATCCTGTAAGAAATTTGGCGACCTCAATACCGACCCCACCCGGTCGGCCAACCTCGACCCGGCCATACAACTGGGCTATGTACAGCAAAAACTGTCGGGCGACCTCAATGTACAGGAACGGCTCGGTGTGATACTGACCATGCCCCTGGTAGGGCACCTGGGCGGCGCCTGGTCCAACCAGTACGGGCAGTTTTATGTAAAGCAGGAGCGCTACGCTTCCTTGCTGTGGGAAGATAATTTCGTGAACGAGGTCAAGAATATACTCGATGCAGAAGAGCGTACGCGCAACCTCGACAATGCGAAAAACCTCAATGGTATGTG
The DNA here is from genome assembly GCF_029360705.1 of Paraflavitalea pollutisoli. Classification (GTDB taxonomy): domain Bacteria; phylum Bacteroidota; class Bacteroidia; order Chitinophagales; family Chitinophagaceae; genus Paraflavitalea; species Paraflavitalea pollutisoli. Next base: position 3,558,304 of record NZ_JARKMX010000008.1, on the reverse strand, counting down.
CCGGGTGATGAAAGTATATGTGTTTGCCCGCCTCACCGATATCTATGGTGATATTCCATATACGGAAGCCTCCGGGGCGTATTCAAAAGGTAAGTCATCGCCCAAATACGACAAGCAGGAAGATATCTATGCCGACTTCTTCAAACAACTGGATACGGCCGTGCTGCGTTTCAATGAAGGAAAGGATGTGGTGAACAACGATGCGTTTTACAAAGGCAGCATCAGCAAATGGAAGAAGTTTGCGGCCTCGCTGCGGTTGCGTCTGGCACTTAGGGTAGCCAAGCGTCTGCCGGCCAAAGCCAAAGAAGAAGTGCAGAAAGCGTTTACCGCCGGCGTCATGACTTCTGCCGACGACAACTGCCTGCTCAACCATGACAATGTGCAGAATGACTATGTCGATCTGCGCGGTAATGGTATATCGGCTGCCTTGAACCAGGGTGACCTCATCGGCTACCGCCTCACCAGCACCTTTGTGAGCCAGTTGCAAAATAGCAATGATCCCCGCTTGTATGTATTTGCCCGCAATTACCTCGATAAGGCATTCAAGCCTTTTGAAAGGGTCGACATTACCCAACAGGTAAAAGCACAGGTAGGATCGTTTGGTGTACGGCCTACGGATTTTATCTGGGACAACTGGCAGAATACCATCTACGTCAATACACCGGATGCGCAGAACGTACCGGTATCCAACAACGAGCAGTTCATCCAGGTCGCCAACTGGCTCATTGCACCCAACGCGCCTTACCTGCACCTGGGTTATGCAGAGACAGAGCTGTTACTGGCAGATGCCTCCTTCCGGTTCGGCATTACCCTGGGCGTTTCGGCTGAGGAACACTACAAGAATGGGTTGACGGCGGCCTGTAAACAACTCAGCCTGTATCCCGGCGCACCGGCCATCAGCGATGCCGATATCAATAAGTTCATTGCCGACAATACCCTGGCGCCCGGCAACGAGTTAAGGCAGATCAATACCCAGCTGTGGATCGTTTATTTCCTGAATGGTCCCGAAGCATTTGCCAATTTGCGCAGGAGCGGATATCCCGTATTGCCTTCAGGCTTCAAGAGTGGCTATTCCGATGCGCAACAAATGCCGCGCAGGCTGGAGTATCCCATCTCCGAAAAATCACTCAATGCTACCCATGCCGGAGAAGCGATCGGACGTATGGGCGGCAAAGACGATTGGAGCAACCGTGTATGGTGGGATATGCCTTAATATTCATTTTTGAACGACCTCAATCTTTGCAAAATGCGTACTATACAAAATAAGAAACTGCTCGATATACAATTGGCTGTGCTGGTGCTCAGCACGCTGCTGGTGGCGGCTTGCAACAAAGACATTGCCGACGACCCGGAGTTTGGTCCCAACGATTACCCCCGCATCTTTTATGCGCAGGGAAGTTTTCCGCAGGCAGTGATCCTCAACCAGGGACAAACGGCCACCTATGGCGGAATTACCTATTCACCAGCCGGTAAGGTAAAGATCAGCTGGAAGGTGAACGATGAAGTAAAGTCGAGCGATACTACCTTCAAGTTTACGCCTACAGCTGGTGGCGAGTACAATATCAAGCTGGAAGTGGAGCACAACGGACTGGTGTCTACAAGAGCCTCACAGGTGATTGTAAAACCAACGACCTATACCCGGAAGAATTTCAACAAAGTGGTGATGGGTTACCTGAGTATCGATGGGATAGGGGCCGATGTGAAATGGAATTATGTAACACATGTAGCGGCACAGTTTGGCCGGGTCAGCTCGGATGGATCGCTCGATATTACCCGGGGTAATGCCAACCAATTGGCCGACGAGCTGGTGGCACGCGGTCATATCCGCGGACTGCCGGTATTGCTCACCTTGTTTGGCCGCCTGTCGCCGGTAGATGGCTGGGCTTTGTACGAAAGTGATGATATGGGACCGGCCCTGCGCAATCCCGGTCTCCGTGCGGGTTTGGTGGCGCAGGTGAAGAACTACCTCCAGACTACCAAAATGGATGGCGTGGATGTGATGATGACCGACTTCAATGGATCGCCCAATTATGGCGCCAGCCTGACGGTCTTGGGGTTGTTTGTAAAAGAATTGCGGGCAGCCTTGCCGACAGATGCGATCATTACCATTACCGCGGGTGCCGGCTGGCAACATTGGGAGTATCCTGATCTGACGCCGGTTGACTGGGTCAATGTGCGCGCCTTTGAAGATGGCGTACACGTAGGTCCGGGTGCACCGGTAGGGCAGGCGTCTTCCCTCGAGTTCATGAAAACAGCTGCCAATATATGGGCTCAGTTTCATGTGCCCGCCTCTAAGGTGGTGGTAGGGTTCCCGGCATTTGGCCTGCGCTACAATGAACTCGATGCCAATGGTAATTGTGCAGGTTGGTCGGCTTATGACTATATGACTTACAAAGCCATCATTGCTGCGGATCCTGCGGCCGATACCAAAGAAAAGATCAATGTATCCAAAGGCGTATACTACAATGGCGTGCCGCTGGTAAAGCAGAAGGCTGACTTCATCAAGACCAGTGCCTACAAAGGCATGTATGGCTGGTACATCGATGCTGACGCGGCCGATACGACCAAATCCCTGTTCCGTAACGTGTTCAGGACATTGAATTGATCATGCGAACGATCTATACCATAACCTTCCTGCTGCTCCTTGGCTGCACAAAGAGCAGTGCACAGGCAGCGTCGTTTATAGTGGGCGGTTACGTGCCTTCCTGGAAAGACGGCGCTGCCATTGACTACAGCAAACTGACGCACGTGTTCTTCGCCTTCCTCAAGGCAAGGCCCGACGGCAGTTTGCTGTCTTTTACAGACGAAGAGCAACGGGCATTCGATGTTTTCAAAACGCGCAGTGCCGGTAAGGTAAGGCTCATCAGCCTGGGTGGCGGATCAGATACTTCGATGCTCATCATGGCGGCTACCGCTGCCGGGCGTACGGCTTTTGCAGCTGCCTGTACCCAATTTTGCCTGGATAATCAGTTACAGGGGGCGGATATGGATTGGGAACAGATCCGCGACAATACCAATGCGGCCAATTTTGAAGCGTTGATGAAAGTGATGTCGGAGCAGTTGCATGCGAAAGGGTTGCAGCTGGTAGCCACGGTGGCCCATGGCTGGGGCGGAGAGTATTACAGCGCGAGGGCTTTGAAGTATGCAGACTGGATCCAGTTGATGGTGTATGACCAGGCGGGTGCCTGGGCAGCGAGTCCCTATGGCAATCATGCCACCTTTCAGCATGTGCTGGAGGCGGTGGATTTCTGGAAGCGGAAAGGGTATACGAAAACTGCGAATATGGTGATCGGATTGCCGTTTTATGGCTATAAGTTCAAGACCGATGCAGGTGGCCTGGCCGATCAGGTGAACTATAAAGATATTGTAAGCTGGTTTCCTTTTCTGCCGGCGGAAACCAACGAGCACAACCTGGTGCAGTTCAACGGCCCGGTGTTGATCAAAGAGAAGACGGCTTATGCAAAGCGGAAAGGCTTCAAAGGCGTGATGATCTGGGAAATGACGCAGGACCTTCCTTCTGACAATCCCAAATCCTTGTTGCGCGCGATCGATGAGGCGGTGAAGGAGTAGTTCTCTAATTCTCATATTCATAATACACGCAGCCGGTGATGATGCGCTGCGTTACGCAGGTTACCTTCTGGCCATTGCAGACCGCCGGTTTCCAGCGAGGCACTTGTTTTACCAGTCGGATAAACTCACGGTCAAGTGGACTGTACGTGGAGCTGTCTGGTTTTTGATCGATGCGTATATCCAGTAATTTACCTTCCTTATCGATCACACAGATCGTGTAAACGCCATATTGATTTTCGCCGTTTTCGTTCATGTCCAACGGGAAGCGGAAGTTTTTGTTGAGGAAGCGTTGCCAGGAGGCAGCACCGCCGATAAATTCCGGATCGCTCTGCACGGTGATATGTACCTTCTCCTGCAAAACACTGTCGTAATAAAACTGGCAACCATTATGTCCTCGCTCTTCGTTTTGGACATGAACAGGAGGTTCCTCGAGGCTGCAGAAAGCCATCGAACACAGCAGGATCACAAAGAGGACAAATCGGTGATTCATAGGGGATACCAGCAGGTTTTCGGGCCAATTGCCCGGCACCGGCTTTACTATCAACGCTGCCGGGCGCCTCCATATTGTTGTTATTAGCCCCCGTGGATAAGACGGACAATATCGCTGTAGGCGAACTGATTGACTGGGTTGTGTGTCAGCCAGTAATGCATGGTGTATTGCAATAACAGGAAGCCGAAATGTCAATAGACCTTACTGCCCGTTGGCCAGCACGATGATCGCAATGATGATCAACAGTGCAGCGAGCACGGCCAGGGTAACTTTCCAGGCGGAAACCGGCTTTTTGCCATGGATCTTGCCCGTTTGTCCGTTGACGAGAAAATGGTAGGTCTTGCCCTTGTACGCGTAGGTGCACAGCCAGATAGGTAGCAGGATATGCTTGTAGGTTTGATTGGAATAGTCGGTGTTCACTTCCAGTCCTCGGTACGTATCGATACGGCATCGCTCCACGCAGGCCGCATGGATCGAGTCCCGCATAATCTGTTCTGCTTTTACATAGCCGTCATTCACGGCAATGTCATATACATCGGCCTGCCAGCCCGATAAATATTGCGCATCGAAATTGACGAGCTCCTGCAGCTGGTAAGGAAATACACTTTCATATTCACTTTGGGTGAGCTCGGTAGCGCCGCCGATGAGGATATCGTCAAAGAAATGATCGTAGGTGCCACTGCGGTAGATCCATTCTGTGCGTTGTACCTGGCGCGTCTGGCGATTGCCGTTGCTATCGGTGTACGATTCCGTTTCGTAATAGTAGCGCCCGCCATAGCCGCTCCAGGCGCTGTTGGTTTGCGCGTCGTAGGTCCAGAAGGGGAGGTAGATACCGTGCAGGGCATCGTGGCGGGCAATGGCTTGCAGGTCGTTGGGTGCCCACCATCCCTTACCGATCCAGGTTTTGAAAGTATCGACCGATTGTTGTTTATCGATCTTGAACGGCACCATGCCCGAAGGCTGTATGATTCGGGTTTTATAAGCGACCGGATTTACGGCTTCGAAGTTGCAGAAGCTGCAGGTGAAAGTGGGTAATTCATTGGTGAAAGCCGATTCGGAGCCACATCGGGTGCATTTATATACCAGCTGTTCGACGGTTACGCTGGCGTCGCCACCAACGGCCAGTTGTTGGCGCAGGTTGTTTTCCTGGATGCGGTCGGTAGCTTTATCGATGTCCACCTTGGTGCCGCAGTGTTCGCACACCAGCTGCTGCGATTTGGCACTGAAATACAATTGCGAGTTGCAACCCGGGCAGGGGAATAGCAATAGGGAAGAAGAGGAGGTGGTTGTTGTTTCCATGGAAATTTTCGTATCAGTGGTACGCTGGTTGTGCCGCTGGTCGCCTTGATCTAAGCTCCGGTATCGATGGCCAGCTATATTGCCTTGTGTTGCAGTAGAACAGGCATTGGGGGCAGGCAGCAATGATAACCTACCCCCAATGCAGTGCCTTATAATTTACCGAGTATCTCGGCTTTTTTCACATTGAATTCTTCTTCCGTCAGGATGCCTTGCGCCTTCAGATCTCCCAATTGCTTGAGCAGGTCGACCAGCTTTTGCTTTTCGTTGGGATCAGCTACCGGCGCATTGTTTTGTGCGGGTTGCTGTTGTTGCTGAGGCTGTAGCAGGTTGGTCAGGATAACGCCTGCACCGATGCCGGCGGTGTTGGCAGCCCCGGGGTTATTGGAGAGGTTTTCAAGGGCAATACCGCCCTGCATCTGGTTGAATTGATTCAACTTGTCCGACAACATATTGAGTTGCGTCGTTTTGTCGAGCATCTTTTCCACCTCTTCGGGCAGCGTCACATTCTCGATGTAGAACTTACCGATCTCGATACCCCACACGTCGAATTCCTTCTGGAAAACAGGCTTCAACTTTTCACCGATCTCTGTAAAATTAGCTGCCAGGTCGAGTACGGAAATGCCGGCTTCTGCCAGGCCTTCGGATAACTTGCTGACGATGGTATTGCGCAATTGCTCGCTGACAGCTTCCACCCGTACCCAGGGATTGGTGCCCGCAAACTCGGTGATGAATTTCTTGGGGTCGATCACCCGCATGGTATAGGTACCGAAGGAGCGCAGACGTACCTGTTTGAATTCCGGATCACGTACGATGATCGGGTTGGAGGTGCCCCACTTCAGGTTGGTGAATTGTTTGGTGCTGACATAGAAGATGTCGACTTTAAACGGCGAGTTGAACAGGTATTTCCACGAGTTCAGCGTGGTGGTGATGGGCATGTTCTGCGTAGACAGCTCATGGCGGCCGGGGATGTATACATCGCCAAACTCACCTTCGTTCATCAATACGGCCACCTGCGATTCGCGCACGGTCAGCTGGGCGCCGTTCATGATCTTGTTGTTCTTGTCGGGAAACTTATAGATGACGGTATCGCTGGTATCATCTACCCATTCGATGACCTCGATAAACTCATTCTTGATAAAGTCAAACAATCCCATAGACGTGGTTTTATACGTTGGAAGGTAAAGAATATCTCATTAGTGTGGGGTCGAAAGGAAATGTTACAACCACATTCAACTATTCATGCCCGCATAAGTTCATTGTAATGCAATTAGTTACTCCCTCCGGGCATGCGTTAAACAAAGCGGATTTTTTTACGGGGTCGCTACACCGCATAATAACGGTATTTTCAAATATTAATAGGGCTAATGGGTTGCAAAATGCGGTATTGTTGTATTTTCATGCCCTAACGCTTATCCCTATGAGTTTAATAACCAGTAACGAAGTAAAGAAGTTTTTGGAGGCAGCTACGGCGCAGACATCTTCCCGCATGAAGTTGATCGCGGAAGTGAGGAGTGCACATTCAGACTTTTCCAGTCTGTACAAATATGTCAGTTCTCAGTACAATGATAATATTCCTCCTGATGTATTACAGATACTGCAGGAAGAAGCCCGGTACTTTGCCGCAAGATATTTGTCCAATTCCAATGGAAAATAGTCATCGTTTGGGTGAACTTTTCCAACAATCCTAAGACAGATTGATACCTGTAATAAGCTTATCTCCAGAGAAGGTTTATTACAGGTATGTTTTTTTACGGCTGCCTGTGTCCAGCGCCCGCACCTGCTCAAGGTAAGATGCCACTCACGCTTCCCGAAATCATTGCCGCTCGCCCTTAATTGGGTATTTTCTCCCGCCGCATCCGGCACGAACTCATTGACCGGGAAGGAATTGTCAAGTTTTGCTTCGTTTGCTGTAGATTGATTTACAATAAATTAAAGAAAAAACTCGAGGGCTATTGCATATCTTTGAACTCATTCGTTACTTTGTATTATGCAACAGACAGCTATTTCTTATGAGTATGAGCGCATTGCTGACATCAAGCGCCTCAAATTTATTGCCGAGAGCCTGGCGAAGGCAATCCCTGCAGGAGGAAACATCCTCGATGTAGGTTGTGGTAATGGTGTGATAAGCAGGCACTTGGGCCAGTTTGGCTACAATGTGCTGGGTATCGACATCAGTGATAAGACAATCGCCGTGGCGAAAAGTAAGAACAAGCTACCCAATGTTCGCTTCGACGTGATCAGCGCCGAAGACCTGATCGCCCAGGGCAAGCAGTTCGACGCTGTTATTTGCAGTGAAGTACTCGAGCACCTGGACCAGCCTTCCATCTTGCTGGAAACTTTGTACAAATCGCTCAAAGACGAAGGTACCCTCGTGGTGACCGTGCCCAACGGTAAGGGCCCCCGTGAAGTATTTGTAACCAAACCCATGCTGGCTGCCCGCAAAAGCCCTGGCATGCAGCGCTTCCTCAACGGACTGAAGAAAATGCTGGGTTATAAAGGCACTACCGTACAGTCGCAGGCCGATAACCTCGATCACGTACAGTTCTTCTCCCAAACCGACCTGAAGAAGCTGGCCGATGCCAACAAGTTCGAAATCATCAAGTTCAGCAAGACCAATTTCGTAGAAGACGTATTCCCCTTCTCCCTGCTGACCAAGCGCATCAAGGCGCTCCAAACCCTCGACTGCCAGATCGCAGAAGTGCTGCCTTATGGTATGACGGGTGGTTTCAACACACTTTGGAAAAAGAAGCTCTAAACAGCTTTTCCTGATATTGAAAGCCCTGCCGGTGCATCCGGCAGGGCTTTTTTATGCCTGCCGAGAGCCGGTGTATACCTGATTCTAGTCTAAGGGATTCCTAATTAACGCCTTACAAGAGGATGCAGCGGAGATACAGCGGAGATGCAGCGGAGATGGAGCGGGGTTGCAGCGGACTTATATAGGGCCGCTGCAACCCCGCTAAAAATATGTTATTTAGTTACTATGTTTCCGTTGTATGGATTAATTTCGTCATAAGTAAACGGGAAGTCCCATAGCGACCGCTATGGGCTTTTCTATCTTTATTAATCATATAAACCTTATTTATGGCAAAAATGTACCCAGGCATGGGAGACGGTATTCGGGGAAAGATCGATGGTATTTCCATTTACAAAATGAAAGGTGTCGATAGACCAGTTGTTCGCAGAAGCAGCGGTCATTCGAGGGCAAAACAAAAAAGAGACCCGCGGTTGGATTTGTTCTGTCGCGCGGGTAAAGAGTTTGGTGGCAGGTCGGTAATTGTTGGCCACCTCAATTGGGCTTTACGTTTGCACAAATGTTGCAGAGACCACAACGTAACCGCGCCGCTCAATGGGATCTTGTCCTCCGTTCAGGTACTGGATGGCGAAGGGGATTTAGGAGAAAGAAGTATTTTCCTGTCACAGCACAAAGAGTACGTTAAAGGGTATTCACTAAACCGTACCAATCCTTTCGACAGCGTCGTTACCCTATCACCGCAGTGTTCAATTAATAGGGAAACACTCACTGCTACCTTGCGTATTCCGGCATTGATTCCAAATGTCAATTTCTTTCCTTCTATGCGGTCTCCTTTTTATCGTTTTATCGCTACGATGACGGCGGTTCCCGATGTCGTTTGGAAAAATGGACGTTATGTGTCGGTGTTTGATAAGGAACGATCTTTTGCCGATGCGGATAGCTATACAAACTGGTTTTCTCTGCTCGAGGGATCACCCACACAGGAAATTGTATTGAGCAGTAACGATACGCCACCCAACGAAAATTATACATTGGTCGTGACAGTTGGAGTTTGCTACGGCATCCTCAAAACACTGGATGAAGTCGAGATGCTACCCTACGGCGGCAGCGGTAAAATTTTAGAAGTAGGATAATCAGCCAGGGGGCTCTGTTGTTCTGTTTTCCCACAGCTCTTGCAGCAGATTCATAGTAAGCCTGTATCTAACACTGGATACAGGCTTTTTTTATACCCGTGGATGCAAGTAGTCACAAAGACGCCTGGCGTTTCCCCGGGCTGTATGGCTTTTATGGGCGCACAGCTGACTGCCTACGCCACTGCTGCGGTGAAAGGCCAAATTTTCGGCTGAAAGCCTTACTGAAATGTTGTGGTGAAGCATATCCCAACGATACAGCGATCGCGGCGACTGCCTGATGGGTATGCAATAGTTGTGTACGTGCCAGCTCGAGCCGGGCTTCGGCGAGGTAACCAAATACCGTATTGCCATATACTTCTTTAAAGCCACGCTTTAGCTTGTATTCATTGATGCCCACGATACGGGCCAGCGCCGCAAGGCTGGGTGGATCATCGAGGTGGCTCATGATATGCTCCCTGGCCGCAACGATGGCGTCGATATCGGACGCGGATTGTAGGTATTGGTATACGATAGTTTCCTTGTCTGCGCAGGCGGCTGCCTGCAATACCAACAACTCGATCGACTTGGACAAGAGGAACAGGTGTTTCAACCCACCGGTATAGGGGCAATGGTTGATTTGTTGAATGATGCCGAGCATCGGTGTATCCACCGGCAGGTTGCTGCTGCTGAGCAAGGTGGATTGACCGCTGAGCACCCGGTCGCAGAAACGCTGCAACGGTTCATTGGCCTGGGCAGCCATCCGCAGAAAGCTGTCGCGGCTGAACTGCAGAAAGAACAGGGAAGAGCGCAGCCGATCGCTGCGTAAAAATCCTTCATTGCGATCATGCCCGTTGGCATAAAACAAATTGTGCTGCGCGCCCGTAAACAGGCGTGGCGCTTGTGCGCTGTGCGGCCCCATGAATACCGAGCCGCGTAAGTTCACCTGCAGGGTAATCAGGTCTACCTGGATATCGTATCGCCAGGGCAGGTCTACTGCCTTCCGGTACTTCCAATCGGAGTAGCCCATACGAATACCATCAAAATACCATTCCGTAGCGCGGCCCTCTACGTGGGGATGCTGAATACGTTGGCTTGTTTCGGTGAATCCCGACAAATGGCTTCCCTGTCCGAAGAACTGGTCGAGTTGTTGAAAATGGCTGGATGGTATGTCGGCTAGTTGGAATGACATCGTTCCTGCTTGTATAAGTGTTACTCCTTTAAATATAATCTATTTTGGAAGTAAGCGGCTATTCTTGCTGATGCGCGACAAAACGCTCATCAGCCATGAAAAGTTCCCGGTTGTTTAAATTTACCGGCATCGCCGGCATACTGCTTTATCTATTGGTATTGTTGGAAATACCACTGTATTTCTTTTACACCCCTACGCCGGCCGGCACTCCACCAGTGCCCATCATCCTGTACCGGATAGGGATCGATCTGTTGATTTGTCTGGGGGCGATCACCTTTTTCAGCGGCCTTAAAACCATTATCGACAGACATACACCCCAGCTTTTGGGGACAGGCACGCTGTTGTTTGCTGCTGCCCTTTGCTTTGCGATCGTGTCGCTGGTAGCAGACTCAATGCAGGCAGGTGCGGCCTGGGGGGCGGGCAGCCAACCGGTGAATCCCACCTTCGTGGGGCAGGGAGCCAATGGCGCCTTGTTGATCTATGGCCCCATCAACCGGCTGTTGACCACCATGATGCTCGTCACGGGTAGTGCGTGGTTGCTCCAGGCCCGGCTGTTGCCACGATGGATGGCCTGGCTGGGGTTTGTGTGTGCAGTATACAATGCCGCTTTTATTCCCACTTATTTTTTCATGACCACACCGCTTGATTTTTACAGCGTCAATGGCTGGAATATTCCCCTGGCAGCTGGTATGTTCTTTTTGTGGATATTGGTAGTCAGCATCGGGCTGGTCGTGCGCAGCAAACGGCAGGAGGGGTAGGCCCCCGATTAACCAATGGATTGCAATGAATCCGGTGGCGAAAGCTCGACATCCATCAGAAAAATGTAATTTGAGCCCGGAACCTGCCGCTTTTGCGGCTGTTACGATTCCACGCCAGTATGATGAGGAGACTATCGCTACTATTTGTAACGCTATTGCTTGCCTGCCTGCAATTGCAGGCCAATGATCTGCCTGTACGGTACCTGGGTATCGAGCAGGGCCTTTCCAATAATGCCATCCTTACCCTCTACCAGGATCACCAGGGCTTTATCTGGGTGGGCACTTACGACGGGCTCAACCGCTACGACGGGTACAATTTCCGCATCTTCCGCAACATCATCGGCGACAGCACGTCGCTATCCACCAACAACGTTTATTCACTAGAAGGCGATGACCAGCACCAGTTATGGGTAGGAGGGCAGCGGGGACTCAATATCTACAACCCTTTAACGGAGCAATTTGCTGCCGCCTGGTACCTCGACAAAGAACAAAACAAACGCGCCAAGATACAATCGGAGATCAGTTGCCTCACCAATATCGGTAAGGGTTCCATGTTGGCCGGATCACATTTCATGGGCCTGCTGCTCTTTGAAAACAACAGTCGTACTGCCATACAGGTACCCCTGCCTACTGCTTCCGGCAATACCTATAATTACCACGCTAACCGGATCGAATACGATGAAACGCATAAACGTATATGGGTGTTTGTGCAGGGCTACGGATTGTACGTGTACGATCCCTTGCGTAAATCATTGAAGCTGTCCAGCGATGGGTTGACGCAAGCGTATAGCCTGCGTGTCAATCGCGCCGGGCAGGTATGGATCGGTAATGGCAATGGCTTGTTTCTTTACGATCCTGCTACTCGTCAACTATCGAACAACAAGATGCCCGGCAATACCAATGTAGTAGCGCTTTACCTCGATCAGCTGGAGGTGTTGTGGATCGGTTCCGATGGAGGCGGTCTCTACCAACTGAAACCGCAGTCGCCCGAGGCGGCTCCTTATCCCACCATAGACGGCGCGCCGGTCATCAACAGCAACGTGGTGTACTCTATACTGGAAGACCGCGACGGCCGCATGTGGCTGGGTACCCTGCGCGGTGGCGTCAATGTCGTCGAGCCACAGGCCAAACCCTTCCACCACATCAGCTACCAGGCAACCGGGGGCAATCACCTCATCGATAATTTTATTCTCTCCTTTTGTGAAGATGAACGGCACAATGTATACATCGGTACCGATGGAGCCGGGCTTCGCTACTGGGATCGCCAACGCAATACCTTTACCAATTACCGGCGCAAACCGGGCGATCCCTCAGCCCTCAGCAGCAACTTCATTACCGGTATCATGAAAGACGACCTGGACGATATCTGGATCTCAACCTGGTTTGGTGCCGTCAACCGGCTGCGCAAGAACAGTAGCTCTTTTGAACATTACTCACTCTTCAATCCCAACACCAATACCTATGAAAACAACAGCTGGCTGGTGTACCAGGATCGACAAAAGGATATCTGGGCAGGCGCTACCAATGATGGCAGCCTCTACCGTTTCAACCGGGCAGCCAATCGCTTCGATCTCTTCGATGCCTCGATCGTAAACCTGCAATGTATGACCGAAGACAGGGCCGGCGACCTCTGGGGCGGCAACTATACTTCCGTTATCCATATCGATCGGTTGCACAAAGAGCACCGCGTATATCCGATCGGTTTTCCCGTGCGCACCATCCACGAAGACCGCAAAGGCAATTTCTGGGTAGGAACGCAAGGAGCCGGCTTGTTGCTACTCGATAAAACGACCGGACGATTCAAACAGTTTACCACTTCCGAAGGGTTGCCCAGCAATACCATTCTGCGCCTGCTGGAAGATGAAAAAGGTTATTGCTGGATCAGTACCTACAATGGCCTCGCCCGCTTCAACCCGGCTACGCAAACCTGCACCAACTTCTCGCAGACCGATGGCCTGCAAAGCAACCAGTTTAGTTTCAACGCCGCCCTTGCCCTGTCATCCGGGCATCTTCTCTTTGGTGGTATCAAAGGCTTCAACATCTTTCACCCCGATAGTATACCAGCGCAGAAACCTACCCCGACGGTGTTTCTCGACGGACTCAAGATCAACAACCAGCCGGTAGCCGAGCACGACGGCAGCATCACCGCCCGTGAACTGGAAACCATCCGGCACATCACGGTTCCTTATGATAAGGCAGCCCTGTTGCTCGACTTCCTCGCACTGGATTATTCGGATGCGGCCAAGATCAAATACGCCTACATGCTCAAGGGATGGGATAAATCCTGGAACCATGTGAGGGGTAGCCGCACGGCCAACTACTCGCGCTTGCAGGAAGGCAATTATGAGTTCCTGGTAAAAGCTTCCAACCCCGATGGCAGCTGGGGCGCAGAGACGAGTTTGTTGCAGGTAACCGTACTGCCCCCCTGGTACCGCAGTTGGTGGGCGTATGTACTGTATGGGTTGGCTTTCTTCAGTCTTATCTATGGGTATATCCGTTACGCCCGCAGGCAGGAGCGATTGCGTTATGAGATCAGGCTGGCCCACCTCGAACATGAAAAAGACAAAGAACTGGCAGAGCGTAAGCTTTCCTTCTTCACCAATATTTCGCACGAGTTCCGTACACCCCTGTCGCTGATCATCAACCCCCTTAAAGAGAAGTTGCAGCAGCACACCGATGTAGGGCTCACCGTTGCTTATCGCAATGCACGACGCCTGCTGAGCCTGGTAGACCAACTGTTGCTGTTCCGCAAGGCAGGCAGTGAAAAAGATGTATTGAAAATTGCGCACCTCAACATCGTGCAGCTCTGCGATGAAGTGTACCAGTGTTTTGTACAGCAGGCCCATGCACGCCATATCGATTATCGTTTCATTTCGAGTGAACAGGAGATCATGTTGTACGGCGACTATGAAAAAATAGAGATCGCCTTGTTCAACCTGCTGTCCAATGCGTTCAAGTTTACGCCCGACGGCGGAACGATCAGTTTCACCATCAAGCCTACGGCAAATACCGTCCAGCTGGCCATCAGCGACAGCGGTTGCGGTATTGCGGAAGCGGATCGGGAATCGATCTTCGAAAAGTTTCAGCAGGTCAACGGTGCCCGTACCCAGAAAACAGGGTTTGGCATCGGGCTCTACCTGGTAAAACATTTCATCACCAGCCACCAGGGTACGGTAGAAGTGGGCAGCGCCGGTGAGGCAGGAGCCGTGTTCACCATCACCCTGCTGAAAGGCAAAGTGCATTTGCCCGCCAACAGCATCCAGGCCGATGGGCAGGCAGATCATCAATTGCTGGAAGAACTGGCGGGCGAAACGGCGCAACCCGTAGCCCTGGCTACCCCTGTGCTGGCCGCCGGGAAGTCGGTAGATGAATTGGTGACCGAAAAGAAAACGGTGTTGGTGGTCGACGACAATGCGGAGATCCGCGACTACCTGCAACACATTTTCCGGGATAAATATTTTGTCTACGCGGCCGAAAATGGTATGAAGGGCCTGGAGCTGGCAGCCCAGCACCTGCCCGACCTGATCATCAGCGATATCAATATGGATGGGATCGACGGCCTGGAACTTTGCAGTAAAGTGAAGCAGTCCGAAACCCTGGGGCATATCCCCGTCATCCTGCTCACCGCCGCTTCGGCCGCCGAAACCCGGCTCAAAGGGATCGAGGGCGGAGCTGATGACTATATTACCAAACCGTTCGATAGCCAGTTGCTGCTGGCGCGGGTGGAGACCACCATCCGCAACCGGAACCAGCTGCAGCGGTACTTCCTCGACAATATTACCCTGGGTGAGTCGTCGGTGAAGGTGCCGGCCGAATACCGGGAATTCCTGGGCAGCTGTATCAAAGTGGTGGAGCAGAACCTGGATACGGAGGATTTCACCATCCAGAAGTTTTGCAAGGCTATGGGCCTGAGCCGGTCGACCTTATATTTAAAGGTGAAGCATATTTCCGGGCAGTCGCTCAATGCCTTTATCCGGTCGGTGCGGCTGAGGCGGGCCGCCGTGCTGATGATCCGGGAAAACCTGAACGTGAACCAGGCGGCCTTCCAGGTCGGCATCGGCGACGTGCGGTATTTCCGGGAACAGTTTGTGAAGTTGTTTGGGATGACGCCCTCGGAGTACATCAAGAAATACCGGCAGACCTTCAACAGCGATCACCACCTGATCCGTCCGGAAGACGGACAGTAAGGGCTGGTCAGGCCGTCCACTACCTGGTTGGCGCTCCCTCCATGGAGCCTTGCGGGTGTTGACCGGTTTCACATCGTGCTGGTCCCATTCATTGATTTCCAATACCCTAAATAGTTTACCACCCACGGGTTTTCATACAATTTACCCCCCACATTTTAACAGCTGGCCCACCGTAGCACCCTCCCTTCCTCCATTACCTTTATTATTCAGGCCGGATAGCCATGGCCCCCGTATGTGCTGTCCCATTGATTGCGGTAAACGACATTAAAAACTAAACATCGCTTGTATTATGAGACGATTCTTGCCAGAGGGTATACCCCTGAAGCTACTGCTCTGTAGTCTATGCTCTTTATTTAGTCTTTCCTTATGGGCCCAACAACCTGTCACGGGTACCGTTCGAGCGGCCGATGCGCCAGTTGCTGGTGTCACCGTTTCGGTAAAAGGTACACAAACAGTCGCCGTGACCGACGAACAGGGCAAGTTCTCCATCCAGGCCGCCGCCGGCGCTACCCTGGTTTTCACACACGTAAATTTTACTTCCAAAGAACAGACGGTTCCCGAATCGGGTAGTCTGACGGTATCGCTCGACCCGATCGACGCCAACCTGGGCGAGGTAGTAGTGGTGGGGTACAATACCCAAAAGAAAGCCACGCTGACCGGCTCCATCTCGGTGGTTAAGGGCGGCGACCTGGTGAAAAGCCCCCAGGCAAACCTTTCGAATTCGCTGGCAGGCCGTTTTTCCGGTATGGTGATCAACAACCGCAGCGGTGAGCCGGGTTATGATGGTTCTTCCTTCACCATCCGTGGTTTGGCCACCACCGGCAACAACGATGTACTCATCGTGGTAGACGGGGTGCCGGGGCAGATCGGTGGTCTGGAGCGCCTCAATCCCAACGACATCGAAAGCATCTCTGTACTGAAAGACGCCTCTGCTGCCATCTACGGTAGCCGGGCGGCCAACGGTGTTATCTTAATTACCACCAAACGCGGTAAATCGGGTAAACCCGTGATCAACGCCAGCTTCAACCAGGGTTTTGCTTCTCCCACGCGCCTGCCGAAAATGGCAGATGCCGCTACCTACGCCACCATCACCAACGAGATCGCCTATTACAACAACAGGGCGGGTGGTATGAACCAGCAGTATTCTGCGACCGACATCCAGAAATTTGCCGATGGCAGCGATCCGATCAACTATCCCAATACCGACTGGACCAAAGAAACCCTCCGGAGCTCGGCCCCGCAAACCCAGGCCAACGTATCCGTCACGGGCGGTTCGGAAAATGTGCGCTACTTCATTTCAGCAGGTATGCTGAACCAGGATGGCCTGTACCGCAATGGTATCACCAAATACAAGCAGTACAATTTCCGCTCTAATATCGATGCGAACATCACGAAGGATTTCAAAGTGAGCCTGTATCTCTCGGGCCGTGAAGAAGACCGTCAGTTCCCCACCGCTGGTGCCGGCGATATCTTCCGTTCCATCTATCGCGCTTATTCCACCATTCCTGCACGCTATCCCAACGGATTGCCCTCTTATGGTATTGAAGGCAACAATCCGGTCATGATGGCAACCGATGCCGGTGGTATCAACCGCAACCCCACGCAGGTATTCAATGGTATCCTCAAGGGCAGCTATAACATCTCCGCAGTGAAGGGATTGTCGATCGATGGATTTGCTGCCTTCGATAAGTCGTGGACATTTGGTAAGAATTTTTCCACTCCTTATATATTGTATTCGTACGATAAGACTACCGGTGCTTACAACAACCGTATCGTAGGTGGCAACAACAATGCTGCGCAGCTCAACGAGTCGCAGCAGAACATGAACCAGGCTACTTACAACATCAAGGTCAACTACCAGCGTGGCTGGGGCGATCACAACCTCAATGCGTTTGTAGGTTATGAGCAGAGCCAGGTAAAGCGGGAGAATTTCTCGGCTAACCGTATCAACTTCCTCAGTGTGCTGACGCCCGAACTGTCGCAGGGTGGCAGTGCCGCTACCGATCGCGACAACACCGGTAGCAGCTACAGCTTCACGCGCAAAAGTTATTTCGGTAAAGTGTCGTACGACTTCCAGGAAAAATACCTGGTCGATCTGCAAATGCGTATCGACGGTTCTTCTACCTTCCCTAAGGGCAACCAGTATGGTTATTTCCCCTCCGCATCGGTGGGTTGGAGAATCTCCAAAGAGTCGTTCTTCCAGAACGTGAACTTTGTACGTGACCTCAAGATCCGCGCTTCGTATGGTGCGCTGGGTAACGATAACGTAGGTCTGTTCCAATATTTCACCAACTACTCGTTGAAGAACCAGATGGTGGTACAAACCAGCAACGGTCCCGTGATCGTACCGGGCCTGGACCTTACCAAACTGGCCAACCTTAACATTCATTGGGAAGATGCACGTAAAGCGGATATCGCGATTGAGGGTGTGCTGTTCAATGACTTCAACTTCGAATTCGTTTACTTCAACCAGAAGCGTTCCAATATCCTCGCGGTGCGTAATGCTTCCATTCCCTTTGTATCTGGTATCGTGAATCCGTTTGGGGCCGATCCGCTGGTGCCTTCCGAGAACATCGGTAAGGTTAGCAACCAGGGTGTAGAAGCTACCGTGGGTTACAACAAGCGTCGGGGTGACTGGCAGTATGGCATTACCGCCAACTTCACGTATGCGAAGAGTACGATCGATTTTATCGACGAAGCACCCGGTGTGCTGGATTATCAGCGCCAGACCGGTCACCCGCTCAATACCTATTTATTATACAGGGCTACCGGTATTTTCCGTACACAGGATGAGATCGACAAGACGCCTCACCTCAGTGGTGCTCAACCAGGCGACCTGATCTATGAAGATTATAATGGCGACGGTAAGATCACGGCCGATGACCAGGTGCGTACCGAGTATGGCAATATCCCGCTGATTACGTATGGTACTGTACTGAATGTAGGTTTCAAGAACTTCGACCTGCAGGCGGTATTTGCCGGCCAGGCCAAGGTGAGCCAGTATGTATTGCCCGAGTCTGGTACAGTAGGTAATTTCTACAGCAGCTGGGCCGATAATCGCTGGAGCCCCACCAATACCAATGGATCTTATCCAAGAGTGGATACACGTGCCTCCTCTTCTGTGAACGGTGGTCTGTACAACAACACCTTCTGGCTCAACAATGCTGCTTTCTTCCGCCTGAAGAATGTGGAGTTGGGGTATAACCTGGCCGGGAAGGCCCTGAGTGCAGTACACCTGCAGGCGGTGCGTTTCTATGTCAATGCCTTCAACCTGTTTACCATCACGAAGGTGAAAGATTACGATCCGGAAGGTAACAGCGGCAGCGGTCAATTCTATCCGCAGCAAAGGATCATCAATGTGGGTGTAAACGTCCGGTTCTAACCTTAAAATGCGAACGATGCTTAACAAGAAATTATTCCATATAATCAGTGCAGCGGCCCTCAGTTCCCTGCTCTTCAGTTGCAAGAAAAACTTTCTCGAGATCAATCCGACCGATAAATTTTCCGAAGCGGCGGTGCTGGCAGACAGTACGGTGTTTGAAGCGTTTGTCGTGAACCGCTACATCGGTGCCCGACTACAGGACAAAGAAGGGGATGGTACCGATCCGGGTTTCGGACGTGGTATGGAGTACAGTATGTGGAGCTCCATCACGGATGAGTCGATCTACAACAACGACGACAATACCTGGACCATTCAGCGTGGTTTGCTGGCGCCCGAAAACGTGGGTATGGCCGGCACCATCTGGCCCCGCAGCTACCGCAGTATCCGCGAAGTGAACTTTGCACTCAATGGACTTACACAAATCAAGATGAGCGATGCGCGCAAGAATCGTCTCAAAGGCGAACTGCAATTTATCCGCGCCTTCCGCTACCTCGACCTGATCCGCAACTATGGCGGTGTGGTATTGATGGGTGACCAGGTGCTCGAGCTGGGTGATAACCTGCAGAACGATGCGCTCTTCCAGCGTGCTACGCTGAAGGCCAGCATCGACTATGCGGTAAGTCAATTTGATCAGGCGGCTGCTCTGCTGCCAACTGATAACGACGGCAACTGGCCGCTGGGTCGTGCTACCAAAGGAGCAGCCCTCGCCCTGAAAGCCCGTTTATTATTGTATGCCGCCAGCCCGCTCTATGCTACCGGTACCTGGGCTGATGCCGTAACTGCCAACCAGGCGGTGATCGCGATGAACAAATACAGTCTCTTCCAGGGTGGATATGATAAGCTGTTTCTCGATGCCACCGGCAACAACGAGATCATCTTTGCCCGTCTGTATACCAAGAATGCCAACCATACCCACCTGGAGATCGCCAATGGTCCCAATAGCTATGGTGGCTGGGGTGGTAACCTGCCCTTGCAAAACCTGGTCGACGACTATCGCATGATGGATGGATCGGCGATCACAGATGCAGGCACCAGCTACAACCCGGCACAGCCTTATGCCAACCGCGATCCCCGTTTCTATTTCACGATCCTGTACAATGGCGCCTCTTACCGCGGCAGCACCATCGACACCTATACACCCGGTGGTAAGGATAGTAAGGATGGTCCTGATAACTGGAACACTTCCAAAACAGGCTACTACCTGAAGAAGTTTATGAACGATGCGTATCCATTGCAAAACCCATGGGGTAATGCAGGCTTCCAGCCCTGGATCTATATCCGCTATGCGGAAGTATTGCTCAACTATGCGGAAGCAGCCAATGAAGTGGGTGGCCCAGATGTAGTCCCTTCCGGTGCTACTTTGACGCCCCGTCAGGCAGTGAACCTGGTACGTGCACGCTCCAGTGTAGGTATGCCTGCCATCCCTGTTGGCAGATCGCAAGCGCAAATGCGTGACCTGATCCGTTCCGAAAGAAGGGTAGAGCTGGCCTTCGAAGAACATCGCTTCTATGACGTACGTCGCTGGAAGATTGCCGATGTAACGGAGAACAAACCCGCCAACGGCATAACAATCACCAAAAATGGCACTACGTATACGTATGCGACAAAAGTGGCGCTGGATGGACGTAAGTTCCTGACACAGCACTACTGGTTGCCCATACCCCGTGCTGAAATTCAAGCCTCCAATTACAAGTTGAAACAAAACGATAATTATTAGTGGAAAGGCAGGGTGTCCCGGTGGAGAGCCCGGGCCCCTGCCACCATTAATGCCTATGATCCGCACCCATACAGGAATGATGCATTAAACCTTCATCATAAAAAAACGATTGTAATGAAACACTTATCCTGCTATGTGATCATCCTGCTGGCGCTCGTAGCCTGCAACAAAAACCTTTCGGACAAACAAGCTGACAACAACACCGTTACTCCTCCCGAAGAAGTGCAAACCCTGGCAACAGGTGGCTTCAAAGGAGTGAACTGGGCCGATCCCGACGACAATTTCGAAGACGGCTGGGTCGTCATCAGTGGTCTTTCTTCTTCCGACAACTACGCAACTACCAAGTCCAAAGCCAACAACATCCTAACGGCCTTCCAGGCAAGAGGGGCCAATACCATCCGCATCCCCATCAATCCACCTACTGTATTGGAATCCTGGTGGACCGCCTACTGCGGCGCTATCGATGCGGCCCTCGAAAAAAGTATGAACGTGATCCTTGCCTATTGGGAAGGCGCGAGTTCACGCAATGGTACGATCGACAACACCACCCAGTTCTGGAACATGTGGCAGGCCGTCGTTACCAAGTACGGCAGCAATAGCCGGGTATATCTTGAACCGTTCAATGAACCCCATGGCTACAGCGCTACCGATCTTAAAAACATTTACGCAACTTTCTTAAGTAATTATTCATCCGTACCCCATGGCCGCATCGTGCTCGATGGTTCGGGCTACGCGCAGGATGTGAACGTGGTGGGCTCCGATAGCCGGTTTACCAATTGCCTGCTTTCGTACCACAACTATACCTGGTTCGATAACAACCGCAATACTGTCGGTGACTGGGAATCGGCCGTGGAATCCATTGCCTATCCCGACCGCACCATCGTGACTGAATTTGGTATTCCGATGACCAACGGTAAGAACTACACGGGTGCCGCCGGTACAGACCGCGAAATCGCTTACTTTCAGGGGCTCACCAACCGCATCCGCAGCCGCGGTATGGGTTGTGTATACTGGCCCGGCCTGCGGAATGGCGATACCTATAGCCTGCTTACCCTGAGCGGCACGACCCTGACGACCAACAATGCCTCGGGACTTACCCGGTTGCAGTATGCCTGGAACAATACAACGCTTTCGCAGCCGTTGGGTAGTTTCAGCAGTGCAGCCTGGTACCGCATCGTGTGCCGCAACAGCAATAAAGCGCTCGATGTAAATGGTAGCTCCACCGCCAATGGAGGCGCCATCGTACAATGGGATTACTGGGGTGGCAACAACCAGCAATGGAAGATCACCAGCCTGGGCAACGGTTATTTCAGCATCATCAACCGCAACAGCAACAAGGGGCTGGATGTGAATGGTAGTTCCACCACAGGTGGAACCGCCATCGTGCAGTGGGATTATTGGGGCGGTAATAACCAGCAATGGCAGATCATCGATATGGGATTTGGTTATTTCGAGATCATCAACCGCAACAGTGGTTTGTCGCTGGACCTGAATGGTGCTTCCACCGCCAATGGTGGCACGGTGATCCAGTGGCCCTATAGCGGAGCACGCAATCAGCAGTGGCAGATCGTGCAACTATAGTCTATTTTAGCAACTGCCGGCCGTCAATAGCCGACGGCTGGCAGTTTTTCATAAACCCGGCATTACATGAAGAGAAATTCGCTTACAGCATTCGTATCCGCTTGCAGCCTGCTGTGTTGCAGTGCGGCTATCGCTCAGTCCGGTGGGTCCATGACGCTTACGCTCGATACCCGGAAAACCTATCAAACCATCGAGAACTTCAGTGCCTCCGATGCCTGGGCTGGCCAGTTTGTGGGTCAGTGGCCCGATGCCAAAAGAAATGCGATCGCCGACTGGTTGTTCAGTATGGACACCCTGGCCAATGGTCAACCCAAGGGCATTGGTCTTTCCATGTGGCGTTTCAACCTGGGAGGTGGCAGCACCCAACAGGGGGCGGCCAGCGGTATCCGTGACGAGTGGCGCCGCGCCGAGTCTTTCCTGGAGGAGAATGGCCAATACAATTTTGGGCGCCAGGCAGGCCAGCAATGGTTTCTCCAGGCGGCCAAAGCGAGAGGGGTGAAGGACTACCTGGCTTTCTACAACAGTCCGCCGGTGCAGTACACGCGCAATGGCAAAGCGTTCACCGCTCTAAAAGGGGTGACCAATATCGACAGTCAGCATTACGAGAAATTCGTCTTGTACACGGTGGAAGCCCTGAAAGGATTGCAGCAACAGACCGGTGTGCACTTCAATTATATCAGTCCGGTCAATGAGCCGCAGTGGGATTGGAGCGATGGCGGACAGGAAGGCTGTCCTTATACCAATGAACAAATCAGCGGACTAACGAAAGCCCTCGCTATGCAGTTGAAGTCTGCTAAGTTAAGCACGGAGGTCCTGATCGCTGAAGCGGGCCACCTCAAGTACCTGCTGAAGGATGATGACAGGCCGGGCAGAGGCAACCAGGTGGAAGCTTTTTTTCAAGTGACGAAACCCGCCACCTATGTGGGCAATATACCGCAGGTAGCCAAGGTGTTGGCGGGACATAGTTATTTCAGTACATCGCCGTATGCCGCCGGTGTGGCTTTGCGCCAGCAACTGGCTGCGAAAGTGGGGGAGGTTAAAGGCTTGCGTTTCTGGCAATCGGAGTATTGTATCCTCGGAGACAACGATGGTGAGATCAACGGCAACAAAAAAGATACGGGAATCCGTGCTGCCTTGTACGTGGCACGCACCATACATACCGACCTGGCCGTTGCCAATGCTACCGCCTGGCAGTGGTGGCTGGCGATATCTGCTTACGATTACAAAGACGGACTGGTGTATGTAGACAGGAATAAAACCGATGGCAACTATTCCGACAGCAAAATGATGTGGGCACTCGGCAATTACAGCCGTTTTGTAAGGCCGGGCATGCAAAGGATAGAAGCCACGCTGGCCGGTGCACCCGAACAGTGTTACGTATCCGCCTACCGCGATAGCAAGAGCGGCCACCTGGTAGCAGTGGTCGTCAACGGTAGTAAAGAAGCGAAGCAACTCAGCTTGCAGACTGCTGGTAGCCGTTCAAAAGCTATACAACAAATCACCACCTATACCACCAGTGCGGAACAGCACCTGGCAAAACAACAGGCGACTGGTGTGGTGACCATTCAACCAGAAAGTATCATGACCATCGTGGTGGGATCGAAATAGAACCAGTGATGGCGATTTCCCTGCCTGTTCAGTCACTGAGCTGGCAAGGGTGAAATTTTATTCATTTTAAAGAATTATAGTGTATGCGCAGATGGATTGTATTAGTGGTTGGTTTATTTTGTGTGCAACTATGGGCGTCGGCACAGGCAACCCATGATTTCAAATTGGGGGACGAGCATTTTCTGCTCGATGGTAAACCATTTCAGATGATATCGGGTGAGATCCATTATCCACGGGTGCCTAAGGAAGCCTGGCGTCATCGGATGAAGATGGCGAAGGCCATGGGGATCAATACGATTGGTACGTACGTATTCTGGAACCTGCATGAGCCCCAGCAGGGTGTATATGATTTTTCGGGCAACAACGATATTGGTGCCTTTGTGAAAATTGCCCAGGAGGAAGGGTTATGGGTGGTATTGCGCCCCAGTCCCTATGTATGTGCGGAATGGGAATTTGGCGGTTACCCCTACTGGCTACAAAATATTAAGGGATTACAGGTGCGCAGCCGCGAACCGCAGTACCTCGCTGCTTATAAAAGCTATATCAGCCAGGTGGGCAAGCAACTGGCGCCGTACCTGGTAACACATGGCGGTAATGTGTTGATGGTACAGTTTGAGAACGAATATGGTTCTTATGGTGGTGACAAGGAATACCTGGCTATCAACCAGCAACTATTTGTGGACGCAGGTTTTGATTGCCTGTTGTATACCTCCGATCCTGCCAAGGATGTCGTGCGTGGGCACCTGCCTGGCTTTCTGCCTACGGTAAACGGGCTCGACCGTCCCGAACAGGTGAAAGACCTGGTGCGGAAATACCATAATGGCAAAGGCCCGTTTATGGTGGCCGAGTGGTATCCTGCCTGGTTCGATTGGTGGGGAGTGGTGCACCATAAAGTGCCTGCAGAAGACTATGCCGGTAAGCTCGACAACCTGTTGGCAGAAGGCCTGTCGGTGAATATGTATATGTTTCATGGTGGTACCACGCGTGGCTATATGAATGGTGCCAATTGTTACGACACCGGTTTTTATGAACCGCAAACCAGTAGTTATGATTATGATGCACCGCTCGATGAAGCGGGCAACGCTACGCATAAATTCATGTTGTTTCGCAGCATGATCCAGAAGAACCTGCCTGCCGGGCAAACCTTGCCGGCCGTGCCTGCCGCCAAGCCGGCGATTACGCTACCTGCATTGACGTTTACTACGTCTGCCGATATCTTTTCAGTGTTGCCGGCGCCAGTGAAGGCAGCTACGCCACTTACTTTCGAAAAACTGAAACAGGCTTACGGCTATGTGCTGTACCGTACGCAACAGCCCGGTGGCCGTAAGGGTATGCTCAGTATCAAAGAGCTGCGTGACTATGGACTGGTGTTCATCAATGGCAAGCGGGTAGGGGTATTGGACAGGCGCCTGAAACAGGATAGCCTGGAGGTGGATCTGCCTGCCGGAACGGTAACCATCGATATCCTGGTGGAGAATATGGGCCGCATCAATTTTGGGCCCAACCTGCTGAAGAATGAAAAGGGGATTACGGAAGGCGTGCGTTTCAATGGACAGGAACTGCGTAACTGGCAAATGTATTCGCTGCCTTTTGATCGCATCGATCAAGTCAAACTGAAGAAAGGGGTTAAGGTAAAGGGAGCGCCGGTTGTGAAGAAAGCCGTGTTTGACCTGGCTACACCGGGTGATACCTATCTCGACATGCGCAACTGGGGTAAGGGCAGTGTGTGGATCAATGACCATCATCTTGGCCGCTACTGGTCGATCGGTCCACAGCAAACCGTATATGTGCCGGTGGAGTGGTTGAAGCAGGGAAAGAATGAACTGGTGGTACTGGAGTTGTTGACCCCTGAACAGCCATCGCTGCCCAGCCTTGACAAACCGATCTTGGATGTACTCACGAAGGGCAATAGTGGACAATAGACCGCAAACGTCGCAGCGGAGTGTCCATCAGTGCTGATTTAAAAAGATGCAGGCAGGTAGCGAAAGCAGCCTGCCTGTTTTTTTATGGTAGTTATTTCAATAATTCGGCGGCCTTTTGCTGGATCACATTGCTGATCATGCCTTTGAAAAACGACAAGGCGAATGGCAGATCGGCGTTGATGGCGACCTTATCGGGGCTTACGTCTATATTACCAGCCAGGTCGAATCCTTTGGCAGAAAAACTGAAATCGCCTTTCTGTCCCTGCCAGTTTTCCGATACACCGGAAATAATGTCTTTCTGTTCTTCCTTCAAATTGGTCAACAGACCTTTAATGCGCTTGAGCGCTTCTTCCTGTGATAATTGATGCGGGATATCTATTGTGAGTTTTGACATAGTATCATTTTTTGTGGGTTACTCTTCAATGGGCGGCAAATATATCATTCCCCGCCGAACGGGAAAAGCACTTCAATTACCAGGCCAGTGGGCCGGGGGCCGGGGGAAGTATCAGGTGGTTGTCTGAACGATGTTCGCGTCTTAAATCTCGATCTTGTATTTCTTACCGGGCGCCATTTCCCAATCCATCTTGCGTTTTACGAGCCATAACTCTTTGATGTCTTTCATGGGCAACAGGAATTGCTTATAGAATTCGTTGTCGCTGATGGCTACGTAGTTGTCGTCATTCTTGAATGCCAGGCGCTTGAGGATGATGTCCTGTTCCAATACAATGATGTAGGCATAGAACTCGGCGATCTGCCGCCAGGCATCCTGTTCTATGCGCTCACAGATGAGGTGGTAGCCTTCTTTGAAAACGGGCTCCATGCTGTCGCCTTTCACTTCAAATACGCGGTACTGCTCACCCCGGTAGGGGAAACCGGGCAACACGAATTGTTGCAGTTGGTGCAGGTACAGCTGGCTACCGACCGATTTGGCATATCCTGCCTGCGCAGCAATGGGTACGTAAATGATGCCGTCATGGCTGGTGTCTTCTTCTGTTTTCAGCTTGCGGCGTTGGGCCAAGTGGTTGACCGTGCCGTCGAAGAGGGATTCGAACGCCTCCGATGGTTTCTGAATTGGTTCATATATTAGTTCATATAGGCTGACGTTAAGCACCTGTTCCAACTGCCTGACGATTTCTTTTTTGAACTTGGGAAACTCTCCGGCTTCCATTTTCTGGTATTGGCGTAGGGAGTAGGTTTGGCCCAGGCTGGTCGCCAACTGCTCGGCCACATCCGTTTGCGTCATGCCCTTGGCTTCGCGCGCTTCGGTAATACGGGCGACAGCCTGTTGCAGGTTATCTGTATTGGTGCGGGGGATCAAACGGGCTGCCCGTAAGTGTTCCAGTTGCATTACTTCTTCCAGCGTGATGCCGAAAAACTGCTCGATGCGGGCTACATCTTCTTCCCGTGGGTTCAGGTCTTTTTGTTCCCATTTACGCAGCCGCTCGGCATCGATGCCAATGAGGTCGGCGAGTTTCTGGGCAGAGAGGTTGATGCTGTCGCGCAATCTTTTTATTTCCTTACCAAATGCCATGATAATCAGTTAAGGGGGAATTGTGGAAAACAAAGTTCCCAAAATACTTGCAATAGTTCCAAATAGTTCCTATTATTGTGTCTTGATCGTTCCAAACAAATATACGTATCTGAACGAAATTAAACATACCCTAACCGTAAACCTATCTCTGAAACCATGTCACTAAACCTGTATGTCCATGAAAAAAGATCTGGTACCCTTTACAAAACCGTGGCCGGCTTGCCCGACTACCAAAATCCTGACCTATGCTGGTAGTCTTTACGTTGTTTGCCGGCATCATCCTGGGCTTGCTCATCAGTAACCTTATCGACCGGTTTTACCGGTTGAGATCCTGAAGCGAGTTGTTGCCGCCGTAAAGGTGGCACTGCGGGGGATGTTGCGGAAGAAAACTGAAATGGTGATGCGATGACCTGCGTTAGTGGTTTTTCACAGGTCGATCGCCTCCCCGCACAGTGTCGACGCGCTGTGCGGAGAGTAGTAAGCCGTTTTTAGTAGTTTGTTAGTGTTTGAGTTCGCAGTCTGAAGGAACTGCACCTTGTCCTATGACGATTGACCCTTTCCAGGGTCGAAGGCCGCGCGAGCGGCCTTTTTTGTGTTTTGTGTGGCTGTGGCAACGGGCTGTCGGGGTTATTTGTGGGGCAAGCTGATATCGCTCCTCAATGTATTATTTTTGCGCCCGTGCAATGCATCGATCATTGCCATCACCCTAAAGCAGCTACTTTACTACTATTATATGATCACCATTTCCGGACAGTCTTATGTGCTCGACCATGCCTTGTTTGTTTTTGCGCTCGATTCTGAGGCGGGCGATGCTTTTCATGAAGTCAACAAACTGGTTACCGGCATTGGTAAGGTCAGTGCTGCTATTGCTCTTACGCGAGCTATTCACCAGCAGCGCCCGTCGTTGATCATCAACCTGGGTTCTGCCGGCAGCAATCATTTCAAGAAAGGAGAGGTCGTCTGTTGTACGCGGTTTATTCAGCGTGATATGGATGTACGGGGACTGGGTTTTGAATTGTACGAAACACCCTTGTCGGGTATTCCGGTGGTGCTGGAATACGGATTGACAATGGATGACTGTGTACAGGGAACCGTCGGCACAGGCGACAGCTTCGAGATGAACCATGCCGTTACGGCCTATAACCTGGTAGATATGGAAGCTTATCCGCTGGCGCTGATAGCTAAGCAGGAAAACATTCCGTTCCTCTGCCTGAAATACATCTCGGACGGAGCAGACGGTGAGGCGGCCGATGACTGGACGCTACATGTGCACCGGGCTGCGAGTAGCTTCCACAGTATGTTGTTCATCGATAAAGCAGCTGATCGCTCATAGACTACGTTGCTGATTGTAATAATTTAATAATAGCTTAAAGTGGCCGCAGGCTTCGTTCCCGGCCAGCCAAATATTTTCGTTGATCAATCAGTTTTCTTATGATACGACTGGCAATTTTTGATATGGCGGGTACTACCGTAAACGAGGATAATCTCGTGTACAAAGCGGTGCGTACGGCCATCAATGAGCAAGGATTCGATTTTACCCTGGAGCAAGTGCTTGCCGAAGGCGCCGGTAAGGAAAAGCTGCAAGCCATCAAAAGTGTGTTGGCGATGAAAGGTATTCAGGACGATGTATTGGCTGGCGATATATTCAATCGTTTCCGTGTGCTGCTGGAAGAAGCCTATCGTACAAAACCGATCTCCGGGCAGCCCTACGCCCTTGAATTGTTTCATGCCCTTCGTGACCGCGGCGTACAGGTGGTGATGAACACCGGTTATGATCGCAAGACGGCCGAGTCACTGGTCGAAAAGATCGGTTGGGTGAAAGGTGTCGATTTCGATGGACTGGTTACTGCCTCCGATGTGACTACCGGCAGGCCGGGTCCTGATATGATCCTGCTGGCGATGCAACAGCAAGGTATTACCGATGCGCAGCAAGTGCTGAAAGTGGGAGATTCCATCATCGATATCGAGGAAGGCCGCAATGCGGGTTGCCGGTTCAGTATCGGCATCACTACCGGTGCCCATACCTTTGATCAGTTGGTTACTGCAGATCCTGACTTTATTATGCGTAACCTCCAGGAGTTGTTACCCATCGTAGAGGCTGCGAATGTAAAGGGGTAGCCCGCGGGTTTCCGGACAACCACCTCATAAATTTTTACTACCATCATAGAAAAGGCCGCCACGATACGATCGTGGCGGCCTTTGTATTGGAAGTGATCAGTAAGTTACAGTTTTACAAACTTCGTCTTCAACCTGGTTTTCCTTCCGATCAATACCTCTACCTGGTACAGACCTGGTTTCAGGGAGGTGATGTTCAGTACCTGCTGATGCAGCGACTGCGCTTTCTGGAAGGCTACTTTGAGTACTAGCTTGCCACTCATATCGTACACGTTCAGGTTGGCAGCGCCCTGCACATTGCTGGACGCTTGTACGTTGACCTGGCTCTGTGCAGGATTGGGGAAGATCACCAGTTTATCGTCTACCGGAGTGATCAGGTCCTCAGTAATACTGCTGTTCACGCTACGTGTATCGGTCAGCAGGGTGTTGCCCGCTGCCTGTACAGTTACCTGAATAGTATCGTAGGAAGGAACCCACTCGGTGTTGTACACCAACAGCCGGAATTGATAGATACCTGCGGCCAAACCGGTCACTGTTGTTTTCAGTGCATTCGAGGTGGTAATGGTTCCTGCAGCAGGACCACTCAGCTTCGTCCAGCCAATGCCTCTCAGCGGACCTCTCGGATCAGTAGTGGCAGATCCATCCAGTGAAACGGTATTGGTGGGTAGCTTAATCGTTTGGTCGGGACCGGCTTTCGCGATACGACGGTAATCGTTGACTGGTGGTGGGGTGGTAGTGGTCGCCGCTTTCACGGTGATCTGTACCGTATCCATCGAAGGCACCCACTGTGTATTGTATACCAGAAGGCGGAAGGCATATACCCCTTCTTTCAGTCCGGTAATTGTCGTCGTCAATGCTTTGGCATTGGTGATGGTGCTGGTGGCAGGACCGCTGATCTGTTTCCAATCCACACCGAGCAGGGCGCCATTGGGATCGATGGATTGTGTACCATTCAGCGTTACGCTACTGTTGGGTAATTGAATGGTTTGGTCGGGTCCTGCTTTGGCTATATCGCGTGGGCTGGTAGGTGGCTTGGGTTCAGTGCCGGCTTTTACCGTGATCACCACGGTATCCATAGAAGGAACCCACTGTGAATTATACACCAGCAAACGATAAGCATGCACCCCTTCTGTAAGACCGGTTACCGTGGTAGTCAACGCCTTTGGATCAGTGATGGTACCGCTGCTGGGGCCGCTGATCTTTTTCCAGTCGATGCCCAGCAGTTTGCCGGTAGGGTCAATGGATTGCGATCCGTTGAGCGTTACGCTGCTGGTGGGCAATTGAATGGTTTGGTCGGGGCCTGCTTTCGCAACATCCCGTGGTGTTACGGGGCCTTGTACCGCTGGTTTTACGGTAATGATGACCTCGTCAGAGGAAGGTACCGATTCGGAGTTCATCACGGTGAGGCGGAATTCGTAGGTGCCTGCGCTCAGGCCGGTAACGGTGGTCGTAAGGGCGCCGCTGCTGGTGATGTTGCCACCTGCCGGGCCGCTGACTTTCGTCCAGGAGATACCGGTAAGTGGTCCGGTAGGATCGATGGATTGTGATCCGTTCAGTGTCACGCTGTTGGTGGGCAACTGAATGGTTTGGTCGGCTCCTGCTTTCGCTACGTCGCGGGGAGCTGATGGTTTGGGTGCCGCTTTCACGGTCACGACCATGGTATCAGAGGAAGGCACCGACTGTGAATTCAGCACAGTGAGGCGGAACTGGTAGGAGCCTTCTGTGAGTCCGGTTACGGTGGTGGTAAGTGCTTTACTGTTTGTAATAGTGCCGCTGGCCGGGCCGCTGAGCTTTGTCCAGCCGATGCCGGTCAGTGCGCCAGCCGGATCTACCGAAGCAGAACCATTGAGCGTTACGCTGTTGGTAGGCAACTGAATGGTTTGGTCGGGACCTGCTTTTGCGATCTGCGTGTTGGCAGGTGGATTGCCGGGGTTGCCGCCATTGCCATTATCAGGATTGTTGGGATTGCCCGTGGCTTTCAGTACTGTGACGATCTTCGTAGCCGATTGAGGTACCCAGAGACTGTTCCAGGTCGTAAGCTGGAATACATAGTTGCCGGCTACCAGGCCGGTGGCTGTGGTGACCGAAACGCCGGTGTTGGTGACGGTGCCGGCGGCGGGGCCGCTGAGTTTGATCCAGCGCCAGCCGTAGATGCTGCCTCCATAAGGATCGTAGGAAGCGGTACCATCGAGGGTCAGCGAGTTGGTAGGCAACGTGATGGTTACATTGGGACCGGGGTTGACGCCGGTTGAACCACGTCCGTCGGCCGTCAACACCTTCACGTTGATATCGTCGCCGGCAGTAACGTTTTTGTCGTCTACGGCAATCAGCCTGAAGCTGTAATCGCCCACCAGCAATCCTACTACCTGGGTAGTGGCATTGTTAGGGTTCTCGATGCGCGCACCCTGCGGGCCTTTGGTCTGGATCCAGGTATAACTGATGATGCGGCCGTCCGGATCGGTGGCCGATCCGCGCAGTGCTACCTGGGTAACAGGCTGTTGTACAACGATGTCGTCGCCTGCATCTACGACCGGTGGTTTATTGCCGGCGGGGGGCGGACCTGCCGATACGGTTACTTTCACGGTGTCCATATCCCAGTCGCAGCGTTCATCGGCTACTTTCAGTTCATATAGGTAAGTGCCTGCCACTGTAAGTCCTGTCACCAGGGTCGTACCACCGGTGGTCGATACAGGTGTCTGGATGGTGCCGGCGGCAGGGCCGCTGATCTTGCGCCACACGTAACGTACAAGTTTACCATCGGGGTCCGATGATCTCGAGCTATTTAGAGTGACCGTGGCAGCAGTGGGGCTGGTAATAATATCATCACCGGCAACGGCCGTAGGTCTTTTGTTGACGGGTAATTTCTTATTCTGGGCCAGGAACCATTCGTAAATATTGGGATCCTGCTTGTTGTGGGTAACGTCGTATACCTCGCCCCAGATAATATGACCGCCAGTCGGGTAGATGGTCATGTAAGGCACCACTGCTGGGTTGAGTTTGTTGATATTGGCGATGCCGTTGGTGGTGGCATTGGGGCCTACGGTGTAGTCGTTTTGCGCGTGGAAAGCCCAGATGGGGAGATTGGCTTTGGTGATATTGGAGAAATCGATGTACCAGGGGCCTACGGCGCAGCACAGTACGACGCCGGCCAGCTTCTGGGAGTTGGCGAGCGAGCCGCCGATATATTGCCAAACGGCACCACCACCGAGACTCATGCCGGTGAGGAAGATGCGGTCTTCATCGATGCTCAGGTTTTTCTTGGCATAATTGATCATCTCGTCGATGTGCCAGTTTCCCCATCCACCGTAGTTGAAAGTCAGCTGGGGCGACAAAACCACGAAGCTCTCGGTTTTTCCATTCCAGGTAAAGGTCATATCGTACCCGGCATTGATGGCGGCCGGTATGCCTATACCCAGTACATTCTTCAGTTCGGTGGTACCATTGCCTCGTTCGCCCACCCCGTGCAGGGAAATAATGAGGGGGTACTTGGTACTCGTGTTGTAGTTTTTCGGTGTGTACTGGTAAAAGCCGAGGTTGTCGCCATTGGCGGCACGCAAGCTTTTGGGCACTTGCTGGGCAGATACGGTTAAGGTAATGAACAAGCCCAGGAAGAGTAAAAGATTTTTCATAGTAATTCAGCGCACTTTGGTGATGAAATAAAAAGTCGTCCGTCATGTCCTTGCAGTGATAGCACTACATGGTCATTTCAAATGCGAAGCATTTGCGTTTTTGCCATTTCAATTTGGTAGACAGAAGGTAAATAGCGTCCGCTTAGCTGATCATTGCTTTGCATCACCAGGTGGGTGGGCCAGGGATCTGCATCGCCTTAACATGTGGACGTGCCGAGTTTTGACAGGGGGCGGATCGAATCGCTTCACAGGCGCAATTACTGTACCAATCTGGGAAATGAGCCGGTTAATTTATTCGCATCAAATCCCCTGTTGCAGAAAAATGGGAGTAGGCTGGCGATGATTCAAACGCATTTGGAAAATCATCAACTATCGGTGGCCGTTTACTGCTACTAAAAATTATACGAAAAGCAGGCTTTCCTGGTTTTGCAAAAGTGACCATTAATTATCATTATCAGCACCCTGGGGTCTGTTTATGGCCTGAATTGTTCGTAATAAGGGTGGCTTGTTTGATAATTGTCAATTGCGACCACCTGAATCTTGTATAGCCGGCACTAAGAAACTTGCTGCGCCTTTTTAGTTGAGTCCGGTTGGACGTTGGATGTTTAAACCGCTTGATTGTCGCTTTGCTAAACAAACAGGCTGTTGGTCATCTTAACAACTTTTGGATGCTGTAGTAGGGTTTTTCCTTCGGAATTTTCTTTTTAGACTGCGATTGACTTTCCTGTTGCCTTATTAGATCACATAATAACGAGTAGACCGCTATGGGTAGTAAATGAACGGTTGTTCGTGTTCGTAGATCTACGCTTCGTGCAAGGTCTGCGATTGACTATTTAATATAACCAGAACTGGTCACAAGGTCGTCACCGTTCTTTTCCCAAATCCCCCTCTTTTTTTACCGAATCCCCCCGCCGCTGCAAAAACGCTGGTTCTATTTTGCGGATCTGTTGCTGTTTTGACGGCAGTTCCTGATTGCACCGTATTTAATAACCATAACGATAAACCTTGCGTATGAGTAAAAAGCGCTACGTGCTCCTATGGGGCCTATGGTGCCTGTCTGTGGTACAACTCCGTGCCCAGGCACCCAATCTTCCGGTGAAAGCCTCGCTTCAGCAAAACCTACTTTCCAACCGCTCCTTTACCAATGCCACCGCTGCTGACACCGTTTCGGTGTTTATGCCTTTGCCGCCGAGTTATACCCTCGAGGTGAAAGCGCGCGTGAATGCGGCCAGTGGCCGCGGGCTCGACCTCGAAGGCCGCAACTCGGCCATGCGTGGCTGGCGCCTGACGCTCGATCCCACCCATCTGCGCTATTCGGCACCGCTGGCTGCATCCCGTCCGATTACATTGTCGCGGGCAGCCGAACAGCACGTTTTCCGGATAGCCGTTCGCAACGATTCGGCCCATATCTACCAGAATGGCGCCTACATTGAAACCCAGCCGCTGTCAACGATCAAAGACATCGTGAACGGGGCCGAGGTCAATGATCCTCCATATGGCAGCAGCGCTTCGTTGTTGTCCAACTGGGCGGGTACGGCGCCTAACAATACGGGCCGCCCCACCGACTATGGCTGGGGCTACACCGGCGCTACGGTGTCTGGTTTCTTCAATGTAGCCAATGGCACCAGCGGTTCGCGTTATATGGACGTCAACGCCACCAGCAATACGCATACACTCGATGGCGGCGGCGCTTATATTGGCCGCATACTATACATCCGCTGGGATGGTGCACCTGTGCAGAGCATGGTGTATCATTACCCCGTAATCCTGGAAGCCAATACGGCGTATGATTTTTCGATGCTGCACGCTTATGTATCCAATGCCACCAGCGGCCGCAGCATCACTGTGGGGATCGGTAAAACGACCGCGGTCACCGACCGGTACGCTACCCATACCTTCGCCACCACTGGTACACGGGTGCTGAAACGGGAAAACTTTCTCTTCACCTCCCAGGAGGCGGGTACCTACTACCTGACGTTTACCGGCGACTGGGGGCTCTTCTCCATTGCCGAACTGGCCCTGCGAAAATTTTATGCCGAACCAAGATTCCTGTTTGGCAAGAACTATCCGGCAGGTGCAGTGAATATGGACATTAGTTCGGTTACCTACGAAGAAGGGGCCTATGCACCCGCTGCCATTGAAACCGGCGTAAGGCAAACGGTGTCGGTTACCGGGGCGACTGCTTCGTATATCACCAGCTTCAACACGCATTACGTCGTGGCTGGTAAAACCGATCTGCACCTCAATGGTAATTATACACCGATGGTCAACTCGACGGTGGCGCTCGATCATCCCGATGCGTGGCTTTTCTTCGACAATGTGAAACCCTCGCAGGTCGCTGCCAACTGGCTCGATCAGGTAACGATCAACGGAACGCCTGCTGCCGGTAATGCCAACCACCGGCTGGCCGTGTACAAGAATGGAACCGTGCTGATCCCCAACGGCAACCTCATCGCCAACGAGGCCTTGCAGGTATTTACGTCGCCGGGGCTGGCAGGCAATACCCGCTCTTTCAACGTGAATACTTACCACGATAGCCTGGCTACGTTCGACAACAGCGTTCGCTCATTCCGCTTGCGCCGGGGCTATATGGCTACGCTGGCCAACAACCCGGATGGCTCCGGCTATAGCCGCGTGTTCATTGCCAACGACAGTGATCTGGTGGTGAACACCATGCCGCAGGGACTCGATAATACCGTGTCCTTCATCCGGGTGTTTAAATGGAATTGGGTGTCGAAGAAAGGCTGGGCCGGTGGTGGCCTGCCGGTATCACTGACCAACTCCACCTGGTTCTATGACTGGAATATTGGTGGTACACCAACAGCCGATTATGATTATGCGTTGATCCGTCACAATGCCGGCTGGCCGGGCTGGGCCGATATCAACAGCAAGAACAATTCCAATACCTTGCTCGGTTTTAATGAGCCCGACCAGGCCGACCAGGCCAATATGTCTGTCGCTACCGCCATTCAGCAATGGCCGGAAATGATGAAGTCGGGATTGCGGATTGGTTCTCCCTCACCAGCCAATCCATCCAACAACTGGATAACTGATTTCCTCGCGAAATGTGATTCGCTCAACTACCGGGTCGATTTCGTGGCGGTACATTGTTATTGGAACAGTCGCACCCCGGCGCAATGGTACAGCGGACTAAAAGCGATCTATGATCGGGTAAAGCGTCCGTTATGGATCACGGAATGGAACAACGGCGCCAACTGGACGGGAGAGGCCTGGCCTTCGGACCCCACCGCGCAGTTCGAAAAACAATACAACGACCTCAAGGGGATCCTGGAAGTACTGGATACCACGTCGTTTGTAGAACGGTATTCCATCTACAACTGGGTAGAGAACAAACGGGCCATGGTGCTGGCAGATACGCTGACCAAGGCTGGTAAATACTATGCTGCCAACCGCTCCAATTTTGCCTATACGCCCGGACAGGCTTTTGTGCACAACTGGAAACTGGTGGCACCTCCGATCACCGGCGTGATCGATGAAGCAGATTACACCAAGGTAACCTTGGGATACAAAGACCTGAATGGAGAAACAGGTTCAGGCTATGTGCTGGAGCGTAAGCTGGACGGTTTAGATACGGCTTTTGTGGGCATCCATACTGACACGGGTTATGCAGCAGGCAGCGACCTTGTTTTTGTAGATAGTGTTGCCACGAAAGCAACTTATCGCATCAAAGCGATCGGTCGCGACGGTATTCAATTTGTCTACAGCGCCCCATACGTGGTGCAGCGCGACGCAACGCCGGTGCCGCCTTCGTCGCTCACAGGCGAGGTGCTGGCATCCAACCAGGTAAAGCTTGTCTGGAATACTGGTACCAATGTACGGTCTTACAACCTGAAAAGAGGTTTGTCTGCGGCAGGTCCCTTTGAGACCATCCTGGGCAGAACCAGTCAGCTCACTTATTTCGATTCGACACTCGCGTCTGCTACTACCTACTACTATGTGGTGACGACCCTCAACTCGGCGGGTGAAAGTGCTAACTCGACCGTACTGCCGCTAACGACGCAGCCACTGGTAGCGCCTGGTATGGTGGTGAAGCCGCGAATCGCTTCGGGCGACCGACGTATTACCCTCAGTTGGGATTTTATGTATGATGCTCGCTATGAAATACAACGGGCTGATGCTGTCAGTGGCTTGTATACAACCCTGGCTACAAATCTGAATGCAGTCCGGTACGCCGATACCAATGTCGTGAACGATCATACTTATCATTATAAGATCATTGCAGTCAATGCAGCTGGTACTGGTCCTGCTAGCAGTGAACTAGCGGGTATACCCATCTTTGGTCAGCACCTGCACATTGCATTCAATGAAGCAACCGGTTCGTTGGCTGAGGATGTTTGGGGTGCCTATCATGGTACATTGAATGCGGGAGCTGGCTGGGTAGCTGGTAAGGACAGTGCTACCGGTGGCGTGGGATTGACCGTTGCTGCCAAATCGTATGTACAATTGCCGGAAGGCGTGCTGCAAACCATCAACGACTTCACGATCGCGAGCTGGATCAAACTGCCCGCGAACCAGGCTAACAATACCCGGCTATTTGATTTTGGCAATGATGCCGGCACTTTCATGGTGCTGGTGCCCCGCATCAACAACAACCAGGTACGGTATAAGATCACCTGCCCCGCGGGTACCTACGACCGGTATATTCCTTACGCCATGCCCCTCAACGAGTGGGTGCATGTGGCGATCAGCCAGCAAGGGAATGTATTTAAGCTGTATGTAAATGGCCAGTTGCAATACCGGGATAGTGCTGCTACCGTAAAGCCGTCGCAGATGGGCAGTACCCGCAACAACTATTTTGGTCGCTCTCAATTCCCCAACGATCCATATTGTGATCACCAATATGATGATGCGCGCATCTATAGCTATGGCATGAACGATGCGGAAGTGGCACTGTTGGCCAATGGACAGGAGCCGCTTAAATACCAATTGATCACACTGGCTCCGATGGATGCCCGTCGCCCGGGCGATGCCGATTTCGTGGTCACAGCCAGTGCCAGTACCGGTTTACCGCTTACCTATACAAGCGCCGATACCAGCATTGCTGTTGTCGACGCCACCGGTACAGTAACGGTGAAGGCGGCAGGCAGCGCCCTCATCACCGCGCAGCAGGCTGGCAATGAACAATACCAGGAAGCCAGCGCCAGTCGACTATTGAATGTATTGCCGTATCACCTGCGGGTCGATCACCTCAACGGTAATGGCGCCAATACCACCGGCAATAGCCTTCGTCCTTACCTGAAACTGGTGAACCTCGATACGGTAGCCTTGTCGTATGGTGAGTTGACGGCCCGCTACTGGATCACGCCCGAAAACTACACCGGTATCAATACCTGGATCGACTATGCAACACTGGGCAATAAAGTGCAGGCGCAATACAAGTCACTGCCTATGCCCTACCTCGGTGCCTATGGATACATCGAGTATCGGTTTGATGCCAGTGCGGGTTTGTTGGCGGCAGGGGGCAATAGCGGCGTGATACAATCAAGGGCTGGCAATACCAACTGGGGGCTTTTTAGTGAAAGCGACGATCATTCTTATGCAGCCAATACCACCTATGCTTCGAACGAGCACATTACCGTATACCGCAATGGTCGGTTGATTGCAGGTACAGCACCATTAGCGGCGACCGCGCAGGTGAACCTGGCGGTGCTGGCTGCCAATAAGCAAGCTGGTAACAACAGCATCAGTGCCACGCTGATCATCAACAATACAGGCAATGTGGCGCTCGATTACAAAGACATCACGGTGCGTTACTGGTTTACCGCCGAGAGCAATGTGCCCTTGAACCGCTGGATCGACTACGCGCAGTTGGGCGCCAATAACGTCACGAGCACCTTTACCAGGTTGCCCGAACCACTGGCCGGTGCCGATGCCTACCTGGAATTGGGCTTCTCCGCTGCTGCCGGTCGTTTTTATCCTTTGTGTAATACGGGCAATATCCAGTTCCGGATCGCTAAGAACGATTGGGCTGTTTTCAATCAGGCAGACGATCACTCCTATACGATACCGGGTTCATTAGCACTCAATGAGCGGATCACTGTTTACTACAAAGGAGCGTTGATCGCTGGCGTGGAGCCATCCAATGCCTTGTTGACTGGTGGTACCACCCCGCGTGCCGGAGCACCTGCAGGAGCCTTATCAATCACGGGTATTTATCCCAACCCGGTGCGTGATCATGTCAACATCCGCGTGGACGGCGTAGGGACTGGTGCGCAGATCAGGTTGTTCAATGCGGTGGGGGTGTTGGTGACGCAGGCTACGCTCAAGGGAACGGCCTGTCAGTTACCGATGGGGCATCTGCCTGCCGGTGTGTACCAGCTGATCGTCAGCGATGGTGCCCACCAGGTGAGCCGGAAGCTCTTTAAAGAATAGTAGTTTATATGTTTATATAGCAATCAAAACCTCCCGTGTCTACGGGAGGTTTTTTTATGGCTATACTTACTTCGCGGGTGTGTTGGCTTTTAGCCATTCCTGCCGGCGCAGGTCGGGCAGGTGTGTCACGGTAAACTGTTCAAAAGTGGCTTCGAAGCCCTGTCCATCGGGCGAGGCAGCCATCAATCCTACCATGACGGGTGTATTGTCTTTGAGGGGCGCATTGCGGGTCATGGTGTAGGTCTTATCATCGTAGGAGAAGAAGATCTCCACGGCATCCAGTCTTCTGATGGCTTTGACCCAAATGAAGGGTGGTGCTTTTTCCAGCGGCATGACGCTCCAATCGCTGGTTTTATTCGTCACTACGGTGCTGACGTTGAATTTGCCATCCACGAATTCTATGCCGGTCTTGATATAGTTTTGCTCGTCGATCCGGATCATCAGTCCCATCTGGTCAAAGCGTGCTTTGTATTGGCCGGTCAACTTTACCTTCACTTCAAACTCTCCGCCATACGTGGCATAGTAAAAAGGTGCATCATCCACCGTAAAGCCATAATGAGAAATCCGCCAGTAATCGGTTTGCGGGGTGACGGATACTTTCAGGGCTTTGTCTTTGATACTCCATTTGGCAGGTTCATTGAACCATTGCATTTTTTCGAGGCTTTGGGCAGCTGCGGCCTGTGCGGTCAACAAGCCAGCCATGGCCACCCAACGGGATAACATTTTCATACTCAATGATGGTTATGGTGTAATTACTTAGTTTTACCGGCAACATGGACCTGCCAGCCGGTCTGTTTCTCGCGGCAAAACTACTGCCTGCCGGAACAGTGCCCAATGGTTAAAAACAGCCATTTCGCGGAGGGATTGAACAATCTGTACTATACACTCAATGATACGCTGCTGCTGCAGTCGTTTACCGGTGCTGCCGATGCCAATGGCTATTTGCAGCTGGGCCAGTCGGTCGCCCGGCTGTATGCTGGGATGGAAAATGCCATCAGTGTATTGAGTGATATGCATGCCAACAGAAGTTATATCTATCACAATGGTATTGCGGCCGAATGGGGCATGCCCGGTTTGCAGGACGGGCAGGTGATAGAATCGATCTGGGAGCGTGAGTTGCTCGATCGCATACATCCGGACGACCTGCTGGTTAAGCACAGCCTGGAATTGCAATTCTTTCACCTGATGAAAAAGTTGCCTGTCGGGGAGCGATCCGATTACCAATTGATATGTCGCCTGCGTATGCAGGATTGTAATGGCCAGTACCGGGCCATACGTCACCGCCTGTTCTATATATCCGGTGCCGATGATGGCAGTATCCGCCTGGCCTTGTGCCTGTATACGCTGTATATGGAAGCCAGCCACCTGGAACCGGCAGAGGGATTGATCGTGAATACACGCCGTGGCAGGGTCGTGGAAACGGGTAAAGAGCAGGTGTACAGCTTGCTGAGCTGGCGTGAGAAGGAAGTGCTTTCCTTGATCCGGGAAGGGAGCAGGAGTAAGGAGATCGCCGCGAAACTATCCATCAGCCAGCATACCGTTAACCGGCACCGGCAGAATATCTTCGAGAAGCTGCAGGTGTCCAATTCATTGGAAGCCTGTAAGATCGCCGAGCGCATGGGGTTGATTTAAACGGCGGATGGTCGATATTGCGGATGGGAATTAAAGATTGGATAGCCGGGAATTGTGGAATATCGTAGTTTCAAGCAACAACTCACGATATGCGACCAGCCGTATTATTATCTGCTATAGTTTTTGTTACGACCATCACGTTGTTAACGGCCTGCACCAAAGATCCCGAGGTGCAAACAACCGGAACGCCCACCTTTACTGATTCGATAGCCCTGGTTCAGGCGGACTGGAAGGTTGTAAAAGATTCCTCCACCAACATTGGAAATTATTTTTTTATAGAGAATGGGTTGACCTTATATCCCACGCCCGGTGTATATATGGGTAAGTCGGAGGATTATTGGAAGTTCAATAGTACGGGTGCGGTAGTCGTTCACGCCAATCAAAATACGTATAGCTCCACTTATGAGCTGTTTACCAACAACCGCCTGGTGGTAAAAGATATGCTGGTACATGATACGGCCCGGATCGTTACGTTGACGGCCAATGCCTTTACTTTTCAGTGGTCGAAGGTAGGCGCTAATGGCGGGCAGTATTTCCGGCGTGTGTACCTCAGCAAATGATTCTACGATAGCTTGTATAAAAAGAAAATGCCTCCTGTAATAACGGGAGGCATTGTTGTATGCAGGTATTGCTTATTGCGGTAGCTCCGGTGCAAATGGCCGGCGAACGGGGGTACTGATCGCTAACATGCCTGTTCACTCCCTGCCAGTACAGTTATGTTACCTATGCTTATGAAGGGAATTCACCCAACTACAAGTGGGCTAATTATTATCATACAGATCCTTCCGCCGCGAATACAAAAGCCACTGCACCAGGCGAACCAGAGATCAAGGTCGAATTACCTACGACAACAAAGACAATCCCTACACTACCTGGCGTAATATGCGGGTGGTGCCGACGACGACCAATGAATTGTTTGGATTGCTGTTGTTTGAACCCATTGCAGCCAACAATCCCGTGAAGATTAGCTTTTATGGCAGAACCGATTCAGGTTATGTCCGCTTCCATGACCAGGAGTACCGCGATATGAAGTATGAAAAGAAGCTACCTGTTTCGTACACGTTGTGGACGCGTAACAATGCCAATGGAGCCATTGGCCCCTGGATACAGTATCCAAACTACAACACCTACTACAAATTGAGATGGTAATGAAGGTTGGGAGGTCCCGGTAAAGGCCGGGACCTTTTTATGTACCCAGAAAAGTTCTGGCGCAAGGCCGCATACCACTAATAGGTAAACTATTT
This sequence comes from Paraflavitalea pollutisoli, assembly GCF_029360705.1. Classification (GTDB taxonomy): domain Bacteria; phylum Bacteroidota; class Bacteroidia; order Chitinophagales; family Chitinophagaceae; genus Paraflavitalea; species Paraflavitalea pollutisoli. The sequence continues at coordinate 3,516,193 of NZ_JARKMX010000008.1, read as the reverse complement.
GTGGTGTCTTTAGAAAATACCACGAATTGGGTATTGGCGCTTTAAATAGTTTCGTAGACATTTGATGAAATATTGAATTTCTCATACCTTTTCCTTTCCCAGCTCTGATACGTAGATAACCCAGTTACAATCCATCCGACTCCCTCTGAAACTATCATTCACTGATCATTTGCACTGGTATCATCCGAAGTAAACATCCATTTGTTCGTACAGGTCGTTTATGCCTGTATAGCTGCTACGTTCCTGTATTGCTGTAGGGGAGCATCATTGCTTCCATGCTGAACACCTGCTGATTGCAGGTGGCAGGATGCGTTTTTCTATTTCGAAACGAAAAATTACAATGGGCCCTTTCATTGCCTTTCTGAAAAAAGACCTGAACACGTTTATCTCGAATAAAATTGGGACCAACGGTGATTTCGTCGTTGCTGCCAATCTCAATAATATCATCGACGATAAAAATGCAGCAGCCGACAAGATTGTGATCAGCATCGTCAGTATCGAAGAAGATAAGATGTTGAAAGCGCCCGATAATTACGTGAAGGTGAACAATGAGATCACGTATCGTAAACCTCCGGTTTGGCTCAATATTATTTGTCTGTTTACTTTTTATACCAAGGATACGGAGTCTTACCAGGGCATCGATATGCTGGAGAATGTGGTGCAGTATTTTCAAAGCAAGCCCCGCATCGATAAAACATCGGCGGTAGTACCCGGTAATTATCCTCCCGGTCTGGAAGAAGTACGTGCCGAATTCGTTTCGCTGAATTACGAACAAACGAATGATCTCTGGGGCCTCTTTGGCGGAAAGTATCACCCCTCGGTGGTGTACAAATTCAAGACCATACCTGTAGACAATGCCGACATAACGCCCGGCGGCCCGCCGATCGAAGAGACCAAGGTCAATGCCCTCCACAAAAAGAATTAACCGACGTGAAGAAATTAACGCCCATATTAACACTCTTTCATACAGCCAATTTCCTGGAAGAAGGAAATAATGCCGGTAATGTGATCGACTATACGAGTGGTCGCCACTTTGTGCTGGAACCCGTTGCAGATCTGGCGGAGCGTATGAGTCAATTGGGTGGCTATATCGATCAAACCGATCATTATACCCGGCTGCTGGTCTCTTACGAGTTTAACGGCGGTGCTCCTCTAACGCCGCTCGCGAAATTACCGGCAGTCTTGTCATTTTATCTCACCGCGCCCCATATGGAAAAGATAAGGCCCAGCGGGCTGCCTTTCAACAATCGGCTATTGGTAGTAAAGCCTCTATTGCCGGCAGTGAACTATGTCTTCCGGAAAAAGACGGTGGCCTGTCTGCCTTGTGGAGCAGCGGCCGAATTGGCAGCGGGTGACCTGCTGCCTTATATACCAACCAACGTTACCGTAGCCGGCATTCGATCGTTGATGCAACAGCCACTGGAAAAAGGGACAAAGACACTGGACGTGAAAGTGACCATCGCTGGCAACGCTTACCCCCTCGTAAAAGACGAAGACCTGAAAGCCATACACAACGCGTTGTACGAACAACGTTTCAAGACCATTGCCCTCTCCTTCAACCGGCAAAGTGACAACAGCGCGTTGGCCAGTTTTCCAAAGATTGTGGTCACGGACGGGGCTATGCCGGTCAATACGCTGGGGGTGGTCAATATCCCGCAGGGCAACCTCGCCGTTACGGAAACGGAAGCCGGCAAGTATAGCGAGATCAATAATTTCATTGTTCACTTCCCGTCATTTCAGACCACGATCAACCTGACGTTAAATGTGCCTACTTACGACGCTGGCTCCAAACTAATGCTCGATGGGGTAGAGATTGTGGGCGCTGTAGCAGTACCGCATCCGCAAATGCCCAATTATAAACGTGTCACCGGCACGGTCAACAATTACAGGGTATACCTCTATAAATCGAAGCTGGTGTCGATCGAAAACGGCAGTAAGAAGAAATATACTCCGATAGACCCGATGAACAACTACAACGCCGCTACCAACACGTCAACAATTACCATCAACAAATAAATTTCTAAAGCTAAAAAAAACAATATGGCATTTAGTTATAAAACTCCCGGTGTATACCTGGAAGAAATCGTAAAGCTGCCACCTTCCGTGGCTTCGGTAGAAACCGCCATTCCCTGCTTTTTCGGGGTGACCCAAAAAGCTACAGAGGTGAAAGATGGCGATTTGACCGGTATGTCGTATAAGATCGGCTCCCTGGCCGATTACGAACTGTACTATGGTATGCCCGATGTGGTCAAAGCCCAGGTAACGGTAAAGCTGAACCTGCCGGCCGAGGCCCAATTGTCTGCCAACTATCTCAATGTGATGTATTACGCCGTAAAACACTATTTTGACAATGGTGGCGGCCCCTGTTATATACATTCAATTGGCGCCTATGCCCGCACAGGCATCGATGTCAACACCTACAAAGCCGAATTGCTGAAATTGGACCTGGTCGATGAAGTGACCCTCATCGTATTCCCGGATCTCTGGGCGCTTACAAACAAAGACCAGTATTATGATGTGTACAATGCTGCCTTGCAGAAAGTCGCTTCGCTGCAGGATAAATTCGTCATCATCGATGTAAACCGCGAACTCACCAGTAACAAAGTGTCACCGGTAAAGTCAAAAACAGAGTTCCGCAATACCATCTCCAATAATATCGACAGCATTAAATACGGCGCGGCTTATTTCCCGCACCTGGTGACTACTTATACCTACGATTTCAATTCGGCCAGTATTACCATGACGTTTGCAGCAGATGTGCTTGCCGCCAATGCCGCCACCAACCTGCTCAATACGCTTGATTATAAATCGGCTAAAGACATGTTTACGGTCAATAGCGTAGTAGCGGCGTTCAATGATGAATACTTCAAGAATATCAGTGTAGAGGCTTATGCCAGCAAGATCAGCGATATCAACAGCCGCAAGAATTCGGTTTTGTCGTACTATTCGACAGCTGACCAACAATCGTTGACAGACAAAACCAAACTAGTGACGGACCTGATCAAAACACAAGCGGACGCAGCCATTGCGGCAGCTAAGACGAAATTTGATCTGATAGAAACAGCCGCCAAAGAGAAGACCAACCTGCTCACACAACTTCAGGATAAAGTAAAGGCGTTGTTTGGCGCGTTACCGGCGCCTGTCATCGCCCAATTGAAAGCGGCTCCCAAGAACGTCGATGATACAGACTACGCCAAGCTTAACACCACTTTCCTGTCCAAGATCAATCCTTTCTTCAATTCCATTTTCGAAGCCAGGCTCAAAGAAGCTTTCAATAATATTCCGCTCTTGTTACCTGCTTCGCCCGCTATGGCAGGCGTGTATGCGGCTGTCGACAGAACCCGTGGCGTATGGAAAGCGCCGGCCAATGTATCGCTCAATGCGGTGGCCAAACCGGAAGTGTTACTGAGTGATCTCGATCAGGAAGACTTCAACGTAGATGCTGAGAATGGAAAGTCCATCAACTGTATCCGCGAGTTTGTAGGCCGTGGCAAGTTGGTATGGGGTGCACGTACCCTGGCGGGCAACAACAACGAATGGCGGTACATCAATGTGCGCCGCTTCTTCAATATGGTGGAAGAAAGTTGCCAGAATGCTGCGCGCCAGTTTGTGTTTGAACCCAATGATGCCAATACCTGGATCAGGGTGAAAGGCATGATCGACAATTACCTGACGGTATTGTGGAGAGACGGTGCCCTGCAGGGAGCGAAGCCCGAACACGCTTTTTATACAGCAGTAGGACTCAACCAAACCATGACAGCCGATGATGTACTGAACGGATTGCTGATCGTAGAGATTGGTTTGGCGGTGGTGCGTCCCGCTGAGTTCATCGTGTTGCGCTTCTCCCACAAAATGGCTACTTCTTAATCCAGGATCGAAAAACGTTTGCCGGACCGGGTAGCAGCCCGGCTGATCCGGGCCGGCAGTTAAACACATAAATCACTTTATCATGGCAAATTATCCACTCCCAAAATTTCACTTCCGGGTGGAATGGGGCGGTTCAAAAATTGGCTTTACAGAGGTTACCGGTTTGAATATCGAAAATGAAATGATCGAGTACCGCGACGGTTCCAGTCCCGAGTACCATAAGATTAAAATGCCGGGGCTGCAGAAATATGGCAACGTGACGCTCAAACGCGGCATGTTCACCAGTGACAACGAATTCTTCCAATGGCTCAACAGTGTTTCGCTGAGCAAGATCGACCGTCGCGATATCACCATCTCACTACTCAATGAGAACCACGAGCCGGTATACATCTGGCGCCTGAAACAGGCCTGGCCTACCAAGGTAACAGCACCCGACCTGAAGAGCGATGCCAATGAAGTGGCTGTTGAAACCATCGAACTGGCCCATGAAGGATTGGTGATCGAAGCCGTATAAAACCTACACTATGACCCGTTATCCACCAGTAGGTTTTTCCTTTTGGGTAAGCTTCGAGATCAGCAGCGAACCCATCGATATTGCGTTCCAGGACGTGGCGGGTATTGGCATGGAACTACAGACCGAAGATATTGTGGAGGGTGGAGAGAATCGCTTTACCCAAAAACTGCCTACCCGCGCCAATTATACGCCGCTGGTATTGAAACGGGGATTGGCCGTGCAATCGGCCCTCACCAATTGGGTCAGGGATGCCGTAGAGAACCTGTCGATACAACCCACTTCCATCATCGTGGCCCTGCTCAATGAAAAGAAAGAGCCACTGATGGCGTACAGGTTCATGAATGCCTATCCGCTCAAGTGGAGCATATCCAATTTCAATGCAGAAAGCAGTACCCTGGTGATCGAGTCGCTGGAGTTGTACTATCAGTATTTCAAAATCATCAACTCATAAGATGCCCATTATCATTCACGAGATTGTGATCACCACCAACATCGACCGCAATGGCCCATCGGCAACGGCGCCTGCGCAGGCCGCAGAACCTGTGTCGGTAGAAGAGGTGGTGAAGCAAACGGTAGAACGGGTAATGGAGATCCTCGAGGAGAAAAAACAACGCTGAGCAATATGTCTTTACTGAAAATGACCTTACTCGCGTTCAAGAGTTTCGACAATCCGGCCGATCTGCTGAAGCCCAGGATCTTCACTGCCATGTTTAACCCGGCCAGTTACAAGGTGGAGTACAACTTCACCAAAGACCGGAAAGAAACGGCCGGCGATGCGGCTCCCACGGCACCGGTGTACGCCATCAGTTTGCGTAAAATGTCGTTCGACTTTCTGATCGACGGCACGGGCGCCAACGGCGATCAGCGGATCGTGTTACTGGAAACAAGGAAGTTTGGTTCGGTGGTGATGCCCGAGCAAAAGGCCTTGCTCGATTTCAACGTCGGAAAGGATTCGAAACTGTCGCTGCCCAAGCTCCTCCTCGTATGGGGCACTTTTATGTTTACCTGCGAGATCGAGACCTATTCCGTAAACTATACCCTTTTTAGCCAGTTGGGCATTCCTTTGCGGGCCACGATCTCCGCCACCTTCAATGAGATCATTGCCAAGCCGAAGATCGATATACTGGATTCGTTTGAGGTACCGGAAGCAGTAGAAACCATCTCTAATGTGGCCAGTTTTCTGAGCACTGCCTTTACGGCCACCAACAGCGTGGTGCAGGCAGTAAACATGGCACGCACGGAAGACCTGAATAGTCTACGCCAACATATAACCATCAAGTAATGCCGTTAACAGACCTTTTACCCGCCATCGATTACAGTCAGTACACCTGCCATGTTTACGTGAACAACCAACCTTTGTCGGATGACTTCCAGCTGATATCGATGCAGGTAAAGCAAGGTTATCAATACATTTCTTCGGCGCATATCGTTTACAAGCATTCAGCCGATCTCGGTACCGGCGGCCTGCCCAACCCCTTCGGGGCGGGGTTGCCCACGGCGGGATCACCCATTGCTGTAAAGGCGAAACTGGACTTTGACGAGATCGTATTGTTTGAGGGACATATCGTCCGGCATAAGTTCAAGAACTCAGTGCATGGTACACGGTTTCAGGTAGTGGCCAAGACAAAAGCCGTCAATATGGCGCTGAGCACGGCCACGGAAGTCTATGCCAAACAATCGGACAAAGAGGTTATCGATGCCATCGTATCGAAAAATGGCGGCACGCTGAGCACCAGCCACCTGACTACCCAGTTTATGGTCAAGCATACACAGCTGGTAAAGAATGGTATGAACGACTGGGACTTCATCAACGTGCGTGCGGAAGCCAACGGTTGTTTCGTGTTTACCGAAAAAGACACCGTCACCATCGATAAGCCAACGCAGGAGTTTGATCCTACTAAAGTCATCACCGCTACCTATGGCAGCAATGTATATGAAATAGAGATCGAACAGGACGAGCGGAAATACCAGGTGGAAAAAGAACTGATCAGCTTCAACCTGAGCTCCCTCGAAACGGAGGTGACGGAAGAAGAGAGCGCCATGCCTTCTGCGGCCCCGGCTACGGTGAAGGGGAAATTCGCTGATATCAACTACCGTACCTACAATGATATGGAGTGCAGCGACCTGGTGAATGCGGCTACCCAGTTGAAGACCTTGTCGCAACACAACGGCATGGTACGCATCAAGGCGAACCTGACGGCCCGCCCTGGGGGCACCATCGAGATCAAGGGATTTAACGAGGTCGTAGATGGAAAATTCATTATTACATCCGTATTACAGGATTACAGTGAAGGTGGCTTTACGAGTTATATACAGTTTGGTCTCAACTGCGAGTCATACGCCTGCAAGTACGATCTGCAACCCGCGCATAGCCGTCCGGTAGTGCTGACGGGTATCGTGGAGCAATTGCAGGATGATCCGGACAACCTCAACCGCATCAAGGTAAAGATCGCCAGCTGGAAAGATGCGCAGGAGCCCTTGTGGGCACGCCTTTCGACCTTGTACGCCGGCGACCAGCATGGGCTGGTATTGTTGCCGGAAATCGGTGATGAGGTCGTAATAGCGTTTATCGGTAACGACTTCGATGTGCCCGTGATCCTGGGCTCTGCCTTCAGTCCGAAGTTTGTACCCCATACCGAATTCAAAGACGATAACTACGATAAGGTGTTGCTGACTAAAAAGGGGATGAAGTGGGCCTGGAACGACGAGAAAGCGATCCACGAAATATCTACTCCGGGCGGCAACAAGATCGTGATCTCGGAAGACGAGAAATCGATTACCATACAAGACCAGAACTCGAACAAGATCGTGATGAACGACAGCGAGATCAACCTCACCGGTACCAAAGACATTGTGATCAAGGCCAACGCCAATGTGAAGATCGATGGCGCGGCGGTAGAGTTGAACGCAACAGGCAATATCAAATTAAAAGGCTCCATGGTTTTCATCAACTAGAGCGTATGCCAGCAGCAGGAAGAATAACAGATGTTACCGCCGATGGCATCGTAACCGGTGCAGGCGCCCCCACGGTGCTGATCGGTAATTTACCGGCAGCGGTAGCAGGCGATATCAGTACCCCCTCCTCGGGCAATGTACCGGGGCCCTTCACGATGGGCAGTACAACAGTCATGATCGGCGGCAAGCCCGCCATCAGGGTGGGGGATACGCCCGGCAACGGATCGGCGATCACCGTGGGCTTACCAACCGTTCAAATTGGATAACTATGAACATCGACAAAGAAATCATTGGCACTGGCTGGGCTTTTCCCCCGCATTTCGATCCCGATAGCAATACGACGGCGATGGCGTCGGGGGTGGAAGACATCAACCAAAGCCTGTATATATTATTTACGACCGAACTGGGTGAACGGGTGATGCAGCCCAACTACGGTACGGCTATGAAATCGATGATCTTCGAGAGTATCAACGAACATTTCAAATCGTATATGAAGCTGGTGTTGGTAAGGAGTGTGGCCCTATATGAACCCAGGATCAGGCCACTGACCATGGACTTTGTGGCTGACGAAACCCTCGAGGGCCGCTACCTGATGATACTGGACTATATGATCTTATCCGACCGGCAACGCCACAATTTCATATTCCCCTTTTACTTAAACGCTTAATGCTGTGGGCAAATTAATCGAAAATATTTCCAACTACCCGTTGTCAGCAGGATCGGTGGCCTATAGCAATAAGCTGTTGCTGGAGGATGGATTTTCCATTCGTACGGACTCACTCAAGGACTATTTCAAGATCATCTATGAGATGTCGAAAGATGTGCTCTTCTTCAATGATACCGGCGCAGCCGCTCATACCTGGAACGACCTGCTGAAGAAGGATGCGATCTTTCAATTGTCCCGGTTCGTAACGGTGTCGGTACAGGAACTCCACAATTACTTTACGGAGTTGCCCCAGATCAATGGTTTTAACAGCGACAACACGATCTCACCTACCGAATACAAAAAGCTGGCCTGGCAACGTCTTTCAGTACTGCAATACCTGTTTTGGTATTACAAAACCATCAGCGAAACCATGACTGGTGACACGCAGCCGCAGGTCTTGTCCATCCTGAAAGGAAATACGGTCAGTAACCTCTTTGTGCGTTACGAGTCGCTGTTGGAAGAATGCCTGGTAGGACCGCCGGTGCTGATTGTCGCCGCAGAGCAGGTCGCTACGCCGCCTTTTAACGGTATCGTGTTCCCGCCGGTAGAAACAGGTCTTACCACTTCCCTGCACGGGTACTATAATCCTGGTAACCTGCCAACCGATCCGGTGCTGGGCATCTATGCCACGGATGAAGACAAGATCAAAGCTGCCAACGAATATGCCTATACCTTCTTCCGGGCGTTGATGCAGGTGCAGCAAATGTTCAATAGCTGGGCCTCCAACCGGTTGCAGGAACTGACGACTACCGCCAATAACCATGAACCGCATGTCGGCTTATTGATTGCTTTTTGTAAACTGGCGATGCTCTATGATGCACAGTACAATCAGCTGGTGCATAAGCATACCGTATTTGTATTCAACGATATTCTGCGTTTGCAAAAGCAGGCGGTGTTGCCGGATAGCGCCTATGTAAGCCTGGAACTGGCAAAGAATGTGAACCAGTATTTCTTACCCCGCCATTCGATGTTCAAGGCCGGGAAGAACAGCCTGGGCAAAACGGTGTATTACCAGTCGACGGCTGATATGATACTCAACAGTGCGAAGATTGCGGCCATCAAATCGACGGTGCGGCTGCGGAAGAACAATGATTTGTTTACCGTAACCGGCGCCGATGATGCCACCAATGCCGAATGGCAGGTCAATAACGCCTGGTTGCCCTTCAATGATGTAAGCGATTCGTACACAGGCATGGGCATCGAGAGCAAGATGCTGGTGAGCATGCAAAAGAAGGACACGGTCATCGATTTCGAATTTGCTTTTGAAGTGGATGTGCCCGCCAGTCCGAAATTGTTGGAGAACACCCGGATCAGCCTGCTGCTGGAAGATGGAACAGAAGCATTGCTGGCGGTGAGTAAAGCGGAGGCCGATGACCATTTACTGAAGTTCAGTACAAAGATTGAGAAAGACCTTAAGGTGGCCGTTAAAACGGGCGTCAACGCCCGGATCAAACTGGCCTCGCCCGATAAGGATAGCATCGACACGGATGATTACAGCGTGTTGTATCGCTTTCTGCTCAAACAGCAGCTCCTCAACATCAAAGTGAAGGCTTACCAGCAAAGCTTTACACCCACGCAGGTACGTACCGTGTTTGGTATGGTGGATGGAGCTGCCAGCTTTGTGGCCTTTGGCTCTTCTTCGCATGCGGGGGCTTCCTTCCGCTTGTATCATCCTTATATACAGTATGCCGACAAGCTGGATGTTACCATCAACTGGGGCGATCGCCTGAAAGAGGCGGTACCCATGAGTATCAATGATACGGATGTGACCACCACCACCGGGCAGGAGAGTAGCCCGGTTACCGGGTTTGATAATAATTTTGCTTCGAGTTTGCTGGTCAAGCTGGAGAGTGATCATAAGTACAACGCTACTTCAACGCTCACAAAAGGTAATTCCACCACCACCGTGCTGACACCCCTGCCAAGGATCTTGCTGGTGAAATCCGTCGACCTCAAGGCCGACCTGGAAGAACTGGTGTATGAAAAAGAAACACAACGTCCGATCCTGTTTATTGCCGAGTGGCTGAACCATCGTCGTTTCATTACATCTTTATATGTGCCCTACGCCAACAAGCGGCTGCAAAAAGTGGCCCTGCGGCAACGGCACCTGGAACTGCGGATTCGTTACTTCGATTTCTATCGTAACAATCGCACGGTACATCTCTATCCTTTTGGCGAGCGAAGCGTTAACAAGTCGAGCGGGTTGACCCTATTGCCGGATTATTCAGTGCCCGATCTCGGTTTTAATAGTTACGAGGCTGATCTGTATATCGGTTTGACCAATATTACACCGGGACAAAGCATCAGTCTGCTGCTGGACATAGCCGAGGAAACGGCTGACCAATCGGAACTGGAAGCCAAGGTGACCTGGCATTATGTAACACAGGAAAAGATCGTGGCCCTCGATCCGTCGCGGGTGGTAGATACGACCAATCATTTTCTGCAGCCCGGTATTGTGCAGATGACGCTACCCGTAACAGCCACTCCCGATAACCAGCTATTGTATGGAGACAATACCTACTGGCTGGTGGCGCGCTGCGACCGCAACGCAGAAGTGGTTGCCAATGTGAAAAGCATTAAAACCAATGGTGTGGTAGTACAACGGGTATTCGATGCCAACAACCAGGACGCAAGGAAGTCGGTAGCGCCGGCCACCATCGAAAACCTGTTTCCCAAAACGGCCAATGTGAAAGCTGTAACGCAGGATACACCTTCCCTCAATGGCCGCGAAACAGAAACCGACCTGCATTATTTCTGGCGCAGCAGCATGCGCCTGCGTCATAAACACCGGGGCATTACGCAGTGGGATATTGAACAACTCATTTTGGAGCAGTTTCCCAATATCTACAAGGTAAAATGCCTCAACCATGCCTGGTACAACGATGCGGGTACCAATATCATTGCCAAGCCGTGGCATACGCTCATTACCCTCATTCCTTATTACCTGGTGAATGCAGAGAATCCCAATTTTCAGCCAGCGATCACGCTGTCGAAACTGCAAGCCGTAAAAAGCTGGCTGCAAAGCAAATGTTCCCCCTTTCTTTCTTTCCAGGTATTGAATGCCCGGTGGGACAGCCTGTCGGTAGAACTGGAGGTGGTAGCCAACGAAGATATCCTTGACCTGCTTTATTACCGGCAGCAATTGAGCAAGGACATCATGCGGTTCTTTTCGCCCTGGGCCTTTGAAGCAAGCGGGGCCCCGGCTTTATCACAAAAGATCTATGCGGCCACCCTGGTAGACTTCATCGACGAGCTGCCTTATGTACACCATATAAAAAACCTGAAACTGAAGAAGAACAACCTCGAAGTAAAAGATGAGATCGACGCTTCTACGGCTATTCATTTTCTGACTTCTTCGGCCGAACATACAATAACGGTTCACCCTTATGGTAGTTAACAACGAACATATCGACGAAAAGGCATTGCCCGCCTTGCTGGAGAATTTCTCCCAGTTACGCGACCGGGCCATGGCCTATATACAACAAACGACGACGGCCAAATGGACCGATCACAATATCCATGATCCGGGTATTACGATCATGGAGGCGCTGTGTTATGCGCTGGCCGACCTGGGTTTCCGCATGAACTTTCCGGTACAGGACCTGTTGACGGATAACCTCGGCAACCTGCCACAGAAGGCTTTTTATTATCCGCAGGATATTTTGCCCTGCCATCCGGTTACCATCAACGATTTCCGGAAGATACTGATCGATCTGCCCCTGATCAAGAATGCCTGGATTACCCCGGTCACTGATCCCAATACCACCATCGACCTCGACTACGAGCCGATGTATGTGTATGAAAAGGGCGGAAAGCTGGTGCTGAAGAAGGATGTCACTTTCCCGCCGATACCGGCGGCCGATCATGCGGCCATCTTGAACAGTGATCCCATCTTTATCATTGGGCTATATGCGGTGCACATCGAATTTGAAGTACAGCCCTTGCTGGGCAATATCGATAGCGGAGAGGCCTTTGAGGGCGTATACGAACCTAAGTACTTTGGGGATATTTACTATGATATCAGCAACTGGAACCAGTTGATCAACGAGCGGCGGATATTGCAGAAGATCGCCAAAGCGTACACCGTCAACCCCGCCAGTGTTACAGTCGATTTTGTGCCTTCGCCCAAAAATAAGTACAACAACAACGACGGTAAGCTCGATGACCGGATACTGTCTGAATGGTATTACCATGTGGTGGTGCGTTGCGGTGGCGTGCCTACCTTTACCTTCAAAGATGTATTGTTTGAACCTTTCTTCGAGGGGGGCAAAGGCATCTCCGGTAAGGACCTGAAAATCCTGCTCAGTAAGAACCAATTTGCCTTTTGGGCCAATTGCTTCAAAAGGATACAGGCGCTGGCCAAGGCTTATACCGACATCCAGTCGGTTTTGCATGCGAACCGTAACCTGGCAGAGGACTTTCTGCCGCAGATATCGGCCATCCCTACCATCGACTTTCAGATCTGCGCGGATATCGATGTCGACAGCAAGGTGGATATCGATCAGGTACAGGCCACTATTTTTTACAAGCTCATTGAATACATTTCCCCCACCATTCCTTTTTATACATTCCAGGAGTTGACGGGCAAAGGAATTCCCATTGAAGAGATATTGGAAGGCCCCAAACTGGCACATGGATTTGTGCTGGAAAACGAGATGGGCGAGAACTCATTCGAAGATTTTACCATCAACCTGTCCGATATCATCAACACCATTTATGAAACGGAAGGGTTGGTCAACGTGCGCAACGTCACCTTGCTGCTGCGCGACGACAATGGTAATGTGCTCACCAATACCAACAAGTGGGAGATCAAAGTGCCAACTGGTTTCAAGCCGGTATTGAACAAGCGTAAGAGCAAACTGACTTTTTATAAGAATGACTTGCCATTGCTGGCGCACTTTAAGGAAAGTGTAGTCAAACTGACCTTGTTGCAAACCAACAGCATCAAGTACAGTAATTCGAATGTGCCCATGCCGGTTTTCAACCCCGTGTACCGCGACCTCTCTATGCACTATGCACTGGCTGATGAGTTTCCGGCTACTTATAAGATTGGCAGAAACCTGCCCGATAATTACCTCAGCAAACCGGAATTGTATAAATCGAAACAACTGGAGGGATACCTGCTGTTGTTCGAACAATTGATCGCCAACTTCCTCAAAGACCTCGACCAGCTGAAGGGTAGTCTATCCTGGGAGCCGGTGTCGCACCTGCAATACAAAAGCAGCGGCAACGACTGGCGTAGGTCTTACCTGTTGGGCCCGGCAGGCGATAGCCGCTGGCAGGATATCATTGAGCCGCCCACCAGCTTTCTCAAAAAGCGGAATGCCAGTCTCGACTACCTGTTATCACGTTTTGCGGAGAACCTGCAGGAATTGGATAATTATTTCTATCTCTCTACAGACAACCTGGCCATTTCGGAGGCCGACTACTATCAATACCTGATAGGCCTGAAGCAGAAATTCCTGGCCAATTATATCGCCATTAGCGCCAATCGTGGGGCGGCTATCAATTTGCTTTCCCACGCTGACTATTTCAATACCCCGCTTTCGGGGTATGAGAACCGGTTGAGCTGCCTGCTGGGTTGCGAACTGCAAAAGCCGGATGGCAGTCGCCGTAAGGCAGTTGATCTCGATGAAGAAGACAAGAGCGAACGCGGTCATTTCCATGTGCTCGAGCACATCTTGCTGCGAATACCTACGCTCACCAGCGAATTCATGCTGTACCTGCAAACCAAGGGGCTTACCCTGGCTACCGAGTTATTGGGCATTTGTACTGATGATGATTGTACCGCTTGTGGTGGCCACGATCCATATTCGTTCACAGCGTCCGTGGTACTGCCCTCCTGGATACCTGTATACCAGGACGTACATTACCGGGATTACATCGAACGGCTGGTGCGCCGGGAAACACCCGTCGGTGTACTCCTGCGGGTATGCTGGATCGACGAAGAGAGTATGGGGAATTATGAAGCAGCGGTAGGCGACTGGTGGGCTGCCAAATATGCTTTGTTTTACAGCGACAGCGATACCTATTTCGATAAACTGCTCAGCTTCCTCGAAGTGCAAACAAAGCTGGTGCAGGTGATGAAAGCACAACGCAGCGATTATTTCCCGGCTACCCTGCATGGTTGCGAAGATGAAGGGGAAGAGAACAATACACGTGTATTCCTCGACAAGACTTATTTAGGAAACATTCAAAATAACAACGTATGATCAATATATTCCCGGAATTCGAATCCAGGCAGGTACTCACGGCCGATGAGCTGAACTGGATGGCCTGTTACCTCGATACGCAGGAACGGCAGTCGCGCAGGTTCCTCATAGGTTGTGGGCTGATCGGCGGACTGCAGGTCAAACTGGTCAACAATGCTGTGCAGGTAACTCATGGCATAGGTATTACCAGTGCCGGGCATATCGTGTCGCTCACCGGAGCCGCCAACGGCATTACTTCCTATACCAAACAAAAGCCTTATACGCAAGGGGCCAATGAAAAGCTGGCCTATCACTACCTGCCCGATCTCGATCCGCAGGCTGAAAATTATGCCCAGTCCGTTGATCAGCCATCCCGCTATTTCCCGGGCTTTACAGGGCCAATACTGGAATTGATGGAGGATACGATCAATGATGCTACTCCCATCGATGGCAATACCCTCACAGGCCGGGTGGTGTTATTATTTGCGGAGATCATTCAAAAAGAACTCAAGGATTGCGAAGGCGATAACTGCCAGGAGCGTGGCAAGAAATATATTTTCAAGAGCAAGGTACTCGTGATCACCAGGGAAGATGCGCTGTTGCTGTTGAGCAAAGAATACAACAACATCGTACAGTCTGAAGATGCAGTGAGTAAACAGGCATTTCCCTGGCTACACCTCCCCAATGTCAATATCCTGAAACCGGTATTTTCCAATAAATCGGTCAACACGGTCTTTAGTGAGAAGGTATTGGTGGATGAGTATAGCCGTTGTATCAAGGATTTCCGGGATATGCTGACCAACAACAAATTGGCCATCGAGCAGGCGCTGAGCAATCTGCGTAATTACTGCACGATAACGCCCGCCAATATCACCCTGGTGGATACGCTGGTAGCCAAGATCAATAGTACGAACGTGCTAAGTCCCAATAACCTGTCACCGTCACTGACGGGTGTGGTATATGATTACCTCTGGTGTTTTGTCAAGGCCTACCAGGAGCTGCAGGCAGCGGCGCAGCACCTCAAAGCCAAATGTTTTACCAACGAATCGGCATTTCCCAACCATATTTTGCTGGGCCAGCTGGCCAATGCCAACAATGATTTTGATGTACCGGTGACGACGGGCTATTCCGTTTACCGCCATTACTTTCAGTCGAGGTTGGTACAAACGCAACAGGCTGAAGTGGCCCAGAAAGTGTTGGTATGCCTGAAGCGCCTCGTTGCGCTGGTAACGGCCTTTGATGATGCCGCTTTGCCCGGTAAGAAAGATATTCGTATTACGACCGGTGGCAACCTGTACGATCCGCTATCAACACAGGCGATGCCCTATTACCTGAAAACGCCTACAGCAGCTGTATGGAATGTGCAGGCCACCCATGCCAACCTGAATAAGTACAATACTACTTACAATAGTACCAACGATAACCAGACACCTTCCGTCAACCTGGCCTATAATACCTTGTCTTATGCCATGCAGGGTAACCATGCTTTCTTCCGGATCGAGGGGATATATGGGCAGCCGGCCGTCAATGCCCTGAATGCAGTTTTTCAACTGCGTAAAAAACACGGCATGGCTTTCGAAGTGCTCATGCTGCGTTTGAACGAAAAAGCCCCCTTCAGCCATTCCTTCAACTTTACCATCAACGAAGATGTGGACAGCATGTACCAGGTGGTGCGCGCAGAGGTGTTGAAGCAGATCAGTCTCAATGTTAGTTATTTGTGGGGGCGGCAATTGAAAGCAGGCAAATTCAATCCTATTCGTACGGTGCTGGAGGCAGAACTGGAAAAGAGCTTTATGTTTTTTCTGGCTAATATCAACAGCTTGCTGAAGGCCAAACCGCTCGAAATGGTGTTGAACGAAGCCATCATGGCCAGCAATATTACCACCAATTACAAGGCGAAAGCCTATACAACAGAGGCCAAATACAGCGATCTGGAAACCATGACCGCTGAAGCCAAACCAGTCACGCAGACGTTGGCCAAGCAGGAGAGTGTAGGTATATCCTACCTGAAATACAATCCTGCTTATGTGGGTATCTTTCAGCCCATCTATACCATCGGTGCCCTGTTCTTCAATACGCTGGGCAACCTGGTGGATACGATCAAGCGGAGTGACAAGTTCAAGAATACGTCGGATATCAGCTTTTACAGCCACCTGCTCAAGGTGGTAAAGGGGATGCAGAAGGGAGATCAGTCCAAAACCTTGTTCCTGCATGTACTGCGCCTGTACTGTGCGCTCAAGCTGCAGGAGGAGTACCTGGCCGAGAATTTCCTGGAGCTGGATATTACGAAGTACCGTGATAACCTGGAAGACGAACTGATACCGGCCAGTGATGCGATGATGGACTACCTGCGTCCCTTCAACTTCTATTTTAATAACATCACCAGCGATGAGATACTCTACGAGGTAAACCGCGATGAAATGATGGAGTATGCGGGCCGTGTGAAATTTGACGACGACTGGATCAAGATCATACAGCTGGATGCGGAGAACAAGAAACGCAATGGAGGCCTGGGAGTCGAAAACCTGTTGGAGAAATTTGTGAAACTACATCCGGGTATAGCGCATGGTTGTGGCGTTCCGAAAGGGGGCACTTACCTGATGATCTACGATGCAGCAAACCAGGTGGTGGCCGACTTCTACCTGCCTTATATCATCGCCTCTCACCTGCGTCCGATACAATTTACGCTGGTCGAAAACAAGACCATCACCCTCAGCGGAACCGTAAAGGACCAGGCCGGGGCCATCATGGCAGGCGTGACTGTACTCGTGGGTGGCGCTACCGTGGTGACCGATAAGGATGGTTTCTATACCGCACTGGTGACGGAAAATACGACCGTGAAGGTCATCTGTAAGGTGGCCGGTTACCAGGACTACTCCAAAGATGTGGTAGTGGCCAGCTTGCCGAAGGAAGAAAATATCATCCTTACCAAGGTGCCGGCCGCGAAGTTCAAGACGACCATCAATTTCCGCAATCAAAACCAAATACCCATCACCAAGCTCTTTACCCTGTTGAATAAAGACAACAACACGTTGCTGACAGTAGACAAGGGTGTATTGGTACTGACAGAAGAGCCAAAGAAGAAGTTCAACTTTATTGTGAAAGATGATAGTTTCGATGATACGGAATTCAGTATCGAAACGATCGATAAAGACCAGACGCTCACCGTGTCCCTGATAGAGCTGGACTTCTTCCGCATTCAACTGATCGGGCAACCTGACAAATATATTGCCTCCCTGTTGAACAGCATTAAAGTGATCGATCCGGAAATGGAGCTTGATATGAGCAAAGTCAGCGACGGATTTTTTGTCACCAAACAAAGGGGCGACATAACAAAGTCTGCCAAAGCAGCGGTCGTGTACAACTCAAAACCAGTGCAGCAGGCTATCAACGCCGGACCCGATGCAAACAAGATATTTGTGGACAGTACCACCCAGGAACCCGCCAAAAAATTGCCTTTCACAGTGGGTGTCATGTATCCCCAGGAAGGAGATTTCAACAGGATCAAGGGAGTAAAAGTAAATGGTTCGATCATACTGGTCGATGAGCAAACTGATCTTGGTAAAGGGGAGATTACGACCAAGGGAGAGTTCAATCTCATGACGGAGTTCCCCAACGTCAAGTCGATCAACATGGAAAGCTTCAAGGACGTTAAGTTTACCTCGTTGATCATAGACTCCGTGTTGACCATTTCGCCGCAAAAAGTAACCGATGATATGCTGTTCACGTTCACCAGAACGGTGACATCGGCACAGAAGAGCAGTCTGATCGTCAACATACCGAGGCTGAGGCGCATTGCAGAAGCCATCCAGGAAGGTAGCCCGACCTTCTATTGCATGCTGATCACGCAAGCAGACTTTGATAAAGTGGCTAAAATTCTGGCCCTTTGAGTACAGCCAGTGTACATAAGATCAGTGTGGTGTTGCCGGCAACCAGCTACGAGGAGGCCGGCAAGCACCAGTCGGCTGCCAAACATTGGGCGCGGCACCGGTTGCCGGAGTTGCTGGATCAATACCTGGCGCCAATGGATCATCCAGATGAGGTGGTCTACATCGAAAAAGTAACGATCAACCTGTCCGATCTGCCCTGGAACCTCAGTGATGTAGACTGGAAAGAACAGTTGGCGGAAGCGATCAAACTAAGAGCCGCTTCAAAGGATAGCCTGACGCTGATTGCGCGGCAGTGGCTGTTCTACCTGGCCCATGGTTGTTTACCGGCTACTGCCCTACTAAGCACCCGGCAGGAAATAGAAACATGGCTGCTCAAACATACGGACCAGCTTCGCACCGTATTGCTGCAAGAGCGCGTGAAGGAAATAACAGGGCCCTGCTGGCACCGCTTGTTGACACAGCACACCGCAACGTTGATAAACCTGGTGCTGGAGGTATTGTTGGAGGTGTCACCATCGCAGTCCGCCGCCCTGTATCCGGTATTGGTAAAGCAGCTGCAGGAGACACCTGGTACGCTGTATCACCACTTGTCCGAACTTGTAGCAATGAGCAGGGAAAACAAACTGAACCAAAAGAAAGCATTGCTTCAGCAAATATTGAGTGGCAAGCACGCGAAGAGCGCTCAGGCGCCGTTCACGGAAGACAGTAAGCATTCTCTGCAACAGACCGCTGGTGATCAGGAGCCCGCAGCAAACCATGCCATTGCGTGCTCAAATGCTGGATTGGTATTGTTGTTTCCCTATATCAGCCGGTTCTTCGAACAGGCGGGGCTGGTAGCAAGCGGGGAATTCGTATCGCCGGAAGCCCGCACAACAGCTGTGCAGGCCTTGCATTGGCTGGCGACCGGCACAACGAGCCTGCCGCCCGAAGAACTACTGGTGCTGCCAAAGCTCCTGTGCGGACTGGATCTGTCGGAAGTGGTGACCTGGGAAGAGGAACTGCCGGAGGGAATTACTGTGGAAGGCCATGAATTACTGGAAGCGATCATTGGCCATTGGGCGGTATTACAAAATACCTCCCCGGATGGATTGCGACAAACCTTCCTGCAGCGTATGGGAAACCTTCGTCTACAGGATGATAACTATATTTTACAAGTGGAAGAGTCGGGTGTCGACGTACTGTTGAACAGCATTCCCTGGGGATTCCGTCATTTCCGGTTGCCCTGGATGCGTCGCCACCTGGTCACAGAATGGTATTGACCGATGAAAACAGCTGCCACCATACAAGCCCGGAACAAGGCAAGGCGCCCCTTTATGCAGCAGGGCAAAAGGGATCCGTTTGTCAAAAAGGGGGGACCGGCTGGCGGCAACACACAACGCGTCAATAAAGAAGAACAAAAGGCGACTGAGTTCGCGGAGAAAGCATTGGCTACGCCGGCTATTGTGCAGGCTTATCAACAAAGCAGCAGCGCTTTGAAACGGCCGGTGACGCCTAAAAATACCGTCAAAAATGAACTGGTCGATGGGTTGGAGGCCTTCTTGCTACCGCCTTCCCTGATCACTGCCTTCAAACTACACCTGGGCGAAGATTTCACCGAAGTGAAATTGTATGCCGACCCCCTGAGTACAAAGATTGCCACAGCGCAGCATGCCGCGGCGTTCACGGTCGGTGAGCAGGTCTTTTTCAATACCAACGTTTTTGAACCAGGTACATTGGAAGGGTTGAGCCTGCTGGCGCACGAATTGTTCCATACCATCGAGCCTGGTGACCAGGTCGACAAGGTAGAGGTACAATTGAAATCCCTCACGGAACCGGAAGACCGCACTCCTTACCAGAAAAAGGCTTTACAGCGGGCAGCACTCATTGCCGTTGGGGAATCGGGTAAGGTAAACTCGAACGCTGTCAATAAAGATGGTACGCGGGTAGGGTGGGAGCTACTCGTTGAGTATTTTCGCACCACTTTCGGCGATGAGCAGATCATCAAAGACAAATCTGAATACAAGCCGGGCAAATTCCTCGAAGAGTACATCAAGTTTGTGCGCAAGGGCACGGCTACCAAAGTACATGTCGATAAAGAAGGCAAGCACTACAATGTACAGGAACCCAATGTGGACCTGCTGCCCAGCTGGTGCGGCATATTTGCTTTTTGGGCACTGCACAAAAGCGGTATCCATCCACCACCGTGGAAAGTAGGTGTTCCCAACTTTACCGCAAAAGACCAATACAAGAAAGGGGCGTACCTGCCCCGTCCGGGCGACATTGTGATCAAGAATGGTTACAACCACCACGCCCTGGTGGTGAAGACCGATCCCGAAACCGTCGGTGAAGAAAAAGACCTGTCCAATCTGCGGGTCATCACCATCAACGGCAATACAGCAGGTACCAACCATACCGGCGGACAGATACAAATTAAAACCGATCCCTATAGTTACTGGGACTTCTATGTAAACCCTTTGTTCAAAGGCGTAGAAGTGACCGATGACAAAGATTTCAAGCTCGATGAACGGCTGAAGGCACACGCAGAAGGTGTGAACCTGGCACCGGCTGCACCCATTACACCGGCCAATACCACCGTCAATCAATACAACACTTCGCTCGAAGCGGTAAAGCTAGATATCGCCACCGAAAAGCCAGCAGAAGGAGGAGAGAAAGAAAGTGACGAGAAAGTACCCGAGCCGCCCATTGATCCCAAACAGATCATGAAGCAGGACGCTGAATTTGCGCAACTGCATGGCATCCTCGATAAAAACGCCAAGAACGAAAAAGCGCATGATCCGGCCGAGCAAAAAGCCGGCGAAGCCCAGGCCAGTGCCCTATCGCCCGCGAATGAACGCATGAGTGGGGCCCAGGCCAACAAAATTCAGGGGTTTGAAAATGTCAAGGTGCCGCAATTCAGGGCGAAAGACCTGAAGGAAAATATTATGGCCGAGGTGCGTAAGATGCTGGAAGAAAGAAAAAACGCCACACCCGAAGGAGAGAAGCCAGCACTGAGTGAAGGGGATGTGAAAAAAGTAAAAGAGAAAAGTGAAGAAGATATCTCGGATAAAAAGAAAGAGTCGGTAGGTGATGTAGAAAAAGCCCATGACCAGGCACCCAACCTCGAGGCAGTACCCCTGCGCAACAGCGCAGACAAGGTAATAGAGAATGCGGGGCCCGACAAGAATATTCCGCACACGGAAAAAGCAGTCGCCAAGCCGGTTGCCGATGAACGCATCACGCTGGAGGCAGAGTCGGGCAAGATAGATGCGAAGATGGCGGAGAATGACGTGGATGAAGCCCAGCTGGCAGATTCGAATGAAGAACAGTTTACCGGGGCACTGGGGCAAAAAAAGAGCAGCCAGGAAAAGGCCGCCGCTGTCAAGACAGATTACCGCGAGATAGAGACCGGTCAGTTGGACAAAGACAAGCAGGTTGCCAGGTCGGGTATCAACAACAAAACAGACCTGATCCATGCGGTGCGCGATGGCGAGTTCGGTAAAGTGAATGCTGTAAAGGATGCCACCCAATCGGCGGACGAGAAGAAGCGCAAAGAAGTATCCGACAAGATAGAGGGCATCTATACAGCAGCAGAGAAATCGGTCAATGATAAATTGGCCACGCTCGATAAAAGCGTGAACGAAGATTTCGATGCCATCATGGCCAAGGCCAATGAGAACTTCAAGATCAGTGCCAACAGAGCGCTCGATGAGGAGTTTAGCTGGGAATGGGCGTCCAAAACCTTTTCGCCGGGTGACTATAAAAACCGGGTGCAGAAGGTATTCAGAATAGAATCGGAGAAGTACGAAGAAGAACTGTCGAAGGCCCTCGACCCGCTTACCACCAGGATTGCCGATACCCTCAATGCCATCATCGAAGAGATACAGGCAGCACGTAAAGCAGTGAAGGTGTTTGTAGATGGCCTACCCAAAGACCTGCAGGACGTGGGCGTGGAAAGCGCCAAAGCGGTGATGGAGAAATTCAATGCGCTGCAGGATAGTGTGAATGAGAAGCAACAGGCGCTCACCAATAGCCTGGCGAAGAAATATGCAGATGGGGTGATCGGCCTGGAAAAGCAGTTCAAGCAGATCATGGATGACCGTAAGAGCTGGCTCGAGAAAGCGCTCGATGCCATCGTAGATGCCATCAAAGAGATCATTCAATTACTGGCCGACCTCAAGAAGGCCCTGGAGCGGGCAGCCGAATATGGTAAACGCATCATCAAGGCGCCGCTGCAATTCTTCGGTAACCTATGCAGAGGCGCTTCGGAAGGGTTCAACAATTTCGTCAAGAACATTGCCAAGCACCTGTTGCAAGGTGCCTTGGAATGGATCACGGGGCAGATGGGCGATGCGGGGATTGTGCTACCGGAGAAGTTTGACTTCAAAGGGATACTAAGTATCATCCTCCAGATATTGGGCATCAGCATACAGAACATGAAGGAGATCGCCAAGAAGGTGATAGGTGAAAAGTATGTGACGATGTTGGAGAAAGGCGTAGACCTCGGGGTAAAGACGGGTGATAAGATACTGCAGGTATTTACGATCGTTAAAAAGGATGGCATCGCTGGATTGTGGGAGTTTATCAAAGAGCAGTTCAACGACCTGAAGGAAAAACTGATGGAGGAAGCAAAGACCTTCATCGTGACAACGATCGTGGAGGTCGCCGTGGTGAAGATCGTGTCGATGCTGATACCAGGGGCAGGGTTCATTTCTGCGGTGAAATCACTGATCGATTTTCTGCGTACCCTGTTTGCCAAAGCCCGGCAGATCGTCGACATCATTACCGGTATCATCGATACGTTTGGTGAAATACTGGCGGGCAATGTGGCCAAGGTATCGGGCATGGTAGAAAAGGTGCTGGCGAAATTCCTGGGCCTGGCCATTACCTTCCTCGCTGCCATATTGGGCCTGGGAAAGATCGGCAAAAAGATCAACGACATTATTCAAAAGAAGATCAAAGACCCGATCAACAAGGCCATCACGAAGATGATGGAAAAGCTGAAGCAGGTAATGACCAAGCTGGGCATCTTCAAGTTCCTCGATAAAGTGGATGCGAAAATAAAGGCCGGTAAACAATGGGTAGAAGATAAGAAAGACAAGGCTAAGGCAAAGCTGAAGGAAGGATGGGAAAAAGCAAAGGCCTACTTTAAGAACATGTTTAAATCCTACAAAGATCAGTCGGGTGAAACGCACACCCTCAAGGTAGAAGAACAGGGAGGTAAGTTCAAGGTAATGCGGCATAGTTTGACCGATCACCTCGGCAATTACCTGGATAGGCTATGGAATGAGAATCAAGCCAAAAACCAGAACAAGCCGCGGTATGATGAATTCAAAAAGCTGATCACAGCGTGTCGTAGAAAAAATAATCAGATCGATGGATGGCTGCAAAAGCCCTGGACTGAAGCGGTGGGAGAAGAGATCCGGAAATTACTGGAGGATGTGGCAGACAATCTGCGACAGTTGCCAGCCAACATTGGCAACAACAAAGCGGCCATACCGGAAGTGAAAACGGTTACGTACGGGCCTACTTACTCAAATAGATACAACATGCTGCGCAAGAACAGTACCTTGATGACCAACCTGTCCAGCCAGGATGGGGTAAGTGTGGATGTGCCGTTGCTGTCCATACACAGTAAGGATTTTGTGGGTAGCGAACCCAGCAGCGGTGGCAGTTCGGAGTTTTGGAACATCATGAACGACAGCACCCTCACTTTTTCCAACCGGGTGCGTGGGCATATTCTCAACCACCAGTTGTTTGGCACCGGTGGTGACGTTAAAAACCTCGCTCCAATTCCTATTTCTGCGAATAATGATATGAAGACGGTGTTTGAGAACCCCGCCAAAGAAACCGTGCACGGCGGTGGCGTGTTGCATTATTGGGTTAAATATGCCTACGGACCACCCAACGATTCACTGGGCAGAATTGAAAAGCGGTTCCCCAGAATAAAGCTCCCCACTTTCGTCAATTACGAGATCAAAACCTTAGTTTTAAAGGCGGGTATCGATTCCCGCAAACAGAGTGATGTCGACAAGCCCAGCAGTTGGGAAGAGCAAAGCACAACAGGCTCCCGGCGATTCCAGATAAATCACGATGACTTCTTCTAACAACCATGCAGTTACCAGCCATATTACAAGAGTTTCAGGATAAAATGCAGGCAGCGTTTCCCGAATTGTATGCAGTGCCCGATGAATATGAACGGGTAGGTATTAGCTTGTGTTTGATACCCATCGTACAATCGGATCTGCTCGATACCCTGGTCAAACAGGAGTTTGGCGCCGAAGGCGATTTCCCACTCGTCGGCGGTAGCCGGGGCAATCAGCACCGGGGTATTATGCCCACCGGTGAAACCTGGATGTATTGTTGCTGTGGTAACAACACCGACGCGCGGATCGGCTTTATCCAAAACATACCGCAATACCTGTCGCACCCCGAAGCTTTGCTCAATATCGAACCGGCGTTGCCAGGTGAGCCCTTTTTGTCGGGGCGGTTGGTGTTCAGCAGTCATTTCCGGAAACTGTTTCAGCACTATTCACTCGTTTACGAACAGCGGTTCAGCAGCCTCAACCTGGGCGGGTTCATTACAACAACACTTACGCTGGATGACCTGGTACTGACGGAGCCCGTCAAGCGGAGCATCGAGGAGATTAGGCATTGGCAGCACTACCAGGAGCAGCCAACAGCCAGCCTCGCCTTTACCAAGCGCTTGAAGACGGGATTAAAAGTGATCTTCTTTGGCAAGAGTGGAACCGGCAAAACGCAAACGGCTACGATCATCGCCCAGGAACTGGGTAGGCCGATCTACCGTATCGACCTGTCACAGATCGTGTCGAAATACATCGGCGAAACGGAAAAGAACCTGTCGAAGATATTTGAGGCGGCGGAACACAAGAACTGGGTATTGTTCTTCGACGAAGGCGATGCCTTGTTTGGCAAGCGGACCTCCGTCAATTCCTCGAACGACCGCTATGCCAACCAGGAAGTAGCCTACTTGTTGCAGCGTATAGAAGATTATCCCGGTATCATCATCATATCGACCAATTTAAAAGAGAACATCGATCCGGCTTTTTTGCGGCGGTTCCAGATCATCGCCGAATTTCCCATGCCCGATCAACCACAGCGCAAGGCCATTTGGGAGAAACTGCTGGCCGAGTTGCCCAAAGGTTCGGTAGAACTGGCCAATCACGAATGGGACGAGGTGGCGAAGACCGAATTGAGCGGGGGCGGCATCACCAATATCGTGCACTATGCCCTCTTGAAATCAAGTTACCAGCAGTCTCCCATCGGGTTGCCATTACTCAAGGAAGGCATTATCCGCGAGCTGCGCAAGGAGAACCGGTTGACGAGTTTATAACCACCGGCTAAGCACGCCAGGTTCTGTAATATATTGATAACAAGCCCCCGCCGAACCTGGTGGGGGCTTTTTCCTGCAACGGCGATTCCAATTTACCCCCTCATTTTTATGAGAATACCCCCCTGCTGCGGGGGAGAGGATTGATACATTTATGCCGAACGAAATACCATATGAAAAAAAGGACGATGATGCACATAAGAAACGCCGTATTACTAAGCCTGGTGCTGTTGACGTTGAATACGGGCACTGCACAGATCAGGCAGCAATTGCTCTTCAATGAAGCCTGGAAATTCAAGGCCGGTGACGCGGTGGGTGGCGAGCAGGCTACTTACAACGATGGGGACTGGCGAACCCTGAGCCTGCCGCACGATTGGGCCATTGAAATGCCCTTCAGCAACCAATGGGCCAGTGCCACCGGATACCTGCCAGGCGGCATTGGCTGGTACCGTAAAACATTCAAAGCGCCCGCGGCCTGGAAATCAAAGAAAGTCTACATCAATTTTGATGGCGTATACAACAACAGTGAGGTCTGGATCAATGGCCATTCGCTGGGCAAACGGCCCAATGGGTTTGTGGCTTTCCAGTACGACCTCACACCCTTCCTCCGTTTTGATGGCAACAACATCCTGGCGGTAAAAGCAGATCATACCCTGTTTGCAGACTCCCGTTGGTATACCGGGTCGGGTATCTACCGCGATGTGCACCTCACCATCGTCAACCCGGTGCACATCGCCACCTGGGGTGTAGCTTTTACGACCGATGTGGTCGACGCTACCCGGGCGATGGCAACCGTCAAAGTAACCATTGAACCCGCACGAGCCCGCCAACTGCAGGTAGAAGCGATGCTCAAAGATGCGGCGGGCAGGGTAGTGGCCAGCGCGAAGCAAACCCCTTCCGTAACAAGCGGAAACAACCTGACGGCGGCTATCCATTTCGACGTGAAGCAACCAATGTTGTGGTCGGTTGATCGTCCCTATCTCTATCAATTGCAGGTGAAAGTATCGGCAGCTGGCAAGTTGGTGGATGACTGGAATGATGAAGTCGGTATCAGATCCTTTGCCTTCGATGCCGATAAGGGATTTACCCTGAATGGTCAGCCGATGAAGTTGAAAGGCGTGTGTATCCACGACGATGCCGGCGTATTGGGCGTGGCGGTGCCCGAAGAAGTATGGGTACGTCGCCTGGACCTGCTGAAGGCAGGAGGTTGTAATGCGATCCGCATGAGCCACAATCCACATGCGGAGTATCTGTACCGCCTCTGCGATAAAATGGGGTTCCTGGTGCAAGATGAAGCCTTCGACGAATGGGAGACGGGGAAGAACAAATGGATCAGTGGCTGGAACAAAGGCACGCCAGGTAAAGACGGTTACCATAGCTATTTTACGGAGTGGGCCGCCAGAGATATCGAAGCCATGGTGCTGCGCAACCAGAACAGACCTTCCATCATCATGTGGAGCATCGGTAATGAGATCGACTATCCCAATGATCCCTATTCGCACGAAGTGCTGAGCACGGGACGCAATCCCCA
Organism: Paraflavitalea pollutisoli; assembly: GCF_029360705.1. Taxonomy (GTDB): domain Bacteria; phylum Bacteroidota; class Bacteroidia; order Chitinophagales; family Chitinophagaceae; genus Paraflavitalea; species Paraflavitalea pollutisoli. Next base: position 3,489,212 of record NZ_JARKMX010000008.1, on the reverse strand, counting down.
GATATACGGTAAAGGGTATTTGCCCGACCATCCGCCAGCCGCAAGACTGGGCGAGCTATCGGCCCAACTGGTAAAGGTGGTGAAGCAACTGGATACTACCCGTCCGGTTACTGCCGCCCTCGCAGGTGTGGTGATGTCCAATACCACCAGTTACCCCGGCAACCTGGATATCGTAGGATACAACTACCAGGAATACCGCTACGATTCGGATCATGTCGTGTATCCGAAGCGCATCGTCTATGGTAGCGAAAATGGTATGCAATACAACAACTGGATGGCGGTAGCGAAAAACGATTATATCTCTGCGCAGTATCTGTGGACGGGCATTGACTATATGGGTGAAGCCGGACAATGGCCCACCCGCAGCAATGGCGCCGGCCTGATCACCCTGGGGGGATTTGCCAAGCCAGAGTACTATTTCCGCCAAAGCTTGTGGAGCGATGCCGCCATGCTGTACATCGGTACCAGTACCATACGCGGGCGGGAAGGAAACGGCAACTGGAGTCAGAAGCGGGCCGAACCGCAATGGAATGCGAAGGCAGGTGACTCGATCAGCGTGCGTTGTTTCTCCAACTGTGAGGAGGTGGAAGTACTGGTGAATGGGCGTTCGCTGGGGCGCCTGACGCGGGAGGCCACGCAGAATGGGATCTTTAATTGGAGTACGTTATACGAAGCCGGGAAGGTAGAAGCCAAAGGATACAACCAGGGTAAACTGGTGCGTACCGCAACCCTGGCAACTACAGGGCCTGCTGCTACCATACAGACTACGGTCTATACACATCCGCTGATCCAAGATAAAAAAGCGATGACGCAACTGGAAGTGCGGATTGCTGATGATGCGGGCAGAGAACTCTACCGTCCCGGTAATCCGATTACCGTTGTGGTAGCAGGTGCCGCGCGATTCATTGGCATGGAAAATGGCAACCTGGCGGATACTACACCTTACCGGGCACCTACGAAGCCGGTGGTCAATGGTCCCTTGATCGTATATGTACAACCGGACAACAGCGGCCAGCCTTATACCGTCACATTGAGTACCCCAGGACTTCCGGCGGTGGTGCGTTCCTTCAATACGGGTAAGGCAGCGGCTCCCGTTAAGCGCGCTGGCAAATAGGGTTGGCTGTTAACTATCGGTGCTGTCTACTTCAGGGTCGACTTCGTCTGGTTCGGGGAGTATGTTCTTAGCTGCAGCCACAGGGGCGGATAACTTCGCTCCATGAAAAAGATTACAACACAATTAATAATGGCGATCGTACTGACAGCCTGTGCGATGCCAGGATATGCCCAGCTGAAACAAGCTGCGCAACAACAGCGTTCCATTGCTACAGGTAACAACACCCGTAAAGCAGCTACGGTAAAGCAGTCATTGTCGCCGGATGCCATCAGGACCTATCGGGTTCATATCCCGGAAGAAGACATCGTTGAGCTGCGCAAACGTCTCAAGGCTACCCGGTGGCCCGATAAAGAAACAGTGGCAGATGCGTCTCAGGGTGTACAACTCAACAGGCTGCAGTCACTCCTGCAATATTGGTCCACCGGTTACAACTGGCGTAAAGTAGAGGCGACATTGAATGCCTTGCCACAGTTTATCACCACGATCGATGGTGTCGATATTCAGTTTATGCATGTACGTTCCAAAGAAGCCAATGCACTTCCGCTGATACTCACACACGGCTGGCCAGGTTCACCGTTGGAATTCCTGAAAGCCATCGATCCGCTCACCAACCCGGTGGCCCATGGCGGAAAAGCAACCGACGCCTTCGATGTGGTGATCCCCACCATTCCAGGCTATGGTTTCTCAGGCAAACCAACAGATGGCGGATGGAACCCTGACCGGATCGCCAAAGCCTGGGATGTGTTGATGAAGCGACTGGGGTATACCCGTTATGTATCGCAAGGGGGCGACCACGGTTCCGTGATCTCCGATGCATTGGCCCGTCTGGCTCCCGAAGGATTGCTCGGTATTCACCTGACGATGCCGGCAACGGTGCCATCGGAACTGGTGGCTGGTATCAACGGCGGTGCTGCTGCGCCAGCAGGATTGGCGGGTGATGAATTGAAAGCCTACAACACGCTCAGTGCGTTTTTCGGCAGGGCCGCGGCCTATGGCGCCATGATGGTGACCCGCCCGCAAACCATTGGTTACGGACTCACTGATTCTCCTTCAGGTCTTGCTGCCTTTACCTTCGAAAAGATTGATGCCTGGTCCGATAACAACGGATACCCGCAAGGCGTATTGACCCGCGACGAAATACTGGACGATATTTCCTTATACTGGTTCACCAATACGGGCGCCTCTTCTTCCCGTTTCTATTGGGAGAACAACAACAATAACTTCAGCGCTGCGGCACAAAAGACCGACCAGATCAAAGTACCGGTTGCCATCACGGTATTCCCCAAAGAGATCTACCAGGCGCCGGAAAGCTGGTCACGCAAAGCATATCCTTCCCTCTACTATTTTCACCGGGCTCCTAAAGGCGGTCACTTCGCGGCCTGGGAACAACCGGAACTCTTCAGTGTAGAAATGCGGGAAGCGTTCAGGTCGCTGCGTTAAAAAGTAGGCTTATCACGTTGATTGCCTCAAATCGAAGTAGAAGAACGTATTGCGCAAAGTTGGGGTTTCGAGCATATAGCGTGCCGTCAATAAGGTGTTCCGTTGAGCTTTTCAACAAACGAGATTGAGCTTTACAACAAACAGATCTGGGGTGAACCGGTCGACCTTTGTGGGGTGAGTGTGAGAAGTTGGTCAACGAAAATCAGATAGCTGGCCATCTGGTGTGCGATAGGTTATAAAGGATAAAAAAAGATCATAACATGGATTACAAATTAACAGGTAAAAGGGCACTGGTAACCGGTTCCAGTGCAGGCTTGGGCGAAGCCATTGCCATGATGCTGGCTGGGGAAGGCGTACAGGTAGTTGTACACGGACGGAATGAGGAACGTACAAAAGCAGTAGTGCAACGGATCATCGAGGCAGGCGGTAGTGCTGAAGTGGCGATCGGAGACCTGGCCACCGATGCAGGAGCCGATCAGGTAGCAAAGGCCGCATTAGCGGGTGGTGCCATCGATATCCTGGTGAACAACGCTGGCTTCTACGCGCATACTTCCTGGTCCAATACCACTACGCAGGATTGGTTGGAGGTGTACAATGTCAACGTCGTTTCTTATGTGCGCATGATACAGCGCATCGTTCCAACCATGAAAGAGCAAAAATGGGGTAGGGTCATCAATATCGGGGGAGGACTCGGTATACAACCGATCAATGAATTGCCCCACTACAATGCGAGTCTGGCGGCACGTCACAACATGAGTGTCTCACTGGCCAGGCAACTGAGTGGTACGGGTATCACCTCCAATGTGGTGGCGCCTGGCGCGATCATGAATCCCGGTGTAGAGCAGTGGCTTCGCCAGGCTGCACCACAAAAAGGTTGGGGAACGGAGCTGGCAGAGATCGAGCAGCAAGCAGTAAAGGAACTGGTGCCCAATGATGCGGGCCGCTTCGGACGGCAGGAAGAAGTAGCAGCCGCGGTGCTGTACCTGGCCAGCCCATTGGCAGATTATGTGAGTGGAGCCTTGTTGCGGGTAGATGGAGGTACAGTGCGCAGTATATAGGTGTTTTGCATCGTTACTCCCCAACAAACAAAAGGGGCTGACCATGTCGATCAGCCCCTTTTGCTATTCGTGACGGAATATACTAGTTCTTGGTCCACCAGGGTTGAGAAGCAATCTTGTCGTTGCCTTCTCCAAATTGTCTTTTGATGGCTTCACCTACATTGGTCGCGTTGTTGTTGTACTCAGCTTGCGGGTATATCCAGCGATTGGGGATATTGACGCCTGCAGGACGACGGAATGAAGGATAGCCGGTTCTCAAATGATCGAAGAAAGGACCCCAGGGCGATTGCAGAAAGGAACGCAGGTAGCGTTGCGTAACGATCTTTTCGATCTTCTCTTCTTTCACTGCGGTAGCACTGAGGTTATTGATCGCTCTGCCCAGGTAAGCAGTGGCGATGCTTTCCGATACATAGCTGCCCAATCCTTTGGCGTATTTTTCATAAAACTTGAAGGAAGCCTTCACGCCGGCATTGTAGTAGTCATCAGCATTGCCGGTAGCCCATCCCCTTACGATGCCTTCGGCAATGAGCAGTTGCTGCTCCGCAAAGCCGATCAATACCATCGGTTCGGTTGTGGCATCTTTGTGGTACCGGTTGTTGACTTTAGAAGTTCTGCCGAGCGCTGCTTTGGTATTTACCTGGGCATAGGGCGCTGCGGGGTCGCCACCTTCATAAGCGGCGAAATTGTCGATCGCCAGTCCGGCATCTTCCGCATTTTTGGTACGCGTGCAGAAGATAAAGAGGCGGGGATCTTGCCTATCCTGCAAACGGCGGATAAAGGTAGAGTCCATGTACATGCCTGAACCGTATCCGCTGGAGTTGAATTCAGGGTAGCGGTTACCTTCTTGGTCCAGGAACACCAGTTGAGCATCGTCATCATTGCTGGCAAACAGCGGCTCGCTGGTAACGATCTGTGCGAAAGCAGTTTTGATCGCCAGATCAGCCTCCGCTTCTTTTTTCGACAACAGCATCAGCACCTTCAAACGGAAAGCGTTGATCGCTCTGCGCCATTTTACGAGGTCACCTTTGTAGATGATATCGCCGGGGATGAGGGTGTTTTCCTTGGCCAGCATCTCATTGGCTTCTTTCAGTTCGGCCAGGATGCCTTTGAATACGTCTTTCTGCGCATCATAGGTAGGCGGCACATAGGTGGTCTGTGTTTCACCTTGCAGTGACTGTGAATAGGGAACATCACCGAAGGTGAGGGTGAGGTTCAGGAAATAATAAGCCCGGAAGAATTTACCCAGCGCTACATAGGCGTTGGTGTTGATACGCTTGGCCTCTTCCATCATTTTGGTCACATCCCGCATTTTGGAATAGGGGGTAAAGCTCGAGCGGTCCCACTTGTAATATTGCTCGGTGCTTTCACCATCCGTCTGCACCAGTTTCTTTTCTGCATACAGGGGGCTGGTGCCGTTGTTGTAGCGAAACGCATCCCATTCTATCTGCGTCAGCAGCAGTTGCGGGTGGGTTTCGGTAACCTTGTTGGGGTCTACATTGATCTCTGCCAGTTTCTTACAGGAGCTAAGTCCGGTAAGTGCAGTAAGGCCAACTATGATAAGTTTTTTCATGTGTCGTAGAGAATTTTTAGTGCAGGATGCTGTTTAGAATTTTACATTGAGCGAGAAACCTACATAACGGGGAGAAGGATCTTGCAGATTACCATCGTTGCCGATCTCATAATCAGGATCGAGCAATGGCATCTTCTTCCACATCGCCAGGTTGTAACCGAATACCTGCAGGTAAAGGCCTTTCACCGTTTTGCCCAGGCTCATCACGTTGCCGAGCTCATAGCCAATGGCTACGCGACGCAGCTTGAAGAACGAACGATCGAAGGTGTTGGCGAATTTCTTGCTTTCCTCTTCTGTTACACGGGCGCGGTAGGGATAGTTCTGTCCCCAGGTTTGCCAGCTTACAGCCGTGGTGTTGGGAGCATATTTACGCGTGTCGGAAAGCACATTGCCGTTCAGGTCTGTTTTCAATTCACCGGACGTAACGACTACGCCTTCCGGAACATATACAGGCTTGCCGGCAGCATACTCAGCAGCGCGGTATTCCACAGAGTTGGGATGTTTACCGCCCCACCACATTTTCTCATGCGTGGTAGAGTTCATAATACCACCCCACACACCATCAATGTCGATACCGATATCAAATCCTTTGTAGTTGAATTTGTTTTGGAAACCCAGTCTCCAGGAAGGGTCCAGGTGGCCGATGTTGCGGGCATAAGGATCTCTGATGGGCATACCATTGCTGCCCAGGATTAGCTGACCGTCGGCACTTTTCTGCCATACCGTAGCATAATAGCTGTCTGTTCTGTCGCCCTTCTGGAGATTGCCAAATTTCGATTGGTCGCCATAGATCTCCGTGATCTTCTTGACATACTTCGACCAGTTGGCCGCAACGTCCCAACGGAAATTCTTGTTGCGGATCGCTTTAAAACCAGCCACTACTTCAAAGCCATTGGTAGTATAAACGTTGCCGTTCACTTTCCGGGAAGTAAAGCCGGATGCTTCCGAAATTCCCAGGTCGATGATCTGGTTTTCGTCCTTGATATTGTAATAGGTCAGGTCCAGTGACAACCTGTTTTTGAACAATCCGGTAGAAATGCCCGCTTCATAGGAAGAAGACTTTTCTGGCAGGATGTTGGGGTTCACGATACCGGCAGGATAGAACACCGATTGGGTAGAGCCGTAGGTAGTACCCTTGTTATACGCAGAATAGATGCTGTAAGGTGCCAGATCGCTGGATACCTGCGCCCAGGAGCCATACACTTTCAGGTAGTCGACCACCTTCGGCATGCGCACGAGTTCAGATACCATGGTGCTCAACGACACGGAAGGATAGAAATAAGAGTTGCTGCTGGTAGGCAGGGTAGAAGACCAGTCGTTACGGGCGGTGAAGCTGAGGAAGAAGGCATTGTACAGGTCGATGTTCGCAGCTCCGTAAATACTCCTGATCGATTTGTCGATCTGGGTATTGTTCGCCTGTACTGGACCTTGTGTATTGTTGAGGCTATACACTTCAGGAACGATCAGGCCATCCGTAGATTGATACTCCTGGGTATAATTCCTGTTGAAGATAGAAGTACCGGCGTTCACACCGATCTGGATATCTTTCGTAATCGTCTTCGAGTAAGACAGCAAGGCGTCTGCATCAAAGTTCAGTTGACGGGTGTTCCAGTTCTTGTAATCACCATTGCGGGAGTCGCCATAGTTCATGTAGGACTTGGGGCTCTCCATAGACTCGAAGTTGGTCCTGTTTCTTCCATTGCCGCGGATCTGCAGGCTCAGGTCTTTGGAGAACTTATAGGTGGCCTTGAGCTGCATGTCAATCACATCCCTGTCTTGTGCCTGCTTCAGGTTGTAAGAAGCAAAATAGGGGTTGTTGTACCAGGCATAGTTGTAGTTGGCCTGGCGGTAGCCTTCCTGTCCGGGTACCCAAAGGTGTTTTTTCAGGTCCTGACCGTTCACGTCATCACTCATCCAGATGAGGATGGTGTAGATATGGTTCTTGGGGCCATATCCATAACGGGGGTAGTTGGGAGAATAGACCTTGTTGTAGGAAAGCGAGGTTTCGAGGGTGAATTGCTTGGTGATGTCGAAAGCGGCATTGAAGTTCAGGCCGCCGGTATTCAGCGACATATTGGGAACCTGTCCTTGCTGATAGGCGTATTTGCCAGATGCGTAGTAACGGGCTTTTTCACCTTTGTAAGCAATGGAGAAAGTATTGGTGCTCACGATACCTGTGCGTAAGAAATCCTTGAGGTTGTCATGGTACACGAAGTCGATGGGTACACGCTCATATTTGGAACGGTCGTCATAGATCGTACCTTTTACGTCGCCATACCACTCGATGGTTTCGCCGGTTTGCTTGTTTCGGATGGGGCTGTTCCATTGTTGCACTTTTACGCCTGCATTCAGTTTGGGGCCCCAGGTCATATCGCCGTCGGAGATACCGCCATCGGCGCCATCCCAAAATTCGTATTTGCCATCCGAGCCGCTACCGTATTCTTTTTGTGTTTTGGGAAATACGGTGAAGCCGGCGGTGAACATGTTGTTGGTATTCACATTCACTTCCATACCGTCTTTTTTGGCATTCTTGGTGGTGATGAGGATCGCTCCATCCTTACCGCGGGTACCATACAAAGCCGATGCAGCAACGCCTTTCAGTACGTTGATGTTGTCGATGTCTTCACCGGATACGTCGTAGAAATCGGTTTCTACCGGTACGCCGTCGATAACGATCAGGGGTGATTTACCTCTCAACTGAAACTGTGGGCTCTGGAACATACCGGTGGGTGTTGTTACGGTAAGGCCAGCCACTTGTCCGGCCAAAGCAGTACCCAGGTTCATGGTACGGGAGTTGGCCAGTTGTTCAGTTTTTACTTCCTGGGTAGTGAAGCCCAGTCTCTTTTTCTGTTGTTTGATACCGATGGCGGTAACCACCACTTCTTCCAGTTGCTTCGATCCTTCCTGCAGGGTTACGTTCAGTACAGTTTGTCCGTTCAGGGAGATTTCCTGGGTAGCAAATCCTACTGACGAGAATACGAGCACTGTACCACCGGTAGGTTGGGCAGTGATCGAGAACTTACCATCCTGGTCGGTGGTAGTGCCATTCGTGGCGTTTTTGAAAACAACATTGACAGAGGAAAGGCCTTTTCCTTTTGGGTCAGTGACCCTGCCGCTGATAATTTGTTGGGCGAAAAGGATTGCCGGAAAGATTGTCAACACGGTGATAAAGCTCAATAGCCGTGCTAACCATACATTTTTGCTCATTTGCGCTGGTTTTGTTTGAGGAGCGCAAAGGTTGAAATGTAGTATTATGGGAAAGTTAATTGTAGTTTAACAAATAGCTACGAAGTGAATGGAGGTAGGAAATCTGTAATTGCAAGTGTAAACTATTCCTATTATATTGAGGCAATCCTACAACCATGTGTTTTTGTTTGAAATTGCCCTTGTTCGTTGCATTGATCCCGTTTATATTATTGTCTTGTAAAAAGGACGCGGATCCTGAAATTTCACCCATAGACCCTGTTACGGCCACGACATATCTACCCGTCTTACGGTTAATCAGCGCGAGTAGTTATTTTGGTGATGCGGGCGGTACCTTTAAGTATGATTCGATCGGCAGGATAACGGAAGCTAAATGCTATCTTGAAGAACCCGTAAGGATTTATTATAATAAGGATACGATAAGTCATATGACATTCTTCTATGATAACGCGAACGGTCTTTATAGAAAGAGGAGCGCTATTTTTGTTTTTGCGGCAAATAAACAGCTGGAAAGAGTTGTATATAAGCCTCGAATCGAGAGCTACGATATCAATGATCCGAAATTCAGACCCAGCAATCCTTATTTTTCCTCGACCAGCGATGGCGTTTTCGAAGGAGTAGATTCCTTATTTTATTCGCCGATTGGTCGGCTTATTGAAATAAGATGTTGGTCTCATTACTCTTTGCAAAGGACGGTTAAATACATCTATGAAAATGATAGCCGGCCTTCACCTTCGAAAGTCACTTTTTTAAGCGGCCTCAGATTGGACGAGTATAAACTTACAACAACGGATATGGAAAATCCGGTAGGGCGAGCCGTCTGGATAATGCCCTATATATCCAATATGACCATTATGGATACAGGTTTTACGTTGTCTGTGCCAATAGCAGGCAATAGGTACAGTTTTTACGACACTTACTTCGCTGCCGTTAAAAATTGCATTTCGAAATACATTTATACAGATACAGACGTGAACGGCAATCCTACTAACCATAGTTATAGCAGTGCAAATTTTTCATATTCTTATAATGCTGACTCTACCCGGTTCCAGTCGAAAATGGGCTACGAACCGGGAGTTACCTATGTTTTTAGAAAACAATAATCCCCCAACTCGGCCACCTCACCAGCGCTCAAGTCAAAAAGACTTAGTGAATAAATATGGGAATTACCCAGTTCCGCGAATTTGTGTTATTAATAAAGAGGGCAAAACAGTTTATGACAGCTATATACTTCAGCACAATGACGCTCAGCTAACCCAGCTAGCGCAAACATTAAATAGTTTGACCAAGTAACTGCCAGTTCTGCCGCTTTCACCGGAGGGATACTTTGTGGGTTTATTCCTAACCG
>NZ_JARKMX010000008.1:2038201-3479337 GCF_029360705.1 Paraflavitalea pollutisoli | reverse complement strand
CCATTTTCATTGGTAATAGTGATGTTTCCGTCAATTTCTTTGGTAAGCCCCTTCAGTAGTTTCATGCCCAGAGAATTGGTTTCTTTATTGATGATTTCCGGGTCAATTTTAAAATTTACATTTGTTTTCTTCTCATTTTCATTATTCTCCCTATATTCGAGTTACCGTTAGCGGTAGTAGTTAATAAATCGATTATATGTCAAGACGAAAGTTAATCGCTTCAGGTTTTTGTAACTGGAGCGGATTTAAGTAGACTCGTGATTTTTACATAGAGTTTTTAGAATAATTAGAATATTTCAACGCCTTACAGCATAGGAAGTAAAAAGTTTGTTTAAATATGATAGCAAGAATTTTATTAAAAAGGGTCTTTTTATGTGTAATAAGTTTTCCTATGTTGACAATTTTGGCTCAGAAAAAATTCGCTTTAACAATTACTTTTCCCAATGAACTTAGGGCGGAAAATTTGGAGGTGTATGTAGATAACGGAAAGACTCTTGAAAAGATAAAGGTTCAACTACAATCAGGAAATAAAGCATTTCTAAGTGGGGATTACTATTCAATTTATGCGGCAATAAATCTCCAATATAAAAAAGATACTACCTCGGCAGCAAAGGTTTTTGGGAGTTGGTTATTTTTAAAAGAAAAGCCAGCAAAAATAAAATTTCTTCCGACTGATGCTATGGATTCTCCGATAGAAAACTATTCCCTTCGAAATGTTCAAGATTTCAAACGTGAACAACAAGAAATGGCAAATTATGATTCGGCCAATGGAAGACAAGTTCAGGAATATGAAGATAAAAACTGGGATAAAATATTTTCCGGAAATGATAATGAAGTTAAGCATTACTATTTTAATGTTCTGCGAAAAGCTCGGGCGAGAAAAAAACTTGAGTATATTACAAAGTATCCAAATTCCTACTATTCGTTTTATAGCTTCAGATCCGACATTGCCAAATCCGGGATACCTTCGGATTCATTGTTAAAGATTTTCACCGATATTTTTCCAGATAGTTTTAAATATAGTGATGAAGGGAACTTTGTTAAAGATTTTCTTTATGCAAGGATACCCAATCAAAGGGAAGAACATTTTATTGATTTTACTGCTAAAGATATAAGTGGTAATACCGTAGTACTTTCACAATTTTTAGGCAAAAAAAATGTTCTGTTACACTTCTGGGCCACATGGTGCTCACCATGTATGGAGGAACTCCCCATACTTAAGGATCTTATTACTCGATTTAATCAAGAAGATCTACAAATAATCTCCATTGCTTCCAAATCAGCAAATCAAAATGACTTTGTCAAAGCAACAAAGAAATATGACATGAATTGGATCAATATTTACAACAATATAGACTTAGTGAATAAATATGGGAGTTACCCAGTTCCGCGAATTTGTGTTATTAATAAAGAGGGCAAAACAGTTTATGACAGCTATATACTTCAGCACAATGACGCTCAGCTAACCCAGCTAGCGCAAACATTAAATAGTTTGACCAAGTAACTGCCAGTTCTGCCGCTTTCACCGGAGGGATACTTTGTGGGTTTATTTCCTAACCATTTCAGGAAATGGCGCTGAGCTCATTCAATGGATCGGCATCAAAGCCAATCGTGATCGTGGTGCCATTTTCATTGGTAATAGTGATGTTTCCGTCAATTTCTTTGGTAAGCCCCTTCAGTAGTTTCATGCCCAGAGAATTGGTTTCTTTATTGATGATTTCCGGGTCTATCCCTATGCCGTCATCTGCAATGACCAGGGTGATCCTGTCATCAGTTTGGTGCAGGTTGATATTGATATTGCCAGACCGCTCATGGGGAAAAGCATATTTGATGGCGTTCGTAACACTTTCATTGACGATCAGTGCAATGGGTATAGCCTGTGAAATTCCCAATTGAACAGGCGAAATGTTATGATAAAAAAGGATTCTTCTTTCTGTGCCAAAGCTTTCCCGGAGATGTTCAAGCAGCTCAGCAAGGAAAACACTCATACGAATGCTTTTTACATTTTCATTTCTGTACAATTGCTGGTGAATGAGCGACATGGCATAGATCCGGTTCTTACTAATCTGATTGGCTTCCAGTGCGTTATCCTGGAGGTAAAGGGCTTGCGATTGCATAAGGTTGATGATCGTGTGCAGGTTGTTTTTTACACGGTGGTGCACTTCTTTCAAAAGCCATTCTTTTTCGGTGACCAGCCGTTCAAGCAATGCGTTCTTCTGACTGATAACGGCGTTGGCTGCTTTCTTTTGCTGGTAGTTCCTGTAAAACAGCAAACTGACTATAATCATAACCAAGATCCCTGCAATGGTGAAATTTCTTTCCAGCGTGGTTTTTTCCATTTGCGCCTGCCGCGCCGCGCCCTGGCTCTGGAGGGTCATAATGGATTGTTCCTTTTGCGCAGTTTCATATTGTATGTTCAGTTCTGCCAGCTGTTTGTCTTTATCCGCGGTAAAAAGAGAATCCTGTATTTTGACCTGGTGCTCCAGGTTTTTTACTGCAGCAGCATGATCGCCGGTGGCAACATCGTATTTGTACAGATGTCCGTAATACTCCGCCAGCAGGGCCGGGTCAATGGACGTTTTTGAGGTTTTAAAGATAAAAGCAGCGTTACGAAGGTATGTTTCAGCCTTTGCCGGCTCATTTGCTTTCAAGTAAGCTTCTGCGATGCCATTGTTGCACTTGACATACCAGGTGATGTCCTCGTATTCACCATAAAAAGTGTTGTCAATAATTCCTTTTGCCTTCAGGTAATGCCGGATGGCCTTGTCCGGATTTTTTATAGCTTTATAATAAAGAGCCAGTGTCCAGTTCAGGGCCAGACTGTCTACATAGAATTGTTTACTTTGTTCAGTGCTTACATCGTTCAGTGTCAGCCTTGCTTCCTCTATCCGGTTTAAGGCCAGGAGATTTTGGGCCACCAGCAATTTCAATGTGGTGTATGATGGATTGACAATGGATGCCTTTCGCAGCCACGTAATAGCCTCATCATATTTTTTGACAGCAGTATTACATTCTGCAACAAGCATGTAATATGCGGGACCTTGTAACGAATCTCCATCCACGCTCATGTTTTTGATCGCTTCCATAAGGTAAGCCGCTGCGCGGTAATAGTTGCCTTTGTTGTTGTGCAGCTCATACAGGTATCGAAACGTTAGTTGCAACTTATTGTAACCGGATGCCTTGAATTGGTTCAATACCTGCTGCAATTCTTTTTCAGCCACATCAAACTGTTTGAAAAATATCCGCCGGTGAGCAATTTCAGCCAATTCGTTGGCTGCTTCTATCGGCTGATTAATTTGTAGGTATATTGAACGGGCTCGCTGAAAATAACTGATCGTTTCGTTTAGATATTGGCTGTCTTCATAATGGCCATATCGTTCGGCTAATTGATGCCACATCCTCGCCTCATGCGCAAATTGACGGGACTGATGATACCAGGCTATTAACTGATTGAAAGTTTGGCGGGTGCGAGCCGAATCGCGGGCACGGAAAAAGCGGTGGGCTACCTGCTCCAGTACTTTATATTCTAAGCCGGGGTGCTGCAGTTTGATGCTTAGCTGACGCGCTTGTTCGTGAAAGAAGGCGGCGCTGTCTAAAAATTGGGGTGTTGGATTTGTATTCATGTAATATCCAGCTATCCTCAATTGGATGGCTACCCTGTCGGTGTCCGCTTTGCTGTGGGCAAGCTCCTGCATCATCATCGTAATCCTCCTTATGTTTTGCGATTGGCTGGATAAACCGGCGACAACAAGCAGCAGGGAAAAAATATACTTTTTCATATCTCCCGATATTTCAAATCAGAATGTAAGTATAAAGTAGCAGAAAAACCGGATCTGTCAGCACCTTGCTGCGATGCCGGTCCCCCAAACGAAAAAAGCCTCAACTTTCGTTGAGGCTTTTTCAGCGTGCCCAGGACTGGAATCCTAAGCAAATGATTTATACGCCGTTAGGTCAAATTTGTGTCTTTTGTGTGGCACCATTATCAATAGTTTATGAAAACGTGCCACTATCGTTCACTTTTATGTGCTTTCGCACACATTAACATGTTAAAGGTAATAAAATATTTATATGCTATTGCTTGTTTATTTGAAATAGCTGGCAATTGTCATCCTCTTTCGGCCTGCAGCAGCCGCTCAGGCAGGCGTCGACACTTGATCTGAGCAGTGACTTAATGGCCTGCAGTTCCTGAATCTTGGCCTCTATGGTAGCTATCTTTTCATCTGCCGCTTTGCTCACCCTTTCGCAGGACGCCAGGTTAGCCTCGATCAGAGCAACGATCTCTGCCGATTCATTTAGGGTAAAGCCGTAGGACTTGATCTTCTTCAGCAGCATCAGCCGCCTTAACACACTATCCGGATATTCCTTATAGTTGTTGACCCGGCGTTCTCTTCGTCCCAGGGTAATCAAGCCCTGCTTCTCGTAAAACCGGATGGTGTCCCGCGTTAATCCGCTTTTCCTGGATAATTCTCCGATCAGCATACTTCAAAAGTTATGTTACAGCAAATATACACCGTGGACTATACTCCAGGGTTTACATTTGTGTCTGATTATTAACCGGGTAAATTGATGAAAATGGTGATTCTGAAGACAGTATTGGTATTTCTTCTGGCTGGCATATGTGAAATTGGTGGCGGGTACATGGTATGGCTATGGCTGCGGGAAAACAAACCCTGGTGGATTGGAGCTGTTGGCTTGATATTCCTGGCCTTGTATGGGATTATTGCCACCCTGCAGCCTGCTAATTTTGGCCGCGTCTATGCTGCGTATGGCGGTATATTCATCATTATGGCCGTGTGGTGGGGATGGAAGGTAGATAAGATAAGACCAGACACCTATGACATCATAGGCGCAGTGATTTGCCTTCTTGGGGCTTATCTGATATTTTTTGCTCCCCGGAAATAGGCTGCCGGACATCTTGCCAAAATAAAGTAGCCATTTTCCAGCCACCGTGGCCTATACTCCACGGTCTACTTTTGGATAAACAAGACTTCTTATCAATGAAAAGACTACTTTATTTGGCACTTTGCCTGACGCCTTATGTTGGCTGTTGCCAGTCACCAACCACAAAAGTCATGAATAGTACCCCTCAGAAAGACGGATGCGGTGATGCATGCAAGAAAAAAGAAATGACCTGCAAGCTCACCAGCCTGGAACTCCGGCAAAGAAAGGCCACTGTCATCGCCAGCCTCAAAAAGCAAATAGTGGAACGCAAAGAGTTGTCCAATGGCTTCTCGTACAAGTTCAAGGGTACAGACAGTGTGATCGACGAATTGACCATGTTTATTAAAACCGAAAGGCAGTGCTGTGATTTCTTCGAGTTTGGCCTGTCGGTCAAGGGGGACGGTTCTACAGCGTGGCTTACCATTACTGGTGAGCAAGGCGTCAAAGACTTCATCACAACAGAGCTGGATATGTAGCGCTGGTTCAGAAGGGTTCTTTTAAGCCGGGGGCAGCCAGTGGGTCGGTTTTAAAGTATTCTATGTTATATTTGCAGCAATGAAGGTGCTCGTTTTCCTGTTTTCCGTATACATTCTTGTCTTGTCCGGTGTGGCTTGTAGCGCCGAAGATGATTGCTGTATGGAGGAAATAGCGCAGTCGCAAAACAAACACTCCCAGGATGCAGACCATAAACCAGCCTGCCCCTGCTCCCCATTTTTTGCCTGTGGTGCCTGCCATGCGGTTGTTATGCCTTCAACAACCATCCCAATAGTAAAAGCCGTTCAGCCAATAGTCAAGTTGCAATTCTGTTATACTATACAGTCTACTGCCGACTATCCTACTTCAGTATGGCAGCCTCCCAAATCAGCCTAATACCTTAACATTCTTTCTATTACACTACACTACAGGTATCTTTAGTGTCCATTTTGTCATCATTATTCAAGGAAATGAGAAAAGTTTTAGGCTTACTGGTATTGCTATGCCTTGCAAAATTCAGCGTAGCTCAACATAGTTTGATAGCAATCATTAAAGATGCAGATTCTAAAGAGCCGCTGACGGGTGCATCTGTGCAGTTGGCAGGTTCCAAAGCAGGCGTTGCTTCTAATGTTAATGGCATTGCCATTTTAGACAATATCCCTACCGGTGAAGCAAAGATTGTATTCAGCCATACAGGTTATGAAGAGCATACTGAAACAATTAAGTTCCCCCGGCCTGTCGACACGCTGATCGTTTTATTAGAACACGAAGGGGAAGAAATGGAAGAAGTCGTGGTACAGTCTACCCGTAGCACCAGGACGATTCAGAATATTCCTACACGGGTCGAATTGATTGGAGGTGAGGAGCTTGAAGAAAAGGGCAATATGAAACCAGGTGACATCCGGATGATGCTGAATGAAAGCACCGGCATCCAGACACAGCAGGTTTCCGCGACTTCCGCCAATTCCAGTATCAGAATACAGGGATTGGACGGACGATATACGCAGATACTGAAAGACGGCTTTCCATTATATGCCGGTTTTTCTGGTGGTTTAGGGTTGCTGCAAACGCCTCCCCTTGATCTTAAACAGGTGGAGGTAATCAAGGGCTCAGGCTCTACTTTATATGGAGGTGGTGCTATCGCCGGACTGGTCAATCTGATCTCCCTGAAACCTACAGAGGATAGAGACCTGCGTTTCCTGGTGAATGGTACATCTGCCGGGGGCCTCGATGTGAATGGGTTCTATGGTCAAAAGTTCAAGAAAGTAGGTGTAACCTTGTTTGCCTCGCGTAACAGCAGCAAGCCATACGATCCATCCAATACAGGGTTTACAGCCATACCTAAGACCGAGCGTTACGTATTTAACCCAAAGCTATTTTTTTACTTTACACCCAAAACAACAATGAATATCGGCGTAAACACAGTTTGGGAAAACCGTACTGGTGGTGATATTCAATATATCAAGGGCAAAGAGGACAATGTTCACAGCTATTTTGAAAAAAACAAGAGTAACCGGGTGTCTACACAGTTCAGTCTTGACCATCAATTCAACGAAAACAGCAGTATTACGGTCAAGAACTCTGTCAATAATTTTAACCGGGTTATTACTATTCCCGGTTATGTATTTGATGGTAAACAATGGTCGACCTATTCGGAAATAGCCTACAACAAAAACGGTAATAAGATGGATTGGGTGGGTGGTATAAACTACTATTCTGATGCTTTCACCGAGTATCCAAAAGACAACTTCTCCAAGCGCAATTACACACAGAATACGATCGGTGGTTTTGTACAGAACACCTGGCAGGCTGCAAAATGGCTACAAACGGAAGCCGGTCTGCGTGGCGACTACATCGTAGACTACGGCTTTGTATTGTTGCCGAGGGTGTCTGCCCTATTTAAGATCACTCCAAAGTTCAGCTCACGTATAGGCGGTGGACTGGGTTATAAAACCCCGACTATCTTCACTGAGGAGACTGAGCGTATCCAGTTCAGGTCAGTGCTGCCAATCAATGCCGACCTGAATGAACTGGAAAAATCCTATGGCGTTAACCTTGACTTCAACTACCGCATAAAACTGTTTGACGCGGTAGGTGTAAGCGTTAACCAGCTTTTTTTCTATACTCGCATCAACAACCCGTTGTTGTTGCAGAATGCAGGCGTCAATACCTATCAGCTCGTAAATGGTGATGGACTTGTTGATACGAAAGGATGGGAGACCAACCTGAAGCTGACCTACGGTGATTTTAAGCTATTTGTGGGTTATACGTTCACAGATGCACGACTTGAACAGGGCGGCATAAAGAAAACGAATCCATTGACTGCTAAACATCGCCTGAACAATGTGCTGATGTATGAGCTGGAAGATAGCTGGAAAATTGGTCTGGAAGGGTATTACTATAGCAAACAGACGCTGAACGACAGCAAAACTGGCAAGTCATACTGGACCTGTGGCTTTATGGCAGAGAAAATATGGGAACATTTTTCCCTATTTGTGAATTTTGAAAACTTCACAGACACCAGGCAGACGAGGTTCGATACCATCTATACAGGAACAGTTACCAATCCGGTATTCCGGGATATATATGCTCCCCTGGATGGCTTTGTCGTGAATGGTGGTATAAAGCTGAAACTTTAAACAGTGCAAAGTGGCAACGCAAACAGCATTGCCACTTTGTTTACTTATGAAAACAACTGATGTATAATATCATTGCAGGCAGTATCCTGATCAGTTTATTACACGCTGTGATTCCTAATCACTGGTTACCTATTCTCGCTATCGGCAGAAAGGAAGGCTGGGATTTTGCAGAAACGAGCAGGGTCACACTGTTGGCCGGGATGGCGCATGTGATTAGCACTGTAATTATTGGGATTCTATTAGGTCTTATCGGAAAGGAACTCTCTGTACATATTGAGCACTATACTCGAATCATAGCCCCCTCGATACTGATTTTGATGGGCCTGTATTTCATAAGGCAGCACTACACCCATCATCACTTCCATTTACATACAAAAGAAATTAAAAAGAAAACGAAACCCTCCATTATTCTTGCTTTGGTAGTCGCAATGTTCTTATCTCCATGCCTGGAGATAGAAGCATACTTTTTACTGGCAGGCTCGAAAAGCTGGTGGATATTGGCAGGCGTAGCTGCTATGTATTCCGTTATTTCCATTGCAGGGATGCTTATATGGATACGAATTGCATACAAAGGGTTATTGAAATTAAACTGGCATAAATGGGAACACAATGCTGGCATCATTACAGGATTGATATTGATTTCAACTGGAATCATATCATTCTTTATTTCATAAAACTTATTATATGGCAAAAGAATGCTGTAATACTGACGAACAACAACCATTAAAGCAGACCGCAAACGATAGTATAGCTCCAGGACATGATCATCAGGAAGAAGAAGCCCATGATCATGAGCAAGGTGATTCTGATAGTTGGCAATCACACTGGCCTTTACTTTCTTCGCTGGCTATATTATTGGTCATGCTGGTGCTGGAATATGGCTTTTCCTATAAGCCAGGTTTTCCTTTTGATCTGATCATCTATGCCGCAGCCTACCTTCTGGCAGGATACAATGTATTGAATCTGGCATTTCGTAAGGCAAAAAGACTGGATTTTTTCAACGAGTTCTTTTTGATGAGTGTTGCTACTATTGGCGCTTTTTGCATTGGCTCCTATAGCGAAGGCGTTGCGGTAATGGTATTTTATTCGATTGGCGAATGGTTCCAGGATACTGCCGTTAACAAAGCGAAGCGGAGCATAAAGGCCCTTCTGGATATACGTCCTGATGAAGTGACGGTGTTGCGAAATGGGGTTGCATCCGTCATTCACCCCACCAAAATACAGAAGGATGAAATCATACAGGTAAAGGCAGGGGAAAAAGTAGCCCTGGACGGTGAATTACAATCGGACAAGGCCACCTTCAACACGGCGGCGCTGACCGGAGAAAGTAAGCCTGATACCAAACGAAAGGGCGAGCAGGTATTGGCCGGCATGATAAACCTCGACACAGTTTCAGAAATTAAGGTGAAAGCTCTTTTTAAAGACAGTAAACTGAGCAAGATATTGGAAATGGTGCAGGATGCAACTGCCCGTAAATCGCAAACTCAGTTATTCATCAGCCGATTTGCGAGGATCTATACTCCTATAGTCTTTGCTTTGGCTGTAGCCGTTTGCTTGATCCCTTATTTCTTTGTGGATGCCTACGATTTCAATGTTTGGTTTTACCGCGCATTGGTATTTCTTGTCATTAGTTGTCCCTGCGCATTGGTGGTATCTATTCCTCTCGGATATTTTGGAGGCATAGGGCTGGCTTCCAGAAATGGTATTCTGTTTAAAGGTTCTAACTTCCTGGATGTGATCACCAAAGTGAATGCCGTCGTAATGGACAAGACCGGCACACTTACCAAAGGAGTTTTTAAAGTTCAGGAAGTGGTGACAAATGGTGTTGAAAAAGATGAGCTGCTGAAGATCACAGCGGCCATTGAAAGCAATTCCACCCACCCTATTGCGAAAGCGGTAGTAGAATATGCAGGCGTCGCTGCCGGAAATACAAGAGTGGAGAATGTAGAAGAAATAGCCGGGCATGGCCTGAAGGGGATGATTGATAATAAAAATGTGCTGGCCGGGAATACAAAGCTGCTGAAAAAGTTCAATATTCCATATCCGGTTGAGCTGGATAAACTGGTAGATACGGTAGTAGTTGTAGCGGTAGAGGATACCTACAGAGGCTACATTACTATAGCTGATGAAATAAAAGAAGATGCAAAGAATACTATAGAAGAATTGCATCAGCTGGGTATTCTGACAGTGATGTTATCAGGAGACAAACAAGCTGTTGTCTCGAAAGTAGCTGACGAACTCGGCATTGACAATGCCTACGGAGATCTTTTGCCAGAAAATAAGGTGGAGCAGGTACAGTCCTTAAAAAACAAGGGAAAGCATATTGCCTTTGTAGGTGATGGTGTAAATGACGCACCAGTTGTTGCACTCGCAGATGCGGGAATTGCAATGGGTGGCCTGGGTAGTGATGCCACTATTGAAACCGCAGATATTGTTATCCAAAATGACCAGCCTTCCAAAATTGTTGCAGCCATTAAGGCGGGAAAAATAACGAGAAGTATCGTTTGGCAAAACATAACATTGGCTATGACGGTAAAGGTAATTGTGTTGATTTTAGGTGCTGGTGGTGTTGCCAGCTTATGGGAAGCGGTCATTGCAGATGTCGGCGTTGCTTTATTAGCTATCCTTAATGCAGTTAGGGTTCAGCAGATGAAACTGGCGAAATAGAATGTAATACTATGATTTATAGACTATTCAGTAGTTGGATCGTTCAAATTATGTAAATTTTATCCTGAATTATGTAACCTGCCTGCGACAATGAGTTATATCTTTGTAAAGGATGAAAAAGGTATGCCTCATATTACTGCTAACTATTTACACTGTTGCCACATTAGGTATCAGCATCAGGCAGTTCTATTGCTGTGGCAAGCTGAAATCAACGTCCCTCGTCCTATCCGACAATGCACCAAAGAAATGTGCAAAGGGTGGAGAGAAAGACGGATGTTGCAAAACCAAGTATCAAAGCATCAAGGTTAAGGACAGTCACTTTGTGTCAGATGAAATAACGACGCCAGCAAAACACTTCACTGAGGCTTCGTCTCCTGGCTTTTCAATAGACATACCACCATTGCTGATAGCGGCTGAATTTAACGCTAATACCCCGCATGCCCCACCTCCGGATCAACTTATTGCGCTTTTTATCCTGCACTGCGTTTACCGAATCTGATCCCATCTTCTAATTCAGGAATACCAGCCTGACATACTGCTTTTACATAAGCAGCAGAAACAAATCACCTATTTACTACAAAGATTATTACAATGAAAACAATAAATAAATTGTTTGCATTGCTGTGCGCTGTCATTGCAATGCAAACCGTAAGTGCTCAAAGTGGAAAAGAAAACATCAATAGCCGTGTTCAAACTCAAACCCTTAAAGTATATGGGGAGTGCGGAATGTGTAAAAGCCGTATTGAAAAAGCAGCATTGTTGGTCAAAGGAGTACAAACAGCAAGCTGGAATATAGACAGCAAAGTGTTAACGATCAAGTATGATCAATTTAAGAAGGAAACCGTAGAAAGTGTAGGAAAGAAACTCGCAGCAGTGGGACATGACACAGATAAATATAAAGCTGAGGACGTTGCCTATAGTAATTTGCCGGACTGTTGCCATTACAGTAGAAAGCAATAATATCAATCAAAAATACCATTGGGAGGCACTATGACTTCCCAATGGTGTCTTCATAATCATTTACAACATGAAGCCCAATTATATTTATTTTCTTACACTGTTATTGTTTTTTGCCGGATTGGATAGTATAGCCCAGTCGACGGAAGGAATGATGAAAGATAGCATTATTACATTCAAGGTATTGGGAGCCTGTGACCAATGCAAAAATAGAATTGAAAACGCTGCAAAAGGTAAAGGCGTGCATTCAGCAACCTGGGATATTGAATCTAAATTATTAACCTTGACATTTTTGCCGGGAAAGACCTCTGTTGAGAAAGTACAGAACCGAATTGTGGCAGTTGGCCATGATCTTGAAACAAGAAAGGCAAAAGATGTCGCGTATAATCAACTACCTAAGTGTTGCTATTACCGCGAAATGCCAAATATGGAAGGAAATTTGGCTAACGACACATTGAATCAGACCATGACAGATACATTAATAAACGGGAGTTCTTCAGTTATCAAAGGGGTCGTACTCGAAACAGATAAAACAGGCATCTTTCGGCCTTTGCCTGGGGCCACGGTCTCATGGATAGGGACTGTAGGAGGCTCAATGACTGATACTAACGGCGTATTTCGCATTGTACGTTCCAGGAGAAATTCCCGTCTCGCAGTTAGTTATTCCGGTTTTAACCCGGATACGCTCACGGTAATTGATAATAAAGAACTTAAAATTGTACTGGCTTCTTCCAGGCAATTAAAAGAAGTGGTAGTTACTTCCAAACAACGTTCTACCTACTTGTCTGCATTGAATCCTATACGCACACAAGTAATGACGGAAAAAGAACTGTTTAAGGCGGCCTGCTGTAACCTGAGCGAGAGCTTTGAAACAAACCCGTCGGTCGATGTATCTTATACTGATGCAGTTACTGGTTCTAAACAGATTCAACTGCTTGGTTTAAGTGGCAATTATACTCAGCTTACTGTTGAGAACTTACCAGGCCCCAGGGGCATTGCCACGCCTTTGGGACTAAACTCTATTGCTGGCCCGTGGATTGAATCAATACAACTTACCAAAGGCATAGGCTCAGTAGCCAATGGCTATGAAAGCATAGCGGGCCAGATCAATGTAGAGTTGAAAAAACCAGAGAATAGTGAGCAGCTTTATGCTAATGCTTATGTCAATGACTTTGGAAAAACAGACCTGAATCTAAACCTCTCAAAAAAAATTGGAAAGAAGTGGTCAACAGGATTGTTACTACACAATGATTTCTGGACTAATAAGCGAATAGATTTTAATAATGATGGATTTCGGGATCTACCGACAGGCAATCTGTTCAGCGCCATCAGTCGTTGGAAATATGATGATGGTAAAGGCTTTTTGACACAATTCGGTATAAAGGCTATGATAGATAACAAGACAGGCGGGGCAATATCTTATGATCCGTCTACAGATAAATTTACTACCAATCATTATGGGATTGGCATTAACACGCAACGATATGAGGCTTTTGCTAAGATCGGATATGTGTTTCCACAAAAGGTTTACAAAAGTATTGGCCTACAGGTATCGGCTTTCGGTCATCATCAGGATTCATATTTTGGTTTGACTGGCTACAATGCCAGTCAACAAAGTTTGTATGCAAACCTTATCTATCAGTCGATTATTAGCAGTACAATACATAAATTCAGAACGGGTATCAGCTTTCAATACGATAAGTATAAGGAAGACTTCAGGAAGGCTCCTTATGAACGCCGTGAAGTCGTTCCTGGTGCTTTTTTTGAATATACCTATACACCCTCAGAAAAGTTTAGTACTGTGGCGGGCTTTCGGGTCGATCACAACAACCTGTTCGGCCTATTTGTAACACCCAGGCTGCATGTGCGATATGAGCCTGTTACCGGTACTACCATACGGGTGAGTGCTGGAAGAGGGCAACGAACTGCGAATATTTTTGCAGAAAACAGCAGTGTTTTTGTTAGTTCGAGGCAAGTTAATATTCTTAATGGTCAACCAGGGAAAGCCTACGGCCTGAATCCAGAAATAGCATGGAATAAAGGCATCACGATTGATCAAAAACTAAGGCTTTTTGATCGGGAGGCTACCGCAAGCCTTGACTATTATCGGAACGATTTTACTGATCAGGTCGTAGTTGATCTTGAAGATGTTCGGCAGGTAAAGTTCTACAATTTGAAAGGCAAGTCTTATTCAAATAGTTTTCAGGCTGAACTAAACTTCGAGCCGATCAAAAAGGTAGATGTAAGATTGGCTTATCGGTATTATGACGTTAAGACCACATATAGCAATAAGCTGCTTCAGAGACCATTCATAGCTCCAGACAGGGCTTTTGCCAACCTGGCTTATTCGATTAATGGATGGAAGCTGGATTATACCATCAATTACAATGGCAGAAAAAGGCTACCAGTTACAGATGCTAATCCTTTCCCTTATCAGAAGCAGCAATACTCTCCGGATTATATACTCATGAATACACAAGTAAGCAAGACGGTTGGCAAAAAACACCCGATGGATTTTTACATAGGTGCGGAAAATTTGACTAATTATTTTCAAAAAGATCCGATTATAGCCGCTGACCAGCCATTCAGCCCTTACTTTGATGCATCATTAGTATGGGCTCCCATTACAGGTAGAATGTTTTATGCCGGATGGAGATTCAAATTAAAGTAACCTTTGTTATAAAGTATAAAACCTATGACAGAACTAAAAAATATTCGATATTTCAAATTAGTTAATTAGATCCTTTTTCATAACAATGGCGCTTACTGGGCAAACGTGAGAGAACTCTGATGATTTAGTTATCGGTTGAGGTACTGATTTCCGGTCAATCACTTCAAAGCCCTTTTTCTGAAAGTAACCGGATGCGGTTTCTGTAAGCAGGTATAATTCAGCGATTCCCGACTTAGCCGCTTTCTTCTCCAGTCTGGAAACCAATGTTGATGCAATATTATTACGTCTATATTCAGGATGGACAACCATTGACCGTAAAAGACCATATTGACCGTACGTTTCCATGCCAATAACGCCTACCGGCGCATCCTGGTCAATAGCCACGAAAAAGTTATCCAACACTTCTGGTAAGTCATCCACTGGAAGATGATCACCTTGCAAAAGGGACACTATCTGTTGTCGCATATCCTGAGTTGCATCAGTAATTCGCATAATATGAAATTTGCTTACTTCTAATATAGCAAAAAACACCGGTAGTTGACCGGTGCTTCATGACTATCTTGGTAGTTATTTTGATGCTTTATTTTTGGACAGATTACTGGTTTCGGTTGTTATAATCTGCCTCAAACAGCAGGTTGCCTAACTGTGCCATATCCAGCAATTCCACCTTTATTAACCAGCCATCTGAAAATGGCGCAGTATTAACAAGAGTTGGCTCATTTTTCAATACTCCATTAATCTCTACTACTTTTCCAGACACGGGCGTAAAAAGATCACTAACCGTTTTAAGAGCTTCTATACTGCCGAACACCGTATTTTGCTGGAACGTTAATCCTACCATTGGTAAGTCTATATAAACAATCTCTCCCAATTCGCTTTGAGCAAATTCCGATATGCCTATAGTTCCCATGTTGCCATTGACCTCAATCCAGGTATGTTCAGGGGAATATTTACGTTGTATCGTTTCCATAAACAGTTAATTTAGTATCCTTTCCTAAGCATGTCAGCAAACTCGTTTGATAACGGGCTATCTTCAATTGCCTTTGCGGCCTTTTCTACGTCATACTCGAAGTGGATCAGCTCGACTTGCAGGCTGTCTGCATCATTGACTGATGTATTCTCAGTTATAGTAATGACAGCAAAGCAACCATTCGGTGTGCCGTCTTTGGGCTTGCCAATAGAGCCAATATTGATAGCATGTTTGTACCTGGTCTGTCCTTCTGCCTGATCTGTCAATACTCTGTGGTAGGGTTTATGGGAATGACCAAAGCAGAGTATATTCGCATTGGATTTCCGGAAAACTTCTAAAAAGGCAGTCTCATCCTTATCCTGCAATAGATACTCATCATTGCTGTCTGGACTGCCATGCACCCCCAACAGTGTCAGCAAATCATTGTTCAATTGATACTCTACCCGGATATGAGCAGGAAGAGTGGCGAGATACTTTTTTTCATCAGTTCCAATGAGGCTGTACGCATAGTTTTTACCCGGTTCCGCCAGTTGCGCATCTGATAGCTTTTTTACCTTTGCATCATGATTGCCTGCAATAGTAGGTATACCTCTTTTACGTATTTCGTTGATCACCTCATTGGGCCAGACATGGTAACCCACCAGGTCTCCCAGGCAATAAATGGCGTCAGGCTGTAGTTGATCAATCAGGTTCAATGCCTTTTCAAAAGCAGGCAGATTGGCATGTATGTCTGAGAATAATACAATCTTCATGTTGGTGGTTTATACTCCTTTTCTTAAACTTTCAGCATACGCATTCGGTAACAGACTATCCTCTACGGCTTTAGCGGCCTTTTCAACATGATAAGTAAATCTGACAAATTCTACTTTGATCGAATCCTTTTGCAGAATAGAGCTGGTTTCGTCGATATGCAGCAAAACATATCCTCCGCGCTGATCGCCATCTTTCGGCTTACCAACTGAGCCTATATTGATAGCATGGCGGTAACGATTATGGTTGGATTCGTCAATTTCCAATACCCGGTGGTATGGCTTATGGGTATGGCCAAAACACATAATATCAGCATCTGCATCCTGCATAATACGCAGCAGGCTCTTTTCCTCGCGGTCTTCAAACAGGTATTCATTAATCTTCCGGGGGCTACCATGTACCAGCAATAGATTGAGCTTATCACTATTCAGTTGGAACTCAACTTTTATATGAGCTGGCAGGCTACGCAGGTATTTCCTTTCATCGTCCTTTACAAGTTGGTTGGTAAACGATATGGAAACAGCCCCGTTGGCTTTTTCATCGTCTGTTTTATAAGCACAACCACAATCATCACTTGTCCTGCCGATACCAAAATCGTAGTTACCAGCAATGGTAGGAATACCTCTCTGCCTGATGGCGTTTATCACTTCATTGGGCCAGATGTTATAGCCTACGAGATCACCCAGGCAGTACACTGCATCAGGCTTTTTAGTGTCGAGATCTGCAAAGAAGGCTTCCAGCGCGGGCAGGTTGGCATGAATGTCTGAGAATAGTGCAATTTTCATATTGAGTAGTTAGGCTATTTGTGTGTTGGGATAGTATTTTTTGCGTAGCCAAAATGCAACGTTGACCAATGCTATTAGGGCCGGAACTTCCACCAATGGGCCGATCACTCCGGCAAAAGCCTGCCCGCTGTTGATGCCAAAGACGCCGATGGCTACAGCGATGGCCAGTTCAAAGTTGTTGCCTGCTGCCGTAAAAGCAATGGACGCATTTTTGGAATAATCTGCACCCAATGCTTTGCCTAGGAAGAAACTAACCAGGAACATGATTGCGAAATAAATCACCAACGGTATTGCTATCCTGATAACATCCATTGGTATTTGGACAATGAGCTTTCCCTTCAGGCTAAACATAACAACAATTGTAAAAAGCAGGGCTATCAGAGTGATGGGAGAAATCAAGGGAATAAACTTCGTTTGGTACCATTGATCTCCTTTGGCCTTTATCAAAATGATCCTAGATAGCACGCCTGCAGCAAAGGGAATTCCCAGGTATATGGCAACGCTTTCGGCAATTTGCCCGATAGTGATATCTACCTCTAATCCTCGAAGACCAAAAAGCGGCGGCAAAACGGTGATAAAGACATAGGCATATACACTAAAGAAAGTTACCTGAAAAATGCTATTGATGGCAACCAACCCAGCAGCATATTCCCTATTGCCTTCGGCCAGTTCATTCCAGACAATAACCATAGCGATACACCTTGCCAGGCCAATCAAAATAAGACCGATCATATACTCGGGGGATCCTTTTAAGAACAAAATGGCCAGCAGGAACATCAGGATAGGGCCGATCACCCAATTCAACAAAAGAGAAGTACCCAGGATCTTGGTATTCTTAAATACTTCCCCAAGTTGCTCGTACCTCACTTTCGCCAACGGTGGATACATCATGAGGATCAATCCGATTGCCAGGGGAATGTTGGTGGTGCCACTGGAATAAGAATTAATTACACCAGGCACAGCGGGAACAAAATACCCCAAGCCAATCCCGACTGCCATAGCCAGAAAAATCCACAAGGTTAGATAACGATCAAGAAAATTTAACTTCTTCCTTTCTGTTGCTGGATTGCAGTTGCTTGCGCTCATTTTTGGCTCATTATTGTTAATAGATGATGTTAGTTGCAGCAGCCAGGAGCGCAGCAAGCGGTTTTTTCATTTGGTTTCTCTGCATATACGGTGATGCTATATATACCGGTTGAGCCATTCCTGAATTGGACAATTTCTTCTTTTGAAAGATAGCCTGACAGAATATCGTCCGGGATGTGGATTGCTTTCTCCTTTTGAATGGTAACATTAGTGAAGCCGTTTGTCTCGATCAGTTCCAGGTAGACCTGCTTTTGTATAGCACCTGAGACACAACCGGCATACATTTCTGCGGCCTGTTGAATAGAGGCAGGCAATTTGCCCTCCAGCACAATATCAGATATGCTGAAATGTGCGCCTGGCTTCAATACCCGGTAAATATCTTTGACAACGCCGTCTTTATTGGGAACAAGGTTAAGTACGCAATTGCTGACGATCACATCAGCCACGTTCGCTGACACAGGCATGTTCTCAATATCCCCTTGGCGAAACTCTACATTGTGGTAGCCCAGTTTCTCAGCATTCGTCCGGGCTTTCTCGATCATGGCCGGAGTAAAGTCAATACCGATCACCTTACCAGTATCACCAGTTTCTGCACGGGCAACAAATGCATCATTGCCAGCTCCTGATCCCAAGTCGATTACTACGTCCCCTTTTTTGATCTTGGCAAATTGGGTGGGAAGTCCGCAACCCAAGCCTAAATCCGCATCCGGATTGTAGCCTTCCAGGTTGGAATAATCGTCTGTCATGATATTTGCAGTCTCGATGGAGCAGCAGCTTGATCCACAGCAGGATGCGGTGTTATCTGTTTTATCCTGTAGGGCGATTTCGCTGTACTTCTGCTTTACCAAGTCTTTAAGTTGTTCATTCGTTTGCATGACTTAAATTATTATTGGTTTATTGCAATATTGCGATAGAGTGTTGCAAAAAAAAGGATCAGCAACAGCTATCCTTATTATCGAAGGACACAAAAAAAGCATCAAACGCCACTTTGTATTGGTTCCATGCTTTAGGGCTGATACAATAACAAACACTGGTTCCATCAATGGTCCCCTGTATCAAACCAGCATTCTTTAGTTCCTTCAGGTGCTGGCTTATGGTGGCCTGAGCCAGTCCTAATTCCTCTACCAGATCACCACAAATACAAGCTTGGGTCTTGACCAAATGCTGAATGATGGCAATCCGGGCCGGGTGGGCTAAAGCCTTCATCATTTGAGCCAGTTTGTTCTGCTTCTCTGTGAATATCTCTGATTTTGTAAGTCCCATCTATTATATCGCAATATTACGATAGTATGAAACTTCCGCCAAACTTTTCTTTCCATAACGAATGATTGTATCAGATAATTGAAACAAATCATGGATGAACTTTAAACTGATCAAATGATAAAAGGATCTTGAATAAAAGGTAAGCTAATCCAAATTTAGTATGATGTTTTCTTCAAAATGCTTTTTTTTGACGAAATGTATACAATTGATCTCGATCTGCATTATTGGAAACTAAAACTGAATGAAACGCCAGCTCCTGATACAAAGGGAAGGTTGGAAAAGGTATTTTGGGACACAAAGCCGAAGGATAGCATTAAATACTACCTCCGCTATCTTTTGTATCATGTTGCCGGGAGAATTTTTCCTTAAAACGTTTCCAAAATGGCAGATCATGTACGACAAGTGTAATAAATATAATAACAGCGGTCAGTATTCCCAATATATACATGCCAAATGCTATGGCCAATGCCATGGCTGCTGTACTCCATATAGTAGCAGCTGTAGTGAGCCCCGATACCCGGCTATTCTCCTTAAAAATGATACCAGCTCCCAAGAAGCCGATACCCGTCACTACCGTAGAGGCGATCCGGGTATCTACAACAGGTCCTACATGCTGGGAAATGAGCCCGAAGGTGCAAGATCCGAGTGCTACAGCAGCATAAGTTCGGATACCGGCTTCCTTTCCATGAAATTCGCGCTCGATACCGATGGCCGCTCCCAGTAAGCAGGACAGCAAAGTTCGGAAGATCAAGATCAGTTCTGTATTCCAGTCCATGTATATGTTTTAGTGGTTAGACAATACAAACTCTCCCTTTTATAATTGATAATAGGTTTGCGAAGGTGTTTTTTCAAACGGTCGTTTATCCCCTGTCATTTTCCTGATGTTCATTTCAATAGTCTCAGACAAAGCTGTCATTGGCGTATCCAGCGGTTTATTCTCAAAAGGATCCTGCATGAGGATAGATGTTCTTTCAATGGCGACAAAAACAACCGGGATGACAATTGTTAAGCCAATCTCTACGGCCAGGTTTTCGTCGCTGAGCCCAAATGGTAGCAAGGTTGCAAATACGTAGATGATGAAGTGGATTAGTAAGCTATAAGACTTAGGGAAGACGGTATTTTTTATGCGTTCGCATTTACCCATAGCATCGGTAAGTCTCGATACAGTAGTGTCCAGCTGAATCTGCTGAAAGCTATTGATATGGTCGTTCTGGTAGGCTTCGGCTATCTGCTGACTGTGGGCAGATAACAGTGCATTGGGGATATTGTCGCTATCCACTTGTTTCGCCTGCAGGTATGCCGATACTTTATCTGTGAACGGAAGTCGCCTCAAACTTTCACCCAATGCATAGCACCACACAATCTGTCGTTCGGCCATGTCTTTCACTAAATTGTCCGGTGCTGCTTTAGAAGAGAAAGATTGAACCTGCCTGATTAATGTACGTGAATCATTGACGATAGCACCCCAAATTAACCTGGCTTCCCACCACCGCTCGTAGGACTGATTTGTCCGAAAGGCCAACAGAAGTACCACAGCAGTTCCCAACGCGGAGGTAATAGGTATAGGCACATTAATTTTGGTCAAGATCGAAGCCTCATCTGCCATACCTATTACTATCGCATAGATCGTAATAATGATCAGATCAGTCTTGATCGTATTTACAAAATCCAAGATCGATATTCTCTTGTTCAGCAGCATAGTTTATTTTTTTCCATATATACCATTTTTATGGCAAAAATCCTTTGCTTTCAATGTTTTTATGGTATTCGATCTTTTTGGACGTTTTCAGGTGTCTTTTATACAACCCGATTGCTGCAGCTATGGCTGACAGGATGATGAGGCACGATAAAAATATGCCGGTTACCATTGCCATGTCCCTGGCCATGCTATAAGGTACTTCCGGTGGCAACTTCTTACGCATGGGAGGAGTTGGACCATTTTTCTTTTTAATTCTCTTTCTTGACTTCATGGTAGAAGCATACTGGTCTGTACCTAATCATTTTTCCAGCGACCAGACTTTTTCAGGTACCGGATAGATAAGTAATAAATGAGTAACAAGGGAAGTATGATTGCCAACCATAGATTCCGTTTTTCGTCATCAAAGCCGGTCAATTGCGGATATTCCAACAGCAGAAGACAGGCAATGCCGGAAAGCCAGATATACTGGGTATTGTATTCTTTGATCAGCCATCGTTTCCATTTAAACCGCATGGAAGCGAAAGTTGCTTTGATACCTGTTAAAGAGGGTAGCCATCGGTTGACGGCTTTACAATACATTACAAAAGAGTAGCCGAATTTTTTTAACAGGAAGTTTTCCTCTGCCAACACAATGGTCTGGTAAATAAAAAAGAAAACCGGCATTACGACCAGAACATATATCAAAGAATTAGAAAGTACTCCCACTCCAAAAAGCATCAGCACATTTCCTACATAGAGTGGATTGCGGCAATGCCGGAAAAGACCTGTCGTTACAAGGTCTTCAGCATATACTTTCCCATTTTTTCCACCCCGAATAATGTAGGCCAGGCCGATCGTGGCCCCACGGATGATTTGACCAGCTACCGTTATCAATAACCCCGTGATAATAGGCCAAAGATGATACTGAGGGCCAAATACCTGTTCGGGAAACAGGTCAGGGGAGGGAATGAACAATAGCAGATACAAAAAGATAAACAATACATTCCTGTACTTAAAGAAAAAATTTCCAATACTTATCATGGTGTTTTTTTTGCGATGATTCCGGAAAAATTATACCAGCGGAAGAATACTTCGACTTCACTAAAACCTGCTTCTTTGAGCATGGTGATGTTTTCACTGGTTTTGTAGGGTATCAATACATTCTCCAATGCTTCCCTTTTTTGAGAAATTTCAAGTTCGCTGTAATTGTTACGACGCTTGAAATCATAGTAATAGTCTATGTATTCCCGGTTGAATGATTTTTCCTCTGTGAGTATCTTTTCAACAATGATCAGAACACCATTTTCAGTGAGCCCGTCGTATATGCCCTTGATCAGCTTCAGGCGGTGCATTGGGCGGATGAATTGAAGAACGAGTACCATCGTAACTACCGAGGCATTTTCAACAGGCACTATTTGTGCGAGATCTGCCACTTCAAGGTCAATCTTTCGACGCAGGTTGAAGCTATTGAGTTTTTCCCGGCATTTATGGATCATACCTTCTGAATCATCCACCCCTATAAATGATACGTGCTCATCGACCAGCTTATCCATTAATATCATGGTGGTGCCTGTTGAGCATCCCAGGTCAAACAGGTTAGTTCCCGACTGGGCATGGTTGGCGGCTAATTCGGCGGTCATGCGTTGCATTTCGATGTAGAAAGGAACGGACCTGCTAACCATGTCATCAAAGACATTGGCTACCTCATTGCTGAATGTAAAATCATTTATGGCTGACAGCTCTTGCTGAAAGAAATTATCCTTTTCCATTGCATGTTTCTTACTGTTGAAAAATGTGTTACCCTGCTGCAGGTGCCTGTTTGTTCTTGTACGCCAACAGGCGGAGCGCGTTAGCCACTACGACCAGTGTTGAGCCCTCATGGGCTGCTACAGCCGGCCCGATCGTGGCAATGTCCAGTATGGTGAGCGGAATTAGTACTGCTACCACACCTAAGCTAATCACCAGATTCTGGGTGATGATCCTTTTTGATTGCCTGCTCAATCCTATGGCAAATGGCAATAGGAGCAGCTTATCGCCCATCAGTGCGATATCGGCTGTTTCGAGTGCAACATCACTGCCTGCGGCTCCCATGGCGATGCCAACTGTGCTTTTAGCCATGGCCGGTGCGTCGTTGACTCCATCGCCGACCATTGCCACCTTTCCTTCCTGCTGCGCCAGTTTTTGAATGGCCTCGACTTTCTGCTCCGGCAGCAAGCTGCCCATGGGGTCCGTGATGCCTATTTCACCAGCAATAGCTTCAGCTACTTTTTGATTGTCGCCAGTAAGCATGACCATTTTTCGGATACCAATCTGTTTGAGTTGGGCGAGTGTCTCTTTGGCTTCCTGGCGGGGAGTATCCATTACGGCAAGAATGCCGATATACTCTTTGTTCTTTCTGAAGAGCATGGTAGTGTGGCCTTCTGCTTCCGCCTTTTTCACTGCTTGTGTAATATCATCGGAAGGTTTGGCCTCATCGAGCGATTCAAAAAGGGTAAGGTTGCCTGCAAAGATCTGATTGTCACCAAGCGCTGCTTTGATTCCTTTGCCGAGCACTGCTTCCATATCATGTGCTTGCGGAATTTCCTCATTACCAAGTTTTTCCTTTCCATCCCGCACAATGGCTTTGGCTATCGGGTGATCACTCAGGCCCTCTACTGCCACGGCGATCTTCAGCAATTGTATCTCGGTAAGAGTGCCAAAGGGCTGGATCTTTGTCAACTTGGGTTTACCTTCTGTTAATGTTCCTGTTTTGTCAAATGCCAGCGCGGTAAGCGTGCCCAGGTCTTCCAATGGTCGTCCGCCTTTGATCAGCACGCCAGCCCTGGCTGCACGGGCAACCCCGCTCAGTACTGCACTGGGCGTAGAGATGGCAAGCGCACAGGGACTGGCTGCGACGAGGACAGACATGGCCCGGTAGAAACTCTTACTAAATGGCTCATCGATTACAAGGAATGAAAAACAGAGCAGTGTTACCAGGATAAGTACCGCTGGTACAAATACCCGTTCTATCTTATCGGTGAACTGTTGCGTAGGTGATTTTTGGGTTTGGGCTTCGTTGACCATTTTTACCAGTCTGGATAAGGTGGAATCCGTAGCTTCCTTGATCACCTTTATCTCCAAGAGATCATTCCCATTGATCGTGCCCGCAAAAACGCGGTGTTTGGCATCGAGTTTTGTTGCTTCTTTCGGGTCAACATCGGGATTGTCAATAGCTGTTTTGTCAACAGGTATACTTTCGCCGGTGATCGGTGCCTGGTTGACACTGCTGGAACCCTTTACAACAATACCATCAGATGATATTTTTGTATTAGGCTTGACCACTACAATGTCTCCAATTTTTAGTTGCTCGATTTTCACCTCTTTTGTTTGGCCCTCTACTTTCAGCAATGCCGTTTTAGGCGCCAGTTCCGTGAGCGCTGCTATGGACTTGCGGGCCTTTTCCATGGCATAGTGTTCCAGTGCATGGCCGAGACTGAACAGGAACAACAATAGTGCTCCTTCCTGCCAACTGCCGAGGATCGCTGCACCAATCGCTGCCACGAGCATCAGGAAGTCGATTTCAAAGCCACCCTTGGCTACCGTTTGCACAGCCTCTTTGGCTGTAAAGTAACCGCCAAAGAAATAGGCTACGATGTACAGGATCTTGGGAATGAGCGGAGGTAGGGTCTCTATAAATGAGAGACCCCAACCTATGCCGATGAGGGCGCCGCAGGCAAGACTAAATACCAGTTCTGTGTTCTTGCCAAAAATCCCACCATGGGCGTGATCATGTTCATGGTCTTCACCCTCCTTATGCTCATGCTTTTCATGGGTACTTTTTTTGGGTGGTTCCGCTATCGGAACCACCTTTGGGAGAGCAGGCTTGTGTTTGTTCAAAATCTGAAGGTCTTGCTTTTCAAGCAGGACGTATATTTTGTCAAGTGATATATTGTGTGTATCGTATTCTACCGCAATGGTGCCGGCAGCAGAAGCTGAGATCGCCAGTATGCCTTTTTCATTTTGCAAAACCGTTTCAATGAGTTTGGTCTGTCGCTGATGTCGGATACCGTTCACTTCAGCTACCCAATGCCTGTATCGTTTGGTGATCTTGGCACCAGCCTGTTGCGCTATTTCAGTTACTTTCTCCACAGAAATAATGGAGGGGTCATAGTGGAAACAGAACTGGGCTTTGGCATGAGATTGCTCAGGGACGATGTGCATGCCTTCGATCCCATGTACATCCTTCAATTCCGACATTATTCGGTTAACACAAGCGTCTTTCTCATTAGGAACATCGGGTAGCAATATGTCCAGATTGATTTTTATCTTGTTCATACAGAATTATAAATATGGGTGAATGGATGGTGATGCGATTTGTTTTGCGGCAAATTACGATGTAGCGATCAGTGACCATGTTCACCTTCGCCTGAATTGGTAATCTTTGCTAATACAAAGAATGCTCCTTTAGTGACAATCTTTGCGTTGTCAGGGGCAGGCTTGAGCAGCGTGATCTGTGTGTAACCCACTTCCGAAGTGCCTTTAGCAACAGGGATCCGCTCAAATGTTACGCCCGTCTCTGCAGGCTTTGCAGCTTCCGCGTGATCATGAGGCTCTTTCTCGTCATGAGGCTTGCTGTCCTTACCTTCCTGGTGGTGTTCTGTTTCGGCATGTTGATCAGTTACCATGAAAATATAATCCTGCCCCTGGTAATTCACGATGGCATCATTGGGAACTGCCGGGGTGGTTACCTTATCCAGGCTGATCAGGGCGGTAATGTTCATACCATCGATGAGCCCGGTTTTGTCGCCCTTTACCTGCGCGTGGACACTGACTGCTTTACTTTCATCCTCAAAGGTGGATCCAAGGGAATAGATCTGTGCGTCGTATTCCCTGCCTGGATTGTTGGTTAATGTAAAATGTATATTCTGGTTGTTTTTTAACCTGGGAAGATCTTTTTCATAGACGAATAGATCAAGGTGCAGCTGGCTATTGTCTACTACCTCAGCGACGGGTGTACTTACGTCAATGTAGCTCCCGATCTTACTGGATACGCTGCTAACGATTCCGCCGATGGGGGTGCGTAAAGAAAGTACGGAGATCAATTCACCGTTTGCCAGGTGTTGTGGATTGATACCCATCAGTTGTATCTGTTGTTCCAGTGCTGCCTTGCGGGTATTGTTGGCACGAAGGTCCGATTCGGCAGCTTGCAGGTTTTTCAGGGCACCGGCATTACCGGTGTTTAATTCCTTCTGCCTGGTCAATTCCTGTTCGGCTAAAACGATCTTAGGACCAATAGCCAGGTATTCCTCCTGCATGCGAATAAAATCGGGATTAGCGACGGTTGCAATCACCTGTCCTTTTTTGACGATATCGCCGGGCTGTATTGTCAACGTTTTGATAATACCACTATACAATGAATTGATCAATGCTTTGTTCTGGTTAGGAACCCGCAATGCGCCATTGGCACGAATAGATGCAGTGAGCTGCTTCTGTTCAATAGATCCTATTTCGATGCCAATGCTTTTAATCTGATCGTTGGTGAAAGTGGCTGTATTCTCATTCTCATGTTCATCGGAATGTTCTTCGGCTGGTGCTGCCACGGCTGTCGTTCCTTCAGCTTTTTTATCTTTGCTTTTGCAGGATACCTGTGTGATTGCCAAAGCTGCAGCGGGTATAATCCAAAATACTTTTTTCATCTCCAATATTTTTATGTGCTATTGATTGTTGTAGTAATAGTATTGTATCACCGATTTGTTGTATGCGTTCAGGTTTTCCAGGTAGTTGCGTTGGATATCGATAGCCTGTGTCAGGTACTGCGATAATTCCGTGAACCCGATTTCACCTGCTCTGTAAGCGAGTGTGGAGGCGTTGATGATCTCGGCTGCCTGTTTCAAGCCTGTGGTTTCATAGAACGACAGCATGGTGTTGTTTTTCTGAACTTCTTTTTCCGCCTGCAGTCGCTCAGTGGTCATTACCTGCTGGGCATAGTCTAATTGTTTTTGCTGCAGATCAGCTTCCGCCTGTGCTACTTTGACTTTGTTGCGGGTAGCTCCTGCGCTCAACAGCGGGAATGCAACCGTAACGGAGAAGCCGGAAAAAGGATCCTTTAGCCCGTACAACCTTTGGGTAAAGAAGCGGCCTGAGAATTCTGGTCGGTTTTCATTGCGTACTACGCCGATGCCTGCATTGGCGATACTAATCTGTTGCTGTTGTAAAGCCAGTATCGGATGCGGGGCAGTAGCCACCGGTATGGATACCGGTAATTTAGCCAGTGCGATATCTTCTGGCAAATACGCTGAATCCGTATTCAATAGTTGCATCAGTGCTTGCTGTTGAACCTGAACATCATTGGCGGCTTGTTTCACCTGGGCTTGCAATTCCCGCAGTCGGACGTTCGCAGCGATGCTGTCCAGTCCTGGACTGTCGCCAGTTTTCACCTTCAGGGTGGTTGCCTCGCTCAGGTTCCTGTAAATGCTGTCTAAGCGACGATACAATTTCATTTTGTCCTGTAAGTACCACAACTGGTAATAAACACCTCTTACATTGCGTTTCAGTTCGGCGTCAATTACAGTTTTGTTGACCTGATAGTAGTTCAGTTGTTCTCCGTATAGCTTCTTTTGCGCACTGTACAGGCCCGGCCACGAGACACTTTGAGAAAGGCCGATTTTGAGTATTCCTTTGCCGTCGCTTGGTCTCAAATCTTCATTTTCAGCAAAGACGCCTGTTTTGGGCAGCATGGTGGCAGTCTTGATCTGCGTTTTGCCTTTTATCACTTGCTGTTCATTGATCCTGTATTGGAGGTTGCCCGCTGCTGCCTCGATCGCCCTGTTAACAGTGATACGGTTGCCAATGGGATCCTGTGCTTTCACGGAACTGACCGAAAGCAACAATATCGCCACTGTTGCTACTACGGGTGCTTTAATGGTTCCTCCTTTATTTTTCTTCGAGAAAATGATGTAAAGCATGGGAAGAACAAATAATGTTAAGAATGTAGCGCTCGCCAGTCCGCCAATCACTACGGTAGCCAGTGGCTTTTGAACTTCGGCTCCGGCGCCGGTCGAAAGTGCCATCGGTATAAACCCTAGAGATGCCACTGTTGCGGTCATTAATACCGGCCTGAGCCTGGTGTATGTACCCTGGAATACGCGTTCAAGCACGTCGGTGACCCCTTCCTTTTCCAACTGATTGAACGTGCTGATCAGTACGATGCCGTTCAGCACGGCAACTCCAAACAAGGCAATAAAGCCCACCCCGGCAGAAATACTGAAAGGCATACCTCGTAGCATCAACGCAAACACCCCGCCGATGGCGCTCATTGGAATGGCAGTGTAGATCAGCAGTGATTCTTTAAAGGATCCAAACGTGAAATAGAGTAGCAGGAAGATCAACGCCAGCGCGATGGGCACTGCAATCTGCAGCCTGGCTGAAGCCTTCTGAAGGTTTTCAAAGGTGCCGCCATAGGTATAATAGTATCCAGCCGGAAGTAGTTTGGCTTGTTCGAGTTTTTGCTGAATCTCTTCAACGACACTTTGAACGTCTCTGCCGGTAACGTTGAAGCCGACAACGATACGTCGCTTACCGTCTTCCCGGCTGATCTGTGCGGGCCCCTCTTTAAATTGCACAGATGCGACCTGCGAAAGAGGAATCTGCAGACCGGTAGGTGTCGCCAGGAACAGGTTGCTAACGTCATCGATGGAAGATCTGTTGGTACTGTCCAGGCGGACTACCAGGTCAAACTTCCTTTCATTTTCATATACCACACCCGCTGCCTGTCCTGCGAAGGCCGTACTGACAGTCTGGTTGATGTCTTCAATATTCAAGCCATAGGCGGCAATCCTTGCCCTGTCATACTGAATAGTGATCTGTGGCAGCCCGGTTGTACGTTCTACCTGCGGAGCGGTAGAGCCCTGTACTGATTGCACGACTTTTGACACTTTATTGGCAAGTGACGCCAGGGTATCGATATTTTCACCGAAGATCTTAACAGCTACATCCTGACGAATGCCTGTCATGAGTTCATTGAAGCGCATTTGTATCGGCTGGTTCGCTTCAAAGAATACACCAGGTATCACCGATAACTTTTCCTTCATCATTTGAGCGAGCTCACTGTAATCTTTGGTAGTAGTCCACTCTTTCTCTGGCTTCAATACCACCATCAGGTCGGTTGCTTCAGGAGGCATAGGATCGGTAGGGACCTCAGCCGATCCTGTTTTGCCTACCACCATTTTTACCTCGGGGAAAGATTTGAGGATACGGCTGGCCTGCATCGAGGTTTCGATGCTTTGAGACAAGGAGGTTCCCTGCGGAAGTATACAATGGAATGCGTAATCACCTTCCCGTAACTGGGGAATGAATTCGCCGCCCAGCCTGCCGAAGAAAAAGATGGCGATGCCAAAGATGGCTACTGTGATCAATACGATTGCTGTACGGACCTTGATCGCTTTTTTAAGCAATGGAGAATAGATCCTGTGCAGGAAATCCATCATTCGGTCGGAGATCGTTTTTTTATTGAGCAGCTTCTTAGGCAGGATCAAAGCAGACATCATGGGGATGTAAGTCAGGGAAAGAATCAGCGCGCCCAGAATTGCAAAGCTCACCGTTTGGGCCATTGGGCGGAACATTTTGCCTTCGATGCCGACCAGTGAAAGGATCGGAATGTAGACAATGAGGATAATGATCTCCCCAAAGGCGGCGCTGCTTCGTATTTTAGAAGCTGATTCAAAGACTTCTGCATCCATCTGTGCCTGCGTAAGTTTGCCCCCTGTTCTTCTTTTGGCAAGGTGGTGCAAGGTGGCCTCCACAACAATAACGGCTCCATCCACGATCAAACCAAAATCGATGGCACCGAGGCTCATCAGGTTGGCGCTGACACCAAAAGCATTCATCATGCCAAGGGCAAACAGCATGGATAGCGGAATGGCGGAGGCTACAATAAGACCGGCACGAAGATTACCAAGAAACAATACCAATACCAGGATCACAATCAGGGCTCCTTCGATAAGGTTTGTTTTTACGGTATTGACCGCCCTGTCAACAAGAGTGGTCCTATCTAGGAAAGGTTCTACCACTATATCATCCGGCAGGGACTTTTGAATGGTTTTCATTTTCTCTTTTACCCTGGTGACCACTGCTGCACTATTAGACCCTTTGAGCATCATCACGATGCCGCCAACAACCTCTTTTTCGCCATTATAGGTGACAGATCCGTATCTGATGGCATTGCCCAACTGAACCTTTGCTACATCTTTGATGAGCACGGGAATACCACTCACCGTTTTGATAACGATATTTCTGATATCCTCCTGGGTGCCAACCAAACCGATGCCCCGGATAAAGTAGGCGTTCGGCTTCTTATCTATGTAAGCACCACCAGTATTTGCATTGTTCTTTTCCAGGGCTGTGAAGATCTCCGGCATTGTTACGTTCATGCCTTTTAGCCGGTCAGGGATCACTGATACTTCATACTGTTTTAGCAGACCGCCAAAGCTGTTTACTTCTGCTATACCGGGTGTGCCATACAATTGACGGGCAACTATCCAGTCCTGCATGGTGCGAAGATCCATGGCAGTATACTTGTCTTCGGATCCCTTCTTAGGGTGAATAACATATTGGTAGATCTCACCAAGACCAGTACTGACCGGGGCGAGTTCAGGCGTTCCGATCCCTTTG
Organism: Paraflavitalea pollutisoli; assembly: GCF_029360705.1. Taxonomy (GTDB): domain Bacteria; phylum Bacteroidota; class Bacteroidia; order Chitinophagales; family Chitinophagaceae; genus Paraflavitalea; species Paraflavitalea pollutisoli. The sequence continues at coordinate 3,448,808 of NZ_JARKMX010000008.1, read as the reverse complement.
GGGATGTTTTCCTCCGCTTGTTTGAGTTTTTCGGTAATTAACTGTCTTGCAAAATAGATATCAACGTCATCGTCAAAGACAACGGTGATTACAGAAAGTCCAAACCGGGATATAGAACGCAGCTCAACGAGGTCGGGCAGGTTCGCAATGCTTTGTTCTATGGGATAGGTAACCAGTTGTTCTGTTTCCTGCGCTGCCAGGGTTGGTGTCAGGGTGATAATCTGAACCTGATTATTAGTGATGTCGGGTACTGCATCTACCGGAAGTTTGCTGGCGCTCCATACACCCCACACGATCAGTGCCAGCGTAAATATCCCGATGATGAGTTTATTCTTGATCGAGAAATCTATGATTTTATTAAGCATAGCCTATCTATGATTTGAAATAAGATGGTAGTATTTATAGACATGTCCCACAATCGCAAGTACGAGTAGAATAGATAGCACAATCATGGTTACCAGCCTAAGCACGCGCATCCATTTGGGGCGGTTAGGGGCCTTGATTTTGCTACTTACATTGCTCTTGCGGGTCATAGCCTTTTTTTTAGCCATAACCTACAGATTGAGGAATGATCCAATAAGAATTGCGGAAATGATCAATCGCATACGGTTGTGCATCTGAAAATGCACACGTAGCCATTGGATATGATTAAGCCAGTAACTGAGGGGGTTGCCAGATTGGCAAAGAAATAGAAATCAACGCGCCGCTATAAGAAGCGATGTGGCGCAATGCTATGTTTGGGAGGTGACCTGAAGCGATGATGAAAGACTGAGGGTTGGAGTGAGCCGAACAGCAGGCGCAGGTGCAGAGAGGGGAACAATCGTCGCCCTTTTCTTCGTGGTCATGCCCGGCTGCAACGGTAAGCGACGTTTGACCTTTTTTCACTTTCATGGTCAATGGCGAATCCTTGCACGGTGTGCAGCTCATGATCATGATGATGATCGCCATTACGAAAGCAAAAATTTTCATCGAAGACAAAGGTATATGATTTCCTTATTATTCAAAAATAATCCACCCTGTTGCACTTGGCCTTTCAGCCTCATTAAAGATAAGGGGATTCTTTGTAAATCAAAGTAATAGGATTTTGTCGTGGGGGCAAGGTGGTGAATGTTAATTCTTTTTAAGAATTGAATTAGAATAAATATTTTTCAGATATCCATAAATATTCGTTAGCCTTGTATAAATAATATTTTAGACAAGACTAAATTATGCGTTCACAATATTGGATGCTTTTTACGCTATGTTCCATGATCATAGCGTGCAGCAAGTTATTGCCTGCTGCTCCCGCCGAGGATCAAATCTTAGACGGGCCAGTTGAAGGACTGTCAGCCGAGCAGTCGATTATTTTTCTGCGAGGCGATGCAGCCTTTAACAATGATGTATTCACTCAGCAGACGGGCCTCGGGCCATTGTTTGTCGCTACTTCCTGCGGTAGCTGCCATGCTGGTGACGGCAAGGGGCATCCCTTCAGTACACTGGTAAGGTTTGGCCAGAGAGACACAACAGGCAATACTTTTTTGGGTGCCGGTGGCCCGCAGTTACAACATCGGGCATTACCAGGATATGTCCCCGAGTTAATTCCTTCAGGGGCCAGTTTTTCCACTTTTATGCCTCCTGCCAATACGGGGCTTGGATATCTTGATGCAGTAAGTGATGCGTTCATCCTTTCCCTGGCTGATCCGGAAGACAAAGACGGTGATGGCATATCCGGCCGGCCCAACTACATCGTGCCGGCATCCTACAGTCAACTGCGTGCAGGCAGTATAGTTGCCAACGGAAAATACATTGGGAGGTTTGGAAAAAAAGCGGCTGTGTATGATCTGCTGCAGCAAACTGCCGGTGCTTATAACCAGGATATGGGTATATCGTCTGTATTTGAAGGGGTCGATACTTATTCTGGATTGCTGGTTGATCAGGAAGTGAGCACCGCCACCATACATGATGTTGTATTTTATCTCAAAACATTAAAGGCGCCTATTGAACGCAATACCGGTGATCCAGTTGCGAAGGCTGGGAAAGTGCTGTTCAACAGCATAGGGTGTGCGAAATGCCACTTGCCGGATATGCAAACAGGCATATCGTCCATTGAATCACTGTCAAATAAAAGGTTTCACCCTTATACTGATTTGCTGTTGCATGATATGGGCAGCGGTTTGGATGATGGCTATACCGAAGGAACGGCCCTTACCGCTGAGTGGAGGACACCGCCGCTTTGGGGACTGGGCCTTGCAAAAAAATCACAAGGAGGGCGATATTTCCTGTTGCATGATGGTAGAGCAAAAAGTATCGAAGACGCGATTACCTGGCATGATGGGGAAGCCAAGAAAAGTAAAGAGCGATATGATCAATTGAATGTCGAAGACAAAAACAGGCTTTTAAAATTCTTAGAAAGTCTATAATATATGGATCGAAAAACATTTATACGCAATTGCGGGAAGACCTGTTTAGGCATGATCACTATATCCACCACTTTGCAGGGATGCAGTTGGTCGCAGCAGCTTACCATGCCCATCAACGGGAACAATGTGATGCACGTTCCGGTGAGCGCATTCCTGTATTTGGATGATAAGAAAAAAGAGGCATACAAACGATTTATAGTTGTAAGGAATGAACGGCTTAACTATCCCATAGTAATATACCGTAATAGTGTAGGTGAATTTAATGCACTCCTGCTGCGTTGCAGCCACCAGTACAATGAATTGTCAGTAAGTGGAGAACTGCTGACCTGTCCCGCACATGGCAGCGAGTTCAATAGTTCAGGCGAAGTAGTCAATGGCCCTGCAGAAGATAAACTTCGCACTTTGCTGGTTACCATTGAATCAAAGCACCTCCTTATACATTTATCATGAAAAAGATATTGCTGATAATATTTACTTTAATGGTGTGCAGTGTTACATTAGCGCAACGTGATTCCTCTTTGTTTAAGCGGATAGCTGTTGATACTGCAGGGCTACTGATGAATATGGATGCGGTGTACAGTAGGCCCGCTGTTCAGATAGGTAAGATACCGGTAAATGTAGGCGGATATGTTGAGCTAAATTCCGCCTATGTTAGTAGAGACGGTATTGCGGAAGGATTATCATTTCAGATCCCTCGATTGACCCTGTTCATTTCATCTTCGATTCGCGATCGGATAAAATTTTTGACAGAAATAGAATTTGAAGAAGGGGGCAAGGAGATTAGTATTGAATTTGCATCGGTGGATATTGAACTGCATCCACTGCTCAATATCCGAGGTGGTATTGTGATGAATCCTATTGGATCCTTCAACCAGAATCATGATGGGCCTAAATGGGAGTTTATCGATAGGCCGCTTTCGGCTACGACGATAATACCGGCTACGTGGAGCAACGTTGGTGCGGGGATCTACGGTAAACTGGCAAAGGGTGACTGGGTTTGGGCTTATGAGCTGTATGCCACCAATGGGTTTGATGATAAGATAATTAATAATAGCCAGAACAGAACCTGGATGCCAGCTTCCAAAGATAACAGAGAGCGGTTTACAGAAAGTTTTAACGGCGTTCCGCTGATCACCGGGAAGACGGCTATTCGGAATGTAGGACTTGGTGAACTTGGTATCTCCTGGATGGGGGGCGTTTACAACATGTTCCGGTCAGAAGGCATAAAGCTGGACAAAAAAAGAAGCGTGGATTTTGTTGCACTGGACTACAATACAAAAATTCCATTTATAAAAACCTATATCAACGCAGAATGGGTTTGGGCTTTTGTTGACATTCCCGATACCTATACCGAGCAGTTCGGTAACCGGCAACAGGGTGGATTTATCGACATTGTACAACCGCTTGTCAAAAAGCGCCTATTGGGTTGGAATGGTGCCAGTATCAACCTGGCAGTAAGAGCTGAATACGCTGATTACAACGTGGGTTACTTCCGCCAGGCAGGGGGCAGGATATACGATGAGGTGGTGGCTGTTGTACCCGGCATTAGCTTCAGACCTTCAGGGCAGACTGTTTTTCGGATTAATTATCGCAGGGAATGGCAAAGGGATCTGTTGGGTAATCCCCCGGCTAAACTGGCAGCGATTCAGATTGGGCTATCGACGTATTTTTGATTTCGTACGGGTAACCTATGGGAAACTCCATCCAATTGGACCCCGAATTGCTGCATTTACAGATTGTTACCACTTCGTTATAGATAGGCAAACGAACAAAAATCCGGCTCGTAAAAAAATATTTTTCAAAAAGATGCTCCAAATGTAATTTTTTGACAAACGTGCAATATTTAATTATAAAGCGGCATGGCAAACATTGCTCGCTATTTTTTAAATAAATCAACGGTAATGTCAAAAAAATCAAAAAGAATGGTATTTACAGAAGAACGGGAGACACAGGTTTTGTACATCATGGTCGATCCTGCACAATTTTCAACAGAGGAAAAAGCAAAAGAAGCATTGGAATTAGCCGTAACAAGGCACCAATTGACCACTGATCGTGCGTATAACATATGTAATGACAGAAATAACCCTTATGTGGCCGTCGTTGTGTACGCCGAAAAGATTTAGTGGCAAGGGCTGGAAGGGCGCAAGCTATACTGGTTGCGCCTTTTTCATCCTGGCTGTTGATCTGCTGCGGACATTTTTTCCACTCTTTTGCCATCCATCCAGCCAAAGACGGCATTGCATATGCAGTTGCAAATTTCAATCATGCCTGCTGTAGCCTCGATTCTGGATAAATTGGTAACATCAAAGTCCATTTTCCCTACATATGTGTAAAGGGTCATTTCATCTTTGCCAGTAGTTGTGGTGCTCGCAATGTGTTTTTGGCTGAAATGGATAAACCCGGATGTTTCATTGTAGACATCTTTGATCCATGGGTAAGTTTCTGCTGCTTGGTCACGCAGATAGCTATCGCTCATCTTTTTCTGATGGCGGTCTTTCAAAGTGTTCAGTGCCGTTCCGGACCATACTTGTGATGCTATTTCATTGGGATTATCAACAAGCCACAAAGCAGATAGCCTTAAATAGTTGTCAAGATGGGGCCGAACGAGGTGTGCAGCGGACATGAAATTCTTTGATCTTATCAAAGTTTCAAATCCGTATATTAAAGAAAGGCTTCTGCTTATGGTTCCTGATATGTAGTAGTCAATGGGATATAAGCCATTACCGGATTTAATCATAGCTGTGGCTAACACCTGGAATTTTGTTTCGTAGTAAAACAGCTTTTTAAGTAAGCTGAATAATATAACTTCCAGTTCTTCTTCTATGAAGTTACTGGGCACAATTATGTTTTTTTCGAGCAGTGGTATCCAATAAGGGCGCGCATGAATATGCAAAATGTTGCAATCATCCGTGCAAAGCCATCCAGCCATTCCATTTTCCTCAACTATTACCAGGCGCCCTACTCCAGTTAGCATAGAATTGTCTTCCCCCAGTTTGGCAACAAGTACCGGGTAGTTTGGTAGAGGTAATTCAATATCTATACGATTCCAATCCGATATTAGTTCCATGCTATTGCTTTTCAGCTTTATTAAATTGGATCAATGGATAATTTTATGTTATTGTCTTGGTTCAACTTCCTGGCGGCAATAGTCAACAATAAAAAGCCACAATACTGCTTCAATAGTAATATATCTGTCAGCTTGATCGGGTACGCTTGATAAGATGCATCATCTTCGAGTTTGGCAGCCATGGTGATAACCCTGGCAAATTCCTGCTTGTCCTTTATCATTCCGTCCAAGTGGTTGTAAGCTACATCCACGAAGTTGTCAGATGAGTTCATGGGTAGGGAGTGTATTGCGCAGGTTCTGAATGCTGTAGAAAGGTCACGTAGGATTAGTGCTTCAAAGTGCGAGTGTACGTCAGATTTTGCGATCAACGCAAGGGCTGAACCATAAAGGGAAATAGCTTGTGAAATGACCTGATCTTGGTTTTGCAGTAAATAGGTGAACATGAATTCGGTTGTATCAAGGTGGCTTTCAGTAAGGCGTATTGAAGCCTTTTCCCAATTTATATTCAGGGTTGGTGGAGGGGACACTTTAATACGGCTGTTTGTTTGCAGATCATGGAGACCTTCGTAGTAGGTTGTTTTATCTGTAATTGCATTCCAATAAAAGAATCCTCCTGCTGAAATATTTATCGCTGCTACAAATAGTTTTGATATATGCCACCCATAATGCCAAAGATCTTTTGCGGGAACGTTATCACCGAAGGTGAATTCAATCAACAAAAAATGAGTGTCTGCACCAGCATATAGTTTAAGATGAGGGTTCCGCTTATTGAATTGTTCCAGTGTACTTTGTCTTATGTCATGAGAAGGCGTAATAATTTTTATACGCATCTTCCATTTTGCAGTAATCTGATTTAAGTCTGTTTGAGCGATTCGTTTTAACTCCGCTTCTGCTAATAAGGTCAGGTGATCTTTTTCGTTCTGATAATATTCCTGCAACCAATGTATCCATTTAGAGAAATCGCCATCGAATTCCTCCAACTGATGTTGAGACGTTTCTCCAAGTATAAAGTGGCGCCGGTCTGGATCGTCAAGCTGAATGGAAAGCCAGTCTACTTCGGGATTAACAACATCTTCCTCTTTTTTTTCTCCTTCCAGTTTTGCCAATTCCAAGCGGTCTTCTGTATATGATATTAATGCTTTGATTTCATCAGCAGCAATCTTTTCTTTCCCTGGTAAGCTGTCGTCGATGGCTGTATATAAAGTTGCCAGCCTATTTTCATGCAGCTGCCTTGCCATTTGCTTATTGCTTTCCCAATCCTGGCGTGTTATTGTCTTACTACCAAAAGATGGCCCCCAAATAGCCCAAAATAATTTTTTTACGTGGTCATCAAAACCAAAGTTGACACTTGGTTTCCCCCATTTTTCTGTCCGTGTTATGATGGTGTATCCGACGAAGACTTTTCCTATCTCTTCCAATGCGAGTACCAACAGGTGGTAAGCAATATGATTTACACCCTTCCCTGCTAAATGTATGGCTGACTGAAATGCTTCCTCCGCGTTTTTAAGACAATTCGTACGAAAGCGCATGTATTGTTCGATCTTTTCCTTTTCCGTCATTTTTTTCATCAAAGAAATTGAGTGTATAGATTAAGGTACGAAAAAAGGGATGCAGTTGCATGCTATTTTTTTACGATCAAACTCTCCTTAGCCGGATCATTTAAAATATCTTCCAATACCGCATCGATGATATCCTGCGCACTTTGTTTGATGGCAAGGAAATTTTTGTAGACGATTTCCCTGGTCCCTTTTCCAACCACTGGCAGCGGCTCATAGCCTTCTTTTTCTTTTTTAATGGCTGCATGATTATTGATGATCCGTGAATGGAAGGATTTGTATCGGATGGGCTGGTCTGGATTGTCGGCCATGACCCCCACAAATTCCCCGCTCGACAGGTTGGATATCGTGCTGGGGGGTACTGATTGCTCTAGCTGTTTGGACCGGGATATGGAAGTGTCGCCGCTGTTGATGGAAATGCTTTCGCGGTCCTGGAATGTTTTGGCAAATCGTTCACTGAGCAACCTGGCTGTTTCGCCGCTAACCTGTCCGCTGATTATATTACCGGCAATATTGAAGATCGTTTCCGCTTCCTCCCGGGAATAGATGGTCTTCAGCATGCTATAATCTTGCACGGCAATAATGGTAGTAATGTTATTGCTCCTGCCGGTCTGGATTGTGCTCATTACACTGGTTGCCCTGATGCTGCCGAACTCATCTATTACTTGTCCCAGGTCATACTGGTTAGGTCGGTTGACGATCTTGTTGATCCGGTCAATGTACAGGGACATGATCGGGGCCAGCGCTTCATGGATCTGCGGGTTGTTGCCCAGGCATAGCACGGTGGGGTGATCCGGGTGGTTGAGGTGAAGGGAGAAATCATCTCCCGATAGGATATAATACAGCTCAGGCGACGATATACGGCCAAGTGGTATTTTGACGGAAGCCATCTGAGAGTTGAGGGTTTCCAGTTCACCGTCTTCGTATGCCTGGACGAAGGGATTGATCAGGGTCCTGATCTCCGTTTCTGTCTGCAGTATCGTAAAGAGCTTATCGTATGGCTGATGGATCAATTCTATGGCGTGGGGTAAGGTGCAGTAGAGGCCATCTTCAAACCGGCGCAAAAAGCCGATCACAGCAGCCAATAGATTAACTGGTGACTCGACAAAAAATTCACCCTGACGGCCTGGCCAGGTCTTGTTCATAGAGAAAAGCAACGATTTACTGGCATCTATGGCACTGGACAGGTCTGGAAGCGTTGCCGGGTTGATCGGGTTGCAGCGGTAGGAAAGTTCAAGTTGGGAAAAGTTGATGCAGCGGAAAGTAGTGCCGGGAGGGTAATCTTTTTGATGGCGGAGAAAGTGGTTATAGGTAAGCAGTGAAAGCTCCGGAAATTTCTGATCGAATACCAGCATAGCCTGCTTTTTAGCTATCAGCTGGCGTATGAGATTTTCTACGACAAAATAGCTCTTGCCACTTCCGGCCGAGCCCATACAAAGTATGCTTCTCCTGGCATTGAGAAAAGAAATGTATGAATTTCTTTCCCGGCCTTTATAGGTATAGATAGCAGGCAGGTTGAGCGAGTAGCGATCCGTTAGCAGCCTTTCTTCCTGTGGAAACCCTTCATCGGCAAAGACCTGGTTACGCAGCCGCTGTTTGATGCTGCGGGAAATCGTAGTGCCTCCGGTGATCACCAAAAGCAGTCCTGTTATGCTGATGGCGATATAGGTGATGGCAAGCCAGTCGGGCGCCATGGGGGGCCACCAGAACAGGAAGCCGGAAGCGTAATACACGACCAGCCCAGAGATCAGGTACGCGATACCCGTGCGGTGATTGGCTTTTTCATTTTTGCGACCGCGTACGCCCAGTAATGACAGCAGCAGACACAGCAGTGCCAGGGTCTTGGAATAATTGAATCCGTTGAGTAGCCCCGTGGTAGCCACCTTAGCCAGCAATTGATCTCCCAGCGGAGCAGTGAAACCCCATTGCCGGAAGGCCGTGTAGCAATAATAATAGTAATGAATAAACAGGATAGCCAGCGCAATCCAACGGGTAAGGTCTGTTACTTTTTTCAGCCCATGTTCGTTCTCTCCGGTGCGTAACATATATCATGGATTTAGTGTTTCAATTTTTTTCTTTTTCGTTTGCGTGGATCAGTGCGCAGTTCTGCTGGCAGGCTGCCCTGGTCGGTGGCAGGTTGCTTGTCGGTGGAATGGGTGTAATCGGTGGAGGTGGGTGGCTGAGTGATGTGCTGGGTGGGTAGCTGGTAAGCAGTTCGTTGTTGCGTTGGTAGCTTGGGAGTTTGAGCAGGGGGCTGTTGGAGGGTGTACTGTTCTGATTGGCGCTCCCTTACCTGGCAGCGCTGCTGGATCCGGTTGGCGCTATATTCTTTGCCAAGATCGCTGCCGTTGAATACACACTTTTTCTGGTGATCGATGTAGGTGGCGCCATAGATGACGCCCTGATCGTTCTGGCGCATCATGAGTTGGATGCCCTCTTTTTGCAAACGTTCCTGCAGCTGTTGTATGGAGGGAGTGGGTTGTTTGAGCAATGCCAGATCGATGGCGTTTTTCACGCGGCGTTTGAAGGGCTGGCGTTCCAGCTCGTTGACCGAAAATAGCTGTTGCAGATGCGCCATGGTAGGCTTGTTATAAAAATCGCTGGCAGGTATGGGTACCCCAGCCGGTTTGCCGTCTTGCCCCAATACCTGGTAGTAGAGGCCATTGCGCTGAAAGGTTCGTGAGCCTTTACCTCCCTGATGAGCAACTACATTGTAGTTTTTAAGAACAGCATTCAGTTCGGGAAGCGAAGTGAACCGGTATTGCGGTAATACCTGGTCGAGTACATTGGTAATGGCCCGTTTGGTACCTGTTTCAGGGGACTTACCATACAGCAATCTGGTGACGTTGACCGGCTTGATGTCGAAAGCCTGTTTGCGCTGGTGATCATCGGCTTTGACCAGGCCAAACTGATGCTCTACGGCACGACGCGCTTTTTCTGATTTATCGCGCCCGATATTGTGCAGCTTGATGCGCTTTCCATTGTAACGTATATTGGTGGTGACGATATGCAGGTGAGGATGGGAACTGTCATGGTGCTGGTAAACCAGGTAGGGCTGATCACCAAAGCCAAGTTTTTGCATGTAGGTTTCAGTGATGGCGCGTAGCTGGTCTTGCGGTAGATCCTTTTCCGAGGGATGGAAGTTGAGGCTTATATGTATGCTGTTTACTTTGGTCCGTTCGTTGAGCTCGGTGAGCTTTTGCAGGGTACCAAGTTTGTCAGTAAAACTGAGCCGGTCGGTGTCCTGGGCATAACCGGAAGAATGGATAAGTACCGCAGCGCGGGTTTGCTTATCAGGATCCACAACGATCTTGGTTTTATGCTCGTTGTAATTGAGAATTTTGCTCAGGGACCTGCCTGGTTTTACGATTGCAACCATGTCGTAGATATTTGAGCAATGAGTGTCTTGATGGCATCGGCTTTCAAAGCCATGATTCGGATGGCATTTTCATGCTGCGGTATCCAGTTTTTGAGATCTGGTACATTTTGCAGAACATGTAGTTTTCGCACTACCTGGTTATAATTATTGGCGATGGCGTTGAGGTCATTTTTCAGTTCAATGAGCTGGGACATCAACTCATCGAGAGACTGGTTGCGATGGAGTATTTTGATTGGCTTTTGCAGCAGCATTTTACGGGCATATTCGCTGAGGTTTCTGCAAGTGGTATTCGCTGTTCTTTCCAGTAACTTTTGGTGCTCTTCACCGGTGAAGCGGACATTGATCCGCCTGTTCATCAATACTTTGTCTGGTTTCATACGCACTATTTCATTTACACGATTCAAAATCAATTCATTAGCTGCTTTTTAAAACCGCCCCCGACTTCGGAGGGGTGGCGGCCAGATTCCGTTGGCGTCAGACAACGGTACATCTGGCCGGGCGAGGCGCAGCAGTCGGCCTCTATGTTTTGGTGATCATCCTGGCCCTGCCCCATTGGGCCCTGATCAGCAAGACTGGCAGCAGAAGCCCCGATGATCATAGCGGGGCTGGCGAAGGGAGATCATGGCTTATGCTGCATCTTGAAAGTCTTTCCCTGATGCTGGCACCAGGCATTGAGGTCATTGTACTGGGCGTATAGTTGGCGCTCATCTTTGAATTTGTGTGGATCCATCTGCAGGGCGCGTGCGGTGATCTTGTTACCGGTGTTGTCGTTGTCCAGGAAAAGATGAACCTGCTCGTATTGCTGCATGCGGGGGAATTGCTGCTCGAAAAAGGAAGCAGAATTCAGGATGAGAAAATTGGTAGTTGCGTTTTGCCCGGGATCTGTAATGGCTTTGTAGGAAAGGAAGTCAAAAAAGCCCTCGAAAACCGACAGCCGGGAAGCGCCCTGATCAATGAAGGTGCTGGCTTTGGGGGAACTGGCTGCTTTTACATATTGGTTACGCAGCTCATAACCACCCTGGTCATTGCGGAAGCCGAGGGCATAATAGTTTTTGTTGTGCAGGGAGTAATGGACCTCCTGCAAGTGTTGATGAGCCAGGGACTGGGGTATCCTGCGTTCGCGCAGGTATTTGATCAGGGGCAGCGCTTGGATAGGCTTTACCGTATTGACCTTGATGCTATCTGCACCTGTCTGCGTATTGTTGAGTGGCGCCTGGTGTTGGTGGATGGTTTTGTGGCCGGGGCCGTCCAGCGAGTGGAGGAATTCACTGACGGAGCATTTATGATAAGCTACGCCGAAATCGATCAGATTGCCCCCTTTTCCTTCTGCAAAATCATACCACCGGTTCATCGAGCGGTTCACTTTAAAAGAGGCTGTTTTTTCATCATGCAACGGAGAATGATACCACACCTGGTGGCCGGAGATCCTTTGGGGTTTGTAGCCCAGCCTGGTGAGGTAATCAACGAGGTCTAATTGTTTTGCTTCCCGGATATTCATACTACACAGTTTCAAATCAACAATTGGGTGCTGGTACGAAGCTATGAAAGCGGCCAGGGTCGGGGGCTGCCTGTCCCAATAAGGATACAGGTGAAATAACCGGCGAGTGCGGGCGACCTGTATTTTTACTGCATAATTATTTTATCACAATCAAAGAAAGTGTGTATGCTTAATCAGAAAGATGTTGCGATGGTGTATGAAATGATGCTGGCTTCTCCGGGGATGAGTGAGCATGTAAAGATTGGTTTAAACCTACCTCGAAAAGCGGTACTGGTGCTGACAAGAATTATTGAAGCTGGGATGGCTGCTAAAGGGGAAGGCGATAAAACCGGTTTGCTGGCAATGGTAGATGATCAGTTGTTGCATGATCTGGCGGAAGTCAATGGGGAACTGTTGCAGAAAGCGGGGCTAAAAGAAATGAGCGAACGGATCAATTCACTGCTTTCCAAACAGCCGTCGTGACGCCTAGTGTATTGACCTGGAAGCAGGCGAAGGAAAAAGGATACCTGCCCCGGCAGTATGACTACCTGCCGGGACAGCTTCCGGGTGGATGGCTGGTTGCCGTCCTTGATTTTAAGATGTGGGCGGACAAGGTACTGGCGATAAACGGGTATTTCACGCTTACAGTGACAGGCAAGCAGATCCAGCTGTCGGTATACCTGTCCGCAACCGGGAGTTACCGCGTTGGTAGGGGTACTGTTGATTTCTTCCGCTGCCCGGTGGGCTGCAGCTATCGTTTACTGACGGGGTTGACTGCAAGGGGCAAACTGGCCTTAAAAGACATTACGGAGATCTAGTAAGGCGGTTGTGTTTTGCCGACCAACTTCAACAGGTAGGTTTGGTACTGTTCCTTGCCGGGCGTCTCTCCCAGATAATCTGTCATCAAGCGCAGCAGCCACATGTAAATGCTATTGGTTGGCTCATCAATGTACTCGCCGATGCGATCCCTGGCAATGTTAAAGGTTTTGATCACAATCTGAAAGGCTTCCGGGAAACTGTTGGTGGCGGGCAACAGGATAAAGATGAGGGGACAGATATAACAGCCCTGCAAGTAGTTGATGGCGGTAGCATCGTGGTTGCGCAAATCAGTAATAAACTGCTGGTGGTATGCTGGTACGGGATCCTGAGACTTTTCCATGGCACATGTTTGAGTAATTAGTAGATAGCGTTGGGGATCGGATAGGCTGTTTTGATCCATCCGGTTCGATCGATCACGACCCTGATGATGGAGCTCTCCTGTCCCTGCTGGTCGCGTCCGATAATACGGCCCGTATCCAGGGTACGTTCATAGCTGGCGACCTTAACAATAGGCTGCGCGGGCTCCTGGTATGCCTGTCGGAGCAGTGCAGTAATTTCTAATAGCGGGATGGTGAATTTACTGGTCGCAACCGATCGATCAAAGGGAGCATAGTGTCGCTTCAGGATGTGTTCGAGTGCATAGGCCGTCAGGTGGTAACCGGAGGGAAAAGTCCAGGGACCTGCGGCGCTTGGTAATTGATAAATGAGGTTGCGGGAAATGTCATTGAGGCCATTACGGATCTTGGCAAAAGACATCACAGCATCGATGTACATTCTTTCGTTGAAATGCCCCGATGCAAGGGGAGGACTGATGGAGTTGTTCATGTAAAGAAGGTTTCAATTAAAAAATAAAATTGAACCCGGTTATGAACAACAGGGAAGACAGCGGATGCAGACAAAGATCATTATGATCTGCATGTAGCTAAAAGCAGGCTGGATTCCTTGTTGACAATGCCTGGCTTTCTCACGCCCAGATACTGTCAGGAATCGTCCTGCAATATAGGTTATTTCCAGCTTTGCTGTGGTTCTCGCATCCATTAACGGCCATTCGCTGATCGCAAGCTGCCGCCCCCTGAAGGGCGGCAGCTTTTTTACCCGACTTCAGAACAAAGCCAGCTGGTGGGGCTGGCCCGGTTCGGGCTGCACTTCCTCTGCGACAACTACCAATGCCTGCAGGGCAATGCGTGGCAAGTAGGTTTGCAGTGCATCGGCGGGAAATACCACATGTGTTTCGGGGATGCGTTCGGTTGGCTCCCGCAGGGGCAGCGATAACAGGGCAGCGATAAAAACAGCATCTTTCTGCAGGGCGATGTAGGCGCCTGGCTGACCGATCAGTACCAGCGCTCCGGGATAGCTGGTTTTCATCTGCTGTTGGCATCTGTGAAGAACGGCGGCGATATCATTGGTGGGCATGGTGCAAAAAAGTAGTGTGAAAGAATAAGGAGCCGGGCGGATATTCCCGGCTCAATGAATGATCAGAAAGTGTTCAGCAGGTGGGTGGCAATGCGGACCGCTTCAGGTGACAGGTGGCGTTGCCAGGCGCCTTGTGTTGGGCTCCATTTAAACGAATTTTTGCGTAACTGCTGGCGGATCTGTTCAGAAGGCTTACCGGGAAAGATCAGTTGGATACGGTTGGCGTCCTTGTTAGTCAGAAGCCGGATATCGTTGACGGTAATATCCAGTACGGGCATGGTGAACTGGTCCTGCAGGAAGGCAATTTGTCGTTGCTGGCGTTTGATCTCGGCGTTGTTATACTGAAGTTTGTAGCGGGGATAACCACAGCCATGTACCCGGTCGGGCTTGGTAAGCTCGTTCCACTGCTGTTCTGTAGCGCTGGGCAGCTGCAGGAAGGCTGTTTTATCTTTCTTGCGGATGCAACTGTTGGCATCTTTCATGAACTGCTGCCATGCCTGCAGCTCAGCCAGTTTTTGCAGCCGCTGTTCAAGGGCGGTGGGATCATCACTATAGATAGCGCTATTGTTCTGGATGGTGGTTGCTTTGTCGCTGTAATACTGTGCGGCGTCCCTTACTTTGAAAGCCTTGCCGTATTTGTTCTGTATTTTCTTTCGGTAGTTGCGGTCTCTTTGCTCCGAATGATGACCGACCATTATAGGTTGCCCCATGGGAATGTAGGACTGCATGTTGTTGGCCTGCTTGTGCAGGCTGTCGGACAACTTATTGTTTTTGTCGGCTTGGCGCTTGGCATTATCGATGCGGTGTTGTTTATGCTTTTCAAAATTGTGTCTCATAAAAAAATGTTTATTGATTGGTGAGCAGTGAATACGCCGCGATGATCTTTTTACTCATGTGCTCGGCTTCCTCGATGCGGTGCTGATTCTTGTCCGGGTGCCACTGGTTGATGAGTTCACGGAAAGCCTTTTTGATCTCGGTCTTGGTGGCAGTAGCTGCGATGCCAAGGATGGAGTAAGGGGTATCCTGCTCCTTGTTCAGTATCTGGCGGGCATCTTCGGTGCTCATGCGCTGACGGAAAGCGCTTTTCCATTTGCCGGGATGGCCGTGGCCGCCGGTGGTATCGTAGGTTTTGTAACCGTCCAAAAATCCTTTAGCCATGGTATCAGGTTTTAATCAGGTTGACTTCAAATGGTTGTTCGTTGCCCGGTAGTCCAAGGGCCTGCAGGTGTTTGCATTTCCGGTATCGTTTCCAGCCGGGGCAGCTGCAGCCCCAATGGCGGTGCTTGATGTTTTGGGATATGATGTACAGCCTGTTGGAGGTTTCGCTTTCCACGTAGAACCGGTATTGCCATTGGTTATCATCCGGCAGCGTCATGCTGCCCGAGATATAGAGTTGTAGTGTCATGATGCGGGTGTTGAATGGTTAGTAAAAAAGAAGGGTGGCCGCTTGCCGGAACTTGTTATCGGCGGGCAGTGTAGCGCTGTATTCATTGATGCAGTGCGCCGTGAACAGGGCCAGTAAGCCATCGAAAAGCTGATCGGCAAACAGGGCGCTTTTTGCAGGCATTTGCTGACGGTGTTTGCCCAGTGCTTCCTGTACCTCTTCAGCCATGGCAATCCAGTCACCGGCTCCGAGAATCGGATTGGGGTTTTGCTCAAAGGAGGCGCGCACAGCTTGGGGGTCCCTGGTGATCTGGCTGGCGTAAGTTTGAAGGGCTTCCAGAAAAGCGGGTATCTCTTCTGGGATGAGACTGCACAGCAGTTTAGCGCGCTGTACATTGTGCATGTTGCTAAGTGGTTGCATAACGTGTTTTTTAAATGGTGATGAAAAAGGGAGCGGGAGGCTTCCCGCTCCTGGGAGTTATTGAATGAATCCTTGCTGTTGGAGATTGGTAAACCAGATATCCAGGAATGCAGCCTGATCCTGTTGGAGGCTGGGGTATTCGCTTACGATGTGATGATTGTTTATAATGGCTGACTGCCGGTAGATGCCGCAATAATCCATGGCAAACAGCTGTGGAATGATGTGCAGGTTGTCTACATCATCCGGGGTGGCGCGATTGTCCACGACGATGAACGCCATGCCGGGATCGCGGAACATCATTTCACCCTGCTGGAACCAGTGGCATACATAGTAGTGTATACCGGTGCCCCATGCGGTTTGTATATCCCTTTGCGCAATGTCAATGCAAAATGGCATGACTTCAGGAGCTTCAAGGGTGAGGTGGATACCGGATCCGATCTTGTCGATCAGGTAAGCGAATACGTGTTTGGTGTTTTTCTTTATGCGTACCATAGTGGTGTTTTTTAGCGGTGCGGTAAAGTGGTGGGAAGCAGGAGTAACGGGGTTACTCCTGATCGAGCGTTTTGCGGTGGTGTGTGTGTATTGCGTGGCTGCCGTATTTGGCGCGGATCTGATCGAGCGAACCGCCTTTGCCGTAGCTTTTGAAGGCTTCGTTACGGTAGAACCATGCCTTTTTCTGGAAGGCGAACGAGTAGCCTGCTTCCTTCAGGTTATCTTTTACGGGCTTAGTCTCACCGGTTACCCATATCCAGTTGCCAACCAGTTCGATGATGATGCCGGGCAGGTGTATAATTTTATCGATCTGCTGGCGGTACTCTTCGGACAGTTTCAGTTCCTGATCAACCTGTTCATCTGTCATGCCTTTTCCTTTAGCGATAAAGGCGATGGCAAATGCGTATTCGGTGTTGATCTCCTGCATGGTGGCGGTGTCGCCTCCCCGGTCGGGGTGATGTTCTAATGCGAGTTGCTTGTAGTGTTTCTTAACTTCTTCGAGTGTGGTACATGCTGAAAAGTATTTCATAACAAAGCGCCCTGCCAACCCGGGGCGCGCGGGTGGTTTATGCGCTATGAATGAAAAAGGGAAAGTTTGCGGTTGTCGTTCTGCGGTACGGTCCGGTTAGTACCGTGCTTGCGTACGAGGTAGTGAATGGTGATATCTGCGTTGTTGATGATGGCCCACGCAGCTGTCAGGGCTTTAGACCTGTTGTTGTGCCGTTTGCGCTGGATCTCCCATGACAGGTACATGAGGCGGGATAGATGGTGTGGTTGCATAGCCAAAAAGTTTGTGGTGAGTAAATGGCGGCATCAGCGCCGCGTTCTTTCTTTTTGGCACGCAAAGCGTTTCATTGCATTACGCAGGCCGTAAGAACGGCCCGCCAGAAAAAAATACTACTGCGTCAGCGGTGGAGATTTTTTTCCAGGGATGTTCGTGGCTCGGAGTAATGCAATACGATATCTGTGAAGTTGTACAGGTGGGAGAGGTTGGAAAAGGCGTACAAGAGTGCGACGCAAGGAACGGCTAATCAGGGCCCGGACGCTGGCTACCACCATGTCTTACCCATACCGGTCTCAGGCATGAGACCATTTTTTATGAATACGGAAATCCGTAAACTTGCAGCCAGTTTTTCAGTTCGTGTACGCAGTGTTGTCAGTAACTGGGAAATATATTCCGGTGGATGGAAAAACTTTCAGCAGGAATGTGCAGGTTTTTGCTGGAAAATTCTTTAAAAGCCGCATTGCCAGCGTTTTAGCAGACATTTTAGCTATTTCCAGGCGATTGGTACGAATACTGTTATATTTTTGCATGCCAAAGCACCAGGCCATCCTGTCCAATATTGCAACTATACCATGCGATTGGAAGATAAATGATCAGTGCCGGTGCCAATAGTCCTTTAAATCTGCTGTCGTTGACCCAACCTTTGATGTCTTCAGATCCTATGTAAATCCACCCTCGGAAAGTCGTCTGTAATGCCCGACGGCCAGTAAAAACTGGTTGTGGAATAACTATGCTGTGCGCGCTGCTGATCGCATCAATGATCAGCCAGCCCGTGAGTAATATGCCTATGAAGTAAACCGGAACAGTGAAAAGGAATAGTAAAACCAAAAGGAGGTTCTGATATGAAGAAAAAGAGATTGTATGTGATCGGGAACGGTTTCGATATCCACCATGGTATCCGCTCCCGGTATGCGGATTTTGAGCAGTACCTGAAGGAAAACGATTCATGGCTGCGTCATAAGTTAGAGAAGTACCTACCAGTAGAACATCTGTGGAGTGACTTTGAAAGTGCCTTAGAGTGTTTGGACCCTGACGATGTGTTATGGGGGAACATCAACAGTTTACCCAGTTACGGTGCAGCAGACTGGAAAGATTCAGGTTACTGGGACTACCAACTGTCTGTTTCACAAGATTACGATCTGCTGACAAAAGAAATGAAAAAGCGTTTCACGGAGTGGATTCTCCAAGTAAGGCAGTTCCCAACCTGTGTACATGACCGGATGGTAAATATCGCGCGTGATGCGCAGTACCTGAATTTTAACTATACAGATACCCTGGAACGGGTATATGGTATCAAAGAAGAGAGAATAGTATACATACATGGTAAAGCCGTCGATACCAATTCCAGTCTGGTGCTGGGACATGCAAGGGATCCGAAAACCATCCCGCCCAGGAAAAAGAAAGCGCCCAAAGATGAGGATGACGATACAGGAGACTGGCGGGTTGATGAGGCCGAACGGGTCATTGATGATTATTGGAAGGAAAACTACAAACCTACCAGAAAGATCTTACAGGAACATGCGGCATTTTTTACCGGTCTAAAGGACGTAGAAGAAGTCCATGTATTGGGGCATTCCATGTCACCGGTTGATATGCCGTATTTCCGGGCTATCTCCGAATACATCAATCGGGATGTTGTACAGTGGTATGTGAGTTACTACAATTTTAATGAGCTTCAACCCAAACGGATGGCTTTCAAAGATATACGCGTAAGCCTGTCATTGGTAACCTTTGACAAGCTCCCAGCCTTATACAGCCCGCAATTGTTGCTTTTTAATGAGGTTGCTACCAGAATGGTCCTTCAGCCGGAAGAAGCCACTATTGTTTAACCCATCAACTTACAACCCATCATGAGTACAATTATCACACCCGAGCAGGTTGAGGCCCTGCTTACTACCACGCGGATGCTGATGAATCATGTTTATTACGTTCAGCAGCCATTTAACCTAATTCCTGCCAAGGATCACTACGGAGCGTGTATCAATTACAGCGATCTGATGGAATCCCGTATGGAGTTCTGCGAAGAACTGCTGAATACCATCAATGAGTGGGTCTATAGTGAACAAAGGGCCCAGGAGATCATCAATAGTTTCCTTAGTGAGGATCGATCACAACGCAATGCCTGGAACAAGTTTACGCAATATGCAATGAAGAAGTTCAGGCCGCGTGACGGCCGGGATATCACACTGCAGGGGCAGTTTGGGGAACTACTGTTGTTTAATTTCATCCAGCACTTCTTCAGAGCTGTTCCGCTACTGCGTAAAATGCCTATTGCCCTGACACCGGCAATGGAAAGATTGGGTGCGGATGCCATCCATTACAAGCAGCAAGCCGAGAAGCACCTGTTTTTCCTGGGTGAGGCGAAGACCTATACGGCCGAATACCGGTTTGCTGCAGCGTTTGAAGATGCATTGCAAAGTATCCTGAAAACATACTATAAACATCGCACTGAACTGGGTAGCTACCTGTACGATGATTTTATAGATCCGGCACTGCAGGAAGTGGCCAGGGGATACATCAATAACACTATAGCCGAAAAGGAGGTACACCTGGTATCGATCATTGTGTACCACGAGACCAAGCAGATTACTAAGAATAGTGAGGCGGAGATCAAACAGCAGATCATGCAGGTGATTGAAGAGCGCGGTCAGCGGCTGGAACGTGAACTGTTCAACAAAATCCCTGAAGGCATGCACCCGCGGTTTCATTACATCATACTGCCGGTGTGGGATTTGGACGATTTGCTAAAAACACACTTTGAACCCAAAATAGGCAGGCAATGATTGCAAATGAAATACTAGCCAGGTTATTACAATTTGAGTTGAAGATACAGGCCATCCGGTTGCAGTTCCTTGAAGGTGACGTTCAGGAAAAACTGGATGAGGACTTTCTGATGGAAATCCTGGTGGTGATAAATGAACTTTCGTTGAAGAAAGATGAGCCTTCGCAACGTCTGCTGATTGGCATTGCAGCCCTGTTGTGGAATTATAAAGATCCTGCCTGGGATGGGCTCAGGGACCATCTGTTATTACTGCTGTCGCGGGCTGGTTTTGGGCCTTCTACCATCATGCTGGACAGAGAATATAGCCGGCAAGAGAAAACTTATTCCTTTGGCACCGGCCTGATGAACAGCTATGCGGTAGGGCTGGCACAAGCAAGAAACGAGATATTCGTTGGAGGGGTGCGCTTCATGCTGACGGATTTTCAGAAGGAGTTGTGGGATTCACTGCGTGACGGACGGCTGGTGGGTATATCAGCTCCCACGTCTGCAGGTAAGTCATTCCTGATTCTACTCAAAGCTATCGAGCAGATCCTGGAAGATTATGGGACGGTAGTATACATTGTGCCAACGTTGTCCCTTGTCAATCAGGTGGTGGGAGATTTTCGTAAGATGTTGAATCAATTTGGTTTACAGGATTACTCAATAGAAACATCCTACAATCCTGCCCACCATACCTTAAAGACAATTTACGTCCTTACCCAAGAGAGAGCCATTGCGGCATTTTCACTACCGGAGGTACCATTCGGAGAAGTACGCATGCTGGTGGTTGATGAGATCCAGAATGTGGAGCGGGTGGGTAACCCCGATGAATTGCGTGCAAAGGTGCTTTATGATATGATGGTAGAATTCCGCAACCGTGTGGAAGTAGACCTGATCATCGTCTCAGGTCCGCGTATTGTTAAAATAGATGAACTCAGTACAAACATCTTCGGAAAGAATGCTGTCAAGAAGGAAACCAAGGCGTCACCAGTACTCAACCTTACTTACAGCGTTCACCGCAAGGGTGAGCAATATTACTTTAAAGTTTTCTGTGATTTACTTAAAGCACCCCTGGAAGTGAAGATTGCAGAAACTGAAAGGATTAAAGGGTACGGCCAGGTGCAATACCGGGATGGATACCTGAACTATCTTAAAGGTTTTGCTGAGAACCTGGATGATGAATGTGTATTGATCTTCTCTCCAACACCTGATACTTGTATTACGATCACCGACCACCTGAAGCAGTCTGCACCGGACCAGGATAAAGAATACCTCAATGGCCTGGCTGCGTATATAGCAGATACCGTTCACCCGGATTATGGCTTACCCGAGGTGATCAGGAAAGGGATTACCTACCATCACGCCCGATTACCGTCTCATGTCAGGCGGGTAGTTGAGCATGCAGTAAAAGAGGGCGCGATAAAGGTGGTGGTAGCGACTACCACGCTGTTGCAAGGGGTGAATCTGCCGGTACAGAACATCATCATACGTAATCCCAACCTGAACCAGAAGAAGAAAAATCAACAAAGTTCGCGGTTGTCAAATTACGAGCTGGCTAATCTTAGAGGAAGGGCTGGCAGGCTGCTGCAGGATTTCATCGGGCGTACCTTTATTATGGATGAAGAAAGTTTCCAGGAAAGCAAAGCACAGCAGTTGGATTTGTTCAAGGATACGGAAAAAGAGTTGCAGGTAGGATATGGGAAAAAGTACAACGAATTCAAAAGGGATATCACCAGTGACCTGAAAGCTGGCAGAGGTCTTACTGAAGAAAATGCCGAGTACAGCTACGTTACTACCTATATCCGTCAAACGGTGCTGAAGCACGGCCTGAGAGCCCAGGTACCTCTTAATAGTGTGGGCATTCAACTGACAGATAGAGAACTCAATGATATTATTGCCGGATTGAATAGTATAGAATTGGACCGTGATCTGTGTGCGCGTAACCGCTATTGGGATCCGCTGGACCTTGAAAGGATGCGTACTTTAAGGTTGCCAGTAACACTACCTACCAAGCCGGGCGACTTCGACAATGCGGCGAGGCTGAAAGCGTTGCTACAGTTTATGGAGCAGTATTTTCCTGCCTATTATAAGAGACATTTTAAGGTGGAACAATCCGGCGAAAGAGATATTCTGATTTCAATCTGTATCCTGGCGGATAAATGGGCAAACGAAAAGCAGATCAGGGAGATCCTGGCCACCTCATTTTATAGCGGTAACACGAAAAGGATCAATGCCGCGATCAAGCACATGGAGAAAAATATTGCACAAGGGATGGCCTTGCTGTTTAAACCGCTTTATGATGTAAAAGCAGGCGACAGCATGTATCCTCGATTTTTGGAAGTAGGTGCCTATAAGCCGCTGACCCGGCGATTGATCGACTTGAACATTCCCCGGGAAACGGCTATTTACCTGGGATCCTTGCTACGTAATATCAACAATGACACCTCTCGCAATGAGCTAATAAAAGAGATACGCCGTATCCGAAAGGAGTTGCCATATTGGTACCAGGTTCAGTTGGATAACATTTAGGCTACCGGCAATACCATCAGCCATTGAAGGGAGATTCAACAGTCAAACAAAAAAAGGTGATTTCACCCTTCATGGCTGATGCCGGTACCATTAATATTGTAGCAGCACAAGTCATTTTGCATACCATTACTGACAATAAAGCCTTATTATGAAAATCAAGCACCTGCTATTCCTTCTGCTGTTACCTGCGACTACCTTTTGCCAGGATATTTCAGTTGGCGTAACACCCAATCCCCTTGTGGGCCGTAAATATGCGGGCGAAAAATTGATCGTTCAAATTGATGTAGAATTAAAACTGACGCCTAATTCGGTGCCATCGAATGGAGGGTTGACTATTCCATTTTCTGCTTCACTTGCCTATCGGGACGTTCCAACTAATCTCCAGCTTGTTAATGATTCTGCGCGAATCGTGTTACAATGGACACCGGCAGCAGTCACGTTCGATTCTGGCGTTGCTTCAAAGTCGGCCCGTGTGAGTATCATCATTCCTGCCGGCGTGGTTATCGATGTAAATAAGGCCATGACGTTACAGATTTATTTAAGTAACAGCTTGGTAGCACAAAAGATGATAAATATAGAGCCCGCAAATGATGTGATATATTCAGCTGATCAATACGTGAACAGCCCTACTGTTGTGCTAGATGAGGTGGTCAAGGTTGAATCAACCAATAACCTGCTGACTATTTCGGGATTTCGGAACGGAGGCTTTACCAAGCGCCAGGTATTGTTGAGAAAAAATCAGGTGTTGGCTATTCATGATTGGAGTTACATGTTTGGCTCAGGGTATCTTAGTAGTAGCCCCCTGTCGCTGGTTACTGTTCCCTTTAAAATCAGGCCAAGGGCCGAGGTTACCCTTAATAAAAACAGTGCGCCCGTGGATACGACATTTTCTGCTTCTGCGATGTCTGGTATTACCAATATTGGTGTCAATATAGATATCTTTAAATGGACTTTGGATCGCTACTTTTCCAGCGGTAAAAAGTCAACCCACAAATTTGGTGGAGGCGTGATCATAACACCAGGCGTTGAAGAGCTTGGTGCAACCGTTGTAAAAGATAACTCGTTAACAGGGGATAAAAAATCAAAGCAATTTTATGTTTCCATTGGCCTTTCTGGCTTTTATTCGTATAACGGTATAACGTTCTTTATTGTCCCGGCAGCGATTGATTGGGCACCCAGTTCCATCGGCAAACAATGGATCTACAATAAGAAGTATTGGTGGGGATTCGGGATTGGCATAAACCCTACCACCATTAGCCAGCTGTTCAACAAACCGTGATGGGCTAGATCAAATACAATTCCGTATTGCTGATACCGGTTATCATCAACTACCGGGCGTGCATTTTCCGCCACGCAGGATGCGGATGGAAACAATATTACGAGCGGTAAAAACTGAAATGGTATGATAACCAGTATCATGCAGCAAGGATCGATTTCATTAATAAAAAAATATTTTGCCCGCCACCGCTTAGGTGTGTACCTTAAAGGATAGCAAGTTTAGGGCAATCCTCTCCATTCCATGAATTTACTCAGTTGTTATGTAAAATCTCAGCAAAGGGAACACCTGGTTGACCTGGTACAGCGGTATTCAGGTTGTGGTTCGGTGATCCACAATGCCGCGGTACCAGCTGCACCAGAGACTGTACTGGCTGCTGTCAACAGCCCGCCGTCCAGCTATACCATTAATCGCTATGCAGAGTGGACAGTCATCGAAGTAAATAGCTTCATGCACCTGCATGATCTGGGAAAGCTACTATCTAAGCAATTGCAAACAATATTTTTGCAAGCCTTCTATTGTGTAGTTGTGGAATATGCCTACCTCTTACTGTATGAAAATGGCACGCTGATCCGTGAGATCGAGGCGAAGGGTTGTAAGGAGATTCCGGATAGGAATTTCGGGCAATGCCTGCCCTTTGAACAAGGAGAAGGAATGGCCTTTTTTGACCTGGACATGATCGCGGACTACTGCCAGCAATTGGGCATTGATATCAGTAATCAGTTTGCTGAACGTACGTGTACGGTAGTGCAGGACACGCTACCTGCTGCTACAAGCCGGTTGGATCATGAAAAAGACATGCTGCATCTAATATACCCAGTTAGGTGATCCCTCATTGCAGCTGAGCAAGTAATACTTGGTGTTCCCCTTTTATATGAAATGTTAAAACTTGCTGGCTACCATGTCAGGATTAAAATTCCCTTAATTCAATTATGTATAACCGATTGTCTTTCTTTTAGAAAGCCCTGACCTCGTAATATGTTCCTTTGATCAGGATGATGGAAATGCAGCGATAGTTAATTAAATTCGGTTACAGAAAGACGAAACCTTGATCATACCCCCTGAAGATGATTCGACTATAGAAGGATCGAGCAATCATCCATTACAATAACCCAAGCCTATGATAAGAGTATTATCGTCTGAAGGTGTTATTCACTTCAGGGAACATGATCAGACTACTGCCCCAATAAGGCCGGATTCCTATATCCCAGGCGCCATCGCATACGATGCGGATCTGCCAGGTGGACAATATTTTTACCAAACGTATGTACATAAGCATTATACAATATTCAAGAGTACCTTGATGCCTGCGCGGGATACCACGTTGCGTGTCGAGTATCCAGCGCCATTTTTGGGTTTCCGGATAATGGTAGAAAATAATCTGCGCTACCGGCTCAATGAGAAGCAATATTACCTGATGCAAGGCCAGGTGAATTTTATAGTGGCACCCAATGTAGAGAGCGAACTGTACTTGTCGAAGGGGCAGGTATATCAGGTATTCGATTTGCAAATCGATGCACAACTATTGCAACGACTGAGCAATAATGATGAGATCAACCAGCTACTTAACAAGGTAGGTGATTCACAAACCTGGTCCTTGCAGGATGGTCCTGGTTTCGCCAGTGCCAGGGCGTTGGACTGTATGACAGATCTGGTAGATAATCCCGGCAATGAAACGTACGCCATAGATCTCATAGAACAAGTCATTGAGGCAAGGACAATGAAACGGCAGCACCGTCAGGTCACAGAACGCCAGGTTGAAAGCCTGTTCAGGGTAAGAGCGCTGATCAAGGAACAAATTGTGCTTAAACAGCACCTGCGTGACTGGGCCCGGATAGCTGGCATGAATATCACCTATTTTAAAGAAATGTTCAAAGCGGTATTTGGTATCACACCCTACCATTATCTCCTGTACGAGCGGATCCGCGAAGCCAAACGAGTAATGAAGTTTTACCCGCACCTGACACTCTCCGAGGTGGCGACGGCCTGTGGTTTTTCTAATTACAACAACATGAGGCGCGCTTTTGTGGTCATGGAAACGATGACACTTTCCAAGTGGCAACGGTTGTCTGACATTACAGGCATTGTAATGTTGTTAGAATTATTCCAGTAGCAAATAAGAAATAAAAAGCAGCAATTAAGCAATTATACCCTGGTATTGAGACATGATTGTGGGCGTTCACCTATATTTGCTTCGATGGAATTGCCATAAAGTAGAAGTATAAAGATTCCGCGAGTTCAGCGAGGCAACAATCGACATTCCAGTTTTCCTCTCAAAAGATTTTCCAAAGGAACAAAATGGGCCTGGGGCCTTTAACATCACAAAACAGGTGTTGCTATGACAGTGACTAAGCAGCTGCTGCATGATGGCATGCAGGTAATACTGGTAGGGTTCTTCGGGTATGAAGCTATGGATAAGCTGTTGAGCTATGCAGCGTTTGCGTCGTGGTGCAGGGTATTGCCTTACATCGGTCGTTGGGCGCCATTAACTGCTTTTTGCGTGGTAGTGGTGGAGATCCTGATCATCCTGCTGGTTTTGTTGGGCAGATCACGGTTGGGTATATTACTGGCGCTGTTCAGTATCCTGCTCTTTACCAGTTATCAATGTGTCGCGTTGCTGAATAACTGGTTTTACCTGCCCTTCCATCCTTACTGGGAAGGAATGACCTGGCTCAGCAAGGTGCTGCTGGTGCTCGGCTTGGGCTGGGGTTGCTGGTGGTGGATCAACATGAGCTATGCTGGCCAAAGTAAAAATCATGATAAACCGCATTAGGCCGGTGGACCTGCGACCGGTCTGATAAGCAGGCAGGGGAATGCTGATGCCCCTTCATTACAAGTAGGCATAAAAAACCAAGTGAACATGAAACGTAAATTAGGATGGTTGACGGCTGTTGCCCTCGTGGCTGCAACAACCACTGCCCTGGCCGGGCACAAAAAGTTTGTGAACAGCAATGTGTATGCTGATATCAGTGGCACTAAGGTGCTGGTTGCAAACTCCACCTCGATGCCAGGATTGAAAACCACGGGCACCAATCAGACAAGGATCGTATCGAGCATTAACGGTACGACCAACTACAACCTGTTTACCCATGATGGGTCAACTTACATCCCGGTGTATACCAACGGATTCTAAGTAACTACAGGTTTTAACATGGGACCAGCCTCTCCCAAAGGGAGGCTGGTTTTTTAGATCATGGAAACAAATGGGATCCAGGTGCATTGCTAAGGACCCGGATGATTTGCACATCGTTTCGGCAGGTATAAAGGGTGTTTAAACGGGAAGTAACAAAGCGGTAAGAGCGTATTTTGTAAAGTATCGATAAAACATCCTGGCTATGATATTTTTAAAAAGAGCGTTGATTCCAAGTGTGCTCATTTGCGTATCACTTGTGTCCTTTGCGCAAACGCCTGTAAAGTACCTTAGTTTTAATAAGTTGGACTTGATGCTATATGCTTGGCATGGTAATAAGGTGGCTATCCTGTCCAGGAAACAAGATCTCGATAAAAATACAATGGGAAAGTGGCTGAAGGTGATGGATAGTGTCTATAGTTTTTACCAACGATGCACTGGCAAAACGCCCTCGATAATTCCCCAGTATTATATCAACGGTCACTCGACCATTGCGGATGTTTCCAATACCTGCGGTGCGGGATGTGGTTATCTCGGCTTTACAGGAATCGAATTACTCAATTCTTTTTTTGACGATTATTATAATGCAATACACCACAATAACGAATATAGACAAGAACTGTTTTATGAGTTCGGCCGTAACTTTTGGTTTTACACAGATCAGATAGCGTATAAAAAGGATGATCCCGTTACAACAGGGTATGCCGTATTTATGCGTTTCCTGGCAATGGAATCTACAGGAGTTAATGGTGCTCCCTTTGGCAATTGGACATTCAAGGTGTTTCAGGAGAAAGTGGTAGGTCTTATAGACAAGTATATGAAGTCCCCTGCGCTTACGTGGCAAAATACGCTTGGAATAAATAAGGGTGTACCTGATTCTGAACTCGGAGCAACGGATCTATTTGCATCCTTCTGTTTTAGGCTACGGCGTGATTATGGCGGCAATACCTTTGTTACTAAACTATGGAAAAGTGTAAGCAAAAGGCCGGTTGCAAAGTCCACTCAGGATGCAGTTGATAATTTCTTTCTGGCTTCTTGCGAAGCAACCAATAGAAATCTGTCAAGGGTATTTCAATCCTGGAAATGGCCGCTTTCCAAAACTGCCCTCGCTGAATCCTCAAAATTCAAAGGAGCGGCCCATTGAAAAAGGTCAACTGTGGAATCCGTCTACATGAACCCTTTGGGGCCATGCCTGGTTGGTAGTACACTTCAAAAGGGCTCATTGGATGACACTTGCTTTCCTGCCAATTGCGTAGGGATTTAGAATGAACCTTGTTTCATCAGGTTAAAGAGTTGCGACGCAACCAGCATAGCTTTTCGGTATTTGCTTTTTACTTTCATCAGGAAACCTTTTCCCTTTGCCATTGCGCACAGCGGTATTGAACTCATCTTGCGGAACAACAATGCGCGCCTGCAGGCATATCGTTACCCGTAGTTTATATCCATCGGCCACCGGCAGGTGTTTCCGCAATATCGTATAGGTTTTTTCCATCCGGCCATAGTTCTCAAAGTCTTCAGTGGTAAATAGATGGCTGTTGCCGTGAAAAACGTCAATATATAAACTCATATTTAAAATTGGTTGTTGTGTAAAGCCGGTTGTGTGATAGCAGTTTTGTACTTGCCATACAGTGAGCAGCTATAGTAATGGGACCATATCTTGCGGAAAGAAACAGTCTCTGCCAATATCCACCAGGTGAAAAGCTGCCAAGAGGAAGTGGTGCTCCTTTTGGACATAACCCCGAATGTGGTGCAATCCGGAATTGGCAGCTAAACTAAGGGTCGCTGCCTGGTCTTCTGCGCTGTAGTAGTCAGTCGCTGCAATAAGTTTGCAGGTAAATTCCGTGGCATATATTTCAATTGGAATAGTGCCGAAGTGGTAACAGACAATATCAGGTTGAAGTTTGTTGTATATGTCCTGATACGGGTCAAGGCAGGAGACATAACCACATATATCAATGCCTGCATGTTGCAGGTAGCATTCATGTGTCTTAAAAATGGCCTCGGGATTGAAGGCAAAGAACATTACTTTGATGGGCATGGTAGATTGGTTGAATTGGTGGAATGCCGCTGCGGTTTATTGAATTATGCCTGGCTACTTCCTGCCACTGCTTGCAAAGCGCGAGCACATGTAGGCAGCTATTTGAAATGAATGTCCTAGTAGATATTGGAAGATGTTTTGTGAATTAACTTCAGGTGCGATTTCGTTTCGGGGATTTGGAGTGACTGTATCCCTGTCGTTCGAGTAGTTCGATGTCTGTTTTCAGTGCATGTAGTTCAGCCCGCATGGCTTGCAGTTCAGCCAGGCACTCCCGAATGAGGCAATGCAGAAACCTGTTGAAGGCAACATCACGCCCTCTAATGCGCGTTCCCCGAATGTGTAACGAATCTTTAGTTATCACCAGATTCTTGCGACGATTTTTCTGTTGGTGTGGCATCATTATTGGTTGGCAGTACGGGGTGTTTTATGGATTCATGGCGCACGAAGATCAAGTGGCATGCTGCGATCATTTTTCCAAGTAACCTTAGTAGCTTATACAGGTTAACGTCGCAGGTAGATATCTCGCCACGGTACCTGCTCATAACATGATGCAAGATCATGTTGAGTTTCTCTTTCCATTCAGACAGTGCATAGGCTTTAAATAATTTGGGGAATACCAAATACGGCTTTAGGAATTCATCGCCTGACAGGTATCGGGGAAAAAAGTCAAATGCGTAGCTGGCCTGATGTGGCAGGGCAAACAGCTTGGGATTCATCATGGCCTGCTGGTCGGTGCTCTCTATCGTAATGTTGGCCGAACTGCCTTCGTTATCCTGCTGGGCAATGATCCAGGAGATCTCAATTAATTGAGTAATATTTTCGTAGAAGAAGATCATATCACAAGCTCTATCGGGCAGGTTCTTTTCTTTACCACATTTTCCGGCCATCTTAATCATATTCTGCAAATACCAGTCTGCATCTGTATAGTGGTAGTTGTCAAAGAAAGTAGTTATCACCTCCAATGGGCGAGAGATCTTCAGCAGGTTGATCGAAAGGTTGATAATTGCTGGATCGGACGGGGATGTTTTCATAATTGATAGGTGTTAATTGGGTTCTTATAGTGGGTTGATTGGCATAGGATGCCTGTTGTGCAAGCGGCTAAACGTTTCGGAGGCCATTCCTAAATAGCAGGCTATATATTTATGAGGTACCATATTGATCAGATCGCCGTAATGCTCTGCAAAGTATTTGTACCTCCGCTTGACATGCCAGCGAAGCAGTACGCTCTGGTCAATGTATTTCGCACGCATGAGCGTGGCAAAGGATTGCACAGTTTCATTGCCTTTGTAGCTGCCGGTGAACAGATCATATATGTCGTTCAAATGAATAACATCAACGATGCTATCCGCGGCGGCTTGTAGAGTGCAGTTTGTTGGTTGACAAAAATAGAAATCCATAAAGTTCGGCGTGGTATTGGTTTCACCAATCAACATAGTGGTGTATTGTATTTTGTCAGCCGTGATGTATTCGCGCAGCGCTCCATTTCTGAGATAAAAAAAGCAATCGGTGACCTCTCCTTGTTTTATAAGTATTTCCCGCTTCTTGACGATAAGAGGATAGGATCTTTCTCGGAGAAATTTTTGGGCACGCCTGGATAGTTGTGGCAGGTGAAAGACAAATTCCGTCTTTTTGGCCGCTTCGACATTGCTGGCGTAGGATCTTAATGATCTCATGGCTGTTTTGGTGTTGGTTATTACCTGCCGGAGAGGGGAACCTTGTATACCTCCACCTTATTCGCTGGGGTCGTAGGTTCTGGCTGAAGCTCCTGGAAGAGAAAAAAGGTTCCACCAGTCTCCGGGCAGGATATGTTTAGTATCCGGTATTTTGATCGAGATTCGGATTACTCATCAGTTCATTCGCTGGGATCGGAAACAGTAATGCGTTACGTGATACAGGGGCGCTTTTATTAATCGACAATATAGTTTCTGCCACTCCCCATCTGTTCAGGTCCACCCAACGATGGCCCCATTCACAGAATAGTTCTATACGGCGTTCCTGTTGCACTGCACGGAGGGTCTCGGCTTCCTGCAGGTCCGTAGGCAATGGTTTTAGGGTGGCCCGTTGCCGGATCAGGTTGAGATCATCAATGGCTCCTGAAATGTCGTCCAGGCGAAATCGGGCTTCAGCCCGCAATAGAACGATTTCCGCCAGCCGCAACACCATATAACCTTCCTGTATCTGCCCACCGGGCTCAGCCTGTGAAGGGCCTACTTTGTATTTGGCAGGATAATGAAGCAACCTGCTATCGATTTCCCTGCTCTGTGTCCAGTCTGTGAAACGCTGGTCGCCCGATTCAAAATCAAGGAGTAGTTTTTGTGGGAGGTAGGCAAATGGCGGAAAGGGAAAGAGGCCATCGATGGGCAGCAGGAACATCCCTTCGCGGGTGGCATTGAATGAATAAGTGGTATTGTCTTGCTTCAGCTGCAGGATAGCTTCGGGGCTGTTGAGGTGGAATACACCTGCAGGCGTTGCGGCAAGGGCGTAATCGCCACTATTCATGATCTTGTCGCAGGCTGTCAGTACGCCTTGCCAGTTACCGGTAATTGCGTGGAGCCTCGCCAGTAGCGCTGTTGCCGCCCACTTATTGAAGGAAGTTTTACCACCGGTAATAAGATTATAAGAGGCAGGTAGCCTTTGCTCTGCTTCCTTCAAATCAGCTATAAGCTGGCTATATACACGCTCAACAGGTTCTCTTTTCCTTATTGTTGTAGTCCGCCAATCCGTTATAGTGATATAAGGCACTGCCCCGAACAATGTGGTTAACTGGTAATATATAAAGGCACGTCCCACCATTGCCTGAGCGGCAATCTGTTCTTGGATGGCTGGTGTCAGTGTATGGTTGGAATGCACACCTTCAAGGATAGCATTGAACTGGTAGATAAGCTGGTAAGAATTCTCCCATAGGTATGCTATAAAGGGGTTATTGGCTTGCAGGTTATTTTGATAATACTGCAGGTATGCAGTATTACTTTTGTCAAATACAACGAGTTCATCGCTGGCAAGGGCTGAATAGATTGTCATACCGCCATTGATCAGGGTTGGTGTGTTGCTATTAACCATTCTGTAGTAGGTGCCAGCCAGCGCGCTGATGGCTTCCTGATCAGTAGTAAAAACCATGGACTGGGGAATACTGGTAGCAGGTAAAGGAACCTCTACGATTTTTTCGCAACCAGCAAGTCCCCCGATCAGGCTGGTCAGCAGTCCGGCGACCAGCAGACGGTTGCGGCATTGGAACCGTACAAGTATTGGGGCACACAAGGTGAGTTTATTGGTCATAAGAATTTTTTTCATTTGTTAGCATTATAGTTTACAGGAAAGGCCGGCAGTGATAATCGCGGGGCGCGGCATGGCGCCCAATTGCTGTACTTCCGGATCGTTGCCTTTGTACCTGGTAATGAGTAGCAGGTTTTCTCCCTGCAAGAACAGCCGTAGACTACCCAGGTGTAGCTTCTGCAACGTGCGATCGGGGAAGTTCCAGTATAGCGAGAGGTTTTGCAGGCGAATGAAGGAGGCGTCTGAGATCCGCGCATCGGAATAATAGGCATAATTGGTGCCGCTGGTGGTGGGGTACACGGTGGGTTTGCCTGTCGTTGTCCGATCACCCTCTTTTTGCCAGTAATTCATGACAGCTGTGGGCTGATTGGTGCGGGCTCCTGGCTGTTCTGCGCTGACAAGCGCATTGAATCCCTTTTGCTGCCTGCAATAGAACAGCACACTGAGAGACCACTGCCTGTAAGATAGCTCGGTCGTGATACCGCCCTCCCACCTGGGAGCCAGAATCACTGGTGCCCGATCATCGACAGTATTACCGGTTAAATCGATACTAATCTGACCATCGCCGTTGCGATCAGCAAAGTTGTATTCACCGGTTGCCGGATCGATGCCAGTAAACTGCAGGTATTTCTGAATGTTGAGTGGCTTGCCGATCTCGTATCTTCCTTTATAGGGCGACTGTTCAAAATTGGGGTACGACAGTAGCTTGTTGCGATTG
Source organism: Paraflavitalea pollutisoli (assembly GCF_029360705.1). GTDB lineage: Bacteria > Bacteroidota > Bacteroidia > Chitinophagales > Chitinophagaceae > Paraflavitalea > Paraflavitalea pollutisoli. The sequence goes on along the minus strand of NZ_JARKMX010000008.1, from coordinate 3,415,893 downwards.
ACGGAGAGGTTTAGCCTGGTGGTGAGTTGCCAGTTGGTTTGCCGGATGGCATGTACGGTAGCAAGGATTTCAAGACCCGTATTTTGGACATTGGCGGGAGCATTGGTGATCACGTTGGCGAAGCCACCCTGAGTAGCTACCGGCAGGCTGATCAGTTGGTTATTGCACCGGTTACGATAATAGGCTACTTCCAGGTTGATTCGATCTTTGAACAGTCCCAGTTGGAGTGCTCCTTCGAGCTTGCGGTTTTGCTCCCAATGCAGCAGTGTGTCAGCAAACCGGGTCGGGAACAGCGGCGAATGATCGCCATAGCGACCGCCTGTACCGAACACCCACAAGGACAGGTAGGCGTAGTCTCCAATTTGGTCGGAACCTGTTACGCCATAGCTTCCTCGCAGCTTGCCAAAGCTGACAAAGGGCAGTCCCTTCATGAATCTTTCAGCCGAAAAGATCCACGCTGTCCCGATTGAGCCAAAATTGCCAAAGCGCTTACCTGCACCGAAGCGGGAGGACCCATCACGGCGGCCGTTGAGGTTAATGACGTATTTATCGAATAGGTTATAGGAAAGGCGGAGGAAGCCACCTGTGTATTTATACTGCGCATCGTTTTCCACTACCACTTTGGTGGGAGCCGCATTGATCGAGCCAAGCAGTAAGTCGCTGGTATAGTTCGAGCCAGCATTAAGCAGTCCATTGGTCTTGTTGGATTGGTAGGTACCGCCACCCAATGCACTCAATTTGCCAGGACCTACAAAGCCGGTGTATTCAATTTGGGGCTCAGTGATCAGGTTATGAAAGAAGGTGCGGCCGAAGGTGAGTGATCCCCTCGGATTAAGGTCCGGGTTAAGGGAGGTAATGGGAATGGTATGCGATTGTCTGCTGAAGGAGTTGTTATAGCCCAGGTTTACACGGGCTGTCCATCCCCTGGCTAGGTTGTATGTCAGGACCAGGTTACTATTGAGCAGACTGGTGGATGCCTCGTAAGGCTGTAGTAGCGAACCGAACATAAAACTGTTAACCAATGGGGTCCATCCAGAATAGTTCAATTTACCCTGGCGATCGAAAACTGCCGGGGCATTGGGCGGCAGCAAGGCTGTAGTTCCATTATAGATCAGGTTGCTGCTGGTGATGCTATATTGAGTCGACAGGTCAATGATGAGTTTCTGCCGGGGTGTTTTATGTTGCAAAGCCAAAGACAGGGAGCCGCGCTGATTTCCGCCGCTGATCGCTGCGATGTCTCGCTGGTAGTTGTACCCTGCACCCAACCGGAAATTGGTCTGCGTGGTGCCGCCGGTAAGACTAAGTTGTGCATTGACCACCCGGCCCGATCCACCAAAAGCATAGCGCTGCCAATCGGTATAGCGGGTGGTATCCCAGGCAACCAGGTCTGGGGCCGAGAACAAGTCAAGGGGAAGGCCATCGTTCAGCAGTGCGGCTTTGCGTAACTGCACATACTGGGCAGTATTGAGCAGCGGAAAAAAACGGGTCACCTTACTGAAGCCCGTATACACATTCAGATCGGTGACCGTTTTGCCAGCCTTACCTTTTTTCATGGTTATAAGAATAACGCCATTCGCGGCCCTGGATCCATAGATAGCCGTTGCATCCGCATCTTTAAGTACTTCTATGCTTTCTACATCGGCGGCATTTATATTAAAGAAGGGGCTTTGTCCTCCTGCAGGCGATGCCATGCCTGACTGAATGGTGCCTTGTGATATGGTAGTGCCACCCACCGTAGTCTGCACTGGGGAGAGGTTGAGCGGCGTCAGGGGAACTCCATCAACGATGTACAGCGGTTCCCGGATCACGGAGGGTTCGATTCCTGTCAGGCCGCGGACCACGATGGATAGTGATGCACTGACGGCGCCGCTCACATTGGTAATAGAGGTGCCTGCTGATCGTCCCTGCAGTATCTGCATGACGTTGATCACCGGTTGTTTTTCGATCTCTTCCGCCGTCACCCTGGAAATATTGCCGGTACCGGTACGGCGGTTGGTGATTCCATATCCCTGCACTACCACTTCATCAAGATGGTTGCTGGTGGGCTGAAGAGTAATGACCAGGTTATTCCTGCTGCCGACCACAATACGTTGTTCGGCATAGCCTACAAAGGATATGTGTAATATATCGGATGGCTGAAGGTGGGCGAAGGTAAACTGGCCCTGTGCATCGGTTACGGTGCCGCTGCCGTTGCGCAGGGTAATACTTACTCGTGCCAGTGGTTCACCGCGATGATTGATAACCTTTCCGGATACCTGGTGACGGGTATTGGCAGCGGAAGTGGTCGGGGGAGGGGGCTGTTGTGCCTGAGTAAAAAGAATAGATAATATAAGCAGGATGGAAATAACGAGTTTCATAACGAAGTGGAGGTAAAGGTGAATAATGGTATAAAAATGCGGAGCAGCGGACCTTGCGACATGCCCGCTCTCCGCGGTTTTCATGGAATACTTAAACGGGCACTGGTTCTTTCAGCCAGCCGGACCATTTCACGAGGGAAACAATAAATGAACATGCAGAATGGATACACCAGTAACGGGTGGGTGTATGGATCGAATGTTGAGTAGCGGGATAAAAAAATAAGGCAGGGTTCCGATTACCAGTAACGGGGCGTGAGAAAATGCTCCTGTTAAGGCAAAAGAAATGAACCCTGCACTTAATGCAGTTATATGTTTTTTCCTTCATCAGCATACCTGGTGTTTCTCACGCACCCCGATAACTGGATAAAGGAACAATTACTATCTATACGAATGTAGATAAATTAATTTATTCGACAAATTATTACGTAGATAATATATAATGATTATTAAATGTCCAGTCAATTTGGACGGTGAAGAAATTTCATAACGAAAAGGAAACCAAAAAGGTAGGTGCTAAAATTGAACAGCTCAGAAGGGCTGCCGGATATAATATTGCCGATATATCAGACATGACTGGATTCTCATATCAAGCTCTTTCTCGGATAGAGAAAGGTGCCGAAACTACAGTTAGCTATATAATTGAGATAGCAAAGGCAATAGGTGTTGCTCCAAAAGATTTGTTTGACGTTAAATTCGACAAACAACCACGATATAAACTTAGTCCACAACGAAAGGAAAAACTAAAGCCAACCCAATTACTTGAAGAGTTATTTGAAAGTTCGGATTTTTTTATCACACCCAGATTTGTGAGAGACGTAACTGCATATTTTAAAGAAGCTAATAATATCGAATTAACTTCAGGTAGCGTTTCACTTGCTTTAAGCCGAATGGTAAAAAAAGGACTGCTAAAATATAATTTGGTAGGAAGACAAAAGCAATTTTCTAAGAGAAAAAAATAATATCATTCAAAGCTCCGCGATGCGTAATTTACATATTTTTTCAGCTATTGGTAGCATCTGTGTAACCCTATCGATTAATGTCGAAATATCTGGTTGTGAAATGATGAATTTTGGATCATAACGAGCCTCTATATATCCCTGTTTCAATAACTCGAAAAGCCGTTTGTCGTTCTTGTCTGTTTCTGCATGAAAAAGCAAAAATAACTCTTCAGAGTATGGCTTTACCTTCTTTCGCAGTCTCCACAAATTATGAATTTTGGGTTTGTAGTCAGTAAATACTAAAAGAATTGCATAATATAGTGATTCGACCGTTTGTTGCAGCATGAAGTCTGCCGTCTTATAATTACCTCTTTCAAAAAAGTGATGGCTCCCGCTTAAAAACTCTAAGGATTGAGGGAACCATAAATCGAAGTAGTCTTGCGTTTTCTTTCTTCTTTCTTCCGTGGATAGTTCCCTGGGTTCCGTAAACTTAACTGTTTTCTTATCATAAAGAATAATCCCTTCTTCAACGATATCTACCCAAAAGTAATGGCCCCACTCCAGTCCTTTATTGATAAACTCCACACCGTGGATTTCCAGGTTTACTGGTGGTTCAAATTCCTCAGCCAGTTGTAAGACTTTATGCTCTTGCTCATACGTTTCGCCAGGATTATCTTTGGTTACTACAAGGAAGTCATAATCGCTGATGTATTCGTTGAGTATCCCATCAGAATAATAGCGGTGCTCCACGAACTTATTCTTCGCGTAACTGCCAAACAGAATTACCATTTCCGGATCAATTACCTGCTTAATGAATTCCACGATCATGCGGATCTCATGCTGTTTCTTTTCAGGTAATAGATCAAAGGAAGGTTTCATGTCTGTTTGGTCTACTGGTATAATAATGAAAATTGCGACCAACAAATATACCTCAATCTATTGAATTATTCTGTCTAATCGAGTTCATATCGCGCATTTCAACTTAAGGTTTTATTGTTGATGCAGATTTATCCGTAAGAGTTTGTGTTTAGAGTTTTTGGGTGTTTTAACGGGTGCGACGGACACTGCCTTCTTTTATATTTAGGCGATCCTTACAATAAATATATTATATGAGTGTAGAACAAGAATTGGAAGAAACCAAAAAAAAATTGGAGCAATGCGAAAAAAGAAGAAAGGGGATGAGAAGCAAAGCCGTTTTAGCGGCATTGGAAATTATCATGGAGGAGATTGACTATTCGGGTAATACTGATACAGATCAGAGTACGATAACTTTTACCACTCCAGATGAATCTTTTGAAATTACTTTCAAACGCAAAAAAACAGAAGGCTAGAAAGTATGGACAAGTTTGCAACACGGTTTGAAAAAGATGCCGATTACGGCGTTGTCTTTTCAGGAGGTGGGGCTTTCGGCGCTTGGGAAGTTGGAGCGTATGCCGCAATACGAGAATGGCATGGAAAGGACCCTGTTGTGGTTTCGGGGGCATCGGCTGGAGCGCTGAATGCAGCCGCAATTTTTGCTGGCAAAGATGTTAATGCCCTTAAAAAAATTTGGATAGGTTTGAAGAATCGAGCGGTGTACAAGAAGAAGTTCGGGTTGATAATAAAGCTATATTTCTTTGTAGTGCTGTTGCCCATACTTCTTTTACTAAAAGCAATACGCATCCCCGCGCTGAAGTGGAGTATCCGATTTTTGAATAATTCGATAAGTGTTCTTAATAATGTACCCCTCCGGAAAAAGATTGAAGAGGTTCTGGCGAAAGCAGAAGATCAGTTAAAGAAACCTCCCATGAACTTAGCGGTAACCTTGTCAGATATAGCCGGTGTGGCCCCCGTGCGTGTGGCATACTACTGCGCAATGGACAGCCAATTTTCTCCTGGCAATAGTAGCACCAAAAAATGGATGCAAATTGCGGATAAAGGCAATCTGGTGGACGCCCTTATGTGTACTTCCGCTATTCCAATGGCCTTCCCTCCTCAAATTGTCGCGCCTTTCACTGAACCTATGGTGGATGGGGGTGTGCTAAGAAATGATCCGCTATACCCGATGTTAGAACCAAAATTTGGCACTTCAAATATTTATATGGTCATGGCAAGTGTAGTAGAGAATGGTAGTGCAAACGGTGTTATCGATATTCTAGAATCTATGATGAATTCATTTCTTTCCGTTAGTTTTCATTCACAGCTTGACCTACTTGACATCCTGAATATTGGCAGTGCTCCTGAGGATGGAGAGCCGATTTACAATGTCTGCATTATTCGACCAGAAAAGAATTTGGGTATTTCATTTAACACGACGATACTGTCCTTTGGTGGAAAGAAGGCAATAGCACTTATTGATGACGGATATAAGCAAGCAAAAAAAATGTTCTGACATTCATCGACGAGTTTGGTGTCGAGATCAATAGCTACTATACTACCTTTCATCAGCTTGTTAACAGATTGTAATATTTTTGTGTTGCTGAAAGAAAAAAATGCATTCGTTCGTTTTTTAGGACATGTATTGGAATAAAAATCATAGTTATGTTTACCTTATGCATGAAATAAATCCGTATTGCTTAAAAGTTGCAAATTGGTGCCACATCCGTCATCTTTACTCGGTTAGTAAAGCTAATCCCTAAAAAATGTTTTTCCCTGCACAACCTATTCGCTTGTCTCTAAAAGTTCTTACTTAGGATCCAACATAGAATGGTTACGTTTCTCCATTATTATTATCTCTTAAACCAAGATACTAGGCTATGATAAAGAAAGTCCTGACTCCCACATTAGACAAAATAAATTCGCTTTTTTCTCGCAAAGACTTAATACTGGATGTTGATCACTATCTGCTGAAAGACTACCCAATTGTAGTTGAGAAGGAGAAATCTGAGTTTTCAATCAAGCTAAACTACAAGCCTTACAAAGGGTTTAATTCGAGTCAACTTCATACTATTGAGCTTCCGCAACCTATTAGACTTTATAACGATACGGAGACCTATTTTATACCGGATAATTCTATCCGTCTTAATCAACAATATTTCGACTTCGATGAATCTCATTCCACAGTTAGGATTAGTGGTAGCTTAACAAGGCTAAGCACATCGGAGTTGAAAGCGTCCTGGGAGCAGAAATACTTACGGTTTATTATTCCCCTTACAAGAGCAGTGCCCGAGATGCGCAATATTCGTGGTTTTACCTTTGATGCTGATATGTTACTGAAAGGCAAACAATTGATAAAGCTCAAGATCAATGATTGTAATATACATTTTATTACATTCACCATTGATGGTGATTCATATATTGCAATTGACACTGTTGAACGATATAGTCAGCCTGATTTTGATAAAATTTGTCACGCTATTGTAATAGGGTTTGGCTTTTTATACGGTAACGTTTATTTAGACGAAGGGTGTATTCTTTCATCCAATGACGAAAATTTTGAGGTTGTTGAGAATATTCGGTATTCAACATATCGCGAGTCAATTGTGACTGGATATAGAATTCATACAACTAATCCATATTCTGTCATGAATTTAACCGGAGTTACAGAAGAGGAAATAGATAGGCGTCAACAAGAAGCCCAAGGTTGGACTAACGAGATTATTGAAATTGAGTCCGAATTCTTTAGCAAGCTATGCGAGTATCTTGCCAATAATGAACCTATTTCCCGCGCGGCCTTAATTACACTTCAAGGAAATATGCTATCACTTGAGTTAAAGGGTTCTGCGTATAGTACTGCACTTGAAGCCATGACAGACGTGATTATGGAGGAATTCAAAGTTAATCGACCAAAGCCGATTTCTAAAGCGGACTTCAAAAAACTTAGAGATGAATTAATTAAAATTCTAGATCAATATTTACCTGCTACCAGTGAAAACGAAACAGCAAGAAAAATCTTTACAATTAGGATTAATGATCTGAATAGTCCTACTAATACTAGTAAACTTCAGAAAGCATTTGAATTAGTTGGGTATACTTTGAATTCATACGAAATGGATTGCCTGAACGCAAGAAATAAATTCCAGCATGGGCTTCTACCAATCTCCGATTCAAGCGATGATGCGGCGTTTAAGGAAATATACTTCATTTGCATAGTTATGCATCGACTTATTTATACCCTTATTTTACATAAAATCGGATTCAAAGGGTATATAATTAACTACCCACAAATACACAATGGAATAACCAAGCGCGATTTGAATGAAAAAGAATTCTATGGAATTAATAAATGAGTAGCTATGTTATTCAATTAAGATTATTTGCAGGGTTATAATGTGAATTTGGGTATGTTAACTCAATAAAGGGGGCTGCATAGCCGCCATCATACAGTCGAATTTCTGATTGACTGTTGAATCTTTTTGAGCTATTCCTCTACAAATGGTTCCTGGCTGTAATTAGATACGCTTCAATAAGACAGGGACGAATGAAAAATTTCTTTTTTGCTGTATCCGGTTATTGACACTCAATCCACATGCTGCGGGTAGGCATGCAAGTTTTCGTGAAGGTTATTCGTAAATTTGTTTTGAATGGAATTGTGGCTGAAGAGCAGTAGTAGGTAGGCGGGCTTTGTTACCTGGACGGGATTTTTCTGATTCTGTAACAAACATACAAACCGCATATGAAACATGCTACCATCTTATCCTATGTTGCGATGATGCTGATCGCAACTTGTTCAATGCTGTCAGCCGCTACAGCCCAGGATTCTACGAGTGTAAAAGACACATCTGTCGTTGTACCTTTCAAAGACCTTCCAGTAAGAAACATTAATGCAATCGGTAATAAGAAAACCGGGTTGCTAACGATCTCTATGGAGTTTGTAAATAACTGGAAGGATATGGTTGAAGCGACAATAAGATGTACCGAGTGGGCAGATTTTGGTATTACAACAGATAAAGATCAAAAGTACAAGGTCCCTACCAGTTCGAGCACCTATGACCAGGAGAAAGAAAATAAAGGCTACAAACCGGTAATGGATATACAATATGGAACAGTTAAACTGGAAAGGGTACCTATTCTTATGCAATACCTCAAATCAGGTGTGGTAAGTCCGCTGACCATTAGAATACCCGGATATGATAAGACCAGTAAAGTAATCAAAGAGATACATATCCGTTTCAGTTATAGCCAATTTGGTGCAGGTGGTTTTTGGTCAGAAGGAGTATATCAGATCAACCAGCTTGCTATTGACTGGAAATAATTGGCGGGGCATCTGTATAGCTATTTGCCAGCCATGATTGGTAACAGTAATGCGGCCAGTTGTTCAGCTTTCGTCCAACGTTCGATTTCATCACAAATTGCTTCAAAGCGGGAATGGTTCTTCAACAACTGCAGGCTGGTGGCGCCAGGCTCTACCTGTATCGCATTCAGCTTCTGTGTGAATTTTTGGGGCAGCTGGCTTCCCGGATCCTGGTGCGCTAGCCGGAACTGGGAAAAGTTATCGTACGGGTTCAGGGGTACGTGGAATATGTTGGATAGTTGTTCGGCCAGGTGATCGCAAACGTGTTCGTACGATTGGTGGTTATCACGATGGATGATGCAATAGAAGTCTGCCATGATCAGGACGATATCGACAAAATGCACCTTGGTACAATACTCTGTCTGCGAGTTGTTTTTTTCTCCATCATCGATGTTGCACATATAGCATTGTTTGGTACAGGTAATTTATAGCAAAATTTGTGTCAGGTCTGTATTTTACCCTGTTGGTGCAAAAATATTTACCGGCTGGGTTGCCATAAATCAAATTGGCTTTTTTGCTGTTTTTATTTTCCTTTTTGCTGCAAGGAGTTGCCTTTTTTGACGTATCTCCCCGTTTACTTAGCATAAACTTTGATGTTTAATATAGTGGGTAAGATCTTGTTAAATGCCTTGCAATGAAAAGGGAAACAGTAAAGGATAAGGCAATGTTTTATGAAACCATCCTGAAGTCCATTGAAAAGCAGGAACGGCAGGCTGAATCGGCCGGCAAAGACATGTTAAGGCTGGCCGAATTGATGCTGTCTAATCTGAAAGACACCCTAAAAGAGCTCCGTAAGTTCGTTAGCGATAATAAGTTCCTGGATGAAGAGGAAGAGATCGATTTCTATAAGCGTCATTTGCCAGGCATGCTTCAGTATTTTTTTTACTATATCAAGATTTACTCATTGGAACTGCGTCTGCTTACCCTTGATGATACCGGAAGAAAAAAACTGATGAAGAGTGAAAGAAAAGAAATCGACAAGTGGACACGTAAGAATGAAGGGTTTTTCCGCTACTATAAAAGTGGTGCTATTGAGCTGGATAACGATTACTACAGGAAGGATAGCAGAAATGCCAACCTGATTACCGATCCAGGCCAGTGGTTGTTCGATGATGAGTTCATTACGGTTCCTGCCTACCTGACCGGAGAACTGTTGGCATTTGAACGATACCGTTCTTTCCTGGGTAATGAACTGAAGTTTTTTGATCAAAAGCAAAAGCTCAATAATGGTACCGAAGAGAATGATGATCTTGTGTGGACAGCCACGCGTATGGCCGCTATTGAGATACTTTACGGTCTGTATTCAGCAGGTGCTTTTAACAATGGAAATGCACAGTTGCGTCAGATCGCTAAACGGGTGGAGAAGCTGACAGGTATTGATCTTGGTAATTTCTATCGTTACAATATTGATCGGAATATTAGGAAGGTACGCAATCAATTTCTGAAGCAAATGATCGAATCCTCCGACAAACGGGCGGAGGAACAAGACGAGAAATCCCGCTATGAGTAGTTGGTACTATACTCGCCTCCGAACTTATCCGTGAATAAGGTGGTCAGGCGTCCGAAACGATGAATAAAGATGGCGCCATCTTCCGGGGATACGAAGGTGGCATAGGCTGCCGGTTCAATCAGCCCCGCTACAGGTAAATTATTGTTGGCTAGAAATTCACTATATATCTTCAGGTCTGCTACGGGTGCCCAAATAACGGGTGTCAGGTAAAACTGTTCAGTTGTAGCCTTGCTCAGGATCTTCTTACTGAATTTTGTGGTAAGAAAAGTGGCTATTTTTTCAGGGTGGTTCTCTATCTTATTGCTCTTAGGATGCATGTTGACAACCTCTACCAATAGATTTCCACCTGTCGTTTTATTACTAAATGCAAAGTCAATGGTATTGTCGCTATCGCTCAGTTTATACTCCACGGCTGTCAGGTTGTAGAGACCGGTTTTCATGATGTTGTTTAGTACTGCGATCTCCCCAAAGAAATTCAGGTACTGATGATCCATACTGATCAGTATGTCTTTTATCGTCTTACGGATTCGTTCTCGTTCCGCTTCCGGCAAATACATCGTGATTTCTTCCAGCAATCGTTGGAAGAAGTTGAGCATCCTGATTGCCTGCTGGTCTCCCAGTTGCACCTTGCGGATAATATAATACAGATTGGCTTCAACTTCAACCGTGCTGTCACCAGCTTCCTGGTATCTTTTCTCAACCTCTGCTTTAAAAAGTTTATTGGCAATTCCCCAGGTCCGGTCTGTTTCGGGCATAAACTCAAACAATATGGGCAATTCATTTTGTACCACCTCCCGCAGGTCGGGAACAACTGGTTTTGGTGTATCGTTGGAATGGTCGTTTTGCATGTTACCTAAGTTAGCATTTTTTACACTTTCGACCGGTGTGTGCGTCCCTGATATTACTTTTTCCCTAATCCGTAGTGTGTCCATGTTGTGAAAAGGGTCCATTACCTGTATTTACTGAGCGCTGCAATTAGCCTGGCCATTATTGGTTTGTTCCATGCGCGCAATGTATCCCGTATACGCCATTCATTGTAGGCGTCATAATTCTCTACCAGCCTGTTGATCATTTTGAATACGCAACGCGCTAGACCCATTCGTGGTTAGATTTCGTATGGTTGCAGCGGACCTTCCTACCTGTTTTTCTCCCGTTGTTTTTTCAGAAAAAGTTTCCCCGTAGTGTGTTGACAGTGTGAAATCAGCCTTTCATTTCACAGCACTTTTGTTGAAACGAATCGATATGGTTTCATGGTCAACATACCTCTCGGCAGTCAGTGTTTTTCTGGTAGGTTATTACGGTTTGGTGGTGCTGGTCTATTTCCGAAAGGAGATTTTCAGAAAGATCAGGACCTCCCCCGTAAATGCGCCAACGGTAGTTTCTCCCTTGCTGGCAAAAACACCGGTAGAGGATTCTTTGTCAACAGGCTTTCAACCGGTGTCGTTGCTTGATGAGATCCATGCCTATATGAATCAGGCAGCCGAGGATTTACCGACAGCACAGGATGCATTGGTGGCGGGTGTTCAATCGATCCTGCAAAAATATCCTCCCATCGAAGATTCTTTTTTCCGGCTCAGTATAAATGATCTGGTAGTATCCCTGGCTGAAAGCAAGTGCAATGTTGAGATCAGCCCGGATGTGCTACGCCGGTTATGGAGCTAAGCAGTAAGCATGACCACCTGTGCCCGAGCAGGAGAAACAAGTGCGCAGGAAGGCATGGGTGGTCTTTATAAGTTTTTTGTGCGCGTAGTTGAGGGGTTGGTTATAGCGCCGCCATGGTACAAGTGAGTGGGTTAATGTGGAAGGTGAATGTACCGGCGGCGCTTCTTTATGCTGAGGTTTTATCAATCATCAATATAAAGCAAGTGTGTTATGAAAATGTGTGGAGTGAATTGCTTTTCAAGCAAAGTGGCGCTGCTATGCGCTTTGTGTATCCTTTTCTCTTTTAGTATGTATGCGCAAGCTATACCTGGCGACGGCGCTGCAGGCATTAACGAGGCCAACACCAAGGTGAGGGGCTACTTCGGGATCGCCTGCAACCTCATGTATGCGGTGGGTGGCATTCTTGGTCTGATCGGTGCAATCAGGGTATACCAGAAATGGTCGGGCGGGCACCCTGATACTGGTTCCGTCGCAGCTGCCTGGTTCGGATCCTGTGTGTTTCTGGTAGTGGTGGCAACAGTCATCAAATCATTCTTTGCAATCGCATAAGACTAAAGCAAGATGGCTGGAAGTATCTACAAGATCAATAAGGGTGTCAATCGGAGCATTGAGTTTAAGGGGCTGAAGGCACAATATATATGGTATCTCGGCGGCGGATTGCTTGGTTGCCTGATACTGTATGTCGTGCTGTATATCGTTGGGGTAAATTCTTATATATGCCTGTCTGTTGTTGGAGTGTCTGCAACTGCTGTGTTTGTGTACGTTTTCAAGCTCAGCAAACAGTACGGTGAGCACGGCATGATGAAGAGTATGGCCCGTCGTAGTGTTCCGCGTATTGTGCGATGCAAGTCGAGACGGTGTTTTTTAAAAGTGTAACGAGCTAAAACAGTGAAGATGGAAAAGTGGCTGAGTGATATGCTTCCGATTTTGGAAGTGGAGCATGATTCAATTATCAGTAAGCAAGGCGATGTAACGATTGGATTTCGGGTGATTCTGCCGGAGATATTTACCTCTTCGTCTGAAGACCTGGAAGTCATTCACCAAGCCTTTATCAAAGCGGTCAAACTGCTCCCTAAAGATACTGTCTTTCATAAACAGGATTGGTTCACCACTGACCACTACCGGGCAGAACAAGGTGACAGCAAGGGATTTTTGCAGACGAGTGCCGACCGACACTTTGCTGGCCGCCGGTACCTTCGTCACCAGTGTAACCTGTATCTTACCCGGAAGGCTCCTGGCAGAAAAACTTCTACGTCTTTGTTCAGCAACCTGATCCGGCCCAACCTGTTTGCCGACCAGGTATTGAACAGGGGCACGATCAGGGAGTTTGAAGATATTGCCGGGCAGTTTCAGCGTGTCCTGGCAGATTGCGGTATCGAGCTGCGGAGGTTAAAACAGGCAGACCTGCTGAGTACCGGTAAGAAGATGGGGCTAATCGAACAATACCTGTTCCTGGCCGAGCAGCCAGACATCCCCCTTGTTAAGGATATTCAGTTTAGGGATGAGTTGAAAATTGGCGAGAAATATTGTCAGATCTATTCCCTTGGTAATAGTGATGACTTACCGCACCTGTGTGGTTCCCGTATCACCTATGACAAGTTTTCGACAGACCGTACCAAATTCAGTATTGGTTTCGCCACGCCGCTCGGTCTGCTGTTGGATTGCAACCATATCTACAATCAATACATCGTCGTCGGCGACGCCCAGGTTACCATGAAGAAGATGGAGGGCAAACGCCTACGCCTGCAATCGCTGGCTCAATACAGCCGGGAGAATGCGCTTTCCAAGGAGGCCACCGATGATTTTTTGAATGAAGCTATTACCCACCAGCGGTTACCTGTAAAAGCCCATTTCAATATCATTACCTGGTCCGATAACAGGGACGAGTTGCAAGATGCACGTAACCAGGTAACCGCAGCATTAGCACAGATCGATGCGACAGCCAAATTGGAAACCATTGGGGCTCCACAGATATTCTGGTCAGGTATTCCGGGTAATGCGGCAGACTTCCCCATCAATGATGCGTTTACGACATTTGCAGAGCAGGCTTGTTGTTTCCTAAATGTTGAAAGTAACTATCAGAGTGATCCCCCGGCGTCCAGTATCAGGTTCTGCGACCGCCTCACCAACCTGCCGGTGTTCATCGACCTGTTTACCCTGCCGCGTATGAAAGGTATATCCAGCAATATGGGCATGCTTATCTGCGGGACCTCGGGAGGGGGTAAGTCTATGACGGCTAACCATATTCTGCATACCCTGTACAACCAGGGTGCCCATTGTGTGATCTGTGATATCGGTGGGAGCTATCGAGGTTTGTGTGAACTCGTTGGCGGCTACTATTTCCAATATCAAGAGGACGACCCCATCAAGTTCAATCCTTTTTACCTGCCCGCTGGACAACGTTTAGATACCGAAAAGAAAGAAAGCCTGAAAGCCTTGCTGGTAGCGCTTTGGAAGCAGGAGAATGAACATTTTCAGCGATCTGAATATGTGGCATTGAGTAACGCCCTGCAGGGATATTATCGCAAACTGGAAGGCAACCGGGATCTGGCGCCCTGCTTCAACACTTTCTATGAATTCTTGCAGCATGAGTATGCTACTGAGCTGCAGGAGTACAATGTAAAGGATCGGGATTTTGATATTGACAGCTTTCTGTATGTCTTGCGTCCTTATTATCGGGGTGGCGAATATGATTACCTGCTCAATGCCGATGGGAAACAGGACTTGCTAAACCAGCCTTTTGTCGTGGTAGAATTGGACAATTTAAAAGATCACCCTATCCTCTTCGGTGTTTGTACGCTATTGGTGATGGAGCTGGTGATCTCTAAAATGCGCCAGGTCAAAGGTCGAAAGTGCTTTTTGATCGATGAGGCATGGAAGGCAATTGCCCACAGCGGGATGGCAGAGTTTGTTCGCTATGCTTTTAAAACCATGCGGAAGTTTGATGGAATACCAGCTGTTGTTACACAGGAGCTCGACGATCTTATTAGTTCGGCCATCATCAAGGATGCTATTATTAATAATTGCGATATCAAGATCCTGATGGATATGCGCAAGTTCATGAACAAGTTCGATCAACTGCAATCGGTACTGGGAATGTCGGAGAAAGGAAAAGAGATACTGCTGAGTGTCAACAGGGACAACAGAGAAATCTATATCGAGATAGGCGGTAAGATCATGAAAGTGTTCCGCAATGAATTATGCAGGCAGGAGTATTTCGCTTACACAACAGAAGGCAGGGAACGTGTGAAGGTATTGGAATATGCCGAGCGGTTCGGCAGCATGGAGAAAGGTATCGCGGCCCTGGTTGACGACGTGGCTGCCTAGTGATTTGTTCATCATGAAAATCGTGAAGTATGAAAAAGGGAATATGCGTATTCCTCTTGTGTGTGGTGGTGACGATCTATCCAACGCAAAAGAGCCACGCGATTATATGGGAGGCTGTCAGGAAAGCCCTGATTGCCGCAATCAAAGCCGCCGACCTGGCTGTACAGCGACTTCAAAACAAAACGATCTGGCTACAGAACGCTCAGAAGACATTGGAAAATACTTTGTCAAAGGTGAAGCTCGATGAAATATCTTCCTGGATAGAGAAGCACAAAGATCAGTATGCCCAGTACTATGACGAGCTAAGGAAAGTAAAGCAGGCCATATCAGGCTATACAAAAGTGAAGGCTGTCATGCAACAGCAGCTTGCCATAGTGGATGAATACAAGGCAGCACTGCGTTTATTCCGGCAGGACCAACACTTCACAAAGGAAGAGATCGACTTTATGGTTCAGGTATATTCCGGCATCCTGGATCATAGTGTGAAGAATCTGGATCAGCTATTTCTGGTTGTTAATTCCTTCAATACTGAAATGACGGACGGTAAGCGGTTGACCATTATCAACTCGGTTAGCGCTGCCATTGGACAGAACCTGGCTGATCTTAGAATGTTCAATGCGGAAAATGCACAGCTTTCCCTGCAGCGCGCCAAAGACGAAATAGAGGCCAAACGTATAAAAGAGATTTATGGCATACGGTAACCCAGTCAGCTGGAAAGGCCGTATGCTGGCGGCTGTACTTTTTTGCTGCGTAGGATCAACACACGCACAGAACAGGCAGATAAAAATGTATCTGGAACATATCGCCGCGGGAAAGGTCTATATCGAGTACTTACAAAAGGGCTACAGTATTGTACGGCAGGGTTTGGGGGTGATCAGTAACATTAAGAACGGGCACCTGACACTTGATCAGTTATTCTTTAACGGACTGGTGGCGATCAACCCGCGCATCCGGCAATATCCACATGTGGCAGATATTCTGACGATGGCGGTTAAGATTACTCGCGCGTGTGCAGCGAATAAGAAGCTGCTGATGACTGAGGGAGGGCTGTCGCCAGAAATGAAGGCTTATACTGATCGGGTTACGGTCGGCCTATCGGCTGGTTGTCTCTCGTTGCTGTCTGACCTGGCGGATCTGCTTATGGCGAATCACCTGCAGCTTTCGGATGATGAACGGATCCGACGTATTGATGAGGTTTATGACGAAATGAAGGACCGGTATAGTTTTATCGAGACCTGGTCAGCTGAAACCTCCGTGATGATCCTGCAAATGAAAAAGGAACGCATGGAGGTGGAACGAATGAAAAATGTGAATGATTTAAAGTGACTGTATGGGAAAATTCATTCTAGTGGCAGTATTCATCTTTTGTCTTCTAGCTACCATCCGCGCTACCGCGCAAGTGCAGGAGTTACAGCAGTTGGCGCTCAATATAGAAAAGCTGGCGCAATTCCGGCAGATGCTGGCGGACATGAAAAAAGGGTATGAGATCCTGACCAATGGCTACAATACGGTCCGCAACATCAGTCAGGGTAATTTCCAGTTGCATAAGGTCTTCCTCGATGGCCTGATGGCGGTTAGTCCGGCAGTACGCCAATACAGGAGGGTGGCGGATATTATTGACTACCAGGTGCAATTAGTTAGGGAGTATAAAGCTGCATTTGGGCGATTTCGGGGTTCCGCGCTATTTCAGCCGGATGAGATCAGCTACCTCGGTGGTGTATATACCCGGCTTTTCAATGCTTCGCTGGGAAACCTGGAAGACCTGCTGACGGTGATCACTGCCAATCGGCTCAGGATGTCTGATGAAGAGCGTCTACAGGAGATCGACAAGATTTTCCTGGACATGGAAGACAAACTGGTGTTTCTGCGTGATTTCAATAACACAACCGGCCTGCTGCTATTGCAGCGACAGAAAGAAAAGATAGAAGTACAGCGGATGAGAGATATAGAAGGTCTGAAGTAGTCCGCTGGGAGAGAAACCATATTGTGATCGTGAGTGTGAAAATCGTGGTGTATGAAAAAGCAAATCACTTTATTGGTGATCGTGTTACTTGTTGCGCCGGTAGTGGCGTCGGCCCAATTTACCAATACCATTTCCGGCAAGCTGGACAGCTTGCATTCGGTATTGGAGAAACTGTACGATCAATTGATGCCTCTTTGTAAAGAACTCAGTGGCATTGCTATGGGGATTGCAGGCTTTGCTACCCTGTTTTATATAGCATACCGGGTGTGGGGGCACCTGGCGAGGGCTGAGCAGATCGACTTCTATCCCTTGTTCCGGCCATTTGTGTTGGGATTTTGTATTGCCAATTTCCCTTTGGTGATCGGTGTTATCAATGGAGTAATGAAGCCGACCGTTACCGGAACCCGTAAGATTGTCAATAATTCTAATGTCGTCATTGCTACGCTGCTTCAGCAGAAAGATTCTGCAGTTAAAACCACCGATGTGTACCAAATGTATGTGGGACCGACGGGTGATGGTGACAGGGCAAAGTGGTATAAATATACCTACGACCAGGAAATGCCTGCCAGTGAGGGCTGGCTTACTTCTATCCGGACAGATCTAAAGTTCGCGTTCGCTAAAGCGGGCTATGCGTTCCGCAATGCGATCAAGGAAGTGATCGCGGAAGTTTTGCAAATGCTCTTTGCTGCTGTTTCGCTTTGCATCAATACCCTACGCACTTTCAACCTTGTGGTATTATCACTGTTGGGACCGTTGGTGTTCGGGCTCAGCACCTTCGATGGCTTCCACCATACGGTCCGTCATTGGCTGGCACGCTATATCAATGTATTTATGTGGTTGCCTGTCGCCAACATCTTCGGAATGGTGATCGCCGAAATTCAGATCAACATGTTGAAATTGGATTTGTCCCAAATCGCTCAGAACGGCGATACTTATTTCAGCAGGACGGATATGGGATACTTAGTGTTTCTGGTCATCGGTATCTACGGCTATACGACGGTACCTGCCATTGCCAATCAGATTATGCAGGTGGCAGGCGCTGATGCACTAACCGGCAAATTCGCCCACGATGCAAAAAGTGTGGCTACTACTGCGGTAACAGGCCCGGGTGGCTATGCTATCCAAAAGTTATCTGGCAGTTAGTCTATGTGATTATGGTCCGAGCATATCGGATGAATTGTGAAGAAAGAAAAATGTGTGTGATATGTTTCCAAAGGTTAAAAGTATTGAAAGGTCCTTTCAGTATATCCGGTTCTTTACGCTGGTGGTAATAGTTGCTTCCTTGTCGCTCTGCGGATTTAGTTTGTACAAGTCTTTTTCCCTTGCTGACACTACGCAAAACCGGATCTATGTGCTTGTCAATGGTAAAGCGATGGAGGCTGTTTCCTCCGATAAAAAAGATAATATTCCAGTGGAGGCGAGGGATCATGTAAAGATGTTCCATTTCTACTTCTTTACGTTGGATCCTGATGAAGAGATCATTATGACCAATATCACTAATGCACTGTACCTGGCTGATGGCAGTGCTCGACAGCAGTATGTGAATCTGAAAGAACAGGGTTACTATGGCAATATCATATCAGCCAATATCAGCCAGGAGATTCAGGTAGATAGTATAATAGTAAACACAAAGGACTATCCGTACTATTTCCGTTGTTATGGAAGTCAACGGATCATACGATCTACCTCCATTGCCACCCGTTCGCTGGTAACAGAAGGGTATCTGCGCAATACCGGCAGGAGCGATCATAACTCACACGGTTTTTTAATTGAACGTTGGGCAATTATTGAAAACCGGGACATTAATATCTCAAATCGGTAGTGCTATGTTCAGACTATTCAAAAAGAGACAACAGCCTTCTGCTGTTAGCGCGATCTGGATGAGAACCGGTCAGTGGATAGAAGTACGGATTCGCCGGTTGGCGGATAAGTTGAATAGAAGAGCCGAAACCTGGTCCCGCAGATCGATAATTATCGGTCTCATTATTTTCTGTTCGTTGTTCAGCAGCTTATTTATATACAACCTAACCCAAAGTACCCATACTGGTCCTCGCATTGATCCGATTATTATACCGGCTCATACCCCGTTGCCAGCTGACAATGCGGTGCGGGAAGATGGACCGTTTTTGGGCAAAGAGGCATTGAGGCGTTTAGTACGATTCAAACAGTTTTTGGATAGTTTACAACAGAGCCCTACAGGTGTTCAGGAGTATGACCGTATTACCAAGGAACATCCTGGTATCCGGGACAGCATAGAGTATATCATATCACTTTATATGGGTAAAGACAAAAATGTTGAGTATGGAAAAGAAAAATGAAATCAATCATTCGCAAAAATTTCTGCGGCACCGCAAGTTCATGCTGCTGCTGCCATTACTGGTCCTGCCTTTCCTCACGTTCGTGGCATATTCGGCAGGAATCATCGGTAAAAACGATGCTGCCACCAAGACCGAAGAGCGGGGCTACAATATGCGTCTGCCTGATGCAGCACCGGCCGGAGATAGCAATTGGAATAAGTTGGCGTTCTATGAGAAAGCTGACAAAGATTCTGTCCTGCGGCGCTCAATTGAGAGAGCTGACCCTTATCGGGTGGAAGGTCGGCAGCCATTCTCAGGAGGCGATACAGGCGGTAGTAGCGTATCGAGATTCAAGTATGACCCTGTTGGTGAAAAGGTGCCACCGACCAAGGGCACAGCCCCCACCGATGTAAATGAGCAACGTGTTTATAAGAAACTTGCTGAATTGGACCGGGAGTTGAACCGGCAACAGACTACGGCAGTTTCGGTAGATCCTTCACCTGGTGTTTCCGCTAATTCCGATGTGGAAAGGTTGGAAAGAATGATGGCCTCAGTTAGTGATGACAATGGCAGTGATGAGTTTTCACAGATAAATAATGTATTGGAGAAAATTCTCGATGTGCAGCATCCTGCCCGGGTAAGGGAAAAGATCAAGGAACGATCTGTGCAACAGAAAACAAGCGTTTTTCCTGTCAGTGTGTTGCCGGATGAAGCTGCGGTATCGTTAATGTCTGGTCGTATCCGGCTTGATACAGCGGGGCTACAGCAAAGGGTAGTGAATCGTTTCTATGGATTAGAGGATGCAGTTGATCAATCTTCCTTACAGCGCTCCATCCGGGCAGTGATTCCGGAACATCAAACGCTTGTCCATGGCGCCACTGTTAAGCTGATGCTTATGGATGATGTCTATATCAGGGGAGAACTGATTCCGCGTCATACAGCCATTTATGGTATTTCAAACATCGGTGGTGAACGGATCCTGATCAATGTAACTTCTTTGCGGCACAATGGCAATATTTACCCGGTTTCATTGGAAGTATATGATATGGATGGATTGGAAGGAATTTTTGTACCTGGCTCCATAAGCCGGGATGTAAGCAAACAGTCCACTGATCAAGCCATCCAAAGTTTGGGTATCGCTTCTTTGGATCCTTCTCTTGGCGCGCAGGCTGCCAGCGCTGGTCTGCAAGCTGCTAAAACCCTGATCGGTAAAAAGACCAGGCTGATCCGGGCAAATATTCCTGGTAACTACTCTGTATTACTGCGGGATGCTAATAATCAGGAGTAGTAACATAATTATAATAAAAAAAGCTAAGTGATGAAACGAATTGTGTTGTTGTTAGCAATTGCAGTGGGTGTTCGGTCGTGGGTTGTGGCGCAGGCTTCTTTGCCCGTCGATTACAAAATGAAAACGATCAGCCCAATCAAAATGGATATATCTATGGATATGACCACCAATATCATTTTTCCCTTTCAAATCAAAAGTGTAGATCGTGGCAGTGCCGATATCCTTGCTCAGAAAGCCAGGGGAGCGGATAATGTATTGCAAGTAAAAGCTGCAAAAGAGCAATTCAGACAAAGCAATTTGTCTGTGATAACTTCTGATGGTCAACTTTATTCTTTTTTATTGGACTATGCCCCTACGCCTAGCTTCCTTAACCTTTCTTTCTATAGAGATTCTTCTGCAGCTCCGGTACAACTAGCAGGAGTAGATATTACTGCGGATGTGATCGAAAAGACGGCCCAGGAGGCATGCGCGAGGGAATTCTTCATGTGGCGCAGGACCAAAGACCAGAAGATGAACCTGCGGTTGGGCACCCTCTATTATGACAAGGCATACCTGTGGTTTTGTTTTAGTATCCGTAACAGTTCAATGGTTGCCTATGAGCCTGAGTATTTGAAATTCTTCATCAAGGATCGTAAGCAGGCGCGCCGTACGGCAGTACAGCTAAAAGAACTTATTCCGGTATACTGTTTAACGCCTGGTTCTGTGACCAGTGATCAGCCTGCAAAGGTGGTGGTAGGCATCCCCGCATTTACGTTATCGAAGAAGCAGGAGTTACGGATCCTTTTGAAGGAGAAGAATGGGGGTCGTGATTTGGAATTGGTAATCAGACATGGAACATTGCTTAGGGCGAGGCTTTTGTAGTAATTAAAACAAAATGTTATGGAAGTCGTTCGCAAAGACTTAGGAGCAATTTGGGGCCAGCTTTCCAACCATTACCAGAATGGTGCCGGTAGTACCGTTTTAAATTCAAATGGGTCTGTGGTCAGTAAAGACAGCCTGGTATTTGATGATCCTTTTGCTTCCCAAAAAATAATAGCTGCCAGGACCGAGGATAGGCCCGGTGTGCAGGCTTTTGACACTTCTTCTTTGTTTCATATCCTGGACGCAGTAATCAGAATGATGCAGTCAATGTTACTCGGCGACGGGAAGAATATAAAAATTGACCCATGGGTTAATCATTGGAAAGAATTAGGTGATATACCAGGCCGTATGAAGCGGGCAGATTGGAGTTATCAATACAGTGATGATGCTGGCGTGTGGGATCGAGGTGGGAAGGAGATTAGGCAATTACTTGTCGATATGGAGAAACATAAAGATCCTGAGAGAAGAGCGATTCTGGACAGTCTTTGGCGAACCCATGTCCCGGAATACACCGTGAGAAAGCCTGATTTTTTAAGTTTTAATCCAAGTATTATGAACAGTGAAGATTTTGAATTCAATCAGCGTCAGTTCAAGGCAACTGGTATGCTGGATCATTTTACTGCCGACGTGGTTAAGCAAATGGGTGAGGGGCAGCCTCAGATTCGTAAGGATATTACTCCCGTCATTGATGGGGAACAGGTAAAAGGAACCATCCACCTGAATAAGGTTAAAGAGGGCGACCGTTACTTTCTCAATAAGTTCGACATGGAGAAAGTCCGGCCCAATGGCACGAGCGTAAAACAGACCTTTTACAATAATAACCGCCCAAAAGCCGGGGATGAAGGTAGCACACGGCGACCCCCTCAGCAGTGGACGCAAAAACGTGCTTTCAATTTTCTTTCTGGACGGCCTGTATACGACAAAAACAATGACGAGTGGAATAAAATTAACTATAACCAGAAGTTGAAAAACGGCAATTATGCAACCCAGCGATTTGATAAGAGCTATGGGTTTGACATACATAAAACTATGCAAGGATACTCCTACGCTGACGCAGGAGATCAAAGAAAGATGGATCAGATGGTAGAGAGCTATGAGCGGGGAAACATGGTTAAAGCAAAGATGGTAGACAATGAGGGTAAAAAAGAAGACTACCATACTTCTTTATCGATCCGTACATCCTCGATGCGGCTATTTGATAAGGATAAAAAGGAAGTGCCATTGGAAGAACAGGTGCAGAAAGGTTTGATTACAAAAGAACAAGCCGAAACCTTAAAGGAGATTTACGGTAAAAGGCAAAAGCAGGACGCTGAGAACAAAATTGATCCAGCCGCCCAGTCTCAGGGAAAGTCGCAAAAGGAAGAGGAGAAACAGCAGCAGGGGCAGTCTCAAAAGGAAAATGGTAAGCTTGGTAATAGCCTGGATGGAAAGGATAAGGAAGCCACCTCCAAACAACGACATAGCCCAAAGCATTGATTGATGGATGATGGTTTTTCAATATTGACATTTCTGGAATTGGCTGGGGAGGATCCACGGATGGGACCCTCCCACATCAGCTTGTTTGCAGCATTGTTGTACCTCCGCCAAAAGGAGGGTAATCCAGTTTTGGCCTACGCGGCGGAATTGCGGCGATTGTCGAAGGTCACATCAAAAAGGATGTATTTTCAGATTATGCGTGATTTGAAAGATGGCAATTATATCCGGATAAAACCTTCCTATAATCCGGCAGTAAGAAGTGAGATCTATCTGCGTCGTTTGGACAAGTAGTTTAGATAATGAGGTATATGGATATTGGTAAAAACATACTATCAGTTCTGGACGGTTTCCTACTGGCAATCCGACAAGATGCGCGTATCAGCCCCGCACATATCAGCTTATACTTGTCTATTCTGCAATATTGCAAGGGGCAGGGTAGTATGCTGGTACGGGTCAGGCGGGAGCAGCTTGCCTGGCAAGCGAAAATATCCACCACCACGTACCACAGGTGCATCAATCAGCTCCATGAGTACGGATACATCCACTACTTGCCATCTTTTGACCCGAAAAAGGCCAGTGAAGTGGATGTCCTTGTGAAATCAAAAAATGAAAAAAAATGATCATGAAGGATGAACTTCTCGTAATGAAAGCGATTGCATTGTGCTTTAAACCTTATCTGAAGCCTGAAGAGGCGCTTATATATTGCAACCTGGGTAAGACCCAGTTTTTGAAAAAGTGCGAAGAAGTCGGGGTGAAGAAGAATGAGGGTGGTTATTTCATGAAAGAGGACCTGGATCGGATTTGCACAAGGGATATGAGTAATTTTCTACATACTATCAGGAGTGGAAGATCCAGAAGTGGTCGGCGGCCATGACGGCAGGTGTATTAAATGAACTGTTCGCGGAATAGTCCAGTCATCCGTTGGTCGTGGAAGTGTATCTGTTTGCAGATATCAGCCAGTGTAAATTGACTGTTTCTTAAACTCATGTATGGCGGACTAGAGACAGAAACAATGAGTGATTTGCCAAAAAACACGATGTCGCTGCATTGTAGAGTAAATGCTCTATTCTCGCAGTCGCAAACGCTATCCATCTTAGAAAACAAGCCGTCTTTGTTAGGGAATTCAGTGATCCAGTCCAAGGGAGCTCCCAATATATGGGATATTGTTTCTTGATACCCACCAAAGAACAGTGAATCGTAAAGTATCAGTGAAACCTTGTATTGTTCTGGTTCAATAAGGATTGCTTTCATTTTATGTGCGTTGGCGAATCTAAAATATAATTATAGTTCAAGAGTGGCATTGATTAATACCTGCATTTGTATTACTTTTTTACATACTTCCGGAATGCACTAATGAACTGAAATATAAGATACGAGGCAATGAAGCGATAGATGACATCAATAAAATAAGCAAGGTTTGAAGCACTTTGATCCTTTCCCTGATCATCATAGATAGCGTTAAATTTCCTGACCGGGTTCAGCGATTCAAAGAACAGGGCTATATGCTTAAATATCTGCGTTGCATCTTTTTCGGTTTTACCAAGCACAAAATAGTTTATTGAAAAGTAGGATAACCATGTAAGAACTAATAGCCAAAGACCTGCTCTTTCCCAGGAAAGTCCATGTGCATTAGATATCCCATTGCTCCAAATGATAAATCGGTCGAAACGGTTGCCTCGATTGAATCGCATAGCAAGCAACAAAGCGTTCATTTCCTGCCTATGGTAGGCGAGTTCCTGAACCTTATCATTCTGGCGGATCATAATGTTTTTAAGCTGTCGATAATTTTCCCGCAAATGAGCTTGCGCATCTATTCCTATTAAGGCTGATCTAACATTCCTGCACCAAGTGATATTCGTAGTGATTATGTCTTGGATGTTGGTATTGTCAATTGTTATCTGCCTAAATAAAGCGAAGTTTACATCGTAAATTTCACACTTTCCCAAGTTTGATCTGTGGCATTGTATGGTGCCTGTGAAGGGATCGGGTTCAATGTTTGCAAATGATAATATGCCTGTATTTGTAAACTGGCCGATATTGACAAGTCCAACAAGAAGTTGCTGAAATGTGATTCTGCCGGAGGTGTTATGTCCATGCAGGGATAATGTTCCTAATTTAAGCCCTGCTACCAATACGCTTCCCTTAAATTGACTGTCCGCTACGTAGGTAAATCCAGTATTAGATTCGTTTCTTTTAAGTGCATTCACGTCAGCTTCATACGCGGAGAAAATGTATTCAGAATTGTCCCGGGCTTCAGATAGTATGATGTTTTTGTATTCTGGTTTTACAATTTTAAATTTGGCGTTGTCGGACTTAGCGCCATAGATACAAAGTTTTTCACCGCTGATCTCTTCAGTATCGATCCCTTTCTTAAAGGTGTTATCTTTTAAGGTGAAGTGACCTATAGTAGACTTTATAACAGTAAAAGTTGAGTTGAATGTGCAATTCACGAAATGCACCTCTTTGAATTGACAATCCTGGTATATGTTAACCAGCCCTTCAAAAGTGCAATTAACAAATCGAATGAGGTGTTTAGATTTGCAACCTTTAAATCTAATGTATTGTTTGAATGATACATTTTCAACCACGATATCGACATCAAGATCAACAGGAAAGTCAATTCCCTTTATTACAATACCATCTTTGGTAGGGCGGTTATTGCGGCTATTATTAAGTATATCACTACTTAGATAAGTGTTGTTCATTTTGTTTAGGAATAGGTCTTCTAATTTAAGCAATTACTACTGCAAAAGTGTTGATGAATGCCACAAATAAAAAAGCCCACACGTTGTGAACATGTGGGCAATATGCTATTGAATTTATGCTATTTATTCTTTTGAAAACTTTTCGGTAACCCGACCCTTTCAATGAGCTGTTTAGCTTCTTCCAATTTCTTTATAAAATAGGGATCTTTACTGTAGTCTCTCATTTTTTTAACTACAGTATATTGGTTGCCGAAAATGGTGGTTTTGATTTTTTCAGACATACAACCTCCTTTTGATAGTATTCAAATTTACAATATTTATTTCTTTTTTACCAGAAATGCCTGGTAGTTGACGTTCTTTTTATGGAGCTCCCATTTTTCATTCAATAGCCCCTCTATAACCAACAATCGGGAGATCTCGGGCCAATATTTATTAATTCCTGACTGGTAAAGTCTGGTTCTTGAAGGTGTACTACCGGTGGCGATTACCATTGCACCCTTATAGTGATCAATGAAAAGGGCAACCGTGGATGCCACGGTTGCAATTACCTTATCCCGGTCATTATTGTTTGTACGAGAAAGATCATCAAGCCTTTGTCGTGTCTCATCCCAGTCGCCGAACGCCAGGTTATAGAGATTGCCCTGGAACTGTTGGAAAAGTACCACTTTCTTAATTGTTCCTTGCGGGCCCTGGCTCAGGAACTCAAATCGTAGATAATCCTGAGAGGCAATAAATGGATAAGTCTCAAGCTGCATTTATGATCGAGTTTGAAATTGTTTAATATATATGCTCTTCAGGTGGCCAAAAAGCCGCCTTTCAGAATTAGAACATTTCCTGTAACATGGATGGTAGCCTGGTCAGCCAGTCGATTTGCTTTGATATTTGTTTTTTGATTTAGATGGAAGCAATTCCATAATTGGAACCTGCTCCGCGTAGCCAGTGACTTTCCCCGGCTGCAGGGTTTTGAGCTCAACCAGGGAAGTGTGACAGGTATTCTGGACAGGGTGCGGAAGTTTGTTGATAACCGCAGTCTGGTCTTTGGGCCGGTGACGCTTATAAACCCGATCAACATATTTAGGACTGGTAAGCCCCATTAATGCTGCTACTGTAGCATTGTCGGTATTCTTATCCTGCAGGAGGATCGAGAAACTAAGTCGGGCGCAATGCCAGGTAATATGCTTATGAATACCAGCATCATCACACCACCGTTGTAAGATTGTCCCTGCTTTGTAATGGTTTGGCAGTCGGAAAACCAGTGTGCTGCTCAGGCCGGGAGCATAGGCAGCTTTCCTTTTTTCGAGGATGGCCTTTGCTACCGGGTGAAGGGTGATCCAAACAGGCTGTTTGGTTTTTGCCTGCAACAGTCGCGTACGCAATTGATCGCCTTGTATGTCCTTGTCCCATTCCAGTGGGTTCACGTCACACCATCTTAGACCCGCATAACAACTGAGTAGGAAAGCCTCTTTGACCTCAATATTTGAGCAGCGTGTTTCCAGCAGCTTCAGGTAGTCCTCTACTTCAAGGTTGTCTTTGACCTTGATGGAAGGATTGGATTTTGCCTTTACATCTTCGGACGGATTGATACGGAAGTATCCATCTTTGGAAGCTGCGCGTATCATTTTTTTGAATTTGGAGAAGTAGTTGGCCGGTGTATCTCCCGTATACTTTTCTAAAAGATAGTTGCGGAAACCGGTGGAAAGCTCTTCCGTCATTTCTATGGGAGTTAAAAAGTCTTTGCCCAGGAAAAGTTTAAACTGAGTAAGTCCGCATTTTAAATGCCTGTTTCCCTTTCTGGTCTGCTTTTTTACATACTCTTCATAGTAATCAAGGAAGTTCTCTTTGAAACGGTGTGTAGGAATGTACCCCGTTCCGACAGCCTGCTGATCAAGAATGCTTTCAGCTTTTTTGACAGCCAGCTGTTTTAAAGTCTCTTCGTTGTGCTTTTTCTCTAATTGATTTTTGGGGTGGATGTAGGTAAAGATATTGAGGCTTGCGCGGTCGCCCTTTCCGCGTCCCCATTCTTCGTAATAGAAGATCTTCGTGTTGCTCCTGTTGGGCCGTTCCGCGATATTCATGCTGCACAGTTTCCCAGGTTCAAAAATAGGGTACCTGTCAGCTGTGGGAAAGACCTTTGCCAATTTGGAGAAGGTGTATTACCGCAGGAAAATGGCCGAAAAGCAACTGAGCGTTTACGTTGCAAATGTGAAGTTGCCAGCAGTGAGGGAAATTGAATAATGCTGGTAGAGAAAACATACTCATCAGGTGAGTATTCTGTGGGTGTGCTGGTAGCGTTCCACCGTTTTTTGTGTGTCATGATCGCGCGTCATTTGTGTGTCAGAAATGGCGTGCGAAAGCGTACAAAAGTGAATAAAATTGACACATTTAAAAAGCGAAAAAGCCTGCAAGTCAATGACTTACAGGCTTTTTTCAGTGCCCAGGACTGGATTCGAACCAGCACACCCTTGCGAGCGCTGCGACCTGAACACAGTGCGTCTACCAATTTCGCCACCTGGGCAGGTAATCCATCAGGTCTTGTTTCTTTCGATTTCAGACCGTCTGTCTTTGTGTTCGGGGGTGCAAATATAGCAATATTTCAATTCGAACAAAAAAAACAAACAATTATTTTACGGCACCTTCTCTTTTCCAGCCAATTAGCAATACACCGATCACCACCAACACCGTACCCACCACCTGTTCCATGAAGATGCCCTCACCCAAAATAAAATGTGCCTGCAGGATCGTCGACACCGGACCAATACTGGAAATGATCGCCACATTGTTCGACCCAATCTTTTTCATGCCCAGCGATATCAGGAAGGAGGGGATCACCGTGGCAAAAATGGCCAGCATCAACCCATACAGCCACAGGCCCGCACCTTGTTGCAAAGCACTGACTTTTCCTGCAAAGCCAAAATGAATAAAGATGCCGGCTGTTGCCGCCAGCATCGCATAAGCGGTGAATCGCGTAGCTCCCACTTTGGGTATGATATAACCGCTGCCGGCAATATAGATCGAGTAGGTGATGGCACACAAAAAGATCAGCAGGCTACCGTACAAGAAGTTGGGGTTGTCAGTATCCACCCGCAACTCGCCATAATAAGCGAGCCCAATGCCGAGATAGGTCAGTGCCAGCGCAATCTTCTGCATCCGGTGTATCGGTTGCCGGAATACAAAGGCATTGATCAATACGGCAAAAGTAGGGTAGAGAAAAAGGATCAGCCGCTCCAGTCCGGCAGAGATGTATTGTAGGCCTACAAAGTCAAACAGGCTGCTGAGGTAATAACCAAAGATCCCCAATACCAACACCCATCCCCATTCCTGCCTGGTCAGCGGCACCGTATCTGCCTTACGGTTCACTGCCCAGGCTGCGCCCACATAAAAGGGTAAGGAGAAGATCATCCGCAACGTCAACAAAGTCAAAGCATCCACGGCCACATCCTTGAACGCGAGTTTGACGATGATCGCCTTCGTCGAAAAGAGGACAGCACCCAGGAAGGTGATCCCAAATCCTGCCAGCGTTACCGTGTTGTTTCTGGTTGCATGCATAATCATCACTGCGACCGGCCAGGCCGGTCTTTATAAACAGGTATGTGGCAGTCTTATCGTTGAGCGGCTTTGCGACAAAGCAGGTTCACCTGGATATCGTCGCGAATGATCCTGTCGATGTCGGGTACTGTGATACCCTCCGGATCGATCTGTTGCAACTCGAAGCCGGCTTCGCGGATCAGCCGGATATAATCCATCGGATCCTGGCCTACCTGCTTCATCAGGTCGGGGGTGAATTCAGTCAACAGGTTTTCGCAGCGCAATAAGGCTTGCCGCGCCCCCTGCATAGCCATAAACTCGTACCCCTCAATATCGATCTTCAACAACTTGATCGGCCGCTCCTGCATACCCTCCCGGGCCAGCAGGTCATCGAGCCGAACAATAGGTACTTCCACCGATCGTACCGAATTGTGCTGCTTGATCAGTGAGTGGCGGCCCATATTGTACTTCTTGTATAAATACAGGGTTTGCGTACCCGTTTCGTTGCTAAGCGCCAAGCCGTGCACCTGAATGCCGGTCAGGTTATTGAGCGCTATATTCTCCTGCAATAACGAACGGTTAAAGGGGTCGGGCTCAAATGCCAGCACAGTCGGCTGGCAGGCCTTTGACAAGGTCAGGGTATGCCAGCCGATATTGGCGCCCACATCGATCAACAGGTCGTTGCGGGTAATATTAAGATGGTTGAGCAGGTAGGTCGTAATATAATCCTCACCATATACGCCGTACTTGTAGTAGATGTCTTTACCGGTACCGTCCCTGATGTGGAAACGGAAAAACAGATCGTATTTCTCGCAATAGCTGGTCAGCACCTTCTTATTGGTGAAAACCCGGTAGAGTATGTGTTTGATCTGGTTGAGCCAGAGTATTTGTTTAGTTTTGGTCAATGTTGCTTATGGGGGGTAAATCAGAAAAAAGAAAAACTAAACGCTCACGTTGAAATCACGCAGTGCGTCATTCAGGCTGGTCTTCAGATCGGTGCTGGCTTTACGCTGACCGATGATCAGGGCACAACCCACCTGGTAGTCGCCTGCCGGGAA
Source organism: Paraflavitalea pollutisoli (assembly GCF_029360705.1). Lineage (GTDB taxonomy): Bacteria > Bacteroidota > Bacteroidia > Chitinophagales > Chitinophagaceae > Paraflavitalea > Paraflavitalea pollutisoli. The sequence goes on along the minus strand of NZ_JARKMX010000008.1, from coordinate 3,385,714 downwards.
TTTCTTGGTATAAGAACCGGGTATCACCACACTACGGGCTGGTACACGACCTTTGTATTCTACCGGCTCGGGACCGCTTACGTCGATGATCTTCGTGCTCTTGGTCAGCACCACATTGGCGCCCAGTACCGCTTCTTTTTCCACGATCACTCCTTCCACCACGATACAACGGCTACCGATGAAGCAACCATCTTCGATGATCACGGGAGACGCCTGCAGGGGTTCCAGCACACCACCGATACCTACACCGCCGCTTAGGTGCACACCCTTGCCGATCTGTGCACAGCTACCTACGGTAGCCCAGGTATCCACCATAGTGCCTTCGTCCACATAAGCGCCTATGTTTACATAAGAGGGCATCAATACCACGTTGCGGGCAATGAAAGCGCCATGACGGGCAATGGCATGCGGTACCGCACGTACGCCCAGATCCTTGTAATTGCTTTTCAGCAACATCTTATCGTAAAACTCAAACGGACCTACCGTCCAGGTTTGCATTTGTTGAATACCGAAATATAGCAGGATCGCCTGTTTTACCCACTCGTTCACCGTCCAGCCATCGGGGCCGGGCTGTGCCACACGCAACAAACCTTTATCCACCTCTGCGATCACCGATCTTACGGCGTCGCTGTATTTATTTTCCTTTAAAAGCTCCCGGTTGGCCCAGGCCTCATTGATCAGTTGTTTTAATTCCATTATCCCTATTTTTTGCAAACTTAACAAATTGTTCGCCTTTAAAGTGCGGCTGTGGGAAACAGCCAGCAGGTGCCCGGCAATCGTGGCCCAACCTGCCAGGATAAAAAAGAACGCAACCGGATCGTCGATTCAGGTGGTTAGCAACTACATTTGCAGCATGGATTTTAATACCGATGTGGAAAATAGCCTGTCCGTATTACAGGCAGGCGGGTTGATCCTGTATCCCACCGATACCATCTGGGGTATTGGTTGCGATGCCACCAATCCCGAGGCAGTACGAAAGATCTATGAGCTGAAGAAGCGACCCGAAACGAAGAGTATGATCGTACTGCTGGCCGATGAGCGCGACCTGCTGCAATATGTCGCCAATCCCGATCTCGCCGTATTCGACTACCTCGATAGCGTCACCAGGCCCACCACGGTCATTTATGAACATGCCCTTGGACTGGCCGATAACCTCGTCAATGAAGATGGCTCCATCGCAATCCGAATCGTACAGGAAACTTACTGCAAACACCTGATCAAAAGGTTCCGCAAGCCCATCGTGTCCACCTCCGCCAATATCAGCGGAGAACCCTCACCCCGTACCTATGGCGAAGTACCGGCGGTGATCAAAGACCAGGTAGATTACATCGTTCACTACCGCCGCGATGACACCACCATTGCTGCGCCCTCCTCCATCGTTCGGTGGGAGCGTGGACAGGTATCAGTCATCAGGCCCTAATATAAAACAGTCCGTCAACGTGCAATTCCTCATCATACAAACCGCTTTCATAGGTGATGTCGTGCTGGCTACCGGCATCCTCGAAAAAATACACCGGCAATACCCCGATGCGCAGATCGATTTCATGCTGCGCAAAGGCAATGAAGGACTGTTGAAAGACCATCCCTTTATCCGGAAGGTATTGGTTTGGCACAAGAGCGGGGCGCAGAAATACAAGAGCCTGCTGGCCCTCCTCAAAGAAGTACGCGCACAACGCTACGACAAGATCATCAACGTACAGCGTTTCGCCGCGACGGGCTTGCTGACGGCATTTTCCGGCGCCCGCGAAACCATTGGCTTCGATAAAAATCCTTTTAGCCGTTTCTTCACGTCCCGCATCAAACACGTCATCAGCGATGGACAGCATACCCTGCATGAGATCGAACGGAATGACGAACTGATCAAGGCCTTTACCACAGGCGCCCCGGAAAAACCGCGGCTCTATCCCTCTGCATCCGATGCCGAAAAAGTAAAACCCTACCAGGATAAACCCTATATCACCATATCACCTGCCTCCGTGTGGTTTACCAAACAGTACCCCACCGAAAAGTGGATAAAATTTCTACAGGCATTCGACAAGCCTTTTGCCGTGTACCTGCTGGGTGGGCCGGGTGATGCCGCCCTGGGCGATGCCATTCAGCAGCAGGTACCGCAGCACACGATCGTCAACCTGTGCGGAAAGCTCAACTTCCTGCAGTCTACGGCACTCATGACAAAGGCAGTAATGAATTACGTCAACGATTCGGCGCCCATGCATTTCGCTTCTTCCGTCAACGCACCCGTTACTGCCATCTATTGCTCTACCTTGCCCTCCTTCGGTTTCGGACCACTGTCGGATAAACGTTTTGTGGTGGAGATAGAAGAGCCCTTGCCCTGCCGTCCCTGCGGCCTGCATGGACGAAAAGCCTGTCCCCTCGGCCATTTCAAATGCGCGCACCATATCAAAGAGGGCCAGTTGCTGGCCAGTCTGCCATAAAAAGCAGCGTTCTTCAATAGAAACTATTTTCAGCATCTTGCTTACATTTGCCGAATGGATATCCGGTGTACCGAAAAGGAATTGTTTGTGTTTAATAAGATTGCGCACGCCGCTACCGACCTGGGCATAGAGGCCTGGATCATCGGTGGTTTTGTGCGCGATAAGATCATCGGGCGTACTACCAAAGATGCAGACATCGTCTGCGTGGGCGATGGTATCGAACTGGCCCACCGGGTGGCCGATCGGTTCAACCCACGTCCGCATGTAGCCTTCTTTAAAACATACGGCACTGCACAGATCAAGCTGAAAGATTTTTATAAGAAAGATGAAGAAGCGAACGATGCAGAGAGTTCCCTGCCAGATGCGGTAGAGACGACGCAGGTGGAGGAGCCCCCTGTTGAGAACATGCCGGCCGTTAAGGAAGAAGGTGCATTTGAGATCGAGTTCGTAGGTGCCCGCAAAGAAAGTTACCGTTACCATAGCCGTAACCCCGAAGTGATGCCCGGCACCATCAAAGACGATCAGGATCGCCGCGACTTCACCATCAATGCCATGGCGATCAGTCTCAACAAAGACGATTATGGCAAGCTGATAGACCCCTTCGATGGTATGCAGGACCTGGAGAATAAACTGATCCGCACACCGCTCGATCCGCTCACTACTTTCAGCGACGATCCACTGCGCATGATGCGGGCCATCCGCTTTGCGGCGCAGTTGGGTTTTACCATACACCCGCCCGTTTTCCAGGCGATCAAAGACAATGCAGAACGCATTCGCATCATCACCCAGGAAAGGATCACCGACGAGCTGAACAAGATCATGCTCAGTCCCAAACCTTCCGTAGGGCTCGACCTGCTATACCAAAGCGGATTGCTGCACATCGTGTTACCGCAGATGGTAGACCTTGCCGGCGCGGAATATGTCGACGGAATGGGGCACAAGGACAATTTTTACCACACCCTGCAAGTCATCGATAACATCAGCCGCCATACCAATGACCTGTGGCTGCGCTGGGCAGCATTATTGCATGATATCGGCAAGCCACCCACCAAGAAGTTTGAGCCGGGACATGGCTGGACCTTCCACGGGCATGAAGTAGTCGGTGGCCGCATGGTGCCCCGTATATTTCAAAAACTCAAGCTGCCGCAGCATGAAAAGATGCGGTTTGTGCGCAAGCTGGTAGAACTGCACCTGCGCCCCATCAGCCTCACCAAAGAAGACATCACCGATTCGGCCATTCGCCGGCTGCTGTTCGATGCGGGCGACGATATCGATGCACTCATGTTGCTGTGCAGCGCCGATATCACGTCCAAGAATAAGCAAAAGGTGAAACGCTTTCTCGAAAACTTCGAATTGGTGAAAGAAAGGTTACGGGAAGTGGAGGAAAAGGACCGTATCCGCAACTGGCAGCCACCCATCACCGGCGAAATGGTCATGGAAATATTTGGCCTTTCGCCCTGTAAGCAGGTGGGCGATATCAAGAATGCGATCCGTGAAGCCATCCTCGATGGAAAGATCGACAACAATTACGATGCTGCCTACGATTTTATGATGGAAACGGCAGCAGGCATGGGGTTGAAGCCCGTCGTATAATTACCATGCCCGATTTGACTGGCTGGTATGATAGTTGTGCGAAAAAAAGAGTTTAGTGGAATTATATTATTTTTGGAGCAAATAGGAGCTGTTGGCAGTCTTCCCTTGACTGATCCGAAGCCAAAAACCAGAAACATAACTTTACTATGGCTGTACTGAAATTCAGGATATATTTTGAAGAAGACGATAGCATCTATCGGGATGTAGCAGTAAAACACACCCAAACGTTTTTACAGCTGCACCAGATTATCCTAAAAGCCTACGAGTTCGACAGTAAACACCAGGCTACCTTCTTCCGCAGCAACGACAACTGGCAGCGCGGCAGAGAGATCTCCCTGGCCAAATACGACAAGACCTACAAGGTGGCGCCACTCCTCATGGAGGAAACGACCATCGGTTCAGAGATCCGTGATCCCAACCAAAAGTTTATCTATAATTACGATTTCGTCAAAGGCTGGAGCTTCCTCGTTGAGTTGATCAACGTATCCAAAGAAGAAAATGCCAAGATTGATTACCCGGCACTCGTAAAATCGGAAGGCATTGCACCTTCGCAATACGGCACCAAGGGGCTGGTAGGCGATAAGCTCACCGAGGTAGAAGAGAAATACGACCTCAAAGCCGGCGCAGAAGGGTACGGTACCGAAGGTGATGGCGACGACGATGATGGCATGGGCCTGGGTGAAGAAGCCGAAGACGAAGGCGGCAAAGAAGAAGATATCTAAAGTAAATACCGCAGTAGTGGCAGGAGGTGATGTCCAGTAAGCGGAAATCACCTCTTTTTTTTGTCCAATTCCAATTCATGCAGCCAGTTTGTATAGTCATAGTGGGTCCTACCGCCGTCGGTAAAACAGCCCTCGCCATACGTGTGGCGCAGCAGTTCGGTACATCGATCATATCAGCCGATTCCAGGCAGTGTTTCCGCGAAATGACCATCGGCGTGGCCAAGCCATCCCCCGAAGAACTGGCAGCTGTTCCCCATTATTTCATCAACTCCCATTCTATTCATGAGGACGTGAATGCAGCCGTATTTGAACAATATGCGCTGCAGGCCGTTAAAAAAATAACCAGCACCCATCCGGTGGTGGTGATGACGGGTGGCACGGGATTATATGTAAAAGCATTTTGTGAGGGCCTGGACGATATACCCGCCGTGTTGCCCACAGTACGGGAGGAGATAGCCCAGCAGTACGAATTGGACGGAATAAGCTGGTTGCAGCAACAGGTGGCGGCAGAAGATCCGCTCTACTACAGTACCGGTGAGATCCATAACCCCCAGCGGCTCATACGGGCCCTGGAAGTGAAAAGAAGTACCGGGCAGTCGATTCGCCATTTCCAGCAGGGTAAAAAGGCCGCGCGTGACTTCCGGATTGTTAAAATTGGGCTCGAATTGCCCCGTCCCGAATTGTACCGCAACATCAACCAGCGGGTCGAAAACATGGTGCAGGCGGGGCAGGTAGAAGAAGCGCGATCGTTGTTGCCCTGGCGCTCCCTGAATGCGCTTCAAACCGTGGGATACAATGAGTTGTTTGATTATTTCGAGGGTGCCGGCACACTGGCAACAGCCGTAGAAGCGATCAAAACCAATACCCGGCATTATGCCAAACGGCAGCTGACCTGGTTCCGGAAAGACCCTGCAATCCAATGGTTTTCACCCGAAAATGCGGTAGACGTATTACAATATGCACAGGCGTCGACGCAGGAGGGTAATTGAGAAGTTGCGTCAATAGCTGGATTATTGCCCCTGGTAAGGTGTAACACCTACGAAAAGGTAAATTTTGTTAATATTATGACGTTAAGTCTATTTGGATGCTAAATTATTCTAATAAGATATCCGACTTTTGTAATGCCAAACAACCAGCCGGGTGGAGTCCCGGCTAATCCGTAGAGATCCCCTATGAGGGCTTTTAAAGTGAAGGGTTAAGGTTTTAAAAGAACCTTGAAAACAAACCCCGCCTTTTCAGGCGGGGTTTTATAATTTATACCAGTAATAGAATGTGCAGTAATAGCGAGGGGAATTACAGCTTGATACCGAAGGTCAGCATCACATTGCTGGTCTGGTCTTTAATAGAAGCGTAGGTATTCGCACGGGGCGCATCCACCCGATAGGGGAAATCGGAATCTTTGCCCAGGGCACGAACATAAGTAAGATCGATCCAGAAGCCATGGTCACGGTAGCCAAGACCACCACTCACATTCATACGGTTTGCTTTCAGCTCACTGTCTTTATACGGATTGGTGTAGTAGCTAAATCCACCGCGCGCCATGATGGTATTGAACTTGAGCTCACCACCTATCCTGAAATTGAGTGCGCCTTTGTACAGTTGTTTCACGGCATCGCTTACCTGCTTGTAATACTCGCCTTCACCATTGTCCTCCGCTTCTTTGAACTTTGAACTACCATAAGTGACATATTCAATATCAGCCGTGATAAAGCCCTTCTGACGGCTCACATCAGCCACCTCATTCAGTGCATAAGAACCACTCAGAATAAACTTCCAGGGAGATACCAGGTCGTACTTGAATTCGGGGTCGCGGTTGTTAGGCTCCAGTTGATAACTGGAGATACTGTCTACGGGCCAGTTGGGGTCGAAAGAAGTTTCCAGGTCAGTCACCATCTTACTGGTGGTCTTTTCCTTCAGCGCATACAGGCTGGGCGTATGAATGGCCAGGCCAAGGCGCAATCTTTCCACCGGTTTGAAGATCAGACCCAGTTTGGCATTGAAGCCTACCCCTTTGTTGGTATATTCTTCTTCATAGCGCGAATACGAGAAGTCATTCAGCGCAGCCGTAGGATCCGATTCGGTATAGGTAGTATGACGTACATAATTCACAATGGGAATACCGATGCCAAGGCCCAGAAACAGCTTATCGTCCATATTGGAAGCAAAGCCCAGGGCAATCTCCGTAATGCCCCCTTTTGTATTGACGGTTTTTTCCTGGTTTACGATGCCCAGGTCTTCCGCCCGCGAGAACACGGTGCCGGTCGTGGTATCGATATCGAGCAGGTAAGTATACAGGCCCATCCGCGTCTTCACCGATAAAGCAGGATCGTACACGGCGTCAGCGACGATTTGCTTGTCGGAGCGGCCAGGGTATTGATCTCTTATACGGGAATAGTAGCTGAACAATTCATTGGCCAGGGGCTCGGAGAAAGAGCTATAATCATTGGTGCCTTTGTAATAGGTGCTGCCGGCAAAATTGGCGACCCTGTTTACGCCAAAACTGAATGCCTTGCTGCTCCAGCGGCTACCAGGGTCGTTGTAGCCAAACACAAAACCCGATGCGCCCAGGTTGAAGCGGGTCAGGTTGTCCGACTTCGCATCAGTGCCCCGGAAACTGCCCTTGGCGCTCGCCAGCGTAAGGCCGGGACTCAATACCAGCTCGCTTGTTTTGTAAAAGCCAAGGCCCGCTGGGTTCACCCACAGGTTCGTGATCTCACCACCCAAAGCACCCATCGCACCACCAACGGCCATGCTGCGGGCCGTGCCGGAAGGTACATTCCAACTCATACGCAAGGCATCTTCCGGCAGCTGAGCTATAGCTTGCTGACCTGCCAGTAATGTTGCAATCAGGTAAATCTTCTTATTCATGTGTTACAATTCAAGTTGATCGGGGAAGTATAAAAAAAAGAGGAATCAAAATTCAAGACATCTTAAATCCTGTTTCCTCTCGTAGTCATTTTTTCAGGTATTAACGGCCACCACGTGCTGGTCTGCCACCGCCACCACCACCAGCGCCGCCGCTGCTGCCGCCACTGCTACCACCCGAAGAGCCACCAGAATTGGAAGGCGCAGGCGTATAGCTGCGGGTTGAGTTATTGCTTTCGCTGGGGGTATAGGTACGTACCGGGCGATCATTGCTGGAGCCTGGTTTGTAATAAGTATTGCGTTGACGGCCACCACCGCTGTTGCTTTCTCCGTTGGAGAATACTTTGCGGATGCTGTTGCCCAAGCTCTGGTTGGTAGAGCGGGTATTGCCGTTGTTGTAATTGCCGCTGCGCAGGTAATTCGCTTTGGAAGTGACACTCAGCGGACGATTACCATTGTTGTAGGCATTGTTGGTATAACGGCTGAGGTTGAATTCGCGTACTTTGTTATACACCGGTACATTCCCCTTGGGATTCACGATGATGATACCGGGGCTGTAGGGGTTGTACCAACTGTTCCAGCTATAGTAGTTGCTGAAGTAGCGATTGAAATTGTTGTAGTAAAACGGATTGTAGCCAAAACCTACACCCAGGTTACTGCCATAACCAAAGTTGTTATAACCCCAGGGCATGTAGCGGTAATCATTCCAATCGTAATCATCGAAAGCACTCCAGCGGTAGCGATCACGCACCCGCATCCGCAGCCAGTAGTCATCATAACCATACGAGTTATCGTAGTAGTCGTTGCTCCGGCTGTTGTTGCGGTAACCATCGCGTGGGCGGTCCGTCTCTACATAAGCTGCACCACCGCCGCCGCGGGCAGGCGAATAATACACATCATCCGGCGTATCCGTCCGATCGCCAGTCCGGTACACCGAACAACTGGTGAAGGCTGTTACTGCAAAGGCAGTTATAAGTAGAAGTCGGGACATGATGAAAGTGATTTTAATGATTTACGATGTGAAGTGCTACTTTTGCGTTCTTTCGGAATAAAATTACTAAAAAATGGCGGCCGGTGCCATTAAAATATACTGCGGGATTGTTAAAGTTGACCGTGAAAATCAGCGATAAAGCGGCTTTCACGACCGACCAACAGCAACTCCCGACCGACCGGGCAAAAAACCGCCAGGACCATAACATCGACAACATGAGCAAAGAGATCACCAGCAGAAGTGCCGACTATTCCCAATGGTACAATGACCTCGTCATCAAGGGCGGATTGGCCGATTATTCGGCAGTTCGCGGTTGTATGGTAATAAAACCATATGGATACACCCTGTGGGAAAATATGCGCGACGCCCTCGACAAAATGTTCAAGGACACCGGTCACGTCAATGCCTACTTCCCACTATTTGTACCGAAAAGTCTCTTTGAAGCCGAAGAAAAGAATGCGGAAGGTTTTGCCAAAGAGTGCGCTATTGTCACCCACTATCGCCTCAAAGCCGATCCCAATAAAAAAGGCGCCCTGATGGTCGATCCGGAAGCCAAACTGGAAGAAGAACTCATCGTTCGCCCTACCAGCGAAGCCATCATCTGGAATACCTATAAGAACTGGATCCAATCCTACCGCGACCTGCCTATCCTCATCAACCAGTGGGCCAATGTAGTGCGTTGGGAAATGCGTACCCGCCTGTTCCTCCGTACGGCCGAATTCCTCTGGCAGGAAGGGCATACCGCCCATGCTACGTCGCAGGAGGCCATTGCAGAAGCAGAACAAATGCTGCATGTGTATGCCGACTTCGTCGAAAACTGGATGGCTTTGCCCGTCGTAAAAGGCATCAAATCCGAAAGCGAGCGTTTTGCCGGTGCGGTGGAAACCTATTGCATCGAAGCGCTCATGCAGGATGGTAAAGCCCTGCAGGCAGGTACTTCACACTTCCTCGGACAGAACTTCGCCAAAGCCTTCGACGTAAAGTTTTCCGATAGCCAGAATAAACTGGAATATGTATGGGCGACCAGCTGGGGCGTTAGCACCCGTCTGATCGGTGCCCTCGTCATGGCGCACAGCGACGACGAAGGACTCATCCTGCCGCCTAAGATCGCCCCCTTCCAGGTAGTGATCGTGCCTATTTACAAGGGCGAAGAAAGCAAAGCCGCCATCGACGCGAAAGCGACTGCCCTGATGGCCGAACTGAAAGCCGCTGGTGTCCGCGTGAAATACGACAACAACGACCACACGCGTCCGGGTTGGAAATTCGCCGAGCACGAAATGAAAGGCGTGCCCGTTCGCGTGGCCCTCGGCGCCCGCGACCTCGAGAACAATGTGGTAGAGCTGGCCCGTCGCGATACCCGCGAAAAGAAAACCGTATCCCTCGATGGATTGGGTAACCACATCGTCAACCTGCTCACCGAGATCCAGCAGGCCATCTTCGAGAAGGCGCTCAAATTCCGTAACGACAACATCACGAAAGTGAACAGTTGGGAAGAGTTTCAGCAAGTGCTCAACGACAAGGGAGGTTTCATTTCCGCCCATTGGGATGGCACCGCCGAAACCGAAGAGAAGATCAAGGATGCTACCAAAGCGACCATACGCTGTATCCCCCTCGAAGGCGACAAGGAAGAAGGCGTGTGCGTGTTCAGCGGTAAGCCGAGCAAGCAACGTGTGTTCTTCGCACAGGCGTATTAAGAATCGTATAAGAAATAATTGACCGGTATCGGTCAATAAATGAATACACTGGTTCATGGAAACCCCGATGGGGCCCATGGACCAGTTTTAGTTTGCGGTAAACAATAAAATAGACAGTACTGGATTCCCCAACCGAACCCAAATATTCCTTACCTTGAAAGAACAAACAATGGGTATGACGATCGGAATTTTAAAAGAATCATCAGCCGAAACACGCGTATCCCTGCTGCCCGAAGCGGTAGCCACGCTCACCAAAAAAGGCATTACAGTTTGGGTAGAGCAGGGGGCAGGGGAAAAAGCCTGGAGCAACGATCACGAGTATACCAAAGCAGGGGCCGATATCAAATCGCGCCAGGAGGTATTGAATGCTTCCGATATCCTGCTCTCCATTCACCAGGTGCCCGAAACGGAAACACTCTCCAACAAGATACTACTGGGCGTTTACCAGCCACTCTTTCATCCCGGCCTCATGCAGGATTGGGCCCGGCAGCAGCTTACGACCTTCAGTCTCGATATGTTGCCGCGTACCACCCGCGCACAAAGTATGGACGTACTGAGCTCGCAGGCCAATATTGCCGGTTACAAGGCCGTATTGCTGGCTGCCAACAATTATGGGCGTTACTTCCCCATGTTCATGACAGCAGCCGGAAGTATCGCGCCCGCCAAGATACTCATACTTGGTGCCGGTGTAGCTGGCCTGCAGGCCATTGCCACTGCCCGCCGCCTCGGTGCGGTGGTAGAGGTATTCGATACCCGCCCCGCCGTGAAAGAAGAGGTCATGAGCCTTGGGGCGAAGTTTGTAGAAGTGGAGGGCGCCGCCGATGCTTCCAAAGCCGGCGGCTACGCCGTTGAACAAACAGACGAGTACAAGCAAAAACAACAACAGAAGATCGCAGAAAGTGCGGCCAAAGCAGATATCATCGTGACCACGGCACAGATACCCGGCAAAAAAGCGCCGATCCTGTTATCGGAAGAGATGATACAGGCGATGCGCAATGGTTCGGTGATCATCGACCTGGCCGCGGCCACGGGTGGCAATACGCCGTTTACAAAGAACAATGAAACGGTCACGGTGAATGGCGTACGCATCATCGGCGACAGCAACCTGCCCGCCAGCATGCCGGCAGATGCCAGTAAGCTGTATGGTAAAAACGTGCTCAATTTCCTGCAACTGATCATCAACAAAGAAGGAGGCATTCACCTGAATTGGGAAGATGACCTCGTGAAGGGATCCTGCATCACCCATGGTGGCGCGGTGGTACACGAGCGGTTGAAGGGATAGGAGAAGAACACCAGGAATCGCAATCGTTCAACATATCAAATTCTCAAAAGAAGCATATATGGAAGCAGCATTGAAGTGGCTATCCGACAACCAGCAGATCATCTATATCGTGATCCTGATGATCTTTGTAGGTATTGAAGTGATCGGCCGGGTGCCCAGTGTATTGCATACACCGCTCATGAGTGGTGCCAATGCCATACACGGCGTCGTCATCATCGGCGCGATCATCGTGATGGGCAAGGCCGAAGGCGACAATTACCCGGCCCTCATCCTGGGTTTCCTGGCCGTGGTGCTGGGCACCCTCAACGTCGTCGGCGGGTTCGTCGTCACCGACCGGATGCTGGAAATGTTCAAGTCGAAGAAAAAGTAATGTAGGCGCCGCTGGCCGGCGTGTATTCACGGGCATTAACGAATTAAGCAGCTATGGAATTCAGTATACTCACGCTCATCTACCTCATCGGATCGGTTACGTTTATCATCGGCCTCAAAATGCTGTCGAACCCGGCCAGCGCCCGCAAAGGCAACTGGCTGGCCGCCGCCGGTATGACGCTCGCCATCTTTGGCACCATCTTCCTGTACCGGGATGACGAATCCGGCGAGAAGCTTCATAACTACGGTTGGATCTTTGGTGGACTGTTGATCGGCGCGGTCGTCGGCATGCTGGCCGCCAAAAAAGTGAAGATGACCGCCATGCCCGAAATGGTGAGTCTTTTCAACGGCATGGGTGGCGCTTGTGCGGCGCTCATATCGCTCATCGAATTCAACCACTATGCCCACGAAGGCTTCAAGAATTCCATCACCGAGGCCTACGAAGCCGGAGAGCAGATCGACAATGCCGTACTGGAGCTGGGGGTGCAAACCGGTGTACTGATCACCATCTTTGCCGGGCTCATCATCGGCTCTGTGTCCTTTGCCGGCAGCATGATCGCCTGGGGCAAACTCAATGGCAAGATCAAAGACTACGCTTTCAAAGGACAACACATCGTGAACCAGATCATGCTGGCAGCCATCCTTGGTCTGTCGGTTTTTGTGATCTACAAGATCAAGATGGCCGTAGGGTCTACCGACGATGCCCCCGATCTTCCACTCGATACCGCGTACATTACCGCACTATTCTATACCGTACTCGGACTATCACTGGTCTACGGCATCATGTTCGTGATGCCCATCGGCGGTGCGGATATGCCGGTGGTGATCTCTTTGCTCAACTCGTTTACCGGGGTGGCCGCTGCCTGCGGCGGTTTCCTGTATGATAATAAAGTAATGCTCACTGGCGGTATCCTGGTAGGAGCTGCAGGTACCTTGCTCACGATCCTGATGTGTAAGGCCATGAACCGTTCGCTACTCAATGTATTGATCGGTTCCTTTGGTGGTGGCAACACTGGTGGCGGTGGAGGTGGCTCCAAAGAGCAGGGCGCGTACAAAGAAATTTCCCTCAGCGATACAGCGGTGATCATGACCTATGCGCACAAAGTGATGATCGTGCCGGGTTATGGACTGGCGGTGGCACAGGCACAGCATGCCTGCCACGAGTTGGAAAAATTATTGGAGAGCAAAGGGGTGGAAGTGAAGTATGCGATCCATCCGGTGGCGGGCCGTATGCCGGGGCATATGAACGTATTGCTGGCGGAGGCGGATGTAAGTTATGAGAAGCTGCAGGAGATGGAGCAGGCCAATGAAGAGTTCCCCACTACGGATGTCGTGCTTGTATTGGGCGCCAACGACGTAGTGAACCCAGCTGCTAAAACGGACCCGGCTTCGCCCATCTATGGCATGCCGATCCTCGATGTGGAGCTGGCCAAAAATGTGATCGTCAACAAGCGCAGTATGAAACCCGGTTATGCCGGTATTGAAAATGATCTCTTCTTCCAGCCCAAGACCTCGATGCTGTTTGGCGATGCCAAAAAAGTATTGCAGGACCTGATCGCCGAGATCAAGAATTTGTAAGCATACTATAGCTGATTATTATCCCGACTTGAAACGAAAACCTTATACTACACCCGTGTGGTGGCTGTCGATCATCTTGTTCCTGAAATCGGCCTTGACGGCCGTTGTGATAGTAGCGTTCTGGCAAATGAGTCGTACGGATAGATTGAATACCGGAGCTAGTCAGCAATTGATCAGGGCACAATGGATATCGTTAGGCGGGTACTTCATCATATTATTCTCTGAAGTGATCATTTATTGGAGGCTTCGTTATTACCAATTGAACCGAAGACTGATATGGGGGCATCTCACCGGATGGATCATTGCTATTATTGGTATGCCCCTGTTGTATGCGATCGCGACAATTTGGGTATCAAGTCAGTTTCCAGCTGAAAAAGTGCAGAGCGGTTTAGCCACATTGACATCAATACAGGTAGGAGTCATGTGGGGCGTACTCATCATCGGCCACCTCTGCTTCGTTCTGGTGCTGGTAGACGCGTACAAAAAGAAAAACCATCCCGAGCAAAACACAGATGATGATGCCGAGAACTTCCTGAACGACTACAACGCCTAAAAACGTCCCCTTGTCCAAGACGAAACAATTTACCGCCCCCATCTACCTGTTGGTGCCGTTGATATTGGTGCAGGCATTTGCCATCTATTTCTTTGTAACAATGGCTTCAACCAGTCTCGCCAGTGAGAGAGCGTATGAGCAGGAACATGCGGCCGAACTTGATCGATACCCAGGGCCACAGACCAGTCATCGTTTTGTACGGGGAGCTGTCTGGGCAGGCATTACGGTGGTGGTGCTGATTGCCGAAAGCATACTGCTTTGGCGTCTCCGAAAGAAACGATACAACCGCTTCCTGGCCGCAGGGTACATCCTTCCACTTGCTTTCGTACTCGTATTTTTACCCATCGTGGCGATACGCATGAACATATTATTTGATTGGCTCGTACCCAATCCTTTATTATATTGGACCGGCATCGGCATCGCCCATGTGTTTTTAATGGTTATGATCTGTCAGGCGCAACGAAAGAAGCGTCCTACAACAATCGATCCCGCCAACATACTGGACGAATTTGCTGAGCACAGTTAACATGAACAACCAGGTAAATTCTAAAAAATCGTTCCTCGCGCCGTTTTGGTGCATGTTGCTGATCCTGCTGTTTCAGGCAACGATCGCCGTTGATTATTTGATGACCTGGTATCGTTTCTATGCTATAGAGGTCGAAGTAGATGGTGCCGCCAGCCAATATTCCGGGGAAGCCTTGCGGGCCAATTACTGGTTCAGGTTCGACCTGATCGTACTGACAGGTTTGTTGATAGAAACAATCCTCTATTACCACTGGCGGAAACGCATACTCAACAGATCCGCCGCCTTGATTCATGTAGCTTGCCTGTTTCTGAACTTTTTTGTCTGGCCAGCCCTGGGTATGCTCACCAGCGACGTGACAATGCTCCAGGAAGAAATTCCGACCAGTGAAAGAACCATAGCCATCATGGTAGAGATCGGCTTGATCACCGTAGCGCACATCGCCTTCTTTTATTTATGGCTACGCGGATTGGACAAGCCTGCAGCCAGTGCCCACAACAGCAAATCCTCCAAAGAATCCGCCGATGGCGACGGGGTAGAGGAGTTGCACGACCTCGTCGACTAAAGACTGGTCGCCCGCCCAACTCCGCGTAAACCCAATGCGCTCGCCCCACTACCACATATCCCGTTTCAAGCGTACATTTGCCCGATTAATCGTCGACAATTGATCATACCTAAAGAACTATTGGATTCGCTGGAAGGTGTGCCGGGATACGACCGCGCCAGCTTCGAAGCTGTGCACCAGTCGGGCGAGCAGGTCACCTCTATCCGGCTCAATCCACTACGACTGGCCCACCTGGATGATGACCCGCAAAAGGCGGCACAAAAGGCGTTGCAACTCATCACGGCTGAAACAGGCATCACCGCCACCCCGATTCCCTGGACCAGCCAGGGGTATTACTTGTCGGCCAGGCCTTCCTTCACCTTCGATCCTGCTTTTCACGGCGGCCTGTATTATGTACAGGAAGCCAGCAGCATGTTTGTAGAGCAGGCCGTCAAACAAACCACCGATTGTTCCAAAGATATCCGGGTACTGGACCTCTGCGCCGCTCCGGGCGGTAAGTCGACCCTGTTGCAATCACTCATCACGCCCACCAGCCTGCTGGTCAGCAACGATGTGATCAAGACCCGCGCCGCCATCCTGGAGGAAAACCTCACCAAATGGGGCGCCGCCAATACCATCGTGACCAACAACGACCCGGCACATTTTGCACGCCTCGAAAACTTCTTCGACCTGCTGGTGATCGATGCGCCCTGCAGCGGCAGTGGCCTCTTCCGCCGCGATGAAGAAGCCATCAAAGAATGGAGCGAACACAATGTGCAGCTCTGCACCCAACGGCAGCAACGTATCCTGGCCGATAGCTTTGTTTGCCTTAAAGAAGATGGTGTATTGGTGTATTCGACCTGTTCTTATTCTACGGCAGAAGATGAAGCCATCCTCGATTGGTTGATGAATGAATTTGAGGTAGAAAGTTTGCCACTCCACATCGATCCGTCCTGGGGTATCGTATCTACTACCAGTGCGCAACACCAGGCAACAGGCTATCGCTTCTTTCCCGATAAAGTGAAAGGAGAAGGATTCTTCCTCGCCTGCTTCCGCAAAAAACAAGGTAGTGGCAATACAGTGCGTGCCCCGAAAAAGGGCAAATGGCAAAAAGTTTCCAAAGCGGAAGCGGCCACGCTGCAACCCTGGCTACAGGATGATCAGTCTATACAATGTTACAAGCAGGGTGATATGATCATTGCACTGCCGGCATCGTTGGAGGAGTCGCTGCAGATCGTATCCGAGCACCTCTACCTGCGAAAAGCCGGTATAATAATTGGTAAACTGGCCGGCAACGGACTGGTACCCGATCATCCCCTGGCATTGAGTAATATACTCGCCAGCGGCACTGTTGCGATAACGTTAAAAAAGGAAACAGCCCTGCAATATTTACGCAGGGAAGAAGTTAGCGTTACGGGCGCCAAAACCGGTTGGACGCTGGTACAGTATGAAGGCATCGCCATCGGTTGGATGAAAGTATTGCCCAATCGCATCAACAATTATTATCCCTCCGGCTGGAGGATATTGAAAAGTGGAAACAATTAAAATATGCTGCATCTTTGCACGGTTATGAAATTCAAGACTATGTTGAAAATCAATGTATTAATTGTTGTGTTGGTATTGACGGCCGGTATGGCGCGTGCGCAGCAGCTGAAAGTGCAGGGCACGGCCCCCGCGCAGTACCTGACGCATACCGTAGTGGCCAAGGAAAACTGGTATAGTATCGGAAGATTGTACAACATCAGCCCCAAAGAAATTGCCCCGTTCAACAGCCTTTCTATGGACAAGCCCTTGTCGATCGGGCAAAGCATTAAAGTTCCCCTCACCACCAATGTGTCGTACGACGGAACCAAAGCAGCCGACGAAGTATTTGTACCCCTGTACCACACCGTACAGGATAAAGAATGGCTCTACCGCATCAGCCAAAGCCATAATAAAGTGCCCGTGGCCAACCTGGAAAAATGGAACAACATCACCAACGACCAGGTAAAACCCGGCATGAACCTCATCGTGGGTTATTTGAAAGTTAAGACCGGACAAAGCGCCCTGGCCGCCAATGGTACCAACAAGATAGTGGCCGTCACCGCTGAACCACCGGTAGCGAAAACAGAGCCGGCGCCAGCAACTACCACGCCCGCCACCACAACACCACCGGCTACCACCACACCACCTGTCACGACTACGCCCAAGGAAACAACCCCTGCTGTGGTGAAGACCGAAGAGCCCAAGCCAACCACACCGGTTGAAAAGCCCGTCGAGAAGCCCGTGGAGAAACCCGTAACGACTACGCCGCCTCCACCACCGCCGCCAACTACAACACCGGCTACCACCACACCAACAACTACGGCACCCGTCAATAACAATCCGGCTCCTGGACCCATCAGCCCAACCGGTAGCAATGCCAGCTATAAAGGCGGTTATTTCCGCAGCCAGTATTCCGAGTCTGGTAAGAACAGCACCGGCAATGCCGGTATCTTCCGCAGCACCAGTGGTTGGAAGGATGGAAAGTATTACGCCCTCATGAACAACGTACCCACTGGTACCATCGTGAAGATCACATTCTCTTCCACCAATAAATCAGTCTACGCTAAAGTGCTGGGCCAACTGCCCGACATGAAAGAAAGCGTAGGCCTCGCCATCCGCCTCAGTGATGCCGCTGCTTCCGAGCTCGGCGCCGAGAATGGTAAGTTCTATGTGGATGTGAAATATTAACACTAGCAGTTAACGCAGTAAAAGATATCTGAGCTGGCTACAAGGGTAGCCAGCTTTTTTTATGTTCTTATGGCCGCCTACAGTATACTGAATGGCCCAATATAGCGGAGAAGGTCGCACTGGATAGTACTGCAGGTCGCACTCCACTGGCCTAAACAGTGCTACCTGCCCTATAGGGAGGTGGTAGCAGGCAGGCAGTTGCAGGCTGTACCTCAGCTATTTACAGGCATTTTACATACCCTGTTGTAAACATTCCAGTGCGACCTTGGCTGTTTTTAGCGCGCCTCCAGGGGGCAATATGCCCCCTTTCGCTAATGAACAGCTCCCGGAGTGTACGGCGCGTGTATGCGAATAGCTCGGCGAATCGTCTGCAATAGGTCTACGCATTGCACTGTATAGCTCTACGCATAGCACTGAAATGGGCCTCCAGTGCAATGCGCCGTATATATTGGTGGCATGCGTAGAGCTATACCAGGCTTATTGTCAAGCATATACCGTGCTATCCGCATGCAAAGGCCCCGCAGCTCAGTGCAATGCGGGGCCTTGAAATGTATGATAATTATATGACAGTGAACGGGTTGTTGCGGATAGAGAGGTTAAAAAACACCCTATATAGTAAGATAATATATAATATCAGTCTCGTTCTTGCCTAAAACCGAAAACCCCGGAGGAAGTCGTCGATCAGCATCCTTTTCTTTCCCTCCAGTTGCAGATCGAGTACATGGATGTATCCATCCGGACAGGCAAACTTCAGGTAGGTTTTGCCATTCGTATCGGCCGTACCTACGGGAATGGAAGGCGGCGTGATCTCCTTGGCCGACCGGAATATCTTGAGGGTTTTGTCTTGCAGGTATGTAAACGCACCGGGGTAAGGCGATAATCCACGGATCAAGTTATGGATCTCATACACCGATTTATTCCAATCGATCTTTGCCGTTTCTGTAAAGATCTTGGGGGCGTGTTTCAGCTCCACGGCTTGCGCTCCGGCATTGGTGGCCGTCGCTACGGCGCCACTCACGCCCGCATCGGCCGTACCGGCGATAATCGCTTCCTGCGGCTTCTCGTCGATAGTGCCTGCGGCTAACCCTTCCAGAGTTTTCACCAGCAATTTGGCGCCCACTTCCTTCATATAGTCATGCACGATACCGGCATTGTCGTCATCACCGATGGGGAAACTATCCTGCAGCAGGATATGGCCCGTATCGATCTCTTGCTGCAATTTGAACGTCGTAACACCCGTCACCTTTTCGCCATTGATCACTGCCCAGTTGATGGGGGCAGCACCACGGTATTGGGGCAACAATGAGCCATGCACATTGAGCGTACCCATCGGCGGCATATTCCACACGGCTTCCGGCAGCATCCGGAAGGCCACCACCACCTGCAAGTCGGCACGAAGGGCACGAAGTGCTTCCTGGAACTCGGCATCTTTCAATTTTACCGGCTGCAACACGGGCAGTCCATGCTCTACCGCATATTTCTTTACCGCACTTTCCGTCAGCTTCATGCCGCGACCAGCTGGTTTATCCGGTGCGGTGACTACGCCTACGACCTGTGCACCCGCTTTTACCAGGGCATCGAGCGAGGCCACGGCAAACTCAGGCGTACCCATAAAGACGATCCGTATATCGTTCAACTGTCTGCTCATAATTCAAGAATTGATCAACTGCCTGTTTGGCGGCCGGTGCTGTAATTACACTTCAGCCGGGCAATCGTTTATTGAAAATCTGTATAAATAAGATACTTCTTGCGGATCGCTTTAAACCGACCCAGGGCAGGTTCCCAACTCTTGCGTATCTCCGCTTCCGCGACGCCGCCTTTCATTTGCCGGATGAGTTCATCATTGCCCACCAGCTTATTGAAAAAGTTGCCTTTGTTCAGGAAGAAAGAGTCTTTATTGGGAAACAGGCGGTACGCTTCCAGCAGGTAGCCGATCTGTACCTGGTTGTGGACCCTGTCCAATACCTGCGCAGGTGTGCCGCTCAGGTCCCAGCCATAACACAGCTGGTCCATCAGTTTGGGTTTGGTAGCCCCTGGCATACTGCGTGGGGTAAACGACTTCAGGGAGGAAGGCAGTGTAGGATGGCCAAATAGCTGGAAGGGTTTTGTGGTGCCACGTCCCTCGCTCAATACCGTACCCTCGAAATAACACGTGGAAGCATACCAATAAATAGATTGGATATCGGGCAGGTTGGGAGAAGGTTTTACCGGCAACACGTATTTGTCGTTGTGCGTATAGTGCGCGCATGGAATGATGGTGAGCGAATAAGCTTTCGGATCAGTGGGTGCCGTGCGTTTTTGCATCGCAGCCCGCTCGGGTGACGAAGGGATATGTATAGTCGCTGTGATCTTGTGTTGCAACCATTGCTCGCCGGCCAGCATATAGGCATATTCGCCGATCGTCATACCATATACCACCGGTACGGGTTGCATCCCGACGAATGAGCGGAAAGCCGTGTCGAGCACGGGACCATCTACATAAAACCCATTGGGATTGGGACGGTCGAGGATGATCAGCGGTTTGTTGTGCTCGATCGCCGCTTCCATATACTCCTGCAACGAAGAGATATACGTATAGAAGCGGGTGCCTACGTCTTGTATATCGAACAGGAGCACATCCACATTTTTAAGGTCGTCTGCCGAAGGGCGGTGTTTGCTGCCATATAGCGATACGACCGGAATGCCCGTTTGTTTATCTACGTAATTGCCAATCTTGGCGCCGGCATCGGCCGTGCCGCGGAAACCATGTTCGGGTCCGAAGATCACCGAGATGGTTACCCCTTTTTTCTTCAGCACATCTACGATATTGTCTTTTCCGATGGTCGACGTGTGGTTGGCAAACACGGCCACCCGTTTGCCCTTGATCAGCGGCAGGTAGAGGTCGAGGCGTTCCGCACCCGGTTGAATGCGATTGGCTGATGACGGGGCATTTTCACCCCCGCGACCAACTGCCAGAGAACCTGGTTGTGCGGATTCCCATGCCGGGAATTTACCGGTGTTCAACGAGGTTGTAGTACTGCTTTCGGCGGGCTTCAACGCGGCACAAAAAGCAGCAGAAAACGATATGATAATAAGCCACAATTTATTCATAAGGCATTGATATATATGACCCAACAGGTTAATTGCCTGAAATTCAAAGATAACCTTAAAAACTACGGGTGTCTGGTTTTTTTCCCTTTACTTTGTTTCCGGTAACCGGACTTTTTTCTTGTCGACGCTGATTAGAAAACAAGGTGGTGACTGCCTTTTATAACATTTTAAATACATTTCAGATGCAACAAGCAAAAGCTGGTGATACCGTAAAAGTACACTACCATGGCCGTTTGACAGATGGTACTACTTTCGATTCCTCAGAAGGTCGCGATCCGCTCGAATTTGAAGTTGGCAGCGGTGCAGTGATTCCCGGATTCGACAACGGCATTACCGGCATGACAGTAGGAGAGAAGAAGACCATCAATATCCCGGTTGATCAGGCATACGGACCCAAAGATCCAGGTATGCTGGTAGAGTTCCCCAAAACAAATTTCCCTCCCGATATGGTGCCCGAGATCGGTATGCGTCTTAACATGACCAACGGTTCCGGACAAGTAATTCCTGTAGTTATTACCGACGTACAGCCAGAAACCGTCATTCTCGATGCCAACCATCCGCTGGCAGGTGAAGACCTGATCTTCGAGATCGAGCTGGTATCGATCGGTGGTGGTGCTTCCCGCATTATTATGCCTTAATTTCCTATGCAGGATACTGCATTTTTTCATAGTAAAAGCCCGGTATGAACATACCGGGCTTTTTTATATTTTGGCCCAAAGAATATACCCTATGAAACGAATCTACACCACTATCTTAGTATCCGTATTGGCATGCAGTGCGCTCGTTACCAAGGCGCAGGACAATGATTCTACCATGGCCGCCAACAACGCCCTGAAGAGTGCCGAAGCCCTGGTAAAGGCCTGGTTCTTCCAGGAATGGAAAACCTACGCCGACCTCACCACGCCCTCCGTGGTGAAGTATTATGGAGGCCCCCAACAGTTTAAGGAACACCTGGTCACCATCTACTTCCGTTTGGAACCCAAGCAGGAAGAAAAACCCGAGATCTTACGGTTGCTCGAATTGCGCAACGATACCGACCAATGGCAGGCGGTGATCGAGAAGGTGCGCTACACGTTTATCGATGGTAAACGTGCCATCATCACCAGCCACCTGGTGGGGCAGTCGACCGATGCCGGTGCTACCTGGAAATTTGTGGATGTGAGCCACAACTCGCTCGAAAATCTGGCCTTCATCTTCCCAACGATCTTTACCGATCTCTCGATTCCCCTGGGCAAAACCGTCATCCCCAGTGAGGTGATCGAACAGCAAACCGCCGTACAGGAGCCCGCTCCCAAGGCTACTGCTAAAAAGAAAGCCACCCCTAAAAAGTAAACGAAGACTTTAAATAGTAGTTAGTAAGTTAGATGGTCGGGACCGCCGGGAGGCGGTCCTTTTTTGTGCAGTGCTGCAGCCCGTCACCGCTTCCACCAGGACCTTTGCCATACCAACCCGATGGCCAGTGCCAGCAGCAAGGTTGCAATGATCGATCCTTCAAAGCCAAAGGCGCCACCGGTCAGCAGTACGCCGCCCTGGCGTTCCATATGCCACAGGCTTTGCAGGCCCAATCCGCTTACCTCATAACCCAGTATCGGACCCTGGAAGAAGTTCCAGCTGAGGTGAAAACAAATGGAGAACCATAGGTTGCGGGTATACACATAATTCAATCCCAGCAACAGGCCACCGGCTACCAGGTTCAGAAACGCGACGGGGTTCAGGTTGGCATTGCCAAGGTGTATCAGCGCAAACAGCAAGGTGCTGACGGCCAGGGCCACCCACTTGTTTTGCTGCTGTAGCAAATTATTGAGGATATAACCTCGAAAGGCGATCTCTTCACTGAAGGCCGTCAGGGTAAACAGCAACAGGCCGGTACCCAGGGCGCGGGCGTCAAAAACAGTATCCAGCCAGTCCAGGTGGCCGGTGGCATAGAGGATCAGCGAACCGGCACCAGGCAATATCAGTCCGAGTAAAACGCCGGCAGCGGCTTCGTGGCCATGGCCCTTCCAGGCAAAACCCATACTGACGATCGATTGCCGGTCTACCAGTTTACGGAACAGCAGGGCCACCCCGATCAATGAAATACTGCTGCACAGCAGTACCGCCATTGTTAGGGTAGGGTCATTCAGCAGTTTGTTGGCATTGGCCAACCCGTGGCGCAATGCCCAAACAATACCGACAGCCGCACCGCTGGCGAAATAAACACCGACATAAGCAATAAAAAAGAGTAGGGCACGAACCCAGGCCTGTTTGATCAACATAAAAATTTATCTTGCCAAAAATACAACGGCATGTTCGATAATTATAGCTACACCGTCCAGGAAAAATTTATGCGCTATGTGCAGATCGATACGCAGAGTGATCCGCAGTCCAATACCTTCCCGTCTACCGAGAAGCAAAAGAACCTCGGCAGGGTACTAGTACAGGAATTGCTGGCCCTGGGATTGTCGGATGCCCACCTCGACGACCACGGCTATGTATACGCTACCATCCCGTCCAACACCGATAAGCAGGTGCCGGTCATTTGTTATTGCGCCCATATGGATACAGCGTCCGATTGTTCCGGCACCGATGTAAAGCCCATCGTGCATACCAACTACGACGGCAGCGATATCGTATTGCCCGACGATCCTACCCAGGTCATCACCACCGCCGAGCATCCTTACCTGCGCAAGCGCATTGGCGACGACATCATCACGGCATCCGGCACCACCTTGCTGGGGGCCGATGACAAGGCCGGTGTAGCCATCATCATGGACCTGGCCAATTACCTGACTACCCATCCCGACGTCAAACACGGAACCATCAAAATACTGTTTACCCCCGATGAAGAGATTGGTCGTGGGGTAGACCGCATCGACCTCAAGAAGCTGGGGGCCGATTATGCCTATACACTCGATGGGGGCGAACGTGGTTCCTTCGAAGCAGAGACCTTCTCGGCCGATGCGTTGACCATCACCATTCATGGCGTGAGCGCGCATCCTGGTTATGCGAAAGACAAACTGGTGAATGCACTCAAGGTCGGTGCTTATTTCATCGACCAGTTGCCCAAAGATGGCTGGTCGCCCGAAACGACCGAAGATCGCTACGGATTTGTACACCCCGTACATTTTGAAGGTACCGTCGAGAAATGTACCATCCAGTTCATCATCCGCGATTTCTGGACCAAGAAACTGGCTCCATATGAAAACGTATTGAAAGAAGAGCTGCAACTGGCGTTGAATAAGTTTCCGGGCTCCCGCGGCGAATTCCAGGTGAAAGAGCAATACCGCAACATGAAAGAAATACTCGACCAGCACCCGCAGGTATGTGACAATGCCAAAGAGGCCATTGCCCGGGCTGGGGTAGAAGTACATGAAATGAGTGCACGCGGTGGTACCGATGGCTCCAGGCTGTCGTTTATGGGGCTGCCCTGTCCCAACCTGTTTACCGGCGAAATGG
This sequence comes from Paraflavitalea pollutisoli, assembly GCF_029360705.1. Lineage (GTDB taxonomy): Bacteria > Bacteroidota > Bacteroidia > Chitinophagales > Chitinophagaceae > Paraflavitalea > Paraflavitalea pollutisoli. The sequence goes on along the minus strand of NZ_JARKMX010000008.1, from coordinate 3,361,328 downwards.
CCTTCCATGGCAAACATGAATACGTGAGTGTGCAGGATATGCAAAAAAGCGTGCAGACCATTGTACACCTGGCCATGATCTGGGAAGAAAAAGCATAAGCGCCCAACCTATCCGGTGGTGGCTTCGTCAACGATATAAGGCCTGTTCGCGGAATGAACGTACCTTCCGGGAACAGGCCTTTTTATTACGTACCGATGCGTCACCTTTTATTGATCATACTCAGCCTGCTGGCCTTCGAGGCCGGTGCACAAAACCTGCTGGTCAATGGCGGTTTTGAAGACGAGAACATTTGCACCGAATACAAGCACAATTGCGCCCCCGAGGCCTGGATCGCCAATTCTTTCTACGCCAATTATTACTACTATACCCCCGGCCAGGCCTACAAGGGCACCCATTTCGTGGGGCTTGCTTCCGGCACGGCCTATCAAAAAGGGGTACACAATTTCATCCGCACCAAATTATTGAGTGGCCTGCAACCCGGCCATCAATACGAGATTCAATTCTTCGTACGCTCCCGCCACGATATACTCGATAGTGTAGGCGTCTATTTCACCACCACCGATTTTCTGTACGAGAAGCGCCGCCACAACGAGCTATCGCCCCAGCTATGGGCGACCGATGCCCTGGATACTTTGTATGAAGACCCCAGCCTATGGCAGAAGGTAAGGCTGCATTATACGGCCACGGGCAACGAACAGTACATTACGATCGGCTGCTTCAACCGGCGTGAATACCGGTTCCGGGGCATGCCCGATTTCAACCGTGACTACTATTTCTTTCTCGATGAGGTGACGATGAAGCCACTCGATCCCGCTGAACAATTAAGTGCACAGGCCGATAGCGTAAAGGCAGAGATCTACAACGAAAATGAACGGCATGAATACCTGCGCCGCCAGATCTATGTGCGCAGCAAAACTCCGCCGCCCCCCACCATACTGCCCATAACAGTTATGCGGATAGGGCTGCCCCCTGCGCCACTTCAGCGTATCGATACGCTGGTTATTCCGGATATCTTTTTTGCGACTGCGAGTTACCAGCTCACCGATCGTAGCCATAGTACGTTGGATAGTTTTGTCAATCAATTACAGGGGTATACCATCGATTCCATCGTGGTGGAGGGGCATACAGACAGTGTGGGCAAACTGGCCTACAACGAAGCGCTGTCGCGCAACCGGGCTGGGGCGGTTAAAGACCGGCTTGCAGCAGGACTGGCACCCAAACAACTGCCCTTTGTTGCCCGGGGTTATGCCTACCTGAAACCTATTGCTTCCAATCGCACCCCGGCGGGCCGCCAGCAAAACAGAAGAGTGGAGATCTACGTGTACCGGAAAGAAGAGTGACGGGCAGGCATACCGGTCACGTCGCCGCACGCCGTAGCGGGCGACGGGAATACTGATCCGGCGAAGCTGCTTATCCCCGCTTCGCTATAATCGCCTGGATGATCTTTTCCGCGTGAATGCGGGAGTTCTCAATAAACCACAAGTGCGTGTTCATCCCACCCACCACCACGCCTGCCAGGTATACATTGGGCAGGTTGGATTCCATGGTGTCGGTATTATACGTTGGTTGCAGTACGGCGTCGTTGGAAAGCTGCACGCCGATGCGCCGCAGGAAATCGAAATTGGGTTGATAGCCCGTCAGTGCAATCACATAATCATTGGCGATGGTCTCGATACCATACGGTGTTTCGATATCTACTTCCCGCTCACGGATGTTACGTACGTGTGAGTTGAAGTATACTTTGATGCTGCCTTCTTTGATGCGGTTTTCCATATCGGGTTTTACCCAATACTTCACGCGGTCACCGATCTTGTCTTTGCGCACCACCATGGTTACATCGGCGCCTTTACGCCAGGTTTCGAGGGCTGCATCGACAGACGAGTTGCTCGCACCTACCACGATCACTTTTTGCATGGCGTAGAAATGCGCTTCTTTGTAATAATGCACCACCTTGGGCAGCTCTTCGCCGGGTACGCCCAGGTAAATCGGGATATCATAGAAGCCGGTGGCTACGATGATGTTGGTGGCGGTATAGGTATGCCGGTTGCTCCTGAGCCGGTAGTGAGCATCTTCGCGGTCTACGGTCAACACTTCTTCCTGCAGGCGAATGTTCAGTTCGTTGGATAGCGTTACCCGCCGATAGTACTCCAGTGCTTCCGGTCGGGTAGACTTTACATTGTTCGATACGAAGGGGATGCCGCCGATCTCCAACCTTTCGGAGGTAGAGAAAAACGTCATATTCATCGGATAGTTATACAATGAATTGGTAAGACAGCCTTTTTCCAGTATCAGGTAGTCGATACCGGCATGCTTCGCTGCCAGCGCACAGGCCAGGCCGATGGGGCCCCCACCAATAATGAGTAAAGAATAGTGTTGAAACATAGTAATATAAAAGATAACAGCAGCAAGTCGTGGACGAAATTACGAATACTATCGTAACAGGTTGATTACATACCGATATATAGAATACAATAATATTTATAAATAGAGGGGGAAAAAATTTTTTTTATGCAGCACGTCTGTTAGATTTGAAGTCTTGTAGTCGTTAACATTTCAATAACGAACCTGGCAACTAATGCGCACATGAGAAAAGGTACATAGGTACTGACCGGAAGTACATTTACTATTACACGCTTCTTAACCGGCAGTGATTCCCACCTTTCTCTTCTATATAATGACCAGCCCCATTAGGGCAAAATTCCTGTATAGCCAAAAAACACCGATCGTATCAGACGGCATTTCCAGCGTACGTATGCTACTGCCGTCCATGGTTTTAGTCATGATTTACAGGTATGAAGTATGCTGCCGACAGGCGGCATGAGGATGTTTTGCCTTGCCATAACGAAAGCTCAATCTCTTACCCGAACCCCGTTTACAGCGCATACTGCTGCCCCAAAGGGGCAGGTGATGGTGTCATGTCGGTCCGTTACTAACGGATGACCTTATATGATTTTGTCTATTACCAATACTAAATAAACACATCACATGAGCATGAGAAAAACACTGACATTGATCTTTGGCATGTTGCTGCTCACCGGTACGATGCTGGCCCAGACGAAGGCCATCTCCGGTAAAGTAACGGATGCCCAGGGTGCCCCCATTCCCAATGCCTCCGTGCTGGTAAAAGGTGCCAATACTGGTACCACCACCGATGCAACCGGTAGCTTTTCTTTTACCGCCCCGGCCAGTGCCAAAGCGCTGGTCATTTCTGCGGTGGGCTATGGCAGCACCGAAATTTCCGTGGGTAACAAAACGGTATTCGACATTTCACTGAAATCTTCCGACAAAGAGCTGCAGGAAGTGGTGGTGGTAGGTTATGGTACGCAGAAGAAGTCTTCTGTGACTGCCAATATTACCACCGTAAAAGGCGCTGTACTGGCCGATAAGCCCGCACCGAGCTTCGATGCCTCGCTCGGTGGCCGTGCTGCCGGTGTACAGATCACCGTTCCTAACGGGGTGGTCAACAACCCGCCTGTATTCCGCATCCGCGGTACCAACTCGATCAACCTCAGTTCCTATCCCCTCATCGTGATCGACGGTATCCCCACGTTTACCGGCGACGTGAGTGGTTCGCTGGCAGCATCGAATGCACTGGCCAGTATCAATCCTGCCGATATCGAGAGCATGGACATCCTGAAAGATGCTGCCGCCACTGCCATCTATGGTAGCCGTGGTGCCAACGGTGTGGTGCTGATCACCACGAAAAAAGGTAAAAGAGGCAAGGCTAAAGTTACCTATGATGGCTGGGCCGGCTGGACCAAGCCCACCCGCCTCTGGGATATGATGAATGCCGAAGAGTATATGACGGTAAAGAACGAAGGCCTGGCCAACCTGGCCATACCCGCTGCCCCCAGGTACCTGCCAACACCCGGTCCTGATGGACAAACCATCAATACCGACTGGTACGACTATGCATACCGTACCGGTTTCTCCCACAGTCATAATGTAGCGATCTCGGGCGGTAGCGAGGCAACGACCTTTTATTTCTCGGCCGGTTATACCGATCAGCAGGGCATGATCCTTAAAAACTCCTTCAACCGCAAGAACATTCGTTTCAATGTAGACCACAAGATCAACAAGATCCTGTCGGGCGGCATGAATGCCAATTACTCCAATGAGTTGAACAAGGCGGCAGCCAACTCAGGTTCACTGCCTGGTGCTTCTTTTGCTTCCGCGGGTCTGGCCCGTCTGGCACTCACCCTGCCACCCAACGTGTCTCCGTACAAGAACGATGGGACTTACAATACCAGTGGTAATGCCATCGGTAGAATGAACAATACCGAGAACATCAGCTTCTGGAATCCGGTACCTATCATCGACAACAACTATTCCAATGCGGAGAACGATCACATCCAGGGAAATGTGTATTTGCAATTGAAGCCTATTCCCGATGTGACGCTTCGTACCAACTATGGTATCGACTACCTCAACGTTGATAACCGTCAGTTTGCTACGCCTATCATCGGCGATGGATTCCCGACAGGTGCTTCCTTTGGCAACCTGCAAAAGAACAAACGCTGGGTGTGGACCACCACAGCGCAATACGATCATACCTTCTTCGAGAAACATGCGCTGTCGGTATTGGTCGGTACAGAGCAACAACGTACCACCAATGAAGGATACGGCCTTTCCCGCAGCCAGTTGAGCGATCCGTTTTATACCAACTTGCAGGGCGGCTGGTTGCTGAACAATACCTCCGGTCTGGCATTGGGGGAGAACTATCTCTGGAGCGGTTTCTCACGCCTTAATTATGACTTCGACCGTAAATATTTCCTGTCGGGTACTTTCCGTCGCGATGGTTACTCAGCATTTGCTGATGGTCTGGAGTACGGTAACTTCTACAGCTTCTCCGGTGGTTGGGATGTTGCGCAGGAGAAATTCTTTGCCAACAGCGCCATTGGTCGTGTAGTCAACAGTCTGCGCCTCCGCGGTAGCTATGGTACTACGGGTAATATCTCCGGCATCGGCAACTTCGCTTCCAATTCGTTCTATAGCGCAGGTACTTACAACGGACAGGCTACGCTGGCCTTCTCACAGGCGGGTAACCCCGACCTGACCTGGGAAACCAGTAAAAAAACGGATATCGGCTTTACCTTTGGTTTGTTCAATGACAAGATCACCGGTGAAATTGCCTATTATAAAAACGATGTGGATGGTCTGTTGCTGAACGTGCCGATGGCTCCTTCTACCGGTATGCCCAACAACCCGCTCACCAACATCGGTGCGATGTATAATAAAGGGATCGAAGTAACCCTTAGTGCTACACCGATCTCCAGCAAGGATTTCCGCTGGAGCACTTCCTTCAACTATACCTACAACGACAACAAGGTAACGACACTGGCGCCTGGTGTACCTTTCATTACGTCGGCCACCAGTTTGGAAACGGTCAACATCACCATGCCCAATTATCCCATCAGTTACCTCTATGTGATCCCTACGGCAGGGGTAAATCCACAAACCGGTCAGCGTATTTTCGTCAATGCCAAGGGAGAGAAAGTACAGTATAATCATGCTGCAGCAGCGGGTTCCCGGTATACCTACCTCGACGGTACACTGGCACCTGCCATCGACGCAGGTAAAGACCAGGTTCCTTTATACAACAGTATTCCCCGTTTTTATGGCGGGTTCGACAACAACTTCAGCTATAGGAATTTCGACCTCAATGTACTCCTGACCTATCAGGGCGGTTTCTATGTGTACAATGGTACGCAGGCGTCAATCCGCGACCAACGTTTCTGGAACAGCGAAAAGGCCGTATTGCGTCGCTGGCAGAAAGTGGGTGATGTAACCGATATTCCCCGGGTGGTATATGGCGACAACGTATCGAATGGTTCTGCCAATCCCATCTCCGAAAACGTGCAGAAGGGTGATTTCATCAAGTTGCGCAACGTAGCCCTGGGGTATACCCTGCCAGCCAAAGCCAGCCAGAAACTGGGTATCGCCAGTGCGCGCTTCTATGTGAGTGGTCAAAACCTGGGTATCATCACCAAGTACAAAGGACCCGATCCGGAAGTTTCTTCCAATGGAAACGGCAACGGCAACCAGGGTGTTGATCGTAATACGGTGGGTAATGCCATCACAGGTACTATCGGTTTAACAGTAGGGTTTTAATTATCCAACAACACATTAAAAAGAACACAATGAAAAAATATATGTTGAAGCTGGCCTTGTTGAGCGGAGTGACGATGGTGTTGTTTTCCTGCCAGAAAAGCACTTTGAATCCAACTTCTACCACCGCGCTGGACGATAAAACGGCTTTTGCTACACTCGATCGTATCGATGGTCAGGTAAAGGGTATTTATGCAGCCATTAAATCCGGTCAGGTGCTGGGTGGTCGTTATTTCCTCTACAACGATGCACGTGCAGAGAACCTGGTGTCGGAAGATCCCAACCGCGTTACAGTGCGTGCGCCCTGGGAGTTTTCCGTGGGTAGTAGTGATGATGAACCTCGTAATTTGTGGTCGAATGCTTACAGCACGATCAACCGGGCCAATCTCTTCCTGGATGGTATGGAGGCTGGTGGCAATGCGGTAGCAGGCGCGAAAGCCACCGAGTTTCAGGGAGAAGCACGTTTCCTGCGTGGCCTGAGTTATTATATCCTGGTCACCACCTTCGCCCGCCCATACTGGGATGGCAATGGTAGCAAGCGTGGTTTACCGTTGCGTCTCAAAGGCATCAAGGGGCCTGGATTCAACGAGCTGGCACCCGTAACGGTAGCTGAGGTGTACACGCAGATCCTGCAGGATCTCGATTTTGCAGAAACCAACCTGGCGGCCACGGTGGCAGATGCAACGGCCCGCACAACGCGCGCCCACAAGAATACTGCCATCGCACTGAAGACCAGGGTTTATCTGTCAATGAGAGATTATCCCAAGGTGATCACAGAAGCCAATAAGATCGTTTCCACCACAGCTCCCTTCAAGGCGCCATCCGGTGTGGCGAATGCTCTGGCTGCCAATATTACCAACCTGTTTACCGGCACCAGCACCGACCTGGAGAACATTTTTTCCATGCCATTTACGGTAAATGATGCGCCAGGCACACAAAACCAGTTGGGGCATTATTACCGCCCATCCAGCGCAGGTGGGCAGGGTATTTTCTCCCTCAATGCCAATGGCGTGATTGGCGATACCAAGTGGACCAAAGCCGATGATCGTCGTAAACTCATCGATACGGCCAGCAGCAAGTCTTACCTGAAGAAATTCAACAGCGGTTCACCCTGGCTCGATTTTGCGCCGGTGATCCGTTATTCCGAAGTAATGCTCAACCTGGCCGAAGCGCTGGCCCGCGGCAATGCCGGTGTCGACGCGAGGGCCGTTGAATTGCTGAATGCGGTACGCAACCGGTCCGACAAAACGACCACGTACACCACAGCCAGTTTCGCCAACCAGGCCGAACTCCTGGTGGCGATCCTGCAGGAACGCAACATCGAGTTCCTGGGTGAAGGCATCCGCAGCCTGGATATCTGGCGCCTGGGGCTCGACTTCCCGACCAAATCCAGTGGTGGATTTATCGTGACGGCCATTCCCAGCACGAGCCCGGCCTATATATTCCCGATCTCGTCTGATGAAACCAGGCTCAATCCCCTGATCTCCAACTAACAGGCATGACCCCATTAACTGTTTGAGAAAATGCACTACCCCGGGACGCGTGATCCCGGGGTATCTTTTTATATTCGGGTGCAACGGCTTTTTACACGCCTCAATCATTCATGTATGCATACACGTACACTACTCCAACTCCTGCTGCTGTCCATAGCCTGCTCCACCCAGGCACAACTGAGCGATCTGGGATCCAATCCTTTCATGGCAGATGCTACCGGCCGCCCTTTATACCTGCAAACCAATTACCGGTCGGAAGGTAGTCCGTATTACTACGATGCCTATCTGCCCGCCACGGTGACAGCATTAACCGGGAAGGTGTATACCAACATCAGGGTCAAACTCAATGTACAAACGAATGAACTGCTGTATATGGCCGACAATGGGGCCGAGATGATCGCCGCCATGCCGGTACGCCGCATCCATTTTGGGAGTGTGGCCGACAAGGAGGCTACCACAACGAAGGTGCTGGAGAGTGTCGGTACAGAACCGCTAAACGCCCCTAATGCGGCCATCTATGAAGTGGCCGATACCGGGCGGATAGCCGTATTGAAACAGATCAAGGTCACTTATACAGACGACAAGGCCTTCAACCAGGCGTCGGTCGTGCGCATCTTCAAGCGCAAGGAAACCTGGCACCTCCGCCTGGCCAATGGGCAGGTGGCCCGGCTCGAAACGAGCAAAGAGGCGGTGTTAACCCTGCTGGCCGATCAGCAAGCAGCGGTGACGGCCTATATCGACCAGGAAAAGCTCAAATGCCGTACGGTAGATGATGTCCGCAAAGTGATCCGGTACTACAATACCCTGCATTGATACCACGTGCGGGTACCCCAACCCGGCCACGCCAGTAAAAAACGCCACCGATCAATTTAAAAAATGTACTTTTCGGAATAAAATAAACTGATCGTATGGAACTCCTCTCCTCCTACTGGTGGGTCATCGTGGTTGTACTGATCCTCTTTGCAGGCCTTAAAACCATCAACCAGGGCTATGTCGGTGTGATCACCATGTTTGGTAAATACCAGCGTGTAGTGCGCCCCGGTCTTAATTTCCTCATTCCTTTTCTTGAACAGATCTATCGCAAGGTCAGCGTACAGAACCGCTCCGTCGAAATGGAGTTTCAGGCTGTTACTGCCGACCAGGCCAATGTATACTTCAAGAGTATGCTGTTGTATTCGGTGCAGAATGCCGACGAAGAAACCGTCAAGAAAGTAGCGTTCAAATTTCTGAGTGAGCGTGATTTTATGCAGGCGCTGACCCGCACCATCGAGGGTACCATCCGTTCTTTTGTGGCGACCAAGCGCCAGGCCGAGATCCTCGCCCTGCGCAAAGATCTGGTAGAATATGTGAAAGAACAGATCGATACACTGCTCGAAACCTGGGGATACCACCTGCTCGACTTGCAGATCAACGACATCACATTCGATAAGCAGATCATGGATTCCATGAGTCGTGTGGTAGCGAGTAACAACCTGAAGGCGGCTGCGGAAAATGAAGGCCAGGCCCTGCTGATCACCAAGACCAAATCGGCCGAGGCAGAGGGTAATGCCATCAAGATTGCGGCAGAGGCGGAGCGTACGGCTGCGCAGCTGCGTGGTCAGGGTGTGGCACTGTTCCGCGAAGAGGTGGCCAAAGGTATGAGCCATGCGGCCGAGCAGATGAAGCAGGCCAACCTCGATACCAATGTTATCCTGTTCTCCATGTGGACAGAAGCTGTCAAGAACTTTGCAGAAGCTGGTAAGGGCAACGTGATCTTCCTGGATGGTAGTCCCGAGGGGATGGAACATACCATGAAGCAGATACAGGCCATGATGATGAAACCAAGCGGTACCTAGAGCCGGTCAGGCCATATCAAGAATAAATTAGATGCTGCCCCGGCCCGCGCCGGGGCATGCTTTTAAAAGCGTATATAACAAACTTTTAAGAAATATAAACGGCTAAAAAACGTTTTGGGCATACATTTGATACTTTTACACCACTAAAACAACACTGGATGAATTGGTTTTTCTTGCAGGTCACCAACCCGGCAACATCGGCAGTAGATTCGTTAAAGCAGGTCGTGCAGGGAAGTGGTACTGCGCCTTCTATGAACGTAATGGAAATGCTGGCCCATGGTGGTCCACTGATGATCCCCCTGGGTATATTGCTGGTACTGGCCGTTTTCTTCTTTTTCGAGCGATTGATCGCTATCCGCAAGGCCAGCAACATCGATCCCAATTTTATGAACATCATCCGCGACAACGTGTTCAGCGGGAATGTATCTGCCGCCCGTTCGCTGGCGAAGAATACGCCCAACCCGGTTGGTCGTATGATCGATAAAGGGTTGCAGCGTATCGGCAAGCCCATCGATGCCATCGAGAAAAGCATGGAAAATGTCGGCAAACTCGAGATCTATAAGATGGAAAAGAACCTGTCGATGCTGTCGCTGGTGTATGGTATCGCACCGATGTTCGGGTTTCTCGGTACTATCTTCGGGATGTTGCAACTGTTTTACAACATCAATGCGTCGGGCGACTTTACCCCTGCACAGATTGCGGGTGGTATCTATACCAAGATGATCACGTCGGCAAGCGGTCTCATCATTGGCCTGCTGGCGTATGTAGGGTACAACTTTCTCAATGCCCAGATCGACAAGAACGTGAACCGGATGGAAGTGGCGAGCGCCGAATTCATCGACATTTTACAGGAACCCACCAGGTAATAAACAGCAAAAGCACCAGGCATGAATTTAAGAAACAGGTTAAGGTCACACCCGGAGTTGCATGCAGGAGCGCTGAACGATATCCTGTTCATCCTGCTGTTCTTCTTCCTGATCGTGTCTACCATCGCCAATCCCAATATCGTGAAGGTGAACAATCCGAGCGGTAAGAAGGATACGAAGGCGAAGCAGCACATCACGGTGTCGATCGATAACAACCAGCAATATTTTATCGGTACCAAAAAGGCCGATCCTGCTTTGTTCGATACTTTGCTGAAAGCAGAGATCTACAAGTTCAAGCAGACGATCGATACGCCTGTGGTGGTGATCAATGCGGATACCGTGGCGTATTGGGGAGAGATCTTCCGTATTATGCGCGTGTCCAAAGCCACCGGCGCCAAAGTGGTCGCCAACGTGAAGTAGTAGTCGATACAACAACAAATAGGAACGCACTGTAGCTGATAGCCGCAGTGCGTTTTTTTTATGCCTCCAGCTCCAGCCGCCTCCCAATATTCGAATTGAACTTATTCTGCGGATCGTATTTGCGTTTTACATTGAGCCAGTCTCCCACCTGCGGGTACATAGAGCGGAACATGGATGCTTCCAGGCAGGCATCCTTACCCAGGTACAGGCGGCCACCCGCTGCCAGCACCTTGGCATCCAGCTTAGGTGTAAACTCGAATAGCTGTTTAGTGACCGGGAAGTCGATCGCCAGTGTATAGCCTTTGAAAGGGAAGGAGAGTACGCCCTGGCCGTCGCCCATGCGCTTGAACACATTGAGGAACGGCGTACAACCGCTTTGCGCGATCATCTGTAAGATCTCGGCCAGGTTGGCGCGGCCATTCTCTTCGGGTATCACAAACTGGTATTGAATAAAACCGCGCTTGCCATAACCCCGGTTCCAGTTGTTGATGGCATCCAGCGGGAAGAAGAATTTCTCATAATGAATAAACTCCTTGGGTGAGTTCTGCACAAAAGCGATCACCCGGTTCAGCACCTTTACCGTCAGGTTGTTCAGCGTAAAAGAGGGGAGAAAGAACGGCACCGACAATTTACTCAGCTTGTGCGTCTTCAATGGATCGGCTTTCAGTTTGGCCGGTAAGTCTTCCAGCTTCGCCGCATTGCCCAGCGTCAACACCCCGCTACCCATCTTATCGCCCTTCGCGAGTGCATCGATCCAGGCTACCGAGTAATTGTATTCATGGTCGTATTGTTCCAGCGCCTCGAGCATATGGTCGAGGTTTTTGATCTTGATGGAGCGTTGCTTGAAATAGCAGGATTCTATCTTACGTAGTTTGATGCGGGCTGTCAGGATCACGCCAAGCAGACCCAGTCCGCCGAAATTGGCCCAGAACAGGTCGGCATTTTCTTCCCGCGAAGCGGTCAGCACACGACCGTCGGCTACCAGAATGGTAAATGACAATACGCAGTTCACAAACGACCCGTCGATATGGTGAGCCTTGCCATGAATATCGTTGGCAATAGCGCCTCCGATGGTCACGAACTTGGTGCCCGGACAGATCATCGGCAACCACCCCCGGGGCGCAAAGGTCGAGATGATCTCTTCCAGGCTGGCGCCGGCTTCACATTCCAACACACTGGCTTCCGGGTCCCAGCCCAGGAAACGGTTCAGTTTGGTGCAGTCGCCTACAAACTGGCTGTCATTGATGGCCTGGTCGCCATAGCTACGGCCGAGTCCGCGCGGCACCAGGTTACCCTGCTGCAGCGAATCCAGCACATCCTGGTTGTTGCGTACGTGAACGAGGTACGATGCTGCGACCGGGTAATTGCCCCAGCCTGCTATATTTTCCTTCCTGTTTAAAGACATGTAATAGGTTTACGGCGACTAAATATACAGCGAAAAGACAAACCCAGGTAGCGGGCAACTACGCTTTACGGGCATGCACCATCCGGTCTTTGCCCTGCAGGTCCTGGCGCAGCACGATATCGGTGAGCCCGTGTTGGGTAAACAGCTGCACCGTGGCGGGCCCCAGGTCTTCGTGGATCTCCACATAGATACGTCCGCCTGCGGCCATTTGTTCCTGCGCGAATAATGCGATATGCCTGTAAAAGAGGAGGGGATCGTCGTTTTCTACAAAGAGGGCCAGGTGGGGTTCGTATTGCAATACATTGGCCTGCATGGAAGATTTGTCGCTTACCGGTATATACGGCGGATTGCTCACCAGCACATCGATGGGGGGCAGCGAAGGCCAGCCGGCAGCCTGCAGAAAATTGTTGCGCAGCCATTGCACATCGGCGCCCAGCGACTGTCCATTGCGTTTGGCGACTTCCAGCGCTCCTTCGCTCACATCACAGCCGTACACGGTAGCCGCCGGCAGTTTTTTCTTTAAGGCGATCGGGATACAACCGCTGCCGGTACCCACATCGAGGATGGACAAAGCTTGCGGCGATACAGCCCCATTACCCCCTGCACGCTGGTCGTCGACGATCCATTCCACCAATTCTTCGGTTTCGGGGCGGGGGATCAATACATTTTCGTCGACGTAAAAGCGCAGGCCGGCAAACCAGGCTTCCCCCAGCACGTATTGCACGGGCCGGTGTTTCAATAATTGCTCCAGGTGGCGGCGCAACCATTCTTCCTGCGTAGCCGTCAGCGGTTGGTCGCGGTGAATGAGCCTGTCCGTTCGGGGCATGCCCGTCAGGTGCTCCAACACCCATTGGGCGATATTCGATGCCTCGCGGGCGTCATATACGCCCGAAAGCTGTTGGTTCAGTTGCAATTGTGCCTCCTGGATCGTCATGGCGCGAAGGTAGGCCCGAATCCGTTATCTTTGCGCCGCACCCACGATTCCCCCGACTTTGACGATGCACGAAACATACCTTCATCGCTGCCTGGAACTTGCCAGGCAGGCAGCCGGCTACACCGCCCCCAATCCTATGGTTGGCGCCGTACTGGTACATGAAGGGCGCATTATCGGCGAGGGATGGCACCGGCAATATGGCGGTCCGCATGCCGAGCCCAATTGCATCCATTCCGTGGCGGAGGTCGATCAACACCTGATTCCACAGTCCACCCTATATGTATCGCTCGAGCCTTGCGCGCATTTCGGCAAAACACCGCCCTGCGCCGATCTCCTCGTACACCACCGTATTCCACGGGTAGTGATCGGTTGCCGCGATCCCTTCGTGCAGGTCGACGGCAAAGGCATCGATAAGCTGAAAGCCGCCGGCGTCGAGGTGACCCTGGGGGTGCTGGAAACGGAATCGGAGCAACTCAACAAACGCTTTTTTACGTTTCACCGTCAGCGCCGGCCCTATATCGTGCTGAAATGGGCGCAAACGGCCAATGGATTTATCGGAAATGAAGATCATTCGAGGCTGTTGATCAGCAACGAGCTCACTAACCGGCTCGTGCACCAATGGCGCAGTGAAGAAGCGGCCATACTGGTAGGCACGAATACGGCGCTCCACGACAATCCGCAGTTGAATACGCGGCATTGGAGCGGACCGAATCCCATCCGCCTCGTGGTGGATAAGGACCTGCGCCTGCCCACTTCGCTTAAATTATTCGACGGCAGCACACGTACCATTGTCTTCAATACCCGGCAGCATTCGGAAGAAGGTGCCGTGCAATATTACCAGCTAACACAAGCTACCAACCTCAACCTGGTGCACCAGATCGCTCAAGCCTGTTACCAGCTCAACATACTGAGTGTGCTGGTGGAGGGAGGTGCCCGCCTGTTACAATCCTTTATCGATGAAAACCTTTGGGATGAAGCCCGCATCATCACCAACGAGCAACTGCGGGTAAACACCGGCGTACGCGCCCCCTTACTGGGTGCCGCTACTTTGCTGGAGACACAAACACTGGAAACGGATACGATAAGGATCTTGAAAAAAGCAGACGGATGACACCAAACCCCACTACCACTACCATGGCCGAGCAGGAAATTTATTATACAGTCGACAAACCAGGTATCGCGGAGTTCAAAGACCGGGGTAGCAAGTTTATCGCTTACGCTTTTCCGATCACCAAGGTAGAAGAGTTCAAAGCGCGGCTGGACGAAGTGAAGAAAGAACACCCCAAGGCATCGCACCATTGCTTTGCCTATCGTATCGGTACCGATAAGAATACCTTCCGGGTATCCGATGATGGCGAACCTTCCGGTACGGCCGGCAAGCCCATCCTGGGACAGATCGATAGCAAAGAGCTGACCAATATACTCATCGTGGTAGTGCGTTATTTTGGCGGCACCTTACTGGGCGTACCCGGGCTCATCAATGCCTACAAGATGTCTGCTTCGATGGTGTTGCAGATGATCCCCGCTACACAACGATTCATTGAAGTACCTTACATCGTGCACTTCGATCACTCGCAGATCAACGACATCATGATGGTGGTGAAGCAAACCAACAGCACGGTCATCGAGCAGGAGCTTGGCTTGTTTTGCCACATGAAGATCGGCATCTCTAAAGCCCGACTGCAGGAAGCGCTGTATCGCCTCAACGATATCCGCAATGTGGAAGTAAGGAAATTGTAATCAATGCCACGTCGGTTCCATAGAACCTGTAACTACTCATTGGATCAACGCTTTTGAAGTGCTGCGCCAAATTGCCTTCACGGCAAAAAGGTCAAATGGTTATTTCGTCGGGTCGATGATTTTCCAGGCGTCTGTTAGTGCGTTATCCGATTCGAAGTACCTTTGAATGAGCCCATTTGTCATCTTCTCATCATTCACCGCCGTGCCTAATGTCTTTATCAAAAAGGCATAATCTGTATAGGAAGTCTGGGACTGAAGCAACAACCGTAGCCAACGAAAGAATTTGTCTTTACCTATTTCTTTTTCGATAGCCGTCAGCAATACCGGCACGTAGTGGTACAGATAGGTTTGCCGCTGTGATAATCCTTGCGTGTTGGTCAGGCGGGCAAGTGGAGTTGCCTTGAAGCCTCGCAATTGTACCCGCTTGTCCTGAACCGTTTTGAGATAGGTACTGTCTGGCTCCAGCGCCCGTGTAGCCTCCATGGCCAGTAATTCGGCAAACGACTCATCGATAACACCGCTGAAGGTTGAGTTCGGTACGCGGTAATGACCAAAATAGTAATGGGCCAGTTCGTGTGCCAGATAAAACTTAAAAGCACCTGCCTGGGCAGGGTCAAACAAGCGGCCAAGCCCCCTGCCAGGTTCCGTAACCATTATGATAGAAGGGAACGATACAAAGAGGAAGCCATAACCCCAGGCAACCGGCATGGTGCGAATAAAGCTAAGCGGTTCCTTATAGGGGATTTTCAAAACCTGTTCATAAAAGCGCCGGTATTGGTTGACTTTTTGCCCGAATACGGCCTGCTGCCGGACGTCAATATCCGGGTTCAGGATATAAGTCCTTTCAAATTGTTGGTAAGCATAATTGCCGCAGAACATAGTTAGCTGCCGTGGGACATCACTTCGAAACTGCGCCACCGGTCCTGGTGCTGGCGCACTGCCGTTCACAAACAGGCTACTGCAATCATCACAACGTACTTCGACGTCATACAATACCTTTTCATAAACGATATCGAGCTTACGGTCGTACAAAACCGGATACCAGGCACTTTGCCGGCCATCCACCCGCAGGGTACTGCCATTTAAAGCAACATTACCCCGCCAGTCGCTCACCATGGGTTGCAAACTGTCGGTAACCGGGTACATGCCCATATAACGAAACTGGATACACTTGGGGAGTATTCGCGAGCCGCGGCTTTTTCCCGGGAAGTAGTAGGCAATACTCTCTTCAGAAGATCGGTTGTCCTCATGGTCCTGCTCGTAATTCAGCATTTGCCCGTTGCTGTTATCCCTGATGTAATGAATGTTCATGCCGGTATTGAGTCGTATTACATAATCTTCGATGTTGGGAATATTGGAAAGGACAAAGTCACAGCTAATAGTTCCTGTTTTTATGGATAGATGCACCTTGCCCTTTAAAGTGGGGACACTATCCTGGCTACAGGCAAACAGGGGAAAGCTTAGTAGCAACATGGCCTTGAGCTGGGTGAGGAATGATTTCCTGTACTGCCTGCTAAGAGTTTTCATTGCTATTGTTTATGCAGTTTGTTAATAATTTAAAGTCAGCCGGATTTTTTTTAGGATACATAACCTAACACATACACGAAAATAATGAGAAAATAAAAATTTCTGTTTTTAAACTTGAATACTTTTCTTTGATACAGTAATTATTAACGGTTAATCCGTCGTTCACATGAGAAAACCTTGTCTTATCCTGGCCCTGTTGCCATTACTGCTTACTATGCCCGTGTGAAGTGAAGGCAGGTATGACTGCCAGGCTTTCGTTGGAAAGTTTCCCCGTGCAACGTTACGGCCGGATAAAGTGGCAACTCGATAGTGTGTCGGAAAAGGCGGGTAAACAATACCTTTCGCTGCAAACAGAAAATACGGACCTGATCACCGATCAAGGGCTGGAGGTGCTCCTCGTCAAGAACATGATTGGTAATGTTGAAATTACTGTATCACATATCACCCTGTTTGGAATGATTCAACGGGCCTATTACATAAAATGATATGATAAAGGAAGGTTATGCGAACCGCCTACTCACCACGGCCTCCTTACTGCCCGGCGTATACTTGTAAAATCCTTCTCCGCTCTTGGCGCCGAGATAACCAGCCGTCACCATATTGGTCAGGAGCGGACAGGGCGCATATTTCGGATTGCCAAAGCCGTCATGCAATACGTGCAGGATCGATAGGCATACATCCAGCCCAATAAAATCTGCCAACTGTAAAGGACCCATTGGGTGCGCCATGCCCAGTTTCATGACTGTGTCGATAGACTCCACGCCTGCTACGCCTTCGTACAGGCTATAAATGGCCTCGTTGATCATGGGCATCAGAATACGGTTGGCAATAAAGCCGGGATAGTCATTCACCACACAAGGCACTTTGCCCAGTTGTGTGCTCAGCGCCACGATGGTATCCGTCACCGATTTATCGGTCGCATAGCCATTGATGATCTCCACCAGCTTCATGACCGGCACGGGATTCATGAAGTGCATGCCGATCACTTTGTCGGCCCGTTTGGTCACCGCAGCGATCTTCGTAATAGAGATAGAAGAGGTATTGGTAGCCAAGATGCAGCCGGCGGGGGCGGCCTCATCGAGCTGGCGGAATATCTTGAGTTTAAGGTCGGTATTCTCCGTCGCAGCTTCCACCACGAGCTGGGCATTTTGTACCCCTACAGCCATATCGGTATGGGTGGTGATATTGGCGAGCGCGATGCTTTTTTGTCCTTCGGTGAGCGTACCCTTGCTTACCTGGCGGTCGAGGTTTTTACCGATGGTCTGCAGGGCTTTTTCCAGTTGTCCGGCATTTACATCGACCAGGTTTACTTTGAAACCGCTTTGGGCAAATACGTGGGCGATGCCATTGCCCATGGTGCCGGCGCCGATAACTGCTATCTGTTGTAACGACATGGATAGTTGATTTTGCAGCGTCGACCCTACCTTGCAGCCGGTGCCAACGCGTTGATAAATATGAACAAGCGGGGCAAATGTAATAAAAACTTACAGTCATTAGTTAAAATGGACGGCCCGGTCACCCCTAAGTAAAATAAGCCGGTGGGCTGACGCAGATCATGCCCCTGGGCTCCATCACACCTTAATTTTGTGCTATATTATGAAGAACACACCCATCTATGTCACTGCCGAGCAGGCCGTATCCGACATACAATCCGGCCAGCGCGTTTTTATCCATGGTAGTGCCGCCACGCCGGTTACCCTGGTAAAAGCGCTCCTGAACAGGCATGCCCAATTGAACAATGTAGAGTTGGTGAGCATCACCACCCTGGGAGATATTGCGTTCAACGACCCGGCGGTTCGCGGCAGTTTCTTCTTCAATTCACTGTTTGTATCGGCCGCAGTGCGGGAAGTGGTAAACAGTGAAGATGGCGACTATGTACCTATTTTTCTCAGTCAGATACCACAGCTGTTCCGTAAAAATGTATTGCCCATCGATGTGGCGCTGGTCACCGTATCGCCGCCCGATAAACATGGTTATTGCTCGCTGGGTACATCCGTAGATATTGCCCGCGCGGCGGTTGATACGGCCCGTGTGGTGATCGCACAGATCAACCCACGTATGCCGCGTACCCACGGTGAAGGCTATGTACACATTAGCCGCTTCCGGTATGTGGTAGAGTCGGCGGTGGAACTGCCCGAACTCAACTACGCCGCTGCCGGCAATGCAGCGACCGAGAAGATCGGTCAGCTGGTAGCTTCCCTGGTAGAAGACGGCGCCACTTTGCAATTGGGCATTGGTGCTATCCCCGACCAGGTATTGAAGAACCTGGAAGGACACCGCGACCTGGGTCTGCACACCGAAATGTTTTCCGACGGCATCATACCCCTCATAGAAAAAGGCGTCATCAACAACCGGCTCAAAAAGCTGAATGCCGGCCGATCCGTAACCGGCTTCATGGCGGGCACCCGTCGCCTCTATGATTTTGTAGACGATAATCCCACGATCCGCGTGATGGACATCGCTTATGTCAATGATACGAGCATCATCCGGCAGAACCCCAAGGCTACGGCCATCAACAGCGCTATCGAGATCGATCTCACCGGACAGGTATGTGCCGATTCGATCGGTACCTATCAGTTCTCAGGTATCGGCGGACAAATGGATTTCATTCGTGGCGCCTCCCTTTCCGAAGGTGGTAAGCCGATCATCGCCTTGCCTTCTGTTACCGGCAAGGGCTATACCCGCATCGTGCCTTATCTCAAAGAAGGGGCGGGCGTGGTCACCACCCGTGGGCATGTACATTGGGTGGTGACGGAATATGGTATCGTCGACCTGTTTGGGATGAACCTGAAGCAACGGGCGAAGGCGCTCATCAGCATCGCGCATCCTGATCAACGTGAAAGTTTGGAGCGGGCCTACGCGGAGCGATTCTTGAAAAACAAGATCACCCAATAATTGATTGTCCAATTCGAACGCGGCCCTGTTACTACTGGTAACGGGGCCGTTTTCATGAGTTGATCATTATAAGGAGGCGACCTGACGCTGGTCATGCCCGGCGCAGCGTTGGCAAGGTAATTTTGTGCCATGCTGCACATCGATCCTGCATTATTGGAGCGGTACAACCGTCCCGTGCCCCGCTATACCAGTTACCCCACCGTACCGGTATGGGAACCCGAAATAGGCGTTGAACGCTGGCGCGATGCGTTTGTCGCTGCGTATCAACGGGAGAACACTACCCGGGGTATTTCCCTGTACCTGCACCTGCCATTCTGCGAATCACTCTGTACGTACTGCGGGTGCAACAAAAAGATCACCACCAACCATCGTGTAGAAGAGGAGTATATGGAGGCAATCCTCGCAGAATGGCAACTGTACCGCCAACAGATGACGGGCAGGCCATTGGTGCGCGAACTGCACCTGGGAGGTGGCACGCCGACGTTTTTTAATGCGGCCAATTTGCACAAGCTGATCACCACGCTGCTGGAGGGTTGCGATATCCATCCCGATCATGCTTTCTCCGTCGAAGGGCATCCCAACAATACTACCCGGGAGCATTTGCAAACGTTGGCGGAGCTCGGCTTTCGTCGCATCAGTTATGGCGTGCAGGACAATGACCCCACGGTGCAGCTCATCATCAACCGCGTGCAGCCGCTGGAGAATGTATACCGCGCTACACGGGAAGCGCGGGAATTGGGGTATAGCTCTGTTAATTTCGATCTCATCTATGGATTGCCTCTACAGACCCTCGCGAGCATGGAACGTACCATCCAGGAAGTGATCGCCTTGCGGCCCGACCGCATCGCGTTTTACAGTTATGCCCATGTGCCGTGGACAAGCCGCGCACAGCGCCTGTTTCATGAGGGGCATCTGCCCGATGCAGCGCTTAAATTGGCCTTGTATCAGCTGGGACGTGAATTACTTACACAGGCAGGATATGCCGATATCGGTATGGATCATTTTGCACTACCTTCCGATGAACTGTACCAGGCCTGGCAGGCAGGTACGCTACACCGCAATTTTATGGGCTATACTACACAGCATACTGGTTTGTTGGTCGGATTGGGAGTGTCGTCGATCAGTGATGCGGGGGATGCGTTTGCCCAGAATGAAAAGACCCTGCATGATTATTATACACGGGTACAGGCGGGTGAGTTGCCGGTAAGGAAAGGGTATATTTTGAATGAGGAAGAAGTGGCGGTGCGTCGTTATATACTGGATATCAGTTGTAAGGGGCAAACGCGGATCAGGGCGGTGGATGTGCCCGCGCTGGCGGAGTATTGTTTTTTCCGCCTGGAAGCGCTTGAAGCGGATGGCTTAATCGTCTCGAAGGGTAAGCATATCCGCCTCACAGAGCTAGGCCACTATTTCCTGCGCCATGTCTGCGCGGCCTTCGACGCGCACTTAACTGATGGTGTGCAGGTGTTTAGCAAGGCGATTTGAGGAAACCTGCGCTACGTCATCCCACCCTGATCAAGATCATCCCGGCAGACAACCGTAGTCAACTTTCAGGAACTGTACGCGAGCGATCTTTGAGTTGTAAAAAACGAACCGTTATGGCAACAACAATTCATCCTTCCGTTCAAACTTCTTATACCGCACAACATACTGGCCTCTGGACACGCTTCATCGATTGGGCCAAAGGCCAGGAAGAAAACAGGTTTATGTGGCTCGCCATCGCCCTCGGTGGTTTCGGCTGTGCCATTACCCCTATCACCATCTTATTCGTATCGCTTGCCGGTATGAACCTCGTCCTTTTCATGGCAGCCCTGTTTGCGATGGCTATCTCGCTCATCGTAAACCTGGCGGCTATGCCTACCAGGATCACCATACCCGTCTTCTTTTTCAGTGTGTTGATCGACCTCGTGGTAGTTGCGGCAGCACTTGCCAGTATTTGAACAATTGGTCTATCATAGTTAGCAGCCGGTCGGTACCCTGAATGCCGTCCGGCTTTTTTGTGCCCTGTAAAAGTTCATCGATGATCATGTTGCCGGTACCGGGCAAATGATCGGCGAAGACGACACCAACAAAAAAGGTGACAGGATGCCTGCATGCATACCTGCCACCTTAGGGGGAATTGCGAAACGAAATTTATGCGTGGTTCACCGCAAGCGCTTCCTCTTGCAGTGCTGCCAATTCTTTAAAGAAGTTTAGTTTATCCAGCCCACTTTTCAGTGTTTGCTTTTGCGCAGCCGTCAGCGGTGTCAGCGGCAAGCGGCAATCACCCAGCTCATAGCCCAGCAACTCCATGATCGCCCGCTGTGCAGGGATCGGCGGGAACTGCGCAAACCAGCGGATCATCTCCACGGCCAGCAGCTGCCAGCGACGTGCCTCATCCGCCTGGTTGTTGAAATAACATTCCATCACCTTGCGATACAGCGGCGTAGCAAAAGTATACGTGCTGCCAATCGCGCCACGGGCACCCACGGCCAGCGCAGGCAACAACAGCTCATCGTACCCAAACAGGATATCGTATTTTCCTTGCTTGTAGTTGAGGCAGGATTGGTATTCATGAATGGTCGCCGCAGTATACTTGATACCCGCCAGGTTGGGAATGCGTTCTTCCGCCAGCGCCAGGAAGGCGGTCATGTCGATCACGATGCCCGTCAGCACCGGAATATGGTAGTAGTAGAAGGGCAGGGAAGGGGCTGCTGCCGCAATCTCCGCCATACAAGCTACCAGGTTTTCTACGCTGGTCGGTTTGAAATAGAACGCGGCGACTGAGGAAATGGCATCGGCGCCGATGGATGCTGCATGGGCGGCCAGCTTCTTCGATTCGGCAATGGCTGTATGGCCAACATGTACAAACACGAGTACACGACCGCGCACCGCTTTGATATACGCTTCTGCAATTTGTTTACGCTCTTCGATGGTCAGGTTTGGACCTTCCCCATTCGTGCCACAAATAAAAATTCCCTTTACGCCATCGGCGATCAGTTTTTCTACGAGTACGGGAATTACCTCCAGGTTGATACTGCCATCGGCACGGAAGCCGCAAAACGTAGCGGCAATGAGTCCTTCAATCTTTTTCATAGTTACTTGTTCTTCTGTTCAATAATTTCTTGCATGCTGACTTGTTGAAATACCAGGTGTGCCTGGCTGCTTTCATACAGTAAGCCAATCGTGTTGTTGTCGACCGACGTGATGCAGCTATAACCACGGCCATTCAGCTCATCCAGCAGGATGTGGTGGGCCGCCGGCCAGGTCTTGCCATCGTCGAAACTCGCCTGCAGCGTGATCCTATTGCGCTGGGTGGTCGAGTGCGGATTGAGAAAAAGGAGTACGGATTCCTGTTTTCCAGCTCGGGTATAGTTGTGTTTGAAAATACTTGCCATACAAACCGGCTCGGGCAAAGCCTTACGCGAAGTTGGATGCTCGATCCAGGTTTTGCCCAGGTCCTTTGTCACTGATACCGTACGCCCGTTGCCTGCACCCGTCAATCCTTTATTGGCATTGGTGCGCATGTTCAGCATCACCGAGCCATCGTTTAGTTGCACGGCCATGCATTCGGTGGTTTGTCCTTCCACGGCCGGGTTGCTGGTGGCCCAGGTCTTGCCACCGTCCTTGCTATAGGTGATATTCGAGAAGGGTTTACCCGTTTCATCGCGGCCCTGTGTAGGCAACACGAGGGTGCCATCGGTGAGTACGATGCCCGATCCTGGCGCAGGTGCCCACAGCCACCACTCGGGCCGCTTGCACATCGCGGTCAGGTTCACGGGTTCACTCCAGGTTTTACCATTATCGGTACTCTTCGTCAGCAGGAACTGGGATGTTTGTTTTGGATCAAAACCTGGCTGGGATCCCTTGGAGCGCCACTGGTGGTTCCAGATCTTGCTGGTATCCGTGAGGTCATCGATCCATTTACCGGTTTCGGGGTCCAATACGCCGTACATCCACAAGCCGGCGATATAAATGGTGCCGGTCTTTTTATCGACCACGATACAGGGGTCAGATACGCCGTTGAACTTCTCGGGCAGGTTGCCCCAGGTGCCTTTGTCCAGTACCACTTGCAGCGGCTGCCAGGTGGCGCCTTTGTCGGTACTGCGGTTGAGGGCGATATCGATATCGCCTTGCAGGTCGCGACCCAGTTCATAACGCGCATCGTAGATCGCCAGCAGGTCACCATTGTTGGCCGTGGCGATGCCGGGAATGCGGGAGGTGTGCACATTGTCCTGCATCCCCTTGCGGACTGCCGTGCCCACGCGATGGGTTACAGGAGCTGCGGTAGGCAGCGAAACCCGCTGCCCGTTGATCTGCAGTCCCGACACCTGCACCGCGACTTTGTGCAGGAGTGGAATCGTGGGTTTCACCGACAGTGCCACCCACAAGTAGTTCGTGCCTTTGTTCAGCCGCAGGTTGCCCGTCAAGGTCAACGTGTTGGCTGCAGGCGTTGCCGTATAGCGGGCAAACAAGGCTGCCGTTGTAGTCTTCTCCGGTGTCAGGTAAGTGGTATCGCCGTTGGCGGAATAGACGCGTACCCCGGTTAACTGGTTCAGCTGTGTAGTACCTGTGAAGGACAGTTGCACCTGTTGTAGCCAGGCTGCTTTGCCGTCGGCCGGTATGTTCACAGCCACCCTTTCCAGGGCGGTCGCGTCGTTTTCTTTCAATACCGGTACTTCATATTGCCGGCTAACGGGCGCGATGGTTTGTGCGGCGGCGGGCAGGGCCACACCTGCCTGCAACAGCAGGCAGGTGGCCATCCACCGTGTATGTTTAAGTAGATTTCTATTTGCTTTGATCATAGTTACGTTTTCAGTCTTCAAATGTCTACATTTTCAATTTGCCTTCAGGCCTGTATTTCCTCGTTGCCTCGTTGCCTCGTTGCCTTGGTGCCTCTTTGCCTTTTAAAGCCCATACAACGCCGTAATCTCCGCTTCGGTCAGCGCTTTCCTGTAGATCATCAGGTCGTCGATCTGTCCGTTGAAGAAATTGCTGTTGCTGCTGGCGCCTTGCTGCAGGCCGATCTTAAACGGTTGGTTACCGGTTACGTTGCGTGGGGTGGCTGGTTTGCTGGCCAGTTCGCCGGCCTTCACGCCATTGATGTATACCAGCATTTCCACACCACGACGTACGGCCACGATATGTTTCCAGGTACCATCATTCACCTTACCGGGCGTGCCGATGCTGAGGATGCTCGAGCCACCGGGTTGCTCCGTATTGAAGCGCAGGAACTGCGTAGTCGCATTGTCGTTGATGCGCACCCATGATTGGTTGTCACCCGAACCATTCTTACCGCTTTCCTGCCATACCATCATCCTGGCCGTGCTGCTGGTCTTGATCCAGGCAGATACGGAGTAGTCACCGGTACCCAGGTTTAGCAGGGTAGCGCTTTCCAGCATTACACCCGAAGCGCCGTCAAAGGTTACTGCATTGCCTGTGCCATTCAGCCGGTCATCCTGTGCAAAGGCGGGAGTTCCCACGATGGTAGTTGGAATGGCCAGCGGGCCAGCATCCACCGCCCCGCCGTTGAAGGGCAGAAAGGCCAGCAATTGATCGCCGGGCACTACGAGTATGAATTTGTCGATCTCTTTGTCCGAGCTGAGGTAGGGGTTGGATACGGTCAGCTTCACTTTGTAGCGGCCCGGTGCAGCATAAGCGACCGTTGGCCTGGCTTCGGAAGAAGTTGCGGGGTTGCCACCCTCAAAGGTCCAGGTACGTGTTTCCACATTACCCAGCGAGATATCTTCAAATACCACATTGGCGCCGGTATAGGTAGCCGTGGTACTCACTTTCAGGTCGGCCGATACGAAGGTCTTGTCGATCACTTCGATCATCTTCTCCACCGTCTTGGTGCCGGTAGAACCCGGGTTGGTAGCTGTCAGTTTTACGCTGTATTTACCCGCTACCACAAAGCTGATCACGGGGTTCTTTTGTGTACTGCTGTACAGCTTGCCATTCGTTTCGTGAATGAATTCCCAGCTCCAGGTTTCGGGAATGCCTGTCGTCTGGTCGGTAAAGGTTACTGCTTCATCCTGCATCACGACCGTTTTGTCGGCGGTGAAATTCACGTTGATCGTGTTGTAGCCTACCGTTACAAACTGCTCTTTGGTAATGGTGCTCGATTGGCTGGCATTGCTCACCACCAATGTTACTTTGTACTTACCCGCTTTATCATATTTAACAGTAGGCGAAGAGAGCTCAGAGGTTTCGGGTGTGCCGCCTTCAAAGGTCCACTTCCAATGCGATGCCTGCCCTTGCGACACATCCTTGAAGTCGATGCTGTTGCCGGCGAGTATCTCGAATTGCTCGCCTTCGATGGCCGCTACCAACGGTGCACGGTCCTCGTCCTTTTTACAGGCACCCACTGCGACCATCATCAGCAGCAACAGTCCTGGAAGCCATCTTTTCATATAGTAAGTCATTGTCGGTTATTTAAATTGGTTGACGGAAACGGTTTTGAAAGAAATACCGGTATAGGGAGATGCCTTGCCAGCTTCATACAGGATACCTACCTCGGTACCGGAAACCTGGATAAGGTCCGAATAAGCGGTAGGACCGCTGTACACCAGGTTTTGTTTCGTCCAGGTCTTGCCGTCGTCTTCACTCAGCTTGATGGTCATTTTCTCGCGGCGCGTACTGGCCGGGTTGCTGAAGAACAGGGTATGCTTGCTGTTCACTTTAAAGGATAGCAGGCTGCCCTGGCATACCGGTTCTACCAACGATTGGTCGGTCTTCATATTCTTCCAGGTAAGACCGTCATCGTCGCTGGTCGCCACGTATCGGAAACCACCACTGTGTCGCATGTTCAGCATCAGCTGTCCGCTGGATAAAGTAGCCACGGTCGATTCGTTGGCCTTGTCGAGCGGAGAGATGCCACCGATCTGCCAGGTGGCGCCATGATCATCGGAATAGATGACATGCGAGTAAGAGCGACCGCCCGAACCCTTCTCAATATAATCGCAGGGAATAACGAGCCGGCCGGCCTTGGGACCTTCTGTTAGTTGAATACCGTGACAGGGTCCAGTAGCATACCAACCCCATTCAGGCCTTTTTACGCTGCTGGTGATCTCCTTCGGAGCACTCCAGCTGGCACCGTTGTCGGTCGATTTGCACACGTATACGCGGCGGGTATCCTTGCCGGTGCCTTTGTTGATATCGCTGATGTCGTCGGTGCCGATGTTCCAGGTCAGCAGCAGGTGCAGCTCGCCGGTGGTTTCATCCAATACGGGAGCGGGGTTGCCGCAGGTATTGGCGCCGTCATCCCAGATCTTTTCCAAAGGACCCCAGGTCTTGCCGTTGTCTTTGGATCGTTTCATCACCATATCGATATCGCCAATGTCGCTGCAACTGAAACGTCTGGCCTCTGCAAAAGCGATCAGGGTACCATCCTTGGCACGGATCAGTGCCGGAATGCGGTAGCAGGCATAGCCCTCATACCGCTGGCGGAAGATATAGTTGAAGGTGGAATCGCCTTCATTGAGGTCGAGCACAGGTTCTTCGTTCTTGACACTCAGGTCCCATTCCCGTTTGCCTTTGTTGCAGGCCAGTGCCAGCAATACCAGGGCAGGAAGCGCTACTGCGCACAAACCCTTTATTGAAAACTTCTTTATAAGCATATGGCTGATTGAGTCAGGTTTGAATTAGTTGTATCCTTCGGTTTGCGTGAGTTTGTCGTTGATGTCCCTTTGGGCTCGAGGGATAGGGAAAAACAGTGGAACCGTCTTGCCCACCAGGTTCGGCACTTCCTTATAGATATCGATGGTGCCGTAGTAATGCGCACGCACCAGGTCGTGCCAGCGGGTAAACTCGAAATACAGTTCACGGAAACGCTCTTTCAGGATTTCCTTCTCCACTGTAGCCGGAACATTGCTGCCAGTATAGTCGCCGATATTGGCGCGCTTGCGCACTTTGTTCAGCTCGGTAATGGCTTCCGGTGCACGGTTCAACGCTGCCAGGATCTCTGCTTTGGTCAGCAGCAAACCACCGTGGCGGTAGATGATGATGTCATTGTCGTAGTAGCGGTCTTCGAACATGGTGCCGCGAAACTTGTTGTCGAAGATGCCGATGGTACCACCGGTGGCGTTCACGGCACGGATGATGGAAGCAGCCTTACGTTTGTCTGCGGGGTTCTCGGCAAAAGCGGCTTCGATCTTCGGACTGGGTTGGTATACACTGCGTGAACCGTTGATGGAATAAGCCACATCGGCTTTGTTCACCGCGGGGTTCAGAAACAGGTCGCGAGGTTTCATACGGCTACCATAATGATCGCTTTTCTCATCGCGCATGAAACGCATGCCCAGCACGATCTCACTGTTCAGTTTATTGGTCGTGCTGAAGATCAGGGCAAAACTGTCCACGAGGGCCGTTACACCCAACGGTTGGTTCACCGCCGTAAGGGCCGCTTCCAGGTCGGCATTGGTACCTTTTTGTACTTTGAATTTCCACAGCAAGGCATCTGCTTTCAGGGCATTGGCGAAAGGCTTCGATACCCGGTTCTTATTCACGAAACCATCTTCGGGATACAGGCTGATGGCCTGGTCCAGGTCCTTGATGATCTGTGTCATCACTTCACCTGGTGTATTACGGGCAGGCATTTCGTAGTTGTCGCTTTCAATCGCGTCCAGTACAATGGGTACATTGTTCCAGGATTTGGTGAGTAGAAAGTATACATACGCCCTTACCGTCAGTGCCTCGGCCATCAGGCGGTTTTTCTTAGCTTCCTGCACGAAGGTGATACCGGGGGTATGCTTCAGCAACAGGTTACAATGGAAAGCCAGGTTGTAATAATTGACCCAGTTCGGTGCATTCTGGTCGTTCAGGTTTTGTTCCCAGGCCGTAGAAGCAGGGCCTTCAATGCCGGGAATAAACACATCGCCACGATCTTCAAAATGAAAAGAGTTGTTCATCAGTTCGCGCAGGTCATCGTAAATGCCGATCATATAGCCTTCTACATCACCTTCCGCTTTCCAGTAGCTGGACGAGTCGATGGTCGACACCGTATCGATGTCGAGCATTTTTTTACAGCTGGCCAGTAGCAATACGGCCCCCAGCAGGTAACATAATTTTTTGGGTATCCTTTTCATATGGGAATAGTTATTTAAAAGTCAGTTTAGCGCCAATATTGTACATGCGTGGACGGGCATAAGAGCCCTGGTCATTACCGGTATAGATCTCCGGCATCAGACCTTTGTAGGATGTGAGGTAACCAAGGTTAAACACACCGGCAAAGAGGTTGAGGCCCTGTACATGCGCATTCTTTAGCATGGCAGGCAGCGGCACCTGGTAGGTCACCGATACTTCACGGAAGGCGAGGAAATCACCTTTCTCGTAGTACAGCGAATTGTTGGTGGTATAACCCGAGCCAGAACCCAACCCGTTGGGGTTGCGCAGGTGGTTGCGGTAGCGATAGTCTGCATCGCTCATCACGGTGTATTTGGGGATAGAAGCGATGTCCCCCTGCTCTTTCCAGATATCATCGCCGAGCACATCGGTCAGCGTCATATTGTTGTTGCGTGCACTGGCGATGGAACGGCCGCGGAACGAGTTGTCGATCACATGCCCTACGGCAAAGTCGGTAACAAAACGTACCGAGAATTGCTTATAGCCAAAGGTGGTAGAGAAACCGCCGGTTTTGTCGGGGCGGATATAACCCATGAACACCATGTCGCGGTTGTCGATAATACCATTGCCATCCACATCTTCAAAAATGGCATCACCACCTTGTTTTACACGGGTAGGTGTTTCAGAATCGATGGGGGCGCCGGCTGCTTCTTCGTCGGTAGCATACACACCGATCAGGTGGTAAGCCCAGCGCTCGCCGTAACGTTCGCCTTCGGCAAAGCCCCCTACGCGCTCGTATTGCTTGGTTGCTTTGTTATATACTTCGTTGCCGCCGGTACGGTTCTTCAATTGCTTGTTGGCAGGCAGTTCTTTTACAATGCCGGCATTGAACGCGAAGTTGAAATTCACTTCCCAGTTGATGTTTTTGGTGCGGACAGGAGTGGCAGACAGTTCCACTTCAAAACCCTGGTTCAGCAGGCTGCCAAAGTTGCTGCGGATGGAAGAGAAACCGGACGTAGCATCGAGAGGCTTGGCAAACAGGCGGTCTGTCGTTGTTTTGCTGTAATAGTCTACGAGGAGGTTCACGCGGTTGTTGAGCAAACCGATGTCGAGACCAATGTCAAACGAAGAGGTCGTCTCCCACAGCAGGGTACGGTTGGGCAGGGTGGTGTTGAGGATACCGGCCTGACCAGCATAGTTGTTGCCGGTGGTATAAGCGCCCCGTGTGTCGCTGGCCGATAATTCGTTGTTACCTGTCTGGCCCCAGCTGGAGCGCAGTTTCAGGGTGTTTACATAGTCACCGATGCCCAGGTTGCGGAAGAAAGATTCACTGTGGATGTTCCAGCCGGCAGATACACCGGGGAAATAACCAAACAGTTTGTCTTCGGCAAATTTCGACGATCCATCACGACGCAGGCTGACGGCTACCATGTACTTGCGACGGAAATTGTAGTCGATACGGCCAAACAAACTGGTGATCTTATCAAATGCTTTCGTAGTCGATATGCGCTTGGTCGAGTCTACGGCGGCATTCAACGTAGTGATGTAGTCGGTAGGAGCGCCACGGCCACTGCCACTCATACGGTAGGCATAAGTTTCAATGAAGCTGCCACCCAGTACGGCGTTGATATGATGGTTTTTGCCAAATGATTTGTCGTAGTTGAATACGCCGTCAAACTGGCTCTGGCGGTCAAAATTGTGCTCGGCCGACATGTTGCGGTTCCTGTTCACTTCATTGTAGGCTTCGAAATAATTCTCAACGCCTTCCGTGGTGAAATAATAGAAGGCCGGCTTGAAGGTGAGGCCAGGCAGCACGTTCCATTCCAGGCCCAGGTTGACCGTGGTACGGTATACATTGATGTCGTTGTAATTCTCTTTGTAATATACTTCGTGGTTACGGTTGCGGAAGGAGGCAACGCCTTCACCAGGCGCGGGCAGACCGTCCTCATAATTCAGGCGGTAGGTGAAAGGCATCGTCACCGAACGGCTGAGTACGTTCTGGTAGTTCCAGGCGCCGCTCGAGCTGCGGTATTGGTAGCTGACGTTCGTGTTCAGGCTCAGTACCTCGCTCAGTTTGAAGTTGGTGTTGAGCAACGCGCTCAATTGTTTGTATCCCGTACCCAGTACAATTCCTTCCTGGTTCAGGCTGCCCAGGCCAGCGTAGTAAGTGATCTTATCGGTACCACCGGATATGTTGAGGTCATATTCGGTTTTGTTGGCATCGCGGAAGGTTACATCCTGGTAGTTGGTTTCTTTGAAGATGAGTTTCTTGCCGGTGACCGGATCTTCCATGGTTTCCCAGCCCTGCTTGTCGATGAGGTCCGATACATAGTCGGCACCGTAGTTGGCGATATAGGTATCGAGAAACTCGAGGGTGTTTTTGCTGTTGCGTGGATTGCCGGTGCTCATACCATACGTGCCACCGGAGAGAAAGGTCTGCGGATTGGTGGTGTTGAATTGCGCAATGTTCTTGCGACTCACAGCAATATAATCACGGGCGCTGGTGAAGTTGTACTTTTTTCCCAGCTGATCGAGTCCGCGGGTTACCTTAAAGGTTACTACCGGTTTACCCACTTTGCCCGAACGGGTCTTCACAATGATCACACCATTGGCGGCACGGGCACCGTAAATAGCGGTAGAGGCCGCATCTTTCAACACCTGTACCGATTCAATATCGTCGGGGTTGAGGTCGCTGATATTGCGCATCTGGCCTACCACGCCGTCTACGACCAATAAAGGCGCATCGCCTTCGGGTGAGGTGGAGCTACCGCCGCGAATGAAGATCTGGGGCGAAGCGCCGGGCTGGCCGTCGCTGATCTGCAGCGACAAGCCTGCTACCTTGCCTTGCAGGGCAACGAGCGGGTTGGCGCCTTGCGTATTTTCCAGCTCCTTGGTGTTGACAGAAGAAATAGAGCTGGTAACGGTGGCGCGGCTTTGTTTGCCATAACCAATGACCACTACTTCATCCATGCCCTTGCTGGAAGGGTCGAGGTTCAGTGCTACCACACGCTGACCTTTCAGGGCTAGTTCTTTTTCAGAAAACCCTGCAAAGGAGATGATCAAGGTGGCGGTGGCGGGATCTTTTACTTCGATGGAAAATTTACCAGCTGCGTCGGTAGCGGTGAAGAGTTGAGTGCCCTTTACCTGAACGGTAGCCCCTTCGATGGGGGTGGCGGTTTTGGCATCATTGACCACACCCGTGATTTTGGTGCCGGTCGTTTGGGCGAGACCTGCCCCCTGGCCTACAAGCAGACACAATAGGGTCAGCCAGGGTAGCGCGCAGCGAATCGTTAGTCGCATAAACAGTAATTTAAGATTTAGAGAAGTAGTACTTTTGTAATTATGTAGTACATAACGAAGGTAGGGGATAATTGCATTCAACAAATACCCACTATTTTTTTGAGACCGGGTGTCCGGTGGTGGACAGTGAAAGGAGGGCAGCGGTGGCGGCGACCACCTACAAGTCCAGCACTCCGGTAAAATTCAGTAAATGATTGACTCGTAGAATATTAAAGTTGAGAAATAATACAAGGGTAACCTGTGTCGGGGTAGAGGCCCGCAGCCTGCAGAGGGACCTTATTATTATTTCCTTATTTGTAGAACAATAAATTAATTTAGCATTAATATGCCAGCTATGTCGATTTTGAGCGCCACACACGACCTTGAACCTATCCTGAACAAAACGATGGCCGACATCGTAGAAGCCCGTCTGCGCGAGTTTATCCGCAACAAGAACTACAAACCTGGTGATTCCCTGCCCACTGAAATGGAGCTGGCAGAGGGGTTGGGTGTCAGCCGTAACGTAGTAAGGGAGGCGTTGAGCCGCCTGCGGATGCTGGGCATTATCGAAACCCGTAAGAAGCGGGGCATGGTGATTACGCAACCGGATATCCTGGGTTCTTTCGAGAAGGTGCTGGACCCCATCATGATCGATGAAACCACCATGCGCGATATTTTCGAGCTGCGCCTGGTGTTGGAAATGGGGCTACCCGATCTGCTGTTTCCCCGGTTGACAGACGCCCATGTGGCTGAGCTGGAGAAGATTGCCCGGGAAGAGCAGGCTACCGATAACTTCCGGATACAGAATGAAATAGCCTTCCACGGCAAGTTGTACGAGATCACTGGCAACAATACCCTCAAGCGGTTCCAGTCGCTGTTGTTGCCCATCTTCGCCTATGTGATTACGCTCGAAGAAAAGCCCACACGCGGCAAGATCTCCCACAGTGGACTGGTTGAGTTGCTCAAAACCGGCAACAAAGAAGCCTTCCGTCAGGGCATGCTGGAGCACCTGCGCCCCCATTTCGACCGGCTGGAGCATCCGGCACCGGGGGAAACCGCTTAGATTTTTTGTCGTCATCCCAAAATAAGCCTTACATTTGGCGATATGTAGTACATAAAGACAGCATATCGCATCAACCCGCCATGCCTAAACACTTAACAAACATGCGGACGACAACGTTATTTGCCATCATTATTACAATCCTGCTCATGAATCTGCACTGTACCGATGGTACCAAACCATCCTGCCCCGACAACGCTTTTACCTGGGATAGCTTGCCACCCATACCCGATAATACCGGATTTGCTGGCTCCTTTGCTGGCATCAGCAATGGTGTAATGATCGTTGCCGGTGGGGCCAATTTTCCCAATGGCGGCGCACCCTGGAAGCCCGGCTCCGTCAAAACCTGGTATAATAAAGTATTTGTATTGGAAAAATTTGGGCGCAACTGGTGCGAAGCAGGCCAACTGCCTATGCCACTGGGATATGGTGTATCAGCCTCTGTACCCGACGGACTCATCATTGCAGGTGGCAGCAACGAACACGGGCATACCGATAAAGTATACAAGCTTCGCTGGCAAGGGGGAGCGCTGCAAATCGATTCTCTTCCCTCGCTACCATTCACCCTGGCAAATACCAGTGGTGCGGTGGCCGGTCATTACCTATATATAGCAGGTGGCTTGCAGTCAGCTGATTCCACCGCTACATCATTGGCCTTCTTACAACTGGACCTGAACGCTCTCGGCGATGGCTGGCGGCAATTGCCACACTGGCCCGGCCCTTCGCGGATGCTGGCGGTAGCTGGTGCTGTGGATGATCGTTTCTATTTGTTCAGCGGTACACAACTCGTAGACGGTAAACGTCAATACCTGACGGATGCCTATGTATACAGCACGGCAGAAGGTTGGAAAATATTACCGCCATTGCCGCATTCCGTAGTAGCTGCGCCTTCACCGGCCTATACAACCCCGAATGGTCAGTTGCTGATCGTGGGTGGCGATGATGGGGTGCTGGCACCGAAGGCGGGAGAACTGAAAGAGCAGCATCCCGGTTTTAGTGATGCCGTCCTGGTCTATAATACAAAAGAGAATCGCTGGCATACAGGGGGTAAAATAATGACGCGCAAAGAAACTGATGCCGTAGAGCATCCCAACAACAGTGTGTGGGCACCCGTTACAACAACCTTGGTGCAGTGGGAGGGAAGGTTGGTATTGCCCGGTGGCGAAGTACGACCCGCTACCCGCACGCCAAGGGTGCTGGTCGGGGTGCCATGCGGGCAGTAATTTCCGGGACGTGTCCGCGGGAAAATTTCCTGTCCGCGAACCTCGTTGCCTGGTTGCCTTTATGCCTAGTTGCCTTTTATATTGCTTCACCATAAATGAAACACGTTTTGCGCCAAGAAAATAAAACCTACCCCTGGATCGTCGTTGGCTTGCTGTGGGTCGTGGCCCTGCTCAATTACATGGACCGGCAAATGCTGAGTACCATGCGACCATCCATGCAGATCGATATCAGCGAACTACAAAGTGCTACCAATTTCGGGCGGCTCATGGCCATCTTTCTCTGGATATATGCCTTCATGAGCCCGGTGGCGGGCATCATTGCCGATAAGGTCAATCGCAAATGGCTCATCGTGGCCAGCCTGTTCATCTGGTCGGGCGTTACGTTTGCGATGGGATATGCTACTACCTTCGATCAGTTGTACTGGCTGCGCGCCATCATGGGTGTCAGTGAGGCGGTGTACATACCGGCCGGATTGGCCATGATTGCCGACTACCATACCTCCCGCACGCGTTCACTGGCTATAGGTATACACATGACGGGACTGTACATGGGGCAGGCACTGGGTGGCTTTGGTGCTACCATTGCCGGTACCTTCTCCTGGCAACATGCGTTTCTTTCCTTTGGGTTAATTGGCATGGTGTATTCGGTCGTGTTGTTGTTATTCCTGCGGGATAAGCCACGGCTAACGGAGCCGGCACCCGCTTTGCAGGATGCAACGCCACGTCCCGGCCTATTTAAGGGACTGGCTACCTTACTCGGCAATCCTTCCTTCTGGATCATTCTTTTTTACTTCGCCGTGCCGAGTATACCGGGGTGGGGCGTGAAGAACTGGTTGCCTACCTTATTTGCGAACAAGCTCAACATCGATATGGCCACAGCGGGTCCGCTGGCGACCATTACCATTGCCGCCTCTTCTTTCCTGGGTGTGATTACTGGTGGGGTATTGTCAGACCGTTGGGTGCAACGGCTCCTCAAGGGGCGTATCTATACCAGTGCGATTGGCTTGGGGCTTACGATACCGGCGCTTTTGCTAGTCGGCTTCGGTGCCTCTTTGTTTAGTATCATAGCCGCCGCCTTCTGTTTTGGTTTTGGGTTTGGTATGTTCGATGCCAACAATATGCCGATCCTTTGCCAGTTTGTGGCGCCCCGTTATAGGGCAACGGCTTATGGGCTCATGAATATGATGGGGGTATGTTCCGGCGCTTTCATTACAGACTGGCTGGGCAAGTCGACCGATGCCGGCAACCTGGGGCGTGACTTTGCTATGCTGTCCGTGATCGTGCTGGCGGTATTGTTGGTGCAGCTACTCTTCCTGCGGCCGAAGCATATCGATTACGAGGGATAATCCCACGCTTCCGCCCCGCATTTACTACGCTTCCGTCAAAAAGTGGTGCTAATCCATTGGGCAACACGGTTTACCTCCTATTTTTAGTGGTCTGAAAACCCTGTAAAGTACTGATGCCCAGAATGCCATTCATCGCCTGCGTGCTCCTTTTCCTGCTCTTCCTGGGCAAGGACGCTCGTGCGCAACGGGTGGAGCGCAAGATCACCGAGTATACCGAGTCCGACGGACTCAGCAGTCGCCTCATCCAATGCCTGCTACAGGATAGCCGCGGCGTACTCTGGTTCGGCACCCCCGATGGGCTTCATTACTACGACAGCTACAATTTCAACGTCCTTCGCAAAAGCAGTACCGATACCAATTCTATTAGCTCCAACTATGTCACCAAACTCGCCGAAGATAAAACCGTCGATATCTGGATCGGCTACCTCTATGGCGGCGTAAGCCGCTATAACATCGCCACCGGTCGCTTTCGGCATTTTCCGCTCAAGCGCGATACCACCAGTGACCGCCAGGGAGAGATTACCATGCTCTTCATCGATCACCTCAATCAGGTATGGATCGGTGTACAACACGAGGGGCTCTACCTGCTCGATAAAGCCACCGGCAAATACCGCAACTACCCACTTACTGGCAGCGACGGTCAACCGTTGGCCGCCACGCTCGGCGCTGGATACAACACCGTCTATGCAGCTCGGGAAGGAAGCAATGGATTGCTCTGGCTTGCCACCCGCGCAGGTCTTTACCAGTTCAATACCGCCAATGGGCAAATGACGACGGTAAGACGCCAACCCCTTACCGCTACAGCCGGTAACGACGAATGGTTTCAAACCGTCGCGCGCGATCAGCAAACCCTGTGGCTGGGCTCCCGCTCCGGTGGCCTTCTGTCTTACAACATCGACACGCATCAGTGGGGGCAATACAATATGATACAAACCGGCGACGCCAATACGCACCGCATCGTCGACCTCAACCTGCAGGGTAACGATACTATCTGGGTGCTCACCGATAACAAAGGTCCAGCCGTATTTCAACGCTCAACCGGCAAGTTCAGTTTCCTGGAAGCAGCAGATCAACGTACCGGGCAGTACAAAGACATCATCCGCGATAAGGCCAACAATGTGTGGGTCGCCAGTGATCGTGGGTTGCTGCGCATCTGGAACCTGGCACGCCGCTTTTCCTACATCCCGGTGCCTATAGCCAGGGCCCCCGGGCGCGAGCAATATGCTGTCAGCAAGGTATTTGTAAATGCCCGCTACCAGCTCACTGGTCTGCACAATGGCGATGGCCTGCACCTGTTGGATAAACGAACGAAGCAGCGCACCACCCTACCCTTTCACAACCTGCCTGCCGAAGACAATGACCTGCAGGTGACCGATATACACGAAGACCGCCAGGGCAGAATATGGGTACTCACCCGCGACTACCTGCACCGCCTCGATCCGCAACGCAAAACACTGACCATCGTACAGCCTGGGTTGGGCGCTTTGTCCAATGGGCTCAGTACCCACCTGCAATTGCTGCGCGAAGATGCGCAGGGGCGACTCTGGATCGGCACGCGGTACAGCGGTTGTTATGTGTATGATGCCGATAATGACCAGGTATTGGCACACTACGCACCCGATGCAACGGGCGGGCGGCATCTGCCCGTGGCCGATATCCGGGCCATTCAGCCCGATGCATACGGCGGTATATGGATAGGGGGCAGTCAGGGGTACCTGGGGCGGCTGGCCCGCGGCGATCGAAGCTTTACTACCATCAATACGGGCTTGGGTATGTCCGTGCATGTCGTTACCGGTATTGTGGCCGGCAGAGACGGCAGCACCTGGGTAGGCACCGATGGCGGATTGTTGCAATACAAGACCATAGATCATAAGCCCGTCTTTCAAAAAGTGTATACCGCCGAAAATGGCATCCTCTCCGATATGGTCCAAAGTGTAGTGGCCGGTATCGACGGACAAATCTGGTGTATCACGCAAACCGCCCTCTGTCGCCTCGATCCCCGCACTGGTATCGTTGTCAATTATGGCACCGGCGAAGGGCTGGAGAATCCGTATATCGGCAGTCGCATCGATACCACCAAAACGGGCGATATGATCATTACGAGCACGGGTGGCTACTACGAGTTTTGGCCCAGCGAACTGGATATCGCCCTCTACAATACACAACTACTCATCACGTCATTTACCGTCAACGGGCAACAGCGATACTATGGCAATGACCTGGGCAGCTTTAGTCAGATCAGGCTCAAGCCATCCGAAAATCAGTTCACCTTCGAGTTTGCCAGCATCGATTTCAACCGCGTGGGCAGCCAGCGCTATGCTTATATGCTGGAAGGGGTTGATAAAAATTGGATCTACACCCGTACCCGCTATGCGGGTTATTCCAACCTGCCGGCGGGCAACTATACCTTCCGCGTAAAAGCAGTAGGCGGCTCTGGGCAGGAGGAAGGCAGTGTAGAATCGGTCTCCATCTATGTAGCAGGCTATTTCTATAAAACATGGTGGTTTGCTGCCAGCGTGTTTGCGCTGTTTTGTGCTGTGATTTATATCGTCTATCGAATCCGGCTGCGCAACCAACGGTTGTTTTACGAACTCCAAACCAAGGCCAGCCTGCTCGAGAAAGAAAAGGCTATGGTCATGTACGAGAGTCTCAAGCAGCAGTTGAACCCCCACTTCCTGTTCAATTCGCTGACTTCCCTCAGTAGCCTCATTCGTATCGACGCCAACAT
The DNA here is from genome assembly GCF_029360705.1 of Paraflavitalea pollutisoli. GTDB lineage: Bacteria > Bacteroidota > Bacteroidia > Chitinophagales > Chitinophagaceae > Paraflavitalea > Paraflavitalea pollutisoli. The sequence goes on along the minus strand of NZ_JARKMX010000008.1, from coordinate 3,323,427 downwards.
GGCCGGCGAATTCCTCGATGGGCTCAGCCGTACCTACCGGTACATCCTGCAAAACCGCGATAAAGAGTTGGTGCCGTTGGGCGATGAAGTGCAGTTTTCCGAAAACTACCTCCGCCTGCAGCAGATCCGTTTTGAAGAAGCCTTGCAGGTACGCATCAGGGTAGAGGAGCAATACCATCATTTGCGCATAGCACCGGTCACCCTGCAAAACCTGTTGGAAAACGCCATCAAGCACAACATCGTTACGGTCGATGAACCCCTGGTGATGGATGTTTTTGTAGAGCAGGAAACACTCATCGTAAAGAATGTGCTGAATAAAAAGAGTTTTGTGGAAACCAGCAACCGCCAGGGATTGGCGCAGCTCCAGTCCCTCTACCAGTTCCTGTCGCAGCGACCGGTGGAGATCATCGAAACGGCGGAACACTTCATGGTGAAAGTGCCGCTCCTATAATAGTAAAGCGTAAAAACAACCATATATGAAAGCAGTGATCATCGAAGACGAAAGCCTGGTAGCCCGCGAGCTGGAAACCAAGATAGCCGCCGTGGCGCCGGATGTAGAGATCGTGGCCAAACTGGCTACCTTGAAAATCGCCAAACGCTGGTTCCTGGAGAATGCAGAGCCCGATGTGCTGTTCATGGATATACAATTGGGTGATGGTGTCAGCTTCAACCTGCTGGAAGAATTTACGCTTAAATGCCCCGTCGTTTTCACGACCGCGTACAATGAGTATGCGATCAAGGCATTCAAAGTCAATGGGGTCGATTACCTGTTGAAACCGGTATCAGTAGATGAGCTCAGGCGCGCCATCGACAAGTGCCGGCAGTTGGTGGCGCGTGCTGCTGCGCAGTTACCGATCAATGTGCAGCAACTGCTGGATATATTCGCCAGTGGCGGCCAACAGAAACCCATATACAAGGAAAAATTCATCATCAATATCCGGCAACAGTGGACGCCCGTCAACACCGCCGATGTAGCCTGCCTGGTCAAAGAGGCAGTCGTTTATCTCTATACCTTCTCTGGCGAAAAGCATATCCTCGATTATACCTCGATGGAAGAGATTGAAGAGCTATTGGACCCCAACAGGTTTTACCGGGCCAACCGACAATACATTGTCAACATAGATGCCATTAAGAGCATAAAATTATTGGATAACCAGAAGCTGACCCTGAAGATGATTGCACCGCTCAATACAGAAACCGATGTGAGCCGCGAAAAGGCGCCTGCCTTTAAAAAATGGTTCGACAGGTAGCTGCTATTTCACCCTCACAAACTTCGCGAGTCGCAATGCCAGCCCACGGTGCTCGCAGGTGTCGGCGATCAGCTCAAAGCTGAGGGTATCGCTCCCTACCTGTATACGGTATTTGCCGGTATCCGTGTAGTTGCACACGGGTAGGGGAAGATCGATGGAGTCTTTTACCAGGAAAATATTGTCTTGCACGGCATACCAGCCATAATTGGTGTGTTCCTGTCCGGTCCTTTGCAGCGTGGTCTTGAAACTGTTTTTACCATCAAAATGAATTTGCAGCTTCATGTCTTCTTTCCAGAGCGATTGCCAGGTGCCGGCCAGTTGGTGGTTAGCGGCAGGGGCACCACAAGATGATGCTAAGCAAGAAATAAAGGCGATCAGTGTGAGGGTTTTGGTAATGTTCATATGCCAGTCTATAAAAGGATACGCTAAAATACAAAATAACGGCCAACGCCTGCGGCCCAAATTTCCCCGCTTCCCGGTAGCGAACGACCCCGTTCGGTAAGCAGCGTTTCCCGGCGCTGTACAGGCAGGTTAGGTTTGCATCCTCAGTAAATACATAGCCATGCAAATCAAAAGTAGCTTAATCATCCCCCGTTGGTGGATGCGGGTAAACCCAGTACGCCACCTTTGGCCACAAAGACAAGTATGGCGAGCTGGACAGTATCCATGTGATAATTGTCAAAGAGCCGGGGTCTGATGAGTGGCTGGCGCAGGCGACCTACGTGCTTACGGGCGCTTTCGGTTGTGCCATGGGCGTAGGTGGTATTGCGATGGGTGGTCCGGTCGCCGCGCTATGGGCAGGTTACAATACCTACCAGAATTGTAAGTCGACGGCCGATGCCATCGGCAACCTGATGAAGGGCGAGCCGGCCTTTGGTTGCATCAGTACGGCCGATAACCTCAATGCCATCTCTGGATTTGCCGAGACCTATTCCAATGGTATCGACTTCGAAAGTTTTGCCATGAGCATTATGCCGGCAGCCATGAACTACGGGGCACAGTCGAAGGGGGCAGGTAGTTGCAAAGACGAGCCCCAGGAAGGTGATGGAGAAGGGGGCGGACATGGAGATCCGCACTTGTTTACGCCCGATGGATATTTCTACGACTTCCAGGGATACGGCGAGTTCATCGGAGTGAAGTCGACGACAGATAATTTTGAAGTACAGGTAAGGCAGGAGGCTGTTGTTGGTTCCTTGCAGGCCACTTTTACAACAGGTGTCGCTGTGCATACGGGCACAGATATCATCAGTGTTTCGGCCGGACCGCAAAACCTGTACATCAACAATGTGCAGCGGGCCATCGATTTTCAGACCCTTGCCTTGCAGGGTGGCGCCAGCCTGTCGCTCGGTATGGAAAAGAACTTTCCGGTGCTGGTGATCAAGTCCAGCAAGGGCGATCGGGTAAAGGTGCGTCTTACTAAGGGCTACCTGGGTACGCACGTAGATTATACGGTAAAGCTCGCAACAGGCCGTGCCGGAAAAGTGATTGGACTGTTGGGCAACAATGATGGTAACCCGGCCAATGACCTGGTGATGCCGGGGGGACAGTCGGTACCGCTCACTTTTGCAGGATTGTATCCTACCTATGCCGATGGTTGGCGTATCGAGCAGGCTAAGTCATTGTTCTATTATCCCTCCGGTAAAACGACGACCAGCTATACCAAAAAGAATTTCCCCAGTACGGTGGTAGACATCAAGCCCGATCGGAAAGCATGGGCAAAAGGCGTGTGTGAAGCCGCAGGTGTAAAAGGGGAGCCTGCATTGAGTGGTTGCATATTCGATGTGGCGGCCACCAACAACGAGCAACTGGCCACCGAAGCGGCCTGGGAAATGAAGAACTGGCCGGCAGGGCAGGCGCCTTTCCCGATGGACAATATCGAGCTGCAGGGCGATGCTACATTGACCGATAACGTGATCCGGCTTACCAAGGCCAAGGTATTCCTGGCGGGCCAGGCATTCTGGACCACGCCGATGACGGCGGGTTTTGAAACGGAGTTCAGTTTTCGCATTCCCTATTCAGCCAATGGCGGTGCAGATGGTATCACGCTGTTAATCGCCAAAGCAAAACCAACGCTGGTAGACAATGCTTATCCCGGCAACAAGGGTAAGCTGGGGTATGAGGGCGTGCCCAATTCATTGGCCATCGAGTTCGATACGCAGAGTGAGGTGGGAGAGAACAGCAATCACCTGGCGATACATACCAAAGGTACAGAGCCCAACAGTACACATTATACGGCGCGGGTGGCTACGAAAGATAACCTGCCCGAGTTTCAGGATGGGGTGCCGCATGTGGTGAAGATCAGGTATACGGCGGGTAAGATCACCGTGTATTTCGATGGTGCATTGGCGCTGGAGTATGCGGTGGACCTGACGGCTACGCTCGGGCTGAGTGGTCAGTACTATATTGGACTTACGTCATCCACCAGTGGATCGTATCAGCAACATGATATTCTTAAATGGTCAGTAAAGCCGCTATAGCAACTGCGGCATTCTTCACTACGCTTCGCGGAGATAGATGCCCCGCTTCGGTCACAAGCGTTTGAAGTCGGGGAGCGTCTCGGGTAGCTTTGCACTATCAAAATAAACAAACAAAAGTATAGTCATGAAAACAAGAAACATTGCATCATTCGTTCTGGCACTGGGCCTCGCTATCGTATTTGTAAGTTGTAAGAAGGAAAAGGATGAACCGAAGACGCCTACAGGCACCTTGCTCAACTACACCAGCATGAAGACCACGGTATTTGACCGCATCGATATCCTGGTTGATGGTAAGGTGGCGGGGTCAATCACCAAGCCTTATGGTATCGTGAAGCCCAAGTGCGGTGCTGCCAATTCCGATTATGCGGCGGCGATTGTGTTGCCGGTAGGTACGCACAAGGTAAGTGCGCTGCAGTTCAAAGATGGCAAGCAGGTGGATAAATGGTCCGAGCGTACGGAGACTATCACGGCTGACCAATGTACACCTGCCAATTGGGTCGACTAACAGCGGAGACGATAACTAGGAAATAGGTAAAGCAAAATGGGTGTGCTACGATGCCCAACAAAAAGAAGACAGCAGGAGAGCCGGCAGGTTCTCCTGTTTTGTTTTATATTCATGGGTACAATGACGACGATACAGTACTGTTCAGACCTGCATTTGGAGATGCCGGAAAATGCGAAGTGGCTGCGGGCGAATCCGCTGATCCCGAAAGCGGAGCTGTTGGTGCTGGCAGGTGATATCATTCCTTTTGCAGAACTTGATTTGGCACAGGAATTTTTTAGCCTGGTAAGCGATCAGTTCAAGACGGTGTATTGGCTGCCGGGCAACCACGAGTATTTTGGCAGCGATATTACGGAGCGTATTGGGTCTTTCCGGGAGTCGATCCGGAGTAACGTCATTCTGCTCAATAACCAGGTAGAGCAGTTGGACGGTCTGGCGCTTATCTTTTCGACTTTATGGTCGCATGTGTCGCCGGCGGCCGAGTGGGAGGTTTCCCGCGCCGTGACCGACTACCGGAACATTCAATATGGTGCTGACCGCTTTCGGCCATTGCACAGCAACCAGCTGCACCGGGATTGCCGGAACTTCATTGCCCAGGCGGTGGGGGAAGCTACGGGTTCCCGTATTGTTGTTACGCACCATGTCCCTACCTTCATGCATTACCCGAAACAGTTCATGGGTTCGCCGGTCAATGAGGCCTTTGCCACAGAAATGAGCGATTTCATCGCCGCTTCTCCCATCGATGCCTGGATCTATGGGCATCACCACCAGAATTCGCCGGAATTTTTGATTGGGAATACCCGGATGTTGACCAACCAATTGGGGTATGTCAGGAGGAGGGAGTATTATGGGTTTAGAAAGGAGGGGGTGTTTACAGCGTAAGTAATCTATTATTGGGTTCACTTGTACCATATCTTCAATTGATGACTATACGTAGTAATACGTAAATGTCAAAAGGTTGATCTAAGTCATTCGCCCATTATTTCCGCGTAATTGAAAATACAATATCTTCCACTTCTATTAGAATCTTGTAACCAAAATTGGATTTAAACCTCTAGGCCGTATGGAACGTTTGAATTATTTCAATCCCTATCAATCAAAAGAAGGATACCACGAGGATCAATTGACCAGGGCGCACCTTGTTGTACTGAAACATTCTTTTCATGCTTTTTCTATCTTTGTTGACTATTGTAAAAGTAAGTTGACCCTTGATCTTTCGAAGGAAGAGAAATCTTTCGCACTTTGTGAATTAGTAGAGCATGGTTGGCAAATTGAAACGCAAAAATCTAATCCAGTTATTGAATCCGACTGGCTCGCCTCGGTTTTGATTACAGATCTTCCTATAAAGACAACTGTTAGTGGTTTAGCGGTCAGCGACCGGTATGCCCGGTATGATGGCCTTATTACTTTTGGCGATCAATTAACATTCATCATTGAAAATAAACCCAACTCAGCTAACGTCTGGTTTGGTCAGGTTGAGCCTTCCAGAGAGGGGCTTTCTTCAGAAACCAAGGTCTACCAAAATCCGATAATACTCGAATGGAAGGAGATTGTTAGGCAGTTAAGTCATTTACTTAAACTTCCTTCTGTTGCTGGATATGAGAAGATGATGATTGAGGATTTTCTTGCCTTTATTGATCACCGTTTTCCTTTTCTAAATCCTTACGACGCTTTTCACTTATGTAAGGGGAATCAGCAACTCATTTATCGCAGAATACAGAATCTGCTTAAATCAATTGTAATTAATGAGGACTCTGTAAAATACCACTATGGTTGGGGGTTTTACATTGAAACTCCATACCCCGAGATTAGGCAGATAGGATTAATCTATGGGGTAAAAGAAAACGAATGGTGGCTCGATTTGTCACTCTTTTTTGGAGATACGCAAACTCAAGCCAAAGCCTTTTATGCCGCAAGTCCTAAAGTTGACCATCTTTCGGAAGATTGGGAAGTTAGTGCAAATTTCCATGTTGCTTTTCGATCAAGCAATTTAGTGTGGTTCGAGGATGTTCCTGATCCTAAGAAGTATGTTTCGTTCTGGACGGAAAATTCACATGAAATATATCAACAGAAAAAAGAGACTGTTCGAGAATATTTCGATTGGCTAAAAGAAGAAGGTGTTATTATTGTTGGGGCCGAGGATGAAAGAAAACTCCAGGATAAGTTTTACCGAACAGCAATGCAAGCATTAAATATTTGTCCTGGATTTGGGGCTATTTACACTGTAACGGGCAAAGAAGCGGAAGAGTTTGATAGTAAGAACGAGCTGGGGAATTTGTTGCTTCGATCAATTGGTGAAGGATTAAGAATAATAGGAAAGGATGGAAGGGAATTTCTTCGTATGTCCAATTGATAAAGAAGATCTGTAGCCAATTATTCAATTTCTGGTAAATTAATAGGATTAAACAATGTATGTAGTTGATAAGGTAAATAATACAATTCTTCCCTTATTAAGGAAAACTTTCTCTCAATCAGGTTTTTCGGAACGTGCTCATCTTCAGGAATGGATAGTTAGTCATCCGGAAGTGTTTGGCGAGAAGCTGCTAATTATTCAGAAAGAGTTTAACGAATTTCAGGATACGTATGAGCGTCCGGATTTACTAGCTTTAGATAAGGCAGGGAATTTGGTCGTCATAGAAAATAAACTGGATGATTCGGGACGAGATGTTACCTGGCAGGCATTAAAGTACGCTAGCTATGGAAGTACTTTGACCAAAGAAAATATTCGAGATATTTTTCAAAAGTATCTGGATAGCAACGCTGAAGGTAAAACTGCAACAGATATATTGGAAGAATTTTTCGATGAAAAGGAATACTCTGAATTGGTTTTGAATCAAAGAATGTCTCAGCGAATTATTTTGGTGGCAGCGAATTTTAGAAAGGAAGTTACTTCCACTGCGCTGTGGTTGATGAATTTTAACATTCATTTGCAGTGTTTCAAAACTACTCCGTATGAATTGAATGGACAGTATTTTCTCACCTTCGATCAGATTATTCCAATAAAAGATGCGCAGGAATACATTATTTCGATGAACAACAAGGTGCAGGAGGAAGTTTCAACCGATGAGTCTAATAAAACAAGAAGTAAAATAAGGCTTAGGTTTTGGAGTGAATTTTTGAAGGCGATAAAAACTAAATCACCACTATACCAGAATTCTAATCCCACGAAGGATAATGCGCTTTTAGCTGGAGTGGGTGTGACACATGTAACCTACCAGGTTGTCATTAGTAGTGATAAATCATACGTTAAAGTGAACTTTGGGCGAGCATCACAGGAGGAGAATAAGGTTTTATTTGATGCCTTATATAGGTACAAAGAAGCGATCGACAAGGAGTTTGGTGATAACCTCTCCTGGGAGCGTAGTGAAGGTATAATTAGGTCCTCAGTGGCCTTCTATGCACCGGCGCAGAATTATTATAATGAAGTTGAGTGGCCAGCCATAATTTCTTTTCTTGTTGAGCACATCAACAGGCTAGAAAAAGCTATTAGGCCTTTTATAGGGGACTTGAAAACAGCCCTACGCAATATTGCTGATGAGGGACTAGAGGTTTTGGAGCCGGAGCAATAACTAATAAAATGAATGTTTAATGGTGAATGATTTTGATGACCTGATAGCGTTAGAAGCAGCAGGTTTCACAGGCTTCAAAACCTATCAAGAATTATTTTTTGATAGTAGTTGCATTTCCCGTAAAAAGGGTGTATACCTTATAGTTGGAAGGGGAAATAAGATGAGTTTTTTGCCGAAAGGAACAGGTGGATTCTTTAAAGGGAAGGATCCCAATGTAGCACTGCCTTTCCTGCACGAGAAATGGGTTGAAGGTGCCAAGGTTCTTTATATAGGCAAAGCAGGCAGTTCTACTGGGAAAGCTACGCTGCATTCCAGATTAAATCAATATTTTAAATTTGGTCAAGGAAGAAACGTTGGCCATTGGGGAGGCCGCCTGGTATGGCAAATTGAAGGCGCTCGGGAACTGGTAGTATGTTGGAAAACATTATCTGATTTGGAGCCCAGAAAAGTAGAACAAGATTTAATAAAGGCTTTTGTCAGGCAATTTGACAAAAGACCATTTGCTAACTTGGCTGACTGAATAGGTTATTTGTACACTAGTACCGTTTTAACTCAGCAGTTTTATGGTCATAGTAATAATCGCCTACTGTTCCATCTTTAATTTTTTCAACCATTTGATCTATAATAAATAATGGGACCAAAAACCATTCCTTGGATTTAACTCGCTTTCCGAAACGGTCTTTAACCTCAACCTCTAGTTTTGTTGCGCCTAGAAATTTGTGAATAACATTTTCAAGCTTTATTCGATTGATGTTTGCTAACCGGTAAGTTGCGATGATTTCTACATCAGCCATAAGAAAAGTTGGATCAAATTTAGCATTTGCCAGCCTTTTTTTTACATCGCCTCCAGTCACACCTATTTTATGGACAATGTTCCTGTTTTCTTTAACAAGTGGGTGGTCTGAATGGCTTCGAAGTACGTAGATCGTTCCTGCATCTATGTCGTTTTCGTCAGACTCACCAGAGAAAAGCGGGCCATTGTTATTTTCAGTGACAAATCTACTTGTATCGTCCTTGTACATCCCTCTGATGAGCGACCTTAGCAGAATATTGCTTTCAGTGCCGTTGGCGTAGATAACTCTTAATCTAGCATCGTCTTCGCCATTTGGGGCTTTAAAAGATTCACCTACTTCTGAAATGTAGGATAGAAGGCCGCCGACGATGATGAATTGCCCATTTTTCAAAGTTGTTTTGGTAAAGCCTGCGTCTTTTCTAAAACGAACAGTTACTCTTTGACCTGTGTCAATATCTTTTTTTACCGCCTCAAATAGGGGTTTGAATTGCTCAAAATCTTCACAACGAGTCCGGTTGGCTATTTCCTCAGCCGCTTTTCTTTCTGCGCGGGATTTGACGTGCTTAAGGTTGGTTATAGAATTGTCCTCGTCTTCGTCGAGACCAAGTTGTGCTAACAATTCATCGTCTTTCAAGTCATCCGGAATGTTAAACGGTTTAATATTGTCGATGTCTAAAAGGTTTTGAAAATCCATTGCTTTAAGAAGAGTCTTGCATTCATTCTGTTTGCGGATTTGGTCAAGCCTAACGGCGTACATCCTTTCAAATATATCTTTGTCTTCTCCGTGTTCGGGTAAACGGCCTTGCTCTTCCACGAATTTTTGAATTTCTTCAAACCCGGCTATAATCCGCTCTTCGCGTGCAGTATAAGCACCCGCTTTCTTGGCCTCTATTTCAATGCCAAGTTCTGCCAAAAGCTCATTGTCTTCTTCTGTAAGTTTCTTCTTCTTAGCCATTTCTTTCTTCTGCTTTTAGCCTTGCAAGATAAGCAATACCTTGCGCCATTCGTTGTTCCCATGGATCAGCAGAATTAATTTCTGGTAATCTGCCTCTTTCCTTTCTGAATTTTATTGCCCGTTTCGCCAGTTCCCGTGCTTCTTCTAACGAAATGTTAGGTTTCTTGGCGGATATTACCTCAGCCATCGCTTTTAGGCTATGCTCATTCATTGCCTTGGACAAAATGGCGTAAGCTTCGTTAAATGGATTAATACTATCAATCCAATCTACATCAAGATCTCGGACATCCATTGCAAATTTACGTACGCCGTCAATGAGTGCTGTGTTTCCCCGGCTGCTGAGTTCCTCATCGTTATTGAGGGTCTCTTTGGCTTTTTGTGTAAGATTTAGTGCGGCTATTGCATGTTGTCGCACTGCCTCGATATCATCTTCAGTCAATTCAGGATATCGGTCTTTGATGATTTTTCCAAACCGGATTTGCGTTAGTTCTTGTGGGATGATCTCTTTATCAAAAAGACCACGTTCAATCGTTTGCTTATCTTGGGCAAACGCTGCAATTACTTCATTGAGATCTTCTCTGCAAATACGTTGTGCATCTTCACTCTTGGGCATGGAAAGCCCCTTTATTTCAATTTGAAACTGACCAGTCTGTTCATTAAATCCAATGTTTTCTTTGTTGGGATTATAGCCTTCTTCTCCGTAGTCAAATCCGTCAACAGGACCGCTTTGAGGTCGCTTAGGTGTGAAATTAAACCTCGGAGCCAGTACCTGTTCCATCAATAAACTTGCAGAAATGGCCTTGAGTGTATCATTCACGGCATCTGTAACAGCCCCTTCTGTGGCATCAAGCTCAGCAATCAAGTTTGAAAAACGGGCATGAGTTTTATTAGGAGCATCGCGAGTAGTTCGGCCAATAATTTGTACAATTTCTGTTAAACTCGAGCGATAGCCAACGGTTAGGGCATGCTCACACCAAATCCAATCAAAGCCTTCCTTTGCCATACCAAGCGCAATAATAATGTCCACATGATCACGGTTGCTTTTAGCTTCTGGTAGTTTTAATGAAGCAGAAACCTTATTGCGTTTTGTCGGCTCGTCATCTACGAGGTCTGCGACTTTTAAAACTTTACCACCCTCTGTTTTTATCAAATGAAAGCCAGTATTTGTGTCTGCTCCCAACCATTCGCCCAACTCATGCATGATATGCTCAACCTCTTTGATTTTATCCCCCATGCTTTCCCTGGAGTTAACGTTTGGTATGTGTATGATAGTTTTTTCGTTGGGATTTAAAATGCTCAAAATCTCATCCACGTATGCATTTCCATAAAAAAAGTAACCAATATTAAGGGTTTTTAGGTACTCATATCCGTTAAGCTGTTCGTAATATGTATAAGTTACTGTATCGAATTTAGCTTCGTCCTCTGGCATTAGAACTGGGTTGGCATCCCCGCGAAAATATGAACCGGTCATTGCCACAATATGAACCTTATCGCGTGTTACCAGCTGCTTTAATTGAGAACCAAGTACGTTGCCCTCATCGACGCTCACGTGATGGAATTCATCAATGGCAATCAGACGCTCATCGAAAATTTCTACGCCAAACCGTTCTACTGCAAATCGAAAAGTTGAATGCGTACAAACGAGTACCTTATCAGTGCTTTCAAGAAATGCCTTCACGGACTTTACCTTGCTTCCTTCCTCTCCAGGTGAATTACAAAGGTTCCATCTTGGCTCTACCTGCCAGTCGTAGTAGAAGCCGAAATTTGTAAGTGGTTCATTATGAAAACTAGAGCCAATGGATTTCTCAGGTACGGTGATAATCGCTTGTTTAATGCCTTGATTGTTTAATTTGTCCAAAGCAATAAACATTAAAGCACGGCTTTTTCCAGAAGCTGGGGGGGACTTAATCAACAAATATTGTTCTCCACGTTTATTATACACACGTTCCTGCATCTGCCGCATTCCAAGCTCATTAGACTGAGTTGAACTTCCTGTGCTTTTATAATTGACAGTTATTGATGGGAAGAACTTTTTATTATCCATGTGGAAAAAATCATTTTGTGGTCATCGAACTATAAAGGTCAAATAATTTCTGAAGGCGTTCTGTGTCATTCTTAAAACGCCGGCCTATGTAGATACGTTCCAAAACTTCATCATTCCAATCATGTGCGATACGCAAATCTTTAGGCATTTTTTCAGGGTCATATAAGTCAGCGATATTGGCAGGAAAATGCTTTTCTCGAGCAAGTAGGATGTTTTCAGCGGCAGAGGTTAAATCTTTTTTATTATTTGAAGTTAAAGTTGGTAGAGGAAATGTATTCCAGCCGAGTGTATTTGAATATGAAAACCGCATCTCTAATCTACCACATACTGCCCCTATCCAAGCAATATGCATGCTAGAGGCAATTATTGACATATTCCATAAGGGAGCATCATATAAAGCGAAAGCTTTGTTGTGCACTACAGCATCGGCGTCTACCACGCCGACTGGAAGATACTGTCTACTTTCAGAACTTACTATTGGTACGACAATTAAATGATTTATTGCTTCATATTGATCACGGAATCTATAAGGGGTCGATACAAGCTTTTGTGCCTGAACATCGTTTTTAACTTGTTTTCTCGTAGCAGCTACGATATTAATTCTTGCTGAAATTTCAGATATACTTTCCGCTTCTTGCAGAGTGTCTTCTTTTATCCATAGACACATTCTTGGTGTGCCGGAAATAAGTTCTGCAGATCCGTATAGGGGTCGGACGAATTTTCGTGCCGTTGAATTCTGTCTTATTATTGATCGAGCGTCGTCTGGCTTTAGCATTAGTTCATTGGCATAGTATGGATGATTGCCAAATTGCATAGGCGTCCGATCGTCGGGCGCTTTACTTTTTTGGGATACAAAGACGTTGGATGCGGCAACCAGGTAGGCATTAATATTATCAACCTCTTTAACTATGGTTTCATTAGCATTATCGACCGTAAATATTCTTCTGAAAGGCTCTTTTTTTGATAGTCCTATAATAGAAACGGTGACGCCTGCATTGTGACTAGCAAGGTTCGACCACTTAAATGATTGGTATGCAAATGAGATGAATACACCTTGCTTGAAAATGACGGGCCACATGGCTGAAACCTGAATTCCTTGGCAAATGGAATTAGTAGTAACAAAAGCTGCTTTTGATTCTGCTTGTAGTATAAAATCAGCTGCTTTAATGAACCAACCTGATACATAGTCCAACGAGAGTGTATCTTTTGTTCTCCCGGAGAAAACGTTTTTAAGATCATTTTTTTGCTCGTCTGACTGATATTTTCGGCCTAAATACGGCGGATTGCCGCAGATATAAATTTGCCCACCTCCATTTACGAAATCAACTTGGGATTGATCTGTGGGCGTTGAGAATAGGTCATGGCCATTTAGCTTTACACCGGTTCCTCTCACATCCATCAGTGAAATCCAATCTATTCGAAGCGCATTTTCGCAAATAATCCAGTTTTCAGCATCCAATGGTAAAAACTCGGCAAGTGCTAATTTCTGCCCGCGATAAAGTGTATCACATTGATACTCGGCAATAATAAGCGCCAATCGTGCAATTTCCGCTGAGAAATCACGCAATTCTATCCCTCTAAAGTTAGTCAATGGAATTTCTGTTGGTTTGTTATTTTCCCCGCGGCGTTTGTTAATTTCAAATTCAATTTCTCGCAACTGTTTGTAGGCGATTACGAGGAAGTTACCTGATCCACATGCTGGATCAAAAACACGTATTCGTGAAATCCGTTTCCGCAGGTTTAATAATTTGCGGGCATTGTCACCGGCTTCATATAACTGTGCCCTCAAATCATCAAGAAACAGCGGATTTAGAACTTTCAGAATATTTGGTACAGATGTATAGTGCATGCCTAATAAACTGCGTTCGCCTTCGTCCGCTACAGCCTGAATCATCGAACCAAATATATCGGGATTGATTTTTTTCCAATCAAGATTGCCTACATGAAGAAGGTAAGATCTGGCAATTTTTGTAAATTTTGGTGTTTCGGTCGATCCTGAAAATAGTTCCCCATTGACATACTGGAATTTTCTTGCCCAATTCTTTACCTTCTTCTCGGCTCGCTCCTCATGTTTAATATCCATTGACCGAAATATTTCACTTATAACTTCATGAGTATCTGAAGCATCAGGTGCGCTCATTTTTTGTACGGTATCAGTGAAAAGCCGGGCCTCTACAAATATATCGGTATCCTCCGCAAAGAAACAAAAAATTAGACGCGCTAAAAAGTGATTCATATCATGGCGGCGTTCTGCCGTTGCCCATTCCGGATTGTGGCGTAGCAGTTCGATATATAGCTTATTTAGGCGGCTTGTCGCTTTAATATCAAAGGCGTTTTCCCGGATTTGTTTAACAGTGCTGATTCCTGCGAGCGGTAGAAAAAAGCCGAAATGATCGTGAAAGGATGTATATGTACAAACTATCGTTTCGCCACTGTTTAGTTCTTCGGCCTGAAATTCTTTACCATCAGTAGTAAGTATATACTTTACTTTGCCTTTACTTGTTGCAGTGCTTTCTCGTAATTTCGTTAACGTGTTTTCTGTTTCTCCCTCTTCACAAACCGCTATATGAATATTATTTTGTTGTAATACTCCTCCATCTACATCTGATTTATTATTATTCCCTGTTCTAAGACGTTTTATTGTGGTAGCTTTATTACCGAACGCCTCTAGAAAGGAATAAGGAAATTCCTGTGGGTCGAACGGTTGTTCGGCTAATAGCGAAATAGCTTCTTCTATCTCAACTGCATTCATTAATTATCTTGGTATTATTCAATTGAATGGCCATAAATTCCAATAAGGAGGCGAAATCCTAATAGATCTCAAAGTATTTTAGCTTCACTTTATGGAATTTGGACGGTTTAGGGCAACATTAGCAAATTTAGGCGAATCTGGAAAAAGGTATTTTGGTTTTTTAATTTTCTGATGGTCAAAGTTTTAAGTGGATTTTATGGCCGTGAAACTTACTTAGAGTAGCTGTAGCCATCCCTGACATTTCAACTTTATGAAGTTTAATTCAAATGCTACCACCAGAGCATATACTAGTGAGTGAATATATTTGCCTGGTTCGACAAGTGATTTAGATAATTCGCAAATCTTTTTGCAGGCTAGTGACTACATGTATGCAGGAGGGAATTGCTTCATGTATGTTGGGGAATGTGTTTTATCAACTAGCTGTCGTTATTCTATTTGGTGAGATCGATTATTACAGCTGAAGTTAAGCTGCATGAGTGACTTTAAAGATTGGATTGTGATTTTGCCGAGACTTTACCATCAATGAATATTATGCTTATACTTTTGGAATGATCTAGAGCCTTCCAAATAAAAGCTTGCTGACTGACAGTTTTCCCTTCTAATTTAGTCGATCCGTTAGTGGTCTCTTTTCCCTCTTCTCCAAGAATTTTGATCACCTCCTCATAACTCATGCCAATAATAATTTTTTTGTAACAGTCATAATTTATGCCTGCGTTTGTAGCAACTTCGTTAGTATTAGAAAACGAAACTTGCAAATAGTCGTTTAGGTTTCTCGCTAAAATTTTAAGGTAGTTATAGTATTCAATTTTTACTGATGACCATTCTTTCTTACTCATTTTTAAAAGTAATGAGTTATTATAGGCATCTTTTGGTCCTTTTTCCTCTTCGAATTTGCCATAGTGCTGCATGTCATGGCTGTATTCTAGGTTTACAAAATCATAAACTATGAGCGACCTGGTTAAGTAGTATGACAGTGAAAATTTTACAGCGCCAAATGTCACAACAGGTGTAAATGCTACTTTTTTAGTTTTGGTATAAACTAAAGTTCCGTTTGAGACAAATTTATTGTTGCCTTGCTCATGAGTCAGAATCGATCCTAGAGGGAGATTAATGGACACACTTTCTGTCTGTTTAGAATTATTTAGATTATATACCCTGCTTATATGGGCTTGATCAAGTAGTGAATGCGCCCATTTTGACATAATGCTTTTGACTTCTTGCAACGACTTTCCATTTGTTTTGATTGAATCGCCGATGTATACAAAACCGGCGGAGTTAAGCGGTAAATCTTGTGATGAAGCCACAAAACAAATTGATAGCAAGATTAAAGTTGCCGAGACCAATTTCATAAATACTTTTTTAACTTGATTAACTGTGGAGTAATTAAACGGGAAGCTATTTTAGACAAATGTATGTTCACTATAAACGGCCAAACGTTGAACGTATACGCTATGCGAAATATTATGCCGACGGCTAATTAAGGACAAATGCACATAAAAAATAGAAGAAGGCTTCGGCAAAGGGCAAAAGCCCCGCGTGAAAACGCAGGGCGTCGCTAGTCAATTTCGTTAACCATTAAACCTTATCCTTTCTATTATAACAACATAACTGCCTGATGGTACTAAGCGGCCAATAGATTTATTTTGTAAGTAGAAAAAATCTGATAAAATTCGGGATTTGAATTGATTTAAATCAAGCCTTTAAGCACATCTATGCTCGAATCAGGTCTTCTAGAGTACTATTTTACTATGCAAAAATCCCCAGCATCTGGTGCCAAGAATCTCAAACGATATGCTACGATATCGGCTACAAAGCAACCACCACCTTCCCAAAGGCCTCCCCCGACTTATAACGATACAAAGCGGCTTTTACCTGGTCAAACGGGTATACGCCATCAACCACCGGTTGCAGGTTATTGACCTCGATGGCTTTGACGAAATCTCCCAGCTCCTGGGCATTGCCTACCGAGTAGGCCTGTAGGCGTACGTAGTTGCTGATGAGCGGGATAAAGTTCATCGTCAGGTCCAGGCCGGTCAGCAGGCCGATCAGCCCTACAAAGCCATGTTCCTTCACAGATAGCGTACTTTGGGCAATGGTGTCCGTGCCAGCAATGTCGAGGGTTACATCCACGCCTATGCCGCCGTTTGCCTTCCTGACTTCCTCGCTCCAATTCGGGTATTCCTTGTAACTGATAACCGTTTCGGCACCCAGCTCCCGCAGGCGTTCAGCCTTTTCGGGGCTACTGGTGGTGGCGATCACGCGTAGTCCACAAAGCCGCGCTATCTGCAAGGCGTACAGGGATACGCCGCCGCTGCCCTGCACCAGTATCGTTTGCCCGGGGCGGATGCGTGCCTTTTCTATCAGCACGGTCCACGCCGTCAGGCCACATACGGGCAGCGAGGCAGCGGCCTCATCCGTCAGGTTAGCCGGCGTGCGCACCAGCGTATGTTCGGGTTGTACAGTGTACTCGGCCAGCAGGCCAGGGCGGGTAAACCCCGTCCGCCAGGCATTGTTATAGGGCGTATTCCTGCCCGCTT
Source organism: Paraflavitalea pollutisoli (assembly GCF_029360705.1). Taxonomy (GTDB): domain Bacteria; phylum Bacteroidota; class Bacteroidia; order Chitinophagales; family Chitinophagaceae; genus Paraflavitalea; species Paraflavitalea pollutisoli. The sequence continues at coordinate 3,306,548 of NZ_JARKMX010000008.1, read as the reverse complement.
CCCACCGGCCAATAAAGGGTATCATCACCCGGTCACCTTTTTGCCAGCGCGTCACCCGGCTGCCTACCGCCTCCACAATACCCACCCCCTCGCTCACCGGTATATGCGGTAACGGGATACCAAACGGTAACCTGTTTTCGATCACCAGCAGGTCATGGTATTCCAGCGCCACCGCAGTGGTACGTACCAGCACTTCATCATCCGTAAAGGTGGGGGTGGGTAGGTCCACGGCCCGCAGGTGGTCGATGCCAAATTGCGCCAGGTGAATTGCTTTCATGCTAATGGTAGTTTGTTATCCAAAGCTACCAATCTCGCATTGCCGGGCCGGTGGGCGGTTAGACTTTCAGGTGGGGCTTTTTAGACAGCGTCATCTGCACAGCGATCACGTACGCTGCCGTTGCCAGGTCCACCAGTCTTTCATACAAGGTCATCATTCGCTTGCGCCGCTGTTTCGATAACTGGGGCCACTCGGGTCCGAAAGCCCCTTCAAACAGCATCCACAGGTCGTTGCGGGTTACGTGTGGCTCGCTCTGGCTACAGCAATATTGAATAATATCCTCCGGGGTCACCCGTTCGTGCGCCCACGCCGGGTAAAATCCCGCTTCGGGTGGACGCTCATTCACATCGATGCCTTTATCCCTCGCCATAAAGTACAGCGCTTCAATGGTAATGAGCAGTTGTTCGTAGGTACGCGTTAATCGCGCAATGACGCTTTCGGGCAAATAGGTTTGTAGATGGCTGGTAGCGGTATCATACATAACGTAAAAGTCTGTTGACATTTGGTCAACATCATACATGCTGAAGGCGTGACCAATGGCCTTCCAGGCATCGTAGTTTTCTACTACCCGGTAATGGTATAGACAGCCAGTTGTATGCTTTAGTAGATGGGTGAGCATGGTATCGGATTTTTTGGTTAGGAAATTTGGTTCTCGGTCTTAGTGCCCCAAAGCACCGCATATTTGGAGGGTACTGACTCCCGCTCGATCTCCAACTTCGTTTTCTTTCGTTTCCGCCAGATACTCGGATGTCCCTCCCACGACTGCCTGGCTTCGGGGCAGGGTGGTGGCCCTTGCGGTACCAGGATGATCATACCATCATAGGCGTATAGGAAAAAACGATCCATTTGGGTGAAACCTGCATCGTGCATCCATTTGCCGGAAAGGCGTATATCCGGCACTTCCGTTCTTTTAAGACCTTGCGGGTTCAGCATCTTACCGTACAACTTGAGGTTACGAGCGCGAAGCACAGGGGCCTGCAATAACTGTAATTGCTGAAACACGGCATCACGTAGTGGATGCGGAAGGGGATGAGGCAATTGAGCAGCAGTTGGCTGCACAATGGGTCCGTCGGTCGGTGGCGTAAAGAGGCTCATCGGGATCTCGAAGCCCTTTTGCCGCTTTACGGACGTTGTAGATTGTCTTTTCATAGTGTGGCCAATTACTTTTTATGAAGTTGATGGATGGCTTGCAGGGTGTACCACACCTGTTCGCAAAACAGGATGGCATTACCACGTTCCTGCGGTGTGTGGAATAAGGTATTGCTTTCGGTGAGGGCGCACAGCAATAACCGGTTGAGGTAATGATGTACGTCTTGCGGGTGAAAGTCACGGAAGAAGGCTTTGATGATCTTCTTTGGGTCATCCGCATAGCTCTCCTCCTGGCCGATGTACAGCCGTTCAAATGTCTTGGGCATTTGTCAATAGTTTAAAGATGAAGAATGCGGGCGGGGAGGCCCGGGAAATACTGATTGCGTAAAGAATGAAGCAGATGGCGGGAAATGCCGGTAGTGCGTGCGCGCTTACGCAAAAACGACAGTGCGGGCCTCTGCTTATCTGGTTATGAGGCCGTAGGAAGCCTATCCACAGACAAGAGAGAACCCGCACTGCTTATGGAGCGGTATTCTTCACTTCTCTTCTCGTGGATTGAAATTTCCTACGTTTCATAACCGAGAATCAAAGCGAATGCCTTCAAATATTATTGAAGTAGTTCGCAGTATGTTAGTACTGCATGGGGCCCTTGCCCGAATGCGTGAAGATATACGATTTACAGATTGGCTTTGGATTTAAAATATGCTAATTTATTTTGGCCCGAAAACCTGTCATAAACAATCGGTTATGCGCGAAAAACAGGATCAATAAATGCGCTGTTTTTAGGCGGAAAGGTCACTATTCTTGGCGGGCATATTGGTGATTGTTTTGAAGGCGTACACGACAAAGGCGACCTGTACCAATGCGAAGGCGAGGCCGATTAGGTTCGGCCCCATAAATAGCCAGAGTGCGTCTTTCATGGCGCTTTCCGGCAACCAGATCGTACTGGAAATCAGCAGTTGGGGGTACTGTACAGGAATGAGTAGGGCAATAGTGAGTAAAAGGTGTAGTATATATAGCCTCAACCGTATCACTACCCTCCTGCGATACAGAAGCCTGTAAAGAATGATCACCAGCAACAGCCAGGGACATACCAACACCACGTAGGGAGGCGGGGTGGAGAAGATGGTGGTATGCCAGCCGGGGATTACCGATACGGCCCAATCTCCGAAAAGCAAAGGGAGTAGCGAAAAGATGAATACCAGGATGAAAGGGATATGAGGAAATTTCATGACTAGGTTGGAGGGGGTTGGGTTGCTTCCAAAGATCGGGAAACCGGGGCAGTATGGCAAAAGCGTATTGCCTGAAACGGTGAATCATCTGGTCCTAATCGGGCATAAAAAACTACCCCCGCCGCAAAAGAGGCAGGGGGGCGTAGTGATAAAAAAACAGAATTATGGAATCGATTACAAGAAACGCGCATGAGGTATTCTCACCATTTTCCGGTCGCCACAGTTGGTTAGTCTTGATTAATAGAACGTTAGCCAGTAGAAAAAAGAAAACCCCGCGTGGAAACGCAGGGCGTCGCTAATCAAATTCGTTAACCATTAAACCTTATCCTTTCTTATATAACAACAAAGTGGCGATGTGGTACTAAAGGAAATCAGGATTTTTTTAGAAAATTATTGCTGTCCAGGAGTGCCTGTATCAGATCGTTCAAGCAGGTCTTATGTAGAGTTTGGCATTTTCTATCGGTGCTTATCAACTGACTGTCCGAATCCATCCGGACATTTCGGACATTTCGGACAAAACAACCACTTTCGGACAAGCCTCATTTGGAAGCCATCCAGTGGCAATAGTATCTTTGCATATCTAGCAATCAGTAACAGAGAAGCAGCAATTAATAAAATACGAAAAGGGTAGGATAGAGTATGGATATTCCATCGATAAAGCATAGATGTCCCATAGATAGTGTATCAAAACTCCGTACTGAACCAAAAACGTCGGTTTATGCGAAAATAAACCTGATAGCTGATGCCCATGCTCCAGAAGGATCACTTCTTCGCATTGCACGATACTAGTCATCTTTTCCTGACTAATTGCCCGGTATCGTCAATTCCTGCAATTTTGCACTGCGGCAAAATCCCCTACACCCCATGGAGCGAACCATCAGCATCCTCATTTACATTCACGCCTTCTTTGGCGGTATTGGCCTCATCACAGGCATCATCAGCATTGCCGTAAAAAAAGGAGGCGTCAACCACCGGCGCACCGGCATCCTGTTCTCTTATGCCATGGTCATCAGCTCACTCATATCCCTGTTCATTGCACGTATGCCCCGCCACGAAAACCTGTTCCTCTTCCTCATAGGTATCTTCACCATCTATCTGGTGCTCGCCGGCAACCGGGCACTCACCCTCAAAAGCAAGAGCAAAACAACTGCCGAATGGAAGGATAAAGCCATCTCCGGCGCCATGATGATCGTATCCGTCATCATGTTGGTGGTAGGCACCATCGGTATGGTGCACAGTGCTGGCAACAGCATCCTCTACATCTTCTTTGGCGCCTTCGGCGCTTTTATGACGGCCAAAGATTTCCAGACCTTCAAGATCTTCACCCAGCAAAAGAATGCGTGGCTCATCAGCCACCTGGGCCGCATGGTCGGCGCATTGATCGCTTCCGTTACTGCCTTCCTGGTCGCCGGGCTCAACATTGGTACCGTCATCATCTGGATGGCGCCCACCTTCATCGGCACCATCTACATCATTTACTGGAATAGAAAGCTGAAAGCCAAAGCAGGTCAGGTACCCCATTTGCGCAACCCCTTATAGTAGTTGGCGCCAAATACGATCTGCGCCACAAAGAACAACAGCAATACCACCAGGCTGAATATGCATTGCAGGCTCGTCGCGTTCAGGGGCCATTCCCCCGGCGCATAGAAAAAGTAATAGAAAAGACCGGGAAACCAGAAGGGGATCACCGTCGCCACTGTAAGCACCAGGTGCAGCAGGTAGAACCTCACCCGGAATCGTACTGGCGTGTGCGCGATACGCCAGTACCCTGCCACGACCAGCAGCAATACTACGATGACTACCAGGCTAAACGCAAAATGCACGGGTAGCACCGTCAAATGAATGCCTGGCAATACCAGTAGGTTAAAATCAACAGGCACGAAGAAGGTGGCCGTTAGGAACAGCCAGAACAATAAAAAGGGCAAAAAGCGCCATTTCATAAGCGTCAGTACTAGGGTGATTGAATGGTAAGCACAGGCCAATGGCCCCGGGGTGGGAGTATAAGTACGTGACTGGTTGGTTGGGCGTTGGGAGCACCAATAATATAACGGAACAATAGGCCCCGGCAACCATACTTTGCCGAAACAATCCTTCCTTTCAGGTACTTTAAACAAGACAATAAGTGTTTTTACTTGCGCAAGGGGGGCAGCCATTGTCCGTCAAGCTGCACCAGCCATCACTGCCATTTTTTCCGTCCATGCTGCTGGCATTTTGGTTGATAAGTTGAATAGGCACCCAAGCTGAAATTTTGACAAGCGGTTCCCCCAATCCTAATGTCAGATTTTCGCCCACGCTGACATTTTGAAAGGCTATTGAATCAGCAGCAGTCATTGGCATACCGGTTGATGACCCATTTTTAAGGCTGTAACAGCCAATCTGTTTAAACCTAATTTGATTTATAGTAACCAATTCAAAATTCATCAAGTATGGCAGACAATGTAAAGGCAACTCCATTACACGATCGTGTTATCGTTAAGCCTGCCAAAGCGGAAGAGAAAACCGCCGGCGGCATCATCATTCCCGACACCGCAAAAGAAAAACCACTCACTGGCATCGTGGTAGCGGCAGGCCCTGGAAAAAAAGACGAGCCGGTAACCGTCAAGAGCGGCGACAAAGTACTGTTTGGCAAATACGCAGGTACTGAGTTCCGTTATGAAAACCAGGAACTGTTGATCATGCGCGAAAGCGATATCCTCGCGATCCTGTAATGTAAGATCCTTTTGTAAGCTATTAACCTAATTACCTATTGAATCACTATCAAATTAAAGTGTATGGCAAAACAACTTTTTTTTGACCTCAACGCCCGCAATAAAATGAAAGCAGGCGTTGATACCCTGGCGAATGCCGTAAAAGTAACCCTTGGTCCAAAAGGCCGCAATGTTGTATTGGAAAAGAAATTTGGCGCACCAGCCATAACGAAGGACGGCGTTAGTGTTGCCAAAGAAATTGAATTGGAAGATCCCATTGAAAACATGGGCGCGCAGATGGTGAAAGAGGTGGCCTCTAAAACAGCCGACATTGCCGGCGATGGTACCACCACCGCAACCGTACTGGCTCAGTCGATCATTGGCGAAGGCCTGAAGAACGTTGCTGCAGGAGCTAATCCGATGGATCTCAAACGTGGTATTGACAAAGCCGTGCAGGCAGTGGTCGACAACCTGCAGCAACAGGCACAAACGGTAGGTACCGATGCTGCAAAGATCAGGCAGGTAGCTACCATTTCCGCCAACAATGATGAAACCATTGGCGCCCTGATTGCAGAAGCGTTTGGCAAAGTGGGCAACGACGGCGTGATTACCGTAGAAGAAGCCAAAGGAACCGATACTACCGTCGAGGTGGTGAAGGGTATGCAATTTGACCGCGGCTATATTTCGCCCTATTTTGTTACCAATACAGCCAAGATGCAGGCAGAGTTGGATAATCCTTACATCCTGCTTTGCGACCGAAAGATTTCATCGATGAAAGATATGATCGGTTTGCTGGAAAAAACAGCGCAAACCGGACGACCCCTGTTGATCATTGCCGAAGATTTGGAAGGGGAAGCACTGGCTACCCTGGTGGTCAACAAAATACGCGGTACGTTGAAAGTGGCTGCGGTTAAGGCGCCTGGCTTTGGCGACCGGCGCAAAGAGATGTTGCAGGATATGGCCATGCTCACGGGTGGTACCGTGATCAGTGAAGAGCAAGGCTATAAACTGGAGAATGCTGACCTCAGTCACCTGGGCACAGCCGAATCCATTACCATCGACAAAGACAATACCGTAATAGTCGGTGGAAAGGGCGAAAAGGAAAGCATTGCATCACGGATAGCGCAGATCCGGGCGCAGCTGGAAAATACCTCGTCCGACTATGACCGCGAGAAGCTCCAGGAGCGCCTGGCCAAATTGAGCGGTGGCGTGGCCGTCTTATATGTAGGGGCAGCCACAGAGGTGGAAATGAAGGAGAAGAAGGATCGGGTGGATGATGCACTCCACGCAACGCGTGCTGCCATCCAGGAGGGCATCGTGCCAGGAGGTGGCATCGCCTACATCAGGGCAGCTGGCGCTCTTACTGCTGTACACGCAGCCAATGAAGACGAAAATACCGGCGTAGCCATTGTACGGCGGGCCTTGGAAGAACCCTTGCGCCAGATCGTTCACAATAGTGGACAGGAAGGAAGCATCGTAGTGCAAAAAGTAAAAGAGGGGGAGAAGGACTTTGGCTACAATGCCCGGACGGACAGCTATGGGTCGCTGTTTGAGGCAGGAGTCATCGATCCCACCAAAGTGTCACGTATTGCCATCGAAAATGCGGCTTCTATTGCTGGCTTGCTGCTGACGACCGAGTGTGTTGTATGTGATAGGCCAAAAAAAGAATTGGCCCCGGCACCCGCCACCGCACCGATGGGCATGGATTATTAAGTAGTTTGTTGTGTTACCTAAAGTCAGGTCCATACGGTTTGTATGGGCCTTTTTTTATGTAGCAGACTCTTACAGCCAACCGGTATAGCAAAAAGGAGGCGCATAGACATGCGCCTCCGTGAAATCCACGTATCCTATGAAAAACCACATATGTCGACACCTTTCGGCGATATCGGCGAACCAATGGCATGAGCACATCGATAGTCAGCAGCTGCAGCACAGCGGTAGGCTGATGCGCAATGCAAACCTTGGGTGGGTCGGTCGGCCACACCTAACTAAAAAAAACACAAAAATGTATTGGAAAGTGAATGGTCTGGTTGGGCTACTTTCCGTTAGAAAGGTATAAGGAACGCGTAACGAATTGTATAAATAACAGCCATGGATACACAAGAAAATTGGATGGATAGTGGAGTTTTACAAGAAGTTGGATCTGGGTTGCTACGGTTCATTGAATCCAGGAGGCTGCGAAGGTAAAGCTATTTACCACATAGCAAAATTTATGAGCTAAAAACTGTAAACTATCACTAACGAACAGGGATAACGCAATAGGAATTATGAGGAACCGCCCACCGCAGCTTAGACAATGCTCCTATCGGGTCATTGCTTGCGGGGCTAAAGAGGGGCTGTCTCACTGGTCGCCCATCGGTTCGTAAAGCCAACAGCAATTTTAATCAGGCGTCGCGTATGGAATCCAGGGGCATCTATCACCCTACACGTGTACCGGCAATAACCAGCCAAATGATTGCCCGACAAGTGGGGGAGGGTCACCTTACAAACCTATAATCGCCCAGACGCTGGGCAGCCCTTCCGGTCCCGGCCTTAATCCACCGGGCATAAAAGCGTCCCGCACAAGGGCGCTTTTTGTCGTAGGGCACGAAAAAAGCGCCTGGAAAGGCGCTTTCACAAATATATCAATGGCACTAAAGCTAGTTCTTGTTCTTGAAGTCTCCCCGTTTCCAGGCTTTGATGAATTCGCCCCACGCAAAGGGGTTGAAGATATTCTGGGGAGGGGCCTGACCGCGGTAATAATAACTGCGGCTGGTATTGTTCAGCATCATATTGCTGTTTTCCTGGCCATCCCGCGGTAAGGTCCGCGCAATCACCCGGCGTTTCGTCTCGTCATTGTTCTTCCGGGCCGTTTCCAGGTCGTCGTCGGGTACCGGTACATTCACAAAATCCCGCTCAAACTGCTCCTTGGTAGGCCTGGGTTTAATGATAGTTACCGGCAGAAACTGGGCGTCCATCACCATCAGCTGGATCAGGCTATAGTGGTTTCCCTCCAGGTCGCGGGGAATTTCAGCGATTTTAGGCTTGTAACCGATGATGGTAAACTCTACTTTGTCGCCTTTTTGCACAACGATAGAAAACACACCCTGCTCGTTCGTCTGGGTACCACGGCCGTCACTTTTCACCACCACACTCACCGAAGGCAACGCTTTCAGGCTATCGGCGGTCATCACCACACCATATAATTGAATAACGGAATCCTTCAGCTTCTCGAATTGGGCATTGGCCAGGAACGGAAAAGCTACTGCAAATAAAACGGCAAGTAGTAAATGTCTCTTCATGCGGTTCAAATATACAGGATAACCTCAAATACGGTCAACAAAATCACCATGTTATTGGTTAATTTTGCAGCAAACAGAATCATTTTAACAAAACAATTAGATGATGACCCCCGACAAAGTTTTAGAGGCTTTGAGTAATGTGCAGGAACCAGATCTTGGAAAAGACATTGTGACACTTAACATGGTCAAAGACATAGTGATAGAAGGCAATTTCGTATCCTTTACGGTTGTCTTGACTACACCTGCCTGCCCCATGAAAGACCATATCCGCAATGCCTGCGTGAATGCCGTTAAGTTGCTGGTCAATAAAGAAGCCACGGTCGTCGTCAACTTCACGTCCAACACTACTTCCAACCGTCGCGATACCCGTGCCGTATTGCCTACTGTTAATAATATTATCGCCGTCGTTTCTGGTAAAGGCGGTGTAGGGAAAAGCACCGTTGCTGCCAACCTGGCACTCGCTTTCGCGAAAAAAGGTGCCCGCGTGGGGCTGATGGATGCCGACATTTACGGTCCCTCCGTACCCATTATGTTTGGCGTACGCGGCGAGCGGCCCATGATGAAATCTGTGGAAGGGTCTGATAAAGGCATGATCGTGCCCCTGGAGCGCTACGGCATCAAACTGATGTCGATCGGTCTGCTGGTCGATGAAAAGAATGCGGTGGTCTGGCGCGGCCCCATGGCTTCTTCCGCCATCAAACAATTTGTGACAGATGTGTACTGGGATGAGCTCGATTACCTGTTTATCGACATGCCTCCCGGTACCGGCGATATCCACCTCACCCTCATGCAAACCGCGCCCGTTACCGGGGTGGTGGTGGTTACCACGCCACAGGATGTGGCCCTGGCCGACGCCAAAAAGGCGATCGCCATGTTTGGACAGGCTCAATTGAAAGTGCCCCTGATCGGGCTGGTGGAGAACATGAGCTATTTCGTACCAGCCGAATTACCCAATAATAAATATTACATCTTCGGAAAAGAGGGCGGTAAAAAGCTGGCCGACGAGTACGAAATACCGTTCCTGGGTCAGATTCCGCTGGTACAGTCCATCCGCGAAGGTGGCGACCAGGGTATTCCCGCGATGGTCGGCGACGATGCCGTCACTAAGGCAGCATTTGAAGAGTTTGCCGATAATACCATCCGCAGCATTTCGATGCGCAATGCCAACCTCGGTAGCCGAAAAGTAGCAGAAGTGATTGAATAATAACTATATATTGCTGAGATACTAGCCGGCAGGGGAGCGATCCTTTACCGGCTTTTTTTATGCCCGGCCCGTTATTTGCTTACACTGCACCCAAATCGACAACACATGAAAACCCTGCTTAGCCTCTTCGCCGCCGTCACCATATTAGTGGCACCTGCCTGTTCCAGTAAAGGACTGATTTCCGGCAGCAGGTCAAAACCATTGCCACCCGGTCAGGCCAAAAAAGTTACTGGCTCTAAATCGGCCAAGCCCTACGCCCCAGGTCAACAGAAGAAACACTAAGTCATTGCCCTTTGTCCCAGCGTTGCCGGGACTGCTGCTGAACCCGGCTGCCTGGTGTCTTGTTGCCTTTGTAGGTGACCGCCTCGCTGCCTTTGTGCCTGGTTGCCTCGATGCCTTTTACTGCCTGTTTTCCCCATTCCCCACTTTTACGTCTAAAATTGTCTTAGATCAAGTATTTTCGCGCCCGCAACCCTTCACACATGTACCATTTGCCTTATTTCAAGGAGAACAACTTTGAGGAGGTGCTTTCATTTATGAAGGCCAATCCTTTCATCGTCCTCACAGGCGTGGATGCTGCCCATAAGCCGGTAGCCACCCAGGTACCCGTACTCATCCGCCAGCAAGATGACCAGCTTACCCTCCGCGGTCACATCATGCGCAATACCGACCACCACAAAGCGTTGCAGCAAAATCCCAATGTCCTCGCTATTTTCACCGGCCCGCATACTTATGTAAGCGCCAGTTGGTATACCAATCCGCACCAGGGCTCCACCTGGAACTACATCACCGTACAGGCCCAGGGTACCGTTCGCTTCCTCGATGAGGCCGAACTGCGAAACACCCTGCGCGATGCTACCACCCACTTTGAAGGCAGCCCACATACACCGGGTGCCTATGATGCTTTACCCGAAGAATACATTCAGAAGCTCATCAAAGCCATTGTCGCCATCGAGATCAACGTAACACAGGTCGACAATGTCTTTAAGCTTAGCCAGAATCGTGACGAAGCAAGCTTCGACAACATCACGAACGAATTGAAAGCAGGTCCTGCCGATGCCCAAACGATTGCCGAAGAAATGGAAAGAAGAAGATCACAATTATTTAAAGGCTAGTACAACATCTCCCTTCGGAAGATGCTGTAATCTTGAACAATGAAACGAATGAGAGACGTATTAGAACTGGCATTGATCGTATTATTGGTAGTCAGCTGTCACGCAACGCGTAAAAGCACAGATTCCCTGACCAAAACCTCCGACCTTCCTGCATTTGACAAAGAAGGGCACCGCGGTTGCCGTGGCCTCATGCCCGAAAATACCGTGGCTGCCATGTACAAAGCCATCGATATCGGCGTCAATACACTGGAGATGGATGCGGTGATTACCAAAGATGGAGAAGTGATCCTCTCACACGAGCCATTCTTTTCTGCTTCCATCGCTACCAAACCTGATGGCAGCCGAGTTACATCGACAGAAGAGCGCAGCTTGAATATATTTGGCATGACCTACGAAGAAACGCAGCGGTATGACGTAGGTCTCGCAGTGAATCCCGGGTTCAAAGACCAGCAGAAAATGGCTGCCACCAAACCCCGCCTGGCCGATGTGATCGATTCAGTTGAAACGTATATCAAGAAGAAAGGATTGAAGCCCGTCTTCTACAACATAGAAACAAAATGCAGCCCTAAGACGGATGGACAATATCATCCTGCACCCGATGAGTTTGTTACGAAGCTGATGGAAGTGATCAACAAAAAAGGCATTGGTGCCCGCGTGATCATACAGTCATTCGACTTCCGCACGCTGCAGGTGATCAACAGCAAATATCCGAGCATGATAACAGCTGCCCTCGTAGCTGATGCCAAAGGTATTGCAGAACACATCAAATTGCTCGGGTTCAAACCCGATATCTATAGTCCGCTGTATACTCTCGTAAAGCCGGAAATGGTGAAGGAATGCCACGACCAACAGGTGCGCATCCTGCCCTGGACGGTCAACGACAAACCCACCATTGAAAAGCTCAAAGCCATGGGCGTCGACGGCATCATTAGCGATTATCCCAACTTGTTCTAGATCGTACACTTATCAACACGCAGCGTCCGGGCCCATGTCGGACGCTTTTTTATTGCCACCCCGCCTCCCCTCGTTGCCTTTCCACTACCTTTGCCCCTGCAAATCATCCCGCTTATGAACACATCCTTACAGGGAAAAACGGCCGTCATCGGTGGTAGTACACAGGGTATCGGAAAGGCCATTGCAGAAGAGCTGGCCCAGCTCGGTGCTACCTGCATCCTGCTCGCCCGCAACGAACAAGCCCTGCAACAGGTGGTGGCTGGCCTGGCTACTCCTCACCAGCAGCCACACAGCTACAAACTGGCCGACTTCTCACAGCCCACCCAGGTGCAACAGGCGATTGACGAAATCGTCGCCCATCAGCCCGTTCATATTTTGGTTAACAATACGGGTGGTCCGCCACCAGGGCCTATCACGGAGGCTACATCCGAAGCCCTGCTCGCCGCCTTCAGCCAGCACATCATATGCAACCAGCTCTTAGTACAGGGAGTATTACCCGGCATGAAAGAAGCTGGCTATGGCCGCATCATCAATATCGTCTCCACCTCCGTACGCATTCCCATTGCTAATCTCGGCGTTAGCAATACCATCCGGGGAGCAACTGCCTCCTGGGCTAAAACGCTTGCGAATGAAGTAGGTCAGTTCGGGACCACCGTTAATAATATCTTACCAGGGCTGACAAAAACGCAACGACTCACCAGCCTCATCGAGGGAACGGCCAGGCGGCTCAACAAGAGTAGCGAGGAAGTCGAAGAAAGCATGCTCAATGAAATTCCCGCCCGTAGATTCGGTGAAGCAGAGGAGCTGGCAGCGGTCGCTGCCTTCCTCGCCAGTCCCGCCGCCGGATACGTCAACGGCGTCAGCATACCGGTAGATGGCGGCAAAACAGGATCTATCTAAACGAACATTCCTACATGACATTCAGCAATACCATCACTCAGGCCCTGGCACTCGATCAGGCAGATCCACTGGCCCATTTTCGCCGGGAGTTTATCATACCGCCACACGATGGGGGCGAGCAGATCTATTTGCTCGGCAATTCACTGGGCCTGCAGCCTTATCGTACCAAAGCAAGGTTACAGGAAGTGCTCGATTCTTGGGGCCAGTATGGCGTAGAAGGCTGGTTCATGGGCGATCAACCCTGGCTGAAATACCACGATACGCTGACTGCACCATTGGCCAAAGTAGTAGGTGCCCTGCCTCACGAGGTAGTGGTGATGAACCAGCTCACCGTCAACCTGCATTTGTTGATGGTTAGCTTCTATAGGCCCGAAGCAAAGCGACGCAAAATTCTCTGCGAAGCAAAAGCCTTCCCCAGTGATCAATACATGTTCGAAACGCACATCAGGCACCTCGGGCTCGATCCCAACGAAGTGTTGGTAGAACTCGCGCCACGAGCCGGTGAGCACACCTTTCGGCAAGAAGATATCCTGGCGGCCATCGAACAACACAAAGATGAGCTCGCCCTCGTACTCTGGGGAGGCATCAACTATTATACAGGACAGTTGTTCGATATGGCGGCCATTACCAAGGCAGCGCAGGCCGTGGGAGCCAAGGTCGGTTTCGACCTGGCGCATGTGGCCGGAAACGTCGTTATTCAATTGCACAACTGTAACGTCGATTTTGCTGCCTGGTGCAGTTACAAATACCTGAACAGTGGGCCCGGTGGCATTGGTGGGGTATACATCCACGAACGTTACCACAACGACGCATCCGTCCATCGCTTTGCAGGCTGGTGGGGATACGACAAAGAAACCCGCTTCCGGATGGAGAAAGGCTTTGTGCCGGTCGCAACCGCGGAAGGATGGAACCTCAGTACGCCCTCCATGCTGTTGTACGCTGCTCATAAGGCAGCACTTGATATAGTGGAAGAAGCAGGCTGGGAAGCCATCCAGCAAAAGCGACAGCAACTCAATAGTTGGTTGTGGTTCCTGCTCGAACAATTGGAAGCAACCATACCCGCCGGCGCTATGGAGATCATTACGCCCCGTACGGCGGAGAGTCGCGGTAGTCAGGTATCTTTGCTCATGCACCGCGACGGACGCACCTGTTTCGATGCACTGACAGCTGCCGGCATCATCGTCGACTGGCGCGAGCCCAACGTCATTCGCCTGGCACCCGTGGCCCTGTACAATACGTACGAAGAAGTATGGCGATTTGTAGAAGTACTGAGGGGCATATTGAATAAATAAAAATAATACATGACACGCGCACAATTAGTAGAGCAGATCAGAACAAAGAAGAGTTACCTCTGCGTAGGCCTCGATACCGATATCACCAAGATACCCCGGCACCTGTTGTCGTCGCCCGAGCCGGTGTTTGAATTCAACAAGCGCATCATCGATGCCACCAAAGATTACTGTGTTAGCTATAAGATCAATACCGCGTTTTATGAAGCACTGGGCCTGGTAGGCTGGGAGGCTATGGAGCGCACCGTCGATTATATACCCGATACGCATTTCAAGATTGCCGATGCCAAGCGCGGCGACATTGGCAACACTTCCTCGCAATATGCCAAGGCATTCTTCGAAACCATGAATTTCGATGCCATCACAGTAGCGCCTTACATGGGAGCCGATAGCGTGAAGCCATTCCTGGAGTACAAAGACAAGTGGACCATCCTGCTCGGACTCACGTCCAACAGTGGCGCTGCCGATTTTGAACTGCAACCCGCCGGCGACGGACAGCTCTATGAAAAAGTGTTGACCACCGCCGCGCAATGGGGTACACCCGATAACCTGATGTACGTGATCGGTGCTACACAAAGCGACTGGTTCACGAATATCCGCAAACTCACGCCCGACCATTTCTACCTCGTACCGGGTGTAGGAGCGCAGGGAGGAAGCCTGAAAGAGATCTCCGAAAAAGCGATGAACAAGGAGGTAGGGATCCTCGTGAATGCGAGCCGTGCAATTATCTATGCGTCTACCGGCGAAGACTTTGCCGTAGCCGCCACCAAAGTGGCGAAGGAATACCAGCAGGAAATGGCTGGCTACCTGCAATAACAACCAATAAAAAGCGGCCGCAGCCGCTTCAGTGATTATATTGGCCCGTCTCGCCTTACAGCTGGACGGGCTTTAATATTTTAATACCCTCTTGGCCTTGCTGCCCCTTTACCACTGTCTTTCCACCGGCAAATGCCAGGATTGCCTTGCTGCCTCGATGCCTTTTTACAACCCCAACTCCTTCCGCTTCTTCGCCGGCAGTTTGGAAGTGATCAATTGGTACGACTGCCCGATATAATACGTCCACTCCTTCTTGCTCAGCACTTTGATATCGTTTATCCGCACCCATTTGTGCTTGGCCAAAAAGGGAGAGGGCACGATACCTTCCCGGTTGATCAGCTCTTCATACTCCTCTTCAGTGGCTTTGAAGGAAGCCCTTTGTGGCACTTCATCCGGCACGGTGATCAAAAACATTTTATCACACACGCAGAAGGCCAGGCGATCCTCCCACTTGATGTCTTCCGTGGCACCGGGAAAACCCATACAGATGGCTTGAATGGCTTCAATGGTCATACGATTAATATTTCTTCTCAGGTATACCTGCTACAAAACTACCAATAGGAGCGGTGTACCAGGGCGTAACGGTAAATGCCAGGCGACCGGAAGCAACGGCCTTATCAGTTTGCAGTAGGCGCTCCACTTCTTCCCGGGTAGGGCAGTCGAAGATAAATACACCCTGCCAGCCCTGATCGTTCTTGCCAAAGGGGCCGGCCACTTTGATCTTGCCTTCGTTGTACAGCTTGTTGATATTGTCTATATGCGCCTTTTGGATGGCCATCGCGGTAGCAGAATCCTGCGTACGCGTTGGTCCCTTGGTTAGCATAACAAACCAATATTGACGGATCTGTTCTTCCGGCTTTTGGGTGGTAGTCGCAGAAGACGAGTTTTGTGCGAAAGAAGCCGTTCCCAGGGCCAGCAGGCCCGCAAGCAGTAGTTGTTTCATGGCGTTGTTTTAGGTAGTTAAAGTTAACTATATCCGCCGATCTGTACAATATCGTTACTGCCTTTCCCTACGTTGTCCCGCTGCATGGCGGGATTGCCTCAAAAAAAAACGGGACACACCCGTTTCCGGGGCGTCCCGCGTAGAAGAGTCTTTTCGACTCTGCTGACTGCTCGTTTCATCTGTTAACGTACTAAATATCTTTCGCTTTCTTCTTGTCGTCGGAGTTGACGTCGAAAGTTTGGTTATGACCGATCGATACATCTTTGAATTCGGACTTGATCTTGATATTCGCGCTGCCACTACCGGAACTACCGTTGTAGCGGTGGTCAAACTTAGGCCCGCGATCATCTTCACCTTCCTCGGGGATTGAGAACGAAGTATTGTTTTTCAACTTGCTGAAGCTGGTACGTACATCATACCGCGCAGAGAAGTTGGTAGGCACATCCACATACAGCGGAGAAAACGCATTCCGTACATCGATCGACTTCAGGTCATTGTTCAGCTTGATCTTGATACCATTGCAATGCTCGAAAGAAGCCCTGATATCGCCCGACATACCGCCGATGATGGCACGGGAAAACTTGATCGTTATATTGCCACCATTGTTGATCGACTCGATATTGGCCTTGCCAAATTCCACGTTGACCATCGGATTATTCAGTTTGCCTGCTGTGAAGCTGCCAAATCTGTTCGTGAAGTCTCCCTTGCCATTGAAGTCGCCGATCGACATGGGCCCAAATTCATTGGTAGCATCCAGGTTGGCATTGTCGGGCAGAAACACGGTATAATTGATCCTGAAACTTTGTTTCTCGCCTTTGCCGCGCTTATTGGAGCTGCTGTTATCACCCACCTTGGTTTTAAAGTAGATCCGGTTGCCGGATTTACCATCGTTGACGCTGATGGCATCCAATAATTCCTGGGCACGTTCTTCGGTGCCTGCTTCCGTAGTGATCACAATATCGACCTTCACTTCGTTTTTATTCCAGGTGCTGATCTTCATCTCGCCAAACGAGTTGCTGAGATCGATCTGGTCCGATGAGCTGACAGGATAGGTTTTAGAGATCGTTTTTGTTTTTTCTACCAGCGGGTCGTTCGCTGCCAGTACAGGTTGGCCAAGGGTTATGGCAGATACTAAAAGAAGTGCACTATGAAATTTTACTATTGCTTTCATCGCTATCCGAATTTTTAGATTGATTGATTTGTTGAATGATCTGAAGCTGTTGATTCAGTAACTCGGTCTGCAGCCGCAAATTCTGGATCATCGCTTCTAACAATTGTTCCCGGTTGGCATTGGTAGGCAGTTCGCTCTTGAGTACATTGTACGAACTGTCCAGCTTGGTGATGTCGCCGAGGAACTTTTTATAGAGATCGGGGTTGTCTTTTTCAATTTTCTTCAGCTCATTTTGCTTCAGTTCAATAAGCTGCGTGAAATGGTATACCTCTTTAGCATACGTGGGGTTGATGTCCTTCAGCAATACATCGCCTTCGTTCTTCACAATAGTCGGTTGTACAGCTCCACCGTTGCCGGCATTGAACAAATGAAACACACCCATACCAGCCAGCACGAGGATCGCTGCGGCAACGCTCCAGCGTAAAATGGTCATGGAAAACACCTTGCCTTTGTTCTTCTTCGGCATCAGTTCCT
Source organism: Paraflavitalea pollutisoli (assembly GCF_029360705.1). Classification (GTDB taxonomy): domain Bacteria; phylum Bacteroidota; class Bacteroidia; order Chitinophagales; family Chitinophagaceae; genus Paraflavitalea; species Paraflavitalea pollutisoli. The sequence goes on along the minus strand of NZ_JARKMX010000008.1, from coordinate 3,289,116 downwards.
GTTCGAGCTTGCTCCACACCTGTGGTGCTGGTACTTCGCTATCGAATTCGTCCCGGTGCTCACGCATGTATTGTTCTAATCTGCTACTCATAGCTTAAACTCCTTGTTTGATAATGTTCAGTAATTTTTGTTTCGCTCTTACATACTGGGTCCGCACCGTGTTGTGCGAGATCCCTAATATGCCTGCTATCTCTTCCTGGTCGTACCCCTCCAGCAGGTAGAGGCTCACTACGGCGCGGTAACCATCTGGCAACCGTTGAATGCCCCGCTTCACTTCATCTACCCGATACTGGATCTCTGCTTCGTCGATCGGGTCTTCCTGGACAATGGCGTTGACGCCATCTTCCCGTTCTTCGTCGATCTCTACGGTATAACCGCGTCGCTTGCGCAGCGTATTGATCGACTTGTTGATGACGATCTTCTTCAACCAGGCCCCGAAGGTCGACCGGTAATGAAAATCGTGCAGCGACCGGAAGGCATCCAGGAACGCTTCCTGGAGAACATCTTCCGCGTCTGCCGTATTGTTCACAATACGCAGACTCGTGTTATACATGGCTTTGGAATAACGTTGATACAACAATTGATAACCCAGGCTATCGCCCGCCTTACATCGTTCTACCAATTCATCCCGGACGGTGTTTGCAGTCAGCTCCACAGATGAATGATTTAGTGTTTGTTCATAGAAAGAGACAGCGCCATCAAAAGGATGTTGCATATCCAATATAACTTTTTTCGCATTAGCCTTTTTAGTTGGGCCTCAACCCTTCGCAGATATTGCCCGCATTTTAGACTTTATCGCTCTTAAATACCCTAAAATGGGCTCAACTTACTACTTATCAATGTCTTGCCTTTTCCCTTCGATGCCTAGGTGCCTTGCTGCCTTTAGGCCTTTATTCGTACATTAGCACCACATTGACAAAAACGAGGAAACATGGCCGCTAAAACAGACCATTTCACCAGTCCCGATTACTTCGCCATCGATGAATTGCTAACAGAAGAACACAAGCTCATCCGCGAAACCGTCCGCAACTACGTAAAAAAAGAGATCAGCCCAATCATAGAAGATTATGCGCAACGGGCCGAATTTCCGCAGCACATCGTTAAGCAGCTCGGCGAGCTCGGCTGCTTCGGTCCCACCATACCTGCCGAATACGGTGGGGGAGGGCTGGATTATGTCAGCTATGGCCTCATGATGCAGGAGCTGGAACGCGGTGACAGTGGCGTACGCTCTACGGCCTCCGTACAGGGTTCGCTCGTCATGTTTCCTATCTATGAGTTTGGCAGCGAAGAACAACGCCGCAAATACCTGCCCAAACTGGGTAGCGGAGAATGGCTGGGTTGCTTCGGATTGACGGAGCCCGACCACGGCTCCAATCCTGCCGGCATGCTCACCAACATCAAAGACGCAGGCGATCATGTCATCCTCAACGGTACCAAGATGTGGATCAGCAACGCTCCCTTTGCACAGGTGGCGGTGGTTTGGGCTAAAGACGAAGCCGGCGATATCCGGGGCGTCATACTGGAGCGTGGGATGGAAGGATTCTCCACCCCCACCACCCACGGTAAATGGAGCCTGCGCGCATCCGCTACCGGCGAGCTGGTCTTCGACAATGTCAAAGTGCCCAAAGAAAACATACTGCCCAATGTCAAGGGGCTGAAAGGCCCCCTGAGCTGCCTCACCCGCGCCCGTTATGGCATCGCCTGGGGTAGCGTGGGCGCCGCCATGGATTGCTACGATACCGCCCTGCGCTATTCGCTCGAGCGCGTACAGTTCGACCGTCCCATTGGTGGCTTCCAGCTACAGCAAAAGAAACTGGCAGAAATGATCACCGAGATCACCAAAGCCCAATTGCTCAATTGGCGGCTGGGCGTTTTGATGGACGCGCACAAGGCCACACCCCAACAGGTGTCCATGGCCAAGCGCAACGGCTGCGAGATCGCTGCCAGTATAGCCCGCGATGCCCGGCAAATGCTGGGTGGCATGGGTATTACCGGCGAGTATTCCGTCATGCGCCATATGATGAATATTGAAAGCGTGATCACCTACGAAGGTACTCACGATATCCACCTGCTCATCACCGGCATGGATGTTACCGGGCTCAATGCTTTTAAATAATGGGATTGGCAGCAACAACGGCGTCCGCAAATTGTTATACAGGCCAGTCGATCACCAAATCCGCTGACCAGCGCCCTCAAACGAGGGCATGTAACAGCAGAAAAGAAACGAAGCGAATGCAGATCATAGAACACAGCAAGCCCTACGAAGACCAGACCATCCACCTCATCGTAGGCATACAGGCAGGCGAATTTGGCGTACCCATTACCGCCGCCGACCAGCCCGACCTGCGCTCAGTACCCACCTTTTACCAGCATGGCAACGGCAATTTCTGGCTGGCCATCGAAGAAAATACAGTCGTAGGGACGATCGCACTGATCGATATCGGCCACAACGAAGTAGCTTTGCGCAAAATGTTCGTTCACCCCGATTTCAGGGGGCGCGACAAAGGCGTGGCACAACAACTGATGGACGTCGTATTTGCCTGGTGCAAGCGGCAACACGTACAAGCCATACACCTCGGCACCATCGAGCCTTTCAAGGCGGCCCACCGGTTTTATGAACGCAATGGATTTCACCGCGTGGCAAAAGAAGAACTGCCGGCCACCTTTCCGGCCATGCCGCTTGATACGATCTTTTATACGTACACATTCGACAAACCACAACCGATGAGGATTATATTGATAGGATTCATGGGGTCCGGAAAAACACACTGGGGCAAACAGGTTGCGCACCGCCTGCAACTTCCTTTCTTCGATCTCGATGAAGAAGTCGTGAAGGCAGAAGGCAAAACTGTGACGGAGATCTTTGCCGATGCGGGCGAAGAATACTTCCGTCAGCTGGAAAAACATACGCTGGAAGCCCTTGTCGAAGGCCACGAATCGTTGGTGCTTTCTTGCGGAGGAGGCACGCCCTGCTTCTTCAACAACATCGAATACATGAAGCGGGTTGGGATCGTGGTATGGCTCAATACCCAGGTCGATGTGTTGCTGCAGCGTTTGCTGAAAGAAAAGGCCAAACGGCCACTCATTAAAGATATTACAGATGAAGACCTTCGTGCCTATATCCTGCGCAAGCTGAACGAACGCAGAATGTACTATGAGCAGGCCGATGTGATCCTCGACCAGGAAGATGCCATCTCCATGAATGAATTCATACAAACCGTTCTACATGCATAAAGGATTTTTGCAAACAGCCGCCCTGCTGGGCGCACTCTCTGTGGCGCTTGGTGCTTTTGGAGCCCATGGATTGAAGAAGATCGTGCCCCCAGAAACCGTCGGCACTTTTGAAACAGGCGTGCGGTACCAGTTTTACCATGTCTTTGCGCTCATCGCCGTAGCGATGTTGTACGATAAGCTGAATGCCGATTGGCTGCGCTATGCCGGTATCTTTTTCATCATCGGCATCGTACTGTTCTCTGGTTCCTTGTATGTGCTGACGGCCCTCAAAGCTACCAATACGGTCGGATTGAGTGGCATCGGTGCCATCACCCCTTTCGGCGGACTCTTCTTCATCGCCGGCTGGATCGCCCTCTTTGTAGCAATATTGAAAAGTAAATCGATATAAAAGAAAACAGGCAGCGACTAGATCGGCGCCTCAAACGTCAGCACACATTGCCCGTCGCACTCGATATTGAAAGCGCCACCAATACTTTCCATGCGTCGGCGCATATTACTGAGCCCGTTGCCAAAGCGGCGTAGTTGCTCGGTATCGATACCCACACCATTGTCTACGATCCGGATGATCAACAGATTCTCTTGCGTGGCGATATCGATCCAGATCTGGTTGGCCTGCGAGTGTTTCATGGCATTGTTGAGCGCTTCCTTCACACTGAGGAAAATATTCCGGCGTTTCTCGCCACTGATGTCCGCTTGTGGGATCACGGCCGGCAGCCTCACCGTAGCATCGATCGGCGTATTGTCGAAGTACTCGATGGCATGAGCGCGTATGTAGGCAATCAGGCTTTCCACCGTATCGTTGCTGCTCTTCATGGTCCAGATGATGGTATTCATCTTACCCAGCAAGTCATTGGCATTGTTAGAGATCTTTTCCAGCTCGGGTATCTCCTGGTGCTTCATCTTCGTTTTCAGGATCTCACTCATCAGGCGGATGGCCGTCACCCCCGATCCCAGTTCATCGTGCATATCCGCTGATATACGGTCTCTTTCGCCTTGCATCGCCGTTACTACCGCCATCTGCTTTTCAAATTCCTTCCGTTCGTTCTCGAGTTTCAGCCTTTCCCGTTCTTTTACCCTTTCCACGATATCGCGGCGGTTCTTCCAAGCCAATCCGCTTAGGAAGAACGACAACTCCAGCACCAGCCCGATCTCGTAGTAAAAGATCGACCGGTTGAAGATGCTCCATTGGGAATCGTTGTTGGCCGGCCAGATCCGGAACAACAACATCGCCAGCGAGATCATGGAGAATACCACCAACGCCAGGTTGCCCAGCGCCAGGTAATTCAGCAACGTATCTTTCTTCTTGATGCTATACACAATGAACGTAAAGCCAACGACGAAGAAGATCAGTTTCATCACCAGATTTTCCATCACCCCCAGTACAATGTACTTGTTGGTGAAGAAATACAGGAAGGAGAATACCAGGCTGAATACCACCATCACCAGTTTGCTCCAGCGCATGAAGCGATCCAACCGTGGATGCTGTTCTTTCGTATTCAGGAACTGACGCACAAAGTACAGGTAGGTAAATACACTGGCCGTCATCAACATGAAATCCAGGTATTCCTCATAGAAATAATGAAAATGGGTGCCGCTCAGGTTGAGGTACGATTTGAGAAACAGCAGGAATGCCGTACAAAAAGTATACAGGGCATAGAAGATGAATTCCCGGTTCTTATTTTGCAGGTATACCGCCAGCGAATAAAAGATCATCATCAGCAGGATACCGCAGGCCACATAGGTCACCACATCCAGCAGGTAATCGCGGTCGCGGATAGATGATTTCCATTGCCGGAAATAGTCCTTTTCCACCAGGCGGGGAATAATATTGTTGACGTTGGTTCGTACAAAATTGAACTTGCAGTAGTAGGTCGCGGTTTCGTGTGGGGCCAGTCTGACCAGAATAGCGCCCAACATGCGCCTCCGCTGAATAGTATCGGGCACTGCTATGAATGTACCGGCTGAATCACGGAACAATTCGATATTCCGGCAATAAAAGCCCGGCAAAAAGAGCATCGACCGGGCAGAGTCGCCGCTATTCGTGAGGGTGAACCGCTCGTATACGTCCTGTTCGATGTACCGCGGGGGCAACAGGCGTTGGAGTGGCTGATAGGGGAGATCACGAATGCCCGCTGATTTATTCCAGTCGGCCGACATGGGTAAGGTCGCCACGGCAAATCCTTCCACATCCGACCGGTTAAAGCGGATGCGGGCTATATCGATGGCCCCGGATGGGGTCAAGGTCGAAAGGGTATCAGCAGCGGGAGCAGCAGGCTCCGGAATCGGGGAAACCGTTTCACGGCCATCGGAATTGGTATGGGAAGAGTCGGACTGGCCGTAACCGGGAAGGCTGGCCACCAACAAGGCGAAGAAGAAAACCGCCGCGACCACCGTAGCCATACAGGAACGGCGGATCGGGTTATGATCCGAAGAGACAGGTAGGTGCGCCCGGAGTTTCATGTTGATAGACCTTGTAAAATACAATATTTAGTACCAACGCAACGCTTTTATTTGAATATGGGGCAGTTTTGATCAACTACTTATCTTTGTAACCATGGCCAATCGCTTAAAATCGGGGAAAAGCAAAGCTTCTGAATCTGATAAACTGAAACCTGAGAAAGAAGTACAGGTTTCGGTGAAGCAGATAGTGAAAGATGAGCGTACCCACAAGATCGCCGGCACCGTATCCTTACTGGTAAGCCTTTTTCTGTTCATTGCCTTTACGTCCTATTTATTTACCTGGGCCGAAGACCAGGATAAGGTGTTTAAGGGAGCCTCTATCCTCTGGCCCTCCGCCGGGGTAAAGACCCTTAATTTGTTGGGGAATATCGGCGCGTATATCTCGCATCAGTTTTTCTACAATGGGTTTGGACTCGCGTCCTTCCTGTTTTGCACCCTCTTTTTCGTCATGGGCGCCAATGCCCTGTTTGGAAAAAAGATCTTTTCCATCTGGCGCAATGTCCGCTACCTGATCGTCGGCGTGGTGTTCTTCAGTGTCGGCTTTGCCTTCTTTGCAGGCAAAAGCCAGTTTGCCTGGGGAGGCGCCTTCGGCACCATGATCAGCGACTGGCTCGAAAGCCTGCTCGGTAAGGTAGGGACCGCCTGCGTACTGATCGTCGGCGGACTGGCTTATTTCATCTGGCGCTTTAATCCGGTATTCAATGTACCCAGCCTGCCCAAGAAAAAGCCTGCCGAAGAATTGTTGGAAGGAGCCGTATTGCCGGTCAATGAAGAAGAACAGGAGCCACAGCCTAAACCCAAGCGCAGCAATAAACTGAAGAAAGGCGACACGGCAGCCCCGCTGCTGGCGCCCAAGCTCGAAATAGACGAGGAGCTGCTCGAAGACATGGAGCTCATCGAAAGGCCCGAAGAGGAAGAAGAAGAGGAGTTGGAAGAAGAAGACCTACCACCATTCGAGCTCACCGAAAAAGAAGAACCCCTCGAAATACCGCCCCCGGTAATACAGCAGCCTGTTGCCCTGCCGCCCCGGGTTACTAAAGCCGAGAAAGCCAAGCAGGCCGCCGCCAACCTCGAGCTCGAGATCAAGTCCATGCCCGAATATCCAGAGGTGGATGACGTGGCCGCAGAAGGAGAGGAGCCGGTAGTAGAAGAACGCAAGCCCAACCTGAACATACCGTACGAGCCCACCCTCGACCTGAAGGATTACCAATATCCTTCGCTCGAATTGCTGGAGCAGCATGGTAGTGAAAAGATCTTCCAGGACCCGGCCGAACTGGAGACCAACAAAAACCAGATCATCACTACCCTCAAGAACTACGACATCGATATCCAGAAGATCAGCGCTACCGTGGGTCCTACGGTGACGCTCTACGAGATCGTACCGGCGGCTGGTGTACGTATTTCGCGGATCAAGAACCTGGAAGACGATATCGCCCTGTCGCTCGCGGCCCTGGGTATCCGTATCATTGCGCCCATTCCGGGTAAAGGAACCATCGGTATCGAGGTGCCGAATGTAAAGAAGACCGTGGTGAGTATGAAGACCCTCCTGGCATCGGAGAAATTCCAGGCCAATACTTTCAGTTTACCGGTGGCGATTGGTAAAAAGATCGACAACGAAAACTTCATCGTCGACCTTGCCACCATGCCGCACTTGCTGATGGCCGGTGCTACCGGTCAGGGAAAATCGGTTGGTCTCAATGCCATCCTCGTGTCGCTGCTCTACAAGAAACACCCGTCACAGTTGAAGCTGGTACTGGTGGATCCCAAGAAAGTGGAATTGACGCTTTACCGCACCATCGAAAACCACTTCCTGGCCAAGTTGCCCGGCGAAGAAGAGGCCATCATTACCGATACCAAGAAAGTGATCCACACCCTCAATGCCCTCTGTATTGAGATGGACAACCGGTACGACCTGCTCAAAGAGGCCGGTACCCGCAATATCAAAGAATACAACGAGAAGTTTGTCAAGCGACGCCTCAACCCCGAGAAGGGCCACCAGTTCCTGCCCTTCATCGTGTTGGTGGTGGATGAGTTTGCCGACCTGATTATGACGGCTGGTAAAGAGGTAGAAATGCCGATTGCGCGACTGGCCCAGCTGGCCCGTGCCGTTGGTATTCACCTGATCATTGCTACGCAACGTCCTTCTGTAAATATCATCACCGGTACGATCAAGGCCAACTTCCCGGCCCGTATCGCCTTCAAAGTATCGTCCAAGATCGACTCCCGTACCATCCTCGATACGGGTGGTGCTGAGCAGCTCATCGGTAAGGGGGATATGTTGATCTCGTACAATGGTGAGCTCACGCGTTTGCAGTGTGCGTTTGTAGATACCCCCGAAGTAGAAAGCGTGTGTGATAACATTGGCGCCCAGAATGGTTATCCCCAGGCCTTCATGTTGCCTGAATACGTGGATGAGAAGGAGTTGGAAGGCAAAGATTTTGACCTCAGCGACCGCGACTCCCTGTTTGAAGATGCGGCACGTATGATCGTGACCAGTCAGATCGGTTCAACCTCACTGCTGCAGCGTCGTATGAAGCTCGGGTACAACCGGGCGGGCCGACTGATGGACCAGCTCGAAGCGGCCGGGATTGTAGGTCCCAGCCAGGGTTCCAAAGCCCGCGATGTACTCATCAAAACGGAGATGGACCTCGAGCAGCACTTGGCTAACTTTATATAAGTGAATAGGATAGGGGACTTCGGTCCCTTTTTATTGCCCTGCCCGCTTTTCCCGCCGTGGCACAAAAACTGTTAATTAATTCATAACGACTAAACGGTCGGCCACGAAACGGCGTCTAAGTTTTTGACGCAAACCAATATCTTTGCGGCTTTTACCGACACATTCAATCACAAATACCTATAAATGAAATCTGTTTTATTTGTTGTTAGCTGCATACTGGCCGGATTTACAGGGTTTTCCCAGGCGAAGGTGGGCGATCAACCCGTGACCAGCGATCCAGCAGCTAAGAAAATTCTCGACGAGGTAAGTGCAAAGTTCAAGACCTACAAAGCAGTACAGGCAGCTTTTGCCCTTAAAAATGAAGATGGTAAGGGCAAGGTACTCGACAATAAGAAAGGAACCGTTTCCATGAAAGGCTCCAAATACCGCGTCAGCCTGGCTGGTGGTACCGAGATCTTCTGCGATGGCTCCAATATCTGGACATACGACAAAAGTGCCAACGAGGTGACTATTACCAAGCTTGATGGCTCTGGCAGCATGATTACTCCCCAGAAATTGTTTACCAATTTCTACGACAAGGATTTTCTCTACAAGCTGAATGGCGAGAAGAAAGAAGCCGGCAAAACCCTGGTGGAGATCGAAATGACACCCGTGGATAAAACCAAGGCTTTTCACAAGGTATTCCTGCTGGTAGACAAAGCCTCCAAGAGCATTTACAGCACCCGTATCCTCGACAAGAGTGGCACCAAGATCAGCTACACCGTTAGCTCGCTGAATGGTAAAGCCCCCCTCACCGATGCGATGTTCGTATTCGACAAGAGCAAATACCCCGGCGTAGAAGAAGTAGATCTTCGCTGATAACTCCGGGCACAAATAACTAAAAAAGGCTGATGATCACCATCAGCCTTTTTTAATGTCTTATCGTATCCTTAACTAGGACCCCCACCGGAACGTGGAAATATCCAATCCTGCCAGGTCCAGCACCCGGTCGGCTACTGTAGCGGCCACTTCTTCGATCGTGGTAGGTTTGCTGTAGAAAGAAGGCGAGGCGGGGCAAATAATACCTCCAGCCAGGGTAACCGTTTCCATGTTCCGGATATGGATCAGGTTGTAGGGGGTATCGCGGATCATGCAGATCAGTTTGCGCCGCTCTTTGAGGACTACGTCGGCAGCCCGGGTAATCAAGTCGGAGGATACGCCCGTAGCAATACGTCCCAGCGTACCCATCGAGCAGGGGGCGATGATCACCGTGTTGAAGCGACCGGAACCAGAAGCAAAGGGGGCATTGAAGTCCATAGTGCCGTACACCTTCACTTTATCGGTATCCTGCAGCAGTTGTTTATATTCATCGTTGCCCAATTCAGTTTCCCATACCTGCCGGGCATTGGTGGTCATCACCACGCCCAACTCATTCCACTGATCCGGAATGGTCAGCAGCTTTTGCAACAACAACTTGGGGTAGATCGATCCACTGGCCCCGGTGATGGCAAGCACAATTTTATGCATGAGAATTCAGTTAACTTTAAACAACAAAATAACGTTATAGAAGAACAGCGTGCAGGGAAACCATCCTGCCGTTGCCATCCACTAACAAAAATAAGTATGCAAACCCTCAAAGTGGCGCTTTTGTTCGGCTGGATCGCCGTTTTTTCCTGTGCACAAAGGCCAGTCGCCGGCAATGATAAATTACGCTGGCTGACGCTCGCTCAGGTGGAGGACAGCCTGAAGGTCAGTAAAAAGCCAGTGCTCATCGACCTGTATACAGGCTGGTGTGGCTGGTGCAAGGTGATGGATAAAAAGACCTACGCCAACAAAAACGTAGCAGCTTACCTGCAGCAAAAATTCTATCCTTTAAAGATCGACGCTGAAACACGCGAGGTCCTCAATTGGCGGGGCAAGAGCTACGCCTATAACGCTGACTACAAGACCAACGAGCTGGCACTGGCCCTTACCCGGGGGCAGTTATCTTATCCCACCACGGTCATTATTCCCGTTAATGGAGAACCGCAGGCCATACCTGGATATCTTACCCCCCCTGAACTGGAATTACTCGTCAAATACTTCGGCGAAGGGCATGATGGAAAGAAAGACTTTGGTGAGTTTCAACGAAGCTTCAAAGCCAGTTGGTAGATAGTTGAATCCGGGAGGTAGACAGTGAAATGTTAAAATATGTTAATAGAGGGCTAATAACGGTTAATAACTGGGAGCACGATAAGAATAACGTTTTAGCTGCGACGGGTAGGCTATTAGCTGCTCTAGCCTTTACGGTTACTGCATCCAGTTGAATGCCGGTGGTATCATCCCCTATTCAGCGTTTGACCGGGATCAATTACATAAAAAAAATACTGGCGTGCAACCATTGATTTACGGCAGACATCTTATATTTGAATTTTCATAGGATAAGGTTTAATGGTTAATGGTATTTGATTAGTGCAGTCCTGCCGCAAGGCGGGACTCTTTTTTTGCACCTACCAGTATCGTACGCAGCTATGCACTTACCGCTTGTAAATGACAAATGGTAGCGGGTGTCAAGCTGTCTGCAAAAGGCATACTCCACGACGATAGATTACATTTTTTGATCGAGGATCTTCAATTTGCTGGGATCGATGGGTTCTACGGGGATCACGGCAAGGCCTGGTGTAAAGGTGCCGCTCTTCTTGACGCGGTAGCTGAAAACGTTATTATGGCGCTTGTTGACGTAGGTGAGTTCGGTAAACCGCTCGCGGTTGACGCCCATACAGGCGATTTCGATATAGTATCGGGCTGCTGGCACTTTGGGGATGACGATCACATTGTTGACCGGTCGGTAAATGCCGTAAATAATCCCGGCACCAGTTTGGTCGTAACGATCGAAAATGACCATCACCGAATCACTCACCGGCATACGGCCAGGTGGTTTGAGGCGGATGGTGACGTCGACACTGTCATTGGAATGCTTCTTCTGGGCCATACAGGATATGCCCCAGAAAAAACTAGATGCCAGTAACAGCAGGACTGCCTTCATTAAACCACGGTTTGATCAAACTGCCTTATCCGAGGCATAAACGGAGGTTTGGGGTAAAAATTACATATTAACTTCGGCTAAAGCGATCGTTCTTCCATTTAAACGACAAAATCACCAAATATTACGCTGACTAGCCCATATAAACCGCTAAACAGACCCTGGGGTTCTGTCATTTACTTGCTCTGAATCAATAATTTAATAAAAAAGCCGGCTGGTAAGCCCCTCATGCTGCAAGCCTTACCACCCTGTCGTTCCCCAGGCACGTATAAAAATAGCCGGCACAGGGCCGGCTATCGTATTAATAAGTTTTGAATAACTTATTGGGCTTCCGCCATGTCAGGAATAGCTTCTACTTTGTACTCACCTGCATCCAGCTTCTTCTTAGTCTCCTCAAAAGCGATCAGCGTCAAACGAATATCCTCATCGGTATGAGCAGCCGTGGGGATCAGGCGGTAAATGATATGACCCTTAGGAATAACGGGATACACTACAATAGAACAGAAAATACCGTAGTTCTCACGCAGGTCCATCACCATGGCCGTAGCTTCTTCTACGCCACCCTTCATGTATACGGGGGTAACCACAGAGTCGGTCTTGCCGATATCGAAACCTTTTTCCTTCAGCCCCTTCTGCAGTTTCATAGCATTCTCCCAAAGCTTTTCTTTCAGCTCGGGACGGGTGCGCAGCAGTTCCAGGCGCTTCAGGTTACCCAGTACGAGCGGCATGGGTAAGCTCTTGGCGAAGATCTGGCTACGGATATTGTAACGGATATAGTCGATGATAGACTTCGGACCGGCCACAAATGCGCCGATGGATGCCATCGATTTCGCAAAAGTAGAGAAGTACAGGTCGATGCCATCCTGAGCACCTTGTGCTTCACCAGCGCCGGCACCTTTTTCACCCAGTGTACCGAAGCCATGCGCATCATCGACCAGCAGGCGGAAATCATATTTTTCTTTCAGCTCAACGATCTCTTTCACCTTACCCTGGTCGCCGGCCATACCGAATACGCCTTCCGTGATCACCAGAATACCACCAGCTTTTTGTTTTTCGATCAGGGCAGTAGCACGTTGCAATTGTTTTTCGAAATCTTCGAGGTCATTGTGCTTGTATACATAGCGGTGACCGGGATGCAGGCGCAGACCGTCGATGATACAGGCATGGCTTTCGGCATCGTACACGATCACGTCGTGACGGCCACACAGCACGTCGATGATGCTCACCATACCCTGGTATCCAAAGTTAAGCAGGATAGCGTCTTCCTTGCTTTCAAACTCAGCCAGTTGTTGTTCCAGAAGTTCGTGGAAGTTGGTGTTACCGCTCATCATACGCGCGCCCATGGGAGAGGCGAGACCAAACTGCGCAGCGCCATCTGCATCAGCTTTACGGATTTCAGGGTGATTGGCCAGGCCGAGGTAGTTGTTGAGGCTCCAGACCACCATTTCCTTGCCCCGGAACTTCATCCGGCTACCGATTTCACCTTCAAGCTTGGGGAAGGCGAAATACCCATGCGCACGTTCACGGTGCTGCCCGATCGGGCCATAGTTTTTCAACAGTCTTTCGAAAATGTCTGCCATATAATGGATATGTTAAAGGTTTGGTTATGATAACCTAAGCGGCAAAAATAACGTATTTGGGCCAATGGCTCGTATGCGAATTGGTGACAAAACCGCTAAAAACCGGTGCCTGCGTTGATTTTAACTGCAATCGTTGAAAGAATGTTAAAATGTTGGCTCGCGGCTGACTTGCGGTTTCAAAGCCTTTCCCAGTAAGTGCTCACGATAACTATCTACCCTATTGATACTTCCCTCGTTGTTTGTGCCTCTATGCCTGTTTGCCTGGCTCCTATCCCCGACATGTTCCCCGCTGCCTTCCTGTATTTCCCTCGTTGCCTTGCTGCCTCTATGCCTCAATGCCTGTCTTCCGCCTTGCTGCCTATGCCTCGGTGCCTTTCAATCCATTGTTGATCAAATTTTAATACGCCAATTTATCCCTCCGGTTATCTTTGCCGGAAATTTATAGCTCCATGCGGAAACTACTCCTGTTCTCCGGCCTCACCGCGCTTGCCCTGAATACTGTTGCACAAGCACGCAAGCCTGTTGCTGCCGCGCCCACTACCAATGTTAACAATCCCGTTCGTCCCAAACTCGTCGTGGGTATGGTCGTAGACCAGATGCGCTGGGATTATCTCTATCGCTATTACGACCGTTATAAAGCAGACGGCGGTTTCAAACGCCTCCTGCTGCAAGGCTTTACGGCCGATAATTGCCTCATTCCCTATACGCCCACCATTACTGCCTGTGGTCACACCGCCGTGTACACCGGTAGTGTACCCGCCATCCATGGCATTACCGGTAATAACTGGTATGATAAATACGAACAACGCAGTGTTTATTGCACAGAAGATAAAACCGTCAAATCGGTAGGTACTACCGGGGCCAATGGTGAAATGAGTCCCCGCAACATGCTCGCCAATACGATCTGCGACGAGTTGCGCCTCGCCACCAATTTCCGCAGCAAGGTGATCGGCATCGCGCTCAAAGACCGCGGTGGTATTCTCCCCGCCGGCCATTCGGCCAACGCCGCTTATTGGTACGATAGTAAGACCGGTGACTGGATTACTTCTACCTATTACATGAATGACCTTCCTCAATGGGTAAAAGACTATAACGCCCAGAAGAACGTCGATAAATACTACGGGCTCGATTGGAATACCATGTATCCCAAAGAGACCTATGTACAAAGCACGGCTGACGAACAACCCTGGGAAGGAAAATCATTCGGAGCCGATCAGAAAGGATTTCCCTATGACCTGAAACGCTTCATCGGTAAGAACTATGGCGCAATCTCCAGCACCCCCTATGGCAACGCCATGACAGCCGAGATCGCCAAGGCCGCGGTCATCAATGAGCAACTCGGTGCGGATGATATCACCGACTTCCTCGCGGTAAGTTTCTCCTCTACCGATTATGTGGGCCACGCATTCGGTCCCAACTCGATCGAGCAGGAAGATGATTTCCTCCGCCTCGATACCACCTTCGGCAATTTCTTCAAGTTCCTCGATGAGAAAGTAGGAAAAGGACAATACACTGTATTCCTGACGGCCGACCACGGCGTAGCACATGTGCCCGGATTCAACAAAGCCAACAAACTGCCTGGTGGCACCATTGAAGATGATCGCTGGAACAAAGAACTGGCCGCAGGTCTCAAAGAAAAGTTCGGTGCCGATAAACTCATCGCTGGCAGCTATAACTATCAGATCCACCTCAACCAGCATAAGATTGATTCGCTCAACCTCGATAAGAAAGCCGTGAAGCAATATATTGTTGATTACCTGAGCAAACAGCCGGGCATATCACGTGCTTTTGACCTGTCCGAGATCATGAACATACCTTTCACTGCGACGCAACGTGAAATGATGTCCAATGGCTGGTACCCCAGCCGCAGCGGCGATATCCAGATCGTGACCCAGCCAGGTTGGTTCGATGGTAGCGCGACCGGTACTACCCATGGTGCCTGGAACCCCTACGATGCACATATCCCCATGGTGTTCTATGGATGGGGCATCAAACAGGGCCGCACCAACCGCGAAACCTATATGACCGATTTTGCACCGACCATCGCAGCCCTGCTGCACATCCAGATGCCCAATGGCACCGTGGGTAAAGTGGTAGAAGAAGCATTCAAATAATCAGACATAAGTGATAATCAAAGGAGTGGGTCGGTAACCGGCCCACTTTTTTTATGCCTTCCCGCTACCGTTATCATAATCAGGCCGTAAATGGGTAAATAAGCGGATTTTATCCCCTTTTATACAAAAGGCAGTATTTTGTACACCCGTACGGATAATTTTGTACGGACTAAAAAAATACATGATCATGAACAAACCCTTCGCTGCCTGTACAAAATGGCTGCTGCTCCTGGTCGTTGCGATCACGGCTGCACCGGCATTCGCACAAAATGGCACGGTAGACCTGTCCACCAAACTGCCCATCGATCCCAAAGTGAAGATTGGCAAACTCGACAACGGACTGACTTTTTACATCCGCCAAAACAAAAAGCCCGAGCAAAAAGTAGAACTGCGCCTCGTGCTCAACGCAGGCTCCATCAATGAAGACGACGATCAGCAAGGCCTTGCCCACATGGCTGAGCACATGGCCTTCAATGGTACTACGCATTTCAAGAAAAACGATATCGTATCCTTTCTCCAGGATATCGGCGTTGGATTCGGCAACGACCTCAATGCCTACACGAGTTTTGATGAAACCGTGTACATCCTGCCCATCCCTACCGATAAACCCGGCAACCTCGAAAAAGGATTCCAGGTGCTGGAAGACTGGGCCCACAACGTCACCTATCTCGATGATGACATCCAGAGCGAAAGGCCCATCATCCTCGAAGAAAGCCGCCTCGGCAAAGGTGCGCAGGACCGCATGTTCAAAAAGATCTATCCCAAACTCTTCGAAGGTTCCAAATACGCCAAACGCATCCCCATCGGTATCGACAGCATCATCCGCAACTTCAAGCCAGATGCCATCCGCCGGTTCTACAAAGACTGGTACCGTCCCAACCTGATGGCCGTGATCGTAGTAGGCGATATCGAACCCGCCAAAGCAGAGGCGCTGATCCGTAAGCACTTTGCCGGAATGACCAATCCCGCTACACCCCGCACACGCGAATATGCCGACGTGCCCGCTTACAACGACAACGAGGCCATGGTCGTAACTGATAAGGAAGCCACGAATTATACCGTCTCGATCAACTACCCCGCTTTCAAAGACAAGCCTTCCTCCACCGTGGGCGACTACCGCGACTTCCTCGTCAAGCAAATGTTCACCTCCCTCATCAACCAGCGCCTGCAGGAGTTGACGCAGAAAGAGAACGCACCGTTCCTCTATGGTTCCGTCAGCTTCGGGTCTTATGCCCGTGGTTATGACGCCTTCGGCGGATTTGCTGCTGCTGGTACCGGTGATGTGAACAAAGCACTCAACGCCCTGGTAGAAGAAATTGAACGCGTAAAACGCTTTGGCTTCACTGCCTCAGAACTGGATCGCGCGAAGAAGTCCATGCTCGCCAATTACGAGCGCATGTACAACAACCGCGACAAGACCGAGAGCGATAACTACGTAGAAGAATATGCCAACAATTTCCTGCAACAGGAGCCCATTCCTGGCATGGACAAAGAATTTGAATATGCCAAAACCCTGCTGCCCGGCATCACCCTCGAAGATGTAAACGCAGTATCGAAGAAATTCAAAGACGATAAGAACCGTTTCGTGTATGTAACCGGCCCCGAAGCCAAACCAGGTGCAGCCTTGCCCGAAGGCAAAGACCTGCTGGCTACCATCGATGCGGCAGAAAAGGCCAACATCAAACCTTACGAAGAAAAAGCAGTAGCGACCACCCTGCTGGCCACTACGCCCAAAGCAGGTAAAGTAGTATCGAAGACGAAGAATGCAGTGCTCGGCACCACCGAACTGAAATTGTCCAATGGTATTACGGTGACCCTGAAGTCGACCGATTTCAAGAACGACCAGATCATGATGGGTGCTACCCGCCCCGGAGGAAAGAACAACTACGGACTGGCCGATAAATACAATGCGGAATATGCAGTACAATTGGTCGGCACCATGGGCGTCGGCGAATTCAGTCCTACAGACCTGCGCAAAGCACTGGCAGGTAAAACTGCCAGCGTGAGCCCCAACTTCTCTGCGATCTCGGAAGGCGTAAGGGGTAACTCGTCCGTAAAAGACCTGGAAACGATGTTCCAGCTTACCCATCTCTACTTCACCGCTCCGCGGAAAGATACCGCGCTGTTCCGCGCCTGGGTGCAACGCAACAAATCGCAGTTTGCCAACATCAGCGCCAACCCGCAGGCGGTATTTGTCGACACCCTGTACAAGACCATGTACAACAACAACCCGCTGGCGCCGGTAACAGTGCCCAATTCCAGCTTCTTCGATCAGGTGAACCTCGATCGCTCACTGGCTATCTACAAAGAGCGCTTTGGTGATGCCAGCGGTATGAACTTCGTATTTGTAGGAAGCTTCAAAGAAGAAGAGATCATCCCCCACATCGAGAAATACATCGCCAGTCTGCCCGCTACCGGCAAAAAGTTCTCTTTCGTAGACAACAAAGTGCGTCCGGTAACCGGCAATAAAGAACTGGTGGTCAACAAAGGAAAAGAAGAAAAGAGCCTGATCCTCGCCTTCTATAGTGGCGATGCGCCCTATAGTGAAGACCTCGACCTCAAGGTGCAGGCGATGAGCGAAGTGCTCAATATTCGTATCATCGAAGAACTGCGGGAGAAGGTACAGGGCATCTATGGTGGCGGTACGCAGGGTGGCCTGGAGAAATACCCGTACACCAACTACTCATTCCTGTTGCAATTGCCTTGCGGCCCCGAAAAGGTAGACACGTTGCTGAAGGCAGTCAGAAAAGAGTTTGCCGATATCGTGAGCAAAGGCCCCGATACCAGCTACCTGAATAAGGTAAAGATCCAGTGGCTGGAGCAGAACAAAGTACAGATGAAAGAAAATGGTACCTGGCTCGAGGGACTGATCAGCATGAAATTCAAAGGCGACGATCCGGATCGTTTCCTGCATGCAGACAAGTACATCAACAAGCTTACGCCTAAAGATATACAGCAGGCTGCTAAGCTGATCCTCGATGGCAAGAGCTCCTTTTATGCGATCCAGATGCCGGAAAATTATACTGGTAAATCCCCTGCTGGTAGCCAGCCTAAAAAAGGTTTCTAACAGGAACAGATAATACAGACCCGTAAGAGGTCATGTGAATTACATCGATACAGGCCCTGACAATATTAAATAATTGTCAGGGTTTTTTATTGGTAGCAAGGGTGTGTAAAGGATAACCTTTGAGGCTCAATGCCACACCCGTGCTGCAATCGGTAATATGGATGATTTTGGTAATATCTCTGCAACAGGGTTGCTATAATAATATTTTAACATGTCTTTTAATGCTATAACTTTCTAGTATAGTCGTGCAATTCTCCAGGTTTCCCCTAACGTTCCTGATTTTTTGGTAGCAAAGCTCTCCCCACAACACTGTGTGTAGTAATTCTGCATACCTGTCATTCTATTTTGTTTAACCAAAAAAGCAAAAACGCATGAGAAATGTTCTAAAAGTGGCAGCATTATTTGGTCTGCTCACCGTTGTCTTTTTTTCCTGTAAGAAAGATGCCAAGGAAGAGGCCGTCCAACAGGATGTGATCGCACAAGACGTATTGGACAAGATCTATCAGTTAGGTTTTGGCAATAAGAACGTGACTGTCCATCCTGAAGGTTACCTGGTAGAAGGCGATATCGTCATCACCAATGACGACCTTAACGCTACGCCCGATCGTAAATTGATCAGGGTAGGCGATGAGGAGCAATACCGCACTACCAACACCGTTACAGGTCTTCCCCGCAACATCACGATCCGTGTCAATTCATCACTGCCGGCTCGTTATATCACTGCAGTAGATGGTGCCATCTCGCGCTACAACGCGCTGGGGCTGCGGCTGACGTTTTCACGCGTAACGTCGGGCGGCAACATCGTGATCAATCCTGCCCCATCAGGAGCAGGTTACCTGGCATCTGCCGGTTTCCCCACCTCCAGTGGTAATCCTTATGGCTCCGTGCTCGTTAACAGAAGCTATCTTGACACCTGGAACATCAACACGGTCATTTCCATCATTGCTCATGAAGTAGGACATTGCATCGGCTATCGCCACACCGACTATGCCAACCGCGCTTACAGCTGCGGCGGCTCGGCGGTCAACGAAGGTCAGGCAGGAGTTGGTGCTATTCATATTCCCGGCACACCGACTACCAACGCCGTCTCCGGCTCCTGGATGCTTGCCTGTATCGGCAATGGTGTAAACCGTCCGTTTATCAGCAGCGATGTCACTGCCCTGAATTACGTTTATTAATCGATTCCCCCGGCAGCGATTACTACACTACTACGGCCGGCGCCATGGCGCCGGCCTTTTTATGTTTCCTTATTGAGCCGCTCCCACGATTTTAGTATAGAAAAAGTTAAAGGCAAATGCCCGCCAGCGGCGTAACTGTTAAGGAAAATCGTATTAACAAATCACCAGTAAATTAAGGACCACGTTTTGGGTCTGATACTACAGAACCAAATCTTTAAAGTGTATGAAACGAATAGCGATCGCCTTGTTGCTGGTATCAGGACTTACTTCTGCCTCCCAGCTTGCCAATGCCCAGGTAAGTGTCAGTGTGAATATCGGTACACAACCCCAGTGGGGACCCGTTGGATACGATAGAGCAGACTATTATTACCTGCCCGATGTAGAAGCCTATTATTATGTACCCCAACGACAGTTTATTTACCTGGATGCAGGACGTTGGATGTTTGCCGCCAACCTGCCCGGCAGGTACCGCAATTACGATCTGTACAGTGGTTACAAAGTAGTGATCAATTCGCCCCGGCCTTACGAGCAATTCTCCTACCACCGCAGCCAGTACAACCGCTATCGTGGATGGGGTGGACGCCAGGTGTGCATCCGCGATGATCGCCGCCGCTACGACGACCGCCGTCGCTATGATGACCGTCGCGACCGCTACGATCGCCATGACCGTCACGACCACGATCGTGGAAGAGGACGTGGCCGCGGACACGACCGCGATCGCTGGTAACAACGTTTTTCAGGATCAAAGGGATATATACAGCTCAACGAGGGCCTTGCATAGCAGGGCCCTTTTTTATTTTCGTATCCGTATCAATACATTTTGACCCGGTGGATATTCATTGACGATGTCATAACGCAAGCCCAGCTTTTCAAGACACTGCAACGTTACGGCATGACCAGATACGACGTAGTCGCTTTGCCGCAGTATCCTGATCAGGGCAGTGTCCGTGACCTTCGCGCCTTCATCGGGCAGGTACACAGGAGCAGGTTGGTAGGACGCGGGTAGCTGCGAATAGTAATTAATATAAGAACCCATTAAAGAATAACCAAGCGCTGGCTGCCGCGGCTGCCGGGCATACAGATCTTGCAATGCCTGCTTCGAGTTGGCCTGTAAGGGCCATTCATAACACCATTGCCGGTTAACTTGTTTCATGAACTGACCCACGAATACAAAGGCAACCACACCCGCAATCACCGTTCCGGTCCATTGAATGGCGGCCAGCTCTGGCTTCCAATCGCTCGCTGCATAACAGATCAGCAGCATGCCTGGTACGTACCATTGCAAAGCAGTGCGGAACAACAGGAAAGGATTCTCCAGGGCTACATGAAAAAGGAGATTCAGGAGTACAAGACTGATCAACGGTACAGCCAGGAGTAAACCGGTTAATGGCTTCTTTTGTCGGATGTATAGCCACAGGTACCAACCCGAAATACCCACAATCAGCAATAAAGAAAGATAAGCGAGGTAGGTGCTCAGCGTCCCATTAACCACCCGGTAAAGGCTGCCTTTCCAGACGGAACCAAACAGCGATTGTACAAATTGCTCATTGCCACCGTACGAAAGGTCTTTTCCATAAAATTTAATAAACAGCAGGTCTGCACCTGTTAGCAGCAGTAATAAGGAATAAAGGGATAAGAGCCTGGTGAAGCCACGGTTGGCAGCACGCTGCTCGGCGAGTGTAGTGGTTGATAACCAGCCGGCAAATCCAGCCATGCCCACCACCGTATAAAAGTAGGATAAGTTGGCGGCAATGGCCAGTGTATTGAAGAGCAGTACCCACCTCCAGGATCGCCAGCTAAAAGACATACTGGCTGCCCGGATAAACCACACGATACTCCAGGCCTGAAAGGTCATCGCCAATCCATAACCGCGTGCCAGCGAAAAGAAATCAAGTACATAAGGATTGAACAGGACCAACGCATAAAAGGCAATCCTGCCCATAGCGCCGTCAATATGTTTACCCAATAAAAATACTGCCCAGGCAAAGAAAGGAAAAGCCAGCACCGAATGAAGACGCAATAGCCCTGGTGCATCCCCCAACAGGGAGTGCCAGATCAGCATAAAAAAGCTATTCAGCCAATGGGTATTGGCACTGCCCGGCATAGCCCGGAAGTAATTGGTCTTGACCAGGTAGAAAGAGTAGGCTTCATCATGGGTCATGTCCATGCCCCAGGCATGTGACCAGATAAACCCCCAGACGCCCAGCGTCGCTAGGGTAAATACGGCAGCAAATTGACGATCTGGATCGTTGAATAAACGGAGCAGTGGCATAGAGGGCGAAAATTAATTAAAAAAGCCTTTGCGAATACAAAGGCTTTGTAAAATGTATGGCTGAGGCAGCTTACGCAATCGTAACGCCCGCATCGAGGTATACATCCTGGATAGCATGCAGCATGTCGACTCCCTCATTAAATGGACGTTGAAAAGCTTTGCGTCCAAGGATCAGGCCCATACCACCTGCCCGTTTGTTGATCACGGCAGTATAGACGGCATCGCGCAGGTCGCTGTCGCCCTTGCTTTCGCCACCACTATTGATGAGGCCTACACGACCGCTGTAACAATTCAATACCTGGTAACGGCAAAGATCGATCGGGTGATCGGAGGTTAGTTTGGAATAGACCAATGGTGAGGTTTTACCATGTTTGGTAGCCAGGTAACCACCATTGTTGGTAGGCAGCTTTTGCTTGATGATGTCTGCCTGAATGGTCACGCCCAGGTGATTGGCCTGCCCGGTAAAATCAGCAGCAGTATGATAATCTACCCCATCTACTTTAAAACCGGCATTGCGGGTATAACACCATAAAATGGTGCACATACCTAACTCATGCGCCAACTCAAAAGCCTCCGCGATCTCCTTTAATTGTCGGGTGCTTTCCTCCGATCCCCAATAGATGGTGGCGCCTACGGCTACGGCCCCCATATTCCAGGCGCTGCGCACCGTGCCAAACAAAGTCTGGTCATACCGGTTTGGCAAGCTCAGAAACTCATTGTGGTTGATCTTAACGATGAAGGGGATGCGGTGCGCGTACTTACGACTCATGATACCCAACACCCCAAAGGTAGAGGCAACACCATTGCAGCCGCCTTCAATGGCCAGCTTCACGATATTCTCCGGATCGAAGTACATCGGGTTGGGGGCGAAGGCGGAACCGCCGCTGTGCTCAATGCCCTGGTCTACGGGAAAGATGCTGCAATACCCGGTGTTGGCGAGGCGGCCATGGCCGAGCAGTTGCTGCAAGCTGCGCAGGGTTTGGTTGTTGCGGTTGCTGTTGATCCAGCTTTGCTCGATATGGTCGGGGGAGGGGAGGTGCAGCGTCGATTGGTCGACGGTCTTGCTGACATGCTCCAGTAAATAAGCGGCTTTATCGCCCAACAGATCTGTGATTTTTGTAGATGCCATGACAAATATTTATAGATGGTAGTAATCGGGTGGCATACCGTTGCCGGTAAAAAACTACGGATAGGCAGCAAACTACAGGCCTGGTGTGAAGGGGGATTGATTAAACAAGTCAAAACAGGATAGGGACCACCGGCAAAGCAGGAAAATGATAAAGTCGTGTGCAATAAATATAAAGAAAAAGTCCCGTCTGCTTGATAGCGGGACGGGACTTTTCAACGATGTAACACAATGTGAACGAACAACCACACAACGTCGTTCCACAAGGTGATGTATAGATTACCGAATTGCCGGCGCGATTACGCGTTGCGGTTGATACAGTTCAGGTCTTCAAAAGCAACTTCCAGGCGCTTAATGAAAGACTCTTCACCCTTGCGCAACCATACGCGGGGATCGTAGTGCTTTTTATTGGGCTTGTCGGCACCATCGGGGTTACCGAGCTGGCCTTGCAGGAAAGCTTCGTTCTTCTTGTAGTTGCCCAGGATACCTTCCCAGAACGCCCACTGCAGATCGGTGTCGATGTTCATCTTGATCGCACCATAGCCGATAGCTTCGCGGATCTGGTGTTGAGGAGAACCGCTACCGCCGTGGAATACGAAATAAACGGGCTTGGGACCAGTCTTCAGGGTCTTTTCAATATAGTCCTGGCTGTTCTTCAGGATCTCAGGGCGCAGCTCCACGTTGCCTGGGCTGTATACACCGTGTACGTTACCAAAGGCAGCAGCCACACTGAAGAGACGTCCAACCTTGCTCAGTTCGGTATAAGAGTAAGCCACGTGTTCGGGCTGTGTGTACAATTTATCGTTTTCGATACCGCTGTTGTCAACGCCATCTTCTTCACCACCGGTTACGCCGAGTTCGATCTCGATCGCCATACCCAGGGGTTGCATGCGTTTGAAGAATTCAACAGAAGTATGGATATTCTCTTCAATGGGCTCTTCAGACAGATCGAGCATGTGCGAGCTGAACAGGGGCTGGCCCTTTTCTTTGTAGAATTGTTCACCAGCATCGATCAGGCCGCTTACCCAGGGCAACCACTTCTTGGCAGCGTGGTCTGTGTGAAGTATAACCGGTACACCGTAGTACTTAGCTACGTTGTGGATGTGCAGCGCGCCGGAGATGCCACCAGCGATATTCGCCTGCAGTTTATCATTGGGCATGCCTTTACCAGCGATGAACTGGGCGCCGCCGTTGGAGAACTGAACGATTACAGGAGAGTTTACTTTGGCAGCAGCTTCCAGGGTAGCATTGATCGTGTTGGTACCGATGGTGTTCACTGCAGGCAGGGCAAACTGATTGTCTTTCGCATCTTTGTACAGGGCTTCCAATTCTTCTCCGAAGAGGACGCCGGCTTTATATTTTCCCATGATTCTGGTGTTTTTACCGTTGTTTAATTAATAAGATGAACTGGTTGTTGACGATTATTCAAGAAAAGGGGTTAATTCCTGATAATGCGCCGCGAAGATAAGGAAAGAAGCTGGCAACTCCCACCCCCGGGGCAGGATACGGCAGGATGCGGCGAAAATTGATAAAAGATCAGCAAGCCTTGAGACAGGGAGGCGCCAGCAAAGGCCTTTAGAATTAACCGGCAACCGGGGCCAGTACTTGCCAATTACCCTCAAAATGAATAATTTGGCACCCTATGACCCTTAGATCGTTGATAATGGCAATTGCAGCCATGATGTACCTCATGGCATGTGATCCACCGGCTGCCCACCCCGCCGCTGCTCCTACCCGGGCAGATTCCCTGATGGCCTTGAAGACAAAGTTCAAGCACGAGGACCTGCGGGAATTCTCCGTCAACACATCAGAGCTCGAATATTACGAAACCGTCGATAGCAATACTTATAACCTAATCTTCCAGGAAGGAGATCGAACCTATGACCGTAACGGCAGCCGGATCGACTATTACCATTCCTGGCAAAACCGGGATACTAATTTCATCGAGTTTACGATGATCACGTTCGATGAGGGAAGCTATTGCACCATTATTCGTTATTATGTCTTCGACAAGCAGGGCAAGTTCATTAGTAAGTTTGACCTGGCAGCCAGCTGCGGCGATGGTGGCTGGTCATTTTACCAAACTGGGCGACAAATCGACAAGACCCACTTTTCCACCGAGTCGGTAGAATCGGAATCTGACCTCGGTGAAACCATAGAAAAAGTAGAAGGGGATACGACGAGGCATACCATTCAATTGCTACCCACCGGCCTTTTCTCGCAAAAGCAAATTGCCAAAAAGCATTTTGTGCGGGAAGAACGGCCGGTGGCACCAACCATTTCAGACACTACAGTCACTACTTCAACACCCACCGACACTACGCCCCATGAGCCATAGAAGAATATTACCGGGTTGGCTGATCCTCATAGCAGCAATAGCCTGCAAGGACCCTGCACCAACCACTCAGCAACAATCAACTGCCGGCCAGTCCGTGAAGACTGCCTATCCCTGCGCGCCCCTGGCCAACAAAGACACCTTGTTTGCCATCGGCAACAGGATACTCGAAACTGGCGCACAGGAACATATCTGGAACCTGACGGAGCTCGATACGAGCCACTACTTTAACGTGGCCGATTATTTCGTCAGTGCCGATCGTAAAGACCAGCTTGTCTGGATCGAAGGACAGGCAGGTGGATCAGCCGGAACTGCCAGGAACCTCCTGTTATTGTTGCGCTGTGCCGATAGTCTGCAGGTGATCGGCGCGGAGCAGGTGGGCGATGTTTCGCTGGCAGACATTAAGGACCTCAATGGGGACGGGATCAAAGAAATTATCAGTCAATCCAGTTTTAGCTGGATGGGCGAGTGTGGCAATAGCTACCAGATCATCAATTACAAAGGTGGCGTGAGAAACGAACTGTTGCACCTCCAGGGAATGTCAATACTCGATTGCGGGCTCGACAGCGTGTACAGTCACATACAGGAAGGTGACACCCTGGAAACACGACTGGACATAAAACTCTTACCCCGGGAATCTGCACGCTTTGCCGTACAGCAGGTACGTACCGTTAAGATTCACCAGGGAGGTGCAAACGATGCTGACATTAAATCCAACCTGCTGGTCCGGGTGGATACCACCATTATACCACTGAAATAACATGATCATGGAATTACGCCTCATCGTCATAAGAACTCCCAATCCGCAGCAGTTGGCAGACTTTTATACGCAGCTGGGCTTAGTATTTGACTATCACCAGCATGGCAATTCTCCCTATCATTATGGCGCTTCGATCGGCCAAACACTCATCGAAATATATCCATTAACCAAAAGCCAGACAGAGGCCGATAAAAACCTGCGCCTTGGTTTTGCAATGGAGCAATTCGATGATCGAATAGCGGTATTAAAAGAAAAGCTAGTGCCATTTGCCACGGAACCCGTGCAAACCGAATTCGGCTATATGGCCGTGGTCATCGATCCCGATGGCCGCAAAGTGGAGCTTTACAAGGACTGAATGTAATAACAAGGCATGTTGGCCCAATCAACACTCAATCAAATTATACACTCCATGGCCTACATTATGGTCGATATAGAAAGTGACGGCCCCATCCCCGGCGATTATTCCATGATCTGCTTCGGCGCCGTTATCGTGCAGGAAGGGTTGGACAAAACCTTTTATGGTCAATTGAAACCCATAGCCGACAAATTTATTCCGGAAGCACTCGCCGTCTCAGGTTTTACCCGGGAAGAGACCATGGCTTTCGATGACCCCAAAACGGTCATGGAGAATTTTGCAACCTGGCTGAAAGCCCATGTCAAAGATCGGTCGGTATTCATCAGCGACAACAACGGGTTCGACTGGATGTTCATCTGCTGGTACTTTCACCACTTTACCGGCAGCAATCCCTTTGGTTTTAGCTCCTATAATCTTGGCAGCCTGTACAAAGGATTGGTTAAAGACACCTTCCAAAACTTCAAACACCTGCGTAAAACACGGCACACACACCACCCGGTCGATGACGCCAGGGGTAATGGAGAAGCCTTATTGCACCTGAAAAAAGAGCTGGGTCTGAAGATCAAGTTGTAATTTAGTACTCCAACCCCAACCTAAACAAGTAACATGAGTCAAAGCGCCACCCTGTACAGGATTGGTGCGACTGATTTCGAGTCAGTCGTACAAGACCCGGCATATGCCCGCTTTAGGGCACTGAGCAAGGAGTTCGTTAGTTTGCAGGGAACTCACGAAGGGTTTCGGTTTCTGTTGTCAATCGGACGGTCGGCAGCGGAAAAGGAGCTTGTTACCCAGCTCTTTTATCCGGCAGAATCGCTGGAAGATGCACACGAAGGAGAAGATTTGAGTGGCGACGCCATACATTACAACAACCCAGATAAAGTATTTGCCCTGGCCTCCTTACTAGCCGGCGTTGATGATACCACCCTTACAAGGCTTTATGATGCCAATGAGTTGAATGAAAACGATGTGTATCCCGGCGCATGGAGTGTTACCACCTCGGCCGATATTGCCTTTAATGTCACACATATTTTGCAGGAGTGGCCGCTGTTGAAAGGGCTATACACCCGGGCAGCTTCCGATGGAGATGTGGTGATTAGCTTTGTTGGGTAAGCTGCTTATTTATTTCTCCGACTTATCCGGGGAAATAATACCTGATACTACAAAGTGTATTCCCTTACCGGAAAATGACACTAACATCAAATTATGAGTAATCAACTAGTTTTCTATGTCCGGTCATCCGCTTTTGATAGAGCGCGGGCTTTGACATTTGAAGACGACATGATTCGGTTCGACGACAAGGACCGGATAGGTCAAACAGAGCCCAGCATTGCATGGAAGGATTTTGATGGTGTACGGATGGGGGTGAAATGGGTCAAAGGGTATGTTTTCGTGATCGGCAGAATTTATTGTATCGACATTCGGTCATCAAAAGGAGAAAAGATAAAGATCCGGTTGAAATCTATCTACGGCATAAACAAGGACAGAATCGATGGGAAATTTAAGGATATTGTCAATGCCCTGTATGATCGGATACTCGATGAAGTCATCACTCACCAGGTACAGTTGGTAGAGAAGGATGGATGTGCTGAAATAGCAGGCGTGCAGGTGACTAGCAAAGGAGTACGCTGGAACAAGGGAATGGTAGTAAGCTGGAACGACCTCGAGATAAAAGCCTTCACTAACTATTTTGCTATTTTCCAAAAGTCGATACCCGGTAATTACAAGGCGCTGGAATATGTAGACGAATGGAATTGCCACGTGCTGTACAGCGTGATCACCCTGCTATTACAGCATAAAGCCTGTTGATTCAGGCAGATTCGTAGCCTTAATTGGCGAATCAATCCTCAAACTTCCCCAGGTTCTTTTGGATCAATGCCAGGTTTTTCTGTAGCGTTTGTTTCAACTGACGTTTGACCAGCTTTCCCATTGAGTCGCTTTTGAAGAAGGCCGGGCTGTTGAAGTATTGGCCCAGCTCGTGTTTCAGCTGCCACAACTTATCGGCTGTGGAGATGCGGTCGCGGGCCATGATGTTGAGCAATTCCATCAGCCGGAACCTGGTCGACGCCACCCTGAATGCCATCATCGTTCTTTCTTCTGCCTGGTACTGCTCGATCGATTCGCGGTTGAGGTAGCGGCTGCACAAATTCACTAACTCGAGATTCTCCTTGAAGAACTGAGGCAGGTACAGGTTCTTACGTCCCTCATACGACTGCTGGTCGAAGTCGATAGCCCGGATACGGTATTGATAGTCTTCGATATCGGGCGTTATGTCCACCACAAAATTGTACGACCGCATATCACCCAACAACCGAACAAAACAGCGCTCGTTGAATTTCACAAACTCCTTCGCCAGCCTGATCTTGTTGGTAGCGCTATCGTTCAGGTGTGTTTTGACAAATACATCGCCCGGTATACCAGGAATATGCTCTTCTACCAGCGTATTTTTATGCGTGAGATAGGTGATACGATTGGGCGATAGCAGGTGTTCCAGCTCCAGCCCATAGATGCGCGAGGCATCGTTGATCTTGATATAAAAGTGATCGTAGTTGTCGTTAAACTTATTGATGATCCGGATACGGAACGGATGGCTGTTACCAAAACTGCAATAGTCGATCCGTGCCACATCGAGATGCGCTGTAAAGGTCAGGTCGCCTTCCGTTTTCAGAAAGGCATACATCTTCACCAACCCCTCGCGGATATACTCCCAGTCGCGCATATCGTACAGTACTTTTTCCCAATGCGTGTCGATGCCGTTCTTATCCTTCAGCGGGATGGAATACGTATACCGCAGCAGGTCGTTGTACGACACCGGCAATTTCACCTCGCGGCCATGAACCTTCAGGTATTGGCGCAGTTGGTCCTGCACAGGAAACATCGGCTTCTTGCGCGACGGCTTGTTGTTCTCTTCAGGCGTAAAATCGTACGTCAATGGTATGTCCTCGGTGGTTGGTGAAAAAAGGCCAGCTATACAGGATGGCTGAAACGGGAAATTACTGAATCTGTCCGACTTGCACTTGCTGTAGTAAGGATTGGAAATACGCGGGTGCCCCCAGTAACCGGCTACCATACCAGCTGAAGTATTCGCCATCCACCAGCAGGATGCGCGTATGCGGCAGATAGGCCTGCAGCTCCGCAATATGTTGCTCTTTGAAAGGGTAGGGTTCGGAAGACAGTAGCAATAGCTGGCAATCGGCGGCCTGCAAAGCTTCTACGGAAGTAGCGGGGTACCGTGCCTGGTTGCCAAATACATTCAGGAGACCGCAATGAGTGAGCATGTCATGAACAAAAGTATCATGGCCTACCGTCATGTAAGGATCACGCCAGATGAGGTAAGCAGTCCGCAGCGGCTTTGATAAGGGAATCAGTGAAGCAAAACCGGTTTCGATCTGTAGTGCAAGGTCTACCGCCAGGGTAGCTCTGTCGGTGATCATACCAAGCGCGCGGATCATGGCCTGCGAGTCGGCCAGGGTATTGACATCACTGATCCAGACCGGGTACTGGTGAGCCAATGCTTCGACCTGCTCGCGCACGTTTTCTTCTTTATTGGCAATGATCAGGTCAGGCTGCAGGGCAGCCACCAGTTCGGGTTTTACAGTTTTGGTGCCGCCTACACGTCGTTTGTGGCGAAACCAGCTGTCGGGATGTACGCAGAATTTGGTAATACCCACCACTTCCGTTTCCAGTCCCAGGCTAAACAACAGTTCTGTTTGCGAAGGCACCAGCGAAATGATCCGCTGTGGTGACGACGGTAACGAGATGCTGCGCTGAAGCTGGTCGGTATACGTGGGCATACGACAAAGCTACTACGTGAGCAGGAATAAACAGGAAAGCAGTAAAGGAACGATCAACAAGCAATGAAGGTGAAAATCATGGCTATACCGGAAAAGTACGCGTGGCAAGTAATCTGGGAATGAAAATAACGTTGTACTGGATGAAATTGACCAGTGAAAGAAAGTTGGTCAGGTGAAGTGTTCCGCTAACTGTTGGCGGGAGACCGCTGCTGCCTCCTGCTAAATAGAATAAGGGTCAATCTAGCAGGAGGGTATTGGATTGCAGGCGGTTCTTAACACACAGGAATTGGAACTCGTTGGTTTTCCTTTCGGACGTTGGATCTTACACTTGGTTTTTCAAGGATACGATCAACTTGGTTTCTTTTCGGACAATTGGACTTCTGGACGGTTTGACTTGGACTTAGGACATTGGTTTTTTCAATAGGACTGGACAATCGTTAGTTGGACTTGGACATTGGACTTGGACTATTGGACATTTGGATTCGAGACAAAATAAAAGAAGTTGATTGATACTGGATTTCTGGATTTTCCTGGATATTGGATGCGTTACTTTGGTTTCTCCCGGATATTGGAATGATTGATAAGCTATCAATCAACTTCGAATACAAAGATATATCCACAAGGATATGTTAACAAGAGCAATACTTCTCGATTTAAAAATTCGGTATTTACTGCAGAAATCGTAAGACTTTCAGGGAAGAACTAGTAGAGTAACGAGGGAGATCTAGGAATAATACGAAAAACATCTGTCAAAGGCTTGCTTTCGTTGATTGCTGTCAAAAACTGCATAAGAAAGATACGAGTTATCCACATAGGTAGAGCTATATTAAAAACATTTAATCTGTCGGCTCCGCCCCAAATAGCTCCTCTATGAATCGGGGTCACTCGGCGTCGATTGCCACCCATTGACCGAATAAACTTTCAAACCGCCTCATTCCGGGCCATCTTTACATCGGTTTACAAGAGGAACCCTTTTTAACCCCCTAAACATTCGGGTGCTCTTAATCGAACATTCATGGAAACAGGTTTTACCGCCTGAAACGCATTGTCTCTGATTAAAAGATTTTCCCCCGTTGGGCTGATTAGCAATAATCAGCCCAATTTTTTTGCTGCTGCGCGATGATTAGTCGTTTTCTAGTTAAGCTATGGAAACAACCTGCCAGATAGTATGGAAAAATAACCCCTGGGCATCCCATTGTTAAGCCCCCGATGTTATGATAAAACCTTTTGTCATTGCCATGCTAGCTTTCACGGCGTTATCAGCCTGCCGCGAAAACAGTCTCCCCTACTACAGCATCACGGATTTCGACAAGCGTTGGCAGCCATATCTCGTTACCACCCTCAATCATGGATATGTAAAATCCGACACCGCCTATTCTTACCTGGAGAAGCACCTGCCCGATATTGAATTGAAAAAACTGCAGCGATCAGAACACCCATTACTAAGGGCGATGGCTTATAGCATCATGATGTACCGGCCCTCCATCGATCATTTTAACCTGATCATGGACAACCTCGACGATACAGCGATCATAGCCGATGATGGGGGAGAGTGGGGAATACAATTTTGCACGGTATCAGACTTTCTTTTGCTACATGGGCGATGGAAGGATAGTGTGGCAAAGGCAAAGACCATCCACCAGGTGCTGCTGCACCATAACCAATTAAAATCGGCCTACACCGTGCTTGGTCAAGTACCTCCGGTGGAAACTTACTACGAAGCCATCCGGGAAATGGCAGCGCGTTCTTTTGGTCGGAAAGATGGTCTTGGACAACCAAGCTTGTATCAGCAGGAAAACGCCTGGATGGCGCTTGCCAGGTACCGGAAAAAAGAAGACATCGAACTGATCAGTTCTCAGATAGAGACTCAAATGGGGCTGATCAGCGAAAAAGCCTTTGAGATCATACAAGCTTATCCCGATGAGGTTTACTTCAAGATCCTACAGGACTTCCAGGAATGGAAGTTTAAGCGCGTTTTTTGCCAGAAAGACCCATATGATATTGCTGACGATTATATCCAGGCGGTAGCGGTTCATAAGACAGCCGCCAGCAGTGATCTCCTTCAAGCGATTCTCAAAACCCAACTTTCCCGACGCTGCCGGGGTAGCAGCGAAGAGTTGAAAAAACTGGTATATGACGCGGTATGGGACAATCCCTGTCCTGCTTACGCGGGACTGCTGAAGCAGGCCAAGGTCTTTCGTGCCGCCCGGCCGGATTGGTATCGCCCGCAACTCCCTACCGATCCGGATTCCCCGGTGCCTGAAGATCCCCGGCTGCCCGATCCGGAGCCGGTGCGCTGGTGGTATTGAAAAATAATCCTTGTTATTCGCTGTTATTCAATTAATTACAAAGGTCTATTGCACTTGGTTATTCGTTGAGTGTATCAGGGAAGCACGCTAATAGCATGAGTACCAGTCTGCTATAGGCCTAGGGATAACACCGAAATATACTGTGTATGCGCTAAAGCGATATTTGGGTGATTAGTTACCCAAAGCCTGGATCACGTCGTACTTGGTCACGATATGCAGGCTGCCGGCCTCGTCTTTGCTCAGTACGGCACCATTGTCCTTATTAATGAGTGTACGCAGCTTCTCGAGCGGTGTATTGAATTCTACGATCGGGAAAGCAGGCTCCATCACACTTTCTACCGTGGCCGTTTTAATATCGGGATTGGAAAATACTTTCTGGAATAAACCACCTTCACTAATGGCGCCAATAGGGCCATTGCCATTTACCACAGGA
The DNA here is from genome assembly GCF_029360705.1 of Paraflavitalea pollutisoli. GTDB lineage: Bacteria > Bacteroidota > Bacteroidia > Chitinophagales > Chitinophagaceae > Paraflavitalea > Paraflavitalea pollutisoli. The sequence goes on along the minus strand of NZ_JARKMX010000008.1, from coordinate 3,256,424 downwards.
ATATGCTCGATATCGTGTTTGCGCATCAATTCCACCGCGTCGGATACGGTATGCTTGGGGTCGATGGTCACCAGCTTCTGGCGCGCGGGGCGGCCATTCACGATGTCGCGGAAAGTCTTCACATCGAGGAAGCCCCTTTCCATCATCCATTGGTCATTGTAGATCTTGCCCACATAGCGACTGCCATGATCGTGGAAGATAGCCACGACTACATCTTCCGGCTTCAGTTTGTCTTTCAGTTGCATCAGGCCCTGCAGACAGCTACCCGCACTATAACCACAAAACAGTCCTTCTTCTTTCGCGATGCGGCGGGCCATCACCGCACCATCCTTATCCGTTACCTGTTCGAAATGATCGATTACGCTCATATCATAGTTCTCCGGCACAAAATCTTCACCAAAGCCTTCGGAGATATAAGGATGCACTTCGCCCATATCGATCTCACCGGTATTGAAATATTTCGTGAGCAGCGAGCCATACACGTCGATGGCCCATATCTGGATATTCGGGTTCTTTTCTTTCAGGTACATGGCTGTACCGGTTACCGTACCGCCAGTGCCGGCAGTGCACACAAGGTGCGTGATCTTACCGTCAGTTTGTTCCCACAGTTCAGGGCCTGTAGTTTCGTAATGCGCCAGTCTATTGGCCAGGTTATCATATTGATTGCAATGGAAAGAATTGGGGATTTCCTTGGCAAGCCGGCGGGCGATGGAATAATAGGAGCGGGGATCATCGGGCTCCACATTCGTAGGGCATACGATCACCTCAGCGCCTACGGCCTTCAGAATATCCATTTTTTCTTTCGATTGCTTATCGGTGGTCGTGAAAATACATTTGTAGCCCTTTACACAAGCGGCGAGCGCCAGGCCCATACCCGTATTGCCACTGGTACATTCGATGATGGTGCCGCCGGGCTTCAGTTTGCCTTCCTTTTCTGCTACCTCTACCATCTTCAATGCCATACGGTCTTTGATGCTGTTGCCGGGATTGAAATAATCAACCTTCGCCAGTATCGTGCCGGGTAAATCGCGGGTAATCTTGTTCAACCTGATCAATGGCGTATTGCCAATCGTTTCCAGTATGTTGTTCTTGATGTTCATAGCCTGGTATTTGTGCCCACGAAGGTACGGAAATAGGAGGGGGTGGCAATGCTGGCTCCCAATAGCAACAAAATGTTAAAAGGCATTTTACGACTATGATGGCGGTATATTTGTCATTAATTTTCGGGACCCAACCATTTTGCAGTGAAAGCTTATTTTATCAGTGGCATGGCAGCCGATGAACGGGTGTTTAAATACATTCAGCTGCCAGGCGGTTACGAGATCGTTCATCTTACCTGGATTGCACCGTTGGCGCACGAATCCCTGCCTGCCTATGCCGCCCGCCTTGCACAAAGGATCGATACCAACGAACCATTCGCATTAGTAGGCCTCTCATTTGGGGGTATGCTGGTAACGGAAATCGCCAAAGTATTACCACCCGCCAGGGTCATACTGATTTCCAGTATTCCGCTCTCGGCACACCTGCCCCGCTATTTCAGGCTCGCGGCCGCGTTTCGGCTGCACAAGATCGTACCCATCAGTATGATCAAAACGGCTGCCCGGTGGAAACGCTATATCTCCGGCGAAAATGCAGCCGATAAAAAACTGCTCTGGGAGATAATTGATAGCAGCGACCCGGCTTTTATCCGGTGGTCGATGGAGGCGGTACTAACCTGGAAAAATGAGGTGCTGCCACAGCCCCTGATCCATATTCATGGCGGCTACGATATCGTACTGCCCCAACGGTATACCCATCCAACGCATGTGATTCCCAAAGCGGGGCACCTGATGGTCATGGCACAGCATGCTGAACTCAATGCATTGCTGCAAAAATTGCTCGCATAATCCTGAACACCTTAAAACCCCAACAAAGGCGCATTTCGCCTCTACTACAGCTTTTTGGCCATCGGAAAACCCAATTACCAGTATGGCTGGAGCGATAGCAGGATCTGCGAAAGCAATACCGGCGACTGCTTTTAATAATGCGGTCGGCGGCAGGCCAATTTGTTGATAAAAACAAAGTTTTTTCTTTGAATCCTTCGCTTACATTTGCTCCCCCGATTTAACGCCGGGCAAGGCGAAAAATGTTGCAATTTTGCAGCTGAAAACCGCTTCCGGCGCAAGATCTACGCTGAACGATTAACAGTATCAGACCATGGAATTAAAGTACACACAAAAGATCGCAGAAAAGCTCAGTCTTACCCTGAAACAGATTACCAGTGTTCACGATCTGCAGGCAGAAGGTGCTACCATCCCCTTTATGGCACGTTACCGTAAAGAGGCTACCAATAACCTCGATGAAGTCGCCATCGGTAACATCGTAGAGCAAATCGCTTATTACACCGAGCTCGACAAACGCAAAGAAACCGTGATCAAGACCATCGACGGCCTGGGCAAACTGACGCCCGAGCTGAAAGAGCGTATTGAAAACTGTTATGATGCTACCGAACTGGAAGATATTTACCTGCCTTACAAACCCAAGCGCAAGACCAGGGCAACCCAGGCCATTGAAAAAGGACTGGAGCCTTTGGCAAAATTGCTCTTCGAACAAGGCGCAGAAGATCCCGGCGCTGAAGCCAATAAATTCATTACCGACCAGGTAAAAGATACCAAAGAAGCCCTACAGGGTGCCCGCGATATCATTGCTGAATGGGTGGCAGAGCACGAACAGGCCCGTAACAAGGTACGCCAGTTGTTTACCGAAACAGCCCAGTTCTCCGCCAAAGTTCTCAGCAGCAAAAAAGACGAAGAAGAAGCGCAGAAATACCGCGATTACTTCGAGTTCAACGAGCCACTGTCCGAAAGCCCTTCGCACCGGGTATTGGCCATCCGCCGAGGCGAAAAAGAAGGTTACCTGGTGATGGACATCAACATCGATAAGCAAACAGCGGTCGATGAACTGGACCGTATCTTCATTAAGGCCTCCAACCCCAACAGCGCGGAAGTCAGGAAAGCCATCGACGACAGCTTCGATCGTTTGTTGAAGTCTTCGATCGAAAACGAATTCCGCCTCGTGAGCAAGAACAAAGCCGATGAGGATGCGATCAACGTATTCGCCGAAAACCTGCGTCAGTTGTTGCTGGCATCCCCCCTCGGGTCCAAGCGCGTTTTGGCACTCGACCCCGGCTTCCGTACCGGTTGTAAAGTGATCTGTCTCGATGCACAAGGCAACCTGGTGTACAACGGCGTGATCTATCCCCACCCGCCACAAAACGAATGGAGCAAGAGTGAAAGCGAGATCAAACACCTCGTCAATAAATATGAGATCGAAGCGATCGGTGTTGGTAACGGTACCGCCGGCCGCGAAACAGAACAACTGGTACGTGGCATCGACTTCGGTCGCCCCGTGAGTGTGTTCCAGGTCAACGAAAGCGGCGCCTCTATCTACTCTGCGTCGGAAGTAGCCCGCGAAGAATTCCCCGATCAGGATGTAACCGTACGTGGTGCGGTCAGCATCGGTCGCCGCCTCCTCGATCCGCTCAGCGAACTGGTAAAGATCGACCCCAAATCGATCGGTGTGGGTCAGTACCAGCACGACGTCAACCAGACCAAGCTAAAAGACGCGCTCGACAGAGTCGTTGAAAGTGCGGTGAACTTTGTGGGTGTTGATGTCAACACAGCCTCCAAGCACCTGTTGCTCTATGTATCTGGTCTCAGCAATACCCTCGCAAAGAACATTGTGGAATACCGTGCCAAGAACGGCGCCTTCAAGACCCGCGAAGAACTGAAGAAAGTACCGATGATGGGGCCCAAGACCTTTGAACAGTGTGCGGGCTTCTTACGTATCCCCGGTGCTGCCAACCCCCTCGATAATTCTTCGGTACACCCCGAAAGTTATTTTGTGGTAGAGCAGATGGCGAAAGACCTGCAGGCTTCCCTAGAAGACCTGATCAAAAATGCCGAACTACGCAAGAAAGTCAACAAGAAACAATACATCAGCGAAACGATCGGTGAATTCACCATCAACGATATCCTGAAGGAACTGGAAAAGCCCGGTCGTGACCCCCGTGCACAGATCGAAGAGTTCCGTTTCGATGATACGATCAAGTCGATTGAAGATGTGAAGCCCGGTATGACCGTGCCCGGTGTCGTGACTAATATCACCAACTTTGGTGCCTTTGTAGACATTGGTGTCAAGCAGGATGGCCTCGTGCACATCTCTCAGTTGAGCAACACGTATGTGTCTGACCCCAACTCCGTCGTTAAACTGAACCAGAAGGTGACCGTGACGGTGACGGAAGTAGATGTGGCCCGTAAGCGCATTGCCCTTTCCATGCGCGACCAGCAGAAAAGCAGTGTCGGTGGTGGACAACAACGCTCCCAGGGTGGCGGCAACCGGCAAGACAATCGTTCCGGTGGTGGTAACAAAGGTGGCCAGCCGGCAAAGAACGAGCCGCTGAACCCCTTCCAGGCAAAACTGGCGGAACTGAAGAAGAAGTTCAAAGACTAGTCACTCACTCGGCGGTGCGGCTGAACACTGCCGGACAAATACAACAACAAGGCCGTTTCCTCCGGGAGACGGCCTTTTGTTAGTGTAGTGGTGGATGAGCGTGCACCCGGCACGCGGGCAGCCCATCAGCAAAGAACCGCCAGGTTGAAAATGCTCCGGGCCGGGATAAAAGTTATAGAGGACTTATAGAGCACATATAGAGGGGTTATAGAGGTTTGCGCCCGGGGTTGCCCGTACCGTAAGCGGAGGGTAAGCACAGGGCAGGCAACGGGATATAATACCACTCCCAGCTGCGACACAGCTCTCTATGAATTACCTGCCCCTTCAGCAACACAGCACCGAAAAGGCTACCCGACCCACAATACAGCGCTCCAAAGGGGGACCCGCCCCCAGCAGCGACACCACTCACCATAGAGGCCCCTCGGTAGCAACACAACTCCCCCAAGCCTGTAGGCAGACATCAACAAAAAATGGGTGAACCTGCCGACAGGTCCACCCATTTTTTATGGCCAACGTGAAGGGTTATGGCTTATAACCGGATCGTATTGAGTTGTTGATCCACCAGCAATATATCTGTAGGATGCAAGTCGATCGAAACGGACCGTTTTGCTTTCAATTGGATGATGAACAATTCTTTTGTTCCTTTCAGCGGTGCTCCATCACAACGGTTGATAAAAGTAGGATACAATACTTTTTTACCATTGTTGTGCAGTCGGTCGTTGGTCAGGTTTTGCAATTGCTGAACGCCGACAGGCACGATACCGGCAAACTCAAAGTCCTGTTGATCGTACGGTAAGGCAAAGCTCAGGGCGTTCACAGATCGCAGGTCGATACCTTTCACAGTGATGGTTACAATCTCGCCGGGAGCGGCCAATGTTTTGTTGGCGGTGATGTCCAGCTTGCCGGTCAGGCTATCGGGTTGGCCGGTGGACTCACAATCATCGAGTCGGGTCGTGACATGAGCAATATCAAACGCGTCGATGAGCCCATTTTTGTTGATATCGCCCTTGCTGACATAACCCTCAAAGTCATTGTCTCCTTTGCGCAGGCCGGTATAGTTGATATACGACGTCAGGTCATTGTTGTCAACCTTGCCATCATTGTTGATGTCGCCTGGAATGATGCTGGCAGTGCCAGGTACTTTGAAGACGTACAGTTCGCGGCCCGATCCAAAGTCGCCCACCGCTTCTGTAACGGATAGCTGGAGGTACCTGGCTGTTGGGTGGTTGGGGAAGGTCACTTCTTTGGTATCCCCGTTCCTGGTCCAGGTAAAGGCAGTGGGAGCAGACCAGTTCGTTTTGTCTTCACTGTAAGCAATCGTTCCTTTCAATAAGATACCATTGCCCCGGCTGCGTGGCAGGTATTGCAGCTTTTCCAACTGATTGAACGATTGCAGGTCGATCGTAACGGTGAAAGGAACTGCTTTTTTACCCCAGGCGGTATGCCACATACTGTTCTCGTCAAAGTCAAACAGCATCGCTAATTCAGCGCCATCCTGGTCGGGCACCGTCGAAGTGGCTTTGATGTGCTTAATGGCAAATTCCAACGGGTTGACTTTCGTTTTGCCCGTGAAGGAAGTCCACGCAGAAACGCCTGTTTTATTGACTGCTCGTACCTTAAATGGATACACCGATTGCGGCGTCAACGCTTCAAACTGGAAAGCGGTATCGGAGATCGTACTGTACAGTTGACCGTCGAATTCGATCTCGTAATAGTCGGCCCTGGTGACCTTGTTCCAGGTGGGCTTCAACGTATAGGCAGTAGCATTAGAATCTATTATCTGCGGAAGCACGGGGGCAGTCAGCATACCGGTTGAGTGGCGCAAATGGTCTTTCGGCGCAAACCGGAATCCGGCGATGGTCAGCACCACTGCTTGTTGAGTGATGTCTGTTGCCGCCACCTTCACCAGCACCTGCGGGTTTTTGGTCATCGCTACTTTTTCAAAAGCACTGTTCCTGGTAGCAAACCGGTTGAGGTTGGGAGTTGCCTCATAGTAGTACATATTGCTGCCCGTTGTAAATTGTTCGAAGCTGGCTGCTTTGGTCAGCGCAATCAATTTACCACCTACTGCTACTTTAACGGCGGTGGGGGTTTGTGTTACATTGATATGGAATTCGGTGACCTTCTTTTTATCAAAACCATCAAAGCTACCTTTCGTTGGGTGTACTGTGATCGTCGCTACGCCATTTGCTTCGCTGGAAGTGATCAGTGTATGGGCACCTTGGCCGGTACGGTAGGCCTCGGTGAGGCCATCATCGTCATAGGCGAGAAAGGAACTTTTACCTGCGGGGTACACTTCATATAGGCGGAGGTTGTTGTTGATGGCGGTCACCTGGTTGTGGGGCGCCGTCATCGGGATGATCGCGCCGGCTTTTACAAATACCGGCAGCTTCCAGATCGGCACGGGAAAATGATTGATGATCCGGTTGCCTTCGTACCGTTCACCGGAAAAGTAATCGATCCACGATCCTTTGGGGAGATAAATGCCGTGGCGAATATCGTTGCCAGCAGCATCTGCTTTGGTTTCTTTGTATACGGGCGCTATGAGGAAATTAGGCCCGTACAGGTATTCGTATTGAGTCGCTTTTCCCAGCGTATAGCTGTTGGGATATTGTAAAAACAGGGCGCGGATCATCGGTAATCCATCCACCGATTCCTTGGCAATACTGTACGCATAGGGGAGAAGGGCAGATTTTAGCTTGAGGTACGTGCGATTGATCGAAGTAGCCGGCTCACCCAGCGCCTGCGGATATTTTTCATTGGATCCCCAGCCGTCCATATTCAGTTGCATGGGCGTAAAGGTCTTCCACTGAAAGTCGCGGATGTTGACGGCTGCGTTTTTCCCACCAAATATGCCGTCCATATCTGACGTGATATTGGGCTGTCCGGATAGACTGCTTCCAATATAAGTGGGAATATGAAAGCGAATGTATTCCCATACGCCGCCCGTTTGGTCGCCGGTCCAAATGGTGGCATAGCGTTGTGTACCTGCCCAACCATCCAGTGAGATGATAAAGGGGCGGGCATTGTTGCTTTCCTGCCGCATGATCTGTGCCGCGTCTGCCACGCCATTCAGGCCAAACGAATAGCCCCTGCCTACCCAGGCGACATCGGTCTTGAGCACTCGCACACCAGCAGTACCCACTTCTTTTACGATATCGCGTTGCAACAGGGCGCTGATGCCTTCTTTGGGATGCAGGTCCGATTGGGTCCACAAGCCGATCTGTACACCTTGCTGCCGGGCATAATCACCAAAGGATTTCAGGTTGAGGATATTGCTGTCCAGTGTGCCGGTCTGTCCGTATCCTGCTCCATAACCATCGTTGGGCAGTATCCAGCCAAAAGGCATGTCCTGCGCTTTGTAGCGGTCGATCACCGCCCGGGCAGAAAACTGATAGTTGTTCTTCTCTCCGTTCAGCGACTCTTTGGTGCCGCCATTGTCTTTCTGGTTTTCCTTATACCGTTGGCCATCCTCAAACACAATACCGGTGGTGTCGGCCTTCCAGTAATCGCGGTTGTAAGCATTGAGGTGACCTTCGTAGAAGCCGAATTTGGGTATCAATACAGGATGGCCGGTGAGTTGGTAAAAATCATTGAGCAGCGCTACGGGTTGGGCGTCGATCATAAAGAATACGTCGAGATAGTCCGTTTCGTGCGACAGCTGTACGATACCTTTTTCCTGGGCACCAAAATCGTACTTGCCTTTCTTAAAAGTATACCACATGAAACCATAGCCATTGGTCGACCAATAGAATGGGGTGGGAGAGGCAACACCTCCATCGGTCCAGCTGTTCTGATTTTCGATAGCAATGGACTTTCCTTTATGAGAGAAGCGGCCGTTTTGAACACCGCCCCCATAAAAATATTCCTGTGGGGATTCCTGGAGCCGGAGTATCGACTGCTTTTTGGTAAACTCGTACAGGTTGGTGACCGCTACCACCTTTTTGTGGTGGCTGTTGAACACGTCGAGCCGCAGGGCCATTTTGGGCAGCTCGATCGTTAGCTGACCTGTCCTGATGATCCAGGCGGTTCCTTTGTCATGGATAGTCAGCGCCGCCACTTTTTTACGGGGCTGCTCTACCAGGATATTGGCCGCAGGCGTCGCAGCCGGATCCCTGAAATCCCTGTCCGTGCTGTCGTACAGCAAACGGAATAGGTTGTCGCCATAAAAGTCGATCAATACATGCTTCTGGTTGGCGTACCTGATGTCGACCGTTGTGGCGTTGATCTTTGTAGCGCTGAGCATCTGGACAGTAGCTGCAGGCGTGCTACCGGTTATTTGGGTGGGTACCTGCCCTGTTGCTGGTTGATGGAAGGTTGCCAGGAGGGTAGTGGCCAATAAAGACGAAAGTGATAGCCGGAATAGTTGTGTCATGGGCGCAGTAAATTGCTTTATATCGATTACGGTAAAAATACTGACTAATCGAAAGCGGGGCGGCAACTGTGCTATCGATTGCATCAATATGTGAGCGGTAGGTTCGCTTCCCTGACTGGGTCCTTTTCTGGCCTGGAAAATGGCTGCCGATGAACATAAGGGCCGGTTGAACCGGATCGTATTGCTAACGAGGTAGGGCACTTGCTAAATCATCCTGCGTTGGATCGAGCGGGCAGAAAAGCAATCTGAGCAAACGGCGATCGATCAATTCCTGCAGCAGGTCGATAGCCGTCAGTTATAAATCCCACTATAGAACAAAGAAGCCCCTCCGAAGAATCGGCGGGGCATACCGGAACATAGTGATAACAGATCACCATGTAGCAGGGCATTTGCTGCCCGGCTGCATCGTAGTATCGTAAATAGATTTGTGAGCGTAGGTGAAGGATACTAAATGCCCAATGTTATCGTAGGAGCGGCCATCGTGTCAAAAGCTACAGTTGCTCCCGCAGTTGCTTTTTTTTCCTGCCCAAGTACATATCGAGCAATACCAGTCCGAGGATAGCATTGATCACGAGGAATACGTTGGTGGAGGTACTGTTTAGTACATTGCCCACATTGAGTTTGTTTGGATCGATGTTGAAAGGGAGTGCATTGGTGCCTCCACCAGTGGCAGCGGGTGCGGTGAGCATCTGCCCAAATACAAAGACGAGGAAACCGACGATCGTTATCAGAAAGAATGCCCCGATACCCCAGATCACACGTTTGTTGATATAATTCTTGGCAGCAGGAGCGATCTGGTATTTCGCAATGTCTTCCATTACGTTTTGTGTGAAACGCATGGAGGGTTCATCCAGCTCAAGGCTGTTGCTCATCAGCTGGTGCACTTCCAGCAATTCGTGGTATTGTCGCCGCCATTCGATATTGCTTTCGATCAACTGCTCGATGGCCGACTTTTCTTCAGGTGAAGAAAGTCCGTCGATATAATCCCACAAACGCGTTTCAATAGATGGTTGCGTGTTCATACTCCTGCTTTTTTAGATCAATTCATAATGTCTTTTACTTCCTGCACAAAATGGGTCTCCATTTTGTCCTTCAGGCGTTGCCTGGCCCGGTGTAGCCGCACTTTGACGGTATTGGGTTCCAGGCCCATGATCTGTCCGATCTCATCCAGGCTCTGTTCGCCCTGGTAAAACAAGGAGATCAGTTTAGCATCATCGGGGCTGAGCAGCTTGATGGCTTTGTTGACCATCTGGATCTTTGATTTCTGCTCGACCTGGTTGGCCCGGAAACCGGAATCTACACTGTCGGCCACCTCAAATACCTTTTCATTGTCAAGCGAATGCGTTTCCAGCTTCTTTTTTCGCAGAAAGGTGATACAGGTAGTGGTCACGATGGTATATAGCCAGGTACTGAACCGGGATTCTCCGCGGAAATCGGCCAGGCTACGATACGCCTTGACAAATACGTCCTGGGCGATCTCTTCGGCGTCTTCCCGGCTGTTGGTGTACCGTAGCGTAATGGTGAAAACGAAATTCTGGTATCGTTTCACCAGGTCGGCATACAGTGAATGCTCACCACGCAGCACTCTGCTAATGATCTCATTATCATTCGTTCCGGTATTCATTGCTGGTAGTAAGACTACAGAAGGTTGGGTTTGGTTACAGGGGCAAGGTAAGAAATTTAAGGGCGGCGTTACACCATATATAGGTGTAAGAACCAGACAAAAGAAATCGCCAACATTTTTCCGGTTGCCTGTAACCTGCACGAGCCCGGGGTGGTCCTATATTCAGTAACAAGCGCTGCAAAAAAAAACTTTCTAAAAGCTGTAACCCGGGTAGAAAAGCAGTAGTCTGATATGGAAAGAAACAAGCAAATAACTTTTAAAACAATAAAATAGTAAGTCATGGACGAAGGACATTTAGCGATACTCTGGTTGATCCTCAGTAGTTTAGCTTTTTTTGCAACGATATTCGGCATCCGCTACATGCGCACCCGCGAGAATATGGCAATGATCGAAAAGGGCCTGGATCCCAAACTCAACCGAAACCGCCCTGCGCCTTTTGTAAACCTGAAATGGGGGTTGTTGATGGTAGGTGCCGGTATCGGGCTGGCAGTAGCCTTTATCCTCGGAGAGTATGTGTTGAACGCAACCAACAAATGGGGAGAGCGCATGGATGACGGTAGGATCACCTTCCTCTACTTTGCCCTCATTGCCATCGGTGGCGGTATCGGCCTCATCTTCTCGTACAAGATTGAAAAGAAAGAGCTGCTCGACAAGCCTGAACTGTACAAATAAGGCAACAAGGCAAATATGCATTGAGGCAACAAGCAGAGCCAGGAGAACAACAAGTATAATAGAGGATCAAAGTCGCCAGAAAGACAACTAGTATAGCCAACAGCACCAAGGAAGGCAACGCAGCAACAAGCCAAGTCCTTAAAACAGACAAAGTATAGCCAAGTAACAAGCCAGGAAAGTATAGCCATCAGTTCAAATCCCCTGACCCTCGCAACCAGCAACCAGCAGTATAGCCAGCTGCAAAAACAGCAAAGCCGCACATCGTACGACGTGCGGCTTTTGTTATATAGAACTATGTCTTTGTAGCTGAATGTAGATGGCGTGCGCTTTTCTTTTTAAAAGGCTTGTGATGTTCCTTGCAACCTCGGTGCCTTTCTTCTCTCGTTGCTTATGTGCCTTGCTGCCCGGTTGCCTCGCTGTCTTTCCTAACTCGGTGCCTTTCTTCTCTCGTTGCCTATGTGCCTCGTTGCCTGTATTCCTACTTCTTCAATTCTTCGATCGCCCTTTTCACCATGGTATCATTGAGGTTGTTTACTTCAAAATAACCCGGCATCCGCCAGATCTGGCGGGCCAGCCAGGTGGAGATGCGACGTTCCACTTCTGCTTTGTCGTGGCTGGTCAGTGAGCCAAGCTGAATGGAATCCTTCGCCGCAAAATTTACCAGGTTACTCCAGGCATCGCCGGTCTTGTCAAAGCGCTGGGCAAAGTCTTTGGGATTCTTGAACTGGTCAAAGTAATTGCGGTGCTGTATGTAGTAAGCATAAATGAAGCGGCTGAAAGTTTGTTTGCTAAACAGTTGGTATACTGGTCTCGAATACCCGGTGGTATCATACGGAATGAAGATATCCGGTGTGATACCTCCACCGCCATAAACGGTGCGTCCCTTGGGTGTTTTGTAAGAAGGTCCTACATGGTTGGTGCTGGTGTCGCCCGTCATCATTTCTCCATTGTGGAAACGTTCGGCCACCTCGTCGTTATAGGCTTCGCGGCCCTTGTTGTAAGGCTTTTGGATATTGCGGCCCAGCGGCGAATAATAGCGCGCCACGGTGAGACGCAGGGCGGCGCCATTGCTCAGGTCGTATTGCTCCTGCACCAATCCTTTACCGAAGGTGCGGCGGCCGATCAGCGTCGCCCGGTCCCAATCCTGCAGGGCGCCGGCGACTACTTCGCTCGCGGATGCCGAATTCTCATCGACCAGCAAAACGACCTTTCCTTTTTCCAGTAAGCCCGGACGCTTGCAGCGAAAATCCTGCCTGGGTTGTTTGTCGCCCTGTGTATATACGATTAGTTTGTTGTCGTCGAGAAATTCATCGACAATGTCTACAGCTTCTCCGAGAATACCGCCACCGTTGTCGCGTATATCGAAGATGAGTTGTTTCATGCCCTGGCCTTGCAGCTTTTCCGTAGCCTGCATAAATTCTTCATAGGTAGTGCCGGAGAATTTATTCAGGTGAATATAGCCGGTGGTTGCATCCACCATATAGGCCGCATCGACCGAATACAAAGGAATGGTGCCGCGGGTGATGGTGGTGCTGAAGGGCTTGTTGTTGCGCAATACCATTACCGCTACCTGGCTGCCGCCCGGACCGCGCAGTAATTTTTTGATGCGTTCACCATCGATCTTGCCGGCAACGGTAGAGTCACCTACTTTCACAAACTGGTCACCTACCTTCAGACCTGCTTTATCGCTGGGACCATCGGCCAGTACATTGGTCACGTTGACCGTATCATTGATGATAAAGAATTCTACACCGATACCTTCAAAGTTACCTTGCAGATCGGCATTCACTTCATCGAGATACTTGGCCGGTATAAAAATAGAATGTGGATCGAGGTGAGTCAGCATCGCCTGGATAGCATCTTCGGCCAGCGAGTCAGAACTTACTTTGTCCACGTAACGGGCATTCACCAGGTCGATGACTTCCTGCACGGAAGATCGTTGAGCCGATTGGAAAAGGCCTCGCGAGTTAGGTATATTGTTGCGCAACCGGAAGCCGATCCACATACCTGCAATTAAGACCAATGCAAATAATAAGGGAAGCCATACCTGTAGTTTCTTCATCGGGAAATAATATTTTTTGAAGGTCGGATGTCATAATCTGTTGCATTTTCTCCAGGAAACCTGGCATTAATGCGTTTTTATGCCGCTTTTTCGTGGAATCAGCGATCAGACAGATTACTTCATGCGGGGTCGCTCAATTTTAAAATTTAGGGGCGAAGTTCATAATTAATTCTCAATTCCACGCTTTACCTTCGTTAAATGGTTGCTGCTGAGTATGAAAGCTTAAACGGATATATCTATGGCCATTTTGATTGCGGACAGCGGGGCTACCAAATGTGAATGGAGCCTGGCAGAAACAAGGAAGAAGAGTAAGACAGTTTTTACCCAGGGCATCAGTCCTTACTTTCTGAATACTCCCCAGATCGAAACTATAATCCGTAATGAGCTGCTACCGGGATTGAAGAAACCGGTCGTAGATGCAGTTTATTACTATGGTACTGGCTGCAGCAACCCTGCTAATGCCAAGATCGTCAAGAAGGCGATCGCCAACATTTTCCCCGGCGTGGAGGTAGAAGTAACGCATGACCTGTTTGGTGCCGCTCGCGCACTCTGTGGGCATGAAAAAGGCATCGCCTGTATCCTGGGCACGGGCAGCAATTCAGCCTATTACAACGGCAGCAAGATTGTTAAAAATAGCCCTGGATTGGGTTATGTACTAGGCGATGAAGGCAGCGGTGCCTATCTCGGCAAAAAAGTACTTCAATATTACCTGTACAATACCTATGACGACGAGCTGCGTTGGAAATTTGAAGCAAAGTATAAGGGAATTAATGCGGTAGAGATACTGGAAAATATATATAAGAAACCCTTCCCCAACCGCTACCTGGCCACTTTTACCCTCTTTCTGGCAGAGAATCGCGGGCATTTCATGATCGAGAATATCATCGAGGATGGCATAAATGACTTTTTCTTTAACCATCTTTGCAAATATGGCGAGAGCTGGAAGCTACCCATTCATTTTACAGGAGGCGTATCGTATGCTTTCCGGGATGTGGTAACGGACTTGTGTCATTCCTATGAGTTTGAGCTGGGACAGATCCTGAAGAACCCGATGGAGGGCCTGATCAAATACCACCTTGATAAATAAACACGCCGAACGATTGCCAGGTTCATGCAGACCGGCCAACTGGTATTAATAATCAGCAGATTGTGGTGCAGCAGGCCATTCGGCTACACCTACTAACAGAAAGAATAAGCATACATGTCATTCAACAAAGTAACAGAGCAGCAGAGCAATTACAGGCATTTGGAAAAAATGAGCGTCCGCGAGCTGCTGACCAGTATTAATGAGGAAGATAAGATCGTGCCCCTGGCGGTCGAAAAAGCAATACCCCAGATCGAAGCGCTGGTAACAGCGATCTCCGATAAAATGCTGGCCGGTGGCCGTTTGTTCTATATGGGGGCAGGTACCAGTGGCAGGCTCGGTATTCTCGATGCCTCCGAAATTCCGCCCACCTATGGTATGCCGCAAGGGCTCGTGATTGGCTTGATTGCCGGTGGAGAGATCGCGATCCAACGCCCGGTAGAGCAGGCAGAAGACAGCTGGGACCAGGGATGGCTCGATCTTGGGCAACACGATGTATCCGATAGCGATGTCGTGATCGGCATTGCCGCCAGCGGTACTACACCCTATGTGATCGGTGCCCTGAACGAAGCACGCAAACGCGGTATTATTACAGGCTGCGTTACCTGTAACCAGGGATCCCCGCTGGCAGAAGCGGCCGAGTTTCCGGTAGAAGTGGTGGTGGGCCCCGAATTTGTAACCGGCAGCACCCGTATGAAAAGTGGCACCGCACAAAAGCTGGTACTCAATATGATCTCTACTTCCGTCATGATACAGATCGGCCGGGTAGAAGACAATAAGATGGTGAATATGCAGTTGACCAACAGTAAGTTGGTAGACCGTGGCACCAAGATGGTGATGGAGAAAACCGGTATCAACGATTATGAAAAAGCCAAGGCTTTGCTGCTGCAATACGGCAGTGTGAAGAAAGCTGTCGATTCACTCGGATAGTCAAATCAGCTAATACAAAGAACTGAAGGCCGCCCTAACAGGGCGGCTTTTCTGTTGTAAGGCTTAACCGACCGGAAAACGGCAGGCAAGCGTGACCGGTAACAAGGGCATGTCTACCTATGCCAACAGTACAGTCATGCCGCGCCAGTTTACAATTCCGTGCCCCTTCCCCAAACATTAATTAGGTATATCTACGAAATGTTCGTATCTTCCTTATATCTACCATCATTAATAACCGGTCTATGAATCACAAAATTCTACTCGCTACTATTACATCGTTTTCATTGGTGGCTGCCACTGCACAGCAGACAAGCCGCCAGGCCTATGCGATCACTGCGGCCACCAAAGGTTCATTCGTATGGACAGAAGTGAAACTGATCGATCTTGGCAGTGGTGAAGTTGTTCGTTCGGTGTACGACAACAACAAGCCGACCAGTTTCCAATTGACCAATGCCCGCACCGGCAAACCCATTGCCATCAAAGATCCACAGGGCAATGTGGCCAACGTGAACCAACTTCCCTTCAATACCTTTTCAGCGGCCTGTGCCTACGATAAAGTACACAACCAGCTCTTCTATACACCTATGGGGATTAACGAACTTCGGGTGATCAAGCTGGGCGAAAAAGAAGCCACCATCGCTTATTTCGAAGGCGAAGCCTTTGGATTGGCGAAAGACCTGAAAGATGAGGCCAACCACATTACACGGATGGCTATTGCGGTCGACGGACAAGGGTATGCACTCAGCAACGATGGTCGGCATTTGCTGAAGTTTACTACAGGGCGCAAACCTGTCATCACCGATCTGGGATCATTGATCGATGATCCGGCCAATGGTGATGTATCCATACATACCAAGCCTGCCAGCTGGGGAGGAGACATGATTGCCGATGCCCTTGGTAACCTCTACGTGATCTCTTCCAGTCACTATGTATTCAAAGTGGACATCAGTACGCGGCAGGCCACCTTTGTAAAAAAGATCAATGGCATACCCGCAGCATTCACGACCAACGGAGCAGCCGTGGTAGGGGATGATAAGCTGATTGTCAGCAGCGCCAATTCGGTAGAAGGCTATTATGAAGTGGATATGAACGAATGGAATGCCAAATTGCTGCCCAATAATGGTAATGTCTACAATGCATCCGACCTGGCCAATAGCCAGCTTGCTTTCGAAAGCAAACGCAATACGACGGTACCGGCATTCATCGCCCGTCAGCGTATCGGCAATGATAAGATCGCACTGTTCCCCAATCCAGCCACCAGGAACATGTTTCGCGTCAGCTTCAATACGGAGCCTGGTCGTTACGATGTTCAGTTGGTAGACCTGCAAGGCCGGTTGATCCAGCAGAAGACCGTCAACGTAAGTTATGAAGGACAAGTGGCTGAAATGCCATTGTCTTACAAAACCACCAAAGGCATCTACCTGGTGAAGATTGTTGACAATACCAGGAAGACCGTTTACGCAGATCAGTTGCTGGTGGCGGCTGATTAACAGTACTACACTAATAGTTAATGATACTTTTGCAGGCTAGATCCCCCGTCGCTTCGACGGGGGATCGTTGTTTTAGTCTGGTCCATTCGCTGCTTGTTGGGGTCTTTAGTGATAAACACTTCTCTGAAATGCCCGTTGCCCTGCTTTCCGTTAGGCCTCGTTGACTCGTTACCTTGTCGCCCTGTCGCCTCGAAGGACTTGGTGCCTCTATGCCTCGCTGCCTTTTCCCACTTCATCCATCCTTTTGTCGATTCGTAGAGCCGATTATTCAGTTCAATGCACAACAGATTGCGCAGGAAATACCAGCGTATAGTTTTGCATCTTCATCACCCGTTACCACCAGCTGGCTGCAACCAGCCATAGCTGGTATATCATTCCACTTCCTGATAAACCTTCCCTTGTCTGCCGGCACAGGTCACGGCCGAATGGACCTGTATTTACCAAACCATAAAGTATTTATGAAACGATTTATTACTCTATTCCTGCTTACAGTATTTGTGCAACAATGGACAATGGCCGCAGCTGCGCCGACCGTGCCAACCAGCAATCTTACCTGGAAAGACCATGATGGATCACGCCTCAACGGTAGCTTTACTGCCGGAAATGGTCGGGGCCGTATCGTGGTGATGAAAGAAGGCAGCCCAGTGACAGGTCTGCCTGTCAATGGTGTCGATTATCAGTCCCATTTTAATTTTGGAACTGCCGGTACTGCTTTTACGGGGCCCGGTGAATTCGTGATCTCCAAAACATCTTTTACGACCTTCAATGCCGATAAGCTGAAGCCCGGCACCACTTACTACGTAGCTATCTTCGAATATGACGGTACAGGTGCTGGTATTACCTACCTGATGTTGCCGCTGGAAGGTAACCAGGCTACCGTAGTGGCGCCTGCCACGCCCACAACCAGTGTGGTAAAAACAACATCCACAGGTAATACGATGATACTCTCCTGGACAAAAGGAAATGGTTCGGGAAGGATCGTGTTCGCCCGCAAAGGCGCTGCTGTGAACCTGGCGCCCACTGACCTTACTAATTACGGCGCAGAAGCTGATTTCGGAGCCGGATCAAAGATCGGTGCCGATCACTACGTCGTATACAAAGGAACCGCAGCGGGTTGTACGATCAAGAACCTGGAGCCCAATACAACCTATCACTTCTCGGTGTTTGAATACAATGGTGTTTCCTTCCCGGTATACCTGAACCCTGGCACAGCTGGTAGCGGTGTCACCAACCAGGGGCCCAATACGGCTCCAACCGGCATTGGGTTCAGTTATGTGGAAGGCGATGAATACCGCGTATCGGTCAGCGTGGGCAATGGTAACCGCCGCCTGTTCATTGCTAAGAAAGAGAGTGCCGTAACAGCGGTACCGGTTAATGGTGTCGTGTATTCATCCAACAATACATTTGGCAACGGAACGGAGATCGCGCCCGGCGAATTCGTATTTGGGTCCACCAGCAATAATTACGCAGACCTGATTGGTTTGGAACCCAACACGACGTATCATATCCGGGTGTATGAGTATGATGTCGATGCAGCCGGTACCCCGTATTACCTCACCAGCAGCTCAGCTATTCGTAGCGGTAGTACGGCTACTACACCCACCAAAGTTTGCTCCAATATCAAGCTGAACAGCTTGTCGGGTGGTACAGCCTCTATTGGGTTTACCAATGGCGACGGAGCTTACCGCGTGGTGATCATGAAAGCGGGCAGTGCCGTGGATGCTGTTCCGGCTAACCTAACCCGGTACACCGGCAACGCCAACTTTGGATCCGGTGCCCAGGTGGCGCCCGGCAACTATGTGATACACGGTGGTATGAATGGTAGTTCCTTTACAGTCAATAACCTGTTACCCGGGGTTACTTATCATCTCGCTATCTACGAATTCAATGGCAACAACCATGCGGTCTATTCATCTACCGGCGCAACGTTTAATTTCGTCGTGCCTGCTCAACCAGCTAATCCTTCCACCGCACCCACGGTGTTGTGGAATGAAGGTAAGACCTTCCGTTTGGGCTGGACCAATGGTGGTGGATCACACCGGCTGGTGATTGCTAAAAAGGGAAGTGCCGTTACCGCGAAGCCGGTGGATGGTGCAGCCTATACTGCCAACAATAAATTTAGTCTGGGACAGGAGCTGGCAACTGGCGAATATGTTGTATTTAACGGTACTGCCAATTATGTGGAGCTCGATGCGCTCGAGATGGCTAGTACCTATCATTTTGCTGTATTCGATTATAACCTGGCAGCTGATGGTACACCAGACTACCTGGTATCTTCTTTCCTGACACACAACGGGTCTACTGTTACCTGGCCGACCACACCAGCTGTGATCACCAGCGTATCGGGTATACAAGCTACCACTGCCAATATCAATATCACCAAAGGCAATGGCGCTTATCGTCTGGTCGTGATGAAGAAAGGAGCAGCAGTCAATGTGTTGCCCCAGGATCTCATTAAGTATACTTACAGTACCACCTTCGGTGCTGCAGCCGCCTTGATGAGTGATGGTAACTATGCGATCTATATTCCCAGCGGCAGCGGTGTGGTGAATGTATACGGGCTCGAAGCCAATACCACCTATCATGTCGCTTGTTTTGAGATGAACGGTTATGAGTCGCCGGCTTACCTGCGCGCGTCACCCGGTACCTATAGTTTTACGACGACCGATGTGCCTGGCGCTACGGTGCCCACTGCACCCGCTTCCAATGCAGTTGTTGAATCGCGGGACGGAAACAAGTTTGGATTCAAATGGACGGCCGGTGATGGGGAAAAGCGGATCGTGGTGATGAAGCAGGGGAGTGCAGTCACCTTTGTTCCAAGCCCTGGTGTGAGCTATGCTGCCAATACCGTGTTCGGTGCAGGCACAGATCTGGGTGGTGGTCAGTACATCGTGCACAGCAGTGCGTTGAATACGGTAGAAGTGACTGGTCTGCAACCTGCGGCTACTTACCATTATACCATCTTCGAATTCAACGGAACGGGTACATTGATCCGCTACCTGACATCGTCCGTACTAAACGGTACTATAGCAACTGTTGCTGCACCGGCTACACCGCCGGCAACACCGATCACTACACCTGGAGCCACCAGTATGGCCCTGAACTGGACCAATGGCAATGGAGCAGGCCGCCTCGTGATCATGAAAGAGGGTGGGGTAGTGACCGCAACACCGGCAATGCTCAGTGTATATCCTGCCAATGCCGCTTTCAAAAGCGGTTCACAGGTGGCTGCCGGCGAATATGTGGTATATGCAGGAACTGGCAACACGGTACTGGTTACAGGATTACAGGCCAATAAGACCTATCACTACAGCATTTTTGAATACAATGGTTCAGCGGCACCTGTATACAACCCTACGGCCGTGCAGGGCTTCGCCACCCTATCGGGTACTTTGCCCGTCAGCCTGTTGTTCTTCAAAGCACAGGAAACGAATGGAGATGTACTGTTGACCTGGGCTACCGCGCAGGAATCGAACAATGCAACTTTTACAATAGAGAAGAGCACAGACGGCAATACCTTTACCACCGTAACTACCCTGGCGGGTGCCGGCAATAGCGATCACCGTATCGATTACAACTATACCGAGCAGCGTGGTGCTACCGTCAAGACCTGGTACCGGCTGAAACAAACAGACCTCGATGGTCGCATTACCTGGTCCAACCTGGTGGTGGTACAGCCATCTGTTGCCAGCCGCGGCATCAATCTTTATCCCAATCCGGTACAGGGGGCGTTGCGTGTAGAGTGGCCGGTATCAGCACAACAGGCTAGGGCAGTGGTATACAATGCTGCCGGGATGGTCGTATTGCAGGAGAAACTGGCGATAGGCCGCACCCTTTCCTGCGCGGGACTAAAACCCGGTACTTATTACCTGACACTGCAGGCGGGTGGTCAGCAATTCCGCAGCAGCTTCATCAAACAATAAGGAGCGCTGATCAATTCATAGCAAGGGCTGCCCCTTTGTGGAGGCAGCCCTTGCCATTGGAGCCAGGAAGAATGTGGATCAGGCACCAATGCCTGGAGCGGCAGAGCAGGCTGGCACATTAATTTTGGGGACAGTATTTTTAATAAAACGGGATCAGGTAGGCAAAAAATCGTGAAAGTGGTTATAAATATTTGGAAACGGCCTGCCGATACCTGTAAATTGTACCCATGCACGATATAGAACCATTTTATAATTGGCGCCATATATATACCAGTGAGCAGGATGAGCGTTCTCCCTTTTTTGGAAGGGTGTATTCGGAGTTTACCTTTACCCAGGCGATCTACAATCACCTCATCCATCCGCAGTGGGATGATTTCGGATCACGGACGTTGTACCTGAAAGTGCTGATGGCCGATTACGAAGAGAAGTATGTGATCATCGAGCTGTTTGGCGAATGGAATGATGCGATCGAAAACGATATCATGGAGTTGAAACGGGAGGTAGCCGATCCATTCTTCTCGATGGGTATCACCAAGTTTATTTTCATTGGCGAAAATGTATTGAACTTCCACAGTGGCGATAAAGACTACTACCAGGAGTGGTTTGAAGAAGTGACGGATGAGAATGGGTGGGTCGTTATATTAAATATGCCCGAACAGACACAGCACGACTTCCGCCGGGCAAAATTATACCGGTATGTAGAGCTGATGCAACTCGAGAACTGGCGTACCTACAAACCTTTTCATTTGTTCAAAAAGATTGACGGAGAGATACAAAAGCGCCTGGAATAGCGACTGGTAGTGGGTTTGGATAACAAAACAAGAGTTTGGCCGTCGTAATTGGGGCTTAAAAAAAGAATTTTGTTTTTCGCGATTACTGATTATTTTTGATTCATGTTAATGACAAGAGCATACGGTTTCTTTTACTTTTATTTTTACTTCTACTTTACAAGTAGGCCGGGTATGCTTTTGTTGAAAGTAAAATAGAAAAGATAAAATCAACATAAGGATCCCGGCCAAAAGGCCGGGATTTTTTTTGCCAATAGAGTACTGTCTATCAGTATGGTAGGCTTTAAAAACAACCGATGGAACATCAGCTACAAATGGACCCTTTGAACAGTAGTTCAGCACCCGGTAACAACGGGAAAGATATTCGAGTATCGATTCAAGGCTATGAAGGTAGTTTTCACCAGGTAGCTGCCCGCCAGTTCTTTGGTAAAGATGTAGAAGTGATTCCATGCGCCACTTTTCGCGAAGTCGTGAAAATCGCCGCCAACCGGAAGGAAAGTGAGGGAGGCGTCATGGCGATTGAGAATTCCATTGCCGGCAGCATCCTGCCTAATTACACCCTGCTGCAAAAAAGCAACCTCACCATTGTAGGAGAGATCTACCTGCCAATCAAACAACAACTGTTAGTTAACCCCGGCGTCAAGCTCGAAGATATCCGTGAAGTACACTCGCATCATATGGCGATCCTGCAATGCCAGGATTATCTGGATAAATACGACTGGAAACTGGTGGAGACTGAAGATACCGCGCTTAGCGCCAAGCACCTGCAGCAACACCGCAGCAAACATATTGCCGCGATCGCCAGCAAGCTGGCAGGCGACCTTTTTGGCCTTGAGATCGCTGCTCCCAATATCCACACCATGAAGAACAACTATACGCGCTTCCTGGTATTACAACCCGACGGCAAGGCCGTACCAGTGGAGGGAGCCAACAAGGCATCGGTCAACTTCAATACCGATCACTCGCGCGGCAGCCTGGCACGTGTGCTCGGCAAGATTGCAGACGGGGGCATCAACCTCAGCAAGCTGCAAAGCTTTCCGATACCCGGTACCGAATTTCAGTACAGCTTCCATGCGGATATGGAATTCGATACGATCGAACAGTTCAATGAAGTGATCGAAGCAATCAGGCCGATCATTGCCGAGTTGAAGATATATGGTGTATACAAAAATGGTAAATAAACGTCCGGGCCAGTAGTGCCGGCATTTGAATAAAACAGCATCCCAGCTATTATGACTATCGCTACAGCAAAAAGGTTGGAAGGTATCGGTGAATACTATTTCTCGCAAAAGCTGCGGGAGATCGATGACCTGAACAAACAGGGCAAGCAGATCATCAACCTCGGCATCGGAAGCCCCGATCTGCCGCCACATCCGGAAGTGATCAAAACCTTGCAGGAAGAAAGTGCGAAGCACAATGTGCATGCCTATCAAAACTACAAGGGATCACCAGTACTGCGCAAGGCAGTAGCCGACTGGTATGCTACCTGGTATGGCGTTACCCTCAATCCCGATACGGAGGTACTACCACTGATCGGTAGCAAGGAAGGGATCATGCACATCTGCATGACCTACCTCAATGAAGGCGACAAAGTACTGGTACCCAACCCCGGTTATCCTACTTACCGCAGTGCGGTTAAGCTGGCCGGTGGTACCTGTGTGGATTACGAACTGACAGAAGCCAATAACTGGTATCCCGATTTTGAAGCGCTGGACGCACTTGTAGCACAGGGTGGTTTCAAGCTGATGTGGGTCAACTATCCGCAGATGCCAACGGGCAAACTGCCGGAGAAGGCGGTATTCGAAAAGTTGGTGGCCTTCGGTAAAAAGCATAACATTCTTATCTGCCACGACAATCCCTATAGCTTCATCCTGAATGAGGCCCCTATGAGCCTGCTCAGCATCGTCGGAGCAAAAGAAGTGGTGATCGAACTGAACTCACTCAGCAAGTCGCAGAATATGGCTGGCTGGCGTATCGGTACGCTCAGCGGTGCCAAAGAACGCATCGATGAAGTGCTGCGCTTCAAGAGCAATATGGACAGCGGTATGTTCCTGCCGGTGCAGCTGGCGGCTGCCAAAGCCCTTGGGCTTGGTAAAGACTGGTACGATAGCGTGAACAAACAATACGCAGCCCGCCGCACCAAAGTGTTTGAGCTGCTCGATCTGCTCCACTGCGTGTATGATAAAAGCCAGGCTGGTATGTTCGTATGGGCAAAGATCCCGTCAGGCTATCAAAGTGGCTTTGCCTTGAGTGATGAGATCCTCTACAATGCGAATGTATTCATCACCCCAGGCGGTATTTTCGGTAGCGCCGGTGACGGTTATATCCGCGTGAGTCTTTGCAGCCCGGAAGAGAAGCTGACCGACAGCATCCAACGGGTAAAAGCACACCAGGCAACGCAGGTCGTACGATAAGCACAACCAATAACAGGTAAAAGACACAAGACAAATGTTCAATACGGTTACCATCGTGGGAGTCGGTTTGATCAGCGGATCTTTCAGTATTGCGCTGAAACAAAAGGGGCTGGCCAAAAAAGTAATTGGGGTAAGTCGCACGGAAGCCAGCGCACAGAAAGCCCTGGAGCTGGGCTTGATCGACGAAGCCCTTCCGCTCGAAGAAGCGGTGAAGCAAAGTGACCTGATCTATGTGGCCATCCCAGTAGATGCTACCATTCCCGTGATGCGGCAGGTGATGGACCTGGTCACCGATCAGCAGATCGTGGCCGATGCCGGTTCAACGAAGAATGCTCTTTGTGCGGCATTGAGCGACCATCCCATGCGTAGTCGCTTCGTGGCGACCCACCCGATGTGGGGTACGGAGTACAGTGGCCCGGAGGCGGCCGTGAAAGATGCCTTTATCGGCCGGGCTTGCGTGATCTGCGAAAAAGAGAAGAGTGATCCGGTTGCGGTGGAAAAGATCGAACAGGTATACCGGCTGCTCGGCATGCACATGACCTATATGGGAGCCAACGAGCATGACATGCACGCAGCCTATATTAGCCATATTTCACATATCACCTCTTTTGCCCTTGCCAATACCGTTTTGGAGAAGGAAAAGGAAGAAGATGCCATTTTCGAGCTGGCGGGTGGCGGATTCGAAAGCACGGTGCGCCTGGCCAAGAGCAATCCGGCCATGTGGGTCCCGATCTTTATGCAAAACCGTGATAATGTGTTGGATGTGTTGAATGAACACATCAGCCAGCTGCGGAAGTTCAAAAGTTGCCTGGAAAAGGAAAATTATGAATACCTGCAAGAGCTCATTGAAAACGCCAATAAGATCCGTCGGATCCTCAAATAAGGGCTGACGAAACCCGGTGGGAGTGGGCCCAAAAGACCTGTTAAGGGTAGGTTATTTGGGCATCATAATGAATGGATTAGGCTAAGGCGGGCATTATTTGTACCTTTGCGCAAATTTTAATTGTTATGATGACTTTCGCAGAGTTGGGTTTGGATGCGAAGCTGGTACAGGCTACCGACGCTCTAGGCTATGTAAACCCAACCCCCATACAGGAAAAGGCTATTCCTGTTCTTTTGAGTGGTACAAAGGACCTGGTCGGTTTGGCACAGACAGGTACTGGTAAAACAGCTGCATTCGGACTCCCTCTGCTGCACTTGGTTGATGAAGGACAGAAGTATCCCCAGGCATTGGTGGTTTGCCCCACCAGAGAATTGTGCCTGCAGATCGTGAATGAATTGGAAGGATTTAAGAAGTTCCAGACGGGCATGCATGTAGTTGCTGTGTATGGAGGTACTTCCATCGGACAGCAGATCCGTGACCTGAAAAGAGGTGTGCAGATCGTAGTAGCTACGCCCGGACGTTTGATTGATCTTATTGAACGCAAAGCGATCAATTTAGAACAAATAAAATATGTAGTTCTTGACGAGGCGGATGAAATGCTGAACATGGGATTCAAGGAGGATATCGAATTCATTCTCCAGAATACGCCCAAACGTGAGAGCACCTGGTTATTCAGTGCGACAATGCCACCGGAAATTCGCCGGATCAGCAAGAAGTACCTGAAGGAGCCAGTAGAGATCACAGTAGGTAAAACGAATACGGCCAATAAGAACATCGACCACCAATACTTTGTGACCAGTGCACAGTACAGGTACCAGGCATTGAAGCGGTTGATCGATTTTAACCCGGGTATCTATGGTATCATCTTTACCCGTACCAAAGCCGACGCCCAGGAGATCGCCGAAAAACTGACCCGCGAGGGATATGATATCGACGCACTCCATGGCGACCTCACCCAACAACAGCGGGATAAGGTAATGGGTGAATTCAGGGATAAAACCCTACAGCTCTTAATAGCAACGGATGTAGCAGCACGTGGTATCGACGTACAGGGTATTACCCACGTCATCAACTACGAACTGCCCGATGATGTGGAAGTGTACACGCACCGTAGTGGTCGTACCGGCCGCGCTGGTAACACCGGTGTTTGTATGTCGATCATTCACATGCGTGAGATGGGTAAGATGCGGCATATCCAGGGTATCGTGCAGGTGCCTTTCCACAAGATGGACATCCCTGCCGGAAAAGATGTTTGCCGCAAACAGTTCTTCCACTTCATGGACAAACTGCTGCAAACCGATATCAGCCATGGCGATTACGAAAGCTATGTACCGATGCTGGAAGAGAAGTTTGCCGATGTAAGCAAGGAAGAAGTCCTGAAACGTGTAGCGGCGATGGAATTCGACAGGTTCCTGAAGTATTATGAAAATGCCGAAGACCTGAACGTATACGACCAACGCAGAGAGCGTTTCGACCGGAACTCCGGTGACCGGAGAGGCAACGATCGCGGTGACCGTGGTGATAGCCGCGGCGAAAGAGGTGGCAGACAACAATTCAGTGGCGGTGGTGATGTAGCCCGCCTGTTTGTGAACCTCGGTACCAAAGACGGATTCTATAAAGCGAGTTTCCTGCAGTTTATCCTCGATATGAGTGATTTGCGCAAAGAAGTGTTGGGTAGGATCGACATGAAGGAAATGAACAGCTGGATCGAGATCGATAAAAGAGCGGCCAAGCAAATGATCGCTGCCATTGATGGTAAGAACTACAAGGGCAGAAGGATCAGGATGAACGACGCAGACAGCCGCCGGTAGTTGGCAAGTTGAAAAGTTGACAGGTAGTTACTATACCTCCTGCATTTTCAGCCGCCTGTCAACCGGAAGCAAAAATCAACTTGTTAACATATCAATCACTATATTATGCAAGCGATCGACACTAACAGTATGAAGGAACTTGTGCTCAGCAAGTGGAACAGCAAACGTCCCCTGATCATTTCAGGTCCTTGCTCCGCAGAAACGGAAGAGCAGGTCATTGAAACAGCACAGCGCCTCGCCAAAACCGGTAAGGTAGACCTGCTCCGCGCAGGTATCTGGAAACCTCGTACCCGCCCCGGCAGCTTTGAAGGGATCGGCACCAAAGGATTGCCCTGGATGCAACAAGCCCGGAAGATCACTGGTTTGCCCGTTACGGTAGAAGTAGCTACTGGCAAACAGGTGGAAGATGCCCTGCACTTTGGTGTGGATGTACTCTGGATTGGCGCACGGACCACCGTGAATCCATTCAGCGTGCAGGATGTAGCCGACGCCCTCCGTGGTGTGGATGTTCCCGTTTTGATCAAGAACCCCATCAACCCCGACTTGGAACTCTGGATCGGCGCTGTTGAGCGGGTAGCAAAAGCCGGTATCAAGAACATTGGCCTGATCCACCGTGGTTTCAGCGCTTATGGCAATACCGAATACCGCAATGCCCCCATGTGGCACCTCGCTATCGAAATGAAGCGTCGTAACCCCGGTATGATCATGATCAACGATCCTTCCCATATCTGTGGTCGTCGCGATATACTCCAGGATGTAGCTCAAAAGGCGATTGACCTCGATATGGACGGTCTCATCATCGAAAGCCATATCGATCCGGATAATGCCTGGAGCGATGCCAAACAACAGATCACACCCGAAAGACTCGCAGAAATGCTGGGTGACATCACCTGGCGTAAAGAAGACAGCGGATCGGAAGAATTCCACGTTGCCCTCGAGAAACTGCGCCAGCAGATCAATCACCTCGATGACGAACTGATGCAGATCCTTGGTCAGCGTATGAAGATCGCTGAAAAGATCGGTGAGTATAAGAAGAACAACGACATCACGATCCTGCAAACCAACCGTTGGAACGAGATCCTCGAACGTGCCTTCAAACAAGGTGACAAACTGGGACTTTCCAAAGAATTCATCACCAAGTATTTCGACGCGGTGCACATGGAAAGTATCAACCACCAGAACAAGATCATGAACGCATAGTGATAATATGCCCGCGGCCTGCCGCCTCCAGCGATCGCCTGCGAAGACGATGGCGGCAGGCCCGCGAAGGCATAGAGGTGCTGCACACCCCTCATTTGAAATAACCTGGCTATCCGGTGCTGCCAACCGGCCACCGGCCTTCGCTCAGCAATAACGATACGTATGACTGATAACCAGAATAGAATTTATCTGTTTGTCCATATTATCTGGAGCGTTCACAACCGTGAGCCGTTACTTTCAAAGCCCATCCGTGCACTACTGTTCCCCCACATTCAGAAACGGGCCGCCGAAAAAGGCATACAGGTCATCGCCATCAATGGCGTGGAAGACCATGTGCATACCCTGATACAACTGCATCCGGCACAAAACCTGACGCAGGTGGTCAGAAGTATCCGCACGGATGCCATGGAATGGGTCAATGAGATCCGGATGGTCAACACCCATTTTCAATGGGAGGAACATTACGCCGCGCTATCGGTCAACCCGAGTACGCTCAAGCAGGTGACCGATTACATAGGCCGGCAAGAAGAATATCACAAGACGAAGACGCTGGAGAGTGAATTGGAGGTGTTTGATAAAATACAGCAATAGGCATGCAAAAGAAAACGTATCAGTTCACTGCCAAGAAGGTAGACTATTATTTCGACGCCGACTTCACTTATCTCACCAAACTGATCGATAAGGACCATACGGTGCTCATCACCGATGACAACATTTTTCGTGCACAACCCAAAAAGTTCAAAGGCTGGAAAAGCATTGTGATTCCCGCCGGTGAGCAGCATAAGATACAAGCAACCGCCAACTCGGTGATCGAACAACTCATTGCCCTCGGTGCTGATCGCAAGACGGTACTCGTAGGCGTAGGTGGTGGAGTGATCACCGACCTGACCGGTTATGTGGCCGCAGTATACATGCGTGGTCTGAAAGTAGGTTTCGTGCCTACTACGGTGCTGGCCATGGTAGATGCCTCTATTGGTGGCAAGAACGGTATCGATGTAGGTGTTTACAAAAACCTGGTGGGTACCATCCGTCAGCCCGATTTTCTACTGTACGATTACAGCATCCTGAAAACATTGCCCGAAACCGAATGGATCAACGGCTTTGCGGAGATCATTAAGCACAGCTGCATCAAAGAGGCAGCCCTGTTCCGCGAACTGGAGAAGAATAAACTGAAGTACTACCAGAAAGATAAAGCCGCCTTGGCCAAACTGATCCGCCGCAATGCGGTGATCAAGTCTACGGTGGTGGAAAAAGATGAGTTTGAAACAGGAGAGCGGCGCCTGCTCAATTTTGGGCATACCCTCGGACATGCCATCGAGAACATGTACGCCTTGTCGCACGGACAGGCCATCTCCATCGGTATGGTGGTTGCCTGTAACATCTCTGCACAACTGGCAAAGTTCAAAGAAAGCGAAAGGGTAGTGAAGGTGCTGGCGCAATACGGATTGCCCGTACACACCGACTACGACCGCCAGAAAGCATTCGATATATTGAAAATGGATAAAAAGCGCGAACGTGCAGCCATGAACTATGTGCTGCTGGAAAAGATCGGCAAAGGCATCGTCAAGTCCATACCGATGACACAACTGGAACAAATTATTTTACAAGGTTAAGGGCAGCCAGCCGCATAGGCTGGCAGGTACCTGACAAACGATACGATAAATTATGATCGCAACAATACAGCCGTCTGCCATACAGGGCGCCATCCAGGCACCCACTTCCAAAAGCTCCATGCAAAGAGCCTGTGCAGCGGCCCTGCTAACGAATGGTGTAACTGTCATTAAGAATCCCGGCAACTCCAACGATGACCGTGCAGCCCTTGGTGTGATCCGTGGCCTGGGTGCGTATGTGGAGCAACTGACCGACGGATCGCTGAAGATCACCAGCAAGGGCGTCAATCCCGATGCCGGCGCCGTGAATTGCGGCGAAAGTGGTCTGGGTATCCGCATGTTTACCCCGCTGGTAGCCTTGAGCAACAAAAACATTACCATCAATGGCGAAGGCAGTCTGCTGACCCGTCCGATGGATTTCTTCGATACGGTATTGCCCCAGCTGGGCGTAGAGATCGTTTCCAATGGCGGTAAGTTGCCATTGCAGGTTAAAGGACCGCTGAAGCCTGCTGCGATTGAAGTAGACGGCTCGCTCAGCTCACAATTCCTCACCGGCCTGTTGTTTGCCTATGCAGCATCGGGTGCCAGTGATGTGGCCCTCACCGTAAAAGACCTCAAGAGCAAGCCCTATATCGATCTTACGCTGCAGGTAATGAAGCACTTTGGGTGGGAGGTCGAGAACAGGAACTATGAACAGTTCTATTTTGCCGAGGCGGTTACGAAACAACCGACTACGGAATCTATTCAATACACGGTAGAAGGCGACTGGAGCGGTGGTGCCTTCCTGCTGGTGGCGGGTGCCATTGCAGGGGATATCACGGTGAAAGGACTGGATGTATACTCTACCCAGGCCGACAAGGCTATTCTGCAGGCATTGATGAGCAGTGGTGCGAAAATGTCTGTACAAACAGAACAGATCGAAATAGGACCAGCTCCTTTGAAAGCATTCCATTTCAATGCCACTGAATGTCCCGATCTGTTTCCTCCGCTCGTAGCCCTGGCCTCCTATTGCGAAGGCAAGACGGTGATCGAAGGGGCCAACCGCCTTACCCACAAAGAGAGCAACCGGGCGTTGACACTGCAGGAAGAGTTTGGAAAGATGGGCATCCAGATTGATCTGCAGGATGACCTGATGATCGTACACGGAGGTACCGGCGTAAACGGTGCAGCCACCAATTCGCACCACGATCACCGAATCGCCATGGCTTGTGCGGTAGCTGGTTTGAAAGCTACCAGTGCCACGACCATTGCCGACGCCCAGGCGATCAATAAATCTTATCCCGACTTCTACCAGCACATTCAACAGCTGGGAGCATCGGTAAAGATTGCCCAGTAATGAATGCAGTGTAAGCGCTGACGAAGTTTGTAACACAACACAACCTAACAACATGAACAGTTTTGGCAGAATATTTAAGGTAACCATCTTCGGCGAATCGCATGGCGAGAGCGTTGGTATCAATATCGATGGCTGCCCGGCAGGACTTCCCCTCACCGTAGCCGATTTTATGCCAGATATAGAGCGCCGCAAGGGCGGACAGCAAAAAGGAACTACACCCCGTAAGGAAGATGATATTCCGATCTTCAAATCGGGCATATTCAATGATAAAACAACCGGTGCGCCGCTCACCATCCTCTTCGAAAACAAGAACACCCGTTCCGGCGACTATGAGAAGCAACGGTCGGTGCCGCGTCCCGGTCATGCGGACTTCGTGGCCCATCAAAAGTTTGGTGGCTTTGAAGATTTCCGTGGCGGCGGGCATTTCAGCGGTCGCCTCACCGTATGCCTGGTAGCTGCCGGAGTCATAGCAAAGAAACTGCTGGCTACGCAGCAAAGCGAAGTAGCCGCCACGATACTGGAAATTGGTGGAGAAAGCGATCTCGAAAAAGGATTGCAGAAAGCCATCGATGCAAAAGATACCATTGGTGGTGTCGTCGAGTGCCGGGTCAATGGTTTGCCGATCGGCCTGGGTGAGCCTTTCTTTGATTCTGTAGAGTCGGTATTGAGCCACGCTGTATTTGCCATCCCCGCGGTAAGAGGGGTCGAGTTTGGTACTGGCTTCGCTGCTGCACGTATGTTTGGCAGCGCGCACAACGATGCTATCGAAGACAATACCGGTAAAACACGCACGAACCATGCAGGTGGTATCGTAGGCGGTATCACCAACAACAACGAGCTGGTATTCCGTATTGCCATCAAGCCCACCTCCTCTACACCCAAAGAGCAAACGACGCTCAACTGGGAAACTGGTGAGCAGGAGATCTTCTCCGTAAAAGGCCGCCATGATCTGTGTATCGCCCTGCGTGTACCCGTTGTGCTGGAAGCGGTGACGGCCATGGTCATGGCAGATTTCTATATGCTACAGCAACACATTAAAAGGATTATATAATCTCTATGGCGATCATCTATCACGTAACCACACAGGCAGAATGGGCAACGGCCCGTTCGACCGGCACCTACGAAGCACCTTCATTCAAGGAGGAGGGCTTTATCCATTGTTCCCTGGCAACGCAGGTACCGAGTGTACTGGAGCGTTATTTTAAAGGGAAGACCGACCTGGTGAAACTCGTGATAGATACCGAAAAGCTGACTAGTCAACTAGTGTATGAATGGTCGCCTTCTACCGCCGATACCTTCCCCCACATTTATGGGACCATTAATACAGACGCAGTAACTGCTGTAGAACCGATTGCTACGGCAGATACTGCAGGCTGATGGCGCCTATCATTTACCTGCCTGCTTCAATGCGGCAAAGGGAATATCCAATACCTCATAATTCCGATCGTTGGGCCAATAATAATGCCACCATTCCGTTTCAAGAAGGGTGAAGCCATGTTTGCGCATGGTGGAGCTCAGCATTTGACGATTGGCAAGCACCTGCTGGGGCAGGGCTGCAAAGCTTTGGTGGGCAGAGTCGGAGAAATTATCGAATCCTGTGCCCATATCGAGTTCCCTGCCGGATGAAAGTTCGATGATCGTAAGGTCTACCGCCAGTCCCCGGTTGTGCCCCGATCCCTTCGCAGGATTGGCCACATAACGTTCATCTTTCACCAGTTCCCAGAAACTTACCGTAACGGAATAGGGCCGGTACGCGTCGAAGATTTTGAGCCCGTAACCGTTTTCAGCCAGTTCCTGCTGAACCAGCTGTAAGGCGCGCGCGGCAGGTGTCCGGAGAAACGTGAAGTGGGGTGGGGGCGTATACATACGCCGGTGCATGAAATTGTTGGTAGTAGCATACCGAAGGTCGTATTGCAGGGTGGGCGCCAATAACTGAAGTTCTACCATCTTTTTGAGCGAGTCGGACTGTACCTGTCGTTGGTAATCTGCCAGGTTGGCTGTAATCAGCACCCCATAAGGACTCGTGTTTATTTCCTGTGCCAGCCCCTTATGCTGGTGGAAAAAAATTAATAGGAAGCATAGTGAAATATTACGGTGAAGTGCTATTTTGTATAACATTGCAACTGATTGGTACTGAAATCCATCTCTTTTGAAAGATACAAAACTTTTGCCCCGATCAATTAACACAAACAATGAAAAAGAGCACGTATGCAGGCACGGTGGGAGGTTTACTATCATTCTGCATTATTTTTCTCGTGGCCTGCGGTGGCTCGCCTACAGTGAAGCCCCCGGAAAAAGACATCGTTGAAGTACGGGAGAAGTTTGAAGTGCGTGTAAGCGATAACCTCAAAAAGGCCATTGCATTTATCAACAGCAACAAGGGACGTCTCAACGATACCGTTGTCCTGATAAATGATTCGCTGCTCTCCGGTTTATATGAAAAAGAAAACTACCAGCCGCTCTGGAGCGCGCAGGAAAACTGGTCTCCGCTGGGCGATTCCCTCTATGCTTTCATAGAGCATTCCCGGGAATATGGTTTATTCCCCTCCGATTATCATTACCGTGCGTTGTCGGGTATCCGGCAGAAGATGGCCGGCGATTCCCTCGCCCGTAAAGATGCCGCCCTCTGGTCCAGGGCCGACCTCATGCTGACCGATGCCTTCTTTCAAACGGCCCGCCACCTCAAGCAAGGCCGCATCGGCAGAGATAGCCTGACCAACCGCAATGATTCAGCCATCAACAACGAATTCTACCTCGATATTTTTCACCTGGCACGCCATACCGGCAATATATCCGCCACCTTGCACGACCTGGAGCCCAAACATGCGGGCTACGACTCCCTGAAGCAGGGCCTCAAGTTTTTCCTGGATTCCATACAGACATTTAAACGCTACACCTTCGTAGCTTATCCCAATAAAGACTCGGTAGCCTTGCACAATGCCTTGCAGCGCCGCCTGTTCGAAGAAGACATTGTTGCTTCTCCCACAGAACTCATAGATACCGCCACCTGGCGCCAGTCGATCATGCGGTACCAGCAATCCAAAGGATTGAAAACAACCGGCAGGATCAATGAGAACACAGCGAACAGCCTCAATTTTACAAACTGGGAAAAGTTCAAACGCGTAGCCATCACCCTCGACCGGTACAAATTATTGCCCGATACCATGCCGCTTTCTTATATCTGGGTCAATCTGCCATCCTATTACATGCAGGTGATCAGCATGGATACCCTTGCGTTGGAATCACGCGTGATTATCGGACAGCCTAAGACCAGAACACCCCTACTGACGTCGAATGTATCGAACTTCATCATCTACCCGCAATGGACAGTTCCTTATAGTATCATATTTAAGGAAATGCTGCCCAAGATCCAGAAGAACGTAGATTACTTACGCAAAGAAAACCTGATGGTGGTCGATAAAAACGACAGCATCATCGATCCCCATACCATCGATTGGAGCAAGCTGAGCAAAAATCATTTCCCCTATCTACTCAAGCAGCGGCAGGGGGATGACAATTCGCTGGGTGTACTCAAGTTCAACTTTGCCAACAAATACAGCGTATACCTGCACGATACCAATGTGCGCTGGCTTTTTAGCCGTGCCAACCGGGCCCTGAGCCATGGTTGTGTACGCGTGAAGGAGTTTTTGAAGCTGGCCGATTTTTTGGTACGCGACGACACACTCAAATACCACCCTGATACGTTAAGGAGCTGGATTGCGCGGCAGGAGAAACACATCGTTTCCGGATTTCACCGGGTTCCGATTTATATTCGTTATTTTTCCTGTGAAGGAAAGAACGGTAAACTGCGGATCTACGAGGATATTTATGCAGAAGACAAGGTGCTGAGAGAACGTTACTTTGCCGACAAGCCGATCCTGTGATAATCCATTTGTTATTCTATGAAGAAATATGTTCTGTATGCTTTATTGCTTGCCGGACTACCGGTTGCGGCTGCTGCTCAGGAGCATAAGGATAGTATTGTACTTACCAAAAGCAAAAATGTTGGGCGACTGCAGTATGGTGTCGCCAGTTTCTACGACAATAAGTTTGAAGGGCGCAAAACGGCCAATGGAGAGATCTTCAGCCAGAAAAATATGACGGCGGCCAGCAATACACATCCCCTCAATTGCTGGGTACGGGTTACCAATAGCCGAAATAAGAAAAGTGTGATCGTACGCATTACCGATCGTATGCATCCCAAAAATCCCCGCTTGATCGACCTGAGCAAAACGGCGGCCGCTAAATTAGGCTACACCGGTAGAGGGCTTACCCGGGTAAAAGTCGAATACCTGGGCCGTCAGAAACCCGCTGCCACAGGCGATTCGGAAGAGAATAAATAATTTCCACAATTACTGGCTACCCGCTACATTTGCTTCATATCTGCACTAAACTGCAAGGTTTATGAAGAAAATCCCGGGCCTTGTGCTGGCCTTCATACTTTTGCGCACAAATGCTCATAGCCAGGATGATGACTACATACAAAATCCCACGTTTGGTGTTCACTTTATTTTCAATGACTTCAAATCTGCGCAGGTTATTCGGGCTACTTCACTAGGCTCAGCCATTCGCAACAAACAATTTGGCAAGATCAAGGAAATGGCGCCGGGATTGGCGCTTAATTATCTCCAGGGACTTTCACCCTACTTCGACTTCAGTTCTACCATAACCGGCTCTTTTCTGGAATATCCGAGGAAAGATGGTATTTCAACAGGCAAAGACAACCTGTTGTTGGAGATCGACGCCTCACTGCGTGGAAAGATGTTGAGTAATAAATATGTGTTGTCACCTTACCTGGAGATTGGGGTAGGGGCCTCCAAATACAAAGGGTATTATGGGGCCATCATTCCTGCCGGAATGGGCCTCCAGGTAAATATTTTCGATGAGGCCTTTCTGTTGATCAATGCCCAATACCGCATCGGTATTACCAGCACTACCAGCAATCATTTTATGTATGGGATCGGGCTTGCCGGTGTCATCGGCCGGCGCAGGACCACCCGGCCCGGTGGCCTGCCTGCATTAAACTAAGCTACATCCCTCATTGCCTTACCTCAGTGCCTTCTTGCTTTTCCTCCATTGCCTCTGTGCCTAGTTGCCTTTATACCTCATTACCTTCCTCACACCAACTGCCGCTTATACAGCTGTATCGTATTCTCATAACCGAGATACAGCGCATCGGCAATCAGCGCATGACCGATCGATACTTCCAGCAAACCCGGAACGTTCTTGGCAAAAAAAGCAAGGTTCTTCAGGTCGAGGTCGTGGCCGGCATTGATGCCCAGTCCCAGTTCATTGGCCCGGATCGCCGCCGCTTTATAAGGAGCTATTGCTTTTTCTTTGTCGATAAGGTATTCCCGGGCAAAACCTTCTGTATACAATTCTATCCGGTCTGTGCCTGTTTTGGCCGCACCCTCTACCATCTCGATCACCGGATCCACAAAGATGGATACACGTATACCCGCCGATTGAAAGGTCTTGATCATATCCCGCAGGTAATCGGCGTTGGTAATGGTATCCCAGCCGTGGTCGGAAGTTAGCTGCCCATCAGCATCCGGCACCAGTGTTACCTGGTGGGGCTTCACTTCCAGTACCAGGTCGATGAACTTCTGCTCACGGCAATTGCCTTCGATATTGAATTCGGTGGTGATGATCTGCTTGATGTCCCGGGCGTCTTGGTAGCGGATATGGCGCTCATCGGGCCGTGGATGTACCGTTACGCCATCTGCCCCAAACAACTGGGCATCGATTGCCGCCTTCACTACATCAGGATTATTACCGCCCCGGCTGTTGCGCAGGGTCGCAAACTTATTGATGTTTACACTTAACTTGGTCATACCCAAAATTAGAAAGAATTGATAATACAGCGATAACCATAAAAAAAAGGGCCATCCCCTGAAAAGAGGACGGCCGATTTATTCGGAGCGCGCAATAACCTACCGCGCTAAGTTTTCCTTGGTTACGTTCGTACTGTATAATATTTTTCCTTCGTTGTCGATCATGTCGAGGTGATACGTGCCTGCATTGAGCAGGTTCACCTCCTGGATGCTGGTAACATTCGTTCCTTTTACGAGGTACCAGCTAAACATCTTCACGATATGCCCTTCTGTGTCATACATCCGCACGATCGTGTGTCTGCTTTGCTCGCTCGCCACATCCAGGGTAATGGCGGTGAAAAATGGATTGGGGCGAACCTTTACTTGAGTGATCACAATATTAGTTTTTTCGGGTTGTGGGGTAGCCGGGTCCGATGCATTGGCGGCAGCAGGCTGAATAAGACGGCTAAGTGTTCTTTGAATGGCTGTCTGTGGCGCTGCTTTGTCGTTCTTACCGCTGTTGTTGATATTGTGGTTCACTGGAAAAGGATTTGCGCATACATTGCGAATCCAATGCCGGAATTGTTAAAGGCTGATTTATAGTTAATTATGAAATTGGCACACTTCAATACTGTCCCGCTGCGGGAATGAAAATCGTTGTTTTGGGAATTTTTAGACCCTGGGGTGGCGATGTAAGGGCTAAAACCGGGCAACCAGTTTCAGGTTCAGCAGCCGCGGCGTAAGCCGGTTGGGCATGGCGAAGGTGCTGTTGGAGAAATCTTTAATGAGGAGATAAGAGATGGTATTGTCGCGGTCGATCAAGTTAAACACCTCCAGCGTTGCCCAGATATTCTCGAAGTTTTTGAAGGGGCTATGACTACGGCGTTTGCTCCGGTCGCTGTCGAGCAGTAAGGCGCTGAAGCCAATATCGATGCGCATATACGGCTCGATGACGAGCGCATTGCGGTATTTAACGCTATTGGGGATATTATAGGGCAGGTTGCTGCCATACAGGAAATTGAGGTAAACCTTGAAGTTCTTGTTGGTCGACAGGTAGTCCTGCAGGAACATCCCAAACGTAAACAACCGGTCGGTAGGCCGGCGAAACCAGCCACCCTGCGTTTGCACACTGTCGATCGGATTGTTGAGGGAGTCGAGGGTATAACTGTAGTAAAAATCGTTCTCCAGGTTTTCCCGCGAACGCATAAAGCCCAGACTGATCCAGCTTTCCGCATCCTTCACCAGCTCACCAAACAGGCGCAGCTCCAGTCCCGTAGCATAAGCCTTGGCGCTGTTCTCTCCAAAATAACGCAGGCGCACATTGTCGATATCATACGGCACCACATCCCACATGTTTTTGTAGTAGGCCTCGGCTGTAAGGCGGAAAGGACGGTCCAGTCCCTGGAAATTGTAGTCGAACCCAGCCGTCACCTGCCAGCTTTTCTGCGCTTTCAGGTCCTTGTTGATGGTGCCATCATACCGGCGCAATTCCCGGTAAAAAGGAGGCTGGTTGTAAATACCGGCTGCCCCCCTGAATACCATATCGCTTTTCCAGTGAGCAGGCTTCCACGAAAAACCAACCCGGGGCGATAGCAGAAACTCATTGTTGAGGCTGTTGTAGTTGTATCGTACACCAGCCTGCAGGGTAAAGCCCGTAGAGTCGTTGAAACTGATATTGTCCTGGATATAACCGCTGAGCCGGGTAATTTCGAGGTTCGCCTTCGACTTGATCACCTTGCTCAGGCTAAACTGGTTGGGGTTATAAGGCAGGTTATACCCGGCCGAGTCCTGGTATTCCCATTCATGCAGTTTGTCGTCGATCGTTTGTTGCTCGACGGTCTGTCCCCATTGCAGGTAATGCCGTCCCAGGTCAATCGAGCCTTTGTGCGAGGCATTCCAAACACCGATATTGAGTTTGTTGCGGGCAAAAGTTTGTGACAGACCAGCCCCCAGCGGATTGACGATCAGGCCATACTCCGGCTTGCCCTTGTCGAAAGAGCGTTCGCCAAAAAGATAAGCACCGGTAATATCGAGCGATTCCCGTTCGTCGTTTTCGAAATGACTCACCATCCATTTCAGGCGCAGGTTTTTGCGCAACTGCTGGATCCAGGAAAGACCAAACATATTCGTACGGTACTGATCCTGTTCCCGACCATCGAAATAAATGTCCAGTCCCAGGTTGGCGCTGAAGAAAGGAGAAAAGACAGAGGTCGTCAGCTGACTGAATTCGGGCACCAGCGTAAACCGCGTTTGCGACAGGTTGCCCAGCAGCTCGAGTGAGTTGCGGTTATTGATTTGATAGGTCAGCAAGGCCTGCAGATCGGAAGAAGAAGGCACATAATTGCCCTTGGTTTCCTGGCTGCTCAGCAGGTTGCGGTTGCTGCGGTTGCGCACGCCCACCAGGAAGCTGAAGCGGTTGTTGCGGCTGGTGCCTTCCAGGTGAAGGCCTTGCTCCAGCAATCCGATATAGGCCGAACCGCCGAAAGACTTGGGCTTTTTATACTGGATATCCAGCACCGACGACATCTTATCGCCATACCGTGCCTGGAAGCCACCATTGTAAAAGTTCACATTGCGGGCCATCTCGGGATTGATGAAGCTCAATCCTTCCTGTTGGCCGCTACGCACCAGGTAGGGACGAAATACCTCAAAGTCGTTGACGTAAATGAGGTTCTCGTCATAGTTACCGCCACGTACCGAATATTGGGAAGTGAGCTCGTTGTTGGAGCCTACGAACACTTTGATCAGACTTTCTATCCCGCCCGTAGGAGAGGGGATGTTGATGGCATTTTTGGGGTTCAATACGATCAACCCTGCTTCACGCCGTTGCCGTTGGTCGGTAACGACCACCGAATCGAGTTGGCGGGCGCCCCGCTCCAGGCGGATAACGATGAATTCTTCTTCCCCTTCACTCAGGAGAAAATTACGCTGTTCCGTATTGAAGCCGGCTGAAGTAAAAACGATGGCGAAAGCTTTGTCGACCGGTGCCTGGAGCCTGAAAGTACCCGAATCGGTCGTTGCCGTACCCGTACGACGGCCCAGGATCATGACCGATGCCCGGCTCACGGGCTGCTCATTCTCGTCGACGACCCTGCCGCTTACATAAGCTGGTTTCTTCTGGGCAACAACAGGCAGCGCGATACAGGCGAGGAGGCAGCCAATAAGTAAGGGTATAAATCTCAACCGGTCAATTTTAATGCTGTCGAAATTAGTTGAATTTGTGCTCACACTAAAACAGAAAAATCCATTATTTATTATATTTTGGCGGCCACACCTGGCGCCTGACCGATACGGGTAAACCACCAGGTAATTCCCTTATGTCGACAACCCCGATCGTACGCCTGTTGCTGCTTGCCGGAATGCTTACGTTCATCCATTGTGGTGATGGCAAATCACCCACTAAACATGCTGCCCGGGATCCCTATATCCTGAAAGAGACCATTGCCCAGGGGGCCGATACCCTGATGACGCGGCTGGCGGGTATCAAACAGGTGAATGAGTGGGGCCCTCTTTGTCAGCATTGGGAGGTGGCAAAAACCGAAGGGGCTACTTCCCGCGAGCTGTTGCGCGACCCCGATGGCAACGAGTTTACGCCAGGCATCGATCTCTTTGCGGATAGTACCTACCTGTTGAATCCCAGAGGCCCCATGACAACGGGCACCTGGCGGGTGGTCAAAGCAGGCAATACCCGCACTTTGATCCTCACCGACCGTACCGGCTGGCAGCTGCCCTGGCAGATCAATGAGCTGAGCTCGCAGGCCCTCCGCCTGCAGATAACCAACGAATCCGGAAAAACGGTTTACTTCAACCTGGCCGCAGATGGGCAGGTGCATCAAAACAAACGCAACGATCCCTTTCATCCGATCAATAATTGGTGGAGGATACCACCCACAGCTCCTGAATCCGACAGTGCCATTAAAGCCAGAGCAAAGGGCATTGTAAAATTCTATGCTCTTTTTTACCGCGACAACATCCTGCGAAAGAAAGACAAGATCAACTTTGCCGGACTACCCGATATCTTCGACTGGTACAGTCGCGGCATCGGCATGCCCGACTGGGAAGACATCCGCGATTCGTATGTGGATTGCTTTTACAACAAAGAGCAGGCAGAAAAAGGCTACCAGGTATTAAGACGCCTGATCATCGACCATGAATTCAAATGGCCCAAAGGAGCGCCCGATTGGCGCATGGAAACGCACAGCGTATTGGAGCAGATGTACCACAAGATGAAGTAGACCGAGAGGAGGCCGCCAGTCCAGGCCAATTGGGTTTTTGCATGGATGGATCGCGCCAGGTAATCGGGAAGGGAGCACTACCTCCCTACAGCGGCCAGCGAATGGCCCTTCTTTCCTGCGAAGAACGATAGATGGCATTGAACAGCTCCACGGTTTTACGACCTTCCAATCCTGTTACCAACGGAGTGCGTTGGTCGATAATGGCACGAAAGAAATCCTGCTGTTGTAGTCGTATGAAATATTCTGCCGCATTGATGGAGTTGAACAAGGCGGTATCTTCCTGCTGCCACTGGGCAAGCAAGCCTTCTTCGCCGGGCACCGTCCACAGGTCGTTGATCGGTGGTTCCAGTACTGCCGAGCGGCCGGGCAGGAACATGGCACCGCCATCGGTTTGCACACCAGCGGTAGCGCCATTGGAACCATGGATATGTACCTTGCTGTAAATGCCGGGTTTTTGCGCATTGCTGACCATGATATTGGCCAGTGCCCCATTCTTAAAACGGACCACTGCCACCGCGGTATCCTCCACTTCGATATAAGGATGATTGATATTGCTCCAGGCGCCATACACATCCTCCACCTCACTGCCCATATACCATTGCAACAGGTCGAGCTGATGCGGCGCCTGGTTCACCAGTACACCGCCGCCCTCTGCGGCCCAACTGCCGCGCCAGGGATCGCTGCTGTAATAAGTCTCATCACGCCAACCATACATCACCACAAATCCCAGCATGGGCGTACCCAGCTTGCCCGCATCGATGGCCTGGCGGATACGCAGGGCCGCCGGAATAAAACGCCGCTGACTGATCATTCCCAATTGTCTGCCGGCTGCCTCACCAGCAGCGATCATCGCATCACTATCTTCGAGGGAAATGGCCAGCGGTTTCTCCACCAGAACATGGGCGCCTGCGACAAAAGCAGCCAGGGTAGCGTCTTTATGGGCAGGGTGCGGGGTACAGATCACGACCACCTCTACCTGCTCCCGGCGGATCATCTCGCCGATATCGGTATAGGCTGCTGCGCCATAGTGGGCTGCAAAGGCAGTTGCCTTGTCGAGGCTGCGGCTTTGAACGGCCACCAGTTCAGTGTCTTCGATTTGCGTCAATGCCTGCGCATGTACCTGCGCCATTTTACCACAGCCGATAATAGCCGAGCGGAGTTTTTTCATACCCGTCAAAACTATATTTTTTTGCCGAGTCATACTCCCTCCTGCCAAAATAAGCTAACACCCGGTTATTCGTACCGCAAAGCTTCGATCGGGTCG
The DNA here is from genome assembly GCF_029360705.1 of Paraflavitalea pollutisoli. Taxonomy (GTDB): domain Bacteria; phylum Bacteroidota; class Bacteroidia; order Chitinophagales; family Chitinophagaceae; genus Paraflavitalea; species Paraflavitalea pollutisoli. The sequence continues at coordinate 3,214,419 of NZ_JARKMX010000008.1, read as the reverse complement.
AGGCGGGAAGCATTCCTGGCCGGATAGTAACCAAAGAAGACGCCCGTAATGGCACATACGAGGAACGACAGGATGATCGAGGATTCCGATATCAGGGTAGGCCAGGAGAACACCGCCGTTACGATCTTGGCAGCCGCGATCCCCAGCAATACGCCGATGATGCCACCGGTGATGCTGATAAAGATCGCTTCCACCAGAAACTGCAGAAGGATATCGATTCCCCTGGCCCCGATCGACATACGCAAACCGATCTCCTTCGTCCGTTCTGTAACGGAAACATACATGATGTTCATGATGCCGATACCACCCACGATCAGTGAGATACCGGCAATGGCGGTCAGCAATACGGTCAATAACTCACTGGTAGAACTGATCGTACTGATCAGTTCCGCCTGTGTACGCACCGTGAAATCATCAGCTTCACCGGCTTTCAGTTTGTGTTGCTTGCGCAGGATGTCGCTGATGCTGCCCACTGCCAGGTCCGAGCTTTGCTCGTCGACGGCAGAGGCATAAATGGTTTGCACATACGTGATGGCCATCAACCTTTTTTGTACAGTGGTATAAGGCGCCAGGATGATATCGTCCTGGTCCTGCCCAAAAGCATTCTCGCCTTTTTCTTCCAGCACGCCAATCACTTTGAAGGGAATTTTTTTGAAGCGTACATACTTGCCGATCGGGTCTTCGCCATTGCTGAAAATACTCTCTACGATCGTTTGTCCGATCAGGCACACTTTATTGGCCGTGCGTACGTCCTCATCGGTAAAATTGGTCCCGTGCTGCAGTTTCCATTGCCGGATATCGAGGTAGCCCGGTGATACGCCCTGCATCTGGGTGGGCCAGTTGAGGGCTGCATTGATCACCTGCCCCGAGGTACTCACGGCCGGTGATACATTGGTGATGTATTGTGCTTTGGCTTCAATGGCTCTTACATCTTCCACGGTAAGGGTTTGCAGCGAGGAGGCACCCAGGCGCGCACCGCCGCCTACCGTTGCATTGCTGCTGGGCCGCAGGGTGATCATATTCGATCCCATCGTCGTCAGCTGGTCGCGGATACTTTGCTTGGAGCCCTGGCCAATGGCCACCATCGTGATCACAGACGCCACACCGATGATGATGCCCAGCATCGTGAGGAAGGCCCGTAGCTTGTTGCGAAGCAGCGCCCGGGCGGCAATGCTGAATATGTTGATGATATTCATGTCGATGATACTTTAATAGTCATCCTGCGCTGGCAGGGCGGCGAGCGCCGCGGCAGCAGATGCTATATTGGTGTTTTTTACATCTTTGATCACGCGGCCATCTTTCAGCGTAATGGTGCGCGAGCTGAAGGCGGCGATGTCTGGTTCATGCGTCACGAAGACGATCGTTTTACCTTGCTTGTTCAGCTCCTGCATCAGCGCCATGATCTCGTACGAGGTACGGGTATCGAGGTTGCCCGTGGCCTCATCGGCGAGTATCATGACCGGCTGGTTCACCAATGCCCGTGCAATGGCTACCCGCTGCTGCTGACCGCCCGACAACTGGTTAGGCAGATGACCCAACCGGTCGGCCAGTTTCACCGCTTCCAGTGATTGTACAGCGCGTTCATGCCGCTCACGGGCACCAATGGCTTTGTTGTACAACAAAGGTAGCTCTACATTCTCCAGCGCCGAGGTACGGGCCAGCAGGTTGTACGACTGAAAGACGAAGCCGATCTTCTGGTTGCGGATGCGGGCCAGTTCATTGCGGGAGAGGTCGCCGATGCTGACACCGTCCAGTAGGAATTTGCCTTCGCTGGGTTTGTCGAGACAGCCAAGGATATTGAGCAAGGTGGTTTTGCCCGAACCACTTTTGCCCATGATGGTCACGAATTCGCCCTGCTCCACTTCAAAGGATACCCCCTTCAGCGCCCGCACCGTTTCGCTGCCCATTGTAAACTCCCGCTTCAGTTCATATATGTCGAGGATCTTGTTTGCCATAATCGATTGTTGAGTGCCTACTAACGGAGTTGGTTAACTATTGCGGAGGACGATTGCCGCCTCCACCACCACCGCCGCCAGTACTCCGGTTGCCGCCCCGGCGTTGCGGCATGAACGGACTGGTCACTTTCGGTTTCTCTTTACCCTTCAGGGCTTCATAGCCCAGTACCACGATATCGTTGGTCGTTAAGCCGGATAATACTTCCCGCTCCGTCTCGGTATCCATACTGGTTACTACGCGTTTGCGTACCAGCGTGGTATCCTGCTTGACCCATACATGGGCCGTTATGGTTTTCTTTCGGACGCTCGAATCAGGCGATGGTGGCCCATCGCTGTCACTATCGGGCTCGCCGCCGCGAGGCCCTCCACCGCGCCCGCCCCCCGTTCGTTCTCCGCTTTCACGTCCCCCACTGGCTGAACGGTCGATCTTATAGATCTTCTTCAGCACGGTGTCGGGCTCAAACTGGAAGGCGCTCGCCGATACCAGCAAGGCATGCTGCACTTCTTCGGTGTATACAAAAATGCTGGCCGTCATACCCGGTTTCAATCTTTTGTCCTGGTTGGGGGCGTCGATGATCGTGGTATAGGATACCACATTGGCCGAGGTACTGGGTTGCAGGCGAATCTCCTTCACCCGGCCGGCAAACGTATCTTCCGGAAAAGCATCTACCGTAAACGACACGCGCTGGCCTTTTACCACACTGCCGATATCTGCTTCATCTACCGAAGCCTGCACCTGCATATTGGTCAGGTCCTTGGCAATGCTGAAGAGGGTAGGCGTATTGAAGCTCGATGCCACCGTTTGTCCTTCACTCACCGAGCGCGATAGCACCGTACCGTCGATGGGAGAGTAGATCTCGGTAAACTGAAGATTACGCCGGGCCGAAGTAAGTTGCGCCGCTACGCTGTTGACATTGTCTTTGGCAGCGTTGTATTGGTACAAGGCTGTTTCCAGTTCAGCTTTAGCAATAGCGCCTACTTTATACAGGTTATTCTGCCGGTCATAATTACTTTGCTGGTAAACCAGGTTCGACTTTGCCTGTTGCAGGTTGGCGTTGATCTGATCTACCTGTGCCTGCAACAGCGATTTATCGAGTTGTGCCAGCAGCTGCCCTTTCTTTACCGTGCTGTTGAAATCGACATATACTTTTACGATCGTGCCCGATACCTGGGCGCCCACGGCTACCGTATCTACCGGTTGCAGGGTGCCGGTGGCTGTTACTGTAGTGGCGATGGTGCCATAAGTAGGTTGCTCGGTATTGAGGTAGATGGTGATCTTGTCCTCCTTGAATTTCCAGAACCAGATGCCCACGCCCGCGGCGACCAGTACCAGTGTCCAGATGAGCCATTTCATTTTTTTCATGATACATCCATTTATATCCGGTATAACAATAGGGTTAGAAGGTGATGGGAAGGCCTGCGTAGAAGTCATAGATCTTGCCATACAGGATAGAGCTGTATTTGGCCTGAACATAATTCTGCGTGGCTTGTACAAACGTGTTCTTCTGTTGCAACAGCTCCACCATATTCACGGCTCCGTATTGCAGTTGCTCATTGGTAATGTTGTACGTTTCCTCACTGGTTTTTAGCTGCACATCGGCTGCTTTGAATTGCGACAGCGCGTTTTGCCAGTTGATGTACACTTGCTCGATCTGCTGGTTCAGGTTGTTTTTAATATCCAGCTCCGAGAGTCGTGCCTGCTCGATGAGTATCTGGTTTTTGGCGATATTGGTTTTATTGATGCGCTTATTATAGATCGGGATGGACATGCTGACACCCAACTGCTGGTAGAAGTTGCCATTGAGCTGTTTGAAGTAGGCCTCGGTATTGTTGTCGGAATAGCCGGTCGAGAGATTGCCGCCGAGGCTGATCGTCGGACGGGTACCGGCCCTTACTTTCGCCAGGTTGGCTTCGGCGATCTGTACCGATACCTGGCCGTTTTCCACTTCAGGCCGGGTTCGCTGGGCCGTCTCCTGCGTTTCTATCAGGCCCTGTCCTTCATTATCCACTTTTACTGTGTCGGGCACCGATACGGCAAAATCATAACTGGTAGGCAACAACAACAGCTGCTTCAACGCCAGGTTGTTTTGCCGGTACGTGTTTTGGGCATTGACCAGGTTGTACTGGTCGTTGGCCACCTGTGATTCGAATTGCAGGTAATCTTTGCGGGAGATGCTGCCTGCGTCGAACAGGTCTTTGCCCTGTTTCAACTGGGCTTTGGAAGTGGCCAGCAGCTCTTCCATATAGGTAATGTTCTCCCGGGCCAGCAGGATGTTGAGAAAAGCCTGTGTAATGCTGAGGGTAATATCGTTCTCCGTTTCAGCAACACTCAGGTAGGCCGACCGCAGTGTCAGTTCCTTGGCTTTGATATCGTTTTTCAGAAAGCCACCATTGTACAACACGATGGAGGTGTTGAGTGAATAGTTGCTATTGAAATTTGCCTGTGTTTGAAAACCGCCTACAATGGGGTCGGTATTGGTACTGTTCACCAGCGATTGTGAGGTAGAGCCTGACACCGAGGGAAAACGGGCCGCCCGGGCGGCCAGTACGTCCTCATTGGCCGACCGGCCCGTGAGCTTTTGGGTATTCACCGCAATACTGTTTTGCCGCGCGTATTGGATTGCATTTTCCAAAGTCCACGCTGGAGGCACGTGTTGAAGCAATGTATCCTGCGCCTGCGCGCAGACATAACTCCCTCCTGTGAGCATGAAATAGATCAAAAGTTGTTTCATATCCCGAAAAATTAGAGTAGTCAGGTTTGGGGGGTGGAAAGGTCAGGCCTGTGATATTGGGTATTCCCCCGGTGAGTGCAAAAGATATACCCGGGGTGTCGTTACTGTAAAGAGGCACTAAACCGGTACCCTAGTATGCGAAATAAACACGTATTGATACTACTTGTTTGCTACGGGGTAGCCGTTGCCTGTCAGGTGTCGACCGGTAAGGAGAATGGCTCGACGAAAATGTTGAAGATAGGAGCATGAAAAAGGCCGGCAGCATACACGGGGTATATTGCCGGCCTGAATACGGTCAAGGTACTAGGCAATATGTTTCAACTGACGGATCGTCTCCTTGGGGTCTTTTGATTTGAAAACCGTGCTGCCGGCCACCAGTACATCGGCGCCTGCACGCACTACACTGGCGGCATTCTCCAGCGTGATACCACCATCCACTTCAATCTTTGTATTGAGCGCCCGCTCATCGATCAGACGGCGCAATTGCCGGATCTTTTCAATAGTGTGCAGAATAAACGACTGCCCGCCAAAGCCGGGGTTCACACTCATGATCAGCACCATGTCAATATCATCCAGCACATCTTTCAGCAAGTCTACCGGAGTGTGTGGGTTCAACGATACACCCGCCTGCATGCCCAACGATTTGATCTGCTGAATATTCCGGTGCAGGTGAGGGCAGGCTTCATAATGCACGGTCAGGATATCGGCACCAGCCTTCTTAAAGGCTTCGGCATAACGCTCGGGTTGTACGATCATCAGATGTACATCACATATTTTTTTCGTGGCCGTGCGGATCTGTTCGATCACGGGCAGGCCGTAGCTGATATTAGGTACGAACACCCCGTCCATCACATCTAGGTGAAAGTACTCGGCTTCGCTGTCATTGAGCATCTGGCATTCCTCCTGCAGCTTCAGGAAGTTGGCCGCTAAGAGAGAAGGTGCTACGATCGGCATGTCTGTAGAAATTGATGAATGAAATAATGGGTTGGTACAAAAAGGGTTTGTGCTTCGGCTTATCCTTTCAGCCTCCGGAGACCGTCACGTGCCTCTGCAAATCCACGGTCCAGCGAGAGCGCCCGCTGGTAGTTCTCAATGGCTTTTGCCGGCTGGTGCATCGCTTCATAACAACGTCCCTGCCAGAAGTAGGCATCGGCATTGGTATTGGAGACCGTAGCAGCCATAGTGAAAGTTTTCAGCGCATTGTCGTATTGCTTCAGATCATACTGGATGATGCCCTTTTCGATATAGGCATCGGTAAACTTCCAGTTTTGTTGAATGCACAACTCGAATTGTGCGAGGGCAGCATCAAATTGTTTGGTGTCCGAATAATAAGCGCCTTTCAGAAACGTAGCCTCATTGGCGAAGGTCGAATCCCGGGCGATCAGCGCATCGCAGAGGGCGATCGTATTCGGATTGCGGGTAGACGCATACAGGTTGGCGAGAGACAGCCCCGTAAAATTCACCGGCTGCAGGCTGTACGATCTTTCCATAGCCTGCACCGCCGCATTGGTATCCTTCAGCTGCAGCAGCAGGGAACCTTTCTCATACCAGCTTTCGAAATCGAGCGAGTCTTTGGCCAGCAGGGCATTGTACTCCTCCAGCGCCGCTTCCGTTTCGCCCACCTGGGCATATACTTCGCTCAGCCTGCGACGGAAGGAAGGATTGTTGGGATATTTTTTAATACAGTCTTTCAGCAATCCAACCGCTTCTACCGGCCGGTCAACCAACATCAGGTTGGAAATAAACTGCATCGCCGTATTTTCACTGGGCGTCAGGTTCCAGGCAGTTTCATAGTCGGCGCTCGCCAGCTCGTGCAGGTTGTTCTGCGACAGCCGGGTACCCCGGATGAGGTATAGCTCCGCATCTTTGGGTGCAGCGGCGATGCTATCGGTGATGCTGGCATAGGGCGGTTTGCTCAGCAGGGCTTTCGATCGGTCTGCCTCCGTTTCCTTACAGCCGGCGATCAGCAGGCCCAGCAGGCAATATCCTATAAATCTGGATCTCATAATCATCCTTCAAAACTAACCGTTTTTGTGCATCCTGTTTATGATAAAATTCTTGTATAAAAGCAAAAACACTGAAATACCTTTGCGGCCAACTCCTAAAACAGGTACTAAAAAATACATACCATGAGAAGTTCCCTCGTCATCTTACTGGGCGGCCTTTCAGTCACTGCCCTGATCACTGCCTTCAAAACCGTTTCCAGCCCGGTAGCCCCCGTTAGGCAGACATCCGATACCCTCCATTACCCCGAGGAAACGCATTTCAGGAACCTGCAGCAGCTCACCTTTGGGGGCGACAATGCCGAAGCTTATTTCAGCTATGATGGCAAATACCTCATCTTTCAACGTACCAGCGCCAAAGATGGAATCCCCTGCGACCAGATGTTTGTAGGAAAAGTACCCGCGCCGGGCGAAAAATTCGACTACAAACGTGTCAGTACCGGCAAAGGTCGTACCACCTGTGGTTTTTTTACCAAAGATGGCAAACACATCATCTATGCCTCTACCCACCTCGGCGGTGAAGCCTGTCCGCCCGTGCCGGATCGCTCCAAATACGGCAACAAATACATCTGGCCGTTGTATGCCAGCTTCGATATCTTCATGGCCGACCTCGATGGTAAGATCGTGAAGCAACTGACCACCTCTTCCGGTTACGATGCCGAGGCCACCCTGTCGCCCGACGGTAAGAAGATGATCTACACCAGCGTGAAGGATGGCGATATCGAACTCTACATCATGGACCTCAAAACCGGCAAAGAACAACGCATCACCCATACCCTCGGCTATGATGGTGGTGCCTGGTTTAGCCCCGATGGTAAAAAGATCATCTGGCGCGCCTCACGCCCCAAAACTGATGCCGAGGTCAAAGAATACAAGGACCTGCTCGCTGAAAACCTCGTAGCGCCAACCAATATGGAAGTATGGGTGGCCAACGCCGATGGCAGCAACGCCCGCCAGGTTACCGCCTACGGACAGGCCAACTGGGCGCCGGCCTATATGCCCGATAGCAAACGCATCATCTTCGCATCGAACCACGAATACAAAAGAGGATTCCCCTTCAACCTGTATACGATCAACGAAGATGGTACCAACCTGCACAAGATCAGCCGCGATAAAGGGTTCGATGCCTTCCCCATGTTCAGCCCCAATGGTAAGAAGATCGTCTTCTGCAGCAACCGCAACAATGGCGGCACACGCGATACCAATATCTTCCTGGCCGATTGGGTCGAGTAGGGAAAATCCGGTTTTGCGTTGTAGCTTTGGCCCGGTTTCGATTCATACACTTCAAAAGCTGAAATTATTATGGAAACAGGTATGCTTCATTTACACAATTTTCTCCGGTGGGTAATTCTGATATTATTAATAGTGGCCTTGTTCCGTCACCTCAGTGGCAAGAACAACAAGAGACCGGTGAATGCCGGGGATAAGAAAATAGACCTGTTCCTGATGATCTCTGCACACCTGAATTTCGTAGTGGGATTGTACCTGTATTTCACCCGGCCCATGGGCTTCAAACTGTTCCAGACAGTAGGCAGCAGCGTCATGTCAAATTCCGTACTGCGCTTCTTTGCAGTAGAGCATATGTTGGGTATGCTGATCGCTATCGTACTCATCACCATTGGACGTGGTAAAGTAAAACGCGCCACTGATTATACCGCCCATAATAAGGCATTCTGGTTTTTCCTGATCGCGCTGATCATCATCCTGGCTTCAGTTCCCTGGCCTTTCCGCATGGAAGGTATCGCCAGACCCTGGTTCCCAGGTATGACCACTAATTAACAAACCTCCTTATAAAAACAATAGCTACCAGGCTGTCCGTCATCGAAAGACGAATTCCTGGTAGCTATTTTTGTTGGTGCCTGGTCTACTGGTAGCATGTTTACTACGCAGCGCCAACTTCTGTTCATGGCTATACTTTTGTGACGATATAAAACATTTTCCCCATCGGGATCACCCGCTTGATCACCCTGCCGGTACGCTTCTCGATCCACGCCAGCCCATCCGGTGCGTTGCCCGCATTGCCGGTTTTGGCCACATGACACTGTATCCAATGGCCGTCTGGCGTATAGATCATATCCTCTCCCACATATTCCACCTGCCAGGGATCCATACCTTGCTTTTCAAAAGTATAAGCGTTGAGTGTGGCTGTAAATCCCTTTTTATACGGCAGCAAACCATAGAGGTACTCCAGCAGGTTGGAGTCGAAATAACCGGCCTCCATCCTGTGCAGCGTATCCGTTTTCTTACCGCCTTTGTTGGCCACGGCATGCACGGCCTGTTGCTGGAAATCCAGGTCCATTTGCATAAAGGAGGGCGTAGTCACCATGCGCATCCGCACCGGGGCCAGGGTTTTTCCATCCGCAATGGTCGAGTCGAGCAGGATGCGACCGTCAGGCAGGTGAAGCTGCTGCACCAGGATCACCCAACCTTTTGCGGCATTCAGCGACACCGTTTGCCGGCAGGTAAATTCGGTCAGAACCTTGCCTGCAGAATCGGTGGTAGCGATCTTGTAGATCGATGCCCCCGGTTTGATCAGCTCATAGCGGATCGCCGGATCACCCGCTTTGATGACCTGTTGACAGCGGGCTATGTGCGTCAGTACGAGCAGCATGATGAGGAGCAGTATCTTGTCCATAATGGTTGTTTTAGATCCCAAAATTGCGGTAGCCACGGGGGGGCGGCAAACCCATTCAATTGACAGCCCACACTTTTCAATGCTTCCGGGTTCGTCTTAAACCGTTTTACCCATTGAAAAAACGGCGTCATTCGTTGAATTCGGGATGGCTATCTCCGGCCGATCCCTACATTTGGGGTATGACTAAACCGGCCGGCAAAGGCATCAACATATTATGGGCGCAGGTCTTCAGCTGGACCTTCCTGGCACTGATCATCTTCCTGCTGTTCTTTCACGAAGGGGTGACGATTGTGCAGAGTATTGTAAGGACCATCTGTTATACCTGCTTCTTTGCCATGATTGTATACATCAATACCCTTGTGCTGGTGCCCCACGTGTATCGCCGTCGTAGCAAATGGTTATATGTACTGCTTGTGGTGGTGCTGCTGGTCGCTGTTACCTGGTCTTACATCGGTGTCGACCTGTTGCTGGAGTGGTATGTCTTTCGTACGGAGGATAAACCCATGAAAGTTCCTCCCCTGCGTGTATACATGGGACTCTTCTTTCTCAATACCATCATATACCTGTTTAGTCTGCCCGTACGGCTGGCATTTGACTACGTCGTGATGCGGGGACAGCAAGAACAATTGCAGCGCCGTACGGCCGAGGCCGAGCTCAACCTGCTCAAAGCACAGGTGCAACCCCATTTCCTTTTCAATACGCTCAATAACATCTATTTCGTAGCCCAGCGCGAATCGCCCAATACAGCCATGTTGCTCGAACGCCTGTCCAATATCATGCGGTATTTTGTCGATGAAGGGCCCAAGGAGCGTATTCCCTTGACACGGGAGATCGATTTTATCAATGACTATATACACCTCGAGAAACTGCGCATGCGTCATCCTATGCAGACAGATTTTCAAATCTCCGGCGAGGTGAACCAGGTAACCATCCCGCCGATGTTGTTGATCCCCCTGGTTGAAAATGTCTTTAAGCATGGCGTCAACAAACGCAGCGAAAGCAATACCCTGGCAATGAAAATGGTACTCGATCAGGTTCAGCTCGAGCTGACGGTAGTGAACCCGCTATTCGAAGACCAGGAGCCCTTGCAACGTGACGGAAATGGACTCACCAACCTGCAGAACCGGCTGCAGCTATTATACGGACAAAACTTTACCTTGCGTACAGAGAAGAAAGACGGCCAGTTTATCGCCTACTTAAAAATTCCTTTGTCGTGAACAGCATAACCTGCCTGATCGTGGATGATGAACCCAATGCAGTACAACTGCTGGAAGATCACGTCCGTAAGCTGCCCTTCCTGGAATTGAAAGCCACCTGCTTCGATGCGTTTGAAGTGTTGGAGTTCCTGAAAAAAGACACGGTGCAGCTTATTTTCATGGATATCAATATGCCGCAGATTTCCGGGATGGACCTCGCCGCCTTATTGCCCCGTGATCAGCACATTATTTTCAGTACGGCCTATGCAGAGCATGCGCTGGAGGGATATGAATACAATGCGATCGACTACCTCCTGAAACCGGTTACCTTTAAACGGTTTTTACAGGCCGTAACCAAGGCGCAGGCGGTATTGACGCAACAAGCCACCAACACCACGCCAGTTCAGGAGAACGCTCCCTCGACCAAATACATCTTCGTGAAGTCGGGCAAGCAATTGGTAAAAGTGGAATACGATAAGATACTGTACCTCGAAGCATTGAAGGAATATGTGAATATTATCACTCCCGACAGCAAGATGCTGATCTACAAACGGATGAAGGAACTCGAAGAACAACTACCCGCCAACTTTATCCGCATCCACAATTCGCACATCGTCAACATCGATCATGTACAGCATATCGCCGACAACCAGGTTGTGATCGGCAGCGCCAAACTCGCCGTCAGCGCTTCGTACAAAGAAGCTTTTTTACGACGGATCAATCAGCGGTTATTGTAACAGGCGGCCCCGCCGAATGGATCGCTGCGGGTAATGGCCCACCGTCTTCCATCACGTCTCCAAACTTGGCCGCTACCTGCTTTGTCGTGTGGGTGGCAGGCTTTTAAAATCTGCCGGTAGTTCCGCAACCCGCCCGGCAGATCTCATCATGGCTATACCGCTATCGTTAGGATTGACGGGAGAAGATCTTGCTCACGATCTTCCACGCGCCATTGATCTTGAGCAGGTTCATGTAGTCGTTGAGGACCACGGTGCCGCTTTCAATGCGTATCTTGGCCTGTGCTGCCGTACCTTCGATATTCAGGCTTACAATGCTGATCTTTCGCTCACTTTTTTTAGTATTGGCCTTGGCACGGGCAATGAAGTCGGCAATCGGCACGTCTTTAAATTCCCCCGATTGATAGTCGATGTATTTCATGGTGGCTGTTGGATGAAAAGCCAGCTCCATCCGGTTGCCATCTCCACTCATATAGTTTTCCAGGCAGGCACGTACACCCGTTTCTTCGGGATTCGTTTGAGCGGCACCGGCAATGGGCCGGGCAAAAAGACCAATAACAAGTAGGAGAATCGATGCGATCTGTTTCATGGTGTTTGATGTTTTAAGTAGTAAAGTGTTGTTGCAGTACTTGCGTAAAGGATACCATCTCGGCCTGGGTGCCAATGGTGAGGCGGGCCCAACGCGCTTTTTCTTCCACGAACTTCCCCACACGGATCTGGTGATCCGCCAGCTTTTGCAGGAAATTACCCTGGTCGCTTTGCAGCGAGTAGTACAAGAAGTTGACGTTGGAAGGGATGAAGGGAAGACCTGCTTTTTTCAGGGCTGCCTCCGTGAAGGCCCGGGCACTGGCGTTCTGCTGGCGAGAGCTGCTGACAAAGCCGCTGTCTTCCAGCGATGCGATAGCCCCGGCTACGGAAACGGCACTGGGGCCTGCATTGATCCAGGGTTGCAGCCGACCCAGCTGCTGCGTCAGTTCGGGATGTGCCAGCGCATAACCGATGCGGGCACCTGCCAGTCCATAGATCTTGGAGAAGGTCTTCACGATGATCAGCCGTTTGTTGTTGAGTAGCAGGGGAGCCAGCGAAGGTTCATCCGTATACTCGAGATAAGCCTCGTCAACCAACACGAGCGCTTGCTGCGAAGCGGCCGTTACGAAGCGGGTGAGTGCCGCATGGTCTACGATCGTCCCCGTCGGGTTGTTGGGATTGCAGACATACACCAGGCGGGTGTTGGTGTTGACCTGCTGTACCATCGCCGGCAGATCATGTACCTTCTCAGCCGTAAGTGGTACTTCGGCGACTTGTAAACCCTGCTGTTGAGCGGCCGTCCACCAGAGGTTGAAGGTAGGAGTTGCGCATACCATATTGCCGGGCTTGAGTGCCGCAAAACTGGCGATCAGGCCCAATAACTCCGAAGAGCCGGCGCCCATCAATACCGCGTCTTGGGTAAGGCCGTAACGCGCCGCGATCTTTTCCCGCAATACCGTTGTCTGGTCCCAGGGATAGCGGTTGGAAGCTGTTATCGCAGCGGCCATGGCGGCGCGGGCCTGCGGCGAAGGACCATAAGGGTTTTCGTTGGCATGGAGCCGGATCGGCCCGGCTGGTGGTGGTGTACGACTTTCTCCGTTAAACAGCGAGGGGATAAAGCCGGTAGAAGCGGCCAGCGCCAGGGAGGTTTGCTTCAGCCAGTCACGGCGTGCAATGACTTGTTTCATACTGACAGGTTTTGGAGCCACAATATTACCACGGTGACCAGGTGGCCTGAAACGGGTTCGGCTACAGGCTGGTATTATTCGACCCTTCGGCAGGCGCGGAAAACGTCGAAAAAGGAGCCCGATCGGTCGAAGGCCGCTGTCTCCTGCTACAGGAATGCGGCAATTTGCGTACTTTGAACAGCCATGACCGTGCCACCGATCGATATCGCCTTACGCAGAAAGCTGTTGCGCATGCAGGCCGCAGTGTGGATCTTCTTTTATGTATTCATGGTGTTGTATGCCATACAGAAATGGGAGCGGCCTTCTTATGGGGTATGGTCTGTGACCATCGCGACCATTACTTACCTGGTGGCTGTGTATGGCAATACGGCCTGGTTGATACCACGGTTTTACCGCACCAACCGGCTTACCGCCTATTTCCTGCTCAGCAGTGTGTTAATTGGTATTCTGGTAGCTGGTCGCATGTATGCCGAACAGCAGGTGTTGTTGAAAAGCCATAGCACGTTCTACAATCTGGGATTGCCGCATTTCTCCTACGCGTTCATCACGATCATCCTGGCTTTTATGTTTGGCGCCTTGCTACACATCACGATCGACCACATGCACCTGCTACGCAAGCAGGAGGAAATGCGTCACCAGCAGCTGGCTGCCGAGCTGAACCTGCTCAAAGCACAAGTGCAGCCCCATTTTCTGTTCAATACCCTTAACAACATCTATTACCTGGCGTATACGAAGAATGACAAGACGGCCGAAGTAGTGGCGAAGCTTTCTGATATCATGCGCTATTTTGTCGATGAAGCTCCCCTCGAGCGGGTGCCGCTTCGCACAGAAGTAGAATTCCTCCAGAACTACATCGAGCTGGAGCAGATCCGGATGCTGCACCAGGCATCCCTGACATTCGATTACGAAGGCATCAATGATGCTCAGCTGATACCGCCCATGCTGATGATCACCCTGGTAGAGAACATCTTTAAACATGGTATCGATAAGTCGGTACCCCAAAACAAGGTAGTCATCAGCTTGCAACAGGACGGAGGATACCTGGTGTTCAGCACCCGCAACAGCCATTATAACCTGGAGCACAATGGTAAAGGAGGAGTAGGACTCACCAACCTGCGCAAACGCTTGCAACTCTTGTTTGGAAATGACTTTACGTTGACAACAGAAAAGAACGAACAGTGCTATACTGCCACGCTTAAATTTCCGGTAGCATGACGATCAATTGCCTGGTCATAGACGACGAACCATTTGCAGTCAACCTGCTGGAAGAATACATCGGCCAGGTGCCCTACCTGCATTTGCAGCACAAATGCTACAATGCGATCGAAGCCTTGAGTTACCTCAAAACAGCCCGGCCCGACCTCATCTTTCTCGACATCAACATGCCACACCTGTCGGGTATGCAACTGGTAGCGCTGTTACCACCCGATCAACCTTTCATTTTTACCACCGCCTATTCGGAATTTGCCGTAGACAGCTACGAAAAAAATGCCGTAGACTACCTGCTCAAGCCCATCACCTTCGAACGCTTTCTGCTGGCGGTCAATAAAGTAGTAAAGTTGAACCCGGCAACACCTGCTGCGGCTACCACGACGGGCGGACAAAAACTATTTCTCAAAACTGGTAAGGCCATCGTGCAACTGGAATACAATGATGTATTATTGGTAGAAGGGTTGAAAGATTATGTCGTGTTTCATACCAGTGAAACCAAACATGTGGTGTACAAACGCATGAAAGACCTCGAGGAAACCCTGCCGGCACAGTTTTCCCGGGTACACCTGTCCTACATCATAAATAGGCACCATATCCGGCGTATCGAAGACAACCATGTGCATATTGGCATCGAGCGCATTCCCATCAGCGAAAAATACCGGGAGGCATTTCACGCGCGCATCAGTAAAGGTCTTCTGTAGACGTTGTGGCCACATTCAGCCACCTATGACGGTGGCCTGGCTACATTAACAAGCCGGCTACTACGGCACGATTGTTTATTGGGGTAAATTCATGCCAAAACAACTACCATGCGCTTACCAATCACCATGCTGCTGACGCTGAGCCTGTACACCAGCTGCATGCAGCAATCGACCATTGTGACACCCGCGGCGGAAAACATTACACAGGAGGAAGTACAGGCTTTTGTGGCGCATTACGACAGTGCCTGGAACAGTAAACAGGTATCCGAAATGGATAGTCTTTATGGCCGCGCTTATGTGTATTTCACCTCCATAGGAGGCATGACCAATCGCGAGGCCAACCTCGAAGTGCTGGGGGCTGATTATTACAACGTGTTGCAGGCCAGTCGTACGGAACTTGATATCCGCATCGATGGCAACACGGCCATCGTGGGCTCTCGTTGGCAAGGCAACGGCTTGTGGAAAGGCACACCGTTCAAAGACAACCAACGTTGCGGGCTGGTCATCCAAAAGCAGCAGGGTAAATTAAAGCTCCTCACCGAACATTGTGTCGAGATCAAGGCCGATACGGCTACCGCGGCAGAGTAGGGGAGAAAACATACGCTTCACAATGCTGCACCTGTGGCTCAAACTCCAGCAGGTACTTTTTATCATCTTCATAGTAGCGGGCTTTTTCGACATCATCACCGGCAAAATCGCGGATGTGCTCAAAACTATCCCACCAGGAGATGGTCCAGATATGGGTGACGTCGCCTTCTTCCCGTTGCCAGATCTCAGCACCTCGGTTGCCGGGCGTGGCGAGGTAATCGGGAATGCCGGTATCGACAACATATTGACGGTATACGGCGGCATCTTCCGTACGCGTGCGTCCATGCCAGATGCGGGAGATCATAGGCTGTATTGTTTACCGTAAGTTCGTACATGTTGCCGGTATTGGTGGTAGAAAATAGTCGATACTTGTCGAGAGAAAGAAAAAGATTGCCTGCTAATGGTGATTGGGGCGGTACTCATCGCACGAGTGTCACGGTGCCGCGTTGTAGGTATACCGCACCCGTGTAGTCGATGGCTTTCACGGCCCATACATACAGGCCGGGCGCCTGCTCTTTGCCGCCTACCTTGCCGTCCCAGCTATTGATGGATGAAGGGCTGCTGTATACCAACTGCCCCCAGCGGTTATAGACGTTGAAATACTCCACGCGTTCCATGCCGGCAGCTATAAACCGGAACACATCATTGTTGCGATCGCCATTGGGTGAGAAAGCAGTAGGTACAAAGATGGAAGGTTTGGTCTTGAATACTTTTACCTGCACAAAGGCGGAATCTACACAATCCGCTTCGTTGTAGACGAGCACCTTGTATTTGTAACCAGTCGATTCCGTAAAATGGGTCACCACCGGGTTGGGGATATCTGTGGCCGACAAACCTTCTCCCGGCGACCAGCGGTAACGAACGCCCCCGGTAGCCTTCAATTGCAAAGGTTGGCCCACCACAGCGGCCGTATCCCTGCCGGCAGAAGCAAGTATATCCGGTAATACGGTCACCAATACCGTATCGAGTCCTGCTTTGGGGCAACCCTTCGTATCATAGGCTGCTAAAATATAGGGCGTGCTGCCCTTGGGCCTGGCCATCGGTTCCAGAATGGCGGCATTATTCAGGGTGGCGGCCGGTGTCCAGACAACCGTTTTGCCATCGGTACTGCCATGCAGCTGTACGGCTGCATCGAAGCAGATCATGACGTCGGGGCCGGCATTGGCAACCGGGTAGGGCACCGTATTGACCCGCACGTCGCCGGTAGCCGAGCAGCTGCCAATATGGGCCGTAACGCCATACAGGGTAGTGGTTGGCGTGGTTGCCAGGGGAAATGCCGCTCTGGGGTCGATGAGTTGCTGGGCAGGCGTCCAGGCATATTGCAACCCGTCGGAAGTAAGATGCAGGCGAATGGGATCACCAGCACAGATGAGTGTATCATCCATCACCTGAAGCGTTACGTGGTCCACCACGCGTACCTGCACCGAGTCGCGGTTGAGGCAACCATTGTCATCGAGGTCCACATAGTATTTGGTGGTGGTAGTGGGTGATACGGTGGGGGTAGGTGTATTGGCGTTGGTCATATGGACGGTGGGCGTCCAGCTGAACACGCCACCCCCGCCGGCATTCAGTTGTACGGCATCGGGTATGCAGATCAGGGTATCGCGGAAAGCCAGAACGATCGGCGGCTTGTCGACGATCGATACCAGTTTGGAGACCGTATCGATACATCCCTTGCTATCGCTGGCAATGAGTCGCACTGTGCGCGGGCCAAGTGAGGGAAAGGTATAGGTGGGATGTTGTTGCTGGGAACTGGCAGTTGGATCACTGCGTTCCGCAAAATCCCACGACCAGCCACTGACGCGACCATACACCGAGGTGCTGATATCACGAAACCGGGTCGGCTTGTTGACACAGATACCCACGAAGCTGAAGTCCGGTTCGAAGCCAGGATATACGAGGGCAATCGCGTTGGCCGAATCGGCACATTGACCATTGCGGTTGATCACCAGTTTGATGCGGTACGTGCCGGTGTCGGCGAAAGTATAGCCGGCAGTAGCAGTTGTAGCGGCGAACAATGGGTTGCCACTACTCGTGGAGATCTCCCAATTATAACTACTGATCAGCGGGCTCACCGATAGATTATTGAGTCCGATGGTTTGCGTATTGCCACACAACATATAGGCAGCTGGGATCGTAGCCGCGGCGATATTGCAGGAGGTGATTTTGATCTGCAGGTCTTTTCGCTGGGTAGCGATCACCTTATTGTCGCGTATCTCCTGTACGCACACGGTTACCACGTAGGTGCCTTCATCCGGTGCAATGCCGGTAATGAGACCAGTAGATGGGTTGATCTGTACAGTAGCGCCGAGGGGCACACTGCCATTGAAATTGTTACCATAGGGAACGGAGTAGTAGGGAGGTTGGTTGGGAGGCGTGGCATTGCCGCCACCACCAACGGAGCCACCGGTATAGGCTTCACAAAATGAATACGCCAGCTCGTCGGTGGCATCGGGATCGCGGGCAGCAAAGCTATAGGAGAAAGCATTGTTGGCGCATACCACTACCATATCGCTGCCGGTGAAATGAGCGCTGTTGTTGCGGGGACCATCAGTGTGAGAGGCGGTGCCGGGAATTTCGCCCACATACGTAGCGCCGATATTGCTGTAGCCCGATACCAGGTTGCTGATGCCGTTGATGCGGTAGTTGACCTGCGTGGCCAGCACATAGCCTTCTACCGAACCGGGTAAGGAGATGTCGAAATCGTAGTAGCCTACCCGGTAGCATACTGCTGGAGGGTTGGAGATGCAGGGGCCGGCATTGGTAAGGTTCAGTGTTTCCTGCATGGCGAGGGGGACCGTCACATCCTCTACGCGGGCGTAATTGCCTTTGTTGAAAATACCGATGATGCCAGGGTTACTGAATTGCCGGTTGCTGAAGCAATCCATAAAAAGCTTGACTGTAACGCGGTAATGAAATTGACCGTTGCTGCTGCCGATGAGGGTATAATAAGTTTCGCCGCCGGTGATGTGATCTGCGCGGGCGGAAAGGCACGCCATGAGGAAGAAAAGGGCAAGGCCACCTGTCCTCATGCGAAGGTATCCATTGGTATGTACAATGGCAGCAATGACTATGTGATTTGGTGGGTTAAATCGTGTCTGAAACTTCTATCCATAATTTACGAATTTTTGGAGAGAAGGTTGGCCGTGGGGGATTAATCTTTTCAGGGCTTAGGCGGTTCGGGCCAGCAGCCATACCAGCAGCAGTAAGGCTATGAGCAGTCCGTAGGTAGCGGGGCGGGCGAAGTTGAACGTGAAGCCCAGTCCGCGTTGTTGTTTGGGCACTATGATCCTGTTGTCTTCCCGGTTGAAATAGAACGTGTTCCATATGTACCGACCGTTATCGTCTACCGGATCTTGCATCAGGCAAAATTACGAAACCTACCGTTATCGCTTGCCGAGCTCGATCACGTTGCAGTCGCGCATGTTGTTGCCGTCGATGACGAAAGTGATGAGGGTGCGCACTTTATGCCATCCTTCCCGCCCTGCTGCGCCGGGATTCATATGCAGGCAGCTGAGCTTTTCATCATATATCACTTTCAGGATATGTGAGTGGCCGTCGATGAACAGTTGCGGTGGACGGGCCGTCAGCTCCCTTTTCACGATCGGGTTGTACTTGGGGGGATAGCCACCGATATGCGTCATGTACACTTCCACTTCCTCACAATGCCAGCGCAGGGTTTCGGGAAATGCCTGCCGGATATCATTGCCATCGATATTGCCGAAAACGCCTTTCAGCGGTTTGAAATCTTTCAGTTGGTTGGCGAGCTCCAGGGTGCCGAAATCGCCGGCATGCCAGATCTCATCGCACTGGTCAAAATGCTTGAAAACCGCTGGGTCGAGATAGCTATGGGTGTCTGATATCAATCCGATTCGCGTCATGCAGAAAAAATAAGGCGCAAAGATAACAAGATTGCCCACTGCCATATAGCACAAAAAGAATCAATCGTGCCCGCTCGGCCAAATGTAAGATGCCCGGAATGCTAAATCTTGGCGCAGGTACTTGCGGCACCCGCCAGATTGAGTATTTTGGCAGTCAAAATAACCCCGTCTCATGAGCGACACCGTAGACCGGCAGATGATAGAGGCTACCTATCGTCGGAAGTCGGATGAAGAATTGATCGTTTTGCTGACAAACAATGCTGCGGGCCTCACGGCAGGGGCCAGTGAGCCGACCAGCTACCTGAAAACATTTGTTAGGGAACGCTGCGGAGAAATAGAAGCCAATAAGACGGATGCAGAAGCATTGCGCGGGATATTGCTGAAGTAGTATGAAACAGCTATAACAAACTTCCCCGTACCTAAAACTGATGTTGAACCATGCGCACATTTGAAGAGCTACTCGATGAAAAGGACCCCGCCTGGCCGCAGATCCTCCAATGGAAAGAGGCAGCAGTCAACAATGTAGAACTGCTGCCGGCCGATGAAACAAAAGCCCGCGAGGCACTATATAGTATTCAGGTAACAACCCGGTCGCTCTTGGGGGCTGTTGCCTACCATTCAGGCGGCATCTTGATCGATGACGGGTGGATCAGGATATTGGGATCGGGCCATCCGCGCTTGCCCCGCAACCTGCCCGACTGGAACCTGGGTAAAACATTTCAGGAATACGGTATGCGCCCTGCCTGGTGGTTGGTCGCCGACGACGCCATAGGTGGGTTCTTTGCAGTCAATGGAGGCTATTTTGGGACCGATACATTGGGTGCCGTTTATTACTTTGGTCCCGATACGCTGGAGTGGGAGAACCTCGACATGACCTATACCAGTTTTGTGATGTTTTGTTTTCAGGGTGATGTGGCTGGCTTTTATGAAGGGTATCGCTGGGAGGGCTGGCAGGCCGATGTCGTGGCTTTGCCGGGTGATCAAACGTTTATGATGCTTCCTCCACTGTGGACAAAGGAAGGGAAGAATATACAAACGAATCAAAGGACTGCTATTCCCGTCGAAGAGATGTATGGCGTGAGTATGGATTTTAGCCGTCAAGCCACTCGCTAACACGAGGCCTTAATCGATCAACCCATCCCGTTGTAGCTGATCCAGGATCATAACAGCCCCGGGTGCCTGATTCACCTCCTGTTGATAAAGCGCCGGGGTAAACCAACCGAGCTTACCGATTTCCGCGGAAGCTACCGGCGCTACCGCTTTGTGTACCAGGAAACATTCCTGCTCCATGATCACGCCGGTCTTTTCACCATAGGCTGGCGCCGTGGTATGGGTGTAGAAGGTGAGATCGGCAGGCGTAAGATGAATGTTCAACTCTTCTTCAATTTCACGGCAAAGAGCTGCTTCCGGCGTTTCGCCGGCATCGATCTTGCCGCCCGGCAGGTAAAAGCATTGTTTGTTGTTGCTGAATGCCAGCAGCAGCTTCCGCTCGCGGATAATGAGCAGGCCGACAGTGTGCAGGGAGACCGTTCCGGGAGATTGTTCCATTATTTCTTATCTTTAGAGCAACGATTGAAATTATGCCATTCCACCGCAATTTCACTTATTGGATCGATAAACGCCGCTGGAAATATTATTTCCTGATGGTGTCCCTCGAAGCTTCGCGATAGACCGCTGCGTTCGCATGATCGTACAGCGAACCTCTACCTCTCCTGCAGGCCGGATGGCTGCTTTTCTTGTCAGGCAACTATTACTGAACATCAAACATTTATTGCTATGCCTTATTATCATAAACTGGGACAGATCCCCCATAAACGTCATACCCAATTCCGCAAGCCCGATGGCGGCCTGTATGCGGAGCAGTTGTTTTCTACGGAAGGCTTTTCCAATGATTATTCGCTGCTTTATCATTGTCATCCGCCAACGGCCATCATTCATACCGATGAACCGGTCAATGTGGCGCCGACCGTGGCGGAAGAGAAGATGCTGAAGCACCGCAGCTTTGACGGGTTTAAGATCAAGCCGCAAAAAGACTACCTGCAAAGCCGCAAGCCGGTGTTGGTGAACAATGATTGTCACGTGGTGCTGGCCGCGCCGCAAGAGAGTATGCACGATTACTTTTTCAAGAATGCCGATGCAGATGAGATGATCTTTGTGCACGAAGGCAAAGGCGTTTTGCGGACGATGTATGGCGAGTTGCCGTTTGAATACGGCGATTACCTGGTGATACCCCGTGGCACCATCTACCAGATGCATTTCGCCGATGCGCATAACCGATTGTTTATCGTTGAATCATTCAGCCCGATACGTTTTCCCAAGAGATACCTCAGCAAGTATGGACAGTTACTGGAGCATTCACCGTATTGCGAACGTGATATCCGAGCACCGGAAAACCTGCCGACGATTGATGAGAAGGGTGACTTCCTGATCAAAACGAAGAAGCGGGGTATGTTGTACGGCATTCATTATGGCCATCATCCTTTCGATGTGGTGGGGTGGGATGGATGTTGTTATCCATTTGCGTTCAGTATACACGATTTTGAACCCATCACCGGCCGCGTGCACCAGCCACCACCGGTACACCAGACTTTTGAGGGCAACAATTATGTGGTTTGTTCCTTCTGTCCGCGTTTGTTCGACTATCATCCCCAGGCGGTGCCTGCGCCGTATAACCACAGCAATATCGACAGCGACGAGTTGTTGTATTATGTGGATGGAGATTTTATGAGTCGCAAGAACGTGACCCGCGGTATGATCACTTTGCATCCGGGCGGAATTCCCCACGGGCCACATCCCGGTGCCGTCGAAAAAAGCCTGGGCGCCAAAGAGACCAAAGAGCTGGCCGTGATGGTCGATACATTCCATCCATTGCAATTGACCGTCGAAGCCCTCGATATTGAAAATGATAACTACACCATGAGTTGGGCAGAGTAGTGAAATAATATAAAAAGCCACTCTCTTTGGGAGTGGCTTTCTTATACAATGTGCAATTTAACTACACGTAGACAGGGATTACATCAGATTCAGTGATGAAGTAGCAGCCTGTATATGCTCAAATAAGTTCAAGTGGAAGTAGTCGTTGTAGCCCCTAATTTGGCGCAATCCCCTTACAAACGACACCGGAGTATCGTGCTAACTGCGCTTCCATATCCCTCCCATGGCCGTCGGGAAGCCACCGCTGGTCAACGCCAGGTTAACCCCAGGTCAACTCCATGTCAAGCCCATGTCGGAGTGGGTCAAATGCAGGCCGGAAGCGGATTGATGATGTGTTGGATCGGCATAGCCGCGCCCAGAGCGGGTTTGATCGAAATGCCGTTGATAAGATTCGTGGTCATCATGCCTTTTTAGCCAGGATAGTTTTAGCTTTATGCAATATACAAAACCGGGGTACCGGTCTCCAAATAGTTTATGCACTGCACCACCACCAAAACAAGTCTCTCAGTCATAGAGCCCCTGCGGGCGCTGTTCCTGCATGAATTCAATGGTCAGTATGTACACAACAAATGCCACCTCTATGGCTGGGCAGATGCCTGGTTGCTGCAGCTCAACGGTCAGCCAGTAGGGTATGGATCTGTCTGGGGCAAAGAACAGCGGGCCGACAGGGATTCCATCTTCGAATTCTATGTGCTGCCCGATTATCGTCGATGGGCACGCGAATGCTTTGGTGCCCTGCGGGAGGCCGCTCAGACGCCGTTTATCGAATGTCAGTCCAACGATTTCCTCCTCACCGCTATGCTCTACGAACACGCGCGTAGCATATACGCAGAAGCCATTCTTTTTGAAGATCAATATGCCACCCATTTCCCTATGGGCAACCGACAATGGCAGGCTGCCAGCAGCGATAATCCCAACGATGTCCCTTTCATACTGACCGAAGCGGGCGAAACCATCGCCAGCGGTGGCCTCATGCTCAATTACAACAAGCCTTACGCCGACCTGTATTATGAAGTGGTGGAAAGCCGTCGTCGCCAGGGTATCGGCGCCCTGATGGTCCAACAACTCAAAAAGGCTGCCTACGACCTGCACCGCATTCCCGCCGCCCGTTGCAATATTAAGAACGCCATCTCCAAAGCCACGCTGCTCAAAGGAGGCTTCGGCGTATGCGGTTACATCCTCCAGGGCGAACTGTAATAGCCCATTCATCGGGCACCTAGGTCTGATCACTGCTTCATAGTCAATAAGCCCACAGCCGCGCCGAAACACTATCCAGCACAAGCCCACTTCCCGGCTACCAACTAAATATCCTCCCGAATGCGCCATTCGGCTCACCGCGCCAGAAGACCTGCCGGCTAGCCAAGCAACGGGGATGAATAACTTTTCAATCCCCCGTTCAGCCCGCCCGGAATGTCCCGCGAAAAGGCCCTTTTGGCGAGCAAACTTACCTCCCCAAGGACTTTTCGTATACCCAAAAA
The DNA here is from genome assembly GCF_029360705.1 of Paraflavitalea pollutisoli. GTDB lineage: Bacteria > Bacteroidota > Bacteroidia > Chitinophagales > Chitinophagaceae > Paraflavitalea > Paraflavitalea pollutisoli. The sequence goes on along the minus strand of NZ_JARKMX010000008.1, from coordinate 3,190,655 downwards.
TGTCTCATCCTGCACCCTGGCGGGTTAAATGCGGTTTGATCTACCATATTGATAAACAGTGCTATAATAGAAAGTCGAAAAGTTTCTGCCGCTTTGCTTGGCAGTATGAACAGCTTGTTTATACCTTTGGTTTAACTATTTGGTTAAACTGTATGGTTGACGAGTTGAATAAGGATCAAAGTACCGAACAAAAGATACTGACCGCAGCTAAAGCCGTGTTCATCGAGCAGGGACTGGCCGGCGCCCGCATGCAGGACATCGCCGACAAGGCCGGCATCAACAAAGCGCTCCTGCATTACTATTTCCGCAATAAGGAAAAACTATTCGACATGGTGTTTGCCGAGGCTGCCGCCAAATTCATGCCCCGCATCAGCATGCTCTTCGAAGCCGATGTACCCCTGTTTGACAAGATCAGGTTGTTTGTCGACAACTACATGAATCTGCTGACAGAAAACCCCTTCATCCCCATCTTTGTCCTCAACGAAGTACACAAGAATCCCGAAGAAGTCATCATGAAAATATGGGGTGGTCGCATGCCCCCGATCAACGAGTTTGCCGCCCAGATACACCGGGAAGTAGCAGCCGGTACCATCAAGCCCATCAAGCCCATTCACCTCATGCTGAACATGATCTCGATGTGCATATTTCCCTTTGTAGGCCGCCCCATCATCACGACGGTCTTCAACCTGGGTGAACATGGCTTCAATGCCATGATAGAAGAAAGAAAACAACAGGTGGCAGATTTTGTCATCGATGCATTAAGACCATAAAATTTTTTTATGTACACATTAACCAATTGGTTAAAGAGAAAGATGAAACACGGCCTGGCAGTTCTTGCACTAGGAGGCGCTTTGCCAGCCTTCGCGCAAGACAGTACCCTGCTTACACTCGAACAGGCCTACGACCTGTCACGCGAAAACTATCCGCTCATCCGGCAAAAAGGATTGGTGAAGCAAACAGCCGACCTCACCATCGACAACCTCAGTAAGAGTTACCTGCCGCAAGTCACAGTGTCGGGACAGGCCAGCTACCAGTCTACCGTAACCAGCATCCCCATTCGCGTAGCGGGCCTCGATATTCCCACACTCTCCAAAGACCAATACCGCATTCAGGCCGAAGCTACGCAGTTGCTCTACGATGGTGGTGCAACAGCTGCACAGAAGAACCTGCAGGGAGTCAACGCACTGGTCGAAGACCAGCGGGCCGAAGTCGATCTCTACAAGGTCAAGGAACGCATCAACCAGTTTTACCTTGGTATCCTCCTGCTCGACGAGCAACTCAAGCAAACCGAACTCGTCAAAAAAGATATACAGCTGGGCATCAAACGCGTCACTGCACAGGTCAACAACGGCACCGCCTTCCGCTCCAACCAACTGGTACTGGAAGCCGAACTGCTCAAAGCACAACAACGTACCATCGAGCTGCGCGCCACCCGCAAAGGATGGCTGGAAGTGCTGTCGCTGTTTCTTAACAAGCAACTACCGGAAAACACCGCCCTGCAACTGCCGGTGACCCGCACCTATATCATGGACCCCGGTGTCAACCGGCCCGAGTTGAAATTATTCACCTACCAGGATAGCTTGTTCAAATCACAGAACCAGTTGATCAGCGCAAAGAACCGACCACGCACCAGTCTGTTTGTACAGGGCGGTTACGCCAGGCCGGGCCTGGACATGCTCAAAAACGAATTCGATTGGTTTTACATCGCCGGCATTCGCCTCAACTGGTCGCTGGGCAACCTGTATACCACCAAAAAAGAGCGACAACTGCTTACGGTCAATCAACGCATGGTGGAAGTACAGAAAGACCTGTTCCTGCTGAATACGAATACACAATTGCGCCAGCAACAGTCTGAACAGAGAAAACTGGAAGAACTGATGTCATCAGACGATGAGATCATTGTGCTCCGTGCGAAAGTGAAAGAAGCAGCCAATGCACAACTGGAAAATGGCGTCATCACCGCCAACGACTACCTGCGGGAAGTCAATGCCGAAGACCAGGCCAGGCAATCATTGATCACCCACAAACTGCAATGGTTGCAAGCCAAGATCAGTTATGAGACCATTGCCGGCAACCAGTAAACCATCTACCACAACAGCAACAGGATTAAAATACACCAGTATGAAAAATTTGATGACGGGCCTCTTCGCAGCAGCAGCAACCCTGCTAGCCGCCTGCAACAGCAACAAGACCACCCACGACGCAACCGGCTCCTTCGAAGTCGACGAAGTGATCGTATCGTCCGAACTTACCGGTAAACTACTCCGCTTTGAATTGTCGGAAGGCGATTCCCTGTCCAAAGGAAAAGTGATCGGCACCGTCGATGCCGAAAATATCTCCCTGCAGAAAGACCAGGTGCAGGCCAGCATCGAATCATTGAAAGAAAAGACAGCCGATCTCTCGCCTCAGGTAAAGCTGCTGCAAGACCAGTTGATCGTACAGCAATCACAACTCGATCGCCTGCTGCGTGAAAAACAACGTACCGAAAACCTGTTGAAGCAGGATGCAGCCACCGGCAAACAGCTCGATGATATGAATGCGGAGATCGACGTGGTGAAGAAACAGATGGAGGTCACCAAACAACAGATCAACGTACAGCGCAGCAATATCGGTACGCAGAATCGTGGTATCCTCAGCGAAGGCAAGCCCCTCGAAAAGCGGGTGGCCCAGCTGGACGATCAGCTGAAACGCGCCGATATCGTCAATCCGATCAATGGTACCGTCATCACCAAATACGCCGAAGCCGGCGAAATGACCGCTACCGGCAAAGCCCTGTACAAGATCGCCGACCTGTCGGTCATGACCTTACGCGCCTACGTATCGGGCAGCCAGCTGTCACAGATTAAACTCAATCAACCCGTGAAAGTATTGATCGACCAGGGGGCAAAAGACTACAAGGAATATGCCGGCACCATCACCTGGATAGCCGATAAAGCAGAGTTTACACCCAAGACCATCCAGACCAAAGAGGAGCGCGCCAACCTGGTGTATGCCATCAAGGTAAAAGTGAAGAACGACGGCTACCTCAAGATCGGTATGTACGGAGAAGTGAAGTTTTGATCCACCACAACAACATGATCATGCCAGCAGTCATCGCTGAAAATATTGTGAAACGTTACGGGAAGAAAAAAGACACCGTAGAGGCACTCAAAGGTATTTCCTTCGAAGCCGCCGAAGGGGAGTTGTTTGGGATTATCGGTCCGGATGGTGCCGGTAAAACCTCCCTCTTCCGGATTCTCACCACCTTGTTGCTACCCGATGCAGGCAAAGCCACTGTCGATGGACTCGATGTGGTCAAGGATTACAAAGAGATCCGCAACCGGGTAGGGTACATGCCGGGCCGATTCTCCCTGTACCAGGACCTCACCGTAGCAGAGAACATGGAGTTCTTCGCCACCATCTTCAACACGTCCATCGAAGAGAACTACAACCTCGTGAAGGATATCTATTCGCAAATAGAACCCTTCAAAGACAGGCGGGCAGGCAAGCTCTCTGGTGGTATGAAACAAAAGCTCGCCCTCAGCTGTGCCCTCATACACCGCCCCTCCGTACTGTTCCTCGATGAACCAACGACCGGGGTGGATGCCGTATCACGCAAAGAGTTTTGGGAGATGCTGCGCAAGCTGAAACAGCAAGGTATCACCATCCTTGTCTCCACACCTTACATGGATGAAGCCAGTCTTTGCGACCGGGTAGCCCTGGTGCAAAGCGGACAGTTGCTGTCGGTCGATACGCCCGCCGGTGTACGGGGGGCCTTTGGTAAACCCTTGCTGGCGATACGGGCTACGAAAATGTTGCCCTTGCTCGACAATCTCAAAAAGGCGGAGCCCGTGATCGATGCTTATCCTTTTGGAGAGTTTTACCACGCGGTGATGCAACCAGGGTATGATGAGGCCGCTTTACGAAACTACCTCGGGCAAAAAGGGCACGAAGACATAGAGATCCATTCGATAGAACCCGATATCGAAGATTGTTTTATGGACCTGATGAAAAACTAAACCATGGCACAACCAATAGCGATCAAGGCAACAGGATTAACCAAACGGTTTGGCGACTTTACCGCCGTCGATGGCATCTCCTTCGAAGTATACCAAGGAGAGATCTTTGGTTTTCTCGGCGCCAACGGCGCCGGCAAAACGACCGCCATGCGTATGTTGTGTGGCTTGTCGATCCCCACTGGCGGCACTGCCACTGTAGCTGGTTTCGATGTATACGAACAAACCGAACAGATCAAACGCAGCATCGGCTATATGAGTCAGAAGTTTTCCTTGTACGAAGACCTGACGGTAAAAGAAAACATCCGTTTCTATGCAGGTATCTATGGTAAGAGCGATGCGTTCATCAAAGAGAAGACAGCCTTTCTGCTCAAGGAACTGCACATGGAAGCCGAAGGCAATAAGCTGGTGCGCTCCCTGCCCCTGGGCTGGAAACAAAAGCTGGCCTTCTCGGTAGCCATCTTCCACGAGCCCGGCATTGTATTCCTCGATGAGCCAACGGGTGGGGTAGACCCCGTCACCCGCCGCGAATTCTGGAACATGATCTACCAGGCAGCAGCCAGGGGCATCACAGTATTTGTTACCACCCACTACATGGATGAGGCCGAATACTGCAACCGCGTGTCCATCATGGTCGACGGGCGTATCGATGCGCTCGATACACCCAGAGAGCTCAAGCGTTCACTACAGGCAGCCTCGATGGACGAGGTATTCCTGAAACTGGCCCGCAAGGCCACCCGCAATGCCGACTAGCAGCGCGGTGCCATCACACAAGCGTGTAACAATATGAAACAGTTTCTGTCTTTCGTCAAAAAAGAGTTTCACCACATCGCGCGCGACAAGCGAACCTTGTTTATCCTGCTGGGTATGCCCATTATGCAGATCATCATATTCGGGTTTGCCCTCACCAATGAAGTGAAGAACTCGAAGATCGCCATCCTCGACAATGCACAGGACGTGGCCTCCGCAGCAATTCGCGCCCAGCTCGACGCCAGCCGGTACTTCGATGTGGTGCGTGACCTGCACAGCTACGGGGAAATAGAAGCCGAGTTCCGCAAAGGAGCGGTCAAGCTGGTAGTAGTGATCCCCCAGCAGTTCAATACCGATCTGCAGCATTTCAATACAGCCCAGATACAGCTGATTGCCGATGCCTCCGATCCCAATGTCGCCACCACGCTGACCAACTATGCTACCGCGGTCATCATGGACTACCAGGACCGTATCACACAAGGGCGTAAACTACCGTACACCATCAAAGCGGAGTACCGTATGTTGTACAACCCCCAGCTAAAGGGCGCTTACAGCTTTGTGCCCGGCGTGATGGCGATGGTGTTGATGCTGGTGTGTACCATGATGACAGCCATCACCATCGTCAAGGAAAAAGAAACAGGGACCATGGAGATCATGCTGGTGTCGCCGGTAAGGCCGATGAAGATCGTTACCGCCAAGGCGATACCTTACTTGTTGCTCTCGATGGTCAATATAGCGAGCATCCTCCTGCTCAGCGTATTTGTGCTCGATGTGCCCATCAATGGCAGCCTGCTGTTGCTGATCGCAGAAAGTATCCTGTTCATCATCACGTCACTGGCCCTGGGACTGCTCATCTCGTCTTCCACCGGATCACAGCAAACCGCCATGTTCATTTCGCTGGTAGGTCTGTTCCTGCCCACGGTGATGTTGAGTGGGTTCATGTTTCCCATCGAAAACATGCCACTGCCATTGCGCATTATTTCGAATGCCGTGCCCTCCAAATGGTATTATGATATCGTACGCTCCGTCATGATCAAAGGACTTGGCTTTAGCGCCGTATGGAAAGAAACATTGATCCTCACCGGCATGACCCTGTTCCTGCTGACCCTCGCCATTAAGAAATTCAAAATCAGATTGGCATGAGAACCCTGAAATTTTTATTGCAGAAAGAGTTCCGGCAGATCTTCCGCGATCCCGCCATCATACGCATCCTGTTCCTGATGCCACTGATACAATTGATGATCCTACCCCGGGCGGCCGATTATGAGGTCAAGAATATCCGGTTGAGCGTGGTGGACCATGATCACTCCGATTATTCCCGGCAGCTGATTTCCAAGGTAACCGCCTCTGGTTATTTTCAATTGGACAATTACAGCAACTCCTACGCCTTGGGTATGGATGCGGTGGAGAAAGACAAGGCAGACCTGATACTGGAGATACCCGCCAATTTTGAGAAAACGCTGGTGAAAGAAGACCAGGCCACCTTGTTCATGGCGATCAATGCCATCAATGGGGTGAAGGCCAACCTGGGTGGCGCCTATTTGCGCACCATAATACAGGACTTCAACCAGGAGGTCAGGATGGAGTGGATACAATTTCCGCGGTTTAGTCCTGAGCTCAAAATAGCCATCACTTCCTCCAATTGGTACAACCCTTCCATGAACTACCGCCTGTTTATGGTGCCGGGTATCCTCGTGGTACTGGTCACCATGGTAGGTTCTTTCCTGACTTCGCTCAATATTGTCAAAGAAAAGGAGATTGGCACCATCGAGCAGATCAATGTAACACCTATTCGTAAGTATCATTTCATACTGGGTAAGCTCATTCCCTTTTGGGTACTGGGCATCGTAGTACTGACCCTTGGACTGCTGCTCGCGCGCTTTGCCTACAACGTGATCCCACAGGCAAGCCTGCTGACCATCTATGTGTTCTCTGCAGTATACCTGCTCGCCGTATTGGGACTGGGCTTATTGCTCTCCACCTACACGGCCAATCAACAGCAGGCCATGTTATTGTCCTTCTTCATCATGATGGTCTTTATCCTGTTGGGTGGTTTGTATACGTCGATCGACAGTATGCCGGCCTGGGCGCAGTGGCTGACAAAGATCAATCCCGTGGCTTATTTCGTAGAGGTGATGCGCATGGTGATCCTCAAAGGTAGTACCCTATCCGACATCAAACCGCAGCTGGCAGTCGTATCCGCCATAGCCCTGGTGCTCAATGGATGGGCTATTTTGAGCTATAAGAAGCGGGCCTGATGAGGCCCGCCCTTATTTGCGGCAAAGGTGCAGCCTGCCATACTCCCCTTTGAGACGGCGAGGCACTTTTGCTGGTCGTTAAGCTACTGGTGTATCTTGCCATACACCCTGAGCAATTGCTTTTTGTAGATATACAGAGAAGTCAGTTGCCTTTCGGCACAGTGCTTTCTCTACGCCATCAGTGATATGTTCGTTGCGACCGTCCAATACAACAGTAAACAGGTAGGTCAGCATCGAAATATAATCGACAGGTACCTGGTATTCCCGCAGCATGTCTGCATATTCATCGATGGTCACCGATTCGAAGAGGATCCGCTTGCCGTTGGCCATACCTATCTCTTCAATGACTTCCTGGAACGAGAGTAGGCGAGGGCCGGTTACATCGTATAGCTGATCATTGTGGTGCTCAGTGGTCAAAGCCTGAACGGCTATTTCCGCGATATCATCGATGTCGATAAATGGTTCGCGAATGGACCCTACCGGCAACGCTACATGACCTGCCTGTATCGAGTCCAGCAGAAAACCTTCGCTGAAGTTCTGGGCAAACCAGCTGGCACGGATGATGGTCCAGTCTACCCCCGAATTGATGATCACCTTTTCGCATTCCTGTGCTTCCGGCTCGCCACGGCCCGACAACAACACCAACTTACGGACACCGTTTTGAACCGCCAGCCGGGTAAACTCGGTAATGGCGATAAGAGCAGCGGGTATGGCGATGTCTGGTTGGTAGGAGATGTACACGGCATCGATGTGTTGCAGCACCGGCGCCCAGGTGGCGGTGTTGTCCCAGTCGAAGGGTAGGGGCGCCTTCCGCGAGCCGGCGCGTACCGGCAAGCCCAGGTTGGATAAGGTTTGGTAGATACGGCCACCGGTTTTACCGGTGCTGCCAAGTACGAGTATGCGATTAGCGGTTGTTGTTGCTTGCATGGCTGATAATTTTATCCAAAACTACCAGGTAGCCCCCGCCTGAAATAGAACAAAACCGACAGGGATGTTCATCATGATGACCTGGACAAAAGATTGTCTCCATGACTCATTTAGCAAATATTAACCTGGTCTGACGTCCCTTCGTCCTACTTTTGCTGCCATAAAACAGCACTTATGGAATACAGACAACTCGGAGAAACAGACCTGCAATTATCAGCCATCACCTTTGGTGCCTGGGCCATTGGTGGATGGATGTGGGGTGGGGCAGACAGAAAGGAAGCAGTGAAGGCGATCCAGGCATCTTATGCAGCAGGCGTCACCTCGATCGATACGGCCCCTGCTTATGGCCAGGGGTTGAGTGAGGAGATTGTCGCTGAAGCCATTCAGGGCATTCCCCGTGATAAGGTACAATTGCTGACCAAGTTTGGCCTTCGCTGGGATGTGCAGGAAGGAGAATTTTTCTTCAAGAGCAAGGACAATGCGGGCAATGATTTCGATATGTACAAGCTGGCCTCCAAAGCCGGTGTGATCAAAGAGTGCGAAGACTGTTTGCGCCGCCTGAAAACCGATTACATCGATCTGTTCCAGATTCATTGGGCGGATGGCACCACGCCCATCTCCGAAACGATGGAAGCACTGGCGCTGTTGCAACAGCAGGGAAAGATACGGGCTGCCGGCGTCTGTAACTATTCGTTGGCGCAAATGAAGGAAGCGGCACAAACGATCAGCCTCGCCTCCGACCAGGTGCCCTATAGCATGGTGCTGCGTGATGTCGAAAAGGAGCTGGTGCCTTATATGCTGGAGGAAAAGAAATCCATCATTGCTTACAGTCCGCTGCAAAGGGGTTTGCTGACCGGTAAGATCAAGCCGGGTTATCAGTTTGGCGAAGGTGATACCCGCGAGGGCAATCGTTTCTATACTGAAGAAAGCATCGTAAAAGTCAATACCTTCCTCGATACCTTGAAACCATTGGCAGCTTCCAAGCAAGCCTCCCTGTCGCAGCTCGTCATCCGCTGGACGATCGAGCAGCGAGGCATCACCGTGGCACTGGTGGGCGCCCGCAATGCTGAGCAGGCCATACAGAACGCCCAAGCAATCGATGTTAAGCTCAGCAAAGAAGAAATCGCCTTCATCAATCAGCAGATCGCGACTTTGCTGTAATTCGAACCGTGGCATCGAATAGTCGATCTTTACAGACTACCATCATGCTACCAGGCCGTTACGGGATTGACTACGCAATAAAACTCAGCTCCCGACTGCATCAGTTTTATACGGGCAAACCGTCTCCCCAACGCATAAACGCTATGCGATCGGGGAGACGGTTTGTTGTTTGTTGTAATATGAGGTACGAGTGGCGAAGTTCTCACTACTTCGTTTGCGGATACCAGTTTTTTATACTACCTTTTCTTTCCCCTTAGTCTTCCTTCCGGCAGGTTATCTAACTGCCTGCGGTACCCTCTGTGCGTCGTTATAATAAACACTAAATACTTATCTTATGTCATTGTCTCATCAACAGGGCGCTGTTACCATTGCGGGTAATCGTACATGGCCTTTTAAACGTATCAATTACTGGTTGGCTGCCATCGTGCTTGGCGCCGTCATAGGACTGGTGGTGTTGAATGCCTTCTTTAGCCTGGACAAAGATTCTTTTGGAAGGGATATTGGCGTGGCGCTGCTGCAGGTAGTGGCGGTAGGGGTAGCCGGTGGTGTGGTATCCAAGCTGCTGGAACAATACGTAACCGGCCGTCAACGATTGCTGTCCGAGCTGCAGCAGCACCAAGCGCAGTTACTGCAGAAGCAGGAGCAGGAGAAAGCGGAGCAGGCGGGGAGGGAGCAACAGCAACGCTGGCAGGTAGAGCAGGAGCGCGATGCCCAACGTATCGTGGTACGCAACAAGAATGAGCTCAAGAAAGACCTGATCCGTCGCATCAGTCATATCTACAACGAAGCCAAGGCGGCCCGGCGTATGCTACGGGCGAAAGCCCTATCCACGGCGTACAATGACAGGAATGTGGTCAATGCCAATCTATACATCAAACCTTATGCGCAATACCTGGAAGTATTGAATGACCTGCAACTGGAGCTGGAGAACATCAAAGAAGAAGTACGTTTCAACAAAACGTCTGTTACGTTTTATACCAAAGAGGCAGCCATCTATGCCGGGTTACAGGCCATGGAAGATTACCTCGGGGAGGTGATCGCCGAATACGAGAACTCCCGCACCAAATTTCTGGATAAGGCCTATGCACCGTACATGGATTTCGACAAGCTAAAGGACCTGCTCAGTACGGCGCGGGTGGGTAGCACCACCGCCTTTCGCACCCGGTTTATCGAAGCCTATAGACAAGTGATCGCCGACCTGCTGGAAGACCTCGTCAATCCGGCGCAGCCGTAGCGCCCGGAATGGTCTTTGAGAGCATGTGGGGTGGGAGTAGTATGTAAGGGGATAGGTCTGGATATGCTCTACACATTGCACTGAATAGGCCTACGCATAGCACTGAAGTGGGCCTCCAGTGCTATGCGTAGTGTATTGTCATGTTATACGGAGGGCTATAGTAGGCAGGTAGTCATACAGTTACCGTGCTTATGTGATACAAGCACCCAACTATTCAGTGCATGATCATAGCTTTAAGACACGCTTAAGTGATATAAATAAATCTATTAGATGCTGATTTTAGTTAGTATAACTTTATTTAGATTATAATATATTATATATGTGATGGCCAAAAATGCCCGGTAAATTCCTGCCTGGTTACTGGCTTGTTAATGGCCGCTGACACTCCTATAAGTAAATGAACATTCACTTATCTTCGTGCTATCAATGAGAACCAGGGATACCGATAAAGAAGCGCTCGTACGGCAGAAAGCCATAGAGATGATAGTGCATGAAGGTCTTGAGGGGTTTAGTATGCAGAAGTTGGCGCGTGCTGCTCAAATTTCTCCAGCCACCTTATATATCTACTACAATGACCGGGAAGACCTGCTCGTCAAGATCGGGCTGGAAGTAGCCGAGGACCTGCTGGCCACCAGCTTGAAAGATTTTCACCCCGAACTGCCTTTTGCCGAAGGAATGGCGATTCAGTGGCGCAACCGGATGGCCTATTTTCTGCAACATCCATTAGAGACCGAGTTTATGGAGCAGGTACGGTATTCGCCGATGTATGCCAAAGTGCAGGTAAGCATCACCAGCAAGTTTGGGAGCGTATTAGGCCCCTTCGTGCACAAAGCCATTGCCAATGGCGAATTGCAGCGGCTCCCTTTCGAGGTATACTGGTCGATCGCTTTTGCTCCTTTATACCAACTCATGAAGTTTCATCACCAGGGCCGCACCCCGGATAATAACCCTTTTACACTGACCGATGTGATGGTGCAACAGACCCTTACATTGGTGCTGAAAGCCCTGAAACCCTGATCGCTGGATCTCGTTACAATATTACCGGGTCTGGTTCGTCAACCCGGAACAACAGTCTAAAAACAACAAGTATAGCCATGAATCAAGCCCTTCCTACAACAGACAAGCCCCGGTTCACCCCGTACCAAAAGCTGGTGGTGACCGTGCTGGCCTTGCTCCAGTTTACCATTATCCTCGACTTTATGGTGCTGTCGCCTTTGGGCACCATCCTGATCAAAGAATTGAGTATCACACCTGCCCGCTTCGGGTTGGTGGTCTCCGCTTACGCCTTCAGTGCCGGTATCTCTGGCGTGCTGGCGGCGGGTTTTGCCGATAAATACGACCGCAAGAAGCTCCTGATGGTCTTTTACACCGGTTTCCTGGTGGGCACGGCGATGTGCGCCATGGCCACCGATTTTCATTCCCTGCTTATCGCCCGGATCGTGACCGGCTTGTTTGCCGGCGTGGTCGGATCGGCGAGCATGGCCATTGTGACAGACCTCTTCCCGATCCAGATGCGGGGTAGGGTTATGGGATTTATCCAGATGGCCTTCGGCGGCAGCCAGGTATTGGGTATTCCCATCGGCCTGCTGCTGGCTACCCGCTGGGGCTGGCATTCTACCTTCTGGATGATCGTGGTGTTTGGTATTTTACTGGGTGCCCTCATCCTGCTGCAAATGAAGCCGGTCACTGAGCACCTGAAATTGAAAAGTGATAAAAATCCGCTCGAGCATTTTGTACATACCATCAGTCACAAGAATTACTTGCTGGGTTTCTTGGGTACCATGTTGCTGGCTACGGGTGGTTTTATGATCATGCCTTTCGCCAGTACCTTCACCACCAATAACTTAGGTATTCACCAGGATCAGTTGCCACAACTGTACCTGATCACGGGTATCTGTTCACTGGTATTGATGCCACTGATTGGCCGCGTCAGTGACAAGGTCGATAAGTACCTGATATTCTGTATCGGTACGGCCCTCAGTATGCTGATGATCGGCATTTACACCAACCTGGTGCATACCTCCTTCCTGGTGCTGACGGTGATCAACATCATCATGTTTACGGGCATCATGTCGCGGATGATACCGGCCGGGGCTATCACCAGTGCCATACCGCAGCCGCAGGACCGGGGTGCGTTTATGAGTATCAACTCGTCGGTGCAGCAGGTGTCGGGAGGTATTGCGGCTACTATTTCGGGGATGATCATTGTGGAGAATCCGGATAAGTCACTGGGGCATTTCGATACGGTGGGGTATGTGACGATCGCAGCCATGCTGGTCGCTGCGGTGATCATGTATTTTGTGGCGCGGCAGGTGCAGCACAAATTAGGCAGGCCCTTGAGTAGCAAACCGGTAGGGGAGGCGCTGGCGACGTAAGTACCCCTTTGGGGGATTACGCCCGCTGTTTGTCGCCAGGAGGATGGGCGGGTAGCGGGACGAGTAGGTGCAGGTTGATACTGCCCTCCTTATGATTCCGGGCAGGGTTAACGAGTGGATAACCCGCTTTTATTTTTTTGATTACCAGGCTTTCGGTAAATTAGGATATCAATGTGCCGTGGAGAGTGCAAAGTCGCTGCTGACAGGAATGAATACTGATCACTGCGTTTTTGCTGCGCTCCACGGTTCTTTTTTTACCATAAAAATTGCTTGTAGTATGCTTAAATTCTCAGATCTGAAGCCCGGAGACATTGTACTGGCCAACAATGAAGGTCAACTGATTGAAGGAACGGTTACCGACCTGAACAGGGAGGATAAGGAAGTATGCGTGGAAACGACTGTGCAGGAATTCTGGTTCAAACCGGATGATCTGTACCCCATTCCGCTGACCGAAGAGCGACTGTTAAAGCTTGGTTTTGAGAAGGTTGAGAATGACGACGGGTCTGTCAAGTACAAAAAGGACTCGTTCCGGGTGCTGACCCCCACAAAAGGCAATTTTAACGACTTCGAGATCTGGTGGCGCGAAGACCGCCGGCACCTGCGGCAGCCCATCGCGGTGCATGAATTACAGAACCATTATTACCAAATGACAAAAGTTGAGCTGAATCCAGCCTGATTTTCAATTAATTTATCCTTACTTTTGCCGCCCTGGAGGCCAAATCACGGAAGACGGGAAAATTTTAGTGTATTATTTCATATTTCCGTGTGATAATCCTATCTTTGCGCCTCCTTAAACGAATATGGGAAAACAACCGCTGATTAAACAAGATGGAGTAATTCTGGAAGCCTTGTCGAATGCAATGTTCAGGGTGAAGTTGGAAAACGGTCATGAGATATTGGCCACCATCTCTGGAAAAATGCGGATGAATTATATCCGGATTTTGCCGGGTGATAAAGTGGGCGTGGAAATGAGTCCCTACGATTTGTCAAGGGGAAGAATAATTTTCAGGTACAAATAAGTAAAAAGAAATATCATGAAAGTTCGTGCATCCATTAAGAAGCGCAGCGCCGATTGCAAGATCGTGAGGAGAAAGGGCAGGCTGTATGTGATCAATAAAAAGAATCCCCGCTACAAGCAGAGACAAGGGTAAATCGTCGCAGGCAGCAGTCGCGGGTGACGGATATTTACCTCCAACTCTCTACTGTAATGCTGCGTTGAGTTACAACAAACTAAAAACAATAAACTAATAAGTAAATGGCTCGTATTGCCGGTGTAGACTTACCAAAAAATAAAAGAGGCGAGATTGGCCTTACCTATATCTTTGGTATCGGTCGTTCTACTGCCCAGTATATTTTGGGTAAAGCAGGTATCGATTTCAGTAAGAAGGTGAATACCTGGAATGATGATGAACTGAACGCTATCCGTAACATCATTACCAATGAGTTTAAGGTAGAAGGTCAGTTGCGTTCTGAAGTTCAGATGAGCATCAAACGTTTGCTCGATATCGCTTGCTACCGCGGCTTGCGTCACCGTAAAGGCCTGCCGGTTCGTGGTCAACGTACCCGTACCAACAGCCGCACACGTAAAGGTAAACGTAAGACAGTTGCTGGTAAGAAGAAAGCAGCTAAGAAATAATGTTACAGAGACACTGTTTGTCAGTGTCTCTGTTTTAATATTTTGCCTGGTACAAATTCTTGTAGCGGGCAGAAAGAGGCGCAACTTGTTGCGTCTCTACGAATTTGGGTCAATGCCGGATCGCTTTACCGCAGGAGGATTGAACCCGTCCCGGATAACTTCGGGATTATTTTTAAACGCATAGATTACCTGTTAACAACATGGCAAAAGCACAACAGAACAGCGCGAAAGCCGCTGCGAAGAAAAGAGTAGTCAAGGTTGACTCTTATGGCGACGCACACATCGTAGCCAGCTTCAACAACCTGATCATCAGCATCACCAACAAGAACGGCCAGGTTATTTCCTGGAGCAGTGCCGGTAAAATGGGCTTCAAGGGTTCTAAGAAGAACACTCCTTATGCTGCTCAGATGGCTTCTGCAGACGCCGCTAAAACTGCTTCAGATGCAGGTGTTAAGAAAGTAGACGTTTACGTGAAAGGTCCTGGTGCCGGTCGCGAAAGCTCTATCCGTGGTCTCGCACAAAACGGTATCGAAGTAGTGCAGATCAAGGACGTTACTCCGCTTCCTCACAATGGTTGCCGTCCTCCCAAGAAGAGAAGAGTATAGTTTGTGGTACGAAGCGACAAACGGTACCCACCCGTTGGATTACCACGCTTCGACGACAGCTTGAAACATATTTTAAACAGGATGCCCGATTTATTTTTACGATTTTTATTGATCAGGCATCGACACCAAAAAATCACTTAAACAATTATGGCACGTTATACAGGCCCAAAAACAAGAATCTGCCGCATTTTCGGTGAGCCTATCTTAGGCAATGGTAAATACCTGAGCAAGAACAGCAATCCTCCCGGTCAGCACGGTGGTAACAAGAAACGTAAAGCACCCGGTGAGTATGCTATTCAGTTGAAAGAAAAGCAAAAAGCTAAATACACTTACGGCGTTCTGGAAAAACAATTCCGTAAGACTTTTGAAGAAGCTAACCGTATCAAGGGTGTTACCGGTGAGAACCTGATCAAGCTGCTCGAAGCTCGTCTGGACAACACCGTATACCGTCTTGGTCTGGCTGCCAGCCGTCCCGGTGCACGTCAGTTAGTATCTCACAAGCACATCACTGTAAATGGTGAAGTGGTAAACATTCCTTCTTTCCAACTGAAGCCAGGTGATATCATCAGCGTTAAGGAGAAAGACAAGGCAAACACTTCTATCACCAGCCAATTCCGTGGCAAGAACCAAAAGTTCTCCTGGATCGACTGGAACGAGACTGAAATGCAAGGTACTTTCGTAGCTTATCCTGAGCGTGAAAGCGTGCCTGAGAACATTAAGGAGCAGTTGATTGTTGAGTTGTATTCTAAGTAATCGTGAGTATGTGGCTATTGACAGCCGCCTGATCCGTTACTCTGTACTACAGCAATCCCAAATGTTCATCGTTTAAGGCGGCCCCGGCCGGCCTTCGAACAAGTAAAAAACAGAAATCTAAAATATGGCCATTTTAAATTTCCAAAAGCCAGACAAGATCGTTTTACAGAAAGCAACGGAATTTGAAGCTCAATTCGAGTTTCGCCCGTTGGAACCCGGTTTTGGTGTAACCATTGGTAACGCCTTGCGCAGGGTGCTGCTGAGCTCACTGGAAGGGTATGCCATCGTTGGTATCCGTATTGAAGGTGTAGACCACGAGTTTGCTACCATCAAGGGTATCACGGAAGACGTACTCGAGATCATCCTGAACCTCAAGCAAGTTCGCTTCAAAAAGAAAGTGGACCATGATGTAGCCCAGGAGAAGATCACCCTCAGCATCAAGAACAAAGCTGAATTTACAGCGGGTATGATCGGCGAAGCCACACAAAGCTTCGACATCATGAACCCCGATCTGCTGATCTGTATTTTGGATACTTCAGCCAAACTGGACATCGAACTGTCTATCGCTAAAGGTCGTGGATACGTACCTGCAGAAGATAACAAGGTAAAAGATGCTCCGTTCGGTTATATTCCCACCGATGCGATCTTCACACCGATCAAGAATGTGAAGTACGCTATCGAGAACACGCGTGTGGAACAACGCACCGACTATGAGAAGCTGATCATGGACGTTACTACCGATGGTACCATCCATCCGGAAGAGGCGGTGAAACAAGCCAGCCGTATCCTGATCCAGCACCTCATGATCATCACCGACGAAAACATCACTTTCGACAACAAGGAAGACAAGAAAGAAGATGTGGTGGATGAGCAAATGCTGCAACTGCGCAAGATCCTGAAAACACCGTTGGAAGATCTCGATCTGTCCGTACGTGCTTTCAACTGCTTGAAAGCAGCCAAGATCAACTCTTTGAGCGAACTGGTTCAATACGAACAGGAAGACCTGATGAAGTTCCGCAACTTCGGTCAGAAGTCACTGGCCGAGATCGAACAGGTACTCGCAGAAAGAGGCTTGCACTTCGGTATGGACCTCAGCAAGCTGGGATTGGATAAAGAAGAGCTCTAGTAAAAATTATAACCGGTAGCAAGAGCCGGGGTATCCCCCGGCTTCTTCTTACCATATTTTCAAACGTAGACTGTAATTCCTGACACGGTACAGTCGGTAAATTGTAAACGTCATGCGTCACGGAGACAAGAACAACAATCTGGGCAGAACCGCCTCCCACAGGAAAGCGTTGCTGAGCAACCTGACCTGCGAACTGATCGCTCACAAAAGAATCGTTACTACCCTCGCCAAGGCCAAAGCGTTGCGTAAGTACATCGAGCCACTGATCACCAAGGGTAAAGACAATACCACACACCAACGTCGTGTAGTATTCAGCTACCTGCAGGATAAAGAGGCTGTAACTGAACTGTTTGGACCTATCGCTGAGAAGATCGGTGGTCGCCCCGGTGGTTACACCCGCATCATTAAGCTCGGCATCCGTCAGGGTGATAACGCCGAAATGGGGCTGATCGAACTCGTAGACTTCAACGAGATCTACGGTAAAGGTAAAACAGAGGTTAAAGAGCCTGCTAAGAAAACACGTCGTAGCAGAACCAGCAAAAAAGCCGGTGAAGCAAAGGGCGAAGAAGGCACTACCGAAGAAAAAGCCGCTGAATAAGCATGATTTGAATTCTTTTGATATCAAAAAGCCCCGCCTTTTCAGTGCGGGGCTTTTTTTAGGCCGATTTGGGAACATTATGCCACTGGCATGCAATTAGTTACCCTATATATCGGAACAACCTGTGAACAATTTTAACTTCAAATACATACAATAATTCTTTTCTTTGCAAAATTTTTCACTACACATGTCCACATCACAACAACCTGCTGTTCTGTTATTGGCGGATGGTACCGTACACTATGGTAAAGCATTTGGAAAGATCGGTACTACTGCCGGGGAAATTTGTTTCAATACCGGTATGACCGGATACCAGGAAGTGTTCACTGATCCTAGCTACTATGGCCAGATCATTATCATGAACAATGTGCATGTTGGTAATTATGGTACCAAAAACACAGATGTAGAGTCCAACAGCGTGAAGATCCGCGGCATGATTGGCCGTAACCTCGAAGAGCTGTATTCCCGCAAACTGGCCGACAACTCGCTCGACAAATACCTTCAGGACAACAACATCGTTTGTATCGAAGGCGTCGACACCCGTTCTCTGGTAACGCATGTACGCGAAAAAGGTGCCATGAACTGCATCATCTCTTCCGAGATCCTCGACGTAGAAGAACTGAAGAAGAAGCTGGCCGAAGTACCCAGCATGGACGGACTGGAGCTCGCCAGCTTCGTATCTACCGAATCCACCTATACCATGGGTGACGAGGCTACTGCGGCTGTAAAAGTGGCTGTCATGGACTATGGCACCAAGCGCAATATCCTCCAGTGTATGGTCGACAGAGGCGCTTTCGTGAAAGTGTTCCCGGCTAAGACTTCTGTAAAAGAACTGAAAGCTTTCAATCCCGATGGCTACTTCATCTCTAACGGCCCTGGCGACCCGGCTGCGATGGATTACGCCGTAGAGACAGTAAAGGAGATCCTGAACGAAAACAAGCCCACATTCGGTATCTGTTTGGGCCACCAGCTGTTGGCACTGGCCAACAACATCGACACCTATAAGCTGCACCACGGTCACCGCGGCCTCAACCACCCGGTCAAGAACCTGCTCACCGGCAAATGTGAAGTGACTACCCAAAACCACGGTTTTGGTGTAGATCCCGAATCTGTGAAGAAAGCGAAGAACGTAGAAGTGACGCACGTCAACCTCAACGACAATTCGATCGAAGGTATCCGCCTCACCGACAAACCCGCGTTCTCCGTGCAGTATCACCCGGAATCGACACCCGGACCGCACGACAGCCGCTACCTGTTTGATGACTTCATCAACCTGGTAAAGGAAAAAAAGCAGTAAATTAGTTATAGCGTATAGTTGCACAACCCCCGCGTTGTGCAACTTTCTTTTATAACCATTCAACCCAACTGCCTTGAGGAATCAATACCTGCTGCTGCTGTCCCTTGTCTTCGTCGTTGTAGCCTGTCAGAAGGAAGTCAATGACTTCGATGCGACCCCTCCTCCGGGCGATTGCCTGCTGACCCGCATTGTGCAGGGAACAGGGATCGATGATAGCGTCTTCATCATCAAATACGATGCACAAAAGCGGATAGCCGTTTTGATCGATAGTTCCTACTCGGACACCCTTACGCCAACCTACTCGGGCAATAATAAGTATCCAGATTTTTATGGCTTTTTATCGGGCGGGGGATTCGGTTTCAAATACAACCCGGTGGGCAAAGTGATCGAAGTAGAAGGGCTGGGAAACAAAACCACCATGCAATATGCGGCTGGCGACCAATTGTCGGTTGCCGCCAGTTTTTACCTCAATATCAATACCTGGGAACCCACCTGGAACTATACCTTCGCCCACGACGCGGCGGGCAACCTGACGAAGTTTGAAGAATTCAATCCCAGTAATGCCTCGCAGGGCGTATGGCAAATCACGTACACGGATATTCCCAATCCATTCGGTGACCTGGCATATTACAACTACGGTAATTTCCTGGGCATGGATGATATATTCCCGGCTTATATGTTCATACACCAATCGAAGTTGTTACCTAAAACGATCCAAAACGGTGGCCTGAGCTACGAGATCAGCTATGGGCTCAATACGCAGGGAAAGGTAGTAACGTCTATCGCCCGCCTCCGGAATATGACCAACAACAACATTGAATTCACTGCTACCCGCCACTATTATTACAGCTGCCCCTAAGCGGTAATCCCTGCATTATTGTATTTTTGGCACAACAGCACAACGCATGAAAATAGCCATCATCAACGGACCAAATCTGAACTTATTGGGCAAACGTGAACCTGGCATCTACGGCAGCCAGTCTTTCGAAGCCTTTTTCGAAGCCCTGAAAGCACAATACCCCCAGGTCGAGTTGCACTATTTTCAAAGCAACATAGAAGGGGAGCTGGTCAATGAACTGCAGCGAGTAGGATTTGATTACGATGGCATCATCATGAATCCCGCTGCCTATACCCATACCTCAGTAGCGATCGGCGACGCTATCGCTGCCATCAAAACGCGCGTAGTAGAAGTACATATCTCCAATGTACACGCGCGGGAAGAGTTCCGTAAATTATCCCATGTATCTGCCAAGGCTGCCGGAAGTATTATCGGCCTGGGGCTGAAAGGCTATGAATTGGCTTTGCAGTTTCTGCTGACCCGGCAGTAGGTTATTGCGCGGGCTGCTATTTGAATGCTCCCACGCCCTTAGCCAGGCTGTCAAGTCGTTGCAAGGCTGAGTCATTGGTGCCGGGAACTGCCTTGTTAGAAGCCTTGATGGATTCATTAACTTCTTTAAATGCTTTCATAATACTGTCGCTTTTTTGGCGCCTTTCTTCGGCATCCTTTATAAGATGTGGTACGGTGGTAGTCGCTTCCTGGCAGGAAGCCATTCCGAAACAGCCCATGATTAGCAGCTTTTTCATACTGGTTGATGGTAGCTGGGGTGATTATAAAAAAATGCGCAGCATCAGCGCAGAACCAATGTCCTGTTTGGGATCGTCGAGCTTGCGGATGATGTGAACGCCATTGGCAGTCCATACTTTGAACAGATCTCCTTTCTTCCGCCGGGCCAGTTCCTGCTCGATCTGCGGCATCATGTAACCCACGGCCACCCAACCCAGATCACCTTTGGTGATCGCTTCGCCCCCCATCGAATAGGTTTGTGCCATCGTTTCGAAACTGGCTGCTCCGCTTCGTACACGTTGTATGATATTGTCTGACAGCGAATCCGCAAACCTTTTGGAAAACACCGAGGTGTCGAGGAAGATCTGTCCCGGGTGATTAAACGTGGCATTGGCCTTGGCCAGTATCTGCACCAGCGTTTTTCCATTGTGGTACGGGCCATATACCTTGCCTACCTTGCCATGATAGGCCAGGCTGTCGGGCAGGCCAAAAAAAGACTGTGGGCTACGCACCAGGATGGTGTCGATCACAAACCGTTTTTTCAGCACCTCCTTGACATACAAGGGGCCGTTGGTCGCCTTCTCGAGCTCCGCCTTGATCTGCGCTACCGATTTTCGCTGCGCGAAGAGTACAGGAGCCAAAGCCAGTAAGAGGAGCAGCACAATGATCGGTTTCATAGGGTAAAGGTACTAAAAGACAAAGACCTGTCAGGTCCCTTCCCTGGTAGGGGAATTGCCTGACGGGTCTTCTATTACGTGGAGTACTGCGGTTACAAGGACTCCTTGATATCCTGCATCAAACGCAACGCGATGTTGTTGGCGGTCGTTTCAAAATTACTTTCTGCATAGATCCGGATGATTGGCTCCGTATTGGACGTGCGGAGGTGTACCCAATCGCTGTCGAATTCAATCTTCAAACCGTCTTCCGTGTTTACCGGCTGGTTCTTGTATTTTTTCTGTATACGTTCGAAGATGGCTTTTACGTCGATGCCATTTTCCAGCTCGATCTTGTTCTTGGAAATGAAATAATCCGGATAACGGTTCCTGAATGATTTCATGCCATTCTTGTGCGTAGCGAGCGAACTCAGGAACAATCCGATACCGATCAGGGCATCACGGCCATAATGGAAATCGGGCACAATGATACCGCCATTGCCTTCACCACCGATCACTGCGTTCACTTCTTTCATCCTCGTCACGACATTGACCTCGCCCACGGCAGAAGGGTGGTATTCTCCACCATGCTTGATCGTTACTTCTTTCAGCGCCTTGGTGCTGCTCATATTGCTGACCGTATTACCCTTCCGTTGGCTGAGTATGTAATCTGCCACAGCCACCAGTGTATATTCTTCACCAAACATGCTGCCGTCTTCACAAACGAAACACAGGCGGTCTACATCCGGGTCTACAGCAATACCGATATCGGCTTTGTGCTTACGCACGGCGTTGCTCAGTTCGGTAAGGTTTTCGGGAAGCGGTTCGGGATTGTGGGCAAACTTGCCGTTCAGTTCTCCATTCAGCAGGATCACTTCTGCTACTCCGAGCGCTTTTAACAAGGGGGGTACGAAGAGGGCGCCGGTAGAATTGATCACATCTACCACGACCTTGAAGTTCTTTTTACGGATATCTTCTACGTGTACCAGCGGATATTCCAGGATCGCGTCAATATGTTGCTGTAAAGTGGAATCACTAACAGTATAAGTACCGAGCTTGTCTACACCCACAAAGGCAAAATCTTCTTTGCTGGCCTTTTCCAGTACGATCGCGCCGTCGGCAGCACTGATGAACTCGCCCTTTTCATTCAGGAGCTTGAGGGCATTCCATTCTTTGGGATTGTGACTGGCGGTGATGATGATACCTCCCGCTGCTTTTTCCCAAACAACGGCCAATTCAACAGTAGGAGTGGTAGACAGTCCCACATCGACCACGTCGATGCCGAGGCCGATCAATGTGTTGACAACAAGTTGTTGTACCATGGATCCGCTGATACGGCCATCGCGACCAATCACTACTTTACGGTTGGTCCCTTTGCCCAATAACCAGCTGCCATAAGCTGCTGAAAACTTTACAACGTCGAGAGGAGTTAAATTATCACCAGATTTTCCGCCAATTGTACCGCGAATGCCTGATATGCTTTTGATCAATGCCACAGTGCCATGAGTTTTTATCAGTTACAAAAATAGGGTGTTTGCTACCACGCAGAAATACCACTTATGGGTATTTTAGGATGAGACAGACAAGCATCGAGCCGGGAAATTAGTCAATTATAAAGACTTCACGTGCAGTTGTGGATAAGCAAGGGCAAACGGTTGTTCATATTACGGGGCCATTAAATGCCCCCAAACAGGGGTGCTTACCGGCAATTGTCAATTGCGCGTGATATTATCTTAATGTTTCTTTTTATTATTCAACAACAGGTACTTCGCCGTTTCATGCAGGGCTTCCGTCAGTTGACCCAATTCGCGACGGGCAGCAGCTGCGGTATCCCCAACAGGAGTCTCGTTGTTGATAATGGAAAACAGTTCTCCCTGGCCGGTTTTCTGCTGACGGTAAAAGTAATTGCCCTTCACGATACCAGAGAGATTGTTATCGGGATCGAAAATAAAGGCAAAGGCCTGACTGGTCGTATCCAGAAGATTTTTACCCAGCGTTGTATTGGTATAGCCGATATTGGAAAGGCCGGCGATGGTAGGCAATACATCCAATTGCGAACATATAACACGGGAACGACGTGGCTGCACGAGCCCCGGGCTATAGAACAGCAAGGGAACGTGCATGGAGGTAAGCCTTTGTTCCGTCCACGCCTGCGGAAACATGTCACCCGCATTGCCGGGAATACCATGATCGCCGATGAATACAAAGATGGTATTGTTGAAATACTTTTCTTTTCGTGCTGCTTCGATGAATTTCCGGTAGCTGAAATCGGTGTACCGGAAGGCATTCAGCTCTTCGATATTCTCAAATCCAAAGCGGCGCAGGGAATCCGACGACACATTTACTTTGTTGAATTCCTGCCGGTCTTCTTCGGGGATCGTATAGGGCCGGTGGTTGTCTGCCGTTTGTATCACAGCGAAGAAAGGTTTATCCTGTTGGCCTAACACTTTGTTGGCTTCCAGGAAGAGATTCTTATCACTAATGCCCCACACGTCGACGCGGGGTGATTGATAATCTTCGCCTTCATACAGTTTCAGTCCATTGATATTATTGGTGAGCAGGCCACGTATATTGGCCCAACTGGCACTGCCTCCTAAGAAATAAAACTTCTCATAACCAGTAAAGTCGTTGATGATGCTATGCTGATCTACAGCGCCCGGATTGCGGCTGGCCGTTTTCGGGGTTTCTACATCCGGTGTACCGGTAATCGTTGCCCACACGCCACGTGCCGTACCATAAGTAGGCGTGAAGCAATGATCGAAAAACAAACCGGCGCGGCTCATGCTATCGAAGAAAGGGGTGGTATTAAGCGGATTGCCCCACATCGAACTTTTATAAGCACTAAAAGACTCGCAGATCACCAATACGATATTGGGCTTGGTGCTGATGCCGTTGGCATTGGGCTGCTCGGTCCGGGTATAGTTCAAAGGCGCTTCAGAAGGGGGGAGGTTGTAATATTTTGCGATCGTTGGGTACAGTGTTTTTACTTTCTTCTCATCGTACTTGTTGCGGAACTTGAATGAGTTAAAGAAAGATTCGAAAGGATTCAGTGCCAGGTTAGCTTTATAATCGCTACCCAGTGCGAACGCATCGCTCCATCGTAAAGGGTACTGATCGAAGCGGCCAAAGATGAAAAAGCCGAGGACCAGGAACAAGACTACAGCGCTGATGATCCGTGAGCGCTTCGTGGCAGCGGAAGGACGGTTGCGTACGCGACGGTAAGCCCGGCGGATAAACCACATGACCATCCAGGTCGTGATCACCAGGCCCAATACCAGTCTGATCACGGGATACGATTGCCAAACCATGTTCATCGAAATACCAGCATCTTCCAGATAATTCAGCACGCTGGCATTCAGTCTTTGTACCAGATAAGCGTAGTGTGCAAAATCCACTACAAATAAGAACAGCACCAGGAATACGATGATGTATAGGAAGATGGTCCAGAATTTCCGGCCATACTTACTTTTGAAAGGATGCAGCCAGGGCAGGCTACCGAGCAACAGCATCACCAGGAGTATGATGGAAATGGTGCGTAGGTCGAAACGCAGGCCCAGGAAGAAGCTGCTGGAAAGGTCTGCAAACGTATTTCCCTGTCTATTAAAGAATAAATAAAGCCCCCACCGCATCAGCGTGAACAGTATCAGCAACGTAAGTCCCGTCCAGCATATCCACCGAACAATCGCAGGCAGCTTCATAATTCGTTTCATTACAATGAAATAAGGCGTTAAAATTAAGGGAATCCTTGCTTTTCTTTATTTTTGTTGCCATGATAATTGATCCTGCCTCGGGACTATTAACCATCTGGCAACAGATACAACCCTTTGATACCTGGCTCATTACGCACATAAACCAGGATTGGAGCAGCTCGACGCTGGACGCTGTTTTACCTTTTATGAGGGAAACATTGTTCTGGATTCCGCTATACTTGTTCCTTATTTTATATACGATCATGAATTTTGGCATGCGGGGAGTATGGTGGGTGCTGGGCGTGGTCCTTACCGCTGCACTGGCAGATATCATCAGTAGCCAGATCATCAAACAGATCGTTATGCGCGACCGTCCCTGCCAGGATCCGGCGGTGGCGCCGTTGCTGCGCTTTTTTATCAATTACTGTCCCAGGAGCTCCAGTTTTACCTCTTCACATGCCTGTAGCCATTTTGCGCAGGCCATGTTTTTTTACCTGACCCTGCGGAGTGTTTGGGGGCGTTGGGCAGCCCTCTTTTTCGGCTGGGCTTTTGTGATCGCCTACACGCAGGTATATGTGGGGGTTCATTATCCAGTCGACGTAATCTGTGGCTCCCTGATAGGCTGTGGAATTGGATTGTTCACCGGCAAATTATTTAATAACAAGATCGGAATACTTAGATTAGCTTCGACAAATCAACAGCCCACATGACTGAGATTTTTATAATACTTGGACTTATACTTCTGAACGGATTATTCTCAATGGCCGAAATTGCGCTGGTATCCTCCCGGAGGGCCAGGCTGGAAGCGCAGGCCAACAAAGGCGATAAGCGGGCTAAAGAGGCTTTGAAGCTGGCCAATCATCCCGACCACTTCCTGTCTACTGTGCAGATCGGTATCACGCTGATCGGTATTTTGACAGGTGTGTATTCGGGCGAGCAGTTGAAGACGGACCTGGTGGAATATTTCAATGGGTTCGACTCGCTCCGGCAATACAGCAGTGGCCTGGCAACTACGGTACTGGTTATCCTGATCACCTATTTTTCGTTGGTATTGGGTGAACTGGTACCTAAACGCATTGGTCTCTCCAAACCTGAGGCTATTGCGAAAGCAGTAGCTGGCCCCATGCGAATCGTCAGCATCATCACGTATCCTTTTATCTGGTTGCTGACCAAATCGACCCAGCTTATCGTAAGCCTGTTGCGCATCAAAGCAAAAGACAACCAGGTAACGGAAGAAGAAATCAAGGCCATCATCAGCGAAGGAACCGAACAGGGTACGATCGAAGAGGCAGAGCAGGAGATCATCGAGCGGGTATTTCACCTGGGCGACCGCAACATCACCTCGCTGATGACACACCGCAGCGATATTATCTGGTTCGATGTCAACGACAACGAGCAATCCATAAAAGATAAGATCGTGCTGGAGCCCCACTCGGTATACCCAATCTGCGAGGACGACCTGGATAATATTAAAGGCATGATATCCCTCAAGGATATGTATGTCACCAATGACCTCACCTTATTTAAACAGATCATGAAGCCGGCACTTTTCGTACCGGAAAATGTCACGGCCTATAATGTACTGGAGAAATTCAAAGCTACCCGCAACCATGCCTGTTTCATTGTGGATGAATATGGTAGCGTGCAGGGCATGATCACGCTCAATGATATCCTCGAGGCCATCGTAGGTGGTATGCCGGAGATCAATGACCAGGATTATGAGATCGTGGAAAGACAGGACGGCTCTTACCTCATCGACGCACAGATCCCCTTTTACGACTTCCTCGCGCGGTTTGGTAAAACGGAATACATGCACGAAGGCGAGCAGGAATTCGATACGCTCGCAGGCTTTATTCTACACAAACTGGAGCGCATACCACATACGGGCGATACCCTGGATTGGAAAGGCTTCCGGGTGGAGATCGTCGATATGGATGCACAACGTATCGATAAGGTGCTGATCAATATATCCGATGCCATCAAGGAGGAAATGGAAGAAGATTAAGGATAATACCCCGCCGGGTACACGATATAACGGGTAATGTCACGCAAGGGCATTACCCGTTTTCTTTTGATATATCGCAAGCAGTGATCGCTTTGATGATTGTCAAAAGGCAGAGTGACCTGAAATTCAATACAGTGGCCGCTTAGCGCGGTTTTGTGGCTGGTAATGTTCCGGCTGCTCCCGTATAAATACGGTTTTAACATTTCGATCACTTCTACGCTTGACCGGCGATCAAAATGGCACCATCTTTGACTCATCCGATCCGTTACATCAATCAACGTCTAAACTTATGAAAAACGCGATCAAATTCCTGCTGATACTGTTGGTGCCCATCGTAACAGCCACCTCCTGTAAAAAAGATTCTGGTACTCCCATCGAAGAGACACCAGAGAAACCGGCCACCGGTAACCCCGGTACCAAGCCTCCGCCGGTAGAGAACAAGTATAACAATGTGGTAGAGACGAAATTGCCCAATCAGAAGGCATTATCGGAGAACGTAAACAAAAACATAGGAGGCTTTCACGCTGCTCTGCCTTACTTGTATGACAGTACCACTAAGCGTTATCCCTTACTGGTATTCGTACATGGCATAGGCGAATTGGGCAATGGTACAACTGACCTCGCCAATGCGGGCAATGTGGGCCCTGCCGGCATGATCAAACACAAAGTGTGGCCGCCCAATTTCAAGGTCAACAACCAGAATTTCTCTTTTATTGTGATCACACCGCAGATCAAGAAGTGGGACTATAGCACCACGGCCAATGATATCAATGACATGATCTCCTATGCCATCAAAAAATACCGGGTCGATACTACCCGTATGTATGTGAGTGGGATGAGCATGGGCGGTGGTTATACCTGGGATTATGGTGGTAAATATGGTGCCCGTATTGCGGCGATCGTACCTATTTGTGGTGCCTCGGGACCGAATGATGCAAAGGCCAAGGTGATGGCCAGCACAGGCCTGGCAGTATGGGCCTTTCACCGCTCCGACGATGGCACGGTGCCCGCCAGCAATTCAACCGGCTATGTCAATAAGATCAATGCGCTCAATCCTCCGATCAAGGCTAAGCTGACGCTTTGGGCTACCGGCGGTCATGATGCCTGGAGCCAGGCGTTGAATGTGAATACAAAAGAGAATAATATGAATATGTACGAGTGGATGTTGCAGTATAAACGAGGTAAGTAGTCTCCCTAACCATTTAATCAATACGAGAATTAATCATAACCTATTGGCAAACGCCCGGTGCAGCGCAAAGATAGCTGGTCAAGGCTCTGATTAGAATCGCTAAGCGCTGCACCATTTTTTTTTAGAACTCCAGGCGGGCTTCTTTATCCGGATAATTCAGCCGGGTGCTTTTCCGCACACCACCCACCGTAACGTGCATCAGGTTGAGTTGCTTGTCGTATAACTCGTATAGTATGCTATTCGTAATCTCTACTTTCTTCGGTACCAGGGGTGCCGGCGCCTGAAAATAGCTCCAGATAACATCATTGTCACGCTCAAAGCCTACAAATTCCAGGCTCACTTCCTTCCCATCCAGTTTTACCACAAACCGCTTGCGGACGTATTCAGCGATCTGCTTGTCGGTTTCAGCCTTATCCTTGGGGTTGATCAGGTCTACATTCTTTTTATACAAGGCCGTCAAGGTCTTCTCGAAATCGTCGGTAAAGATCTTACAGCCTATTTCCAGGTTTTTGTCGGTGGCATTGTGATTGACTTCCGTTACACTTACATAGAGGGGGTGAACGACCGCCGGGGTAGGGGAGGCATGGGTAGGCTCACTGGCACTCGGTAGCAGGTTGGTACACAACAATAACCACTTATAGAGAGGTATCACCATTAACATCTTAAATTTTTCTGTTACAAATCTCTTAATTATTTTGGTACCCTTTTGGTACCATGCAAGATTTTACATTTTATTTTCAACTGGGCGTAGAGCACATCCTTACCCTGGAAGCCATGGATCACATCCTGTTTGTGATGGCACTGTGCCTGCGCTACCTGTGGCAGGACTGGAAAAAAGTAGTGATCCTGGTTACGGCATTCACCATCGGGCATTCTATTACCCTGGCGCTGAGTGCCCTGAACTACGTTAACTTTTCTACCGACTGGATCGAATTCCTGATTCCGCTGACGATTGCGGCTACCTGTATCAATAATATTACGCAGCCGGCAGCACCGCAGCAGCAAAAGTTGCCCCTGATCTACTTTTTCGCCCTGTTCTTTGGATTGATCCATGGATTGGCTTTCGCCGGTCAATTCCTGAGTCTCGAGGGCAAAGAAGGGTTGGTGTCGCACCTGCTGGCCTTCAATCTCGGTATCGAGTTGGCACAGTTGCTGGTGGTCGTGCTGATCCTGTTCCTGTCGTGGATCGTGGTGCAGCTGTTGAAACTATCGAGAACCGGATGGTTACGGTTTGCTTCGGCCATTATCCTGGTATTCTCCCTGATTTGGGCATTTCAACGATTTCCTACTAATAAAAACACACATGATGAGAAAGTCTCTGTTCGTGGCAACGGCAGTCGCGGGACTGTTTAGTGTGGCGTATGGTCAAAACATACAAAACAACCCCGGCTCCAACCACGGTAACAAATTTGAACAACTGGGCATTATGCTTCCCACGCCCAATGAGTACCGCACAGCCAGTGGCGCACCAGGCCCTAAGTACTGGCAGCAGCGTGCTGATTACGACATCAAGTGCGAATTGGATGAAGCCAACCTCAAGCTGACGGGCAGTGAGAAGATCACTTATTTCAACAATTCGCCCAATACGCTGACCTACCTCTGGTTGCAACTGGACGAGAACGAGCACAGCACCGTCAACAATGCCAACTACCAGAACAGCCGTACCATGTCGTCTCAATTGAACGTGGCAGCTATCGAACAACTCGAAGCTGATCGTGCCGACAACGGCTATGGTATCAACATCGTGAAGATGACCGATGCCCTCGGCAAGCAACTGAAACACACGGTTAATAAGACGATGATGCGGGTTGAACTGCCCACCGCGCTGAAGCCCGGCCAGCAGTTTATCTTCACCATCGACTGGAATTATAAGATCTCCGATCGCATGAAGTTTGGCGGTCGCGGCGGTTACGAATTCTTCCCCGAAGATGGCAACCATCTGTTCACGATGGCTCAGTGGTATCCCCGCCTTTGCGTATACAGTGACGCTGTGGGTTGGCAAAATCACCAGTTCACAGGCCGTGGCGAGTTTGCCCTCACGTTCGGCAACTTCAAAGTACAGATGACCGTACCTGCCGACCACGTGGTAGGTGGTACCGGTGAATGTACCAACTATGCCCAGTTGCTGACACCTGCTCAATTGGGTCGCTGGACAAAAGCGCAGGCTTCCAAAGAACCGGTGGAAGTAGTAACCCTCGAAGAAGCTAAAAAGGCAGAAGGACAAAAGAGCAGTGCCAAGAAGACCTGGATTTTCAAAGCCAATGATGTTCGTGACTTCGCCTGGACCTCTTCCCGCAAATTCGTTTGGGATGCCATGCCTGCTTTTGTAGAAGGCAAGAAGGTGATGTGTATGAGCTTCTATGGTAAGGAAGCTTACGGTCTGTACCGGAAGTTCTCTACCAAGGCCGTGGCACATACCATTAAGAGCTACTCCAAGTTCACCATTCCCTATCCTTACCCCGTTGCGCAGAGTGTAGAAGCTGCCAATGGCATGGAATATCCCATGATCTGCTTCAACTATGGCCGTACCGAAAAGGATGGCAGCTATACAGAAGCCAGCAAATATGGTATGCTCGGTGTGATCATTCACGAAGTAGGTCACAACTTCTTCCCGATGATCATCAACAGCGATGAGCGTCAGTGGAGCTGGATGGATGAGGGCCTGAACTCCTTCGTCGAGTACCTGACCGAAGAGCTGTATGACGAGAAATTCCCTGTACGTGGTAAAGGACCAGCCTGGGCGATCGTAGACTATATGCGTTTGCCTAAGAACCAACTGGAGCCTATCATGTCCAACTCTGAAAACATCATCGGTTTTGGTCCGAATGCGTATACCAAACCCGCAACCGGTTTGAACATGCTGCGCGAAACCATCATGGGCCGCGATCTGTTCGACTACGCTTTCAAAGAATATGCACGCCGCTGGGCATTCAAACATCCCGAGCCTGCTGATCTCTTTCGTACGCTGGAAGATGCTTCCGGTGAAGACCTCGACTGGTTCTGGAGAGGTTGGTTCTTCGGTACCGATGCCTGCGATATCGCCCTGGATACGGTAAAATATTTCAAAGCAGATCTTTCTTACAATCCTCCTGCACAAAAAGAAGGAGCTACTGCCAACCGCAAGCTGGACAAGCCGATGGTATCTGCTTACGAAACAGATATCTCCAAACAACGCAACCTGGCAGATAAGAACATCCAATACCTGACCAACCAGGATACTGCCCTGCGTGATTTCTACTGGCGTTATGCCCGCGGTCTGGAGGCTTATGACTCTACGACCTACACGGTGCCTGTGAATTCGTTCATCGAAGGTGCTGATGAAGCCGGTAAGCAAAAAGCGGCCAGCAAACATTTCTATGAAGTAACACTGAGCAACAAGGGTGGTCTGGTAATGCCGATCATCATCGAGTGGACTTATAAAGATGGCAGCAAAGAGATCGACCGCATCCCTGCACAGATCTGGCGCCTCAACGAGCAGAAAGTGGTGAAGACCTTTATGAAAGACAAAGAGGTAGAATCCATCAAGCTCGACCCATTGCGTGAAACGGCCGACATCAACGAAGGCAACAATACCTGGGGTACTATTGCGGCACCGTCGAAATTTACGGTGTTCAAGTCAAAACAAGGTACCACGCGTGGACAGTCTACCGGCATCAATCCGATGCAGAAGGCTGAAGAGAAGAAGAAAGGGTTCTAATCAACGATTGAATGATTTTTTCAAGAGGCTGTCTCCCAGGAGCAGCCTCTTTTTTTATTCAGTTGGTTGGTGGCCGCAGGTGCTCCTAGTTTCATACGGCCAACCTGCCTAGCTGGCATGATCCCAAAGCCCTTCTTGCCACTCGTCCACTTTGGCGCATAAAAAAAGCCGGGTCTGGACCCGGCTGAGAAAATGCTTTTATGTTGTTTAGTGGCAGGCTTTGGCCAGTAATCCGACCAGGGCAACGACCACAGGTACCCAAAAGAAAAGGAAAGTTTTGTTCATGGCGTGGGTTTTATTAGTAGTTAATGGTGATGTAAAGATACGACAACAGCGACAGTTCCGGGTACCGTTGGTCAAGGATACCACTAAAAGGGTATTAACCTTCCGGTCCGTCGGCTGGTGGCTGGTTATCAACCTTTTTCTTTCGGCCGCTCTCCTTCAGCGCTTGATCGATGATCCATTCCAGCTGACCATTCACACTTCTAAACTCATCCGCGGCCCATTTCTCCAGGGTCTTGAACGTTTCTTCGTCGATCCGCAGTACAAAGTTTTTCTTACTACTACTCACTACAAGTGGATTTAATGCATTCAACCATCATTTTCTATTGACCTTTACCGGTTTCATCTGCTCGAGCGCATGTTGCAGGGCGGTTAATTTCTGCGTGCCAATATAGACCCTTTTCCCGTTTACCAGCTCAAACTGCACGCCCTTGTTACCATCGATATTATGCACTTTTCCAAATTCGCGATTGGTATGATAGCCGTACTTCAGGTTAGGGTAACGACGTACGGTGACCGCGTCGATCTCCTGCCAGTTGAGCATTGTATACTTACTGAAATAAGGTCTCCAACGGTAAAACAGCCCTTCATCGGTTACGACCGTTTCCAGTTTGGTAACCCAAAAGATGACGAAATTGATGCCCGGTACTACAATACCAATTGCCATGATGCCCATCGATTGCAGGGCAGACACTTTAGGATCGCGCCAGGCAAAGACACTAGTCAGCACCAGTGGCAACAAGGTACCCGAGATCAGTAAGGCCCAAAGCCAAAGCTGCCGAAACTGCTGGGCTTCCTGGAATAGTATTTTGCCGGTGGGTTTAGCAACTTTCATGGCCGCCATTTTATTGATACAGTGTACCGGTGTTCAGGATGGGTTGGGCTCCTTTTTCGCCACACAACACTACCATTAGGTTGCTTACCATAGCTGCTTTCTTTTCTTCATCGAGCGTTACGATCTGCTTGCGCGATAATTGCTCCAGGGCCATCTCTACCATGCCTACTGCACCTTCCACGATCTTGGTACGGGCGGCTACGATGGCAGTGGCTTGCTGGCGCTGCAACATCGCCCCGGCGATCTCTGCCGCATAGGCCAGGTGACTGATACGTGCTTCGCGTACGAGGATGCCCGCAGGAGCCAGCCGATTGTTGAGCTCCTGTTCGAGCATTTCATTTACCTTGTCGCCACCATCGCGCAGGGTAATGGCGGCATGCTCATCTTCCATATGATCGTAGGCGTAAGTGGTGGCGAGGTGACGTATGGCCGCTTCGCTTTGGATCTTCACATAGTGGTCGTAGTCTTCGACTTCAAAAGCTGCTTTATACGTATCGTCTACCTGCCACACGATCACAGCGGCGATCTCGATGGGGTTGCCCATCTTGTCGTTTACTTTCAGCTTGCTGCTTTCGAGGTTTTCCGCCCGCAGCGATATCTTTTGCTTCTTATACAAGGGGTTTACAAACAACAACCCGTTTTCCTTAACGGTACCTACATATTTACCAAAGAAGGTCAACACCCGGGAGTGGTTGGGGCTGATCACGATGATACCTCCCGAAAGGTACAGGCTGGCAATGAAGGCCAGTACGCCCAGTAACCCAAAACTGCTGGTGTTTTTCACGTTCGCAAAAAAGTAAATGGAGGCTAGAAAGAGGAGTACGGACAACAACAAGGCCAGGAAGCCCGACATGGGTTTAATGATCTTTTGCATAAGCGGTGGAGTTTATTATGATATCAATATGATATCAAATATACATCAGCCTTCCGATAAACCAAGGTCAATAGGATGAGCGGTAACGGGTAGAGGCTGCCGGATAAAAGCGAAAGAGGAGGCAACAAAAAAGCCGGCGAGTGCCGGCTTTATAATATAGTTATCTGAAAGTCAGTAGTTTAATTGCCTGTGCTGCCATCCCGGACCTTGATCTTCTTTTTCCCGGCATTCTTTCTTTCGAAGTCCTGCACTTCCTTGGGCTTCTCAATTTCCTTTTTAGCCGTGGCAGGCGCCTGCCTTTTTTCCTTTTGTAGTTCACCCAACACGTAATTCTCGGTCTTTGCGACGGCTCCGGTTTCCGGGTCATAATATTTCCAGAGGCCATGGCGGAGGGAAGCACCCTCGTTTTTCACGATCACCGTGCGGTAAGTATCGAATTTGTCGGGGTCTTCGATCTGCAGGGTATCGTACAACTTATCGGGGTTAACGGCTTTCCAGCGCTGTTCCAGCCGGATCTCTCCGTGTTTGCTGTAGTACTTGCACACGCTGTCTTTCAAGCCCCATTTGTAGAATTCTACGCCCACCAGGTCGCCCTGGAGACTGAAAAGACGCCATTCGCCGTCTTTACGGTTGTGTACATACCAGCCTTCTTCTTCATACCCAGGTTCGCCCCGTGCGGATTCGTTGCGCACCACCCAGGGGCCCTGCTTCCGGTTGATGATGTCGATCCGGTTCAGGGTATCGCCCTGCGCGTTGAGTTTGTAATCCTTCCACGGGAATTGTTGCGAGAAAGCCTCCCCCGATATCAACAACATAATGATAACCAACCAGCGCATGATGAATATTTTAACAAATATGAATGCAGTAAAGTGCGACAATAATAACGCCAAAGTTCTGCCATTCATTGTAAACAAAACGATAAAGCTGGCGTCGGTTGCCACGGCATGCAGGAACGCGCCCAATGCTCATAACCCATTGAACTACTGGACAAAAGGCTGATTGTTGTTATTCGGTTAAACAGGCGTTTTTTTGAATAATGTTCAGGATCGCCGTATAATCATTGAACATCGATCAGGAAATCTGCCCTTATGATGACGAATTTGCAAACCACCTGGGATGGCTCTTTCGATTCATTTATTTCGGAAATTTGCGGCCCATGAGCCACAATACACGTATCTATTTCGACAATGCGGCGACAACCGCCCTCGACCCCCAGGTGCTGGAAGTAATGATGCCCTACCTGACCGAAAAGTTTGGTAACCCATCTTCCATTTATTCTTATGGACGCGAGACCCGCCTGGCGATCGAGACGGCCCGCAAGTCGGTGGCTAAAATACTCAATGCACATCCTGCAGAGATCTTCTTTACTTCCGGCGGTACCGAAAGTTCCAACACGGCCATCAATGCCGCTGTACATGACCTGGGCTGCCGGCATATCATCACCTCGGCTATTGAACACCATGCTACCCTGCATACGGTGGAGAACCTTTTTCACCGTGGTGAAGTAGCGCTGAGCTATGTAAAACTGCTGCCCGATGGCCACATCGATCTCGAAGACCTCGAGCAACTGATCGCCAGCACGGAAGACAAAACGCTCGTCACCCTGATGCACGCCAACAACGAGATCGGAACGATCCTCAACATACATGCTGTAGGAGAGATCTGTAAGAAGTATGGCGCCATCTTCCATTCAGATACGGTTCAAACGGTGGGTCACTTTCCCTTCGACCTGCGCAATACCCCCGTACACTTCATCAATGGTGCCGGGCATAAGTTTCATGGCCCCAAGGGCGTGGGTATTCTCTACGTGAACGAGAACGTAAAGATCAAGCCCCATATCCATGGCGGTTCACAGGAGCGCAATATGCGCGCCGGTACCGAAAACCTGTATGGGATCGTTGGCTTTGCCAAAGCCCTCGAACTGGCTACTGCCAACTACGAACAGGATAGTGCCTACATCAAAGGCCTGAAGGTGTACATGATGGAGCAGCTGAAAAAGCAGATCCAGGGTGTTGGCTTCAACGGCGATCCGCTTGGCAAAAGCCTCTATACCGTACTCAGCGTTTCATTCCCGAAAACCGAAAAGTCGGAGATGATGCTTTTCAACCTCGACATCAACAATATCTGCGCCAGCGGCGGCAGTGCCTGCACCAGTGGTGCCGACCAGGGCTCGCACGTGATCCGCGCTATCAACAACAATCCCAATCAGATCACCGTTCGCTTCTCCTTCAGCAAGCACAACACCAAAGAAGAGATCGACCAGGTGATTAGCAAGTTGAAAGAGATTATGTAAGTATGTAAAGTGATCGCCTAAAATCACTTAACTTCCTTCCTTAAATAAGATCGAATGAAACAGGTGTCCCTGAGATGCTTGATAGGCTGCTGTCTGCTCATTCTGCTGGCAACTGCCTGCAAGCTCATGCCCAAGGAAGCAGATAAGAAGCCCGCAGATTATAAGGAAGATACGGCTGTAATCGCTGGTCCGGATTGGATCCGGCAGTCGAACATCTACGAAGTCAACATACGTCAGTATACACCCGAAGGTACTTTCCAGGCTTTTGCTGCTTCCTTACCCCGCCTAAAACAGATGGGGGTGGACATTCTCTGGTTCATGCCGGTTACGCCCATCAGCAAAACCGATCGCAAAGGCACACTGGGTAGTTATTATGCCGTGGCCGATTACAAGGCCATCAACCCCGAGTTTGGTACCCTGGCCGACTTCAAACAACTGGTGCAGCAGGCACACGACAACGGCTTCAAGGTCATTGTAGATTGGGTAGCCAACCATACGGGTGCCGATCATCCCTGGCTCACTGCTCATCCTGATTTTTACAACCGCGATAGTACCGGCAAAGCCAAATATGCTTTCGACTGGAGTGATACCCGCGACCTCAACTACGATAACCACGCAATGCGTGACAGCATGATCGCATCGATGAAATTCTGGCTCGATGAAATGGGTATCGATGGTTTCCGCTGTGATGTGGCAGGAGAGGTGCCCACCGATTTTTGGAAAGATTGTATCCGTTCACTGCGCAAAGACAAAAAAGTATTTATGCTGGCCGAAGCCGAGAAGCCGGAAATGTACGGGGCAGGCTTCGACGCTATGTATGACTGGGATATGTTTCACCGTATGAACGACGTGGCTGCGGGTACCCGTAATGCCCTCTCGCTCGATTCTGTATCGATGCGGAAGGACAGTAGTTTCCCTGCCAATGCCGCTCGCTTGTATTTTACCAGCAACCACGATGAAAACAGCTGGAACAAGGCCGATTACGGTACATTGCCAGGGCCCAAACATGCACCCTTCGCGGTACTTACGCAAACGATGAAAGCTTCGCTACCCTTGATCTACAGTGGTCAGGAAGAGCCCGTATTACGGGCCATTCCTTTTTTCGAGAAAGACAATATGGGGTTTGCCCAATATGCCCGCGCACCCATGTACAAAACCCTGCTGCAATTGCGCCATCGCAATGCTGCCCTGGCAACCGACGCCGGGTTCCGCAAAGTATCTGTGGGAGATGACAAAGCATTGTATGCTTATGTACGGGAGAAAGGGACAGATAAAGTACTGGTGATCCTGAACCTGAGTAATAAAGAACAGGTCATTACCATCAAAGATGCCAGCCTGGTAGGAGAGCCAATGAATCTTTTCCTCGGTACCAAAGAACCTTTTACGCTCAATTATTCCTTCCATATAGAACCCTGGGGATATATTGTTTGTGAGTACTAAGCAAGCCACATACCTGATCGGGGTAGACATCGGTACTACCAATACCAAGGCCATTGCTTTTGATGGTGCTGGTAATCCCCTGGCGCAAGCCAATATCACCTATTCTCCCTTGCCAACCGCAGCCGGAACGCATGAGTTGGATCCGGAAACTTTATTTGATGCTGTTGTAACGAGTATACGCGGGGTAGTGGATGCCATGACTACTGGGTCCTTGCTGGGCATCTCCTTTAGCAGTGCCATGCACAGTTTACTGGCGGTAGATAAGGCGGGCAAGCCATTGACCAACCTCATTACCTGGGCCGATCTGCGCAGCAGTGCGCAGGCTGCGGCGTTAAGAGATACGGCGGCAGGACAACATATCTACCAGCATACGGGCACCCCCATTCACCCCATGTCACCCTTATGCAAGCTGCGTTGGATGCAGGAACAGGAACCTGCTTTATTTGAACGTGCCCAAAAATTCATCGGGATCAAGGAACTTGTTTTCTTTCGTTTTTTCAACCAATACCTCATCGATTATGGGGTGGCCTCTGCCACCGGTCTTTTTGATATTTATGCGAAGACCTGGTATCCCGAAGCGCTGGCCTATGCCGGCATCGGCGTAGAGCGACTATCAACCCCTGTTAGTCCTACAGCCATCATCCGGGGAATGGATCCTGCTATGGCAAGCCAATTGGGTATCGACGCCCAAACGCCCTTGGTACCCGGCGGCAGTGATGGTTGCCTGGCACAGATCGGCAGTGGTGCTTTGCGTACTGGTGACCTGTCACTGACCATTGGCACCAGCGGTGCAGTACGGATGCTTTCGCAACAACCCCGGCACGATCCACAGGCACGGATATTCAATTATGTGCTTACCGAAGAGTGGTTTGTATCGGGTGGCCCGGTCAACAATGGGGGTGTGTTGCTCAAATGGTATGCTGCGCAGTTTTTGGAGCGCAGCTTTACACATAGCGAAGACTTCGATTGGTTCCTGCAACGGGCAGCGCAGGTGCCGGCAGGAGCGGAGGGGCTGATCTTTCTGCCTTATGTGCAGGGAGAGCGGGCACCCGTATGGGATGCGGCTGCAAAAGGCGTCTTCTTTGGTTTGCAGGCAACGCATGGGCAAGCACACGCGATGCGGGCGGTGGTGGAAGGGATCAACTTTTCGTTGTACGAGGTCGCGCAATCCATTGAAGAGACCATTGCCCCGATCGATCATGTTTATGCCAGTGGCGGTTTCACCAAAAGCACGGCCTGGTTGCAATGGCTGACCGACCTGTTTGACAAGCCGGTAACCGTTTCCTCAACGGCCGATGCTTCCGCAACAGGAGCTGCCATATTGGGTTACCAGGCGCTGGGTTTGATGGACACACTTGCCTTTGCC
The DNA here is from genome assembly GCF_029360705.1 of Paraflavitalea pollutisoli. GTDB lineage: Bacteria > Bacteroidota > Bacteroidia > Chitinophagales > Chitinophagaceae > Paraflavitalea > Paraflavitalea pollutisoli. The sequence continues at coordinate 3,152,053 of NZ_JARKMX010000008.1, read as the reverse complement.
GGTGCGTCACCCGCAGCAGCTACGACCTATTATCCACAGGAAACAAGCCGGATCGCTTATCTGCGTAACTATGAAAAATACCGCGAACTGTACCATCGGTTGAAAGACCTTTTTCTTCCTGCTCCCTGAAAACAATAGTACCCGGTCACCAGTTTTGGTGGTGCTATGATACTGGCCTTTGACAGATCATTGCAGCTACTATGGCATCGACTATCTATAACCTTTAATACAACAGCCATGAACCAAACCCCAGGTACCCGTAGCAGGGTAGAGTCTATCGATGTATTGCGGGGCATCGTGATGATCATTATGGCCCTCGACCATGTGCGCGATTTCTTTCACATTGGGGCCTTCCAGGCCGATCCGCTCGATCCGGCTACTACGACGCCGATGTTGTATTTCACCCGCTGGATCACCCATCTTTGTGCGCCTACCTTTGTTTTTCTGGCCGGTACCTCATCATACCTCCTTGGCGGTCGTAAGACCAAGGCTGAGCTGAGTATGTTTCTGCTCAAGCGCGGTTTGTGGCTGATCCTGGCCGAGGTGCTGCTCGTTACGCTCGCACTAACCTTCAATCCTTTGTACAACCTGGTCATCTTTCAGGTCATTTGGGCTATTGGCATCACTATGGTCATTTTGGGTGTTGTGGTGCGATTGCCCTACGCGGTAATATTTGTGGTGGGACTGGCGATTGTGCTGGGGCACAACCTACTCGATCAACCCGAGGCGGCCCGTTTGGCGGCCAAACAACCCCTGGGGTTCTGGTGGGACCTGGTGCATGGATCCCGTTATGCCTTCTATCCCTGGGCACCCAATCATTTTTTATTGATCGTATATCCCTTCCTGCCCTGGACAGGCCTGATGTTGATGGGCTATTGTGCGGGCAAGTGGTTCACCGCTGGTTATCCTTCCAGGCAGCGTAAAAGAGAACTGCTGCTGACGGGTGTGGCACTTATCGCTTTGTTTGTGGTGCTACGCTTTGTCAACGTTTATGGTGATCCTGTGCCCTGGACAAAGCAGGGAAGCCTGTTAAAGAATGCCTATGCTTTTTTCAACGTCAACAAATATCCTCCCTCGCTGATGTATATGTGTATCACGATCGGGATCTCCCTGATCGCCCTGCGATGCCTGGAGGATATAAGAACGCCGGTCACGGAGTTTGCCCGGGTATTTGGCCGGGTACCCTTCTTTTACTACGTGCTGCATTTCTTTCTCATACACACGATTACGGTCATCGTTTTCTTCCTGTCGGGATTTGGGGTCAAGGACATCGTATCCAATCAAACTCCCTTCCTGTTCAGGCCGGTCAGTTTTGGATTTCCGTTATGGGCTGTCTACATTATCTGGATTGGCGTGATCCTGCTGCTGTATCCCTTGTGCAGGCGGTACAACAACTACAAAAGCAAGCATCAGCGTTGGTGGCTCAGCTACCTGTAGACCCCGGGGTCATAAGGCAGATAGCGCTTATACCACATTGATCTTCTTTTTGTAGATCACATCAGTGCCCTGCAACAGTTGCAAGAGATAGGTGCCTGGTGCCAGACCGTCTGTCTCCAACGGAAAGCTGACCATCTGCCCTGGCTGGAGGATACCCGTTTTCTGTTCATACATGGGGCGTCCCGTCAATGTTTGGAGGCGGATGCTGGTGTTGTCAAGGCGCCTGTTGGCTTGTACAAACAGCCAGTTCATTTTGTCGATAATCGTGGGATAGATCCTTATTGGCAAAATCTCATGTTTTAGCATTCACGAAAAGCAGGGGCAATAGCCATGGGTATGCCGATAAACATCAGCAGGCTGCCTTTCACAAATGGATTTGGTTTAGGAAAAAAACATGGGGTACGAAGGGGTACTTAGAACAAGGTGTTTGTGTGTTATAGGATCATTAAAACGGGTACATATTAGACATTATTGTATCGTACCCTTAGTCGACTGTTTTTCTTGATAATTGTTAAATGCCTAGATCCCGGGGTCTATTCAAGGTGACAACGTAGATGATGCAATCAGCAGGCAACCTGCAACGTGAGTAGGCCAATAGCACGATCGTCACCTGTGAAGCAGGTGACGATCGTGCTAGTTATATTTTCGAATAGCTATAAACGGTTAGCGGATCTTACTCTTGATCTCCTGCAGCTTTAGCAATGCTTCTACCGGCGTAAGACGATTGATGTCGATACCTTCCAGCGTCTTGCGGATATCGTCGAAGGTTTCGCTGTGGGCATCGAAGATCGACAGCTGAAACTTTTGGGAAGAAATGTTCTTGACAGCTTCACCAATGTTGCTGCTTTGATGCGTGCCTGCGCCATTCTCTTCTACATGCTTTTCTTCCAGTTGGTGCAGGATCTCGTTGGCACGCTGCAATAGGGCAGGTGGCATACCGGCCATTTTGGCTACGTGAATACCAAAGCTGTGGGTGCTGCCACCGGGCGCCAGCTTACGCAGGAAAATGATCTTGTTTGCTACTTCTTTATTGGTGACATGGAAGTTGCGAACACGTGCCAGTTTATTTTCCAGTTCATTCAGCTCGTGGTAGTGGGTAGCGAACAAAGTCTTGGGAGCAAAGTCGGCATTGTGCAGGTATTCAGCGATACTCCAGGCGATCGAGATACCATCGTAGGTAGAGGTACCGCGACCGATCTCATCCAGCAGGATGAGGCTACGCGTCGTGAAGTTGTTGATGATGCTGGCCGTTTCATTCATCTCCACCATAAAGGTCGATTCACCACCACTCAGGTTGTCGGAAGCGCCAACACGGGTAAAGATCTTGTCGGTCAGGGGCACTTTGGCACTGTCTGCCGGCACAAAACTGCCCATATGGGTCATCAGGGTGATCAGCGCCGCCTGTCGCAGGATGGCGCTCTTACCACTCATGTTGGGGCCCGTCAGGATGATGATCTGTTGGGTAGACTGATCCAGGAAGATATCGTTGGCGATATAGGGTTCACCTGGCGGCAGATTACGTTCGATAACGGGGTGACGGCTTTCTTTAAACTCCAGCTCGTGTCCCTCATGCAGGTGTGGCTTCTTGTAATTGTTGCGCAAGGCATTGTCTGCAAAACATACCAGGCAGTCGAGAATGGCGAGGATATGTCCATTGGCCTGCATAGGGCCGATGAACTCCTGTAACTGTACCAATAGCCGGTCGTACAGTTCCATTTCGATGGCCATGATCTTGTCTTCGGCGCCCATGATCTTCTCTTCGTATTCCTTCAGCTCGGGGGTGATGTAGCGCTCGGCATTGGCCAGCGTCTGCTTCCTGATCCAGGTGGCAGGCACTTTATTCTTGTGTACATTGGTCACTTCGAGGTAGTAACCAAATACGTTGTTGAATCCGATCTTAAGGGAAGAGATGCCGGTAGCTTCTGCTTCCTTCACCTGTAGTTCTACCAGGTATTCTTTACCACCACTGGATATCTTGCGCAGCTGGTCCAGCTCTTCATGAATGCCATCGGCAATAACGCCCCCTTTGGCAGCTACTGCCGGTGGGTTTTCGCAGATGGTTTGCACGATGGCCTGGCGGATGGTGGTGCAGGTATCCAATGCGGTGGTGAGCTGACCCAGGTATTTGTCGGTGACGGAGCTGGTCAGTTCTTTGATCGCATCCACTTCCTGCAGGCCTTTGGCGATCTGCAGTACTTCCCGTGGATTGATCTTCTTGACCGGTATCTTACTCACCAGTCGCTCTACATCGCCGCATTGCTTGATGTGGTGGCTGATCTTGTTGCGCAGTTCTACTTCTTTGATGAAATACTCCACGAGATCGAGCCGCTCGGTGATCTTTGCCGGATCTTTCAACGGCAACAGTATCCATCTTTTCAGCAGACGGGCACCCATGGGCGATACGGTATTGTCCAGCACCTTGTGTAAGGTGTTGCCCGGTTCGCCACTGCCGGTACTGATCAACTCGAGGTTGCGGATCGTAAAGCGATCCATCCAGAGATAATCTTCCCGGTCGATACGTTGTATCGAGGTGATGTGCTGCAGGTTGGGGTGCTCGGTATCTTTCAGGTAATGGAGCACGGCGCCGGCAGCTACAACTGCCTGGGGCATGTCTTCCACCCCAAACCCTTTCAGTGATTTGGTATCGAAATGCTTGAGCAGACTTTCCGTGGTATAAGCCAGATCGAAGATCCAGCTTTCCATGGTGTAGGTATAAAACTTACTGCCGTAGTTCTCCTTGAAATGTTTTTGGTAGGCCCGTTGGAAGATGACCTCCGCAGGCCGCATGGTTTGCAGCAGCTTGTCGATGTATTCCTGGTTGCCTTCGGCCACGAAGAATTCACCGGTGGAAATGTCAAGGAAAGCAATGCCGGCTTTGTCGTCGGTAAAATGAATACCGGCCAGGAAATTATTGCTGTTGTGCTCCAGCAGTTTGTCGTTGGTGGCTACACCCGGCGTCACCATTTCGGTTACCCCACGTTTCACAATACCTTTTGCTTGCTTGGGATCTTCCAGTTGGTCGCAGATTGCCACCCGGTAACCGGCTTTCACCAGCTTGTGCAGGTAGGTGTCCATGGCATGGTGTGGAAAACCCGCCAGCTCGGACGCGCCTGAGGCGGCGCCATTGTTACGCTTGGTCAGCGTAATGCCCAATACCTGGGCGGCGACGATGGCGTCGCTGCCAAAGGTTTCATAGAAATCGCCTACGCGGAACAACAGGATCGCATCAGGATATCGTTGCTTGATGGCCTTATGCTGCTGCATTAACGGAGTATCTTCACCTGATTTTGCCATGGGGGGCAAATATAAACGCTTTGGTTCCCACAATGAAAAACGACCCCTCCAATGTGGAGAAGTCGTTAATTATTTGGCACTTAGCCTGATTTTGTGGCCCTTTTAGGCTGCGGACGCGCCAAAGTGCTCTCTTGTGGGGCAACCCATCTCAGGTCGCCATTTATTCCGCGCGGGAAAAGCCTGATCAGGCCATCCGGGCATTATTTCAGCGCAAATACCACACTCACTTCAAAACGCAATTTGATCTTTTTGAAGTCGACAGTAGCACCACCGTTACTGTCCAAAGCTTCCATTGTAGCGGCGTTCGATCTCATCTGCGACAGCATATAGGGTTGCACGATCATGTCGCCGGGTTCATTGATGGTGACTGCAGCGCCTACCTGCTCATCGATGGCAGCTGCGAGGTAACCCGCTTTTTCCTTGGCTGCTTTCACAGCCTGGATCTTCAGCTGCTTGCGGAACTCAAGGATCTTGCTGTGCGACGTTCTGTCGATACGGAAATTCTGGGTCGCTTCATCATCCAGCTTGTCTACCAGTTCATCCATTTTCTTGCTGCTCGAGAACTTTACCTGGTAAGTGATGGAGGCCATCATTTGTTCGGTCTTCTTTGATTTCTTACGCACCCAGGGATTGCCGTTGCTGCCATCGTAAGAAGCAATCGTGATCACCGAATCGGGTAAGCCTATGCTTTTGCAATAGCTCAGAAAATCGCTCTTGATCTTGTCGAGTGTGATCTTGGTGCCTTTCTTTTCATACTCCTTCAGATCGACCAGCACATAGATCTCATCGGGTATTACTTCCATTTCGGCACTGCCATTGACGGTAATGGTCTTCGGATACGGATTGGCAATAGTGGTTTGTGCAAATCCTTTCCCAACTAACAACATAACTACGAGCACAGTAATAATTCTTTTCATAACATCGATTTTTAGATAGATGACTGATCAAAAGCAATTACATAACGTTGCAGCCGTTATCAATAAACATAGTTGTTTATTAACATTTCCTTAATTTCGATACACCGAAAACACAATTACCCGTCCATGAGTTCCATTCGCGAAAGACTTAAACATGTACAGATCGTGCGCAAGTTTATCTATGCCCTCGTGGGCGTGTTTTCCTATCCCGGGCTGGTACTCTTCAATAAACTCAAGATCACCGGTACAGAACACATCAAAGATCTTCCGCGCAAGAATGTACTGTTTGTCAGCAACCACCAGACCTATTTCGCAGATGTGATCACCTTTCTGCACATATTCTGCGCCGTGAAATGGCGCAAGCAAAACAGGTTGGGAATACCTTATTACCTGATCAATCCATTTACGAATGTGTATTATGTAGCGGCCGAGGAAACGATGCGCGCTACCTGGATCAGCCGGTTGTTTACCATGGCGGGTGCCATCACCGTAAAACGTACCTGGCGTCCGGAAGGCACCGAAACGCGCAAAGGGCTTGATCCGTCCGATACACGCAAGATCGCACGGGCATTGGAGAACAACTGGATCATTACTTTTCCGCAGGGTACTACCAAACCCTTTGCCCCCGGTCGCAAAGGCACAGCCCTCATCATCAAAATGGGCAAGCCTACCGTAGTACCGGTTGTCATCAACGGCTTCTGGAGAGCTTTTGATAAGAAAGGGTTGCGTTTTAAGAAGAAAGGAACTTTACTCACCGTGCGTTTTAAACCGCCCATCGATATCGACTACGAAGCCCCTACAGAAGTGATCCTCGATCAATTGATGGATGCCATCGAACAAAGCAAACCTTATATGCTGAAAGGGCCGCAGCATCGCAAACCCGCCGTATGATCGCGGAAGGTATTATTGCTTAACAACGCTGCGGCAAGATACCACTGGTAGAATTCACTCGTCCTTACGAGATGTTCAACAGTTTCGCCATTCACCTTGCAAGCTATCGACCAGTTGCCTGCTACTGTTGTATAAAACCACTGTCCCTATTCTGCTAGGCCGCTTGCTGCGCGGCCGCTTGCCGCTTTAACAGCCAGGAAGGAGGCAACAATAACAGGATGCCAGCCAGTAGCATGGTACCGATCGTAATGCCCCGGTAGCGCACCAGCAGCGATAGCAGATCAGTTCCTTCCGTAGAACGGCCCCGCACATTCAGCAACAGGATCACCAATAGCAGCAACACAGCCACCCATAAAAAGCGCGACTGTTCGCGCAGGAACTGCTTGTTGAGGTTGTAAGAAGCCAGCAGGTAATAGAAAACATAGGCGAGTGCCGGCATCAGGTACACATTCGCATATTTATTCTGGTGCGGAAAAAGCAGTACGGTTGCCAGCAACAGGTAGGCGATCTCTCTACCTTGGGAAAGCGGGTTGCGGGCATCTTTGAACATCGGTAGTTGCAGGTAGGCCAGCGTAAGGACTACGAAGAATAACCTGACCAGCGTCAGCGTAAGCTGGTAGCTTTCGAAGGAGGTGGTCAGTTCACCGGCAGCAGTAGTAAAGAAGGCTGCTACAAAGGCTGGCAGATCGAAGTAGTGCGGATGAACCTCTACCGAGTGTTTGTCACTGATGGGGTTGATCGCTGTCCACCATTCCTGTAACAAGGTATTGCCGTAGTCACTACCCAGGAACAGGTGGGGGAGGAGGGTGAACACCAGGATAAATGCCAGCGTCAAAAAGCCACCTTTCCATTTTCCCCGGTAAAAGAGATAGGGAAGGAAGAGGATGGGCATTATTTTGATATTGATGGCGAGACCCAGCAACAGAGCACCGCGGAAAGTTTTGCCGGTGGAGATGAGGTGCACAGCCTCGAGCGAAGCCCAGATCATAAAGAAAGTGACCTGCACCATGTGGAAGTTGTCGATGTAGAAGCCCGCGAGGATGGCATGGGATACAATGATCCACCACACCTTTTGTGTTGAAGTGAGGGCGGCTACGGGGTAGTAAGCCTGTACCAGCTTCCAGATGCGGTAAATGCAATAAACGGAAAATAGCAGCCAGGCCAGTTTTACCACAAAAGCTGGCAGGAAGGTAAAAGGGGCCAGCACCAAAGCAAAGAAGGAACTGTAGAAATAAGGAACCGTCAGCGTATTCGCTGCATCGTAAGGGTTGCCGCCGGCCAGCAGGGTTTTTGCCGCAGCCAGGTACACGTCGAAATCGGAGCCCTTGCGTGCGCGGTCGATACAGAATACAAGCACCAACAGGCAGAGCAGGTACTGCAACCATTGCAGGCCAGTTTTGCCGGCATAGAGTTTTTTCATAAGAGCGTTTTGTTAGGGTATCTGTCGGCAATGGCCAGCGTTGCTTACGACTTAAAGAACAAGGCTTTTAGCTCCGTAGCATCGTCTGGTTTCATCTTACCCCCGAGTATCAAACGGATCTGTCTTCTGCGCAGGGCGCTTTCAAACAGTTCCTGCTCTTCTTCGGTCTCCGGTACCAACTGGGGTACGTGACGCGAACGGCCATTGGGATCGAGCGCCACGAATGTATAATAAGCTTCATTGCTTTTGTAACGGTATTGCTGGATGGCGTCTTCGCCCCAGACTTTCATGTGTACTTCCATCGAAGAATTGAAGGCGCGGGATACCTTGGCTTCGATGTGCACGACATTCCCCAGTTTAATGGGGTTTTCGAAAGAGATATTGTCGACAGACGCCGTCACGACGGGTGCGGCACAGTGCTTCATGGCAGCCAGCGCTGCTGCAATATCCATCCAGTACATCAGTCGTCCCCCCATCAGGTTACCAAAGGTGTTGGTATCGTTAGGCAGAACCAGTTCGGTCATCACTACATACGATTCTTTCGCAGTCTTCGCTTTTGGACTCATGGCGCAAATTTGCGCAAAGATAATCGGGAAAGGCAAAAAGCAAGGCGTAAAGTAAAACTGGCCACCTTACACCGTCACCCGCTCCAGAGTCTGCAGGAAGGCCTCGTCTGCATCTGCCCCGATGCCGGGTGTTTCTGGTACTTCCACCACAAATCCGTTGTACCGGACGCCGCCCGTCACGGGATCGGCCTGGTGGCCCAGCATGCAGGTATCCATATCATAGAACTGAACATTGGGGTGAGCCTGGGCAAAATGGGCAAACGCTGTGAGGGCTATCCGGCTTTCGAGCATGCCGCCCATCATACAGGGAATGCCCTGTGCGGCACACACCTCATTGATGCGGATCGCCTCGGCAATACCGCCCGATTTGGCAAACTTGATGTTCACATAATCACAACTGCCGGCAGCAATGACCCTGGCGGCATCGTGGTGATCGTATACGCTTTCATCCGCCATCAGTTTGATGGGGGAAAGCTGGCGCAGGGCGGGCAGGTGGTGATCGTTCCAGTACCGCATGGGTTGCTCGCAGAATTCTATATCGTAAGCACCCAGGGCCACCAGCGCATATTGCGCATCCTCATAACTCCATCCCTGGTTGGCATCGATGCGGAGCGTAATATCAGGGCCTACTGCAGCCCGTATCTGCCGGATGCGCTCCACATCTTCCACCGCATGTTTGCCCAGTTTTATTTTGATGATCCGAACACCACGGGCTACAAAGTCGACGGCGGTGGCCGCCATGTTGGAAGGGTGGTCGATACCGATCGTCAGGTCCGTTTCCAATACCCGTGGCCCCTGGCCGCCCAGGTAGCGATATAGGGGTACGCCGGCCTGTTTGGCAGCCAGGTCATACAAAGCCATATCAAACGCGCTTTTAATGGTGCTGTTGAAGGCGGTAAAAGCATCCAGTTCGGCCAGGCGGTCGGCAATAGCACCTGCCTCCTTACCTTTCCACAAACCCGCAAAATCCTTCGCCATTTCGAAACAGGTGGCCTGCGTTTCACCCACGATCATGGGAAACGCCGAGCATTCGCCCACGCCATACATACCGGCGTCGGTGTGCACGCGGATAAAGGTATTCTGGGCAAAATGCATGGTACCCGTTGCAATGGTAAAAGGGTGCATGGGGATGCTGAACTTGTAGATATCGGTATGGAGGATCTTCATAAGGCCGGGAAGGTAACAACAATTTTGGAGCGGGGATACAGGCGAGGGTTGGAAATATGGCCGGGTAACTAACTAATTATAACTCGGTTGCGGGAAGTTGCAGGACCGGGGGCAAGGCGATGGCTACCTGGCACATATCCGTGCAGAACACCATGATTAGCTGTAAAGGATCAGACAATTTATGATGCGCTTAATTATCAAAACTTGGCCTAATTTTGCGCCTAACATTTGTTAGTAAACTATGGATAATCCTCACCCGGTCATTTCATTCGATAATACAGAGTACGCGTTCGCTTACAAAACAGATCAGGAACTCAAGAAAGCTAATTTTCTATTCTCCAGCATGGGCAACCAGTTGCTCGTTAACCTGGGCACCCGCTTCACCCCCTGGGCCATCAAAGCCGGCCTGCCCATCAAAGGACTTATCCGCAACACCATTTTCAAGCAATTCGTCGGTGGCGAAACCCTTGATGAAACAGTCCGCGTAGCCAATAAGCTCGAGCAGTTTGGGGTGGATGTGATCCTCGATTATGGCGTAGAAGGTAAAGAAGGAGAAGACAATTTCGATCACGCTACGGAAGAGTTCATCCGGGTGATCAACTTTGCCGGTACACAGCACAATATCCCTTTCATGAGCATCAAGGTAACCGGCTTTGCCCGTTTTGCTTTGCTCGAAAAGCTAGATGCTGCCGCTACGGATAAAAGTGGTTATGAAGGCACCGTGCACACGGAAGTGTTGACGGAGACGGAGAAGGCTGAGTGGCAGCGAGTAGTTGCGCGGATGCACAAGATCATCAGTGCTGCTGCGGCAAAAAATGTAGGGGTATTGGTAGATGCAGAGGAAACCTGGGTCCAGGACCCGGTGGATGCATTGACCATGCAAATGATGGAACTGTACAACCTCGACAAGGTAGTCGTATACAATACCATCCAGCTATACCGCCATGACCGGCTCGCTTTTCTGAAAGATAGTTACCGGCAGGCCGAAGCCAGGCGCTTTATTCTCGGTGCTAAACTCGTACGTGGCGCCTATATGGAAAAAGAACGGAGGCGGGCGGAAGAACAAAACTATCCGTCACCCATCCAGCCCAGCAAGGAAGCCAGCGACCGCGACTACAATGCCGGTGTTGAGTTCTGTATTGAACACCTCGACCGCATCGGGCTCATCGTAGCTTCGCACAACGAACAAAGCAGCCTGCAGGCGGTAGCGCTGCTGGATAAAAAGGGATTACCCCATGATCACAAGCATATCCATTTTTCACAGCTGTATGGCATGAGCGACAACATTACCTTCAACCTGGCTAAGGCAGGGTTGTCTGTCAGCAAATACCTGCCCTTTGGGCCCATTCATGACGTGATTCCTTACCTGATGCGCCGGGCGCAGGAAAACTCTTCTGTATCCGGACAAACAGGCCGCGAACTGGGGTTGATCAAGAAGGAGATGCAAAGACGCAAAATATAGTTCGACCAGAAATAATAGAAAAAGGGGCATTACGCCCCTTTTTCTATTACGTGTTGTTGTATACCGTTACTATTGCTTGCCGGAGGTGTCCGGCGTTACGACAGTAGAGTCGACATGGGTTGTGCCGGTGGTGATTTCGGCTCTGGCGGGCGCACCTTCCAGCGCCTCTTTGTACCGCTTCAATGCCGTCACGATATTCTCTACGATCTCGGCTTGTCCCTGCTCACTATTGAGGTATTTCTCTTCTTCTTCATTGGTGATGAAGCCGGTCTCCACCAGAATGCTGGGCATACCCGTAGCCTGCAGTACCCAGATCTGCTCCCAGTTACGTTGCTTCACGCCTCCGCTCAGGCGGCCGGCTTTGGCAAATTCTTCTTCCACCATATTGCCGAGCGTCAAACTCTTACCAAAGAATTTCTTCTCATAGAGCTGAGCGCGGATGCGGGCTTCGGGCGAATTGAGGTCTGGGGCTACATAGGCCGTTCCGCTGTCTTCTGTGAATTCGGCGCTTTCTTCGGGTTTGATGAAGGTGCTTTTAACACCGCTGCGGTCTGCTGCCCAGATATAGGTTTCGGTGCCATGGCGTTCGTTCTTTACCCAGTAGTTTTCGTAAATGGGCACTCTTACCGTCTTCTTCTTTTTCTTGGCGCCCTTGCCCACGGTAACCGTTTTGGTGGTATGACCCACTACGCGTTTGGCATACCAGCCACCGGCTTTTTGCGGGGTGGCATTACAGTGAATACTGAGGAACAGGTCTCCTTTTACTTCATTGGCGAGTTCGGCACGCATGCGGTTGGCAGTACGGGCGTCTACATTCACCCCGAAGACCGTGTCGGAGGTACGGGTATACACGACCCTTGTATCCGGGAATACTTCCTGGATGCGTTGACCTAGTTTCAGGGAAATAGCCAGGGCCACATCTGCTTCATACGAAATGAGGCCTTTGGCCCCTCGTGCAGGGCCGCCATGGCCTGCATCGACCACGATCGTGGCCAACACTGATTTAGGGCGACCGGGATCGCCGGGCGGCGTTTTACCTGTAAAGGATAAAAGGCCTGCCAGTCCGGCCACAAACAGTAATAGAGTTACGGGTTTTCGCATCATCACCTGGTTCAGTTTTAATCGGTTCTATAATCCTGACACCATCTCACCACAGGCATTCTGTAGCTTTCGGCTGTTCGATTTAACGGTAAAAAACAAATTACAATATGTAATGTTTCACTTTTTTTCGGCGCTAAGTGAAATCTATCAGCTGGGTACCCAGCTATTTGCATCGCTTTTTCCTTACAATAATAAGACAGATTTTCAATGCCGGAGGTTGTCCGCGACAGCGCAAACTTCCGATCGTCACCTTCCGTCGGCGTTACCTGCCAGTGGCAGGCATGCTCACGCTTGCCAGCGGGAAGCAAAGACTGCCTATTTCAGGCGTTCACCAAACAGCTTGAGGGTGCGTTCCCAGGCCAGTTTGGCGGCGGCTTCATTGTACCGGGTAGGCGCGGTGTCGTTGTTGAAGGCGTGGTTGGCACCTTCGTAAACGTACAGCTCGTAAGGTATTCCGGCGCTCTTCAGGGCGGCTTCATAGGCCGGGATGCCGGCATTGACGCGCTCATCGAGACCGCCATAATGCAGTTGTACGGCCGCTTTGATCTTAGGTACATCGGCTGCCTCGGGCTGGCGGCCATAATAGGCTACGGCGGCTTTGAGGTCAGGCACGTTCACAGCCAGTTGGTTGGCCATGGCGCCGCCCCAGCAAAAGCCTACGCAGCCGGTTTTGCCGTTGCAATCGGGACGCGCTTTGAGGTAGTCGAAAGCTTTCATGAAGTTGGTCAGGTTCTTTTTAGCATCCAGCTGGCCAAACAGCCCCCGTGCTTTTTCCTCGTCTTTGGGTGTGCCTCCAAAGGGGGAAAGCGCGTCTACGCCGAGGGCAAGGTACCCTGCGAGCGCCACCCGCCGGGTGACGTCTTCTATATGCGGGTTGAGGCCCCTGTTTTCGTGGATCACTACCACAGCGCCGAATTTGCCTTCCTTTTTGGGTTTGGCAAAATAACCTTTCATGGTTACCCCTTCATCGGAAGGGTAGGTGATGTATTCGGTGGTGATGCGGTCATCCTGGGGGGCGATGGTCACGGCATGGTCGTACTTTACTTCCAGTTGTGCCAGGGCAGCGGTAGCAGCGGCTAAGCTGCCAGTTAGCAGCACCAGGCGTTTGATAAAAACTTCCCGCTTGAGTGGTTGGTGCGTGTATTCATCAAACAGGTTGATGATCTGCTGGTTCATATCAGGAATTTGTGTGATAAAAAGGATAAGTTTTAAAGTTAACGAATCCCATCGTAGGCCGCGTGGCCTTCCCATAAATATTTATGGCCTAACTGTATCTAATTGGAAACGATCATGTAAATTGCACCCCCACGGATTGTTAGCTCAGTTGGTTAGAGCACCGTCTCGACAAGGCGGGGGTCGTCAGTTCGAGTCTGACACGATCCACTTCACGGCACTCAGGCGAGTGCCGTTTTTGTTTGGTACGCTACCTGGGCGCCATGGGATCAGGGATCTTTTCGAACGGGTGGTGGGGGATAGGCAAACATAGCTTTGCCTCTTTTCAGGTAGTCTTGCATAATCGGGTAGAAGGCACTCTTGTAATCTCCTTTCTGCAGACCATCGGCAGTAGCCTTCAGAAATTTACTTAGCATGGAAGTGTCCAATCGCTGATGAAGCCGGGTTGCGAACTTCGCTTCCCACTGGAAATACTTAATCTCCCGTTCACTGGCAGATGAATGCTTGACAGCCGCCCCCGCCACAATAAAATAAGAACTGTACAACATAAACACCTGTTCAGCGACATGGGTATCGTGCCGTGTTGTCAGGATATAATGTTTCCGTTTTTTAATCGAGCGTTTATAATAAGATTCAGCCAATAAGGAAGAGAAAAGCCCTTTCTCTTTATTGTCGTAGTATTCGCCAATTGACCAGGCTATGTCCGCAGGACTGGGAACTTCTACATCCAGGGTATCAAACAGCTTTGGGTCGATCTTATCGCCGATGCGGGACAGGTCGATCAGTTTTTCATATTTCTTTTTTTCCTTTACCTGCTCGTCGGCAACCAACTCCATGGTATTAAGCAACACGGCAATATTCCGGAGATTGTTTTGGTCGGCAATTATTTTATTCGAGTCGGCGATGATACCGGATGCATATAGGTTAAACTTCTCAGCATTGGCGAGTGGATTAGGTTCTCCAGTTAATGTTTTGGATCGGTACAGCTGCGCGTACTGATAGTTGGTGTGTAGTATTTCGTGATGGTCCCGGGGGCCAACTTCCAGCATCGATCTCCGTACATTCAGGTAGGGTAGACACTGCTCATTTTTTCCCCTTTTCAGTAAATAACCGATATAGGTCTTAAGTGCCAGTGGCTGGTTTTCCATATTGGACATTTCGACCGCTTTGGAGTAGATCTTGTCCACGGAACTCCAGTCTTCCCTGGCAGCTTTCGTTTCCGCATAGATAAGCCAATGATCAATCAATGACCGGTTATCTATACTGTTCCTGGTGGCTGCTTCAGTCAGAAAATTGTTATGTTCATAATAGTAGGCACAGGAGTCCAGCTTACCTTGCAGATAACATTGAAAGGCTTTGTAAAGTGGGTTTTCGGGATCAGAGAATTCAGTTCGGGCAAAATGCTCTGCGTATTTTTTTGTTCTGTCCAGCTGCTCATGAAAAGCTTCTGCGAGTCTTCTGCTGGAATCCCGGAAGATTTCCGATTTCGTATCAAGTGTCTCTTTAAGCCGGGCAATATGCGCCTCGTAAGGCGCTGAGATGCGCTTTCTGACAGTTTCATAATACTCCGCCGTCAATTGCTTGAGCCGGGCTTTACTACACATGAGGATATAAATACCTGGTGCATTGATGTCGGACGTTGGAACAACCTTTTTTAATGGACCGTTGTCAAGGATCTCATAGTCCTGGTAAGTAACGTTCACCTGTAGCAAGGGAAGCGCTTCCTTCATTTCCACGAAGAAGTCTCCATTGAGTTTGGAGGTAGTGCTGTACTGTACGGCCTGGCCATTGTATACTTTGATATTGGCCATCACGAGCGGCCTGCTTTGATGCAATTGTCCTGCATGTAATTCCTTGACCTCCCCTTTGATATAGTAGGTGGGCTGTGCCCACACTTCCATACCAGTCATAAAGACGAGGCCGCAAAGGACCACAGACCAGAAACGGTTACTGCTGAAAATTCGTTTCATACTCGTTGTTTCCCATATTGATTTCCAGCGGAGGAAGTATGAGCTGGTTTTTAACAACATTGAACTTCACCCGGACACGGGGTTCATCGTCAGGATAGATAAACCTGAACTTTCCAAAAGCATCGGTCGTATCGGCGTGATGGGGATGGTCACTGTCGATGATGACCGCTCCGGCAAGTGGAGCATTCCGGTAATAGAGGGCGCCCCCGATTGACAGGTAGGCGGCAGGCCGTTTAAAGTAAACGTCGATGCTTTCGTGCTCCAGTTTAATGCGCTGGCTCTTCAAACCGTTGCCAAATACCCAATCCCCCGCTGACAGGAATAACCGAATAGAATCTCCGTAATATTCATTGGGTACGTCGTTGAATTTGATGGTCTGCTCGGAGGTGACAACGCCTTCCAGAAAGCCCTGGGTAAGCTGCAACTTAAGGGTAGTGTTGCCCAGACTGATAGATTCCTCCGCAGGAGTCTTGGGGAAGATCGTCAACCCAAATTTCTTTTTCGGAGGGTCGAGGCTGAATATCAGTACAAAAACCACGATGGCGCCAGAGGCAGCAATAGCACCTTTGTATTGTAGTTTGGTAATGCCTGGAATGGTGGCCGCGATACCGGCACAGCCGAGTGCAAAGAGTATCTTAAAGTAGAATTGCTGATCGGGAGATAGGCTCTCCTTAAATAAAAGCGTGATAACGATAAACAACACGCTGATGCAGCCGAACACAAAGTAGATTTTCAGGTCTGGTCGTTTAGGGGTAGTTTGTTTACTGCTGCGCGTTTTAGGCTTAGTATTTTCTTCCATGTTGATAGGGTATAAAGGGTTCAGCTGTCGGCTGGCTTATAAAAATAAGGCATTTATGCACAGCCCAAAAAGCTTTTCGCCCTTCTACCCTGGTGGGGACCCTGTCAGGGAATATCGGTCTTCGCAAGGGTAGGCAATCCGGGTGATGGTGCCCTGGACATGTCGCTGGCTGCTGGTTGGAACAACCTGGTCCGCGCTATCCCCGCCTTCTGCAAAAAATACTGACAGCTCACCCGCAGTACGCCCAAGCCATATTTTACACTTCGTGCGAAGCTGATGGAAGAAGCTTCCGCAAAATATTTGGTGGGACAGGTGATCTCAGCGATCTCATAGCCTTTGAAAAAGATCTGTGCCAGCAGCTCATTGTCGAAAATGAAGTCATCGGAATTGTGTTCGAAAGGGACCGACAACAACACGTCTTTGTGGTAAGCCCGGTAGCCGGTATGGTATTCGGACAGCTTTTGCCGCATGAGGATATTTTGTATCAGCGTAAGCAGGCGGTTGGCTACATATTTATAGCGCGGCATGCCACCCTTCAAAGCGCCCCTCCCCAGTATGCGCGACCCCAGCACCACCGGGTATACGCCATTGGCGATCAGGTGCACCATGGGTCCGGTCAGCGCCGGCGTGTATTGATAGTCGGGATGAAGAATGACAATGATATCGCCACCTAATGCGAGGGCTTTCCGGTAGCAGGATTTTTGATTACCACCATAGCCTGTGTTGCGCTCATGGAGAATGATGTGGCGGATGCCGATGCGACGCGCTACCTCGATGGTATTGTCCTGGCTGGCGTCATCCACCAGGATCACCTCGTCGACGATCGACCGGTCGATCTCCCGATAGGTTTGCTCCAGCGTACGTGCCGCATTGTAAGCCGGAAGAACGACCACCACTTTTTGCCCTTTGACCATGACGCGTAACGTGTTAATGGAGGATGACCATTCACCATACGCAAGGTTGGGTCAGCTGGTTGCCAGCGTGACTAAAACCCTTCTTTCCACTTCTGGGCGATCTTAACGGCTGTTTCGATCATGGCCGCATCCCATTGTTCGACGTGCCAGGCCGTACCAGCCAGGGAGGAAGTCAGCAACAGGTGGCGGGCGGCGTCAAAAGAACCGGCGGATTCGAGGATATTGGCCAGTTCACGCTGTTGCTGGTAGAGCGTTTCATCTTCCAGGGGCTGGCCCAGGTACAGCTGCTCTGCAGGCAGGAAAGCATGTGTTGCCCCTGCTTCCCGCTGTTGGTTGGCGGTGTCGACGATCGATGCCATGGTTACAAAATCGGCATAGAACTGTTGTTTGCTTTTATGGCTGGTGAGCCCATTGCCGAGTTGTTCCATGACCACATATTTCAGGTGCGGGCATCGAGGGATCGTTTGCCGGAACAGGTCGAATACGGCCGCAGGTACAGCATCGTCGTGTGTATCGCGGCGGATGCGACGGCCGGTTTCGAGCAGTGAATCGTCCCAGCTACCTCCGGAGATGTGGATCTCACGGACACGGTCGAGCGGATACAGGTGGATCAGTTGCTCGTAGGGGATCGAGAAATTGTGCAACTGGCACCACAGGTTGTGCAGGTCGAGAATGATAAAGCCATTGATGGGATGTAGCAGCTCATCCAGAAAGCTGCCTTGCCGTTGTACATCATCGATACTATACGCAAAGGCCAGGTTTTCGAGACCTACCGGGCAGGCACAGGCCTCGTAGATCCTTTTGAGGCGATCCTGCCCGATGGCCAGGGTGCTGGCGGTATAGGGAATATTGAGTGGCGCCCCCTGGTGGAAATCGGTGCCTGTCATGAATCCGAAATGCTCGGTGATATGATCGAAGTGAAAAGTGGCACAGCAGGTGCGCAGGTGTTGTAGCCATACGTCCTGTTCGGGCAGCCACCTGCCCGAGAAAAGGGAGAAGAAAACCCCATGACCTATGAGTCGCTCCTCCTTGCTGAATGCAGTCAGCAGGTCATGGAACCAGGCTGGGGTTTCCGCTGTTTGGTACAGTACATCGAAAGACCATTCCAGCGCTTCCACCCGTGCTTCTTCCAATAAAGGAAGACAAGCTTCCAGCATGTGACGATCGAGGTTGCAAGCAACTGATGATAAAATTCGGGGCACTGGGTGAAATTAATCAGTACGGGAATAGGTGATAATTATTAACCCATGCCGCAGGCAGGGCAATAGTAGGGCGGTTTTTTAGAAGCCTCTTCCTTGGCTTCCTGCTTTTCCTTATCGGTGGGTTCATCCTTCTCCTTTTTACAGGAGGTAGTTGTTTGAACGGCAATGCCGATCAGGATCGCACTGAGTAGTGTACCTGGCAATTTCATGATTGTGTTTTTTTAGTGAGCAATCAGGAGTTATGACATCGGGATGTTACAAAACGTGGCATGAGGTGCCAGACAAATGCATAATGCCGTTTCTAGCACAGCTTACCCGGGAGGTCGGCTATTGTTGATGAGCCCCGTTGAGGGGCATTTTCCGCCAAAGCTTGCCAGTGGCAGGAGTGCGGTTACTTTTTACCGAATTGTTTGCTTTTCTTGAATTGATTATTGACCAGCAGGTTGATGGCGTCATACGGCACATCGATGAGCTGGCTGATGCGGTCCAGCTCGCCCAGGGTAAATTCCTGCACATTGTTGATGAGCCGCGTCATGCGGTTATTGTTGGTGCCAAGGTCTCCCGCCAGTACCGTCTTGGGAAGAAATGTGAAGATCTGCTTGAATTCAGTAATGTGTCCCGATTCAATCAGTTGTTTTACGCCCAGGTATCTTTCGTCCTTAGTCATGCCTCAAAGAAAAAAACAAATGATAAATAAATTAGCATAAAGTACAGATTGTTGTTTTATAGTTACGATCCGCTGCACTTTAGTGATAAAGGATCATTTTTTTTGTGATCCGTTCTATTGGTAACCGTTATAGAGGCTGAAAATAAGTACCAGACAGAATCCTGCGCATTGATCAGTCGATCAGTGTATACGGAAGATAGTGCGCCGCAGTGGCAACAAGGGGAGATTTTGCGTCGGTAAAAGTACTAAATATATTAGTATTTTGGACGAGTGTGAATAAAAAAGGATAACAGCGTGGGCAAATAGTGCGTTCGGAAGCATCCGGTTTGATGCCCCCTGTATCCGCTATCACACACGTTGTTGTGTTATCTTATTGACATTTTTGGTACTATTCTTGTGTCTTTTTATCCCACCCGATCCCCCCGCATCCTACTGCCGTACAGAATTGATCCGAAGTCCTATTTCACCATGAGCCAAGTAAAATGAATGAGGAGAATTGTACGTAAAATTTTTTCATGATGCCGTCAATGTTGCTTGTGTCCCTCTACGAGTTCACACAATTTCTTCAAATCGTATTGTGGATAGCTGTGCCTGCCACCGTCATTGCTATCGGATTGACCATATTCTTTCATTACCGTCGCAAAAAAAGACAAACCACCCTGGGCCTTGCTTTTCAGGAAGATAAGTCCTGGGGGGAGCCACTGGCGCACAACCCCGCCGCTGCCATTCAAATACATTCTACGGTGCATGAACAGCCCGAAGTCATGCCCGACTGGCTCGCCAGCACCAATCCGGACAATACGCCCCTGCTGAAGAAATATGAGCATGAAGTAAGACGATATCGCGAAAACTACGCGCTCCTCGAGCAGGATTTCAGGGAGCTCGAAGAAAAATATACCGACCTCCGCAACAAAGCCTATCATACTGATAAGACGACCGATACCACACTGGTGGCGCAGCTGCAACAGGATATCAAAGCGTACCAGGAAAAGGTCAGCCATCTGCAGCAGGCTGCGATACAGCAAGGTGCACCGGATGAACAAACGCAGGCTACCCTGCAGCACCTCCGGCACGACCTGCAACAGCGTGAAGCAGAAAACAATCGCCTCCAGCAATTGCTGATCGCCAACCAGGCGGCCGGCGATGAAGGCAGGCCACTCGATGATCGCCTGCAGGCATTGCAACAATTACTGGAACAAGCGGAAACGGAACGCAAGGCTTTACGCGAAAAGTTGGAGGAGCAGGACTATCTGCCCGACGTGTTGAACGAAAAGAAAACAGAGATCACCTTTCTGCAGCAACAACTGGAACAACGCATCAAAAACTATCATACCCTCGAGCACCAGGCCAACGCCTCCACGGCACAGGTCAGCGAGTTGAAGCAAACCATTACCGGTCTCGAGCAACAGGCACAAACGCTTCATAGGGAGC
Organism: Paraflavitalea pollutisoli; assembly: GCF_029360705.1. GTDB lineage: Bacteria > Bacteroidota > Bacteroidia > Chitinophagales > Chitinophagaceae > Paraflavitalea > Paraflavitalea pollutisoli. Next base: position 3,131,642 of record NZ_JARKMX010000008.1, on the reverse strand, counting down.
TGGAGGCCACGCAGGCACAGGGAACTGCCTGGCGCGAAGCGCTGGAGGAAAGCCGCCAACATACCCAGGAACAACAGCAGCGCCTGGAGGCCGGCAGCCAGCAGGTGGGCCAGCTGGAGCAGGAACTTAGTCAGCTAAAAAGCAGCCAACAAGTATTACAAGAAACATTGACCGAAAAACAGGCGCTGGTGAACGCCCTGCAGCAGGAGGTGGCCCAGGAAAAGCAGCAGGCGCAAGACCTCAGTAGCCGCCTGGATATCAGCAGTCAGCTACTGATGCGTATCTACAGCGAACTCTCGCGCTCCATCGATCCCCACCAATTGGAATTGACGGAAAAGCAGTCGGCGATTCCCGTGGCGGCCCCGGCGGAAGCCCTATTGGGATAACTTTAACACAACCACGTACGGGATGCTGCATGGCGAATCGTTATAGTTTCGTTAACTTACGGAAAATTGCTCCGTATGAGAAAGTACGCCCCAGCCAACAACTTCATCCTGACGTTGCTGCTCCTCATCGTGGTGACAGCCTTCCAACCACCCGTCAGTACACTATCGCTCAACGGCGCCTGGCACACCCAGGACAATAGCCGCGAAGAGACCCTGACCTTTGTCGACGGTTACTTCGTACACGCCGTATACGACAAAGCAGGCAAGCAATTTTATTACACCTGGGGAGGTCCCTATATTGTCAAAGACGATAAGGTGGAAGTGACCGTACAATTCAATACCAAAGACAAACAGCAAGTGGGGCAGCAGGTCGTGTTTGCCTGGTCGGATAAGAACGAGCAATTGATCGCAAACATCGACAACGGAGAGAAGACCTGGAAGCAACTGGACAAGGGAATGTCCGACCTCGCCGGTGTTTGGCGCATTGCCGGACGCAAGAACGGCAACCAGCCTACTACGATGCCGCTGGGCCCCCGACGTACGCTCAAAATACTCTCCGCTACCCGCTTTCAATGGGTGGCGATCAATATCGACACCAAAGATTTCTCCGGTACCGGCGGCGGTACCTATACCTTCAAGAACGGCAAATACACCGAAAACATTGAGTTCTTCAGCCGTGATAGCAGCCGTGTTGGCGCTTCCCTCACCTTCAATGGCAAAGTGAAAGGCCACGAATGGGACCACTCCGGCCTCAGTTCCAAAGGCGACCCCATCGATGAGATGTGGAGAAAGCTGAATACGGAATAAATTGTCCATCCACAAGTTATACACCACCCGGCAGGCAACCTGATGCCTCCGGCAGGGTTTTTCGTACCTTGCAGCCATGCAACAATACCTGGACCTGTTACAGCATATTTTTGACAAAGGGGTAACCAAGACCGACCGGACCGGTACCGGCACCACAAGCTATTTTGGTTACCAGATGCGGTTCGACCTGCAGCAGGGCTTTCCGCTGGTGACGACCAAAAAGCTGCACCTCAAAAGTATCATCTACGAATTGCTCTGGTTTCTGCAGGGCGACACGAATATCAAATACCTGAAAGATCACGGCGTCAGTATCTGGGACGAATGGGCCAATGAGCAAGGTGACCTGGGACCCGTTTACGGCAAACAGTGGCGCAGCTGGGCAGGTGCCGATGGAAAAACCATCGACCAGATTGCCGATGCCTTGAAGCAGATCAAACACAATCCCGATAGCCGCCGCATTATCGTAAGTGCCTGGAACGTTGGCGAGTTGCCTGACATGGCGCTTATGCCTTGTCACGCCCTGTTTCAGTTCTACGTGGCACCGGGTGTAGACGGCGGAAAAGGCAAACTCTCCTGCCAGCTCTATCAACGCTCTGCCGATGTATTCCTGGGCGTGCCTTTCAATATTGCTTCCTATGCACTGCTCACCATGATGATGGCGCAGGTATGCGACCTGGAGCCAGGTGATTTTGTACATACGTTTGGTGATGTGCACCTGTACAGCAACCACGTAGAACAAGCGAAACTGCAATTGACGCGGACACCCTTTGACGCGCCGGTCATGAAACTCAATCCAGCCGTAAAAGACCTTTTTGCCTTCCAATTCGAAGACTTCACGTTGGAAAATTACCAGTCGCACCCTGCCATCAAGGCGCCGGTTGCTGTATAAGAAACACATTATGCAAATAGCTTTAGTCGTTGCTGCTGCAGAGAACAATGTTATTGGTAAAGACAACCAGTTGCTGTGGCGACTGCCCAATGACATGAAGTTCTTTAAGAATACTACCTGGGGATTGCCGGTGATCATGGGGCGTAAGACCTTCGAGTCGCTGGGCAAGCCACTGGCGGGCCGTACCAATATCGTGATCACCCGTCAATCCGAGTGGCAGGCTCCCGGAGCGATCGTGGTGAACAGCCTGGAGAAAGCACTCGAAGCGGCGGCCGGCACGGATGCCAAAGAGGCCAGTGTGATCGGCGGCGGAGAGATATATGCACAGGCATTGCCCATTGCACAACGGATCTATCTTACCCGTGTACACACGTCGCTGGAAGGTGACACCTGGTTTCCGGAGTTTAGTGAAAAGGAATGGGAGTTGCTGTCTAATCTCGACTTTCCGGCCGACGAAAAACATGCCTACGCATACAGCTTCCAGGTTTGGGGCAGGCGATAAGTTATAACAGCAACCGATACACCATCCAATCAGCCATACATGTTCTCACGCTGGCAGTTAGCGAAGAAATATATCCACTATTATTGTACCGCCGAAAACGGTAAGGGGCATGGTGTGCATTCACCTTTTGTATTTGACTTTATCATTCATGTACTGAACGATCAGCAACCATACCCGGCCTACCAGCGGGTAGAAACATTGCGTCAACAACTGAAGGGTAATGAAACGTTGCTTACCGTAGAAGATTTTGGCGCGGGTTCTGCCTTGGGTAATACCCGTCAGCGTAGCATTGCCAGCATCGCACGCAATGCCGCGAAATCGAAAAAGCTCGCACAGCTACTGTACCGTATCGTACAGTACTATAAACCAGCGACAGTGTTGGAGTTGGGTACTTCCCTGGGTGTGTCGGCAGCCTATCTGGCGTTGGCGAATGCGGACGGTCAGGTCGTGACGGGGGAGGGGAGTTCAGCTGTGGCGCACCAGGCCCGGGCTAATTTCGAACAACTCGGTATATCCAACATTCAGCTGGTATCCGGAAATTTTGATGAAACCTTGCCCGTCATGTTGCAGCAATTGCCGACGCTGGGACTGGCATTCCTCGATGGCAATCACCGGCTGGAACCCACTGTCCGGTATTTCGAACAGTTGCTGCCACACCTCACCGATCAAAGCATCGTGATCCTGGATGACATACACTGGAGCGCAGAGATGGAACAGGCCTGGGAGCAGGTAAAAGAACACCCGGCAGTCACTATGACGATCGACCTGTTCTTTGTGGGGCTTGTGCTCTTCCGCAAAGACTTTAAAGTGAAGCAACATTTTACGATACGGTTTTAACCGCGTGCGCGCAGTGTCTCGATCGTAAAATAGATTATATTAGTATCCGCAATTATAAAACAAACGTAATCAAATGGATCAGCAACCTTCCGAAGAACGTCCCTTACTGGGCCTCGAAGTCGATTTCGACTCCGGTAGTAAATTCAATGAAGCTGCCAGGTGGGCTAAATTTATTGCTATTGTCATCTTCATTGGCATCGGCCTGGTACTGGTGTCGATGTTGGTAGCCGGACCTAACGGACTGGAAAGTACTTTCCGGGAAGCGATGCCGCAATATGCTGGGCAAGGCGATAAGATATACTATGCGGTGTTGATCGTGATGGCGATCTATACGTACATTACCATTTTGCTGTACCGGTTTGCTACCCTTACCCGGCAAGCGATCCAGACACAAAACCAGGGTTTGCTGACAGAAGGCATTCGCCACCTCAAACGCTATTTCCTGATACATGGCGTGTTTGCGATCCTGAGTATCGTGTACAATATTTTTGGCCTTATCACTACCTCATTCTAAAAGCTAATATCGTTTTACATGGAAAATAATAGAAACGAAGAAAGTGGCCTGTTCAACCTGGCGATTGAAGGAGAAGCCAAGCAGCTGTTGCATACTGCCGCCAGTTGGGCCCGCATCGTTGCCATTATAGGATTTATCAGCGCCGGCATCACTTTGCTCAGTACGATCTTGTCCGGTGCCAAAGCAGGTGGTTTTGCCCTGGCGGGTAGTTTGCTTTTTGTTACGTTGTTCCTGGTCATTGGGGTGGTACTGAATATTTTTCTGTATCGCTTTGCTACCAATACGCTCGCCAGCCTGGAAAATATGAGCCAGGTACAGTTCAATGAAGGGGCCAACAACCTGAAGACCTACTTCAAGCTGATGGCTATATTGATCATTATAGCGATGGCGCTGTTCTTTATTGTATTCCTCGCCTTTGCCCTGGGCGCCTCCATGATGGGTAGGTGATCCGGTTGTAACATAATACTGAACGAGGGAGTATCAGCGACGATACTCCCTCGTTTTTTGAATACTGCTGTAACAAAGAAAATGCCCGCTGTGATCGCAGCGGGCATTTTCGTATTCAAATAGGTGAAATCAATTGGTCGAGTAGTAGTTGTAATCTTTCAGCAGGGTATGCAGAAATTCGATCGAGTCCTGGTCACTTTCCATCTTCAGCTTCGATTTGATGCGGTCACCGATCTTCATGGCCAGCGCATAGTCGTTTTTACGGCGTACGCTTTCAATGATGCTTTTCAGGGTATTGATATCACGGTCGCTCAATTGCATTACCTGGGGATAGCGGGGCTTGTAGGTCGATTCTACCTCGGTAAAGACCGTGTCTTCCCAGGAGGTCTGGTTTTTCAGGTCGATCAGGATCGTACCGGCCAGCAGATCGCCGATCCGCTGCGATTTAGGGGTGAAGATCACGCTGGCCAGGCCGATGAAGATCAGGGGCATCGTCCAGGCAGGGATCACATCGTTGAGTACGGCAAACAGCAGCCACCACGGAAAGTCGACCATCCTGAACAACCAGCGGATCAGGTACTGGCCAATGGTGGGTTGTCCGCCTTCATCGGTGATCACCTTGATGCGCATGGCCATCTTACCGATGGTTTGCCCATTGAGGGGGATCTCCAGCAAGGGAAAATACAGTAGCAACGGTATCACCACCAGGATCTCCAGCCAGCTAACGTCGTAGGCCTTGATGTTCGTCAGGCTACTCATCAACTGCAGGTACAACCAACAGATGAACAGATCGATCAGCCAGGCGAATAAACGCTTGTGGAAAGGGGAGATCGGAAACTCCACTTCGATATTGAAACCCGTATCTAACTTAACCTGCAGCATATTGCAACAATAGTAGGATAAATTCGTTTTGCATACTGTAAACGCTCTTAAAATTAATTAATTATGTAAGAAATCCGGTTGTTGCCGAATTTCTGCCGCCTTGAATTAATTAAATTTACAAGGATCGCCCGCAGGCCCTTGAAAAAGACAATAACCCCTGGTTATCAGCCTTTGTTCAATGGACTTTTTCGTGTAGGTTTGAATACATAAAACATCTTTCGGTGAGAGAAGGCCTATTTCTGAAGAAAAACATAGAGAAATGGAAGCAGTACCAGTACGAGTCGGCATCCAATCCCGACGAGATGGCGAAGCAGTTTACCGAGCTCGTCAATGACCTGGGCTATGCAAAGACGTTTTACCCGCACAGTAAGGTCACTACCTACCTCAATGGCCTGGCCTCCCGGATCTACCTGGGCATTTACCGCAACAAAAGAGAAGAAAGCTCCCGGTTTGCCCGCTTCTGGAAAACCGAACTGCCACTCACGGTACGTAAATACCACCGCGAACTGCTCTATGCCTTCCTGATCTTCACCACCCTGGCTGTCATGGCCGCCTTTTCCGCCGCCCACGATGCCACCTTTGTGCGGGGTATCCTCGGTGACGGTTATGTGGAAATGACGGAAGACAATATTGCCAAAGGTGACCCTTTTGGTGTGTACAAAGACGAAAACAAGATCGTCATGTTCCTGCGCATAGCGCTCAACAATATCCGGGTATCCCTGATGGTATTCGTGGCCGGCCTGTTCCTGTCGGTAGGAACCGCCTGGTTTCTCTTCCAGAACGGCATGATGCTCGGGGCCTTTCAGTATATGTTCTTCGCCAAAGGACTCGGCTGGCCTTCGGTGTTGGTGATCTGGATACATGGCACCCTTGAGATCTCGGCCATCATCATTGCCGGTGGCGCTGGTTTCATCCTCGGCAACAGCCTCCTCTTCCCGGGTACGCGCAAGCGCATCGATTCGCTCAAGCGGGGCGCCAAGGATGGCCTCAAACTCATGATCGGCCTCGTGCCGGTATTCATTGTGGCAGCCTTCCTCGAAGGATACGTAACCCGTTATTCGTCCATGCCACAATGGCTCAGTATTTCCATTCTGGCTGCATCGTTTAGTTTTATACTTTGGTACTTTGTACTCTATCCCATCAGGCTGGGGAAAAAGCACCCGGCAACAAAATCACTGGAATAAACCCTGTAATGATCGCTCCCTTTTCAAATACGTTGATCCACCGCCTTGGTAAGCGCCTGCTGTACCTGGCCCTGATCGTATTGCCGGCTGTAACCTCGGCACAGGTCGACGATGAACCTGTGGTGGATACCACGGTCGTGACGACGGACGAACAGTGGCAGGCCGATTCTGCAGCTCCCGTTGTCGAAGCACCCGATGAAGCGCAGGAGCCACCCGCGGCCCCCGAATTACGTGCCGTGCCCGCTTCCACCGTCGATACGCTGAAAGCCGACAAGGATTTCGCCTATGCCAACGACCCGGAATTCTGGAATAAACCCGAGATCAAAGAAAAAGAGCGGCAATCCAATTATACCCAGGAGCCGGATAGCTTTTTCTCGGGCGATGGCATCCGTATCTTCATCTATGTATTGATCGCTATCGTGCTGCTTTGGATCATTTACCGGATCGTGATCGTCAACAACCTGTTTGTAACGCGGGCCTCCAAAGCCCGCCACGTCGAAGCCGAAGAGGAAGAAGAAGTGCTCGACAACAGCAGCCTCGATGCCCGCATCAAAGCCGCAATGGCGCAAGGCAATTACCGGGCCGCCGTTCGTTTTCTCTTCCTGAAAACCCTCAACGGCTTACAGAACAAGGGATGGATCCGCTACCACGCCCAGGCTACCAATCACGAGTACCTCAGCCAGGTAACCCCCTACGGTGTCGGTAAAGAGTTCAGGTTCCTGACCCATGTGTACGAATACGTGTGGTACGGAGAGTTTGCCCTCAACGAAGAGCAATTCAAACAGGTACACCAGCATTTTCAACAATTCCACAATTCTGCCAAACTGTGATCCGCTTTAGTCTATATATCATGCTTTGCAGCGTAGGGCTGGTCTTGCTCGTCACCGGATGTACGAAAGGGAAGACCGTGGATGAGCGGATGACCCTCTGGCGCAACGATAAGATCCCCTATGGTACCTGGTACGCTTACAACCAATTGGGCCAGCTATTCCCCCAGGCGAGTATCTCTACCAACCGCCATACCACCGATCCGGCTGAAACGACCGAGAAAGAAAGGTTGTTCAGTCCCTACGATTCAGAGCACCTCAATGCCGCCTTCATCACGGTGGCCTTCAGTTTCCGTCCCGATCAAAAAGAGATGGAAGGGCTGATGGGTTTCGTGGGTCGCGGCGGTCACGTCTTTATATCGGCGGCACAGGTGGCCCAGCGTTTTCTTGACACCCTGCAACTGCAATCCTCGCAGAGCAACTATTTTCTGTTTGACCACGACACCCTGCGGGTAAAGGTATACGACCCGGTATCCTGGGAAGAGAAGACCTATACTTATCCGGGCAAAGCCTTCGATAACTATTTCACCCATGTCGATTCTGCCATTACCACGGTACTCGGTAAAAACGCCAATGGGAAAGCCAATTTTGTAAAGATCGCTTACGAAAGTGGTGGGGCTATTTACCTGCACCTGGCTCCGCTGGCCTTCACCAACTTTTTCCTGCTGCACAAAGACAACAAAACATATTATGACAAGGTCTTGTCCTGGTTGCCCAAAAAGATCGACGACGTACGGTGGGACGACTATTTCCGCAACAGCCAGGACGGAGAAGGAAAAGGCCAGGAAGGGGGTAAAGGAGCCAGCGAAGCACTGACCTGGATGCGTAAGCAACCAGCGTTTGCCGCCGCACTAGGCCTGATGCTGCTCCTGTTACTTTTCATCTACGTGTTTGAGTCGAAACGCAAACAACGGGTGATACCGGCCATTGCCCCGCTGCGCAATACCTCGCTCGATTTCGTGAAGACCATCGGACGTATGTATTTTCAGCGGAAAGACAACAAAGACCTGGTACATAAAATGATCGTACATTTCATGAGCCACGTGCGTAGCCGCTACCAGATCAGGGCTACCACGCTGGATGATGACTTTGTACAACGGCTCGCCTTTAAAAGCGGGTACGATCCGCAGGCTGTCCAAACGCTGGTGTATGCCTTGCGCTATGCGCAGGACTCACCACAGGTAACCGACGACAACCTGCTGGAGCTGAACCATAAACTGGAAACCTTTTACAAGAAAGCATAACTATTCAAATTTCAATTGCCTGATACATGGAAGAAACTTTTTTTGAACTCCGTACCGACCTCAGCGCCCTGCAGGAAGCGGTAGAAACCTTAAAAGGGGAAATTGGTAAAGTGGTAGTAGGGCAGGAGCAAATGGTAGAACTGCTGCTGACGGCTGTACTCGCCGATGGCCATGTGATCATCGAGGGCGTGCCCGGTGTGGCAAAAACACTAACGGCTAAACTGCTGAGCAAAAGCATCTCTGTTGGCTTCTCGCGCCTGCAGTTTACCCCCGACCTCATGCCCAGTGATGTGATCGGTACCTCGATCTTCAACCCGCGAGAGCAGTCCTTCCAGTTCAAACAAGGACCCATCTTCAGCAATATCGTATTGATCGATGAGATCAACCGCGCCCCGGCGAAAACCCAGGCAGCCTTGTTTGAGGTCATGGAAGAGCGCCAGGTAACCGTTGATGGCATCACCTATGGACTCGACGCACCCTTCATCGTGGTGGCCACCCAAAACCCCATCGAGCAGGAAGGAACCTACCACCTGCCCGAAGCACAGCTCGATCGTTTCCTGTTCAAGATCAATGTCACGTATCCCACACTCGAACAGGAATTCAGGATCTTGTCCAATCACCACCATGCGACCTTGTCGACCATGCTGGAAGAGGTGAAGGCAGTCATCACGGCCGGACAGATCGATGCCTTGCGCAAGCAGGTTCGTGGCATTCACGTGGAAGAAAAGCTGATCAGCTATATCACGACCGTGGTAGCCAATACCCGCAACCATAAATCGATTTACCTCGGTGCTTCACCCCGTGCCTCTATCGGTATCCTCAATGGTGCCAAAGCGCTGGCTGCCATCCGGGGGCGTGATTTTGTGACGCCGGAAGATATCGTGTACATCATTCCCTCCGTACTGCGTCATCGCATCGTATTGACGCCAGAGAAGGAAATGGAAGGGGCTACCACCGATGATGTGATCACCCAGGTGATACAAAGCATCGATCTACCCCGCTAATCCCACTTACTCTATAAACCGGGCACACAACCTTGAAAGCGATCTTCAACAAATACCTGCAACCGCTGTTTTTCGGCCGCCGCTTCTATTGGGCACTGGTGGTCGTGATCGGTGTTTTCATGTTATCCTATACCTCTACCTTCCTGTACAGGATCGGTCAGCTGTTGCTGCTGTTTCTCGCCGTTATGGTGCTGATCGACTATGCTATTCTCTTTTTCAACCGGAAAAGTATTACGGCCGTACGCCACCTGGCGGAGCGGTTCAGCAATGGTGACGAGAACAAGGTAGAACTGGAGATCCAAAGCCACTATCATTTCAGGGTATGGCTCCGGATCATCGATGAAATACCGGTACAGTTTCAGCGCAGGGACTTTTTATTGAAGACCTCCCTCGCAGGCAATGCCGGGGAGCGACTGGTCTACAAACTGCGTCCGGTGGAGCGGGGTGAATATATCTTTCATGACATCAATGTATTTGTAAAAAGCCCCCTGGGCCTCGTGGTGCGTCGTATATTGACGCCCCAGGAGCAACTCATCAAAGTATATCCTTCTTTCTTTGCGCTGCGTCAGTTCGAGATCAAGGCCTGGTCCAACAACCTGTCGGAAGCCGGCAGCCGTAAGATCCGGAAGATTGGCCATAGCCTGGAGTTCGAGCAGATCAAAGAATACGTGACCGGTGATGATATCCGCAGCATCAACTGGAAGGCGACAGCCCGTAAAGGAGGCCAGATCATGGTCAATAATTTTATGGACGAGCGCAGCCAGCAGATCTATTGTGTGATCGATAAGGGGCGCGTGATGAAGATGCCCTTCGAAGGCATGTCCTTGCTCGATTATGCCATCAACGCTACCCTGATCCTTACGCGCGTGGCCCTGATCAAACAGGATAAGGCCGGACTGATCACTTTTGCCGACCAGATCGGTCAGTTCCTGCCTGCCGACCGCAAGGCCGCACAGATGGGTAATGTATTGGAAACGCTCTACAACCAGCAGACCAAATACCTCGAAACAGACTTCGAGAAATTATATGCGCTCATCCGCGGACGCATCAACCAACGCAGCCTCATCGTGTTGTTTACCAACTTCGAGTCGATGGATGGTCTGCAGCGTCAACTACCATATATCCGCAGCATTGCCCGCAATCACCTGGTGCTGGTCGTATTTTTCGAGAATACCGAATTGCGGCAGCTCACGGCCACCGATGCCAATGATGTAGAATCGATCTATGTAAAGACGATCGCCGAAAAGTTCATGCATGAAAAGAAGCAAATTGTAAAAGAACTGCAGCAGCACGGCATCATCTCCATCCTGACGGCACCCGAAGACCTCACCATCAATACGGTCAATAAATACCTGGAGCTCAAGGCACGCCAGGCGATCTGATCGGACCGTCATCTTTAATGGTACCTGGTGATCATGCCCGCCAGTCCTCCTCCCCAACGGGCAGCACCGTCCGCCCCTTTTCCTTTATCTTCGCGGCATGGACCAGGGAATCAATAATAAATTCAGTGAAGGACAGGTATTGCTCATCGACAAACCGCTGGAGTGGACCTCCTTCGATGTCGTGCGCAAGCTCCGGGCACAAATGAAGATCAAGAAAGTAGGCCATGCGGGCACCCTCGATCCGCTGGCGACCGGGTTACTCATACTCTGCACCGGTAAATTCACCAAGCGCATCAACGAATACATGGCCCAGGAGAAAGAATACACCGGCACCATTACCCTGGGCGCCATTACGCCGACATACGATCTTGAAAGCGAACCACAGGACTTCAAAGACTATACAACCGTTACCCCTGTACAGCTCGAAGGCGTAGTAAAAATGTTCACTGGCGAGATCATGCAGGTGCCTCCCATACACTCCGCTATCAAGAAAGATGGCAAACGCGTATACGAACTGGCGCGCCGTGGCGAGCATGTAGAGCTCGATGCCCGCAAGATCACCATCAAAGAATTTGAGATCACCCGCTTTGCCTTACCCGAAGTAGATTTCAGGGTCGTGTGCACCACCGGTACCTATATCCGCAGCCTGGCCAATGATGTAGGCGCAGCTCTCGGCTGTGGTGGTTACCTCAGCAAACTTTGTCGTACCAGGATCGGGGAATTTACCATCGATCAGTCGATGAGTGTGGAAGCAGCGCAGGCCATGATCAAAGAAGCATTAACTCCTCTTCAGTAAATTAGAAAGGATAACCAATACCCAGTTGTAGCTGACCATCGGTGATGTTGAATTGCTGTATCCAGCCACCTTTGATCTTGGCATTGTGGGGATCTTTGATCTTATACGCCCAGTCGAGGCGGATCATGAAGAACTCGAAGTCGAGCCGTAAGCTGGTACCAGCACCTACGGCCAGGTCTTTGTACAGGCGACTCAGCTTGAAGGATGCTTCGGGTACCGGTTCATTGTTGCGGTACTCCTTACTCCAGATATTGCCGATATCGACAAATAGGGCACTGTTGATCTTGATGCCGGCAATGGTAGTGAGGTTGAAGCGGTATTCGGCGTTGAACTCCAGCTGCATATTACCAAAGCGATCAATACGCGTGCTGTCGTAATCATCATAAATGGTAGAGGAGCCTGGACCCAACCGGCGTACCTGCCAGGCGCGCATACTGTAGGGGCCGCCGGCAAAGAAGGCTTTGAAGAAGGGGAGATTGTTCTCTTTGACGACCTGGCTTACGCCAGGGATGGCCGAGGTATCGGTTTTACCATAAATGAGGGCAAAGCCGCCAAAGGCACGGAAAGCCCAGGAAGAACGCTTACGGTTGATATAATGCTTGATCTCACCGTCGAACTTGACGAAGCGGCGCAGGTCGCCCAACTCCAGCTTTTTGATAAGCCCAAACAAACCGCCACTTTCTTCCACCCGGCCACGTATCAGGATCAGCTTCTTGTCGCCATCGTATTGACGACCGGCAGTAGCGCTGAAGATAGTACTGATGATCATCCCGTCGTTGAAAGCGAAACGGTAAGCAGGTATCTGCTGCTCCAGCTTGATCAGGCTATCGGTTTTACGCAAATTGGTAAACTCGAAGTTGGCGGGTGTCAGTACATAACTCTTGGTCCACCGGTTGGTTACATTGTCCGGGTCGGAGGCCCGTGTGCGGCGGCGTGACCATTCATAGCTCCAGGCGCTGTTGAAAGAAGGTGCCCGGAAGAAATCGCGGCGATCGGTATAAGCGCCCGTCATGCTAAACACGGTACGGCGGGCAATGGTACGTTCGTTGCCATCCGTTTTGCGTGGAAACCAGTCCAGCAAAAACTGGGGCAGAATGACCCTCGGGAAATAGATATTGTGCGATAAACTCGCCTGCACGGTTTGCACCAGTTGCGTACCGATCTCGATACCAAAGCGGGCATTGGTACTCGTTTGGATCGCTTCCCGGTAAGCATTGCGGTTCAGCAGACGGAAGTTGAGACCGAGGCCGAAAAAGGTTCCCTGCGACAGGAAGTCGCTCACGTTGCGGCTCGTTTCAAAATCTACGTTCAGGCTATGTTTCATAGCCGGGTAGAGCCGCAGCACCCCATCGAGCAGGGGTACGGTATCGTATCGTTCGCGCAGGTTGAAATCGACGTTTTGCCAGGCGCCCAGTTGATTGAAGGTGTTGATGACCCGGTAGTAGCGGCGCTGTGAATACAGCGAGCCGGGCTTGAGGCGGATATTGCTGGCGATGAAAGGTAGTTTGAACCGGTTCGATCGGGTAAAGAAAGTGTAATCCTGGATCTTTGTACTGTCGAAACGTAACTCCACCGAATCTTCCAGCAGCGACAGATCCGTATATACTTTGATGTCGCCGAAATGATATTGCAGCAGGTGTGTACTGTCTTTAACAGGCCGCTGGCGGATGGTGACATTGATCGTCGGGTTCTCTCTTTTCCGTTTCAGGGAGTCCAGTAATTGCAATTGCTCAAACGGGTCGAGGGTAGGATCGATCAACGCGGCTACCACCGTATCCCGTTCGGCATAGAGGCTTTCTTTCGAGAACTTATAATATCCACTGTCGCGGAAAAGCCCCAGCAAACGGTCCAGTTCGGCATTCACCGATTGGTCTGAGTAGGCACCTCCTTTCTTCAACAGCGATTCTTTTTTGGTCTTGAGGGCCATGGCCTGCAGCTGGGGAGAGATCAGGGAATAGTCGACGGAATCCAGGTGCATCACTTTGCCGGGTATCACCATGAAATTGGTGAATACCCGTTTTTGTTCACCAAACTTGTCATTGGGAACCGTATCCACATAAAAAGTATCCTTGATCACGGGGTTGAAATACCCCATCGAGTGCAGCAGATTGGCCAGGAAAATGCGCGAGCGCCCGATGTTGAGCGAGTCGAATACCGGCGGATTTTTCAAGGTGCGAAATAAGATCCAGGACGTGATCAGCCGGGTTTTCAGGCTATCGTCTACCTGTTCCTGCAACCGGGTCTGCAGGTCCGTGCGGTCGTAGTCGGGCGTTTTGCCCGCCAGGGTTACCGTAGTGCGATAGGGGAATGGCTTGGCCGAATTGTAGTTGCGTACCTTGTCCGTCACGGAACAGGCGGTAGCCAGCAACAGACAGAGCAGACCACAGAAAGACCACTTATAAAATGTAAAAAAAGTAACTTGCCGGCCAGACGTCATATAACTTTAAACGAGGTGCAATGTTGGTTAAATCGCAGGTCAAATATATTCAAAGTTTAAGCCAGAAAAAATCAAGAGATGAGGAAGGGGTGTTTATTGCCGAAGGGCCTAAGATTATTAACGAACTCTTAAGCACGTCCAACCTCGGCCTGGTGCAGTTGTACGCCACCGCCCAATGGACCGGCCAATCGCCCCAAACGCAGGCCGGTACAGTGATAGAGGTGAGTGAGCAGGAGCTGGAACGTATCTCTTTATTGCAGACACCCAACCAGGTGCTGGGCATCTTTCGTAAGCCTGTATTTCCCAAAATCACCAGTTACCACAGCCGGCTGACCCTCGTACTCGATACCATCCAGGACCCCGGCAACCTGGGTACCATCCTCCGCTGCGCCGATTGGTTTGGCGTGCAGACCGTGGTGTGCAGCCGCGAAAGTGCCGATGTGTTCAGTGCCAAAGTAGTTCAGTCGACCATGGGCAGCATCACCCGGGTACAGGTATTGTACGAAGACCTGGCTGCTTTCATGCAGCAACAGTCGGATATTCCGGCCTACGCGGCCACTTTACACGGCACCGATCTATACACCATGCAACCGGTAAAAGAAGGATTGTTGCTGATCGGTAATGAGTCAAAAGGCCTTCGGGACGAGTTGATCCAGCTCTGTAAGAACAGGATTACGATACCGCGCATCGGGCAGGCAGAATCACTCAATGCCGCCGTGGCGACAGGCATCATCCTTTCGCACATCGCCCGGTAGCAACCGGCCCGTTAGCTGAAGCGGATCGCCTTGACGGGTCTTACATTGCGCACGATCACCGTAGGGATCAGTAATACGAGGAAACAGATCAGGAAAGTGCATACGTCTACCAGCAGGATCTGCCACCACACTACATCGGCTACGGCCTTCGACATCCAGTAAGCATCTTCCGGTAGCGGAATGAAACCATATTTTTGCTGCAGCCAGCAGATCAGCAGGCCGATCACATTACCGGCCAGCAGGCCCATGAAGGTGATGTAGGAGCCATGGTAGAGGAAGATCTGTTGCACCGTGCTGTTGCGGGCACCCAGGGCTTTCAGCACACCGATCATACGGGTGCGCTCCAGTACCAGGATGAGCAGGCAGGTGATGAGGTTGAGTGTAGCGATCACGATCATGATGATCAGTACGATGTAGATGGTCTTGTTTTGCAGCGCCAGCCAGTCGAAGATATTGGGGTAAATATTCTTAATGGTCGTGCTCTTGACGCCGATGGGTAACTGGGTAACGATATTGTCGCTGACGGCATCCGCCTGGTTGAAATCGTGCAGGAAGATTTCATAGCCGCCCACCTCAGTACTGTCCCAATCATTCATACGCTGTATCAGCTTGAGATCGCCGAGGGCAATATGTTTGTCGTAATCTTCGATACCCGTTTTGAAAATACCCGCAACTTTCAGTTTGCGGGGGCGGGGAGGGGCCCCGCGGGGAATGAAATAGATCAGCACCTGGTCGTTCACTTTCAGGTTGAGCTGACCAGCGGTATAGGACGAGAGGTTGATCTCATTACTGTACCCGCTATCGGCAAACTGTACCCAGCGTCCTTCTACCAGGAAGTTTTGCAGGTTGCTGAAGTCGTATCCTTTTTCTACGCCCTTGAGCAGTACGGCTTCGATGGTAGCCGGTGTTTTGAGAATGGCGTTCTTGGTGGCAAAAGGCTGTACCGATTTAATGGCCGGATCGTAGGCCTTCAACCGCAGAACGGAATCATTTTTGTGTATAGGATACTCCTCTGCGATCGACACGGAAGAGGCGTCATAACTTTGGATGCGGACATGCCCCCAAAAACTGAACACCTTTTGGGCAATGGTTTTCTGAAAACCACTGGCAAAAGCGAGGGTCAGGATCATCACGGTTACGCTGATGACCGTAGCACCGATCGACAGACGGATAACAAAACGGGAAAAAGACCGTTGTTGGTTAAAGGCAATGCGGCGGGCTATGAAAGAGGCGATATTCAATCGGCATCATTTTTTCGGGGGTAAAAATAGCTGAAAGCAACCATACCCGTTCAAAAAGCTGTCTTTAGGAGGATTTGTATACCTTCAGCACAGCAAAAAGTACACAAAACGAACAGCTTGTCAATAAGAATCTATTAAAATTACGCCGGATGAGATACCTGTTGCTTACGATACTGTTACTCAATGTGGCCGCCACACAGGCTCAGATACCGGATGCAGTCTATTCTCCCCGCATACAAACAGTGATGCTGTACCGGACCGGCAACCAGCTGAGCCCGCCCATCATGCCGATAGGCGCTGCGGGTGCCCTGGAGCTCCATTTCGACGACCTCGATGCCGGCGCTAAGAATTATTCGTATACGTTCCAGCTCTGCAATGCCGACTGGACGCCCGCGATACTCAGCACCTTCGATTACATCCGCGGTTTTCCCAACCAGCGCATTACCAACTACCGGATTGCTTCGGTATCCCTTACCCGCTACACGCATTATTCCGCGCAACTGCCCGACCGCAATTGTATGCCTTCGCGCTCCGGCAACTATATCCTGAAAGTATTTGCCAACAACGATACGTCGAAAACGATCTTTACCAAACGCATGATGGTGGTGGATGAGCAATCGGCCATCACGGCGCAGGTGCAGCAGCCCTTCAACGGACAGATCTTTAAAACACACCAGAAGATACAGTTTAAGGTAGCCCTCAATGAAAAACTGAATGTGGTGAACCAGTTTCAGCAGATCAATGTGGTCATCATGCAAAACTACCGCTGGGATAATGCCGTAACGAATATCAAGCCTTCCTTCTTCGGGAGGAATGTGCTGGAGTACAATACGGAGAACGATGCCGTATTCCCAGCCGGCAAAGAGTGGCGCTGGCTCGATATGCGCAGCATCCGTTTTCAGAGCGACCGCATCGACAAGGTCAATTACCGCAATGCCAATGCTACGCCGGATGTATTCGTGAAGCCGGATGCCGACCGCAGTGTACAACGCTTCAATTTCTTCCGCGACAACAACGGGATGTTCACCATCGAGACCACCGAAAGTGTGAATCCTTTCTGGCAGGCCGATTATGCGTTTGTACACTTTAGCTATGTACCGGCCAACAATGCCCCCTTTCCTGACAAGGACCTGTTCATCGTGGGCGAACTCACCGACTACAACCTCAACGACTCCGCCAAAATGGTGTTCAATGCCGAGAAAGGGGTATACGAAAGAATGATCATGCTCAAGACGGGGTATTATGATTATTGTTACGCGACCATCGATCGCGGAGATCCCAAACGCAAAACCTCCTTCAACTTTACCGAAGGCAATTACTGGGAAACAGAAAACCTCTACACCATACTCGTGTACTATCGTCCGCTGGGTGGTCGTGCCGATGAGCTGGTAGGCATTACTACACTCAACTCGCGCACCGATCGACCCGGATTTTAACGGAGGGGGTTGGTCTTTTCTTCTCAAATCATCACACCGTCCACAATTACGCAGATGGTTTTGTCGGCTGTGTCGATGCGCTACACCAGCCGTCCGTAAAGGGTTTGGGGCAGGTGGAAGGAGACCCGGAAAATAAAATCTACATCGATAGTGATAAGAAAGACAAGAAATTATGTTCAATAATTTAAGTTGGTTGAAAGTAATTCACGGTTTTGGTGTATATTTGCACCCGGCAGGTCTTACACGACCAGCTCCTGCTGAATCCCCCCAGGGCCGGAAGGCAGCAAGGGTAGGTGGTTGAGCGGTGCGATGTAAGTAATCTGCCTTTTTTTTTTCTTATTCCTAAGAGATTGGCCAATGGCAACCTGCACACAATCTTACACTCCTGAAAAGATCGCTCCCGCTCAAAGGCCATCCGCTTATACTACATACAACATTTCAAAACTTTAGAATTATGAAATTTTTCATTGATACAGCCAACCTGGCGCAGATCAAAGAAGCTCATGAGTTGGGTATCCTCGATGGAGTAACGACCAATCCTTCCCTGATGGCCAAAGAAGGCATCAAGGGTGAAGAAGCGATCATGAAACACTACCTCACTATTTGTGAAATGGTAGATGGCGATATCAGCGCCGAAGTGATCTCTACTGAATTCAAAGCGATCGTAGAAGAAGGCAAGAAACTGGCCGCGATCCACCCCAACATCATCGTGAAAGTACCGATGATCAAGGACGGTATCAAAGCGATCAAGTATTTCACCGACAATGGTATCAAAACCAATTGTACCCTGGTATTCTCTGCTGGTCAGGCGATCCTGGCTGCTAAAGCAGGCGCTACCTACCTGTCGCCCTTCATCGGTCGTATCGATGACAGCAACTGGGATGGTATCGAACTGATCGAGCAGATCTCACACATCTACAACACACAAGGTTATAAGACAGAAATCCTCGCAGCTTCTATCCGCAGCCCGCTCCACATCGTAAAATGTGCTGAAGCCGGTGCAGACGTGGTGACCAGCCCGCTGGAACCAATCCTGGGCCTGTTGAAACACCCCCTGACCGATATCGGTCTGGCGAAGTTCCTGGAAGACGCCAAGAAAATGTCGTAATTCCCGCGTTCCATAAAATGCTGAAAACGCCTCCGTCAGGGGGCGTTTTTGCTTTCCGGACCTGCCTGCAACAGGTCGGGACAGCCGCTCCGACTTGTCCCCAATTTTATAGATGTTCCGTAGATATCCCGTAGATGTCTCGTATATATCCCGTAGATATCTCGTCTCTATATAGATACGGAACATCTACGGGATATGAGTAAGATATGATTGAGAGATGTAGGAGACATCTTAGCATACGGAGACATGCGGAAACGCACCCGTCGTGCCTGTGATGCGCCCTAATATGGGCTAAAAGAACCAGCAGTAAAATGTAGGTGATTGATTGTCAACGAAGTGCTGAAAGGACGACTGGCTGATCGACTTGACGTGTTTGCCGATGGTTATCCCCGGCGCCCGCGCCTGGGTTGACGGGCAGGTCCCTGACCGCCTTTGAGGATCTCGTCAACCGTTGGCAGTCGCTCGGCGGTGTCCACGGTCTTCAGGTAGATCGTGACTTCCCGCCAGATCTTCGGATCGGCCTTTAGCACGGCTTTTACGTCTACTTTTTCTCCTTTGAAGGCAGAGTCGAGGATCAGACTGTTGCCGTCCCAGCGGCCCGCTGTGGCGGTAAATTGGATGTCTTTGTGGGTCATAGGCATCCAACGGCCGTTGGATAGCTTGCCATCGACATTGATGTAATTGTGCACCCCTTTTTTCAGGCTGTCGGTGTACAGGTGAAAATAGATACTGTCTACCTGCTGGGCCGCAGCGGGGCGGCCGGCCAGTAATAACAAGGGTAAAATGATATAAACGAACGACTTCAAGCGTAAAGGTTTGTACAATGGGTAAAGATCGATTTTACTGCCCAACAGTTGTACCGGCAGCGTGTTAAATATAGCAAGAAACAGG
Organism: Paraflavitalea pollutisoli; assembly: GCF_029360705.1. Taxonomy (GTDB): domain Bacteria; phylum Bacteroidota; class Bacteroidia; order Chitinophagales; family Chitinophagaceae; genus Paraflavitalea; species Paraflavitalea pollutisoli. Next base: position 3,112,073 of record NZ_JARKMX010000008.1, on the reverse strand, counting down.
TTGAGCTGCCCGGTATTTGGCGCGAAATTGCCTACATTAACAACAATTCCTTATGCTATCAGAGAAAATAATAAACTATGAACCTGTGGCAGCCAATGCCTATCAATACCAACAAATAGCCCGGGCCATCGATTATCTCTACGAGCACTTCCGTGATCAGCCCAGCCTGGAAGAAGTAGCTGCACAGGTCAATATGAGTGCTTTTCATTTTCAGCGCATGTTTACCGAATGGGCGGGTATCAGTCCCAAGCGGTTTCTGCAGTTCCTGACCACCGATTACCTGAAGCACAAGATCACCGGTTTCGATAACCTGCTGGATGCAGCCGATGCGGCGGGGCTCTCGAGCCAGTCCAGGGTGTACGACCTGTTTGTAAACCTCGAAGCAGTGACGCCGCAGGAATACAAAGAGAAGGGCAGCGGTATCCAGATCGACTATGGCTTTCACAACACGCCTTTTGGTGAATGCATCATCGGGGTAACGGGGCGTGGCATTTGTCACCTGTCATTCCTGCAGGAAGACAACCGCAGTGTGGCCATTGAAGAAATGGAGAAAGCCTGGGAGAAAGCGTCTATCCGGGAAAACAGCCGCAATACAGAAATGATGGCCAGTGCTATCTTTCACCGCAAACCCGGCGCCCAGGAAAAACTCAGCGTACTTGTGAAAGGCACCAATTTTCAGGTTAAGGTTTGGAATGCCTTGCTCGAAGTACCTTATGGGGCCGTCAGTACCTATCAATCACTCGCGCAGCACATCGATCAACCCAAAGCGTTGCAAGCCGTGGGATCGGCAGTAGGGGCCAATCCCATCGCCTACCTCATTCCCTGTCACCGGATCATCCGCAAAAACCTCATCATTGGCGAATACCATTGGGGCACCGAACGGAAAAAGGCCATGCTGGGTTGGGAGCTATCGAAGACGGCGAGTTAGCCTATTTTTTGCGGCTTCAGGACATCAGTCGCCGGCATACAAAAAATGTTTCTATACGCAGCTCAGAAAAAGGCAGACGGACCGGTCTGTTGCGTGCTATATAGCCATGAAACCGTCAATCAAAATAAGCAGCAACATCCCCGTTGACTGCTTTTTTGTATAGCAGTTCGATCTGCGAGGCAAGAATACGGTCGGTGGACAGTTCCGGCAATTGATCGAGGGGGAAGAAGGCAACATCGAGTATGTCGAAACCTTTTTGTAGTTGCAACGGTCCGGTCAATGTGCACAGCAGGGCAAACTTATATACGTAAAAAGCTTGTGGCGGATGGGGGTGACAACGCTTGTCGAAGACGGCCAGGAGGCGCGTGGCGGTAACTGACAGTCCGGTTTCTTCTTTGAATTCTTTCTCGATCACCTGTGCCGGTGAATACCCGATATCTGCCCAGCCACCGGGCAAAGTCCATTTGCCGTCGGCCATTTCACGGGCCAGCAAAATTTCTCCCTGTTCATTCAGCAGCAGTCCCCGCACATCGACTTTTGGGGTGGGGTAGTCTTTGTTGGGGACGTAGAAGTTTTTGATCGTTTCAATGGGCTTACCGATCAGCAGGCTGGTCAATGCGTGGCTGATCTCCAACAGTTCGGTATAGCGTTCACGATCGTAGTCGTTGGCGGTATAGAGCAAACCGGTATCGGCGAGTGACTTGATGCGTTTGGCGATGGTCAGGATAGGATCGGACACGGTCAATGATTTGATTCGAAGATAGTACTACAACGAAGAAGGGGCTGCTATGTTTTCAGGTGCGTATGATTTTGTTGCTGACTGCCTTGCCGGATACCGTCGAGATGAACTTGCTTGAATAACATACGTTACATTTTAATCATTCAGATTCGAGCTGTACCAGCTTTTTGCCGGTTCCTGTTGCAACTAAGGAAGACAGCATTTACTAGCAACTGCTTTTTACCTGTTCGCCATAGCAACCAAGGAACCCTACCTGTTTTTTATTCAGCTTCCAGTTGTACCAACTTTTTACCCGTTCGCCGCAACAACCAGGGGATGAACTCCTTTTCCTCGGGCCGCGGCGATAATCCCTCGCTGCGGAAATTCCAGTTGCGCTCGTCCGTAAAGAGCAGCACTGCATGCGGATCGTACACCACCGTGCCGGTAAAGCTGGTAAACGTTTCTACCTGCCTGATCTCCTCGAGCTGATCGTACGTATAGCGGTGCACACGTGGCGAGAAAGTGGACTTCACCACTATACTATCGGTGGTAAACGCGATGAAATGATCGGTGGCGGCCAGGCTCGCGGCGCCTGCGAGCAGTCCCAGTACGATCACCGATACCTTGAGCGGGGCAGGGGAGAGTCCTTTGTATCGAAGGCTTTGGTACACGAGGTACTCGGCCCATTTGTCTTTCAGCCGTCGTTTGCCCCAGTACAGGGCTACCAGGGTACCGATGTACAGTCCGAGAAAAATAGCGGCGGTACGGAAGGCGCCGGCTGCCGGCCGAAAAGTATATTCTTTTTGAGGGATGTATGACAGCCGCAGGTCGCAGATGGCCGGCAATAGCAGGTAACTGCCCAATCCCGCTACGGCGCCCGCGAGCAACCCTACCCCCACGAGCCGGTAATGTACGGACTGGTGCTGCAGGTGTAGTTCGTACAAAGGTTTGTACACCGCCTGCCCGTTGCGCGGAAGCCGAAACAACCTGAACAGCAGGACCACCGACACCGCAAAAACGGCGAAAATGACAAAAGACATGACAGCTACGGTTTGGTTGGTAAAAATTACTGCATTTACCTGGCTTTTCAACAGCCGTAAAAGCCATACACGCGTCGGGCCTGCTTTCAAACCCTTCACGACCAGTGAAATATGACCGGGTTGCGGGAGTATGGCCGCTATGACTTATTCACCATTGCCTGCTATTTTATCCACATTGGGTCGAGGATATCCACATGGTGCAGTGTTTGTGTATAATTCCATGTGCGTAATCCTGTGGGTAACTATACCCCTATGTATTTTGTACCCCTATTCTTCTATATTTGCTGTCCTTAAAAAAATAAGAACACTGTGCGATTAAAGAGTTTAGAAATTAAAGGTTTCAAAAGTTTTGCCGACAAGACCGTACTCAACTTCGATGAGGGTATTACTGGCGTTATCGGGCCCAATGGCTGCGGTAAAAGTAATATCATCGATAGTATCCGTTGGGTAATTGGCGAGCAAAAGATCAGTCACCTGCGTAGCGAGAACCTGGAAAGCCTGGTGTTTAACGGATCGAAGACCCGCTCGGCCAGTGGTCTGGCGGAGGTAAGCCTTACCTTCGAGAATACCCGCAACCTCTTGCCCACGGAGTTCAACACGGTGACCGTAACCCGTAAGTTCTACAAGAGCGGTGAGAGCGAATACCGCCTCAACGACGTACAGTGCCGCCTGAAAGATATCCAGAACCTCTTCATGGATACCGGTGTCTCTACCGACAGCTACGCCATCATCGAGCTGGGTATGGTGGATGAAATCATCAAAGACAAAGAAAACAGCCGCCGCCGCATGCTGGAACAGGCTGCCGGTATTACGATCTATAAAACGCGTAAAAAAGAAGCCAAACAAAAACTCGATGCCACCGAGCAGGATCTTGCCCGTATCGAAGACCTTTTGTTTGAGATCAACAACCAGCTCAAGAGCCTCGAAAACCAGGCCAAGAAGGCGGAGAAGTATTACGAGATCAAGAAGGAATACCGTGAACTGAGCATCGAGCTGGCCAAGGCATCGCTGGAGGGCTTCAACCTCACCTGGCGCGACCTCAACCAGCAATCCGAAACGGAAACGGACAAAAAGATCCGCCTCGAAGCCGAGATCGCCAATGAAGAAGCGGTGATCGAGCAGGAGAAGGTGGGCTTCATCGAAAAGGAACGCGCGTTGCAAAGCATGCAGCACGAGTTCAACGACCTCGTACAGAAATTACGGACCAAAGAGAATGATAAGAACCTGGCTTCGCAGCGCCTCAACTTCCTGAAGGAACGCGAGAACAGCTTGCAGGAGTTCCTCAATAAAAGCGAAGGTCAGCTGAAAGGCATCGAAGAAAGCATCGAATTCACCACCCTGCAGGTCGGTGAAGAAGAAGGCAAACTCGAAAGCCTGCAAAACCAACTGGAAGACCTGAAGGATGCCAGCGAAGAAAAACGCAAGGTGTTCGACGAAAAGCGCGTGACGGTCGACAGCCTCCGTTCGGAAAACCTCAGCATGCAGCGCAACCAGTTCGACGCGGAAAAGAAAGTGGCAATCGCCGACAACTCGATCCGCAACCTCGAGCAGGGTATTACCCGCCTCGAAGAAGAGCAGGAAGCACGTAACAGCCAGTTGAAACAACTGGAAGAAGAACGTGTAACCAAAGAAGAAGAACTGGAAGGCCGCCAACGTGATCTGCAAAACCTGCAAGAGCACCAGGAGCGTACCAAAGAGCAGATCCTGCAGGCACAGGGGCAGATGGAAAAGCTCCGCCAGGAACTGGCCGAGGAAAGCCGTAAGCTCGATGCCCGTAAAAACGAACATGACCTGCTCAAGAGCCTCATCGACTCGATGGAAGGTTACCCCGAAAGCATCAAGTTCCTGCACAAGAATCCCAACTGGAATCATACAGCGCCCATCTTATCGGATATCATTTATGTAAAGGAAGAGTTTCGTGCTGCGGTAGAAAACGTGCTGGAACCCTACCTGAACTATTATGTGGTGAACGACCTGCAGGAAGGTCTGCAAGCCGTACACCTGCTCGATGCCAACAAGAAGGGTAAAGCGAATTTCTTCCTGCTCGATAAGCTGAATGGCAGTACAGAAGCCGCGGCCCACCAGCCTGCCGGTACCATTGCCGCCATGGACGTGATCGAGGTAGACGCCAAATACCGCCAGCTGGCCGAGCACTTGTTGTCTTCCGTCTTCATCGCCGAAAACGAAGACGCCCTCACCAATAGCAACGGCGCCATCGTACTGGAAAAGACCGGTAAATATGTGAAGGGTAAGTACTCCCTCACCGGTGGTAGCGTAGGGATGTTTGAAGGTAAAAAGATCGGTCGTGCCAAGAATCTCGAAAAACTGGCCGAGCAGATCCAGACCCTCGAAACATCGGTGAAAGGATTGAAAGAAGCGATCCAGGACAAGCAAAACGAAGTGATGTCCTACAATGAGCAGTTGAAAGATACTGCCATCAAGCAGGCACAAAACGATATCAATCACCTCACCAACCTGGTATTCTCCCTGCAGAACAAGATCGAGAACCTGCATGGCATGAAGAGTACTTCTCAAAACAGGTTGGAAGAACTGCAGATCCAATTGGAGAATGTGAATTCTTCGATCTCCGGTACGCGCGAAGAGTGGCAGGTCCTGGTCGCCCAGCTCAACGAAGTACGGGAGAAACTGCAGGCAGCAGAAAGTGATTACAAATCGGCCGAAAGCCAATACCATAGTGCGCTGGCTACCTACAACGAGTTTAACCTGCAGGTAACCCGTCAGCACAGTAAGATCAATGCCCTGACCACCGAGCTGGAGTTCAAACGCAACCAGCTGACGGGCCTTCGTGGTCAGATCGAGACCAATGCTTCTCAGTTGAAACAAACGGCCGAGAACATCCTCGAAAGCGAAGAGGCCCTGGGCACTGCCGAAAACGGGTTGGTAGACCTGATGCGCAAGAAGGAAGAGTCGGAGAAGATCCTCAACGAAACCGATCAGGCTTATTACAACCAACGTAATTCACTGGGTGAAAAAGAAAGTGAATTGCGCGCGAAGAACAAAGAGCGTGAAATACTTGAGCACCTACTCACCGAAATCAAGGATAAGCTCAATGAGCTGAAGCTGCAACTGGCCGGTATGAAGGAAAGGCTGAATGTGGAATTCCGCATCAACCTCGATGATATCATCGACCAGCCCCGCATAGGGGATGTGGCCACCGAAGAGCTCCAGGAGAAATGTGACCGGATGAAGAAACGCCTGGAAAACCTCGGAGAGGTGAACCCCACGGCGATAGAAGCCTTCACGGAAATGAAGAAGCGTTATGAGTTCATCCTCGAGCAAAAGAATGACCTGGTTACAGCGAAAGACAGCCTGTTGCAAACCATTCAGGAAGTAGAGGCCACTGCCAACCAGCAATTCCTCGAAACCTTCAACCGGGTGCGGGAGAATTTCCAGCGCGTATTCAAGGCGCTCTTCACGGAAGACGATACGGCAGATATGATCCTGGAGAATCCCGAGAACCTCGCGGAAACCAGCATCGATATCATTGCGAAGCCCAAGGGTAAACGTCCTTCTTCGATCACGCAGCTGAGTGGTGGTGAGAAGACGCTGACCGCCACGGCCCTGCTGTTCGCGATCTACCTAATCAAACCCGCGCCGTTCTGTATCCTCGATGAGGTGGACGCGCCGCTGGATGATGCCAACGTAGGTAAGTTCACCAATATGATCCGTAAGTTCTCGGAAGAGAGCCAGTTCATCATCGTCACGCACAACAAGCAAACGATGAGTTCGGTAGACGTGATCTACGGGGTGACGATGCAGGAGCCAGGGGTGAGTAAACTGGTGCCGGTAGACTTTAGAAGTCTCAACTAAGACATTTCATTAGGTCAATAGGAAAAAGAAAAATCCCGCCTCGAGCGGGATTTTTTATTGTAGTTACTCCAGGCGGGAATAGACCCGGCGAAATACCGTATAAACACCTTTGCCCGGGCTGGTGTGCAGAACTACTTTTATGGAAGCTGAATGCGGGGTATTGTAATCATTCAATCTTATTGACCATGGAAAGATCAACCACGTCTAAAAAGGTGACACAGCCAGCACGTCGCGACAGAAAGCCGGTGGCAAAGAAGGATAAAAAGGCCTCGGAGAAAGAAGCGGTCGTTAGTGATAAGAAGCGCTTAAAAAAGAAAGCGGCGAAGAAGGTGCGTGCGAAAAGGGGCCGAAAGGTGGCTGCAAAGAAAGATACTGAACAAGGAAAAATTAAAAAGGCAGTCAAAAAGAGAAAGGTTGTCAAAAAGGTCGCATCAAGACCCTCGGGGAAGAAGGTGTTGAAGAAGAAAAAGGTGATAAGGCAGCCTGCAACAAAGAAGCAGGCTGTGAAGAAAGCAGCTGTCAAGAAAGTCTCTGCTACTAAGCTGCCGGCAGGGCTGAATGCTGCCAGGAAAAGAGTAGCTAAAAAGGCTGCGCCGAGGGGCCGCAAAAACGGTTCGCGGGTAAGCGCCTTCGAAACAGCGGAACTGGCTGTCGGTAATCGGCCGCCTGTCTCCATTGAGAACAGCAACTGGCGGGCAGTCATGCATTATAATCTCGATGATGAACCTGCTGTTACCTCCTTTAATTGTTCCATGGTGGTGCCCGATCCTCCTTCTAAGGTAGGCGTACAAAATATCATGATCTTTATCGGACTTCAGGATAAGGAACGGATACTACAGCCCATCCTGCAATGGGGGAGGTCTCAAATGGGTGGTGACCGTGAATGGACCATTGGCTGTTGCCTGGCGGAAGGATCCGTTAACCTGCCACTCAAATCTTCCACGCTGGTAACCGTACAATCGGGTGATCATCTGACCGCTACCATCCGGATGGTAGGGAGAAGCGGCAACAAATTCCGGTATCAATGTTTTTTTGAGGAACATGAGTCAGCAACTTTCATCGATACGGCCAGTATAGGCAATATCGAAGAGCTATACAACTGCTGCGGAACATTGGAGGTAAAACGACATAGCGAACGACTTCATTATCCCCCGGAACCTTCTGTTCTGCTAAGCGACATTTCTATTATGGGAGGAAGTCAACCCATCCATCCCAACTGGGAGAAGGATGGATTTCCCCGGCTTCACGAATCCGCACAGATTGTAAACGGTGCAGGCGGGCGGCAGGCTATTGAATTGATTTTTTAAAGCCATGCGGCCTCATTCTTACACGCTAAAAATTAAAATATGAAATGTGTTTTTTTTATTCCGGTGCTCTTTTGTTGGGCGGTAAGCTGGGGACAGAAGACCTGGACTATACAAGTTGACAAGGCTGGAAAAATAGGTCCCGTATTGCCGGAACGATTGGGACGTACTGATAACATTCAATTGAACCTAAACGACCCCGAGGAATCTTTCGACAAATACAAGAATGCTTACGTCAACCAGTTGAAAAGAGCCGAATCGCTCATTGCTGAAATGAGGAAAGATGCCGACAAGATGAAAGTACTATCCACTTTATTTGGTATTAGCAATGGGGACATCAATCTCGTCGTCAATGAAATTAAACAGGCAATCGCTAATCCTCTGTCGGGGGCTTCATTCAACTATATCCCGTCTTTCAGCGCTGCGCAACAAAAGTATTACAAAGTTGTACTAAAGAATACTGCCAGCATAATAAACGATGCGTTTGGGCCCAATCAGACCGGCAATGCGTTGTTGGTGACACCTAAAGGGTCGGAATCGCGGATTGGATTTGAAATCAGGAAAACAGATGCCTACCGGAAACTGGTATTTGAATGGTTTACCAAAACCAATGGTCTCTATGCACAATTGATCGATGCCAGTGTATTGCCGAAGTTTCAGCAGGAGATCAAATCGTTGGTGCCGCGGGTAGAGCTGTTTGCTGATTCCTGCAAAAAGATCATTGCGGATCTTTTGAAGGAGCGAAAGGCCGGCCTACACGATGATAAATTATTGATCAAATACAAAGTATTATTGGAAACGATCATCAGTAGAGGGGCTGAGTTGAATAAAGAGATTGATCAGATGCTGGCTTTGTATGTGCCGAAAGTTGTCGCAACTTCCAACAAAGACTGGGTGTTGAAATGGCTATGGTATCAGACTACGGTGATGCCGGCTACCAATCCATTCGGATTTGGCGAAGGTCTTGCAAAGCGCCCTGATACGAGCGCGCTGGGGTCGCTGCGGATCAAACTACAGACCAGGGAATCCTTTTTAAAGAGCAACCTGGATAGGCTAAAAGACAAACAATTAGATTCCTTACTGGATGTAATCGAGTCTTATAAAAAACAGCTGCAGTCCATCGAGCAGACGGTTGCAGCGTACGTGCAACAGGAAAAAGTGAGCAATACCAATAAAGAGGTATTTTGTACGACCACTTTTGCACTTAACAACGGTGTTTTGTTTGTTGATGGCACAGATAATAATTACTATTGGATGCGGCATCATGATGCGGCAACCAATTATGAAATCATAAATGACCGGTTAACTGACGAGTACCTGGAAACTGATCCTGTGATCATCCTGGCGCATAACCTTCAGCCGAACCAAAAAGCTTCCCTGAACCTGACTTTCAAAGAAATTGAAAATGATCAATCACTGTTATCGGATATACTTATCCCTCAGATAAAGGCATTGAAGGCATCACAGACAGGCACAGGCAGTGGTGCTGCTGTAAGGGTTGATCAGTTGCTGGCAGCATCGGATTCGGTTATTGACGAATTGACCAACAGATTGCAGGATATACGGATATACAACAAGGCCATCGACTATCTGATGGGGCAATCCAACCCACCCCTTCAATTGGAGGAACAAACCGACAAATCGAAGGCTTATCATTCAGAAGTTACCAACCCCGTCAAGAAGGTAAAAGGACCACGAAAGGCTACTTACTACCTCAATACCGTCGTATTGAATGCACAGGGGGGCGATTCCCTCAAGCTGGACAAAGTACCTACAGATACGTTCAGCTATCGCATCAACAAGTTATACCGCTTATTCCCCATGGCGGGCATCGCCTGGGTACCACAACGGCTTGCCTCGGTCAACCGGGACTCGGCCGGCAATTTCTCCATCGACCAGGAAGCTACCGTGAAGTTTGTGGTAGGACTTAAAGTATACCTCCGCAAAACAGATATTCGTAGCCCGCAGTTCATTACCGGAAAAGATCGGGATGGGAAACCGTTACTGCTTTCCAGAACCAGCATTACAGTAGCCTTTGATGTCAAAAAACCGATGGACAATATCTATACGGGTGTGGGGTTCGATCTGTGGCCGGGTTTCTGTTTCAATGTGGGTGGTATGTTTAATAAATACCACTACAAGTCTTATAAAGATGGTAAGGTTTTCCAGGATAAAAAGCCATACCGCGCTGCCTTTTTCATGGGGCTGTCTACCGACCTTACTTTATTTGCAGAACTCGGTAAATTCCTGAACTTTTAACCAATCCAAAACCTCCGTTATGAAATCAATACCAGTCTATATTATTATGGCCATATGTCTGCTCCTGGCAGCATGTGACAAATACGACTCATTTGGAAGTGAGGCTACCCTCACCGGTTACGCTTACCTGACAGGATCCTCTTCGGAAGTGTTGAAAACGCCACTGGCCGATCAAACCATCTATTTAAATACGGGCAATGATACCAGCTCCTACGTTTTTGCCACTAAAACCGACAAGTCGGGGTACTTCTCCTTCAACTTTGTCTGCGAAAAAAAGCCATACATCGTATTTACTCGTTACCTGAAGGACAATATAGAATACATAGGTGCCAAAAGGATCGAAAGTGGCGAGTTCAACGACAATAAAGTGGTGCGTACGACGCTCGACATTGCGCCTGCTTACCTGAATGGAATGTACGTACAGTTTACCGATACCCTGGGTGGTCTGTTGCCCAACCTGCCCATCAGGATTTACCGAAGCAAGGTGGCAGCCGTAGCCGATTCCGTAAAATATGCTGCTTACAATATCAATACCCAATCCAACGGGGTCATCGCTTTGTACAATATCAATCTGGGCAAGTATTATTTTGTAGGAAAAGATACGATCCAGGGAAAGGCTTTACGGGTGTTTGACTCCGTCGATGTAAAAGAATCGGGCATCGAAAGGCTGACTGCCAAACTGCGGTAACAGCGATTGCGATACTAAAAAGGGCCCCACGACAATCGTGAGGCCCTTTTACTATAGTAATGCTGATAGCAATTAATGCCCGTGGCCCCCTTTACTGCCACCACCGCTGCCGCCGTGTGGGTTCAATACACCCAGGTCGCGGTCAAACAGGTACATGCCGCCCTTGTCTTCACCGATCAGTTTCAGCTTGTCGAGTACCTGACGCGCCAGGCTTTCTTCTTCGATCTGCTCGGTTACGTACCACTGGAGGAAGTTATGCGTGGTATAGTCTTTCTCCTGTATACACAGTTCTACCAGGGCGTTGATCTCGTTGGATACTTTTACTTCATGCGACAATACGATCTCGAAGATCTCCTGGATATTCTTGAAGTCCTTTTGCGGTGCTGCAAACGGGGGAACGATCGCATGGCCGCCACGGTCATTGATGTAATGGAACAGCTTCAGCATGTGCAGGCGCTCTTCATCGGAATGATGATAGAGAAACTTCGCTACACCGTTGTATCCTTTAACTTCTGCCCAGGAGCCCATCGCCAGGTAGTACATGGAAGAAAAACCTTCCAGGTCGATCTGCCGGTTGAGGGCTTCGTCAATTTTGCTGGATATCATATGTTAGAGTTTTGTGGTCAAGATACGAAATTCTAATTTCGACAGTTAGATACACTTGAAAAATAACAAGCTATGCGCACCATTATTTTACTATTACTTTCTAACATATTCATGACGTTTGCCTGGTACGGCCACCTCAAGCAGGAAAATGTTCCGCTGTGGAAAGCCATTCTGGTGAGCTGGGGCATCGCCTTTTTTGAATATTGCCTGATGGTACCTGCCAACCGGCTGGGGTATGCCAACGGATTCAATGGGTTTCAACTCAAGATGACCCAGGAAGTGATCACCCTCATCGTGTTTTCCGTGTTTGCCGTGCTGTACCTCAAGGAGCCTTTTCACTGGAAGTACCTGGTGAGCTTTGGCTTCCTGCTGGGCGCCGTGTACTTCATGTTCAAGAAGTAAAGGCTACACGCCTGCACAAGCGGAGCCCCAAGTAGGTGCTATCAAGCGCGCCAATTGTGTGGCGGCTACCCAGCACTGACGGGTGTAGTTGCTCAATACACCAGCTTAGCAATACGTCCATTGCCACCGGCGAGGAATACCGCTTTCCCTTTCTTTGCCTTCTGGCAAACGTTATACGAGTCGGGTGCAATGAATTGCCAGTGTTGGCCCGCGTCGCGGGTAATATCGATGCCGGCAGTACCACAGGTAACATAGGTTTGCTGATCGATCTGCGCTACGCAGCTGCGATAGCCCCTGGGGCGCTTCACCGGTGCCTGCCAGGTCTTCATGTTATCGTGCGAATAGATGCAATTGTTGGTGGTGTCTTTGTTGTTTTCATAGTCTCCCGCTACCACAATGGCGATGTTGCCGCTGCGCACGATGGAGTTGGCGCCTGTCATCTCTCTGCCCTGAATGATGCCCGGCATGATGCTGGCACCAGCAGGGGTGAGCAACCTCGATTCTTTACCTCCCGATACGGCTGTGAAATCACCGTTTTTCTGGTACACGACATTGGTACCGCTGGCGGCAAAGAACCCATCACCGGCTGGTGCGGGGATCACCGGTTGCAACATCTTGGTCCAGCTCCTGCCGCCATCGCTGGTGGTGGCGATATAGGTGTTGCCGTCGATGGGGTCGCCCACCACGATACCTTTCTTTTGGTCGGCAAAGGCCATGGCATCGAGGAACATGCCTTTGGTCGTATCGGTGAATACGGTGGTCCAGGTTTTACCCCCATCGGTGGTGCGGAGTATATTGGCGGGTTCGGCGATGGCGATAATCACCGCTGTCTGGTCATCGAACGCTTCAATATCCCGGAAATCACGTTTCTCAAAGCCCGGCACGGTCGTCCATAGCCAGGTGGCCCCACCGTCTGTAGAGCGGCCTATTTTTCCCTTACTGCCGCTTACCCATACAATCTTGTCATTCACGACACTGAGGCCGCGGATGCTGACGTCGGTGCCGCTGGTGAGCAGCTGTACTTTCGGCGAGTCGCCGGCAACTACAGCCGGGCTAGCGGCCGGGTAGGTGGCAGCTGGTGTGTCGAGGGCAAGGGCAGTACTGAGCAGCAATAATGGGGCTATCCTATTGAGTTGGTTGATCATAGCTGTTAAGGTAAGGAAAATCAAAAAGCCACCAGGTGGTTTTGCCGGGCTTCCTGTAAAATCATTTACAAAGTGGATGGTGGCCGGCGGGGAGTGAAAATCAAAAAGCCATCCTCCTTGGGAGCGATGGCTTTTTGAATGTCTTAATCTTTTCAGTCGAATCGAAAGGTAAACTTAGAACGTCTTCACTGGAATTGGATAATACTGGTTTTGAGCTGTTCTTGTTTGGAAAGGTTTTTAGGATATCGACTGGGTTTTCAGGACCTGCTGGATCATGGAATTTCTTTCAGGAATTGGAATCTATTATGTGGTCTTTCAGGATGTGTCTAAAACCTTGTTGCTACTATCAGAACACTACGGTTTCAGTGGATTTTGATCTTTCAAGCTGATATTGGATGTGTTGGATATTGGTTCGGTCTTCGGTGCGGATATCAGATCAGCTGTTACAAAGGTAATTTTAACACTTAATCTGACATAGCGCAGAACCGCCTCATTTTTCTGCTTCGGATTCTGCCACTAATATCGTAAATAACACTGATATGACGCGTGGTATTACCGAAATATTTATAGTGTTTTTGCCAGAAACCACCTGTTTTAGGTATAAGTACGCCTGTTAATATCGTGTTTTTACTAAAATTATCTATTGCGCAAATCGCTGGTCAAACTTCGGTATTTGCGGTATTGACCTGATAAGTGTATTTCTGCCTGATGCGGGTATGTGCAGGCAGGATGGGTGTTTGACGGAAATAGAGAGTTCCATCAGGCAGGGCACAAAAAAGGCCGGCGTGTTGCCGGCCTGGTCTAAGTCAATATCGTTGCTGGAACCTATTAGAAGCCTTTCTTGCCCGATTGCAGTTTGGGGAGGGTAAACTGGTCGAGCGGACTTTTCTCTGCCACTGTCTTCTCTATATCGCTTGCCTTGCGGGGGGCTGCCCAGGACAGCAGTTCATAATCCTTCTCTTTGATCAGCAGATCGTCTTCGATGCGCACAGCAATCGTCCACCATTTTTTGTCACAAGGACTGTTCTCGGGGATATAGATGCCTGGCTCGATGGTAATGACCATCCCTTTCTTCAGGGTGCCGGAGGCGGAGCGGTCATGCACATCGAGGCCGATATGATGGCCCAATCCGTGGGGATAGTATTTGTTGACGTCTTCTTTCTTCGTGATGATACCCAGTTTGATCAGTCCATCGGCTACCACGCCACGTGATACGCGGTCCAGTTCCTGCCAGCTGGTGCCTTCCTTACACAGCTTGAAAGCTGCTTCCTGGGCTTCATACACGATCTCATAGATCGCTTTTTGTTCTGCGGTGAACTTGCCGTTGGCAGGTACCGTACGGGTTACATCGGCGGTATAGCCGTGGTACTCGGCGCCTACATCCATCAGTACCATCTTGTTTTCTACATGCAGTTTTTCATTTTCCGTATAGTGCAGTACACAACCATTGTTGCCGGCACCAACGATAGAAGGATAACCAACATATTCAGCGCCGTATTTCTTGTGTACGTATTCGTGTAATCCCTGTACTTCACGTTCCGACATATCCGGCTTGACCGCTTTCATCACTTCGGCCTGGCCATGGCAGGATATCTCTACCGCCTTGCGCAGCAATACCACTTCCTCTTCGGTCTTGATCTCCCGCAGCTGCCCGGTGTACTGGCGAAACAGTCCGGTGCCAAAGCGTTTGTCCTGCTGGTAATTGTCGGGTATCTGGGCTTTCTCTTTCAATTGCTTCAGCAGGTCATACAGGTCGGCATTGTCACCACGTGCGTCGGCCACATCGGTTGGCAGGCGGTCGATGATGATCTTATCGAACTTGGAGAAATCAACGGCGAAGTTTTTAAACTCTTCTCCATTGTATACGGTGGCAAGTCCGAGTTTTTCTTTGGCACCCTCTACGCCCATGCGTTTACCGGTCCACTGTTCGGCCTGTGCATTCCGTTTTTGAACGAAGAGTACTTCTTTGAAGGTGCTGCCATTGGCCGCGGTTTGCGGTTCTTTGAAGATCAGCATCAGTGAATGCGGCTCTTTATACCCCGAGAAATAATACAGATCGGGGTTTTGATGGTAAACATAGTCCACGTCGTTCGAAAAGTTGCGCGTAGGAAAGGCCAATACTACGGTGACGGAATTGGCGGGCATCAGCTGGCGCAGGGAATCACGGCGTCCGGCATGAAAGGCTGGCGTCAGGTAGTCGTCGGCCAGGTCATGCAGCGGTGCTGGTTGGGCAAAGACAGGGGAACTGGCCAGCAGGGCAAGTCCTATAACGAAATGGCGTAAGCGCATAGAGGGTGTTTTAATGCAGGTATAAAGTTAAATGTAGTACAAGTTCTGCAATGGCCTGTCGGGATTGCGGTGAATGGCAAAGGAGTCTGGCCGAATGGCAAGGGTGGCTGGCGTTACCGGCAGAAACTTACACGGTAAAGGCGGCAATACTACCGGGATTTTTAGCCAGACCCGGTAGGGGCAAACGGGCAGAAATGACCTGGGATCAGGGTGTTTGGGTATATGTAAAACGGCCTGCCAGTGGAATTTACGCGGGCTTGGTCCAAAGCTGCGGATACCTATCGTATTTTATGCAGGGAATTGCGGGGGTAGTAATACTGAAAAACCCTCAACAGGCAATATTTTGCTGTTTTCGAGCGATTTTAAGGGGTAATGCCAGCTTAGTGAAAAGTCAATTTTACGATGTCATATCTGTCTTAACGGTCATCCTGTCTTTCGTTCCAGCGGTGATCGTATTGCTCAAAAAACTTTGGCAGGCTGTTCCCTTTAACTTCTTTGCAGCGTACTGGGTTGTCAATGGGTTGATCAACGCGATGCTGCTGATCAAGGACCTCAACAAAAAATTCCTGGAGGTAGCGATTGTGATCTACAATGCCATCGATATTCCGATGATGGTGGGGGTGATCTATCTCGCTGCATTTTCGGACCGGTTGAAGCGCTTTATCCGCATCAGTCTGGTGCTCTTTATTGTATTTGAGATCGCCTGTCTTATTCATGGTGGTTTCGACTATGACTCCCTGAAATATGCCCTGGGTGTGGGGTTGCTTTTCATCCTGACCATCATCATCTGGCAGATCTCGCTTTTTCTGCAGCAGATAGAGCATGCCAGCCGCGAGAAAGCCCTGCTGCTCATACATGGTGCCTTGTTGTTTCAGTATGGCACCTATATCGTCGTCTATATTTTTGACTATTACCTCATCGATTTCGCCGATACGGTCGATAAATTCCTCATCTATTACATCTCTACCATTATTTCTATTGCGATCGGTAGTTCCGGCCTGCTGCTAAAAGGCTTGCGCCGGATACCGGCCACCGCGGCGATCAAAAGATCTTTCTGGGACGAATCGCGGGATAGGTCTGCCAGATAGCGATTACAAACAGTACGTTCTTCCCGATATTGCATACTGCATGTAGTATCCAGTTCTGCTCCCATTGTTTGCCCACGGCAATGAAAAAAAAGAAATGGCCGGAGAGGTACAGGAGGCACCCCAGCGTGATCCAGAAGGCAGGTTTCTTGTGGATGAGCTCCATCGGGTTATCCGTTAACCATTCGTGGTACAGCAGCAGGCTGTAGCCAATGATCAGGATCACGGTCATGCCTGCATTGAACCGGCTGTAATACACCACCCCAAATTTCTGTAATTCCAGTACGGCAATGCCGGCAAAGAGGAGGGAACCGCCCAGTACGACGCGGCGGAGACTTTTTCGTTGCAGAAAGTGGAGATAGAAAAGGGTAAATACCGTGTATTCGAAAATGGTAAACGCAAAGGAGAGAATCCGGCTAAAGGTAGGCGTAGCAAGCACCAGGCCCGGCAAACAGTCACACAAAAAAGCAATAAGGGAATAGACTAACAGCAGCTTTACCGGAAATTCCATACGGTGGGGACGTTGGATGAGTAGGGCGGCCGGTATAGCCATAAAGGAATAAGTCGATATAATGGCTGCAAGGGGTGCTACAGTCATGCGTGCATCGAATGTTGCTAAATATAGCACATATCATCGAATAGTCCATGCTGTAGACTGAATATAGGAGGTAAGAATTTTAATTGATTGTCATAAATCAATAATGGCGTAGGCCTTTTCACTGAGGTAAGGACCACCGGGATGTTTGGCGGTGTAATCGAGGTTGATCCAATATTGTCCGTTTTGTTCGTGGTAGTAGATATTGTCGATCTGGCGATCGCTGAACAGGTAGATGATCGCCTGCTGCAAACGGTCGAATGATTTCTTGTCGCCGGCGTAGAGCTCGGGATACAGGTGTCCTTCAGAAAGCACCATGCGACAGTGAGCACCGATCGATTTCAGGGTCGAAACCATGAGAATAGTATGATCGTCGCAATCTCCGCCCAAACCGTTGTCGATCGTTTCGCGGCCCGTGGCGAAGTATTCGTCACGCTCCGAGTCGGACACATATTTGAAATTGGTGTTGATGTATTTAAACAGGGAGAGGTGCCGTACGATGGGGCCATACTTGGTATGGTACTCGTCGAAGAAATCGAGTGAGTGGCGCACGGCAAAATTGCGCACGACAGAATCTTTCGAATCGACCTTCGATTGCAGCACTTTGATCGTTTTTGTCAGCGGTCCATCGAAGATGCCCGGCGTGAGGATCAGGTCGGTTTCCTTTTGCCCATTCCTGCCCCAGTTGTTCTCGACCATGGTGCGGTAATCGGTCACCATATGGCTGAAGCCGTATCCGTTGGTCAGCTGGTTGTACAGCAATACCAGTATACAAAGCCCTACGGCGGGGATCAGCAGAAAACGAAAAATGCGCAATACCAGCCAGGTAGCAAGGCTCGCCAGTACGACGGATAAAGTCAGGTCCATGTTCCAATCGCCGATCATCAAAGGCGGAATGTACCGGTTGATGAGTGGGGCCAGGGGTAATATGGTTAGTATGCTGACGATGATCAGCAATACTTTGCGAATATGATTATATTTTTCGTCGTTGAAATTCATACCTGTAGCATCCATTAGATCCTGGAAAAATTGTACCCGTTTGTACGTTTGTGCTGTGCAGGGTGATATGGCTCGGCAGATCGTTTGGGCTAAAAGGTGTCAGGGTTACAGCACAGCCTAATTTATACAATTTTATGTTAACCAGAATATAATAATAGACGACATCCGTCAAAAACAAGTGCGGAGCTCCAGGGGAAATAAGTAGAATGTAGTAGGAGATGCTATTGCACGCAGTGCCCGGCAGGAGAATTTTACGGAGCGGTGACGGACATACTATCGGCGGGGATAAACAGAAAAAACCGCTCCCGGCTGCTACAAGGGGCCGGGAGCTGGTTTATTGCATTAGTCATCATCTTCTTCGTAATAGGCATCCTGATTGTCGTTGTAAACGGACTCCCATTCTTTCACTTTGTCCTCACTCAGCAGCTCGAGAATATCGAAAATGGGATCGGACTTCTTCTTCCAGTTCAGTTCCGGTCCTTCTGCATAATTAGTGACATAAAGACAATAATCTGTTTCTACCGTTACTTTGATCAATGATACCTGGCTATCTTCTTTTTCCTGGATCAGGTAATAATTACCAGCCTCTAACAATGCATACTGATACATACAATCTCCTCCACCGTTTTAGTTAATTGTTTTAATTCAGAACCTAATCGGGTTAGTAAACAATCATCCGTTCACACAGGTCCGTCTTTTTCAAACGGCAGTGCTCGTGGTAGAATTTAATGGATGTAGCGGGGGTTGGTTTGGTAGAATTCTAATAGGTTGGTAGGGTCAAATGTAGGACAATCCTGTTATTCCGGGGACGGCTAAAAGGACCTCCCGGCAAATTTTTACAGAGGCTTAATAATCGGTCCAAAGAGGGCTTGATTATTACCGGCTTACAAATTACCTGGAATTTTATGAATGCCGGATTCAGCGATCCGGCTAACCCGTTTCGGGTGCAAAACTGCCCCTTCCGGTCGTTTTTGGCCAATCTGCCCGCCGCCGTTGCCTGCCAAAACAGGGCGGTAATCCCCAAAAAAGGCGGGTTTATCCACCGTCTGGTGGTCGGCAAGGCATCGACCGGCAGTCGGCGGCGCTATGGTACGTTCGCCAAAAACAGGCGGTGTGCCGGTGCCGGAATGCCCGGCCAGCACCTGGACTTTGTCACCAGCAACGGGGAGCCTAAAATCCCTGGATTGTTGCGATATTTGCCCTCTTTTTAAAATCAAGCACACATGCGTATAGCGATCAATGGAATGGGACGGATCGGCCGGTTGCTCTTCAGGCGGCTTGTCGGCAGGACAGACCTGGAACTGGTAGCGATCAATGATATCATGGAGCCGGCCAACCTGGCCTATCTACTCAAGTATGATTCGGTGTACGGTACTTTTCCCGGTGAGATGGCCATGCAGGGCGCAGAGACACTCGTGGTCAACGGGCAGTCCATCGCCATTCTGCAACAGGCAGATCCGAACAAGCTGCCCTGGGCTTCCCTGGGTGTCGATGTGGTACTGGAATGCTCTGGCAAATTCACCAGCCGGGCCGGGGCCTCTACGCACCTGGCGGTGGGTGCCAAGAAAGTATTGCTCTCTACCACGGGCGCTCCGGAGATCCCCCTGATGATCTACGGGTTCAACCAACATCTCCTGACGCCTGAAACGGATATCATCTCTCCCGGTGGTTGCATGACCAACTGCTCTACCCATATCCTGTATTTGCTCAACTCGATTGGCATACAGTCGGTCCATATCAATGTGCTGCATTCCTATACGTCCCGGCAGGGGATCGTTGATGGGCCGCACAAACAATTCCGCCGCGGCCGTGCTGCCGCCGAATCGATCATCCCTGTTGAGATCGATCTGGCGCATTCGCTGGAAAACCTGTTTCCTGTATTACAGGGAAGGATCGCCACGGTATCTACCCGGGTGCCGGTGGCCAATGGAGCGCTCGGCGATTTCACCCTTCAACTGAAAGAAGAAGTATCGGCCGAAACGATCAACAACCTCTTCCGTACGGCAGCCGCCAACGAGTACAAAGGCATCGTCGATTATACCGAAGAAGAACTGGTGTCGCTCGATATCAAAGGCAATACCCATTCCTGTATCGTAGATGGTACTCTTACTTCGGTCGTGGGCAACCACGTGAAGCTGATCACCTGGTTTGATAACGAGTACGGCTATACCAGCCGCATGCTCGATTGGCTGCATTACTGGAAAAAAGTATTGGGTTAATACGCCTGTCTGTTCGTAATAATATCGCCCTGCTGTAGTACTTGTACGTTACAGCAGGGCGATTTTTTATTAGTACCTATCCCATTCCGTTAGGTGGTTGAAAAATAAATGATACAGCGCCCACAATTTTTTACAATAATACCGTTAATTGGATGCGTTGATATCCTGTGGAAAACTCAACACAATAAATCCTACATCTAACCCAATGAAGAAGTTAACCAATCTGCTGTTGACCTGTATGGTCATGTCCGCAACTGCAAAGGCACAATTTGGCCATTTGAAAGATCAAAACCCTGGTTTCATCAAGGCGGTGGAAACCATTCTCAGCGACTTTCCTTACAATTACAAACACATTACCGGCCAACTGGTAGAAGCCCATGGCGACTGGCATCAGTATGCTTCGACGGTAACATTACCCGGGGCCGATTTTTGCGTGGTAGGCCTGTATCATTCCGAGCTGGATACCACGGCCAGCTGGCAGGCGCGTATGTTCCATCACGAAGACTTTAAAAAAGCCAAGGCGGCTTACAAAGAGCTGTACCGGCAGCTGAATCAATGCCGGCTGCGGATGGTTGATGGCTCGCTGTATTACCTCGATGGCGATTATGAAGAGGCCACGGAAGAACTGGATTTTGTCACCAGTGCTTTCAAGATCCAGACAGCCGATGAAAGGTTCCGGGAGTTTCATGTAGAACTCGAACTGCTGTACACCCTCGATGAATGGGTGATCAATGTCAACATGGTCAGCAAGAAAAAAGACAATGAGGTGCGTCCTGATTGGATGACCGGTAAATAAACGCTGTGTGGTTCTTTACAATGAAAAATGCCGCTCCTCCGGGAGCGGCATTACTGTTTTATGTGGATAGTCAGTTAAAGGCGATAATCTTCCCGCACGGGCGAAAAAGCATCGAGCACCCGCACGTCGGTCAGCGCGATGGCGCTGTGGGGCGTGTTGCCCGGTATTACATGCACCATGCCGGGCGTCAATACCATTTTCTCTCCGCCGATGATCATTTCCAGTTCGCCCTCCAGGATGAAGGTGACCTGCTCGTGCGGATGCTGGTGCTCGGGCAAGGGATGCCCTTGCTTGATGTCTACAAACGACAGGGTGATCTTGTCGCCATGTACAAAGCGCCCGAAATAGCCCGGCACGATCTCTTTTCCTTTGATGTCGTCGAGGTGTTGCATGCAGTAAAGTTAACGCTATTGCTCAAAAAAGGCGACGCTGCCGCCAACCCATTCTTTGTTCTTGTTGTAATCCACGCCGATCATCTTCCCTTTGCTGAGGCGCGCCAGGTTGATGGCCGGCCTGGGCCTTTGCCATCCATCCTGCCACAGGTACATGATGCGGATCTCTACCTTGGCGGGTACATCGGGGGTAGGGATCACGTCGGCGTATTTTACCTTGCGTTGCAGGATCCAGTTTTCCGGGTCTGTCAGGTTCACAATGTCTTCCTGTGTTACATCGATCTTGACGCCTTGCCCCGCAAAGGAGAACAGCGGCTTCAACACATAATTCTCCAGGTCGCCGGGTACCTGCTTCAACTCATTCACAAACCAGGTTTCCGGCACATACACATGGCGGATAAAGGGGATGGTGAACTTGCTGATGCGGTAAAACCAGTTGGGGTGGGGGATCCATTGCACATCGAGATCCTGGGTGATATCGACATGGCTGCCCAAGGTATCCTTTTTGGCTTTGAGCTCATCGAAGATCACCCGGTTGTAGATGCGCTTTACTTGCGTTTTAACGCCATCGCGCAGGTAGTATAGTTTTTTACCTTCCTGGATCAGTTCGGTAATGCAAACGATGGCAATGCCCAGGTAGTCGTGGGTGGTATAGAAGTCGATCCTTGTTTTTTGGTCATGCGGTTTGATCTCCAGCAGGATCACATTTTCTACGGGTGTATTGCCGACGATCACTTCCTTCAACTGCCTGAGGTAGCTGTCGTGGTTCAGCCCGTTGAGGTATTGGGAATAGTTGTCGGGCACCGGGAAGTATTTACGGAGCAGGTCGGGGAAGTGAACCTGGAACCCGAACAGGGTAGGGAAGCCCTGCATCTCGATGAGCTGAGGTACCAGGCCACCCTGTCCATCTTCACACACGCCAAAGTCGAAGGCGATCATATGAGCATGGTCATTTTCATTGGGTACCCTTTCTCCGGGCGGCATCGAGCGGTCGGTGAGGTCTTTGAACGAGGGGTCGGTGATCACGTCGATGATGCTTTCACAGGCCTCGAAAAGTTTTTGGGCAAATTCCTTGCTCACAAATACTGGCGTCTCCGCCAGGCGAAACTCGATGGCGCCGGGATAATGGCTGTCCAGGTCGGTCAGGAATTGTTGGAATCGCTCAACGGTAAAGACTTCGTTGTACACTTTGCGCAGGCTTGGTACCATGACGGCTTGATTTGGTGGGAAGATACGAATTTACACCAACGTATATACGTGCGGGGCGCGAAGTATTGACGGCATTGCGCAACAGGTATGCCGATGGAATCAGTGCGCCTGGCTACATATGGAAGACTTGTGGTAAAGGCAACTACACGGTTATTATGCTTCTACGGCGATGAGGTCGTTGATGGCCTGCTTCAAAAAATTGGGAATGATGTGCGAATACGTATACAGGATCTTGTCGGGATCGTTGAGCTGTTCGATCATCGACTGCCATTTTTCAAAGCCATGGTTCTCGATCACGGTTTGCTTGCGGTCTTCCCGTTGCAGGTACAGGCTCATACCAGTGGCATCGGCCTCCGGATGAAATTGGGTGCCGATCATATAGGGATTGAAGCGCATGGCCATGATCGCCCTTTCCAGCGGTACATGCGGGCGTTCTTTTTCAATGGCCAGGATGGAGGCGCCCAGCTTACGCATTTGTTTGCTATCAGGCTTGATGACCTGGTAATCGCGGCTGTCTACGGCATAAAAGGGATCTTGCAGCCCGGTAAATACTGGCTCTTCCAGTCCACATTCCAGCATGTGCACCGGAAACACGCCAAATGCCGTGGAGCGGCGCCTCGCCACCTTTGCTACCTGGAAGTAGCGACAGGCCAGCTGAAAAGAGTGGCAGATAAACAACACCTGTTTTTTGATGGTATTTTGCTCATTGGCATTGTAGGCGGCTACAGACCGGAGCCAGTCGAAGTAGCGGTTTTCCCAATCGCTGCCCTCGCTGTCGAGGGGCGAGCCGGGCCCACCACTGGAAATATACAGGTCGTAGGAAAGATCGGGTAGTTCTTGTTTGAGGCGTACATCAAACTCATCCCAGCTGATCCGGAGCTCCTGCTCCACGCCAAACTGGGTCAGCAATTCCCGGATACAGCGCATGCCCTGGTTGGCCTGCCCTTCATAGAGGTCGAGGATTGCGATACGTATGTGTTTTTGTTCACTCATATACCTGCGTGCAAACTTAAGGATTTTTAGCTTTTTGCCTGTTCGCATCACAACATGATAACAGGTTATGGCGTCAATTGGTTGCCTGAAAATATCATCTGCGCCAGCGAAAAGGTCAAATTGTCAACGACAAACTACCTGCCACTATTGTAGCGACCATATAACCAATTACTTCAGTAAAACGCAAAAAAAAGCTGCGCCATCATGGCGCAGCTGTATCAGTTGTCGGAATGATCGCAAGAGGTGCGATCGTGGCCGCTCCGTTTATTTATACAGGGCTTTCAGCATTTGCTCCGCCACCAGTTGGTTGCCTTTGTCGTTGAGGTGAACGCCATCGGTGGTGAGGATTTCCTTGGCTTTGTTCTCAGGATTGTTGGCCAGGTTGTACTCGAGGAATGCCTTGCGCAGATCGATCAGCTCCACATTGTTGTTTTTGGCGATCTGGCGAATGATGACGGCATATCGGTTGAGGTCGCCATCCAGTTCATTGGTGAAGTCGGTCTTTTCACCAATCGCCGCTGGTGTACAGATCAATACTTTGATATTCTTTGCCTGCAATTTCTTGATGAGGGCATTGTAGAATTTTTCAAACTTGTCGGCGTCTGTACCGGTGCCGGAGGTCTTTTTGTGCCAAACGTCATTGACGCCGACCCAAACTACCACCGTCGTTGGATTTTTAGCCAGCACATCGTCTTCCATACGCAGGTACAGATCGTATACTTTGTTGCCGCCGATGCCAGCGCCAATCAATTCATCCTGGATGTTTTTCTTTTTCAGCAGGTCGCCCAATACGGTGATATAACCACCTGGCTTTACACCCGCCTGGGTAATGGAGTCGCCAAAGAAAACGATACGCTGTTTTTGCGGAGCGAGGGTAAACGCCATCAGGCTGGCGATGAGTGCAGTAAGGACAAGTACTTTTTTCATATGCTTATTTGGAGTTGGGTGGTCAAAACTAATGGATTTGACCGGAAAAAGAAAGCTGCCCATTTGCCGCCCATAGACTTACTTTGTCGGTTATTGAAGAACCAATACCAGGCCTATGTTTTTCCGACACATCACAGGGTATACCCTATGCTGTCTTTTGCTGACAGTGGTGGCCGTGCAGGCACAGCCAAATGATACCGCGCAGCACATCGTGGCAGGCGGGTACAACAGCTCCGCGCAGCAGGCAAAGCCCTATGTGATCCTGATCTCCATCGATGGGTTCCGGCACGACTATGCGACGAAGTACCACGCTGACAACCTGCTGCGTCTAAGCCGCCAGGGCGTGCGGGCCTCCTCGATGACGCCCTCTTTTCCCTCCTTTACCTTTCCCAATCACTATACCATCGTCACCGGCCTATATCCGGCGCACCACGGACTGGTGGGCAATACTTTTTATGATCGTGCCCGTAAAGTAAGCTACCTGCGCTCCGATACCTCCATTGCCGGCGATCCCTATTACTATGGCGGCAAGCCCTTGTGGGTATTGGCCGAGCAGCAGCAACTGATCTCGGCTGTTTATTATTGGGTGGGTAGTGAAGTGGCGATCGATGGCGTGCACCCCACCTATTACTACGACTATAGTGAAAAAGTACCACTCGAAGCGCGGCTGGGTGTGGTGAAGCAATGGTTGCAACTACCTGCAGCAACACGTCCGCACCTGATCCATTTTTACATCTCCGAGGTCGACAGTGCCGGCCATCATTTCGGGCCAGATCATCCACTCACCATACAAGCCATCCATAAGGTGGACCGGGCCATTGGTCAACTGACGAGCATGCTCGATTCGTTGCACCTGCCCATCAACTATGTAATGGTTTCCGATCATGGCATGACTGGTGTGGATACGACCCAGGTGTTGACGCCACCTACTTCGGATATGACGAGGTGGATGATGGTGGCCAGCGATGTGATGGTGCAGTATTATGCCAAAGACAGCAACGCCATTCCTGCTTTTTACCAGCAGCTAAAGCGGGACGCCAATGGATATGATGTATACCTGCGCAACGAAACACCAGCGCATTGGCACTACGGTGAGCGGGATGACCGGTATAATCGCATCGGCGACATTTTACTGATAGCCCGCTATCCGCAGATCTTTTCCTGGACCAACCGCCGCGTGTACCCCGGCCGCCACGGGTACGATCCACGACTGGTGAAAGACATGCAGGCCAGCTTTATGGCCTGGGGACCTGCTATTAAAAAACAAAAGAAGCCATTGGCTTCTTTTGAAAACATTCACGTGTATACCTTGATCACCCAGCTGCTGGGCTTGACCGTTGATCATCCCGTCGACAGCGAGCCGGGCGTATTACGAAAGATCTTACGCTAATTATTTCCCAAATACTTTCTCTCCCTGCAGGTAAGTAGCGAGCACCTTGATCTGCAACAATTCGGCAGGGGCCGCCTTCAGCAGGTCTTTATCAGTGATGATGAAGTCGGCGAACTTGCCGGCTTCCAGACTTCCTTTCTCCAGCTCTTCAAAATTGGATTTGGCGGCCCAGATCGTCATGCCACGCAGCGCCTCTTCACGGGATAGCGCATTCTCCATTTGGTAACCTTGCGCTGGCCATCCCTTTGCATCTTTCCGTACGACGGCGGCATAGAAGGTCTTAAAGGGAGAAATATCTTCCACCGGAAAATCGGTGCCCAGGGGAATCCAGCCATTCTGCTTCAACAGGTCGTTGAAAGCATAGGCTCCTTTCACGCGGTGCTCACCCAGCCGGTCACCCGCCCAGTACATATCACTAGTGGCATGCGTCGGTTGTACAGAAGGAATCACGCTGTATTGGCCAAACAGTTTGAAATCATTTTCATTCACTACCTGGGCATGCTCGATGCGCCAGCGGCGATCGTTTTGGCCAGCGAGGTATTTGCCATAGATGTTGAGGATGGTGCGATTGCCTGAGTCGCCAATGGCATGGGTGCACATCTGGTAATCTTTGCTGTAGAGTAGGTTGGCCACCGAATCAAAATGGGCGGGATCGCTCAGCAAAAAGCCTTTCCAGTCTTTGCGGTCGCTATAAGGCTCCAGCAGGCAGGCACCGCGTGAACCCAGCGCGCCATCCGCATATACTTTGAAGGCGCGAACGTTCAGCCGGTCGGTTTTGATCTTGCCTTTGGCAAAGGCAAATTCGTAGTTCTTGCGGGCATCGCTCAGCATGGCATACAACCGCATTTTGAGCTGTCCCGTTTTTTGCAGGCTATCGATGAAGGTCACGGCTTCATGGTCGAGGCCACAATCGTCGACGGTGGTAAGGCCCATGGCAAAGCAGTTCTGCTGGGCAGCCAGCAAGCCCTTGCTCACCTGGTCGGGTGTGGGTGTTGGTATTTTCGCCGCTACCAGGTCTACGGCATTGTCGACGAGCAGACCGGTCAGCCGACCATCCTTTACCTCTACGGTACCTCCGGTCAGCGTAAAACCGGGTTTTACACCGGCCAGGTCCAGCGCGGTTTGGTTGGCCACGGCGGCATGCCCATCCACCCGGGTCAGCAATACCGGTCGGCCGGGAAACAACTCGTTCAGCTTGTCGTTGCTGGGGAATTCTTTATTGATCCAATCGTTCTGGTCCCAACCGCGGCCAATGATCCATCCTTCGGGATTGGCAGCAGCAAAGGTTTGTAATTGTTGCAGGATTTGCTCCCAGCTATCGGTGCCTACCAGGTTGGCGGTTTGCAAGCTCATACCATATTGCAGAAAATGGGCATGCGCATCGATCAGGCCGGGGTAGATGAATTTGCCCTGGGCATCGTTTTTGGTGGTGGCATCGTATTGCGCCAGCAGATCGGCGGTGGTACCGGTGGCAATGATCTTACCATCTTTTACAGCAACAGCCTCAGCAGTACTGAACGACGAGTCGATCGTATAAACGGTGGCATTGTATACCAGGAGGTCTGCTTGCTTTTTACCTGCGCAGGAGCAGAGCGCAGACAGCAGGAATAATCCGTAGAGTTTTCTCATTTTGTAGATCGGTGATTTATTGGTTGGACGTCAAATCTACCATTACCGGGTGAATTTTGCCGGATGTTTGGTATGGAAGGAAGTAGCCTCCTGGTAGGCCTTGGCCACGGCCAGTATCGTTGCTTCGTCGTACAGGTTACCCAATAAGGTGATACTCGTCGGCATACCGTTCGCGCTGAAGCCAACCGGCAATACCACCACGGGATGACCGGTGAGGTTGGTCATGGCCAGCTGGTTGCCGCCATAGGTAGGCACGATGATCACGTCGTATTGACGCGTGAAGGCATGGAGCTGTTCGATGAGGCGGGCGCGGTGGCGGTTGGCATTGATGTATTCCACCGCCGGCACAAAACGGGATACCCGGAAACTGTTGGGCCAAAAGTTTTTGTCCTGCCGGCTAATGAGGTCGTCCTGGTTGCTGCGGGTGAGCTCATCAAAGGCCGCTGCTGATTCGGAACTGATCACCACATCCATGATGTTGAAGGGATAGATCGTCGAGTCGGGGAATTCCACTTCTTTGATGATGGCGCCTCCGTTGCGCAGGGTTTCCAGTACAGCCCATTGCGGTGCATTGGCAGGCAGGTTCCTGAAGTAATTGCCGGCATAAGCGATGCGCAGTTGGGTGAGGTTTACTTTGCCGGTATAATTGAAGGCGCGCTCTACGGCACTGGCATCCTTGCCATCGGATCCTTTCAGGTAGTGAAATACAATGGCTGCATCTTCTGCACTGCGGCAAATGGGGCCTGCCTTGTCGAGGCTCCAGCTCAGCACCATCGCACCACTGCGACTCACCGAGCCAAAGGTGGGGCGCAAGCCGGTGGCGCCACAGGTATGCGAAGGAGATACGATAGAGCCCCAGGTTTCTGTGCCAATGGCGAAAGGCAGCAAGCCTGCTACCGTGGCAGCGGCCGAACCGGCGGAGGAGCCGCTGGATCCTGTGGCGAGGTTCCAGGGATTGCGGGTGCGGCCACCAAACCATCGATCGGCGTAGGCCAGTTCGCCCAGGGTCAGCTTGGCACATAAGACAGCGCCGGCAGCTTTTAACTGGGTATAGACAAAAGCATCCTGGTCGATCACCTGGTCTTTGTACGGCACCGATCCCCAGGTCGTTTTATAACCTTTTACGGCAAACAGGTCTTTCAACCCGTATGGTATACCATGCAGCAGTCCTTTGTATTGCCCTTTGCGCAGGGCTTCATCGGCGGCTGCGGCTTCTTGTAACGCCAGCTCGGGTGTAAGGGTGATCACACACTCGAGCGTGTCGCCCCATTTACGCAACCGGTCGAGGAAGAAGGTTGTGAGTGCTACGGAGCTGATCTTTCTGTACCGTATGAGGGAAGCCAATTGGATCAATGAATAGAAAGCCAGGTCTTCTTTGTTACGTGGCATCGATACATTGGAGGGGATATACCAATGTACAGCGTTTTGCTTTACCGGTATGGCAGTCCCTGGCGGGCCGGGATGAAACGCAAAAGGATAAGCCAGGTCATTGGGAATGGCCAGCTGGTGCATTTTGCGATAATGCGTGAGGTTGTCGTACAGTCCATCGGTCATGGAATCTTTTTCGGGGGCTGTCAGCGACAGGTCTATCAGGTAAGCTGCCCGGGAGATGGCCGCGGTATCGATCTTTTGCTGCGCCTGCAGCGAACCCCCTAACAAACAAAGTAAGACGGGTAAACATAACTTCATGGTGTCGACGTGTTTTGGTGTGCGCGGGCAGGGTTATTAAAGGTATCGGAAAAATGTATAGAAACGACAGTGCCGATCCGGGTGTGGATCGGCACTGTATAAAAATAATATTGTCCTTAAATGCCTGCCAGAAACTGGTCTTTGATGTAGTCCACGACGCTGGTCAGACTTTGTGTTTGCTCAAACACTTTCAGCTGGCGGTCGGCGCCGGTGCCTTCCTCCATCATGCGGGCCACATAGTTCACCGCATGGCGGCTGCCCAGTGGGTCTACCACATCATCGATGAAGTCGAGCAACTCATAGATCAGTACGCGGGCATTGACCTCTTCTTCTTTACCAAAATCGATGAGGCGGCCATCAATGCCGTACCGGCTGGCGCGCCACTTGTTCTCATTGATCAGGGCACGCGAATACTGAATGAAGTTGAGGTTCTGGTTGCGCAGCTTGTATATCTTGGCGCACACGCCCTGGAAGAGCGCTGCAATGGCGATGGTTTCCGATACGGTCATCGGTACATCGCAGATCCTGAACTCGACAGTGTTGAAGAAAGGATGTACGCGCAGGTCCCACCAGATCTTCTTCGCATTGTCGATACAGTTGGTTTTGACGAGCAGTTTGATGTAGTTGTCGTACGCCTCGATCGATTCGAAGGTTTCCGGAATACCGGTGCGGGGAAACTTGTCGAACACCTTTGTGCGGAACGACTTGTACCCGGTTTGCCGGCCTTCCCAGAAGGGCGAGTTGGTACTCAGTGCATAGATATGCGGTAGAAAATAACGGGTGCTGTTGGCAATGTGATTGGCCATCTCCCGGCTTTCCATACCCACGTGCACGTGCAAGCCGAATATGAGGTTGCTGCGGGCAGCTTCCTGTAGTTCGTTCACGATCTCATTGTACCGGACATGATCGGTGATGAGCTGGCTCTCCCAGTGGCTGAAGGGGTGGGTGCCGGCGGCGCCCATGGCAAAGCCCAGTTCACCGGCAATGCCGCCAATGGTTTTGCGCAGGGTGGCTACATCGTGGTACGCCTCGTCTACATTCTGACAGATATCTGTTCCTACCTCCACAACGGCCTGGTGCATTTCTGCCTTGACCTTGTCTTTGATCACTTTCTGCCCTTCGGAAACAATACGTTGTTCGTGACTTTTCAGTTCACGGGTGTTGGGATCCAGCACCATGTATTCTTCTTCGATGCCCAGTGTGAATTGTTTGTAATTCGTATTTCCCATTGATTAGATTGAATGTTTGGTGGGAGCGTATTATCACACAAGGGGTGTTTTGGCCGCGCTGTGTTTAATGTATTCGCCCCAGGTCAGGTTATCACGGCCGGGCTGCTGTGTCAGTGCCCTTTCGATGGCATAGTTGGCGGCCGTTTCCACCACCCAGTTGAAATTGTCTTCTCCTACACTCGGCAGGTCGGCATCCGGCGCCGGATTGCAGAAGTCGATCGCGTAGGGGATGCCGTCCCGTATGGCCAGCTCTACGGTATTGAAATCGTAGCCCAGGTACTGGTTGATGCGCAAGACGATGTCTTCCATCTGTTGCAGCCTTTCGGGCGTGGGGTGGAAATCGCTGGTGTAGCGCAGGTGATGTGGGTTGCGTGGCTCATAGGGCATGATGCGTACATGCTTGCCCCCAATGCAATAGCAACGGTAATATTCGGTGAAGATGATCTCTTCCTGCAGCAACATGACCAGCTGACCGGTTTCTGTATGCCGTTGGTAAAACTCATCCATGTTGTGCAGCTTGTACACGTTCTTCCAGCCACCTCCTGCGAAGGGTTTCATGTATGCGGGAAATCCGACGTAGTTGAAGATCGATTCCCAATCGAGCGGGTAATTCAGGTTGCTGAACGACTGGTCGGTGGTATCGGGTGGTAGTTCAAAAGAGGGGAGGATGACGGTTTTAGGAACAGGCACCCCGATCTTCACGGCGAGGCAGTTGTTGAAAAATTTCTCATCGGCACTCCACCAGAAGGGGTTGTTGATGACGGCGGTACCACAGATGGCGGCATTTTTCAGAAAAGCCCGGTAAAAAGGCACATCCTGCGAAATGCGGTCTACGATGACGGCATATTCATCGGCGGCTCCCTGGATCACTTTGTCGATGTGTACCGGTTCGGCGACGATATCGTTGATCCCCTTGCTGTTGATCCTTTCCACAAAAGCCATGGGGAAGGACCTTTCCTTACCGAAAAGAATGCCGATCTTTTTCATGCTGTCCTGAGTTTTTTATGATTAAATGAGCGATAATGACTGCTGGCGGACGCCAAATTGACCTTCAGAACGTTGTGCCCGGGCTATCATATGCGCTCGTTTTTAATGATCTAGGAGGATTGTGAGAGTTGCAACCAAATTTATCTGAATGCCGGGGAAATACCAAATTTGTGAAAATCCCTACTTTTGCGGCCATATGCACATTGAGACTAGTACCGGCATCTTGGTTGAGACCGTTGCCTTGCCATCTGATTTGCTGGGACGTACCGTAACCGTGAATTTGTATCGAACCCACCCCGCCACCCGACCTGAGGAAACCAGTTTGTTGCTCGTCAACGACGGACAGGACCTGGAGGCCATGGGATTTGATAAGATGCTTGGTTACCTGTCCGAAACCAGCCAAATAACCCCTTTGCTCGTCGCCGGCATTCATTGCGGTGAAGACCGCCTGCATGAATACGGCATGGCCATTGGTCCCGATTATATGGGCCGTGGCGCCAAAGGAGCTGCCTATCAGCGCTTTGTATTGGAAGAACTGTTGCCTTTTATTTATGGACATGTCAACGCTACCGCTTTCCGCGACAGGGCCTACGCAGGCTTTTCGCTGGGTGGACTGAGTGCCATGGATATGGTGTGGAACCATCCGGAGGTGTTTACTAAGGTAGGCGTGTTCTCCGGGTCGCTGTGGTGGCGCTCCAAAGACAAGGATGCCCGGGATTACAATGGCAATAAACACCGCATGATGCACGTGCAGGTGCGGGAAGGGGATTATCACCCTGGACAGAAATTCTTCTTTCAGTGTGGATTACTCGATGAGACGGAAGACCGCAACCGCAATGGCGTCATTGATTCTATCGACGATACCATCGACCTGATGCGCGAATTGCTGCTGAAGGGATACAAAGACCTGCGGGACATGTATTACCTGCAATTGCCCAAGGGCAAGCATGATGTACCTACCTGGGCCAAGGCTTTGCCGACTTTCCTGAAATGGGGATGGAGAGGACCGGGGGAGGAGTAAGAACAACAATATTTTCTGATAGAAGGGCTGGCCGTTGGCCGGCCCTTAGTGTTTAGCACCCTGCTATCAAAACAAAAGGCCGCCTTCGATCGAAGACGGCCTTTTGAGTTATATAGCGATTGCTATTAGTTGAAGATATAACGCAGACCCAGTTGGATACCCCATGTGCTGGCGGTAGTGTAAGCGGGCTGGTAACCTTGTGAAGGTGCAGTGTCGGGATTAAGTGTGTACACTGGATTTTCTTTTGTCCAGGTTGACCCCTTTCCGAGAATACCCATATCCTGGAATGTACCAGTGGTATATTGGTAGCGATAACCCCAATCGTTGTTGATTAGGTTCAGCGCGTTGATGATATCAACGCTGAACTGAAGGGTGTGCTTTTTGCCACCGGCGTTCAGGATGAAATCTTGCAATACGCGCACATCCAGACCATGTACCCATGGTAATACGGGGCCATATTTCTCGATGTATTCGCCTTTGTGTTTGCTCAGGTATTTGTCGTTGTTCACCAACCTGAAGAAGGCGTCACTTTGCTGTTGTGCAGTGTAAACCTTGGTTACACCACCTGAAGTAACAGAGTAACCTTCCTGGAACTTGATCTGAGTGCCATCCTTGGGAATAAACCAGGCATCGTTTGATTGACCATCACCGTTCAGGTCAAATCCATAACGGTAAGTGTAACGTTCTTGTGGTTGTGCACTGTAGAACAGGCCAACAGTGGTTGCCGTTCTGCCACCCCAATAGTTGAAGCGCTTAGACAGGTTTGCCACGATGCGATGTGGGATCGCATAGTTAGACTGACCAAGGTCAGGCCTATTGGGATTGAAAATGATGTTGTTCGTGTTGAAACCACTCGCGCTTTGGTCGCTGCTTCCAATGGCTACTTCCTTAGCTGCTGTGTAGGTATAAGCCAGACCAGCTTCCCAGTTGTTGGAGAAAGACTTCTGGATCTGGGCAGTCAGCGATAAGCTGTACCCCTTGCTGGTATTGTCCAACACGATCATCTGGTTGATGTTGTTGTTCAGGTATTGAGCATATACAGGGCGGGTATCTGCACCAGACAGGTTGCCTGTAGTGGCTCCCAGGTTGGCGTTGCGGAAGTAAGCATTGTTGATCTGCTTGGTATAGATGGCTTCTACCGTAGCTACGAAGTTGCCGGCGAAGCGTTTATCTACAGCCAGGTTGCTTCTCCATACCTGTGGCATTTTGAAATCTTTGTCAACAGCAGAGTAAGAAGGACGACCGGAAGGTATGGTTTGTCCTACTGGCGGAACAGGGTTGGGGATATAAGTTGTTCTGTCGGTATTGTAACGGATATTAGCCAGTTCAGCAGTCGTAGCGGTGTAAGCTGCACGGATCACGCCATTGTCACCCACCTGGTTAACCAACCAGATGAAAGGAATGCGACCAGTGAAGAGGCCGGTACCACCACGAACGATCAGGGATTTGTCGCCTTTCACATCGAAGGTGAAACCAACACGGGGAGAGAACAACGGACGTTGTTTGGGCCATTTGCTCACGTCGAAGTTTTCGTTGTTACCGTTTTCATCTTTAAAGGTAACGGCTTCCAGTGCGGGGTTGCGCGGAGGATCGTAGGGATAGAAAGGAAGGTCCACACGCAGACCATAGGTCAGCTTGAGTTTCTCGATAGGAGAAAAGACATCTTGTGCATAAATGCCCAACTGGTTAAATTTAGCTTCAGGAACTTTTATGCCCAGACGATTGGTAGGGTCATAAGCCACAGTAAATTGAACAGGTGCTTTATTGGTCATAAAGTCGTTCAATGAAGCGTAACGGTAGTAGCTGGGACCTGCACCGCTCGTAAAGGAGTTAGCGAAAGAAAGGGCTTCGAAGCTGGCACCAGCTGTTACAGTGTGTTTGCCGAGATTCAGTGTTACGTTGTCGGCAATGTTGAAGGCCTTATCACTAATGTTGTTCAGATATGAGAACAGATCGGTACCTAACGAAATATACACGTTGTCGGCATCACGCATGATGTCTACAAAAGCGGCAGTACTATTGGGATCGCGCTTGATTTGGTTATCAGTGTAAGAAGCGATCAATTGATTAGATACCTTAGTGCTAAAAGTAGAGTTCAGTTCCAATACACCAGACTTAACTTGGGTGTTGTTCTTGAAGTTGGAACCCGTGTAGGCCATGCCACCGGTAGCGCGGCCGCCACGGCGGCTATTGCTATTGATACGGTTGATAGGACCGCTGGAGGCATTGATCTGATCATCGTCATCTGTAGTTGACTGAGTATAGCGCAAGCTCAAGCGGTGTTTGGAGCTAATATTCCAATCGATACGACCCAGGAACTTCTTGTTCTCTGTTTCGAAATCATACCCCTGATAGCCACCTGGATCATATTTATAGGTATTGATCAGGTAAGTGCGCAGGTTGTCGAGGTCGCTTTTCAGTACACCAGTTACATTTGGGCCAGTGCTGCCGGCATCATCCTTTGCAACGAAAGTCTGGCCAGGCTGTGTTCTTTTCTCCTGCTCGTAGTTCACGAAGAAGAACAGTTTATCCTTGATGATGGGGCCGCCGATGCTGGCACCATAGATCTTGGTAGACCTATCGGGGTTGGCAAACTCAACTCCTTTTACTTTTTTACCATTAAACGACTGGTCGCGGTAGTAACCGTACACTGTACCATACCAGTTGTTGGTACCACGGCGGGTCACGGCGTTGATACCGCCACCGACGAAACCAGACTGCCGTACATCATACGGAGCGATGTTTACCTGTACCTGGTCAACCGCATCGATGGAGATGGCGGAAGAAGCGCCACCGGGGATCATACCGTCGCCACTACGGCCAAAGTTGTTGTTGAACAAAGAACCGTCGATGGTGATATTGTTGTAACGGTTGTTCATACCGGCAAAGCTGTTACCGTTCGCCTGGGGCGTGATACGCGTCAGGTTGGTTAGGCTACGGCTTACGTTGGGCAGATTCTGTACCAGCCGGTTGCTGATATTGGTAGAAGCACCAGTCTTCACCGTTGTACTTCTGCGGCCTGCGCTGATCGTAACAGATTGCAGCTCAGTACCTGTTGCACTGATGGTAGCTTCCAGGTCATAACGCTCACCCAGGGGGATGTTTATGTCACTTTTTGTAAAGTCGGAATAGCCGACATAAGAAACTTTTACGGAATAAGGACCACCGGGAGGAATATTAGCAACATCGAAGCGGCCACCGGCTCTGGTAACAACCGTGAATACAGATCCTGTCGGTTCGTGTTTGAGGGTTACAGTAGCACCTACCAGCGGTTCACCCTTGTCGGTTTTGATAACGCCGGTTATACTACTGGTGGTGACCTGGGCCACCACGTTCATACAGCTGACAATTGCCAGCAAAAGAAAGAAAATGATCTTAGTTGATCTTCTCATATATGCGTGTTTATGTTTATCGGGCGCAAAGAAACAATGAACTCGTTCGCTGACTGGTAAGGGTAATATTATCAAATAATTAATTCCCCCTTGAAACACTGCAACAGTCAGGGGTTTCTGGGTAAAAAACCTTTTATTATGTCCCTCATATGGCCATAAGGAATCGGTGGAGAGTTATCAGGGATCCAGGTTAGTCGCTCATTAAGTTGCGGCAAATGTAGCAGAAAATCGAAGGAAACGTTAAAATTGGATACACAGGTTATTCACAGCGATGATCTGTACAAGACTACCCAAACTCCATGGCGATCGACCTTTGATTCATTCGGTTGCACCTATAAGGGCAACATCATTTTCAAAAGTGCTGCTTCGTCACAATCCGATAATATTATCTCCCCGTTATTGGTCAGCAACCTTTTGTAGTTGACCGACGTTATATTACCCAGACGGACGGCAACAGGTGCACCGGACGTCAACTGTTGCAGGGAGATACGTGCCGTTTACAGCCATTTGCTGGCAGGCCAGGGTGATGATGTGATTTGTACTTGCTATGAATCAATTGTTTAGCTTTCGCTGCTCCTCAACACAGTCCTTGTATCTTGTACCTTAATTAGTAACTTTGCGTCAAATATTTGCTTCATGCTCGATTCTATTGAAAGTGCGATAGAGGATATCAAAAACGGGAAAATGGTCATTGTGGTAGACGATGAAGACCGTGAGAATGAGGGTGATTTTGTGGCTGCTGCGAGAAATGTAACCCCCGAGGTCATCAATTTCATGAGCAAACATGGTCGCGGCCTGATCTGTGCACCGCTTCCCGAAGAGCGCTGCGAAGAACTGAAACTGGGCCTCATGGTCAACAACAATACCGCCCTGCACGAAACTGCCTTCACCGTCTCCATCGATTTGCTAGGCCACGGGTGCACCACCGGTATCTCGGCCCATGACCGGGCCAAAACCATTCAGGCACTCATCGATCCCAATACAAAACCCGAAGATCTTGGCCGTCCCGGCCATATTTTCCCGCTGCGCGCCAAGTCTGGTGGCGTATTGCGCCGTGCCGGACACACCGAAGCGACCATCGACCTGGCCCAATTGGCCGGATTTGAGCCTGCTGGTGTGCTCGTCGAGATCATGAATGAAGACGGCTCCATGGCACGCCTGCCCGAACTGCAGGAGATCGCCAAGAAATTTGACCTTAAGCTTATTTCTATAAAGGACCTGATCGAATATCGCCTCAAGCAAGACAGTCTTATCGAGGAAGTGGTACGGGTTGACATGCCTACCCAGTGGGGCCATTTTAAACTGGTCGCTTTTCGCGAAAAGCTGACCGGCGTGGAACACCTGGCCCTCATCAAGGGCGAATGGAAATCCGATGAACCCATCCTGGTGCGGGTGCACTCTTCCTGCTTTACCGGTGATATACTGGGTTCCATGCGCTGCGACTGTGGCGATCAGCTACACACGGCCATGGAAATGGTAGAAAAAGAGGGCAAAGGCGCTATTATCTATATGAATCAGGAGGGAAGAGGCATTGGATTGGTAAATAAGCTCAAAGCCTACAAACTACAGGAAAATGGCTACGATACCGTAGAGGCTAACCTGCACCTCGGTTTCCCGATGGATAAAAGAGATTATGGTATCGGCGCCCAGATCATGCGTGCCCTGGACATTACCAAGCTGCGCCTGATGAGTAACAACCCACGCAAACGGGCTGGCTTACTGGGTTATGGTTTGGAGATCGTAGAAGCCGTGCCCATCGAGATCTGTCCCAACCCGCACAACGAAAAATACCTGACTACCAAACGTGATAAGCTCGGTCATGAGATCCTGAAAAGATAGAGGAGCAGCTTGCGTCAACATACCCGGAGGTTACATCGAAAGATGTAGCCTCTTTTTGTTTATTTTTTGCCCACTGAGTCTTGTTGTGTACTATCGGCCTTTGCACTGGAGTCGCGTGCCGCCCTTTCTTCGCGGGCACGCTCTTCGGCTTTTTCCCGCCGTTTTCTTTCACTGCGGAAAATATCGCCCAGCCGGTCGAAGTCGTGGCGGTAACTGATACTGGCGCCAGACCGGTTTTGTCTGGCTCCCACACCCGTTGTGTAGTTGTAAGAATCCCGGTAGAAGAACGTGAGTACTACTTTACCATCTGCCCGCACTTTCCATTCTGCGGTGATATCTGGCAGGAATTGCAGGTTTTGCGTGGCAGCCACCTGTTGCGAACTCAAACCAAAGTCAAGAGCGCTACCGAAGGTAAAGGTCAGCCGCTCGTCGAGGAAGCTTTTACCGATGTTGAGGTTCACATTGGTTCGGTCGATATTCAACCCGCTGCGTCGTACATTGTCCAGTACATTTGTACCACTGTACATCTGCGCGTTGACGTTGACCTTGATGCTCTTATCATTGAATATCTTCTGGAAGATATTGGAGAACTGTTTGCTGAGTGTATTGGACAGCACCCCCGAAATGCTGTTGATCACCACCCCTTCGAAAGCGAGGTTGGCCAACGCGCCCTGGTTGTTGGAAGTAGAGAGCGGACCAAACCCGTTGAACACGATGAGGAAGGCCACCTGCTTGTTGAGCTCATTGGGATCATTCTGGATACGCTGGATGATGGCGAGCGCATCAGCATCGTTCTTCAGGGTGCTGTTTTGCGGCATCTCGATCTGGAAACTGATATCGGGCTGCATCAGTCTGTTCTTTAGGGTAGCCACCACGATCACCTCACCCCGGTATTTGCGTACGTTGTTGTTGATGCCGGAGTTGGCATCGCTGCCGGAGGCCAGCGAAAAGGCATCGAGTCCCAGGTCACTGAAACGAACATTCTCCGCGAGGTATTCTGCATCGATCTTGATCGTAGCGCCATAAGGATCACCTTGCCATTGTATATAGTTGCCGGTATTCTGGCGCAGGGTAAATGGTTTGCGCAGGAACGACTGGAAGTTGAAATTGTAATAACCACGGTCGATATCGTAACGGCCGTTGATGGTAAATTCGCCATCGGTGCGGGCCGTCAGTTTCAGGTTGCCATGACCTGTAGCTTCAATGATGTCCCCGGTGAGCTCATCGAGGATCACAAACATCTTGAGGTAGTTGTTGGCAGCCACGTCGAAGTTTATCCGCAGGTTTGTTTCCTGGAACGATTTGTCCTGCTTCATCTCGCGACCGTAAACCTTCCACACAATATTGCTGGTTTCGCCCGCCTGGCTCGATCCGCCCGAGCGGATGTACAGTTTGGAGCTGTCGGCAGGTTCTCCCTTGATGTCCATCTTCATATCCTCCAGCCGGTCTTTCAAAGTCATGTTGACTTTGGCAAACACCGTTCCGAAGAAAGGGTCTTTGCTGGTGCCATCGGTGGCCAGTACCAGCAGTTTATTGCTGGTGAGCGCAAAATCGAAGTCGAGATCATCAAATCCACGATGTTTCAGGATGCCGCGGCTGATAGTGCCGGTATTGCCAAACTCATCTTTGATCGCAAAGGAGCCGAAATTGATATGGTCGTCTTTGAACTCGAACGTGGCATTGGGAATCTTATACAACACATTCGTATAGTTGACCCGCATCTGGGCATTGCGTACCTGCACCTTACCCAGGTATTTGAGGTCGTTGGTAGGACCCGTTACCCGCAGCTGACCAGTTGCCAGGCCATCCATGTCTTTGAATACGCCCGACAGGTATTTTTCCAGCACATGCACCTTGGTGTCTTTGAAATTACCGGTCAGGTCTAGCGGTACGATTGAGTTGGTGCTGTCAAACAACTGGTAGTATCCCTTGACGTCGAAGATATAATCCTTGTTGTCGGAGAGAGCGGCAAAATTGATGGTGCCGCTGCGCTGACTATAATTGGCATTGAGCTGTACGCGACCCAGTGAGTCGTTGTCAAGCCTGAATTGATCGGCATCGCCATTCAGTTCTACGTGCATCTTGCCAAAGGGGTCCATGATGTCGATGTTCGCATTCAGCAACCCTTCAAAGCGGGTTGTTTGCGTGATGTAAGGCGAGAAGTCATGGATATTCACCTTCTTCATCTCCACCTTGATGTCATTGGTGTTGCCGATGTCTGAGGGGTGGGTCGTAACAATGATCTCCTGGTCGGCATTGTGAATGATGACGCCATCGGCGGTTACGAGCTGCTTACTCAACACGAGTTCCCCATTCTTGTCGATCACCCAGTTCTTGCCATTGATATCGAAGTTCGATTCGTTGAATACGATGCGTACGCCTTGCGGCATGGTTTGTACACGGGCCGCCAGGTTGGCAGAATTCAACGTCTGGCTCGCGCTGGTGTTGAGCCGGATATCAGAAATGTCATTGGCCGAGCGGATACTGATCGTCGAGCCGGGGAAGTGCAGGCTATCGTTGATGTATACATCGGCAATGGAATTCTCGAGCGACAGGCTGTCGAGGTCGCCCACCCCTTTCAGTGCTACATTGTAAAAGGCGATGTTGCGGTAGCCAAACTGGGGAACCTCCACGTTGAGGTCGAGCATGTTCTCTTTCGTATTGATGCGTCCGGTTACCG
This sequence comes from Paraflavitalea pollutisoli, assembly GCF_029360705.1. GTDB lineage: Bacteria > Bacteroidota > Bacteroidia > Chitinophagales > Chitinophagaceae > Paraflavitalea > Paraflavitalea pollutisoli. The sequence goes on along the minus strand of NZ_JARKMX010000008.1, from coordinate 3,071,792 downwards.
TACTGTAGTTAAACCCGCTGAGGTTCTTATCGAAGAAGTCGATGTACTCATCCACTTTCTTCGTCGTGAAGACGAAGCTGAAGTTTTCATCCGATTGGATGGTCTTGGCTTCGCCGATATAGCTGGGGTAGTATTTGTGCAGGAAGGTGCTGAAGGAAGAAGGCAGATCGCGGATCGAGAACTGACCAACCAGGGCAGCATCAAACTCATTGCTGAGCACGGTGATGACCTTGTTGGTACCCATGGTCTTCGATTCTACATTGAGCGAGTCGAAGGAAATGCGCTTGCCTTTTTTAAGGATCGAGGCTTCGTACACGCGGGCGGTACCGAGGAAGTTGTCGATGTTGTTGCCGCTGAAGTTAAAGCGGAACTTACCAGTTACCTCTACACTGTCCTTCAGTAGTTTGATGTTCCGGAGGTCGGCGCGGGTGATGTTGGCGTCGAAGTTGAACTCTGGTACGGCCTTACCCAGGTCGACCAACCCATTAAGCTGGAATTGCAGGTTGGGATCGTCGGCTGTGAGCTCCCCGTTAAACAGGCGTTTGGCGACGGTTCCTTTTACTTTGATATCGCGGTAGGTATAGCCACGTACTTCCAGCGCTTTGATATCCCCGTCGATCTGGGCGTTGAGTACATTCGCCTGCATACCGATGCCGTATACACCACCGGCAAAACTGATCTTGCCGATCTGGTCTACGTCTACAAAAGTACCCAGGTGAAAGCTATCGGTACGCAGTTTGCCCGAGTAGGAAGGAGCACCCCGTTCGGGAAATTTCATATTGAGGTCACTGACGATGGTGCCCAGGTTGGTACGGATGGAACCATAGGTCACGAAGTCGTTGATGAAGCCGGTAAAGTTGCCGCGGAATTGCAGAAAAGCCAGTTTGTCAATACGCGGTTGTTGCACATCTTTCAACTGTGGTACGATGACCACCGCATCGGAATAGGTCGTGCGGAAATCATTGGCGACAAAGTCGATGAAGGTATTGTTGATCGACGGCAGTCCGCGAATGCTGATATCCCCGTTGAGGTAGGTATTCTTCCCGGCTTCGATGATCAGTTTGCGGGCGGTCAGGTTTTCGACGGGGCCTTTGATCTTACCACTCAGGCGAATCTTCTTTTTCCAATCGCGCATGGCGGGTGCAAAGAAGGCAATATCGTCGCTGTCGAGATCGGCATCGTTGAAGTCGGCTTCCATCCGCACCTTCGTCACAAAATCGCTCATATCCTCGATGGAATTGTAGCGCATGGCGAAGAAGTTGTGCAGGTGACTGCGGTTGGTTTCCAGGTCAAGCTGGTGAAATTCCATGCCCTCCGGGTGGAATTTGAGATTGGCGTTTAGCTTCTTGACCAGTAAGCCACCACGTTCCTTCGTCGAAAGGCGCATGGAGGTCTTGATCGAATCCTGCCGGAATACAATATTGCTGAAGGTGGCGTTGATGTCGGCGAACTTGATATGGTTTTCGTCGAACCAGGTGGCCAGCGGTTCATCGCTTTCCCGGTCGCTGCGGAAAATGCCTTTTACCATTTTCATTTCCTTCACAGCAATGTCCCATTTGCCGGGATTCCAGCGCAGGTTATTAGGATCGTTGATGTATACGGTATCGATATCCCTGGGCCGCAGGGAGTCGGGGCGGTTGCCCTTGTAATTGGAGATTGTGTACACCGGCTGGTCGATGTTGATCTGGTTGATGCGGATGGTGCGTTCCTGCAGGTCCAGTTTGTCGGCGTCGAGCCGCAGGCTACCCAGTTGCAGGTGCATGTCCTCACCGCGCCAGGCATCCCGTTGTAGCAGGGCGACATTGTCAAACTCCACTTTTTTCAGATCAAGATTGAGGCTGCTTTTTTTAGTCAGCGTATCGCGGGTGCCACCGCCGAAATAGTCGGCAATAAAGCGGTAGTTCCAGACGGCATCTTTCCGTTGCAGGTGAATGACGGCATCCTGCAGCCCGATGTATTTGAGTTCGATCTGGTCTTTGAAGAAGAACCAGTCGGTGATATTCACTTTTACCGCACCGGCATACAGCAGCGTATCCTTTTGCCGGTCTTCTACCAGCATCCCTTCCAGCGTCATTTTATTGAACAGGGCGAAATCGACATGCTTGATCTGTACAGTGGTATTGAGGTCTTTGGAGAGGCGTTTCGTTACCTGGTGTACGAGCCAGTTTTGTACGGGAGTAGTTTGGATAGCCATCCATGCCAGGAGGATCAGGGCGATCAGCACCAGCAGCACGGTCCGGGATATTTTCCAAAACTTTCTCAGGAAGCTATGTATTCGGGTGTAAAAGTAGGTATTCCCTGTTGCTGAGCAAATTCAGTACCAACGAATTGAAATGTTTTGATAAATAATGGGATTAAGACGTCATTAACGGCACGCGCCCAACCGAAGCAGGCCAGGCGGGCGTACAAGGGTGGTTGATGCCGTACTGATCAAGGTCGCTGGGTAGCGTCAGCGGCGATTGAAACGAGTAGCTTCCCGTCATGGGAAAATTATGGCTTACTGGGTAGGGCATTCGCCGGATCCTTGATGCCTTCGCCTGCATTGTAGGCGGCCGATTGGCCCGGTTCTATGGAGAGGCTTTGCCAGCCGTTGTCTTTGATCATCCGGCCGATGTACACGATCTGCCCTAGATGGTAAGGATAGTGTGACAGCTGGCGCTGAATGGCGTCGATGACGATCAGCGGTTCGTGGCGAATGGTGATGGTCTTGAGCAGATCGGCTTCGGTCAGCGCTTCCAGAGCGCCCAGCAAACAGGCCCAGCCTGCTTCCCATTGGTCCATCAGTTCCGCTTTGGTAAAAGGGTGAACACCAAATTCCGCGTCCCGTTGCCGCCATTCTTTTTCTCCGTCTTCGGTGAGGAAGTTGGTCCAGCGGCTCAGCATGTTGCCGTGCAGGTGTTGAATGATGATGGCAATACTGTTGGAGGCCGCATTGGGCTGTACGAGAAAGGCTGCATCATCGAGTTGGGAAAAGGTGCGGTCGCCCAGCGTTTTGTAATAACGCAGGCGCTTGATGGTGCTGGATAAGAAAACGGATCCTACGGTATCGCTCATGGTGGCAAGATTTGGTACAAAAATAAACAACAACGGCGAGTGCTGTTACCAACACCCGCCGTTGCACTAGGGAGATCCGCTCCGGGGCCCGGGAAAGCCAGGCCAGGAGCCAGGATTAAAGGTCTATTAAGGTTGCTTCACTACCTGTTGAAAGCTACCTTTTAGTAGCCCGCCGCATGGTCGTCACCACGCTTATCGCCCACGGCTTCGAAGCTGCCATCTGCTTTGATCAGGATCACTTCCGTACGGCCAATGGCATTGCGAACGGTAATCTTATACCCCATCTTCTGCAGGGATTCCCGTACATCCTGGGGGAAATCCTTCTCTACCGCCACTTCATCGGGCAGCCACTGGTGGTGGAATTTGGGCTTGTTGACGGCATCGTCGGCATTCATGCCAAATTCCAGGATATTGACCAGGGTCTGGAATACAGACGTGGTGATCGTGGTGCCCCCGGGCGTACCGGCGACGATATAGGGTTTGCCATCTTTCAGCACGATGGTCGGCGTCATGGAACTCAACATGCGTTTGCCGGGTACAATGGCGTTGGCGTCGCCGCCCACAGCGCCATACATATTGGGTACGCCGGGTTTTACGCTGAAGTCATCCATCTCATTGTTGAGCAAAAAGCCAGCGCCGCCTACCACGGTCTTGCTGCCATAACCGCCATTGAGCGTGGTGGTTACCGACACAGCGTTGCCGGCATTGTCATATACACTCAGGTGGGTGGTCTCCTCACTTTCGGGCAGCACACCAGCCTGTACATCGCGGCTGGTACCGGCTTTATTGGGGTCGTAATCTTTCATGCGTTCTTTCACATAGGCATCGCTGGTGAGCCTGGCTACCGGCACTTTGAAAAAGTCGACATCCCCCAACCATTTAGCCCGGTCGGCATAGGCCCGGCGTTCTACCTCCGTCATCAACTGAACCGACTGGGCGGTCTGAAAACCATAACTTTTGATGGGCTTGTCTTCGATCATTTTCATCATCTGTGGCAACAGAATGCCGCCACTGCTGGGCAGGGGCATGGTCACCACGGTATAGCCCTTATAGTTAAATACGGAAGGTTGCCGTTCTTTGGCGGTATAGGCTTTCAGGTCTTCATAACTGATGATGCCTTTGCCGCGCTCCATTTCTGCTACGATGAGCCTGGCCGTCTCGCCTTCGTAAAAACCAGCCTGCCCCTTGTCGCGGATGCGTTTCAGGGTATTGGCCAGGTCGGTCTGCACCAGCGTGTCGCCGGCTTTCCAGGGAGTTGCTTTCACAAAAGCAGGCGTTACTGTATTATACTTGATAAACGATTCGCGGCTGCGGTTGAGTGCCGACGCTTCGTCCTGCGTGATCACATAACCTTTTTCTGCCAGGTCGATAGCAGGCTGTATCAGTTTCTTAAAGGGCAGTTTGCCGTATTTCGCCGACGCAAACAAGCCGGCCACCGTACCGGGAATACCGGCAGCGAGATGGCCATTGAGGCTGAGCGACGTGATGGCATTACCGTCTTTGTCGAGGTACATGTCGCGGTGGGCTTTCGCCGGTGCCTTCTCCCGGTAGTCGAGGGTTACCTGCTGTCCACTGGCCAGGTGGGCTACCAGGAATCCACCGCCACCGAGGTTGCCGGCTTCCGGATACACTACGGCCAGCGCAAGTTGTGTGGTAATGGCTGCATCGATGGCATTGCCGCCCTGGCGGATGATGCCGAGACCAGCTTCACTGGCGAGGGGATGGGCCGATACGACGGCCGCTTTCGTGCCGGTTACTTTCTTCTGAACCGAATACTGATAGGGATTGAGTTGGGGACTACCGGTCACCGCACGATGCCCTGAACAGGCATAGAGTGACAGGGAGGCGATCAGCAATACGTAAGCGTTTCTTTTCATCATAAGTCTGTTTGGGTTGGGACTACTAAAAGCAACAAAGCTAAGTGAATATTTGAAGGAAGGAGGACCGTTCAACCGAATAAGACCATGGGGGCCGCGTGGATTAAAATATTTTAAGACTTGAAAAAGTTGAGTATATTCACCACGTCGACCTGGCAGCGAAGAACCCCTACACCAGTATCCTTCCACATCACCCTTGCAGGGGCTCCTGTCACCATCTATTATTACAGATCCAATACAGTATAAACTTGTTTCAGCCATAACATCGATCAGTCACATGAGGTTTGCCTCAGGGGCATCCCGCACAATTTGGGGATGCCTTTTTGTTTTTTCTTCCTTATTTTCATGGTTTATACCGACGTATGATGAAGAAAACCCTGGCCTTATGGCTCCTCGTGCTGGTTGCCTCCCTGGCCCATGCACAGATCAAATCGCCCGAACAATTCCTTGGTTACAAACTCGGCGCCCGTTACACCCCACACTTCAATGTGGTCAATTATTTCAAAGACATCGCGGCGGCGGCACCCAATATGGTGAAGCTGGAAGAATATGGCCGCACCAATGAAGGCAGGCCCCTGCTACTGGCGGCCATCGCCCTGCCTGAAAACCTGTCCAGGCTGGAGCAGATACGGCAAAACAACCTGCGGCTGGCAGGTTTCCTTAAAGACAATACAGCCGGTTCCGAACAAACGCCCGCCATCGTATGGCTCAGCTACAATGTGCACGGCAATGAAACTTCTTCCTCAGAAGCAGCCATGCTCACGATCTATGAGCTGGTGAATCCCAATAATGCAAAGACCAAAGAGTGGTTGAAAAATACGGTGGTGCTCATCGACCCTTGTATCAACCCGGACGGTCGTGATCGCTATGTAAACTGGTTCAACAGCGTAGTTGGATCGCAGCCCAACCCGCAGCCTTTTTCCCGCGAGCACAGCGAGCCCTGGCCGGGCGGACGCTCCAACCACTACTATTTTGACCTCAACCGCGACTGGGCCTGGCAAACGCAGGTAGAAACACGCCAGCGCCTGGCGAAATACAATCAGTGGCTACCACAGATCCATGTCGACTACCACGAGCAGGGATACAATAACCCGTATTATTTTGCCCCGGCCGCTGAACCTTTTCACGAAGTGATCACTCCCTGGCAACGTGAGTTTCAGGTAGCCATCGGTCGCAACAATGCCAAATACTTTGACCAGAACGGTTGGCTCTTCTTCACCAAAGAGCGTTTCGATCTTTTTTATCCCAGCTATGGCGATACCTATCCCATCTATAAAGGGGCTATTGGTATGACCTACGAGCAGGGCGGCCATAGCCGTGGCGGCGCTGCCGTGATCAACAATGATGGCGATACACTTACCCTCTGGGATCGTTTATACCATCATTTCACCACCGGCATGGCGACCATCGAGGTCAGTTCACAAAATGCCGGCAAACTGGTGCAGGAGTTTAAAAAGTATTACGATAAAGCGAAGACTACACCGCCGGGCGAATTCAAAGCCTATGTGATCAAAGCAGATGAAGGCGATCGTTTGGTGCGTCTGCGTCAACTGCTCGACCGCAACGCCATCGAATGGAGCTTTGTGAAAGCAGGTTCCCTGTCGGGCTACAACTATTTCACCGGCAAGCAGGAAAATTTCAAAACCGCGCAGGCTGATATCGTCATCAACGCCAATCAGCCCAATGGCAACCTGGTCGACGTGTTGTTTGAAAAAGCTTCCAAGCTGACCGATTCCAACACCTACGATATTACCGCCTGGTCCATGCCATTTGTATATGGCTTACAAACCTATGGCCTCAATACTTTCGTGACCAATACCACCAAAGATCAACCGGCAGCGCCTGCGGTACTGGGCGGCATCAGTCATGCCTATGCCATCCGTTGGAATGGCGTCAGCAGCGCCCACTTTCTGACCGAACTGCTGAAGCAAAAAGTGAAAGTGCGTTTTGCTGAACAGCCTTTTATGGCCAACGGACAGGAGTTTGACAAAGGAACCTTGCTCGTACTGCGTACCAGTAACCAGCAATCGGCAGATAAACTACACCAACTCGTGCGGGAAGCGGCAGATAGCGCCCATGTGCAGGCATTCGGCCTGGGATCGGGGTTTGTAGACAAAGGCTTCGATTTCGGTTCAGACAAAGTGCACATGCTGCATGCACCCAAAGTGACACTGGTGGCAGGAGAGGGTGTTTCTTCACTCGGTATGGGAGAGATCTGGCATTTCCTCGACAAAGAACTGGGGTACCCCGTCAATGTCGTATGGTCGAATGAAGTGAATGGAAATGTGCTCAAGAATTCCGATGTACTGATCCTGCCTGATGGTAACTACCGTTTCCTGAGCGACAAGAATATGAATGAGAACCTGAAAGACTGGGTCAATAACGGCGGTAAGATCATTGCGGTTGAAAACGCGGTGGCCCAGCTGGCACGGGCCGAGTGGGGCATTAAAGTAAAGGAAGACAAGAAGGATGATAAAAAAGACGATAAGAAGGATGATTATACCATGCTGAAGCGCTACGAGAACAGGGAGCGTGATTACCTGCCTGGTTTCAATCCGGGTTCCATCTTCAAGGTAGAGCTCGACAACTCGCATCCATTGGCATTTGGTTATGACAACTTCTACTATACGCTCAAACAGGATGACAACCTCTATGAGTTCTTCAAAGACGGCAGCTGGAATGTGGGCGTTGTGCGCAAAGACAACCAGGTAGCCGGATTTGTTGGTTCAAAACTGAAGGAAAAGCTGAAAGATGGCGTCCTATTTGGCGTACAGGAACAAGGCAGGGGGACTGTAGTCTACCTCGCCGACAATCCGCTGTTCAGGAACTTCTGGGAAAATGGCAAATTACTGTTCTGTAATGCGCTGTTCCTGGTAGGTCAATAAAGAGATAGCCATTTCAAATCGTTAAAATTGGACCAGCGGGGCAGTAACCTGCCCCGCTTTTACTTATTTTGCCCATGATGAGTATTTTTTACGCGAAACGTACATTGTATTCCTTATTGCTCTTGCTCCAGGTGTCGACGCTCACCGCGCAAACACCGGCTACTTATTCCTCCGCGGATATTTACCTGCAGATCAGGAAACTGAAAGTGCTGGGGTCAGTATTATATATTGCCGCGCATCCCGATGACGAAAATACCAGGCTGCTCGCCTGGCTGGCCAAAGACCGTTTGTACCGGACTGGTTACCTGTCATTGACAAGAGGCGATGGCGGGCAAAACCTGATAGGTGACGAGCAAGGCATCGACCTTGGTCTCATCCGTACACAAGAGCTGCTGGCAGCCCGCCGCATCGATGGTGCCGAACAGTTCTTCAGCCGCGCCTTCGACTTCGGTTTCAGCAAAAGCACCGACGAAGCCCTGGCCACCTGGGGTAAAGACAAGATATTGTCGGACGTCGTATGGGTGATCCGCAAGTTTCAACCCGATATCATCATTACCCGCTTTCCGCCCGATGCAAGGGCAGGGCATGGCCACCACTCCGGATCGGCCGTGCTGGCACACGAAGCCTTCAAGGCCGCTGCCGATCCCAATATGTTTCCCGAACAGTTGAAGCTGGGCGTAAAGCCCTGGAAGGCGAAACGCATTATGTGGAATACCTTCAACTTCGGAGGCAACAACACGACTTCCAATGATCAGCTTAAAATAGATGTAGGCGCCTACAACCCGGTGTTGGGTAAAGGGTATGGCGAGATTGCTGCCGAAAGCAGAAGCCAGCACAAGAGCCAGGGCTTTGGCGTACCAGCCAGCCGCGGCGTTGCTTTCGAGTTCTTTACACCGGTAGATGGAGAGGCCGCAAAAGCCGATATCATGGATGACATCAATGCCGGATGGTCGCGCGTGGACAATGCGGCTGCCATCGATGCAAAGATTGACGTTGTGCTCAACAATTTTTCACTCGCACAACCTGCCCGTTCCGTACCCGCGTTGGTAGACCTTTATAAAACCATCAGCGCACTACCCGACAGCTACTGGCGCTCACAGAAATTACAAGAGGTACAGCAACTGGTAGAGCGCTGCAGCGGATTGTTTCTCGAAGCCACAGCCGCTACCGAGTTTGTGGTACAGGGTGATTCCATGCGGGTGAATGTAGCGGTCAACAACCGCACAGGCGTCAGCACACAGTTGAACAAACTGACCCTGGAGACTTTCGATTCTACCTTCAACAAAGCGCTTGCTGTCAATACCAACCTGTCGTTCTCCAAGAACTATTATATCCTCGCCAATAAACTGGTGACACAGCCCTATTGGCTTCAGCAAAAAATGACCGAAGGATCTTTTACCGTCAACGACCAGTTACTGATCGGCCGGCCGGAAAGCATCCCTTCTTACCAGGTGAGCTTCGAGGTGACGATCGAAGGCGTTCCCTTCACATTTGTAAAACCTGTACAGTATAAGTTTACAGATCCCGTAAAAGGAGAGTTGTACAGGCCGCTGGTAGTAGTACCCCCTGCTACCGTGACGACAGACCCGGGTATTGTGATCTTCCGCAAAAATGAAAAAGCGTCACAAGCCGTCACGTTGCGGGTAATGGCCAACAAGACCTTCGATCACTATACTGCCAAAGTTTCCAAACGCCTGAAATACGACAACTCCACCATCGCCGATACGAACTTCAGCCTGGTGCGTGGACTCAATAAACCTTACTACTTTACCATCAACAATGGAATGCTGAAGGGCCTTGACCAGGACAATGTGCAAGCCTTTGTGGAGCTGAAGAATGGAAAAGAAGAGCAGCCTGCCTGGCTCAATATGACGAGTATCAGTTATGATCATATTCCCCCCATTCACTATTTCTACCAGGATGCTGTGAAGGTGCTCAACATCGATCTTAAAACCGTCGGCAAGCGTATCGGTTATATTGAAGGGGCGGGCGACAAGGTTCCCGCTGCGCTGGAAGAAATGGGGTACGAGGTGGTGATCCTGAAAGAGAAAGATATCGTACCAGGGGTGTTGAAGCAACTGGATGCGGTGATCACCGGCGTACGGGCATACAACGTGCACGATTTCCTGTTTGCCAAATACGATATACTGATGGAGTACGTGCAACAGGGCGGTAACCTGATCGTGCAGTACAACACCAATAACCTGATCAGTACGGTGAAGAGCAAGATCGGGCCCTATCCGTTCACCGTATCACGCAACCGGATCACGGACGAAAAAGCCAAGGTTAGTTTCCTGGCGCCAGCGCATCCGGTGTTGAACTATCCCAACAAGATCACCGAAAAAGATTTTGATGGTTGGATACAGGAGCGTGGTATTTATTTTCCGGAGAACCTCGACTCGGCCTACAAGCCGATCCTGGCGATGGCCGATCCGGGCGAGCAACCCTTGAACAACAGCCTCATTGTGGCGGATTTTGGCAAGGGAAAGTTTGTCTATACCGGCCTGGTTTTCTTCCGGGAGTTGCCGGCTGGTATACCCGGAGCGTACCGCCTGTTGGCCAATATCATAGCATTGAATAAAAAGAAAGGATTTTAAATGAGTGCACCGTCGAGAGCGAAGGGACAGATTGCGTTGGTGGTCGCCATCCTGGTGGGATTGATCATCGGAAAGCTGATTAAGAAAGCCACGGTAGGTATTGCCATAGGAGCCATCATCGGATTGATGGTACTCATGATACTTTCTAAGAAAAAACGTTAACGATTGCCGGATAATATGTCTGTACAAGAAGAAGAAAAGGTGCCCGTATTCGGGAAGTGGAACCGGTGGTACTGGTTCGTGGTCGTATTATTGGTCTTGCAGATCGTATTGTTCTATTTGTTTACCAAACATTTCGCATGAATTTTTCCCGGTTAGACTGGATCGTATTGGTAGCGACCCTGCTGTGCATCATCTTGTACGGCGTGTACAGAAGCCGCTCTTCGAAAACAGTAGAAGGGTACTTCTTAAGCAACCGGCAAATGCCCTGGTGGATGGTGATGCTGAGCATCATGGGAACGCAAGCCAGTGCGGTGACTTTCCTCACGGCGCCGGGCCAGGCCTATACCGACGGGATGCGGTTCGTGCAATATTATTTTGGGTTGCCGCTGGCGATGGTGGTCGTGTGTATTGCCTTCGTGCCCATTTTCCGCCGGCTTAAAGTATACACCGCGTACGAATACCTCGAACAGCGGTTTGATGTGAAGACACGCATGATCACTTCGTTGTTGTTCATGTTGTCGCGTAGCCTAAGTACCGGTATCTCCATCATTGCACCAGCCCTCGTGTTGCACAGTATGCTGGGCTGGAATATAACAGTTACCAACCTTTTCATGGGTGGCCTGCTGTTGATCTACACCACGAGTGGTGGGTCAAGGGCAGTGGCGTATACACAGCAGCTACAGTTCATTGTCATCTATGCGGCGATGTTTGCAGCCGGTTGGTGGGCGATCAGTGCATTGCCTGATGGGGTAGGTATTAGTGAAGCACTGCACATCAGTGGTAAATCGGGCAAAATGAATGTGATCACTACTGGGTTTAGCGAAAAAGGCTTTGACTGGAAGGATCGCTTCAATATCCTGAGTGGAGTGATCGGTGGCTTCTTTTTGACCCTGAGCTATTTCGGTACCGATCAAAGCCAGGTAGGGCGTTACCTTACTGCGCGTTCTGACAAGGAGAGCAAACTAGGTCTGTTGCTGAATGGGGTGGTGAAGGTGCCTTTGCAATTCGGCATACTCCTGATCGGCATATTCATTTTCTCTTATTATCAGTTCAATAAGGCGCCGGCTTATTTCAACCTGGCGGAAGTAGAGAATACACGTCACAGCGCCTACAAAAATCTATATGCGGAGGCGGAGCAACAATACCAGCAATTGCAGGAGCAGAAAACGGCGGTGATCAGCGGACTGGCAACGGCTTTGAAGGCCAACGACGAAACGGCCATCGATCGTTACCGCGAGCAGTTGGACCTGCATGAAAAAGCAGCGCAGCACCAACGTGATTCTGTGAAGTCGATCATCAAACTGGCCAATCCTGGTAGCGATGGCAACGATACCAATTATATCTTCATGCGGTTTGTAGGTGATACGTTACCCAATGGATTGGTAGGGTTGGTCATTGCGGTGTTGTTCCTGGCAGCCTGGGGGAGTATAGCTCCGGCGCTCAATGCGCTGGCTTCCTGTACCATGATGGATTTTCATAGAAAGCTGTCGCGCCAGCCGATGACGCCTTTGCTGGAGTACAAATGGTCCAAACGGTATACGGTACTATGGGGTATCGTGTGTATCATCATGGCGCAGTTTGCCTATAACCTGGGTAATAGCCTGATAGAAGCGGTGAATATCCTGGGCTCACTTTTCTATGGTCCCATTCTCGGTATCTTCCTCGTGGCTTTTTGGATGAAGCGGGTAGGGGGAAATGCGGTGTTCATAGCGGCCGCGCTGGCGGAAGTGGTAGTGTTGACGGTTCACTTCTCGAAGATCGTTTCTTTCCTCTGGCTGAATGTGATCGGTGCAGCGGCCGTCGTACTTTTTGCCTTATTGGTACAGCCATTTTGCCCGCGACGGGAAACGGCATCACCAAAATCATAAGTTTGGTTAGAACAAAAGGCATATGTTTCCTATCTTACCCGAACAAAGCCCTCTTATGCTCTTAAAAGTGCTGCGCAAAGCGCTGGCCGTAGTCCTCATGCTGGTGATATTCACCAAATACGATCAAAAAATGCTGTTGGAATACGTGACGTCCAATGCCTATTTACAAGTGATCCTGGGCGCAATCATTTTTGTGGTTGCCTGGGAGTTGGGCAAGAGCAGATCAAGCGCAGACCTTTCTCCCTACGTCTATCGCTTCCTGGTCCGTGTATTCGGTGATCCCAAACAACGAACAGGTAAGCCCCGCTAATTGAATACCTGGCGAATCACACTTTCTCCGCCACAATAAACAGTTCGCTCCCCGCCCTCGGCGGAATAGAGTTGTTGCAGGGAGCCAATACTTTCAATTGGAAGTTTTCTTTAAACAGCTGTTCATACTCAGCGCGGTGACCACCAAAGGGTGGGCCACCTTCAAAGTCCCGGTCAAACAGTACACCTGCCAGCCGCCCGCCTGGCTTTAGTAAACGGTGCACCTGGTGCACATAATCCTCGCGACGCACCGGGGGCAAGGCGCAGAAAAAAGTTTGTTCCAGTATGATATCGTATTGCCCAACCGTCGTAAAAAAGTCGCTCGTGATGATAGAAAGTGTTTTGCCGACCCATTCCCGCAATTTCTCTTCCAGCCTGGCAGTCAGCACAGGCGAAATATCGATGGCCGTTACGTTGGTAAAACCTTGTTGCAACAGGTAGGCTACTTCATAACCATTGCCGCAGCCAGGCACCAGAATGGCTGCATTTTTATCGGTCAGTTGATCGATGTAGGTTTTCAGCGGGGTGGAAGGGTAACCAATGTCCCAGGCCGTCTGCCGGCTATTGTACAGGTTGTCCCAGTATTCGTGGCTCGCAGTTTCGTCGTTCATCTACTAAATGTACGCATTGTTGCTGGTTGAAAGCGGCAATCAGCGGGAGAACGAACCCCGGGAATTTCAATAAAAAGGCCCCCGTTCCCACGGAGGCCAACCTTTAACATAAAACATCCATAATCAAACGTTGTGAACGGGCGGGCTACCTGGGTAGCCCATGGCAAACAGCCGTTCTGCCGGTATAGCACCAGTTAAACTATATTTTCAAGATATTTGTATCCCGATCCGGTATTCAGCAGCAGAATTTTCTCCTCATGGCCAATAAGCCCCTGGCTCAGCAACTCCCGTAAGGCGACCAGCAAAGCACCGCCTTCCGGCGCGATCAGCAGGCCTTCCAGCCGGGCGATCACTTTCACCGCATCGATCATGTCTGCATCGGGCACTGCAATCGGAAGACCCTGTGAATCCCGTAACACCTGTAGGATCATCCGTTCTGCAAAAGGATTGGGCACCGCCAGCCCATTGGCAATAGAGGGCCGGCCCACATAATTACGGCAATTGGGTTGAGCGCCATGCCAGGTATGAACGATGGGCTGACAGGTGGCTGCCTGCACCGCGATCATCCTGGGCCGATGGCTGCCGACCCACCCCATACGCTCCATCTCGTCAAAGGCTTTCCACATACCGATCAATCCCGTACCGCCGCCGGTGGGGTAGAGGATCACATCGGGCAGTTCCCAATTCAATTGTTCGGCAATCTCATACCCCATGGTCTTCTTGCCCTCGAGGCGCCACGGTTCTTTCAGCGTCGATATATCAAAGCAATCGATGGTTTGCTTCAGCTCAGCTACCTTCTTCGCACAATCGCTGATCAACCCGTCTACCAGCACCAGGTCGGCTCCATACAAACGGCATTCGTCTTTAAACACTTGCGGCGTATGACGTGGCATCACGACGATCGCTTTCATACCTGCTGCAGCACAGTAGGCTGCCAGGGCACCGCCGGCATTACCGGCCGTAGGTACAATACAGGTATGCGCACCAGCTTCTTTGGCTTTCGATACGGCAGCACTCAACCCGCGTGCTTTGAAGGAGCCCGTAGGATTACCGGATTCATCTTTGATCAGCAAGCCGGGCAATGCATATTTAGCCCGAAGGTGATGAGGTGTCAGGATTGGTGTCATGCCCTCACCAAGACTTACAATATTGACAGGGTCCCTCACCGGCAACACTTCGCGGTAACGCCACATCGTGGCCTCGCGGCCACGAAGCATTTGCTTGCTGAAACTGTTGGGAAGGTCGTATTGTGCAACGAGTGGTTGGTTACAACAAGGTGCAAACGTGTGCACTTCAAAGCTACTATACTGTTGGCCGCACTGTGAGCAGGCGAGGTGTGATAGTGACGTGAATTGTTGTGCTGTTTGCATTGGTACCGGGTTTAGACAGTACAAATGTATTCCACACCAGCTATGGCGGTGATACCGATTGCTTATACGCTATAACCAAAAGTTATGACCTTTCAATCGGTAGCCGGGGTTGTAGGTTGTAAGCTTGTTCAGACCTCTTGTATGATCATTTGTGTTTGTGCTCTCCGCGGCCCGCGGTTTTGTTGTAGTGGGCAGTGGCCAGTTTGATGAACTGCTGGTTGATGCGATCGGCTTCGGAGCCACGCCTTTGTACAAAGTAGAAGGGACGTTGAATGGAGATGCCGGGAATGTTAAGACGAACCAGTTCGCCATTCTTCAATTGTTTGGCTACCGATCGCAGCGGCAGAAAACCAAGACAGGTATCATCCAGTAAAAAGTTTTTCAACGCTTCTGTACCTCCCAGTACGATGCGTCGCTTGATATCGCCGATACTGAGCCGGCATTTCTGCAGCGCTTCTGTGACGGCCGACAGCGTGCCCGAACCACGTTCCCGCAAGGCTACCGGGATATTCTTCAATTCTTCGGGTTGTATCAGTTTCCTTTTGGCCAGCGTACTGCGGGCACTGCATACCGGGATCACCTCATCGGTGAGAAAGTATTGGTATTTGACCGTATTGATATTATTCTTACCCTGGGTGATGGCCAGGTCGATCTCATGATCGAGCAATGCTTTGAGTATACTCTCCGAATTCCTGTTCACCAGCGTAAGGTCGATGTTGGGGTATTGCTGGTGAAAAGCCGAAAATACCGGAGGGATCACGTACAGTGAGATGGTCGTACTGGTGCCCAGCGTCAGCGACCCTTTGGCAATATGCAGGTCCGTTTGCCGCGTGATGTCGAACTCCAGCTGGCGTTGTAACTCCCGGCCTTGCACGACGTAGGTAAACAGGATCTTCCCTTCGGCAGTCAGCGACACGGAATTGCCCTTGCGCTCGAAAAGGCTCACCTTGTATTGCTTTTCCAGTGTCTGGATATGCTTGGTGATGGCCGGCTGGCTAATGAACAATACCTCGGCGGCCTTCGAAAAGCTGAGTTGGTTGGCCACTTCGTAAAAAACCAGGTGTCCGAAGTTGAGCATGGTGCGATCGGTTGATGGCAACCAAGTTACAGCAGTTCAGGGCAAATAAAAAGCGTTCCGTGGTATGCGGAACGCCTTTACGTGTATTTTAATCTCCTTATTCGTGGATGGCGATGATGGGGACATGGCTATGATAAGCCAGCTTCTTGGTATGGCTGGTCTTGAACAGGCCACTGATAAAGCTATCCTTTTTTGGGATGATGATCACCAGGTCGATGTTCTTGTCTTGCGTATACTGGCTGATCGCATCATAGAAATCATATTGGCGGATAAAGAAGAATTCGGGTTTGTATTCTTCCAGCATGCTGCCGAGAATATCGACCTCTGCTTTGTATTCGTCGGTCACGGCTACATAATGCTCCGCATCGACATTCACCACATGCAGGGTAGGCTTGAAGATATCGAGCACGGAACGGATCGCTGCCACAGGAGTAGTTGTCGCTACATCCTTCAGGTCACTGGCCAGTACCACGTTCTTAATTTGCTTAAAGCTGGCATCGGGCGGCACGATCAGTACCGGAACGATCGCCGTATTCACCATATCGAGTGTGTTGCTGCCGATAAAGATCTGTTCCAGGCGGGTGGCACCGGTAATACCCATGATCACCATATCGATGTCGTAATGCCGTACATAGCGTTCCATGGTCTCTACCAGCGAAGAGCCATACTCCAGTACGGTTTCGATCTTCGTAGCGCCGGCAAAGGGAGCAATTTCGTCTCTCAATTGTGCCAGGGCAGCACCAAGAATGAGGGCCCGGTCACCATCGGTTTCCACGAGGGGGGTACCATCGCTGCCAGCCGCAATCTTATCAGACACATTGTAGAGAATGATCTTCGCATCCAGCACACCGGCTACAGCCTGGGCGGCATATTTGGCTGCATTTTTAGAAGTATCGGAAAAGTCAGTGGGGACGAGAAATTTTTTCATGTGTGCGCTAGTTTTTTTGAAAGATACGGCAATACGACCAATCGAACAGCCGGAATAAAAGGAAAAGTTTTATTGTGCCGCCCCTTGCCAGCGGAGCTATTTTAATCTGCGTCAATCGATTGCCCTTGCATGGAGCTGCCTCTACTATATCGTTTCTGCAATAATTGCCCTATTTTAGCCACCTAATCGAGTCGTATAAACACTGCAATATGAAAAAGGGTTCTCTGTTAATCATTAGTTCCATGATGGCATTATCCATGTATGCACAGGAGGTGGCGCCCATTGCGATCATTCCTGAGCCGGTATCGCTGGAGAAGCGGGATGGCAAATTCCTCTTCACGGCACAAACCCGTATCGAAGCGGCCGACCGCAACCCCGATGTTCAACGTGTAGCCAGTTTCTTCGCCAGCCAGGTCAGGAAAGCCACCGGCTATCAGGCTGCCATACAATCTGCTACCGCTGCTACCCGCACCAACGTCGTCAGTTTCGTATTGAATAAGGGGGTAGAAGCCGAGCTGGGTACTGAAGGCTATCGCCTGGAAGTGGCACCCACCCAGGTGGTGGTAAAAGCCAACCACCCCGCCGGATTGTTCTATGGTATGCAATCCTTGCTGCAACTGTTTCCCAAGGAAATTGAAAGCAACACCGCCATAGCCCGCAAAAGCTGGGCACTGCCCGCTGTACGCATTACCGACCAGCCACGATTTGGCTGGAGAGGATTGATGTTCGACGTATCGCGTCACTTCTTTACCAAAGACCAGGTGAAGCAATTCATCGACGATATGGTGAAGTACAAATACAACCTGCTGCACCTGCATCTCACCGATGACCAGGGATGGCGTATCGAGATCAAGAGCCTGCCCAAACTGACCGAGGTAGGGGCCTGGCGTCCGGAGAAGACCGGCACCTTCGGTACCTTCTCGGCACCCACTGCCGACGAGCCTAAAACATACGGGGGCTTCTATACCCATGAAGACATCCGTGAACTCGTGAAATATGCGGCCGACAGGTTTGTCAACATCCTGCCCGAGATCGATATTCCCGGCCATAGCATGGCAGCCGTTGCTGCTTATCCGGAACTATCACCCACCCCTGGTACCTATCGGGTGAGTGCCGGTGACAAGTTTATGCAGTGGAATGGCAATGGTACTTTCTATGCCCTCGTCGACAATACCCTGAACCCCGCCAGCGAACAGGTATACAGCTTCATGGACAAAGTATTTACCGAAGTAGCGCAACTGTTTCCCTTTGGTTATATCCACATGGGTGGCGACGAATGCGCCAAGAACTTCTGGGAGCAAAGCGATGCCATCAAACAACTGATGCAGAAAGAGAACCTGAAAGACATGCACGAAGTACAGAGCTATTTCGTGAAGCGCATCGGCAAGATCATCGAATCCAAAGGCAAAAAGATGATGGGCTGGGATGAGATACTGGAAGGTGGCCTGGCACCCGGCGCTGCCGTCATGAGCTGGCGCGGTATCAAAGGTGGCAAGGAAGCTGCTGCTGCCGGGCACGAGGTGGTAATGAGCCCCAACAGCAACGTATACATCGATCTCATGCAGGGAGATCCTGCCATCGAGCCGCCGGTATACAGTACTGTATTGCTCAAGAGCTCTTACAATTTCGAACCGGTTCCCGAGGGCGTCAATCCAAAAATGATCAAGGGCGGACAGGCAAATCTCTGGACCGAGCAGATCTACAATACCCGCCATCAACAGTACATGACCTGGCCCCGCGCTTTTGCCGTGTCAGAATCCGTTTGGTCGCCCAAAGACAAAAAGGACTGGAACAAATTCATTGCTAAAGTAGAACAGCATTTCGAGCGGTATGACGTGGCAGAAAAGAAATATGCCACCAGTATGTACGAGCCATTGATCAGTGCCTCCTGGGCCGCCGACAGTACGGTAAAAGTTACCCTGAACGCACAGATCGAAGGAGTCGATTTCCACTATAGCTTCGATAATTCCTTTCCGGATAACTTTTATCCCCAATACAAGGGCGCACTGAGCATGCCCAAAGATGCCGCTACCCTGCGGGTCGTCACCTACAAAGGCAAAATGCCAGTAGGTCGTACGGTCACCATCACTGCAACGGAATTGAAGAACCGCGCCAACAAAAACAAGAAATAGGCACTGACCTGCCAGATAAAGAAAAAGGGAAACATCTTGCGATGCTTCCCTTTTTTGTTTTTACATGGCTGATGCGGTTCGGGCGGTTAAGCCCGAACGCTTTTATGATTGATTCCGTAACGTTTTGACAGGGTTGCTGAGCGCCGCTTTGATCGATTGGAAGCTGATGGTGATCAGCGCGATCAGGATGGCCATAGTGCCGGCCAGGAGGAACACCGTCCAGCCGATATCATTTTTATAGGCAAAATCCTGCAGCCAGTTATTCATCGTGTACCAGGCAATGGGTACGGCGATCAGTATACCGATCACCACCAGCACGATGAAATCGCGTGCGAGCAACCGGATGATGCCCGGAATACTGGAGCCCAATACCTTGCGGATGGCGATCTCCCGGGTGCGCACCTGGGCCGTATAGGTAGCAAGACCAAGCAGCCCCAGGCAGCAGATGATGATTGCGATCCCGGCAAAGATGTTGAAGATGGTACCGGTACGGGTTTCCGATTGATAGAGGTTGTTGAAGACCTCATCCAGGAAGGTGTACCGGAAGGGCAATTCGGGGTTGTATTCCTTCCATATCTTTTCGGCGGCCGCGATGGCTTTGGGGGCATCCTGGCCAGTGGTCTTGATATAGATCAGCGCATTCGCATATTTCTTGGCATAAAAGATCGCAGGCTCAATCTTATTGCGCATGGAGGCAAAATGGAAATCCTTCACGACGCCTACAATGGTGCCGGTCGTTTCCCACAATTTGAAGGTCTTCCCGATGGGGTCTTTGATCCCTGCCTGTTGAATAGCCGTCTCGTTAAGGATGAAAGAGGCAGAATCAGAAGGGGTATTGGTAAAGTTCTTACCCTGGGTCAACTGCATGTTGAAGAAGGGGATAAGCTCGGCGCTGATACCCAGGGGACGCATCATCATCGTTTGATCGGCGCCTTTACCTTGCCACCAGTTACTGCCGGTTTGGTTGGTGATGTTGGCCAGGTTGCCGTCGGCACAGGCTACATCGAGAACACCGGGCTGACTGAGCAAGGTAGATCGGATCGTGGTAAAATCTTTACCACCTTTTTTGATCCACATGGACAATACATTCTCTTTATCATAACCCAGGTTGCGCGAGCGGATATACGACAATTGGTTGCCGATGATCAGCGTGCCGATGATCAGGGCCACGGAGCAGGTAAACTGTACCACGACCAGGCTCTTCCTGAAGAAGGCATCACTGATGAGGGCATTCATCTTACCCTTCAATACTTTCAATGGCTCGAAGGAAGACAGCAACAGGGCAGGGTAGATGCTGGACACGATGAGCGATCCGAAGATGGTAGCCAGCAGCAAAGACCACAGGTGCATGTCCATCAGGTCGAGCGCCAGCTGCTTGCCCGATAATTCGTTGAAGAAAGGCAGTAATACCTTGATCACGCCCAGTGCCAGTGCGGAGGCGATAATAAACAGGAAAGATGTTTCTACCATGAACTGGAGGAACAACTGCCAGCGCGCTGCACCCACGATCTTGCGCATGCTCACTTCGCGGGCGCGCAGCATAGAACGGGCCGTACTGAGGTTCACATAATTGATGCAGGCGATCACCAGGATGATCAACGCTACCCACGCAAACATACGCACGGTTTCCATGCCGGCCTCTTTGCCATCAGATTGGTAGAGGTGCATACGTGGCGCCTGGAGAAACTGGTATTTGATATCCGTATCGTCGGCTTTATTGCGCAGGTGGATATCACGGATCGCCGTAGCTAATTTATTGAGATCGGTGCCTGGTTGCAGACGCAGGTAGGTATTGATGCTGAACTGGTGAAAGTCGTTGTCGATATTCCGGCCGTCGGTGCGATTCTCGTACTGCAGTTTTGCGTAGAGGGTCATTGGCATGACCAGGTCAAATTTGATCGAAGAGTTCTTCGGTACATCTTTCACCACGCCCGTTACTTTTAAACTGGCCTTGCTATCACCAACAATGGTCTTGCCGATCGGGTCTTCGTTGCCAAAGTATTTATTGGCTACGGATTCGGTAAGTACAATGCTGTAGGGGTCGGGAAAGGGATTCACCTTGTCGCCTTTGATCAGGGGAAAATTGAGCATAGTGAACAGCGAGGGGTCGGCCATGATGGAATGGTCGACATCGAGCCGTTTGTCACCATAAGTGAGGGTCAGGAAGAATCCGCCTTCACAGGTACGCACCATATCTTTCACCGCCGGCAGTTGCTGTTGAACCATCTTACCGATCGGCGCCACGTTGGTGGTCCAGATCTGGATGCTCGCACCCGTGCCTACCTGATTTTCCAGCTTATAAATATTGTCTGCATCCTGGTGAAAGCGGTCGAAGCTGAGCTCGTCCTGCACCCACAGGAGGATGAGGATGCCAACAGCCAAACCAGCCGTGAGGCCGGCAATATTGATGGCAGAATAGAACTTGTTCTTTTTGAGGTTGCGCCAGGCAGTCTTTAGATGATTTCTGAACATGATCGGGATGGTTTTAAAGCTATCTGAGCCCGAACAAGACAGGTAAAAAGGGTGCCAGAACTGCAAGTTGTTGATAACTAGACGATTATTGCTTGATGGTGGGCGGCTGGTGTTCGGTTTTATTACAGCCGCTGTTCGCTTGTGCCGGTCAATCCCGGCAATTCGACAATGGCACTATAAAAATATTTGCCAGCTGCAACGGTTGGTACCCTTGCTGTGTCAAATATATACAGCCAGTTGATGGCTGCACTTTTAGTAAGATTAGTCAGACGGGTTTAGGGGGTTAAATCAGTCTATTCTAACAGGTCTTCCGCTCACGCGCGAAGACCTTTTTTTATGTCTCCTCTCTTTGCCCAGGTCATGACATTTTGCCTAAAACTTGGAATCGCCCTGTCCGTGACCGTACATTTGTTCCGTTTTGACCGTTTTGAGTAGGTGCCGTACCCGAGGCGTTCCCGTACCCATCCCGTACCGTTCCCGTACCGATCCCGTATAAATAGCTCAAGGTTCAAAACGAGGCCATTTTCACTAAAAATGGAAGGGGCCGATGTGCCTGGCAGTGACCAAAGCCTTTCCTCGTTGCCTTTGTGCCTCTATGCCTTCGTGCCTTGTTGCCTGGGTGCCTTCCCTCAATTCTGCTCCAACTGATCCCGGTTGGGCAACTTGGGAAAGCTCGCATGTGGCTCCAGTTGGTACCAGAACACCACCGAGCTGATATCGGATTGTTGCTGCAGGTAGCGGCCACCGCTTTTCCAGCCCAGGTCCTGCATAGTGATCTTTAAGTCTTTTTCAAAACGTATGGGGTCGGTCAGGTGCCACCGGTACATACCAAAGCGTTGCTGCGAGGTATACAACCCATCGGGCCTGATTACCTGGTGCAGGCCGGCGTAAGCCGTGCTGAACTCCGTGTACTTACCCTTCACATCGAAATTGTACGATCCGCAGAAATAATCTTCCGTACCCGTGCCATTGATCGTAGGAAACTGCGTATCGCCATCCATAAAGAATTTGATCTCCCCTTCGCCCCACCAGCCATTGTTGTGTACACCATAAGCCATATACGTGCCTACATAATGACCCTTGCCCTTGATGTTGTCGATCATGGTGTACAAACCACCCTGCGTGGGATTGTTGCGGCGAAACTGGGCATGAAAATAGGCTGCATCCTCCGGTACTTCTGTAAGCGTATAATCGATCTGGTAATAGATGCGCATGTCTTCTGCGGCAATGTTCTCGAGTGTGATGCGGCATTTCTTGCGGAAAGGCATCGGCCAGTAGCTGTTGAACGCACTTCCCGGATTGACCGTTACCGCCAGTGAATTGAGCGGGGCATAACTGCCCCATCCCATACCAAAGAAGTCACCCACCGGTACTTCCACCGAAGGCTCCTTTTCATCATCCCAGTAAAAGCGCAGGATAGAGAACCGCCAATTACCCGTCGGCGTCATCCAGATATGCTGGATAGCACCCGAACCGGTAATCTCCCCCAAGGTAAACGTAGTCCCTTTCTTGACGACCACATAAGGGCTCACTTTCCAGCCTTGCCCCAGTTCACGCGCCTCGTTTTTGGCCGAGCCATTCTCCAAAGTAGCCATGCCACCTTTGCCGGGTTCACCGGTAAAATTCTCCGGACTGATGGAACGGGACTTGGCAGCAGATACCCGGTAGATATTGCCCAGGTTTACATCGAGGCCATTGAAAGAGTTATTTTTCTGTGCGTTAGCGCTGTTGATGACAATTAATACAAGCGTCGTTAGCAGGCAAATTGATCTCATGGATGCAGGTATTTTAGGTAACAGGAAGATACTAAGATTTTTGCTTTTGCATTTCTTTAACAGGGATTGGCAAGAAAGGCACGATAAATGATTATACGTGTATAGAACAATAAATCATACAGTGATTTCCTGAATCATATTTACAACTGTGTTGATTGGTTGTTTTTGGTTGTAGAGTAGAAGGCCCTCTCAAGTCGCACAACAATTGAGAAGGCCTTCTTTTTTAGTACCCTTAAAAGCAAAAGGCGACACCGGAGTATCGCCTTTGCAAAATAGGTCAGTTGACAGCGTTAAAAACCTTTCTTGTTGGTTCCGCCGCTGGTAGTATTCTTGTTGGCATTCTTCACATACTTTTCCAGCCACGCATTTTGCTCATACAGCAGGTGCAATAAATTCTCCTTACCGCGATAACCATGCGCTTCATAAGGCAGTTGCACAAAACGTACAGTACCACCATGTCCTTTCACCGCATTGAAGAGACGTTCGCTCTGAATGGGGAAGGTGCCGGGGTTGTCGTCCATTTCACCATGTACCAGCAGCAAAGGAGTTTTGATCTTATCCGCATAGCTGAAGGGGCTCATCGCGCTGTACAGTTCAGGTGCCTGCCAGTAGGTACGATCTTCATTCTGAAAACCAAAAGGCGTCAGTGAACGATTGTAAGCGCCACTGCGGGCAATGCCTGCCTTGAACAGGTTGGTATGCGCCAGCAGGTTGGCCGTCATGAACGCGCCATAACTATGACCACCCACCGCTACGCGGTTGCGATCGCCAACACCCAGGTCGGCCAGTTTATTGATCGCTGCTTCCGCGTTCATCCGCAACTGATCTACAAAATTGTCATTGGGCTTCTTCTCGGCATTTGTAGCTACGATCGGGAACTCGGCATTGTCGAGAACCGCATAACCTTGCGTTACCCAAAATACCGGCCCACCATAGCTTACCATGGTAAAGCGGTTTTGCGAACCACGCACCTGGGCGGCATCGGCTGCCGAGTTGAACTCACGGGGATAAGCCCACATCAGTACAGGCAGGGGGCCATCTTTCTTCGGGTCGTAGTTCTTGGGCAAATAAAGATCACCTGTGAGGTCTACGCCATCTTCACGTTTGTAAGATACCTTCTGTTTGCTGATGCCTTCCAGCGAAGGATAAGGATTGCTGAAGCTGGTGATCGGTTTATCGGCCACCCGCAGCACCAGGTTTTTGATATAGTAGTTGGGCATGTCCTTCTGCGACTCACGACGGGTCAGCAGTACCAGTTTGTCCGCGTCCAGTACTTCGGTAACACTTTCGTAGGTTCCTTCGGAACAACGCCAGATGATCTCGTTTTGCTTCGTCTTCAGGTCAAACTTAGCCAGGAAAGGCAGGTCACCCTTGGGAGAGCTGCCCACCGGGTTGTTGAGCAATAGTTTGGTACCGTTATCGATTGTTTTGATCACAGTACGACCGTACTTGTTTTTGGTCGATACCGGGCTGCCGGGGTTGCCGTAAGCATCCGTCATATTGCGCTCCTGCAGGGTCTCCAGGCTGCCGGTGGATGGATTGTACAGGCTCAGGCGTACACTTTGCTTGCTTTGCAGGCGCTCGCTCACGAGGGCCAGCTTCTCATCGCCCCAGCTGATGCCGCCATAACGCCAGGTTGTTTTGATCAGTTCTTTCGGGCTGCTGGTGAAAGGAGCGCTTAAAGAATAAACGACATCATGGAAGTCGGTTTTCTTTTTGTAGATACCGCTGTCGAGAGGCTCGGCCCATACAATGGTAGCTGCTTCATCATCGCGCCAGTCGAAACCACGCGGAGCATTCAGCACATTGTCGTAGCCAGAAGGCGAGAGCTCGGATGAAGGCAGTTCGGCCAGCACCTTCACGACCTTACCAGTAGGATCGGTAATGCTGACGGTCGAGTTGAAACCGTTGGCAGCTACCAGGTACGAGAAAGGTTTTTTAATGGAGCGGGTGAGCATGTATTTTTTATCCGGCGAAATAGAAAGGGTCGTATAGATACCGGGAGCGCCGATCTTCGTTTCTACGCCATTTACGTTCTTCACGAGTTGGGCGGTAGCATAAAAGTCAAACAGTTGTTCGTCATACGGGGTCTTGATCAGATCCTGGTAAGTGCGGCTGGGGGCCACCTTGCCAAGGTTCTGTTGTACGGTAGGTCCCGAAGGCATCAGCGACTTGGCCGGTGCAGCGGTAGCGGGCTTGAGGGTAGCTTTGTACAGGAGGGCATTGTCGTCCATCCAGATAAAGTCCTGGCCCAGGATCACGTTGAGTGGTTGCTTGTTGACCTTGGTGGCTTTACGGGTAGTTACGTCGATCACATACAGGTCAACACTTTTATTGGTGGTGTTGGTAAAAGCGATCTTCTTGTCGTTGGGGCTCCAGCTTACGTTGCCAGCCAGCAAACCGGCAGGCAGTCCGGCTACGGGATATTCTTTACCGCTTTTGATGTCCTTGAGGGTAAAGTTATTGATGAAGTTCTGACGGCTGGGAGCAAAGTTGTTGGGGTTGATGCGCAGACCCGCAATCCGGAGTTCGGGTTGTGCCAGTTCTTCTACCGAGGGGTAACTGTTGCGGTCCATCAGCAGCATCCAGCTGGCATCACCGTCGATGCTGACGCCGGGCGTGGGTTTTGCGAGCAGTAGGTCGGCGATTTCTTTGGGCGGGGTTTTATACCCCTCGTCCTGCGCGTCAGCGTGGGTGGCTGCAAACAGGCAAACGAGCAATAGAAGTCTTCTCATGAATGTTTAGTTTATTGAATAGTGAGCGTTTACGTATACTATGATCCTGTAGACTTAGACGGTCGCAGACCGTAAATCCTGTGTGGCCGGGCCGGTAAGTTAGGCCCGGAAAAAGGCGCCAGCCCGGTTGATTGTGACGGAAGGCTGTATGGCTACAAGAGTTGTGGCTGGCAGTTGCTTGATAAACATGTTCTTATTAAAACCCTATGAAATAGTAGGGTTTCCCAAAAATATTTTTTGCCAACAAACTGGAAGTCCTATTTTTGCGACTCGAAAATGAACATATTTACACATATCCATCACCATCATCATACTTACCTCCAAGGGTAGGCCGGTGGTGCTTTGTGTAGTGCCATATAATTATAAAGGGCTTACCACTGGTAAGCCCTTTTTGTTTTTCGCTGGTTTGAACTTTTAAAAATATACCAAACTGTCCGGCAAGGGCAGGCAAACAACACACTATGTTACGAATAGCCATTCAGAAGTCGGGACGACTGTACGAAGATTCTGTTCAATTGCTGAAGGAATGCGGTATCGATCTGCGCAATGTAAAAGACCGGCTGCGTACGGAAGCCGATAACTTCCCCCTTGAAGTATTCTTCTTGCGCGATGACGATATTCCCCAGTACGTAGAAGACGGTGTGGCTGATATCGGTATCGTAGGGGAGAACGTATTGTTTGAAAAGAACAAGCAGGCCGAAATAGTGGAAAAGCTGGGTTTTGGTAAATGCCGCCTGGCAGTAGCCATCCCCCGTGGCCTGGAATATGGTGGCGTTACTTCCCTGCAGGGTAAACGCATTGCCACCAGCTACCCCTTCCTGGTCAATGAATTCCTAAAGAAGAACAACGTCGAAGCGGAGATCCACGAGATCAGTGGCTCGGTAGAAATTGCGCCGGGTATTGGCCTGGCCGATGTGGTAGCCGACCTCGTGAGCAGCGGATCGACACTCTTCATGAATGGCCTCAAGGAAGTAGAGACCATCCTGCAATCGCAATCGGTGCTCATCAAGAACAACCAGCTCGATGCTGCACAACAGCAACTGCTCGACAAACTCCTGTTCCGCATCCGCGCGGTGAAGAAGGCCAAACGCACCAAATATGTGTTGTTAAATGCCCCCAACGAGAAGTTGAAAGAGATCATTGCATTACTGCCCGGCATGAAGAGCCCTACGGTACTGCCGTTGGCCGAGCAGGGATGGAGCAGCGTACACAGCGTATTGAGTGAAGATACCTTCTGGGATATCATCGAACAGCTGAAAGCGGCGGGCGCCCAGGGCATACTGGTAGTGCCGATCGAAAAGATGATCATCTAAGGGAATCCGGACAAGGCATTGAACAACATTCCAGGCAAAATAATACCACGCGTTTATGAAAGTATTTGAGAACCCGGCCCGCAGCGAATGGAACAGTTTGCTGCAAAGGCCGGTGGCGGAGGCAGCGAAGTTGGAAGCCATCGTGGGTGATATCCTGCAACAGGTGAAAGCCCGCGGTGATGAAGCAGTGAAAGAACTGACCCTGCGTTTTGACAAAGCAGCCATCACGGAGTTGCAGGTATCCGAAGCAGAGATCAGGGAGGCAAGCGCTTCGCTCGACGAAGCCCTCAAAACAGCCATCCTGACGGCGAAGGCCAATATCGAGACCTTCCACCGTAAGCAGATCACCCAAACGGAAATGGTAGAGACCATGCCCGGTGTACATTGCTGGCGGCGGTCAGTAGCCATCGAAAAAGTAGGGTTGTATATCCCTGGTGGTACGGCACCTTTATTCTCTACCATCCTCATGCTGGGCGTACCGGCCAGGCTGGCAGGCTGTAAAGAGATCGTGTTGTGCTCACCGCCCGATAAAGCAGGTAAGCTGCATCCCGCCATCCTGTTTGCCGCCGAAGCGGTAGGCGTCACAAAAGTGTTCAAAGCAGGCGGTGTACAGGCCATCGGGGCCATGGCCTATGGTACGGAGTCGATACCGCAGGTATCCAAGATATTTGGCCCCGGCAATCAGTATGTGACCTGTGCCAAGCAACTGGTACAGCAGCAGGGTATCGCCATCGATATGCCGGCTGGTCCCAGCGAAGTAGCGGTGTATGCCGATGCAACCGCCCACCCGGCCTTTGTAGCCGCCGACCTGCTGAGCCAGGCCGAGCATGGCAGCGATAGCCAGGTGATCCTGGTGGTACGGGAAAAGGCATTGGTGGAGCAGGTGCAGAAAGAGCTGGAAACACAGTTGGCGGCCTTGCCCCGTAAAGACCTGGCCGCAAAAGCCCTCGACAACAGTAAGATCTTTGTCATAGATGATGAATCGACAGCCATGGAACTCCTCAACGAGTATGCAGCTGAACACCTGATCCTCGCCTGCGACAATGCCGGCGAACTGGCCCGCCAGGTGATCAATGCAGGTTCTGTATTCCTGGGTCACTATTCACCCGAAAGTGTGGGCGACTACGCCAGCGGCACCAACCATACCCTGCCGACCAACGGCTACGCCAAAGCATACAGCGGTGTGAGCGTAGATAGTTTCGTGAAGAAGATTACCTTCCAGCAACTGACCCGTCAGGGGCTGCAGATGATCGGTCGCACTGTAGAACTGATGGCAGAAGCAGAAGGCCTGGAGGCCCATGCCAACGCTGTACGGGTTCGTACGATCAAATAGGCAGGGTGGCTGCCCGACAAGGATACAGACAATGCAAACAAAAAATTAGAACCATGAGCTTCGACCTCAATAATATACTGAGAGAAAATATCAAGAAACTGGTGCCCTATTCCTCCGCCAGGGATGAGTTTAAAGGAGAGGCCAGTATCTACCTCGATGCCAACGAAAACAGCCTGGGATCGCCCCTGCGCAAATGGTACAACCGCTATCCGGATCCCCTGCAATGGAAGGTGAAGGAAAAGCTGAGTGAGATAAAAGGAGTACGGCCCGAAAACATGTTCATCGGCAACGGAAGCGACGAATGTATCGATGTATTGATGCGGGCTTTCTGCGATCCCGGAAAAGACAATATCATCATTTGCCCGCCCACCTACGGCATGTACGAGGTAAGCGCGAACATCAATGATGTGGCCATCAAGAAAGTGCCACTCACCAAGGCATATCAACTCGACCTGCCGGCGATCGAGCAGGCTGTAGATGACAACACCAAACTGATCTTCATCTGCTCGCCCAACAACCCGACAGGTAACTCGCTCGACCGGGATGATGTAGAAGTGTTGTTGAACAACTATTTCGGTTTGGTGGTGATCGATGAAGCCTATATAAATTTCTCACGCTTCCGCTCCTTCACCCAGGAACTGCAGGACTATCCCAACCTGTTTGTGATGCAAACGCTGTCCAAAGCCTGGGGCCTGGCAGCCTTACGGGTTGGGTTGGGTTTCGCTTCGGCAGAGATCATCAACGTCATGAACAAGGTAAAGCCACCCTACAACATCAACCAGGCTTCACAAGACCTCGTGCTGCAGGCGTTGGAAGAAGTAGGGCAGGTCAACGATATGATCAAAGAGATCGTGCACCAAAGAGGGGAGATGGAAAAGGTATTGCCGGGTATTCCGGTAGTACAAAAGGTTTATCCTTCCGATGCCAATTTCCTGCTGGTGCAGGTAACCGATCCCAAAGGCATCTACAATTACCTGTTGGAGAAAGGGATCGTGGTGCGCGACCGCAGCAAAGTGCTGTTGTGTGAAGGTTGCCTTCGGATTACGGTAGGCACCGAGCAGGAAAACCGGGCCCTCTATGAAGCCCTGAAAAGCTTCGGTACCAACTAGCACCAACTACTTATATTCGTAACGGTTTAGGAACCTAAAAACTAATTCATGAAGCGCGTTCTGTTTATTGACCGGGATGGTACTTTGATCAACGAAGCTCCACCTACTTATCAGTTAGACTCCTACGAAAAGCTCACCTTTTATCCGGGCATGTTCGAATACATGGGCAGGATTGCCCGTGAGTTCGATTACGAACTGGTGATCGTGACCAACCAGGATGGATTGGGTACCCCTGCTTTTCCCGAAGATACCTTCTGGCCACTGCACAACCTGGTGATGAAGAGCCTGGAAGGGGAGGGCATCCATTTCGTGGCGACCTACATCGATCGTAGTTTCCCGGCCGATAATGCACCAACCCGCAAACCAGGTACGGGTATGCTGACCCAGTACATCAACAACCCGGCTTATGATCTGGCCAATTCATTTGTGATCGGTGACCGTATCACCGACGTACAGCTGGCCAAGAACCTGGGTTGTAAAGCCATCTGGCTCAACAACGACGCCAACCTGGGGGCAGGAGAGATCAGCGATAAGGTCGCCGAACTGCGCCCCGTCATCGCCCTCGAAACTACCCAGTGGAGCGATATCTATAAGTTCCTGAAACTGGGCCTGCGCCAGGTGATCCATGAACGCAACACCAGCGAAACGCAGATCAAGATAGAACTGAACGTAGACGGTAGCGGCAAGGCACAAGTCTTCACCGGACTGGGTTTCTTCGACCATATGCTCGACCAGATCGCCCGGCATGGTAAGATGGACCTCACCATCCGTAGTAACGGCGACCTGCACATCGACGAGCACCATACCATCGAAGATACCGGCATCGCACTCGGCGAAGCATTCGCCCAGGCCCTGGCCGACAAAAGAGGCATGGAGCGCTACGGGTTTGCCCTGCCCATGGATGAAGCCGATGCCAAAGTCCTGATCGATTTCGGTGGTCGTAACTGGATCGTCTGGAATGCGGAGTTCAAACGCGAATTTGTGGGCGATATGCCTACAGAAATGTTCTTCCATTTCTTCAAGTCATTCTCCGATGCCGCCAAATGCAACCTCAATATCGAGTGCCATGGCGACAACGAGCACCACAAGATCGAAGCCATTTTCAAGGCGTTTGCCAAGGCCATCCGTATGGCGGTAAAACGCGACCCGCTCAGCAACTACCTGCCGAGTACCAAAGGGGTATTGTAGTAGATCGCTTTTGATAAAAGTCAACCCCGGTAGGATCATTTTTGGCGGGTGGTACTTTTCCTCTATATTCGTTTTACGGTTCCGGTTACCCGCCGGAACCGTTCTTGTTTAATCCCATATTCTGCGACATACCCTCTCCACTATCCGCAGCAACTTTCACCTCCTTTTAATTTTTGTATGCCTGTAAAGATCTTCTTGCACCGGGTGGCTTGTATGCTTCTCGTAACCCTATTCACTGCAACAGCTTTTGCCCAGGATGGTATTGTACGTGGACGTGACCATTCCGTCGCGGTTAGCAATGCTTTCGATGATTTGATACCCGCCAGAGATGGAGGGTATGTGGCTTACGGGGACATTGGAGACGGTAGCGGTACCAAACTGATTGCCGTACGGTATGATGCGCAGCTCAATGTCGTTTGGGAGAAGTCCGGAACAAAGTCGCTCAGGAAAATGGAAGAGACACCCGATGGAGGGCTGGTGGCAGTTACCGATGGCTACCGCTCGCTGCACCCGGTGGGGAGTGAATTACAGGTGATCAAATTTGACCGGAACCTGAACGTCGTCTGGATAAAGGACTTTGGGGGAAATGGTGCCGAAACGCCAGGTACAGTAATCGTTCGACCCAATGGACAGCTGATCATCTTCGGCAATACGGCGTCTACCGATGGGGACGTGGTCGGAAAAACCAATACACAAACAGATCTGTGGATGTTGCAGCTGGATGCCAGTGGCAACCTGCTCAGCCAGAAAGTATTTGAACATGCCTACCAAAGTTCTTCCATCACAGCAGCGAACACGACAGATGGAGGGCTGGTATTTACTATTTCAACCAGCGCTTTACCGGGTAGTATGGCCAGCAACGACGTGTGGGTCGTTAAAATGGATGCAACATTCAATATACAGTGGCAGAAGAATATTGCGGGCAGCAACAATGAAGCAGCCAGCTGCATCTTGCCGTTATCGGATGGGGGATATGCAGTGGGAGGTATTACCTGGTCCACCGATGGACAATTTGCGGGGGCCGGCGGTAGTCAATATGGCGAAGGCTTTGTTTCCCGCCTGGATGCTGGTGGCAACATACAGTGGACGAGGATAGTTGTCCGCTCCAATACATCGCAGGTAAATAATGTGATTGAATTGCCGGGAGGTGTTTTGATGGCCTCAGCCTCCGGTAACCTCATAGAGGCGCGTGACATTACCCTGGGGTTTGGCCACCAGTATGTCGAAGGGATACTCGTTAAGTACGACGTCAATGGAAATACACTACTCAAACGCGCAATAGGGGCCGAATGCAACGAAACCGTAAAAGATGTCGTACTGATGCCCAACGGAAATTTCCTGACCTGTGGAATGCGGATGTATTGCTCCGAAGGCGGAGACTATGTGAACATCAGCAAAACGCCGGTAGGAGGAGAAACCAAAGCCGTTGTTTTGGAAGTCAGGGACCTTAGTACGATTACTGGTAAGGTTTGGTTCGATACCAATAACAACAAGATACTGGATGCAGGTGAAGAGCTGCTGAAGTCGGGAAGTGTGCGAACGACCAAGGGAGCGATTGGCTTCGATGCAGATCTAACCTTTGCAGAGCAGTATATCACCTCTACTGATACCGGTACCTATGTAACTCAACTGGCTCAGTTAAATGCTTATATACCCTTTCTGTTGGACACGGTAGCATTTGCCAGAAGCCCCAAAAAGAAATATACCACCTTCACGGGGCCCGGTCAGGTCGACGCTTTCGATATAAGGATCGTAGCAGCTGACCAGGTATCAGATATGGAACTGTCACTGCGACCACTGGCCGATGTTTTTGCCAATAATTCGGTAAAGTTCCGCCTGTGGTACCGCAATGTTGGAGGTAAAACCGCTACCGGCAACACGCTCAAGCTGGCCATCGATAGCCGCTATACCCTGCAATCGTCCACCCGCCCCCTGACCCTGGTGAACGATACCCTGCAATTGCCTTTGTCGGCTTTCATTGCCCGTGCACAGGATTCCGTAGATGTCGTGTTGGTACCCAAATCTCCCGCGGTAGTAGCCGGTGATTCACTGCGTTTTGGAGCTGTTATAGCACCGCTCGAAGCAGACTTTGATCCGTTGGATAATGTGGCCAACTGGCAGGTTGCGGCAAAAAAACAGTCAGATGCAGTGAAGGGGCTCGACCTGCAGATAAGAACGAATGTAGAAGCCCGGTTGACGCGGACGGTACCCTATACCCTGACGTACAAATTCATCAGCCTGCTCGACTCTACCCGGTGCAGGGTGGTGGTTGTAAAAGACGAGAAGACCAGCTTGGCAGCTGCTACTCCCGCGCCGACACGTATCAACGGCGATTCACTGATCTGGGAGATTACCAGCCGTCGAATGAACACGGGCGACTCCATTCGATTGAATATGCAGGTAGCGGATGCACCGGTGGCCGCCATGGGCGATAGCCTGCAGTTTCAGACGAGGTTGCAGGTATTTACACAGGATTCCACGATCACGGTGACGGGCCGGTTTGCCCAACGCATCGTGGGTAACTATGTAGCGCCGGATATGACCACCACGACGCTGCACCCGCCACAGGGAGTGGTATGGAAACGTACCGTTGGTGGACCGTTAGGTGATTTTGCGAGTGATGTGGTGGCCTTACCCGATAACAATTTCATCACAGTGGGGTCAGAAGGCCTGGCTGGTGGTGGTCCCTTGCAAGCC
Organism: Paraflavitalea pollutisoli; assembly: GCF_029360705.1. GTDB lineage: Bacteria > Bacteroidota > Bacteroidia > Chitinophagales > Chitinophagaceae > Paraflavitalea > Paraflavitalea pollutisoli. The sequence continues at coordinate 3,038,299 of NZ_JARKMX010000008.1, read as the reverse complement.
GTTATTACACGGTATGACGATGACGGCCATGTGATTTGGACAAAAGGATTGGGTGGAGAATCAGAGGAAAGCCTTTCCACGGTCAGAAAGCTGAATGACAGTATTTTCTGGGCCTGTGGTGTTGCCCGGCGCCCCCACGCACCTGGAAACCCGGTGGAGGATGAAATACTGGTTGTAAAGTTCAATGCCCGCGGCGACGTACTGTTGAAGAAATACTATGGCGGTAGCCTGACGGATTATGCACATGGCATAGCGCCAACGGCTGACGGTGGTTTTATCATCAATGCCACCACCCGCTCCAATGATGGCGATATAGCAGGCTATGTCAAGCCCGACTTTTATTATATGAACATGTGGGTGGCTAAGATGGATGCGTCGGGTGTCATTGAATGGTCGAAGTGTTTCAATCATCCTGCCCGCGAAGCGGAATACATTGGCACCGACATAAGAACTTCTGCCGATGGAGGATATTATTTGGGGGGGTACGCCACCTACGGACCCTACTTCGATCCAAATGCTTCTAGCGGTTTGGTATTCAAAATTGACGGTGCCGGTAATAAGATTTGGGAAAGAGAATTTCACGTCAAAGATTACAAGTACGAGATCAATTCAATCGTGGTGAATCAGCAGAACGAAGTAGTATTTGCTGGCCTTGCGGGCGATGCTACCGGTGCCGATACGGCCTACCTCGGTGACCATGGCGTCACAGATGTGTGGACCGGTAAGCTGGATAAAGACGGTAACCTGCTTTGGCAAAACCACTTTGGCGGCAGTAAGAATGATTTTGCGGAAAGGATCAATAGCACCCATGACGGTGGTTACCTCATCGCGGCAGGTGTTCGTTCGGATGACGGCAACGTAACAGACTACGTAGGACCCGATGATGGTTGGGTGCTGAAGATCGACAACAATGGTAAATTGATATGGCAAAAGGTCATTGGCAGTAAGTATATCGATTATGTGAAAACCGTTACAGAGTTGCCCAATGGAAATGTGATCGTGGCGGGTTCTTTGACCGCAGGCTGGAACGTACCTGGCGAAGATATTCAAGGCCCTTCCGATGTGCTCCTCGCCAAAATAGGACAGGCTAATTACGTCATCGGTAAAGTCTACATCGATTACAACAACAACCAGGTGTTCGATGCCAATGATGTGCTGTTCAACAAAGGCGTGGTCAGCTTTACCAGGGATTCCCTCCGTACTTCCGCTACAGTTACCAATGGCGCCTACGCCGTATTGCTGGGTACCGGCAGCTACCGGGCCAAACTGAGCCTGGCCGATTCGGCCTTGTATACCATCTCTCCGGCCAACGCAATACTTACTTTCAATGAGTTGCTGATGACAGATACCCTCGATTTTGCCCTGGTACCAAAATCTACGGCGAAGGACCTGCGGGTAGACTTGCTGCCCATCGGTAGGGCGAGGGCAGGCTTCGAGACGCAATACCAGCTGCGGTATGAGAACAACAGCCCATACCCGATCAACAATGTCGAGCTGAAAATGGTGCCAGACCACCGCAGCAGTTTTGTATCCGCTTCGCTGGCATTGTCTGCCAACCGGGGCGATACCCTGGTGTGGGCATTCAGCCAGCTAGCCCCCTTCCAGTCGGGCACCATCGAAGTGAATATAAAGGTGCAGCCACCGCCGGCACTCATGCCAGGGGATAGCCTGCGCGTGCGGGCCGAGATCTATCCGATCTCCGGTGACCTTAAGCCGCTCGACAACATTACTGCCTTTAATCAGTTCGTGGGCGTTTCCTACGATCCCAACGATAAAACAGAAGTACAGCAAGGCAGCAACTTCAATACCCGCAATGTGTCGGATGGTGACTACCTGAAATACCTCATTCGTTTCCAGAATACAGGCAACGACACCGCCTTTACGGTATATGTGCACGATACCCTGAGTGATAAGGTCGATTGGAATACCCTGGAGATGATCGGGACCAGCCATACCTACTCCCTGCACATATTGGATGGCAACAAGCTGGAATGGCGCTTCAACAACATTAAGCTCGTCGACAGCTTCACCAACGAACCCGGTAGCCATGGTTTCATCGCTTACCGCATCAAACCGAAAAACAACCTCCTTGCAGGGGATACGGTGAAGAACTCGGCGTCGATCTATTTTGATTTCAATCCGCCCATTCTTACCAATGAAGCACATTCCGTGGTAATGGCCCTGACAGCCTTGCCGGCAGACCTGATGCGCCTCGATGCACAATGGGCTGCCACCGGCGCCGCGCAGATCAGTTGGACGGTAGAGCAGGAGATCGATGTGGCCTATTACCTCGTGCAGCGTTCGGCTGATGGTCAGCCATTCGAGACGATCGGTAAAGTAGCGGCATCCAATATTTGGTGGAGACATGATTATACGTATACCGACAAGGCGCCATTCGGCGATAAGATCTACTACCGGATCGTGCGCGTAGACCTCAACCTTTCCCAGGAATTCTCCAAAGCAGCCTTGCTACGCCGGGCAGCGGGTACTAACGGTCAAATGCAGCTATACCCGAACCCCGCCATCAACAGCGTTACCCTCACCATGCAGACCACTGCCGCAGGTATTGCCACGGTATCGATCGTCGATGGCAAAGGCAGTGTGGTGCAGACAAATAGTCTGGGCAACCTGCGGGCAGGATGGCATAGCAGGGCCATCAACGTAAGCACCTTACCGGCAGGCCAGTACTACCTGCAATGCCGGGTAGGAGACCAGGTCTTCAGCAGTAAGTTGATCAAACAATAACCATAAAAAAAACGGGATGTGGCTACCACATCCCGTTTTGCTTAGTAGGCTACAGTATTTTAAACCAGTACATCCTGCCACTCCTTCATGCGGTCAAGCACTGATTTGGCAAAAGGACACAGGGGGATGATCTTCCAGTGGTGCTCGCGGGCATACTCCACACCGGCATGCACCAGTTGCTTGCCCACGCCCTGACCACCCAGCGACTCATCCACTTCCGTGTGCTCGATGAGCATCTGGTCGGGGTTAGGTTTGGAATAGACCATTTCGGCAACGATCTTACCATCTTGTTCCAGGTAGAACATACTCTTCGTTTTTCCTTCCTTGTGTTGTATCAGCATATGAAAAGATTGTAGTATGCAATCTACCACAATTGTTCCAACTGCCAACCCGGGCACTGGTTACCGGCAGGATACCGCCGCAAATAGATAAAACGACTGTATTATTCTTTAAAGGTTAAGCCCATGGGGGCTTTTAGTTCAGCCGCATCGTACATATTGATGTACAGGAAATAAGGCGTGCTGTTATTCTCCCAGGTGACCTCGTAACGATCCAGCAGCCCGCCACCCATCATACCGTTGGGGGTATTGAAGGCGCAGCAACTGCCTTTCCGCACATAAGTGATCGTCTCCCCATTGGGGCCTTTCAAAGCACGCATATACCGGTGTTCATTGGCGGCGCCTTGCAGAAAGCCACCGCCCACATGAATAGGGTTTTGCTGCGTGTACCCATAGGTCGAATCGGTGGAGGCGGAGCTGAGTTTGAAGGTGTAATCGTCCAGCATCTCGTAGTCGAAACTGGCCTTAAGACCAGGGTAGGTAGCTGTACGGGACGACTGGCCGCTGCTGGCTTTGCGGTTCCTTTTTGTGGAAGTGTCGGACCTTTTTACGGGATGGCAGCCGATCGATAGTACGCCAAAGACAATGGCGAGGAGAAAGACAGGAATTTTCATATTTGAGGGTTTATAATTACCCGGATGCGGTATTCCACTGGTTTACATATGGGCAGGCGCCCTTTAACAATTCCTTTTAGTCTACGGAAATGGTATTTTTTTTGGAATAATGGAATTGCTACCCCATATTTGCAATATGTTATTAAACAAACAAAATAATCAGTGGTGGTGGCATGCAAACTCTAACCGGGGCTTGTAGCGCTGCTATTGTTGTTTATGACACTATATTCAGAGCCCCGATGTTTCATCGGGGCTTTTTCTTTTTAATCACGATCATTTAAACATTTCTTTCGAGGGACCAGGCATGAAAAAAATAGCTATTCAGACGAACTGTAAGAAGATGCTGGCCGATGTGTTCACTCCCGTAGGCATCTACCTGCGCGTAAGGGACCGTTTCCGCGATACCGTACTCCTGGAGAGTACCGACCACCATGCGGCCGACAACAGTTATTCCTTCATCTGTATCAATGCCATCGCCGGTATGGAGATCACTTCTACCCGCAGCATCGAATTCAAGTGGCCGGGCGAAAGTCCCGAGCGCATACCGGTGAAAGACGTACAACAGGTACCGCAGCTGCTCTGGGACTTTATGCAGCGCTTTGAAGTGTCCGGCACCGCCTTGAAAGAAACCCGCTTTGCACAGGGACTCTACGGCTATACCACTTTCGATGCCGTACAGTTCTTCGACACCATCCAATTGAAGTCGGGCACAGCCACACCGGATATTCCCCTGATGAGGTACCGCCTCTACCAGTATGTGATCGTTATCAACCACTACAAAGACGAGCTCTATATCTGTGAGAACGTGATCAAGGGCCTGGAAAGCGATATCTCGGTGGTAGAATCACTGATCCGCAGCAAAGATGTACCGGTATATCCTTTCAAAGCGCAAGGTGAAGAGGTCTCCAATATGACCGATGAAGCCTACCGCGACATGGTGACCAAAGGTATCCAGAGCTGTTACCGGGGCGATGTATTCCAGATCGTACTCAGCCGCCGCTTCCAGCAGTCCTTCCGGGGCGATGAGTTCAACGTATACCGGGCCCTGCGCAGCATCAACCCTTCCCCGTATCTCTTCTTCTTCGATTACGGCGATTATAAATTACTCGGCTCTTCGCCCGAATCTCAAATACTGATACAGCAAGGCAAAGCTGTGGTGCATCCCATTGCCGGCACCTTCAAGCGCACCGGCGACGATGAGACCGACAAGCAGGAAGCCGACCGCCTCCTGAAGGATGCCAAGGAAAACGCCGAGCATGTGATGCTGGTAGACCTGGCCCGCAATGATCTTAGCCGCGTAACTGATGAAGTAGTGGTAGAGCACTACCGCGAAGTACAATACTACAGCCACGTGATCCACCTGGTGAGTGAAGTGACCGGCAAAGTACGTCCCAATGCCAATCCCTTCGAGTTGATGGCAAAAACCTTCCCTGCCGGTACCCTCAGTGGTGCGCCTAAATTCAGGGCCATGGAACTGATCGATGCTTACGAGCCCACCACCCGCAGTTATTACGGCGGCGCCATCGGGTTCATGGGCTTCGACGGTACCTGTGTACACGCCATCATGATCCGCACCTTCCTGAGCCGGCAAAACACCCTCTACTACCAGGCAGGAGCAGGTGTAGTAGCGGCCAGTAAGCCCGAAAGCGAACTGCAGGAAGTCAACAACAAACTGGGCGCTTTGAAGAAAGCCATTGTATTTGCCGAGGAGATTGCCAACTAACACCTTAAAAACAGACACATTGACCCGGATATTAGTATTTGACAACTACGATTCATTTACCTACAACCTGGTGCACCTGGTTGAAAAGATCCTGCACCAGAAAGTGGAAGTATTCCGCAATGACCAGATCGCATTGGAGAAGGTAAAAGATTACGACAAGATCATCCTGTCACCTGGTCCCGGTATTCCCGAAGAAGCAGGTTTGCTGCTGCCCCTGCTCAAAGAATATGCGCCCACCAAATCCATCCTGGGTGTGTGCCTTGGTCACCAGGCCATCGGGCAATCGTTTGGTGGCAAGCTGGTCAACCTCAGCACCGTGTACCACGGGGTAGCCACGCCCTGCCAGATCATCGATGCCAAAGCGCCCCTCTTTCAGGGACTGCCGGCCGAGATCGAAGTAGGCCGCTACCATAGCTGGGTAGTCAGTGAAGAAGGGTTCCCCAAAGACCTGGAGATCACGGCCCGCGATGCCAACAATTTCATCATGGCGCTGCAACATAAAAAGTACGATGTACAGGGTGTGCAGTTTCACCCCGAAAGTGTACTGACCCCCGTAGGCGAGACGATATTACGTAACTGGTTGAAAAACTAAGTATGAAAAAGATATTACAACTATTGTTCGAACACAAGACCCTGAGCAGGGCCACTGCCAAGGAAGTGCTGGTGAATATTGGCAAAGGTGTTTACAACGAGCATGAAGTGACCTCCTTCATGACCGTATACCTGATGCGCAGCATCACCATCGAAGAGCTGCAGGGGTTCCAGGATGCCCTGCTCGAACTCTGTGTGCCCGTCGACCTCAACGGTCATGCCACCATCGATATCGTAGGCACCGGCGGCGACGGCAAGAACACCTTCAACATCTCCACCCTGGCCTGCTTCATCGTGGCCGGTACCGGCCAGAAGGTGTCCAAGCACGGTAATTACGGCGCTACATCTATCAGCGGCGCCTCCAATGTGATGGAGCAATTGGGCTATAAATTTAAGAACGACCCGGCACAACTGAAGCGCGAAGTGGAAGAAGCCAATATCTGCTTTCTCCATGCCCCGCTCTTCCACCCTGCCCTCAAGTCGGTAGGCTCCATCCGCAAGAACCTGGGCGTACGTACCTTCTTCAATATGCTGGGGCCCATGGTGAATCCCGCCAATCCTGCTTTTCAGCTGGTAGGCGTGTACAACCTGGAGATGGCGCGTGTGTACAACTACCTGTTGCAGCAAACCGACCGGGCTTTCACCATCATTCATGGCCTCGATGGCTACGATGAGATATCGCTGACCAACGATACCAAGGTCATCACCAATGCCGGCGAGCGCGTGATGACACCTGAACAACTGGGCAAACGCATGGTTTCCGCCACCGATATCCTCGGCGGCAATACCGTAGAGGAGTCGGCAAAGATCTTTGTCAGGATCCTTGATGGCAAAGGCACCTGGGCGCAGAACGCCGTAGTACTGGCCAATGCCGCCATGGCACTGCATTGTACGGGCAACTACAAAAAGTATGAAGATGCCTACGCCGCAGCTGTCGAAAGCCTCGAAAGCGGCCGGGCAAAAGCAGGACTGGAAAAACTGGTTTCCCTGCAGTAATGTTCCGACCTTTGCGGCGCTGCCCGGCAGGGCAGCCAGTCGTAAAACCGTAAGATTGACCTAAATCAGGATACAAGTACATGAACATTCTCGACAAGATCATAGCGTACAAAAGAACGGAAGTAGTAGAGCGCAAAGCGAAGACAAGCGTTGCGGAGCTGGAAAAAAGCGCTGCCTTTACCCGCCCCGTCCTGTCACTGCAACAATCCCTGCTCGATGATACGAAGACAGGCATCATTGCCGAGTTCAAACGTAAGTCGCCCTCCAAAGGCATCATCAACGACAAAGCGGATGTCGTAGCAGTGACCAGTGCCTACACCCGCTTCGGCGCCTCGGGCCTGTCGGTACTCACCGATACGGAGTCCTTTGGTGGCAGCACGGAAGATGTGCTGGCGGCCAGGGTCAACCAGATACCCATTCTGAGAAAAGAATTTATCGTAGACGAATACCAGATCGTAGAAGCAAGGGCCATGGGAGCCGATGCCATCCTGCTGATCGCAGCCTGCCTGACACCAGCTGACGTGAAGCGCCTCGCCACCTTTGCCCAAAGCCTGCAACTCGAAGTGCTGCTCGAACTGCACGACGAAGAAGAGTTGGAGCATATTTGCGACGAAACGGTACTGGTAGGCATCAACAACCGCAACCTGAAGACCTTCGCCGTCGATATCCAGCGAAGCCTCGCCATGGCAGCGCGCATACCTGCCAGCAAAGTGAAGATCGCCGAAAGCGGCATCTCATCGGTAGCCAATATCCGCCTGTTCCGCGACAACGGCTTCCGGGGATTCCTGATCGGAGAGAACTTCATGAAGGAAGCTGATCCGGCCCGCGCCTTCGAGCAGTTTGTCCAGGCGCTCAACGGATAGGTACACGGTTGTTTGCCAGTAGACACCAACACTTAAAATCGAACGACACATGAGAGTAAAAGTTTGCGGAATGACGCAACCCGAACAGGTAGATCAACTGGCTACTGCGGGGGCAACATTTGCCGGCTTTATTTTTTATCCGAAAAGCCCGAGGTATGTGTTCAAGCACATGACCATGACACAAATCCGCAAAGTCAATAACATCAATAAAGTAGGCGTATTCGTCAATGCCTCGATAGAAGAGGTATTGCATATTGTAGATGAATGCCGCCTGCACATGGTACAGCTCCACGGTGATGAGCCACCCAAATATTGCGAAAAGATCGCCGACTATGTGTCCGTGGTAAAAGCTTTCCGCCTCAGTGACAACGACAGTGTGGAATGGATGATAAAACCCTATATGGATGTCTGCGACATGTTCATGTTCGATACCATGGGGGCAGGATACGGCGGCACCGGTAAAAAGTTCGACTGGAGTGTGTTGAAAGGAAGTTCCATCGGCAAGCCATTCTTTTTGAGTGGTGGCATCGATCCCGGCGATGAAGAGGAGCTGAAGCGATTTGCACAGGAGCCCGTGGCCAAAGCACTCTTTGCGGTTGATATCAACAGCAAGTTTGAAGTAAGTCCTGGTGTAAAAGATATGGACAAGGTAATCTCATTTATAGACCACATGAAAGGATAAGGCAACCAGCTGTTGGCTGCTAGCCCTGAAAGAACGCGACCAAAAAACCGATGCAATGATTACGATACGGATAGCGGAAGAACAGGATCTTCCCCAAATGCTGGAGATATACAATGAAGTGATTGTCAATACCACGGCAGTATATGATTACAAACCTCATACGCCAGCCATGCGCAAGCAGTGGTGGGATACGAAAAAACAGCAGGGGTTTCCGGTATTCGTAGCGGTAGACGGCGAACGGGTGGTTGGCTTCAGCTCTATCGGTCCCTTCCGGGCCTGGGCGGCCTACAAATATTCGGTAGAGAATTCGATCTATGTAGCCGCCGATCAGCGTGGCAAAGGAGTAGGTAAATTACTGCTGCCCCCCTTGATCGAAGCCGCCCGCCAATTGAATATGCATACCATCCTGGCAGGGATCGATGCCAGCAATGAAGGCAGCGTGAAGTTGCACGAGCTGTTTGGGTTCAAAGAGATCGCCGTGATGAAAGAGGTCGGTTACAAATTTGGCCGATGGCTTGACCTGAAGTTCATGCAATTGATACTCGATACTCCGGCACAACCGGAAGAGTACTAAATCAACTTAGATAACGAGCGCGCGTACGGGTACAAGACACCCGCTACGCAACACCATAAACAGTCAGCACCATGATCAATCGGAAAGTCCCCCTCGGACAATACAAAGGAACCTATCAGCAACCCAATATCTTCGGTTATTACGGCGATTTTGGGGGAGCGTATATCCCCGAAATGTTGCACAGGAATGTAGAAGAGCTGAAAAGCCGCTACCTGTCTATCATGTACGAAGCATCCTTCCAACAGGAGTTTCAGCAACTGCTGCGTGATTATGTAGGAAGGCCCACACCGCTCTATTTTGCACAACGCTTAAGCGAGCAGTTCAAAACCAAGATCTACCTCAAGCGCGAAGACCTTTGCCATACCGGCGCGCATAAGATCAACAATACCATCGGACAGATCCTCCTGGCCCAGCGCCTCGGTAAGAAGCGTATCATTGCCGAGACCGGCGCCGGCCAGCACGGCGTGGCCACGGCCACCGTATGTGCCCTCAAAGGCATTCAGTGCATCGTATACATGGGCGAGAAGGACATCGAGCGTCAGGCACCCAACGTAGCCCGTATGAAGATGCTGGGCGCTACGGTCATCCCGGCTACCAGCGGTAGTAAGACCCTCAAAGATGCCACCAACGAAGCCATCCGCGACTGGATCAACAATCCGGAAGACACGCACTATATTATCGGCAGCGTGGTAGGCCCGCATCCTTACCCGGATATGGTGGCCCGCTTCCAGAGCGTGATCAGTGAAGAGATCCGCAAACAACTCAAAGAAGAGACAGGCAATGAATTGCCCGGTTATGTACTGGCCTGTGTAGGTGGTGGCAGCAACGCCGCCGGTGCCTTCTACCATTTCCTCGAAGAGTTTTCCGTGCAGCTGGTGGCCGTAGAAGCTGCTGGTCATGGGGTAAACAGCGGCTTCAGTGCAGCCACTACACAGCTCGGTAAGCCAGGGGTATTACACGGTAGCAAAAGCCTCGTGATGCAAACCGCCGACGGACAGGTCGTAGAGCCCCACAGTATTTCTGCCGGCCTCGACTATCCCGGTATCGGCCCCTTGCATGCCCACCTGTTCGAAACAGGTCGCGCCAGCTTCCTGAGTGCCACCGATGAAGAAGCCCTGGAAGCAGCCTTCAACCTGGCTAAGCTCGAAGGCATCATCCCGGCCCTCGAATCGGCCCACGCCCTCTCGGCCCTGAAACAAATGCAATTCAAGCCCAGCGATGTCGTAGTACTCTGCCTGTCGGGCAGGGGCGACAAAGACCTCGCTACCTACATGAAGGCAATGGAAGAGCGCGGAACGTTATAATCACCAACAAACAATTTGCACAAGCATATACCATGAGCCGGATACAGGAGTTATTCAACAGGAAAAAAGACCATGTGCTCAATATCTACTGCACAGCAGGATACCCTAAGCTGGACAGTACCTTACAAGTCATGCAGGCCCTGCAGGCAAACGGTGCCGACCTCATCGAGCTCGGCATGCCCTACAGTGATCCGCTGGCCGATGGCCCGGTGATCCAGGCCAGCAGTTCGATCGCCCTGGCAAATGGCATGACGATACAAGCCTTGTTTGCCCAACTCAAGGGCATGCGCACCAACGCCACCAATGGCGGTGCCGCGATCACCGTGCCCGTGATCCTGATGGGCTACATGAACCCGGTACTGCAGTATGGGTTTGAGAAGTTCTGCGCCGATGCAGCCGCAGCCGGTGTGGATGGATTGATCTTACCCGACCTGCCCGAATATGAGTTTGAGACCGAATTCGGCGCCATTATCAAAAAGCACGGCCTCGATTTCATCTTCCTCGTAACGCCCGAAACATCCGAAGAACGCATCAAGCGACTCGATGCGTTGAGCACAGGTTTCCTCTATGCCGTATCCTCTTCTTCCACCACCGGTAAAGACAAGGACATGGGCCATGTCAGCGGCTACCTGCAAAAACTGCAAAGCCTGCAGCTGAAGAACCCGGTACTGGTCGGTTTTGGTATCAAAGACAAACCCAGTTTTGAAGCGGCTTGCGCACATGCGCGGGGCGCCATCATCGGCACAGCCTTTATCAAGGCCCTCGAAGGGCAGGAAGATATCAACGGTACGGTACAGCAATTCTTGAACAAGGTTTTACAATAACAGCTATGAGCTTAGTAATCGTTAAATACAATGCGGGCAATATCCAATCGGTACTGTATGCCCTCGAGCGGATCGGAGTGGAAGCCGTCGTGACCGACGACCACGAACAGATCCGCCAGGCGAGCAAAGTGATCTTCCCGGGTGTGGGAGAGGCCAGCAGTGCCATGCGCTACCTGAAAGAGCGCGGGCTGGATGAGGTATTGAAGAACCTGCAACAACCGGTATTGGGCATCTGCCTGGGTATGCAGCTGATGTGTGCTTACAGCGAAGAGAACGATACCACCTGCCTCGGCATTTTCCCAGAGCATGTCAAGCAGTTCAAGCCGGCAGCCGGCAGCCACCTCAAGGTACCGCAGATCGGATGGAACTCCATCTATGACCTGAAGACCGATCTCACCAAAGGCGTAGCCGAAAACAGCTACTGTTATTTTGTACATGGATATTATGCCGCCCTGGGAGATGATACCATTGCAACCGCCGATTATGTACAGCCGTACAGCGCCGGTTTGCACCGCGGTAATTTCTACGGGTTGCAGTTTCACCCTGAGAAGAGTGCACAGGTAGGGGAGCAATTATTAAAGAACTTCCTCAGCCTGTAATATGCAGATCAGTACAGCAGCCCTGCCCGATGTGTGGCACCTACGCCAAACGGTCATGTATCCCGCCGAGTCGATCGACTTTGTGAAGCTCGAGCAGGATGAATGGGGATTGCATTGGGGTATCTATGAGCGGCGTGAGCTGGTGTCGGTCATTTCCGTATTCGTAGCAGGAAAAGAAGTACAGTTTCGCAAGTTCGCCACCTGTACCGACCGCCAGGGCAGGGGATATGGAACGGCCCTGTTGCAGTACGTGATGGCCTGGGCAAAGCAACATGGTATGCAAACCATCTGGTGTAATGCCCGCTTGTCGGCCACTGCCATCTATCGCAAATTTGGTATGAAGCCGGCTGGCGCCACCTGGCACAAGTATGGCTTCGAATTCATTAAAATGGAAAAACAACTACAGACCACTATGCAGATCATTCCTGCGATCGATATTATAGATGGGAAGTGTGTGCGCCTCACGCAGGGCGACTACGACCAAAAGAAAATATACAACGAACATCCGCTGGAGGTCGCCCTCGAATTTCAGGATGCCGGCCTGCAACGCCTGCACCTCGTAGACCTCGACGGTGCCAAAGCAGGTGCCGTCAGGAACTGGAAGGTATTGGAAACCCTCGCTGCAAAGACCAATATGGTCATCGACTTTGGCGGTGGTATCAAAACCGAGAAGGACGTACAGATCGTATTCGACTCAGGCGCTGCGCTCGCCACCGTCGGCAGCATCGCCGTCAAGAATGAAGAAGAGTTTGTAAAATGGCTGCTCATCTGGGGCGCGGAGAAATTCCTGCTAGGCGCCGATGTGAAAGACGAGAAGATCGCTGTAGGTGGTTGGTTGGAAACTACCGGCATCTGGATCTATGACTTCATCGAAAAATACTGGCAACATGGCGTACGCCAGTTGTTCTGTACCGACGTCAGCAAAGACGGACTGTTGCAAGGCCCCTCCACCGAACTGTATAAGAACATCATTGCCAAATTTCCGGAACTGCATTTCATCGCCAGCGGTGGCGTCAGCAATATGCAGGACGTACTGCAACTGAAAGAGATCGGTTGTGGCGGCGTCATCATTGGTAAAGCGATCTATGAAGGTCGTATCACCATCAAGGAACTGGCAGCTTTATAGACCATACAACGAATACCATGTTAACAAAACGCATTATACCCTGCCTCGATATCAAAGACGGTCGCACCGTAAAGGGAACCAATTTTGTGAACCTGCGCGATGCAGGCGATCCGGTAGAACTGGGTGCCCTGTATGCCAAACAGGGAGCCGATGAACTGGTGTTCCTCGATATCACAGCGACAAATGAGCGGCGCAAAACATTGAGTGAACTCGTGAACCGGATTGCGCACCACATCAATATCCCCTTCACCGTAGGCGGCGGTATCAGCAGTGTAGAAGACGTGCAGGTATTGTTGCAGAACGGTGCCGATAAGATATCCGTCAATACGGCTGCCTTCAAACGGCCCGGGCTCATTCGCGAACTAGCCAACGAGTTTGGCAGTCAGTGTGTGGTGCTCGCCATCGATACCCGGCTCGAGGCCGATGGAGAATGGTATGTATACCTCAACGGAGGCCGCGTGAAGACGGACACCAAATGTTTCGATTGGGCTAAGCAGGGCGTTGAACTGGGCGCTGGTGAAATATTGCTTACTTCCATGAACCATGATGGTACCAAGCAGGGCTTTGCACTCGATATCACACGCCGCCTGGCAGAATCCCTCCCCGTACCCGTGATCGCCAGTGGCGGCGGTGGCACCATGGAGCATTTTGTAGACGTGTTTGGCCAGGGCAAGGCCGATGCCGCGCTCGCCGCCAGCATCTTCCACTTCAAGGAGATCAGTATTCCGGAATTAAAGGGATATTTGCAGGAACAACAAATAGCGATCCGGCCGGTATGATCTTATTGGGACGCTTCAGAAAATAAAACCGATCATGAAAGTTGATTTTAAGAAATACGCCGACGGCCTCGTGCCCGCCATTGTGCAGGACTTCAAAACCCACAAAGTATTGATGCTGGGTTTTATGAACGAGGAAGCGGTGAAGAAGACAATGTCCGAAGGCAAAGTCACCTTCTACAGTCGTAGCAAAAAAAGGCTTTGGACAAAAGGCGAGGAGAGTGGCAACCACCTGCTGGTAAAAGAAATTCTGTCCGACTGCGACGATGATACGATCCTCATCAAAGCCCAGCCGCTGGGGCCTACCTGTCACACGGGTGCCGATACCTGCTGGAGCGAACGCAACCATTCCGACGATTTTCTCTACTATTTAGAAGACATCATCGAGCTGCGCAAAAAGAGCACCGATGGTAAGTCGTATGTTAAATCATTGTTCGACAAGGGCATCAATAAGATTGCCCAAAAGGTTGGGGAAGAAGCCATTGAAGTCGTCATCGAAGCAAAAGACAGCAACGATGACCTGTTCCTCAACGAAGCAGCCGACCTGCTTTTCCATTATTTGATTTTACTTAACGCAAAAGGTCATAATTTACAGTCCGTTGTAAATATCCTACAGCAAAGACATTCAAATAAATAGTTCTACATGAAGCAGTTATTGACATGTTTGTTACTGGTTCCGATGAGCCTGCTCGCCCAAAAAGAATTCGTGATCAAAGGTAAAGTGGCGGGCCTGCCCGAAGCTTCTGTGGTAAGCCTGACAGACGTCAATATACCAACTGATACCATCTCCCGGGCGAAAGTGGTCAAGGGTAGTTTTGAACTCAAAGGCTCCCTGCGCGAACCCAACCTGCACCAACTCAATTTCGAGGGAGCCCAGAAAAAAACGGTCCTCTTCCTGGGTTACGACAATGTAATCGTAGAAGGTAATATGGAAGCTTTTTCGGAACTGGCGGTAAAAGGGTCTCCGACACATGCCGACTTCCTGGCCTTTCAGGACACCTTTACGCCCTACTTCCGCAAGCTCACCGAGATGAACCAGCAACTGTCTGCGCGCCCGAATGTGCAGCCTGGTGATTCGATTATGGTCGCTTACATGAATCTGGTGGAGCAGACAAAAGCAGCCGTCACGAAATTCGCGACCGAGAAATCAGCCTCACCCGTAGCACCTTTCATGTTGTTGGTAACAGCCGAACTGGAGCAGGATGTCACGGTATTGGAAAAGAACTTCAACCTGGTGGCGGCCAGCGGTCAGCAAAACTTCTATGGTAAATTACTGAAGCAAAAGATAGATGATGCCAAGGTGGGTGCGATAGGTACCCAGGCCTTGGAGTTCACGCAAAACGATACTACCGGTACACCGGTTACACTGGCTTCCTTTCGCGGTAAATATGTGCTGGTCGATTTCTGGGCCAGTTGGTGCCGCCCCTGCCGCATGGAAAACCCCAATGTGGTAGCTGCCTTCCAAAAGTTCAAGGACAAGAACTTCACGGTACTGGGCGTATCGCTCGATCGCGAGAAGCAACCCTGGTTGCAGGCGATCAAGGATGACAACCTGGTGTGGACACAGGTGAGCGACCTCAAGTTCTGGAGCAACGAAGTGGCGCGTTTGTATCGCGTGGAAGGCATTCCGCAAAACTTCCTCATCGATCCCTCCGGAAAGATCATTGGCAAAAACCTGCGTGGCGAAGGTTTGCAGTCCAAGCTCTGCGAACTGCTCGGTTGCAACTGATCCCCCTCAATTCACATCCTTCCCTTCCTGCAACAATTTCAGCATCCGCTCTACATTGTCTTTGTTCACTTTATCGGGCGCTTGGGGCAGGGCTTTCTGGGCATACTCGGCTGCCTTCTTGTAATTGTTGAGTGCTGAATAGCCCCGCATCATGCCCACGTTGGTGGTAAAGGTGTTGGGCGTTTTATCGTAGTTCAGTTTGAACGCGTCAAACGCATCTTTCATTTTCTTCTGTTGTAACAATTGCCGGGCGTATGCATGGATCTGCGGAGCAGTGCCCAGGGGTAAAGCTTCTTTCATGAGTACGTCTGCTTCGGCGTCCCGGTGCAGCAAGGCCAGCAATTGCGCTTTGGTAGAAAGGGTCTGGAAGTTTTTGTTGCCAATAAATACCCCATTGATGGATTGATCGGCCCAGCCCAAAGCTTCCTGCAGGTTGGTGTTGTGAACGATGCAGTAATTGGCGGCCTGGTTCCAGCTTTGCCAGCCAGGTTGAAAGCTTTTCTCGCTGCGCAGCTCGCGACGGAAAGAGGCTAGTTGCAGGTTTACCGCATCGGTGGCAATATGAAACGGTAGGGAGAGCTTCTCCCACGATAACACGACGGTAGCAGAAGAGTCGGTCTCTTCCATGAATTCAAACTTCAGCCACTCCACACTCTTGTCGAGTGCTACCGGCTTAAGGGTAGCCCGCAGGGCATCTTCCTTGTCATCGTAAAAGAAACTGCCCCAGGAGGTGGCGTTTTTCGATAAGATCAGGGTAGGGGATACCGGATCATAGGCAATGAACAAACCATACCTGCCGGCGGGAACCGGTTTCCCTTCTACCAATACCGGTGTCGTAAATTCAATGACGGTGTTTTCGTTCGCACCTGCTCGCCAGGGAGCCGATTTGCTGGTGCCAAAACCCTGGTCGATGAATCCGGTGTGCACCAGTTGCCCCCATATCTTCCCTTCACGTCCTTTTACACCAGGGCGTCCGTATTCGATCGATACATCGGTGATGCCGATGTTTTCACGCACACTGGCTTTGCGGTTGCCGCCATCCGGGGCGGTCGTCAGTTGGGCGGTCAGGCTGCTGCACAGCAGCAGCGACAGAACAGGCAGCATATACTTCATGCAGGTTGTTTTTGGTGTCTTTAAAGCTATGACAGGAATCAACGGAAGGAAAGCAAAATGGGACCTGCCGTCGAAACAGCCGTATGAACTGACGTTATACCTGACCTGAGGTAAAGCGTGATAAGCAAGCTGTGATTAATGTATAGAACATTGAATAGCAGTGTAAATGGTGGCCTGTTGGTCGCTTGCTGTCATTCATGGGGAGCAGCCTTGCGCTCGTATACGATTCCCGCCTTCTTAGCCTTGATACCTTTCCTCCATTGCCTTCCTGCCTTTCCCACTAGGCCTCGTTGCCTTTCTTCCCCTTTCACCCTCACTTTGCTACCATTTATTCAAAATTTACGGTGCTTCGCTCAAAGCCATTACGCCGCCAGGGAAGCGCACCTTTACTTTGCTGCACATCATTAGTCAATGAAATTCAAAAAGCTGGTAACAGCCTTACTATTCATGCCTGCGTGGACCATGCGGGCGCAAACAACCTTATCTATGACAGGAGAGTATTATTTGCGGGGAATGACAGAGGTGGCCTCCGGATTCAAACTGAACAACGATTCCACCTTCCAATTCTTTTTTTCGTACGGCGCCCTCGATCGATTCGGCACCGGCAGCTGGCAGGTCAACAACGGTAAACTGGTACTCAACAGCCGGCCCCAGCCCGAAAAGGATTTTGCCATCGTCACCAGTAAAGCCGTACCCGGTAACCAAACCACCATCCGCATTATCGACAACAACACGTTTTTGCTACCCTACATCCACGTGAAGCTGACACCCGGCAGCGACCAGTCTATCATGACCGATAACAAGGGGATGATCGTAATGCCCAGACAATCATTGGATAGTATCGCACTCTTGTTTGAGTTCTGTCCCGAGCGGTATTCTACCTTTTCCATTGCGGACCCTACGCATAATTTTTTTGAATTCCGCTTCGAACCCTGGCTTATGGAGGTGTTTTTCAAGGACTTCAACCTGGGTGTGGATAATAAAAGTTTGTACGGAAAGCACCCTTTACTGCAAGGAACGGAATTTCGGTATAATAAATGATATATATAATCCGTTAAGCAGCCTCATACCTTTTAACTAACCTCATTATAACTGTTTTATGTGGCCATCTTTTATTCTATACATGATCGTCTCCATAGGTTTGATGGTATTTCTGCTAAAGCGGAATAGCGCCAAACACTAATGTAAAGCTCCCTGGAGCCTCCAAACATATAGAGCTCTTTTAGAGTCCTTATAGAGCTGTTATAGAGGTTTATCGCCAGGGAAAGCCATACCGCAGCCGAAGGCTAAAGTAGGGGCAGGCATCAGCCGATAATACACCGCCCGGATACTCGGGCGAAGACATAAAAAATGGGCTGACCAATTCAATTGGTCAGCCCATTTTGATTTATGATCATACATTAATTGTCTTTCTTCTTACCGCCGAAGATGCGACGGAGAATCCCTTTTTTTTTAGCTTCTGGCTGCACATCTTCCTTGGGCTCATCCTTTTTGGCGGGCACCTGGTTCTTGGGCTTCACAGCTTCTTCCAATACCTTCTGCTCTTCCATCGCCTGCTTGCTTTCAATCGGAATATTCTGCGTGTCGGGCTTACTCAGGTAGCCATCCACATCGCCATTGCCTACATCAGACCCTTCAGCGCCCGGATCGGGAGCACCGCCGCCAATATAGCCGTTATCATACAACGCATCGTTGCGCATATTCTCCGGTTGTACAAACCGGGCAGCTTTGTCAAGGCCCAGCGTTTTATCGGCCAGCACTTTCTGGAAGAAGTATTCCCAGATGGGCCTGGCCGCACGGCCACCTTCACCCAATCCACCATCGAGACGGATAAAGCGGTCGTCACAACCGATCCATGCACCGGCCATTAGCTGCGGCGTGAAACCAAAGAACCACGCATCCGAGTTGTCGTTGGTTGTACCCGTCTTACCACCGAGCTCCGCTACACCGATGCGGGCACGCAGCCCCGCCGCAGTACCATACTCCACGGGACCTTGCATCATCCGCGCCATGGTATAGGCTGTCGTTTGACTGATCACTTCCTTGCGCTCGGCATTGAACTGGGCCAGCACATTACCGTTCTTGTCTTCAATGCGGGTAATGTAGATAGGTTTGGTGCTGAAACCGCCGGAAGGGAACATGGTATAGCCCCACATCATTTCAAACATCGACAGGTCGCAGCTACCGAGACTGATCGACGGATAGGGATCTACCTTGGTAGGAATATTGATCTGCTTCAGGAAGTCGGCAAATCGCTTCGGCGTAGTTTGTTTGATGATATAGGCAGCTACCTCATTTACCGACCAGGCCAGGCCACTCGCCATGGTACGTGTGCCGGTACGGCCCCTGTCTTTGGCAGGTACATAACCCTGACCAGGAAAATATTGCTGCGTGTTTTCACACTGCGTTTCGGGTGTAAAACCATACTCTTCTACCGCGAGGGCATAGAGGAAAGGTTTGATCGATGAACCAACTTGCCGCTTGGTACGGAGGTTCACGTGGTCATACTTGTAGTTCTTGAAGTCGATACCACCCACCCAGGCCTTCACCTGGCCACTCAGTGGGTCCATCACCATAAAGGACGACTGCACCATCTCCCGGTTGTACTTGATGGAGTCCATCGGTGTCATCACCGTATCCTTGCTGCGCTGGGGATTCCAGGCAAATACTTTCATCGGCGTTTTCTCGTAGAAGGTCTTCTTGATCTCTGCATCGCTGAGGCCTTCCTCTTTCAGGTTCTTCCAGCGCTGGCTAGCCTTCATCTGTGCTTCCAGCACGTTTTCATGACCTTTCCACACCGCATCGTTTTTGATACCGCGCTGTGCAGAGAGGGCACGTTGCAATACGGGTAAATGTTTGGCCACCGCTTCTTCCGCATATAGCTGCATCCGTGGATTGATGGTGGTATAGATATGCAGACCATCGGCATAAATATCGTACTCATCGCCATTGGGCTTCTTGTTTTCCTTCGCCCATTTCTTCAGTTCTTCGCGGATCACATCGAGGAAATAAGGCGCGATACCATTGTTCTCATCCATCTTCTTATAGTTAAGGCGGATGGGATCCTTTTGCAGCTTGGCTGACTCTGCTTCCGAAATAACGCCATTTTTCGCCATGAGCGAGATCACCGTATTCCGTCGATCGAAAGAGGCTTTAATGTTCGTTCTGGGATTATAAGTGCCGGTTGCTTTTTGCATACCTATCAATACGGCTGCCTCCTGGATGGTCAGGCGATCGGGTTCTTTGGAAAAGAAGGTGCGTGAGGCATTGCGGATGCCGTATACGTTGTCACTGAAAGAAACGGTATTGAGGTAGAGGGCAATGATCTCCTGCTTGGTAAAATTGCGCTCCAGTTTGATGGCAATGATATTCTCCTTCAGCTTCTGGATCACCCGCTTGAAAATGTTCGTGGCACGTTCGTCAAACATGTTCAGGGCCAGCTGCTGGGTAATGGTACTCGCACCACCGTCGCGGCCCAGGGTCATGATCGCTTTCGACAACCGGATACCGTCGATACCCGAGTGGTCATAAAAACGCTTGTCTTCGGTCGATACCAGGGCGTCGATGACGTGCTTGGAAATATCGCTGTATTTAACGTAGCTGCGGTTGCCGCGTTCCCGGTAGTATTTGCCCATCGGGGTACCATCGTCCCCAAAAACCTCCGAAGCGAGGGTGATATCCGGGTTCTCCAGTTCGCCGATAGAAGGCATCTTGCCGAATACGCCCCAGTTGATGAGGAGGAGAAACAATACGACGGTGAGAAAGCCATATATAAAAATGCGCCAAAAGATCTTTACAGGACGGGTCATATGAGTTATTGTCTTATTAGTAAGGGTGCTGAACTACAGCAAAAATCGTACTTAAAGCGTTACCTGCCAATGGGTCAGCAATTCCTTAATTTATAAGTCGTTGCCAATCAGATGGCCGGTTGCTTGCACGAACTGTTAAAAACGGGGCCCCCATCAGAATTTTCCGGGCCACATCTGCTGCAGGAATAGTTTGTACGTGTCCAGATCCCTGGTACTCACAATGGTACCCAGGTTGGCATCGGTAATGATCACAAAGCTGTATTTCGCCACCGGCAACCAGGGAATCAGGTCGGCAGGCGCCGATTTCTTCGCCTTTTCCATATACTCGATCGCGGCATCGGCATTGGCAAAACTGTTGATCGTCATCAGGCGCACCTCGTCAGATACAGCCACATTGCCGATCTGGAAGGTTTGACCGGCGAATCTCTCCCGGTTATAGCGGTTGAAGGCATTGCGCGCCTCCGTGATGTATACAGGATCTACTTTGTTCATGATCACCGCCACCATATGGGTAGCGTTGGGGTCATACAGGAACGACGGTTTGCCGGGTATCACGGTGATCTCCCGCGCACGTACAGGCTCCTTCGTGGCCACAACAGGCGGAGGTGCCACGACACTATCTTTCTTCGCGATCACAGGCTGCGCAACCACGGGTGTATCCCTCCGGGCCACGATCGGCGGCGTAACAGGAGGTGTAATCGTAACGCTGTCCTTTTTCGGGACCACCGGAGCGGTCACAGGCGGAGCAACAGTCGTTACACTGTCTTTGGTAACCGGCTGTTGTGGTACAGGCGTTGTATTCACCACCAGGGCATCGCGTTTCAGCTTGTCGGTAGCAATACCGGGTTTACCGGCTTTATCGTCGACGCCTTTCTTGACAGCCGAAGATTTGGTATCGGTTTCAATGATCCGCGCTTGCTCTTCTTCTACAGGAGGCACCACGGGTGGTTTCACTACCGCCAACTGGTCGTCGATGACCGTGGCGCTGTCTTCCTTCGGACGTTCTATCTGCAGTTTGGTCAAATAATCTTCGATCTGTGCCCGGCGGCTCAATACATCGATCAGTCGGGCAGCTTTTTCCGCCATCGGTGTGCCGGGGTAGGTCGAAGTAATATTGGTCAGCGCTACCTTGGCCGAATCATCCAGGCGTTCTTTGATGAAATAAACAGATTGAATATACAGCAATTGCGGTGTCCAGTAGTTTTTGCCATACAGGCTGTCAGCAATGCGCTTCTGTACAAGTGCTTCGGCAAAACTACCCTCGATGAACAGGTTGTATACATGCTCATACTGTTTGGTCATGGCCGTTTTCTCCGCATTTTCTGCAGCACTGCCCTTGGGGTTGGTGATCTTTTTGGTAAACTCGGTATCGGCGTATTTGGCCTGCAATTCACTTTTTACTCTTTCGGCACTCGCCGTCAGTCCCATCTTCATATAGCAATAGTAAAGATGGTACAGGGCTTCCGGACGTTGGTTGCTGTAACCAAAGCGGTCGAGGAATCCTTCCAGCGCCGTAATGGCCGCAGCATATTCTTCCAGCCCTTCGATATAGGCGATCCCCAACTTCAGCTGCGCGTTCTCGATGGAGTCGTTGGAATAAGACAATTGTTTATCGGTCAGGGGCAGGTTCTTCATCAGCCCATCAAAGCTGATATCGCTGGGGTTGGTGCCAGCTGCTCCGGCCGCACCACCCTCTACACCGGGTACATTGTTGGCCAATGGATCGGTACCGGCTGTTTGAATACCGTTCTGACGAACAGCCGATATCCGGCGCCAATTGTCGACATTGGGTCGGTTGCCCCATTTATTGCGGTAGTCGGTAAAACCTTTTGATTTGAGACCGGCATTGTTGAAATACCAATCCCCTTTTGAATCGCTGGTGCCAAACAGGTCAGGTGGGGGAGCATTGAGGTTGCGGGTAAGATCGCTGTTGTCGGTAGCCGAGCCCCCCGTCAGTTCATCCTCTTTCACGTCCTTCAACCCTTGTTGTTTACGCAATTGCTTCGCCAGTTTTTTCACGAAAGCTGTGCGTTCTGCTTCAGGCATGGCGGCAATGCGTTGCAGGCTATCCTGTCTGTCCATGATCTGCATTTCCTTCACCACCCTGGCCAGTCCCGATTTACGGGAATCGAACAGTTGCTGGCTAAGCATGGCGGTGTCGAGCACGGTAACGCTGTCGTAATAGTTTTTTGAATCGGCAAACCGCTTCTCGTCGTAGGTCAGGTTACCCAACATGATAAAGGCCTTCGACTTGTTGCTCATGTCGCCGGACTGGTTAACGGAGCGGGTCGCTTTCAGCAGCAGTTCTTTGGCGCCGGCAATATTGTTGCGCTCGAGCTCCATCTGCGCCGCTGCGAAATAAATGATATCGCGGTAATTGATGTATTTGTCGCGGCGGGCCATCTTCACCAGTGCGTCGATATTAGCCTGGATGGCTTTTTCATCACCCTTGTTCTGACGAATGCTGTTGAGACGGGCATATACTTCCAGCACGGGATTGAACGTGTGTACGATGGCGCGCTCGTAAAACTCTTTGGCTTCCGTATGGTTGCGAGCGCGTTCGTACAATTGAGCGATCAGGTATTCCCAGCGGGCTTTTTCACTGCTGTTTTCGGCATTCGGCAAAGCTCTCTCCAGGTAGATGGCGGCACTGTCGTACGCCTGCTGCTTGTAGAAATACAAGGATTGCATTTCGTACAGATCGGTCTTCAACCGTTGCGGAAAATTGGGATCGTATTTGAGCGTCTCGATCAGGCCAGCTGCTTCGGGCATTTCATCATTGGCCAAAAAGGTCCTGATCTGCCAGATGAAAGATTCATTGCGGCTGGGGGGGCTGCTCCATACCTTGTGCAGCACATCCGTCTTTTCTTTCGTTGAAATAGAGAAGGCATTGCCTCCTTCGGTAGCATTACTGCCGATGGGAATATCGTAGCCGTCTTTTTCGCGGGGTGAATAGATGTAATTGATATACTGAAACGTGAGGTAGGCGGTATCCAGGATGTTTTTGTAGTAGTAGGCCTGGCCCATCAGCATGTACAGGTTATCGGTCCACGTAGTGCGCAGGTCATGGATAAGAATACCGGTATTGGCCTTATAAATGACAGAATCGAGTTCACGATCCTGGGCGGTCTGCCGTAAAGTATAGTTGTAAAAGGTGAGTAACTGCGTGTAATCGTCTTTGTGGCCAGCCTTGGCGCGGGCAACGATCTCTTCGAGACGGGCATTGGCATTGAAGTGCCAGTTGAACTTCGTAACACCATTCTGGGTGAAGGTGCGGGGGAATTTCCATTTCTTATCGCCCGTTTTTTCAGAGCGTAATTTCTTGTCTTCGTATTTCTTGGGTTTGCCCTTGAGGTCAAAGGAAAGCAAGGGCTGCTGAGCGGATGATTCCGGCAACCAAACGAAGGAAACGAAGAGTAATAAGATGAACTGTTTCAAGACCGTCATTGAACCGCAAACTAAACCCTTCATAACTGAATTTCAATCAAAATATTGTCGAATGTAGCGTTTATTTTTTTGTTTCCACAGGTGAGTGGTTTTCAGCCTATCTTGCTACCTTTAAAGGCTTGAAATCCTCTGTATGGCCAAATTCGATGCCAATTCCACGTTAAAAAGATTACAAAATCGCTACCGCCTGGTAGTGATGAATGACGATACGTACGAAGAAGTAGTTACGTTTAAACTTTCACGCCTCAGCGTTTACGTGGTTCTTAGCACCATTTTTGTGTTGTTGACTGGCCTTACCGTCGCACTGATCGTGTTCACCCCCCTCAGGATGTACATTCCGGGTTATGGTGATGTCAATGCTACCCGTGAACTCAGAGAGTTGAAGATCAGGACCGATTCATTGGAAAACGTCATGCACCAACGTGGTCAATACCTGGAAAGTGTCAAAAGTGTGTTACAGGGTAATGTAGCCGTAAAGCTCGATACCACGGCGCTGGATATACCCAAGCCTGAAACGATCGATGAATAACTTTTTTCGGGCATGTGCATAATTCCTGGTCTTTGGTGGCAATGCAGCTACTACCTTATCCGTTACAGGTAATACAGTTCGTGTCGATTTACCGATATATCCAAACTCATTTAAAACCAGCTCTATGTCAATGTTCAACCAAAAGTCCAAGTCCGAGACTTACACGGAAACACCCACGCCCAGCGGCGCCAGCATCATCGCTTCCGGCACCACCCTCAAAGGAGATATCAGCAGTAGCGGAGATATCCGGATCGACGGCGTATTGCAAGGCAATATCAACTGTACAGCCAAGGTAGTCATCGGCTCCAACGGTGTCGTCAACGGTGATATCAACGGTCAGCAAGCCGATATCATGGGCAAAGTGACCGGAACGATCAAGGTAAAGGAGTTGCTTCAACTGAAAGGTGGCAGCAATGTCAATGGCAACCTCCACG
Source organism: Paraflavitalea pollutisoli (assembly GCF_029360705.1). GTDB lineage: Bacteria > Bacteroidota > Bacteroidia > Chitinophagales > Chitinophagaceae > Paraflavitalea > Paraflavitalea pollutisoli. Next base: position 3,013,483 of record NZ_JARKMX010000008.1, on the reverse strand, counting down.
CCGGCAAACTGCAGATCGAACCAAGTGCCAACTTCAACGGACAGTGTCACATGAGTGGTGGCGATATCGACGTGAAGCCCGCCTCCAACGGACAGGCCGACAAACGTACCGAGAAAGCCATACTGGCCAACGCCTGATCCCTTATATCGACAACGGATCTTTTTACCGCTCATTTTCAATAAAATGGAGGGAATGGGATATTATTTTCCGGTTCCAATACGCTCGGCTACCTTTGCAGCCGTGTGGGCGGCATAAGAGGCTGCCCCGGCAGTCGCGCTGCCGGGCTCCCGGTCGGCCCCCGACAATCTATTTATCACAGCACATGGACACTAAGACAGCAGCAAAGGCCTTTTTACCGATTACCGTTATCTTCATTTTAACCAGCATTTTCTTCCTGGCAGGACGTTCACTGCTCACCCAATGGGGCGTCAACACCGATGTACTCATCATCGGCAATATCCTGCTCATCGTGCTCACCGCCTTTTCGTTTTACCAGCATACCCGCGCCCTGCGCAACAAGAATATTCATGCCTTTCTGCGCATGATCAAGGGCAGCATGCTGATCAAGATGGGCGTATGCGGTGTAGCAGCCCTGGTCTATATCATGGCCTCCGGCAAAAAGGTCAATTCAGGTGGCGTATTGGGCTTTATGTTCCTGTACTTCGTGTATACCCTCACGGAGGCCGCCATAGTCATGAAACTCAGCAAGCAGAACAAAAATGCCTAAACAGGAAGCCCCACTGGATTACCTGCGTCGCTTCATTCCCGAAGCGGCGGTACATAAGGTACTGGACTACCTCAACCAATACAAAGTACACCTGACCATTACCCAGGAACGAAAATCCGTGTTGGGCGACTATCGCCACGCTACCCACGACAAAACCCACCGCATCAGCGTCAACGGCACCCTCAACCCATACGCCTTCCTCATAACACTGGTACACGAACTGGCGCACCTGGTCACCTTTCTGCAACACGGCAACCGGGTGCAGTCGCATGGCAAAGAGTGGAAAGGCCTGTATGCCCTGCTGCTCGCCGAGTTCCTCAAAGAAGGCATCTTTCCCGCCGATATACAACAGGCCATTGGCCGCTCCCTGCACGACCTCCCGGCCAGCAGTTGTGCCGATGAAAACCTCATGCGGGTGTTGAAGCGATACGATAAACAAAATGGAATGATCCTCGTGGAAGATGTGCCCGAAGGCCATCTGTTCGACATCGGGGAGGGGAGGATCTTCAAAAAAGGAAAGAAGTTGCGCAAACGCTACCAGTGCCAGGAAGTCAAGACCGGTAAAATGTACCTGTTCAGCCCCATCTACGAGGTAAAGTTGAGTGCGTAGCGAAAGACTGTGGAGTTACCAGTTGCCGCTCTTCCTCATTGCATTTCCCCTTGATGCCTCGGCGCCTTGTTGCCTTCTTGCCTTTCAAAGGCTTCGCAGCATCCAGATATCGCAGCCGAAATGGCCGGTATTACCGAGTGGTCCGTCGAGATATTGAAAGCCAAACTTTTCATACACTCTCACCGCCTTCCTCAGTTCGGGCATGGTTTCAAGATATACCTGCTGGTAACCAGCCTGCCGGGCCCATTCCAGTGCCCGATCGATCAGGAGTTTACCCAACCCAAGTCCCCGTGCCTGCGGCAACAGGTACATCTTCACGAGTTCACAGGTGCCTGCGGGTAAACCGTCCGAAGGGAAAATGCCCGCGCCACCAAGCAGTTGGTCATCCTGCGTGGCTACAAAATAAATACTGCCGGGTGTTTGGAATAATTCGTACAGGGCATCAGTCGTACTGTCGTAGAAAACAGTGCCGGGATGGTTGGCGCCAAATTCCGTGAGGGTTTGGCGAATGATCACGGCAAGTGCCGCATTATCAGGTTGCTCGATGGTTCTGATCTGCAGGGAAGGCATACGGCGAAGATACATCCTCACCGCTTAACCCCACGTTGATTTAGCTGATCAGGGCCATAATGCCGTAGAGCAGCACGTAGCTGATCACCAGCACCCCAAAAAAGATCTTAACAGGGCTCTTCATGTTGTTGGTTATTGATGTGGTTAAAGTGTTATAGAAAGCCATAACGAAAATTTTGTGCCAGCTATTTTGTCCATGTTGCAATAATTGCCCAAAAAGCTGTTAAAGCGGTTTAAAGCCCCTCGCCAGCACCACGATAAGCTGGCAAAACCACTTATACAGCCTGCGTTACGGCTGGAATATATTTCTGAAAAAGATCAATTGTTTTTCTACCTTGTACGAGCATGCGTTACCTGATGATCATCTGTTGTTTGTTGACCGGCATTGGCACCAATGCACAGCTACCGCGCAACGGAGCTGATCAGTATGAATACGCCCAACAGATCTCCCTCAACGTACCCGATACGCTGCTCGCACAACGCTCCAAAGCATTTTTTCTGACGCCATTTATCGTGCATTGGGATTCAATCGCTTTTGTTGAAGGCGTGCATACCGCCCGCGGTCATATCGTCGTACGCCTGGTGCAGGGGCTCAAGGGATTCAATGTGCCCGTGTACCTGACCCTCGAAATGGCGCTCACCAATACTGGCTACCGGTATTCCATCCGCCACCTGGAAGCGGATAAAAAGGACAGCCAGTTTGTATTCCCGCTCGAACAAAGACCGGCAGCCGTCAAAGCCTCCGTCTATGAACAGCTATTGGCACGTACCCATTCTTATATGGGCTCCGTCATCAGCTTGCTCAAACGGCATATGGGAGGAGACCTGTAGGGGCAAAAAAAGGTCGCCGGTTGCCCGACGACCCTTCCATATTATTTACCGGATAAATTAAGCAACTGCTTTGTTCACCAGTGCTGCTGCTTCGCTGAGCAGGATCGCAGACTGCACTTTCAAACCGCTTTCTTCGATCAGCTTCTTGGCTTCTGCGGCGTTGGTTCCTTGCAGACGCACGATGATGGGCACTTCGATGTTGCCGATGGATTTGTACGCATCGATCACACCTTGAGCAACCCGGTCGCAACGAACGATACCACCAAAGATGTTGATGAGGATCGCTTTTACCTTGGGGTCTTTCAGGATGATGCGGAAACCAGCTTCTACCGTTGTAGCGTTGGCAGTACCACCTACGTCCAGGAAGTTGGCAGGCTCACCACCGCTCAGCTTGATCATATCCATGGTAGCCATGGCCAAACCAGCACCATTTACCATACAACCTACGTTGCCATCCAGCTTCACGAAGTTGAGGTTGAATTTACCAGCTTCTACTTCGGTAGGATCTTCTTCACTCACGTCACGCATAGCAGCCAGGTCGGGATGACGCATCAGGGCGTTGTCGTCCAGGTTCATCTTACAATCCACGGCAATGATCTTCTCGTCGGAAGTCTTGAACAGCGGGTTGATCTCCAGCATGGCACAATCCAGCCCTACGTAGGCATTGTATAAATTGGTAACGAACTTTACACAGTTCTTGAACGCTTCGCCTTTCAGACCGAGGTTGAAAGCGATCTTACGCGCCTGGAAACCTTGCAGGCCACCACCGGGGTGAACCCACTCTTTGAAGATTTTATCTGGGGTATTGTGAGCTACTTCTTCGATGTCCATACCACCTTCGGTGCTGTACATAACCACATTCTGGCCACGGCCACGATCGAGGAGGATCGACAGGTAGAATTCTTTTACTTCATTGGGGCCAGGATAATAAACGTCTTGTGCAACCAATACTTTGTTCACGAGTTTACCGGCAGGGCCCGTCTGGATGGTCACCAGCGTACCGCCCAGGATATTGGTAGCGATCTGCTTGATATCTTCTGCACTCTTACCAACAGCTACACCGCGTTGCTCGGTTCCCTGGATCTTACCTTTACCACGCCCACCGGCATGGATCTGGGCTTTCACCACAGCGAAATTATTGCCAAACTGTACCTTGAGGTTTCTATAGGCTTCTTCAGCCGCATCCGCTCTATCGACCGGGAAACCTTCCTGGACGGGAACATTGTACTTCTTCAGTAGCTCTTTTGCCTGGTATTCGTGGAGATTCATGCAGAAAAAATTTTGGCGAAATTAGGTCAGAATAGGGGAATATAAAAATCACAGCTGCCCTTAATTCCAGACGGTTCAATTCTTTCTATTGCGCTGATATTCCGATATTAGAGTGGCATTAGAACCTGCTTTCCATACATATGAACAAATTAATAATTAGTACCTGCCTTTTAATAGCCGCGTGTCGCCCTGCACAGCCCCTCGCCCTGCCGGCCAGGTCCGCACACGCCATCACCGGTAGCACTTTCTATCAACAGGTAATACCCGTCAGCCGGGAAGAAAGGGAAACCCTGGCAGTACAGGAACTGCTATCCGGCAACCTGCCCGCCTTCCTGCGCAAATTGGTTCCCATACATACCGACTGGCGTGATACGACCGGCCAGGCTCATACCGCCGTGTATTATGTCACACCCGACTACCTCGCCATCGGTAGCAACGATAATTTTGCCCGCATCCCCCTCACGCCGATGGCTGCCCAACGCATCGCCGACTCCCTGCACTGCTTTCTGCCGACCCGTAAAATGGTGGACGATATCTACCGGCATTGTGATGTGCAACTGGAACCCGTTCCGTTATTGGCCTACCGCGACAGTGCCCTCAGTTTCTGGCACCACCACCTCATCATCGAAGGACAACGGCAGGGGCGCAAAGGCCTCATCGGCGGCATCAAAAAAGACGTCGTGATCTCGGGCAAAGTAGCACGCGATCCCAGGCCGCACCGCGTAGCCATCTACGGATGGCACCAGCTCACCGGCAAGGCCATTCAACCCCTCTATACAGGCCATGTAGACTGGTATGTCGATTATAGCCACGGCATCCGCCTGGTATACCGCAAGATCCGCGTCGACGGGCACTGGATGGATTACCGCGATGTGCTGGCCAATCCCCTCCTGCAGGGGCTTCTGTGCGACGAAGCCTTTTGTGACTTTTATAGGTATGAATAGCCCGGGAATCATAGAATTCGGACTATCTTCGCGCCCATTATGGCTGATATTATCCAACATTTGCGGGAAACGACGGCATTCATTCAACAGCAATATCCACATACACCAGAAGCAGGTATTGTATTGGGCAGTGGATTGGGCAATTTTGCCAGCGAGATCAAAGTAGAGAAAGAGATCCCTTACGGCGACATACCGCATTTTCCGGTATCGACCGTAGAAGGACATTCGGGGAGGTTGATCTTTGGTGAGCTGGGCGGCCGTCGCATCGTGGCCATGGCAGGTCGTTTCCACTTTTATGAAGGATACAGCGCAGAGCAGGTGACCTATCCCATCCGCGTGATGAAAATGCTGGGCATACAAAACCTCCTGTTGTCCAACGCAGCCGGTGGCGTCAACCCCCATTTCAAAGTAGGTGACCTGATGTTGATCACCGATCACATCAGCTTTTCGATCGTCAATCCCTTATTGGGAAAGAACCAAAGTGAACTTGGTCCGCGTTTTCCCGATATGAGTGAGCCTTACAGCAAGTCCTTGCAGCTGAAAGTAAAGGACATCGCGGCAAAGCTTGGTATCACCCTGCGCCAGGGTGTGTACTATGGCGTTACCGGCCCCACTTTCGAAACCCGCGCCGAATACAAGATGATCCATGCGCTGGGAGGCGATGCAGTAGGGATGAGCACCGTACAGGAAGTGATCGTCGCTGCGCACATGAGCCTGCCGGTTACAGCGATCAGCATCATCACCGACCTCGGCATCCGGGAAGAAGAGAATGTGATCACACACGAAGAAGTGCTGGAAGCTGCCGCTGCTGCAGAGCCGAAACTGTCGGCGATATTTAAGGAATTGTTGGCGGCGTTGTAAACAGGGTTTAACGTTTTCGAAACCTATAGGCCGGTATTAATCAGTAATTTGATCCCCAAATTTTAAGGCACCAGTGTTGCGGATTTATTATATACTTTTTGGAATAGCCCTTTTATCGACAGGCATTATCAATACTGCGCACGCGCAGGGTGGCGCATTTAACCGCATCAGGGGTATGGGCGCCGGCATGTCCGGCGGCGGCGGCAAAGCCGACAGCGTGATTCACCGTACCGGTCTGGAAGATTCGCTGACGATCCATTTCAGGTTCCTCGATTCTACCCGCATGCGTGGATTCGATTCCACCATTTATGACTTTACCCGCAAAGTACCCTTACCCTGGACGGGTGTACACCTGGGCAATTTCGGCAACGCTTCCCGCAGCCTGCTGTTTACCCCCCTGATGCAATCGGGATGGGACCATGGCTTCCACGCGTACGACAACTACAATTTCACGGTGGCCGAAACACGGTTCTACAATACTACCCGCCCGTATACGGAATTGAACTATTTGCTGGGCAGTCGCGCCGAACAAATGATCAACCTGGTACACACGCAAAATATTAGTCCCACCTGGAACATAGGCGTTCAATACCGGCTGATCACCTCACCCGGGCTGTTTCAGAATCTCAACGTCAACCACAACAATTACCGGGTTACCTCCTGGTACCAATCGAAGAACAAGCGTTACCAGAATTTCTTCCTGCTCGTGGGCAACAAGCTCCAGTCCGGAGAAAATGGAGGTATCAAGCGGGACCAGGACTACCTCAATGGAACGGGGTATGAAGAGCGCTCCAATATACCCACCAAACTGGGCCGCGAATCGGTCAACAGCCGCAACTTTTTCAGTACCTCCATACCGACCGGTACATTCTTTACGAACGCTACATACCTGTTTCGCCAGCAATATGACCTGGGGCAAAAGGACTCTATCGTGACCGACAGTACGGTGATCCCGCTGTTCTACCCACGCCTGCGGTTGGAGCATACCATCAGCTACAGTACCTATAAATACCGTTTCAAGGACCAGGGCGTCAATGATACCACCTATTACAGTGGCAACTATGGTATCCATATTTCACCGGGCGATACCTTCTTCATCCAGGACTATTGGAAAGAACTGGTCAACGACTTCTCGATCTACCAGTTTCCCGATGCCAAGAACTCGCAGCAGTTCGTGAAAGTCGGTGCCTCCTTGCAAATGCTGACCGGCAACCTCGACTCGGGCAGAAATACGCCTAAGGAACAAAACCTATTCCTGCATGGTGAGTACCGTAACCGTACCCGCAATAAGAAATGGGATATCCTGGCCAGCGGCCGTTTCTATGTCAACGGTTACAATGCCGGCGACTACGACGCCATGGGAAGTCTTGAGCGTTTCCTCGGTAAATCCATCGGATACCTGCGCGTAGGGGCACAGAATACCAGTCGTACGCCTTCCTACCTATTCAATCAGTCCAGCAGCTTTTACCTCGACAGCGCCGATAAGCGGACCTTCAATAAAGAGAACATTACCCACCTGTTTGCGACACTCGATCAACCACAACACCGGTTGAGGTTCTCAGGTAGCTATTACCTGGTGACCAACCTGTCGTATTTCTCTTCCTTCTTTCAGCCCGCCCAATCGTCTTCGCTGTTCAACCTGCTGCGCATAACCGGCGAAAAGCAATTCCTGCTCGGCAAGCGCGGCTGGAACTGGCGCACCTGGGTAATCCTGCAACAACGGGCAGGAGACGGTCCGGTGAATGTTCCCCTCGTCACCATGCGCAATATGATCGGGTACGATGGCCACCTCGGCTTCAAGAACCTCAACATTGCCTTCGGATTGGAATCGAGGTATTTCACGCCATACAAAGCACCCAACTATTCACCATTGACCGGCCAGTATTTTTACCAGGATACGGCAACCGTCAAACTACGATTTCCCGAAGCCAGTATCTACATGCACTTCCGCATCAAGAGTTTCAACGCCTATGTACGGGCAGAAAACCTCCATACGTTTGATGCTGCTGCCGGTGGATTTACCAAAAACAACATTCCTACCATCGATTACCCTTACCCTGGATTACAGATCAGGGTAGGTATATTCTGGAGTTTCGTAAACTAAATTCAGCCATTGAACGTTGAAGAGGCCGGTAAGTCAGGATGGGCGGCACGCATAATCATTCCTGTTCGTGCATTAAGTATTCACTGCCTGCATAACGATGGGGTGCGGGGCAACAGGTTGCTGCCAGTACCTGTTTTCCAGCTCTTGCAAAATGCCTTTCCTGCGCGCACGTTTCGCACGGCGCAGCAACCAGGGCAGTATCCAGGCAAAGAAACCAGTGAGGCGGGTGTTGGACAAATCAAGGATGACCGCGAGGTGATCCAGCTTTTTGGGGATACCACTTTTACTCGTGAGGCCGTCACTGGCCAGACCATAAGCAATGGCAATGCTCTTTTCAAATTCGGTAGACCCGGGCGTGAGCCTGACGTGAAAGCGGATCGGGTGGGGACTGGCATTGTAAAAGCGGTGCAGCTGGTTGATGCGGGCAATCGCTTTTTCGCCGGGCTTCAGCTGCAGTTGTCTTTTTTTGAGACCAATACTCAGCACGCCATCGATCGCGGTGAATTCTTCATCAAAATGGGTGTGATAATGAAGCGAATTGCCACCACCAGGTTCCAGTTCTACCTCAACCAGCGTATAGGCACCATTCGTTTCGGCACTCGTTTGCAGAAAATGTACCCTGTCTTTGATATCCGGGTTTTCAAATACTCGTTTTTCCATGGCATATAAATTGGAGACGAATGTACCGGTTGCGCAAAGCGGGAAAAAGCCATACAGGTACAACCTGCCGTATTGACGACATGGATCGTACAAAGGCTGGGGTGGATCAGGCTCCTTTTTTCAGCCATCGACCGCCTGCTCCAGGCAATTGGAGCACTATTTGCTAATAAGACAAATACATCACTTACGAAAAATGATCAATATGAAAAACAAAGGCATTCTGGCCGTTACAGCGTTCTCTTTCATTGTTTTGTTATTCAGCGCCTGCTCTACGAGCAAGGTGGCCAATCCCGAAGGCAAGGGCAAGATCAAGATCAACGGCACCTGGACGGTACAGAACATCGACTTCGAAGGCATCTCCGGCAAAGGGTTCAAAGTCACGGTTTTCGATGACGCTCCCTATACCTGTTTCGTAGGCAGTCAGTGGAACCTGATCGCCAGCGGCAATGGTTCTTATACACTGCCTTCCGGCCAGGATTGTGTACCTGGTGAAAGACCCATCTTCTGGGGTGTTGCCACAGAAAATGGTGTTCCTACATTCTCCTTCAAGAAAATGCCTGGTGGCGTAAAACCTGCCAAGATCACCGACGGCTACAAAATGACCGTAAAATCCGTGACCGACAATTCACTGGTATTGCAGGATGATATTTACTTCGAAGGAAAGACCATTTACATCAATTATCACCTGACCAAATAGGGCCATACTTTCGCCCAATGGATAAAAGCAGGGCTGGTGCCAAGGTATCGTATTTAATATAACACCCGGAAGATGTGGTATTTATGTTAAAGCGGTATTTTAGCAGCAGCCCTGTTCGCTTTTTAAGAAATACGGGTTATTTTTGTAGCTGCATGAAAAAGGCCATCATAGCCATATTAGCAATTCTGTATGTCACTGTTGCCAGTGGGGTAGTGGTGAATGTACACTATTGCATGGGTAAGATAGCATCTGTGGACTATGGTTACGATAACCATGACAAGTGTGGAAAATGCGGTATGTCGGGCAAGAAAAAAGGCTGTTGCCATACCGAATACAAGTTGGTGAAGCTGGATGATGAGCATCGCCTGGCAGAAGCCCAAATGGCTTTCCTGGCTGCGCCTGCCCTGTTGCCGGCAACCAACAGCGAGTTTCCCGAACCACCGGCTGGCGAGCAAACCTATCTCGCCCGTCAATACCATTCACCGCCCGATACGCGGTCGAATGCCGTCTATCTCCGCAATTGCGTTTTCAGGATTTGATACCATTCCCGGTCTTACATGAGCCATCCCAGGCTCCCTGTTTTATTGTGCTGCCACTCCGGTAGCTGATCCTATTATCAAATCATCAAACTGATCAATCATGAAAACGACATCCGTTTTATTATCCTTCCTGTTTATCATACTCGCCTCCCTGTCTGCCAAGGCCCAGAAGAAAACTGGCACCGTCAAAGAAAGTTTCAAAGTATGGGGTGAATGCGGCATGTGCAAAAAGACCATCGAGAAAGCAGCCAAAGATTCCGGCGCTACCACAGCCAGCTGGAATGAAGAGACCAAGCAATTGACCGTATCGTACAAAGCCGCGAAGACCAGCAATGAAAAGATCCAGCAGGCCATCGCTGCCGCTGGTTACGATACCCGCGATCTCACGGCTAATAATGCCGCCTATGAAAAGTTGCACGAGTGCTGCCACTACGAGCGCAAAGACGCGGCTGCCAAGCCAGCCCAGCAGGAAGAGAAGAAAGAATCCGGTCACCACTAATCACCTTATAAATACTACAGTATGAAAAAGATCATCGTGTTGCTGATGGTGGTGCTGGTGGGTATCACTTCGCAGGCGCAATTCAAACAAGCCAGTTTACAGGCAGCGGGATTGACCTGTGCCATGTGTACCAAGGCCATCAACAAAGCCCTTGAGCAGGTAGCTTTTGTACAAGGCGTAAAGGTCGACATCAAGACCTCCACTTTCCTGGTCGACTTCAAAGAGGGGGTGCCCGTTGAGTTCGATGCCGTTAAAAAGGCGGTAGAAGATGCTGGGTTTTCGGTGGCCAAGCTGACCGTGACCGGCGTATTCAATAACGTCGATGTGCAGAACGATGCGCATATCAAGATCGATGGTAAGACCTTCCACTTCCTAAAAGTGAACAAGCAAACCCTGCAGGGCGAGCAGGCCATTACGCTGGTAGATAAAGATTTTGTGACCGCCAAAGAATACAAGAAATACAGCGCGGCTACCGCCATGGCTTGTGTGAAAACCGGCCGTGCGCAAAACTGCTGCACCAAAGATGGTGTGGCTGCCGACAGCCGTATCTACCATGTAACTATTTAATCAACCTTCCTGTTCCGCGTCATCCGCGGATAGTGCGTAAGATTTCTGTGCCGTAGGGCCTGGGCTGGGGGCGATCGCTGCATCGGTTGCCCCCGGCGAAAGGCCGGGCTTGGCAGGTTACGCTGTCACCGGGTGCCTGTCGATTAAGTATGCCTGATAAGGCACGCTGAATGGCCACCAGCCGGTATAAAAGATGTCTAGCTCACTGATCGTTGCGGCGAAACAGGATTAATGTATTCCTCCATGAAACAATTGGCCATCATTTGTATGTTGTTGGGCGCAGCTACTCTGGCTGTGGCACAACCGAAGATAGGGCAGGCTGCCCCCGAGATAGCCGTGCCCAATGCACAGGGTAAAACCGTCAAGCTGTCTGACTTCAAGGGCAAGCTGGTATTGATCGATTTCTGGGCCTCCTGGTGTGGGCCCTGCCGTAAGGCGATGCCGGGCCTGCGTAAAGCGTATACAGCCTACCAGGCGAAGGGATTCGAGATTTATGGCATTAGTCTCGATGAAGACAAGGCCGACTGGAAGAAGGCAGTCACTGCCGACAAAATCACCTGGACACAGGTCAACGAGCCCGGCGGTTGGGAAAGCCGTACAGCCAAAGCCTGGAACATCGAAGCGTTGCCTTCTGCCTTTTTGTTGGATAAGCAAGGTAAAGTGATCGCAATAGATCCTACTGAAGCCGAATTGAATGACTTACTGAAAAAACACCTCTAACACCCGCAGCTTATGAAGATCAAGATGATGGTACTGGCGCTGCTGGTATCGATGGTGGGCTATGCCCAGGAATTGTATGTATTCACCGATCCTGCCTCCAACGTACCGGCCAAGTCGATCAGCGCAAAATGGAGCACAAAGGTGTTGAAGAGTCTGCACACCGACCGGGTCGAGCAGCGACACATGCCTGAAGTGATGCTGGGCCTCAGCAAGCAATGGATGGTCAAGGCATCGGGCACCTTCTCCGATATGTATTCTTCCAATATCAGGTGGGAGAGTGCACGTCTGTATACCAAGTTCCGCTTTCTCTCGGTCGACGATGTACACCAGCATTTCCGGGTCGCGGTGTTTGGTGAAGTGGCCCATAGCGTGAACCCCGCTTATTTTGAAGAAGTATCCCTCGATGGTGATCAAAGCGGGGTGATGGGGGGCGTTGTGCTCACGCAGCTATGGAAGAAACTGGCAGTGTCGGGTACGGCCAGCTATACGCAGGTCACCACGAAGAAACCCAAGTTTATTGAAGATGCCTATCCCTGGCAGGCGTTGAATTATAGTTTGTCGGCGGGCCTCCTCGTTTTGCCTGTCGAATACACCAGTTATAATCAAACGAACCTGAACCTCTATGTGGAGTTGCTGGGTCAGCAAACCCTCGACCGCAAACAGCATTACCTCGACCTGGCGCCGGCTGCACAGTTAATCTTCAACAGTACTGCCAAGTTGAACCTGGGCTACCGCTTCCAGCTCAATGGCGATATGCACCGGATGGCGGAGAAGAGCTGGCTGGTTAGTTTTGAATACCTGTTTCTGAATGCCCTGAGCAAGAAGAAGTAAAAAGCTGGTAAATAAGAATATCCCTCATGGGTTGAATAGCCCTCACTTTTTCGGTGAGGGCTATTCTTTTTTACCTGCACCTCGACAACCTCCCGGCAGCCACCGCTATCAGCATCATATATTATGATTTATCACTATGGCATGTGCCTGATTTTCCTTTATTAGTTACTACATATCACTGGTAATTAAATTGTTAGAGTGTAATTTTTGAAAATAGGAAGCACTGACTGATTTGATGGATCGATCCCAAATGCGTGGTAAGTCTGTCATTACCTGTCTGTTACTGCTCCGCGCTAGGCATTTAATATTATTACGCATAGCACTGGAAGGCCATTGCAGTGCAATGCTACGTATAACGCAGTGCAAAGTTCCAAGCATATGTAGGCCATCCGTCAGCCAGTCAGGCTGCTTTTTATGTCCAGTCTGGAGCAACCCCAGGACCATCCTTTTCGCGCATTGCGCGCCAACCGGCACGCCTGCCCTGTTGTGTGTAACGGCCGAAATGCCCAGGTCGCACTGGAATTGGTGTTGTAAGTAAGCTATTGGCTATGCTAACTGCTTGACATATTGCCTATTACTGCTAGTTTGGTATCAGCGGTAGATAGGCCAGGTAGCACTGTTTAGGCCAGTGGAGTGCGACCTTCAGTTCTATCCAGTGCGACCTTTTCCCTTATTGCAGGGAGGATGCAGCGTCATCAGCTGGTGTTGACAAACTTCTATTGAACTCCAGCATTTGCCAGGAAGTTCATGGATTGCCCTTATTACGAGGGTTCTTATCCCCAAGTTTGGTTTTGTGTATTCTAATAATATTATTACATTTGACTAAACATAAATTTAGGCAAGACTAAAAATAGTTTTAGTTGAGTATAGCAATCAACAAGTATAGGCATGAAAAAATGGTTCTACACATCAGTTCTTGTATCAGTAGTTTGTCCGGCCCTGGCGCAGAGCACCAGGTTGCAGGGCGTCATTCGCGATCGCAGCAATGGGGAGCCGCTACCGGGGGCCACCATTGCGGCAGGTGTGCACAAAACCACCACAAAAGCGGATGGACGATTTTCCGTATTGGCCGATTCGCTGCCGGTGCCGGTCATCATCTCGATGATCGGCTACCGGCCAGACACGATCCTGGTACGGGATGCCAGTCAATCCCTGGCCGTGTCATTGATCGCCCAATCGGGTATGATGTCAGACGTAGTGGTGACTGGTACCATGAAGGCGGTGAGCAAGATGGCCAGCCCCGTGCCGGTGGAAGTGTATACGCCACAGTTCTTCCGGCGCAACCCAACCCCTTCCATCTTCGATGCTTTGCAGCAGGTGAATGGAGTACGACCGCAGTTGAACTGTAATATTTGTAATACGGGCGACATCCACATCAACGGCCTGGAAGGTCCTTATACCATGGTACTCATCGATGGTATGCCCATTGTGAGCAGCTTGTCGTCGGTATATGGCTTGTCGGGGATTCCCAATTCGTTGGTAGAGCGCATCGAAGTGGTGAAAGGCCCGGCTTCATCCCTGTATGGATCAGAAGCAATTGGAGGGCTCATCAATGTGATCACCAAAAATCCGCTGAAGGCGCCCCTGGTAGCCGTCGATGTTTCGGGTACCACCTGGGGAGAATACAATGTCGATGCAGCGGTAAAGTTCAAACCAGGACGGAAAGTTACCTCGCTATTAGGGGTCAATTATTTCAACTTCACCAACCGCGTCGATAAGAACGATGATGGCTTTACCGACGTGACGTTGCAAAACAGGATCTCCCTGTTTAATAAATACAGTTTTCAGCGAAAGGAGGGGCGGGCCGCCAATATTGCCGTGCGGTATGTGTATGAAGACCGCTGGGGAGGTGATATGCGCTGGACCAAATTCTTCCGCGGCGGTGACAGCCTCTATGCCGAAAGCATTTACACGTCGCGGGTGGAGGTGATCGGTAATTACCAACTGCCGGTAAAAGAGAAGCTATTATTTTCTTATTCCTTCAATAGGCATACGCAACGTTCGGTGTATGGCACTACAGCCTTCAACGCCAATCAGAAAGTAGGCTTTGGCCAGCTGACCTGGGATAAAACCCTGGGCGCGCATGATCTGCTGGCCGGCGCCGTGCTGCGATATACTTATTATGATGATAATACCGTGGCTACGGAGGATTCGCTGGCCAATCGCAATAAACCTGAACGCACGGCGCTGCCGGGTATCCTCGTACAGGATGAGATCAAACTGGACACGCGCAGTAACCTGTTGCTCGGCGCGCGGTGGGATTATCACCCGGTGCATGGACATATCTTCACCCCGCGCGCCGCGTGGAAATATTCGGCGACGCCCAATGATGTGATTCGCGTGAATGCGGGAACGGGCTTCCGGGTGGTCAACCTGTTTACCGAAGACCATGCGGCACTGACCGGTGCCCGCAAAGTAGTGGTAGATGGAGAACTGAAACCGGAGCGTAGCTACAATGTCAACGTAAACTATGTAAAGAAAATGGCGGTAGGCAGTGGCTGGGTGAATGTCGATGCTTCGGTATGGTACACGTACTTTACCAATAGAATCCTCCCCAGTTACAAACCGGATACGATCGAGTACCACAATCTTACGGGTTATTCGGTATCACAAGGGGCGAGTGTTAATGTGGAATTTGCTTTTACGAATTCATTACGTGGACATATTGGGGCAACCTGGCAGGATGTGATCATCGCTAATAAAGATTCATTGGGTGTAAAGACACGTACGCAACAAATACTTACTGAAAAATGGAGTGGCAACTGGTCATTGTCGTATACATTGCCAAGGGCTGGTTGGGTAATCGACTACACAGGTAATATCTACGGTCCCATGGGATTACCATTAACGTCCGACAAAGATCCACGACCCGATCGTTCACCGGTGTGGAGCATTCAGAACATTCAGCTCACCAAAAAGCTGGGACATGGGATGGAAATCTACGGTGGCATCAAGAACCTGCTCAACTGGACACCCGCGAAGAACGTGCCTTTCCTGATTGCGCGGGCTAATGATCCCTTCGATAAACGCCCGGATGTAGACAACCCTTATAACCTGACCTTCGATCCTAATTACGTATATGCGCCCAACCAGGGAATGCGCGGCTTCCTTGGCTTCAGGCTCACGATGAACTAAACCGGATGGCCCTCTGTTGCTGAAAACCCGCAGGGGCTTGCTTTTACCGGTAGGGCAACGGCGTCGTTTACAGCCTGCCGGTATAGTCTGTTGATAGCTTGTACGGGCCTGTTGTTAGCAGGTATAGGCGTGGTTGATAGCCGGCTTTTGCGTACCGGTAGTAGTTTGTTTGCATCGTTTCAAGTTGAACTGATAGGGTGTACCCGTTGTTGGCAGCCGTAGTAGGGGGATAAACGGTACTGGCAGGCCATATGGCCTGCATAGTGTGATAGCCAGGTTGTTTATAAAACTTCCAGGTCGGAGAACGAAATGGGCTTGATCAGCACCTCGTATGAAAAGCCGGGAATATCGGGAAAGGTAGGCGGGTAGCCGCTCATCAGGAAAAGCCGCAGGGCAGGGTTGACGTGTAAAAAGCTTTCTACCTTGCTCCAGCCAATGCCATCGGGCAGGTTATTGTCGAGAAACAATATATCCGGCTGTACCTTTTGCATCTGCTGGATCCCTTCCTGCAGGCTCGATGCGCTGTGCACTTCATAATTCTTCTTCACGAAGTAAGACGTCATCAAGAGGCAAAGATCCTGTTCGTCATCTATGATCAATATCTTCTTTTTGTTAGCCAAGACCCAAGTTATTGTTTTGTTTAGTAACGTATTGTATTGAAAAAAAGTGCCGGGAAGTTGTGTGGATTATTTTCCCCGGTCATCCGGTAGGCAACGGGCGGCATTCTTTTTACTAATATAAACATCATTCGATCATCTAAAACTATATAAAATGACTACAACAACAAAAGTATTATTGGGTATCGTAGGTGCCGCCGCTGCAGGCGTAGTAATTGGAATGCTCGTAGCTCCTGAAAAAGGTGCCGATCTGCGCAAGAAGATCAAGAGCAATTGCAACGATTGGGCAAGCAGCCTGAGTGATCTGCTCCATACCGGTAAAGAAAAAGCAGAAGACCTTGCCGCTGAAGCCAGCAACAAATATAACAGGGTAAAGGAAAATCTTGGGTAGGCCTAACCCCTGCAAGATTTTAATGAATTAAAAAAGACCAGCTATGCGTCAGAAAACGGAGGATATACAATTTGCCGAGGTAAAGAACACTGAAGCCAGCGATAACCTGGCCGACAACGTCGTGGATTTCTTAGAAACTTATTATAAGCTTACGCTGGTGAACATCACTGATAAGGCATCGGGTGTTGCTTCTTCAGTAGTTGCTTTCATGGCCATGTTTATCATCGGCATTTTTGTACTCCTCTTTATTGCCCTGGGCCTGGGCACCTGGCTGGGCGAATTGCTCAACAGCCCTATGGCCGGGTATTTCCTGGTAGCTGGTCTTTTTTTACTCTTCATGTTCATTATCTGGTTATGCCGGAAAAAGCTAACGATAGGATTCAGGAACTTTATTATCCGCAAAGTGTATGAGTAAGCCAGTGATCAAAAACTACGACGATCTTTTGAAGGAGCAGGAGCGCCTGCGCGGCCAGCTCCAGGCAAAGAAGACGGAACTCAACGGCCGGATCAGGGAGGTCAAGGAAAAGCTGGCCCCGGTAGGAACGATTATTTCGGCCATCGGCGGTATTACCGCGCTGGGAGCCAAAAATCCCGCCATTAAGACCGGTGTTGGCTTGGTGGTAGATCTGCTCCTGAAAAAGAAATTATTCAAAGGAACTGGCCTTGTAGGCGGTCTGGTGAGCAGTTTCCTACTCCGCAATGTGGTAGGAAAGGTGGCTGCCGGTGCAGCAGGTGTTGTGCTGGGCGGACTGGTCAAAAAGTTTGCTTCGAAAAAGTCAGGGAAATCGCCGGCTCCTACGCCGGGATAGAGGCGGTATTCAACCAATAGCCCCTGATCTCGCGGATTACCCGTACCAGGGCATCAAAACTGACCGGTTTTACCACATAGGTATTGGCGCCCAATTCGTAACAACGCCTGATCTCATGTTCATTTTTGGTAGTGGTAAATATAATGACAGGGATCTTTTTCAGCTCCGGGTGTTGCTTAATCTCCTTTAATACTTCACGCCCGTCCTTCTTGGGCATATTCAAATCGAGCAATATAAATCCGGGGAATTGAACGTCCAGCGTCTTTTTATGCAGTATGTTGGACAGGTATTCGATCAGTTCGATCCCATTCTCCACAAATTCCAGTGAATCGGTAAAGCCATTTTCCTCAAAGGCTGTTTGTAGTAAAAAACGATCGTCTGCATCATCTTCTGCGATGAGGATAAATAGTTTCTGCATAGCGTTGGTGATACAATTTAGGCAAATGTAGAGAACTGTGCCAGAAAGCCTCTAAAAATCAACAAATTCCTGCTCGAAATTTTATGGCTAACTGGCCCGTTTTCGGAAAATACGGCGCCCAGGCCGGCCCGTATGCCGGCAATGATGCGTGTAGAAGAGCGGCCCCGGTTTAATGTACCCCAGTGCAGGCTGGGTAACAATGGGGCTTGCTGGGGAATGTTTTCCCGGCGACCGCGGCACCGCTAACCGGTATGGTTTTTTAACCTCAAATAGGGTGAGCAAGAATCAATAATGTTTCATCATAAACAATTTTTTATGAGTACGCATCATCCAACAACAAGCAAGAAACACGATAAACACGCCGAGCAGGCAGACAAGAAAGTAAGTGTGAATGATCCTGGCGTGACCAACAATGCCAATCCAAAAACAGGTACGGCGAATAGCGGTTACGATGAGAAGAACCCTAAACATCCTGGTGGCAAGCAACAGCAGGATCCCAAGGTGACCAACCAGGAAAATGACATCACCAATACGGATAAACAGCATAAATGGGACAGTGAGGCAAATGATCATCCAGATGGTAACTCGAAAGAACGTACCGATCCGGAGATTGATTCACCGATTCCTGATACGGAGACCACAGAGAAGAAAATTCCAAGAGCCTAGTGCTCCCGATTGCTGTCATGAATATTTTTCGCGGCGGACGTTGATTTGGTTGTTTTAGACCCGGTAGCAGAGCTGCCGGGTTTTTTATTTGATTGACAGGAGCGGCAAGGCAAAAAAAAGTGCAACACCCGGCTGCACTTTTTTTGATCTTGTTAAAAATTTTTTATTTGACTCTTTCCGGCCTCTTTCCGAACATGGATAAAAAGAAGAGAACAATAAAGATAGAGTAAAGTGGCCTTGCTAGTGAAGAAGCTGCTGGCTCCAACCCGTCAAATCCCAGAAAAGCTGAGACTACTGCAACAATAAAGAAGATCACTGTCCAGCGATGCATACGCGTTGATTTTTGATGTTTTACAATGGATCAAAATCCCTTGCTTTGTACCTAGGTTCCATGAATAATGGCAACTTTCTGGTTTCTGGTCCGTCTATAGTCGCCGCAGTATTAATAGTCCCTGCAAGTTCTAACTGATCCTTTTCTTGCCTATTTTTTCTTGCGGTATTAAAATGTCTATTGACAATTTGTCCTATTGTAGGCCGTTGCCGCGCGTGAATGACACTTTTGGTTCTCATTGGTAATTAACTATAACTACCAACGGCATAAAACTAATGCCTGTTCGTTTTACCGGGTCAGGCAAGTAGTCTGTGTACGGCCATCCCCATAGCGGTTTGTAATTGGTTAACGATGTTGTACTATTAAACAGCAAAGCACGCTATTTGTTAAGATATTGCTGGATAAGTGCTGCCCCTTCTTCCAATATCCATACTGACACGGTGGCGGCATTGACGTGGAACTCTGCTTTGCCATGCTCATCGGTGGTGAGCTTTTCTGTTCTGTTACCGGTGATGTCGATAAAGTCTTTGTGTGCGAAACGATTTCCGAGCTCCATGACCTTATTTCCATCGCTACCGTTGCTTAGGATAACCGCACAACCTGAAAATTCTTGTTCATCAGTTCCTTTTCTTACCCATCCGACAGTATTCGGGTGGTCAAAATAATCGTACTCTTCACCTACAGCGAGCAATTGACGTACCAAAATCATTTTATCCAGCGCTGGGACCGGTACTATTTCTATAGGCATCTTTTGGCCCTCTCTATCAATCTCATAGGAAGCTCCGTACAAATGGGGGTAAAAGACGCAGGGAAATCCTTTAACCCTGAGTAAGATAAGGGCATAAGCAAGAGGTTGGAACCAATAATCTACATAGGATTCAAGTGATTGCCCTGGCTGGCTGTCGTGGTTATCGACAAATGTAAAGCTGCACTCGGGCAGTTCCTTGGTGATCGTGTTGTCGAAGATGCTGCGCAGGTCGAAGTCGTTCTTTTTTTGTGCCGCTTCGTAGAAGTTGAAATGAAGGGGAACATCGTACATCAGTGATTGCTTGCCCAATGCGTTGCAATAATTGATGATCGCTTCGGTCTTGTTGCTCCAGTATTCGGCTATACAGAAAAAGTCTTTCTGAAAAGTGTCTTTCAGGTAATGCAGCCATTCCTGAAAAAAGCGGTAGTTGATGTGCTTGACCGCATCCAGCCGGAAACCATCGATGTTGGTGGTCTCCACATACCATTTGCCCCATTTCTTGACCTCATCCCTGACGAATGGATTGCGGTAGTCGATGTCGGCGCCCATGAGGTAATCGAAGTTGCCCATTTCATCGTCCAGCATCTGGTCCCAGTTATCACCCATATTGTGCTGGATGAGAAAGATCTTTTCCTGGCCGTCAAACATCTCGCTCACGCCGGTAAATGATTCTTTGTCCCAGACATAGTTGGAGTACTGGCCCTTTCGACCAGGAAAGTAAAACTTGGTATGGGCTTCGATCTCGACAACCTCGTCAGACATTTCCTGCCTGTTGGCCGTGTTGACCTCACGCGCGCCCATCTTTTCGGTTTCATCGCCGCCATGTTTATGGTTCAACACGATGTCTGCTATCACCTGTATCTGCTGTTCGTGCAAGGCCTTGATGCAATCCAGGTATTGCTGCTTATCTCCATGACGGGTACGTACGGTATTTTGCTGGTCAAACTCGCCCAGGTCAAACAGGTCATACACGGCATAGCCAGGCTCCCAGGTGCCGCGGGCCGATTTGTAAGCTGGTGGCAACCAGATATGGGTGATACCTAGTTTGGCGAGCCAGGCTGCCTGCTCTTTACAATGATTCCATAAGTTGCCATCATCGGGCGTATACCAATGAAAGAACTGAAACATGATGGGGTTACTCATGGGGTAGAGTTTATTTTTTTGTCGGCCGGGTAGATAATGCCTGTTTGGTGCCGGATGGCGTCGAGTGTGGACACCAGGTCGAGGCTGAAGGAGTGGCAAAAATGCTCACTATAAAGCTGATTGGCGCGTACGCAGCGGCAGACCTCTTCTGCTTCAAATTGGAGGCCATGACCTTTCCATGCGCAGGGAAAGACCTGCTCATCGCCTTCATAATGCGTCAGCACGATGCGGGATGGTTTTTCATTCCATTGCGTATCGATCAGTATCCTGCCTTTTTCTCCATAAATACTGGCGGTGTTGGCGGTTTGAATGACCAGGGACGACTCGATGGTGGCGTAAGCTTCGTTACTATATTCGAGGATCGCTACACAGGCCTCATCGATCTGCTGGCTGGTGAGTTGTGCATATGCGCGGATGCCGGTTGGTTTGCCCAGCAGCAGGTGCGCGAGGAACACGGGATAGATGCCCAGGTCGAGCAGGGAGCCTCCTCCTTTTTCAGGATCGAAGTAGCGGCTGTCTGGTTCTTCCGGTGCCTTAAAGCTCAGATCGGCCCTCACCGACAGCACTTTTCCGATAGCGCCTTCATCGACCAGTTCCAACACCTTCCGGATGCTGGGCAGGAAACGGACCCACATACCCTCCAGCAGGAAGGTCTGGTGTCGTGCTGCTGCATCAATCATTTCCTGCACCTGCCGCTGGTTCATGCCCATCGGCTTTTCGCACAAAACGGGCAACCGGTTTTGCAGGCATTGCAGGGTGGCTTCATAGTGCAGGGGGTGCGGTGTAGCGATGTATACGGCATCTACTTTCGCATCCTGTACAAATAATTCAAGGTTGTCGAAATAGCGGGGTGCGTCTTCTTTATCTGCAAAGTCGGCCGCCTTCTCCAGGCTGTGTGATAGTACTGCACCGATGCGGTGCCTGACCGGATGTATATGTGCGAGATCGTCGGCAAACGTGCTGGCAATATTGCCTGGACCAATGACTCCCCAGGTAAACGTATTGTCGGACATGGCTGTAGTTGCTTTTCTTGCTGTGTAAGGTAAAAGGCAACACTTATACCATTGACTGGCTGGGGACAATGGTCTACAGCGACGATGGGTTAGGGTTCAACCGGAAAGTAAAGGGTGAATATGGCGGCTTCGCCGGCAATACCGGTAGCCGTTACAGTACCGCCGTGGTTGATCATGATGCGCTGCACCATCGGCAGTCCGATGCCTTTGCTTTGATACAGGCCTTGAGGAGATTCCAGTTGCTGGAAGAGGTAGAACATCTTGTCCACATATTTATTGTCAAACCCCATCCCGTTGTCGGCGATGGTAATCTTGTAATAGGTGGTGCCGCCCAGTACAGACTTGATCTTGTCACTGATCTTTTGGCCAGCCAGTATTTCGTTGGTGACGGTAATGACGGGCGCGATGTCTTTACGGGCAAATTTGATGGAGTTGTCGATGAGTTGCTCAAAGAGAATAACCAGTTGCGTAGGTATACCCC
Organism: Paraflavitalea pollutisoli; assembly: GCF_029360705.1. GTDB lineage: Bacteria > Bacteroidota > Bacteroidia > Chitinophagales > Chitinophagaceae > Paraflavitalea > Paraflavitalea pollutisoli. The sequence continues at coordinate 2,991,302 of NZ_JARKMX010000008.1, read as the reverse complement.
TGATCACCGGGAGGGTATTGGCCACAACCAGCTTTCCCTGCCGCAGCGTAAGCTTTTCATCCATATGCTCGGCGGCCTTCATCAGTACATAATTGAGGTCGGTCTGCATCAGGGTTTCCTGGGTATTGATGAGGCTCGAATATCGTACCATATCGCGGGTAAGGCCATGCATGTGTTTGGCCGCCAGGTCCATCTTGCCCAGTAGCATTTTTACTTCCTCCGGCAGGTCCTTATGCCGCGAAATGATCTGGTTGCCGAAGGTCTGGATCTTGCGCAGCGGCTCCTGCAGGTGATGCGATGCGATATTGGTGAGTTGCTCCAATTCGGCATTGGCCCGGTTGAGACTGCCCAGTTGTTGTTGTAACTGGTGTTGGTATTCCAGTCTTTTGGTGAGCTCCCGGATAATGAACACAAAAGAGATGACGAGCACTATGGCCGAGAAGATAAACGTGGCGTAGAGGAAATTCGGGGTATTCCGTTGCCCGGACTCTTTCTGCGAGTCCCTTTGCGTTTTGATCAATGTTTCTTTCGACAGCATTTGATCATACAGTGGCTGGTAGTCGGCCATCAGCACCCTGGCCTCCAGCAGCCGTTGGTGCAGGCTTTCCTGCGCCATGTTCCGCATGGCTTTGCCCATATTGTTTTTCACCATCGACAGGCGGGTGGTCACCAGCCGTTCGAGGCGGATGAAATTGACTTCCTGGTTGCCGGTCTGAATAATGAGCCGGTGAATGGTATCCAGCAGGGGTTTGATGCGGTGGGCGTTGGTCAGGGCCGTGGCCAGGTGGGTGCTGTCGCCAGTCAGCAACAGCTCGCTTTCGGCGTTGATGACATCCTTTAGATAGGAGTCGACCTGGCTAAGCAGGTACATCGTCTGGTAATTGTGTTCTACCTGGTTGGAAACGGTATTGGATTCCTGGAGGCGCTTGTAAAACTGGAAAGCGAGCACGGTAAGGATGCCAAACGACAAAATGAACAATCCGTAAATGTATTGAAACCTGAATTTCATGAGATGATTCTCCCCAAATTGTGTAATTTGTTCTACAGTTGGTCAGCTTGTTGAACCAATGATCGGCGTTGAAAATCAGTCAGGGTGCAGTAAAATTCAGTATTTACGGCGTTTTTGGCAAAAAAGTATTTTTTGGAAAGATGCTTGTTATACTACCCTCACAATCTTTTTGACATGATCCATCAACACCTTACACAGAAACAACAGGTACGCATCCTGCCACAGCAGATTCAGCTGTTGAATTTGTTTCATCTGAATACTTTGGAGCTGGAACATCGTATTGAACAGGAAATTGAAGAGAATCCATTGTTGGAGGAAACTAAGAATGATGAAAATGTTCTGAAGGACGAGAAGGAAGCCGTGCAGGACTTTGCCGATTGGGAAGAATTTGGCTACGATGATATTCCCGATTACAAGGTTGAATATGCCAATTATTTTTCCGGTGAAGACATTCCGGAGCGGCCCCTGGTGCAAACGGCTGATTTCCGGGCGCAATTGAAAGAGCAGTGCCGGCTATTGCTGCTCGGCGAGCAGGATTTCAGCAGGGCCTGCTATATCATCGACTCGTTGAACGAGAGTGGCATGCTGGAGCAAAGTTTATCGACGCTCGCAGAAGACATGTCGTTCAAATTTGGTGAATGGATTGAAGGTGCCGATCTGGAAGGCGTATTGAAAACGATACAAAGTCTGGATCCTCCCGGCGTAGGTGCCAGGGATATACGCGAGTGCCTGCAGTTACAACTGGAGCGCATGAACACCGCTCAACCTGATGTGGCAGCTGCGCTGAAGTTGATCCGCGATCATTATACCGATCTGAAGAACCGGCAGTTGGAAAAAGTAAGGGAGTGTCTGAAGCTGGATGAAGACGAGTTCAGGATCATCCTGGAATTGATCGCCTCGCTGCAATTGCAGCCTATCAATGTACGCCTGGAAGAGCCTGTGGCCAAGAACTATATCATCCCCGATTTTATCATTACGGTAGAAGGGGATAATATCGAAGTATCCCTGGCGCGTCAGCGTTCGGCATCCCTGCACATCAACCATTCTTGGATGGAAACCGTGAAGAACCAGTGTGCCAAAAAAGACAAGGCTGCCGAGCAATACATGAAGAGTAAACTGCAGGCGGCTGAGTGGTTCGTATCGGCTATTCAGCAGCGCGAAAGCACCATGCTGAAGATTATGAAGACCATTGTGAAATGGCAGTATGAATATTTCAAGGAGGGCGATCCATTGTTGTTGCGCCCCATGATCCTCAAGAATATTGCGCAGGAGATCGGTGTCGATATTTCGACGGTATCCCGTATTACCAGCAACAAATATGCGGCTACTCCTTTTGGCAATATCCTGTTGAAGGACCTCTTCTCCGAAGGTATGGCCAATGTAGAGGGCGAAGTGATCAGCAACCGGATCATACAATTTGCCCTGGAAGAAGCGATTGCTGCAGAAGACAAGAAAACGCCGTTTACCGATCACCAGTTGGTGGTGGTGCTGGCTCGCAAAGGATTCAAGATTGCCCGCCGTACCGTGGCCAAATACCGGGAGCTACTGCGTATCCCCACGGCTCAGATGCGTGCTTTGTGGAGGTAATTCGGGAAAAAGAACCCCTTGGCTTCAAATTTTATAGGAACTAAAATGCTAAACATTAATTAATACCAAATTAACCCACTTAATATGCCTAAAATATTAGTGATTGATGACGATCGTGACATATGCTTCTTAATGAATAAGTTCCTTACCAAGCATGGATACGAGACCCATGAATCATATACTGCTAAAAAGGCCCTGGAACTGTTGGATGAGAACACGGATTTTGACCTGGTATTGTGTGACTATCGCCTGGAAGGCGTAGATGGCAAAACGATGCTGCTGAAGATCAAAGAAAAGTATCCCGCCTTGCCGGTGATCATCATTACTGGCTACAACGACCTCAAAACGGCTGTTGATGTGATGAAGATGGGTGCGTATGATTATGTGACGAAACCATTGTTCCCGGAAGAAATATTAAATACCATTCAGTCGGCCCTCAAATCCTCCTCAGTTGCTGCCGTGCCGGCACCCAGTAATAATGGTAATATATCGATTGAAGATCATCATCCTGATAAGAAAAAAGGCTTTACCGGTAATACCGACTATATTTTTGGTACCAGTGCTGTATTTCAGCAGATCATGGACCAGATTATCCTGGTGGGGCCTACAGACTATAGCGTGATCATTTACGGCGAAAGCGGTAGTGGTAAAGAAGCCATTGCGCAAGAGATCCATAAGCGCAGCAAACGGGCTGCTTATCCATTCGTAGCCATCGATTGCGGTGCCCTGTCGAAAGAATTGGCGGGCAGTGAATTGTTTGGCCATGAAAAAGGTGCCTTTACGGGCGCCATCAACCAGAAGGCTGGCAGTTTTGAACTGGCCAACGGAGGTACCATCTTCCTCGATGAGATCGCCAACCTGTCTTACGAAATACAAGTATCCCTGCTGCGTGTGATCCAGGAGCGAAAAATGCGCCGCGTAGGGGGGACCAAAGATATTTCCCTCGATGTGCGCATCATCATTGCGAGTAACGAACGGTTGTGGGATGCCGCCCAGAAAGGCAAATTCCGGGAAGACCTTTTCCACCGCTTCAACGAATTTACCATCGACGTACCACCTTTGCGGCAGCGTAAAGAAGACATTATGGTGTTTGCCCGTCACTTCCTGCAAAAAGCGAATGAAAGTCTGGGCAAACGTATTCGCGGTTTCTCGCCCGAAGTGGAAGACATCTTCCGTAATTATGTATGGCATGGTAACCTGCGTGAACTGAAAAACGTGGTAAAGCGTGCCGCGTTGCTCTCCGACGGGGACTTCGTGGAAGACCGCAGCCTGCCTTTCGAGATTAGTAATTACCGCAAACTGTTATTCGATCATAACAATGATAGCGTGGCCGAGTCGCCCATGGTGGCAATGCCCATCCGCGATACGGTTGCTACGGCTCCCGTTCGCAACAAGCCCTTCAACGAGAATAGCTTGAAGGAAGCTTCCATCGATCTGGAATACGAAATGATCCTGAAAGCGTTGAAAGAAACGAATTTCAATAAGAGCAAAGCTGCCCGCCTCCTGAATATCGACCGTAAGACCCTGTACAATAAGATCAAGTTGTACCAGGAGTTGAATAATCGCTAAACCAATATCATGACCGTTGAAGAAACGAGCCATATTAATAAGCTGAGGGAGTTGATGAATGATACGGAGGAGTTGCTTCAATTTGGAACCTGGCAATGGGATGTGGCTTCAGATAAAATGTCCTGGTCGGAAGGGATGTACCGTATCATGGGATACGACCGCCAGTCGGCCCCGCAACTGTCTGATGAATTTTACCTCAGCCATGTGCATCCGCAGGATGCCGAAGAATTCCGTCATATCCGTAGTAATGCCATTGCTACCAGGACCCCGTTTGAGTATACTTACAGGCTTACCACCCACCAGCAGGAACAAAGGATCATCAATATCAAGATGAAGTTTGTACTGGATGGGCAGGGGGAGGTCGTGAAAGGTGTAGCCATCAACCGGGATGTTACGGAGAAGACACAGATGTTACACGACCTCATGCACTATAAACGGATTGTAGGACAGAAGGAAGAATTCCTGAACGTCGGCAACTGGGAACTTGATATGGCCACCAATCGCATGACCTGGTCGGATGGTATGTACCAGCTACTCGGCTATAGGCCTGAAGACCGTAAGGAGGAGATGGACCTCGTTGAATTTTACCGCCTGCACATGCAGCCCGACGAGCAGCGGAAAGCAAACAATGCCATTCAGGAGATCATCAATAACGGAGAGACCTATGTTCGCCAGTCCATGCTGATCACGAAAGACGGCACGGTGAAAGCCGTGGAGGTATTTGGTAAAGTGCTGAAAGACCAGCAGGGCAATGCTTCCCGGGTACTTGGCACGGTGCGCGATATTACACGTCTGAAAGAGTATGAGCAGGAATTGGAAGTCAAGGTGCAGGAGCTCAACCGCTCGAACCATGACCTGGAAGAGTTTGCCTATGTGGCTTCTCATGACCTGCAGGAGCCGTTGCGTAAGCTGACTACTTTTGGGGAGCGGCTTAAAAATAAATGTGCCGACCAACTCACAGACGAGGGCAGTCTGTACCTGAACCGTATGATGGCTTCGGCCGAGAATATGCGGATCCTGATCGAGAACCTGCTTGAGTTTTCACGCGTTACCCGTAACCAGGTGTCTTTTGAAAAGAAAGACCTGGGCGTGGTTATTCAAGAAGTGTTGAATGACCAGGACCTGGAAGTGGAGGAGGGTAAAGTGGAGGTGCAGGTGGGAGGGATGCCGACCGTCGAAGCGGTGACCACCCAGATGCGACAATTATTTGGCAACCTGCTCAACAATGCCATCAAGTTCCGTCGGAAAGGGGTGTTGCCGATGATCAGGATCAGCAGCGAGCACCTCACGCGCAAAGAAAAAGATAAACTGAAACTACGCAGCAATCAGCCTTATTACCGCATTGAATTCGCTGATAACGGTATTGGGTTCGAGGAAGCTTACTCCGAAAAGATATTCCAGTTATTCCAGCGCTTACATGGTAAAGCCGAGTACCCGGGATCGGGTATGGGGTTGGCCATCTGCCGCAAGATCACGGATAATCACAAGGGGTTGATCATGGCCTCCAGTATTCCCGGCCAGGGATCGACGTTCTCCATCATATTGCCTGAAATGCAAGTCCCTTAAACTATACCTTATGTTTATCTCTGCCGACCCGCTACGTATACTGGTTGTTGATGACGATGAAGATGATTTCTTTCTGACCAACAGTATTATCAAAGACATCAATGGCGGTAACTTCATCGTCGACTGGTGTTTCCGGTACCAGGAAGCACTGGATCATATCTGTCACAAACGGTACGATATTTACTTTATAGATTATTTCCTGGGGGCTAAAACAGGTCTCGATCTGCTGCGGGAAGCGGTAGAACGTGACTGCGAAGCGCCGATGATCCTGCTGACCGGTAAAGGCAACCAAGCGGTGGATATTGAAGCCATGCGGGTGGGGGCTGCCGATTACCTCGTTAAATCGGAACTGACCACGGAAAAGATGGAGCGCTGTATTCGCTATACCATGGAGAAAGCGCGCTCCCTGAAAGCCCTGCGTGACAACGAACTAAAATACAGAAGCATCTTCGAACGGTCGAAGGATGCGATCTTCCTGGCCGATACCAACCTGCAGTTTATTTCTGTTAATGCTGCTACGGCCTCCCTGTTGGGATATACTTCGGAACAACTATCGGATATGAGCTTTTACGATCTCATGATCGAATCGCAGGAGGCAGACAACCTGAGGCTGTTGATGCAAACGGGTGAAGTAGATGATGTGGAGATAGATCTGCTTAACAAAGATCGGGAAGAACGTAATTGTATCTTTTCCGCCACCCTGATCGAACGTCCGGATGGGTCACGTTATGTGCAGGGGATCTTGCATGATATCACTGGCCTGCGAAAAGCGGAGAAGACGGTGCTGATGGCTGAAAAGCTGGCGGCCACCGGACGATTGGCGCGAACGCTGGCGCATGAGATCAGAAACCCGCTGACCAATATTCACCTGTCGCTCGATCACCTGCGGGCCAATGAGGTGAATGAAGCGCAGGATAGTTATTTTGGCATCATTCAACGCAATGCCAAGCGCATCGGTGCCATCATCTCTGAACTGCTGGATACGGCAAGGCCTACAGAGATGATCCTGCAGCCTACTTCCCTGCAGGATATCCTCGACGAAAGTATCACCTCGGCGATGGATCGCATCGTACTGAAGAACATCAAACTTCAGATACGGTATCCGGATGATATCCTGCAGATCCCGGCCGACAAAGAGAAGCTGAAGATCGCCTTTCTCAATATCATCATCAATGCCGTAGAGGCGATGGAAGAGGAGACTGGCAAGCTGGAGGTGGCTATGACTAAATATGGCAGTGTCTGCGAAGTGCGGATCACCGACAATGGGTCGGGTATATCGGAAGATAACCTACAGCGCCTGTTTGAGCCCTATTTTACTTCCAAACGCAATGGGCTGGGCCTTGGCCTTGCTGCTACGCTGAACATTATTCAGGCGCATAATGCGGAGGTCGATGTTCAATCGGTCATCGGCAGCGGAACTACTTTTGTGGTGACCTTCCGTATGTAGATTTTTTTTTCGGCAACTATAATGCAAAAATGGCCCGACGGATATTCCATCGGGCCATTTTGTTGTGGAAACTAACTAGTTGCTTAGAATCCTATGCCAATGTAGAAAGTGAAGGCGCTGTTCTTGGAGTTCTTGGTGGCCTGGCCGGCAATGCCGCCATCGCCAATTTCGTTAAGGCCGTAATTGTATCGGGCACCGATGGTAAAGTTTTCGATGTCAAATCCTACGCCACCTACGAGGCCATAATCAAAGCGTTTGAAGTTATCAGCTTTGAGGTCTGCAATATCATCCACTTCACCGCTCTCATTATCCAATCTTTTGATGTTGGCTGAAGTAAGGTAGCTTACATAGGGGCCAGCATGAATGTTGAAGTTTTCGCCCAGGTTCACGACTGCCAGTACGGGTAGGTCAATGTAGTTGAGGTTGAACCGGTACTCGCCATCGCCGAAGATATTGTCATAAGTGATCTTAGCACCTTTGCTACTATAAGCCAACTCTGGTTGTATAGAGAACCCTTTGGTCAGTGGGAACTTGGCAAATACACCCACGTTCAGACCAACCTTCATATTCTCATCTTGTACATCGTCAACATACAGGTTGGAGAGGTTTACGCCACCCCTGATACCAAACTTAGGTTGAAGGCTATTTTCGCCGGTTGTTTGTTGTTGTTGAGCCATTGCAGCAGATAAAGACCCGGTGAAGGCTGCTAACAGTAATACTCTTTTCCATTTGCTCGTTGCGTTTCTCATTGTTTTCATTTTTCGGTGTTTTCAATTCATGGTTTCTTTTCTTGCACAGTGCAGACAACCTGAGACGTAGTGGTTTCTTCATCCCGTTTAACTTTCAGGTGGTCATGAAAGGCTAATCAATTCACATTCCTTGTACCATAGCTGGGGAATTGTGTTGATTTCATGGCTCGTCTGTGTAGTCAAATCTACAGAGCGCCATTTATTTACGAATTTTTGATGCAAAAGGATGGAGCGAGTGAGGAGGTGCGGCAGCATTTTTATATAGTAAAGATAAAATCATCCTTTATGCGTGCAATATGGAGTGGCGCCATCGGCTTTGGCCTCGTAAACATACCCATCAAACTATTCAGTGCAACCCAGGAAAGTGATCTTGACCTGGATATGTTGGATAAGAAGGATCATTCGAACATCAAGTTTCAACGGATCAATGAGAAAACCGGTAAAGTAGTTCAATGGGCGAATATTGTGAAGGGCTATAACCTGGACGGACACTATGTGGTATTGAGCGATGAAGATTTTCAGAAGGCTATGCCCGAGAAAACGAAGAATATCGATATCATGGCATTCGTGCTCGAGTCGGAAATAGATCCCCTGTTGTATGAAACGCCTTATTACATACAACCCGATAAGTCGGGAGCACGGGCTTACGCGCTTTTGTGGAGTGCGCTGCACAAAACGGGTAAGGCCGGACTGGGCAGTTTTGTGTTGCGCAACAAAGAGAGCCTGTGCGTGATACGCGCCGCTAAAGATGTATTGGTTGTGCAGAAGATCAAGTTTGACGAGGAGATTCGCGACACCAAAGAGCTCACGCTACCCAAGCTGACCAGCAAGCCGGGTGAATTGAAGATGGCCCTTAGTCTGATCGATCAGCTGTCGGAAAAATTTGATATTTCCGCGTACAAGGATACTTACCACGATAAACTCATGAAATTGATCAAGGCGAAAGCGAAAGGTAAAAAGGTGGCAGCACCGCACATGAAGGTGGTGCACTCGAGGGCGAAAGACCTGATGTCGCAATTGAAGGCGAGCCTGGATACGAAAAAGAAAAAAGCTTCGTAGAAGCTATTGTTCCCCGGCAACGGTAATGCTAAGTTGATTTACTGATAAAATGTACCATCTTATGGCTGTAAAAGAAAGTGTCGCAAAAGACACTCTTGTCACCATCAATCGTCGGTCGCTGAAGTTGACGAATTTGTCGAAGGTGTATTTCCCGGATGAAGGGATTACAAAAGGAGACGTGATCGCTTATTACAATACCATGGCCGACCATATCCTTCCTTACCTCAAAGACCGGCCAATGTCGTTGAAGCGCAATCCGAATGGCATTAAGGACAAGGGGTTTTACCATAAGGATGCAGCTGAAGAAGGCCCCACCTGGATTAAGTCTTATGACGAGTTTGCGGAATCTTCTCAAAAGGTGGTCAATTATATTGTGTGTAACGATAAGGCAACACTCCTGTACCTGGCCAACCTGGGTTGCATCGAGATGAACCCGTGGAACTCTACCACCCGAGCGCCGGAAAAGCCTACCTACCTGATGATCGATATAGATCCTTCTGACAAAAACACCTTTGACCAAGTGGTTACAGTCGCCCAGGCGGTGCAGGAAGTGCTGAACCGGGCCGGTGCTATTAGTTACTGCAAAACATCTGGTGCTACAGGGCTGCATGTGTATGTTCCCCTGAATGCCCGCTACTCGTATGAAGTAGCCAGGGAGTTTGCGCATATTGTGGCCACGCTGGTGCAGGAGCAGTTACCCGATCTCACTTCGCTCGAGCGATCGCTGAAGAAAAGAGGCAATAAGATCTATATCGATTACCTGCAGAATTCAAAAGGGCAAACACTGGCATCGACCTATAGTCTTCGGCCGGTGCCCGGCGCTTCGGTGTCTACGCCCTTGGCGTGGAAGGAAGTGAAAACCGGGTTACATCCGTCACAGTTTACGATCTTCAATATAGAGAAGCGTGTACAAAAGTTAGGAGACCTGTTTTATATGGTCCTGAAGAAAGGCAATAACCTGCGGGGCTGTTTGAAGAACCTGGGTTATTAGTTGGAGAGCGGATGGTTTGGTTGGTTAGGTGATGATCCGGTTTCTTATGCCACCCCGGCTCCCCGCCGGTCGAAGGAGAATAACTTCCCGTTAGCATTATTTTTACCTGATAATAAATCGCTAATAATCTGAGCGGCCAACAGGCTGAAGGTGATGCCATTGCCGCCAAATCCCAGGGCAAACAGGGTATTAGGACGTTCGGGTATGCTGCCGATAAAGGGTAACCCATCTTTGGTGCTGGCAAAGGTGCCTGCCCAGGCAAAGTCAGTTCGCAGCGGTATATGCGGAAACAGTTTGTGAAAGGAGTTTTCCAATTGTCGGGTTTTGCGCGCAATATTGGCATCCCTACGGGTGGGGTTGTAAAATGCATCGTCCTTTCCCCCGATGAGTATGCGATTGTCGGATGATGGGCGCATATACAGATAGGGATTCGCTGTTTCCCAAATGAGGGCGTTTTCGTGCCAGAAATCCTTGCCGAAGAAAGGTTCACTGATGAGGGCGTAGGTAGAATGGAGGCGTTCGATCTTTTTGGGGAGGTAATGGTGCGATTCGTACCCGCAGGCAATGATCAGCTTTTTGGCGGTCACCTTGTGACCCCATTCTGTTTGCAATACAACGTTGTTGTAGTCATAATCGATGTGGGTGACGGCTGTATTGTCATAGACGATGGCGCCTTTATCCTGCGCATGTTTCAGCAAGGCATGGGTAAATGGATACGCGTCTATAATGCCGCCGTCGGCAGACAGTAAGCCTCCGCCTTTTTGGAAGCCAAACAGGTTTTTGACATCGTTGGCGGTGAGCAACTGCAGGTTGATGCCAGCTCGTTTGCGTAGCAGGTATTCTTTCTCCAAGTCTTTGACGTGCGAATTGTAGGAAGCGTATTGGAAACTGGGCCTCAGTTCGAATGCGGGCTTCTCTGGCAGCTTTTTAGCGATCTCGTGCAGGTCGTAGATTGCCTGGCGGCAAAGCAGGTAACTCAATACAGCGTTCTTTTCGCCGACCTGCCTGATTAGCTTGTGCAGGGGCGTATCGATCTCGTATTGCAGCAGCGAGGTGCTGGCAGCGGTGCTGCCCATACCGGCATGGCGGCGGTCCAGGATCACCGGCTGTATACCTTTTTGTATAAGGTGCCATGCTACCAGTGCCCCGGTGATACCGGCGCCCATGATGGCAACGTCTGCTTTGATGTGCTTGCGGATGGATGGGTACACATAACCCAATCCATGCCGTAATAATGCATATGGCTTGTCTGACCGAAGGTCCATGTTGTTCAATTGGTTTACGTATCGAGGTAGGAGGGGGGTATTTCCCTGGCTTCCTGCTTCACTATAAATACGGCATTGTCCTTTGGCCGGATGCCCTTGCCGGCTTCCACTGCATGCACCTTGGTGTACTCTGCCCCCAGGTATAATATCACGGATGAATAGTATACCCACAGTAGCACAATGACGATGGTGGAAGCTGCGCCGTAGGTGACCCCCACATTCGATTTACTGATGTAAAAGCTGATCAGGAACTTTCCGATCATGAATAAGACGGCAGTAAACAGGGCTCCTTTGATCACATCCCGCCAGTGTATATTGGCATCTGGCAATACTTTAAAGATGATGGCAAATAGGATGGTGATGACGGCCAGTACGATGGCGAGGTTGACGATGTAGAATACGATGATGATGTCTTCGCTGAAGAAACGTTGCAGGAAGCCGCTCAGTGCATCGAGCAGGGTACTGACGAGCAAGGATACCAGCATGATAAAGCCCATCCCTACGACCAGGGAGAAGGATAGCAGGCGGTTGACGATAAACTTCAGCCAGCCTTTCTGAGGTTTGGCTTTAATAGACCAGATGCGGTTGACGGAATCCTGTATTTCGGTAAATACCCCGCTGGCGCCAAACAACAGTAAAACCAGCCCTATGACAAGCCCGGTTGTCTTGAATTGCGAGTACTCAATATTTTTGATGATCTCCTGCAGCTGTAACGCGGCATTGCTGCCGATAAATCCCTTTATCTGCCCGTAGACCTCTCCCTGCACGGCTTCGCGGCCCAGGAAGATGCCCACCAGGGAAATAATGATGATGATGATGGGGCCGATAGAAAAGATAGTATAATAAGAAAGCGACGCGCTGAGTTTGAAGCCATTGTCTTCTATAAACGCCAGTACTGCCTTCTTAAGAATGGTGAAAAACTTTTTGATCCGCGCCATATATCTATGCGAATAAGAAGTGTGCCGTAAAGTTCTTTAGGGGTGGAACTGGCTATTTCATCAACAAGTTGCCATGGCTGGGGAGATGCGTCTACAGATTAGTGACGGAGTGGCAAGTTGGCTGAAGGGCGTGAGATTTTTATAGTCGTTGTTAAACATTATAACATGAGAAGCATATTATATCTTATTGCCGTGATACTCGTAATAGGCTGGATCCTGGGATTCTTTGTATACAGCGCCTCGGGTCTGATCCATATTCTGATCGTTCTCGCAGTTATTTCTTTGCTGCTTGGTTTGATCAGGGCGTCGTAGCAACGTCGTCAATTGCGCTACAGGGTAACACAAACACATTGTATTAAAATGAGGTCGATATCAGACCGGTACTTTAGCCGGTAACTGATTCGACCTCATTTTTTTGATCTCTGTGAATGATCCTGGTTGGGATCCACTTTAGTGTTTGGCAATGAAATCTTTTAGTAGGATACCGTGTTGGCGTTGACAAGCGTGCCTTTAACGCCGTCATTGGTTTCGATCATGTACATGACCGCCTGTGCGCCAGGATGGGAGATGGCTTCGAATTGAAAAGTATTGATGATTTTATAGGCGCCTGGTGGGTACACTATGTTGTTGTGTATTGCCTGTAAGCCTTCCGCCACTTTATTAAAGATGACTGTATAGCCAGCCGTACGGATCTTGTTCAGGCAGTTTGCCAGGCTTTTCAAATAGGGTAACTGATCGGGTAACATGATTGCCTTTTCTATAAGTATATCAAATTTTATTGCCATCTGAATCCAGCATCCGGGAGGGGAGGAAAGTCAACAGAAAGCCGCGTAACCAGGGGATTGTTGCAGGATGTGGTGGGAGATGGGCATCCGGTGTTTTTCGAAGAGTGTATACAAAAAGGAAGGGCTGGTAGAAACCAGCCCTTGTAAAGTCCAATGTGCCTTATGAAAAACTATTTTTTTAGCGATGATTCGATCGCCTTCAGTTTGTCGTGATGGGAACGGATGGAGGGTAATACCTTGGTGATCCAGGCTTTCAGGTCTTCGTCTTTCAGGTCGTTCAGCGCTTTTTCATAATCGCTGATCGTCTTTTCATGTTTGTCTATCAATGCCTTTACCCAATTCTTGTCAAAATCTGCTGGCTTGTCATCGCTCAGGTCTGTGATCAATTCCTTGGTCTTATCGGGCTCATCCGTTGGCAGGGTGATGCCTTTTACGGAAGCGATGGATTTAAGATCACCCAGCGCTGTTGTGTGATCGGTTTCGAGCATCGTCGCAATGTCCTTCACTTCTTTGTTAGAAGATTTCTGAATGGCCAACTTGGCGAGTTTGATCTCGGCCAGGTTGCCGGATGCGGCATCTACTGCAAAAGCCGATTTTTCCTCGGATGAGTCTGCATCAAATTTCTGTTCATTTTGTTCTTTGGCTACTTCCTTGCTTTCTTCAGGTTTCGATTCATCCTGACAAGCTACCATCAAACTACCTGCCAGCATTAAGCCGACGGTCCATTTACTTAGGTGTTTTTTCATGTGTGGTTTTTTATACTAATTAATTGATCTGATGTGGGTATGTGTTTGATCTATTTATTGGCGATTTGCATATCGCGGTGTCGCTTGATGAGGTCATGCGATTCACGCAATGATGCTTTCTGTTTGGTGATCAGCTGCCGGATATCCACATCCATGGTCTCTTCTGACTCGAGTGCTTCATTATAGGCCTTTTGTGCGGCATCTTCTCCAAACTCGCAAGCTGCCAGTACCGATTTGCGGTCTTTGCCGGAGAAGGTGGCTTTCACACTCATCCAGGCGCGGTAGATCTTACCGGAATTGGTAGTGCTGTTGGTATCCGCTCCGCCACCCTTCTTACCGATCTCCTGGATCAGTTCAGCCTTGGCTTGCCTGCTTTGGTCGGCCATACGGCGGAACAGTGTGCGTAAGTCTGCGTCTATATCCTTGGTTTCGCTGATGGCTTTTTCATAACCTTCTATGCGATCGTTGTTGATACGGATCAGGTCATTCAGCACTTCTATCACTTCTTCGTTGTGTTGCATAACAATCATTTTAATGGTTTACAGATGACTACCTAAGCGAAAAAACAATACCCTTTGCTGCGACAGGTAGTTTTGTGGAAGGTCTTCCTCGAAGGGGGCGTTAGGGCTGTTCAATTGAGGGCGATAACTCACCAAATTGGTTGAACAATATGGCACAAGAATTTAGTTGACTATGTCATAGGAGGGTATTTTATGAACGCAGCAAGTTTATCGCGGATAGAAGATCACGCACTTGTCCGCACGTTTTGCGGGTGCTTTTCCGACATGGATCGTTTGCACTCCGAATTACATGGCGATAAGATCCTGGCTGGATGCCCGGCCATCAATATTGCGGAGACGGCATCAGGTTATCTCATGGAGATGGCCCTGCCCGGGTACAGGAAGCAGGACCTGTTGCTGGCGATCGAAGATGATGTATTGATCGTACAGGGTTGCTCGTCGTGCGTGCCTGCTCAATATGAGGAAGTGCAGCGTTTTTATAAAAAGGAGTTTGGTATCGAGTCTTTCTGCCGGAGCTTTTTGCTACCGGAAGATGTAGAGAATGTCAAGGCGACTTATGAGGGTGGCATCCTGGCGATCCAATTACAAAAAGGAGCAATACACAAGTGTGTAGTGGACGGCGTATGTGAGCGTGTAACGATCCCTATTCAATAAAATAGCTAGTTATGGCCAAATATTCAAAAGGCGCACAAAAATCGGTGGAAAGCGCCATGCATCGTAAGAAGAAAGGTACTCTGAAGTCGGGTAAAGGCGGAAAAGGAGGCACTGTAAAGAGCCGGGCGCAGGCTATTGCGATCGGGTTGTCGGAGGCGCGGGAAAAGGGGGCCAAAGTGCCCGTGAAAAAGAAGGGCGCCAGCAAGAAGGCCGCGAAGAAAGCTGCTCCCACCAAAAAGAAAGTGGCCAAAAAGAAAGTGGCCAAAAAGAAAGCAGCGCCCAGGAAGAAGGCCGCCAAGAAGAAAGCTGCCAGAAAGAATACGCCACGCAAGAGATAGGAGCGATGCTCAGGCACGGGTTTTTATTGATCACTATGAACATTGCTATGATATGGAACATTCCCTCGAACTTATTATTGATGGTGCTCCGCAGAGCGTACTATTAAGCGAGATGCAACATCCTATTCATTCTATGGTTCACGCTTCTTTTGAAGACGGCTACGAGAACATCTTTTTTGTAGATGTGGAGAGTGGTAATTGGGTGGAGCAGGACATCGGCTTTACCAGCCTGGCTGCCCTGGTGGGTAAGAAGGTGGAGCACCTGTATTATTTCGATTGGGGTAAAAAGGATATCACCTGGTGTGAAGAAGAAGCCAATGGTAAATACCTCCATTTTGGATTCCATGCCGATCATACCGCCGGCTATATGGTTTACGAAATATTTGCTGCCAACAGGCGATATATGTTTACCCTCGTGAGGTTGCAAAACCATGTATGGCAATTGTTCAAGATACCCGGCAGTGGCTGGGATTACGATGAGGCCTATATTCAAAAGATCCCTTTCATTCTCGATGAGATCATCACCTAACGAATAGTTATGAATCGTCTATACCTTATTATACAGTTGCTGCTGCCATTAAGCTGGTGGTCGTGTGGCGACGGATCGCCCAACGCCAGTGAGCGCCCGGTTGATTCGCAAATGGTGGCCGAGCACGTCGATCCCAGCACTAAATTTCCCCAACAGGTCATAGAAGTAGATAGCCTGCAGCGCGATCCGGACTTTGTCACCAATGCCAGGAATCGGGCCGAAGAAACGTTGGCATTGGCCCGGCTGGGTGCCGAAAAGGCATCAGATACAGCGGTCAAGGCCATTGCCCAACGCATCGCCAACGATCAGGAGACCCTGCACCAATCGTGGAAGGGGCTGTCGAAATCGGAAGGACCTGGCGATAGTACCGTCCGCTATACGGATGGAAGCCGTGAAGAACTGAAGAAGCTGACCGGTAAGGCCTTCGACCGGCAATGGGTTGAAAAAATGGTTACCTGGAATGCTGCCGACATCAGCCGTTACGCTGCTGAGTCGGAGGCTGCGAAAGACAAAACCGTCAAACGTATTGCAGGAGAAGCCCTGCCCAGGTTAAAAGCTCATCAGCAACAATTGGAATCTTGCAGAAGCAAATTTCCATAAATACTATCGAAGTTTGTGAAGACGGCCGGGAGGCCGTCTTTTTTATGCCTTCTGACTAACGAGGAGCAGGTGACATGATCCATTTTTGTTGGCGCCAATGCTCAATTTGAGGCATGTTGGTTCAAACTGGTATCCACTTTTCGGATTAGGTGGCTATCGGTGATATGGCATTAAGTTTTTGAAGGGTGATTTATAGCTATTCTTTATACCTCACTTAAAACCAACAGTTATGCAACGAGATGGGGCCTGTGTAAGTATCTGGCAAGCCTCCGCCAGTGATTATCAACCGCAGTCCAGCTTTATTCCGATGGGTGTGCAGGATGTAGTGATCGTAGGGGGCGGAATAACAGGGATCACCACCGGGCTACTGCTGCAGCAGGCCGGAAAACGATGCGTGGTGGTCGAAGCGCATTCCATTGGCTTCGGCACTACCGGAGGTACTACAGCACACCTCAACACTTTTATGGACGCTTCGTACGCGCAGCTCATCAAAAACTTTTCATTGGAAGATGCCCGCCTGATTGCAAAGGGCGCCCGACAGTCGATCGAACTGATCAGGCGGCATATCGAGCAGTTTAGCATTGCCTGTAAGTATAAAGAGTTGCCGGGGTTTCTTTTTTCTACCAACGACCAGGAAACGAAGGAGCTGGAGGAGATTGTAAATGCTTCGAAAAAAGTGGGTGTGCCGGTAGACTTCGTGAATGATGGTGTGTTGCCGATCCCCTACCAAAAGCTGGCTGTATTCGAGCAGCAGGCGCAGTTTCACCCAATGGTCTATTTACAGGGCATTGCCCGGGCTTTTGAAGCCGCCGGCGGTGTATTGTTGCAGGATTGCCGAATGCTGCATGCCGAGGACAACGAAACGGTAGAAGTCATCACGACGAAAGGCAATATCAAATGCCGGCAACTGATCTACGCTACGCATATTCCGCCCGGCGTTAATCTCTTGCATTTCCGGTGTGCGCCTTACCGCAGTTATGCGCTGGCGGTAAAGCTGAAGAACGACGCTTATCCCGATGCGTTGGCGTACGATATGCAGGATCCGTATCACTATTACCGTACCCAGGAGGTGGATGGCGAACGCTACCTGATCGTGGGTGGCGAAGATCATAAAACGGGACACGAGGAAAACACCGAAGCTTGTTTTCGCCGGCTCGAGAGCCATGTGCGTAATTACTTTGAGGTGCAGGAAATCAGCTATCGCTGGTCTTCGCAATATTTCGACCCTACGGATGGTTTGCCTTATATCGGGCACCTGCCCGGACATCCAGAGAATATCTATGTGGCTACGGGATTTGGGGGCAATGGGATGATCTACGGCACCCTGTCGGCTATCCTGTTGCGTGACCTGCTGGTGCAGGGAAAGAGCGAATTGGAGGAATTGCTGGATCCCAACCGGATCAAGCCGGTGGCGGGTTTTGCGAACTTCGTGAAGGAGGCGGCCGATGTGGTGGGGAAGCTGGTAGGTGGGTTGTTCCCGAAGGAAAAATTGCCGATGCTGGCCGATTTAGCAACTGGTGAAGCACGCATCGTTGAGTTTGACGGAAAGAAAATGGGTATCTATAAAGACGATCGCGGAGGGGTGCATGCCATCGATCCGGGCTGTACGCACATCAAATGCACGGTGCAATGGAACAATGCGGAGCGGTCCTGGGATTGCCCCTGTCATGGTTCGCGATTCTCCTTCACGGGCGAAGTATTGACGGGCCCTGCCCGGAAAAATCTGGCGGTGTATGATGTGCAGACCGGTAAGACGGTCACCAGAACGCATTAGCGCCGCTTATGTGGCATTTATAGCTGACATCCGAATGTAGGTGTATGATAAAGTAAAAGCCCCGTAATGGGGCTTTGCTGCTTTTGATGCGGCGCTTGAATTAAATGCCCTTGGCTGCCTTGCGGGTGGCCAGGAATGCTTCAAACTGCGGTAGGGTATAACTCGACAGGTTGCAGTCGGCGGTAAGACCGCCCTTTTGAGCAGCGAGTACCCCATAGCGGCAGTCGTCATATCCTTCGATGGAGTGGGCATCGGGATCGATGGATAACAATACATTTTTCTCCATGGCATAGTCGATCCAGCGCCAGTCGATATCGAGGCGGCGGGGGTGGGCATTCAGCTCTACCACGACCTGGTTATCGGCGCAGGCGTCTATGATGGCCTTGTGATCGAGCGGATAACCGGGGCGGCTCAATAGCAGACGGCCGGTCATATGCCCGAGGATGGTGGTATAAGGATTTTGTACGGCCGCCAGCACACGCGACATGGCTTTTTCCTGGGTCATCTTGAGGTTGGAGTGTACGGAGGCAATAACGAGGTCGAAGGTGCCGAGTATGTTGTTGGAGTAATCGAGTGATCCATCGTTGAGGATATCGCACTCGATGCTTTTGAATATTTTGAAGGGTGCATACTTTTTATTGAGCTCTTCGATATAGTAGTGCTGTTCTTTGATGCGTTCTTCGGAAAGCCCTTTGGCATAGAAGGCGCTTTTGCTATGGTCGCTGATGACGAGGTATTCATACCCTTTGGCGATGGCTGCCTGCGCCATTTGTTCAACCGTGTTGGCGCCATCGCTCCAATCGCTGTGGCTGTGGATGATGGCCTTGATATCGCCGGGCTGGATAAGGGTAGCCGGGATGCGGCCACTGGACAATATACTACCGGTTTCGCGCATGGCTGGTGCGATGTAGGGGATATTGGTGTGGGTGAAGATCGCCTCTTCCGAATCGAAGAAGGCATCTGTATTCCAACCGGGTAATGCCTGCCAGGCCTGGGCAAACTCATCGCTGCACGATGTAGTGAATAATGTTTTATAGTATTGAGGTTGCGGTGCGTGGTAAAATTTGAGGGGCAGGTTTTCGGATCCGCGTACCGTTAATGTGGCATCACTGGTATCTTTAGTGGTGAAGTTATTGGCTTCGAGAAAAGATTGCAGTTCGCCGATGGTGGAAGTGGTGACCCAGGCGAGCTGGTTGATAATCTCCTGCTGGCGGCGGTATTCGCCGGTGGGGGAGAAGTGCTGGGCGGGGAATTGCTCGATCAAAGTCTTCTCTATCGCCAATGCATAGCTTTCTATTTCTGCATAGAGGTGGCTGCCCTGGCTGCGCATATAGAACTCAATGGACTCCTGTACATTCTTCTGTGTTTTCTCCCCAAAGCCTTTGTACAACATGAGGCGGTTTTCGTTGCAGGCATAGAGCAGTTCACCGATGGTTTCCACATTCATCTCCTTCCAGATGGTAGCAATCTTTTTGGGGCCGATGCCTTTGATGCGCAGCATTTCGATCACACCTGGTGGTGTGTTCTGTATATATTCTTCGAGCACGGCGAGGCGGCCGCCGTTATCGATCATCTCGATGATCTTTTTGCCGACTGAGTCGCCGATACCCTTGATGGTAAAAAGTTGGGTCGCTGGCAGGGAGGCCAGGTTGTCGGTCATCTTTTCGATGTTGAAGGCCGCGGAAGAATAGGTCTTAGATTTAAAACTGTTTTCTCCGTGGATATCCATGAGTTTGGACAGCAGGTCAAATTGTGCTGCCAGGTAATCGTTGTCGATGGTCATGGGGCAAAAGTAGGGAAAAGGTACAAAGGCAACGAGGCTAGGAGGCAACGAGGGGAAGAAGGCAACTAGGCATCGAGGCAAAAAGGCGAGGGAAAAGGGGGTTAGATGTTGCAAAGAGACTGCAGGGAAGGAGGTCGTTGGCTGAAATTGGGGCGGGGGTTGATTTTGCTGCGAAGGGCTGGCAAGAACTGGTGGAGATGAGGGCAATAAAAAAGTCCCGGAGATGATCCGGGACTTGGTATTTTCGGTTGATCCGAAGAAACTACTTTGCAGCTTTCTTAGGAGCAGCTTTCTTTGCAGCTTTCTTAGCGGCTTTTTTAGGAGCAGCTTTCTTTGCGGCTTTCTTTGCAGCTTTCTTAGGAGCAGCTTTCTTTGCAGCTTTCTTAGCGGCTTTTTTCTTAGTTGCCATTGTTTCTGAATTTAAAAATGGTTAGTAAAAGAATTACAACCATAAAAATAGAAACTAATTTGAAACCGCCAAAACTTTTTTTACAATTTGTAAAAAAAAATGGTTATGCTACTGGCAGTACGCTTACAACAGTTTTATCATTCTTGGTCTTGCGGAACTCAACAACACCATCGTTTAAGGCGAACAGTGTGAAGTCTCTTCCTACTCCTACGTTCTGACCAGGATGATAAGAAGTACCACGTTGACGTACGATGATATTACCGGAAATAGCAGGTTGGCCTCCGTAGATCTTAACGCCAAGGCGTTTGCTTTGAGAGTCGCGGCCGTTCTTTACACTGCCTTCCCCTTTTTTATGTGCCATGATTACTTAGTTTGAAATTTAATAGAATTTGAGAATTCGTCTTTGAGCTTACACCCATGACAAACTAACGAATTATGCGATGTCAGTTACCTTGATCTTAGTGTAATGTGTACGGTGACCGTGTTTCTTACGGAAACCTTTCCTTCTCTTCATTTTGAAGGCAATTACTTTATCACCTTGAACCTGGCCAACGATTTCCGCTTTAACGGTTGCCTTCACTGTGCTGCCTACAGACAGATTTCCATCAGCACTTACCAGCAGAACTTCTGCAAACTCCACTTTGTCACCGGCGTTGCCGTCAACATGGGGAACATATAAAGTTTGGTCCTTCTGAACCTTGAATTGCTGACCGGCTATTTTAACTATTGCTAACATAACTTTCCAAAAATTAGGAGTGCAAAGGTAATAGGTTTATCGCAGATTCCACGGGCTTTCCAGCATTTTTTTTCAACATCTGTTGATTAATTCCGGCCGGGTTCCTGCGAGGGCTGCAAATATACATATAATATATATCCCGCCGCCGGTAAAGTAGACTGCTTTTGCATCGCCACCAGCCTGTCTGTATAGAGCTCCCATTACCACTATGTGGTATTTTAGTGTATGTGTTATGTACACAAAGTCAACTGATTAACCACAAAATGGTATTGTTGGCGGTTCGTCAGGATCGTACCTTGCCCCTGCATTTCGATTGAAACCATCTCTTAAAAACCAACATGTATGAAATTGCGTAACAATGCTTACCCCTGGCTGCTGGCTGTGGCA
This sequence comes from Paraflavitalea pollutisoli, assembly GCF_029360705.1. Lineage (GTDB taxonomy): Bacteria > Bacteroidota > Bacteroidia > Chitinophagales > Chitinophagaceae > Paraflavitalea > Paraflavitalea pollutisoli. Next base: position 2,969,860 of record NZ_JARKMX010000008.1, on the reverse strand, counting down.
GCCATGCTCGCGATGTCCGGTTGCTGTAAGCCGGAGAAGATCAAGGTCCTCGGTGTACCGCTCCATCCCCAGGAAACGGGTATGTGGTGCTGGGCTGCCTCCGGGCAGATGTGTATGGACTTTCTGGGTGATAGTCCCAACCAGTGTACACAGGCCAATAACCGGCTTGGGCGCACCGATTGCTGCAATAATCCGGTCACGGGCGATTGCGTAAAGGGCGGCTGGCCCGAATTCACCAAATATGGCTTTACCAGTAAGAATACCAGTAATGCTGCCTTGGATTGGGAGACGATCCGTAAGGAACTGTCTTGCCGCAACCGGCCTATTTGTTTTACCTGGCATTGGCCGGCAGGCAGCGGGCATATGACGGTGCTGAGCGGTTACAAGACCATCGAATCGGGCAATCACCTGCTGGTGACCAACCCGGGTGGCGGCGGTGATGTATACTGGATCACCTACGATTACTATATCGATGGTGGTGGCGACCGGCCGCACTGGGACGACTTCTATGAAATTCGCAAGAACTAATTCCTCTACCACAACTCAAACTTAGTAATATGAAGCAATATTTTTTGGGGAGTGTTTCACTCCTGGTTTTGATACTCGCTGCGGTATTGATCATGGGGCAGCAACAGGACGATCAGCAGAAGAACCGGCAGGAGGCTGCCAATACAGGCCTGAAGAATTTGCTGGCATTGTATGACGATGAGACTGCCCGGACCACGGGTGTACCGGTGGATCGTATCCGCAATGCGCGCCTGGGCCGCCCGCTCACCCTGCAGTACATCAATGCAAGGGAGGTATTGAAGGCCGCGACCTTCACGGGTATCGGCGGCTTGCTGATGCCGAATACCGAGTATTATTTTCCGGTGGAAGCGGATGGCGCTGTCATCGCCTCGATAGAGGTCGTAAAAAACAAAGAAGGCCGCTGGGTGCCCGGACAGATGGGCGGCTTCAAGCTGGCCGATGGGGTGAACAATATCGTCAACAAGATCCTGAAGAACGATAGCGCCGTGGCGATCGACCGGTTGCGCATGTATCACTCCGGGCCGCATGGCGTGCTGCTGATCGGCTTCGATAAAGGCGGTGTGCAATACCTGACGCCTGTACAAAGCCGTCCGGATGTGAACCTGCGGGCTGGGCAGGTACTGACTGAAGTGGAGGCGCTGGAGCGTTTACGCGATATCTACAAACAGGTAGATATGAACCTGCCTGACTGATGGTCTTTCTGCTATAATTGGTGTTAAAATTTAATGGTACTCCAGGGCATATCTCCCCGGCGGCAATGGATTGCCGTACCGGGGAGATTTACTTTTGCGGGAACTGATATTAACCCTAATTTCGTGTGATTGCGCCATAGACTAAACTTATGCAAATCAAATCTTTACTGGCAAAACCATTTGCCAATTATGTATACAAGGGTGTGCGGAAAGGGATGGCCACGGCGGTAGCAGATCAGGAGAATATACTGAAGGAGCTATTGAAAGTGGGCAAACTGACCGAGTTTGGAAAGGAGCACCAGCTGCAGAACGTATCCGTGTATGAGGAATACCTACAGGCTGTTCCCATTCGCGATTACGAGCAGTACAAAGGATATATCGAGAAGATCAAAGAAGGCCGTCACAATATTTTGTGGAAGGGTAAACCTATTTACCTGGCCAAGACTTCCGGTACGACCAGTGGTGTAAAGTACATCCCCATCTCGAAAGAATCGATCTCCAATCATATCAACAGTGCGCGCAATGCGCTGCTTTGTTACATTGCGGAGACAGGCAATAGTCAATTTACCAATGGTAAAATGATCTTTTTATCCGGCAGTCCCGAACTGGACCGGGTAGGGGGCATCCCTACCGGCCGTTTGAGCGGTATCGTGAACCACCATATTCCCAATTACCTGCGCAGGAACCAGCTTCCTTCTTACGAAACCAATTGTATCGAGGATTGGGAGACCAAGCTGGACAGGATCGTTGCGGAGACGATTGACCAGGATATGTCACTGATCAGTGGTATTCCACCATGGATGCAGATGTACTTTGACCGGCTGCACCAAAAGACCGGTAAAAGGATCAAAGATATTTTCCCGCATTTCTCGGTATTGGTACATGGTGGTGTAAACTTCGAACCCTACCGCAACAAACTGTTTGAGACCATCGGTGCGCCCATTCATTCCATCGAAACCTTCCCGGCTTCGGAAGGCTTTATGGCTTTCCAGGATTCACAAAATGCCGAAGGGTTGTTGCTGAATACCAATAGTGGCATTTTCTTTGAGTTTATTCCTGCCGGCGAGATCTTTTCGAATTCACCTACGCGGTTGAGCCTGAAAGATGTGAAGGTGGGTGAGAACTATGCGTTGATCGTTAACAACAATGCAGGGCTGTGGGGGTACAATATCGGCGATACGGTGAAGTTTGTTTCCACGGATCCTTACCGGGTGGTAGTTACAGGGCGTATCAAGCATTTTATCTCTGCCTTTGGGGAACACGTGATCGGTGAGGAAGTGGAGTATAGTCTGATCAAGGCTGCAGAAGAAGAGGGCGTGCACATTACGGAGTTTACCGTGGCGCCGATGATCACGCAGGGCGAGGGCAAGTCGTACCACGAGTGGTTTATCGAGTTCGAGAACAAGCCGGCCGATATGCAGCGATTTGCGCACAAGGTGGACAATCATCTTCGCAACAAAAATATCTATTACGACGACCTGATAACCGGTAATATCTTGTTGCCTTTGCACATTCGTCCGGTAAAAAAGAATGGCTTCATCGACTACATGAAGTCGATCGGCAAGCTTGGCGGGCAGAATAAGGTGCCCCGTTTGAGCAATGACCGTAAGATTGCGGTGGCGCTGGAGCCATTTGTGGAGTAGTGTCGTGTAGGGGGCAACTGCGCTCCCTGGTATTATTTAGTATGTAAACAGCTTATAACAAAACCGGTTCATGTCAAATAGTTTTCCGCAGAAACGCATCGCTTTGTTTGGATCTACGGGATCGATCGGCACCCAGACCCTGGATGTGATCGCCCAGCATCCTGATAAATTTACCGCAGAAGTATTGACGGCCCACAGCAATGATGAGTTGCTGGTGGAGCAAGCCTTGCGTTTCAAGCCCAATATCGTGGTGATAGGGGATGAGCGTAAGTACCAGCATGTAAAGGCGGCGCTGGCGAAAACCGATACCAAGGTATTTGCCGGAGAGCAGGCCCTGGAGGAAGTAGCTTCGATGGATGTGTATGATGTGATGCTGGCGGCGATCGTAGGGTTTGCGGGCTTGCGGCCTACGCTGCGCGCAGTAGAGCAGGGCAAGGCGATTGCGCTGGCCAACAAGGAAACGCTGGTGGTGGCCGGCGATATCGTGATGCAGAAGGCGGTGGAGCACCGTGCTCCCATCATTCCGGTGGATTCCGAGCATTCGGCGATCTTCCAGTGCCTGGTGGGGGAAACGCGCAATAAGATTGAGAAAGTGATCCTGACGGCCTCGGGTGGTCCTTTCCTGGGCAAAAAGCCCAATTACCTGGTGAATGTGAAGCGGGATCATGCCTTGCAGCATCCCAACTGGAACATGGGCGCGAAGATCACGATCGACTCGGCTACGTTGATGAACAAGGGCCTGGAAATGATCGAGGCACGCTGGCTGTTTAACCTGCAACCCGACCAGGTGTCGGTACAGGTGCATCCACAAAGCATCATACATAGTCTGGTACAATTTGAAGACGGCAGTATCAAGGCGCAGATGGGCCTTCCGGACATGAAATTGCCGATTCAGTACGCTTTGACCTTCCCGCACAGACTACCCAACAGTTTTCCGCGTTATAACTTCCGTAAGCCTGCCATACTTACGTTTGAAGAGCCCGATACGAAGACGTTCCGCAACCTGATACTGGCTACGGATGCGCTTTTCAAAGGCGGTAACCTGCCTTGTGTGCTGAATGCGGCGAACGAGATCGCTGTATTCGCCTTTTTACGTAACCGGATCGGATTCCTGGACATGACGGACCTGATCGAACGTACGATGCACCAGGTACCCTTTATTGAAAAGCCTACCCTGGAAGAGTATTTTGAAAGCGATGCTGAGGCCCGGAATTTCGCTGCCTCTGTAATTAAGCTTTGATTTTCAAGCCCGTTTGCATCAAACGGGGTACTTATTTTTCCGTTAATAATGAGCGAATTTGGTTGAGCGGCGCGGATATCTCATTTAATATAGGATATTTGGGATTATGGATTGCGGCAACAAATACCCGGTGGGGATGTTATGTTCGTAATTCCGGTATTGCATAATTATAAAAAACTCAAAAGCAAGGGCAGGAGTGAAGATGGCTTGTAACGAGGTTTACAGCGATCTATCATGATTCACGACTGACGATTCACGATTATGATCACATTTTTAGCCATTGACTGGGCTGTTGTCGGTATCAAGGCATTGCAATTAATCCTTTCTCTCTCCATATTGGTGATCCTGCATGAGATGGGGCACTTTCTTCCTGCCAAATGGTTCAAGTGCCGGGTAGAGAAGTTTTACCTGTTCTTCGATCCCTGGTTTTCGCTGTTCAAGAAAAAGATCGGTGAAACGGTCTATGGTATTGGCTGGCTGCCCCTGGGTGGTTATGTCAAGATCAGCGGTATGATCGACGAAAGCATGGACAAGGAGCAGATGAAGCAGGCTCCCAAAGATTATGAATTCCGCAGCAAGCCAGCCTGGCAGCGCCTGATCATCATGATCGGTGGTGTTACGGTGAACCTGTTGCTGGGTTTCTTCCTGTTTGCGATGATCCTGTGGGTGTGGGGTGAAAACCGCCTGCCGATGCAGAACCTGAAAGACGGTGTGATGGTGAACCCGATCAGTGAGAAAGTGGGTTTGAAGAATGGCGACAAGATCGTGAGCGTCGACAATAGACCGGTAGATGATTATTATTCACTGACCCGCGATATCATCCTCGATGAGGGCAAAACGGTACAGGTAAACCGCAATGGCCAGGTGATCAACCTGGAATTGCCCAAGGGGACCATCCGTAGCCTGATCAAGCAGAAAGCTTCGTTTGTAAAGCCCCGTGTGGCGCCGATTGTCGATACGGTGTTTTCGGGTGTCGGTAAATTTACCCAGGATTCGTTGCTGAAGGGTGACCAGGTGATTGCGCTGAACAATACACCGATCACGTTCTATGATCAGTACCTGGCGGAGATGCCCAAATACAAGAACCAGGAGATCACGCTGACGGTATTGCGCAATGCGGATACGGTGCTGGTGAAAGCCAAGTCGGATACGGCGGGTCGTGTAGGGTTCTTCGTATGGCCCGAGAAGCTGGCTGGTACTTACAAAGAAAAATATGATTTCTTCCCTGCAATCCCTGCTGGTATCAGCAAGGGTTGGGAAAACCTGGTGATGAATATCAAGAATTTCAAATTGCTGTTTACCTCCGACGAGGTGAAGGCCAGCGAATCGCTGGGTAGCTTTTTGAGTATTGGAAATATGTTTGGCGCCGAGTGGGACTGGGAGTTGTTCTGGAGCATGACGGCGCTGCTGAGCATTGTGCTGGCGTTTATGAATATGCTGCCGATCCCGGCGCTGGATGGTGGTCACGTATTGTTTACGTTGTACGAGATCATTACCGGCCGTAAGCCTGGCGACAAGTTCATGGAGTATGCCCAGATGGTCGGTATGGTACTGTTGCTGGGTCTGATGGCGTATGCGATCGGTCTCGACTTCTGGCGTGCGTTTTTCAAGTAGCAGGTACTTCACAAAAATAATAGCTGCGGGCTGTTCGTCGATAGGCGGATAGCCCGTTGTCGTTTGGGGACGATTGGATGATCGGCGGGAAACAGCACAAAGGTGGGGAACTAAAATACTACTAAGTGGGTATTGCGTGGTATGGTCGGGGGATGCAGGCTGGGGGCGGGTTTGGCGTGGTGGGCGGGGGCGTTTCCCGTCTATCGGCGATTTACTACATTTTACTAACCTAAACAGGCATTTCGTCCAAAAGCGCTTTTCAGGCGGCGGATCGTGGCGTTACTTTGTGTCATCAACGGATCGCCTTAAAGTACTTACTAAGTTTTACATAGAGTTTTCTCATAGCAGTTAGTTTTGGTTAACCCCCTGGTAGTCTTACCGGGGGTCTTTTTTTGGGGGGTGGGGGAGTGCTGCGAGGACGATTTTCTTAGGACTGTCTTAGGATCATCTTAGGACTATTGTAACAGCATGATACGACATCTATGCCTGTTGGATGAGGCGGGCGTACCTGGTGGGTATGGAATATGTTGGTGGCGGTCCTGGAAGTAGGGGAGGGCGATGACCGGAAAAGACCGAACAAGACCGAAACTGTCAGAAATGTCCGAATTGTCCGGACAATTCGGACATTTCGGACAATACGGCCATAAACGGACAGGGGTGTTTGGGTGAGGCCTTTGTGCGTGTGTAACTTTGTGAAAATATCCGACCTATGGCAAAAGCTTTTGGTATCATCAAGGTGCGTGGAGCGATCGATGACCTGTCTTTCCGGCAAACGGAATTTGGCAATGAGGTGGGCCGGAAACCCGGACCTACGCGGGAGCGGGTACTGCACCATGAACGGTTTCACAATACGCGGCTCAACCTGGAGGAATTTAAGCGGTCTATGGAAGGCAGCAAGTTGCTGCGGAAGGCGTTGGCGCCGTTGTTGGCGGGGCGCAAGGGATCGGCACTGAATGGCAGGATGAATGGCTTGCTGTACCGGATGGCGATGGGTGATTCCTTGAATCGTTTCGGCGAACGTGGACCTGCTACCGGTGATGCGACGCTGTTGAATGGGTTTGAGTTTAATAAAGCGCTGGGGTTGGATATGGCGGTGAATGTGCCGGTGGTCCATGCTATGGATGTGGATAGCGGAGTAGGGAAGGCTGTGGTGCCGTCTTTCGTGGCCCGCAAGCGTGCTGGCTTTCCGGTGGGGGCCACCCATTTCAGGGCGGTGTCGGGTCTGGTGGCTATCGATTTTGCGAGAAAGAGCTGCCGGCAGGATTTTCAATATTCGGAGATGATGCCGTTGCGGATGAAGACGGCCGATGCGATGACGTTTGACCAGCAGGTAAAGGTATTGCCTGGTGAAGTGTTGGTGCAGGTATTGGGAATGGAGTTTTATAGGCAGGAAGGGGAGGAGTGGGTGTTATTGAAGGGAACGATATTGCGGATCGTGGAGGCGGTGAGAAAGGAAATGATGGTTGATGAGGTGGCTGTTCCGGTGGTGGCGCCGGTGTGTGAGGTTTGTGTGGTGGATGGGTTGTGGCAGCGGGTGTTGGAAATCGGGGCTGCTGCCAGGAAGGAGCGGGTAGAAAAGGATTTCGTCCGTCGCGCCATGCCGGTTGTGCTGGTGGAGTAGCCTGACAGTGAGATATTCAATAATTTTTAGTATTTTTGCAGACTACCTTTAGCTGAAAAGCTGAACGAACTGATGGGGGCGTTTTGGTTTTGACAGCATAGATCTTTGAGAGTGTAAGCATGTCGTGCGTTGGATAATTAGCACGTTAATCTGAATATTCAAACTTCAAATGGCAATACTCAGTATGCCATGGCTGCCTAATCAGTGATTAGATAGTCATTAGGGCCGCCGGGCAGGTTGATCTGTTACCAAGCCCCGCCGCCGACTCAAAACAAATACAGGTTGCTGCTATCGAAGGCTGTGCCGATGGCTTAAGACCATTCAGCTAAGGATCAGGTTGGTTTGTTGGTTTCCTGCCTGTTCCCGACAATTAATAATCAAATAAGCATGTAGAAAGCTTTTGGAGAATGTGTTTGGACAGGGGTTCGAGTCCCCTCGCTTCCACGAAATTAAAGCCTTGCAAATGGATCATTTGCGAGGCTTTTTTGTTGCAACTCATCTAACTTTCAGGGGTGCATATAGGAGGCTGTAGTATGGACGGCCTTTTGTTGCAGGCAGGTATAAACGCCTTCACTGTCGCTTTGCTAGTTGCATACTATTGTTCTTTAATTCTCATAAAGTCAATTTCACTTCCTTTTCTGTATTTTCCATTTTCTCGTTGGTAGTATTCCCACTTATAATGATCGTTATTGATAAACATAAAAAGGAAGTGATCCTGTATTGTTATGCCAGGTACGGGCGAATATTCTGAATCGAACGTGATAGTTCTCCTGGTGGAATCGTAGGTTCCTTCAGATACTATAATACCGCTATTGAGGTGGTTACCGATGGAGGTCCTAATAAATTTCATTTTGACATTGTCATATCCTTCAATGTCGACTCCCTGAAATTTTGTTTCCAGCATATTTCCATCCTGTATGGGCATTTCGAGCGTTCCGTCTGAGACTATGTTTACTACAAAGTAGCGCCCGTGCGCAAAAGACGCTCTGTTAATGGATCCGCTAAACTCCAGTGAAATGGTGCTCGAAACAGCATCCACCCAGTTAAAATGTCTTCCCTTAAACGTCCATTTGCCGACAAGATCAGCCAGTAACTGATGATATTGGCCGGGCCTGGAATAATCAAGCATTTGTTTATAGGCAACTTCACCTGCCGCATAAACGTTGGTAAGGCTGTCGCTGTTCTTTTGTGCAAAAGATGTGGCGACAACGATGATTGTTAGAATAGCGCATACAGTTTTTTTCATGGTCAATGTTTTTAAAAGTCATTAACAGACAGCGTAATTGTTTTTCACAAATGCTAAACCCGCAGGATATGGGTTTTACTGTTTGTATTGCTACATAAAATTATTCCAGGATTTATTACCCCGCCATCATCTAAATAGATGATTTATGGGTTACAGTTATAAATATTGTTTACCTTACTGTAACACCTTTCGTTACTGTATGCATCTAAAAGACACGTTTACTGTCAATTATTGTTATTGGCTGGTATTATGTATGTGTTATACCAATGATGCATTTGCGCAACCAATCTGGACTGATTCAACAAAAGACGCAGTGCATGCACAAAAGGAAGACACCAACAAAGTGTTCGCCTTACTGACGCTAAGTGAATATTATAAATTAAGCTATCCTGATTCTGCCCTTATTTACGCTCGTCAGGCACTTAACCTGGCAAATAAGTTGCGTTTTGAAAGCGGTAAATTCTGGGCAAATACTGCCTGCAGCAATATCCTGATGATATTAGGTGATTATCCACAAGAGCTTACACATGTATTTGAATCCTTTTCGCAGGCAAAAAAGTTAAATACTCCGCGGCCATTGGCTGTCGCCAATGCTATGATGAGCGGATATTATTATGCCCTCGGAGAATACGGCAGCAGTTTAAGATATTGGAATGAGGTTAGGCGCATCACTGAGCGTTGGTTTGCCGATGAAATGTGGGGCATCTGGCTTAATCTCTCCAACATTTATGCAGGCCTCCATAAACCAGATTCTGCTATGCTTTTTGCACGAAATGCTTACGCTGAAATAGTGTCCAATCAACGACTTTATAGAAAAGACTACGAAAGTCAAAAGGAAACAAGCGCTACGTTTATTTTGTTAGGAAACCGGTTCGCCGATAACCGACAATTCGATTCGGCGCTCTATTACTTTAGAAGGAGCTTCCCTGATTCAATCAATCACCAGCTTTCCATCAATACCATGTTGGGATACAATGGTCTTGCAAAAGTCTTTTACGCCACCGGTAGGGTCGACTCTGCCATTTTTTTCTCCGGAAAAGTTTTGGAATCGAGGATTGCCAGGTCTTACCCGATAAGTTTATGGGAGACCTCAATTTTACTGGCGTCTATCTACGAACAGCAAAAAAAGCCTGATAGCACCTTGAAATATGAGAGGCTGGGATATGCCTGGAAAGACAGTCTATTTAATAGGGAGCGGATGTTAAATATCCGTGATATCACTTATCGCGAGCAGGAAAAAAGGCAGCAAGATGAAACGACTAAAGTTAATGTGTATAATAGGTACAGGATTTATTTGTTAATTGGATTATCCATCGTTGCACTGCTTGCTGCAGCTATGCTGCTAAAGATCAGAAAAGACAGACAGCATCAAAACATGCGAAACAGCATTGCTGATGACCTTCATGATGATATTGGGTCAACACTCAGTAGTATTCGGATCATGACTGAACTCTCAAAAAGTAAACCATCAGAAATGCGGGCGGTGCTGGATTCAATAGAGGAGCATGCATGCCTCATGCAGGATAAATTGACGGATATAGTTTGGTCTGTGAATCCAAAAAATGATCGTTTTGAGAATATTATCCTTCGCATGAACACGTTCGCTTCTGAGTTGGCGGAAGCAAAAAGTATTGATCTCAATTTTTGTAGTAACGTTCGTACTTCAACCAGGTTGTCCATGGTGCAGCGAAAAAGCCTGTTTCTTTTCTTTAAGGAAGCAGTCAATAATTGGGCAAAACATTCATCTGCTTCATCGGTGTGCATCAAGGTATCTCAAAAGGGGAGCTACATCGAATTGGCAATCCGGGATAACGGGATTGGATTTGATCGCACGAATACAACACAGGGAAATGGCATGGATACGCTGAAGAGCCGTGCGCAGGATCTTCGGGCTGATTTTAGCATAGTATCTCAAGTAAGTAAAGGGACAGCCGTTTACCTGCGTTTTAAGATCAATTGAACAGATGATGAGTGAAAAAGCATTCTCTTATTAAATAATCTGATTACATATGGACATCAAAGTGGCCATTTTCGAGGATAATAGATCACTTCGCAACAGTCTAGTGCAACTGATCAACCATGAGGAGGGAATGATCTGTACAGGGGAATTTGCTGATGCCAATACAGTTGTTCGAAGCATGCAGCTGGCTAATCCGGATGTGGTTATTATGGATATTAAAATGCCCGGTTTGTCAGGAATAGAGGCGGTCGGACCGATCAAGAGCAGATACCCGGCAGTACACATCATTATTCAGACTGTATTTGAGGATAATGATAAAATATTTGCGGCAATTTGTGCCGGCGCCAGCGGTTACCTGATAAAAAAGACAGCTCCTAGAAATATCATTGAAGCCATCAAAGAAACACTGCTGGGTGGGGCGCCGATGACAGGTTCTGTGGCGGTCCTTGTTTTACAAATGCTCCGGCAATCATCGACTAGCGATAAACACGAGTTTATTGCCTTATCGGAAAGAGAACAGGAAATTCTTGCCTTGCTGGTAAAAGGAAAGACCTATAAGATGATAGCATCGGAATGTTTTATTTCTGTAGCAACGGTCAGCACACATGTAGCCCATATTTATGACAAACTTCAGGTACACTCGAAATCTGAAGCTGTTTCGAAAGCGATTAAACAAAAGCTAGTTTAGATAAGCTGGGCAGCTTGCATTGTTTAGAAACGGACCAACAACGCATCTATCTGTGATGAAAGCTGGTGGCGGGATGCAATAATGACAACTGCATAGATCTCGTCTTGCAACGTACGAGGTAATCGATCGCAGATTCCGTTGGCCTGTGGATGCTAATCATTTCATCAAATACGGCAGGTAAATAATCAGGGCGCATATCACCGCCACAAAGCCAATGATCAACACGGCTCCTGCAGCCAGGTCTTTTGCCTGCCTGATGAGTGGGTCCTGTTCTTTGGTAACCCGGTCGGCCAATTTTTCCAGCGCTGTATTGAAGATCTCCGCCATCCAGGCCAGGCCGATCAGAAGCAGGGTGATCAACCACTCGGTTTTGCTGATTTTCAACAAGGTATTGACCACGATCACGGCAATGGCTGCTGCCAGGTGAAAGAGCATGTTGTTTTCGTAACGGAATGCTTCATAAATACCTCGTAGCGCATACTTATAGCTGATCAGATGTGACTTAAATTTATTCATACTGAATTTAGTTTATTACCCTGTTGACATGTGCCAAATAGACGATACTATAGCTGGCCAAACAGATAAGTGTCTTTAAGCCTGGCCGGGTAAAAATCTCCTGCTTCTCCTGAAGGTCTTTCCAGCCGAAATTTCCCAATAGCCAGAAGAGGGCAGATACCAGAATGTCCATATAGTCGAACCGGCCATTGGTAATATGGGCTAGCTGCAATAACTCCAGGGAGATACAAAGTATCAATGGGAAAAATGCAACCTCGAATCGCCAGTTGTTCAGACTGATGTAATAGGGCTTTGAAGTGAGCGTGATGCAAAATATCCAAAGCCCTTCGGGTAGGGAATATATGATGAGGTTGTTCAATGGCAGCGCCTCGGTGATAGCTGCCTTTATATGGCTGTATAGGTTGGGTGAGGTGAGCCGGATGAATATTTCGTTGACGACGGTATCGCTTGTTCTGTAGAACAAGTAGATAAACAAACTTACAAGCAACGATATAGCCACTATGGTATACTTCTTTATCAATTCTTTTGGTAGGTTAATATTTTGAAATAGGAGGCCGGGCCTAGTTTGATCTCTTTTACCAGTGTTACCTGTTTAACCGCAGCAATTTCTTCGATATGGAAAAGGGATTTAAAGTGAAGTGTCCTGGCGACAGCTGCACCAGCCCGATCGATGTACTTTAGCCAGTTGTCTGGCGTGAAATGGTTAAGGATGAATATTTGTCCGTGCGGTTTTAAAACCCGGAGAGCCTCTTTCATGAGTTGTTCAGGATTGTCAACTACCGCAATAACGTGTGATAAAACGACATAGTCAAATTTTTGATCCTCAAATTGGAGCGATTCGCCGTTCATGTTAAGGAGCGTGATTCTTTCGTGGGAGTTTTTGCGGGCAACGGTCAGCATTGCCTCCGAGGTGTCGATACCAGTTACCCGGTGTTTTTGATATCCTGTTAAATGAGAACCGTTTCCCACACCTATCTCCAGCAGGTTGCCGGCGGGCATCGCGTTGACCTCGTTCAGTAAAACCTTTTTCTGCGGTTGGAGGAACACGTCAACCAGTGGATACAGGAAAGAGAACCTATTGTAAAAAAGATCGGTTTGTTTACTCATCCAAAATATATTGACTACGTTGGTAATGGCTTCGGTAAGTCGAAGGTATTAAACATTAAAAGAACGTCTTCCAGCAATGATATCGATTTTTATGGCCATTGGCAAAGTGACTGCCAGGCAAAAAAATCAGTTTTGGCGTAGTTTGTCAGTTATATGATGCCAAAACCGGGGTAAACGGAGCTTATTGGAGATTTGTGCGCTGCATTTGCCCATGGCATTGAGGTTAATTAGAGTGATTCAGGAAACAATCAGACTGATCGTGCCATTGGAGTTTACCAGGAAGCTTCTAAATCTACCAATAACCTTGGCGATCACGTTGCATTCGTATCTGCACCGTACGCGGGAAGATTTTAAAGAACTAATAAAAATGCCCGGCAGGATCCGAATCGTGAAAGGCGCTTTTGCCACAGCGGTTGGATTGAGTATGCCCAGGGGAAGAGAATTGGATGAGGTATATTTAAGCTATGTGAATGAATTGCTGCAAGCCGGTCATAAGTGCTCGATAGCGACGCATCACTACGAAATTCAGCAGGAGGCCAAGAAACTGGTGGACTTGTACAAGCCTTCACAGGCAGATTATGAGTTTGAAAGTCTTTACGGTATCCAGGAAGAGAACCTTTGGGCACTCAAAGCAGAAGGCTATATGACCAAGTTGTATTTTGTTTATGGTACGGAGTGGTACCTGTACCTCTGCAACCGGCTGGCGGAGTATCCGTTGAATTTGTTCCGGGCGCTGACGGATGTAGTAGGGGAGTGATTTACTAGTTATTGGTCACATAAATAAACAAGAGCCGTCTCGGTGGAGGCGGCCCTTGTCTGTTAGATAGATTTAAGCTTCTTCTTTGCTGGTGAGTTTGGGGAGAATGTAGTAGTCTGCGAGAATGAGAAATGCAATGAATAAGTTGTATAAGCCAAAGTTGAGCCAATATAGCAATTTGTCATTCATGCAATAGCAGAAGATGGCATGGGCGGCTATGACCAAATTATACCATCCTGTTAGTTGATAGATGAAAGCTTGTTGAATATTCCTAAAGCCCAAGCGTGCACAAAAAATGACTATGCCAAAGTATAGCAAAATAACTCGAAAATAGAACAGTTCTAATGTAACAAATGTTCTTTCAGCTGGATATGTTTCAATATTGAGGGTGAATGCTATTACCACAAGGCAGAAAGCGGCTGTATAAATGAGTGAGTAAAGACTACGTTGCCCTTCTTTCATATGGACGATTTTTTTTAGGTATAGTATAGTGTTTCATCCGTACGAGAAAAACGGCCCATCTGGAAAGATGGACCGTTGCGGGTATGGATACGAGATTCGATTATTCACGATTTATTAGCTTACCATATTCATCATCGAGCATTTCCAGCCAGGTTCCCTGATTTTCTATCGGAATGCCATAGAACTTGCGTTGCCGACCAATATAAATATAGTGACCTGCTCCGCAGGCTAAGACTTTTACCATCTTGCCCTTTTCATCTTCGTAACTTAATAGGTAGGCCGTCATCACGTAAACTATACTGTCTGTTTTGATAGGTCCTAGGCTTTTGAGTTCACGTTTAAAGTCAGAGGATAGAAGGCGTGAGGCAATAAATGGAAGACTGTCTTCATGAGTACTAAGCGCATCCCCGTCAACTGGAGTATGAATTCGCCAGTTTTTCAACGAATCGAGTTTTTGTGCATTAACTCGATTTGGCATGAAGCTTAAAAGTATTCCAAAGGCAAGGAGAATAAGCTTGTATTTCATATTATAGATTTATTGACAAAACCCTTTGTTAGGGTGCGGGGCTATTGAGTTACTCGGCTTCATGGTTGTGGTAGGTGTCATTCCCCTTATATCTTCTCCGAGATATCCAGGGTTATATCCTTGGCCGCCTGGCCATGTTCCAACCGTAGTATAGACGTTTATGCCAGCATAAGCTAAAGCGTTTAGGGCAAAATTCGTACAATTATAGTTGTTGATGTTGTACTGAGAAAATTCGTTTTGGGTAATATAATCCATAACAGTCATGAACTGATCCCCGGTCATCGTAATGTTTAGTCTTATATTGAATTTTTTGTACTGGTCATTATTCAAAACGCCGGGAGATATTGGCGACCTTGGCGTTGAAAGACTTTTCGGGTAGAAGCCAACATTTCGGACGATTGCGCCGTTTGGACCAGTTTGACTCAAAATTAGAAATGTGTGTCCTACATTAACTACACGCAAATCATCTACACTAGGTACTACGAAGGTCCAAGTTTCTCGCGTACCGGGTATAGGTTGGGCGACAGCTATAGAAACTTGGTACTGATTGGTATTTCCTGGTAGATTGCTAAAACAATTCAGATAGGCTTTGGCATTTGGAATTGGATGAGTTCCGGATAATACGACTACAGCCGACGACGCCCCAAACGTAGGTTTACCCACACCTCCTCCTCCAGGATTGAGCGGATCTACTACCTTATCATATTGTATTGGTTGACTGACATATGGATCCGGTACAAAGTAACAACCTATGAGTTCCGTATAATAATATCCCTCCGGATCATCCTCCGAATAGTTATGCCCGTAAAAGTATACGCATTCCATTCTCGTATTGGATGTCTGGTCTTTTTCGGGTGTTGATACAAGCAATTCGCCCGATGGCAGCTTTTGGTAGACTACCCGTTTCGGGCCATTCCAGTCTTCGACGACAACGAGTCCGGAATAGGCCTCACCTTTTTCTATGTAATCGTCGTCGGGCAGGTAGGTGATCTTAGCCGCCTGAAGCCCTTTCTCCTTTGTCTTATAAATGTACAGTTTCGTAATGCTGTCCAGCGGGAAATAGTACTTCGATGACCTGCTAAAGACATATGACCCCACCTTATGCCTGACGGGAACAATGATGGCCGTTCCGCTCTCAGATTGCCGGGTTTCCGCCAACGTCCAGTCTGGCGATAACAACTGTGATGATCTTGAATTGGATAATGCTGAAGGAACAGGCTCTCCATATTCCTGTTCAAAGTATTGCCGTGCTTCTGAAGTGGTAAATAGCTCCCGGGCATCTGGTTGTCTAAGTTCCTTCTTACAACCCTGGAAAACGAAACTGAATGCGAGCAACAAGGCTACGCCAGCCAAACGAAGATTTCTCATTTGTTCTTGATGTTAGTAATGGTTTATTAAGCTTTGTAATGATTCTTCGGTTAGGCGAATCATAGGGGCTCAGCGCTGTATGGTCCATGGACGGAATTAACCTACGTAGACTGTAAAAGGTTAGATTTACGATTGTGGGAATAAGTCATTGTTTTTTAAGGAAATAGCGCGCGAAAATAGCTCGCGGGAATAACAATTTGCGCAAATGGACACTAAATTGGATAAGTGCGCATATCCGCTCCTTGAGTGCCGATCGTTGTGCAGGAATGACAGACGTTGTGCTTTATCCACCCACCCACCAGGTTGCTCCATCTCACATAATCTATGGACGTGCAGTCAGTATAACTATTAATGGCTGTGCTTCTGTCCGCTGCGTTGTATCGAATCCGTACACTGGACTCGGCTCGCAGAAAGGGAAATCCGTTGATTCATAACTGCTTATTCGACTGGCACCGGCTTTGCCTTTTTATGGGTATGCTAAGAAACTATCTGAAAGTAGCCTTTCGGAATATTTTCCGAACCAAGACATTCTCCTTCATCAATATCGCAGGCCTGATGATGGGTATTGCCAGTGCCATGCTGATTTGCCTGTGGATCTACCATGAGGTAGGGTACGACCAGTTTCACAAAAACAAGGACCGCCTGTACCAGGCCTATAACCGCGGTATGAGTGACAACTCCCTGCAATGCTGGTCATCCGTTCCGCAACCTGTGTCAGCTGCCCTGAAAGACGATTACTCCAGCATCGAAAATACCTGCCGGGTGGATATGCGCTGGTTTGTCACCGCAGTCGACGATAAAAAGATGTCGACCAAGGCCCTCGTGACCGACCCTTCTTTTTTATCTATGTTCTCCTTCCCCTTGCTGCAAGGGAATGTCTCCGACGCCTTGAAAGACGTGTATTCCATCGTAATCACGGAAACCTTTGCCCGAAAGATGTTTGGTAACACAAATGTGGTGGGTAAGAATATTCGTATCGACAAGGATATATTTCAGGTGAGTGGTGTTTTACAGGATATCCCCACCAACAGCCTGTTTAGTTTTGAATACATCCTTCCCTGGGCCTACTATCAAAAAATAGGCACGGATGAATTTAACTGGTTCAATAACTCGGTGTGGGTCTTTGTACTGGCGCGCCCCGGTACCACTGAAGCCGCGATCAATGCGCAGGTCAAAAACGTTACCCGCCGGCACACCGACAACAAAGCTGAAGGGGATATCTTCCTGCATCCGTTAGACAAATGGCGCTTGTACACCGAGTTTGAAAATGGACAGGTTTCGGGTGGCCGCATTACCATGGTCACCATGTTTGGCGTCATTGCCGGATTCCTGCTGCTCATTGCCTGCATCAACTTTATGAACCTGAGTACTGCGCGGAGTGAAAAACGTGCCAAGGAAGTAGGTATCCGAAAAGTAACAGGAGCATTACGAACGTCCCTTATTATGCAGTTTCTGCTGGAATCTGTATTGCTGGCCACCTTCGCCGGATTGCTGGCGATCATCCTGGTGCTGACGGTATTGCCTGGTTTCAATCTGTTGATGGGGAAGGAGTTTGTGCTGCCCTACACGAGAATCGATTTTTGGCTGGCCTTTGCCGGCTTCATCCTGATGACAGGTATTTTGGCGGGCAGTTATCCCGCTTTCTTTTTATCATCCTTTAACCCGATCGGTGCGCTGAAAGGCCATTTCAAGAAGACCGGTACCCTGGTTACTCCCCGGAAGGTGTTGGTTGTTTTCCAATTCGGTATTGCCATCGTACTGATCATTTCCACCATTATCGTTACCCAGCAGATCCGTTTTGCACAACAACGAAATGCCGGTTATGCAGGCAACTCGTTGGGGTATCATTGGATCACTCCCGAACTCAGCAAGAATTACGAGTTGTTGAAGCGTGATCTGCTGGCATCGGGTCAGGTGGGCTCCATTACCCGAACAGCCTCTCAACTTACGTCTGAATTCAGTTCCACCACCGCCATTCAATGGAACGGTAAAGACCCCCAGGATAATACCGAGGTTCAACGCGGTGCCCAGGACGAAGGGCTGATCCAGACTGCCGGCTTAACGCTGGTGGAAGGCCGCGACCTGGATCTTGTCCAGTATCCCACCGATTCAACAGGCATACTGATCAATGAATCGGCTGCCAAACATATGGGCTTTGCCAACCCGATCGGCCAGTTGATCCGCGAGGGAGATATGGAATACCATGTGGTCGGTATTTTCAAAGACTATATTTTCGATTCTCCCTACGAAAGAACCACCCCATTGGTGATCTTTGGACCGAAGGGCATGCGCTTCAATATCATTCACATGCGCCTGCAACCCACCAATAATGTGGCAGAGCAGGTCGCGGCAATTGGTAAGATCTTCAAGCAATACGCACCTTCTTACCCCTTCGAATATCATTTTGTAGACCAGGACTATGCCCTGAAATTCGTCGACATGGAGTTGACCAGTCGGCTGACGGGCATTTTTGCCGGCCTTACCATCCTCATTTCCTGCCTCGGGCTTTTCGGCCTCGCCAGTTATATGGCCGAAACCCGCATCAAGGAGATTGGCATCCGCAAAGTGCTTGGCGCTTCCGGCTTCAGTATTACCACGCTCCTTTCCAAAGATTTTATCGTGCTCATCGGCATCGCCCTATTGATCGGATGTCCCATCGCCTGGTATGCCATGCATAGGTGGTTAAATGGATACAGTTACCGCATTTCTATCGAGTGGTGGGTGTTTGCCATCACGGCGTTCTTTGCCCTCCTGATCACCATCGGTACGGTAAGCTTTCATGCGATCAAGGCCATCCTGGCCAACCCTGTCAGGAGTTTGCGCACTGAATAAATGTTCAGCATATATAAACAACAATGGGAAACCATCGCCTGATGATTTCCCGTTGTTGTTATTGTTCAGCTTGTGCTACTTCAGTTCGGATATCCATTGGTCGGTCGTTCCCCAGCTTTTGTTGGGTTGTGCGCCGGCTACGATCACCAGGGTGCCTCCTTTGGCGATCTCTGCGTGTGTAAGCCAGTTGCGCATCAGCGGTTTTCCATTGAGTGTAACTGATTGGATATATCGGTTGGTGCGGCTGTTGTTCTTTGTCTGGATGGTGAACGGCTTGTTGTTGCTTCCCAATGTGACCTGGTCAAACAGTGGTACGTTGAGGTAATACACCGGCCAGCCCACACAGGCAGGCATGAGCCCACTGGCGGCAAATACATACCAGGCCGACATAGCGCCCGAATCGTCATCCATAGTACGTACGTAAGTATCTGGTTTGTTCTGGTAGATTACACCCACAAACGGATCGATACCGCGGCTATTGTCGTTGAAGTAGTACTGCACGACTGTGTCGGCTGCGTACTTACGTACCAGATCCTGCGATCTCCAGGGTTCACTGGTGAAGTTGTACATGATGGGCGCCTGGATATCCGTTTCATTGGCGTGATTGTAGTAGTCCTTGTTGAAAAACTCGTTCAGTTGTTGCAGGTAGGCTTCTTCACCACCGGCCTGGGCCACAAGTCCCTTCAAGTCGAAGGGGACCAGCCAGCGGTATTGCCAGATCGTACCCTGGTACATGCCACGCGCGCCTACCCGGTCGATATCGTTTTTGGTCAGGTCCTTGAAGTCCTTATCCCAGTATTGTTTCCATTGTGCTGCTTTGGCTTTGTAGCGTTCACTGCCGGTAAGGTCACCGGTAATGGCGAGTATCTGTGACAAGGCCCAGGTATCATAGCTGCTCTCGAGCGCTTTATCAGGCGTCTTCCAGTCCAGTTTATCTACTTCGGCAGTCAATGAATCCAGGATGGATTTGAAGTCTACGGTAAAGCCTTTGCGATGGGCGTCGAGCAGTACTACGATGGCGTGTTCGGTACGCACGGTGTTGGAGGGCTCTTTTTGTGTCGCATAGTCCTTTTTTCCAAACTTATACAGGCCGACGAGGGAGTTGATGATCGATTGGTAGCGATCATGGTCCATCAGCGCCAGTAAAGGAAGTTGGGTTCGGTAATTGTCCCAGATGGCCCAGCCATTGTACATAGGCGTACTGCTTTGCTGCAGGCTGCCATCAGTACCCCGGTAGCTGCCATCTTTCTCTGAAATCAGAAAAGGCGACTGCATGGTGCGGTACAGGAAGGAATATAAGATCTTTTCCTCTTCGGGATTTCCCTTTACAGTGATCTTATTTAATTCGCGGCTCCAGTCTGCCTTGCTTTTTTGAACATAGCTGATGCTGGTGCCCTCCAGTATATTGCCTTTGGCGTGCGCGATATCCACCGATGAAAAAGCGATCCTCAATTGCGCGGCATTCAACTTGTTGACAAGGGCAACGGCCAGTTTGTGGTCTCCGGCAGCAGTGATCTCCGCGGGTTGATCGAACACCATGTAGTAGTACACACGATAAGTACCGGCATTGCAGGTGGTACGGGCGTCGATCCATCCGCTGATGCTGTTGTTGCCAATCGTATGCTCCTCGGCCACAAAACGGTTGGCGAGGGTATGGCTCAGATCGATGGTAAATCCTTTCGGTTTCGCGGCAGGGAACGCGTAGTTTTCGATCCCGCCATTGCCATTCACTACAAAGGAAGCGCTGATGCCATTGGTAAAGGAAGCCCCATAGTAACCAGGAAAAGCTTTTTCCGTGGTCTTGGTGAGCACAGATGACTCGGGCGTGCCAGTAAAAGGAGTGATCAGGATATTGCCACCACTGCCCTGGCAACCCACGCCTTCTACCCGGTTATGTGTGAAACCCAGGAAGGTCCTGGCCTTGTTTTCATAGCCCATGTGCAGGTGCGGGTAAGTTTGCGGCGCGATACTCATCAGCCCAAAAGGGTAGGAGGCTGCCGGTGACAGCTGCCCATGATCTCCCGAAGAGCCGACTAATACGTTGACCTTATCGGCCGTGGTTTGGGCAAAGGCGGTTTGTGCGGCCACCACCATGGACAGCAGTAATGTATGTTTCAAGCGAAATAAGTACATGTTCAGGTATAGTTTTTGACGCGCAAAGGTCATCGGACGAGCCGATTGGGAGCATCATGAAGCATTATGTTTGTGTTATGCCCAGTTGGCCGTCTATTATTGCGATTGTTATTTGGCGGTCAGTGCCTGGCCTTCGAAGGCGATGCCTGCCCAGCCATGTTGCATAAACTGGCGGATATTCTGGTGGTCGGTGCCATCGGGTGTGTTCAATACGGCTTGATGATGTTCTGCAAACAGCAGGAGGGTATCAGCTTGTGTGAGCTTGTTGAGTTGGGCAAAGGAAAAGACCTTGGCACTGCCCTGGTTTTGGCTTGCTTCGTTGTAGGCTGCCCCATTCTTGAAGGCAGTGGGTTGGTGCTGGTAGCGGGCTTCGATGTATTCAATTACTTCCTTAAAGGAGACCGTATTGGTTTTCAGCTTGTCGAGCAGGGTAGTGAGTGTTTGTTCCATGGCCGCAAATGTAAATTTTTATCGACAAATACGCCGGATGGTCCGGGAACGGGTTTTGCACGTGTACATTGAAAAAGCAGCTATGAATGATAATACCGTTCGTGATGTAGCAAGAGTCCTGCTGGGAGCGGGATTGATATTTGCCGGGATCAGTCACCTGACCGTTGCCCGGCGTGCGTTCCAGGCACAGGTGCCCGATTGGGTGCCGCTGAAAAAGGATGATACAGTGGTGTATTCCGGCGTGGCGGAAATAGCCCTCGGCACTGCACTGGCAGTTAGCCCCCCCCAAACACCGGAACCTCGTCGGTAATATCGCGGCGGCTTTCTTTGTGGCAGTATTTCCGGGTAATATCGCCCAGTTCCGTAACCGCAGAAATGCGTTTGGGCTGGATACGGACGCCAAAAGGGGTATTCGCCTGCTGTTTCAACCTGCGTTGGTGTATTGGGCACTGAAGAGTACCCGACGGTCAACAAAGGGTATTCAGTCTTTAAAATAGCCTGTTGCCTGCTTTAGTTGGCTGATCCGTCGAACCCACAAACGGATCAATAGCAGCAGTTGCCCGGCGCACACTACGATGGCGCCTACCAGTAACCAGGTTTTGACTGGCGTAAGTTGTATGATGGTAGTAAAGAATACCAGGAGGCAGGTGGCGGTGACTGCACGGCTGGCGATGGAGCCAATGGCGTAGTTGCGCCATTTTGTTATGGCGGCGGTCAGCGATTGTTGCAGGTTGTTACCTCTGACCTGTTGCCTGGAAAACCGGTAGCCAATGATATTGTGCAGTATCGCTACCAGTAAAGCGGCCACTAGCAGTATGTTGGCAAACAACGGTTTTTCGTGACCATCGAATATGTTGTAATAAACGGCCAGCAAGCCGGTAAATGCCAGGGTTTCTATGATCAGCTGCTTCCTGATTGCCTGCTGCACGGGATGATTGTTTGCTATCATCATCTTCCTGATGTTTTCCTGGTTGGTGGGTGGGGGGGGCGTTCCTTGCCAGGCGGCCTTAAGGTCTTTGTCTTCCATCATGGTTTATTTAATAGTTGCTGAATTTTGGTTTTGATCCGTTTTAGTTTCACACCTACGTAGTTCTCTGAGATGCCGGTAATGGCCGCCATCTCTGCGTAGCTAATATCCTCGAGGTATAAAGTGATCAATGCCTTTTCTGCGTCGCTCAATTGCCGCAGGGCCCGCATCAATTGTTCCTGCTGCTCGTGTCCGTCTGCCACCGGCTCTTTCCGGTCGGGCAACTCTGCCGGGTACACCAATTGCGGCTTTTTCTTACGCAGGCTGCTGATGGCCGTCGTAAGGGCCACCCGGTACATCCAGGTACTGAATTTAGCCTCGCCCCGGAAACTTCCGATCGACCGCCATAGCTGCAAAACAATCTCCTGGAAAAGATCTTCCCGGTCTTCGCGGGAATCGCGGTACAGGCGGCTGATCTTGTGAATAATAGCCTGGTGCTCATCAATAAGGGCTACAAATTGGGCATCCGTCATGTCTTTGTTTTATTCGCTGTGCAGGTGTTTTTTATATTGCTTCCTGACACATTCTATTGGATGCGGGAAAATAGAAAAACTTACAGTGGAGGCGCATTATTTTTAGTACTGTGCTAATAGACTGGCTACCAGGGGGTGGTTATTGTGCTTCCAGCTCTTTCAATCGGTTTCTGGCTTCTTCATAGCCAGGATAAATGGCCAGCGCTTTTTTGTAGTAGCGGATGGCATCTTCTTTACGATTCAGTTTTCCATAGATGTTCCCCATGGTGACCATCACCAGGTCTTTGTCGGGAAAAGCTACCGCATTGTTCTCTGCCATGATCCTGGCTTCGTCGTAGCGTTTGAGTGTGAGTAACTGTTCTGCCAGAAAATTCATGGATATCCATTCTACGTAATAGTTGGCGGTATCAGGGCTTAACTTCTGATAGGCATCTACGGCGGCGAGTGCGCCTTTTGTTCCGATCAATGTTTCCATCACCTTGTGTACCGGATGTTTGACCTTCACTGGTTTGTTGTAGAGGGTAGCGACCAGGTTGCGGGTAATGCCAAAGAAATCGGTGGGCGAACTGTTACATAAGATCACTACCATGCTGTTGGTGGAAGGAATGCGCAGCAGGAAAGAGATAAACCCATCTGTCATACCCAGGTGGAAGTTGGCGGCCACACTGTCGGTAGCAGTATATTTAAACTGCTTGTTAAACCAACCGAATCCATAGTCGGCTGGTTTCATGCCCGGTGTGAACATGAGCCTGGTCAGTGAATCGTTGATGAGTTGATGATTGGAAAGCGCCAGGTGGAATTTAAACAGGTCTTCTACGGTCGAATAGATATCTCCTGTGCCCATGGTGTTGGATTGGTCTCTGAAGTCGGCACTAGTATATCCGCCGGGGATATAGTCGTAACCGGTAGCCCGGTTGGGGACAATCTGTGTATGGAAATAGGACCCGGAGTTTTTCATGCCGAGTTGGTCATACAGGTCTTCCTGTATCAGTTGTGCATATGATCTACCACTGACTTTTTCCAGTATATGCCCCAGGGTAAAATAGCCCCAGCTGCTGTAGTTGTATTTAGTGCCGGGCGTGAAGGCCAATGCTAAATCGGCATATATTTTCAGGTAGTCTTCCCGTTCGAAATACTGGCGGCTGATGCGTGGGAAGAAGTCTTTAACGATATCATAATTGGGTATTCCTGAGGTATGACTGAGTAATTGACGGATGGTTACCACGCCAGCCGGTTTGCCGGCAAAGTAGGGCAGGTAATCGGCGACTGTCTTGTCCAGTTCAAGCAAGCCCTTCTGTACCTGTATGAGGGTAAGGGCGGCGGTCAAGGGTTTGGACACCGAGCCGATCATGAATTTAGTCTGGGTACTGTTGGGAATGTTCCATTCGCGGTTAGCCAGCCCGAAGGCTCCCTGATAGACGATCTTACCATGTTCGGCTACCAATACTGCACCGTCAAACAAATTGTAGTCGTGGTAGGTGCGCATGATGGTCGCCAGCTTTTGTTGTTTGCTTTGGCCGGCTGCCGTCAATACTCCAAAGAACATCACCAGGGCGAGTAGCAGTTTGGGTTGCATATCGGCTGTGTTTTGGTATGTTCAAATATACCACTATAAGCGGCTGCAGCAATAACCTTATGCGGCACCTGATGCTGTCGGTCGTGCGTCTTGCCATTTGTCTCCATTGTTCTTCATTTTAAGTCAATCAACCGGTTGCGTGTTGGTCGTAGGGATTTTTGCTTTATGTTTGGCGGATGAGTCAAGTCCCCCCTGCTGCCAGCCTGCTTCGTACCAGGCAGCATTTTGAGATCCTGGATGGATTGCGCGGTATTGCCGCCATCGCTGTGGTCGTGTTCCATTTCATGGAGATCGCTATTCCCAATGTCGAGGAAAGTCTCGTTACGCATACCTACCTCGCGGTAGATTTTTTCTTTTGCCTGTCTGGTTTCGTTATTGCCTATGCTTACGATGGCCGGCTTCCACAGATCGGCGTTGGTACCTTTTTGAAATTAAGGCTGATCCGCCTGCACCCGCTGGTGATCATCGGTACGGTGCTCGGGCTACTTGTCTTCATATTGGATCCATTCAGCCAATTGTGGCTGAAATATGCGGATAAACTGTTGCTCATGTTCTTGGCGGGTTGCCTGATGATTCCCTATCCCCTGGTACAGGAGCGATTCTTCAACCTGTTTCACCTCAACGCGCCGGTCTGGTCACTTTTTTGGGAGTATATCGCCAATATCGTTTACGCGGTTGTGCTGGTACGTATGGCCAAAAAATGGCTGTGGGTATTGGCCCTGATCAGTGCGGTCGCCCTCTTTTATGAGGCCCAGCGCTCGGGTCATCTCAGTATCGGATGGGGTGGTGACAATATTCGCGGTGGTGGATTCCGGGTGGCCTGGTCCTTTCTGGCCGGTATGCTGGTATACCGGATGAACTGGATCATTCGCAACAAGATGGGCTTTGGTATGATGGCCGTTCTGCTGGCTATTGTTTTCTTCATTCCTTTCACCAAAGAAACCGCCCCTTGGGTAGATCCCGTGTTATCCGTCTTCTATTTACCCCTCCTGGTGGCCCTGGGTGCTGGTGCTTCCCTGAGCGACAAGACGGTGGCGATCTGCCGTTTCTCGGGTAATATTTCCTATCCGCTTTATATGGTCCATTATCCCTTCATCTGGGTATATTTCAGTTACCTGGAACAGGCCAAGCCCAGTCAGTCGACCATGTTCCTGATCGCAGGTATTGGCACCCTGTTGCTCATCGGATTGGCTTACCTGGTGTTGAAGTATGTCGACGCCCCTATCCGGCGTTACCTGACACAGCGGATGGTGGCGAAGACATCCAGGCCGGCAGGTGTTACCGGATAACACCTCCACCCGGTAATGCAACTGTCAGCTGCTGCGCATGCTGCAGTGCATCCATAAAGCGCCCGTACTCCCTGGCGCTTTCTGCTATCCTTTTCGGTATAGTCGGGCTTGATATTTGCAACTACCTGGTTCTGTGCGATCGGTTTGTGTGTGTTTAGGTGTATCAAAACATATCACCATGCTTACCCGTCTCCTGCTGGCTGTGCTGCTGCTGTTTTCGAATGGTCTTTTGTCAGGTCAAACTGTTGCAGCTAAACAACCGGCCACCGCTGCGCAAACGATCGCTACTTCTTTCGATGTCATACAGCGGGTGATGAGCGGAAAGATGCCTGCTGTCACGATTGTTACCATCCCTACGCACCAGGGGCTCGACACTTTCTCCGTTACTGCCAGACAGGACAGGTTAACCATTGCAGGCAGCAGTGTATCGGCCATCTGCTATGGCTTTCATCAATACCTGAAGCAATATTGCAACCTGATGTATACCTGGAGTAGCGGGCGCCTCACGGCACCGTCCTCCTGGCCGAATTGCAATGGTCTTCGTGGTGGATCGCCCTATCCCTACCGGTATTACCTGAATGTGGTCACCTTTGGATATACTACCCCCTATTGGGATTGGAAACGTTGGGAGCAGGAGCTGGACTGGATGGCTTTACATGGGGTCAACATGCCCCTGGCCACGGTTGGCAGTGAAGCGATTGCAGCGCATGTATGGCGCAAACTGGGATTGAACCAGGCTGCGCTGGATGATTTCTATACCGGCCCTGCACACCTGCCCTGGCATCGGATGGGTAACCTAAATAAATGGGATGGCCCCCTACCTGCCGGATGGCAGGAAAGCCAATTGGCCTTGCAACACAAGATCATGGACCGGATGCATGCCATGGGGTTTGCACCCATCACACCTGCCTTTGCGGGATTTGTACCGGCTGCCTTTGCCGGGCTCCATCCTGAATTGCATTTGCAACCGCTAAAATGGGGTGGGTTTCCGCCGGAATACAATGGGTATGTATTGACGCCCGGCACGGAGTGGTTTGACAAGATCGGCAAACTGTTTATTGAAGAATGGGAGCGTGAGTTTGGTAAGAATAAATTTTACCTCGCCGATTGCTTCAATGAAATGGATGTGCCTGTCGATAGTACCAATCCCCAGAAGAAATACGACTATCTCGCCAATTACGGCAAGTCTGTTTACCAGTCGATCACTGCTGCGAACCCCGGAGCAGTATGGGTTACGCAGGGTTGGACGTTTGGGTACCAGCATAAATTCTGGGACAAGCCTACTCTTCAATCATTACTATCGAAGGTGCCGGATAGCGGCATGATGATCCTCGATCTCGGCAATGATTACCCTCCGTATGTATGGCATATCGATCCGGTATGGCGAACCCATGAAGGCTTTTATGGTAAACAATGGGTATACAGTTATGTGCCGAATTTTGGCGGCAAGACGCCGTATACGGGTGTGGTACCTTTCTACGCCAACTCCGTCATAGAGGCATTACAATCACCCTATTCGAAGCGTATGGTAGGCTTTGGCTCCGCTCCCGAAGGAATAGAAAATAATGAACTGATCTATGAATTGATCGGCGATATGGGGTGGCGCCGGGAGGCGATCGATCCTGTCAGTTGGGGTAAGGCCTATTGCACTACGCGGTATGGTAGCTGTCCACCCGGGTTGTGGAAGGCTTATGAAGGCCTATTTGCCTCCTGTTATAATTCTTTTGGATCTTATCCGCGCTTTGTATGGCAAACGGTACAGTATGATACACGCCGTAAAGGGAGTATCAATAACGATCCCGCTTTCTTTAAGGCGGTGGAGGATTATCTATCCGTAGCCAGCGAACTACGTGGTAATCGTTTTTATCAATATGATGCGCTGGAGCTGGCTTCCTTCTATGTGGGGCTGAAAGCCGATGCGTTGTATCAACAGGCGTTGCGGGCCGATTCTGTCGGAAATACAACGTTGAAAGAACAACTGGGGCGGAAAGCGGTGCTGTTGTTAAAGCAGGCAGATTCTCTGCTGGAATCGCATCCCCTGCACCGCCTGCAGTCATGGGTCAACTATGCGCGCCTGCACAGTAAGTCGGTGAAGCAACAGGATTATTATGAAAACAATGCGCGGCGGTTGATTACTACCTGGGGAGGTGTACAGGACGATTATGCAGCCAGGATCTGGAGTGGATTGATCAGGGACTATTATGTGCCGCGGGTTGAGCAAACATTATTCAATAAGGACTTTGACCGGAAACGTTGGGAAGAAGAATGGGTGAAGTCTACTGGTGTCAGTAAGATCAGACCGTATGCTGATCCATTGCAGCGGGCTATTCAACTTGTGACTACTTACGCAGATTAATTTATTGTAAACAACGACCTGTGATAAAGGCGCAACTCAACGTTGCGCCTTTATTTATTTGCAGGTTTTTGCATGTGATGTTGTTTCCTGGCAGGCTTGAATAATCGTTTCATGCACGATCTCTCTAACTGCGTTTTTACGCAAACGTTTGAGTGCTGAACTGCATTTTTTCTTTCAGTATATTAAGTATGGAGATCACTGTTATCAAATTATTACCCCAACGTTGGCGATAGCTTAGCATTGTAATATTGCGCCCGGAAATTGCCTTGCCGTAGATCAATTACAGATCGAATCAATCCATCACTTAATACTTATTACATGACCAGAACATTTACCCGGCTTCTGACACTCTTGTGTTTGTTGGGCGGCTTATTGCTCAACGAAAGTATGCAGGCTCAACAAGCTGCTGCGGCGAGGGGCGTGGTGCGCGATGAGAAAAATGATCCTGTTGCCGGTGCCTCGGTAACAGTAGAAGACAAGAACGCCAATTTTACCGCTACAGCGCAAACTGATGCGGAAGGTATCTTCTCATTTGCAACACTGACGCCCGGTGGCGCTTACACCTTTATTGTTACGCACCTTGGCTTTGAGCCGAAGACACTGAAAGGTTATCGTTACGAAGGTGGTCAAACCATTTCATTATCGGTACAGTTGACCAGCACCAGTTCACAGCTGAGCGATGTGGTGGTAGTTGGTTATGGCACACAAAAGAAAGCCAATTTGACTGGTGCCGTTGCACAAGTAGATGCACGGGCTATCAAGGATCGACCTGTTGCCAATGCCTCACAGGCTTTGCAGGGTAAGGTGCCCGGATTGAATATTACGTTCAGCGACGGTCACCCGGGATCGGGTGGAAATTTGAATGTGCGCGGTTTTGCCACCGTAACCGGTGGTACCGGTTCTCCACTCGTACTGGTGGATGGTGTGCCTGGTAATATCAATATGATAAATCCCCGGGATATCGAGAATATTTCCGTGTTGAAAGATGCATCTGCTGCCGCTATTTATGGTGCCCGTGCGGCCTTTGGTGTGATCCTGGTAACTACAAAGACTGCCAAGAAAGGAAAAACGACTATTAATTACAGCAATAATTTCAGCTGGCAAACACCCACGGTCAGTACGGATTTCATGACGGATGGCTATGATGTAGCCAAGATGATGGACGAGGCGTTTCTGCGCAGCACTGGTAATACCTACACGCGCTATACTGATAAGGACTACGAGGAGTTGAAGAAAAGACAGACCGACAAGTCTTTGCCTTCCGTGGTAGTAGACAACCGTGCCGGAAAGGATATGTATATCTATTATGGCAACACGGATTGGTGGAGCACCATGTTTCGTGATGTGACGCCTGCCATGCAGCATACGCTGAGCGTATCAGGTAGCAGCGATAAAATGGATTACTACCTGTCGGGCCGCTTCCAAAAGCAAAAAGGAATGATGCAGGTCAACCAGGATGAGTACAATGCGTACAACTTCCGGGGTAAAATCAATGCCAAGGTGACCCCCTGGCTGACCCTTTATACCAATACCCAGTTGAGCATCGATAAGTACAGCTATCCAGGTTGGGGCTACAACAGCAATTTCGTGTCAATTACAGTACACGCTTTGCCTTCTTATGTACCCATCAATCCAGATGGTTCGGCCACGTATCGTACAGAGCTCAACAACTACACTATTGGTGACGGCATCTTCGCCGATCTGCTGTACGGTAAATCGAAAGGGGAGAACCGCAACTACAATGCCTCCAATACCGTGGGTGGTATCTTTAAAGTTGCCAAAGGGTTTGATATCACAGCCAACTATACCTACGAGTTGAACCCGGTGACGCCCAATGTGAATACGCATGAGATCTCCAGAAGAACCAAAGCGCCCTGGTCTATTTTCCCTGGCGTGATCAGCTATGTGGGTAATGACCGTTTTTATGAGATCCTGCGCCTCGATCAACAGCATGTGATCAACGCTTATGGTACGTATGAAAAAAGCATCCAACGTCATTCGTTCAAGGCGATGGCGGGTTACAACCAGGAAATGCGTACCTATAAAACACTTCGCGGCGAACGCTCAGACCTGTTGTCTGAAGACCTGAATGAGCTGGACCTGGGTACCGGTACCAACCTGGCAACGGGCAACTCGAGCGAATATGCCCTGATGGGTTTCTTTGGTCGTTTGAACTATGACTTCGACGGTAAATATCTGTTGGAGCTGAATGGTCGCTACGACGGTACTTCCCGCTTCCCCAAAGGTCGCCGGTTTGGTTTCTTCCCGTCCGTGTCTGCAGGATGGCGTATCAGCAACGAAGCATTCTTCGAGCCTGCCAAGGATGTGGTATCCGACCTGAAACTGAGAGGCTCTTATGGTACCTTGGGTAACCAGTTGACGAGCAGCAACTACCCCGCTACGGAAGTAATGGGAGCTGGCCAAAGCAGCTGGCTGATCGATGGCAACCGCGCGCAGGTATTGACGAATCCTACACCATTGAGCGCCGATATCACCTGGGAGAAAACCAATTCACTTAACCTCGGCCTGGATATTGGTTTGCTGCGCAACCGGCTCGTTGGTTCATTCGATATTTACCAACGCAAAACCGTGGGTATGCTCACACCCGGTCCAACTTTACCGGCTGTCTTTGGAGCGTCCTCCCCGGCACTTAATACCGGCGACTTGTTGACGAAGGGTTTTGAACTGTCGTTGACCTGGCAGCAATCGAACCGGGTGGCTGGTAAAGACCTGAACTGGAGCTTCGGTGGTGTGTTGTCTGACTATACTGCCGAGATCAAGAGTTTTAACAATCCCACAAACCGTTTGAGCGATCATTATACAGGTAAGAAAATGGGTGAGATCTGGGGGTATATCACCGATGGTTATTTTCAGACTGACGCAGAAGCAGCCAAATGGCCACAGGATAAAGTCAGCCAAAGCCTGGTGTATCGTCAGATCAGGGGTTCTGCCGGTGAATGGAACCGTCTTCGTGCCGGTGATATGAAGTTCAAGGACCTGAATGGAGACTCTATTATCAATAATGGCCTCAATACGCTGGATAATCCAGGTGATATGCGGGTGATCGGTAACTCTTTACCAAGATATTCCTTTGGTATTACCGGTAGCGCTGCCTGGAATGGCTTTGATCTGTCATTCTTCTTCCAGGGTATTGGCAAGCAGAACTGGTATCCCGGCAATAACGCCGATAAGTTCTGGGGACCTTATTCCCGCTCGTATTATTCCTTTACGCCGACCGA
Source organism: Paraflavitalea pollutisoli (assembly GCF_029360705.1). GTDB lineage: Bacteria > Bacteroidota > Bacteroidia > Chitinophagales > Chitinophagaceae > Paraflavitalea > Paraflavitalea pollutisoli. The sequence goes on along the minus strand of NZ_JARKMX010000008.1, from coordinate 2,938,517 downwards.
TTTTCCGGGTAAGATCTGGAGTCCTGAGAATCCCAATGCTTACTTCCCCTTGTTGAGAAGTTATGAGGCGTTGAATGACGGTGGTACCATGCGTCAACCTACTGATAAGTATATGCAGGACCTGGCGTATATCCGCCTGAAGAACCTGAGTATTGGTTATACACTGCCTTCTTCCATCATGAAAAAGCTAGGCCTCAGCAATTGCCGTTTCTATGTAACAGGTGAAAACCTGTTCACACTTACGAAGTTCGATACGAAATACATCGATCCTGAACAAGCTAGTGCTGAAGTGAACGGACGGGTATATCCTTTCATGAAATCGTACGCTTTTGGCCTGGACCTTTCTTTCTAAGTTCTTTAAATCGTCAATTATGAACAAGCAATTCTTATCTATAACATTGTCCTTCCTGCTGCTGGTCATTGCGTCCAGTTGCAAGAAGGATTTTCTGGACCGGCAACCTTTGTCTCAAATTTCTCCTACGACGGCTTTCCGCTCGGAAACCGAGTTGAGCCTGTACGTGCGCTCTTTTTATGACAGGATGCTTCCCAATGCCGATAACGATGATCGCGGTTTTAGCCTGTACAATGAGGGCATCGACAATATCGTGAAAAACTCCCTCCCTGTAGAGCTTACAGGTAACCGCACCATTCCGGTGAGCGGCGGCGGCTGGAGCTGGGGCGAACTGCGCAACGTGAATTATTTTATTCAGAATCATACACGTGGCGGCCTCGACCCTGCTATCACCCGTAAATACCTGGCAGTGGCAAGATTTTTCCGCGCCTATTTCTATTTCAATATGGTGGCACGTTTCGGTGATGTGCCCTGGTATGGCAAGGTCATCAATCCTGATGACAGCGTAAGTTTGCAGAAGCCCCGTGATCCACGTACACTGGTGATGGATTCTGTGTTGGCTGATCTCGATTTTGCCATCGCCAATGCAGACACGAAGAAGAAGACGGCGGAAGTGACCAAGTGGACAGCACTCGCTCTAAAATCGCGTGTGTGCCTGTTTGAAGGCACCTGGAGAAAGTATCATACGGAGTTCAGCTTGCCTGATGCAGACCGTTTCCTGAACGAATGTGTGAAAGCTTCTGAAGAACTGATCGCCAATGGGGGGTATTTGCTGTACAAGGGTTCGACGCAGCCTTACCGTGACCTGTTCGCTTCTTATGCGGTAAACGATGGTGAAGTATTGCTGGCACGTCAGTATAGCAGCAGCCTGCAGATCTTCCACAATGTGAATTATTATACCATTACTTCGTCTTATGGTAAGCCAGGTTTGGAAAAGAAACTGGTGAACAGTTACCTGATGGCCGACGGTAGCCGTTTTACCGATATCGAACGGTATGATACATTACCGTTTGCCAAGGAAAGTGTAAACCGTGATGCCCGCCTGGCGCAAACCATCCGTACGCCTGGGTATATGCGGATCGGCAGCACCGTTAAACGTTTCCCTGATTTCGGTGCCACCATGACCGGCTATCACCTGACCAAATACGTGACCGGTGAAGTGGATGACAGTTTTACCAAGTCTTATAATCCCCTGATCATCCTTCGCCTTGCAGAGATACTGCTCAACCTGGCAGAAGCCAAAGCGGAACTTGGTACCTTGCTGCAAAGTGATATTGACAAAACCATCAAGCTGACCCGTGAGCGTGTGGGCATGCCTAACTTGAATATGGCTACGGCAAATGCCAATCCCGATGCTTACCTGGCTGCGCAGTATAAAAATGTGTCTGGCGCCAATAAAGGTGTTATCCTCGAGATACGCCGTGAAAGAAGGATCGAGATGGTGATGGAGAACCTGCGCTGGAATGACCTGATGCGTTGGAAGGAAGGTCACCTGATTGCACAGCCCTTCAAAGGGATGTATTTTCCCGGTCCTGGTAAATACGACCTGGATGCAGATGGTAAATTCGATATCTGGATCTATACCGGTACCAAGCCGACTGAGCCTGGTTATGCTTACCTGAAACTGGGCAGCGAGATCGAACTGGAGAATGGTGAACAAGGTGGTAATGTGGTGATCAATAAGAACATCACCAAGAAGTTTGACGAAAACAAGGATTACCTGTATCCCGTGCCTTCCGGCGAAATTCAATTGAATCCTGCTTTGAAGCAGAATCTGAACTGGAAATAATCCTGTCCCTGGCGTTATATTTAAATGAGGGAGCCGTTCATCACCGGCTCCCTCATTTTTTTTGAGTATTATTTGCTGGCCGGTGCGCTGAAATGGTAGCTGCCGGAGCCTAGCCGTACAACTACAAATCCCTTCTCCGTACCGGTTACCTGCAGGTCTTTGTTGGCCGAAAGATTATTGCCGTTTTCGGTGATTCCGTTGGCATCTGCCGCTGGAATGTATACCGTGGCTGTTGTGTTGGCCGGTATTTCCACATCGAGCGACAGCTTTCCGTTCTCCAGTTTCCAGCCGGAAGCCAGTTTGCCGTAGCGGGTGTTGTAGCTGGCGGATGCGTGCTGGAATTTATTACTGACATGCGGTTTGATGGTGATCTTCTTATAACCGGGAGCATCTTCTTCCGTATCGAGGCCCACCATTACCCGGTACATCCAATCGCCGATAGCACCATACGCATAGTGGTTGAAGGAGTTCATCGATGCTGTCTGGAAGCTGCTGTCCGGCTTCATGCCGTCCCAGCGTTCCCAGATGGTGGTAGCGCCCATTTTAACGGGGTATAACCATGATGGGTAGGTTTCCTGCAGCAGCAGTCCGTAGGCAGCCTCATCGTGCCCAAATCGGCTAAGTACATGACAAAGATAAGGCGTGCCCAGGAAGCCGGTAGACAGGTGGTTGCCATATTGCTTAATATTTTGAACCAACCTGTCAGCTGCCTGTTGCCGCATGGGTTCGGGGAGCATGTCAAATTGCAGGGCTAGTACATAAGAGGTCTGCGTATTGCTTGTGGTGCCACCATTGGGGGTGACGTATTCTTTGAAGAAGGCCTCTTTGATGTTGGCGAGTAAGGTCGTGTATTTCTTCACATCGTCCGTATTGCCCAGTAGGGTAGCGGCTTTGATCAACAGTTGGGTAGAGTGGGCATAAAAGCATTGTGCGATGTAAAACTTGCTGGTTATAGCTGAATGCCCGTCGCGATCGTCGTTGACGCTGTAAAACAACCAGTCACCGTAGTGGCGGCCTTTGTTCCATAGGTAATTGGTGCTTTGGCTGCCAATGTATTCAACCCAAGCCTTCATGGAGGGGTATTGTTGTGCAAGTATTTGTTTGTCGCCATAGGCGAGGTACATGCCCCAGGGAATAATGGTGGATACATCTGCCCAGCCCGAGCTGCCGGCATTGTTGCCGAGTACATTTGGGATCACGTGTGGTACACAACCGTTGGGCAATTGATCGGCGGCCACGTCTTTCATCCATTTGTCGAAGAAATTATTGACGTTGTAGAGGAAGGATGCAGTACGGAAGAACACTTGTGCGTCGCCGGTCCAGCCGAGTCGTTCATCACGCTGGGGGCAATCGGTGGGCACGTCGAGGAAATTACCGCGCAGTCCCCATTCGATGTTTTGCTGGAGTTTATTGACCAACGCATTGGAGCTTGTGAATTGGCCGGTGGGGCGCATATCGGAGTACAATGCTACAGCTTCTACGTTCTCCGGCTCTATGTCTCCTGGATATCCTTCAATTTTCACATACCGGAAACCGTGCCAGGTGAAATGTGGCTCGAAGGTTTCCATTGCACCACCTTTGAGGATGTAATTGTTTTGAGATTTGGCTTCCCGCAAGTTGGTGATATAGAAGTTACCTGCCTTGTCCAATGTTTCTGCATGGGATATCCTGATCTTGTGACCAGCAGGTCCGTTGACTTTGAGCACCACCCAGCCTACGAGGTTTTGTCCATAGTCGATGACCTGTTCGCCCAACGGCGTCTTGAAGATGCGAATGGGTTTAAAGGTTTCCTGTTTTTTGACGGGCTCATTGTAGGTAGCGATCAGTACGTCTTTGGAGAAATTGGCGGTGGCAGCGTTGGTCCAGCTTTTATCATCGAAGGCGGCGGTAGTCCAACCGATTTGTTCTGCACGGGCATCGATGGTTTCACCATGGTAGATTTCCGAATACCGTATAGCGCCGGTGGATGTTTTCCAGGAATTATCGGTGACGATGGTCTGGGTAGTACCATCTGTGTAAACGATCTCTAGCTGTGCCAGGAGTGCAATGTCCTTTCCAAAAATGCCGTTGTGATTGGTCCAGGCGAGGTTGCCGCGGTACCAGCCACTGCCGAGGGTGACCCCGATGGCGTTGGCGCCCGGTTTCAGCAGTTGGGTAATATCGTAAGTTTGGTATTGGAGTCGTTTGTTGTAGCTGGTCCAGCCGGGCGTGAGGTAAGCATCGCCTACACGTTGCCCATTGATCTCTGCTTCGTATAAGCCATGGGCCGTGATATAGGCGGTGGCGGTCCGGATCTTTTTAGTCGCCTGGAATGTTTTGCGAAAAAGGGGTGAAGCCCTTAGTGAGTCTTCTTTGAAACCCGGGGTGATCCAGCTGGCTTTCCAGTCGGAAGGAGTTAGCAAGGCCGATTGCCAGTAGGCGGGCGCTGTCCAGGGGGAGGCATTGCCCTGGTTGTCCCACACCCTTACCTGCCAGTAGTATCGGGTGCCGGAAGTGAGGGCCGCTCCTGCATAAGGTATGTCGAGCGATTGCGCCGTATTGACCTTCCCGGTGGTCCACTGGGTTTTGCCATTGGGTGCATTGGTCACTTTCAATTCGTAGGCGGTTTGTAAGACATTCCGTTTGGGGGAACTGAGCTGCCAGCTGAAGCGGGGGCGGGCGACATCGAGGCCAATGGGGTTTACGAGGTTCTCGGTAACAGGATGCTGTACCTGCAATTGCGCGAAAGCCATGACGGGCAGGGCCGTCAACAGGACAAGTGTTCTCTTCATATAGCGGGCGTTAATAGTTTATCAAGCACCCGAATATACATGGGTATGGGCTAATTCCATCCTGTGGTATCCTGTGTGGCGGAAATAGCAAAGCCACCGGGGTGCCGGTGGCTTTGCAGGGTTATGGTGTGCGGACCTTAGTTGGTAGCCGCTGCGATCGTCGATTCGTCGGGAGAGGTGCCTGTCAACTTGAACTGGTAAGCCCATTGTTCTTCGGGAGTGGGCTTGGGGGCTTCACCGCCATTGTTGCGGTTGCCACCGGGGCGGCCCATCGACACGGCCCAATGTTCCGTAGGAGCGCCCATCACCACCAGCCAGAGGTATTCCGTGTTTTTGGGTACTTTAAAGCTGGTGTTGCCATCGGCGGTCTTTTGCATCTTGCCGTATTCGCGGGTGCCATCTTTCTTGTAGGCTACAAAGCCGTAGCGCCAGCCTGCTTTGTCTATTTTAGTTTGGCTGTATCCTTCTGCACCCGCAATGCCTTTGAAATCCAGCTTTACTTTAGTTCCTGCTGCCGGCACTTTCAGTTTGATACCGTTGTAGCCATAATTCTGCGGACAGCGGGCGGGTGCAATCTTGTACCAGCCATCTGCTGCTGTATTGAGTGCCGTGGTGTGCTGGTTGGCATACCGGTTGGCCACTTTTTCTATGCGAGGCATGTCCCAGGTGATGAAATGACTGACGGCGTCATACATTTCGTCGTTGAACTGCTCCTGGTTTTGGTTCGTGATCCTTTTGTAAGTTGCTACGGGATCTTCTCCTTGCTGGGTAGCGCGGCACAGGTTGCCAAAGAATTCGATGCCTCTCTTGTTGGACCAATATTCAAACACATAGGGGGAGTGGTACATATTGGTGGGGTGCAGGAAGGCGAAGTGTGTTTTCTTCATGAAGTCGTTGAGGTGGTAATTCTCGAAGGTCATCCACTCGGGATATACCTGCCACAGCATGTACTGGGCCGACATTTCCATGATGGCGCCACGGGGGCCGCCGCCATTGTCGGTAGAAGCCAGGAACTGGAACGAGTGACCGAGTTCATGAGCTAGGGCTCCATAAGGAGCTTTATTCATGCGCTTGGCGGGCGTCCAAAGACCTCCTACTTTGTTTTCAATACCACCACCAAAGGCTGTGCCTTCGTTGCCGCCAATCACATAGAGCAGTACCTTGTATTTGTCAGAAATGGATTTGCCTTTTTGTACCAGCTTCAGGTCGTTGACGTAAAAGCTGTAAAAACGTTCGAGTTCTTTGATCGCATAATTGGGGTCGAAGCGCTTGGTAGAATCGGCATTGGACGTGGGATTGTCGCCAAATTCTTTGGCCCAGAAGATAGCGATGTTGTCGGATTGGATCATCCGCTTGTAGCTGTATTCGCTTTCGTTGTTGTTGTAGTCGTTGTTTTCGGGTATTCGATAGATCTTGGCAGGTACATACAGTTCTTTACCTGTGCTGTCATTGGCCGGAGCAGGTGGTGTGGGTACATAGCTGTTGCCAGACCAGGCAGCCAATGTCAGCGACAAGCCGGCTGTGGCGGCGAGGAGAATGTTAGTGCGTGTCATGGAAGGGTTGTTTGTTTTAACCGGTTCAAATTAGGAAGTTTCGCAGGAGCTTGCAGTACCGCCGGTCTGTTTTGGTAATATCGACAAAGCAATGGTCAAGAATGGGCAAAATGATCAATATATGATATCTTGGGGCCATGATACGCCCAACCTTACTAACGATCTGCTGCCTGTGTATCGCTACAGCTGCTGTTTTTGCTCAATCACCGCTTAAGTTATGGTATGATAAACCTGCCCGCGTATGGACGGAGGCATTGCCGGTGGGTAATGGCCGACTGGGCGCCATGGTTTTTGGCGGTGGACAGGAAGACCTGCTGCAATTGAATGAAGCCACCTTGTGGAATGGAGGGCCGGTACGTACCAATGTGAATCCCGGGGCCTATGGTTACCTGCAGCAGGTGCGGGAGGCGCTGTTCAAGGAAGAAAACTACCAGAAGGCCTGGGAACTGTCGAAGCAAATGCAGGGCTATTATTCTGAATCGTACCTGCCGATGGGTGATCTGCGTATCCGGCAATCTTTTCGCGATACCACCATCACCGGTTACTACCGCGACCTGAATATCAATAATGCTATGGCCACTACGCGCTTTACCGCAGATGGCATATCCTATACGCGTGAATACATCAGTTCGGCCCCGGACCAGGTGATCGTGGTCCGGTTAACTGCCAGCAAAGCCAATAGCATCAATGTAGTGCTGTCTGCCAATTCTCCCGTCAAACACCAGCTTGGGGTGGTTGGCAATGCCGAGTTGGTTGTGAAAGGTAAAGCGGCTTCCCATATCGATCCCAATTATGTACGGTCGGACAATCCGATCACGCAGGATGATCCAACTGGTTGCCGGGGTATGCGGTTCGACTATCGTATCAAAGCCGTTACTAAAGGCGGTACGGTACGGGCAGACACCAATGGCATCGTGGTGTCGAATGCCTCTGAAGTGTTGGTGTATGTATCGGCTGCTACCAGTTTCAACGGTTTCAACAAATGCCCTGATTCGGAGGGTAAAGATGAGAGGGCCCTTTCAACCGGTTATTTACAAAAAGCCGTGCAGAAGAACTGGAGCAGTTTATTGAACCGGCATCAAACCGACTACCATCACTACTTCGATCGTGTAAAACTGGATATTGCTCCGGTGGATAAGAACAATGCTGCCTTGCCGACCATCGATCGGCTGATCGGCTATGCCCAGGGCCGGCAGGATCCGGGCCTGGATGTTTTGTATTTTCACTATGCCCGTTACCTGCTGATCAGCAGTTCCCGTACACCAGGTGTGCCTGCCAACCTGCAGGGGATCTGGAACAAGGAAATGCGACCACCATGGAGCTCAAACTATACAACGAACATCAACACACAAATGAATTATTGGCCTGCCGAGGTGTTGAACCTGTCGGAGCTGCACCAGCCCCTGATCCAGTTTATCGGGAACGTTGCCGTGACCGGTGCAGTCACCGCCAAGGAGTTTTACCATGCGGGTGGTTGGACCTTGCACCACAACAGTGATATATGGGGACTCACGAATCCCGTGGGTGACCTGGGTAAGGGGGATCCGATGTGGGCCAACTGGACCATGGGGGCGCCCTGGATGTCGCAGCACCTGTGGTGGCATTACGAGTTTACCAGAAACAAAACTTATTTAAAAGATACGGCTTATCCCCTGATGAAGGGCGCAGCGCAGTTTTGCCTGGATTTCCTCGTGGAAGACAAAGACGGCTACCTGGTGACGGCTCCATCGCTGTCGCCGGAGAACCGCTTTTTCGATGATAAGGGCAAGCCCGGCAGTGTGTCGGTTGCTACCACGATGGATATGTCGATCATCTGGGACCTGTTTACCAACCTGATCGAAGCTTCGCAGGCATTGGGTATCGATGCTGACTACCGCGCCATGATCATGGCAAAACGAGATAAATTGTATCCTTTGCACATTGGCAAAAAGGGAAACCTGCAGGAGTGGTTCAAAGATTGGGAAGATCCGGAGCCACACCACCGGCATGTATCGCATTTGTTTGGTCTGCATCCCGGTCGGCAGATTGCGCCCTTGAAAAATCCCGATTTCGCGAAGGCAGCCCGTACGACTCTCGAATTGCGGGGCGACGAAGGCACCGGCTGGAGTCTGGCCTGGAAGATCAATTTCTGGGCGCGGCTGTTGGATGGGGACCGTGCGGGTAAACTGATCAAAGACCTGTTGCGGCTTACCGGGCAGGAGGGTACGGATTATGCCAAGGGTGGTGGTGCCTATGCGAACCTGTTCGATGCACATCCACCGTTTCAGATCGATGGTAATTTCGGCGGCGCTGCCGGTATGGCGGAACTGTTGTTGCAAAGCCACCTGGGCGAATTGCACCTGCTACCTGCGTTACCCAGCCGATGGGCAACCGGCACAGTCAGTGGCCTGAAGGCGCGGGGAAATTTTGAGGTGAGTATTTCCTGGCAGGAGGGAGCGCTGCAAAAAGCGACGATCTATTCTGTCGCCGGCAGTGATTGTATCGTACGGACATCGGCTGCTGCAACGGTAAAAGGTGCGAAGGCTGCCTATTCCCGTGATGGGAACTATTATATCGCAAAATTCTCTACTGTAAAGGGATGTAAATATGACATTGTTGCCACTCAACGGTAACGATCAGCCAAAAATGACAGGGAAGGTTGTCTAACGCTGATGGGCATTTTTCGGCTGTTGAAATTTATGTTAATACAGGAGCCTGTATTGGGAGTGCCATAAAAAGGGTTTACTTTACGGGTCCTGTTTATGAAAAAAGCAACCCTCTACCTAGTCCTGTGCTGCCTGTTCATGGCCTGCACCAAAGATGAAATTGTTGAAATTGTGCCTTCTCCCCGTGATGGCCTGAATTTTCGTATTGAAAGAGTCATTAATGATTCAACCATTGAGTTGAGATGGAACCCGTTTCCCGGCAAAGACTTCCGAAAATATATGCTGGTTCGACAAGCCACCTACCTGAACAAAGGGAAGATGGAAACTATCAGTACACCGGTTGATTCCAGTAAAGACGTTACGCATACCAGTTTCACGGAAACAAAAATGCCATTTGCCCGGGATATCTACTACTCTCTCTACGTATACCAGGATTCTATGCCGCGTAACCCCGTTTGGGGCAGCGTGTATTATCAACGTCTCAATACGTTTCTCCAGGCCACGCCCACCGATGTACTGATCGACCTGCAGCGAAAGTGGGTATATATTACAGAATCACAAAAGGTTCATATCGTCGATTATGCGAATAGCAAGGTCCTGTTGTCGAAATCGTTTCCTTCGGCCATTGGTTATTGCAGTTTGGGTGAGTTGAATGGTGCGAAGGAGTTCTATGTACCTACTGCTGACGGCTGGCTGCAGATACATGATGCGGCTACCCTGGAGCTGAAGGACAGGATCTATGTGGCCGGTTACGGGATCGGCTCTGTGGCGGCGAAGAAAGGGAAGCTGTTTGTGGGGTCGTCTGAGAAGAGCGCCGGTGGGTATTCCAACTGTATCAAGGTATATGACCGTGTCACGAAGGAGCTGGTGGGACGTACCGGTTACTGGGATCGTACGCGCGTTGTGCCATTGGAATCGAACGGCAATACGATCGAGATGATCGATGTAACGCTCAACATCATTCCGGTGAGCCTTGGTTATTACTCTTTCAATGCCGATGGTGTTCCCCTGGAAAAACGGGAAGATGATTTTCATGGCGATTTCAGGGTAGACCCTTCCATTGTACGGTCTTTCCCTGACGGAAGTCGGCTTATCACCTCTTCCTATGGCACGGTGCTCAATAAGTCGTTGGGATTCGACCGCTACCTGAAGGAATATGGCAGTTACTCCGATTTTGCTTTCAATGAGACCGGTTCTATTATCTATGCAGCCAGTGCGACGGCTAAGAAGATCGACGTCATTACTTACCCGGGCACTACCAATACCGGTAATTATCCGACCAGTAATTATCCCTATAAAATTTTCCGCGATGGCCAGTCGCTGGTTGCAGTCGGCAAGCTGACACTGAATTCCCAGAATACCTATTTGTTTATTGAAAAAATAGACCTCTAGTCCCTATGAAGCAAGCACCTTCCCTGACGAAGTTACTGTGTGGTATCCTGCTCATATTGGGCATGGCTGGCTGTACCAAAGAACATACGGTGTATATCGATGCACCCTATGCCTGCTTTACCGTGCAGACCTACGATCCTTATGGATCTTTCCTGATCAACAATCAATCGACCTTTGTCGACTCTTCCTTTTATTTCCGGAATTGCTCAGACAGTAGCGCTGATATTTCCTATAAATGGGATTTTGGAGACGGGACAACTTCCGAACTCAAACACCCGAAGCACCGCTATACTAAGCGTGGACAATATAAAGTGTCGCTGTTTGTTTCGAATGCCGGCAAGGCTTTCGATACGGTGTCTGTAACACTGTTTGCCCGGATGGGGCAGCAGCTCATTAACCAGGGTGAAAAGGTCAATTTGTCTCCGGTAGCCGTGGTGGAGAATCCGGATCTCGGCTTTACAGTATTGGCTTCAAAAGATTATAATACAGGCCAGTTCCTGTATCACCTGGATAGCCTGATGAAGCAGGTATCGATGAAAACATTGCCTTCCGGCTACCGCCTCAATGCCATGACCCGCTCGGCCGATGGTAACTACGTGTTTACCGGGAACACCAACGGCAGCGATCAACAAAACCAGTTGATCAAGTTAAGTCCGGATGGCACATTGCTTTGGTCAAAGCAAACAGGTGCCGCTGAAAACTATTTATCCGCCATTTCCACACTAGCCGATGGAGGCTATGGTATTGTAGGAACCAGGCCAGTGCCGGCCGGTAACGGCAATTTTAATTACCATACGCTGCTGCGGAAAACTGACGGAGATGGCAATGTGCAATGGGAGAAATTGTTGGACCGGGAAGGGATGCTGTTTTCAGGAAACGCCGTTTTTGAACAAGATGGAGCGGTGGTGGCCGGTGTGAAGCGGGCTGTGAACGGTTGCCTCGATTGTGATTCCCTGTTGATCGTGAAGGTGAACAACAGCGGTCAGGTGGTATGGCAAAATACTGTATTCTGGGGACTGAACTGGAACAACTGGTTGGATACCAAGATTACCAAAATCGCCAATGGAAACTATGCAGTGGCCAATGGCTCTTTCAGGGGCCTCTATTATTTCTCACCAGGCGGCGTCTTCCTGGATCGCCGGCTGGCGGTCAACCGTGTACATGCCATGGCAGGACTGGGGGATAGCAAGATCGTGGTCATGGAAGAGGAGCCAGGCAATGGTTTCCGCATGATCGTCAATCAATATGACCTGCAGGGTGTGCAGGGCTGGACGGTAAGGCCGGACGGCCGTTTAAAGATAGGAAATGGCTATAGCTGTTGTTCAAGTAGCTGGCCCCGTTCTTTACTACCGTTGAGAAAGGGAGGATACCTGGCAACGGCGGAAATGATACGTAACAATTATTCTACCGGAAGTTACTATTCGGAAATGCTTTTGCTGCAGGTAGATGAATCTGGCAATATCAAATAAGTCCCGGCTGTTATGAAAAAGAATACGAACGCTGTTATCCTGGTTGGTTTGCTGCTGTCTTTTGTACTTGTACGGTGCGGCAAAGACAAAGAAGATCCGGTTGTTCCGGATCCTCCTGCGCCTGGTATGGTGACAGGAAAGGTTTTAAACGAGTACGGTCAGTTGTTGCCAGGTTCGGTGGTTACGCTGCAAGGCAACACAGTAAATACGCAGCAGCCTGCGGTGGATGGAGAATACCTGTTCAAATCGCTAGCCGAGGGTTCTTACAACCTGGTCGTTAAAAAAGAAGGGTATATTGAAACCACACAAGCTATACCAGTTACCAGCGGAGATACGTTGGTGAAGGACATCGTGCTGAAAGCGGGGACGGCCTTTTTTAATTATTTATCGGATACCGTGCTGATGGCACATGGGTTTGCTGCCAGTTATACCTTGAAAGTGTCGAGTAATACAGGATGGGTAGTGACGTCTGCCAACGATTGGATCGTGCCGCTCAAGACCGGGTACCAGGGATCTGATTCTGCCATCGTGAAGATCGCGGCTTCTACCTTGGATACGGTGCGGCAAGGTTTGATTACTTTGCGGGCAGGCAGCGTGGTAAAGCAGATCGTCGTGAAGCAAGTTCCGGAGATCCGGTTATTGGGCACGCGTCCCTTACCCGGCAATCTGGCCCGGTCGATCCGGGATTCGATCGAGCTTCAGTTCAATACACCTGTTAAGATCACACGTATGTTTGCCGGGTTGACTACCTGTCAGTCCGATATGGGAATCACCTATTCGGGCAATAAGGCGGTTTTCAGCTATGCCTGTGCTGCCCTGGGTGGCGATTATTCATTTACGATCGTGACCACCAATAGTATGGGTGATCAGTATACTTTCACTACCACGACAGGTTTTTACAATAATGTTCAAAAGATTCAGGGGCATATTGTGGCTCATCAGGTCAATGATGCGGATCATTCCTATTGGATAGCCACCAGCCACCCGAATGCGCTGTATAAGATCGATATGTACAGTTTCGACATATTGAAGCGAATAGATCTGCCCAACGAAGAGAACCGCGAAACGATCCTGTTCACGATCAACCCTTACAACAACAAGCTGTATGTTGCTTTCAGTTACACCTCTAAGTTGTACATATTGAACCAGGCGGGTGCAACAGAGCAAGTGATGGATATGGTGGCTGACCCGGCCAGACCTAGCTACCTGTACAACGGGCCGTATATTTATCCGTCCAAGCTGGTGTTTACCAAAAGTGGAAAAGGCATGTTATGGCTCGGCGACATATCCTCCTATAATAGCGCGCTCCATTGGTTTATCGATGCGGCCGACAATCACCGGATCTGGTATGAATCGTTGCCTGGTGAAGCGTCTTACTCCTATAACCGGGGGCAACTCAATTTCGATCAATCGAAGATCTTACTGACCCAGGAATCCGAAAGCGCGATCAGTACTTACGACCCGTCATTGAGGTTGTTTACGGTATATAAACCATCGAATGGGCAATACAACCGGTCTATTACCCCAAGTCGTACCAATACCGATGTATTTGCCTGTCAAAATTATCAACAGCTGATCGTAAATCCTGTAACCGGCCAACAGTCCCGCATCATGAGTTTTGCGGAGATCAATACGGTGAATGCGATGGATTTTTACTATTTGCCCGGCAAGCAGCAAACGATCTTTTACGCGAATACCAATAAGCTGGATATGGTCGATTTTGCCACCGGCACCATCCCGGTGAGCTATGATGCTATGTATTACATTACAGGTACCACGGCAACATTGGATGGTCGCTTTATCATTCTATACCGCAATGACGGCAATTACAATGGCAGATTGATACAGTTGCCGATGGGCTGGTTTGTACCATAAGTTTTCCCGGACAATAATACGCTGGCATTTGACGTTGCCGGCTGTTGCTGGGTTGCATTTTGTGAATTCCGCCAAAACAGTATTTTTGGCAACTATGAAGATTGCCAAGTCCAAGCACAAGAATATATTCTGTATCGAAGGAAACTGGACCAATGACCTGCGCGACCGCCGGAGTATCAAGACGGCCCTTGAGTTCCTGGAACACAATTCTTATAGCAAAAAGCCTGTACTGCATACCCATCGTCAATGTTCTTCCAAACAGGAGTTTGAAAACCTCATCAGGGAGTCGACCTTGAAACGGTACCAGCATTACTCTATTCTTTACCTGGCCTTCCATGGCAATGCAGGCAGGCTGCATGTGGGTAAGCGGGTCACCATGCGGCTGGAAGAAATTGCCGAGATGCTGGAAGGAAAGGCCGCCAACAAGATCATCCACTTCGGTAGTTGCGAAACGATGTATGTGATGCGCCGGGAGCTCAATACCTTCATGCGGCGTACCGGTGCGCTGGCCATTTCGGGTTATGAAAACACCATCGATTTTATGCCGAGCACTTTTCTCGATCTGCTCTATTTTCAATTCTGCCAGCAATACCAGAAAATGTACCTCGTAGAGCGTGATGTGAAATTGTATTATGGTAAGATGGCGCGGGAGCTGGGTTTTAAAATGATCTACGAGAAATAAATACCCTGGCGTCTAGGCTCCGCCACTGGCATATTCGCTAGGGGTGACGCCATATATTTTCTTGAATTCCCGGCTGAAGTATTTCCGGTCATTATACCCGACAGCCTGCGACACCTCAAATACATTGTGATCTTTGCCCCGTAGCAGTTCTGCTGCTTTTTTTAGCCGGATCGATTTGATAAAGTCGTTGACCGACATATTGCTCACCGCCTTTATCTTCTTGTAAAGGATTGGGGCACTCATGGCCACTTTCCGCGAAAGCATATCAACGCCAAAGTGCTGGTTGTCGAGGTTGTCTTCTACAATACTGATCACCTGCTTCAAAAATTCCTGCTCAACAGTATTGACGATGGGTTCCTGTACTGCCGGGTCCATGGGCGGTGGGGCAGGGTCGAACCGATATTGAAAGAGACGCTGCCAGCTATCGCGGGCTTGTAGCAGGTTGCGTACATTGAGCTCCAATACTTTTGTGCTGAAGGGTTTGGTGATGTACAGGTTGGCCCCTGTTTCCAGTCCGCTGACCTGGTCCGTTTGTGTGCTGCGCGCCGTGAGCAGGATAACGGGTATATGACTGGTGCGCGGATCGGTTTTTAACCGGCGACACAGTTCAAAACCATCCATCTGCGGCATCATCACGTCACTGATGATGATGTCTGGAATTTCTGCAATGGCAGTCTCCCATCCGGCAAGACCATCAGTTGCTTCAAGTATCGTGAATTGTGCTGCAAACTTTTCGCGGATGATATGCCTTAGTTCGATATTGTCTTCCACGATCAACAGGGTGGCAGGTTGCAGCGTGGCTGGGCGGGAAAGCTGTGCATGGGGATCGTTGCTGGCTGTTGGTACCAGGGGGGCAGGTGACCCCGCGTCGTTGGCAACCACCTGGCTGCCGTAGTGTTGGTAGCCTTTCAGCAGCCTTACAATGAACGTGGTACTGCCAGGTTGATCACCCGTGGCCGGTATACTCTCTGCCGTAATGCTTCCTTTGTGCATGGAAACGATATTCTTAGCCAGTGCCAGTCCGATGCCATAGCCGGTATTTTGCAGGCCGTGGTCATCTACCTGGAAGAAATTGGTAAATACCTTGTCGAGGTGTTCTGCGGAGATGCCCCGGCCGTTATCGATCACCTGCACGATGGCTTCTGTAGGTGTTTCTATTACCTGCAGGATGATGTTGCCATTGGCGGGCGTAAACCGGACTGCGTTGGTGAGCAGGTTGAAGAATACTTTTTCCAGTTGCTCTTTATCGAACCATAAGGGCAGTTGCTGCCCGTCGAAAATGAAGGAGGTGCTGATGTTCTTCTGGATCGATATATCGCGAAAGCTATTGTAAATGTCTTCCAGGAAGCTGATGTAATCGTTTTGTGCAACCTGTAGTTTTAAATGTCCTGTTTCTGCCTTACGGAAATCCATGAGTTCACTGACGAGCTTCAGCAGCCTGTTGGCATTTTTGCGAATGGAATCCAGTTGCTGCCGTGCAAAACTCCCCGTCTCTTCCGAGTCCTGCATTTTCTCCACCGGGGCCATGATAAGCGTCAGGTGGGTTCTGATCTCATGCGATACGTTGGTGAAGAAGTTCAGTTTCACCTGGTGCAGTTCGTCTTCTTTTTTGAATAACTCGCGGAGGAAGATGTACCGACTGAACAGGAAGATGATCCCTGCCGCCAGCAATGTGTACAGGATCCAGGCCCACCAGGTGTTCCAGAAAGGTGGCAATACTTCGATGCTGAGTGTCAGCGGCTCACTCCACACGCCATCGTTGTTGGCGCCCTTGACCAGGAAGTCGTAATCGCCGGAGGGGAGGTTGACATAACTGGCCAGCGGGGTGGTGGTATACACCCAGTCTTTGTCATATCCTTTCAGTTTATACGCATAGTTGTTCTTGTTGCTTTTGATATAATTGATCAGGGCAAACTCGAGGTTGATCACGTTCTGGTTGTGCCGGAGCGTGAGCTGGCGAAGAGAGGTAATGCTTTCTTTCAGCAACCCGGTGGAGTCCAGTGGTTGTACCGGATTGTTGAAGAGTTTCAGTCCTGTCAGCACGATATTGCCTGCGGTGGGATTGACGACGATCTTATCCGGCGAAAACCAGGTGATGCCGTTGAAGCCACCGAAGTAGAAATCTCCTTTGCTGTCTTTGAAGTAGGAATTGAAGTTGAAGGCATTGCCGGCCAACCCGTCACTGACAGTAAATAGTTGTAGTTGGTTTTGCCGGGGATGGTATTTCAACAGTCCATTGTCACTGCTGAGCCAAAGGTTTTGCTGGTTGTCTTCCAGTATGCCAAATATGTTGCGGCTGCCTATCTTTTCGGGTTGGTTGTGGTATTCGAGTTGCCGGCTCTTTTCCTCATACCGGGCCAGCCCGTTTTGCTGCAACCCCAGCCACACCTGGCCGGCTTTATCCTGTAGGATGCAGTTGGTGATATTGTCGGTGACCTTCCTGACGGAGTCGTTCACGATGAGGTACAACCCTGAGTAGGTGCTGACCCACATCCGGTTCTTATCGTCTTCCAGGAAGTATTTGGCTGTTTGCTTAAACAAGGGATGTTGTGACAGGGGCGTTTGCGCCTGGACCAATCCCTGCGGTGTTTTGTCGTACAGCTTTAACCCCATAGTAGAGCCTACCCACAGATGACCCCGGCTGTCTTCATAGAGGCCGACGATCTCCGCGTTCAGGTACAACGGATTGTTGGCTTCGTATAAATAGCGGGTAAAGGTTCGTTTGATGGGATCCAGCAGGTTGAGGCCACCACCATGGGTGCCGCACCAGATCTGTCCCTGCCAGTCGCGGTATACTACTTTTATGAGATTGGATCCGATGCTGTGCGGATCGTTGGGGTTGTGCCGGTAACTGGTAAAGTATCCACTGTTGCGATCATAGTAGTTGAGCCCGCCTCCCTCGGTACCGATCCAGAGGTTTTTCTTTTCGTCTTCTGTTATGCTGCTGATGACGTTGTTGTTGAGGTGTCCCGGTTTGTCTTTTTTGTGCAGGATATTGAAACGCGTGTTGACGGCGTAGGTATAATTGATGCCACCAAACCAGGTGCCGATCCAGATATTGTCCGATTTGTCCTGGAACAGGTGGTGCACACTGTTGTGGCTGAGGCTGGCTGGGTCCATGTCGTTTTGCTGGTAGGATTGCAGGTGCCGGCCGGTTTCGTCCAGTATACTCAGCCCTTCCTGTGTGCCGATCCACAGTTGACCTTGTTTGTCGATCAGTACTTTTCGAATGGTGTTGCTGATGATGGAAGGGGTATTGGTGTGCAGGAACCGGGTGAAGGACCCCGTATTGCCATCAAAGGCGTTCAGTCCATGGCTGTGGGTACCGACCCACAATTTGCCATAGCGGTCTTCTGCGAGGGTGGTGACGAAGTCGGCGCTGATGCTGGCAGGGTTGCCGGGCTCGTGTCTGTAGTGCATGATGCCGGCGACGATGCCGGGCTGGCTCATTTGCAGCAGTCCCGTGGTGGTCCCTACCCAGAGCCTGCCTTTTCTATCCTGCAAAAGGGCCCGCACATTCCATTGCTGATCGATCTGCTGTTGACCGGGTAACAGTACAGGCTGTAAGTGCTGTGGTTGAGCAGGATCAACATAAAAGAGGCCATGATCCGTGCCGGCCCAGATCCTGCCCTGCATGTCTTCATATAAGGCATAAAATGCAACTGACTTTTGGATGGGTAATTTGACCCTGAAAAAGCGATCGAGCCGCTCATCATAGCGATTCAAGCCATCAAAGCAGCCGATCCATAGTTGCTTCCGGCTGTCGTGGAGGATCGACAGCACACTGCTCGTCGATAGGGTGGTACTGTCTGCCGGGCGTGACTGAAATTGGCGGATGCGGTATCCATCGTAGCGGTTGAGTCCATTGGGCGTACCCATCCACATAAACCCATGACTGTCCTGGCTAATGGCGATCACGGCATTTTGTGACAATCCATTTTCTACCGTAATATGGCGGAAGGCGGTTTGCTGTGCATTCGCTGTTGACGCCTGGGGCAGCAGGGCAATGAGGAGTAATAGGTACGGCAATACCGGGCAGTAAATCTTCTTCATAATGGCAACCTCTTTCCTTTAAGTCCGGAGTAAGTGGTGTTATTATAAATTTACGGCTGATAACCAGTATAATGAGTCAGTTTTAGAATAATCCCCCCATTTTTTTAAGATCGTCACCCTCAATATGACGATGAGTGTGGTACATTCGACCGAGCGGTGATTGCAATTTTATCGTCTCATTAAAGACGCCATACTGAAAATGAAACTCCGACTGAATAAAGGGATCTTACTTGCTGTCTGTCTGGCCCTGGTGATCTACCTGATCACTCAATTGGGTATGGGTGGGAAACTGAATATACCGCCGGATGTTCAGGCGGCCATGAATGTACTGCCCGATGAGCTCGACTACAATGTCCATGTAAAGAAAATATTATCCGATAAGTGTTTTAGTTGTCATGGGCCAGATGCGGCCAAGCAGAAGGGCGATTTGCGACTGGATATTGCCAACTTTGCCTATGACAAGGAGGCGGAAAGCGGCAGAACGGCCATTAAGCCGGGCAGCTTGTCCCGCAGCGAGGTGGCACACCGCATCCTCAGTGAGGACAAGGATTACCAAATGCCCACCCCGGCCTCGCACCTGACGCTTACTGTCGACGAAAAAGCGGTGTTGCTCAAATGGATCGACCAGGGCGCCCGCTATGCACCGCACTGGGCTTTTGTAGCGCCCAAGCAGGCGGACTTGCCCAAGGTCAAATCGGAGGCATGGATCAGGAATGAGATCGATCGTTTTGTATTGAGCCGGTTGGAGCAGGAAGGCATTACCCCGTCGGCGGAAGCTGATAAGGAAACGCTCATACGTCGCGTGAGCTTTGACCTCACCGGCTTGCCGCCAACGATCGGGGAGATCGATGCGTATCTCAAAGATCAACGCCCGGATGCCTACGAACGCATGGTGGATCATTTTTTACAGTCACCCCGGTATGGTGAACGTATGGCCGCCTACTGGCTCGATGTAGCCCGGTTTGCCGACAGCCATGGTTATCTCGACGACAAACACCGCGATGCATCTCCCTGGCGCGATTGGGTGATCGAGGCGTATAATAATAACCTGCCTTATGATCAGTTCATCACCTGGCAACTGGCAGGCGACCTGTTGCCGAAAGCTACCCGCGAACAGATCCTGGCTACCGGGTTCAACCGCAACCACAAACAGAATTCCGAAGCAGGGATCATTCCGGAAGAGTTTCGCGTGGAGTATGTGGTTGATCGTACCAATACGCTGGGTAGCTCGATGATGGGGTTGACGGTGAGCTGCGCCAAATGTCATGATCATAAATATGACCCCATCAGTCAGAAGGACTATTTCTCGCTTTTTGCCTTCTTCAATAGCACATTTGAATTGGGTAGCTCCAATTATGGGGCTGACAACAATATTGTTCCAGGACCTACGCTGCTCCTGCTCGACAAAGAAAAAGACCAGCAACTGGCTTCTTTACAGTCCATGATCGGCCAACTGGAAGCCAGGCAGCCGGTGGTCAACGAATCGCCCGAGCGTTCCCTACAACATAAGGTGTTGGCATCTCTTGCCTTTGACAAAACCGAAAAGCTTACAACCTATACCGGCAAACAGCAGGAACTGACCAACGCCCTGCGTAATACGGTGCAGCCTTTGTATTCAGCCAAAGTGAGTGAGGAGAAATATGTAGCTGGTGTTGCCGGGCAGGCTATGCTGCTGGAAGAGAATACACTGGCGTACCTGCCGCCTTACAAGACCGGCTATTTTGAGCGGTATGATCCTTTCTCTTTTAGTATCTGGGTGAATGTACCCAAGCGGTATGAAGAGGTGGCCATTCTGCACCACAGTGATCCGCGCCGATACGGTTTTCAGGGATATGACCTGGTATTGAAAAATAATCACCTCAATGTTCGCCTGATGCACGCCTTCCCGCATGACGCCATCAGTGTCGTGACGAGCGAAACACTCGACAGCAATCGCTGGTACCACGTGGCGGTAAGTTATGATGGCAGCAGCCGGGCCAACGGCGTAAAAGTCTATGTGAATGGCAGGTCGGCGAGCCTGCAAACGGAGTATGATCACCTGAAAAAGAATATTGCTCCCTTCCCCAACGTGCACAAGGTGGTAGCTTTTCATGGGTTGGCGTTTGGCGCCCGTGAACTGGAGCGTACGATGAAAGGAGGAATGCTGGATCAGTTCTACCTGTTTGATGGAACCCTCAGTGCACAGGAAGCGGCGTACCTGTATCAACAAAAAGTGGTGCCTTTTGTGCCACGCGACCCGGTGGTGCGTAAACCTGTTGATAGCTTGCTGGTGTTACGCAAAAGAGCAGCGATGATCTACGATTCTACGCAGGAGGTGATGGTCATGGGCGATCTGCCCACACCCCGCACCTCCCATGTATTATTGCGCGGCGTATACGATAGTTATGGAGATGAAGTAGAACCCGGCACGCCGGCCGCGATCCTGCCATTTTCCAAAGACCTGCCGAAAAACAGGTTGGGACTGGCGCGTTGGTTGTTCCTGCCCCAGCACCCGTTGACTGCCCGTATTGCGGTGAACCGCATCTGGGAAATGTATTTCGGGCGGGGATTGGTCAAGACCTCCGACGATTTTGGCAACCAGGGAGAGATGCCTACCCATCCGGCTTTGCTGGATTACCTGGCCATCCGGTTGCGTGAACATGGCTGGGATGTAAAGGCCTTGCAAAAATATATTCTACTGAGCGCCACTTACCGGCAGCAGTCTGTCGTACGACCGGAACTGTTGCAACGTGATCCTGAGAATAAACTACTGGCGCGTAGCAGCCGCTTCAAGATGCCGGCCGAAATGATCCGTGACCAGGCATTGTCCATTGGCGGCTTGTTGTCGGGTAAGATCGGCGGACCCAGTGTGTATCCGTATCAACCACCAGGTTTATGGGAAGCGTTGAGTGATAAGAGCTGGAAATATGTGTACAAGGAATCGGAGGGTGAAGACCTTTTCCGCAGAAGCATTTATACAGTCGTGAAGCGATCGAGTCCGCCGCCCTTTCAATTGATCTTCGACGCGCCGGATCGTAATTTCTGTACGGTGAAGCGAACGGTATCTAGTTCACCCTTGCAGGCTTTGGCCCTGTTGAACGACCCTACTTTTATCGAGGCCGCTAAATATATAGCCGGGCGAATGATGCAGGAAGGCGGAGCCACGGTAAGCGACCAACTTTTATATGGTTTCCGGTTGGTGACCGGCCGGCGACCGGCTCCGCAGGAGCTGACCCTGTTATCGAATATGTATACGACGGAGCTGGCATTGTTTGACAAACAACCTGACAAGGCGGTGAAGCTATTGTCGGTGGGCCATGCGCAGGTGCCGTTACATACCGGTGGGCTGACACAAACGGCCGCGTTGGTAAATGTGGTGATGGCGCTGGTCAATACAGATGAATTCATCACCCGACATTAATTATCAATCTTTCTAAATGGCTATCTATGGATGATATCCGGAAAGCATTACAGGAAAAAAGCAGGCGTGATTTTTTGCGTGGTTCTGCGTTGGGATTGGGCAGCATCGCCCTGGGTACATTGCTGGGCTGCAATGCCGATGAACAGCAGGTTAAAAAAGTGGTAGCTGCTGCTAATAAAGCAGGCGCGATCAGCGATGAGAACCAGCCCCTGGTGAATCCGCATTTCGTGCCCCGGGCCAAACGGGTGATCTATCTCTTCCAGAGTGGTGGTCCTTCGCAAATGGAGTTGTTCGATTACAAACCTGAGTTGTACAAGCTGCATGGCCAGGATATTCCGCCCAGTGTGTTGGGTACGGGGCGTGTATCGGGCATGGTATCGAATCAGAATCGCTTCCCGCTGGCCAGGCCGGCTACCGAATTCAAACAGTACGGTTCCAATGGTGCGTATTTCAGCGACCTGATCCCTTATACCGCTGGTATTGCCGACGATATCTGCGTGGTGAAAAGCATGTTTACCGAGCAGATCAACCATGAGCCTGCCGTGATCTTCACACAAACAGGCAATCAACTGAGCGGCAGACCGAGTATCGGTTCCTGGATCAGTTATGGGTTGGGCAGCCTCAACCAAAACCTGCCATCCTTTATCGTGATGGTATCGAAGGGTGGCGGTGACCAGCCGATCAGTAACCTCGCCTGGAGCAATGGTTTTCTGCCTTCGCATCACCAGGGGGTGCAGTTCATGTCGGGGAAGGATCCGGTATTGTATCTCTCCTCACCCGATGGTGTGGAGAAGATGGATCGCCGGCGTGCATTGGATTTTATCCGTTCTTTCAACGTATTGCAAAAAGATAAATGGCAGGACCCGGAGATCGACAGCCGGCTCAACCAATATGAAATGGCTTACCGCATGCAAATGGCGGTACCCGAGATCACCGACCTCAGCAATGAGCCGCAACATATTCTCGATATGTATGGCCCGGATGTAAAAATACCTGGCAGCTATGCCTACAATTGCCTGATGGCACGGCGGCTGGCCGAAAAGGATGTTCGGTTTATTCAATTGTATCACCTGGGCTGGGACCATCACGGTGCTTTGCACAAAGGTATCCGGAAGGCTACCAAACAAACAGACCAGGCTTCTGCCGCCCTGGTGAAAGACCTGAAGCAACGGGGCTTGCTGGATGATACGCTGGTGGTATGGGGCGGCGAATTTGGCCGTACCAGTTTTTGCCAGGGTACGCTCACCGAAGAGGCTTTCGGGCGCGACCACCATCCTACGGCGTACAGCATCTGGATGGCAGGTGGTGGTACAAAGCCCGGCCTGGTGTATGGGGCTACCGATGATTTTGCCCACAATATTGTCAAGGATAAAGTGCATGTACACGATTTTCAGGCTACGTTGTTACACCTGATGGGCATCGACCATGAGCAATTCGTATACAAGACCCAGGGCCGCCGCTACCGGCTGACGGATGTGGCCGGTGAAGTGGTCAAGGGCATCATTGCGTAACCAAGTCCTCACTACCTTATGAGCAGAAGAACTTTTCTGAAAGACACCCTGGCGCTGGGTGTTACAGGCGCCTTTTCTTCGCCCTTTGCGATCCTTAGATCATTATCACCCGATACCGACATCATCGGTCATGGTGATTTCAAATACCGCGTGCACCGGTCCTGGGGACAGCTGGATGCCGGCCGCTACCCCGTCAAAGATTGCCATGAAATGGTGATGGACAAGCGTAAGCGGCTTATCATGCTCACCAACGAAACAAAGAACAATATCCTGATCTACGACCGGTCGGGCAAATTACTCGATAGCTGGGGTAATCGTTTTCCCGGTGGTCATGGACTTACGCTGCACAACGAAGGCGGAGAAGAGTTTCTGTATATCACCGATTACGACCTGAAAGAAATCTACAAGACGACGCTCGATGGCCGGGTGCTGTTGACGATCAAACATCCGAAGTTTATTGGGGAGTACAATGATTGCGATCGATTCGGTCCTACTGAAACCTGCATTGGCCCCAATGGCGATATCTATGTAGCCGATGGCTACGGTTCCCAATACATATTGCAGTATACCGCCAAAGGAGAGTTCATCCGCAAGTTTGGTGGCGACAGTTTTATCAAAGACGATAAATTCAAGCAGGTGCATGGTATTGCACTCGATACGCGTGACCCTGCCCGTCCCTTGTTGATGTGCACCGAACGGATCAAGAATTGTTTCAAACGTTTTACACTGGATGGGCAATACATCGATTCCATCTACCTGCCCGGTGTATATATGAGCCGACCCGTATTTGATGGCGATATGCTGTACTCGGGCGTGTGTTATTCTGCTTTGAAGCATCATATGCTGACCCTGAATTCGGGTTTTGTGACCATATTAAATAAGGACAATAAAGTGGTGTCGAACCCCGGTGGTACGGCGCCCATCTATAAAGGAGAAGAACCTGAACCGATGGTGCAGGACAAACCGATCTTCAAACATTGTCACGACGTATGTGTAGACGATGACAAAAACCTCTATGTCTGCCAATGGATGGCGGATGGTACTTATCCTGTGAAGCTCGAAAGAATTTAGTGCTGCTTAAACCCCCAATTCCATGTTGCTGGCTTCCCTCAACGAATGGTTCAGTTATTTTGGTCATTTTCATCCGGTAGTGGTACACCTGCCCATCGGTATGCTGGTGGTAGCTTTTATCATGGAGCTGCTGGTATGGCGCAATCCGGCTTTGTCGGTATTGCATCCGGCGATCGCTGTGTGTTTACTGGCTGGTTGTATCAGTGCGGTGTTGTCTTGTGTGGTAGGTTGGTTCCTGAGCCAGGAAGGTGGTTATGCAGCAAGTACTTTGGCTTTTCACCAATGGTTGGGTATCGGTGTAGCTCTTTTGTCGGGCCTGTGCTGGTGGATGAAAAGGCGCAGCGTGCTACGGCCGGCGCTGGTAAGATGGTTTCGCAAGGCGCTGTGTGGGTTGCTGGTGGTATTGACAATTGCTGGCCACCTCGGCGGTAATATGACGCATGGAGAAGATTACCTCACGGCAGGATTGCCACAGCCCGTGGCTGGTTGGCTGGGCATTGATCTTCAAAAAGGCGATACGGCCGCTATAATCAGAAAGCCTATTGACAATATCGATCAGGCTGTGGTATACACGGACCTGGTAACACCTGTCTTCCAGGAGAAATGTTATAGCTGCCACAGCGCCCAGAAAGTAAAAGGTGGTTTGAGAATGGATGGTGTGGAGCTGCTGATGAAAGGCGGTAAGCACGGTGCCATCATCCTGCCCGGCAATACCGACGGTAGTGAATTGATCAGGCGCCTGTTGTTGCCGAAGGACAACGACAAACGTATGCCGCCCAAAGACCAGCCGCAACTATCAGAACAAGAATTGGCGATGCTGCGGTGGTGGGTGCAATCGGGTGCGGATACGAAAAAGACAGTCAGCGAAGCAAAACCCGATAGCGCAATGCTCGCGGCTTTGCGGTCATTCCAGGAGGGAGGACAGGGCAATGATACCGGAACGGTCACGGCGCTATCACCCGTATTCGCGCTCTCGGTGGGGGCTCCGGACCAGGCGGCGATCAAGGCGCTGCAGCAACTGGGTGTTTTGGTAGCGCCGGTGGCGCGTAACCAGCATTTACTGGAAGTGAGTTGTATCAATGCGCCTGGCTTTGGTGATGAGCAGGTGGCTTTGCTGACCAGGCTGGCGGACCATATCGTATGGTTAAAGCTCGATCACACACAGGTGACCGATGCTGCCCTGGCTTCGGTGGGGCAGTTAAAACACCTGGTTCGGCTCGATCTGTCGGGCACGCGCGTTGGGCCGGCCGGCATGCCTGCACTTAAAAACCTTAGCTATCTCGAATACCTGAACCTGACGGCTACCAAAATAGATGATGCCGGACTACGTGCGCTGGTATCCTTGCCGGCCTTGCAGCATATTTACTGCTGGCAGTCGTCGGTCTCGGCCAAAGGCATCGTTTCTTTTCTGCAACAAAAGCCCGCTACACGTATTGTAGGTGCGGCTGATCAGTTACAGCAGGGTAGAGGAATGTAAAATGTTTATTGAAAATCAATAGTCTACAAGACGTTTAAAATATTCCCCTGATCCATTTAAGATTCTCCCCCCGGTAAAAGCCATAGCCGGTGTTATTTGTGTCAGGTAACTAAAACATAAACGCTCAGGTGATCAGCAACGCTCCTGATCTTTTTTTCATTTTAAAAACCAACTGCTATATGACGCGATTGCAGCATGCCCATGGTAGCAAAGTATGTAAACCCCTGGCCTTACTATTGGCTTTTTTTGCTTCCACGCTGTTACTATCGGCCCAGGTGCAGACAAGATCGGGCAAAGTAACAGATGAAAATGGCCAACCCATTCCCAATGTTTCTGTAACGGTGCGAAATGCCCAGGGTGGTACCACCACCAACGATCAGGGCGCTTTCACCATCAACGCTGCTGCGGGCAGCGTGCTTATTTTCTCCAATGTCAATTTTGAGGTCAAAGAAGTGCCGGTTGGATCCGGTAGCACGATCGACGTTAGTCTGCGCGCCAAAAGTGGCGCCATGAACGAAGTCGTCGTGGTAGGTTATGGCGCGCAGAAAAAGGTAAACCTTACCGGCGCTATCGCTACGGTCGACAACAAAAAGATCGAGAACAGGCCCGTGACCAATGCGATTGCCGCCCTCCAGGGCCTCGCCGCTGGTGTTACCGTCACGCGCACCACCGGTGAACCCGGTCGCGAAGGGTACGACCTGCAGATACGTGGCGCTTCTTCCGTCAATGGTAGCGCTGCCCTCGTGTTGATCGACGGGGTGCCTGGTAGCCTCGGTGGCCTGAACCCGAACGATATCGAAAACATCAGTGTACTGAAAGATGCGGCCGCTGCTTCTATCTATGGAGCACGTGCGGCAGGTGGTGTTGTACTGGTGACCACCAAACGTGGCAAGTCGGGCAAACTGGTGGTGAGCTACAATGGTAAATATGCCAGCCAGAAACCGGCCAATGTGCCCGGTAAACTGCATTCCTGGGAAGAAGCGGAGATGCTGAATATCTCCCGCATCAATGCCGGACAATCTGCCGGATATACTGATGAGCAGATAGGCTGGATGAAAGACCCCAACGTGAACTATGTAGTGAATCCCAGCAATGTGAACGACTACCTGTATTTCTATGACCTGGACCAGCGTCCGCTGGTGCTGAGAGACAATAGTCCGCTGTGGGACCACAACGTATCGTTGCGTGGTGGTGGCCAAAAGGATAATTTCTTCCTGTCCCTGGGTTATTTCGATCAGCAGGGTGTATTCAAACTCGGTCCCGATAACACAAACCGTGTCAATGCCCGTTTTAACTATTCGACCAAGTTCTCGGAGATGTTCAGCCTCGATGCCCGGCTGGCCTATCGCCAATCGAATATCCTATCGCCCAGCGTGGGCAACGCGCGCATCTTCTCCAACCTGTATACGACACGGTCGCTGTATCCTACTTTCTTCCCGGGCACCACCGATCGTTATATCAACGATAACAGCGGCAACTTTGCCTATGCCTTGCTGAAGGAAGCCGGCGCCAATGATACACGGGTAGACGATGCCAGCGCTCAGTTTGTGCTGAAAGCGAAAGATGTGGTAAAAGGTCTGACTCTTTCTGCGGCCTATAGTCCACGTATGGTCGTAGAGGCCCAGGAGATCAACGTACGTACGATTCCCCGCTATAACCTGGTTGGTATCGGCAGTTACATGAACAATCCCAACTCGTTTACGAAGAACAATTTCAAGCAGTTCTCCAACAACGTGCAGTTGCTGGCTGATTTTACCCGCAACTGGGGTGATCACGATTTTCATGTACTCGGTGGATACGCTTACGAGGATCAGCGCAATGACAATACCACGGCCATTGCCCGTAACCTGGCTTCCAATGATTTCTTTACCCTGAACATTGGCGATCCGGTGCAGGCTTCCAATACAGAAGATATTCAACAATGGGGGCTCGAATCCTACTTTGCCCGGGTGAACTATGTCTTCAAGAACAGGTACCTGTTTGAAGTGAACCTGCGGTATGATGGTAGCTCCAAACTCGCTGCTACTAATCGCTGGCATGCGTTCCCCTCCTTGTCAGTAGGCTGGCGCCTCAACCAGGAAGACTGGTTCAGCAATGCGCTGCCTTTCTTCGACGAGTTCAAGCTGCGTGGCAGCTGGGGCCGGTTGGGCAATTCCGACGGGGTGATTGGCAACTATGATCATATTGCCTTGCTCGCAGCGGGTAGTGCTTATCCGTTCAACAACGTCAGAAGCCGTTCCTATTACCAGGCTGTACTGGCTTCGCCCAACAAGACCTGGGAGACCATCGAGACCTCCAACGTCGGCCTCGATATGGCCTTGCTGAAGAACAGGTTGACGGTAACCGCCGACTATTTTGTAAAGCGCAATGATGATATGCTGGCGCCTAAACAATTGTCGTCTATCATTGGTGTAGCCACTTCCACTTATAACCTGGCAAGCCTCAAAACCTGGGGTTGGGAACTGTCGGCCGGCTGGCGCGATAACATCGGTAAGTTCGCTTACTGGATCAATGCCAATATCGGCGACAACCAGAATAAGATCCTGAACTATAATGGCCAAACCGCCATATCGCCTGGTATCAACCAGATCATTCAAGGGTATTCCATCAATACCATCTTTGGATACGATGCCATGGGCTATTTCCAGACCGCAGACGAGGTTAGCAAGTATCCCACGTTTAGTACAGCGGTGGGTGCCGGTGATCTCAAATACCGAGATGTAAATGGCGATGGAAAGATCAATGCTGGCCTGGGCCGTGCATCGGACCATGGTGACCTGGTCAACCTCGGTAATACCAATCCCCGTTACACGTATGGATTCGACTTTGGATTCAGCTTTAAAGGCATCGATTTCTCGGCCATGTTCCAGGGTGTTGGTGAGCGTAAATTGTTTGTTGATCCTACTACTTTGTACCCTTATACTTCCAGCTGGATCATGCCCATGGACTACAACAAGGATTACTGGACGCCGCAAAATCCAAACGCCCAATTCCCGCGGTTGTTTATTGGTGGCGCGCAGAACACCGTGCGTTCTTCTCATTGGTTGATGAACGGTGCTTACCTGCGGTTGAAGAATGTACAGTTGGGATACAACCTGCCTACGGAGTGGATCGCCAAAGCAAAGCTATCGGCGGCCAAGATCTATGTGGGCGGACAGGACCTGTGGGAGATCAACAAGATGTGGATCAAGTCGGCTTTTGATCCCGAGACGCCCAACAATGCTACCTGGCAATATCCTTTCTTCCGCACCGTCATGGTGGGTGTAAACCTCACTTTCTAACGAGCAAATCCTGAAACATGAAACGCTTCATTCGTAATATACTTAGCCTTTCTGCCCTGTCGGCGGTGGCCCTGAGTGCCTGCAATAAAAAGCTGGACCTGATCCCTGAAACGCAGGTGGCAGATGCCAATTTCTGGAAGTCGACCAATGACCTGATGCTAGCCTGCAATGAACTGTATATTTCTTTACCGGTGATCACCAATAACGTCAATGCCATCTGGGCAGACGATGGGTATGCGCAGGCGCCCAACCCGATCAGCGATGGTACACGCACGATCCCCGTTACCGATAATGCTTTCTCCATTCCGTATTCTTTGATCCGCAAAAGCAACAATATCCTGGAGAAGTCTGTTCGGGTAAGCGGTGATGCGGTCGTTATTCGTCGTTACAAGGCGGAAGCCTACTTCTTCCGGGCATTCGCGTACAGCGAGCTGGTAAAGCGGTATGGCGATGTACCCCTCATCCTGCGCACTTTCGATGTAGACGATACGTTGACAGTAGCCCATCGTTCTCCGCGCGAGCGTATCCTGGATTCTTTGTACAAAGACCTCGATTCTGCCGTGGCAGGTCTGCCGACGGCGGCTGCGCTGGCTGCTGCTGAATACGGTCGTATTACCCGCAATGCTGCCCTGGCGATGAAATCAAGGGTGGGCCTGTTTGAAGGCACGCGGAATAAATACCATGCCCTGGGCGATGCCAACAAGCACCTCAATATTGCGCTGACGGCTACAGAAACCCTGATGACCATGGGTCACGATGTGTACAAACATCCTACCGTACCCGATAGCAGTTACTTTTACCAGTTCCAGTATGCCGGTAATGGCCGGGCCAACAAAGAGAACATCCTGGCACGGATATATGGTCAGAATGCCACCAATAGTATTTCGGAACACAACTATACCCGTCAGTTCCTGGATGCCGGTGGTGTGAACCCCACACGCTCCTTCATGGATGCGTATCTCTATAAGGATGGATTGCCGCTGGGCAAGTCTCCGATGGAACAGCCACAAACCACTACATTGTCCGAGTTCACCAACCGTGATCCACGCATTGGTATGACCGTCTTTTCGAAAGTGGTGCCGGGCTTTTCGTTAACACCTTATGTGCCGACGTTTGCCTTTACGCCGACTGGATATAAGGTGAGGAAATATGCCACAGTAGAAGACTGGGCATCTCAGCAGAGTTTTAATCACCACAATATTATCCGGTACGGTGAGATATTGCTCAACTATGCGGAGTTGAAATTTGAACTGGGAGGCGGCGCCATCTCCGATGCCGACCTCGACAAGTCCATCAACCTGTTGCGCGCCAGGGCTACCATGCCCAAACTGACCAATGCCTTTGTCAGCAGCAATGGACTCAATATGCAGGAGGAGCTGCGCCGTGAAAGACGTATCGAGCTGGCTTTTGAAGGGGAATTTCGTTACTGGGATCTGATTCGCTGGAAGACGGCTGAAGTAGAGTTGGTAAAAGCAGTCAAGGGGTCTAAAAAATTCCCGGCCGAGCAGGTCAACGTGATCACCGCACCGGTAGATGCCAATGGTTTTGTGATCGTACAGGATGTTTCCAAAAGAACTTTTAATACAGCCAGGGATTATTGGTGGCCTTTCCCATCCAATGAAACAGGCCTGAATCCCAATATGGGCCAGAATCCCAAATGGTAAGTTGTTTGTCAGTACCTGTACTTTGGTTACATTGTACAGGTACATCTTTTTTACTATGCGACTTTATTATGTGTTAATGATAGCGGTATTCCTGACGCCTGCCCGGATATTCGGGCAGGCTGAAAGGAATATGCTGACCGGTAGATTTGACAGTACAGCTTTGGCTACGGCGTATAGCCCTGATGCGATCAGGCAGGCATGGCCTGCTTACAGCGATAGGGCACGGTGGGCCAGCCTCGATGGGGCACAACGACTAAAGCTGATTGAAGCAGGCGAAACGGCTTTGCCATATGTCTGGAAGACGGTGCCGGCCACCACCTATCTCGAGTTTGTGAAGACGGGCAACCGGTACATCATGGAGGATATTTACAACCAGAATGTAACGGCACTGAAGCAGCTGGTATTTGCTGAGCTGGCAGAAGGAAAGGAACGGTTTCTGCCGCAGATCATTAATGGTGTGTGGGCGCTCTGTGAGGTGTCGAGCTGGTCGATCTCCGCCAGCATCGGTCTGCAACGAAAAGGGCCTGGATTGCCGGATATCAATGAACCCATTGTGGAATTGGGAGCGGGCATCACAGCCAATGTGATGGCCTGGACTTATTTTCTGTTCAGGAACAGTTTTGACAAGCAAAGTCCACTGATCGCGCAACGGATAAAGCAGGAGATCGACCGTCGGATCCTGCAGCCTTATTATACGCGCAGTGACTTCTGGTGGATGGCGCTCGACGGTAAACAACGAATGGTCAACAACTGGAATGTATGGCTCAATTACAATGTACTGACCTGTCTGTTGCTGGTCGAAGACGATCCGGCAAAGCGGCTGGCTGGGATGTACAAAACAATGCGTTCTGTTGACAAATTCATCAACTATTACAAGGAGGATGGGGCCTGTGAAGAAGGTCCTGCTTACTGGTCGCACGCGGGAGGTATGTTGTACAATTACCTCTCCCTGTTGCAGCAGGCGACCGGTGGCAAGATCGATCTCTTCCACGAACCCCTGATCAAAAATATTGGTTCGTATATCGGTAAGGCTTTTATCGATAGCAACTATTACCTGAATTATGCAGATGCCGCTGCCCGGCTAACGGTAGATGCGGGATTGGTGTATTTGTATGGCAAGGCCACCGGCGACGAACAGCTTACCGGTTTTGGATCGTACCTCGCTCATCAGCAGGGATGGCAACGGGCAGTGCCCGTGGAAACTTTGTACGGTGGTTTGCGCAACCTGTTCATGACCCGTGAGGTGTTGCAGGTAACGCCCCATGCGCCTTATATGGCTGCTGCCTGGATGCCGCAAACTGGTATCGCGCTGGCCAGGGATCATGCTGGTAGTGCGGAGGGTTTTTATTTCTCGGCGCTGGCCGGGCACAATGAGGAAAGTCACAACCACAATGATGTAGGTACCTGCGTATTGTTTTACAATGGCCGACCTGTACTGATCGATATTGGTAGCGGTACTTACACGGGGCAAACTTTTGGACCGGATCGTTATTCGATCTGGACGATGCGTTCCGCTTTCCACAATGTGCCCCTGATCAACGGGATGGAGCAAAAAGAAGGGCGCACCTACGAAGCACGGATGGTGCAGTTCAAAGACCGCGGACCCATGGTCAGCTTCAGCGTGGATATAGCTGCTGCCTATCCGGTGGCGGCAGGTGTACGCAGCTGGACGCGTGCCTATTCCCTGCAAAGAGGCAGGTCCTTTACCATCAGCGACGATTGGAAGCTGGAAGCGGATAAGGGCGGTACTGCCTTGCATTTTATGACAAGTGCGTCTGTTGAGGTGATACGGGAAGGCTTGTTGCGATTGATCACGGGCAATGACCGGCTGGAGCTGTCGTATGATCCGAAAAAGTTTAGCTATAGTATAGCATCTATTACGGTCGACGACAAAAAGTTATTGGTGAGCTGGCCACCGGTTGTGTACCGGTTGGTGTTTACTAAACGCGATGACCAGCTGCAGGGGCAGCATCGTATCGTGATCCGTAAAGCATATTAAACCTTTAAAGTATATCTGATGAAGAAATTTTTGTTTGCAGGTCTGTTGTGCGTAGGTGGTGCATTGGCTGCGTTTGCGCCGTCTGATGAAGGTCAGTTCATTAGCCGGAATCTCGATCTCGCAAAGGCCCAGGTGAAGCTGATGGTGCAGGCCATGGAGCGTAAGGAGGGATTTCCCCGGACCATCAACCCGCAGGGTGAGATGGTATCCACCAATATGTACGACTGGACGCCGGGCTTTTTTCCGGGCAGCCTTTGGTATGCTTATGAGTTTTCCAATGACACTGCGATCCGTTCGGGGGCTATCCGGTGGACGGAAAGGCTCGAGCCGCTCAAGTTCTTTACCGAGCACCATGACCTGGGTTTCATGATGTATTGCAGTTATGGCAACGCGTACCGGCTAACCGGCAATCCCAAATACAAAGATGACCTGGTGCAGGCGGCACGTTCGCTGAGTACACGCTTCGATCCCAAAGTGGGTTGCATCAAATCCTGGAACAATTTCCGTTCCTGGCATGGCAATAAAGTGTATCAATACCCGGTGATCATCGACAACCTGATGAACCTGGAGTTGCTATTCTTCGCTACCAAAATGACGGGCGATAGCTCTTTCTATCAAACAGCTATTACGCATGCCGACAATACCCTGAAGCATCAATTCAGAAAAGATTATAGCTCTTACCATGTGGTGTGCTACAACAAAGAAACGGGTGCCGTAGAAGGCAGGGAAACCGCACAGGGCCTATCGGATAATTCTACCTGGGCGCGGGGACAAGCCTGGGCTATCTATGGGTACACGATGATCTACCGCGAAACCGGCGATGTACGTTACCTGAAGGCTGCGCGAGGTATGGCCGATTTTTACCTTCAGCACAAGAACCTGCCCGCAGACAAAGTGCCTTACTGGGATTTCAATATTGGACAAACAGGTTACCAGCCTGGTGTAAATTCCTACGCGTTGAAGGATACCCGGCATTACCGCGACGCGTCTGCTGCGGCCATCACGGCTGCTGCCCTGATAGAGTTGAGTACCTACGTCGGAAAAGCAGAGAAGCGGTACCGCGAGCCAGCCATCACCATGTTGAAGTCACTGGCGAGCCCCGCCTACCGGTCGGAGCCAGGTACCAATGGTGATTTCCTGATCAAACATTGCGTGGGCAGTATCCCACACCAGACGGAGATCGATGTACCATTGGTTTATGCCGACTATTATTTTATTGAAGCATTACAACGTTATAAGACCTTGCTGAAGGGTGAGAAATTGTTTCCGGCCGAAACGAAAGGAGGGGTAGCGCATGTCAGGTAAGCCTATTCGTTCCAACTATGATAAGTTTCCGGTTACGGTTATTGAAGATGCCACCATCCAAACTGCAACAGGCTGGGAAGCGGTATGCCAGGTAATTGGTGCCGGCATCGATGCAACAGCAACTAAGCAGGTAGTCGTGTTGGATTGCTACCACGGCGTGCGGGAAGAGGAGCTGGTAGCATACCTGACCCGGTACCTGCCAGGCACTTATTATCGTACGAAAGATTGCCTGTTGACGGCCAATGCCATCCAGGCACTGATCTATCCGGATGTGACCGATGATGAGGTGTTTGGTTACCTTACCCGGTTGCAGATGATCGATCTCTTTGATCCGGTAAAGCTCGATAAATCACGTACTGCCATCAATGCCATTGCTGCAGGTAACGTATATGTGTTGGGGCCGGGCGCTGCTTTGTTGGCGCCGGAGGCTGACCTGGTCGTTTATTTTGATATGCCGCGCTGGGAGATCCAGCAACGTTTCCGTCGCAATGAGATCAGCAACCTGGGTGTGCAGAATGCCTCGCTTAAATCAGCTCTTCAATATAAACAGGCATTTTTTGTTGACTGGCGGATCTGTGATCGCCACAAGAAACAACTGATGCCCCGTTGGGACCTCGTGGTCGATACCACCATCGGCGGTAAGCCGAAGCTGGTGTCCGGCCCCGGTTTAAACAAGGCGTACCAGCAACTGACCACGCAACCGTTCAGGCTGGTACCTTTTTTTGATCCTGGTCCCTGGGGTGGTCAATGGATGAAGGAGGTGTGTGACCTCGATCGAAGTGCCGCCAACTATGCGTGGTCGTTTGATGGCGTGCCTGAAGAGAATAGCCTCCTGTTCCGGTTCAATGGGGTGGAGTTTGAAACACCGGCTATCAACCTGGTATTGGCTGCCTCCAAGGCCTTGCTGGGCGAAGCGGTACAGGCGCGCTTCGGGGATGAATTTCCCATTCGGTTTGATTTTCTCGATACCATGGGAGGCGGCAACCTGAGCTTACAGGTACACCCGACCACAGAATATATACAGGAGCATTTTGGCATGCACTATACGCAGGATGAGAGTTATTATATCCTCGATGCGGAGCCGGATGCGGTGGTGTATCTCGGCGTGAAGGAGGATATTGATCCTGCTGCGATGATCGATGACCTGCGCCTGGCGCAACAGGGAGCCACAGCTTTCGATGCGGATCAGTATGCGGCCCGATGGCCTGTCAAGAAACACGACCATTTCCTCATCCCTGCCGGTACCTTGCATTGCTCCGGCAAGAACAGTATGGTGCTCGAGATCAGTGCAACCCCTTTCATCTTCACCTTCAAATTGTGGGATTGGGGCCGTATGGGCCTCGATGGCAAACCCAGGCCTATCAATATCGAGCACGGTAAACAGGTGCTCGACTGGTCGCGTACGCCTGCCTTTACGCAAGCACAGCTCATCAATGCCGTGTCCCTGATCGGCGAAGGGGAGGGGTGGAAGGAAGAGAAGACCGGGTTGCACGAACGGGAGTTTATTGAAACCCGGCGGCATTGGTTCAGCCGGCCAGTCCTGCACCACACGGGCGCCAGTGTAAATGTGTTGAACCTGGTACAGGGCAGGGAGGCAATCGTAGAAAGTCCGACCGGTGCTTTCGAGCCTTTTGTCGTGCATTATGCCGAAACCTTTATCATTCCCCAGCAAGTGGGTGCCTATACGATAACGCCGCATGGCGAAGGTGCAGGAACCGAGTGTGCCACCATCAAGGCTTTTGTAAGGATCTAAAACGATTGTATGAGTATAAGTGGATTTCGCCAGCAGGCGGTATGCCTCATTGTGGCCCTGGGTGGTCTCTTGTTTGGATTTGATACGGCCGTTATTTCCGGCGCGCTCTCGCCTTTGAAGTTGCAGTTTGACCTCGACGCGGTGATGGAAGGCTGGCTGGTCAGCAGCGGGCTCATCGGTTGTATTGTAGGTGTATTGGTGACTGGTTTTCTCAGCGACCGGATTGGCCGTAAGAAGACAATCATCATCGCTGCCTGGATGTTCCTGTTGTCGGCTATTGGTTGTGCCTTTGCACCTTCGGTTTTTATATTGGTACTCAGCCGCATGATCGGCGGAGTGGGCGTGGGGATGGCATCGGTGATCTCTCCCATGTATATCACGGAATTTGCCCCGGCCAGCAAACGCGGCCAGATGGTGGCTTATTATCAGCTGGCTATTACGGTGGGTATCGTGCTGGCTTATGCTTCCAACGCCTGGCTGGATGGTATCGATCTGTCGTGGTTCAGCCGCGCCGAGATCTGGCGGCCCATGTTCCTGGTGATGGCGATCCCTTCTATTGTATTCCTGGTCATGCTGGCCAAGGTGCCCGAAAGTCCGCGCTGGTTGGTGAGCAATGGAAAAGCCGACCAGGCAGCGAAAGTGATGCAGGTGATCCGTGATCCCGAGGAAGTAGAAAAAGAGTTATACGATATAGCCCATGCAGCCATGAAGGCCAATGGTAAATCAGGCTCTTTATGGGCCAAAAATATCCGGTTGCCGTTGTTGATCGGTGTGGTGCTGGCCATCTTACAACAGTTCTCGGGTATCAATGCCATTATCTATTATGGTCCTTCCATCTTTGAGGCCGCTGGTTTCGATAGCAGCAATGCCTTGCTGCTGCAAGTGATCATCGGTGCAGTGAATGTGCTGGCTACTTTTATCGCCATCAGGCTGGTGGATCGTTATGGCCGGAAATCACTGTTGAAAGCCGGGTTAGCCGGCATTGTGGTATCGCTGGTGTTGTGCGGGCTGTTGTTCTATACCGGCCAAACGAAGACACCCTTGTTGCTGGTGCTGATGTTGTTTTACATTGCCTGCTTTGCCTTCTCGCTCGGGCCCATTACCTGGATCATCATCAACGAAATATTCCCGACGGAAGTGCGTGTCAAGGCGGTGGCTTTCTGTACGCTCATGTTATGGGTGGCGGTATGGGCCGTGGGGCAGTTTGTGCCCTGGATACTTGCTCATGCCGGGCCGGCGATGTTGTTCTGGATCTTTGCCGTGTGCAGTACCACCAATTTTATCTTCAGTTGGAAGGTTGTAAAAGAAACCAAGGGGCGCTCCCTCGAAGAAATGGAAGAGTTGTTTGTCGCTCCGCATTGACCCTGCAATTATATCCCCATTAATATGTCTACACGTAGAAAATTCATACAACGCTCTTTATTAGGTTCAGCCGGCATGCTCTCGCTGGGGAATGTACTGGCTGAAGGCACTCCCAATATCGATGAGGCTGCCGGCAATACAGGGGCAACGCAATCAACTACACCGCCCATTGTTGTATCCACCTGGAAGATGGGATTGGCGGCCAATCAGGCTGCCTGGGAAATATTGGGCAACGGTGGTTATGCACTGGATGCCGTGGAGGTGGGTGTACGCGTGCCCGAAGGTGATCCCAAAGGCAATAGTGTAGGGTATGGTGGCCTGCCCGACCGGGACGGCCGCGTGACACTCGATGCCTGTATCATGGATGAACGCTACAACTGTGGTTCGGTGATGTGCATCGAGCAGATCATGCATCCCATTTCGGTAGCCAGGCTCGTGATGGAGAAAACACCACATATCGTGCTGGTAGGAGAAGGTGCCCAGCGCTTTGCGTTGGCCAACGGGTTTAAAAAAGAAAACCTGCTGACGCCGGAAAGTGAGAAAGCCTGGAAGGAATGGCTGAAGACGGCTCAATACAAACCGATCATCAATATCGAGAACCAGGGCTATGGCTATCTCTACAACAAAGAAACAGATCCCATGCCAGGCGGTGTCGATAACCACGATACCATCGGCATGCTGGCCATCGACAGCCAGGCACGCATGAGTGGTGCCTGCACCACCAGCGGACTGGCGTTTAAGATGCAGGGTAGGGTGGGCGATTCGCCGATCATTGGGGCCGGGTTGTATGTAGATCCAGAAGTGGGTGCTGCCACTGCTACGGGCGTGGGGGAAGAAGTGATCCGCATGGTGGGTGCCCACCTGATCGTTGAACTGATGCGCCAGGGCCATCAACCAGAGCAGGCCTGCAAGCTGGCAATAGAAAGACTCATTAAGCGCAACCCGGTTCACGCCAAAGATATCCAGGTAGGCTTTCTTGCGTTGAACAAAGCGGGACAAGCGGGCGCTTATGCCCTGCAGCCAGGTTTTACGTATGCTGTTAAGAGCGGGCAGGAAGAAAAGTTGTATACTGCGAAAAGTATTTACTAAAACTCATCACTTAGTTACGATAAACTATGGCTACCAAAGCACGTTTCGAACTCTGTTCTTTTAATATTCAATCCAGCCTGTTGGCAGAAAAGCTGGGCGCTTATCGCGTGGAGTTATGCGACAATCCCGTGGAAGGTGGAACGACTCCCTCTTACGGCGTCATTAGGCGTACCCGTGAAAAACTGGGCATTAAATTGTACCCCATCCTGCGTCCGCGCTGCGGCAATTACTATTACGATGAAGATGAGCTCGCGATGCTGAAGGCTGATATCGCGGTATGCAAAGACCTGGGCTGCGATGGTATTTCCATCGGCGTACAGAAGATCAATGGCGAGATCGATGTCGATAAACTCAAGCAGTTTGTGGAATGGGCTTACCCCATGGGGGTGACCTGCAACCGGGCTTTCGATGCCACGCCCGACCCATTGCAGGCTTTGGAAGATATCATTGCGGCGGGTTGTGAACGAATCCTGACCTCCGGACAAAAAAGCGGCGCGCCGGAGGGCATACCGTTGCTGAAACAACTGGTGCAGCAGGCTGGTGATCGCATCAGCATCATGCCGGGTGCGGGTATTACGGCCGATAATATTCAGGCACTGCGGGAGCAAACAGGTGCCTGGGAGTTTCATGGTAGTCTGCGGAAACCAACCGTCAACCCGATGACCTTCTCCAATCCGTTGGTGCTGGACTTTGGCAATGTATACCTGCCCGATGAAGTGGCTTTGAAGGCCTTGATCGCGCAATTGCAATAGCTGCTATCGTACCAAGGTGACCGCTCCTTTCCTGTTGAATAGTTCTCCTTTGGGGCATTGCAGCTCCATGTAATAGACATACGTGCCGACCGGTTGTGGGATGCCATTCATATTGCCGTCCCACAGCCGGTTTTTGTTGTTGGTGGGTATGTCATATCCTTCGAATACTTTATTGCCCCATCGATTATAAATGATCATGTGTTTGATCACCGATACGCCCAGTACGACGAAGTGGTCGTTGTTGCCATCGTTGTTGGGGCTAAAGGCATTGGGTATCCTGACCCGCGACTCGTCACACAACAGTTTGACGACTACTTCGTCTGATGCAGAACAGTTGTATTGATTGGTAGCCGTGACTTTGTAGATCATTTCTGCCTGCGGTGTACTGATGGGGTTATTGCAATTGGTACAACTGAGGTAGTTGGCGGGTGTCCAGGCCCACTTGAGTTGATCACCCGTGGCAGTGGCAGTGAGGTAAGCTTTATCTCCCGGCTGAACGGCCGTATCCTTGCTGGCCTGTACCTGTGGCCGGGGATGCACCGTTGCGTGT
Organism: Paraflavitalea pollutisoli; assembly: GCF_029360705.1. Lineage (GTDB taxonomy): Bacteria > Bacteroidota > Bacteroidia > Chitinophagales > Chitinophagaceae > Paraflavitalea > Paraflavitalea pollutisoli. Next base: position 2,898,722 of record NZ_JARKMX010000008.1, on the reverse strand, counting down.
ACAGTCGCCGTATCCGTAAAGCAACCCACGCGATCATAACCTACAAGGGTGTAGCTGGTAGTTACTGATGGGTTAATGGTGGGTGTGGGGGATACGATATTGTCGATGCCATTGGTGCTGTTGATCCAGCTATACCGGTCGGCCCCGGTTGCCCGTAAGGTTGTTTTATCGCCTTCACACAGGGTTGCTTCCGGAGCTATCTGCAAGGTGAAGGGCTGGTGGACTGTCAGCGTGTAGGCGGTTGTATTTTTGCATCCATGCTGATCTGTTCCTTCTACGGTATACGTAGTAGTTTGAGCAGGTGTGGCGATGGGCTGCGTAGCCTGGGCATTGTCGAGACCTGAGGCAGGCAACCATTGGTAGGTTGTTGCACCACTGGCGGTTAAGGTGATCGGTTGGCCAAGGCAGGCCGTTCCCGCTACGGGTGATATCCGGATGGTGGGGTTGGGGTGTATGGTCACTTTGTCGCTGATGCTGACAGCGGTAATACACCCGTTTACATCTTTCATCAGCAGGGTGGGAGCATAACTTCCGGGTAGCGGATAGTTATGGGTGATGGATCCTGATTGTGCCGTGCTGGTATTGCCATCGCCAAAGTCCCAGGTATATCCCTGTGTATTGATCCCGGTGAGATCCCACGTTACCGTTTGTCCGGGGCAGCCTTCCCACTGGTCGGCCCGGAAGGTAGTTTGTGGCTCGAGGATGATCACGGAGTCGAGCTTCTGCAGCGTTGTATGCGGACCATACGAAGTAAGGGTAATGTAATATTTGCCGGGCTGGTTATAAATATGCGTGGGAGCGGGCGTGTTGCCTGCTCGGGTACCATCTCCAAAGTCCCAGCTAACACTATCGATGCCGACGGTATTGGACGAGAACCTGACCAGCAGGGGCAAACAATTGCTTTTTCCTACATAGACTTTATTGAAGGCAAAATCGGCCGTAGCCGGGCCTACGAGCACTGACCGGCTATCGATACTCGTACACCCTGTAACCGGATCGGTAGCCGTGAGGGTAATGGTGTAGGGGCCCGGTACCGTGTACCTGATCGTGGTGCTGGCCTCGGTCGCATAGGTGCCGTTGCCAAAGTCCCAACGGTAAGTGGCGCGGTTATAACTGAAGTCGTTGCTTTTGTTGGTCAACTGGATGGTACCATTCAGAGGTATGTTGGCAGCACTGGCATCAAATGCTGCCTGGGGACCGTTGATACGGGCCGATTGTGTGGTTTGCTGAACGGTGGTAGAGGTGCAACCGGCATTGTCGGAAACCTTCAGGGTGATATGGTAGGTGCCGGGATGAGCATACTGATGGGATACGATGCCGCCCTGTGTAGCTGCTTGGCGCTGACCATCTCCAAAGTCCCAGTCCCATCGTTGGATCTGTGTGCCCGGGCTGGAAGTAGAGACGTCTTTGATCTGCAGGGGGGCGTTGAAGCAGACGTCATTGTTGAGCAGGGTGTAATCGGCCAGTGAGCCTTTGATGTTGTAAGTAATATAATTGCTGGTGTCGAGGCATCCATTATTCGCTTCTTTCAGGATCACCCGGATCCTGCTTTGAGCGGCATCGAGCCCGGTTAATTGGGTTTTAAACGCCAGGGGATATACCTGGTTGTTGACAGCATTGTTACTGCCGGTAAAGGTGGTGCCGTCACTGTATTCCCATTTATCCATATAATAGTGGAACCACTGGGCAGGGTTAGGCGAAGCGGTCAGGTTAGTGAAGGTAACGGGCAGTGGTTGACCGGGACAAAGGTTGGCGAATTGCGCAGGGTCGACGGCGATGGTCGGGGTCGATTTTCGCCGTATATAAACCATTATCGAGTCCTTTACTTCACATTGCGCGGTAATAGCGGTGACCAACACTTTGTAGGCGCCGTCCTGGGCATAGGTATGTTCGATCTCTGGTTCGTTGGTCGTCATCGTGGCGCTTTGGCCGTCGCCGAAATTCCATACATACGTGTCTACCTCTTTCGAGGTCTGTGCAATCTTTACGGTCAGCCTGTCTTCGCAGGTCTGCGTATGTCCGGTAATCCTGACAAACCCCGGCTTTACGGTGATATACGCCGTCTTGGTGATACTGTCGACGCACCCGGTATTGCTGGAGATCATTTTGATGGTGTAGGGGCCGGATTCGGTGAAAGTATGTATGTAATAACCGTAGATGCCTATCTGGGGTTGGGGCATTACGCCATTGATGACATAAAGCTCCGAATTAAAAACATCCTTGTCTTGCGACTTACTGACAAATCTGACCGGCGTATTGCCACAAACGGTCGTTCCGCTGGCGGATTCAAAATCCGGTTTCGGTATTCTAAACATAAGTACCGATTGGTTTTCTACGAAACCCTTGCATCCCTTGTCTGTTTCATAATCGAGTCTGATGGAATGTGATCCGGGGGTGGCCAGGAAGATAGCAGGTTCCGGATCGGTTGAAACGACCTTGCCATCCAGCGACCATTGGTATTTTACCAGGTGTTGGCTGTTGGTGGCCTTGGGGTAAGCGTGGTTGGGGCCGCAGCTGACATTTCCATAATAAAGTGCCGGCTTTTCAAACCTGATGTTGATATCGATATTGGCTGGTATTACAGAGATATCTTTGATGATTTCGGCGGTGCAGCCTCCTGCATCGAATATCTTCAGTCGCACCGGCCAGGTGTTCGCATTCTGGAAGGTATACGAGGCTTCGCGTGTCGTGGCCATCGTTTTATTGGCCTCCCAATACCGATATTGGAAATCCCACTCCCATCTAACGGCACCCGGGGTATTGTCTTTGAAGGTTACAGCGCCAAATTGAAAGCAATCCGGATCGGTGGTGTAATTGATGTCCGTCAATGGTGGTAATCCGTTTACGGTATGTGATGCTGTCGCTTCCTGAATGCAGTTGCCGAAGGTGGCGATGAGCTTGATGGTGTAGGTGCCGGGAGTCAGGAAGGGAACTTTTAAACTGTCATCGTGTTTGGTTTGCGGCACGCCATCTATTTCCCAGTCGATCTTGTCGGGCAGAGGTGTGCACACAGCTTTAAAAGTCGCAGCGTCTTTTGTACAGCCGGACGGCGGCATCTGAATGGTGGCTGCGTAATTGGCTACGTTCAGGTAGTTGGAGGCTGTTTTGGTGGCGGTACATCCTTCGGAGCTATTGACCGTCAGTTTTACGGTATATGATCCGCGGGTATTGAAGGTAGGTGAGGGGTCTGGCGCGCCGGAGGTTTGACCATTGCCAAAATCCCACAGGTAGGTCAGTGTACCGGGCCCTTTGCTTTTGTTGGTAAACCGGACGGGGTCATTGACCTGGCACAGGACTTTGTTGTCCGAAACGAAATCTGCCAGCAGAAGCGGGCGTACATCGATCAGGTCTTTTTGGGTTACGGTGCTGTGGCAACCCGCATCGTTTTTTACGGTAAGGCTTACTGCAGTCGATTGCTTTACCTGGTAAATATGTTGCACGGAGGCCGCCGTTTTTTCCTCCGTAAATCCATCGCCAAAATCCCAATAATAGGAACTGATCGATCCGGTTCCGGGCTGTGTAGCCGTTGCAGTAAACTGTACGGGTAAGGGTATGCAGCCGCTGCTTTTGTCGGCCACGAAGCTGACCACCGGATTTGCCCGTACGGTAATATTGACTGAATACGTAGCTGATTGTCCGCCACTGGTAATGGTTAGCTTGACAGGATAGACGTTTGGGGTTGTGAAGATGGCTCCCGGATTGACCAGGCTAGAGGTATTCCCATTGCCAAAATCCCAGCTGTATTGCGTACTGGCACTTGTTCCGGTGCTGGTATTGGTGAAGGCAACGGACAGTGGGGAACATCCTGCGGTGACATCACTCGTAAATTGCGCACGTAGTTGCGCCTGCGTCTGGTAACAAAGCAGCAGGAACAGGCAGCAGGTCAGTTGTCTCGCCAGGAAAACAAGGACTGGGGGTGTATTTCTCATGGGTGGTCAGGGATAGGCAACAGCCGTTGCCTGACCACAAAATAGGCATTCGCCGATAAAAATCATAACTGTATAGGCTATCCCTTAGAATAAAAAAGGCACCCGACAATGGCTGCGATGGCGCTCAACAGGTTGGCGATGGTGCGGATATTGTGGTACCTGGTCCAGGCTGGCTCAAATGCCTGCCGGTGTTGCCCCAGTTCTGCCGGTGTGGAAGCCGCGATGTTGATCCTGTCCAACGCTTCATTGAGCGGTACATTGCCGGCGATCGTCACCCCAAATACTCCAATGAGGTACAGGATGGCCGCCGCCATAAACCACCAGGTGGTATCGGTAGGGTGCGGGCGCCAGGTGAAGTATACGGCAAGGGGCAATAAGATAGCGGCACCTATAAAGCTGAGGAAGAATACCGGGTTGAGGATGGCCCTGTTGATGGATTGCATGGCTTCCAGGTAAGCCGTATCGCTCAGCCGGCTCAGGCCCGGATTGACAGAACAGGTATAGGCATAAAAAAGGCCGGCTGCCAGTGAAGTAGCCAGGGTAGCGGCTACGAGCAGGATCATGGTCATACGTGTAGGTTTCATGGTGATGGTGGCGTTGTAGGGGTTATTTTCGAAGGCTTTTGGCATAGGTGGCTACGAGTACCAGCTCGGCGGTATCCAGTTTCCTGTCCCAGGCGGGCATGATCTTACGCCCTTTCGCAATAGTCGCATACAGGGCGGGATCTTCGAGTCGGCTGGTTTGCAGGTTGGCCGCGCCAAACAAACCGCGGGTACCATCTTTACCATGGCATTGTTTGCAATGTCGCTCAAATAGTTCCTGACCGGTGCGTGGGGTAGCAGTCTGTTGGGCTGCCGGGCCAGTCATCGACTGCAGCAGTAGCAGCAGGCTGCACAACAGGGACCCGGTGAATAATTTCTTCATGGCTATTATTTGAATCCAAAACTACAGCAGCGCCTGCCGGCGAAATAGAACAAAACCGACACAAAAAAAGACCGCGGCCCTAGGGCCGCGGTCTGCATCTTATATATCAGGTGACAGCTTATTCCGCTACACCGATCAGTTGGTTGAACAGCAGCTTGAAAGTGCCATGCGTTTGTGACCGGAAGGTAATCTCCGGACCAAAAGCATATAGCTTACCGCTGCCTACTTTCGCTTCAAACGCGGTAACGCCGCCTTGCAGGTAGGCTTGTCCCCAGGCCCAGCCGCTGCGCAGGGGCTTGTCGTTGGGGAACCACAACAGGGGTTTCACCGTGCCTTTGGCGATAGCGTCGGGCGCCAGGGTAAACACCGGACTGGCATCGAAGTAAATATCGCAATTGGCAGGCAGGCCGTAAGTTGCAGACTGCGTAGAATCGAGGCTCGCTTGCAGTACGCTGCCGGGTATATAATATTTCTCATTCGGCAGGCGCTGCTCTTCGCCATTCACCATTTCTACCAGGGCATTGCGCACCGGCAATTGCAGGTGATAAGCGAGGCTGGTGCTGGAACCAATGGTGACCACACGGCCACCCGCTTCGAGGAACTTCTTCAGCTCGGGAATGGATTTCTCCGGCGTGATACGGCCACGGCGTCCACGGAACTCATCCGGGATGCTGTCATTGGCGCCGCCGCCAAATCCACCGCCACCAAACCGGCCACCACCTTCTGCCGAGAAAGCGGGAATGGCGCCACCTACAAATACGATCACATCATATTTGGAACGCAGGTTACCCGAGTCGACCGTTGGAGGATAGATAACATCTGCCTCGAAATGAAACTGCTCGAAAATATACCGGAGCCAGCCGGAAGGCATGGAACCGCCATACGTATCCCACAGGGCTATCCGTAATTTGCTGACAGGCTTCAGCGAGCCGGGGCGTTTGGCCGGGAGGGCTACTACGCCTTGCTCCACCGCTGCTTTCTCGACAATGCCTTTGGCTTTGCCACCGGCAGGAACAAAGAAAGAGCCGGCTGCCATGCCATTCACGGCGTCTTTGGTACGGAATACCGGTGCGCCCGCTTTCAGCAATTCGTTCACCACGGTAAAGGAGTTGTTGGCAGCGCTGTTGAGTACATAACCAGCAGCTGCTTTGCCCGCAGGTGCCTGCGGTTGTTGCAATTCGCCATAAGGAATGCGCTGGAAAGGCCCATTGAAGTCTTCCAGCAGACGGTCGAATTGAACGCCCATCAGGTAGGCCAATGTCCATCCTGCCGCATCATACGGCGCGATGGGAGGGCCACCCGGGTAACGGAAATCGTTGGGGTGATCTTGGGGATCAAACATATCGAGCACGTGTGGACGGAAAGCCTGGTTGGTTTTGATGATAAAGGATCCAGCGGGGTATTTTTTACCATTGACGGTAAATTCTTCCGTGGCTTTGTGTACGAGTACACCGGTGCGGATAAGCGCATTGACGAATTTGGCAGCAGTCGGGAAATCTGCCTGGTCGGCGGGCAGGATAAAGCCGCGGGGATCGCGGGTAGTCTTGTCCTTCATCACCGAATCATAATACTTGACCGGCATGCCGCCCATGCGGAAACCGCCACCGGCACCTTCTGCAGCCGCAGCGGGCCTGCCGCCGCTGGTACGCTTCTGGTCATTCTGGTAAGCCGTGTTGATGGCCGCCACACGACGGGGCGCCAGTCCCCAGTAGTCCTGGCTGCCGCGCTCGATGGAGTTGCGGCCCATCTTGTAGATATTGTACAACAACTCATCGCGGTAACGGGTAGCGTAGTTCAGTACCGCATAATTGAGCGAAATGGAATAGTCGATAGACTGACGGAACAACCATTTGCGGGGTGTTACCGGATTGGGCGTAGCCCCGTTGGGCAACAAACGCTGGGGTACCAGGGGTACCTCTGCGGGGGTAGGGCTGCCGATGATCTCCGTAAGCAGGCCAATGATGTTGTGGAAATAGGTGGTGGTGCGCAGACCGCCATTGTACCAGGTAGAAAACGACGAACCATCCCGTTGTGTATAGCCAGGTTTGCCTTCTACATTGAGGCGGTTAACCATGGCTGCCCCCACCGCATCGATGCTCGTCATCAGCAAGGGGTCAAACACGTAGTTGAACGGATCGCGGTAGGGCGCGCCGGCAACGATCGAGCCGGCAGGGCCTGCCTGGTGGTGGTTGTACATGATCTGTGGCAACCATTCGATGTACAGCTGGCGGTTCATGTTCTGCGTTTCGCGCAGGTTGGCCATGAAGAAGTCGCGGTTGTTGTCGTGTCCGGCATATTTTTCATAGAGGCGGGGCAGGGAAGACAACGAGCGCTTTTCCGGCTTGGCTTCGCGCATGTACCAGTTGGTCACCAGCTCCTGTCCGTCGGGATTGGCATGCACCAGCAAGATGATGGTATTGTCGAGGATGCGCATGGTCTCGGCATCTTTACGGCTGGTAAGCTGGTAAGCGGTTTCGATCAGTTGGTGGGCACCCACGGTTTCTGTGGCGTGCAGACCGCCGTCGATCCAGACCACGGCTTTGCCTTCGGCAGCGAGGGCACGGGCCTGCTCTTCGGTCAGGTCTTCGGCATGCGCCAGTTGCTGCGATATTTTTTTGTATTGGTCGAGCTTGGCCAGGTTGGCGGGGGAAGAAACGATCAGCATCCATTGGGTGCGTCCTTCTTCCGTTTTGCCCATCTCCACCAGTTTGGTACGGTCAGAGGAGGCTGCCAGCTTTTTGAAATAGGCCTCGGTTTGTGTGTACGTGGCCAGTTGGTAGTTGTCGCCGATATTGAACCCGAAATGCTCTTTGGGCGCCGGAACAGATTGCGCCCTGGTGAGACCGGTGCTCAACAACAGCGCCAGCGAAATACTTAAGCAGTGTCTTGAACGGATCATGTAGCGATTAGAATTGATGAATAATTGGTTTTCTCATGTGCAGCCGGCCAGGCCGGTTGGTCCATCAGACGATGGGAGGGCCGGTTTCCTTTTGCGCAAGGTTCTGAAGTTATTAACACTTTTTCAATAAAAAAATCCCGGCTCGCAACAGGGCGGCCGGGACCTTTCTTTTCGTAGCTGGTTTTTTATTTATTCCTGCTGGCAGCATCACGCACTTTCTGCACCGCAGGCAGCAACAGGCCGACGGTGAAGTCGTCATTGCTCTTGAGGTCGGTGGCCTTGCAGATACACATGCCAATACTTTGGTTGTTGGGGATCGAATAGCAGGCATCGGGAATAGGCCATTTGCAGGCTGGTGTGGGCGCTACGCTGGCACCGGGTCTGGCCGGGCTCAGGCGCGTACTTTTGCCCGCCGCATCGGTATACACCACATCGGAGAATTTATCGCCGCGTTTCACCAACTGGATCGTACCGCCTTCATCGGGAATACGAATGGTGTTTTTGCCATCGCTCAGTTTTACGTCGATGTTGTGGTTGACCGTTTTGTTTTGTTGTGCCAGCACCGTAGTCGTTGTGGAGAGGGCGAGCATCGCTAAGAGGAAAGATACTTTTTTCATAAATCGGTTTGTTGTAATGAAAGATAGATTCTTGTTTATTGAATGAACAGTACAAAGTTGCAGTTCAAAAATGGCGGGGTCACCAGTCGCTTAATGAATGAGTGCTCCGGCTTAACGGATCAATAATACTGATAGGCAGGTTTCACTTTCTTCAGCATGGCTGGTTGTTGCCGGCTGCCACGCAGCAGCTGGTGGTAATCGGCCGGGTTGATGGGTTTCAGGTAAGCCTTTAATCCACGGCCTGTCTTCACGGGTAAGCCCATATCGGTCATCAGTTGATCGAGGTGCATATAATTGAACGGCGCAATACAGGTGCCACCGAATTCGGCAGCGATAGGCCTGCTTTGCGTGCGCCAGGCATCCATAAAAGCCATGTCTTCCTGCATGGCGGCCGCATCTGGCAGGTGCAGGCTTTGCTCCATATACCGCAGCAGCCAGCTGGCGGCCACTTCGGAAGTAAGGGTAGTAAAGAGACTGGAATTGAATCCTACAAAACCCAGTTGAGGCACCAGGGGATGAACGATGTTGCGGAAGAGATGGTAGCGCTTGTCATCGCCTACGATCAGGTGGCGGTATTTTTCATCGAGAAAAGGCAGCTCCTGGGTGAAGCCCGTACCGCATACCAATACATCCGTATGGATGGTTTGTCCGTTCGCCAGCACCAGTTGTTTGCCATCGATGCGGGCGATCTCGGATTGGTGCGCCTTGATCTTTTGTTGATGTACGAGCTCATAGAACCCCTCCGGCGCGACCCCCAGGCTGCAACTGATCTGGTCTTCGATGCGGTGGGTAGGTAGCATGCCACACGCCTTCAGCTTGAATTGCCATTTGAGCAAGGCTTCCAGTCCCCGCCATTGCGCCCACACCAAGGGACGTCCTACTGAATGAAGCAATCTTTGCGCAAAGGACTTGCGCGGCGCGTTGAAGAAAGCCTCCGATAAACGGGAGAAGAGCAGGAAGCGCATATTGATCTTGTTGCCGAAATAACGCGGCACCTTCCACTGTGCGGTTCGGTACAGCAGGGTAGTACTGCTGGCGAGGCCAGCCGATAAGGTGGCTATATCAGTGGCTGATTTGGCAAAGCCTACCACGGTCACGGCTTTGTTGTGCAGCAGCCGATCGCTCTTTACCTCACTGCTGTGCAGCAATTGTCCACCGGCCGCCACAAAGCTGTCGATTCCGGCAAAGGCGGGTACATGGGGCTGATGAAAAGTACCTGTACAGATCACCACGAAATCGAAAGACAGTTGGTGGGTGGTCTGCTGCCGGAGGTCGGTAATATGGGCCTCCCATTTCGATTGATCGAATAATAGCCGGTCAACACGGGTATTGAACCAGATATGTGGCCATATATGTTTGCTGACGGCATAGCTGCGGAGATAAGCCTGCACCTGCTCGCCGGAAGGCCATAGCGGGTAAGCGGCCGGCATGGGAAAATCGGAGAAGGCGTACTCGTCGCGGGTAGTTTGCGTAGCCACCCCCAGGTAAGACCGGCTTTTCTCCCATACGCCGCCCAGGTCGGCTGTCTTTTCCAGTACCGTCACCCGGTAGCCTTTTTCCAGGAATGTTTTGGCCGTGGTCAGTCCGCTGATGCCTGCGCCTATAATGCCTACATGTTTCATGTTGATGGGTTTTAATAGTGTGTACAGCGAATGTAGCTTTGCACGGCAGCCAGTAACGGGCACAGTTAACAAATGACCGGATTCACTTAACAGATAGTCCGAAACCCGTTCCGGCGATCTGGCTGGTGTATGCGCTGGCCAGGCAGTGGTTCGTGCTAGACGTTTGCGGGTATTTTGAGGCCGGTAACAGGCAGCCGACTCTCCACCTGGTTCAGGACCCCGCCATACCCACTCAAGGCAGGCCTCCATCCGTTAAGTCAAAACCGCCATTCGTTAAGTAAAGCGGCAGTTTGGTCGTTCTTTTGTGATCTTTGTTAAAAGAACCAAAACCATGAGGAGCCGGGCAACGGTAAAGCGATCAGTAGTGACGGTAGTGCTCCTTTTGACGGTGACATGGGTACAGGCGCAGCCCACACCGCGGAAGGGCGACAGCTGGCAGGAAGTATTCAGGAACAAGAAAGGCACCGTGACGGCGCTATGGGACGATATCGAACCCTTTATTTACCTGAATAAAGACGACCGGCTGGAAGGGGTGGAGTATGAGATCATGGAGTCGATGAAGTCCTGGCTGCAATTGAAATACGGCATCGAGCTCACCATCGTGTGGGAAAGGGTGGGCGCCTTCGACAGCATCTACCACAAAGTGCGCAACAGTCCGCAACCCGGTGTCTTTGGCTGGTCCTATTTCTCCATTACCCCCGCCCGCCGCAAAGAAGTACAGTTTACCTTACCCTATATGCCCGACCTGAACGTGCTGGTCACCAATAACCTGGAGCCCATGTACGCCAGTTCGCAGGAGTTCACCGGCCGCCTGCGCGAAATGCGCGCGTATACTATGGCCGGTACCACCATGACAGAAGATGTGTTGTCGCTGCGTACGAATTTTTACGCCCGGCTGCCGGTCATTTACAAAGAGGAAGACTACGAGGTGATGCGTACCATTGCCAGCGACAGCAAGGGGTTTGGATACATCCCCCTCTCCGTCTACATCGTAGCGCTGCAAAAAGGCATCAAGGTGAAAAGGCAAAATGTGCTCTCCAGCCGACGCGATGGTTTTGCGGCGATCATGCCGCAGCAGTCCGACTGGAAGCCCATCATGGATGAGTATTTTACCTCCGAACTATTTCGCATGAAAGCAGGCGCCATCATCACCCGGCACCTCGGGTCGGAAGTGAGAGACCTGGTCTTTGAAAATGTACAGGAAAGTGCACCGGCGCTCGACCTCGTGTCGCTCGAAAAAGAGATCGTGACCAAGCGGCTGATGGATACCGCCGTGGAAGTGCAACGTCACCGATCGTTTAGAAATATCGTACTGGTACTACTGGGCTCTGCCATCCTGCTGGCGCTGGCCTTGTACAACCGGTACAAGACCAAACAGAAATTACATGCCGAACTGCGGGATAAGAACGAGCAGATAGAACGCATGAATCAGCTGCTGAAACTGAAGATCCTGCAGGCGCGCATGAACCCGCATTTTCTGTTCAACTCCCTCAATGCGATCCAGTATTTCATTACCGGCGACGATAAAAAAGCATCGCTGCAGTATATCAATCGTTTTTCCCTGTTCCTGCGTAAGGTGATCAACTATGGCGATGAATTATCGATCAGTGTCAAAGATGAGGCCGAGCTGGTGGGTGAGTATCTCTGGTTGGAGCATTGCCGCTTCCACGATAAATTTGACTATGAGATCAACGTAGAGCCCGGTATGCAGGGCGCCATGATATTACCGATGTTGACCCATAGCCTGGTAGAAGAAGCCCTGTACCGGGGCGTATTGAACCTGCACAACGGGCACCGCGGTAAATTGAGCGTGGCCTTCCGGAAAGAAAACGATCAGTTGATTGTAGAAGTGAATGATAACGGGAGCTCCCGCGTACAGGCCGCTGCCATGGACCGCAAAAAGGGATTGATCAATGCCGACGAAACCATGCTGGAGCGTCGGATCGGATTGTTCAATGCCCGCGGGGGTAAGCAGATCGCCCACTCGCGGTCGGTGCAACAGGAGGGAGAAGTATCGCTGAACAACGCAACGCTCGAAATACCACAACCCTTGTTCGACAAGGCGTAAACCTTTACTACAGTAAACTTTTGCTATGAAATACAATGGGGTCATCGTCGAAGACGAATCCATGAACAGCGATTTTTTGCAACACCTGCTGAAAGAGTTTTGTCCGGATATCCAGGTCGTGGCCGTAGCGCCTACCCTGGAAACTGCCGTAGCAGCCATTGACAAACACTTGCCTGCCATCGTTTTCTTGGACATCGAATTACAAACGGCTACCGGTTTCGAAGTCCTGCAACAGGTCAGGCACCGCGACTTCGAAGTCATCTTCACCACCGCCTATGATCACTATGCTATACAGGCGATCAAGGTCAGTGCCATCGACTATCTCCTGAAGCCGATCGCGTTCGAGGACTTGCAGACCGCGGTGGCCAAGGCCATCGACCGGCTGGGCGCCAAAGAGAAAGAAAATAAACTGGAACTGCTGCTGAAGAACGTACGCCGCCCTTCGGGTGAAGATTTTTCCATCAGTCTTTCTACTTCCGAAGGGGTAGAGTTTGTTCCACTCAGTCAAATCATACGCCTGGAAGCCAAAGGACCCTATACCACGTTTTTTATGAAAAATGGCAGCCACCTCATGGTCTGCAAAAACCTGAAAGAATACGAACTGTTGCTCAGCGACCACGGTTTCTTCCGCCTGCACAATTCGTATATGGTCAATATGAAAGAAGTGAAGAAGATGGTAAAGGCCGATGGCGGGTATGCCGTCATGAACGATGAAGCCATGATTGCCATCTCTCCCAAGAAGAAAGACGAGTTCCTGGCCCTGATGGCGCAGCGACTCGTATAGCAGTACCAACGCAGGCGGCACAAACGCCGCTCATACCTTCGTTAGCGATTACAATTCCACTTCCTTCAGGTCTTTCACGGCCTGTTTACACACCGCACTTACTTTGTTGACCAGCGCACCGATCCGGTGCACTTCTTCGCCGCCAATGGCCAATTGCTCGATGGTGAGCAGCTCGTTGCCAATGGCAGGCGTCAGTCCAAAAAAGCCAATGGTATTGCGCAGGGAGTGAGCTGTTTTGTACACGGCTTTGTAATCTGCTTTTTCCAGTGAACTATGGAGCTTGGCTACTTCGCGTGGGTTTTGTTTCAGGAACACCGCGATCATCTCGCGGATAAACGCTTTGTTGTTGCGTGTTTGCTGCGTGAGGAACGAGAGGTCGATGCGCGGCAGGGTTGGTGGCTCCATAGATGCGCCCTGTTGGCTGTGTTGTTCACGGGCCCACGAAGCGATCTTGTCGAGCAGGTCCGGTTCGCGGAAAGGCTTGGCCAGGTAATCGTTCATGCCGGCCTGCAGGCATTTGTCGCGTTCGCCCGAAAGGGCATGGGCGGTCATGGCGATGATGGGGGTGGTGAGCCGAAGTTCCTGGCGGATGAGTTGCGTAGTCTTATAGCCATCCATTACAGGCATTTGTATATCCATCAGGATCAGGTCGGCGGGGTGCTCGCGCAGGTAGTCGACGGCCTTTCTGCCATTGCGCGCCACCATCACTTCAAAACCCTGGTTACGCAGGATGATGGACGTCAGTTTCTGATTCATCAGGTTGTCTTCAACGATCAGTATTTTTTTCAGCTCATAATAAGCCCTTTGTTCGCTGGTCTCCCGCACCGTGGGTTGGTGTTGTTCGTGAGCCTTGCGGTAGGGCAGGGTAAACTGGCATTCGGTTCCTACACCTATGCGGCTGGTGATGGTGATCTGCCCGCCGAGTAATTCCACCAGTTGTTTGGTGATGGAAAGGCCCAGCCCTGTGCCGCCGTATTGACGCGTAATGCGGGAGTCGACCTGGGTAAACCGGTCGAAGATATGATCGATCTTATCGGCCGGAATACCAATGCCGGTATCCCGAACAGTAAAAGACAGTTCGGCCGTTTCTTCCGTTTCACGGTGGATCAGGCAGTTGACGTACACGCCACCAGCCTCGGTAAACTTGACGGCATTGCCCATCAGGTTCACCAGTACCTGCGTGAGGCGCATGGGATCGCCCAATACCGGAAAGCTGATGCCCATGTCTACACTGCAACTGAGGCGCAGGTCCTTGCTGCCTGCTTTGGCGGCAAACATCACCTGCAGGGAATGCATCAGTTCGGGTATGCTGAAGGGAATGATCTCCGTCTGAAATTTGCCGGCATCCAGCTTGGAAAGATCCAATATATCGTTGATGATGGCCAGCAGGCTCTTACCAGAAGTGTGAATCGCGTCGATATAATCCTGTTGTTCGTTGTTCAGTGGGGTTTTGTGCAGCAGGTCGGTAAAACCCAGGATGGCGCCGAGTGGTGTGCGCAGCTCGTGGCTCATATTGGCGACGAAGTCCGATTTGGCTCTTGCCGATTCTTCGGCGAGCTGCCGGGAACGTTCCATTTCTTCTTCTACTTTCTTCCGTTCGAAGAAGGTAGGGATAGCATGGTGGGTGCTGGCCGCGAAAGGTTTTTCCTGGCTGGCATTGAAGCGGGCCAGCTGTTCGGGCATTTTATGCGGAGGCGCCATGATAAAGGTACAGCGGTCATCGCCGCGGGCAGTACAGCTTACTTCTACCGCCGTCAACTCGATGCCAAAACTTTGCTCACACCAGCCGGAAGAGTAACCGGCATTCATTACACACACCGGTTCCTTCGATAATTTACCAGCACGCTTCCACGATTCGGCTTCAAATGAATAAGGGTGATCGTAAATAAGACAGAAGTTTTCATCGGGCGTGGGTGTACTATCAGGGGAGATATCGACAAAGGCCCAGCCCGACCAGGCAAAATGAATAGGCCCGGCAGAAAGTTTAGCGATGGGGTCGGTCACGTGCATGCGTTCGTGAAAGTCGCGGGCATCATGCAGTCCGATCACATGGGCATAATCGAACAGGAAATTACGGCCGATGGCAAAGGCTTCCGTTTCTCCTTTGTCGGCATAAAGCCGTTGTATCGTTTCCAGAAAGCCTTTGGAGAAAGCGGATGCACGTACCAGCACATAACGCTGGTCGTTGATCTCGATGGTGCCCTTGGTGGGGTCCATCTTGAAGCCTTTGAAGTATTCGCGTACGGTAGCTTCGGCATGATCGAACAGTGGCTGCATGGGGGCCGGTACGGTAACCGATCGTTGTTGGTTGGTAGCCTGCAGTTTGGCCTTCAGCCGAGCGAGTTCGGCCTCGAGCTGGTCGATCTGTTGTTGCAAATCGTTAGATGCTGTTATCGTAGATGGCATACAGGTTAGTTGTGGCGCCGGCGATCAGGGATCGACGGCAGGTAGCAATAACCTACAAGGTACGTGACCGGCGTGGGATGCAAAAGAAGATTTAATGGATGGTCGGTTTTGTTTAACCGCTGACACATTCAGCAGGGTAAGTTGCAAACCGGCAACAAAACTGGTATTGCTGGCATGATCTTTAACGGGTATATGTAAAGCGATCCGGCCGGATTTAGGTAAATTGCAAGTCGTGATATAAAGTATTGCCATGCAGAAACAGATTCTTGATTATGCGGGTCCTTCCTGGACAGACCGTGGTTTATCCTGCTCCCTGTCGTTTGCCCCCTTCCTCGACTGGTTGCGGCGGCGGGTGGTGGACGAGCCTACCGTACGGAAGCTTTTTTACCAGCAGGCGCTCGATCGTTTCTCCGCGTTCTCGACGCTGCCCGATTGTATCCCTGTAGAGGATATCTACCGGTATGAGGAATTGCTGGAATGGGTGTATGCCTGCATCGCACCGGCGCAGTCGGAAAACGCGCTGTTGTGGTCCCTGTGGGTGCCCGTAAGGCCACTGCTTTTTTACGGGACGGATGCTTTTTATGAACTGATCCAATCACATAAGATCGATCTGGCCCATAGCTCTCCCGATGATTTCCGGCGTGAGCAATTGCAGATGGTCTACTCCTATGTGCTCGAGAAACTGTACCATTTTCAATCGCGGCAGAACGAATACTTTCACGCCTACCTCAATCCCAAAACCGATTTACTACAATACTATACCATTCACATCAATGCCGACCTGCTGGAGGTAGTGCCGAAAGGCGACCTGCCCGCACTTGACCTGGTAAAGCTGCAGCATTTGCTGCAGGAAGGCGCTGGTTACGATGCCCTCGAAAATCTGCTGCCGCTGGAGTTGTTTGAGTTTAGGGGCCTGTCGGTGGCAACGATCACGGATGTAACGGAAGAACATGCGCTCAATAACCTGCGACAGGTGAAGTTATCGCGCGACGCAGTCGAGCAGGAGGCGGGCTACCGGCACATCATCCGCTCCCTCAAAACCCTGGTGCGTAACAAGAACATCGAATTCGACCTGTTTCCCATGGTGATGGTGAATGGCCGATATGTATACGGCTATACGGTAGGCGGTACCGGTATGTTGTACCGCGTATGGGGCGATCAAAGTCTTTCGCCGGAAGAGTTTGCCAGGCAGGCAGCAGGTTTCGCATCAAGTCCCAAATCGTTCTTTACGCAGGATGTGCAGCAGGAAGACCTCACGGGCCGTAAATTCCTGCAGCATTTTATCGATGCGGGGGTGCGGTCGATGGCGACCATGCCGGTATTCAATAGTGGCAAAATGGTAGGCGCTTTCTGTATGTATACGGTAGGCGATGAACAGTTTGACGGCAGACCGATCGCGATGCTGGAAACGGCCCTGCCTGCCATTGGTCAGATCCTGCAGGTATTCATCGATGAGTTTAACCTCGAGATAGAAGATATCGTGCGGGAGCAGTACACGTCTATACAGCCCGCCGTACAATGGAAGTTCAAGGAGGCTGCCTGGCAGTTCCTGTACCAAAAGAAAAAACAACAGCCACCCGCCCCGCATCCGATCCTGTTCAGCGACCTGCATCCGCTATACGGAGCGGTCGATATCAGGAACTCGAGCGTGGAGCGCAACAATGCCATCCGGGCCGACCTGGGGGTACACCTGCAATTGCTGCAATCGACCTTGACAGCTTTACAAGCAGTACATGGTTCGCCCCTGATGGAACAGGTATTCTTCAAAGTAAAACAATGGCAACAGTTGCTGACGAATGAGATACTGGATACGTCGGACGAAGCGAACCTCAATCATTACCTGGGCGTAGAGGTGGAGTCCTGGCTCGATCACCTGTTGACGGAGCATCCGGGCGTAGCCCCTATCATACGGACCTACCGCAGTGCCATCACGGCGGCGGATAGTGGCGTCAACCTGCACCGGCTCAACCTGGAGCGGTCGATGCAGCAGATCAATAGCGTGGTGGGTGATTTTCTCGATGCCGAGAATACCAACCTGCAGCAACTGTATCCCTGTTTCTTCGAAAAGTTCCGGACAGATGGGGTAGAGTACGACCTGTACATCGGGCAGTCGATTGAGCCCGATAAACCTTTCGATGATTACCATTTGAAAGGCGTGCGGCTGTGGCAGCTCTCGTCGATGGCGAAGATCGCGCAGCTCACCCGTGCCTTGTTGCCGCATATGGCCGTAGCCTTGCGCACCACCCAACTCATTTTTGTACATGACCATACCATCGATATCAGCTTCCGCAACGATGAGCGACGTTTCGATGTAGAAGGGGCGTACAACATCCGGTACCAGATGATCAAGAAGCGGATCGATAAAGTGCATGTACGGCAAACCGGTGAACGGCTCACGCAGCCCGATAAATTGGCGGTGATCTATTTCAACCGCAGTGACCTCAACGATTACATTACCTATATCGAATACTTGCAGGAGATAGGTGTATTGCTGAAAGACCTGGAAGAGCTGGAGCTGGAAGAACTGCAGGGCGTCAGCGGGCTGCGGGCTTTGCGGATCGGGATTGCGTAGTAATGCCGATCATCACCCCAAAATATCCATCGGTCTGCAATATGTTTTGTGCTGGCAGCCAGGTGCGCGATACGAAGCCGTCAAGGTACAGGGCATGCGTACAACCCTGTTGTTGGAAATACTTCGCAAAATCATAGAAGTTGATGCCGCCCCGGGACATGGCGAACAACAGCTTATTGCCGGGCAACAGGCCCACGCCATTGCGGACGTTATAGTTGATGGAACCTTCCTTAAAAGCGCTATTGATCTTTCCATCAACTACCAGCATAGGCCCAGATTGTGTGGCGTAGTCAATGGTGGGGCTGCTCTTGAAATCCGCCGTTGTACAGAGGGAGGCTTTCTTATCGGTCGTGATATAGAACACCCCATTGGGCTGCATATAGAAATTTCCTTCCGCTTTCGCTTTGTTGATGCCCCGTATCGACTTTTGTCGTTGAATGAACAGGCCAACCGGCCTGCGGTCCTCCATATACATGCCGCCGTTGGTGGCAAATACCAGTTGTTGTTGTTTGCCTACCAGGTAGTGGTTGAGTCGCTCGAAATTGCCGATCAGCTGGCTGCTGTCATCCTTCCAGTATAGTTGTATGTCCTGCTTTTGCGGGTCGGCGATGTAAGCGATGATGGCTTCGTCGGGCCGTTGCGCCAACGGTACAGTGCCACCACTCACGAGCGTGCAGGCAATGAACAACAGGTATAGCAGTCGAAGGGCAGGCATGGATTATTCCTGGTTAAGGTTTTCGCATTGTATGCCCAATTGGATAGGTTGGTAGTTCAGGCACAGGTCTACGACTTCTTCCACATTGGGTTGGTAGGTAGACAGGTCATCGTCCTCCTTATAATCGGGTGGGAAATAAAACAGGCTGCTGCCACTGGGATAAGGCACGTGGTTGTCGAACAGTTCACTGATGTCGATCAGTTCTTCTTCGGTTCCCTCCAGGTTGACGATGCGCTCACCCAGGCGGATCAATTCTTCCCGCGTCAGTGGTATTTTGCCGGGCAGTTCCGATAGGGCCAGTTTGAAACGCATAGACTGGAACAAGTTGATGATATCGGTGAAGCGCGGGTCTTTTTTGTTGCGGTGAATCAGGGCCTGCGCAAGATAATGACGTGTTTCATAGTCCATGTCCTGGATCCGGCTGTCGATGTCTTCGATGATAGATACCGGTAACTTCCCTTCCAGGTACCAGCGGCACAATACTTCCAAGGCTATTGACTGTGTCCAATCATATTCACCGAAGGCTGCCTCCCGAACGAATGCTTCCGTATCCGGATAGAAATGATAGGCCAATTCGAAAACGGCATACTGACAAGCGACCTGCCACTCGGAACCGCCTGCGTCAGGCTGACTTACCCCTTCTGGAACGGGTGGTGGGTTGTGCAGCAGGTGGTACATTTCCTTGAGTTGCGGCAATGTCATATTGCCGGCTTGTTCGCGGGCAGCTGCCTCGAAAGCATCCTGGTCTTTGACGGCAATGGCCGCCAGTGTAGCAATAATATCCGGTCCGAAAAATTGATCGTTTGGCATAAATAACTGATTCGTTCCCGAAAGTACGTCGTTCCGGGGCAATTATCCAGTATCATGTGGTGGGATCCTAGCCAGGTAGGTACGAGGGTCGGTGCAGGTAGGTATGGAGCAGGCGGCTTTCATTGACAAAACAGCGGGCAGGTAGGGGCAAACCATCGGTCAACCATCGCTCAAAGACCGCTCATCCATTAGTAAACTACCGCTTTTGAGCGATGGATCACCGATGGATGAGCGATGGTTGACCGGTGGATGGGACCGGCAATAAGGTTTCGTTAAAAACAACTGTTATTTGCACTCGACGGGCGAAAGCCGGATCTGACTATCAAATTTCAGCGAAGACAGGTCTTTGAACGTTTCCTTGTCGTTTTGTACAACGCGTTCACCATAACCTTCTACCAGGCTGCCTTGGTCCAGTTTGAAAACCACCTGCCTTTCGGAGGTCATACCCTCCGACATAAACGAATAATTGGCGACGAGCAGGCTGTCGCGCATATTCCCCTGGAGGGTGCCCTTGTTGGCATCTTTGCCATCGAGGTGATAAACCAGTATGCCGGAAATGGATTCGCCCGTATGGATCAGGCGCAAGGTAACCGTATCGGCCTGGTTGATGTATTCGTAGCAATTGATGCCTTGCTCAGCCGCAGCAGGCTTGGCTGCGTCAGCGGCAGGTTCTTTTTTAGCAGCTTCATCCTGACAGGAAAATAACAGGCTGACCAACGCCAGCGTACTCAGTGTTTTATAGGACATACAGAAGTCGATTTTAGCGATAAAGATACTATAAATTGATGCCAGCCGTAGAGCCACCGCGCCAGGCGGCATTTTGTGGCAACCTTGACGTACCAATAGGTGTAAATACGCCCATTCCTGGTTAAAATGCTATTAATCGCTTTTCGCCCTTCGGCGTAAATTGGCGGCTCATAAAAACAGTTACATGCCAACCATCCGCCGCTGCCGACCAGGTAAATTAACCGTCCTGCTCGTTGCCTTACTCTGCCAAACCATGGCCGTCCTAGCCTCAGACCATGAACTGACTTCCCCCGATGGCCGTATCGTGGTGAAAATAGCAGCCGGCAGCACAATACAATGGAGCGTCAGCTTCAACGGCGAAACCCTGCTGCAGCCCTCGGCGATTGGTATTACCATCAATGGGGAGCGCTTTCCCGGTCCCAAAACTAAAGTGCAGAAACAGATCGCTACCACCCACAACGATTCTATTTTCTCTGTGGTACCAGTCAAGAACAGTTGGATACCTGATGTGTACAAAGAACTGAAGCTGACCTTTGCCGGCGGTGTGGCGCTCGTGTTTCGCGCGTACAACAATGGGGTGGCTTACCGCTTTGTGCTCGATAAAAAACTGCCTTCCCTGAAAGTGGATGCGGAAGACGTGAACTTCCAACTGAATGAAGCCAACCTGGCCTGGTGGCCGCAGGAGAACGATAAGGAATTTATCTCCCACTACGAAGCGTTGTTCGATAAAGTGCGCATCGATACACTGCCCAAACAGAAATACGCTTACCTGCCCCTCTACCAAACCACGCCCCAGGGCACCAAACTGGTAATCACCGAATCTGACCTGTACGATTACCCCAATCTCTTCCTGTTTCCGCAGGGTGGTGGCAAACTGAATGGTCAGTTCCCGCCACATGTGCTGAAAAGTCATATCGCGCCCCGTACCGACCGTCGCGAAGTGTTGGCCGAGAAGGCAAGTTATATTGCCGATACCAAAGGCAGCCGCTCCTTGCCCTGGCGCCTGATTATGATCGCGCCCGACGATGTATCATTGCTCTCCAATGAACTCGTATTCCAACTGGCTAGACCCGCTGCGAAAGCTGATTATAGCTGGCTGAAGCCGGGTAAAGTGGCCTGGGACTGGTACAATGCCAACAACCTGTTTGGTGTGCCCTTCGAATCGGGCATCAACAACACTACTTACAAATACTATATTGATTTCGCAGCACGCTTTGGCCTGGAATATGTGATCCTCGATGAAGGCTGGTCGCGTACCACCACCGACGTAAGCGCTCCCCGCAAAGAGATCGATGTAAAAGAACTGACGCAGTACGGCGCTTCGAAAGGAGTAGGTATCATCCTGTGGACGCTCTGGCGCCCCATGGATGAAAAGATGGATTCACTGCTCGACCTCTTTGTACAATGGGGGGTGAAGGGCATCAAGGTCGACTTTATCCAACGCGCCGATCAGTACACGGTTAACTTTTACGAGCGCCTGGCCAAAGCCTGCATGGACCGGAAAATGCTGGTAGACTACCATGGTGCCTACAAACCCGTTGGCCTCAACCGCCAGTATCCCAATGTCATCAACTACGAAGGGGTAAAAGGTTTGGAGAACAACAAATGGGCCGACTACATCACCCCCGAGCACAACCTCACCCTGCCCTTCACCCGCATGACAGCGGGTCCGCTCGACTATACCCCCGGCGCCATGCGCAATTCCAGCAAAAAGCTGTTTGCCGTCAACTTCACCGAGCCCATGAGCCGCGGTACCCGCGCCCACCAGGCTGCGATGTATGTGATGTACGAAGCGCCCCTGCAGATGCTGGCGGAAACGCCTTCGATGTATTTACAGGATACGGTCTTCACCCGCTTTATTGCCAGCATTCCCACTACCTGGAATAAGACCGTACCGCTCACAGGTAAGATCGGCACCTATGCAGCTATTGCCCGTCGGCACGACAAGAAATGGTATATCGGTGCCATGACCGATTGGGAGCCGCGTACGCTCGAAGCCAAACTCGATTTCCTGCCAGAAGGCAATTACCGCATCGATATATTGACCGATGGTATCAATGCGGCTAAATACCCGGTGGATTACAAGATAGAAAGCAAACAAGTGAAGAAAGGCGATGTCATCCCCATGAAGATGGCGGGTGGTGGCGGCTGGCTCGCCGTATTGACGCCCGTGCAATAAGGACCAGCAATCCCCTCTCAGATTAAAAACAGGGGCTGTTTTGGCAGTTCCCCCAAATGCACTTAATTTGCCTACCAGGCAGGTGGACTACAAGCCACCTGCCTGTTTTGCTGTTACAGACGCTTCTACGTAACTGTGCCAGACCAGGCCGATGCAATAAGGCATGATTAATTACCAGTTCATCCTTTCACGACATTATTAAAATTGCGTTCAGGTATGCAATTATTGGATACCTTAGGCTCATTTCATTTTCAGATCGCATAAAAAAATAACATGTCGAACGGGAACACGCCTGCCATGGCTAATCAGAATGTTCAAATCCTGCCGCCCGCCGAGGAAAAGAAGTCTTTTTTCGCCACCCTCACCGAAGATTGGTGGGCCGTATTGATCGGTGGCGTCATTATCCTGGCAGCCCTCACCATCGTAGCGGTGGCAGAAGGATTCAAGTTTACTGTACCAGATTATAAATGGGCCACGACCGATGACCTGTTTGCCAAAGTGCTGACGGGGCCTAACCTGACCCTTATTGCCGGCATCGGCGTATTGTTTGCCGTATTGTCATCTATTGCCATTGGGTTATCCGGGGGTAGTATCAAACGATACCTCGCGGGTTTCACCCTCGTATTTGTAGTGGGTATAGCGGCGCTCATCATTGGGGGTAACAAAACGATCAATTATTATGGTATCGAATACGTGGTGTTTGCCCTGGTCATGGGTTTGCTGATCGGCAACCTGACAACGATCCCCGACTGGCTGCGCGAAGCGGCACGGTCTGAGTTCTTCATCAAGACCGGCCTCGTGATCCTCGGCACCAGTGTATTGTTTACCGATATCGTGAAGGCAGGTTTGCCCGGTATACTGCAAGCCGTGCTCGTGGTGAGTGTCGTGTGGTTCTTTGCCTTGTGGCTGAGCCGCAAGCTGAAAGTGGATGATGAGTTTGGGGTGATCCTCGCTTCGGCCGTGGCCATCTGCGGCGTATCGGCAGCCATCGTAGCCGCCGGTGCTATCAAAGGTGATAAGAAGAAACTGTCGTATGTCACCACCCTGGTATTGTTGGTGGCCATCCCGATGATGATCCTGCAGCCCTGGCTGGTGAAAGAATTAGGTATCCCTGAAATTGTCGGTGGTGCCTGGTTGGGCGGTACACTGGATACCACTGCCTCCGTAACGGCGGCTGCCGAACTAGTAGGCCCAGCCGCACTTAAAGCGGGCGTGATCATCAAGTTCTCGCAAAATGTACTGATCGGTGTAGCCGCTTTCTTCATTGCCATCTGGTGGACCTATCGCCGGAGTGGTAATACAGCGGAACGCGCAGCAGCCGGTGCCGAGAAACCAGGCTTCGGCGTAGTCTGGGAGCGATTCCCCAAGTTTGTACTGGGTTTTATCGTTGCTTCACTCATCTTCTCTTTCTGGATACCAACTGCTACCGGCAAATCGGTTGGCGGTATCCTCAATAGCCTGCGTACGGTATGGTTTGCGCTGGCCTTTGTAGCGATCGGACTGGAAGCACGTTTCTCCGACCTGGTCAAGATACAGGGCGGACGGCCTGCGCTGGCCTTTATCGGCGCCCAGATCTTTAATATTCTCTGGACCCTGCTATGGGCCTTCCTGCTTTTTGGCGGTATCTTGCTGGCAACCCCTGATATCAAATAAGTTATGCCGTTATAGTACGTAAATGCAAACTGGCCTTGTAAGCAACTACAAGGCCAGTTTGTTTGGTAGGATACGGATAAACCCTATTGCAGTTACTGCGCTCTCTCTTTCACATCGTCGGCAGTGTTGTCATTGTAGCGGCGCTTGCGCGAGAAGCTTTCTTTACCGAAACTATAACTGAAAGAGAGACCTACGCGGCGGCTATCGTTTTTGCTGGAGCGTACAATGCTGGCTTGCTTCAGACCCTTGGTCTCTTCTTCCCAACGCAAGGTGTAGAACATGTCTTCCACATTCAGTTTCAGTGATCCCTTGCCTTTCATAATCTTCTTCTGTATGGCGACATTGGCCCAGTACCGGGCTTGCACAGTACGCTGAAAATTGATGTTGGGTGCATTGTAGGCGGCAAACAATTCACCACTCCAGTCATTTTTAAAACGGAACTGGTTCATGATCGTAGTGCGCCAGGTAAGTTGGTGCAGGTCGAGTTTGTCATCATACAATTGCCCCTTGCTGCTGAAGCGGGCTCCGGCAAGCTGGTAATTCACATTCCACCATTTGGTAAGGTTGAAGGTATAGTAGGTCAGCAGGGCGATCATCTGGCGGGAACCCAGGTTTTCTGACCGGTTGATCAGGATATTATCTTCAACGCGGGAAGCTCCGAATACGGCATCGGTTTGACGCTCGAAGTTGAAGATGAAGTTCAGCAACTGCTTGTACCGGTAGTTGACCTGCACGGAGTTGCCGTAGGTAGGGCGTAACGTCGGGTTACCCGTATTCAGCGAGTACTGATCTACAAAGAACAGGAAAGGATTCAGTTGCTGATAACCAGGCCGGTTGATGCGGCGTGAGTAGTTGCCGGCGAGGGTGTGCTTGCCCAGACTATCCAGTTTATACGAGATGAAAAGGGTAGGGAAGAGGCTCGTATAATCGTTGATAAACGTGGAGCCAGCGACCATCGCATTGCCCAACTGTTCCCCTTTGGTATGCGTTTGTTCTACGCGGAGGCCGGCTTGTATACCAATACGTTTCCAGTCCTTGCGGCCATTGATGTAAGCCGCATTGATATTCTCCCGGTAGATGAAATGGTTGGAGCGGCCATAGTCGGGCATTTCCTGGCTGCCATCGAGGGCTGCATAATCCGATAGGTTGTCGTTCTCCACCAGGCTCGATTTCCAGCCACCGGATATACTGGCTTTGTTTTTCAGCGGATGGCTATAGTCGGCCCGTGCTGTATAAATATCGATGTCGGAGGGCAGGCGATACACGAAGTCGCGGCTGTTGATCAACGAGCCGTCGGGCAGGGTAACGTCATTGGCGAGCTGCTGATTGCCTGTACTGTGGTAATTGATATAGTTGATATCGGCGGTCAGTTCACGGCCGTTTTCATTGAAGCGGTGGGTGAAATTGAGGTTGGCACCCAGCGGCCGCCAGGTACTGCGGTTGTCGGTAGTACCATGGCCTATGGAATCGGGTTCCAGTCCGGTGCTGTAATTGTAGTTGTTGTATTCAAATGCCTCTTTGCGTTTGCGGTAGCCGCTGTTGACGATCACGCCGATGACGGTTTTAGGCGATAACGTATAGTCCATGCCCAGGCGGCCCGTCCATTCGTTGGAGCCGGACGTATTATACGTGTTCATACTGATACCGCCGTTCTTCTGTGCCGAACCATTGAAAAACGAGCGGTTGGTGCTGGCATCTTCGAAATCGGCATACCGGCCTGCCCCTACATTGGCAAACAGGTTTACTTTACGGTTCACATAATTCAGGTTGAGTGAATTGTAGCTACGCGCCAGCTTGCCCTGGTTGTAATTGAGGTTTACACTGCCCACGTAACCATGGGTACGTTTGCGCTTGAGTTTGATGTTGATGATGGCGGCGCCATTGGCATCGTATTTTGCTGGGGGATTGCTCATCAATTCGATCTTGTCGAGCATGCCGCCGGGCAGGGAGCGCAGGTAGGCGGCCAGGTCACGGCCAGTCATGTAAGTGGGGCGTCCGTCGATGAGCACATTCACGCCATTGGCGCCGTTGAGGCTGATCTCGCCATTGATATCGACCGTAATGCCGGGTGTTTTTTCCAGTACTTCAAGGGTATTGCTGGTAGAGGCACTGACCATCGATTCTACATTGACGATGGTCTTGTCGATGTCTTGCTCGATCAGTGGTTTTTTGGCGGTCACGGTAACTGCCTGCAAAGTCGTTTTCTTATTGGGGGTAAGGATGATGGCCGGCAGGGCTACGGTGCTGCGTTGGTCGCTGAGGGTGAGCGGCGCACTGGTATAGGGTTTCATACCCGTCATGGTGACGGATAAGAGGTAGGCACCGTTGTTCAGGTTGGTAAACTCGAAGCGGCCATTGCTTTTGCTCATCTTGCTTTGTACCACAGAAGAGTCGGTGGCCAGGAGCAAGCGGATGCTGGCATTTGGTGCCGGTTCATTTTGTATATCTTTGACCATACCGCTGATGGTCTTGCCCGGTGCCTGGCCGTTGGCTACGGCCGATAAGAGGGTGAGGCAAAGGGTGAATAAGCGGGTAAAACTGGATTTCATGGCGTCTATGATTGTGATAAAGTAAGGAATGGAGCAAAATTGCGCCCCTTTGGCAGGCAGCAGAAATAATCATGTCGTATGCAGCAGGTTGGCGGACGGAAGGCCGGTTTTGGCTGATCAAAATTTCGTCCCGCCAGGTATGTTGTCCGGCCCCGGTGACGGGAGGTTCGTCATGACAGTTTGGGCGATCGATGCCGGCTGATCATTTTTGTACCCTACAATCAGCCGAAAAAAGAGAACATGAAGCTTAGTAACACGATCAGTAAGACAAAAAAGACAACGTATAACCTGTTGCTGCACGTAGCGATCGGCCTGCCGATCCTGATGTGTGCACACATGTATGCCGAGGCAGCACATATCCGCGAAGATGAAGCCGTAGCTTTCTTTACCACCCTGTACGTTTTTGGAGGAGCGTATATCGGAAGGTATATGTCGCAATTGTGGACGGACGGCAGACGGCCTATAATTTCCAAGACTTTTATTTTGTTAGGCGTCTTCCTCCTTGCCAGTTTGTTGGGGTTGATGCTCTTCAGCAGCATCTCCATTAATACCCGTTTTTTTATGCCTTATTTCCTGGCGGCAGTATGCTTGCTCGTTGCCTCAGTTACGGCCGGGATTATCATTACCCTGGTGAGGCACAGCGTAGCCGGGCAGATCCGTGAAGCAAGGGTGAGTGCAGAACAAAGCAATAGTGAGCTGAAATTGTTGCAAAGTCAGTTGAGTCCCCACTTTCTATTCAATACACTCAACAATATCTATGGTATTTCGCTCAACCGGTCCGAGAAAGTACCTGCCCTGCTGTTGAAGCTCTCCGACCTGTTGCGCTATTCGGTATACGAAGCACGCGAAGAATTTGTGCCCCTGCAGAGCGAAATGGAGTATGTCTACAATTACATCGATTTCGAGAAGATCCGCATTGGGGAGAAACTGGTGCTGACGACAGAGTTTGAGTACCGCGTCGATCCGGGGATTAAGATTGCGCCGTTGTTGCTGATCGTATTTATCGAGAATGCCTTCAAGCATGCGAAGAATACGACGCAGCAGGAGATCTATATAGATATCAAGTTGAAGATATGGGGCAACTCGGTGTTGTTCGCGATCAAGAACAGCAACAAACGCGACAATGGCGAGCGGGGTATCCTGAATGTACACAGCGGATTTGGTTTGGATAATGTACGCAAACGCCTGGAGTTGCTGTATCCCAACCGCTACGCGCTGGACATTGAAGAAAATGAAGAAACCTATAACGTGATGCTGCAATTGCGGCTAAAGAAATAACTAACGTGTATGACAAGATACAGGTGCGTGATTGCCGATGATGAGCCCATTGCCCGCGAGATCATAGAGGGATATTGCAAACACCTGCCACAGCTGGAGGTAGTTGCTTCCTGTGCCAATGCGCTCGAAGCCAAAGCGGTGCTGGAAAAGGAGGAGGTCGATATATTGTTTTTGGACATCAATATGCCGGTACTGGATGGTATCGCCTTTCTGAAAACGGTGAAGGAGCCACCGCAGGTGATCTTTACGACGGCGTACAAGGAGTATGCGGTCAACGCCTTCGACCTGGCGGCCTGCGATTACCTGCTGAAGCCTTTTTCGCTGGAGCGGTTTATTGTAGCTGTCGATAAAGCGATCAGCATCTTATCCCGCCCACCGGCCGTGCCGGGCTCTGCCGCTATTGCCGATATCAAAGAAGGTGATTATACGTTTGTTCGCATCGATAGTAAGATCTTCAAGGTGCAGTACGATGATATCCTGTATGCAGAAGCGAGTGGCAACTATACAAAGATCGTGATGATGCAACAAACCTTGTTGCCCGCGATGACCTTCACTGCGGTAGAACAACAGTTGCCCACCAACCGGTTCATCCGCGTGCACCGCTCCTTTATCATCAACAAAGCAGCCATCTCCCACATTGAAGGCAACCGCATCTTCATCGGCCGCACGGAGATACCCATTGGCAGCAATTACAAGGAAACGTTTTTGAAGGAGTTGGGATTGTAGCGCTCTGGCCTTTCCTTCCCTGGCACGAAGTTTTAAGCAGTTTCTCCTAAAACGACCTATGGACAAGCACGAGAAGAAAGAGCCGGAACAACCTGTTCCCCAGCAGTTGCCGCCAGAAGAACCGCCCACCAAGATGGATGCGATCAAGAAGAATCCCAATCCACGGGCCAATGAGAACCTGCCCGAGGATATACAGGAAGGGGAGAAGGATTTTGAGCGGGAAGGACCCGGTACGGAAGTGACGGATGGGGAGGATGGATAGCTACGCCTAAAGCATCGCCGGGCGCCAAACTGGCCGTAGGCATCTTTGGTGCTGCCATCCTGCTCATCATCTTACCGCTAGGTAAACCAATTACACTAAAGGGGGCTCACAGTCGGTAGTATAGCTGTCTTATAGCTGCGCCGTAGTTGCTTAGTAGTTGATCCGTATCAGCCGGTAGTCAACGCCAGGTTAACCCCAGGTCAACTCCATGTGAACCCCATGTCGGGAGCCCTCAAATGCAGGCTGGAAGCGGTTTTATATGCTGTTGGATCGGCATAGCCGCGCCCATGGCGGGTTTGATCGTTTTGGAGAATGGTAGATCGATGGGCATGAGTATATAAATTGGCATTGAACGCCAGCCATTTAACCCGCCAAAACAGTGCCGGATTTGGCAAAATGTCAGTCAATATTACCGGATCTGCCCCTTCCCCCGGATCACCCATTTTTCGGTCACCAACTTTTCCAGGGCAAAAGGTCCCCGGGCATGCAGCTTCTGGGTAGAGATGCCGATCTCCGCACCCAGACCAAATTCTTCTCCATCGGTAAACCGGGTAGAGGCATTGCTGTAGACAGCCGCCGCATCCACCTCACGAATAAAGCGCTCACAGACGGCCTTATCGGCAGATACAATCGCCTCGGAATGTTTGGTGGAATGCGCCGCAATATGCGCCAGCGCTTCCTCAATATTGTCCACCACCTTCACCGCACATTTCAGACTGAGGTATTCGCGGCCATAATCGGCCGGTGTCGCCTTGTGTAAATGCGGGTATTGTTTCAATATCGCTTGCGCCGGGGCATCGGCAAATACCTCCACGCCCTGCTTTTCAAAGGTAGGTCTGATCCGCTTTAATACATTCGCGGCAATACTTTTATCGATCAATAATGTGTCCATCGCATTGCACACCGATGGTCGCGAGGTCTTGGCATTGATCACGATCTCCGCTGCCATTTGTACATCGGCCTTTTTATGTACATACACATGGCATACGCCGGCTCCCGTTTCTATCACCGGTACCAGGCTGTTCTTGCGTACAAACTGTATCAGGCTATCGGAACCACGGGGTATCAATACATCGATATACCTGGTGGCTGTCAACAATTGTTCTACCACTTCGCGCGCCGGTGGCAACAGCGTCACCACATCCGGATCGATGCCTTGTTCTGTCAGCACTTTTTTAATGAGCTTCACACCGGCCGTATTGGTGTCGGCCGCTTCGCTGCTGCCTTTCAATACACAGGCATTGCGGCTGCGCAAACAGAGTGCTGCGATATCGAACGTAACATTGGGCCTGGATTCATAAATAGCACCCACAACGCCCAATGGCACACTCAGCTTTTGTAGTTGCAGCCCGTTGGGCAATGTTCGTTTGGCCAGCACCTGGCCGGTAGGGTCGGGTAGACCCGCCACTTTTTTGATGCTATTGGCAATATTGCGTATGCGGTCGGCCGTCAGCAGCAACCGGTCGTTGCGCGGATTACCGGCATCCTGCCGGGCTATGTCTTTTGCATTGGCTTTGAGTAGCGTATCGGTGTGGGCCACCAGCTGGTCGGCGAGGGCACGTAGAGTGGTTTGCAATTGTTTGCCGGTCAGCGACTGTAAACTGGTAGCTGCTTTGTGTGTTTTGGCAAGCAGTGGTTGTATCGATTTCATGGCGTTGCTTAATAAAAGAGAACAATATCGTCGGCATGGGCCGCGATCACATTTTTAACGGTCAGTTGGTTATTGATGGATCTTACATCGGCCCGGGTTTTCGCTACCCCGAGAATAGTGCCTTCCTCATCGACCAACTGCACCACTTCTCCCACACCAAACTTTCCTTTGGCCTGGGTGATGCCAACTGTCAGCAGGCTCTTGCGCGCTTGTAAGGCCTTGGCCGCGCCCTTGTCGACATGAATGGTGCCCAAGGTGACCGATCCGCTGGCCAGCCACTTTTGGCGGGCGCCCAACGTCGATTCCTGGGGTTCGAAATAAGAGCCGCTACGACCTTCCAGGGCGCCTGATAAGGGTTTGTCGCCCTTCAGCCCGCAAATGACCACCTGGATGCCCAGCGAGGTCGCCAGGCGGGTGAAGGTGAGCTTGGAGATCATACCACCCAATCCAAGGCCACTCTTTTCCGTGCTCACATATTTCATGACCGACGCTACTTTGTCGATACGCGGTATCACCTGTTTCTGATCGTCGAGCAGGCCGCCAGACGAGGTGCAGAGCAACAGGGCCGAAGCATCGAAGCCGATAGCGATCAGGGTAGCCAGTTCATCGTTGTCGGAGAATTTGATCTCTACATTGCTGATTAGGTCATTCTCATTCACTACAGGAATGATCCCGTTCTCCCAGAACGTGACGAAGGTTTCTTTCAGTTGCAGAAATTGCTTGCGGTTGGAGAAATGTACCCGTTCGCAGAGCGCCTGCGCCACCGGGATACCGTGTGGTTTGAAATGCTGCGCGTATAATTGGATCAGTACCGGGTTGCCGACAGCCGCCGCCGCCTTGCGTTCGGACAAGGTGCCTTTGTAGTCCCGCAGAAACTTCTTTCCGCTACCCACAGCGCCGCTGCTCACCAATACCACGCGGTATTTTTTGCTCAGGGTGGCGATCTCATCGGCCACCTTTTTGATGACACCGGTATCGATATTCCCTTCCTGGTTGGTGATCACGGCCGTTCCTAACTTGACAACCAATACTTTTCCAGACATTTCTATACTGCTTTAATAGAGTAATGGCTGTAAAAGTAATGAATAACCAGCGAATGCACCGTCCTGCACCACCCATACGGGAATATGGAGCTTACTGAAATGCCAATAGAAGGTAGCAATGGTTCAAAAACAATGATTAACTTTCCTTGAATGCTTTGTCCGCTATCTCTCCCGGACGCAGCAGCGCACCAGGTTTCTCCAAGTGATTTGCAAACGAAACGCCCGCCCGGGCGAAGCCAGGCCCGTGTACAACACGTATGGTCTTGTCTCAATTATATTTTATCCAATTAAATGAAGAAAAATGCAAATCAAAACCAGAACACACCATGTAACGGCTGCATGCCTTATTTGCCTATGCCTGTCTATTATTTCCTGTCAGAAACAAACCGCTCCCGAATTACTGGTGGAAGAGCCTGCCAAGGCTACCCCGGAAGAAGTAGAAGTGAATGCCATCAACAGTTCCTTCTCCGAAAACTGGGATAGCTATACGCATGGTACGCAGTATACCTCCGGCCAGGCGGGTGCCGACTTTGGTAATATCAGTGGCTGGAACCAGGGACGTTCTATGATCTCTAATGGTACCCTGCGTGTAACGCTGGAGCCCAACGCGCTGTCGGGTGCCGGTGGCATCGTGAGCAATATCGATGTGTCTGACGGTTCTGCCTATGAGCTCGATTATGATATCCGTTTTCACAGCGCCTTCGACTGGAGCCGTGGTGGCAAACTAGGCTTTGGTTTCTCGATCGGCGAAGGTAATGCTGGTGGCGATCCTGCCTGGGATGGCAATGGCGGCACCTTCCGTCTTATGTGGTACAACAACAACGGAAGGATCTACTTCCATCCCTACGTATACCACAGAGACCAGGCTGGTCAGTATGGCGACAACTTTGGTAAGTCGTACCCCTCTTCGGGTAGCCTCGTGAAGGGCACCACCTACCATGTGCACATGTATATCAAGAGCAATACAGGCAGTAACACCAACGGTCGTGCGCAGATCATCATCAATGGTACTACGCTGCTGGATATTCCTATCCGGTGGACCACCAATGACGCACAGCGCCTGATCAAGCAGGTCACCTTTCATACCTTCCGCGGTGGCAGCCAGGATTACTGGAAGTCATCGACCGTCGGGTATATTTATTACGACAACCTGGTCGTGAATAAGATCAGTTAACAACAACCGATCGCATCGCAGGGAAGGATAGAATAACTAATTGCTGCAAAAGGCAAGACCATAGTAAGCCCTGGCGGACCCACCTGCCGGGGCTTTTTGTATGCCCGATGCTATTCGGCCGACCGCGTTTGCAAGGACCTGTTGACGCCCAGGTGCAGAATGGCATTGAGGATAAACCGGCTTTCGATCTCGTTGGCGAACGTGTAGGAGAGGGTTTTATTCGTTTTGCCTTCGTAGTCGATATCGTTGTGCCCCATGTTCATGTACAGCATCCGGTATTTCTTGTTGGTCCAGGCTACTGGGAAATAACCGCTGTGCCAGATCTCGTGAGGCTTGGGGCCTGTGCCCAGTGGGAAACTGGAAGGGTCGATCGATAACAGGATCTTGATATCCGCATTCTCCCGCAGATCGTTTTGCCAGCAATACCATTCATTGGGGGCTGTCGTAAACGTAGCTGGCAGGCGACGGGTAAAAGGATTTCTCCGGTCCTCCACTTTCACTACGGCAGACGTGGGGCGCCAGGTATTGCTCTTGTACTGACCAGCGCCAATAAACTGGTTATGGTACCAATCCCAGTTCTGCGGAACGGCAGAGGGCGTCAGGGCAAAAGCTGCGAAGTGGAAGCCTATCCAGGCGCCACCATTTTCCATGTATTGCTGAAAGGCTTTGCGCTGGTCTTCTTTTTCCGGGCGTGTATCGAGAAAAAGCACCACCTGGTATTGTTGCAGGTAGCCGGTATGGAGGTTGCTCCAATTGGAGGTAGAGTCGTAGGTGAAATTGTTTTCTTTGGCCACCCTGTACAACCATTCATGCGCTTCCTTTACAAAACTGATATGTGCCTGGTCGGCTTTGCCGGTAAAAAAGCCAACAACGCGAAATGCAGGCTGTTGCGCTTGCACGGCGATGATCGAGGCAAAGAAAATGCTGATGAAGGTAATAAAGCGGGCAGGCAAATGGTTCATGAATGAAGGGGCTGTTTGTTCCGAAGATAAACAAATTCCTGCGCTATGCCACGGCCGTTTCCGAAAACGTTTGAGACGCAACGACCATCTGTCGATTAAATAGCAGCCTCAGGAATAAACCCATGCCCTATAAGCTCATTGGTACCCACGAGTCTCCAGTAGAGCCCCCAATGTATAAGGGTGTACCGTACCCGATACACCCTTACCCCGATATTTTTACCAAAGAGCTGGTTGGCTAATAGACTTCAAAGTTCGAGATCACCGGACAGGCTTTTGCTGAAGTGATGTTGACCCTGATCTTGCTGGCATTGATAGGGGTTACTTTCAAAATGCGCTTGTAACCAATCGTCGTGCCTTCTGTGATCTTGTTCCAGCTGCCATTGACCAACGCTTCTACGGTGAAGTGTTGTACCCGCTGACCGAGCTTGATGTATTCCTGTAATACGATGTATTGAACAGTGGGGCTGCCTTTGAGGCTTACCTCAAACTGTCCCGTGGTTTGATCATCGTCAGTAGCCCAATACGTTTCTTTGTTGCCGTCGGTCAGCTGGCGTGGTGCAAAAGCTGCCTGTTTACCGCGGTAGCTATCAGCGGTAACGGTAGCTTTGGCGGCAAGGTTGTTGGCAAAGGTCTTCTTTAACAAGGCAGAAAAGTCTTTCAGTGACTGTACATCGATCTCGTGAAAGAGGCCACGGCGGTCGGGCGGAATATTGAGCAACAGGGTCGATCCACGACCTACGGAGGTGAGGTAGATGTCGAACAACTGCTGCGGTGTCTTCACCTTGCTGTCTTCAGCAGCATGGTAAAACCAGCCTGGCCGGATGGATACGTCTACCTCGGCAGGTACCCATTGTTTGCCGTCGGGTGAGCCGGTGTTGAGCAGTGCTTCGATATTGGGCTTGCCGGCATGCAGGGTATCGGTACTGATGGTGTTCCAGTTCGTTTCACCCGCCACGCCGCGTTCATTGCCCACCCAGCGTACACCAGGTCCTGCATCGCTAAAGAAGATCACGTTAGGTTCCATTTTGCGCACCATATCGAGGGTGCCCGGCCAATCGTAATAGGTAGCTCCGTTGATGCGGCGTTTCTCACGGGCACCACCGTAATAGCCATCGCCACCATTGGCCCCATCGAACCACATCTCAAAGACTGGTCCATAACCGGTAAACAGTTCTTTCAGTTGGTTGCGATAGTATTCTACATAAGAAGGTTGTCCATAGTCGGCCCGGTTGCGATCCCAGGGCGACAGGTACACGCCAAACTGCAAGCCGTATTTTTTAGCCGCATCACGCGCATCGCGCACGATATCGCCTTTGCCGTTTTTATAGGGGCTGTTCTTGACCGAATGTTCGGTGTACTTACTGGGCCACAGGCAAAAACCATCATGGTGTTTACAGGTGAGGATCATGGTCTTGAAGCCGGTCTCTTTCAACGTTCTGGCCCATTGGCCCGCATCGACCTGGGTAGGATTGAAGACCGAAGGTTGTTCATCACCATACCCCCATTCCTTATCGGTAAAAGTATTGGTGGTGAAATGCACAAAGGCATTCATCTCCATTTCGTGCCATGTCAATTGGGCAGCAGAAGGTATGGGGAGTACAGGCGCAGGCGCCTTGCTATTGTTTTGTGCCAGCAATGCCAGTGGTAACAAGCCGGCAACCAGCAGACTGTATTTGTTCAATGATTGGTACATCGTAAGCAGGGTATGATGGTTGGTGAGTAAAGCATGATTATTCAATGCCCCTGACCAGCATGGGCAATACATATACAGCTGTAGAAGCGGTAATGAACAGTTGATCTCTTTTCTTGCCACCAAAGCAAAGGTTGGCCGTCCACTTCTCCGGAACAGGTATATGCAGGATCTTTTCTCCTTTGGGATTATACACAGTAACTCCATTGCCGGCAGCATACAGGTTGCCCTTGCTGTCGAGCGTGATGCCATCGGCGGATTGGCTGGCAAACAGCATACGGTTGCTCAGTGAGGCGTCGGCATTGACCTGGTAACGATAGATCTTCGAGGCACCGATATCTGCGACGTACAAGGTCTTGCCGTCTTTGGAACCAACGATGCCATTGGGCCGGTTGAGGCTATCGGCCACCACCACGGGTGTTGTAAGCCCTGGTGCGAGATAGTAGACGTGCATCTTTGGCAGCTCGGGCTGTTTGCGCGTCCAATAGTCCCGCTGATAGTAGGGGTCGGTAAAATAAATGCCATCCCGTTTGTCGATCCAGAGATCGTTGGGGCCATTCATCTTTTTCCCTTCATAATTATCCATAAGGGTCTTGACTGTTCGGTCGGGGTAAATAGCCCACAATTCGTTTTTGGCATCAGCGCAGGCGATGAGGTGCCCTTCCTTGTTGAAATAAAGGCCATTCGAACGGCCTGTTTTATCGAGAAATAGGCTCAGCTTCCCCTCGGTATCGTATTTCCAGATCTTATCATTGGGCTGATCGGTAAAAAACACATTGCCGGCTTTGTCGACGGCAGGTCCTTCGGTAAAGCTGAACTGTTTTGATACAAGTGTTGGTTGAGTGCCGGGCGCCACCAGGCTGTCGGAGCTACTGCTATTGTGTGTGGTGTGACAGGCCCATAGCAGCAAGGGGAGCATGGCCAGGGAAGCAAGTCGCAAAAAGGATCGGTCGATCATATGGTGCCAGTTTATGGTGCAATGCTACACAATTCGTGGCGAATATAAAGGCGTGGATGGCTATTGTCTGCAACTATTTTAGCGATCATCGTACAGGCCAGCTGTGCAGACGGTTTGCGCGGTGCTTTACAGGTTTTGCAACCTGGCGTAGTCCTCCGGCGTATCGATGTCGAAAGCGCCACGGGGGAAATCGACCGTAGCTACCGCATCCGGATGCTCCTGCAGTATCTTTTTGGCACCTTGTTGACCACTCAATGCCTGCAAGGCGGGGAAATATTGCTGGTCGAATAGTACAGGTGTACCGATCGTATCCTCGTAAGCACAGGCAATGATGCCTTTGCTGGTGTGGGCCTGCTGGTCGATCAGTTGCTGCAACAGCGCATGATCAATAAAAGGTTGGTCGCACACCGTGATGAGGATATTGCTGGGTTGTAGTTTCGTATTCAGTATGCTGGTAACACCCACCGCGATAGATGAGCCGATACCGGCTTCCCAGCCGGTATGATGAATAACGCGCACGGGATCATCGCGCAGTTCGATGGCAATCTCCCAGGCCAGGGCGCCGGCTACTACAAAACAATGGGGGCTGGTGGCCGTAGCGGCTTGTACTGCATGTTGTAGTAAACTACTTCCCTGATAAGTTAGGAACATCTTGGGCTGGCCCATGCGTGACGACGCACCGGCTGCTAACAACAATATGGCTGTACTCATACTACGGGTGGATTGTTGAATGATTCGGTAATCGCACAGGTGAGGGGGGAAGTATTGTCGTTGGGTCGGTCATGTCTCACTACCTGTTTGGTGGTGATGGGATCATGAATGGAACCCGGCTTGTCGCGCAGTGACAGCCCGTTCTTGCCCGATAGCACCATCTTGATCTCCGCAGTGACAGACAGCGCGATCTCTTCGGCCGTTTCGGCACCGATATCGACACCGGTGGGGCCGTAAATGTTTTGCCGGGCTATGGCATCGATCGTGTCGCCGGATGCGGCTTCCAGTTCTGTGATCATGCGTTCCAGCTTACGCGATGGTCCCAGCACACCGATATAACCTACAGGCAGCCGCAGCAGTCCCTGCAGGATGGCTTTGTCGTAGTTGTAGTTGTGGGTCATCAATACTACTGCTGTTTGCGCTCCCAGGGTAATTTGTGCCAGCAGGGCATCTGGTTTGGCTGTGATCACCTGCCGCACGGTAGGAAAGCGTTGACGGTTGGCATGGGAAGGGCGCCCGTCGGCGACCGTGATATGCCAGCCCAGTACCTGGGCGATCTGTACGAGGGGAAACGCATCGTTGCCGGCCCCCACGATCACCAGTGATACGGGTGGTGCCAGCCATTCTACCAGGGCGGTGATCACCTGGTGGTCGAAGGTATATTGATGCAGGTAAGAAGTATGATGATCGAGGGTCGCCTGAACATCGGGCAGGAGGGCTGCCATCAGGGCCGGATCGGTAATGCGGCTATTGATCAGGCCACTGGCTTGTGCTACGGAAGTGCCTGGTTGAATACCATCGTAGGTGGCCAGCGAAAACAAGGTCACGATAACGGCTGCCTGGCCCGACAGGGAGGCTTTCTCCAGCAGCTCAATGGGGTGATGGCTGGCCGCAGGATCGATCGGCTCAAACAGGATGTGCACAATGCCATTACAGCCCAGTTGTACACCAAATTGCAGGTCGTCTTCATCCGTCGTATCGTAGGTAACCAGTTTATTCTTTTGTTGCGAAATAGCCAGCAAAGCCTTGCGCAGCGCATCGCCTTCCAGGCAGCCGCCACTGATGGCGCCGGTCAGTTCGCCATCCTCCGTTACCAGCATACGGGCTCCGGGACGTCGGTACGAGGATCCCTCCACGTGGACCACCGTGGCCAGCGCCGTGCGTTTGCCAGCCGCAACAGCGCTTTTATAAGCGACTATGATGTCTTCAATCTCTTTCATTCCTGCTGTAAATTACAAAATCAGTCTTGTTGGGACAGTCTTTGCGCCAATTCTTCCAGTAGCGGTTGCTGCCGCTCATTTATTTTCCTGGTGGCGGTATCGATGGTAAACCAGGCTGCCCGCGCTATTTCCGGAAAAGATTGACGCTTGCCCGAGCGGGGTGGCCATTCCAGTTCGAAAGTGTTGCTGACGATCGAATCGGCATCCAGGTCACCGGCGACTGCCCAGCAATGTACAATTTTGCCACCTTTTTGTTTGATAGGGGTGAGGGAAATAAATGTTCCGGTCGGTTGATACCCTGTTTCTTCCACCATTTCCCGGATGGCGGCGTGTAAAGGAGCTTCTTCCTCCGTAAATTCACCTTTGGGGATGGTCCAGCTTCCGGCATCCTTGCCCGCGAAATAGGGCCCGCCGGGCAGCACCAGCAGTACTTCGGGTTGCTTGTGGAGTTTTCTATACAGCAATATACCGGCGCTTTGTTTGGGCATGTGACGAACTGATCCGGCCGGTTAAAAATGGTGGCCGGGATACAAAGTTAAAATTTTACCCCGCTACGCAACCCATTCTTGTTTTTCCCTATCTTTAGTATCTACAGCTCACCAAAGAAAAGGAGGTATTCATGAAATCTACAGATCATTCATGGGCACTCCAGGTTGGTCTCGTCTAACCGGGGTATGTTCCATCAAAATATCTGCTGACCGTAAGCCGGTCAGGAAGCCATCCGCAACTATTGCAGGATGGCTTTTTTTATGCGGATAGCCTACCGGCTTCTAGTTACTGGCTGGTCCCGCTCTACGATGAAAAGCCCGGCTGTCTGTCGGTGCTTCCTGCCGTTCCTGCATCCCGTAATCACGTACTACCGCAGCAATTCGGATGGAGTAATCTTCAAAGACATGACTGCGGCCTTCCTGTTGTGCTACGCGATGCTCCGCCAGGTTACGCCATTGGGCTACAGCGGCCTCATCACGCCAATAGGAAAGAGAAAGGTATTTACGGGGCTCGCTGAGGCTTTGAAAGCGCTCCACCGATATGAAGCCCTCTATCGTAGATAAAAAAGGCTTTATGCTTTCAGCAATAGCAAGGTATTGGGGCAGTTGGTCTGCTTTTGGAATGACTTCAAAAATAACGGCAATCATAATGGTAGGTTTTAAAAGAAACAAGCGTGCAATAGTAGATATCTTTATGCACGAATATTTCATGCAATAATGAACTATGGAATCTGTCGAACGGTTTACGGCCATCACGGCATTGATAGGAGAAGCAGCCCGGGCTACCATGTTGTGGAGTCTGCTCGATGGCAGGGCTTATACAGCTGGTGAACTGGCATTGTCGGCCGGCATATCCCCGCAGTCTGCCAGTAACCACCTCAACAAACTGGTGGAAGGCGGTTTACTGCGGGTGGAAAAACAGGGCAAGCACCGCTACTATTGTTTTGCCCGTCATGAAGTAGCCTACGCCATCGAAGGGCTGGCCAGCTTGGTTCCCGAAAAGCGTACAATGATGCCAGCCGCCAGGTTGCAAAACGGGGATGTTCGTTATGCCCGCACCTGTTATGATCACCTGGCAGGTAACCTGGCGGTAAATATCACACAAGGCCTGGTGCGCAAGCGGCTATTGCAGGTGAAAGACGATACATACCTTGTTTCCCAAAAAGGTATTGCGTGGTTTGCCGAGCTGAGCATCGATGTACACGCGTTGCAACAGCAGAAGCGGGCTTTTGCCCAACCCTGCCTCGACTGGTCGGAACGCAGGCACCACCTGGCCGGTGCATTGGGTGCAGCGCTGCTCGATCAACTGGTTGCGCGGCATTGGGTACGCAGAAAGATCAATGAACGTACCGTGATCCTCACCGCCAAAGGGCAGCAGGTCCTGGAGCGATTGGGGTTGATCGATTCGGCCGTTGGTAATCAATAGCGTTATAAGATTGTTTGCCAGCAATGATGCGAAGCGCATACAGGTTCCCGGGAACGATTGCGTAAATAAACCATCTACGTTTTACCCTTCAGGATAGCTTTCTGTCTAACTTAATAGGGCTTTTTAGTGTCTGCCGACTCGTCTGGTCATCAGGTGTAGGTGACCGGAACAGCCGGTAGACACGCTCGCAACTCTCCTCCGTTATAAATATAAGCCTCGTGGCGATTGCTTGTCCATGCTTCACCGGAAGCAGGATAGACCCCGCTGTTTTTTACCCTCTTCGCTATCAAGGCAAATTTTTACTGGCATTGAAATACCAAGCAGCAAAACTGTTTTGCAGAACATTTTGCCCTCGTATGCTCATGCAGACAGGCTGCCTGTTATAGGTATGTATTCTTA
The DNA here is from genome assembly GCF_029360705.1 of Paraflavitalea pollutisoli. GTDB lineage: Bacteria > Bacteroidota > Bacteroidia > Chitinophagales > Chitinophagaceae > Paraflavitalea > Paraflavitalea pollutisoli. The sequence goes on along the minus strand of NZ_JARKMX010000008.1, from coordinate 2,858,260 downwards.
TTTAATCATTAAAACAGCTTGTCGCATGAAAAGAAATCTATGTCTTCTGTTGAGCATGCTGTTTGCCTGTATGGGCACCTTTGCCCGGCAAACACTCTATGTTTCTCCTACCGGAAGCGCTTCCAACAGCGGAACTTCCATTGCATCCCCCACTACTTTACAAAATGCTATTGCCACCGTGGGGACCGGTGGTGCCATATACCTGCGCGGCGGTACCTACAACATCACCGCCACCATCCTCATTGCTGAATCGAACAGTGGTGCATCCGGCGCCACCAAAAAACTCTTTGCCTACAACAGCGAAGTGCCCGTGCTCAGTTTTGCCGGTATGGCAGTGTCTACTTCCAACCGAGGCATTGTACTCGATGGCAGTTACTGGCACCTGCGCGGACTGATCGTTGAAAGTGCCGGTGATAATGGTTTGTTGTTGTCCGGCGACAACAACACCATCGAAAACTGCATCTTTCGCAAGAACAACGACAGCGGTTTGCAGTTAAGCCGGTACAACACGAGCTACAATTCCATCAGTCAATGGCCTTCCAACAACCTCATCCTGAATTGCGAGGCCTACGACAACAAAGATCCTGACAATGAAGATGCCGACGGCTTTGCGGCCAAACTCACCAGTGGCAATGGTAACGTATTCCGCAATTGCGTATCGCACCACAACATCGATGACGGGTGGGATCTGTACACCAAATCCGATACGGGACCGATTGGTGCGGTCACACTGGAAAACTGTATCGCGCATTCCAATGGTCGCCTCACCGATGGTTCTACCTCGGGCAATGGCGACAAGAATGGCTTTAAGCTGGGCGGAGAAGATATCTCCGTCAACCACATCGTACGGCGTTGTGTAGCGTTCAACAACGGCAAACACGGTTTTACCTACAACCGCAACCTGGGTACTATCGAGATGACCAACAACACCGGTTATCAGAATACAGAGCGCAACTTCAATTTCGATGGTGGTACCAGTGTATTCAAAAACAACCTCTCTTACCTCAGCGGTTCCAATGACCGCATCATCGGTACGGCCACGGCACCCAATTCATTTCAGGGAGCCGCTGGTGGCTTCACCGTAAATGCAGCCGACTTTGTAAGCCTGAGTCCGGGGGCAAATGCCAATCCCACCAGCGGTGGCTTTCTGAACCTCGCCAGCGGCAGCGACCTCATCAATGCGGGCGTTGCCTCCACGGGTATCAGTTACAACGGCTCAGCGCCCGACCTGGGCGCCATCGAGTCGGGGGCTACCACCACCAACTACACGCTGACTACCAGTGCCTCGCCAACGGCGGGTGGTAGTGTAAGCCGCAGTCCCAATGCTACGACCTACGCTGCCGGAACGCTAGTTACCCTGACGGCAACTGCGGCCAGTGGTTATACCTTTACCGGTTGGAGTGGCGACGCTTCGGGTACTGCCACATCGGTCACCGTGACGATGAACAGCAACAAGACCGTAACGGCCAACTTCACCAATAGTACAGGTGGTACGTACACGCTCACCACCACGGCATCACCCACAGCAGGCGGCAGCATCACCCGTAGTCCCAATGCGACTACTTATGCTGCAGGTACAGTCGTAACTTTGACGGCTACACCTGCCAGCGGTTATGCCTTCAGTAGCTGGAGCGGTGGCGCCAGTGGCACGGGCACTACGACCACGGTGACGATGAATGCCAATACCAGTGTCACGGCCAATTTTACCACCAGCGGTGGTGGCGGCAGCACCTTGCGCATCGATGATAAATCGGGAACGGGTACGGGTTATTGCAGTGCCGATGGTTCCCGGCAAAACAGCTATACCGGTGCCGATGGGGGCTATTATGTGAACCTCAGCAATTCGAGTGGCAAGGGTATCACCTGGGCCGTGCGGGCAGGGGCTGCGGGATCTTATACCCTGCGCTGGAGGTATTCCAATGCGGGTTCGCAAAGCGCTACTACGGCGCGCGTGCTCGTAAATGGAACGCAGGCCCTGGCCAGTGTATCCTTCCCGAAAACAAGTACCTGGAGTACCTGGGCTACTACGGGCAATGTGACCGTCAACCTGGTGGCTGGTGCCAACAAGATCAGGCTGGAAACAACGGCAGCTGCTGAGTTTGCGGTGATCGACTGGATCGAGATTGTGGGTACCAATCCCACCGAAGCTTCCTGCAGTGATGCGGTAGGTACAAGGGTTGCTTCCACAGACCCTGCGCAAGCGGTCGTCGCCTTGGCTGCCGATGCCTGTGCACCGGTAGGTTGGGCCACCCAGAATGGCGGCACCACAGGAGGTGGCAGCGCTACACCGGTGACGGTTACCTCCCTGTCTGATCTTACCACGCGCGCCAACGGTTCCGGTTCCCGGGTGATCTATGTGAGCGGCAATTTGGGATCGGGCGTGGGTACCCGCGTCCGCGTGGCTGCCAATACGACCATTATTGGATTGCCGGGGGCAACCCTTTATGGAGGCTTCGATGTGCGTGGCAACAATGTGATCATCCGCAATATGATCGTGCGTGGTCCCGGTGCCGTGGATGTGGATGGAGTAGATTGTATCAGCATCGATGGATCGGGTGTCACCAATGTATGGGTCGATCATTGCGATATCTATGATGGGCAGGATGGTAATATGGATATTACGAATGGTGCCAATTACATCAGCGTAACCTGGACGAAATTCCGCTACACCAGTGCCTCCAGCAATCACCAGTTCGTGAACCTGATCGGTAACTCCGATAGCAAGACCAGCGACCGGGGTAAACTGAAAGTAACCATGATGTACAACCATTGGACGGCAGGTTGCCGCGAGCGCATGCCGCGGGTGCGGTTTGGTCAGGTGCATGTGGTCAACAACCTGTTTGATAGTCCGCAGGCCAACCATTGCGTGCGGGCAGGGGTCGAAGCCAATTTGCTGGTAGAGGGCAACTACTTTGATGGAGTAAATACACCCATCGACCTGTATGAGAATAATTTCACGGCGGTGACTTCCCGCAATAATGTGTACAATGGTACATCGGGCAATACCGCGGGCAGCGGCACGGCCTTTACACCTCCTTATTCGTTGAGCCTGTCGGCGGCGGCCGATGTGAAAGCGCTGGTCACGGCATCTTGCGGCGCCGGGGCCACCTTGCCATCACCCACCTCCTGTGGTTGTGGTACCACTCCGACTAATTACAGCCTCTCGACAAGTGCTTCACCGTCAGCAGGAGGGTCTGTTACCCGTAGCCCGAATGCTTCATCGTATGCGGCGGGCACCGTAGTGACCCTGACAGCTGTCCCAGCAAGTGGTTATACGTTCGTGAACTGGAGTGGGGGAGCCAGTGGTACCAATACCACTACCAGCGTAACGATGAATGCCAATACTTCTGTAACGGCCAACTTCACCAATAGCACAGGCGGCACGTACACGCTGACCACCTCGGCCAGCCCCGCTGGTGGAGGCACGATCACCCGCAGTCCGAATGCTACTACCTATGCAGCAGGTACAGTCGTTACCCTGACGGCTACCCCTGCCAGCGGATATACCTTCAGCAACTGGAGCGGCGGAGCCAGCGGCACGGGAACTACAACCACCGTGACAATGAATGCCAACACCAGTGTGACAGCCAACTTCACCAGCAGCGGTGGTGGCGGCAGCACCTTGCGCATCGATGATAAATCGGGTACGGGTACGGGCTATTGCAGCATCGATGGGTCGAGGCAGAATACCTATACCGGCGCCGATGGTGGTTATTATGTGAACCTCAGTAATTCCAGTGGCCGTGGCATTACCTGGGCTGTGCGGGCCGGGGCTGCGGGCAGTTATACCTTGCGCTGGCGTTATTCGAATGCAGGTTCGCAAAGCGCTACGACGGCCCGCGTACTGGTGAATGGTACGCAGGCACTGGCCAGTGTGTCGTTCCCGAAAACAAGTACCTGGAGTACCTGGACGACCACCGGCAATGTAACGGTGAACCTGGTAGCCGGTACCAACTTTATCCGGTTGGAAACAACAGTGGCAGCGGAGTTTGCGGTGATCGACTGGATCGAGATCGTGGGCAATACGCCAACGGAAGCAACGTGCAGCGGATCGGTGGGTAGCAGGGTGGCCGGAACCTCTTCAACGGTGCCTGCTGTGGAAGCAGCACCACTGATCTTCCCGAATCCCACGACGGGCCAGTCAACATTGAAGTTGACGGTGGTTACTGAACAACGGATACAGGTCAGTTTGTTTGCGGCTGATGGCCGGCTGGTGCAGCGGGTGGCGAACCGTGTGTTTGCGCCGGGTGTGCATTATGTGACGGTGTCGGTGAAGGGCTTGCAGACAGGTGTCTATTTCATCGGGGTAAACAATGGCAAGGATAAGCAAGCGATCCAGCCATTGGTGGTGCAGTAAGAGCGTCTGTCGATAAGTGATAAAAGTTGCGGGGTTAGCTGGCATTCGCCGGCTAACCCTTTTTTACTCACGGCAGCTTCGCCACCAGGCTTTCTGGTAACAGCCGCAGGATATTGTAAATGATCTTCCATTTGAAGCCAGGCACGATCACGAAACGCCGCGGCGCCTGGACAATTGCATTGGCAATATAAGCCGGCTCCAGTAGTAGTGATTCGGGCAGGTCGAGATGCGCTGTCATCTTACTGCGGATATAGCCGGCCACAATGGCATTGATGGTGATCTTGCGGGGAGCAAGGTATTGCCGCAGTCCGGCCAGGTAGGTGGTGAACGCAGCTTTGGTACTGCCATACACAAAATTGCTTTTGCGGCCACGCACACCCGATAGCGAACTCAATCCAACGATACGCTCCAGGTGCTGGTTGCTGACATCCATGGCAATGATATTGAGTATCGACACGGCACCGCTATAATGCACCTTCATCATCTGCAAGGTTCCATTCCAGTTAACGAGGGCTTCGTCATTCGTCACCTGGAAGCCAGCGGCATACACCACAATGTGTGGTTTGGCAGGCAGCTCATTATAAAATTCCTGGTGCGTGTCGAAGGCGACAGCATCGAAATAGCGCACGTCTACCTGCTCTGGTACAGGAATCTGTGTCGCTACGAATGTTGCTAATTCACCGGTGCTGCGGGAGGCCGCAATGACATGATGCCCTTGCGCCACATACAATTTGATGGCTTCTTTGGCTACATCCGAATTGGCGCCCAGGATCAATACCTGCTTGCCCGTGTTCTTATACATGGGCGCAAAGATAATATTCCAGTTTGCTGATGCCAGCGTGGGGAAAAATAATCTGTACTGGCTTCTTCTTGTTATTTTTAACGCCAATTGAATCATCTCGTATGGACAAGATCATTCGCTGGGGCATTTTGGGCTGTGGACATATTGCCAGCAAATTTGCGACCGACCTGCTGCTCATCCAGGATGCCAAACTGGTAGCCGTTGGTTCGAGAAACCAGGAGAAAGCCGATGCATTCGGCGCTGAATATGGAGCAGAGCACCGCCATGGCAGCTATGAAGCACTTGCCGCCGATCCATCGGTAGATGTGATCTACATTGCTACCCCGCACAACCTGCACCAGGAAGCCACCCTGCTTTGTTTACAGCATGGCAAGGCCGTGTTGTGCGAAAAACCTTTCGCGCTCAACGCCCGTCAGGCCAAAGCGATGATCGCTGTAGCCCGGGAGAAAAAGATCTTCCTGATGGAAGCCCTTTGGTCCAAATTCCTGCCCCAATACGATAAGTTGCAGGAATTGATCAGGGAAGGCAAACTAGGCACCATCAAAAGTGTGCTCGTTAATTTCGGATTTCGGCCCTTGCAACCCGTGAATCCACGCCTGTACGATCCGGCCCTGGGTGGCGGCACCATCATGGACATCGGCATTTACAATGCCTTCCTGGCCCTGAGCGTACTCGGCAAGCCCCAGGTGATCCAGGCCACCATGACACCCGCCGGTACCGGGGTCGACGAACAATGCGCCGTTCTTTTCCAATACCCCGATGGAGCGATGGCCCAGCTGTTTTCCAGCTTCACCACCGACCTGGCCACGGAGGCCGATATCTGCGGCACTGCCGGCCGCCTGCGGCTCACCACCCGTTTCTTCGATACCCAGGCAAGCCTGGAATGGTTTCCAGGACGCATGGATACCCGGGAACTGATAGAAGTACTGGCATCTGAAGGATTTGGTTATCACTACGAAGCCCGCCATGTCAACGATTGCCTGCGGAAAGGCCTGACAGAGAGCCCCATAATGAGTTTTGCCGACACCCTGCTGCTCATAGAGACCCTCGACGCCATCCGGAAAGCAGCCGGAATACAATACCCCGCTGACGAATAAAGGTTACCTTTGCCGCCAAATCATTCTAAAGCAAGGATAATCAATATGATCAGGGTAGGTGAATACAATACATTGAAAGTAGTTCGCACGGTAGAATTTGGCGTATACCTCGAAGACGGTGCCAGCGGCATCCTGTTGCCCAAACGCTTCGTGCCAAAAGGCGTCAAAGAAGGAGAGGAGTTGAACGTATTCATCTACCACGATTCGGATGGAAGGATCATTGCCACCACCCAAAAACCTTTTGGCGTAGTGGGTGATATCGTGATGCTGGAAGCCGTGTCTGTTACCCCACAAGGCGCCTTCCTGAACTGGGGCCTGATGAAAGACATCTTTGTACCCAAGTCGAAGCAGTTGATGGGCATGCGTCCCGGCGGTCGCTACCTCGTCAAGATCTTTATCGATGAGCAAACCGGCCGCGTAGCCGCCACCGAAAAACTGGAACCCTTCCTGAGCAACGATAACCTCACTGTAAAGGAAATGGACCTGGTAGACCTCACGGTATGGCGTCGTACCGACATCGGCTACGTCATGATCATCAACCACAAGCATACCGGTGTGCTGCATTTCAATGAGATTTACCGCCACCTCTCCGAAGGATATGTGTTCAAAGGATATATCAAGCACATCAGTCCCGACAACCTCATCGATGTGGTGCTCGGCAAACCCGGCTACCAGCGTGTGGAAGACGAAGCTGGTAAGGTGCTACGCCTGCTGCAGGAGAACAATGGTTTCCTGCCGTACAACGACAAATCCTCTCCCGATGAGATCTATAGCTTCTTTGGCATGAGTAAGAAGACTTTCAAGATGACCACAGGTGGCCTGTACAAACAGCGCAAGATCGAGTTTACCGACGGCGGTATCAAGGCCACCGAAACCTAAGGGTCAGACAACGCTCATCAATAAGAAAGCCGCACCGGCCTGTTCGCAGAACACCGGTGCGGCTTTTATCTTGGATAGATCTGTTAGGCAAACTTCTTGAATACCACGATGCCATTGTGGCCGCCGAAACCAAACGTATTGCTCATGGCTACGTCTACGTTCTTTTCGATGGTCTGTCCCTTCACGATATCGAGCGAAGCAGGGATCGCCGGGTCGATATCGGTGAGGTTGATGGTAGGTGGCACTTTCGATTCACGGATACTCAGGATGGCAGCGATGGCTTCGATCGCGCCCGCGCCACCCAGCAGGTGGCCTGTCATCGACTTGGTAGCGCTGACCGACAGATTCGGCTGTCCATTGAATAACTTGTAGATGGCGGCAGTTTCGCTCAGGTCGCCCACCGGGGTAGAGGTAGCGTGTGCATTGAGGTAGTCGACATCTTCCACATTCAGTCCGGCATCTTCCAGGGCGAATTTCATGCCCATAAAAGCACCCAACCCTTCGGGGTGGGTAGCCGTCATATGATATGCGTCGGCGGTCATCGCAGCGCCGGCGAGCTCGGCATAGATGGTAGCACCCCGTTGTTTGGCATGCTCATATTCTTCCAGCACCAAAGCACCTGCTCCTTCACCCATTACAAATCCATCGCGGTTCACATCAAACGGACGCGAAGCGGCAGTAGGATCGTCATTGCGGGTAGAGAGGGCTTTCATCGAACTGAAACCACCAATAGAAGCTTCCGTCACCGGGGCTTCCGAGCCACCAGTGATCATCACCTTGGCTTTACCCCAGCGAATATAGTTGAAGGCGTCCATGATGGCAGTATTGGAAGTAGCACACGCAGATACGGTAGCATAGTTGATGCCCATCAATCCATATTTCATGGAGATAAGACCAGCAGCAATATTCACGATGATCTTAGGGCAGAAAAAGGGGCTGAATCGGGGATTGAAGTTGCCGATAGCATACTCCTTGACCTGATCCTCAAAAGTCGCCATACCTCCATTGCCGGATCCCCAGATAACGCCGGTGGCGAAGGGGTCCATTTTACTGAAGTCGAGGCCCGAATCTTTCACAGCCTGGTCGGCAGCTACCAGCGCATATTGGGTAAAGGGATCTGTTCTGCGGATATCGCCTTTGTCCAGGTGGTCAGCGGCATTGAAGTCTTTCAGTTCACAGGCAAAGCGCGTTTTGAACAAGGTGGCATCGAAACGGGTAATCGGGCCGGCACCGCTTTTACCGGCAAAAAGGTTTTGGCCAAAGGTGGTTACATCGTTGCCCAGGGGGGATAACGCTCCCAGGCCGGTGATTACGACTCTTTTCATACAATATTTTCACCTGATTTTGCAGGCGATGCGCAAATGTAAGGAATAACTGCTTTACTTTTGCAAGTAGTTTAAAGCTGGTAGCCTATGCGGTCCGACTGTCCCCTGAATTATGGTTTGGAGATCTTTGGTGATAAATGGTCCCTGTTGATCATTCGTGACCTCATGTTCTTCGGCAAGCGCCATTACAGTGAATTCCTCGAGTCGCAGGAAGGTATCTCCACCAATATACTGGCCGACCGGCTCGCCTGGCTCGAAAAACAGCAGATCATTGTCAAAAAGAAAAGCAAGGAACATAAACAAAAGCTGATCTACAGCCTTACACCCAAAGGTATCGACCTGCTGCCCGTCATCATAGCCGTCGGCCTGTGGTCCGATCAGTATGCCGATAAACTCAATCCCAATCGCGATATCATCATCGGTGCTGCCAAAAAGAACTATACCCGGGGCATCAAAAAGGAAAAGCAACGGCTGGAAGCCGAGCACCTGGGGTAAATCAGCCAGTGCTCGACAAACAGTGCAAGTAAGTCGACCCGTGCTTTACGGCTTAGTGGTTGTGAACCACCCGCCAGTTCAAGCGTCAGTGCCAGTTTGCCATCCACCCCTGGGCATCAGCGCCAATAAACCAGCCCATACGCCCAAGATCAAAATTAATTGGCTTTCTGGCGGCGGCTGGCTAAATTAGCCTTGTAAACTTTGTTCCCGATAACCCCACCCAAATCCCGGCCATGAACGCTGCTTATCGCTTTGTAGCAATTGCCCTGTTATTGTCTGCTTCCACTACCACCCGTGCGCAACGTATCAGCGAAGATTTTACAGTAACGCTTCCCGAAGAAAAAGTTCCCAATAGCCTTTACAATACGTTACAGGTTATCGATGGCAGACGCGATACCTCCGAAATGGGTATTGTTCAACTGGGTGCCTTCAACAGAAAAGCCTGGGTGCGGCCAGAGGTCCCCATCACGACACAACTGCAATCAGTGTTCAATGCCCTGATCGATCCTGCTGCCCAAAATGGTAAACTGGTGCTGCTGCTGCGCAACCTCCGGTTTGCGGAGATCACCAAGGCGATGAGTGAAAGCGGTTACTGTTACCTGCGGGCCGACATGTTTTCCGAGGCCGATGGCATTTACAAGCCCCTGGGGAAGATCGATACCATGATACTGGTGAAGTCGATGGACGTAACCCGCGCCCTTTTCCGGCGGGGTAGCAAGACTGTCGTTGATTTTATGGCGCAACAGCTCAGCAGTCAGCCGACGACCGGTGATTCCTATACCCTGAACGATGTCTTAGCCTATAATACTGTACAGAAGCGGAAGTTGCCACTTTACAAGGCCAGTGTGCTGCAGAATGGTGTATACAGAAGCTTTACCGCATTTCTGCAACAGCAACCCGATACCGACAATGCCCAGGTAACGTTTGATAAGACAAATTCCATCAAGAAGGTCAATATTGCCGGAGCCGATGGCAAGCCCGTAAAAGTAAAGGCATCGGAGATGTATGCCCTGGTGCACGATGGCAAACCCTATATTGCCACCAAATATGGTTATTATCCCCTGGAGAAACGCGGCGACGACTTTTTCTTTACCGGCAAAGCAGAAGTTACGGCCAATACCGGTGATGTGGTAGTGGCTAGCCTGTTCTTCGGCATCATCGGCGGACTCATCGCGTCCGATGCCAGCGCCCAATTCGAAATGAAGATCGATCATATCAACGGCGGCTTTGAACGCATCAAGCAATTGCCCAGCGCTTCCCAGTAAGTCTACCATACAAACGCCCCGCGCTTTTATATAAATCATTGAGTTTTATCGCCTGATACGACGCTGGTAGTAAAATATTCCATCATTTCAGTAAGACCTGACATTGGCGGCCCCCCGGCACGCTGCTAACTTCATTGCCTGGAATAAACAGGCTTTGAAAGGGCGTCGATACCCGTCTACAGGCGCTCAGCGCAGTAAGGGTTCACTCCCTTGTATCCAGGCAGCCAGGATCGCAGCCAACATGGACGATCTTACTGCCAGCAGTCACAAAGCCCCGGGATGATACAACTAAACGATTGCGACCATGATGAAACATTGCACGTATGAGGACCCACTGTCTGAACCAACTGCCTGCCTGCACAGGCCATCGATAGCCAACTCCCACCTGGCTGGTCATTACTGATCCGGTGCATTGTAAAACAAACCTTATCGATATACCACCTATTATGTTCCTGAAGAAATATTTTGAAGCGTTTGAGATCGGCGAATTACGTACCACGATGGGCAGAACCATTACCGAAACGGATATCGTGTTGCATGCCGGCCAGTCGGGCGATTTCTTTCCGCACCACATGGATGAGGAATGGTGCAAAACACAACCATTCAAACAACGGATCGCCCATGGTACACTCATTTTTACGGTCGCCGTGGGATTGACCGCCCAGGTGATCAACGAGGTATCCATGACTTACGGCTACGAACGGCTGCGTTTTACACGACCCGTATTTATTGGCGATACCATCTCGGTACAAGTTACTATTGCCAACAAAGCCGATCATAAGAAGCCGCAATATGGCATCGTGACGGAAAAGGTGGAGGTCTTCAACCAACACCAGGAGCTGGTGATGGTCTGTGAACATTTATTACTCGTAGAAAAACAAGCAAACTAGCAGCCATGGCAACTATTACGCTTAAAGGCATTACGTGGGCGCATAGCAGGGGCATCACCCCCTTGCTGGCTGCTGCGCAACGATTCAATGAACTCTATCCCCATACCGAGATCGTATGGGAGAAAAGAAGCCTGCAGCATTTCGCTGATTATCCGCTGGAGAAACTGACAGATCACTACGATCTGCTGATCATCGATCATCCCTGGGTGGGCTGTGCGGCCGCTACCGGCTGCGTGTTACCCCTCGATCAGTACCTGCCGGCCGCTTATCTCGATGAGCAGGCTACCAGTTCCGTCGGTCAATCGCACCGCAGTTACCAATACAAAGGACACCAGTGGGCATTGGCTATCGATGCCGCGACCCCGGTGGCAAGCTACCGGCCCGATCTGCTGGCGGCCAACAATACGGCCGTGCCACAAAGCTGGCAGGAAGTGATAGCGCTCGCCGCTAAAGGAAAGGTCGCCGTGCCGGCGATACCCATCGACCTGCTGATGAATTTTTATACCTTCTGCATCGCCTGTGGACAGGAGCCTTTCCAATCGACCGAGGTGGTGATCGATACTGCTACTGGCTTGCAGGCCCTGGCCGTGATGCGCCAGCTCTATGCCAACATCGATCCCATTTTCTTTACCTATAATCCGATCGCCGTGGCAGAAAGGATGAGCCGCACCAATGATTATTGGTATTGCCCATTCGCTTACGGCTATTCCAACTACAGCCGACTGGGATATGGTCAACACCTGTTGCAATACGAAGACGTGGTGAACTTTGGCCTGGGCCAAAAGCTGCTGACCACCATCGGTGGTACCGGGCTGGCCGTATCGGCCGCCAGTGCACACAAAGAGGTTGCTATCCGCTTTGCAGAACTGGTAGTATCACCAGCCTGGCAAGCGGGCATCTATGTGCAGAATGGTGGCCAGCCAGGTCATTTGAGTGCGTGGACCAATGAGGAAGCCAACCGGATCACCCACCGCTATTTTCACCATGTACTGCCGGCGATGGAGCGGGGTTATATGCGACCAAGGTACAATGGGTACCTATACTTCCAGGACCATGCCGGCGATCCGCTGCACCAGTACCTCCGTGAGGGGGGAAGTCCCGGTGCTGTGCTGGAGGCGATGAACAAACTTTACAGGCAAAGCCTGGTTAAAAAAGAAACTGTGGCTATATGAAATTGTTACCCCTCGAGGGATTGATCGTACTGGAATTCAGCCAATATTTATCCGGTCCGTCTGCCGGCCTGCGACTCGCTGATCTGGGAGCACGGGTCATCAAAATAGAACGCCCCCAGGTAGGAGATGCAGGCCGCAAATTGTCGATCAAGAACCTGTGGGCCGATGACAGCTCCATGCTTTTTCATACGATCAATCGCAACAAAGAAAGCTTTACCGCCGACCTCCGCAACCCGGAAGAGCTGGAAGTGGTGAAGCGACTGATCGCTAAGGCAGATGTGGTAACGCATAACTTCCGCCCCGGTGTGATGAAACGGCAGGGGCTCGATTATGCTTCTGTGCAAAAGATCAACCCGCGAATCGTATATGGAGAAATATCCGGTTATGGCAGTACAGGTCCCTGGAAAGATAAACCAGGGCAAGATCTGCTGGTACAATCCATGGCCGGCCTGATGTATACAACCGGTAACGACGGGAGCGATCCCGTACCCTTTGGATTGTCCATCGCCGATAGTCTCTGCGGTGCACAGCTCGTACAGGGTATCCTGGCGGGGTTGATCAGGCGGCACAAGACGGGCCAGGGCGCTCTGATCGAGATCAGCCTGCTGGAATCCCTGCTCGATTTTCAATTCGAATTATTGACTACCTATCACAATGGCGGGTCGCTGCCCCGGCGCAGCAGCATCAACAACGGGCATCCCTTATTGAGTGCACCATACGGCCTCTACGCCACCGCCAATGGCTATATCGCCATCGCGATGTGCGACTTGTCGACCCTGGCTACCGCCCTGCATTGTACAGCGCTGGATCGGTACACCGCCGAGCATGCTTTTGTCAGCCGCGATGAGATCAAGCAGCTCATCTCTGCCCACCTGCAGCAACACAGTTCGCAGGTATGGCTGGCCAAGCTGCACGAACACCACCTGTGGGCCATGGAAGTACTGGATTGGAAAAAGCTGACGGCCCATGCCGGATACGAACACCTGCGGATGGAGCAAACCATTTATGCTGCCAACCACCAGGAGATCCGCACCACCCGTTGCCCCATCCGTATTAATGGACGAATACTCACCTCCGGCAAAGCAGCGCCCGGGCTGGGTGCCAACAATGAGGACATTACCCAACAATTACTCAACGAAAACTGAGCCATGCAATTATTGCAGGATATAATAGTACTTGATTTCAGCCAGTTCCTCTCGGGACCTTCCGCTGCATTGCGGCTGGCCGATATGGGAGCGCAAGTCATCAAGATCGAGAAGCCGGAGACCGGCGATATCTGTCGATACCTGTATGTATCGGATGTGATGATCGAAGGCGAGTCGACGATCTTTCATGCCATCAACCGCAATAAGCAGAGTTATGCAGCCGACCTGAAGCAACCGGAAGACCTGGAGAAGATCAAGCGGTTGATAGCGCGGGCCGATGTGATGATGCACAATTTCAGACCAGGGGTGATGGAAAGACTGGGGCTCGATTATAATACGGTGAAGCGCATCAATCCATCGATCGTGTATGCCGAAGTGAGTGGGTATGGTACGGAAGGACCGTGGAATCACCTGCCCGGGCAAGACCTGCTGTTGCAGGCCGTCTCCGGACTCACGTGGCTCAGCAACAACGAACAGGAGGGCCCTACACCGATGGGCGTGGCCGTGGTCGATATCTTTGCCGGTACACATGTTGCCCAGGGTATCCTGGCCTGTTTGTACCGCCGCACCATCAGTGGCGAAGGCGCCCTGGTGCAGGTAAGTATGCTGGAAAGTATATTGGACTTTCAGTTTGAAGTGCTGACGGCTTATTTCAATGACGGTGGCCAGTTGCCGGTACGCAGTGCCGTGAATGCGGCGCACGCCTACATCGCAGCTCCCTATGGGGTGTATAAAACGGCCGACGGTTACCTGTCGTTGGCCATGGGTAATATTCTTACACTAGCCAGCTTGTTGGGTTGTCGGCCGTTGGAAGCTTTCCCGCAGCCCGCCGATTGGTTCACCCGCCGCGATGAGATCAAAACGATTCTGGCGGCGCATCTCGCCGGTCAGTCTACGGCATATTGGTTGTCTATACTGGAGCCGGCGGATATCTGGTGTGCGCGGGTATTGAATTACGACGAGCTGATGCAGGAAGAAGGATACAAAATACTCAATATGGAAATGGTGGTAAAAACGAGCAATGGGTTGAATATTACCACCACCCGTTGCCCTATCCGCGTAGATGGGCACCTGCTGGTGTCCAAAACAGGGGCACCGGTATTGGGTGAGCACAATGAAGTGATCGAACGCCAGTTTGGTCTGGTGTCTGTCAACAGTGCCGTCGGTATATAATGCGCTTTCATTTCCGGCAAACGATTGTCCATCAACTGCTACTCGCTTTATTCCTTATATTGCCATATGAATGTCATCGATACACATATTCATAGTTGGAACTTTTCCAGGGCACGTTATACGTGGCTGGAAGGAAATACGTCATTGCTCAACCGCGATTATGAAATAGCGGAGTTGGAACAAGCCCGCACCGCAGCTGGTGTTACGGGAGGTGTATTGGTGCAGGCGGCAAATAACCTGGAAGATACGGACTACATGCTCGATACGGCTGCCGCTACTCCCTGGTTGAAGGGTGTAGTGGGCTGGTTACCGCTTACTGATCCGGTTCTTACCGAAAATTTATTGCGTAGTACCTATGCCGCTAATCCTTATTTCAAAGGCGTGCGCCACCTCATACACGATGAGGCCGATCCACGCTGGCTGTTACAGCCTGCGGTGATCGAAAGCCTTCGGATACTGGCGCAATATCAACTCAGTTATGATCTGGTAGGCGTACAGCCAGAGCATATTGAAACGGCAATGGCCGTGGCACAACAAGTGCCTACGCTGCAGATGATCTTCGATCATTGCAACCAGCCACCCATCGCTCAGGCCGCCTTGTATGGACGTTGGGGTGAACTGATGAAAGCCGCAGCTATGCTTCCACAACTGCACGTGAAGATATCGGGCCTGGGTGTTACCGCACAAAAAGGCGATCGATGGACGGCTATCGATATCATGCCTTATGTATCATTTTTATTGGAGCACTTTGGGGTAGACCGTGCTTGTTGTGGTGGAGATTGGCCGGTGTGTTTGCTGGCCGGCAGTTATGAACATGCCTGGCGGAATTATAAGGAGGTTTTAACCTCTTTATTGGACGCAGGCGCTTTGGAAAAAGTATTTTACACCAATGCTGTTGCCTTCTACAGGCTCTCAGTTTAGTATGTCTATAAACCCCCGATAAGAATCATGGAAGTAATTGCCGGTGTCATGTATCATGCTGTAGGAGCCTCCAGTGCAGCCTTGTGTTATACACCACAAAAAAAGGCTTTGGGCTGGTCCTGGCAAACCTATTGGTTGGCACAGGCTGCAGTCTGCTGGCTGCTGTTGCCGGTGATCGTTGCCTGGTTGACCATTCCACAATTAGGAGAGGTGCTTCGGGAAGCGCCCACCGCCGTGATGGGGAGCACCTTTCTGCTGGGCATGGCCTACGGTGTAGGGGGTACAGCCTTTGGTATGGCGATCCGGTATGTTGGCTTTTCGCTCACTTATGCTATTTCTGTCGGCATCTCCTGCGTGTTGGGTACATTGATACCACCCTTGGTAAGGGGCGAATTGGGCAGTGTGTTTGACAAGACTGGCGCTGGCTGGGTGATGACGGGCATCGCACTCGGTGCGCTTGGTATCGCGGTGTGTGGTGTCGCCGGCCGCAGCAAGGAAAAAGACCTGGAACGCAACGATGCTGTTAATAGCAGTTTCTCGCTGCGTAAAGGATTGCCGCTTTGTTTGCTGGCGGGGGTGCTGTCGGCCGTATACGGCTTTTCGCTCGATCAGGGCAAACCCATTGCCGATATTGCTGCCCGCTATGGCGCCGGCAGTTTTCAGGGCAATGTGGTGTATATTTTCTCCAATTCAGGCGCCTTCGTCACCACCTTGCTGTATTGCCTGTACCTACATAAGAAACAAGGTACTTTCGGAGAATATAGCAGGGTGCCGGCCGGAGAGAAGGCGACCGGGCTGCCCCTTAACTTTGCCATGGCAGCGCTCACAGGCTTATTATGGTACGGGCAGTTCTTCTTTTACGGACTGGGCCATGTGCGCATGGGTAATTACAAGTTCAGTAGTTGGGCCATTCATATGATCATGCTGGTATTGTTTAGCACCGTAGCAGGCATCCTGTTGCGGGAATGGAGTACCAGCAGCAAAGCCACCAAACTGAAACTGGGCCTTGCCCTGGCTGTGCTGACGATTGCCGTGATCGTATTGACCTATGGCAACTACCTGGGCGGAGAAGCGGGCACGCATTAAAAACGCAGACATGGATAAGCGAGATCCTTCTATATACATCATTGGCGCCGGTGGCATTGTAAACGATGCGCACCTGCCGGCTTATCGGCTGGCAGGTTATACGGTGGCCGGTATCTTTGATATTGATGCCGCCAAAGCGCAGGCAACTGCTGAAAAATTTGGTATCTGCGCAGTGTACGGCACACTCGCTGACCTGATTGCCACCGCACGACCACAGGATATTTTTGATATCGCCGTACCGGCCAACCACCTGCCCGCTGTATTGCGGGTGTTGCCGGAAAAGGCGTATGTGTTGATGCAAAAACCCATGGGCATGGATTATGAGCAGGCCCGGGAAATACTGACGATCACGCGCGACCAACAGCTGGTAGCAGCTGTCAATTTTCAACTGCGCTATGCACCTTTTATTGAAGCGGCCCGTCAGCTCATGGCGGCAGGGGCCATTGGCGATTTGTGCGATATAGAGATCAATGTAAACGTACATACGCCCTGGAACCTCTGGAAATTCCTGTACGAATCGCCGCGCGTAGAGATCCTGTACCACAGTATACATTATATCGACCTCATCCGGCAGCTGGCCGGCAATCCCCGGGCGGTGTTTGCCAAAACGGTGAAGCATCCGCTGATGAAAGAACTGGCCTCTGTACGCAGTAATATCGTCCTGGATTATGGAGACTGGCTACGGGCCAATATTCTCACCAATCATTGCCATATCTACGGACAGGGGCACCAGCATTCTTTCATCAAACTGGAAGGAACCCTTGGTGCCATCCGTATCCACCTGGGCGTGCTGATGGACTATCCCCATGGCCAAACCGATAAGCTGGAATATGTAACCCTGCAGGAGGGGCAGCCAGCACAGTGGCAAACCGTGCCGCTGGAAGGTACCTGGTTCCCGCATGCCTTTATCGGTAGCATGCAGCAGCTGATGGAGGTGGTAGCCGGCAAGCGCCCGCACCCGGATAATACCGTAGAAGATGCCATTCTTACCATGGCCTGCGTAGAAGCGGCATACCGGTCGGGTGGACAACAAAGTATTTCCTTTTCAGACATTCAATAATGGATCGCATGAAGAAGTGTAGTATTGCCAGCTTATTGATCAGCTGCTGCTTATTGTTGTGGGTAATGCCGGGCAGTGCACAATTGAGATCCACCATTTCTATCATCCGGGATGGTTCGGTGCCACGTATTTTTTACGGGGGCCAACAGGTGGGTAAGGCCCTGACGGAGACGGTGGGTGGTTATGGTGTTCGCACTGCTCCCCGGTCCAAACCGGTGATGCCGGAGATCATTGTCGGCACTTTTCATTATCCCTTTGTCCGTCACCTGATCGGCACCATGAAGATCGATACGGCCGGGGTGGGCAAAGAAGGCTTTGTGATCAAACGCCAGGGCAAACGGATCGTCGTTGCCGGACGTGATGCTTCCGGCGTATTGTATGGATGCCTGGAACTGGCACTGCGCATCCGGCAGGAGAAAGCCTTGCCAGCGCACATCGATTTGCGCGACCAGCCACAGATGGTGTTGCGCGGCACCTGTATCGGTATTCAGAAACCTTATTACCTGCCGGGCCGTACTGTGTACGAGTATCCCTATACACCCGAAAACTTCCCCTGGTTTTATGATAAGGACTTGTGGATCCAATACCTCGATTCTTTAGCGGCCAACCGCTACAATTCATTGTACCTCTGGAATGGCCATCCCTTTGCTTCGCTGGTGCGGCTGAAAGATTATCCTTATGCCGTAGAAGTTGACGACGATACTTTCAAAAAGAATGAGGCCATGTACGCCTGGCTGACAGAGCAGGCCGACCGGCGGGGTATCTGGGTGATACAAATGTTTTACAACATCATCGTGTCGAAACCATTTGCAGAAAAGCACGGTATCAAAACACAAGAACGTGAACGTCCCATCACCCCGTTGCTGGCTGATTACACGCGCAAGTCGATCGCCGCTTTCGTTGAGAAGTATCCAAACGTAGGGTTATTGGTTTGTTTGGGGGAGGCCATGGAAGGCGTGGGGCAGGACGACATCGATTGGTTTACGAAGACCATTATTCCCGGCGTACGTGATGGACTCAAAGCGCTCGGGCGTACCGATGAGCCGCCGATCGTATTGCGGGCACACGATACAGATGCGCCGGCCGTCATGAAAGAAGCATTACCCCTGTACAAAAACCTGTATACGGAAGCCAAGTTCAATGGGGAAGCATTGACGACCTATACGCCCCGTGGCCCATGGGCTGATCTGCACCGTACCCTTAGCCGCATTGGAACCGTACAGATCGAGAATGTACATATCCTGGCCAACCTGGAGCCGTTCCGGTATGGCTCGCCCGACTTTATACAAAAGTCTATCCAGGCCATGCACAACGTTTACGAAGCGAATGGTCTTCACTTATATCCGCAAGCCTCTTACTGGGATTGGCCCTATGCGGCCGACAGCATGGCAGGTGGTAAGAAGCTGTTGCAAATAGAACGTGACTGGATGTGGTATGCCACCTGGGCCCGCTATGCCTGGAATGGTAACCGCAATCGGCAGCAGGAAATAAACTACTGGACTGCGCAACTGGCCAGCTATTATGGCTGTAGCAGCGAAGACGGCAAAAAGATACTCGAAGCGTATGAAGAGTCCGGCGAGATTGCCCCGAAATTATTGCGCCGCTTTGGTATTACCGACGGCAACCGGCAAACCTTGACGCTGGGTATGACCATGCCGCAATTGGTAAACCCCAACCGGTTTGGCCTATTTACGTTGTTGTATAACTCCGAAGGACCGGAAGGAGAGATGCTGATCGAATATGCCGCTAAAGCCTGGGAAGGGCAACCCCATATCGGCGAAACGCCGGTACAAGTGATCGAGGAAGTGAAAGTGCATGGTGCGAAGGCCGTGGCAGCTATCGATGCTGTTATGACCGGTGTTACGCGCAATAAATCAGCGTTCATGCGCCTGCGCAATGATATGCTAAGCTACCAGGCGCTGGCCAATCACTATGCTTACAAAGCGCAGGCAGCCTTGCAGGCGCTCCGGTACAAATACAGTCATCAGTTGACCGATCTGCAGCAGGTCGCATCACCCCTGGCCACCAGTATACAATGGTACCGCACGCTGACCGATCTCACCAAAGCGACTTACCGGTATGCCAACAGTATGCAGACGTCGCAACGGAAGATCCCTTATCGCGGTGTCGATGCCACGTACAAGAACTGGTGGGAGGTGTTGCCAGCGTTTGAGAAAGAACTACAGCAATTACACAAGCGGATCGATTCATTGGGGAAGGCAGGCAATACAATGACCGCGACGAATGCGGTGTTGCCGGCAGCGACGGTGCGTCTCACCAATCCTGCTGCTACAAGCTACCGCCCCCTGGTGGGCGCCCGTCCGTTTACGGATAGCAATTACACGATCACGCGTATCATCCCCGAGTTGCAACAGCTGTCTGCTATTCCTGTCAGCTTTACGCAACAAATGCGGGAAGGAGCCGTCGTGCAATTCACCACCCAGCAACCACTAAAACTGCTGGTAGGATTTTTTGCCGGCAAACAACCTGGCCTATTACCCGCACCGGAATTGGAAACCAATGCGGCGGCCAATGATTATGGTCAGGCCGATGTGAAAGTGGCGAACGCAGTTTATCTGGAGGGATTGCCCCCAGTCAACATACATACCTACACTTTCAAAGCAGGTACCCACACGCTTCGCCTGGCAAAAGGTGCTTGCCTTTTACTCGGTTTCACGCCAGGCAATTCGCCGCTGAAGACCTATGATGCCGGTTTGCAATCAAATGGCGGAAAAAAAGAAGTTGACTGGATTTTTGAGTGAAATTGTCTTGTTAATTGATTGTTAACCATTAAGGTATTACTGGTCTAATTATCTGATTGAGCGGTTATTAGAATTTCCTAAGAATTCTGGCAGACCTGTTTTTACTTGGCAGGATTGTGATATATTTACTGAATCACATGTAATTTATATCCCTGACCTTATCTATTGAACTTCAGTCTGTGCTTGTCTCTGTAATATTATTTTATTTCTATATTCTTATTGAATTGCCTCTTTTATTAGTATAGCCAATTCGAACCAAATCATTTGCCTGCTGCTGCTTGCAGGTAATCTTAGTATATACGTACGATGAAAATTACTGACGATTGTTCTGCCAGGAAAAGTGCATCGACTTATTACTAACAATCAAAACTAACTGTCACATGCGAAAATGCTATGGGCTCACCATTGTATTGTCATTGCTATTCCTGCAGTTCTCCTTCGCCCAATCCCAAAAGGTTTCCGGAAGGGTTACCGACAACAAAACCGGCGCTCCGATTCCCGGGGCAACTGTCACCACGGAAGATGCCAAAGTAGCAACCCGCACCGATGAAAGCGGCAACTTCTCCATCGACGTTCCTTCAACTATTAAACGATTGGTCATTAGTACCATCGGTTACAAACAGAACACTGTGCCTGTGCGTGGTAATACGCTGACCGTGCAGATGGAAATAGAAAGCTCACTCATTGAAGAGGTGGTGGTAACGGGATATTCTACCGTATCGCGTAAAAAGTTTGCCGGCGCCTCCTCCGTGGTGGATCCGGTATCGGTACGTCGTCAACCCATGGCGTCCTTCGACCAGGCCCTGCAAGGGGCAGCGGCCGGCGTATCGGTCGTGGCCAATAGTGGTCAGCCAGGATCCAACGCAGTCGTTCGTATACGTGGCGTCGGCTCAGTGAATGGGGCCAACGTTCCTTTATATATTATGGATGGTGTAGAGATCACAGCCGCCGATTTTGCCTCGATCAACCAGGGTGATTTTGAAAGAGTAGAAGTGTTGAAAGATGCTGTGGCTACTTCGCTCTATGGATCGCGCGGTGCCAATGGTGTGATCGTGATCAATACCCGTCGTGGTAAAGCCGGTCAATTGCAACTAAATTATGACGGACAGGTAGGTTGGAGCAAGATGCCCAAAGACCGCCTGATCGTGATGAACAGTGCCCAGAAAATAGATTATGAATTGCAGCGTGGCAATCCGTACAGTTGGACCCCTGCCCAGGCAGATAGTTTACGTGCCGTGAACTTCAGCTGGCAAGATGCCCTGTTTCAAACCGGTATGACACAGCAGCACCAGGTCAGTGCCAGTGGTGGTAACCAGGCCAGCCGTTTTTACGGATCACTGGCTTATCTCGACCAGGAAGGTATCGTACAAACGACCGGCCTTAAGCGTTACACGGTGCGCGTGAATGTCGACAACAATGTCAAGAACTGGCGTTTTGGTATTGGTGTACAAGGCGGATATTCCAAACGCAACAATACCGGCGAGGCCAATACATCGATCTCTACACCGCTGAATGCGATACGCTGGAGTAATCCTTACGAGCGTGACATCAACCCCCGCACCGGCGAATACCAGGAAACCGGTGGTGCCAATACCGGTCAGCTTACATCCGGCCAGCCCAATGGAGCGATGGAGTTGTTCCTGAATCATAACAACAGTTTACAGTTGAAAGGGATCGGTACTACCTACCTCGAATACCATGCACCATTCCTGCCTGGTTTGTTTGCCCGTACCAACTGGGGTATCGATTATTCCCAAACAGAAGGTGAAGCCTTTACCAGCCCACGTGTATCGGCCGGTCGAGCCCGCAATGGAGCTTTGAACAGGACTTTCTCCCGTTCGCTGCGTTATACAGGAACCACGTCGCTGAACTATCGCAAAGAATTTGGCGTACATGAGATCGAAGCGGGCGCCTTCTTCGAGCTCGTGAAGAACAATGGCCGCAATTTTGGCTTTACCGGCTATGGCTTTACCAATGGATTTGAAAATGAGACCGGTATTACCGCCGGTAGTGTTACCAATCCCAACTACATCCCGGTGGTAACGGGCAATGGTGGTGAGAGTGGCCTGCAATCTTACTTCTTCATGGGTAGCTATGGTTACGACAATAAATATTATGTCAACGTAGTAGGCCGTCGTGATGGATCTTCCCGTTTCGGTTTCAACAACCGGTTTGCCAATTTTGGCTCCGTAGGGTTAACCTGGAATGCGACCAATGAAGACTTCATCAAGACCATCAGTTTCCTCGACGAGCTGAAGGTGCGCGCCAGTATTGGTACCAATGGTAACAACTCAGACAATAACTATACCTTCCCCTTGTTTGGTCGTACTTCCTATGCCGGCGTAAGCGGCTGGGCGATCTCCACCCCTGGTAACCTCGACCTGCGCTGGGAAACCAGTCGCATGATCAACCTGGGCTTCGACTTCGCGATGTTGAAACGTCGCCTGTCCGGTACGGTGGAGTTTTATGATCGCGAAACACAGGACCTGTTTTATCCCATTGGTATTGATCCTTCCTTGAATGGAAGTGGTAGTATCAGCGGTAATATGAATAAGCTGCGCAATCGTGGTGTGGAAGTCAGCCTGCGTGGCAGTGTGATCGAAACGAAGGATTTCCGCTGGGTGCTCGAGGGTAACATTACCTACAACAAGAACCAGGTGTTGGCACTGGTGGCAGATTCTGCGATCTCGGGTACAACGATCCTGGCGGTAGGTAAACCCATCAATAGCTTCTACCTGGTAGAATATGCTGGTGTAAACCCCGACAACGGCAATGCTTTGTACGCCAAACGTGACAAGAGCACCACACAAACTTTCAGCGTGAACGATAAGGTGATAAAGGGTACATCGGATGCTCCCTGGTATGGCGGGCTTTCAACAGCCATCTCTTATAAAGGATTTGAGTTGTCGGCCAACCTGGTGTTCTTCCTCAACCGGTATATGTACAACAACGATATGAACAATATCGTCAATCCAACTTATTTCTATGACAACATGCACGTGAGTATGTTGACGGAATGGAAAAATCCCGGCGATATCACCAATGTGCCGCGGCCTACTTCGACTGGTGGCAATGCTTACCAGACACAGACTACCCGTTTCCTGGAGGATGCCAGCTACTGGCGTTTGCGCAACGTAACCCTCGGTTATGTATTGCCGGCGAAATGGTTGTCGGCTGCCAAATTGCGCAGTGCCCGTATTTATGTGCAGGGACAGAACTGGTGGACGAAGACCGACTACCAGAGCTTCGATCCGGAGATGACTGGTACCTCACTTACAGGAGCACAATATCCTGCGTTGGTGCAAACGACGGTAGGATTGTCCCTTGGGTTCTAAATCGCGTCTGTAGCATTGTTCATTCGTAAAAACCGAAATCAGTATGTTTAAAAATATAAAGCATTCAATCATCTATGCAAGTCTGGCCGTGCTGGGGTTGCAGGCTTGTACAAAAAAGGAACTCATTGATCTGTACCCGGAATTCAGCCTGGACGCCATCTCTAATCCTTCTTCGATGAAGCAGGTGGAGGAAGTGTTGACGGGCGCCTACGCCAATTTCAGGAATGGTAATTATTTTGGATCAGGCAGCGGTACTGGCTCAGGATGGGCGATCATGCCCGATGTGATGAGTGACAACCTGTGGGAAACGACACAAACGCTGGCCAATAGCCGTACGATGGCCGATTGGTTGTACCAGCCTAATACCGGGCAGGTTAGTTCTTTGTATTCGGCGCCATACGGTGTAATCGCCAACGCAAATATCGTACTCCGTGATATCGATAAGTTTACTACAACCGATAACCGTAAGTTGGCCAACCGGATCAAAGGGCAGGCCTACGCCATCCGGGCGTTGGCACATTTTGACCTGATGCGCTATTTCTCTGCCACCTATGAGCGCAACAGTACGACGGTGCTGGCGCTGAATTATAGCACCCAGTTTATTGTGTCGCCGAATGTAAAGCCAGTACGCATGTCGAACAAGCAGTACTACGATTCGCTGTTCAGTGATCTGTCGAAGGCCGAAACCTTGCTGGCAGATGTAGACAAGCCGATCAATGCTGCCACCGGCCTTACCCGTCCTTTCATCGATCTGCCGGTGGTCAATGCCATCCTGGCCAGGTTGTATTTGTATGCGGGTATGTGGCCTGAGGCGATCACCGCAGCGACTAAAGTGATCGATGCACGTCCGCTGGTCAACCTGGACCAGAATGCTTACTCGGGCATGTACAACCAAACTAACCGGGGTGAGATCATCTGGAATGTGCAGTTTGAATCGGGCGAAAGCGGACCCACCTTCGTGGCTTATTTCGCCACCAATGGCCGTAGTTATTTCCGCCCTGCCCTGGAAATTGCGACGGCAGCAGGCACCAGTGGTTTGATTCAAAATACCGATATCCGATATACGGCCTTTTTTACAGCCGCGAGCGGTGAACTGGCCCTCACCAAGTTTAAAGGCAAGAATGCCCTGTCGGATGGCAATATGAACTTCCCGGTGTTCCGCACCGGCGAGATGTTCCTGATCCGGGCAGAGGCACGGGCAAGGAATTCGCAGGAAGGGCTGGCCCTGCAAGACCTGAATACCCTGCGGGCGGCCCGTATCAATGGCTATACACCGGTGAGCGGTGTTACCGGTGCGCAACTGCTGGAAGCAATAGCAAATGAACGTCGGCGCGAGCTGGTGGGCGAGGGGCATCGCTTCTTCGACCTGAAAAGGACGACACGTTTGATCGTGCGCGGCAGCACCTGTGGGAATACGGCCGTCTCGCCAACCGGCGACTGCCGGTTGGAGCCGGGTGACCGTGAGTGGACGCTCCCAATACCCGAATCCGTTCGTAATGCAAACGTGAATGCGGCACAAAATCCAGATTATTAATCGAGGTTCCCTCTTCTCTGTTAGTTTTTAAGTCGGGGCTGTCCTTTTGGGCGGCCCCTTGTTATTGTTGCGGACTGGCAAAGGATTTGATTAACAATAAGTTAGGGGTTATTTCGGCCACTGCTCGCCCGGTTCTCCGCTAAAGCATTGATAATGTTAGTTGTACAGGAGGATGCAGCGGAGATACAGCGGAGATGCAGCGGACATAGAGCGGTGATACAGCGGCATTATATAGAGGCGCTGTATCTATGGTGAAACTCTGGTGTGAATGGGGTGTTGCGAAGGAGCGGGCGACCAGTCGGTATACTTCACCGGACCTGAGTCGGTACAAAGCCGCACCAATGGCGGTCCAAATTCGGGCAAAACGAACACCAAACCCGTGCAAGTCCGCGTTTGGTGTGCGTTTGGTCCGCGTTTAGTGTGCGTTTGGTGCGCGTTTGATCTAAAGGAGCTCCCCAGCAAACATCGTCCGTGGCAGGCTTTACACCGTCCAGGCGATTTTGTGGCAGTTACAGGGGCGAGACGATCAGATATTGATGATGAACGGTAAGGATATGCGATACACTTCGGCGTATTTTCCACTCATTCGACGATATAAGCCTGTCATACCGTTAGCGTTAGGCCGTTACCGCCAGTATTTTAGCATAATTCCAATTTTACGGTCATGTAGAAATCGCTCCCCGGGTTTTTTTCGTACATAACAACATCATCAATGTCGCAACAGCATCATGAGATCGACGATCAACTAGCCAACCGGATCAATTCGGGGGCCGAGGAGGCATTTCGATTATACTATCATGAATACCGTACCCTATTTTTCCAGTTTACTAACCAGTTGGTGCGGGACGTGGAAGTGGCCAAGGACATCGTTTCAGATACCTACCTGACCTGCTGGCAATTGCGGGGCAACTTCAAGACGATGAATGATATTCATAGCTACATGTACATAACCTGCCGCAACAAGGCGTACAATTACCTGAAATACGGAAGTGGTTTCAAGAGCAAAAAGGAAGTGGCGTTGGAGGAAGTACGCGCCTTTCTGACGGAGGACACGACCAATAGCCCCATCCTACGAGATATCATCCTGCGGGAGTATACCCGCGAGCTGCGGGTGGTGCTGCAGCAGCTGCCCGAGCAACGGCGCAACGTGATTCAGCTGCTGTTTATCGAGGGCTATTCGGTAGAAGAGGCGGCTGTAAAGCTGGAGATGAGCCGGGAGCTGGTACGGACGGTGAAATCGAAGGCGCTGGCCCAGTTGCGTACCTTATTAAAGGATTCATTTTTCTTGTCTCTCCTGCTGGTTTTTCTGGCAGAAAGAGACAATATGTTATAGGCACTGGTACTATTTTACAGAAAATCGAAAAATAATTCGTTTTCGGGTATATGTTTTTGGCGGTTACTTGTTTAGTAGCAATGGGGGCAGCAAATGCCTTCAGTAGGACCTTTAATTAAACAAGAGGAACAAATGCTGGACAAGGCCAAAACGATTCGTGTGCTTGCCTACAAGCAGCTCACAGGAACCATCTCGGCGGAAGAACAAAGGGAACTGGAAGAGTTCTCACAGATCTCCGTGGCCAATGCAGCGCTGGTTGATCGACTTACTACTAATGCTGGTATTCAATCCATTTTTACTGACTATGAAGCGGCCGATAAGGTGTGGCAGGGGGAAGAATTACAACTGACCCCGGTAGTACCCATGCGCAAAGCTGTCAACTACCGCGCCTGGTACCTCACGGCGGCTGCCGTGCTGCTATTATTACTGGGTGCCAGCATCGTTTATTATTACCTGCCCAACCAAACAGTCATTCCCGACCAATCCGTCTTAGTCCAATCCAATACCACAGACCTTCCACCCGGTAGCAAACGGGCCGTACTCGTGTTGAGCGATCAGTCGCGCATCGATCTCGACGGCACCGGCACCGGTGTGATCGGTCAGCAGGGTAGTGCTACCATCGAAAAACTGTCCGATGGTTCTGTGCACTACAAGCCAGGCGGTGATTACAAAGATGCCGGTCTGCAAACCTTGCAGGTGCCCAACGGCGGCTACTATGCGTTGCAACTGGCAGATGGTAGTCGCTGCTGGGTCAATGCCGGTTCCAGTCTGCGCTTTCCGGCCGTGTTTGCCGGTACAGAACGTCGTGTAGAGCTTACGGGCGAGGCCTATTTTGAAGTGGCGAAGAACAGCCGCCAGCCGTTTATCGTCACCACGGAGCGTGGGCATGAGATACGGGTAACCGGTACCAAATTCAATGTCAATGCCTACGGCAATGAGCCTGCCGAACGCACGTCGCTGATAGAAGGTTCGGTGATCGTTACCGCTGGTAAGCAGGTAAAGCAACTGACGGCAGGTAGGCAGGCTGTCTGGGCCAGGTCGACCGGTGCCTTGTCGGTGGGTCAAGCTCCGGTGGAAGCGTCTACGCGCTGGATGCGGGGACAGTTCAGCTTCAACCGGGCAAGTCTTCCGGAGATCATGCGCCAGCTGGCTCGATGGTACGATGTAGAAGTCGTGATGCCGGATAATCCGGGCAAATCCTGGCAACTGCAAGGGGCGTTCAGCCGTGACATACCGCTCCGTGAATTGCTGACCATTCTGAAACGATACGATGAATCTGTTGAATTTATACTGGAAGGAAGGAAACTGGTGGTGAAAACTACCGGTGACCAGTGATAGATGAATGGCTCAACGAGCTTACGCCTTAACACTGATACCTGACCATTGACCTTGACTATGAAAAGATGCTTACCGATGGCCGGCCTGGTGCCGGCACTGACTAACCGATAAACAAAAGGAGGTACCGAAGTGAGGAGGGCCCCGAAGTTCCGTTTTCGTGTCTACGAGAAGGAATACTATTTTCAACCCGGGGCTTTCTTTTTTGTTCCTTTTTCCTGCACGCAACCAAAACCTACATATATGTCTACAAGCAATACACTGATCAATCCCGTCTTTTCCAATACCTTACTTCTTTTTATGCAACAACGTTGATCTACACTCCACCGCGATCAATTTGCACGCTTATCCTACCGAAATTTAAACACTTGTCCCTTGAAAAAAAAGATCGGTAACTCGATCGATCCTGTGTATGGCTGTAACAAAAAGCCGAAAGTGTTGCAACCACTTCCGGCGATACCCGTGTTGACGGGCTTGTTATGAGCTTTACTATCGCGCTGTTCGAGATAATGTCACCCAAAACTTATGTAAGGTATGAAATTAATTGTTCATGGCTTGCGGGCATGTGCTGTGTCCCGAAGGCCTGAAACCTCCTGTAGCCGCAGCGTGGCGATGGTGGGGTCGGGAAAACACTGGATAAGAATCATGAAACTGCTCACTATCTTTTTGACCATCTTTTGCCTGCAGGTAAGTGCGGGTGCAGTTGCCCAGGTAACGGTGTCGCTGAAGGATGCTACCCTCGATCGCGTGTTCAGCGAGATCGAGAAGCAAACGGGTATGACCGTCGTGTTCAATTGGGAGGATTTGAAAGGAGCCAGGAAAGTGAGCCTGAGTTTTACAAAGGCCAGCTACCAGCTGGTGCTCGACAAAGCGCTGGAGGGGCAGGGATTGGAATACGAGGTGAAGGGTGGGGGTACGATCTTTATTTTCAAGAAGCGGGAAAAGTCGAAGCCGGTGGTGACCTTGTCGATCGAGGGACGCATCGTGAAGGGCAAGGTTACTAATCAGGATGGCGAGCCGGTAGTGGGGGCCAGTATCCTGGTGAAGGCACGTCCGGCTAATTCTACTGCTACCGATAGCAAGGGGGAGTTTTCGCTAAACGATGTGGATGATGATGATCAGCTGTTGATTACGAGTGTGCAGTACGAAACGAAGGAAGTAGCTATCGGCAGCCGCGACTTTGTGGCTGTGCAACTCAGTATAAAAACGGTTGACCTGAAAGAGGTGACGGTGACGTTAAATACCGGTTACCAAAATATCTCTCCAGAGCGTGCAACGGGTTCATTTTCGCAGCCCGACCGGGAGATGATGTCCAAGCGGATCACGACCGATGTGCTGAGCCGGTTGGATGGTATAACCAGTGGCTTGGTGTTTAATGCAGGTGCGGCGGACGGCACCCGGTCAATCAGCATCCGCGGTCGAAGTACGATCATTGCGAATGAAAGTCCGCTGGTGGTGGTCGATAATTTCCCCTACGATGGTGATATTAACAACATCAACCCAAACGATGTAGAAAATTTAACCGTGTTGAAAGATGCTGCCGCTGCCAGTATCTGGGGGGCGCGGGCGGGCAATGGCGTGATCGTGATCACTACGAAAAAAGGAAAGTATAACCAGAAAGCAAAAGTACTGTTTGCGGCCAATGTGACGGTGGCGGAGAAGCCCGATATGGGGTACAACAGGA
Organism: Paraflavitalea pollutisoli; assembly: GCF_029360705.1. GTDB lineage: Bacteria > Bacteroidota > Bacteroidia > Chitinophagales > Chitinophagaceae > Paraflavitalea > Paraflavitalea pollutisoli. Next base: position 2,828,610 of record NZ_JARKMX010000008.1, on the reverse strand, counting down.
ATTACCTCAGCTCGGGCGATTTGCTGGAAGTAGAAAAGTACCTGTACGATAATAGTTTTTATACCTGGTATCTCGAGAACCCCAATGACTGGCCTTATACATTTGCGCCGCCGGGGGCTTCCTTATACTACAAACAGCAGCAGGGGTTAATCACGGCTGACCAAGCCAATCGCTCCCTGGATTCGCTGCGCTCGATCGATGTGCGTGATGGCTTGTCGAAGTATTTTTACCGGAGGGCGGTCAATCAGCAATACAGTATCGGATTATCGGGCGGCAGCGATAATGCCAATTACGCGCTTTCTGTCGGGTACGACAGAAATTTGCAGCAAGAGGTGGGGAATGCCAATAATCGTTTAACGATCAATTCCGCCATGAATATAACACCCTTACGGGGGCTGGAGTTTTCCGGGGGCATCAACTATGTGCAAAGTGAAACATTCAATAACTCCGTCATTCAAAACCTCGTGGTTGGCGGGCCCAGTGGGATCGCTCTGTATCCCTATACCAGGTTTACCGACGATGCCGGTAATCCTATGCCTGTTACCAAGGATTTTATCCCTGCCTGGGCTGATACGGCTGGTGGTGGCCGCTTGTTGAATTGGCGTTTCAATCCGCTGCAGGAGCAGTCGCTATCGGATAATGTTACCAGACTGACTGACCTGCGTCTCACCGCAGGGATCAAATACAATCTTCTCCGTGGGTTGAGTGTGGATGTCAAGTATCAATACTCGAAGGGCACTACAAACGGTCGAATCTACTATAGCCCTGACACTTATTTTGCACGGGATGTTATCAACCGATTCACAGACCTAACCACCGATCCAATCACCTACAAAGTTCCGTTGGGAGGTATTCTTCGTAATAACCGGGACGAATATACTGCACACAATGGGCGGCTGGGTCTTACATATAATTATACGGCGGGCGATCACCAGGTGTCGGCGCTTGCCGGGGTGGAGGTTCGGGAAGTAGAAGGGGCCGGTAATAGTGCTGGCTATTACGGTTACAACGAGAGGAATAGCTCGTTTCAGGAAGTAGACTACAGCACGTATTTCAATACCTATCCGCAAGGGGCAGCCACCATTGTCAACTATAATAGTATCCGGGGATCGTTGCAACGGTACCGGTCGGCCTTTGCCAATGCTTCCTATACCTTTCGTGCCCGTTATATAGCTTCGGTAAGTGGTCGTATCGATCAGGGCAATTTATTCGGACTTAGTTACAACAACAAATCAACCCCGTTGTGGTCGGCTGGCGCCAAATGGATCGTGAGCAACGAAGCGTTTTTCAACATTCCCTGGTTGTCCAACCTGCTGGTAAAGGCCAGCTATGGTTTCAATGGTAATACACTGGTGAATGCCACCGCGTATACGACGGCTGTGTATTCCAACATACAAACTGCCATACAGCCAATTTTCGCTACCCTGGTTTCTCCCGGCAATCCCGAACTGAAATGGGAGAAGATCGGTATTTCCAATATTGGCGTAGAGTTTAGCGCACTGCAGGGAAAATTGTCTGGCAGCGTGGAAGCTTTTTGGAAAAAAGGCCGTGATATGATTGCTGCGCAGGTCATTCCTTCCAGTACAGGTTTTACGACTGCTACCAAGAATTACGCGGCCATCAAAGGGCATGGCGTTGATGTTGCGATCACCACCAGAAACATCGATGGAAGGTTCAAATGGACTACAGCTTTTTTATTTAGCTATGCCAGGGATCGGGTTACCCGATACGATGGCAATGAGTATGGGGCTTTATTTGTGGAAGGTAGACCCGTGCAGGGTATTTACAGTTATTATTGGGCTGGCCTCGATCCCGCCAGCGGAGCGCCTTTAGGATATTTGAGTGATACCAGTAAAACGCCTACCCAGGACTATGCAGCCCTATTAAATAGCTCCAGGAAACAGCAGGTATACAATGGCTCGGCCGTGCCTGTCTACTTTGGTGCCCTGCGCAACACGCTGGCGTATGGTTCATTGGCACTTTCATTCAATATCGCTTATAAAATGGGCTATTATTTTCGAAGATCCACCATCAGCTACTTTGGGTTATACAATTTGCTTTCGGGTAATGTGGATTTTTCGCGGCGCTGGAAAAAGCCTGGTGATGAGCAGGTAACTGATGTTCCTGCTATGCCAGCCGTAGCCAATTTCTCAGCGGATCAATTTTACGCGGGGTCTTCAGTAACGGTTGAGCGAGGCGATCATATCCGGCTGCAGGATATCTCCCTGACGTATGACTGGAGCTTTAAAAAGCAGCAGTCGAAAGTGATAGACTACCTCCAGTTCAATTTCTATGTGCAAAATGCCGGCATCTTGTGGCGGGCGAATAACTACGGTATCGACCCCGATGCGCAGGTAGTGTTCAGGCCTGTAAGAAGTTATGCCTTTGGCGTTAAAGCCGGATTTTAAGATCAACTCAAACGACCTAATTATGAATGCAAGAATACCTACAATGATTGTCGCGATGGTGCTGTTGGCCTGCACAGGTTGCAGCAAGGACTGGTTGGATGCAAAGCCTGAAGCATCGATCGCTGTACCGTCGGACCTGGAAGATTTTCAGGCATTATTGGATAACCCCAATATACACCAATATCCTGGGCTTGGTGAGGCGGGATCGGATAACTATTACGTCGATCAATCGGTGATATCTTCTCTGGGTCAATATGGACTTGATTTTTACCTATGGTCAAAAAATGGATGGTCTTATCCTACCTTGTATGAATGGGAATTTCCCTATCAGGGCATACTGGTGTCGAACCTGGTATTGGAAGGTCTTGCAAAGAAAGGGGTGAAGGAACTGAATCCTGGAAAATGGAACGAGGTGGCCGGTAATGCCTATTTTTTCCGGGCGCTGGCGTATGCTGGTTTGATCGAGCAGTTCGCCAACGTATACAATGCTGCCACCGCCGATACCGACCAGGGAGTTCCATTGCGGCTGTCTTCCAATATCAATGAGCAGCAGGGGAGGGTATCGATACAAACAGTATACAACCAGATCATCGCCGACCTGGGTCAGTCGGCCGGTTTGTTGCCTGCCACAGCGAGGTACAGGACAAGGCCAGTGCGGACAGCGGCTTATGGATTGCTGAGCCGCGTTTATTTGTCAATAGATCAATACGACAGTGCCCGGAAATACAGCCAACTGGCCCTGTCATTATATGATCAATTACTCGACTTTAATACCCTGACGTATAACGACCAATTTTCCCTTCCACAATACTACGATAACCCCGAGGTGATCTTTTATACGCCCATGCTAACAGCGCCTACTTTATACCAGTATGCCGCTACAGTAGATTCCAGTTTGTATAAAAGTTACGATGCCAATGATCTGCGTAAGTTGCACTTCTTCCGTGATAATGGAGGCCGCATAGTATGGGCCGGTAGTTATTCGGGCAATGTGTCGCAATTGTTTGGGGGTATTGCTGCGAGCGAATTATACCTGATCCTTGCCGAAGTGTACGCCCGCAAAGGGGAGACGACGCCAGCATTGGAATTGCTGAATAAATTACTGGTAAAGCGATTTTCGGCAGCGCACTTTGTTCCGGCTACGGCGGCTTCTGCTGCCGAAGCCTTGCAGGTCATTTTACAAGAGCGCAGAAAAGAAACTGCTTTCCGTGGTCTTCGATGGGCCGATCTACGGCGTTTCAGTAAGCAGCCAGCGTCCGCAGTGACAGTCAAGCGATTCGCCAATAATGAAACGGTCGTGCTGGCGCCTGGCGATAAAAAATATGCATGGATCATACCGCCGAGTGAAGTGCTGGCAAGTGGAATTCCACAAAATCCAAGATAAAGGATGTCAATCATTCAACATTAAAAAAAGCTCTATGATTACTGGTAAAAGGATAAAAGCATTGATTCCTGCACTCCTGTACTGTGGCGTGTTGTTGGCGCAGGACAATATACGTTCTTTAAATGCGGGCGATGACGTGCCCGATGTAGCGCTACAGTTGTTTAACAGCGATATGGCGATCGATAATCTCGCGGACCTGAAAGGAAAAGCGATCATTCTTGATTTTTGGGCCACCTGGTGCAAGCCTTGTGTGTCTGATCTGCCCAAAAACGATTCCATTCAAAAAGCGTACAAAGATAAACTGGAAATCATACCTGTAACAGCCGAGAGTCCGGAAAAGGTACAGTCCCTGCTGACAAGGATCAAAAAGGCGACGGGCGTGAAAGTGCGCACGGTGGTCAACGATGAGGTATTGAGCAAGCTGTTCCCGCATAAGATATTGCCACATTATGTATGGATCGGTAGGGATGGGGTGGTAAAAGGGATCACGGATAATTACGCATTAAATGAAGATAACTTGAACCGTTTTTTGGGAGGACAGCAAATCGTCGCTGCAACAAAAACGGATGTTGTAGAGTCTGTAAAGATGAGTTATGCCAAACCTATGTTTACGCAGCACAATACGCTGATCAATGAGGATAATTTGGTGGCATATAGTATGGTGACAAGGTATATGCCACAACTGTCGATGGCAGTTGGAGGTGGTCCAGGCAATGAAATCGGTAAAGGGCAGTACAAGATAATGATCACGAACGAAACGCCGGTGTTTTTGTTTGGAGTGGCCTATGCGCTGGAGTTGACCGGCTCTTTATTCCTGGAAGAATCAAGGATCATGCTGGAAACGAAAGATTCGTTGTTGTATACAGTGGGGCATGGGCCCGAATGGACAGATCAGCGCTATATAGACTGGTTGAAAAACCATGGTGTATGTTACGATCTGATGGTGCCAATGGCAGATACGGCCAGGTTGTACAAGATCATGCAAAAAGACCTGGAGAAGTGGTTTCCATTGACGGCCAATGTGGAAAAAAGAAAGAAGATCTGCTATAACCTCGTGAAACTAGGTAATTCAAGGAAATTCGTGAGCCAACAGCCAGAAGGTGAAGCGGATAGAGAGTATACGGTCTATAATCTCAAGTATGATCATGTGCCGATGGTGACTTTTATGATGGACCTGATACAATACGGGCAGGGTTGGAAGCATCATTATCCGTTTGTTAATTCATCGGGCTATGAAGGGTTTATGGACCTGGATATTACGGGTGATTTCAGGGACTACCATGCTTTCAGGAAAGAGCTGCAGAAGTATGGGCTAGACCTTGTGATCGAAGAAGCGGATGTTGAGATGCTGGTGATCAGGGATAGGAAGTAATACGGTAGTATCTTTACTGTCGGCCACCAGCTTTGTAAAAGATGCTCTCTTGCGGATCTCTGACGTTGACGCCGCTGCTGTTAAAATAGGCAGCGCATGTTTGTGAAGGATTGCTCGCGCACTGGCCGACTGCCACTGTCGGAGAGGTCAATCCAAAATAGGTCGGAAAACCGGCTGGACCGTAAGTATATCCTGGAGGATTGGCAGGTGGAGTGCCTAATGGTGTGCCACCAACAGCTAAATACCACCCTTCCGTAATTCGTAGCGTTGTAAACGCACTTGTCAAAGCGAGGATGCCTGCAAGCAATGATAGGTGGCTGTAAGATGATTTTTTCATCTAAAATGGTGATGATTGGTGATTGGATAAATTGGTTCAGCTTATAGTCATAATCAATAGCAAACGGCAGCGATTTCGCTGCCGTTTGTTGCAAAATGCTTATTGACGACCACCAGCTTTGTAGAAGATGGTTTCTTGAGGGTCCCGTACATTAACTGGCGTAGCATTGAAATATGCCGAACACAGTTGAGTAGGATTGCTCGCGCACTGACCTACTGCTACGTTGGGAGAAGTCAGGCCATGGTAGATCGGGAACGCTGTAGCAGTATAAGTGTAACCAGGAGGATTGGCAGGAGGTGTGCCAAGCGCTGTACCAGGTTGAGCCAGGTACCAGCCTTCTGTGATCGTTGGTTTAGCTGTTGTAAATGCACTGGCTACGGCAATAACGACGGCAAGCAAAGCAGCGCCGCTGATTGATACTTTTTTCATAAAATAATAATTAAAGAAATGGTCATTAAATCGCCTACTCTTTTATAGGTTTTCGGCGTTCCCCTTTTTTGCGCGCAAAGCGTTTAGTTATTTATATGCCAGTTGACGGCAGATGATTTGTATAAGGCAATGACAGATTGGTCGGTGACCCGGAAAGAAAATGGCTTTTCTCCTTGATGGTCGGGTATGTAAAAGCTGCCTTTGTACCGGCCGGATGCTATGTCGTACATGTCGATGGTCGAGTTATTGGCAAAGGTGGCTGCTGGCTGTAGCTGCGAACGGGCGTCCGATTTGATGTATAAGGTTCCATCATGCACGTTCGAGTAAGTATTCAATAATCTCTTAGGACCCACATTGGTGACCATTTTTTGGCCTTGTGCATCGGTAACACCAATGCTGTTGATCTCCTTGCTTTTGTCATTCACCGTCGTTACTTCGTATTTTTTATGAAGGTTTGTGTCCAGGCAAATGAATTGGTTGCCATAAAATGGTACGTATACGATCAGGTTTGAGGTCTTGTCGTAATCGAGTATGCCGTCGGTCGACATGCCGTAGTCGCCCACCTTTTTCGATACATTGTCTTCCCTCCCGGTAATGCCTGCTGCCGGGCTCCCTTTAAAAAATGTCTGGTCTTTTGTTTTAACGGCCGTGTCCCGTCCGCGGAAAACATAAGAGTCTGGAGCAATCATGACTACCCTGGTGAAGGATCTTTGTGGAAAATGGTACATCCGTGTAGAGGCCGAACCTTCATCAGCCGCGAATAGGGCCGGCGTATTGCTGGCGGCGATGGTCAGACCATTGTCTTTCAGGAGCAGGGTAAACATCGAAGCCGTTGTGTCATCCGAAGGTACATTCAGCGTTTTCTCTACATGGTTCTTAAAGTCAAAGTCTGTGACCAGTACCTTGTTGGGATACACCGTCTGAAAATAGAGTCTATTGTCTTTTACGCCAGCTACGGCAGTCATCATCAAAGAGCGCGGAGTAACAGAAGATAGGATAAGGTTTATGTTCGTCATCTTCCGGTCGAACTTTGTTTCTTCCTCCATCATTCCCGCACTTTTATTGGCCAGGAAGGCTACCACGCCCACGGCGATGGTGATCGTCGACAGAGATAGCACAATATGTTTACTGTAGATGCTCATGCTTTGTTTTTGAAATGTACCTGGATGAAAATGCCGGCGAGTGCAATGACCACAAACCCGATATTGAACCAGAGATGTGCTTCCCAACTCAGTGAGTTCAGTATGCCGCCACAACTACAGGGTACATAGTAGCTGAAGTTCAACATCGAATAAATATAGGCCGTGAACAGCGCCATCGTAAACAGCGATCCATACAGGCCAATCAACCGCAGTGGCTTATAGATCAGCATCAGGGCCAGCAGTATCTCTCCGATAGGGACCATGTAGGAGAGGGGGACAGCATAGTCGGTGATGAAAGGCGACTGCCCCAGCTGCAACTGAAAGGTGCTAAAGTCTCTTAATTTGGAGATCGCTGCATAGATGAATAAGAGCGTTATTAAGAAACAGCATACTTCCAGTATCGCTGCTTTACTGGTCAGCGATCGTAGGGATATCTTGGATTTTGGGCGAATAGATTCCTGCCCAACAACCGTGGATCGGTTCATGGTATAAGTATTTGTTTGGGCAAAGCTTTCTCTGGCACCTCTTTGAAGTGCTGAAGGCAAATGCCGCTTGTTGTTAAATTGGTTAGCTGGTTAGACTGCTTGTTTCATGTTTGGTTTTTCTATCGGGGCCTGCTGATAGCAAGGAATGTATGTGGGTTGTGGGTGGATGTCGTTGTATTGACGATGTAAAAGTAAAGTGCCTTTTTGTTTCGATCGGTATAACTACTATTCCAGGTGGCACTTTCATGCATTGTCAATTGTTGCTGATATCCACTTTGTATACCGGATACAACGATACCGCCTTCTGTTGTACATGCACCTGACGCCATAAACCCGGTGGTATCTTTTCATATTTCTTGAAGGCCTTGATAAAATTGGATTCGGCCTGCGCTCCCCGAAAGCCGATGGAAACAGCAATATGCCGCAGCGTGGCGCCCTCCCGTAGCATTTGTTTGGCAAACTCCATGCGCATGTGTTGAAGATACGTATACGGTCCTACGCCATATACCTGTTTGAATCCTGTCTTTAGTTTGAAACTGTTGAGGTACACTTTCTCCCCCAGCTCGGGAATCTTGAGGTGTTGCTGGAGATTGGCTTCAATAATGGCAGCAGCGTCCTGAACGCGCAGGAGATCATTGTCGGATAAGGTTCTTTTCATTTGTACGTTGTTTGTTATCTAATAGCCCGCGGTGGTTGATTATGAATCACCCGGTAAAAGTGCTTTCGCGTATTGATTATGTAATGACCAGGTCATTGCGCAACCTGTAATCTGTCAGGACAGTAGCCCTAACGGTTCTTTTTTGAGAACGGATGCCTTGAAGTTCGAATGTTGAGGAGTGATCTGCGCTGAGTAAATTCCAGTAACTAATGTAGACAAAAATCAAACCCGAAAAAGATTTTACTTCCGCTGTAACGGCTTGTTTACGATTGATCGTAGGTGGCAAAGTTTTTGAAAGGGTTCTTCGTATGACATTATTGAGTAAACGCTACCGCAGTTTGGCTGTTCACCTCAGTGTAAACATGTATAAATGAATAAGAGATATCGGGAGTATTTTCTACAGGCTACCAGGTGGAGTATTTTTTGCCAAGAACCCTTAAGATTTTATCGAAATTTTAAGGAGATGCTGTTGTTCGCAAGAATATGTAGTTGCCAGCCTGATTGTCCTAAGGGTAAACCAGTAAATGAAAGGGAGGCCAGGCCTGCCCGTAGGGTTCAATAGAAAAAGGGACCTTGCGGTCCCTCTTTCGGAGTGTTGCTATCAGTTTTTCCAAGGTTTAGGAGTAAGGAGTTTAAAGGAAAAAAGGCGATGAAGGTTTGAAGGTCGTCTAATCGCATCATACGCAAAAGCACAAACTATTATCCGTGTCGATTTGACCGATAAGTGTGCAGTTTTGGGCTGTAACTGCGTCAACCGTTTTGCTAAAACAGCGTTTTTCGACGCATCGCCCTCATTTCGGATGGCTAACAGCCGCGTGAATAGTAAGATAATCCATCATTTTAGCCATTAGTGGCATTGCCCGGGGATGGCTGTCGACTACCTTTAAGGCGAATTCACTGGATACCATGCTGTTATCCCTTGATCTGAACGATATCTATTTACTATTATTGCCATATGAAAAAGATCCTGCAAGCGGTAGCTTTCCTGACCTTATTGACCTTCTCCGGTCATCTCTTCGCTCAACAGTATTACAATGTGCTCAAGTACGGCGCGCGCAACGATAGCAGCCGCAAAGCCACCACGGCTATCGCTAAAGCCATCGCAGCGGCTTCCAAAGCAGGCGGGGGGACGGTCTATTTCCCGGCTGGTAAATACCTGACCGGTCCCATCCATCTCAAAAGCAATATCACCGTTTTGATCGATGCCGGCGCCGAGCTGCACTTTAGTGATGATTTCGACGATTACCTGCCCATGGTGAAGAGTCGTTATGAAGGGGTAGACGTCACCAGTTTTTCGCCCCTGTTCTACGCCTACGAAGCGGAGAACATCGCCATCAAGGGACGCGGCATCATCGATGGCCACGGAAAAAAATGGTGGCATTTTGTAGAGGGCTATCAGGAAGGGCAGGAGCGCAGCAAATGGCAAGTGATCTTTGACAGTCTCAATAAGAACATCCTGTTGCCCGATGATCCCCGTCAAATGAAACGCGGTTTTCTCCGTCCGCCCTTTATTCAGCCCATGTATTGCAAGAATGTACAGATCGAAGGCATTACGATCCGGAATTCACCATTCTGGACGGTCAATCCTGAGTTTTGTGAAAACGTCACCGTGAACGGGGTGACCATCAATAATCCGCCATCACCCAATACAGACGGTATCAATCCCGAGTCCTGCAAATACGTACACATCAGCAATTGTCATATCAGCGTAGGCGATGACTGTATCACCATCAAGGCGGGAAAAGATATTCCCGGCCGCACGAAGGCGGCACCGGCGCAGAATTATACCATCACCAACTGTACCATGCTCAGTGGTCATGGTGGCGTAGTGATCGGCAGCGAAATGAGTGGCGATGTGAAGAACATCACCATCAGCAATTGCATCTTCGATGGCACCGACCGGGGCATCCGCATCAAAACAGCCCGCGGCCGCGGTGGCGTCGTGGAAGATATCCGGGTAGATAATATCGTCATGAAAAATATCCGCGACCAGGCGATTGTACTGGATATGGAATATGCCAAGGGGCTTCCCCTTGAGCCGGTCAGTGAGCGCACCCCGAAATTCCGCAATATCCGACTGAGCAATATCACTGCCTATACCAAGACGGCCCTGTACATCAATGGCCTCGAAGAGATGCCTATACAGGAGATCAGCCTGAACGATGTTTATTTTGAAGCAGAGCAAGGCATCACCATCCGCAAAGCCAAGGACATCGAGTTGAATAAAGTACGCATCAATGTAAAAAAGGGCAGTCCGCTCGTGACCGAAAACGTACAACAACTGTCTGTGAACGGATTTACCAGTGGCACCAAATGAGGTTTAGCAGTTCCCGATATCAATGGATGATTTGGTTGGTCCTATTGTATGCTGGCCAGATAGCCGCCCAGCCGGCGGCCCGTACCCTCATTGCGCTCAATAAGGACTGGTATACGATGGCGCAGGATTCATTGATGCCTTCTATGGAGGGATTCGAAAAGACTGACTTCCTGCCTACGGGCTGGCAAACCGTACAGGTGCCCCACAACTGGGATGCCTACGAAGGCTACCGGCGTAAGCTGCATGGCAACCACCATGGCTATGCCTGGTACCGGAAATCATTTCCCCTCTTGCGCAAAGAACCGGGTAAGCGCTACTTTCTCTATTTTGAAGGCGTTGGCTCTTATGCCACCGTTTGGTTGAATGGTCGGCAGGCAGGGATCCATGCCGGCGGCCGTACCAGTTTTACGCTGGATGTAACTACTGTTATCAAAGCTGGCCAGGCCAACGTGCTGGCCGTGCGTGCTGATCACCCCACAGGGATCACCGACCTGCCCTGGGTATGCGGTGGCTGTTCGCCCGAAAGAGGTTTTTCGGAAGGCTCTCAGCCCATGGGCATCTTCCGGCCTGTATCGCTGGTCATTACCAACGATCTGCGGGTGCAACCTTTTGGGGTGCATGCCTGGAACGATACCACGGTAACCACTAAGCAAGCGACGATACAACTGCAGACAACGATCAAGAATTACGATAAGTACAGCCGCCAGGTGCAGGTGGTCCAGCGCCTGCTTAATGCAGCGGGTAAGCTGGTTACCCAGGTGGCAACACCCGCCCTTGTTCAGGCAGGCAGTGAACTGGTATTGCCCCAACAATTGGCTTTGCAAAACAATGTGCACCTCTGGTCGCTGGAAGATCCTTACTTGTATTCCATCGTGACCCTGATCAAAGAAAAGGGTAAGGTGATCGATAGCGTATCCATGCCTTATGGCATTCGTTGGATCCGTTGGAGTGTGGTAAATTCTGGCAGTACTAATCAGTTTTTCCTGAATGGCCAACCGGTGTTCATCAATGGCATTGCCGAATATGAACACCTGTTGGGCAACAGCCATGCTTTTTCCGAAGTGCAAGTGCGTGCAAGGGCCCTGCAAATGAAAGCCGTTGGTTTCAATGCCTTCCGCGACGCGCATCAGCCGCATAACCTGCGTTACCAGCAGTACTGGGATTCACTCGGCATCTTGTGGTGGACGCAGTTGTCGGCCCATGTATGGTTCGATACGCCACGATTCCGCGAGCAGTTCAAACAACTGTTGAAGGAATGGGTCATTGAAAGAAGAAGCTGCCCTTCTGTCGTATTGTGGGGCCTGCAGAATGAAAGCAAGCTGCCGGCAGATTTCGCGCGGGAATGTACGGAACTCGTGCGATCGCTCGATCCTACGGCTTCGCAGCAACGCCTGGTGACCACCTGCAATGGTGGTGAAGGCACTGATTGGGATGTACCCCAAAACTGGACGGGCACCTATGGGGGTAATCCCGCCACCTATCACGAAGATGTGAAACGGCAGGTACTGATTGGCGAGTACGGCGCCTGGCGCACCCTCGACCTGCATGCTGAAGGTGGCTTTGTACAAAACGCACCGTACAGCGAAGACCGGATGACGCTATTGATGGAGCAAAAGATCCGCCTGGCTGAGTCGGTCAAAGACAGCAGCAGCGGTCATTTCTTCTGGTTATATACTTCGCACGATAATCCGGGACGCGTACAAGGCGGTGAGGGCCTGCGTGAACTGGATCGTATTGGTCCGGTCAATTATAAAGGGTTATTGACTCCCTGGGAAGAGCCGCTCGATGTGTTCCATATGTTCCGTTCCAATTATGCCAGCGCGCCGATGGTTTATATCGTATCGCATACATGGCCACAACGTTTTACATCGCCCGGTAAAAAGGATGGGCTTATCGTGTACTCTAATTGCGATGAGGTAGAGTTGTTCAATGACGTCAACCATACCTCTTTGGGCAAAAGAAAACGCGCCGGTATAGGCACGCATTTTCAGTGGGATGAGGTAGATATCCACTACAATGTGTTGTACGCGGTGGGTTATAAAAATGGTAAACCCGTGGCGCAAGACCAGGTCATCTTGCATAACCTGCCCGAGGCACCACATTTTAAGGCACTCATACAAGATGATCCTGCACTGCTGCAACCACGCGCCGGCTACCAGTACCTGTATCGCGTAAATGCAGGTGGCGGCGATTATAAAGACAGCCATGGAAATACCTGGCTGGCCGATCGCAAGCTGCGTGAGCCAGGTACCTGGGGATCGGGTTCGTGGACGGATCAATTCGCCGACATGCCGGCATTCTTTGCCAGTCAGCGCCAAACCTATGATCCGATCAAAAACACCAAAGACTGGCCGCTCTTTCAAACCTTCCGCTATGGTCGCGATAAATTGAGCTATACGTTCCCGGTACCAGATGGGGAGTACCTGGTCGAATTATATTTTGCAGAGCCCTGGTGGGGTACAGGCGGCGGGATGGATTGCACGGGTTACAGGCTATTTGATGTGGCGGTGAATGACCAAACGGTGATCCATGACCTTGATATCTGGAAAGCGGTGGGGCATGATGCCGCACTCAGGAAAACAGTTGCGGTGAAGGTCACAGGAGGCGAATTGGTAATCCATTTCCCACAGGTAAAAGTGGGACAGGCCATCCTGTCGGCCATGGCTATTGGAACGAAGCAAAAAGACATTCGACCGGCACCGCCTTCCCCGGCACTGATCGGGCAATTGGAAGGCGACACCGGTTATTGGCAACCGCGTCAATGGTTGAATATAGGTGATGTCATGTATACAGACCGGTCGACTGCTTTTACCCGTTTGCCGTCTATGTTGTACGGCGCCGAATGGCTGCGTACGCGCGGTAGCCGCCAGCCGGCTGCCATATCATCTTTCAAGGTGCCGGTAACCAGCGATGTGTACATTGCGTACCCGGCTGGTGTGGCAACTCCATCCTGGATGGAAGGGTACGAGGATATGAAAACAGCCCTGGACCAACAGGTGTTATACAGAAAACGGTTTACCGCGGGTGCAACAGTTGTACTCGATAAGCCGTCCTATAGTGAGGAACTGCCCATGTATGGGGTATTTGTCAATGAAGCTTCATCGATCGAGCCGGCGTACGACCTGAAGCCTGTTGCGAGCCATAAGGCCGCAGAAGGCCTGTTAAGCGGCGCTGCGGTAAAGCAGGTAGCGGTCAATGGGAAAGAACAGGTGGTGTTCGCCACGGATGCCGAGGGCGTGGTCGATCTGAAGATGACGATCGGTGCTGCAGACGAGTATTCCGTCAACTTCAAATACAACTGGCCAGGCGCGCAGGCGATTACCGGTGAATTATCCTTACTGCAGGCAGATGGCACGCTGCTAAAAAAAGAAAAGGTAAACCTGCTGAACACCCGTGCCGGCAAATGGAATTATATTTCCACCACGACGGGTAGTATGATCAATGCAGGACATTATATCATCCGCTTTACGACGCAGGCAGCCAAGGGGCTGGCGGTAGGAGGAGCCGATGTTCAATAACGAGAACTATGTTACACAGAAAACTATTGCTTACGGTGATGGGATGCTGGATAGGCGGAGTGTTGCTGGCTCAACGGTCCGTGCCGGATACGGTTATGCAGCGTGTTTACCAGGAAGTAAAGACACCCCACAAATATGGATTGGTGGTAGTGCCGGAAAGTGCTGATAAAAAGATCGATTGCCCTACGGTGTTCCGCAAGGGTAATAAATGGTTCATGTCCTATCTCGTATTCGATGGCCGGGGGTATGAGACCTGGCTGGCGGAAAGTGACGACCTGTTGCAATGGACCACCAAAGGGAAACTGCTCTCCTTTACCGATACTACCCAGTGGGACGGCAGCCAGAAGGCTGGCTATCCCGCTTTGCAAGACCTTACCTGGGGTGGCAGCTATCAACTGCGACCTTACAAAGGCAAATACTGGATGTCTTATTTCGGTGGCAGGGAGCGGGGCTATGAGGCGGGCCTGCTGTCGATCGGGATGGCTTATTCTACTAAGTCGGCGGAGAAAGTCGTGGAATGGCAGCGGCTGCCACAGCCCGTGTTGAGTTCCAAAGATCCGGATGTTCGCTGGTGGGAGAATAAAAAGCAATTCAAGAGCTCGGTGATACGTGATGAAAAAAAACTGACCGGCTATCCCTTTGTGATGTATTACAACGCGAATGGTGATTCGGCCATCAATAATATCAAGACCCGATGGTTCGAGCGCATTGGCATGGCCGTATCGAATGATATGGTACACTGGAAGCGCTTTGAGACAGAGCCGGTCATGCACCATCCGGTGGGTATTACCGGCGATGCCGTGATACAGCAGATGGGCGAGGTGTACGTCATGTTCTACTTTGGTGCTTTTTGGACAGGCCGCAACGATGCGTTCAACCGCTTTGCCTGTTCGTACGACCTGGTACACTGGACCGATTGGACGGGCGATGACCTCATCATCAGCACCGAGCCCTACGATGAACGTTTTGCCCACAAATCATTTGTGGTGAAGCACGATGGGGTGGTCTACCATTTCTATTGCGCCGTAAGCAAGAAGGACCAGCGCGGCATTGCGGTAGCTACCTCTGTCGACAAAGGCAAGAGCCCTGTACGGTTTGTGGCGCAGTAAGATCGCGTGGCAGCTACCACGCGGGAATTGAATGACCCCGGTTTTTGTAGTTTTCACGATTCAACTTTATCTCCATGTTGCGAATGAAACAATACGGTTTGTCTTTTTTGTTAAGCGTCGGCTTAATGACGGTGATGGCGCAGTCGCGCATCGAATCCACCTTGACAAATGATTGGTATTTTCATTTGGGCGATGACAGTTCGGCCATTGACCCGGCGTTTAACCATACCGCCACCTGGCGTTTCCTGCCCAGCTTTCCCCACGATTGGAGCATTGAAGGCAGCTTCGACGAAAAGAACCCGGCCACCAACCAGGGTGGTTCCCTGCCCGGAGGTATTGGCTGGTACCGCAACGATTTCGGCTTGTACCGGGATTGGAAGGATAAACAGGTGTGTGTAGAGTTCGATGGTGTGTACCGCAACGCTGAAGTGTGGGTCAATGGTCATTACCTGGGCAAGCGCCCCAATGGTTATATTTCTTTCTCGTATGATATTACGCCCTACCTTAAGTTTGGCTTTGGTCGCAATGCGTTGGTGGTGCGGGTCGATAATAGTCAGCAGCCCAATTCGCGCTGGTATACCGGTTCTGGTATTTACCGCAACGTGCGGCTCGTATTCACCAACAAAGTATCGGTGGCACCCTGGGGTAGTTTTGTAACGACACCGGTGATCAATTCAGAAGCTGCCATGGTGATGCTGGCCCTGCAGGTAAAAAGGGCAGGGGAGGCCCCGCAAACAGTACAGGTGCAAACGCAGGTGATCGATCAGCGGGGCAAGGTAGTGTCAACAACCACGTCCGACAATACAGTCCTGGGCGATACGCTGAATGCGTTGCAACAGCGATTGGAGGTGAAGCAGCCCCAATTGTGGTCAACAGCTAGCCCCTATCTCTACAAAGCAGTGACGAGGATATTGCAGAACGGAAGGGAGATTGACAAGTATACCACCCCTTTCGGCATCCGTTCATTCCGGTTCGATGCCGATCAGGGCTTTTTCCTCAATGGACAGCCATTGAAAATATTGGGTGTTTGTATGCACCATGATCTCGGCGCCCTGGGGGCAGCTGTCAATGTACGGGCCATGGAGCGCCAATTGGAGATCATGAAAGCCATGGGGGCCAATGCCATCCGTACCGCACACAATCCACCCGCTCCGGAGTTGCTGGATCTCTGCGATAAAATGGGTTTTCTCGTCATCGACGAGGCTTTCGATATGTGGGCCAAAAAGAAGAACAAATTCGATTACTTCTCCAACTTTCCCACCTGGCACCGCCGCGACCTGGAAGACCAGGTAAAGCGCGACCGAAATCACCCTTCCGTGTTTCTGTGGAGCATCGGCAACGAGATCCGCGAGCAATTCGATAGTACGGGCATCACCCTGACCAGGGAGCTGGTCGGCCTCGTAAAAGCATTGGATACCACCCGGCCGGTGATCGCCGCCCTCAGCGAATGGGATCCGAAGAAGAATTTCATGTACAAGTCGGGCGAGTTCGAGGTGGTTGGGCTCAATTACCACCACGAAGTGTATGAAGACTTTCAAAAGCACTATCCCGGTAAGGCCTTTCTCGGGGCAGAGAACATGTCGGCCCTGGCTACCAGGGGCCATTATGACCTGCCTTCGGATACCATGAAGTTCTGGCCGCAAAAGTCACCGATGAAGTATGTGGAGGGCGGGAATGCGGACTTTACGGTCTCTGCTTACGACCAGGTAGCTGCCTATTGGGGCTCGACACACGAAACGACGTGGAAGATCATTAAAAAACATCCATTCCTGTCGGGCCTGTTCGTATGGACGGGATTCGATTACCTGGGAGAACCGGTGCCCTATCCCTGGCCGGCAAGAAGCAGTTACTACGGCATCGTCGACCTGGCAGGTTTTCCCAAGGATGTATACTACATGTATCAAAGTGAGTGGACCAATAAGCCGGTGTTACACGTGTTTCCACATTGGAACTGGCAGCCGGGACAACAAGTCGATATCTGGGCTTACTACAACCAGGCCGATGAGGTGGAGCTATTTCTCAACGGTAGATCGCTGGGCGTGAAAAAGAAAACGGGCGACGATCTTCATGTGCAATGGCGTGTACCTTTTGAAGCAGGAACATTGAAAGCGGTATCCAGAAAAGAGGGCAAAATGGTGTTGAGCCGGGAGGTGAAAACGGCCGGCGCGCCCTACCGGTTAGAATTGGTGCCAGATAGGAAAATTATCCATGCCGACGGAAAAGACCTCTGCTTTGTTACGATCCGGGTATTGGACGAAAAGGGCAGTATAGTACAGGATGCCAATCCTTCTATTCGTATAAAAGTCGGCAACCGGGGCAGGCTGGTGGCCATGGACAATGGTTATCAGGCCGATCTGGACTCTTTTAAAGCCAATCCACGTAAGGCTTACAACGGATTGTGCCTGGCGGTGATCCAGTCGGATGAGTTCGCCGGTCCGATCACCATCGAGGCCAGTTCGCCCGGTTTGCAGGGCGCGTCGGTGACCATCCGTTCTGCCGGAAAATAACTCCTTGTTTGTTACCGCGCTACAAGCAACCTTGTAGTAAAATATTCCATCATTATAGTCAAACCTTACATTGTTTCCGGTAGGGGCCACCAGTACCTTTAGCATGCTTGAGTGGTATTCTTTTTGTTGCCATTATTCGCGCCTAACGATCAAAAACGAACATTCATGAAACGGTATGTGCTTGTCATCAAAACGGCTTCCGCGAAGCCCTTCCCCATACTTCTTCCGATCGTCAAAACGGTTTTTATTAGTCTCCTGGTTATAAATGCTGGCAGTGTACAGGCTCAACAATCAAACGTTGTTGCCGAGGACACTGCTTATATCCGTGTCGTCAACGAGCGTGCGGGCAAGATCGTGGCTGTGCTGGGCATCACCGATCAAAAAAAGTATCAGGAGGTGCAGGACATTATTGCCCGCCAGTACCGTAACCTCAACCAGATCCATGAAGCCAGCAAACTGACAGCGGCAAAGCTGAAGCAGGATTCGTCGCTGAGCAAGGATGCACGTACAGCTGCCCTGCAGCAGGAGGAAACCGCCAAAGAACAAAAACTGGGTCAGCTGCACGCGGTATATGTTAAACAGTTGCAGTCATCACTGACAGCAGAGCAGGTAGAGAAAGTGAAGGATGGTATGACCTACCGCGTGTTGCCCATTACCTATGAAGCGCACCTCGACATGATCCCTTCGTTGACGGATGAGCAGAAAAAGCAGATCTATGCCTGGTTGATCGAAGCGCGCGACCACGCCATGGACGCTGAGTCTTCCGATAAAAAACATTGGTGGTTTGGCAAATACAAAGGCCGGATCAACAATTACCTGGCTGCGCAGGGGTATGACCTCAAAAAAGAACGCGAAGGCTGGGAGATCAGGAAAAAAGAGAAAGCCGATAAGTAATTTTGTTTGCTATAAGCCTGGTAGACCGCTATATGCCGGGTGTTCCTATAACTAGATATTTTAACAACTAGCTATTTCCTGGTTTGCAGGAAGCGTAATTCCATAAACTAGATGCCATATGAAGTATGTAAGAGCTGCTAAGTACTCCCTCCTTTCATTCATCCTTTGCTGCAGTTTCGTAGTGGCGCTGGCCCAGGAGCGTACATTGACCGGCACTGTGGTGAGCGACGATGGCAATCCGCTACCCGGTGTCAGCGTCACGGTAAAAGGAGCCACCAAATCAGTTACGACCGATGCGGAAGGCAAGTTTACGATCACGGTGCCCGGCAACGACGCCATATTGTCTGTTTCCTACATTGGCTACCTTGGTAAAGACATCGCTGCCGGTAGCAACGGTGCTATAAAAGTTACGCTGTTCAAAGCGGATAAGGCCATGGAAGATGTTGTCGTGGTGGGATATGGCACCCAGAAGAAAAGCAATGTACTGGGTTCTGTTGCTACGGTGCAGGCGAAAGACATTGAAGACCTGCCGGTAGCCAACCTCAGTACGGCGTTGAAAAACCGGGTGCCCGGTGTGAGTGTGGCGCAAACTTCCGGTAAGCCTGGGTCTACTACTCAGATCAATATCCGCCAGGCGACAAGCTTCGTAGGTGCCGGTGGGCAAACGGGACCTTTGTTCGTGATCGATGGATTTGTGGAAATGAACAAAGACGATCCTACCGGTAAAGTCTCTTTTGAAAACCTGGATGCCTCGCAGATCGAAAGCATCACTTTCCTGAAAGACGCGGCAGCTACTATATACGGCGCACGGGGTGCTAACGGGGTAGTGCTGGTGACCACCAAACGGGGTAAGCCCGGCAAACCCAAGATCAGCTACACCGGTTCAGCAGGTGTTTCTTCGATCTCCAAGAAGCCTGAGTTCCTGAATGCCTATGATCATGCAGTACTGCTAAACCAGGTCAACAAGAAAGTTCCCGGCAATATCAAGCCGGCCGATCTCTATAGCAACGAAGAATTGGACTACTTAAAGACACATAATTACAATTGGTTCGACGAGACCTGGCAGGATTCGTGGTTGCAGCGCCATACCCTCAACGTGAGCGGTGGTACGGATAAGATCACCTATTTCGCAGGGGCCAACTATTACGACGAAACCGGTAACCTCCGTGACCTGTATTCCAAGAAGTTTGGTTTGCGCCTGGGTGCCAATGCAAAGATCGGTGATAACCTGACGGCCGATGTGTCGATCAGTACCGATAATACGGATATGAACCGTCCGGCTCCCAAAGGAACAACTACTGCCGAGCAAACCGACCAGATGAACGCCACGGTGGGTAGCCTGTTGCGGATGCCACAATGGATACCGATGTTCATCGACGGCCGTCCGGTATTTTCCACTGTGCCCAACTGGCATCCGTTCGAATTGCAGAATTCCGGTTCTTATGCCCGCACCCAATCGCAGGGGTATTCGGTAAATGCGGCCTTGACCTATGTGGTGCCTGCTGTTAAAGGCCTATCCTTCCGTGTGCAGTACGGCCGCAATACGCGTAATAATTTCGGCAAGCAATACTACGCTACTTACAACCTGTATGATTTTGTACGTCAGGGACCTTCCGACAGGACCTCCGCGACACAAAATGTGATCTTCACCAATCAACTGGCGCCCACCCAGGGGGTACGCAGTATCAAGAACGGTAACTCGATCCAGGAAAGCTCGGACATGTCGACCAACTGGCAGCTGAACGAATCAGTTACTTATGCCCGTGATTTTGGTGATCACAGCATCAATATCCTGCTGTCGGCCGAGCAGAACCAGACAGAAGGGGACGCCTTCAACGTCAGCAAGGAAGTACAGGTGATCCCCGGGATAGACCAATTGTGGGGTTTCAGCAATGATAACAATGTCAACAATCTGACTTCGGTAGGTCAAAGCTCTTATGGTGGCCGCGTGAGTTACCTGGGTCGTTTGAGTTACAATTACAAAAGCAGGTATCTGCTGGAGTTTGCTTTCCGTAACGACGCCTCTCCCAACTTCGCACCCGAACACCAATGGGGTTTTTTCCCGTCGGGCTCTGTGGGCTGGAGACTTTCCGAAGAGAACTTCTTCCGGGATAACGTGAGCTTTATCGATGAATTGAAAGTGCGGGTGAATGTTGGCTTAACGGGCAATGATGCGGTGGGCACCTTCCGTTGGACGGAGCGCTTTACGCCCACCAATGGGGCTATCTTCGGCACCTCTCCCGGCAGAACATCCGGCCTGAATAATACCGATATCCCCAATCCCAATATCACCTGGGAAAAATCATTGTACAAATCGGTGGGCATCGATGGTGCTTTCTGGCGCAGAAAGATGAATTTCAGCCTGGACTTCTACCACCGCAATACGTACGATATGCTGGAAGCACCTACAGCGACCATGCCCAATACTTTTGGTATCAACATCGCACAGGTGAACCATGGCGAGATGAATGCCTGGGGTGTGGAAGCGATGATCGGCTACACCGGTTCTATCAACCGTGACCTTAAATTCAATCTCGGCTTGAACTTTGGCTGGGCCGATAACAAGGTGCTGAATAAATATTTCAATGCCGGTACCGATACAGGTTATAAAAATCCGATCGGCGTACGTACCGACAGGGGACTGGAAGGTTATATCGCCAAAGGCATTGCGCGTACGCAACAGGATGTCGACGACTGGTACAAAGCCTTTGGTGGTGTGAAGAAGAACTATTTCGGTGATACCCTCCGGGTGGGCTACCTGATCTTCGAAGATATCAATGGAGACGGTCTCATCGATGACAAGGACCTGGGACGAATTGCCAACCGGGCCAACCCACTGTTTGGACTAGGGTTCAACCTCGGTGTTTCCTGGAAAGGGCTCAAACTGAGCACGAACATCAGTTTAAGTGTAGGCGGCAAAACCTATTGGAGAAAGAACGACCTGACGCCGCCAACCAGAGATATTTCAGCTTTATCACTGTGGAAGGATTCGTGGACAGAACAGAATCCGAATGCCAGATACCCGGTTACTTATTCACCGCAGGTGAATACGGCTTCAACATTCTGGATGGTAAATGCCACCACGCTGCGGGTCAATAACCTGACGCTGGCTTATGTGGTACCGAAAAGCTTCTCCGACAAGTTCAGGCTGCCCGAGGTAAGGGCCTATGTTACGGGGGTGAATCTGTGGAACATCATCAACCCTACGCCGTACAAGGATGAGGCTACCAATGACATCACAGATTATCCCATCCTGCGGTCATGGACATTCGGATTAAACATTTCACTGTAACAATTGCTAAAGCATCACCCATGAAAAAGTCAATCTTTTATATATCCATCGCAGCCCTGGGCCTCGGCGCCACAGGTTGCAACAAGATACTGGAGCGTACAGACTTTAATGGTATCCCGGCCGATAAGACCTGGGAAACCGAGGGCACGGCAGGCTTGTATGTGAATACCCTGTATAACCTGATGATGCCTATCTGGCCTTCTACTGCGGGCGGTACTACCATACCTTCTTCGATCCACAATACGTCGGATGACCAGAACAATGGTGACCTGAAGATCCTGCAAGGGACATTGACAGCAGAGCAGATCACGGATTTCTATGCGACGGGTAATCCCAACAATGCGTATGGCTATATCCGTAAATGCAATATCCTGTTGACGCAGATCGATGGGGGACCGATCGAAGCATCGGCCAAGGCCCAGCTGAAAGCTCAAACTTATTTCCTCCGTACCTGGATCTACTTCAACCTGGTGAAGTTGTATGGCGGTGTGCCATATATCACGCATCCGCAAGACTGGCAGACAGAAGATGTGCTGGTGCCGAGAACTGCCTCTTCCGCACTCATCGACTCGTTGGTCAATGACCTGAATAAATGTTCGGTATTGCCCGCCAAATGGCCTGACGGAGATTATGGCCGTATTACACGGGGGGCTGCGCTGGCACTGAAGGCCCGCATCCTTTTGTACTGGGCCAGTCCGCAATTCAATCCCGACAACAATGCAGACCGGTGGGAGCGTGCCTATAAAGCCAATCGTGCTGCTTACGATACGCTGGTGCTCGATGGCTATAAGTTGCAGGCGAATTTTGCCGACATCAATTCCAAATCGGCTGATAACCGGGAGCCCATCATTGTGCGGGTGTACAATGGCGCCCTCGATCCTGCCAACTCGGCTACCAACTATGAGAACGTAACACGTCCTTATTCGGAAAGTGCCGGCTCGGGTGGTGGACAAAACCAGCCTACCTGGAACCTGGTGCAGGCTTTCCCGATGAAGAATGGATTGCCGATCACAGATCCGGCTTCGGGTTATAACGCTACCTACTATTGGAAAGGCAGGGACCCTCGTTTCGATGCCACCATCGTGTACAACGGTGCTGTGTGGGCATTAAGCGGTAAGGCAGGTCGTAAACAATGGATCTATAAAGGCATTACCGACGACAGAACGCGTCCTTCTGCTACCGGCTTCTATACCAAAAAGAATACAGTACCGGCGATGCTGGCGGCCAACACTGCCCAGGGCGCGCAGAACTGGACTGAGATGCGTTTAGCAGAAGTTATGCTGAATCTTGCTGAGAGTGCCAACAGAACCAACCGTCAATCGGAGGCCTACGATATGTTGCGCCTCATCCGTCAACGTGCAGGCATTACGGCTGGTGGTGATAACAATTATGGTGTACCGGCTACAGCTACCATCGCGCAACTGGATGACGTGATCTTCAATGAACGCCGGATCGAACTGGCCTTTGAAGGAAAAAGATACGATGACCTGCGCCGCACGCGTCGCTTCCATTTGTTGAATGGCAGCATCCGGCAGATGCTGGAAGTGTCACCAAAGGCTCCTTATACCGTGGCCATCCTGGAAACGAAAGATGCCAATGGCGTTCCCTTACGCGATAAGCTAAACATTGAGGATTCTACCACGCAAGGCGGCACAGTGGTGCCCGATTATGTGAAGTATTTTACGGCCAGTGTGAAGACGATGGGTACAGACCTGCCGATCAACTTCCCCACGAACTATTATTTCTATGCGATACCTACGACCAATATCACCAAGAACCCGAATATGTTGCAGACGGAGGGTTGGCCGGGAGGTAGTTTTAAACCTACTGAATAGCTATTAAAAAGGTATTATCAATGAAAAGGACGATTGTAAAAACCGTATCAGCTTTTGGATTGGCTACCCTTTGTTTCCAGGCAAAAGCGCAATACCCACAGATCCCGCCAGACGTTCAAAAGGCTTCCGACTCGATGTTGACGGCCGGCCGTATCCGCTCGGATGAGGCCTGGGCCAAAGCATGGCCCATTATCCAGGCAGATGCCCGTAATGGCAAGCCCTATATTCCCTGGGCTGGTAAAGCCGATGATCTGCCGCAGGCAAGCATACCCGCTTTTCCCGGCGCAGAAGGTGGCGGTAAGTTTACGTTTGGTGGCCGTGGCGGACAGGTGCTCGTAGTGACCAACCTCAACGATGATGGTCCGGGCAGTTTGCGCTGGGCTTGTGAGCAGGGTGGTGCCCGTGTGGTAGTCTTCAATGTGGCAGGTATCATCCGGCTGAAAACACCGTTGATCATTCGTGCTCCCTATATTACCATTGCCGGCCAATCAGCGCCTGGTGACGGTGTGTGCATCGCCGGCGAAACCGTGTGGATCAATACCCACGATGTGCTGATCCGTTATATGCGTTTCCGCCGTGGTGAAACCTGGGTAGGCAGAAGGGACGATGCCATCGGCGGCAACCCCATTGGTAATATCATGATCGATCACGTATCGGCCAGCTGGGGTCTCGACGAGAACATGAGTATGTACCGTCATATGTACAACGACAGTACCGGCGCAATCGAACAGAAGTTACCCACCGTCAATATCACCATCCAGAACTCCATCTTCGCCGAAGCACTGGACACCTGGAACCATTCCTTTGGTAGTACGTTAGGGGGAGAGAACTGTACGTTTGTACGTAATCTCTGGGCCAACAATACAGGCCGCAACCCGTCCATCGGTTGGTACGGTGCTTTCAACTTTGTCAACAACGTGGTGTTTAACTGGGTACACCGTTCTATGGACGGCAGCGACTATCGCGGTCAGTTCAATATCATCAACAACTATTTTCAACCCGGCCCTGCTACACCGAAGGACGGCAATGTAGGTCACCGTATCATCAAGCCCGAGAGCGGTCGCAGCAAACTCAAGTACAAAACCTATGGCCGTGCTTATGTGAACGGTAATGTTATGGAAGGGTACGATGCCATCACCAAAGACAACTGGGCCGGTGGTGTGCAGGTAGAAGATTTTAAAGATGCAGGGGAGTGGACACCGTATATGAAGTGGAACCAGCCGTTACCCATGGCGCCGGTCACCACTACGGATGCCAAACAGGCACGTGAGTTCGTGCTGGTGAATGCAGGCGCAACGCTGCCAAAGCGCGATCCGGTAGATGTGCGTATTGCCGAGCAGGTGAAGACGGGTAAGATCACGTACAAAGAAGGCGTGCCATTGCCCGAAACGCAGTTCAAGCACCGCCGCATGCCCATCGATTCTTACAAGATTGGCATCATCACCGATCCGGTACAGGTAGGTGGTTATCCCGAATACAAGGGCACGCCTTACAAGGACAGCGACAACGACGGTATTCCTGATGATTGGGAAAAGGCCCATGGCCTGAACCCCAACAATGCGGTCGATGCTGCCCAGTATGCTAAAAATAAATCTGGTTACACCAATATTGAAGAATACCTGAACAGCCTCGTGTTGGCGAAAAATGTGCAACCGGTAGTGGCTGCTACGAAGAAAGGATTCTAATAAGAGCTCGTCCTGCTGTTGCAGCAGGATGAACTGGTGGGGACTTATCGGATAAGCCCTGCTGATCAATAGATATTTGCTAAAGCTTTGCCCCTGCGATGTAGGATGGGGGCAAAGTCTTTTACAGCAACCCTGAAGACTTACTTAAATTCGGATCTAAAACAACGATTGCCTTGAGTAAGATAGTTTGGCAAATATTCCTGTCTGGTGCTTGTGTATGCTCACAATCCGCTGCCTATGCGCAGAAAGGCGTGAAACCTCCTCCGGCGCCCATCTTCACCAGCAATGGTCAGTTGCAGTATACGCCTGACTCGCTGGGTAACCGTATTCCTGATTTTTCTTATTGTGGTTATGCTGCCGGAGAGCAGGTGATACCGATGGCTGCCGTTAAGGTGGTGGTGCCGGTCAGCGATGGCGATGCTACCGGCCGTATCCAGTCGGCGATCAACTATGTAAGCCGCTTGCCCATGGGTAAGGATGGCCTGCGTGGGGCGGTGCTGCTGGAAAAAGGCACTTATTCTGTAAGTGGCTCCCTGGTGTTGAACGTTTCTGGTGTGGTATTGCGCGGACAGGGTTTCGGTGAGGAGGGTACGAAGCTGGTGGGAGCGGGCCTCGATCGTCACACCCTGATACGCATACAAGGGCAGCATGACCTGGCGATGAAGGCGGCGGTGAATGTTACCGATCGTTATGTGCCTGTGAATGCAAGAACCCTGCAGGTGGCTGCTGGACATGGTTTCAAAGCGGGCGATGAGGTGATGATCACCCGACCCAGTACAGCTGCCTGGATCGATGTGTTGGGGACCGATCATTTTGGGGGCGGTATCACTTCACTGGGCTGGAAGCCCGGCCAGCGTGACCTGCAATGGTACCGTAAGGTAGTGTCGGTGAAGGGAGATGTTTTGGAGTTCGACGCGCCATTGACCACCGCCCTGGATCAACAGTATGGAGGCGCCACCGTGGCTTCCTTTACCTGGCCCAATCGCATCACGCAATGTGGCGTGGAAGGCATACAACTCATTTCCGATTATGATAAAAACAATGTAAAGGATGAGGCGCATCGCTGGATGGCCATCACCCTCGACGATGTACAGGATGCCTGGGTACGCCAGGTAGTGTTCAAACATTTTGCCGGATCGGCCGTAGCGGTGTATGATGGTGCCTCGCGGATTACGGTGGAAGACTGCCAGTCGCTGCAACCCGTATCGGAGATCGGTGGCGAACGGCGCAATACTTTTTTTACCACTGGTCAGCAAGTGCTGTTCCAACGTTGCTATGCCGAATACGGTATGCATGACTTTGCGACGGGGTTTTGCGCTGCAGGCCCCACCGCTTTTGTGCAATGTGAATCCAAATTGCCTTATAGTTTCAGTGGTGGCATCGATAGTTGGGCAGCCGGTGTATTGTTTGATGTGGTGAATGTAGACGGACAGGCGATCAGTTACCTCAACCGTGGCCAGGATGGCCAGGGCGCCGGCTGGAATGTCGCCAATGGGGTACTGTGGAATTGCAGTGCGGCCCGGATCGATTGTTATAAACCGCCGACTGCCAATAACTGGGCGCTGGGGTCCTGGAGCCAGTTTGCCGGTGATGGCTATTGGGGCGAGTCGAACAATAGTATTCAACCCAGGAGTTTGTATTACGGACAGCTGAAGCGACGTATCGGTGCCGCCGTGGACGCCCGCGTGCAGGTGATGCCGGTAGAGTCGGAGGCTTCCAGTAGTCCAACGGTAGCAGTTGCTCAGCAATTAACGCAACAGTCAGTGGCGCCTGCCAGAACTTTGTCTGCCTTTATCAGCGAGGCAGCGGCCAGGCAACCATTGGCGGTTACCACTGCTGGTGTTATAAATGTCAATGAGCTGCGTACGGCCCATACCCCTACAATCACTTACTACGATCCGCTGGTAGTACGCCAGGGAAAGCTGGTGCGGGGAGAAAGATTGGTGGCTGGCCTTCGTAACGAACAACCCTGGTGGAATGGCAGTGCGCGCCGCTATGCACTGGGGAAAATGAAACCCGCCATCAGCCGCTATGTACCGGGTAAAACCGGATTGGGCCTTACCGATGATCTCGACCAGATGACCGATTCGATGAAGCTAGCGCATGTATTGGTCTTCGATCACAATTATGGTTTGTGGTATGAGCGTCGTCGTGATGACCATGAGCGCATTCGCCGTATGGACGGCGATGTATGGGCGCCTTACTATGAGTTGCCTTTTGCCCGCAGCGGCGGCAACGAAACGGCCTGGGACGGTCTCAGCAAATACGATCTCACCAAATACAATCCCTGGTACTGGAATCGCCTGCAGCAGTTTGCCAGGCTGGCCGATCAGAAAGGATTGGTATTGGTACAACAACATTATTTCCAGCACAACATTATCGAAGCAGGGGCTCACTATGCCGATTTCCCCTGGCGCCCTGCTAATAATATAAACAACACTGGTTTTCCCGAGCCGGTGCCTTATGCGGGCGATAAACGCATCTTTATGGCCGAGCAGTTCTACGACACCACGCACCCTGTTCGCCGCGCTTTACACAAAGCATTTATCCGACAGAGCCTGAACAATTTTGCCAATAACAGTGGCGTCATCCACCAGATCAGTGCGGAGTATACCGGCCCTTTGCATTTTGTGCAGTTCTGGCTGGATGAGATTGCTGCCTGGGAGCGGGAAACCGGTAAACATCCGTTGATCAGTTTGAGTACGACCAAAGATGTGCAGGATGCCATCCTCGCCGATCCGATCAGGGCAGCCGTGGTAGATTTGATCGATATCTGCTACTGGCATTACCAGGCAGATGGTTCGGCGTATGCACCACAGGGTGGCCAACAACTCGCCCCACGGCAACATGCCCGTTTGCTGAAGCCCAAGGCCACCTCACCCGAACAGGTTTACCGCGCAGTACTGGAGTATCGAACTAAATATCCCAACAAAGCGGTGGTCTATTCAGGCGATGCCTATGATCGTAATGCCTGGGCTGTTTTGATGGCCGGTGGCTCCATGCCTGCCCTGGTGCTGGAGGATAAAGAAGCCTTGCAGGCCATAACGACCATGCAGCCGGTGACAGCAACACAACAACCTGCCAGGCAATGGATGCTGTTCAACCAGCAAACCGGATATGTGGTGCAGGACCTGGCCAAAGACAAAGGTAGCGTGGAGCTGGTGCCCGAAGCAGGTAGCTACACCGTAAACTGGATCAACGCATTGAATGGCGAGGTAAAGCGGACAAAGGATACCGTGAAAGGTGGAAAATCAATCAGTATCACCAAACCTGACCGCGGTAACTGGGTCTTGTGGTTGAAGAAAAAATAAAGCACGCATGAAGTTTTTAGCGAGTATATGTTCTCTCCTGTTATTGGTCGTTCAATTGGAAGCGCAGGTAAAGCCTTTACCTAAACTAAAGGTCGCACCCAATGGTCGGTATTTTGTTACACAGAGCGGTCAGCCATTCTGGTGGCTGGGCGATACCGGCTGGTTGCTGTTTATCAAAACGACCCGGGAGGAAGCGGTACAGTACCTGGAACAACGCAAGCAGCAAGGATTCAATGTGGTGCAGGTAATGGTATTGCACGATGTGCGTAAAGCGGTGAATGTATATGGTGACTCTGCCATTGTGAATCGTGATGTAGCGCGTCCGGCCATCACCAAGGGCAACAATCCCAACGACCCTGCTCAATACGATTTCTGGGACCATGTGGATTATATCATCGATCAGGCAGCGCAACGGGGTATCTATATGGCCCTGGTGCCGGTATGGGGTACCAATGTAAAGAGTGGCTGGGTGACGGAATCATCGGCCAGGACCTATGCGCAATTCCTGGCGAACCGCTACAAGAACAAATCGAATATCATCTGGCTCAATGGTGGCGATATTCCCGGCAGCGATTCCTTGCCTACCTGGAATCAGATCGGCCGTACGATCCGCTCGATCGATAAAAATCATTTGATGACTTTCCATCCGCGTGGCAGAACGACTTCTTCCCGCTGGTTTCACAACGAATCCTGGCTCGACTTCAACATGTTTCAAAGTGGCCACCGTAATTATGCACAGGATACCAGTAAGGGCGAAACGCATTATGGAGAAGACAATTGGAAATACATACAGGAAGACTGGAAGTTGCAGCCTGTCAAGCCAACTATGGACGGAGAGCCATCTTATGAAGGTATTCCGGAGGGATTACACGATACTACTGAGCGATTCTGGAATGATGCCGACGTGCGACGCTATGCTTATTGGAATACTTTGTCGGGCGGTGCGGGTTATACCTATGGTCACAGTGCCGTAATGCAGTTCTATCGTGCGAAAGATGAGGATCGCGCCTACGGTGCTAAGGTATACTGGCAGCCGGCGATGCATGCGCCCGGTGCCGAACAAATGAAATATGTTTCGCAATTGGTCAGGTCCAAACCTTTTCAGGAGGGCGTGCCCGACCAGTCGATGATCATCGATAACGGACAACGGTATGAGCGGGTAGTAGCATTCCGTGGTGCAGCCTATGCCTGGTTGTATACGTATACCGGCAAACCTTTTACGGTGGCGATGGGGATGATCCCTGGTGACGTCGTCAAAGCTTCGTGGTTCAATCCCCGTAATGGTAGTACCGAAACTATCGGACTGGTGGCCAATAAAGGTTATCAGCACTTCGATGCGCCCGGAGCCACACAGCCCGGTAACGACTGGGTGTTGGTGCTGGAAAGCAGTACCACCACGCCAACCACTGCTTATTTGTTCAGCTCCTTCCATGAGCCGGCTACCGATGGTCTGCGCTTACTGTACAGTTACGATGGTTATCATTGGAATGATGTCAATAAAACCTTTCTGACACCTGCGGTGGGCAATCAGCGCGTGATGCGTGATCCCTCCATTGCCCAGGGGCCGGATGGCACCTTCCACCTGGTGTGGACCAGTAGCTGGCGGGGCGACAAAGGGTTTGGATACGCCTCTTCCAAAGACCTGATCCATTGGAGCGAGCAGCGGCTGCTGCCGGTGATGGAGCACGAAAAAGAAGTGGTGAATGTATGGGCGCCGGAAATCTTTTATGATGAGGAAACCAAACAGTTCATCATCATCTGGGCTTCTGCGATTCCCGGTCGTTTCGAGCGGGGGATAGAAGACGATAACAACAACCACCGGATGTATGTAACGACCACCGCCGACTTCAAGACCTTTACGCCGACGAAATTATTCCTTGATCCCGGTTTCAGTGTGATCGATGCTACCATCGTGCGTCGTGGCTCGCAGGATTATGTACTGGTGTTGAAAGACAATACACGTCCCAACCGGAATATCAAAGTGGCCTATGGTAAAACTGCGCTCGGTCCTTATACCGGTGTTACAGCTGCGTTCACGGATAATTTCACGGAAGGACCTTCCGTGGTGAAGACAGGTAATGACTGGTTGGTGTATTTCGATGCCTACCGGGAGAAAAAATATGGTGCAGTTAAAACAAGCAACTTCCAAACCTTCACCCGGCTGGACACGGCCATCGGCGTGCCGGAAGGCCATAAACATGGAACCATCTTTTCGGTATCGACGGATATCCTGACTGGCTTGCTGAACCAGGATACGGTACACTACACGGGTAAGACGCTGGTGAATGTGGACTACCACGATGGCCGGTTGCCCCTGGCCATGGGCGTACACAATGTACAAGTGGTACGTGCACACCGTGACTTGAAGGATGCTGCCCATAGCTTTGGCTGGACCTACAACCATGCGCCCATGCTGGCTTATTGGAACAATACGTTCTACCTCGAATACCTGAGTAACCCGGTGGGTGAACATGTGCCGCCGGGGCAAACCCTGCTGGTACAATCGAAGGATGGTTACGATTGGGGTGAGCCGGTAGTGCTCTTCCCGCCGTATAAAGTGCCTGACGGGTTTAAGAAGGCAGACCGTCCCGGTGTTGCCAGCAACCTGGTGGCCGTGATGCACCAGCGGATGGGATTTTATGCCGCCGCCAACAAAAAGCTACTGGCCCTGGCCTATTATGGAATAGCGATGGACAGCAAAGATGATCCCAATGACGGCAATGGGGTAGGGCGCGTCGTACGGGAAATCAAGGCAGATGGAAGCTTTGGTCCTATCTATTTTATCCGCTACAACCACGACTTCAACGAGAAGAATAGCAATTTCCCCTTTTACAAGAGCAGCAAGGATGTAGCTTTTGTAGCAGCCTGTGAGGAACTGTTGTCGAAACCACTGATGATGCAGCAATGGAATGAAGAAGCGGATCGCGACGATCCTTTAATCCCGGTGAAAAAAGAATACAAGGCTTTCAACTTCTACCACCTGCCTGATGGCCGTACGGTGGGCCTTTGGAAACACGCGCTGACATCCATCTCGACCGATGAGGGCAAGAGCTGGTTGTACAACCCGATGCGTGCTCCAGGTTTTGTCAACAGCAACGCGAAGATCTGGGGACAGCGTACGACCGATGGTCGTTACCTGACCGTATACAATCCTTCTGAATTCCGTTGGCCACTGGCCTTGTCGATCAGTGAGGATGGGTTGAATTACCAAAACCTGTTGCTGGTGAATGGCGAGATCACGCCGATGAGATATGGCGGCAACTACAAGTCTTATGGCCCGCAGTATGTGCGGGGCATCCAGGAAGGTGACGGCATTCCGCCCGATGGCAAGGCTTGGGTAAGCTATAGCATGAACAAAGAAGATATCTGGGTGGCTTCTATTCCGGTTCCAGTCACCAACAAGGCTGTTGGCCCCATCGAGGAGGACTTCAGTAAGTTGCCGGCCGCTACCGCGTTACAATATTGGAATACGTATAGTCCGGTGTGGGCACCGGTGAATATCATCGATGGTGCCCTGGTACTAAAAGACAAAGATGCGCATGACTATGCCAAAGCAGAACGACTGCTGCCGGCAGCCGGCAACATGCACCTGGAGTTCTCCGTAACACCGGCGCAGGCCGATCATGGCCAGCTGGATATCGAGCTGACGGATTCCGTTGGTGCAGCGGGTGTGCGTTTTACGTTTGGCCCCGACAGTCAACTGGTTTCCAAATCAGGTGCGCGCTACAAGACATTGCTGAAATACGAAGCTGGTACTACCTATCATATCAAAGTTGATATTAATACAGCGGCCAGGATGTACACGATGAACATCAATGGCAAGGCGTATGGTGCGCAGATCCTGTTTGCGCCCCTGCCCGCGGTGGAGCGGATCGTATTACGGACAGGTGGCGTTAGAACCTTTCCGACGCCCGATACGCCGGCAGATAATTTTGCCGACCTGCCCGATGCCGGCAAGCAGATCAAAGAAGCGGTGTATTCGGTTGGGTATCTGAAGGTGAAGACGCAATAAGGCATCGAGGCAACGAGGCAGCAAGGCACCCAGGAAAGGCAAGAGGCAGATAGGTCGCTTAAATGACATTTCAATGAAACGATCCGGTTTATATATTATGGTTCCCGTGCTGGCCATCCTGGCCGGCTGCGTGGCGCAGCGGTCATCGAGAGGGGATGCAGGCGGCACGGTGCTCAAGGCGAATAGCTTTAAGCACTATGTCGATTATTTCAATACGATGGAGGAGGAGAACATTGTGCAGGCCATTCCCAATGATAGTGCCTGGCAGTGGATGCAACGGAATATTCCGCTGTTTGAATGTCCGCAGGCCAATGTGCAGGAGATCTATTATTACCGTTGGTGGACGATGCGGAAGCACATCAAGCAAACGCCGGTAGGATACGCCTTTACCGAATTCCTGGTCAACCGTTCCTATGCCGACAAATACAACCTCATCGCCTGCGCCCTGGGGCACCATGTGTATGAAGGCCGTTGGTTGCACGATCAGCAATACCTCGATCAATACCTGCATGTCTGGTTCAGGGGCGATAGTGGCAAGCCGATGAAAAAGCTCCATGGTTTTAGTAGCTGGGCGGCTGATGCCGTCTACAACCGCTACCTCGTCAATGGTGATCGCCCATACGCGGTAGATATGCTGACCGACCTCGCCAATGACTACAGTGTATGGGAAACGGAAAAGCGCTTACCCAGTGGCCTGTTTTGGCAATCTGATGTGAAAGACGGTATGGAAGAAACGATCAGTGGTGGCCGTCGCGAAAAGAATGCCCGCCCTACGATCAATAGCTATATGTATGGCAATGCCAAAGCGCTGTCGGCCATCGCGACCCTGAAAGGGGATGCCGCTACGGCCAGTCTCTTTCAACGCAAAGCTGATACCATAAAACGCCTTGTACAGCAAAAGTTATGGGACAATGACCGGCACTTCTTCGAAGTACGCAAGGAAGCCGATACCCTGGCAAACGTGAAAGAGGCGATCGGGTTCATTCCCTGGTACTTCAACTTGCCGGATAAGGGCTATGAAGCAGCTTGGAAGACGATGAATGACGAAAAGACCTTTTGTGCTCCATTCGGACTGACGACGGCGGATCGTAGTCACCCGGCCTTTCGCACCCACGGCTGTTGCAAGTGTGAGTGGGATGGGGCCGTATGGCCTTTTGCTACATCGCAAACATTGACGGCCCTCGCCAATGTGCTGAACAATTATGATCAAACGGCCGTCACCAACGCAGACTGGTACAAACAACTGAATCGATATGTAGAATCACAATATTACCGGGGGCGTCCTTATATTGGCGAATACCTCGATGAGAAGACGGGTTACTGGCTCAAGGGAGATGAAGAGCGGAGCCGCTATTACAACCATTCCACGTTCAACGACCTGATCATTACCGGGCTGGTGGGTTTGCGCCCACGGGCCGATGAAAAGATCGAGGTGCATCCGTTGTTGCCCGCCGGACAGTGGGATTGGTTCTGCCTGGACAATGTGTTGTACCGCGGCAAGATCGTGACGATCATCTGGGACAAGGAGGGGAGTAAATACAACCGTGGGAAGGGATTGAGTGTATGGGTGAATGGTGTGAAGAAGGGGAGTGCAGCGCAATTGGAGCGGATCGTTGTCGATTAATGGTTAATGATGGGTGCCCCCCCCCTGGGACTCGAATCTATATTCGTCTGTTTGTCAGCAGCATCATTCGGGGCGATCATCAAATATAGCACATGTTTAAGCGATTGATATATTGTTTTCTACTGGTTATTCCTTTCGCTGTGATTGCGCAGCAAACGGAAAAGCTGTACCTGTCGGGCAAAGGCAATGACCAGACGGTGAACTGGGATTTCTTTTGCACCGAAGGCCGTAACAGTGGTCGGTGGACCTCCATTCCCGTACCCTCGTGTTGGGAACTGCAGGGTTTTGGAAAATACAATTACGGGTTTGATAAGGACAGTGTGAGGGGTAAAGAGAAGGGATTGTACCGTTATAACTTTAAAGTGCCGGCAGCCTGGAAAGATAAAGTCATTAAGATCGTTTTTGAAGGGGCGATGACCGATGCGGAAGTCAAGGTCAACGGACAGCTCGCCGGGCCGGTGCATGAAGGCGCTTTCTATGCCTTCCGGTACGATATTACCCGCTTATTGAAGCAAGGTGCTGATAATATACTCGAGGTGACAGTAGCCAAGCATTCGGCCAATGCCTCTGTGAATGAAGCGGAGCGCAAAGCAGACTTCTGGATCTTTGGTGGCATCTTCCGGCCCGTGTACCTGGAAGCGTATCCGCAACAATACATCGGGCGGGTGGCTGTAGATGCGAAAGCCAATGGTCAGTTGACCGCGCAGGTAGGGTCTACCGCTGCCCGGCCTGGGGATCAACTCATCACGCAGTTGTATACGATCGATGGTAAAAAGCTGGGAACGCCAAAGACCGTAGCGGTAGGGGCGGGCAACACGACGGCCGTGAAGGCACAGTTTGCTGCCATCAAACCTTGGTCGCCGGAGTATCCCAATCTGTACCAGGTGGGTTTCTCCCTGGTGCGCAACGGTAAGCTGTTACACACGGTACAGGAGCGTATTGGTTTTAGGACACTTGAGGTCAAGCAGCGCGATGGCATCTATGTGAATGGGGTGAAGGTGAAGATGAAAGGAGTAAATCGCCATTCATTCTGGCCCAGCTCGGGCCGTACGACCAGCAAAGCCATCAGTATCCAGGATGTGCAGCTGATGAAGGATATGAACATGAATGCGGTGCGCATGAGCCATTATCCACCCGACGATCATTTCCTCGATGTCTGCGATTCGCTGGGCTTGTTTGTCATGGACGAACTCGCCGGCTGGCACGGACATTATGATACACCCACGGGTTCGTTGCGGGTGGCCGAGATGATCGCGCATGATGTCAATCATCCCTCGATCGTGATCTGGGCCAATGGCAACGAAGGGGGACACAACTTCGATCTTGATGCTTTGTTTACACAACACGATATTCAACAACGTCCTGTTGTGCATCCCTGGCAATTGTTTGGTGGCATTGAAACGCAACACTACCGGGAGTTTAATTATGGCATTGGCAATTACAACAATGGTCGAGAGATCGTGATGCCCACTGAGTTCCTCCATGGTTGGTTTGATGGGGGCCATGGCGCCGGCCTACAGGATTACTGGGAAACCATGTGGCACGATCCCTTGTCGGCCGGTGGTTTTCTCTGGGATTTTGCCGACCAGGGTGTTGTACGTACAGACAAGAACGGTATACTGGATACGGATAAGAACCGCGGTGCCGATGGCATCGTTGGGCCTTACCATGAAAAGGAGGGTAGTTACTTTACCATCAAAGAAGTATGGAGTCCGGTCTATTTCGAGCACCGGGAGATTGCTCCTGATTTTGATGGTATACTCAAACTGGAAAACCGGTACCACTATACAAATATCAATGAATGTACTTTCAGCTGGAACTTGTCCAAATGGGTACAGGAAAAACGGCAAAACCTGAAAGGGGCAGCCAAAGCACCTTCGGTGGCGCCTGGGGCAAAAGGGGAATTAGCGTTGAACCTGCCGGCAAACTGGTTATCGTATGAAGCACTGTATGTGACCGCGAAAGACCGGTATGGCCGCGAGCTCTTTACCTGGAGTTTTCCCATCATACGGCCTGCAACGGTGGCAGCGCGGTTGGTAGATACAACGGGAGCAGGTGCCGTTACCATGTTCCTTGGTGATTCTCTCTATCAGATCAAGGCTAACGGTGTAGAAGTGGCCATTCATCAGCGTACCGGACTGTTGACCAATGTACGGAATACCAAAGGCGAGTTGCCTTTCAACAATGGTCCGGTATTGCAGGAAGGGGTCAATAACTTCAGTGGTTTTTCGCACCAGATGGAGGGGAAGAACCTGGTGATTCGTTCGGCCTTTGACCGCAAGAGCAGCTTCAATGTGATGGAGTGGACGATCTATCCTTCCGGCTGGGTCAAGCTGCACGTGAGTTATTTTCCCGAAGCGTACTTTACCAACTTTGTGGGTGTGAACTTTTCATTTCCTGAAAGTCGTATCAAAGCCGTGGAGTACATGGGGGCCGGTCCTTACCGGGTTTGGAAGAACCGGCTGAAGGGAAACCAGTTTGGTGTCTGGCACAAAGACTACAATGCGACGGAGACGGGGGAGAACTGGGTATATCCGGAGTTCAAGGGTTATCATGCCAACCTGTATTGGTGTCGTTTCATTACCGATAGTCAGCCTTTTACCGTAGTCGCAGTCAATGAAGATACTTTCCTGCGCTTGTTTACACCTGCTTGGAAAGAAGATCAATGGAAAAACTATATGCTGTATTTCCCTACGGGTGATATTTCCTTTATGCAAGGTATTGCCAGTATTGGTTCAAAAACGCAACGCAACGAAACAACCGGCCCCATGGGCTTTAAGAATATCTTTTACGATTACGAGAAGGACAGGTCCCGTGCGAAGGAATTGGTATTGTACTTCAATTTCAATGTTGCTCAATAATGATTATGACCCCACGATATCTTGTCCTGTTACTGATCTTGTTTCAAACGATCAGTACCACCTTATCCGCGCAAATGATCCGGGTGGCGGCGCTGCAGACAGAGCAGCGTACTGAACCCCGGGGTATCGATGCCGCTCAACCCCGCCTGAGCTGGCAGATCCAGGCCACACAACGCCAGGTAGTACAAACAGGTTATGAATTGCTGGTGGCTTCCACCCCACAACTGCTGGCGGCCAATAAAGGCGATGTGTGGAGCAGTGGCAAAATAACCACTGCACAATCCCTGCTGGTGCCTTTCGGTGGTAAGACCCTGACCAGTGGCGGTCATTATTACTGGAAAGTAAAAGTATATACCAACAAAGGGGCAAGTACCTGGAGTGCGCCCGCCAGTTGGTCGATGTCGTTGTTGCAGGCCAACGGCTGGACAGGCAAATGGATCGGATACGATACCCCCTCTGCCTGGGACAGTGTAACGCAGTTCTCACGGCTTTCTGCGCGTTACCTCCGCAAAGGCTTTCTGGCAAAAAGCGCCATCAAAAAAGCAACGGTGCATATCGTGGGGCTGGGGTTATATGAGTTGTACATCAACGGTAAAAAGATAGGCGATCAGGTGCTGGCACCCAACCCGACCGATTACCGGAAAACGGTGTTTTCCAATAGTTTTGAAGTGACAAAAGACCTGCAGCAAGGTGAAAATGTGGTGGCCGCCGTATTGGGCAATGGTCGCTTTTTTACCATGCGGCAAAACTTCAAACCGGCCAAGATAAACACCTTTGGGTTTCCTAAAATGTTGCTGCAGCTGGATATCGAATATGCCAATGGGGCAAAGCAATCGATTGTCAGTGATGAGAGCTGGAAGCTGAACCTCGACGGACCTATACGGACCAACAATGAATACGATGGGGAGGAATACAATGCCACCAAAGAGTGGCCAGGCTGGAACAAGGTTGGGTTCAATGATGCTGGTTGGATATCACCACAGTTGGTGGTGGCGCCCGAAGGAAGGATCGTGGCGCAGTCGAATGAACCCATGCAGGTGATGGATCGCTTTAAACCAGTGTCGGTGAAAAAGGGGGCGGGCGGACGCTATATACTGGATATGGGGGTGAACTTTGCCGGCTGGCTGCAAATGACGGTAAAAGGACAGCGCGGGCAGCAGGTCCAACTGCGCTTCGCGGAAAGTTTGCAGCCGAACGGGGAACTGTATATCGCCAACCTGCGTGATGCTAAAGTAACTGATATCTATACCTTGAAAGGTGGAACGGCCGAAACCTGGCATCCCAGTTTTGTGTATCACGGTTTCCGGTATGTGGAGGTGACAGGATTTCCGGGAGTGCCAACGGTAAATGATTTTGAAGGGCAGCTGATCTACGATAATGTGGCTACCATCGGTAGCTTCAAATCTTCCAACGAAACGATCAACCGCATTTATGCCAATGCCTGGAGAGGGATCGCTTCCAATTACAAAGGAATGCCGGTCGATTGTCCGCAACGCAACGAGCGCCAGCCCTGGTTGGGTGATCGGGCTGCTGGTGCGTTGGGCGAAAGTTTTCTCTTCGACAATGCGGCACTCTATGCCAAGTGGCTGGATGATATTCAACAGTCACAAACGGCGGAGGGAGCTATCCCGGATGTGGCACCCGCTTTTTGGAACTATTATAGCGACAATGTAACCTGGCCCGGGGTGTACATCCTGGTGGCAGATATGTTGTATCGCCAATACGGCGACCAGCAATCGATCGTAAAGCACTATCCTTCCATGAAGAAATGGCTGGGTTATATGCAGGGCAAGTACCTGAAGAACGATATTCTCACCAAAGACAAATATGGCGACTGGTGTGTGCCGCCCGAGTCGCTGGAACTGATCAAGTCGCAGGATAGTACCCGCACTACCCGCGGTGACCTGATCGCTACCGCTTATTACTACCGCCTGTTGCAGCTGATGAAAAACTTTGCCAGCCTGCAGGGAAAAACAGGTGATGTGCAGGAATATGAGGCATTGGCTGGCAGGATCGCTGCTGCCTTTCAGCAGAAATTCTACAATGCCAAAACAAAGTGGTACGACAACAATACGGTGACGGCCAACCTGCTTCCCCTGCATTTTGGTATCACGCCCGATAGTGCGCGAGAAGCGGTGTTCAACAATATTTACAATAAGATCAAGATCGATAACCATATGCACATCAGTACCGGCGTGATCGGTACGCAGTACCTGATGCGCGGACTGGCGGCATTTGACCGGGCTGATATTGCGTATACCTTGGCTTCCAACAACACCTATCCTAGTTGGGGCTATATGGCAGCCAATGGTGCTACCACCATCTGGGAGTTATGGAATGGCAATACGGCCAACCCGCAGATGAATTCCCAGAACCATGTGATGTTGCTGGGCGATCTGCTGACCTGGTTCTACCAAGACCTGGCTGGCATTCGCAGCGATGACTCGGCGGTAGCGTTTAAAAAGATCATCATGAAGCCCGCGCGCATCGATGGACTGGATTCAGTTCGGGCGACGTATCGTACGCCTTATGGAGCGGTGTCGAGCCATTGGGTGGTGGGCGCTGCCCGGGCTGGTTTCCGCTGGCGCCTGACTATTCCGGCCAATACAACCGCCGAAGTGTATATGCCTGCTGATGCGCAGGAGGAGGTGCTGGAAGGTGGGAAGGCAATCGCAAAACTGGAGGACGTAAAATACCTGCGTACAGAAGGACGCTACCAGGTATTGTCCATTGGGTCCGGCAGTTATGATTTCACCACACAATACCGCTTCCGGAAGGGCATTGTTGTAGATGAATTCATCTTTGATCGTTCCCCTTTTCCGGAAAGTCATGCCTCTACAATAGCGTTGACACCGAAAGGGTTGATCGCCTCCTGGTTTGGGGGTACGAAAGAAGGCAACAAAGATGTTTGTATCTATACCAGCCGGCAGGTGAATGGGCAATGGACCAAACCCGAGATGGTGGCAGATGGCATACTGGATGATACAACCCGCTGGCCCTGCTACAACCCCGTTTTGTACCAGGTGCCCAATGGCGATTTGCTACTGTTTTACAAGATCGGTTCGCGTGTCGCCACCTGGAAAGGATACATGAAGCGGTCGAAGGATAATGGTCTTACCTGGGGGCCGAGAGAAAACCTGCCCGACGGTTTCCTGGGGCCGGTTAAGAATAAACCATTGCTGCTTGGTAACGAACTCTATTGTGCGTCGAGTACGGAAGGCAGTGGCTGGAAGGTTCATTTTGAGATCACCACCGACTGGGGCAAAAACTGGAGAAAGATCGGTCCTATCAATGATGGCAAAACCATTAATGCCATTCAGCCCAGTATCCTCACCTATGCCGATGGACGCCTGCAGGTGTTGTGCCGCAGTCGCAATCGCGCCGTGGTAGAAAGCTGGTCAACAGATGGAGGCAAGACCTGGTCGCCCGTGGTGCCTACCAGCCTGCCCAATAACAACTCCGGTACGGATGCCGTGACGTTGAAAGATGGCCGTCAGCTATTGGTCTACAACCATGTGCTGCCGCCGGGCAAAGAGGCAAAAGGCGCGCGAACACCGTTGAATGTGGCCATCTCCCAAGATGGTAAGAACTGGTCGGCTGCCCTGGTGCTCGAAGATTCTCCGGTAAGTCAGTATTCTTATCCCTCCGTGATACAAACGCCCGACGGCATGGTACATATTATGTACACCTGGCGCCGGGAACGCATGAAATACGTGAAGGTAGATCCTTCGAAACTCGAACTGAAACCTATTGTAAACGGCAGCTGGCCCGGGGCTAGTGCTGCACAACTGAAACCCAGTGATGACTAGAAAGCCGTTCTATATCGCCAGCCTGTTATTGATGCTGGTAGCTGCTCCGCTCCTGTTATCAGCCCAGCGATACAAGATTGCCCTGATCGACCTGATGTTGCTGAAGCGCCAGAAATTGGGCGCCTTGCAATTGACCAAAGACCTGGGCGCCGATGGAGTAGAGGTGGATATGGGTGGATTGGGCAAGCGCCCAACTTTCGACAACCAATTGTTGAATGACACCGTTCGACAGCAATATTTGAATAAGATCAGAGACCTGCATATCGAGATCCCTTCGCTGGCGATGACGGGTTATTATGCGCAGTCATTCTGCGAGCGGGAAGAGTACCAGCAAAGCATAGCAGATTGCATCAAGACAATGCAGTTGATGGATGTAAAGATCGCCTTCTTACCGATGGGTGTACAGTGTGACCTCGTTAAGCACCCGGAGCTACGCGCCAAAGTGGTAGAGCGGCTGCGTGAAGCGGGTAAGATGGCAGAAGCAGCGAAGGTGGTGATCGGTATCGAGACGCCCTTGTCGGCTGCTGAGCAGTTGAAGTTGCTCAGGGAGATCGGGTCACCCGCTATCAGGATCTATTTCAATGTGGCAGATGCGATCGGTGCAGGTCGTGACGTGACGAGTGAGCTGAAAACGCTTGGGAGAAAAAATATCTGCCAGATACACATCACCAACAAGGACGGCGTATGGCTCGAAAACGATCCGCAGGTTGATATGCCAGCCATCAAAAAGACGCTTGATAAAATGAAGTGGAAAGGCTGGCTGGTCGTAGAGCGTAGTCGCGACGCGAAGCAGCCAACCAATGTGAAAGTGAACTACGGGGCGAATACGAAGTATTTGAAGTCGGTGTTTCAGTGAGGAAAGGGATTGAGGCAACGAGGCAATCCCGACTTGCGTCGGGACATCGAGGCAACGAGTGTCAAGCATGGATGTCCGAAAAGACAATAACATGAAAGGCGTTAAGCATTTAGCATATTGCGTTTGTATGGTGTTGCTGCCAATGCTGGCAGCGGCGCAGCAAATTATTGTTGCGCCGAATGGCTCTGATAAGAACCCGGGCACGGCAGCGCAGCCGAAAGCTACCTTACACGCAGCGCTACGCCAGGCGCGGGAACTTCGCCGGCTTAATGATCCAGCTGTTGCGCAAGGAATTCATATCACCTTAAAGGGGGGAGTATACCCATTGAAGGAACCAGTTTTCATCCGTCCGGAAGATGCCGGTACGACGGCCAGTCCCTTGTATATCGAAGCAGCAGCCGGTGAACAACCGGTATTGAGTGGCGGGATTCCAGTGACAGGATGGAAGAAGTTGACCACTTCACTGACTGGGTTGCCGGCTGTTGCTAAAGGGAAACTGTGGGTGACCGATGCGCCAGTAGTGGGTGACGCAGTGATCGATTTCCGCCAGTTGTATGTGAATGGGTCGAAAGCGGTACGGGCACGTGACCGCAATGGCGATAGCATGAACCGCATCCTTTTCTGGGATAAGGTCAACGAACAATGCTGGATACCAACGCCCAAGAGTCCTTCGTTGCTTAATGCTGCAGGACTTGAAATGCTTATTCACCAATGGTGGGCTATTGCGGTACTCCGTATCAAGCGGGTGGAAGTACAAGGCGATAGTACCCGCCTGAGTTTTTACCAACCCGAAGGCCGGGTACAAAGCGAACATCCCTGGCCCGCTCCCTGGATATCGAAAGAGTCTGGCAATTCCTCCTTTTACCTCACCAATGCGATTCAATTGCTCGATGCACCGGGTGAATGGTTCCTCGATAAGCAACAACGCAAATTATACTACTGGCCGCTGCCGGGAGAAGAGATGGCGACCGCCGCTGTGACGGTTCCCTATCTCGAAAACCTGTTACGCATACAAGGCACCGCAGAAAACCCGGTCGCTCATGTGTACGTCAAAGACCTCGCCTTTCAGCACAGCACCTGGCTGCGTCCTTCGCAGCAAGGCCACGTGCCCTTGCAGGCGGGCATGTTTATATTGGATGCCTATAAGCTG
This sequence comes from Paraflavitalea pollutisoli, assembly GCF_029360705.1. Taxonomy (GTDB): domain Bacteria; phylum Bacteroidota; class Bacteroidia; order Chitinophagales; family Chitinophagaceae; genus Paraflavitalea; species Paraflavitalea pollutisoli. Next base: position 2,785,615 of record NZ_JARKMX010000008.1, on the reverse strand, counting down.
AAGGTGCCCGGAACGTCCGATAAACGCGGATTGGAAAACCAGGCGTGGATTGGAAGACAACCGGCAGCGGTACAGTTGGGTTTTGTGAACCATACCAGTTTTACGGGTTGCCGGTTTGAACAGCTCGGCGCTACCGGTATCGATTATGTACAAGGCACCTACACTGATTCTATCACAGGTTGTGTGTTTACCAATATCAGCGGTACGGCTATTCAGGCAGGTATGTTCTCTGAAGAAGCTTTTGAAACGCACCTGCCGTACAATCCCGCCGATGAACGGGTATTGTGCCGTAATCTGACGATTGGCAATAACCTCGTGCAGGATGTGGCCAATGAAGATTGGGGTTGCCTGGGTATCAGTGCGGGTTATGTGCAGGGCATCAGGATCCATCACAATGAGCTGCGCGAATTGCCATATTCAGGTATATCAGTAGGGTGGGGTTGGACGAAGACCATCAACGCCCTGCGCAACAACCGGATCGAGCAGAACTATATCCATCACTATGCGAAGCATATGTACGATGTGTCGGGGGTGTACACTTTGTCGGCCCAGCCAGGCTCATCCATTACGGGCAACCGCATCGATAGCATCTATAAAGCACCTTATGCGCATATCCCCACGCATTGGTTTTACCTGTATACCGATGAGGGCACGGCTTACTACATGGTAAAAGACAACTGGTGTCCGGCAGAGAAATTCCTGCAGAATGCCAATGGCCCCAATAATGTGTGGATGAATAACGGACCGCAGGTGGCAGATAGCATTAAGCAGGCGGCAGGACTTCAAGCTGCCTGGCAGCACTTGGTCCATCGCGTAAAGCCGGTGCGCAGTCAGCAGCCGATCAATGTGGCCGCGATGCGCAAGCCGTATGCCGGTGTAGAGATCGTGTCGCCGGCGGGGACAGCTTTATCCACAAGTTCCTTGCAGAAATTGCTAAAAGATCATCAATTATCAGAAGCATCGTACTATCAGTGGAAAGACCATACGGTTATCTTTGGCGCCATCCAGGATCCCAAGGAATTGTCGAAGGCGGTGGGGGCTATTTTCCCGGGCGCAACGGTGAAAGTGTACGACGAGCCTTTTTATGTATATGACCGTAGTAAGTGCGCCGATGTTACAACGGCTACCCAGTGGGATCATGTGTTGCTGACGGCCAATCTGGTGGCCGATGAACAGCTTCAGCAGGAATACCTGCAATACCATGCGACACAGTTTGCAAAATGGCCTGAGGTGGCAAAAGGATTCTGTAATGCGCAATTTCAGCAATTGCTGCTGTTCAGGAAAGAACAGCAATTGTTGTTGGTGATCAGTATACCTAAGGGCGCAAGTCTGGATCAGCTGAATCCTAAGACGACCGAAAACAATCCTCGCGTAGACCAATGGAATGCGCTGATGAAAAAATACCAGGAAGGAATTCCGGGTACCGCACCGGGTGAGGTATGGGTGTTTTTGCAGAATGGCAACTAGGCATCGAGGCGCAAAGGCAACGAGGGCGAGCCATGCAGGTGCATAACAGTGGTACACCTTCCTGTGTGTTTATTTGTAGTCATTAATCATATAATAGATCATGTTGAACCTCGGTATTCTCGGTTTGGGTGAAGGGCGCAGTACCATGTCGGCTGCCCTGCAAAGCAGTAAGTGGAACCTGAAGACGATCTGCGACGTAAAGGAGGAGTTATGCCTGCAGCGTGGTAAGGAATTTGATTTTCATCACTACACGCTGCACTATGAAGACATGCTCAACGATCCGGACATTGACGTGATCGCCATCTATACGCCTGATAAATTCCATGCCGACCATATCAAACTGGCCTTGCAGCACAATAAACATGTAGTGTGTACCAAACCCCTGATCGACGACCTGTCTAGGGCGGAGGAGTTGCTGGCCTTGCAACGGCAAACCGGTAAAAAAGTGTTTGTGGGGCAAAGCTCCCGTTTCTTCGAGCCCATGAAGCGGCAACGGACCGATTACGAGGCGGGCCTGATAGGGGAGCTGGTAACGGTAGAATCTTACTACCATGCCGACCACCGCTGGTTTCTCGGTAAGGGCTGGTCGCTGGAGAAAGCCTTTAAATGGTTATACGGCGGACTGAGTCATCCGGTTGATTTCATCCGCTGGTACCTGCCAGAGATAGAAGAAGTGATGGGGTATGGTATGCTGAGTCCTAATGGAAAAGCGGGTGGCCTGCAAAATGAAGACACCATGCATTTCATCTTCAAGGCAAAGGACGGACGTATCGCCCGTGTGAGTGGGGTGTACAGCGGACCGGTACAGCCGGTGGATCGTGACAGTGAAATGAGTTGTATTCTGCGGGGTACGGAAGGGTGCAGTCAGGGCGATTACATGGACCTGCGCTACGCGATCACCGATAGAACGGGCGAAGAACGTATCGTAACCTGGGAACATAAACTAAAACATTACTTCCGCTTTGAAGGCAAAAGCCATCATGCGGGTGAATACCAGAATTACCTCGAGTACTTTGCCGACTCGATCGAACAGGGCTTTACGGCCTATCCCGATCTGTCTGAAGGCATAGGTACGATCGCTGTATTGAAAGCGATGGAGCGATCGCTGGAAACCGGCCGCCCGGTAAAGATCGCAGAGGTCTGGCCATAACGAAAGAGCGGCCATCGCCGCAGCTGGTCCCGAAAGCCCCAACCTACTAACGCATTGACCATATGAATACCATCCTGGATAAATTGCAGCCCATCGACTTCGTGATCGTGGGCGCTTACTTGCTCATCCTGCTTGTCATCGGTTACAAAGCCAGCTTTGGAAAACGTAAAGAAGATGAGACGCTGTTCCTGGCCGGTAATTCGCTGGGATGGGCCAGTATCGGATTCAATATGTGGGGCACCAATGTAGGCCCTTCCATGCTGCTGGCCTTTGCCAGTATCGGATACAGTACCGGTATCGTAGCAGGCAATTTCGAGTGGTATGCATTCGTTTTTCTCTTCTTGCTTTGTATGGTCTTTGCGCCGCGTTACCTCGCTGCCAAAGTGACCACGATGCCTGAGTTCATGGGCAACCGCTATGGCGATTCCACGCGCACCATGCTGGCCTGGTACGCCCTCATCAAAATACTCATCTCCTGGTTGTCGCTCGGCCTGTTTGCCGGTGGCTTCCTCGTACGGCAGATATTGAATATCCCCATGTGGCAATCGGTGATCGTGCTGGTGTCCTTTGCCGGCTTGTTTGCTTTTGCAGGTGGTCTCAAAGCTATTGCCAAGGTGAATGTGTTTCAGATGATCCTGCTGATCATCGTTTCCCTGTTGCTGACCATCATTGGTATTCACAAAGTGGGTGGTATATCGGCGCTGTTTCACAAGGCACCTCCTGAATACTGGAACCTCATTCACCCGGCGAGCGATAAAGGATATCCCTGGCCGGCCATCCTGTTGGGTTATCCGGTAGCAGCCGTTGCTTTCTTTTGTACCGACCAGGCCATGGTGCAATCGGTATTGGGGGCGCGCAACCTCGAGCAGGGGCAGTTGGGGGTGAACTTCATAGGCTGGTTGAAGATCTTGTCGTTGCCCTTGTTCATCGTGCCCGGTATCCTCTGTTTTGAATTGTTTCCTAACCTCAGCAATCCCAATGAAGCCTATATGACCATGGTGACCAATCTCTTTCCCCCGGGGCTGAATGGATTGGTGATTGTGGTGTTGATCGCCGTGCTGGTGGGCACCATCGGGTCATCGCTCAATTCGCTGAGTACGGTGTTTACGATGGATATCTATCGTAAGAAGATCAATCCGGCCGCCACCAACAAACAATTGATCCGGGTGGGTAGGATGACGGTAGCCGGCGGCTGTTTGTTTGCCATCGTGATGGCGCTGGCCATCGACAATATCCGCGGCCTCAATCTCTTTGATGTATTCCAGTCGGTACTGGGGTTCATCGCGCCGCCGTTGTCGGTGGTGTTCCTGCTATCGGTTTTCTGGAAACGAACCACGCGACTGGCGGTGAATGTGATCCTCTCGGCAGGATCGGCTTTCAGTTTGGGCATTGGTGTCATATACCTGTGGGTACTGACGCCCGATAAATACGATTTCTGGCCGCATTACCTTTTATTGTCTTTCTACATTTTTGCGGTGCTGTTGGTAGTAGCGGTATTGTTGTCGTTGTTTGATCCCAAACCTACCCGTTTTGTACAGCAATCCGGGACCTTACCCAAACCTACCAGGCGGGTCTGGATACTGTGGATTTCGCTGATCATCATCATGCTCAGTCTCTATCTATTCTTTAATGGACATCACTAATCTTCGCTGATATGAAACATAAACTGCTTGCTATTCTTCTTGTATTGGTTGCACAGGGTGCATGGGCCCAGCAGGCTACCTGGATATGGTATCCTGGTGACTACGAGATCTGGCTGGCCAACAAAATGCAAAACCGTCGTACCGAGAAGGGGGCTTTCTTTCCACCCTTCTGGCGCATGGATGCGCATTATGTACTGATGGATTTTCACAAGGTATTTGAGCTGGCGGCGCCGGAAGAGATTACCATTCATGCAGAGGGGCCGTACAATATTAAGATCGACTCGCGCATGCTGCCCGGCATGCCGGCCAAACTGACCATTCCTGCGGGTAAACACCGGATCAACATTAAAGTGTATAACCAGGCGGCTGTTCCTGCACTGTATGTACAGGGTCGCACCATCTTCACAGACAGCAGCTGGCTGGTGACGAATGAAGACAAAGAGTGGATCGATGAGTCGGGCAAGGTAAGTGACCAGAGCGGCACCACCTGGTTGAAAGCCGGTAGCTGGAATTTCAACGAGCCGGGCAGCCTGCCCTCTGCTTTTGAATTGAAGCGCCAGTTGCTGCAACCTGTGTCGGCAGAGCGCAAAGGCAATAGCCTTCTGCTGGATTTTGGCAAAGAAACCTTTGGTTACCTGCAACTGAATGGCGTAACGGGTAAAGGGCCGGTGACGATCTACTACGGGGAATCGAAGGAAGAGGCATTATCCCCCGAAGGGGCCGAAACCTTGGATAAGCTGGCCATCAATAACAACAGTAAAGGGGTGGTAATGACGCCGAGTACCAAGGCCTTCCGCTATGTAAACGTGCAATACGATCCTGCTGTGCAGATCGATTCTGTATCGATGTGGTACGAATACCTGCCAGTGGAAGACAAGGGTTCTTTCCGGTCGTCGGACGAGGAGTTGAATAAGATCTATGACGTGGCCAAATATACCCTGCACCTCAATACCCGGGAGTTTTTCATCGATGGTATCAAGCGGGACCGCTGGATCTGGAGTGGTGATGCCAACCAGAGCTACCTGATGAACTATTACCTGTTGTTTGACAATGCATCCGTCCGTCGAACCATCCTGGCGTTGCGCGGCAAAGATCCGGTGAGCAGTCATATCAATACCATCATGGATTATACCTTCTATTGGTTCCTGGGTATTTATGATTATTATACCTATTCCGGCGATAAGGCATTCTTGCAACAATTGTATCCACGTATGCAAAGCCTCATGGAGTATTGTCTGGGCAGAAGGAATAAGGACGGTTTGATGGAAGGGCAATCGGGCGACTGGGTGTTCATCGATTGGGCCGATGGCCTGAGCAAGCAAGGCGAAGTAAGTTTTGAGCAAATGCTGTTGTGTCGTAGCCTGGAAACGATGGCGCTATGCGCGGAGATCGCTGGTGATGCACCTGGTGTCAAAAAGTACGAAGCGCTTGGTGCTGAGCTGCGCAAGAAGCTGTTCTCGATCTACTGGAATGAATCGAAGCAGGCGTTGGTGCATAGCCGGGTAAATGGAGCGCCGACGGACAATGTAACCCGCTATACCAATATGTTCGGCATCTTCTTTAATTATTTCAACGACCAGCAAAAGCAGGGCGTGAAGCAACAGGTGTTGCTCAATAACCAGGTGCCGAAGATCACGACACCTTATATGCGTTTTTATGAGTTGGAAGCGCTTTGCGCACTGGGTGAGCAGGCATACGTATTAAAAGAAATGAAAGACTACTGGGGTGGCATGCTGAAGCTAGGCGCTACCTCTTTCTGGGAAGAATACAATCCGTCTAAAACTGGAGCAGAACATTACGCGATGTATGGCAGGCCTTTTGGTAAAAGCCTTTGTCACGCCTGGGGCGCGAGTCCGCTCTACCTGTTGGGGCGTTACTACCTGGGTGTGCAGCCTACATCGCCCGGCTATCAAACTTATTCAATAACGCCGGTGCTTGGCGGTTTACAGTGGATGGAAGGCAAGGTGCCGGTACCTGGGGGAGAGGTGTCTTTGTACTGCAGCACCTCGCAGATCAAAGTGAAGGGAGCTGCGGGCGTAGGCACGTTGCGTTTCACCAGCACGGGCAAGCCGGTGTGTAAAACGGCGACGATTCGTAGCACGGGTACCAGTCAATACGAAATGGATGTAGAGGCTGGTGTAGAATACCTGGTGACGTATAAAGCTGTACCAGGAATTAAGAAATAGGCAATGGCCTCAAAATACATGATCATGGTAAAGAAGATGGTAATGGCCGCCTGTGTGGTAGGCCTGGTGTCGCCCGTGCAAGCGCAAAACAAAGCCTTAACGAATACGACACACAGCAAGCATGCTGTTTTGTATGCCCCGGGACTGGGCGAGGTTCGCTGGACTACAGGGTTTTGGGCCGAGCGGTTTACGGTGTGTAAAGAGTCCATGGTGCCGCGGCTGTGGAGCATCTATATGGATGCAGACAGGAGTCATGCGTTTAAGAACTTTGAGATCGCTGCCGGGTTGGATACCGGCAAACACAAAGGACCTTCTTTTCATGATGGTGATTTCTACAAAACACTGGAAGCCGTAGCTGCCATTTATGCCGTATCGCGTGACCCCAAGTTGGATGCGATGATGGACAAGGCTATTGCGGTGATCGCCAAAGGACAGCGGGCCGATGGGTATATCTATACGAAGTCGGTGATCGAACAAAAGCGTACAGGTACACAGAAACAGTTTGATGACCGCCTGAGTTTTGAAGCGTACAATATCGGGCACCTGATGACGGCAGCCTGTGTGCACTTCCGGGCAACGGGTAAAACAACCTTGCTGGAGGTGGCTAAGAAAGCGGGTGATTTCCTGATCGGGTTTTATACCCGGGCAACGCCTGAACAGGCGCGCAACGCGATCTGTCCGTCGCATTATATGGGCATTATTGAGTTGTACAGGGCAACCAGCGAGAAGAAATATTTATCCTTAGCGCAGAAGCTGATCGATATCCGGGGCCTCACGGAAGGGACGGACGATAATTCCGACCGTACCCGCTTCCGGGAAATGCAGAAAGTGGTGGGGCATGCCGTGCGGGCCAATTATTTGTTTGCCGGCGTGGCAGATGTGTATACAGAAACAGGCGACACCACCTTGCTGCCAGCGCTGAACCGGATGTGGGACAATGTCGTGAACCACAAGATGTATGTTACCGGAGGCTGCGGTGCCTTGTACGATGGTGTATCGGTTGATGGAGCGTCTTACAATCCCGATACGGTCCAGAAAGTGCATCAGTCGTATGGCAAGGATTATCAGTTGCCGAACCTCAGTGCCCACAATGAAACCTGCGCCAATATTGGTAATGTATTGTGGAACTGGCGCATGCTGCAGATGACGGGTGAAAGTCGTTATGCCGATGTGGTAGAGCTGGCGTTGTACAACAGTGTGTTGTCGGGTGTGAGCATGGACGGCAGCAAATATTTTTATACCAATCCATTGGCTGCTTCCAGGGACTATCCTTACCAATTGCGTTGGATGGGCGGCCGGCAGGAATATATTGGTTTGTCGAATTGTTGTCCGCCCAATACCGTGCGTACGTTGGCGGAGGTGAGTAATTATGTATATAGTCTTTCCGATGCGGCTGTGCAGGTTAACCTGTATGGTGGAAATGCCTTGAATACGGTATTGAAGAATGGGCGTGCCATCAGCGTACAGCAGGAAACCGACTATCCCTGGCAGGGCAAGGTGACTATCCAGTTGGATGGCCTGCCTGCGGGTGGCTTTGCGGTGAAGCTGCGCATCCCCGGCTGGTGCAAGCAATTCAAGCTGACCGCCAATGGTGTTGCAGTACATACGGTAGAGAATGGTTATGCCGTGATTACCCGTACCTGGAAGGGGAAAGGAGATGTAGTGGTGTTGGATATGGATATGCCAGCCACCCTGCTCGAAACGCACCATTTGGTGGAGGAGACGCGCAACCAGGTGGCGGTAAAGCGGGGTCCGTTGGTGTATTGCCTGGAGTCGGCCGACCTGGCTGGAGCTAATGTATTTGATGTGACCCTGCCGGTGAACATCGCGCTCAAGCCGGTAGCTAAAGAGGTGGCAGGGGGCAAGCTGATGGCCCTGCAAGGACAGGCACAATTGCTGATGCGCAATAATGCCAACAGCCTCTACCAGGAAGTGTCTACCCGCACTAAACCGGTGGCAGTGACCCTGATCCCGTATTATGCCTGGGCCAACCGCGGTCAGACGGATATGACGGTCTGGATGCCGTTGATGCGGTAGGTGAATCAATCCTCCTCGATCACCAGCGGTTTGAAGTTTTTAACTTTGACGGGGCAGAGCAAGCTTGATTTTTTCTCCAGCGTGGTTTTCATCTGTCCATCTTTATCCAATTCTTGTACGGTTATTTGTCTGCCATCAACGTCTACAGAAGCAAATTCAACCACACTATCGCCACTAATCCGTAAAAAGCTGGTAGTGCAACTGCCGGTTAGTGCCAATGATTCCAAGCAGTTTAATGTTTTGTTGTAGTTGATATTGGGGTAGTCATCTGCGCCCTTCAATATCTTTAGCTGATCGCCTGCCTGATCGTATAGGAACATTTCGTAGAATGAATTCCCACCCCTGGCCCCGGTCCCTATAAAGTATCTTAGGTCGTTGAAGCGGTCGTTGTTATAGTCAAGTACCGTCGGGTCACTCACACCGGCATATACGCCATCCTGATTGAATTCATTCTTCAACAACCAACCAGTATCGCGGCGGCTGTAAAATTTGATCGTGACCCAGGCCGTATCGCCCTGTCGGTAATTAACCAGTTCTACCTTGTTGTGCTTTTTGCTGCCAATGCGCAGGCTGTCTGTGAATGTTTCTGCTATTGTCACAGTGTCCTGAATTTTTACAAGCTCTGCTGTCGGCAGCGAGTCCCAGCGAGGAGCGGGCGTAGTTTTTGGTGGTTCCTGTCCGCAGGCAATGAATAACAGCAGCAGGAAGTAGGGAAGGTGCTTCATCATGGAGGGGCTTGCTACTGTAATGTACAATATGTAAATCTCAATAAAAAATGAAAAGCCGACTTGCCGCCACCCACTGTTAACCCGCCTGCGACACGTTTACCTGCCTTCTTTTCCAAAACGCACTCTCCGGCCAACGCTGTTCCAGGTTGTATTGGTTTTGCAGCATGCCGAGACATTGGTTGAAGGTCGTTTGCTGTACATAACGATAAGCGTCCATGGCTTCGGGATTGCCCATGAGCTGATCTTTGATGGCCATCGCGGCATAGAGGCTGCTGCCCAGCGCGGCCGTGATGCCGTAGGAGGTGAGTGGGTCATAGGTACAGGCCGCATCGCCTACCGCCAACCAGAGGCGGCCCGCCAGTTGATCGAGGTGAGAGGTAGAAGCCGGTTTCGCGTGTACGGTGGCAAAAGGTTGTCCATGAGAAGTCGCCAGGTGTGTACGCAGGTAAACGGTTTCCTGCAGTTTGTCGGTGAGCCATTGCGGTAGTTGAGTTGCATTGATCTCCTGCAGGTCTGCATCCGTCATAAAATTGAGGGCAAGGTGCTGGTTCGATACCGAAGCGGCATACCACCAGCCATCTTGCGTGGCCTCGATGAAGGTCATATTGGCCAGCGTTTTGGGCAGTGGTGCCCATTTGGTAAAATAACCTGTCAGACGGTCCAGGCTCTTGCGCTGGCTGCCAACTTTACGCGCCAGTATGGCCGAGCGTCCACTGGCGTCGACGACAAAGGCGGCAGTTATCACCATACGTGCTCCGTCGGCATCGGTACAGGTAATGGATACATGATCGGGCTCCTCCTGGCAATCGATAAACGTCCAGCCGGCGAGCCATTGGGTGCCGATGCGCTCCGCCGACCAGCGCAGTTGCTTTTCGAAATAAGGCCGGTTGATATGAAACCCATCACCATGCGGCTCAGCCAGGAAAGCCCGGTCCTGTACCTGATCCTGCCCCCAGATCACCGTGTTGCCCACGCTCCGGATATGCCGGTGGTCCTGGAGAATATATTCTATGCCCAGCTGCCTAAAGACGGGATAGGCATTGGGCGGGATGGTTTCACCCGGTTTATAGGCTGTCGTCTGTGTTTCCAATACCACACAGGGTATGCCGAGTCGGCACAAGGCAATAGCGGTGGCAGCCCCTGCCGGGCCGCCACCTACTATTACTACTGGAAGATGTACGTGCTTTTTTATAACTCGTGTCGTTTTACAGGATGACTTTCTCGTTTGGTGGTCACGCGTGGTGCGCCCTCGGTCAGGAATACCGCTTCTTCGCCTGGTACTTCCGTTGCTACCAGGTCTTGCTCGGCACGTATTACCTGTATATAGGTAGGGTCATCGCCGCCAGGTCCACTGCGTTCGGTCTCTACCCACCACTCAACAGGCAGGAAAGGATCGCCAGTTTTGTTGGTGTGTTTGGCGATCACGCCCAATTGGTGCCAGCGGGCGATCATGTTGTTGATGCGCCCTACATAAGAAGGCGAGAAGTCGCGAAGCCAGTCCACGCGGTAGGCAAAATGCTTGAGCCGCTGTCCGCTGTTGAGACCGCTTTTGGTGGCCCGCATAAAACTATCCATGCTGAAGATATGGTTCGGTACCCGCGCCGCCCAGAAGGAGGGGATAGGCAGGTACAAAGTAGTATCATATCCCGAAAGGCAGGAGGCTTCGTCCGTTTGCCAGGGCACGCCCAGCCACCGGGTGATGGAGCCCGGTCCGCTGCCATCCAGGGGGCCATTTGGGCCCAGGGCGATGGCGGGTGTCAGCAAAGGACCATAGTCGTCGCTGACTGGTTTGTTTTCGGGCAACACTTTCAGTCGGAAGGGCTCCATCCACATACTCAGGTGTCGGAAAGGCCAGGTGATCTCGATACCGGGGTGGAAAGGACCGCCCAGGCATTCCTCCAGCGGCGCTTTCAACAAGGCTGCTACTTGCTGAGCGGGCGTCTTTGCTTCGAAGGGTGTATCTACCGGTGGCGTACCCGTGGTGAAATCTCCATCGGCCCAACGGTTGAGCCAACTGTATTGCGTGGCCGTAACAGAGAGGTCTACATGCGGCATCTTTTCATAGTCGCCAAACAGGTCGCCATAATAGGGCGGTATCAGGTCGGGTTGATAGGTGTCGGAAGCTGTATTCCGGAACCACTTGAATACATGCTTGCGTTGCGCCTCGTTGATAGCCGAAGGATCGCTCAGGATCTTGAGGAATTCAGGATTGTTGAAGTCACTGGGCGAGTTGGTACCAAACAACATAAAGAACCCTTCATTTACCCATTGTGCACTTGTCATGCGTTGCAGGATGGGATAGATATGTTCCCAGAAGTTGAGCTTCGAGGGGCCTTCCAGCCATCCCTCCCGTACATACAGATCATAGACTACATCGTACATGGTAACCAGCGAAAACAAACCGGGACCGAAATTGGGCGGCGTGCACACCACAAAAGCGGGTGTGGCTTCCATTGTAGCGCCATTGATGGTGACTGTGGCCCTTACAGTACCATCCGATACATCATCGTGCCAGCCATCGTTGTTGGCAAAAGTGATGGCCGGCCGGCCATCGCGCGAAGCGCTGTTGCCATCGCCGCCAAACACCAGCAAACGACCCTGATCGTCGGTGCGCAGTTCGCCCAGCGGCACGGTCTTGTCGAAGAATTTACCACTATCGAATTTGTAGTTGTCGCCCGACTGGTTGATGCCGGCAATGGTGCGCGTGCCCGGATCGATCACCAGTTGGTGCCTGTCTACGCCATTGAGGCCGCCATTGCGGTGTGTAGAGTTGATGGACTGTTCGCCCAGGTCAAGTGCATTGTTGAACTGGTACCAGCCTGCTTTGCGGTTGGCGATGTGTACGGTCCAGGAGATCTCCACCTGCAAGCCATCGGTACCTGCATGGAGCTCTCCGATGGGTTGGTTGTTGGCATCCAGGGCGTAGATGCGGAAGCGGGGCACCTGTTTCTTGAACAGGTTGTCGCCGTCTTTATACCCTCCTTCAGGTGCAGGCGCTTTACCGGGTTCATCGGAGGCCAAAAAGTATTCGGGTGAATTGCCGATACGGGCAATGCCGATGGCCGGGTAAATGGCCACTTTCTTAATATCGTTGCGGTTCATAAGTAGTCGTTTTAGTTCGGTTATGGTTGCTTCAGCTCACGGGCAGCTTGTGGTTCTACGGCCGGTACACCATTTTTGAAGCGGCGCAAGGCAGCACCTGCCTGGTACACCACTTTGCGTACATCACTGATGCTACCCTGGGGTTCGTGTTCTTTCAGGGTGCGCCACGGATTGAAAGATAGATTTTCGCCATACTCCGCCTGTCCCTGCACGCTTACATCCTGCTGACGAAGCACCAGCGTCGCCAACTGAACAGGTGGTGAGGTTTCTTCCGACCATTGTACCGTTGCCTTGTCCAGCGGCATAGTAGCCAAATCGGTCTGGAATTGTACCATGAACCGGAATTGTGCTTCGCCCATATTCAGCCGGGCCTGCAGGTCGGCGGCCAGGTAATCGGCATTGTTCTGACTGGGCGGCGCACTGAAAGGCGGACCAATTGGCTCCAGCTTGTATTTAACGAAGCGATCGCCGAAAGCGTAAGGTAGTCCGCTCCAATAAGGCGAAGTGAGACAACTGGGTACTACTTTGGCCATCTCGTCGAGGATCTTCGCCGTGATGGGATGGCTGTCGAGGTATTTGTTGTAATCATGTTCTACCGCACCGGCATAGGTGAATTCGCACATGTCCATGGCTGTGTCGACGAAAAACACATCCATGTTTTGGAGGATAAAGTCTGCCGTAGTGGCGTTCTCATCGCCAGGCAACAGTTTAGTACCGGGCACACCGAATAATTTAATACCGACACCGACGGTCGATTTCAGGTCGCCAAGACCCGGCAGGGTGTCGCTGGAGAACCGTACCCAGGCATCGAGCCGGTCGTGGGCAAAGATGCCTACCCGGTACTCTTGTGGTAATCCTGGTGTAATGATAAAGTCGGCTTTGGCTACGCCATGTGGCTTGAGGAAAACCGCTCTGCGTACCGGGCATTGTCCCGCCAGAATGCGGTTGCCCATGGTCATGTCGACAAACATTTGCTTAAGTGCTGCTACCGGATCGCGACCGCAATCGGGTGTAGAAGAGCTGGCTTTTTGCTGGATCTTCATGTTTCATGGATTTTTTGGAGAATGGTAATGACGCCGTGAATGTACCGTGTATACTACCTGCGCAGATACCGTGTTTTCACCCTAAGCGTGCGAATAAATTACGGTATTTCCGGTGTGGCAGATTGGTTCGCCAGGAAACTGAACCAACGTACCTGTATCCGTCCCAGTTTTAGCACTATTCGTAACATTTGCTACGTGTGCCTGTTGCGATGCTGTAATCTTGCTGAAAAGAAATAAAGATGCAGAACCCTCAACCAATACAACCCCATACCACACCGTCTGCAGCTACGCTGCGGTGGAAACAGCATGAGACGGTCCTCGCCTCGGTATTTTTCATAGCCTGGATACTGCACGCTGTGTTGCTCATGATCTCGCTTAAGGCGCAGGGCGTGCAGGAGCTTTTCATGGACGTTTATCGAAGCCACGGTATACACTTCAAGTATTATAAAAACGTATTGTTCCCGCAGATCGCTATAGGCCTGTTGGCTTACCTCGCGTACCTGCTGATCGCCTGGTTGATCATTCCGCTGTTCACTGCCATAGATTGGAAGGGGAGCACAGCCGCTATTCTTCGCAAGGTGTTCTCGGGGATCGCGGTGTTGTTGCTGATCAGTTGGCTGCTGGCATTGGGCGTTAATCTCATCACCTGGTATGCACATCCCTGGTGGTTCAATTATGGCCATTTTCAGGCATTGGCATTGTTCGGCTACAATGATCATCCAATGGACAACCTGTCCTTTGGCTGGTGGAATGCGGTGAAACTCGTTGCCAACTATACCGCTTTCTTTCTGCTGATACGATTGCTCATCCGTTACCTGGACAGGCCGGGGCCCAAACGGGCCTACCGCGTGCTCATCGTAAACCAGTGTACGATGTTTGCGCTGATCTATTTTTCAGTGATGGTACTGGTGGGTATATTGACCGGTTGGACGAATAGTCTGCGATTTATAGGCAATTGGTTTGTGCCGGCCATTTTCGCACTCTTTATGGTCAATACGTACAGAGTCTTTCCACGCAACCAGTCGGGTTCCTTCTGGGAGAAAAAGATGTTGGTCCACCTGTTGTTGTATTCAGTCGTCTGCACCTTTCCTTTGTTTATGATCGCGGGTTTTGGGGTGTCGTCAATGGCTAACGTTGGTTTCTTCGTATGCCTGGGTGTGCAATGGATGATCACCATTCCTGTATCCTGGTACCTCTTCAATCAGCGAAAAGACCGTATCCTGCAGTTACGTGGCGTAGAGAAAGCCCTTGTGCAAACGAAGGCCGATCTGCAGTTGCTGCGGTCGCAGATCAATCCGCATTTCCTGTTCAATGCGCTAAATACGTTGTATGGAACGGCATTGCGCGAAAACGCATCCGATGCGGCTGCGGGCATCCAAAAGCTGGGAGACATGATGCGCTTCATGTTGCACGACAATCACCTCGATGCCATTCCGCTGGAGCGGGAGGTAGAGTACCTGCAGAATTACATCGATCTCCAAAAGTTACGCATACAAACGCAGCCGGATATTCAAATAACACATGATATACAAACGGAGCGTTGCCCCCTGTCGATTGCGCCGATGCTGCTGATCCCTTTTGTAGAGAATGCCTTTAAGCATGGCATCAGCCTGCGCAACCCGTCCTGGATACGGATAGCACTCGCTTGTGAGGAAGGGGTTATTCGTTTCACCGTCAGCAACAGCGTGCATCCTCATCAACCAGGTGATCCCGAACAGCAGCATTCCGGCATTGGTCTGCAAAACGTACGCGAACGATTGGCACTGGTGTATCCCGGAAAACATTCCTTACAAATCACAGACGATGGACAAGAGTTTGCCATTGCCTTAACCATTCAAGCCTAGCTACTAATCTCTAAAAAACAATTCCATGCGTTATATTTTCACCCTGGCCATTTTATTGGCCCTGACTGTTATTGCCTTTTCTCAAGACAGTGTTTACGCCAAGCTCGATGCGCTGATGAAGGCGTATACGGTGCAGGATAAATTCAGCGGTACTGTGCTGGTCGCCCGTGAGGGAAAAATACTGCTCTCCAAAGGGTATGGATACAAAAACCAGCAAGCCCGTTCCCTCAACGACACCAATACCCTCTTCCAGATTGCTTCGATCACGAAACAATTTACTTCGACGCTGATCCTGCAACTGGTAGAGCAGGGGAGGCTGCAGTTGTCTGATAAGCTCAGTCGCTTCTTTCCCGATTTTCCCCGAGGCGATAGCATTACCATCGAACACCTGTTGACACACACCTCCGGCATCGATCACCTGACCACCGATGTGTCACATTTGCGCCTTCCGTACCGGGGGGCTGCCGCTCCCGACTCCATACGGAACCGGTTCAAAGAACAGCCACTCGACTTTCTGCCGGGCACCAAATGGAGCTACAGCAATGCGGGGTATGTGCTGCTGGGACTGATCATCGAGCAGCGTACCGGCCTTACCTGGTTTGAAGCCGTGCGAAAGAATATCCTGGTGCCGCTGCGGATGAAGCACAGCGGTCTCGATTTTAAAAGGCTGGTCAGTGCTGACAAAGCCACCGGCTATTATGCCGATTCATCGGAGGCGCCCACAAAAATACCACCCATACTCGACTCGCTGGAACCCTATGCAGCGGGCGCCATCTACGGAACCGCAACCGATCTTTACAAATGGCACCGGGCATTGCAGCGGTATGCACTGGTACGACAGCCTTTGATGGAGCGTGCCTATACGCCGTTGCTGAATCACTATGGATATGGCTGGATTATTGATTCGGTGTATGGTAAGCGGGGAGTGTCGCACAGCGGTGGTATATTTGGGTTCAGGAGCAACCTGTACAGGGTGCCTGCCGACGATGTCTGCGTGATCCTGCTGGCCAATATGGAAACGGAGAGCCGCGACCAGATCACCCGCAACCTGCTGGCCATCGTGTACGGACAGCCCTATCAGTTGCCGGTGAAGCGAACTGCAGTGATCTTACCGGAATCGGTGCTGGCAGGCTATGTAGGCACCTATCAGCTGGAAGTGAACGGACTCCTGATAGACATGGTGTTGGAAAACGGCCGTTTAAAAGGAAAGCCGCAGCGTGGGCCGGTATCTGAGTTGATGGCTCTCGATGAAATGAATTTCTACCTGAGCGATAACCACGAGTTCCTGATCCGGTTTGAGAAGGATGCCACAGGTAAAGTAATAAAACTATGGATCAACAACGGCGACAAGCAAAGCGCTGCGCCGAAGATTAAATAACGGTATGTTGAAAGCATTTGTCATAGATGATGAGCCGATTGCCATCGAGGTGGTGAAAGCATTGGCGGCCAAAGTACCCTTTGTGGAACTGACGCACAGTTTTACCAATGCCTTCGATGCCGTTGAACCTTTGCGCCAGCAGCGGCCCGACCTGTTGTTTCTCGATATCAAGATGCCGGATATCTCCGGCATTGATTTTCTCCGGTCGTTGCCCGATCCGCCCATGGTGATCATGACGACTGCCTACAGCGAGCATGCCGTACAAAGCTTTGACCTGGATGTGATCGATTTTCTGCTGAAACCTTTCTCGCAGGTGCGGTTCCTGAAGGCCTGCAGCAAGGCGATGGAACAACATGAATTGCGCAGCAGGGCTGGGCATAAAGGGGCGCCGGCCCACCTGTTTGTGAAGAGTGGGTATGAACAGGTAAAGATCCTGCTCGATGAGTTGCTGTATGTAGAGAGCAATGCCAACTACGTCCGGTTTGTGTTGACTGACCGTGTATTGTTGTCGCGCCTTACCATGGCAGATGCAACGGAGTTGTTGCCTGCTTTTGTACGTATTCATCGCTCTTTCCTGGTAGCACCTGCCCACATCACCAAAATAGATAAGAACAATGTGTGGATCGGCAACACGGAATTGCCGGTGGGGCCGGGCTATAGCCAGGCTGTTGAAAAGATCCTGGGGAAGCGGTAGCGCTGCCGGTTGCCAAAATAGTCAAATATTCCATCATCTTGCATCGATATGCCATTTGCGGCGGCCCGCAATCCCTGTATTTTTATGACCTCAATTGATCATCATCTTCTCCCGGTAGCCAACCGGTAGAGTCAAGAGTTTCATATAGCAAAAAGCAAGCAAGTTGGGGTAACGGTTCTCCGTTGGCCCCGTTTTTTTTAGGGGATATCGATCATTACCCTAACTTCACACGCGATAAGGCTTTCATATGATGCACAAGAGTTTTTTACTGATTGCTGGCCTGTTGTCCGTGCTGCCCGGAATCTGGTGGTTACAGGAAAAAAATACAGCGCCTGCTCCGTCCCCCACGCAACCGGTTGCGATCCCATCGACGGTGCCCCCCTTGCAGGAAAATCTTACTAATAAATCGTTTCATCCATTCAAATCGGATACCCTGGGCTGGCCCAGCGAATCGCTGTTTCTGCGGCCCCCCGTCAGTGCCAAGCCCTGGGTATTCTGGTACTGGATGCAAGCCAGCGTATCGAAGGAAGGCATTACGGCCGACCTGGAAGCCATGCAGCAGGCAGGCATTGCCGGTGCCTACCTCGTCAGTATCAAGGATACTGCCAATCCGCCATTGTACAATCCGCCTGTAAGGCAGCTGAGCAAGGAGTGGTGGGAGATGGTGCGCCATGCCATGCTGGAAGCCAAAAGGCTCAACCTGCAACTCGCCTTTCACGTCAGCGACGGCTTTGCGCTGGCCGGTGGCCCCTGGATCACCCCCGAACTGTCGATGCAGAAACTGGTGTGGACCCGCGAATATGTCAAAGGCGGCGATTCAATGGATATCTCCCTGCCGCAACCGGACGCCAAAGAAGATTATTATAAAGATGTGGCTGTACTGGCATATCCCGCCAACAGTGTGCAGGCCTTCAGCGATACCGTATTGATTCCCCGGGTTACGACCAGTATACCCGGCTCCAAAGCCCAGTTCCTGGCTTTCGACAATGGTGGCAAGGAAAACTTCCGGAGTGATTCTGTTTGTTGGATACAGTATAAATATCCCCAGCCCTTCACCTGCCGTTCGGTGCGTATACATGTCACAGGCAGGGATTACCAGGCCCAGCGTTTATTGCTGCAGGCCAGCGATGATGGTGAGCATTTCCGCGATGTGGTGCGGTTGGAGCCTCCCCGCGCCGGCTGGCAGGATACAGAAGAAGATGTCACCCATTCCATTCCCACCGTATCGGCGCTTTATTACCGCTTTGTTTATGATAAAAAGGGGACCGAGCCTGGTGCCGAAGACCTCGATGCCGCCAAATGGAAACCGGTATTGAAAGTATCCGGTATCTATATGAGCGACGAACCGGTGCTGAACCAGTTTGAAAGCATAAATGGCTCCATGTGGCGCGTCAGTAAGCGTACTACTGTACAGCAGGTCCCTGACTCCCTGGCGGTACCGTTGAAAGACGTCGTTAACCTGACTGGTAAGATGGACAGTACCGGCAAGCTCACCTGGAAAGCCCCCGCGGGCAATTGGGTGATCGTGCGTATCGGTCATACCTCTACGGGACAACGTAATGCGACCGGTGGTGCCGGCAAAGGATTGGAATGTGATAAATTCAATCCGGCTGCTGTCAAGCTACAATTCGACAACTGGTTTGGTGAGGCGGTTCGCGTAGCGGGTCCGCAGTTGGCCAAAGATGTGCTGAAGATCTTTCACATGGATAGCTGGGAGTGTGGCAGCCAGAACTGGAGTGCCGGTTTTGCAGCGGAGTTCAAAAAGCGCCGCAAGTATGACCTGACCACCTACCTGCTGGCGATGACCGGTACCCCGGTGGAGAATGCGTCCGTATCGGAAGGGTTCCTGTACGATGTACGGCAAACCATTGCCGAACTGGTGGTCGATAATTTCTATGCACCCCTGGCCAAACTCGCGCATGGCGCCGGCGCTCAATTCAATGGAGAAACCATCGCCCCCACCATGCTGAGTGATGGCATGGCCCATTACCGCTACGTCGATCTGCCGATGGGCGAGTTTTGGCTCAACAGCCCCACGCATGACAAACCGAATGATGTATACGATGCCGTGTCGGGCGCCCATATATATGGAAAGCCGATCGTACAGGCGGAAAGTTTCACCACGCTGCGTATGGATTTCAGTGAACATCCCGGCATGCTCAAAACCCTGGGCGACCGCAATTTTGCCCTCGGCATCAACCGCCTGGCCCTCCATGTGTTTGTGCACAATCCCTGGATCGACCGCAAGCCGGGCATGACCCTTGACGGCATCGGCATGTTCTTCCAGCGCGACCAAACCTGGTGGAAGCCGGGCAAGGCCTGGATCGATTACTTGTCACGTTGCCAGGCCTTGTTGCAACTGGGCAGGCCCGTCAATGATATAGCTGTCTTTACAGGCGAAGAACTGCCGCGCCGGGCCGTGTTGCCCCACAAACTCGTCAATACCTTGCCGGGCATTATTGGTGACGAAAGGGTAGCGGCTGAGAAGCGCCGGCTAGAGAATGCCGGTACACCATTGCGTACTTTGCCGGCCGGTGTGTCCCACTCCGCGAATTTGGCCGATCCGGAAAAATGGATCGATCCATTGCGTGGTTATGCCTATGATGCCATCAATCCCGATGCATTGTTACGTCTCGCCACTGTTAAGAATAACCGGATCGTGTTACCGGGTGGCGCCAGCTATGGCGTGCTGGTGATACCCGCATCCCATAGCCTCAATCCGCAGGGGAACCTGATGACAGCCGCTGTTGAACAGAAGGTCGCCCAATTTGTAAAGGCTGGGGCCACCGTCGTGTTGGGTGAGCAACCCACGCAATCCCCTTCCTTGCAAGACAAGCTGGAGAACAAGACCCCGCAAGGGCTGAATGCTATAAAAGGCCGGGGTAAGCTGTTGAACGGTCCTTATACAGCCGATGACTTTTCTGCGCTGGGCATCGAGCGTGATTGTATAGCGGAGGAAGCGAACGGTGCTCCCGCGATCGATATCGCCTGGACGCATCGATCGGGAGGCAAGGATTTTGATATCTATTTTATCGCCAACCAGCAGGAGCGTATACGCGAACTCGTAGTGAGTTTGCGGCTAAGCGGCCGGCAGCCCGAGATCTGGGACCCGGTAGAGGGCTCAATCAGGAACGCTGAGTCGTGGGGCGTGGAGAACGGCCGCACCAAGGTGGGCTTGCGCCTGGAAGCCAATGGTTCGATCTTCCTTGTGCTGCGTAAGAAAGCGGGTGTACAACCTTTTCTGACACCCTTGCCTTACTCCTCGATCGGTGTAGAGCTGCCCGATAACTGGCAGGTGACCTTCGATCCCAAACTGGGTGGACCGTCGCAGCCCGTCGTATTCCCGACCCTGACCAGTTGGTCCAACCACAGCGACACAGCCATCAGCTATTACTCCGGTACGGCTATCTATAAAAATACCTTCGAGTGGACCTTCCCCGGAACCAGGGGCATTGGCTGGTTGCAGATCGACAGTGTATACAATTTGGCTTCGGTGAAAGTAAATGGTGTTGATTGTGGTACCGTGTGGACTTATCCTTATGGTTTGGATATTTCGCGGGCATTGAAGAAAGGTACCAATACCGTCGAGATCGCAGTGACCAATACCTGGGCCAACCGGTTGATCGGCGACGAAAGATTGCCGGCCGATAAACGCATCACCTGGACCAATTCACCGTATCGCTTACAAAATAAACCCCTGCCGCCTGCGGGCCTCGCCGGTAGGGTGCAGATCATTGTCAAATAATGAAGAAAGCCACCTTCCTGTTGTTATGGGTATGCTTGGGAGTTGTTGCACAAGCGCAGCAACCAGCGCTGGATGCTTACAACATCGTATGGACGAGCCCCTCGTCGAACGCCGGCGAGTCGATGCCATGCGGAGGTGGTGATATCGGATTGAATGTATGGGTAGAAGGAGGCGACCTCCTGATCTATGCCGCCCGCAGTGGCAGCTTCGATGAGAACAATAGTTTGCTGAAGGCCGGTCGTATCCGACTGCAATTGCAGCCTGCTGTTTTTACAGGCAGTGATTTTAAACAGGAACTTCATTTGCAAGAGGGTTATGTGACCGTGTCGGGTCGTAGTGGCGCTCAGACGGCGTCGGTCCGCATCTGGGTCGATGTATTCAGTCCGTTAGTGCATGTGGAAGTCAGCAGCAACCAGAAGATATCGGCACAGGCAACCTATGAAAGCTGGCGTTACCGCGACCGTGAGCTTACCGGCCGGGAGAACTATGGCAATTCCTGGAAATGGGGTGCTCCCAAGGGGAATAGGGCCCGGCGCGACAGCATCGATGTAAGCGGCAACGGTGTACTGTTTTTTCACCGCAATGAAAGCCCTACCATATTCGAGGCGACCATTACGCAGCAAGGCATGGACCCCGTGAAGGAGCAGTTGTACAATCCGTTGAGCAACCTCATTTCCGGCGGCAGCCTTACCGGAGAAAACTTTGTGACTGGCGCCCATACCAGCGGCATCTACGCCAATACGGATTTTCAAGGCTGGATGCTGCGCAGTGCACGGCCCGCAAAAAAGCACCACCTGCAACTCACCTTGCATACCGCACAAACCAGTTCCGTGCAACAGTGGCAACAGTCGCTCGACTCCCTGGTTGCTGCTGGTCGTACCAACAAAGCCATTGCCTATAAAGCCACCCAGACCTGGTGGCAGCAATTCTGGCAAAGGAGTTTTGTAAAGATCGGTGGCAGTGATACCAGCAGCGTAGCCTGGCAGGTAGGACGTAATTACCAGTTGTTTCGTTATATGCTGGCTTTGAATGCAAAGGGTGATTGGCCCACGAAGTTCAATGGCGGATTGTTGACCGTGGATCCTGTGTACACCGATACCGCACAAAAGTTCAACCCCGATTTCCGCAACTGGGGTGGGGGATTGCATACGGCGCAGAACCAGCGACTGGTTTATTTTCCCCTGATCAAAAGTGGCGACTGGGATATGATGCGGGCGCAGTTTGATTTTTATTTACGTATCCTGCAGAACGCCGAGCTACGTAGCAAGATATACTGGAACCATTCCGGCGCCTCCTTTACCGAGCAGATGGAGAACTATGGATTGCCCGACTATGCCGAGTATGGCACCAAACGGCCCGCCGGGTTCGACAAAGGCGTAGAGTACAATCCCTGGCTCGAATACGAGTGGGACACCGTGTTGGAGTTTTGCCTGATGATGCTGGAAGAACAGCGGTATACCGGCAAAGACATCCGTGGCTACCTGCCCTTTATCGAAAGTTGCCTGCGTTTCTTCGATGAGCATTACCAATACCGTGCAAAGCAACGGGGGGCTAAGGCGCTGGATGGTGCGGGCAAGTTGATCTTGTATCCTGGCTCGGCGGCCGAGACCTTCAAGATGGCGTACAATGCGAGTTCCACCATTGCCGGGTTATCGGTGTTGACCGATCGCTTGTTGCAGTTACCGGCTACCTACGGTACGGCGGAGCAGCGCAACTGGTGGCAGGCTTTCCGCAACCGCATCCCACCGATCCCCTACCAGCGGTTCAATGGACATACCACCATCGCGCCGGCGAAGTTGTGGGAGCGTGTCAATAATACTGAATCGCCGCAACTGTACCCGGTATTCCCCTGGGGCATCTTTGGTGTCGGCAAACCAGGTTTGGATACCGCCCTCAATACCTGGCGTTATGATACGTTTGCCCTGAAGTTTCGCAGTCATATTGGCTGGAAGCAGGACAATATTTTCGCGGCCCGCCTGGGTTTGCGCAATGAGGCCTGGCAAATGAACCAGTTGAAACTGCAGAACAGCGGACGCCGCTTTCCTGCGTTTTGGGGACCGGGATTCGATTGGGTGCCCGACCACAACTGGGGCGGTAGCGGCATGATCGGTGTACAGGAGATGCTATTGCAAACCGATGACCGGAAGATCTTGCTGTTCCCCGCCTGGCCTGCTTCCCAGGATGTGCATTTTAAATTGCATGCGCCGTATAATACGACGGTCGAAGCGAAAGTTGCCGGCGGCAAACTCGTCCAATTGACGGTGCTGCCCGAAAGCCGGCGGAAAGACGTTGTCAACCTGCTGGCTCCTTAGTGTTGATAAAGATGACCGCCTTACAGGTTTAATCCATTAATCAAGCAAGTTCTATTAAATTAGCAGCATCATCATCGGCGATAACTTGTCATATTATGAGTGTTGCGAATAAAATAGGCTCTCACAAGAACATCTGGCATGGGCTGGGCCGGCAACGGATCGAGATCCCCAAAACCGTGATCAAGTCCCGGGTACAGAACAATCCCCTGTTGTCGAAACTGTACCTATGCAGCCTGGGTTATTATCCCAAGGCGGAGAAGCACTATACCTATCGCAAAAAAGGATTACCCGAAAACTTCCTGTTCTTCTGTGTCGATGGTAAAGGCTGGTACCAGTTGGAAGACAAGCGCTATGAAGTAGGGGCCAATGAATTCTTCATCCTGCCTCAAAATACCGAGCATGCCTACGGCAGCAGTGAAGATGATCCCTGGACGATCTACTGGATCCATTTCGGTGGCGACGGACTGCCCGATTTCAACGGCATGCAGGTGGTGCAGAAACATTTCAAGCCCAGCTATGTGAAGATCAATGAAGAGGTGACGGGGCTGTTCATGAAGATGTACAAGTCGCTGGAGCTGGGGTATAGCATGGATAACCTCGTTTTTACCAGTATGTGCCTCACGCATTTTATCTCGCTCTTTATTTATAATCCACGGCATTTTCCGCAGCAGTCGACGGACAAGCTGGATGCGATCGATAGTGCGATCCTGTACATGCACCAGCACATCAGCGAAAATATTACGTTGACGGACTTGTGCAAGCATTACAACTATTCAGCCTCGCGGTTTTCCAGTCTGTTCAAACAGAAAACGGGCTACGCACCGATCGATTACTTCATACAGCTCAAAATGCAGAAAGCCACACAGCAGCTGGACTTCACCGATAAGTCGGTCAAGTCCATTGCTATGAGCATGGGCTTCGATGACCCGTATTATTTTTCCAAAAGGTTCCGGAAGATCATCGGTATGAGCCCCAAAAAATACCGGATGACACGGAAGGACTAGATATTATATCCTCCATCTATCGTAATCGCTGTACCGGTGATGAAACTGCTTTCGTCACTGGCGAGGTAAGCAACCAATCCGGCGATATGGGCGGGCGTGCCGTAATGGGCAATGGCCATGCGTTGGGTAAGACCAGCCGCATGGGGTGCATTGGCCGGATTCATATCCGTGTCGATAGGGCCAGGCTGCACCAGGTTGACGGTAATGCCCTGGGCGCCCAGGTCGCGCGCAATACCTTTGTTCAGGCCGATCAGGGCCGACTTGCTCATGGCATACAGCGCACCGCCCGCATCAGTGACCCGGTCGGCCATATTGCTGCCGATGGTGATGATGCGCCCACCGTTGGTCATATGTTGCGCGGCAGCCTGCGAAGCGACGAATACGGCGCGAACATTCACGGCCATGCTGCTTTCATACTCTTCCAGGGTAAAATGCTCGATGTGATTGGCGTTGTACACGCCGGCATTGTTGACGAGGATGTCGATACCGTGAAAAGTTTCGACAGTTAGTGCTACGGCCTTGTGGATGTCTTCGGGAGAATGGCTGTCGGCCTGGATAGCCAGGGCGTGGCCGCCAGCCTGTATTACTTCCGCTACCAAGGTTTTGGCAGCACCGGCAGATTGTGCATAGGTGAAGGCCACTTTGGCTCCTTCTGCAGCGAGGCGTTTAACGATACCGGCGCCGATACCACGGCTGCCACCGGTTACTAATGCGATCTTGTTTTCAAGGCGATTCATGCGTGTGCGTTTTTTGTTCTTTGCAAAACTACCGGCGTCGTCTTACATTTGCCAGTACCGCTAAAATTGTTAAGTACTAACAAAAATGTAAGTATGAGGAAGCAGAGCTCCACCAACACGAGGAATAAGACGGCCATCGACGCGCATTGCGGCATGGCGCATACGTTGTCGCTGATTGGTGGTCGTTGGAAACCAGGGATCCTGATGCGCCTGCTGGGCGGACGGCTGCGCTACAATGAATTACGGAAGGCCTTGGTAGGCATTTCTGAAAGAATGCTGGTGCTGCAATTGCGTGAGCTGGAGAAGGATGGATTGATCACCAGGATCGTGTATGCAGAGGTGCCACCGCGGGTGGAGTATGAACTGACAAAGGATGGTCACTCGATGCAAAAACTGCTCGAAAGTCTTTCTGACTGGGGCGTGAAACGTCTTAACCGCGCATCCAACGCATAGGCAGGCTCATGCTGTTGGTTGCTTCGCTGGTAGCAGCAAGGTAAAGACCGATCCTTCACCAGGTTCGCTGCTGGCTTCAATGATACCACCATGGGTCAGCACGATGCGCTTGCACAAGGCCAATCCGATCCCCGTTCCTTCATATTTGTTTCTCGGATGCAGTCGTTGGAAGATGGTAAAGATGAGCTTGGACATGCCGGGCTCGAACCCGATGCCATTGTCGGCGATCGTGATCACCCAGTAGTTGCTGCCCGTAAGGCCGGGTGTGGCGGCTATAAGTTCGGGCGTAGCAGGCCAGGCTTGTATGCGTAAGGTGGGTATACGGTCCGGGTGGGTGAACTTAAGCGCATTACCCATCAAGTTATACAGTAGCTGGTTCATCTGCAAAGGAATGGCTTCGATGACCGGTAGCCGTTCGATGTGGAGGATCGCCTGTTTTTGACGGATCAACAATTCAAAGTCTTCATGTACATTTTGTATCACCGTATTCAGATCGACCTGCTGGAACAAAGCTTCCTTCTTCGAGATATGGGAGTAATTGAGCAGGTCCATGATCAGCTGACTCATGCGTCCGGCGCTGGAGATCACTTTTTCCAGTAGTTGGGTGTGTTGCTCCTGTCCATGTTGCAACTGCAGGTGGTTCATGAGCATGCCTGAAAAGATCCTGATCTTCCGCAAGGGCTCCTGCAGGTCATGGGACGCTACATAGGCAAATTGCTCCAGTTCTTCATTTGATTGCTGCAGGTGCTGGTTGGCCCGGCTCAATTCTTCGGTGCGTTGCTGTACCAGTTGCTCCAGCTTGAACTCCATTTGCTTTTGGTCGGTGATGTCCTGGGCAACACCGATGAGTTCGTATGCGATCCCTTTTTCGTTGCGGTGGATCTTGCTGGTAACCCTGATATAGTATTCAGTATCGTTGAGCTGGTTGATGACGCGGTATTCGTCGGTGTACCCTGCAGCGTCGCCTTCGATGGCTTGTTGCAGGTGTTGGAGTACGCGTTGGCGGTCGGCGGGATGAATGGCTTCGAAGCCGGCAGGAAGGTTGATCTGCTCTGTTTCAAAGCCAAACCAATGGCGCAGCCGCGAAGAGAAATAGGCGAATTGCTGTTGCAGGTCTATACGCCACGTAGCCATTTGGGCCGATTCGATGGCGCTGGTCAACTGGGCTTGTGTTTGCAGCAGTTCCTGCCGGGCGAGTACCAGTTTGGTGACATCGGCAGCGGTATTGATCACTCCGTATATCTTGTCTTCGCCATCATACAATGGCTTGTAGGTAAAATTGAAATAGAAGGTTTCCAATTGCCCTTCGTTCAACAGGTCTACGCGTTCTTCATACGCATAGAAGGCGTTGCCGGTATCGTAGACCTGCTCCAGCTTGCCGGGCCAGGGCGTATCTTTTAGTTCGGGTAAGGCTTCTCTAAATGTTTTACCGATCACGGAAGCGTCGCGGTTCCACGTATGCAGTACAGCTTCGTTGGCGATCTGGATGCGCATTTCGCGGCCTGTGTACAGGGCTATCGGTACGGGGGCGCTGTGGATGAAATTGCGGAACCGCGCTTCGCTGGCTTCCAATGCTTTTTTCGTGTGTACCTGGGCGGTTACCTCGCTGGCTACCACCTGTACACCAGTAATGTGGTCACCTTCGCGGAAAGGAGCATACACGAAATTAAAATAGCCGTCTTCGATACGGCCATTGCGGTTAAGGCGGGCCAGTGTTTCGGAACCGTAGTG
The DNA here is from genome assembly GCF_029360705.1 of Paraflavitalea pollutisoli. Lineage (GTDB taxonomy): Bacteria > Bacteroidota > Bacteroidia > Chitinophagales > Chitinophagaceae > Paraflavitalea > Paraflavitalea pollutisoli. The sequence continues at coordinate 2,758,361 of NZ_JARKMX010000008.1, read as the reverse complement.
AGCCTTGCCAGTGCGCATCACTTCACGCATCAGGGCGGGAAAAGCCTGGTCCCTGATCTCGGGCAGTGCCTCCACAAAGGGAAGGCCGATCACCGATGCTTTTTTATCCCATAAGTTCAACAGTTTTGCGTTGGCTACTTCTACGATGAGGTCATCGCCTTTGAATACGCCCATAGCGATAGGCGCGTGCTCGATCATGCGGCGGAAGCGCTGTTCGCTTTCCTGCAGGGCTTTGCGGGATGCCAGTTCGGGCCGCAGATCGCGCATAGTGACACCCCTGCCCAGGTATTCGCCGGTCGAGGGGTCGGTGATGGAGGTATATTCAGCATGACAGGGAATGATCTCACCTGTTATGAAATGTTGCATGTCGATGATACCCGACCAGGTGCCATATTGGGCGACTGCCGGATGGACCTGCCTGCGTACCCGTTCAAATTCTTCGGCGGTCGTGAAATCGTGACTCTTGATGGTGGCAGCCTCCCGGTCAGGTTCGATGCCCATTAACTGGCGTCCGGCTTTATTGAGGTACACGAGGGTGTTGGTGGTATCGGCTACCGCCATATAATCGGCACTGTTCTCGATCAGGGCCAGCAAGCGCTGTTGTTGCTCGCGGGCTTTTACCTCGGGAGTAATGTCGAGTACCATGCCGGCAAAATTGGCTTTGGATCCGGTGGAATCGGTGAGGTAAGTTCCCAGGGCTTTCACCCAGTGGATAGATCCATCGCGCCAGATGAACCTTGCTTCATATTCCAGGTGGCCGGTGGTTGCCGCGAGCTGGTACGCGGCGTCCCGGATCGGCACATCTTCGGGATGGATATTATCCACCAGTTGCTTGCGCGTCATGCCGGTCAGGTATTCGCCGGTCAGTATTTTCGACAGCAGGGGAGAGTATTTGATATAGTTATCGGTCAGGTTGACGTTAAAGGTGCCGGCACCGGCGCCCTCTACGGCGAACTGGGCCAGCAGATCGGCTTTGTTTACCTCTTCGCGGGCCATCTTTTCACGCTCAATCAGTTGGTGGTTGATGCTGAGTTGTTGCGCCTGGGCCAACGTAAGCAGGATCATATTGACAGCCAGTGCGATCACCTGCCGGTCGTAAGGCGTGAGTGGGGCAGGGGTGGCCTGCAGCACTTCCAATACGGCGGCAGTATGTTTGTCGGCGTTGATGAGGGGGAATGAGGTGGCGGCAACAATTCCTGCCTGATCTAGTACTTTCGCGGCGGGCAGCCACCAGGGGTGGCTGTACAGTGTGGCGGGTGGGACGGCCGTTTCTCGCGCCTGCGTATCCAGGTTGCTGAGGTCACGGCACCTGAGTGCTTCCTGTAATTCGGTTGCTGGTGCAGCGGTAACGACTTCCGCGAGGTGGCGGCCAAAGGTATCGGTGAGGCAAATGGCGGCTTGAACCGGGGTCGGGCAATTCGTTTCCAGCCAGGCAGCAATGGTTTGTAAAAGATGATTGGTGGGTGTATTCTGTAATAGAAGCTGCAGTATATGCGTTTGACCTTCCAGTATTTTCCCTTCCAGTGCTGTGGGGATGGAAAGGCCTGTTTCGTCCTGGCGATGGTGGAGGCTCATGGTGCTAAAAGGGTAGGTAGCGGGTTTTTTCGAAGATAAGAAATTGTATTTAAGTATAATGTATACTTTTTTTATTTTGTTGCGTGGTTCAAATCAACACATTTCCCTATGCTTATAGAAGTGCTCGGCTGGGTCGGATCGGTCTGTATTATAGTAGCCTATATGCTCAACCTCAATAAAAAGCTGGCCGTTGACTCGGCAGCGTATTACGGGTTGAATATTGTAGGCAGTGCGCTGCTCATCGTGAATACGGCCTGGCACCATGCTTACCCTTCGATGGCGATCAACATCGTGTGGGTGATCATTCCGGTGGTGACGATTGTGCGGAGTAAAATGCAGGCGGGTAGAAAGGCAAGGTAAGTGCGAGAGCTACCGGAAATAATAATGTAACAAGGGGCCATATGCGAAGGCGTTCCATTTCAGATTGAAATAGATTCTTTGAATCCTACAAATAATCGCCTGTTGTGGCCTGATTGAGTAGATAGTTTATTACAAAAAGAAATTTGTCTTGCCGTTAGTTAATTTTCTTGAATAATTTGATTATACGGCTGGTTGTTATACATTGGATCTTGCCATCCCAGTCTTGTTGGCGGAATTGAGATAGTCACGTTTCGGATGCGAGTAATACTCCAGGAAATGCATTGCAATATGCATGGGACAACCTAAACGCAGGCAATAGGTGGCAAGTTTTTAAATCTAATGGATAATGTTTTATAAATTTTATGAGTCTTCGGAATTAGACCAGATTGGAGAATATCCTCAGTATGACTATCGTGTTGTGGTGACGAGAAATCCACAGTTGTGGCATAATCGGTTTGTCGAAGTCGCTGATCCAATTCCAATTTATGAACTGGTCAAAAGGGCGAAAGGGACGGATGTCCTTACTACGAATAGCTGGTTCAAGGATCGGGGGATGATTATAAATGGAAAGGTTGTATCACTGATTCAGACAATGAAGTTGCCTGAGTTTAAGCTAATACCATTATTTGTTTATAAATATAAGAGTGAGGAGTTGGCAGGTAGCTACTATTACTTAAACATGGTTGTCCCAGAAACACTAATAGATTTTGAGAGAACCGTATTTGCGATCATGGATATTTTCAATACAAGGCTCGAGGAAATAAAGTTTGTGGATGAGCATGAACTATTGGCATTTGGAAATAGCAACCTGAAACTTAAGGTTCGTCCTTCTAAATTAGTGCTAAACGAGCGATATGCTGATTATGATTTATTCTTCGTTTACTACGGATTCATTGAGTTCATCATTAGCGAGAAAATGAAGCTGGCGCTCGAAGAGGCAGGTATCACTGGCCTCGACATTACTGAATGTCCAGAAATACAGACTAAATAATTTATTGGTTTTCAAAGTAGATCCTGGAACCGTCTCTACACTTTCACTACCTGAAAGAAGAGGCGGTTCTGGTTTTTGGTAACTGTCCCACCCAAATCATAAATTTTACAACCAGATTACCCGTGTTCATTGCTTTTGGATCGCCAATTTAACGAACCAGTTCCTTCAACCGTTTTCGTGTCTCCGATACACATCCAGGTGCTTTTTTCAGAGATTGGTCGGAGAGTTGCGCTCTTTTTCTGGCCGGTTTCGGGTATTAATCATAAAAGCCATTAGGAGGCTCAGGAAGGCGCGTGAAATCATGGGTGGTCGTTTGGGTTGTACTTAAAATAAAGTCGTAAATTCGAGTTTCTAAACGCATTTAGCGAAGGAGGTCGATCGCTGGGTACAATCTAACCGTACAATTGCCCGCTGTTTGCCTGCAGTATGTCTACCGATTGCCTACACATTGCCTGGCTTGTCAATGACAGGAGGCAATATTTCCTTAGTGTGTAGGCAATATGCAGGCAATCTCCCGGCCCTCAGTCTACAACCCGTCAAACCACGCTCCCGAAGTAGGGGCCTTGCCGGGATTATGCACGCTTAATGGGTGCGTACTGTAGGGAGACTACTCCGGGAAAGCTCCCGAATAGCTGCGGTACTATACCAGGAATATACAGGGTTTAGTGCTCTCTCAGTGCATTCGCAGTGCTCTCCCCGTGCACTCCCAGTACATACCCCGCCCATCCGGTGTACTGTTGTCTCGTCCTGGAATAGCTATACCCGTGAATAAATCATCCTGATATAGCTTTACAGTAATCGCAATCCGGGCTCCGTTACCTGTATCCGCCTCCTGGCATGGTTTTCTTCGGGAATTGTTCGGGTTTTCATTGGTAATCCCCCGGTATTTCCCGAAGAAGTCTCGAACGAGAGACGAAAATGCCTCGAACAAAAACCGAGTAATTTCGAATAAAACCCATTGTGGGTGGTATCTGACCTCGGTACTACTCCTATGCTACTGGTATGCCACTGGTACTGGACTGGTATGGAACTGCTATGAAAGGGATACCAGTTCCCGCCCTATCCCATACCATTGTTCGACAAGTCAATGGCCATTGGGGATACAGTCGGATGGGGGAGGGGATATACCCGGTTGCGGGCAGGCAGGCCCTTGGATGATACAAAAGCTCCCTGTTCTAAGAGTCCTGTTGTGGCTGTTTCCATAAACGCGAACGCCAGTTTTTGTGGCGGAAGGGAATGTGCCGGAGCGGGAAAACGAGTAGGCTCGGCCAAAAGCCGCAGGTTTTGGCGCTGAAATCTGGAGTTGTAGGCCCCAAAAAAGGAGCTAAAACTGGAAGCACTGAGCCTTTACGGCTGCCCCACCGCGTAGTCGTAGATCATTTTCGAGACGTCGGCCAGGGCGTCGATGCCCGCCTGTTCGTTGGTAAGATCTTTGGACAGCAATACGATCGCATAAAAACGTCCATCCGGCAGGAACACGATGCCCGAATCATGCTGCACGCCGGAGATATTACCGGTCTTGTGGGCCACTTTCACGTCACCGGGCAACCGGGCCGGTATGATCTCGTTGAACTGCTGGTCGAGCAGGATGCCGATCATGGCAGCAGAAGAAGCCGAATCGACGACTTTATGTGCGGCCAGGTGGTCGTAGATGGCCAACAGGTCATTGGCGGTCGTGGTATTGTTGAGCCCCTGCTGGTAGGCCTTACTATCTTCCACTCCGCGTAACACCTGGATGGAATGGGCCGACAGGTTACGCATCGTATTGGTGACGTTTTTAGCGCCCACCAGCTCGATCATCATATTGGTGGCCAGGTTACTGCTTTTGATGATCATATCGTACACCAGTTGGTAGATGCTGCGTTTGGTGCCGATCAGGCTGTACAGCTGTTGCTCGCTATCGTCCGCGGCGTTGAGGCTATAAACGCTGCTGTCGACAATACTGTAAAACTCATTTTTAATGGTCAGCGAATCGTTCAGTGAGAAGCGCCCGGCTTTGGCCTGGTTGTATACCTCGATCATAACGGGCGTTTTCATCGTGCTGGCTGCATGAAAGACACTGTCGGCATGCACCAACACCGGACCGGTCCAGGAGGCGTAATACGCTACCCCAAAATGGCCGGGAACCTTGTCCAGCCTGGCTTTGATGTTGTCTGCCAGTTGCTGGGGCGATAGTCGGGAATTGGTTGAATGGCAAGAGGTCACTATAAGATAAATGATGGTGAATATGCAGGCTGTTTTAGTATTGCGCATACGGTGAATGTTAGCACTTCAAGGCCAATTTAGCGCAAAATCGAGCATGACCATCATATAAATACTTTGCCAGTATTTAAACTTTACTATTTTTATCGATATTTCGACCGTAATGAAACGCTACTCTCAACAAACCCGATTGCTCGTTGCCGTAGATTGCATCATCTTTGGATTCGACGGACAGGAACTAAAACTTTTATTGATCCAGCGTGGTTTTGAGCCCGAACGTGGGAAGTGGAGTTTGATGGGAGGCTTTGTAAAGCCTACTGAAAGTTTTGAAGCCTCTGCCGCCCGTGTACTGAAAGAATTGACCGGTCTCAGCGGCGTTTATATGGAACAACTGCATGCCTTCGGCGACACCCACCGTGATCCGCTCGAACGCACCGCTTCCATCGTTTATTTCAGCCTCATCGATATTCGTAAATACCAGCAGCAGCTGAATGATGACTACCATGCCGAGTGGTTCCCCATCAGCAAGCATCCCCGCCTGATCTTCGACCATGAAGCCATGATCGAAATGGCCCGGGCACGCCTCCAATACAAAGCAGCCCTGCATCCTATCCTGTTCGAACTATTGCCCGATAAATTCACCCTGCCGCAACTGCAAACGCTCTATGAAGGAATCTACGACGCGGAGATCGATAAGCGCAACTTCAGCAGGAAGGTGCTGTCGACGGGACTGTTGGTGAAGCAAAAAGAAAAGGAAAAAGAAAGTTCCAAACGCGGGGCCTTCTACTACAAACTGGACAAACGTAAGTACAACAGCAAATTCCATAACTTCCTCAACATCATTCCCAACGCCCATAATTTGATTTAACCTCCCCCCTTACTGCACCCTGGTCCACACCTCGGTACGGCCGAGCAGACTGATGCCGATATAGCCGCGGATTTTGAGGGTATTGCGGTCGGTGAGGGTCATGTTGCAGCTATAGGTCTTACCACTCTTGGGATCGTAGATGGTGCCGTCGGTCCATTTGCCGTCGCCATCATACGCAAAATCTTTCAGCAATACCAGTCCGATCAGCGAGTCCTTGCGCCGGGCCGGCTCTGGATTGTGTACATCGAAATGCTCCTTGCTACTGCCACTTTGGATCTTACCCGAATATTTGGTGCCGGTTTTGTAGATGGCAATCTTGCCTTCTTTGCTACTGGTAAGCCAGGTGCCCAATACATCATCAGCTTTATAAGACTGAGCCATGCCGCAAACACTGGCGCAGACAAGTACTAATGTCATCAACTGCTTCATATCGGGAAATTGGTTTCAAAATAAATAAGCGTCCCGGTTTATTATGCCGGTCTTCCAATGTAAGCAAAAGCAGGGCCATGGCCAAGGGAGGTAGGCCAGGGGAGCGGGGTTTAACAGAAGCTTGGGAGGCTGCCTACTTCGCCACCTCCGGCCAGCCGTCTTTCCAGGCGAGTGTTTCAATGCGCAACTTCGACCGGCCACGGTCATTGGCATCGTAGCCATGAAAAATGAGGTAATCGGTACCATCGAAGGTGCACACGGCATTGTGGCCAACACCGTTCCAATCCTTATCGCCTTCCAGCAACAAGGTACCGCCGCTTTTGAGCAGTGGCACGCCGGCTTTGTCGACATAAGGTCCGGTCACGGAGGCCGAGCGGCCTACGATCATCTTATAAGTACTTTGTGCGCCTTTACAGCAGTAATCGGTAGAGGCGAACAAATAATAGAAAGCCCCCTTCTTAAACACGAAGGGGGCCTCTATAGCGCCGTCGCCGGCACTGGAATCCGGTGTATAATAGCTCAGCTTGCGGCTGGCGATCGAATGCCATTGTTGGGGCATGTCGACAGCCGTCAGCGAAGCATTGAGTTTTACCATTTTCAGTCCATTCCAAAACGAGCCAAAAGCCAGCCAGGGCTGGTCCTTGTCGTCCCAGATCACATTGGGGTCGATCGCATTCCACATATCCCTGCCCGGTACCGATTCGATCACCTTGCCATGGTCTACCCATTTAAAAGCAGGATCACCCGGATGCAGGGTTTTATTGGTCGCCAACCCGATGCAGGACGTATTCTTGCCAAAAGCAGATACCGAATAGAACAAGTAATACGTGCCATTGTGGTACGAGATATCCGGCGCCCAGATATGGTTGCGGAACCCCTTCACCGCCTGTACGCCCCAGGGTAAGGTATCGAAGACCTGTTTCTCCCGTTGCCATTGCTTCCGGTCTTTCGACGACCATACACTGATACCACGACCCGTACAAAACAGGTAATAGGTATCGTCCTGTTTGATCATGACCGGGTCATGTACCTGTATATTGTTGCTGCCTGCTGCCGCAGGCTGTTGGGCTTGTACGGCAGGCGTAGCCAGCAACAGGGCAACGGCGAGGAGGCAGAAGGGTAAGGGTATACGCATGGGGCAATCGGTTATGGCGTTTCGGTTAAAGCATTTTTACGCGGAACACCTGGAACGAATAGGGCGCCAGGGTTACCGGTAGTTTCTTTCCTTTCAATTTGATCGTTTCCTGGCTGGGGCTCAGGGCTGCCGGTTGGGCAAAACTGTTGGCCAGTTGCAGGTTGTCATTTTTCAGCACTTCTGCCGTAGCGGCAGGCGCCAGTTTTTTCACGCCTTCCAGGGCTACTTCACTGGTCACGGCCTTGTCGCTGGTATTGACGATCTTGATGATCACCTCTTTGCTCACGCTGTCGATCACCGCATTGCCATACAGGCCCTGCTGACCGGCCACGGTTTCCTTGTTCAGCGTCATCGATACTACATGGGTTCCTTTATTGGTACCATACATTTTTTGTACATAGTAGTTGGGCGTACCATAGCTCTGCAGGTTGTTGAACCAAATGAGGTCGGGCGTCCATTGCCAGCCTTCCGCATGGGCAAACAACGGTGCGTAAGAAGCCATGTGCACCACATCGGCATTGCGCTCCAGGCCAGTCATGAACGCGGCTTCCGACATCGCACACTGCCAGTTGTTGCTGTTGTCGGCACTGGCAACTGCCTTGCTTTGCGCGGCATACTCGCCCGCGAAGATCTTGGGGCCGTTGCGGTCGTAATTGTCATAACGATTGGCCTGCTTCAGGAACCATTCCGGCGCGCGGTAGTAATGTTCGTCCAGAATATCTGCCTTCAAACTGCGGAAGATAGGGTTGAGGTAGTCGAACAACTCGCCATCGGGGTTGGGTCCCAGCGCCGAGATCAGCCTCACCTCGGGATATTTTGCCTTGATCGCTTTCGCAAACACTTTGTAACGATCTACATATTGCTCGCCCCACTGTTCATTGCCGATACCCAGCAATTTCAGGTTGAACGGAGCGGGGTGACCCATCTGTGCTCTCAACTTACCCCATTTGCTATCGGTGCTTCCGTTGGCAAATTCGATGAGGTCGAGGGCGTCCTGTACATATTCGTCCAGTGCATCCAGTGGCGCTACTTCGCTGCTGTTGAACTGGCAGGCCATACCACAGTTGATGATGGGCAGGGGCGAAGCGCCAATGTCTTCCGACAAGAGAAAGTATTCATAAAAGCCCAGTCCGAAAGACTGGTAATAGTCGGGCGTCAGCTTGTGGCGGAACTCGGTATTCCAGCGGTTCACGATCAGCTCCCGGTCTTCCACCGGTCCCACCGTTTTCTTCCACTGGTACCTCGTATCGAGCTCTCGGCCCTCTACGATACAGCCACCGGGAAAACGCAGGAAGCCGGGCTTCATATCGGCCAGCAATTGCACCAGGTCGGGGCGCAGGCCGCCGGGGCGGTTCTTCCAGGTCTTTTGCGGGAAGAGCGAGATCATGTCTACCTCGATGATGCCGGTGCCTTCAAACCAAACATTCATTTTGGCTTTGGCCTCCGTGGCGCTGGCGGTGAAGGTTCCGGTATATTTTTTCCAGGTGTTGCCATCGAGGGGCACACTCGTGCGGCCAATGGCGCCGTTTGTACCATCTACCAGGTCTACCCGTAGTTTGACGTTGCCTTCTACCACGCGTGCCAGGATGGAAAAATCATACTGCTCGTTGCCCTTGATGCCCATACCGCGAAAACCTTCGTTGGTAAGGCCATAGCCATTGGGTGTGCGAACAGTTATGCGGGCATAACGGGGATTATTGGATTGATCACCCCGGTTGATGATCAGGATATTGCTGGGGTCGTTCTTAGGTTTCTGTTCTTTCCAGCCCATGAGTGGTGCGGCGAACTCAAAAGAGCGGTTCTTCACGAGTTCGGCATAGATACCGCCATCGGCGCCGAAGTTGATGTCTTCAAAGAAAATGCCCCACATGGTCTGTTGTATCGGGGTGTTGATCTGACTGGCATTGACCGTAAAAACCGGCGTTGTCTGTGCAAGCAGCTGCGAGGCACTGAGGCAACCGGCAGCAAGCAAAGTGGCAAATGTTCTCATTGATTGTATTCGTTCTTGATATGTTATACGGTGTAATACCGCCAACCCGTTGGTGGCGGCGGAAGAGGCTTATTTCAGTTCCAGTACCACGACCGAGCAAGCCGGCAGTTTTACCGTCAGTGCTTCCCCTTTCAGGATGGCGCCGTTGAAGGTGGCCGGTTTAATCTTCTCGGGTGCTTCAAACGTGTTGAAGTCCTGCACTTTTCCGGAGGTCAGCACACGGCCTGTCACGGTCTTGTACTTACCGCCTTTCAGGTTCACGGTAATGGTTTGCTCTTTACCGGCATCGATGTTGACCAGCGAAATATGGGTATTGCCCAGGGAGTCGCGGGAGGCTGAGGCCGATACGGCCGGCAGACTGCGATTGCCTACTTTATAAGCATTCGACTTCAACTTGAGAGGCATCAGCTTCGCATCCTGGTGCACATTGTACATCTCCATCACATGGTAGGTAGGCGTGAGGATCATCTTCTCTTCATTGGTCAGCAATACAGCCTGCAATACATTGATGGTTTGCGCGAGGTTGGCCATCCGTACACGATCGGCATGGTTGTGAAAGATATTGAGGGTAACACCAGCGATCATCGCATCGCGCATCGTGTTTTGCTGGTACAGGAAGCCGGGGTTGGTGCCAGGCTCCACATCATACCAACCGCCCCATTCGTCTACCACGAGGGCAATGCGTTTGTTGGGATCGTATTTGTCCATGATGGCCGAATGCTTTATCACCAGTGAGTCCATGAACAGCGCCCGTTGCATCGTGGTGAAGTATTGTTCCTCGGTAAATCCGGTAGCAGGTCCTTTTTTGTTCCAGTCGATCACGGAGTAGTGGTGCAGTGCTACGCCCTGTACCATATTACGCGGGATCTGCTTCATCAGCACTTCGGTCCAGTTGTAGTCGGCCGAATTGGCGCCGGAGGCGATGCGGAAGATATTGCCTTCGCTCCAGCCGCTCATGAAAGTCGCATATTTGCGGTAGAGGTCGCTATAGTATTCGGGGCGCATATTGCCGCCGCAACCCCAGGCTTCGTTGCCTACGCCCCAGAATTTTACGTTCCAGGGTTTGTCGCGCCCATTCTCGCGGCGCCATTTGCTCATGGGGCTTTCGCCTTCAAAATTCACGTATTGTACCCAGTCGATGAGTTCCTGTACGGTGCCGCTACCGATATTACCAGCTAGGTAAGGGTCGGTACCGATCAGTTCGCACATATTGAGAAAGTCATGGGTGCCGAAACTGTTGTTTTCGGTCACACCGCCCCACCAGGTATTGACGATGGTCGGGCGTTTGTCTTTGGGACCTACACCATCTTTCCAGTGATAAGTGTCGGCAAAGCAACCGCCGGGCCAGCGCAGGTTGGCGATCTTGAGTTTTTTAAGGGCCGCTACCACATCATTGCGCACACCCGCGGTATTGGGGATCTTACTGTTTTCTCCCACATAAAAACCGCCGTATACACAGCGGCCTAGGTGCTCGGCAAAATGGCCGTAGATCTGTTTACTGATTAACGTCTTGGCTGAATCGGTCTGCACGATGATCTCATTTTGTGCAACACTGGCAAGGCAACCGGACAGCGCCAGAGAAAGGATAAACCATTGCTTCATAAATCGATGTTTAGTTCAGTTTGGTCTGGTTCTGCAATTAAGTGTATAAGTTACGCTTAATCAAAGATAAAACAAAGCCTGCTGTAGAAACAGCAGGCCTGTTGAATAAAAACAAAAACAACTGCTGATGATTAACTGTACGCGCTCTTTTAAAACTTCATGTCCACCTTGACGACGGTGGTATAGATACTTTCTCCCACACCATTGGTCTTCACACCGATGCGGAGAAATCCATATTGCTTGTTCAGCATCTCTGCCAGTCTTTTGCGGATGTTTTCCTGTCCGCTACCGTTGTACCTGTTGGGGTTTACGGTGATCGTGATGGTCTTGGCCGCACCCGGTGTGGCACCTTCGCTGCGTTGTACGATGTTGTTGATGACATCGGTAAACTGGGTAGCGCCCACGCAAATGGCGGCGTTTTCAAGCGTACGCCCGGCGGTAACCTGTGTAGGGGTAAAAGTACCGGTTACGGTGGTGTCTGCTTTGTTGAATGTGAAAGCAGGCGCATTCACTGTGAAATAAGGCACTACCGGCACGTCGATCGATTGAGAACCACGAACCTGCACGTCGATGGAGTCCGTGTTGTTTTGCCAGGGCGCGCCACCGAGGCGTACCAGTTTATAATCGCCATCGAAGAGGGTGGCGGAGAAAGTGCCATCCTGGTTTACATACACCGGTATCTTGGTAAACAACTGGTATCCCCGCTGCCACAGTTCCAGTTGCACGCCGCCGGTAGTAGTGCTGCCGCTACCGTTGACCGTTGGCGTGCGTACCTGCAGGGTTTGTCCCTGGTATACGATCCGGCCACTCAGTACTGACCCCGGTGCTTTGTAGTTGTCCTTGGTGCAGGCGGTGAACAGTAAAGCTACTGCCAACGCTGTATAAATAATTGATGTCGTTTTCATGATCGTCGTTTGTTAATGGAATGGATTTCTTACAATTTTCGGATTGTTGTTGAGGATGCCCTGGTCGATGGCCGAATAGTAATTACCCAGCTGGAAGAAACGCGGTGCGCGGAAACGAGGAGCTACCATCTTCACAAATACGTATTTGCCATCGCGGGCAGCATCGCCGGGGCGTATGATGCGGTAAGGATATAGGGCATATACCGTCGCATCGGGGTTATTGCTTTGGCCGTTCCAGACGATATGGGCCGTGCGCCAGCGCTTGAGGTCCCATACGCGGTGGTCTTCGAAAGCCAGCTCTACCCGGCGTTCATGGCGGATCTTTTCGAGGGTGATGGTTCCGGCCGTGACCGAGTTGGCGCCAAAACCTGCACGCTCCCGCAGGGCGCTGATCCAGGTGGCGGCATCTACTTTTTGGTTCAGCTCAAACGCCGCTTCGGCTGCATTGAGGTACACCTCACCCATCCGCATCCATACCCACCACACATCGCTGAGGATACCCCGGGTACTGGTGCCGGCACCGGCATCGAGGTATTTGCGCAGGTAAAAACCACTGTTGGTTACTTCCTGGATGGAGCGGTGGGGACCAGAACTGCCTACCAGTAATTTGCCATCGCCGGCAGGGTAATCGGGGGGCGAATAGTTGGTGCCCACCCCGCTGCCTTCTACGGTCTGGTAATTACTGCCGTCCCAGCGCATCACACCAGCCTGTATCTGCAGGGGGCGTCCTTTGAAACTGGTGCCGGGGTAAATGACGGTACCATACAAGCGGGCATCTTTGTTGGCAAAGATCTCGTCAAGACTGTTGTAATAGATGTAGTCGGTATTGCCAGCATTGCGTGTTTTCAAGGCGCCTGGTGTACCATCGAGGTACTCAAATTCTTCTACGAGGTTGAGTGACGGGGTGACGCAGGAAGAAGACAGGTTGTCTTCACGGATACCCAGCGGAATATTGTCGTAGGAGAAACCGTGCCTCTTGCTTTTGGCAGAGAGGAAGTCTCGGACAAAGATGGCTTCTTTGTTGGCGGTCTTTTTGACGACTGCCTCATAGAAATTTTCGCCCAGGCTGGATGGGTTGCCTTTGTACAGTGCATAAGGGCTACTGGTGATGACCTCTTTGGCTGCTTCGAGGGATTTGGTAAAATAGTCATTGGCTTTCTCGGCCGGGATGCCTACTTCGCCGCCGGGCAGCGTGATGGGGGTGCCCATCTGATTGTTGTATTTGGCAATGGTGGCGGCATACAACAGGGCACGGCTCTTGAGGGCCATGGCGATGTATTTGTTGGCGCGCGTGTTGCTGTTGGGGTTGCCCAGGTCGTTTTTGATGGCATCGAGCTCGGCAGCTACGAAGTCATATACTTCAAACTCTTTCGCCCGGGGCTGTTGCAGGGAACTGGGATCGCCACTGAAATCATAGATTAGCTGTTTGGTCACGATGGGTACGCCACCCATTCTTTTGACCAGCTCGAAATAGATGAAGGCGCGGATAAAGCGCAGCTCACCCGCAAACTGTTTCTTTTCACCATCCGTCAGCTTGACACTGTATTTATCGATACTCTCCAGGGCGAGGTTGATATCGCGGATCAGGGTGTAATCCCAGTAGGCCCAGCGGCCATACGCGTAAGAGGTGATGTTGTTGCGACCATCTTCGCCGGTATAGCCACTCCACATGGCATCATCGTAATCGGCCATATTGCGCCAGTTGCCATCTAGCCCCAGATCGGTGGGCAGGCGATCGTAGTAGTTGGCGAGCAGACCGAGGATCATCTTGGGGTCATTCCACACCTGGTCTTCGAGAATGATGGTTTGTGGTGTACGCTCGAGCCATTCTTTGCGGCAACCTGCCAGGGTGGTCAGCAGGGCTAAGAGCAGGATACTTTGATATATCGGTTTCATAGCTGATTAGTTGAAGGTTACGTTAAAGCCAAAATTGATCAACTTCTGTTGGGGGTAGACCAGGCCATTGGGCGAACTGATCTCGGGGTCGATCTCAAACTCGGCGGTATTGTCGAACGAGAACAGGTTGCTGCCATTGACATAAAAGCGCAGGTTGGATACGCCATAGCGCTTGGTCAGTTTGGCAGGTATGGTATAGCCCAGCTCCAGGTCGCGCAGACGGATGTATTTCACGTTGGTGATCCAGTAATCGTTGCGGCGTGCAAAGTTGACGTGGCCGTAATCTTTGCGCAAGGCAGGATAAGTACCACCTACCCATTCGCTGTAAGGGTTGTAGGGATCTACACGGTGCCAGCGGTCGGTGAGCATGTACTCCGGCGAGTTACCATTGTTCTGGAAGGGGTTACGCAGTTCCCAGTCGCGGATATAGCTTTGCAGGGTGGAACCGGCAAAACCAAAAGCGAGACTGAATCCTTTGTACGATAAACGGCCGTTGATACCAAAGCTCATGTAGGGCTGCTGGCCTTCGGCATATCCGATGGGGCGCTCGTCCATGGCATTGATGATGCCGTCGTTGTTCACGTCTTTGAAGATGAGGTCGCCGGGCAGCATAGAGCGGTTGCCCTGGCCATCGTTGTTGACGGTATAGTTGTCGATCTCTGCGTGGTTCTGGAAGCGGCCTACTACCTGGTATCCCCAGTTGATATTACCCCAGCGGTCTTCGAACGAGTTGCGGTATTCATTCCACGAGTTGCCGAAGCGGGGTTTGTAGAAATGCAGGTCGCGGCGGCGGGCCAGGGTTCCGTTGATGCCGATGCTGTAATCGAAGTCGCCTGTTTTACTGCTGTAGGTGATCATTCCTTCCACGCCACGGTTGGCCTCGGAAGTCAGGTTTTCGTTGGGCAGTGTGTAGCCTACTTCGCTCGGCAGCAGTACGTCGTACCGTCCTGCAGGCAGGCCGGTGCGTTTACGCTGGAACACTTCGAAATTACCGGTAATGGCTCCTTGCAGGAACTGGAAATCGACACCGATATTGGTGGTCTGGTTGTTGACCCACGACAGGGTGGTCACGGGCAGGCCTCTTGGGCGCAAACCGATCACGTAATTGCCATCCAGCACGGCAGATCCCTGCGAGAAGTTGTAACCGCCGAGGTAGCCAAAGGCGGTGATGCCGACCTCACTACCTGTTTCTCCATAGGAGAAGCGGAGTTTCAGTTCATCGAGCCAGGATATTTTGTCTTTCAGGAATTTTTCTTCCGTCAGGCGCCAACCGAGTGATACGCCCGGGAACAGGCCCCAGCGTTTATCCTTGGCATACAGGTAAGACCCTTCGTAACGCAGGAAGGCGTCCACAATGTATTTCTGCTGGTAGTTGTAACTGACCTTACCGGTGTAGCCGGCACGTGCTTCCGTACTCCATTCATCGCCCAGGTAATCCTGGTTGGCGAAGAACATGATGGGGATATAGTTATTCGGCGGAATGGAGTGAAGAGCCAGGTATTCGTTTTCCAGGTCCGACCGTTCGTAGGCAGCCAGCAGGTTGACGCTGTGGTCGCCAAACTGCTTGTTGTAGTTCAGCTGGCCCTGGGCAAATCGTTGGGCGATATTGCGTTTGTGCCGTTCGCGCCAGGGGTTCTGGTTACCGCTTTTTTGTTCATAGGTGTCGGTGGCGGCGTTGTAGGTGTAGGCATTGTAAGTAAACTCGAAGCCATCAAAATCTTCGTTGTTGTAACCATACGACAACAACACTTTTGCCTGCAGTCCGAATTTAAAATCATACTGGGCCGACAGGTTGAGGTCAATGGCGCGGTTCACGTTATCGATATAGCCCGTTACATTGTTCTTATAGGTGGCAGGGTTCACGTTTACGCTGTGGCCCTGGTTGATGTAGTTGGGGTTGTCGTTGGCGTAGGGTGGTTCGATGGGCCACATACTGCTGATACTGAGCAGGGGGTTGAAGTAGTCATCGAGGCCCGGTACACCCACATTGTGGCGGCTTTCATAGCGGCCACGGATCTGGGTGCCCACCTGCAGTCCTTTGGCCAGGCTGGCATTCAGGCTGGCCTGCACGTTGGTACGCTGAAAATTGAAATCACGGATGATAGCATCCTGGTTCACGTGGCTCATCGAAAAATAGTAGTTCGATTTGGCCGACCCGCCGGAGGCGCTGGCGTTCAGGTAATACTGGGGTACATTGGGCCGGGTGACGATATCGTAGTAGTCATAGCTTTTATATCCCTTGTCGGTGCCTTTTTCCCATTTGGCCAGTTCTTCGGGCGAATAGAGGCTGGAAGGGTTACCATAAGCATTCTGTTCGGCTTCGAGTAAGCCACGCACATACTGGCCGGCGTTGCCCGGACGTGGAAACCGGGTAAAGTTTTGCAGGCCATAATAGCCGTGAATATTGATGCTGGTGTTTTCGTTCTTCTTACCTTTTTTGGTGGTTACCAGTACCACGCCGTTGGCTGCGCGTAATCCATAGATGGCCGCGGCACCGTCTTTCAGGATGGAGATGCTTTCGATGTCTTCCATGCCGATCTGGTTGAAGATATTGGTACCCGATACGCCGGTATTGTACCCGAAGGCGGAGGTGCCGTCGCTGGTGCTATAGGGAACGCCATCGATGATGTACAAGGGGTTGCCGAGGTTGCGGATCTGGATGCTGGTACCGTTACCCGGGCGGGCATCGGTGGCCCGGAAAGTGACCCCTGGCACTTTGCCCACGAGGGCAGAAGTGGCTGCCACGGCGGGGGTACGCATGATCTCTTCCGATTTGATCTCACTCACGGCGCCGGTCAGTACTCTTTTCTTTTGGGAGCCATAGCCGACCACCACGACATCTTCGAGCGAGTTGGAGTTTTGCGCCAGAATGATGCGGATGGCCTGGTTGGCCTGGATGGTATATTCTTGTGTTTTGAAGCCGATGTTGGAGATTTCCAATACCTCACCGGCGGCCGCTTCGATGCTGAAATTGCCCAGCTGGTCGGAGGTGGTACTGATCTTTTTGCCTTTGACGGTAATGGTGGCCGAGGGGATCGGCTGTCCGTTCTTATCGAGGATAACGCCTTTCACCGGGTCCCACGCAAAGCAGGTTACCTGGAAGCTGAGCAGTAATAAAACCAGGAGGGAAAGCATGGCGCCCCGCTCCCGCAATCGTACTTGTTTAACTCTCATAAAGCAATGGTTTTTTTATGGGTGCATGATAGGTTGCATAGGTGATACCAATGCGGTAGCCTGACTGCCTTCACGGGGGCAGTATTGAAACGGCATGCGCGTACAGATGCGTGGCATCATTGGCTTTGTCGGGTATGATGGTGGGTGTTATTCCGTATAGGCAGGCGTTTTGGTGAGGAAATGGGAGTTGCCGGGGGTAGGAGGGGGCATGACGAAGGTGCGCAGGGTCAGGTCATGTCCCGTTGTCTTGTCTTGTGTAGAATAGCTGAAACAGTAGAAAATGGAACCAGATTGCGGTAATGAAGGAACCTGCCGGAACAGGCGATAGTGGAGGTGGAGAGCTGGCCTGGTAATCAGCCCGAGCAAAAAGGAGGTTCTTTTCATACAGCAGTTGCAAGTCAGTTTCAATTTATGAATTATTTTTTCAATAACTGTCATAAATACATTTATTTTTTTTAATCTTGCTGCCTGCCATCCGTTAGGAGGTCGTGGTGGAGGAGCTAAACTGGTCACTTTCCGTATAGCTTCAATCACATTTTGAACTTCGCTAATTAGTTTACTTTGTTAGATTTGCGAGGGCTGGAGGTTAGGGCGACCAGGCAGATGGTCGATTGAAAGCGCTACCTTCCGGCAAATGATTCGTCCAATCAGGCATTTACTCGATCCTACAGCGGACGGTTCCCGATAAAGTCCCGGGCACCAGTTCGGGCAGCTCCTGCGGCCGGCAAAGGCCAGTTTGGAAAAGTCGATTTTTGTTAATTCTTTTGCACCTAAATAATTAAGTGTTACCTTGACACGAATTGCCGAATGAAAAAGGATCAATATGTTATAGGAGTCGATTACGGAACAGATTCTGTACGCTCCATTATAGTTGACAGCTCCAATGGAAAAGAGATCGCTGCTGCCGTTTTCAACTATCCCCGCTGGAAAGATGGTCTTTATTGCAATGCTGCACTTAACCAGTTTCGCCAGCACCCGCTGGATTACCTGGAAGGCCTGGAGCAAAGCATCAAAACTTGTTTGCAGCAGGCCGGACCGGCTGTAGCCGCCAACATCAAGGCTATATCCGTCGATACGACCGGTTCAACCCCGATTGCGGTCGATGAGACCGGTACGCCCCTGGCTTTCCTGCCGGGTTTTGAGCAGAATCCCAACGCCATGTTCGTGCTGTGGAAAGACCATACCTCGGTAAAGGAAGCGGCTGAAATCAATGCCCATGCCGAGCGTTTCGATGTGAACTACCTGCAGTATGTGGGTGGTATCTATTCTTCCGAGTGGTTCTGGGCCAAATTGCTGCATATCCTCCGGGTAGACGAGCAGGTGCGCAAAGCTACCTACTCCTGGGTAGAGCATTGCGACTGGATTCCTTTCGTGCTGACCGGTGGACAACATGCCCGCGATATTCGCCGCGGTGTTTGTTCGGCCGGCCACAAATCGCTCTGGGCTGCCGAATTCGGCGGATTGCCCCCCGATGAGTTCTTTACTTCCCTCGATCCCTTGCTGAAAGGGTTTACAACCCGTTTATTTAAAGATACCTATACTTCTGCCCAGGCGGCAGGCACCATCACCGGTTCCTGGTCCGAAAGGCTGGGGCTGCCCAAAGACGTGGTGATCGGTGTAGGCGCTTTCGACTGTCATATGGGGGCCGTAGGCGGTCAGATCGAACCCTACTACCTGAGTAAGGTCATGGGTACCTCTACCTGCGACATGCTGGTAGCGCCTAAAGCCGATATGGAAGGTAAACTGGTAAAAGGCATCTGTGGCCAGGTGGATGGGTCCATCATCCCCGGCATGATCGGCCTGGAAGCCGGTCAGTCTGCCTTTGGCGACGCCTATGCCTGGTTCCGCAACCTGCTGGCCTGGCCTTTACAACATACCCTGTCTCAATCTTCCCTGATCGATAAGGAAACAGCTTCGAAACTGGTCGAGGAATCCCTGGGCAAGATCATCCCTGCCTTGAGCCAGCAGGCGGCCCAACTGCCTTTCGACGAGAAAAGCGAACTGGCGGTAGATTGGTTCAATGGCCGCCGTACGCCCGATGCCAACCAGCTCCTGAAAGGGGCGATCAGCAACCTGGGCCTCGGCAGCGATGCACCCCGAGTATTTCGTGCCGTGGTAGAAGCTACCTGCTTTGGCGCCAAGAACATCGTCGACCGCTTCAACAGCGAAGGCGTTACGGTAAAAGGCCTGATCGGTATGGGCGGCGTAGCCCGCAAATCACCCTTCATCATGCAGATGATGGCGGATGTGATGAACATGCCTATCCGTATTCACCGCTCCGAACAGACCTGTGCGGCCGGTGCTGCCATGTTTGCCGCTACTGCTGCGGGCATCTATCCCAAGGTAGAAGAAGCGATGGCCGCGATGGGACAGGGATTCGACGCTGAATACACGCCCGACCAACAAAAAGTGGGTCTGTACGCCAAACGTTTCCGCCAGTACCAAACACTGGGTGATTTTATCGAAGAACAAATTTGATCCGCCTCCAACCAGTCAATCCATGAGTCGTTACCAACATATTCGTGAGGAAGCATACGAAGCCAATATGCAATTGCCTGCCCTGGGCCTGGTGCTGTTCACCTTCGGCAACGTAAGTGCCGTCGACAGAGCAGCCGGTGTATTCGCCATCAAGCCCAGCGGTGTTCCTTATAAAGACCTGTCACCCGATAATATGGTGATCGTCGATTTCGATGCCAAAACCGTAGAAGGGACCATGCGTCCTTCTTCCGATACCAAGACCCACGCCGTGTTGTACAAGCATTGGGAAAAGATCGGCGGCATTGTGCACACGCACAGCACCTATGCTACCGCCTGGGCACAATCGCAACGGGATATTCCGATTTTCGGCACTACCCATGCCGACCACAATACGGTCGATATTCCCTGCGCGCCACCCATGGACGATGCCATGATCAAAGGTGACTACGAGCACGAGACCGGATTCCAGATCATCAACTGCTTTCAGCAAAAAGGTTTTTCGTATGAAGAGCTGGAGATGGTACTGGTGGGTAACCATGCGCCCTTTACCTGGGGTAAAACCGCCGCCAAAGCGGTATACAACAGTGCGGTACTGGAGAATGTTGCCCAGATGGCCCTGCTGACCGAGCAGATCAATCCGCAGGCGCCCCGCCTCAAAGAGGCATTGATCAGAAAGCATTTCGAGCGCAAGCACGGCCCCGATTCTTATTATGGCCAGGCCTGAGCCTTTCCGGATATCCATGTAATAACAATAAAGCACACTCAAAAAACACGATAGATGATCAACCTCAAGAAATTGGAAGTTTGGTTTGTAACAGGTAGCCAGCATCTGTATGGACCCGAGACGTTGAAGCAGGTCGCCGCCAATGCCCAAACGATTGCCAAAGCCCTGAATGCCTCCTCCAAGATTCCTGTCACTGTACAATGGAAAGACACGGTAAAATCTCCTGAAGAGATCTATAAAATATGCCAGGAAGCCAATCACGACAACAATTGTATTGGTATCATTGCCTGGATGCACACCTTCTCTCCGGCCAAAATGTGGATCAATGGCCTGAAGATATTGAACAAGCCCTTACTGCACCTGCATACCCAGTTCAATCGCGACATTCCCTGGAACGAGATCGACATGGACTTCATGAACCTCAACCAGAGCGCGCATGGTGACCGTGAGTTTGGTTTCATCGTCAGCCGCCTGCGTAAGAACCGCAAAGTGGTAGTAGGTCACTGGCAGGATGAAGAAGTACATGAGCGCATAAACGTATGGGCCCGTGTAGCAGCTGCCTGGGCCGATTGGCAGGGTGCCCGTTTCGTACGTTTCGGTGACAACATGCGTTATGTAGCCGTTACCGATGGCGACAAGGTTGAAGCTGAATACAAATTCGGATTCGCTGTCAATACCCATGGTATCGGTGATCTCGTAGCCGTGATCAACGAAATAAGCGATGCTTCGGTCGACAAACTGATCCAGGAATACAATGACTTATATAAGGTAGCCGACGCTTTGAAAAAAGGCGGCGCCAGCTTCGAATCCCTGCGCGATGCAGCCCGCATCGAATTGGGCATGCGCCAGTTCCTCGAAGCCGGTAACTACAAAGGTTTCTCCGATACCTTCGAAGACCTGCATGGCATGAAGCAATTGCCCGGTATCGCTTCCCAGCGTTTGATGGGCAGTGGCTATGGCTTTGCCGGTGAAGGTGACTGGAAAACATCGGCCCTGGTACGGGCCATGAAAGTAATGGCTGCCGGCCTGCCGGGCGGTAACTCCTTCATGGAAGATTATACCTACCATTTTGATCCGGCCAACCCGGCCGTACTGGGTTCGCACATGCTGGAGATCTGCGAGTCGATCGCCGATGGTAAGGCCTCCTGTGAAATTCATCCGCTGGGTATTGGCGGCAAGGCCGATCCGGTTCGCCTGGTGTTCAATGTAGGGGCCGGTGCAGCGCTCAACGCGTCGATCGTCGATATGGGCAACCGTTTCCGGATGCTGGTCAACGAAGTAGAGGCGGTAAAGCCCGAGCATGACCTGCCCAACCTGCCGGTAGCCCGCGTATTGTGGAAGCCATTACCGGATATGAAGACCGCCCTGGCAGCCTGGATACTGGCTGGCGGCGCCCACCATACCGGTTACAGTCAGAACCTTACGTCCGAATACCTGCAAGACTTTGCCGAGCTGGCGGATGTGGAATTCGTGTTGATCAACAAAGACACCAACCTCTACCAGTTCAAGAACGAGCTGCGCTGGAATGAAGTGTATTACAGATAGGGTGGTCCTGTTATGTTAACGCATTTTAATACATAATCGCTCCCTCAAAGGCATCTTACTTTCCGGTAAGATGCCTTTGTTATGTTATCCTGTCGGGATGAATGATACGATTCGTCGATTAAAATGATACAACATGACCAATCATTGACCATTTAAGCATGATAATTAAAAAAATAATACCTATTTTTCACGTTTGAAAAGTGCTTTGCATATGAAAATATCTCCGGTCAGTATTGGTCATACTAACAGTTGTTATTATCTGTCACGTCCAAGCATTTCAACAACATTACATAACCAACTTTTCTAACCAACCTCTAATCGGTTACTGCGTATGAATAACCAACTGGCGTATTACGATTATCTCATTATTGTCTTTTACTTCATCCTGGTAGGCTCTTATGGCTACTGGATCTATCGCCGGAAGAAAAAGGCGGCGATGGACACCAAAGACTTCTTCCTCGCCGAAGGATCGCTCACCTGGTGGGCTATTGGTGCCTCTCTGATCGCCTCGAACATTTCTGCCGAGCAGTTCATTGGTATGAGTGGTGAAGGTTTCTTCGTGGGTACTGCAGTGGCAGCCTATGAGTGGATCGCAGCGCTGGCGCTGATCATCATCGCCATCTGGTTCATTCCCATTTATCTCAAGAACAAGATCTATACCATGCCGCAGTTCCTGACACGGCGGTACAATGATACCGTGGCGTTGATCATGGCGGTGTTTTGGTTGTTCCTGTATGTATTTGTGAACCTCACCTCTATCTTATACCTGGGTGCCGTAGCCATCAATGGTTTGTTGGGTGGCGGTTACCTGCATGCGATCATGATCGCGTTGGCCATTTGTGCCCTGATCATTACCCTGGGTGGTATGAAGGTAATTGGTTATACCGACGTTATCCAGGTAGCTGTGCTGATCGTGGGTGGTCTGGCGACTACTTACCTCGCCCTCACCGTAGTGGCAGAAAAGATGGGTGTAGGACATGGTGCCCTCGACGGTTTCAAAGCCCTGATGGCCGATTCGCCCGAGCACTTCAAAATGATCCTCGATAAACCGACCCAAACGACAACGACGATCAATGACCCGATGAACCTGCAGGTGCAGAAATACGTGGTGTTGCCTGGTATCGCGATGTACTTCGCTGGTCAGTGGATCGTGAACCTGAACTACTGGGGTTGTAACCAATATATCACACAACGTGCGTTGGGTGCTGACCTCACTACTGCGCGTACTGGTATCCTGTTTGCCGGCTTCCTGAAGCTGATGATGCCCGTAATCGTGATGTTGCCTGGTATCGCCGCCTGGGTATTGTATAAGAATGGTCACCTGCCTGGTTTGGAAAACAAGGACGGCGCTTACTCGGCGATCCTCGGCTTCCTGCCCAATGGTCTGAAAGGTCTGTCGATTGCGGCCCTCACGGCAGCGATCATCGCTTCGCTGGCGGGTAAGCTCAACAGTATCTCGACTATTTATACGCTCGATATTCACAAGAAATACATCAGCAAGAACCTGGATGAAACCAGGATGGTGTGGATCGGCCGTGTGACGGTAGTAGCCGCTATCATCATCTCGCTGATCTTTACCTGGAAAGATACCCTGGGTATCGGTGGTGAAGGTGGTTTCACCTTTATCCAGAAGTACACAGGCTTTATCAGCCCCGGTGTATTCGCAATGTTCATCCTCGGTATGTTCTGGAAGCGTACGACAGGTACCGCTGCACTGGTGGGTGTGATCCTTGGTTTCGTACTGGCGATCTTCTTCAACAGCTATGCAGTAGATATCTTCGGTAAAGAAACCCTGTTGTATACCGCCTTCACGTATGAGAAGATGGGTAAGAATGGTGTAGAAGTGATCACGGAGATTCCGTTCCTCATCAACATGGGATGGTCCTTCTTCTTCACAGTACTCACCATGATCGGTATCAGCCTGGCTGGTCCGAAGGTAAACCCCAAGGCATTCGAGATCGACGGTTCGATGTTCAAGATCAAGCCGGCTACCCTGGTACTCATTGTAGCCACCTTGCTCATCCTGTCGGCACTCTACGTGCGGTTCTGGTAAACGATAGCGCGCGTAACGCGTTCCAATAATTTGAACAACAGCAGGCCCGGTAAGCCTGCTGTTGTTATTGGGGGACTGCAGTTATCAGGGCGCAAATAGCAAACGGGGCATGTCCTGGTAAGGAATGCCCCGTTTGTTATTGTACTGCGCGCTTGCGCTGCTTATCCAAGCAGTTGTTTGCTCAGCCAGGGTTCTGTATAGTCTTTGATAAAGCCAATGATGTTGTCATAGGCAGCAAACTCCTCTTTTGTATGCATGCTGGTGATGACCACGGCCTGCATACCAGCATTCTTAGCAGCTTCCACGCCTTTGGGGGCATCTTCAAACACGATACAATTGGCCGGTGCAACATTCAATTCTGCGGCATTTTTCAGGTAGGTCTCGGGGTTGGGTTTGCTGCTCGTGACGTTGTCGGCACTGACGATGCTATTGAAGTAGTGACGGATGTGCAATCCATCCAGTACGAAGTCGATATTGAACGTGATGGCGGCAGAGCCGATGGCCATGGGTATCTTTTGGTGATAAGCCTTTTCCAGGAATTCGCCCAATCCGGCGATCAGTTGCAGCCGGGGACGAAATGCCTGCTGGTACTGTTCTTCCTTTTGGTAGCTCATGCTGTCCTTCTCGGCATCCGTAAAACGGCCGGGGAAGATCCGTTCAAGCAATTCATGGTTCTTGCCATAACACTCGGCTTTGGCGCGCTCCATCGAAATATTCGCACCAAGATTGTTCAGGATCGTATGCCAGGCTTTGATGTGATAATCCATGTCGTCGATCATCGTGCCGTTCAGGTCGAATAAGAATGCTTTCATAGGCCGCAAAGATAGGCCGAAGCGTGCAATGGAACGGGTGCTGTTGAAGCGGCTGGTATTAAAGGATCATGAAAAACGGTAAGCGAAGGAACGGGTCGTGGAGGATCATGAAAAAGGCCGGCGTGTCGGCCGGCCCCTGGTTTTGTCTTCGTTGTATTTCAATGTTCAGTCTACAGAGTTGTTGCCTGGCTGTATTCCTCGTTGTCCCGACGTATGTCGGGATTGCCTTTCCTCATTTTCCCGTTGCCAGAGTGCTGCTTAATTGTTAAATTGACAATTGAAACCGTAAGTTACCACCATTCCTCTGTCGAAACCAGCCCATGTTAATGTTGGATAAGAGGTGGTTAATGCGAGATCAGCTTTAAACTAACGAACGATGAAATACCTTGCCTTCGTTGCCTGCGTCGCGGCTGCTCATTGGCTGACGACCCCAGCCACTGCTCAATCTACTCCTGTACATATCCAGGTTTCGCTCGACCAACCCATTGCTGATATGAAACCCGTATGGGCCTGGTTTGGCTACGACGAACCCAATTACACGTATATGAAGGACGGCAAAAAGCTGCTGAGTGAACTGGCAGCGCTGAGTCCGGTGCCCGTCTATGTGCGCGCCCACAACCTGCTCACATCGGGCGATGGTACGGCGGCCCTCAAATGGGGCTCTACCAACGCGTATACCGAAGATGCGCAGGGCAACCCGGTGTACAACTGGCGTATCATCGACAGCATCTTCGATACCTACGTACAACGGGGTATGAAACCCATGGCGCAAATTGGTTTTATGCCGGAAGCACTGTCAGTAAAACCACAACCTTATCGTCATTACTGGAAGCCAGGGCAGCCCTACCAGGAGGTGTTTACCGGTTGGGCACATCCTCCCAAAGATTATGTGAAATGGGGTAACCTGGTGTATGAGTGGGTAAAGCACAGCGTGCAGCGTTATGGCGCCAAAGAAGTAGACAGCTGGTATTGGGAATTGTGGAATGAACCCAATGGCAAAGGCTACTGGCAAAGCACGGTAGAAGAGTATTGCAAATTGTACGATTATACGGCTGCTGCGGTGAAGCGTGCCTTGCCAACGGCCCGCGTGGGTGGACCGCATGTTACCGGGCCAGCCTGGAATGTGTCGGAGAAATTCCTGCGCAGCTTCCTCGACCATGTTACCAATGGCACCAATCATGTCACCGGAAAAAAAGGTACGCCCATCGATTTCATTGCCTTCCACGCCAAGGGCTCACCCCGGGTGGTGGATGGACATGTACGCATGGGTATTTCCAACCAACTGAAAGATATCAGCAAGGGCTTTGAGATCGTAGCAGGTACCCCGGCATTGAAAGACCTGCCGATCGTGATTGGCGAGTCGGACCCCGAAGGTTGTGCCGCCTGTGGTATGGCGACCAACCCGGAGAATGCTTACCGCAATGGTACGATGTACTCTTCTTACACGGCAGCTTCCTTTGCCCGCAAATACGCCCTGGCCGATCTGTTTAAGGTGAACTTCCTCGGCGCGGTATCCTGGTCATTCGAATTTGAAAACCAGCCCTGGTTCTACGGCTTCCGTGACCTCGCCACCAACGGTGTCGATAAACCGGTACTCAATATCTTTCGCATGTTTGGTATGATGAAAGGCAAGCGGGTAGCGGTAGCCAGCGACCGGATGTATCCTTTGCTGACCATTCGTGATTCGGGCGTGCGCAAGGCAACGACCGACATCGGAGCTCTGGCTGCTACCGACAAGAAGACGGCTACGGTCATGATCTGGAACTACCACGACGATGACCTACCTGGTCAGGCCGAAAGCGTAGCCGCTATCGTGAAAGGCATCAAAGGAAAGAACGTCCAATTAACACAGTATACGGTTGATCGATCCAACAGCAACTCGTATGAGGTATGGAAGGCCATGGGCTCTCCGCAGCAGCCTTCTGCCGAACAAGTGGCGCAACTGGAAAAGGCCGGACAACTGGCACAAACAGGCAGCCAATCGATACCTGTTGTCGACGGACAGGCATCCATTCCGCTACGGCTCGAACGACAGGGCGTGGTGTTGCTGAAACTGGAATGGTAAATAAATGGTCAATATAGGGCTAAAAGTATTGCGCTGGCGCCGTAGGAGGCCCAGGAGGGAAATCGTCTTATTACTGATAATAAGTCCCCTCATCAACAGAACTTTCACTTGTCATGATCCTACTAACTTATTCACGCATGGTGCTGGTGGTAATACTATCTGTCGCCGGTCCAATCACCAGTTATGCGCAAACCATCAGGGCAGGCGGCCAGCCTGCACAACTTGATATTCGTGCAGCTGGTGCACATAGTATTCGCGTTACGCTAAAGCCCCTGAGCTATACTGCCAACTTTCCGGTATCACCGGCGTTGGCCGAACGGAATTATCCAACTGCTGCCATCAGCTTGCGGGAGGTTAAAGGGCCTGTCCGTAAGAGGATCGGCAACTTACAGGTAGAGGTACATGCTCCATTGACAGTTGTCGTTAAAAGCGCCCAAGGGCAACTGATCCAACAGTTGACTTTCGGGGACGATGGCAAGCTGGCGTTCGAGATCGACGATCAACCCATACTGGGTATGGGAGAGGGCGGACCGAAACCCGAACGGGGTGTCAATTGGCGTTCACTGCCTATTGAGTATGACCGCCGGGGCAGGATGCACCAGATGGAACCCCGCTGGCAAAGCGATGCCTATGGGTCCCGCAATCCGGTTGCCTTGCTGGCAGGTACCAAAGGTTGGGGATTGTTTGTGGTAACCCCTTGGGTACAGGTAGACCTGCAGCAACGCGATAAAGGGTATTTCATCCCCTGGCAAGCACCTGCTGGTGCCGAAGGTCCGCAAACAGAAAAGAACCAGGGCCTCAGTCAGGGCAAAGGCAAACCGCCGATCAAAGAGATCGTACCCGGATTGTATGATGTGGTGGTATTCGATGCACATGATCCTGCTGCGTTCATGAAAGATCTATCCGTACTGACCGGCCAGGCAGCTATGCCACCGCGTTGGGCGCTTGGTTATATGCAATCGCATCGTACGCTGGATACCGACAAAGAGATGATGGGTGTGATCGACAGCTTCCGTGCCAAGAAGATACCGGTTGATGCGGTGATCTATCTGGGTACCGGCTTTACCCCCAAAGGTTGGAACACGATGCAGCCTTCGTTCGACTTTAACCCGGAGGTTTTCAAGCGTGATCCGCAGGCGGTATTGTCCGACATGCACCAACGCCACGTGAAAGTGGTGATGCACATGGTACCCTGGGACCGTGACAAACTGCCTACGCTGCAGGGCACTATTCCTGCACGACCTGGTGAACCCATGGATGCTTCTCATATAGAACAATACTGGGCACAACATGTGGGATTGGTCAATAAAGGCGTCGATGCCTTCTGGCCTGATGAAGGTGACTGGTTCAACCTGCATGAGCGCATCAAGCGCCACCAATTGTATTACCAGGGACATTTGTCAACCCAGCCCAATAAAAGACCCTGGAGCCTGCAACGCAACGGATACCCCGGTATCGCTCAATGGGGTGGCTGGGTATGGAGTGGTGATACAGAATCATCCTGGAAAACACTGGAAGGCCAGATCGCAGTAGGGCTTAATTATTCCCTCAGTATTGGCCCCTATTGGGGCTCCGATATCGGTGGCTTTTATCCCAATGCCGAGAAGACGGGTGAGCTCTTTGCCCGCTGGTTTCAGTTTGGTGCTTTCTGCGGTTCCTTCCGTGCGCATGGAAGAACCTGGTTTACCGCCTTGCCCTGGGGATATGGGCTGAGTGACATGGGACCACGCGAAAACAACAACCGCAATACACCGGTTAATCCCGATGATCCGCGCAACATCAAACAGTCGGAGATGAGCAATCCGGCGATCGAGCCCATTACGAAAAAGTACACAGAGCTGCATTACCAGCTACTACCCTATACGTATACACTGGCCTGGGAGGCGCGTCATACCGGTATGCCACTCATGCGTGCCCTGTGGCTGCATTATCCCGATGACCCGCGCGCAGTTAATACGGGCAGCGAATACCTGTGGGGGCGCGATCTGCTGATTGCTCCGGTATTTGAAAAAGGGGCCACCACCCGGAAGGTATACCTGCCCAAAGGAGATTGGTACGATTGGTGGAGTGGGGAGCAACAGTCGGGAGGTCAAACGGTAACCCGTGCGGTCGACCTGGCTACCATGCCGATTTATGTACGTGCGGGTGGTATCATTCCCTTCGACCCTGTTCGCCAGTATGCCGATGAACCGGTCAAGGAGCCCACTACCTTACGGGTGTATACAGGAGCCGATGGTGACTTTACTTTGTATGAGGATGATGGCATTTCACAAGAGTACACCAAAGGAAAGGGCAGTTGGATCCATATAGCCTGGCAGGACAAAGCGAAAAAGCTGACACTGACGCCGCAGGCGCCGAAAGGGGCTGTGAATGAGATAAAGCCTCGTACATTCAACGTGCTCTTATTGCCGCAAGGCATTACTAAAACGATTGCCTACAACGGCAAACCAGTAACACTGAGTTTCTAACTATCCGGTATAAAAAACGCCGCCAGCTGACCTTCAGCTGGCGGCGTTTTATTGGAGGATGATGCCAAAAAAACGCCGCCGCTCTTTGACGGGAGCGGCGGCGTTGTATAAGATCCATTTACTGGTTTGCACTTGTATTACCTTGTTGCCTTACTCCCCGAGCCACGACTTCAGGATCTGCTGCTGCAAGGCATCAGGATTGGCCATGCGTGAGATGGTGTAGGTTGGCTTTTCTCCAGCGAGGTCGATCGACAGGCCGGCATACGCCAGGTATTTGTTATAATCCACTTCTTTCGTCGTGTAGATATAATCAAACAACTCATCGAGTGGGGCGCCCGCTGTCTGGATGATCACCTCCTGCAGTTCGGCTTCCGTAAAACCTCTTTTCAATCCCTGGTAGTATTTGCGGTACAAGGTACGCATCACATCGTCCAGCGATTTCTTGTTCTGGGTTTGGTGACGAATGGCAAAGTCGAACAACATACCGATGGCCGGACCTTTATCGTAGTACGAAATGGTTTTGTTGACCTTGTCGTCTTTGCGGCCAAAGGGCCCGTCGGACCAGGTATTGAAGCTGGCCTGTTGCAGGGACTGGTATTGTTTGCCCACGCCTTTTTCATAGGCGCTGATATTGCCCTTGAAATAATTGAGCAGGTCAGCTTCAGAACTGAGACCGGCACGCTTTACCAGGAAGTATTCATAATACACCGTCAGGCCTTCCGATACCCACAGCAGGTTGGTGTGGTTGCCATTGTCGTAATCGAAGGGGCCCAGCTCCACGGGACGAATACGCTTCACATTGTAGTGGTGAAAGTATTCATGCGCCAGGAAATTGAGTACGCGCCTGCGCGACTCGGGTTTTTCGATACTCTGCCCGCTGAACGATACCGAGGTAGAGTTCAGTTGTTCGATACCACCCATGCCATTGGGGCTGATGCTCATGAACGTATAATGCTTGTAGGGAATATCGCCGATGATGTCGGTACCTACGGTGATCAGCTTCTTGAGGTCATCCATAAAGCCCTGCTTGTCGAAGTCGCCCATCTTGTAACCAATGAAGCGGTGCGGAATGCCCTTGATCGTAAAGGCGGGCAATTCTTCCAGGTTGCCTACAAGGATCGGACTGTCGAACAAGACATCGAAATTGGAGGCGGTATACGTAAATGGTTTGCCCCTTACGGAATCCAATCCGGTTGCTACATTACGCCAGCCATTGGAGGGTTTGACCACCACGGTGGCCGGCAGATCGAGCTTGCCTGCCGGATACACAAATACGCCGGTGGGGCGGATGAAGGCCCGTTCCTCATCGACATAAGGGTTGGCTACAAAAAGACGGGTCGTTTTTACGTTATAGCTGACGGTAAAGCTGCTTTGTTTGCCGTGCCTGATCTGCCAGCCATTGTGGCCGCTTTTCTCCCAGACAAGGGTATCTCCCTTGGCATTCTTAACGGTGAAGCCTTCCACGTTCTTTGCAAAGTCGAGCCGTTGATAATAGCCAGGTGTCCACACCGGCATTTTGAATTCAGTCGTCTCTCCTTTTATGTCGCTGCATTGCAAATCAACGTGAAAATAATGCGTAGCTGGTTGCGGCATCGATACCGTAAACTGAAACTTTTGAGCCAGCCCGGTCAGTTGCAGGGATACCAGTCCGCCCGCCAGGGCCATCGATCGAAGCACCTGCATATGGTTACGATTGCTTGTTGTCATGGATAAGTTTAATTGATCTCTCCGGTGTTGCGGTCCGGTGCGTCCACGCCCAGCAGGGATTTTACAAAAAAGTCTCTTTTCTTTTTACGGCCGTAAGGACCGCCATCGCTATGTCCCATGCCGGGAACCGTGAGCAGGTCAAACATCTTGTTCGACTTGATCAGCGCATCGGCCAGGCGATAGGTAGACTCGGGTGGTACGTTGGTATCGGCTTCACCAACGATCAGCAACAGTTTGCCTTGCAGTTTGGCCGCATTGGTGATGTTGGATTGGTCCTCATAATGTTTACCGATCGGGAAGCCCATCCACTGTTCATTCCACCATTGTTTGTCAACGCGGTTATCGTGACAGCCACAGGCCGACACTGCTGCTTTGTAAAATTCAGGGTGGAAGAGTAGGGCGCCGGTAGAATTCTGGCCACCAGCGGAGGTGCCGTAAACGCCTACCCGGGTGTCGTCTACATAAGGGTATTTAGCGGCCAGGGCCTTGATCCATAAGATGCGGTCGGGCAGACCGCATCAGCCAGGTTTTGCCAGCATACATCGTGGAAGGCTTTGGAGCGGTTAGCGGTACCCATGCCATCGCATTGTACTACGATAAAGCCCAGCTCGGCCATGCTTTGCATTTCACCATAGCTCATAAAACTTTTGGGTACAAAGGCGTCCTGCGGACCGGCGTAGATATTTTCAATAACGGGATAACGTTTGTTGGGATCAAAGTTGCGCGGACGGCATACGACACCCCAGATATCCGTTTTGCCATCACGGGCTTTTGCTACGAAAACTTCAGGCAAGGGAACCCCCAATGCCAGGTAGCCGGAGATATCGGCTTTCTCCAGCTCCATGACGGGTTTACCATCTGCTGTGCGGTTGAGTGTGGTGACGGGGGCCACTGCTGGTGAAGAATACGTGTCGACAAAATACTTTCTGTCGGGCGACCAGCTTACGTTGTGGTTGCCTACGGCTGGTGTGAGTGATGCCAGTTTCTTTCCATCGAAGCCAATGCGGTAATAGTGCAGATTGTACGGGTCTTCGCCGGCCTGCATGCCACTGGCGCGGAACCATATTTCACGTTTCTTTTCGTCGATGCTGTCGATCTCACGTACCACCCAATCGCCGGTAGTGATCGCATTCTTGACAGTGCCTTTGGCCATGTCGACCAGGTACAGGTGACGATAGCCATCCTTCTCCGAGCTCCAGATGATCTCTTCTGTTTCGGGCAGGTAATGGGTGAAGATGCGTTGTTCGTAGATAAAGGTGTTGGTCTTTTCATCGATCACGTTGCGGGTATTGCCCGTTTCGCTGTCTACCTCGATGATGCGGAAGCGTTGGTGACCACGGTCGGCCTTCTCGTACGTGAAGTAGCGGTTGTCTTTGCGCCAGCGGATAGACGGAGAGCCGAGAAAATCATACTTCTCGGTGTTGACTTTCACTGCCTTCTTGCTGGCCATGTTGAATGTATACATCTCAAAGCTGGTGAACTCGTCGCCGGGTTGTGCATAGCGCTGTGATTTCAGCTGTCCACGCATGGTATTGGGCTGGGAGGTGAGGATGTAGTACACTTCTTTGGCCTCCCGCGGATCGATCTTGTAGCCGATGGCATATTTGCTGTCGGGGCTCCAGGTCAGTTGCCCATAGGGCTTTTCTTTGGTGCCGTCGCTGGTGTATTGGAAAGCTTCCTGGCTGCCTGCAGGGCGGATGTATACGTTGTAGTCTTTGATAAAAGAGACCCATTGTTTGTCGGGCGAGGTGCTGTCGCGGCGTCCGTCTCGTTCCCAGCGATTGCGCCTGCGCATGGCGGCGGAATTTCCTGCGAGGGTATCTGGCGAAGCGATGCTCGTACAGCTTTGCTGGGCGGGATCAAAGCGATACCATTGGTTCTGCAGGCGGAAACTGACCTGTTTGGTCTTGTTGTCGATCACCAGTGAGCTGATGCCCAGTTTGGCCGGGTCGATCGTTTTGCCGGCTGCTTTGCTGAGGGCGGCAGCGAGTTGGGCATGATCGAAGGCTGGTCCTTTTTTACCGGCGGCAGCATCTACATAGATGTATTCCGAGGTATTGTCCTTGAGGTTGTTGCGGTACCAGAATGTTTTCTGATCGGCTTGCCATACCGGCATCACAAATGATTTAAGGACGGTGTTGCGGGCCTGGGTATCGAGCTGTGCTACGCTGCGGTAGCGTTGCAGAATCTCTTCCTGCGTAGGGCGATAGGGCGTAGCAGGTTGCGGTTGTGCCTGGGCGGCCAGGGCACCTGCCAATAGCAGGCTGGTGAGCGACATTGATTGGGTGGACATAGTGAATGGTTGGGTCTCAAAAAAAGTGAAGCAGTTCGATCTGGTGATCTCCCTGCTTCAGCCATGTATAAATTATTTATTGTAAAAACGCCAGTTGGTCTTGAAGTCCTTGCTCAGGTTCTGGTTGGTGAGGATAGCTCTTACCATTTCTACCGGCATGGCGTTTTCGGCCAGTACAGCATCATGGTATTGCTGGAAGCTCATCTTGCCACTGTCTACCAGGTCTTTCTTCAGTTGGTAGAATTGAAGACCGCCGATCATATAGGCGAGTTGGTACAGCGGACCATAACCACCGGTGAAAGAGCGGCGTACTTCCCCTTCTGCATTCGCACGTTCGTGGGCTACGCGGTCAACCAGGAAGTCGATACATTGCTGTGGTGTCCACTTGCCGAGGTGGTAGTTGAGCGAGAAGATAATGCGTGCGCAACGGTGCATGCGCCAGAACAACATACCGATACGGTCTTCAGGACCACGGGGGAACTTCAGATCCCAGAGAATGAATTCCCAGTACAGTGCCCATCCTTCGGTCCAGAAGGGAGTGCCGAAATGACGGTAGGCTTTATTGCGGTTGTTGCTGAAGCCTTGCAGGTGGTGACCGGCGATCAGTTCATGGTGTACGGTAGCGCGCGAGAAATGCGGGTTGTTGCCACGCATACTCATCAGCTTGTCTTCTTCACCCATGGTATGGGTAGGGTAGGAGATGATCAGTTGTTCGCCACCGAGGAAGAAGGGACTTACCAGCTGACGCTGGGGGCTCATCATGCTCATGCGCCAGGTTTCTTCGGCGATCGGGGGAATGGTAACTAGTTTATGCTTTTTCAGGAAGTCAATGCTTTGATCGTAGAGCTGCATGATCGCATCGGGCTGCTGGCCCGGTGGCACGTATGAGTTCTTTACTTTCTCGATCGCTTTCTTCCAGTCGTCGCCAAAGCCCATTTCGCGGGAAGCTTTCAGCATTTCTGCATCGCACCAGGCAAATTCCTTATTGGCAATGTCGACGAGTTCTTCGGGGGTATAGGGAATCATTTCAGCCTGCAGCTGGCGTACCAGCTCTTTTTGGCCGATGGGGAAACCAATGATGCCGCTACCATCGTCTTTGCCTGCGGGGGCAGACTTCTCTTTCTGCGACCAGGATTTGGCATAGTCGTTCAGTGAGCTTTCCAGTTTCTTGATGGGCTCTGGTGTCCACCAGGTAAAGGCAGGATCATATCCGGTATAGAATTCGTTTACGCTCCTGACGGCATTTTGCAAGCCACGCACGATACTGCCGGCACGGCGGCTGAGGCTGATGTCAAAACCACCTTCTTTGTCCAGTTTTTTGCTGGTGGCGGTGATCTCCGAAGCCAGGGAATTAAAGGTCAAAGCCAGTTTCTGAGCGTCCTGCTGGTAGCCCCGGCGACGGATCTTTTCGATCGCATAGATCTTGTCGGCAAAAGTGAACCAGGGCGCCAGTTGTTTTACTTCAGCCTCTTCTTCGCGCAGCAGATCGAGCTGCGCATCCATGTTGCGCTTGAAGAGGAGGTAATCCACTTTGGAGCCAACCGGCAGGGATTCGAACTTGAGTTGTTGTAATTTTTTGCTGTAATCATTCTGCAGATCCTGCAGGCGTTGACGACGGTCGGGCGAACCTTCGATGGCGTAGAAGCGGCTCAGGCTACCACGATCCGCATCGTAAAGAACCATCAGGTTGTTGACCTCGCTGCTTTGCTGGTAAAGCGTGGCATTTTGCGCCACACCCTGAAAAGCACAGGCCGTACTGAATGCAATAACAAAAGAACTTGATCGCAGGGCTTTGTTCATAGCAGGTGATGTGTTGATTTGGTTGATGTGTAGATAATCCGCAAAGGATACCTTAACGGTTGAAAGTTCAGTAAAAAAATGATTCGATCATTGCCATTTGTAAAAGGGTTAAGATTCGATAAGGATCAGGCAGAATTGGTTGTGCCCCGCCATAGGAGGAAAATACGTGGCAGAATGACACGTATTACGACTTGTTTATCAATATTAACATGGTGCTGATGTGAAAGGGTGTCGCTTTTTTGTCTTTTGCTATCTGTTTATTATCAGTGTGTTGTGAAGGTATTTTCCATCGGTGATGCACAACTTCACAACCACGATTTAATCACTTATTTACCAATATTAACCCGCGATGTTTTGTTTTCAAAAAAAGTTGGTAATATTGGTTAAGTATGAAAGTTGTACAGTTTACCATCCCCGTCGCGACCGAATATTCGATCATCGTGCAGGAAGATATCCTGCCCTACTTCTATAACCATCTGCATCGGCACAATGAGATACAGATTACCTGGGT
This sequence comes from Paraflavitalea pollutisoli, assembly GCF_029360705.1. Lineage (GTDB taxonomy): Bacteria > Bacteroidota > Bacteroidia > Chitinophagales > Chitinophagaceae > Paraflavitalea > Paraflavitalea pollutisoli. Next base: position 2,722,778 of record NZ_JARKMX010000008.1, on the reverse strand, counting down.
TATTAAAGGAGAAGGCACGCTGATAGCAGGCAATTCCATGCAGCGCTTCAAGCCCGGTGATATCTATATAATCGGCGCCAACCAACCACACCTGTTTAAGAGTGATCCTTCTTATTTTGAGAAGCGTAGCAAGAAAGAGACACATGCATTGACCATGTTTGTGGATCCTGCCGGCCTCTTCGGCAATATCTTGCACCTGCCCGAAATGAAGGGTGTTAAGAAATTCTTCGAAGCCACTGCTGCTGGTATGCAGATTCCCAGTGCTTATAAACAACAGGTGATGGACCGCATGCTGCAGGCCAAGGAAGCACGCAACGGTATGCGCCTGGCTACCTTCATCCAGTTGCTGCAATTGATGACGACCATCAAGAAGTACAAGACCCTGGCCAATTCAGGTGCCGAGTATTCTATCAGTGAGTCGGAAGGATTGCGCATGAATGATGTGTACCAGTACACGATGACGCATTATACCGAAAACATCAGTCTGCACCAGATTGCTTCGGTAGCGCATCTTACGCCACAGGCTTTCTGCCGGTACTTTAAAAAGCATACCCGCAAAACCTATATTACCTTCCTCAACGAAGTACGGGTGAATGAAGCCTGTAAGAAGATCGTAGCGCAAGACTTTGATAGTATTGCTACGGTGGCTTACCAAACTGGCTTTACCAATGCGGTTACCTTTAACCGGGTATTCAAAAAAATTACCGGCCAACCGCCCAAGAAGTTCCTGAACGAGTACCTGCACAAGATCGATTAAGACTACTGCTTTATAACATTATTTACCGCAGCCTGCTACGACATCGTAGCAGGCTGCTTGTTTTTACGATCATCGGTGTCAAAGGAGACGGCCTGATTTCAAGGCACCAGGCCGTTGTGCAGCATAAATACCGGTTTGTCCGCTGAAGTAGTAAGCTGTAAAACAGGCGATGGCAAAATAAAGCACATTGTTGCTGCCGAAAAGTTCCACACCCATCAGGGTGCAGGCGATCGGTGTATTGGTAGCCGCAGCAAATACTGCGATGAACCCCAACCCAGCAAACAAGTCGACCGGGGCACCCAGCGCGAGCGCCAGGGTATTGCCCAGGGTGGCACCGATGAAGAACAGCGGCGTTACTTCGCCCCCTTTGAAACCCATGCCCAGGGTTATGGCGGTGAACAACAGTTTCCACCACCAACTCCAGGTATCCGCACCACCTGCCTTAAAAGCATTGATGATGGATACGCCCGTGCCGTCTGGTGTTGCCACCCCCAGACCGAGGTAGTCGTAGGTGCCGAGTAGCCCTGTAAGGCCAATGACGAGCACACCGCCGATCACCGGGATCAGCCATTGTTGCGTGGGGAGCAATTTGTTCGATTGTGCTTTAATGACGTGCAGCAATTGGATGAATAGCCAGGCAGCCAGTCCAAAGGCTACGCCGGCTACAATGACCTTGAGTAAGGTGGGTATATGAAAAGAGAGGGACAACAACTCATTGATCACGGATGGCTGCAGGCTGATGTGGTAACTGGTATGGTGAATACCCCAGGCACTGCATACGATATCGCCGAGTACCGCTGCCATGAGGCAGGGCAGTAATGCTTTGTATTGTATCACCCCGATCGCTAACACTTCCAGCGCAAAGATGGCACCGGTGAGTGGTGTACCGAATACCGCACCAAAACCAGCAGCAATACCGGTCATCAGTATAATGCTGATATCTTCCGGTGATAACCTGAACCATTTGCCCAGCAACGACGCCATGCTTCCGCCCATTTGCACCGCGGTGCCTTCGCGGCCGGCAGAGCCGCCAAAAAGATGGGTAAGAAGGGTGGCAATCAATACCAGGGGCGTCATGCGTGCGGGAACGCCGCCGCCCGGCATATGGATCTCGTCGATGATGAGGTTATTGCCTTTTTCGGCTTCACGCCCCCCTGCTTTATACAGCCAGTAAATGGCAATACCAGCGATGGGTAGCAAATACAGCAACCAGCGGTGCTGCCATTGCCAGTGCGTCACGATATCGAGCGACCAGAGAAAGAAGGCGACCAGCGATCCGGTGACCAGTGCTACCGGCAGGCAGATCACCGTCCAGCGCAGTAAATGGCGCACGATCGATAGTTGCTCCGCAGCGGGTAGTCCTTTTTTCATTGGGTACAAATGTAGGGGTAAATGCAAAAGGACAGGGCAGTACGCCATGTCCTTTTGCTGTACACGTTGCTCAGCCTGTAGCCAGCACGGCTGGCGTTAAGGCCTTGCCCAGTCGACGGTGGGTTTCAAGGCACCCGATACTGCACTGTATACAGGTCCGCCAGGCAGACCGGCGGGGATACCATCGGTATACAGCGGAGGTAGCGCGATGGGATCGTAGTTGCCGGTGATGAAGCGGTTTACGCAAATAGAATCATGGTGCAGACCCATCTCCGGAATGTTGACGCCCGGAGAAGGTGTAATGGCGCCGGGGTAGGAGTACGTGGCAGTGACGAGGCCACTCACCTTGTTCACGTCCAGCAGGCGACCGCTGGTGCCATTGACCGCCATGACATAGAGCTTACCGTTCACATGTACGGTGAGTCCACGCACGAACAACGAAGGCGACAAAGGATTGGGCAAACAAATTACGTTGGCGCCCGGTATGCCGATCCGTACTACGCGGTTGTTGGGACTAGCTGTACCCCGGTTCAGCGCATAATACAAGCCGCTGGTAGGGTCACGCTCGATATCGCTCAGGTCGAGCAGGAGACCGCAGGTATTCAAAGCAGGTATCGCCGTGATACAGTTGGGATCGGTAAACTTGAGGATATGGTTGGCTGGTGTGCCGGCAGCGCCGGTTGTGCCCCACCAGGTATTGGAAGCCGGATCGAAGGACAAACCAGAAGCAAACTTGACCGGCGTGCCGCCACACAGACGAAGCTGGTTGGTTGCCATGCTCCCGTTGATGGGTGTTACTGATATGGGGCCGGCACTCGGAGAACCTACTACTTTGTACAGGTAGCTGAAGCCGGTAGCCGGATCTACTGCCAGGTTGAAGATAACAGGCGCGCAAGCAGGAGCTGCAGCAGCTGTAGCATTGGTCGGAATGGGAAGCGGACCTCCCTCCGGGTTGTCGGTTGCTTGTTTTTTGCAGGCGGCCACCGCATACAGTGCCGCCACGAAGATGGTCAGTTGGATTCTTTTCATATACAAGGTTTAAAAAAAGGGTGCCTTCTTTTTCGCATTCCGGCATCGCGCCCTACTCTGTTGTGGATTTTTGGGAGTACTCCATATGGCTGAGGCAATAGAAGCCCGGGCACTGACGAAAGTGCCTATACAAGGATCTATTTAAGTGGAGAGTGTTGCTGTGGTCTACAGGCTGTGTAAGAAAATGTGTACGATCGAATATAGATAAATGTTACCACACGAGCTTGCGTAGAAGCCGCAAACTGTTAAAATACTCCCGGTTGAAATACTGTTATAAACGACAAGGCCACCAGCAGCAGGTGGCCTTGTCAATACGGTGTTGGATACCTAATCGAGCTTACCCCAGAACAACAATGTTTCGTATTCAATGGCTACCTGTCCCTGCTGGTTGTAGGCAACGAAAAGCTTGATCAGGTCGGTGATCATATCGTCGTACGTATCATGACCAGGAAGGGGACTATAAGATTTCGATAATAGCTGGCCTTTCAGCGCCTCAAAATCGAGCAGTTGTTTGTTGGATACTATTTTCGTGGCTACCGGGGCCGGCGCAAAGAATTCATTGATGAGCACCGGATCAATTTGGATGGGACCAGGTGCGCCCATGCGGTAGCGGTTGCGCAGCTCGGTGTACTGTTTTTCGAAAGTAGACTCATTCCTTTGACGGTTCCAGGCGAGTACTACCTGCCCGTGGGGTTTCAATACCCGTTTGCATTCCAGCCTGGCCGCGATCGGATCGATCCAGTGAAAGGTTTGGGCTACGGTGATCAGGTCTACGCTGTTTTCGGTGAGGCCCGTATGTTCCGCCGTCGATTGCATACTTTCAAAGGCGGGGTATTTGCGCAGCCGTTCTTCGCCCGCCTTGCGCATTTCTTCATTGGGTTCTATACATACCACATGCAAGCCATGTTTCAGCAGGGGTTCGGCAAACAGTCCTGTACCAGAACCTACATCGACGATGACATCGGAAGCCTTCAGCTGCATTTCTTTCTCCAGGAAGTCGAAGATTTCATCGGGGTAACCAGGCCTGAACCGGGCATAGTTTTCTGCCCTGTTGGAGAACCGGCTGGTAGCGGATATGTTGCTGGTAGATATACCCATGTTGCTTTCAGTTATCATAAAAACTACAAAAGTAGGTAAACTGGCTTGCTAAAGCGGCGATAACCTGATTAGGATATGATTAGTACGGGAAATGGGTAGTATATCCCACCAGCAAACCGGGCCGCCGCAAGGAATGCGACGGCCCGGTTGAAATATAATATAGCCTTTAAGCTTATTTTAAGGTTACATCCACATATACGGAGTGACGGCCATACGATTCATAGAAGGGTTTGAATACCACGTCGTCGATCGTGAATTGCAACTGCTGGGGATCGCCTTTGATCGAGCTGCCCAGGTTCTGGGCATCCAGGGTTACTTTACGCCAGTCTTTTCTGGCTTCCGGTTCCTGGGCTGCCAGCAGGATCGGACCATAAAACAGGCTCGCGATGTTCTGCTGATCCATCACCGGATCCAGGTGGAACTGGAATGGCATTTTCAGCTCTACCACATCGCCGTCTTTCCAGCTACGGCTGATCTTCAGGTAGCTACCTGGCTTGGCAGATACCTTTTGGTCTTTACCATTGATCTTGACAAAGAAGCCTTTGGTAGCCCAACCTGGTACGCGTACGTGCAGGTCGAATTTACCATTGCCCTTGATCGTCAGACGGGTTTGGTCTTCTTTCGGGAAGTCGGTGGATTGTTCTACGGAAATCTTACGCTCTGTCCATTCCAGGGTAGAAGGGATGAAGAGGTTTACATACAGTGCCTTGTCGTCCTTGCTCTTGAAATAGATGGAGTTTTGCAACTTGGTGCTGCTTTCGATGGCAGTGCCATTACAGCAGGTAAAGCCGGTCATATTGGGATTGCCAAACTGCTTGGTAGAAGCTGGGCGCAGGGGAACATGGTACGTATTGGCCGGACTATTCTCTGCTACAGAAGCCAGTATATGGTTGTACAGCGAACGCTCGTAGTAGTCCATGTACTCCGCTTTCTGGTCAAACATGAACAGATCGCTGGTCAGCTTCAGCATATTGTAGGTGGCGCAGGTTTCATTTTGTCCACCGGCAGAAAAGCCGTTTTCATACAGCGTGCCGGGTTCTGCGATGAAACACTCGGCATTGTTGGGGTTACGGGCACCAGCTACGCCGCCAATGCTGTACATATAGTCATTGACCATCTTGTACCAGAAATTATCGGCGATCTTGTAGTATTCGGGGTTATTGGTAGCGCGGTACGTTTCGATACTGCCTACTACTTGTGGAATATGTTGGTTGGCGTGCAGGCCGCGGAAAAGATCCACGTTCTTGGCCAGGCCATGCGAGTGCTGGGTATCGCCGTAGAATACGCGGATATTGTCAAACAGTTGCGCCGTTTTCAGGTGCTCAGGTTTACCGGTTATGCGGTACATGCGGGCCATGGCTTCGTTCATGCCACCAAATTCACCAGCGATATAGGTGTTCCACATTTTGATCAGCGTATCGGTGGGTACCTTGCTCAGGCGGGCATAGACCCAATCGCCCATGCCGGAGGCTACCGCAAGGGCTTTTTTGTTGCCGCTTACTTCGTATACATCCATCAGGCCTGCGAGGATCTTGTGCAGGGTATAATAAGGAGCCCAGATCTGGTTTTTCTGGCCGCCATATTTGGCGCCATTTTCCAGCATGATGAATTGGTCGGGCGGATAGGCGCTGATGAATCCGGTACCCCAGTTCGAATAATCGGTACGGATACCTTCATCGGTGAGGTCGGAGTCGTAGGCTGTTTTGCCGGGACCGTAAGGCACTTTCGCAGGGTCGGTTACTTGTGCGCCACCTGCTTGCTTTGCTTTGCCGGATAATTGAGACAGGTCGTACAGGGTGTTGACCATGGCGTCCATCTTTTCGGAGAAGTTCGCCTGCAGGACCTTGTCGTAACCAGTGCTGGCATAGGCTTGTGCAATAGCGGTCAAATAGTGACCGGTAGCATGGCCTCTCAATTTGGTATCGCGGCTATCCCATACGCCCAATGGTTTGGCGCCTTCCGGTTGTGGTTGGCCAAATGCATGGCGGAACATATACAGGAAGGAGTTGGGGTCGGTTTTAGCCAGCGTCAATACAAACTTATCGCGGTTCTGGATGAATTTGGATTCATGTCCATGTGCATCGTTTTTCAGGGTGACCTGGTGCAACGGAAACGCCTGCAGCTTTAATGTGGGTGCGGTTGCTTTTGGGTTCTCCTTGATGGTGACTGTGGCTTTCGGTTGAAAGCTGGTGCCAGCAACCCGACCGGTAACGGTGTAGGTGCCGGGTTTCAATACCAGGGTATTGTCGATGGCGGCAGGCCATATCACGCGTACTGCCGGGCCTTTACCTTGCATAGCGTCCTTGTAGGTGCCGGCTACGTAGCTGGGCAGACGGGGCAGCTCGCCCACCGCTGTTTCTACTTTCACGTCAGCTACCTGTACCAGGTAAGTATTGTACAGTTTTGCTTCGGTAGGAGAGAAGCGGGGAAGGGTGTCTTCCGGGCGTCTGCCACCTGTGTTGACAGAACCCTGGTTAATGCCCCGACGGGTATTGTTGAATATGCCCGCCACCTGGTTGGTGGTCAGGGGAACGCGGTAGATGCGGAAATCGCGGAGCAGGGCATTCAGATTGGGGTCGCCTGCCAGCAAGGATTTGCCGATATAGAGATTTTTATCTCCTGCCTGCTGACCGAATACTTCTGTCAGTTCCTTCGGTATGTCAGCTGCCTGGCCAGCAGGTTTGCTGTCTACATAGGTCGTAATGGTCTTGGAAGGAATATCGATCACAATAGCAAGGTGAACCCATTTGTTGGCTTCGATCACCGGGGCTACGGCACCCTTGCGATCGCCTTTTTCGGTGATGGAGGCCTGGTAGCCTTCCTGTGTTTTTGTGCCGGCGGGTGCTGCAAAGAAGTGTTTGCTGGCATCCTTGCCAAAATCAAAGAAACGCTGGCCTGGCTGGGTGGAGCGCAGGAATATCCAACCGGTGATACTGAGCGACTCCAGGTCGGTCAATGTTTCGGTAGGAAGGGTGATAAAAGCATTGTTATCGCCGGTCAGGGATAATACCCTGCCAAATCTTTCATCCCGTACAAAGGGGGCTTCGCCACCCTGGAATTTTCCATGCAGGGTATTGCGCGACCAGTCTTTCAGGTCTCCATTAAACAGGTAGCGGGCGATCATACTCGTTTCGCCGATGCCGTCCAGGATCTGGTCGCCGCTTTGTGCCTGGGCCTTGTTGATACCCTGGAACAAGACAGTGGCAAACAGGATGAGCTGCAAGGACACTTTATGTATTTTCATATTTTGATAATTCCGGATAAAACTATGAAGAACGTAGTTGTCTGTATAAGTGTATTTTAACAAATATTGACATGATATTGACTGGTATCTGTTTACTCAATCCTCCGGCATCCCTACCCTTTAATCGTCTTAACAGATCGGGCAACTTACTGACTTGCCATACCGTTCTGGTGTTGCACCTGTCGCAGTGCAGTCGCATAAGCTTCATGAAGTATGCGTGTAGTCGCATTGTTTGAACCTGGCGCTGTATCCCAAAGGCCGGAATGGTGCCAATGGTGCAGATTGTCCCAGTCGGGCCGGTCAATGATAGGATAAAGGCATACACCCCATATTGGCATTCCTTGTTGTTGCACGATTTGAACCTGTTCTCCGATATGGTGGATCCACGCGGGGCGGTCGATACCCGGATGGCTGGTTTCGCTCAATACCATGGGAAGGTGGTATCGTTGCCACACACTGTTAAACAGCGTACTCAACGGGCGCCATCTTTCATCAGGAGGATCATTGGTCCAGGGCAGCACCGTACCAGCGTCGGCGATCCATTGGTTAGCCGCATAGTAGTTGAAACCCAGTATATCTGCCAGCTGCGGTGATCCCCCCAATTCAGGACATAAGCTGCCTCGCAACATATCGATCGACTGAAACTGTTGTTCATGCAGTTGAGCTGCGTGAATCAATTGATCATAGGTCGACTGCGCAGCGGGCACAATGTTAACCAATGGCTCGGTGGTCATGATGCGCAGGTGACGATCTATCTCCTGCATGGCATAAACACCTTCGATGTAGGCGCGCATCAGCGCATATTTTACTTCCCAGCCTTGCCTTACACAAAAAGGCACTGTGCCTCGCACATCGCCGCCCAGCCAGGATAAAAAGCTTACTTCATTGATGGGGGTGACGATCAGGCATGCATCCGGCTCCAGGGAGCGGTAATGGAGCACGAAGGCACGACAGAACCGCGCAAAGCGCCTGGCAAACATCGGATGCAAGGGGGTGAGGTCGTCGGGGAAACCAAAATGACAGAGGTCCCATACCTGCTGGATTCCCAATCTTCTGCCCTGGCGAATCATATGGGTCACCACCCCCCAGTCGTAGTGGAAGGGAATTCGCTCCACCTGGCTCCATCTAACGCCTTCCCGTACGGTGCGGATATCGAAATGGCCGAGGTCGCGGTAGTCGGTTTCCAATGCAGCCAGGTGGCCGGTTTCAGATAACAGGTCTACGCGGTTGCCAAATGCGTTGATGTGGTCTGCGCATTCGTAGCCAGCCATCCAGAAACTGTGAAAAGGATTTTCGATCATAGGTATCTATTAATTGATTGCGGCCTGGCACGGGATTGTTGAGATTTACCCTAAACGATCAGTATGGCACCAGAGAGCATAGAATACAGTAGCATTGAGCAGCAACGGGAGCATGTTGCGGAGGCGTTACCCCATCCTCCTGTACCCCTTGCATTGCCGGAAAAAGATAAGCGTATTACCGCACACGATCTTTTTACCTTTTTTACGGCTACCATTATTGTGCAAAAAGAAACTTTTGTGCGGTAGGCTTGCTTACCAATTATGAAACACCAATCCATAACTTTCTTCTGCGATGATATCTTTCCAGCTTTTGATCAGTTGTTGATAGGCAGCTCCCACCGGCATTTGCTGTCGCTCGAGGTCGTAGAGTCCTAACTCATTTACCCTTCCATCATCGTTGCGCAGTGCCGAATCCCAGTCTACCTGGTGCAGCAGGCTATACCAGGTAAAGCCTATAATGGGTATTCCATCATGTTTCAACCGGTGTACGTTTGCCCATTGCTTAAGCAACCATTCCTTGCTCGCCGGCATCCGGATATTTGTTTCGGTGTGCATGATGGGGAGCTTATAACGTTTATAATATTGGCGCGTTATAACATAATATCCAAAGATCTCTCCGGAAGCCTGGGTGGAGCCATCCGGATGTACGAGGTGCTCGTTCGTGACATAGTAGTCATTACCCATTACACAACGTGCTTTCACCTGGTTTTGGGCAAACCACTGGTATTCTGCTTTCGTCATCCCGTTTTGCAACAGGTATTCATACATAGTAACATTGAGTGGGTACCCGTAGGTAAGGTCGAGCGATAAAAAGCGTTTCTGATTGAGAAAACGAGCCTGGGGCACGGCGGCAGGATCGGTTGCGTGAAAATATTCGGCCGATTCACTCTGTATAAAAGTAGCCTGTGGTTGTATTTTCAATATCGCCTGCATGGCCATTACATTAGCCTTGCTGATCAGTTTCAAAGCATTGACAAAGGCGGCATCCGATTGCAGTCGCTCGTTCCACCAACCATATTGTGCCGAGAACAAGGCCGTGATAAAGATCTCGTTGATGGGGGTATATAATTTGAGCGATGGAAACCGGTGTGCAAAAGCGCCTGCATATTCAGCAAACCAATAGGGGAATTCAGGATTCTGGAAATTGCCCATCCAGTCGGGCACTCCAAAGTGACAAAGGTCGATGATAGGCGTTATGTGGAGCTCCTTTAATCGTTGAAAGGTTGTATCTGTAAATGACCAATTATAATGGCCCGGGCCGGTATGGGTACTGTAATAAGGAGGTCCGTACCGTAGGAACTCGATGCCCATCTCTTTTACCAATTGAAAATCCAGCGACCATAAGGTATAGTGATTCGTTTTCTCCATTTCATCTACCCTTTTGGTGCTGCCATCCGGCAGTGAAATAGTGGGGTAGCTGTTCTCAATGCCCGTAGTGAACATAAATTGATTACCTGCCATAACTGTTGCTTTGTAGTGGTATCAGCTATCTTTTCCATTGACCGAAGGCGGATACGCGGAAGCAATGCCCTGTGTTAGGGGGACTTCCTCCTGCGACATGATCTTTTTAAACAAGGAAAGCGACTGCGCTACTACCTGGTCCATGTTATAATACTTGTAGGTAGCCAATCTGCCGGTAAAGTAGACGTCGGGCAACTCTCTGGTCAATAATTGATATTTGCGGTATAATTCGGCATTTTCGGGTCTTGGTACGGGATAATAAGGATCTCCTTCCGCTTTGGGGAATTCATACACGACGGAGGTCTTTGGATGGATCTGCCCGCTCAGGTATTTAAATTCGGTAACCCGTGTATAGGGATGTTCGTTGGGATAATTGATGGTGCCTGTTTGCTGAAAGACCGCCGTATCGAAAGTGCGGAATTGAAACTCGATAGAGCGGTAGGGCAGTTTGCCGTAGCAGTTGTCGAAGTAGTAATCAACGGGACCGGTGTAGATCATTTTCTTGAAAGCAATGCTATCTTCGATTTCTTTATAATCCGTATTCGTCATTACCTTGATATTGGGATGGCTCAGCATTTGTTCAAAAAGCCTGGTATAACCCAATGCTGGCATGGCCTGGTACGTATCGGTGAAATAACGGTTATCGCGGTTGAAGCGAACGGGTATCCGGGCCGTAACAGAAGCATCGAGTTCCGACGGGTCCAGGTCCCATTGTTTCTTCGTGTAGCCCCGGAAAAACTTTTGGTAAAGGTCTTTGCCTACCTTACTCAATACGACATCTTCCGACGTTTTGATGATGGCTTTTTCTTCAGATTTTAGCTGCAGGTAAGCTTCCACTTCACTGGCTTCCAGGTGCAGGCCATACAATTCGTTTAGTGTATTGAGGTTGATAGGAATGGGTACGAGCATGCCATCCACACTGGCCAGCACACGATGTTCGTAGGGATGCCAGCTGGTGAATTTTCCCAGGTAATCATACACGTCCTTGCTGTTGGTATGAAAAATATGCGGACCGTATTTATGAACCAGAATGCCGGCCGCATCATGGTAATCATAGGTATTGCCACCTATATGGTTACGCTTGTCAACTACCAATACTTTCTTGCCTGCCACGGAGGCCAGACGTTCGGCAATCACTGCCCCGGCAAAGCCGGCACCCACAATTAAATAATCAAACATTCACGGGTAATTTTTCTTGATTAATATTTTGATGTTGTAGCAGCGGTGCTATCAATGCTACCATTGCCTGCCAGGTCTTATCCCACGAAGTGGTGATAAGGTAGGCGTCTACCGTCTCGAGCCAGGTGGTTTTGTCTGATTCCGACAGCATTTTTTCGGCACAGGTGATAAATGCTTCGGGCGTGTCTGCGATCTCTACCAAATTCAGCGCTCCATACGGATGAATAACGTCCTGAATACTGGTAGAAATAACTGGCTTGCCTCCTGCGAGGTATTCAGGTGTTTTCGTAGGACTGATGTAACGTGTCGCCTGGTTGCGGGCAAACGGCATCATCGCGACGTCCCACCCGCCAAGATAAGCCGGCAACTCATCGTATTGTTTACCACCCAGGTAGTGCAGGTTCGATGCTTGTGGCAACGAAACCGGATCGATCTTCACAACCGGCCCGATCAATACAAAGTGCCAATGCGGCCGGCTCGAGACAAGGCCGGCGAGTAGCAGAATGTCAAGGCGTTCGTCGATCACACCATAAAAACCTATTCGGGGATGGGATGCCCGATTGGTCGTCAGGTTCCGGCATAGTCGATCTGGCGCTGTTGAAATGCTGGTGATCGATACTGCTGGGAAAGGGGTATATAGAATCATGCAAGTGCTTTTTCGCTTGATATAGGCTGTGCCCACCCGTAAATACCAGATCAGCGCGTTGTAGCAGCATTTTTTCAAGCTCCTTCAATGACGGAGGCGCAAACAAAAAAGCCGATAGCTCATCCATACAATCATAGACAGTTACGACAGGTTGCAGATGATCGCTGAACTGCAAAGCCATGGGCGAGTAATACCAGGCAATAAATTGGTTGATCTGGTGGTCACGCATCAGTTGATCCAGCAGCTTGCGCTGCAGGGCGACCAGGTCCTCGGCTGCCATTCCCTGTTCCACATGCGGTTGAATGATCCACAGCTGTAGTTGTGGGTCTTTCGTGATGTCATAATAGCTGTCACCCGCTGCAGCGTCAAAAAAAGCGTCTTCGATAAAAAAGACCCTTCCGTGATTTGCAAATCGACTGAGCAAATGTTGGGGTCTTTGAAATACGAAATTCCACCGAAGGTGGCTGAAACAAATTAAGTCAGGGTACATAACCGTGAAAGTATTAATTGAAAATATTATAGGGAAGGATATTGAATCATGCAGCAAAATTGTGCCAGCGCTGTTTTGGCTGAATTCAGCGCATGTGAGGATAATCAGGATCGTTATATTACGGGGAATAATTACCTCGTACTGATAATAGGACTTATAGACATGCAAAAGGCCGGGAGAACCCGGCCCTGCGATTGGTGCACATCTCCCCGTATCGGGAACTATTCGTTTTTACCCGCTTCCTGCTCGGCTTCCCAGTTAATGTTGTTTTCCGCAATATCCGTCAGACCCTCGTCCGTTTCTTTTTCTTCTTCGAGGGTAGTTTCCAGGATGTCTGCGATCTCTTCTTGTCCCATCGTGTAGGCCAACCTGGCAAGGCTGCCATAGGTAGCGATCTCGTAATGCTCCACTTTTTGAGAGGCAACGATGATCGCCGCATCTCTGGTCATGCTGCCCTCTTCGGTATTTTCCAATACAGCTTCTCCCTCCTTAATCAAGCCTTCCATGGCATCGCATTTCTTAGCCTGTGCTTTTTTGCCCAGGAGTTGAAAAACCTGCTCCAGTCGATTGACATGTTCCTGGGTTTGCCCCATATGTATATCGATAGCTGACCGTAGCTCTTCGGTGGTGGCGGCCTTTTTAAGTTTGGGGAGCGCTTTCGTCAGGGCTTTTTCAGCCCAGTAGATGTCCTTAACAGCGTCTTCAAAGAAGGTGGCCAGCTGTGTGTTTCCTTTCCCGCTACCCATCGAACCGGGTTGGTCTTCTCCGTCTAAAACAGGTTTAACGGATTCGGCCAGGTTGGGTGATTTTTTTGAACCATTGGATGCTGGTAGTTTTTGATCAGCACCGGTTTTAGATTTTGTATTTGCCATAATTGATTGATTATATAAAAATGTATTCCGCGTTCTTCCTTCCAGTTGCTGGTGAACCGTAATTCTTTGATATGATAAAACATGAATTTGTTATTGTTGTATGGTAGACGTCACAATTCCCGAGCCTGCTTAGTAGCTTCCGGTTATAGGGTACCTTACGCCCCGCGAGCCAGTATAACTATTGGGAGATGATAGGTTGTCTACTATGTATATACGTAAAATAGCTGCCGGTTGCCTGGCACGAAGGCTTTAGCCGGAATCTGTTTTATGGGGAGCTATCTGTCCATGGGTTGTCAGGTAGCATGATTACCTTCTGCCCCGAAACAGATGGGATTAGCCGGTCGGGCCTCCCTTTTGCGTAAGGTAATTCTGTCAAGGACAATCGGATTAATTAACTTTACGGTCAGCCAGTGTGCTGGTTTAGAGGGAGCTGCCGGGCGATCAGTTCCATCAATATCGACTGGCATACCTTCACAAATAGGGAAGCTTTTGAAACTTTTCATCAAAAATATGGTATGTATCCGCTGCAAAATGGTTGTGACGGATGAACTATCCAAGCTGGGGTTTCATTGCATCATCGTAGAACTGGGCGAAGTACAGATTGAGGAAGAAATTACCCCGGAACAACGGGTACTTATCCAGGTAGCTTTATTACGTTCAGGTTTAGAGCTCATGGATGATAAGAAAAGCATTTTAATACAGAAGATCAAACAGGTGATCATCGAGTTGGTCCATTATTCCGAAGAGCCACTGAGGGTGAGGTTTTCTGATTTTCTGAGTAAGAAGCTGAACTACGATTATACCTACCTGGCCAACATTTTTTCAGAGGTGCAAGGGGTAACGATCGAGCAATTCATTATTTCTCATAAGATCGAGCGGGTCAAGGAGCTGCTGGTTTACGATGAATTAACCCTGTCGGAAATAGCTTTTAAGATGCATTACAGCAGTGTTTCCCACCTATCGGCCCAGTTTAAAAAAGTAACGGGTCTTACCCCCTCCCACTTTAAACAGATCAAGAACAATCGGCGTACAATGCTTGATGATCTGTAGGTTTTCCCCGTCAAAGTGTGAATTTTGTGATATAATCCCGGAATGTTATAAGCCTGGCATCGGCAAGATTTGCCAACTTTAGGTTGAATCATTTTATGTATTGTTCAATCGAAAGGTTTATGGCCAGAGTTACATTTAATAATAGCAATCGTCAATTCTTTCAGGCAGTTAAAAAGTCGGTGGATGACTATTTTGAGCGTAACCAACTACGAAAGACTGGCAACTGGAAGTTATATATGAAGGCGATCATCCTGGTGCCGGTTGCCCTGGCATTGTATAGCTTCCTGCTGTGGGGCGCTTATCCATGGTGGGCCGGTATCCTGTCGTCGGCCTTGCTGGGAATGTCGCTGGTGTGTATAGCGTTCAATGTAATGCACGATGCCTGTCATGGCAGCTATTCCCGCAAAAGATGGGTGAATGACATCATGGGGCTCAGCATGAACGTTTTAGGTAGCAATGCCTTTATCTGGAAGATCAAGCACAACATTATACACCACACATATACCAATATAGATGGTGTGGATGATGACCTGGCCAATAGTTTTTTACTGAGGGTGTGCAAAAGCCAGCAGTGGAAGCCCGTTCACCGGTTCCAATTTATCTATATGTACTTGCTGTACGCCATTAGTACACTTGCCTGGATGTGGGGCAACGACTTTATCAAGTATTTCACCAGGAAGATACATCGCACACCAATCAATAGCATCAATACCCGTGAGCATATCGTATTTTGGACCAGCAAATTGTTGTACCTCTTCTTTTATGTAGGTGTGCCTGTTTATTTTATCGGGTGGCAATCATGGTTGGTTGGTTTCCTGATCATACATGTAGTCATGGGACTAGCCTTGTCCATCGTTTTTCAATTGGCGCATGTAGTAGAAAAAACGAGTTTTGAATTCATGGCGGAGGATAATAAACTGATCGCCTCTGAGTGGGCCATTCATGAAGTGAATACGACAGCCGACTTTGCTCCGAGGAACAAGGTGATAAGCTGGCTGGTGGGGGGACTGAATTTCCAGGTTGAGCATCACCTTTTTCCCCAGATCAGCCATATACATTATCCTGCACTCAGTAAGATCGTACGGCAACAATGCGAGTTGTTTGGCATCCCCTATCATTATTATCCTACCATGCGGCAGGCTATTTATTCTCATATTCGCCTGATGAAGCGGTTGGGTAAGCCGGGTGCGTCCTGATCGAATGGGGCATTGTTACGGAAGTGATGGTTGCGGTACAATAAACGCCAGTTCTTCGCCCTGTATGCTGAAGAAAAGGTTTTGTAAGTCGTGCAGATGTTTCATATGTTGTACAATAGGTTGATGGGCAAAATCCAGGGGGAAATAGTCATTGTCCAATTCGATCGAATAGGTACGATCGGGTCGCTTATGCTGCCATAGCTTGAAATGAGGGTGAAAAGTGAAGCCGAGACTTATTAGCAGTTGGTCATTTATCTTTACATTGTCCAATCTGCCCGATGATGGATGCTCAAATTCGACATCATTGTCTATTTCAAATCCAATTAATTTTTCCTCGCCGTTAGCATAGTGATTGAGACTGCAGATCTTACGCAGCTTATCATCTACCATCACATAATTGCCGATTCGGAATTGTTCTATATTTATCACGGTCGTGTTATTTAGGTATTAAAAAGAATAACAACTGCGCTGTTTTTCGCAGCAGCAGTTGTTCAATGGTCATAGCAGATAGTAATGGCGGTTGTTTGAAGTGATGTGATCGTTTGGCTTTATTCGTAGCCGCTTTTTATAGTGGTCAGTATCATTTTGAACCGCTCATTGGGTGTAATATAATGCGATGCGTGTGCAGGAATGATGATCCCCTGGCCGGTACTTAAGTTATTCGGTTGTTTTTCGATCACGATCACCGCTCGCCCCTCCACGATCTGAACGAAGGTGTCGAAGGGAGTCGATTTCTCCACCAACCCCTCGCCATTGTCAAAAGACATTATGCTGACATTGCCGGTTGTTTTTTTGATGATGGTTTTTATAACCACCGAATGGGGCACGTATTCGAGGATCTCAACGATAATATGCACTTTTGATCGTTCCAGCTCATCGTTCCCAGGCGTCTTGTCTCCTCTTGTATTATCCATAGTATAACAATTAGGCCAACTCTTGTAAAGATAGATCTGAAAGAAAGGAAAGGGCCCGGATAAAGATCCAGCCCTGTTTTTTAATCCAATATCCTATGAAAAACCGAACTAAAGGTACCAGTCATGTTATTGGTAGTTGTTATGGAACCCTGATTTGCTTTTATATAATTCTCACTTACATCCAATAGGTCGGCAAGATGGGGCGGCTGGGTGCTTATTGGTGGATCAGTAGGGTGGTATAATGTGGAAGTCGATGTTGGTCGACGGGATATGTGAATGTTACAATTTATTAGGTTCATTGTATAACAGTTATCTGGTTAAATGGGTGGATCTTTACTGGTAGAAAAATTGTAAGTATGAAAAAGATAATTGGTATTGCTGCATTTTTGATAGTTGCGGTAGTTTGCTCGGCAAATGCACAAACTAAATCAAAAGCAGATACGACGGATCGTAAGAATATTGTTGAAAAGGCCGGCGATAAAACCGCTGAGGTGGCTGTAAAAGGGAAAGCTGCTGTTGTCGATAAGGTCTATAAGGACAAGGTAGGACCCGATGGTCAGAAGATCTATATAGATCGGCATTCAAAATATTATTGGGTCGATAAACAAGGACACAACGTTTATGTTACCAAAGACAAACTCAAGCCTAAACAAAATTAAACTGGTTGCGTAATCACCAAATTCTACAATGAAACAAATACAAATAGCACTGCTATTAGCAGTTGCCGGTTTTTCGGCCCTGTCGGGCAAAGCACAGACCACCGAAACGTCCGTAATGATTGATAAAGAAAACAGGCATGCAGTCATGATGCCTGTTGATCAGCCCGAGAAAGAAACAAGAGAAGCATTGCGGTTACGACTGAAACAGTCGGGCCTGCAGGAAAGGATGTCTGGAAATGTCGCACGATATAAAGGAGTGGTGCTATCGGAGATTAGTCAGGAAAAGGTGGATATCTACACCAAGGTGGTACCAGGTCCCAATAACACCAGTGTGGTATACATGGCTGTTTCCAGGGGGTACAACAACTTTACAAATAGTCAGTCAGACAGCGGTCTCAATGGTCATGTTAAGGCATTCTTACAATCCTTCATAGGCGATGCTAACAAGCACTCGGGTAGTATTGACATTACCAAACAGGTGGACGATATTCGTAAAGAAGAAGACAGTTACCAGCAATTGGTCAATGAACAGGCTGATCTGCAAAAGAAAAGGTCTGCTATCGATACGAGGCTGTTGGATATTCAAAATGCCCTGGTTTTGAAAAAGGATTTGATTGATGGAAAGAAACTTGCCCTGGACAACGCCAAGACCAAACAAACAAAACTGTAGTTAGTCGAATGAACGGTTAGGTTCAGTCCTTCCTGATAGTGTAATGATTTTACTTGTTTTCATGTAAGTCCAAATAAAAGGCCTTGCCGCAACCGTGGCGAGGCTTTTTTTGTGAGCAGGACTCAGGGGTTTTATTAGCACGCAGTACCGGCAATGGGGAAGTGATGTGGGCAGGGCGAAGGCCTGTCAATGGTATACCTGCCTGTATAGCTTATTTATTACGTCACATGGCTACCTGCCCGATCGGGAAGTGTCTTCCTGTATGAACGCATATGCTGCCTGGCACTACCGTGCATGAACCGTGGTCAATCGCTGCCGGTCATCGTCGTTATTATATCATAAATCAACATTAATTACCATGAATCGCCTTAAGCAATTATTGCTGGTGCTGAGCCTGTTAGCAGGAATGCGGCAGGCGTACAGCCAGCAAACCAGTAACAGCGACAGCGCGCTCTTCAACGACAGCCATTTTCACCTTACCAACTATATCCAGGAAGGAATAAGCCTCCAGCAGTTTTTGAAGATCATGGGAAATGAAGTAGGACGGTCCACCTTGTTTGGTATTCCCCTGCAGCAGCAATGGTCTTTCCAGAACTCGGGGCGGTTGGCACCGACGTATTACCTCGAAACAGATGCGCCCTTGTATTAGTATTCATTTACCGATGCGTACATTGCCATGCAATACAAAGCGCTCGACGAAGCCCAGCAGCAGCGTTTTGATCCCATGATCAGCGGTTTCAATCCAACAGATATGTATGCGGTTCGGCACATAGAACGGGTGCTGCGCACGTTCCCGGGTGTCTTTACAGGGGTGGGAGAGTTTTCGGTGCACCGCGAGTTTGTTTCGTCTAAAGTGTCTGGCGAAGTGGCCAGTCTCTCCAATCCTGCTTTGGATAGTATACTGGACTTTGCCGGTAAGGTGGGCCTCATTGTGATATTGCACAATGATATGGATATGCCGATGGCCAGCGGTAAACAGCAGCCCGTATATCTTGCCGAAATGAAATCATTGCTCAAGCGACATCCTGAAACCACCATTATCTGGGCCCATATCGGCCTGGGCCGCGTCGTTCGTCCGGTTGGCAACAGGCAGTATCCCAATCAACCTGCCAGCTCTCATATTGAAGTCGTTCATGATATGCTCAAAGATCCGGCATTCGCACATGTATACTTTGATATTTCCTGGGATGAAGTGGCCAAGTACATCGTGGCGTCTCCTTCGAGCCTGGTGGCCAGCGCCGATCTGATGAAAAAATTTCCTGACAGGTTTCTCTTTGGCACGGACGCGGTATCGCCACCTGACCAGGTATTTTATCGGGCACTATATGAGACCTATCATGAGCTTTGGAAGGAGCTGGATGCAGTATCAAGCGAAAAGATTAGGAAAGGCAATTACCTCCGCCTGTTTGATCGCGCCCGTCAAAAAGGATCAAGTCAAAAAGTTGGGGTCTCAGGCGTAGATTTTGGCTAGCCTGAACATAAAAAACTTGATATCCCTGACGCCTCTGGCGGAAGCTCTGAAGGCTTTTATTTTGGCGTTAAATGACTCCGCCGATGCGTTTGTACTCCTGTTATTAAAGTAATCCAGTATTGCGATATAGTGTGTTTCGATTGATTTTGAGACAGTTCTGAATGAGTCAATTCCTGCATCCTCGACCTGGTTGTACCACAGCGCGAGTCGTTTAAAAGCCTGCTCTTTGCAGGTGCAATGGCGGAAGATATCACCTAGTTTCATAGATAAGTCATAGGCTTTTTTAAGTAACGGGTATCTGTCGAACATCAGTTGTGCCCTTTGTTTTTGTGAGTCAGTCCATGTCGAAGGATTCTTAAACAGCAGGTATCTGCTACGGGCTAACAGTTGCTTGGGAGAGTCTCCATTTGATAGAGGTTGAGGTTCGAAGGGTTGTTCTTGTTTTTTTGCCAGGGCTATTTGTGCGTTTTCCCTGTCTAACTCCTCCCAACGATATTTGATGCGGATTTCCTGTACGGCTTCACTAGCCAGTTGCTGAACATGGAAGCGATCTATAACGCGTCTGGCATTCGGGAAACAACGTTTTACGATCAGGTTCATGCTGGCCGCCATATCAAGAGTTACTTCCTGTACCTGATTTCTGAGGCGCTTTGGCAGCCTGAGTAATGCTTTGATGACTGTTTCGGCCTGCGTACCCTTGACAATAGCTACAATAGCTCCCTTGAGCCCTTTGGCGGCTTTATTCGTAATGATGGTATAGAGTTCGTCTTTGGAAAGTGCGGTTTCATCAATGCTTAGATGAGTTCCCACATTCTTCTTGAAAAGCATCCACTGGTCGGCATGCTCACGTTGGTCCCAGTCTTTATAATCGCTGATGTGGTGCTTATACTGTTGTTGAAATTGTTTGCCATCCAGGTGAAAGAAACGTCCGAGTTGATGGCAGCTGATGGGATGATTATCCAAGTGCTCCTTTTAAAAAATGCGCGAACTCTTTGGTGAGTCGTGCTCCTTGCATTACAAGGTCCCAGTTGCGTGATACGATTTCTCCGGTAGGCTGCACCTCCCAGCGACGACGCCTGATGCTCAATTCAACCTTGTGTTGTCGGATAGGAAAATCTTGAATTCTTACTTCAGGGAAAAAACCTTTGGAGTGAAGCGTTTGCTTGGAATACTCAGTGGGAGGAAGATTCTTCTCTTCTAAAAAAAGCACTAACCCTACTTTGTCTTTTACTATATGAATCAGATCAAAATAATCTAATGTACCCTCGGGCAACAAATAGCCCATCAATTCCTTAATCGTGTCCTGTCCTTGTTCCTTTTTCATCAGCCCGCAAAACAACACCTAAATCACAAATCCCCCAACTTTTCAACCTGATCCGTCAAAAAGTTAGGGCCTGGGAGAAAGCCAATCTGCCAGCCGATCGCTAAGTTCGGCGAACTCGCGTCGCCGGATTGGCTGCGCTGGTTTAGTAAGATTGATCTTATTCAAATAGCCATGCAGTGATGGGCGTTGCCGGCTTTTTACATAAGCAAGTTCGCGATGCCCAAAACGAAAAAAGCCCCAACATTCGTCGGAGCTTTTTTTGTGCCCAGGACTGGATTCGAACCAGCACGCCGGTGAAAGCACCACCACCTCAAAGTGGCTTGTCTACCAATTTCAACACCTGGGCGACCTTGTGAATTTTCAGACCGTGGCCTTAAATTCGGGAGGCAAATGTAGCATGTTTCTGTTATAAAAGTGCAAATCGGTCAAAAACTTCTTTATTTTTTTAGAACGATCCTGAAAGTCGTGCCCTTATTCAGTTCTGATTGCTTTACAAACAGTTGCCCCTTGTGGTACTGGGCTATGATGCGCTTGCTGAGGCTCAACCCAAGGCCCCATCCACGCTTCTTGGTCGTGAAGCCCGGCTTGAACACTTTACTGATATTTTGGCGCGAAATACCCTTGCCCGAATCGGTCACATCGATGATCACCTCCGCCTCCTGCTCCTTTACCTGCACCGCTATGCTGCCCTTCCCTTCCATCGCATCCAGCGCATTCTTCAGCAGGTTTTCGATTACCCAGTCAAACAAGGGTGGCGATATATGCGCCAGGATGCTCGATGCGCCACCGGTATCCAACGAAAAAATCACCCTTCCCGGAGCGCGCTTGCGGATGTACTCGATCATGGAAGCTACTTGTGCCACCACATCATGTTCTTCCAGGTGCGGCGTGCTACCGATCTTTCCAAAGCGATCAGACACGAGTTTCAGGCGCCCTACGTCTTTATCCATCTCCACCACAATCTTTTCATTATCGGGATTGTCCTTCAGCATTTCAACCCAGCCTTGCAGCGAGGAGAGGGGCGTGCCCAACTGGTGTGCCGTTTCTTTGGCCATACCGGCCCATACCTGGTTTTGCGATGATTTGAAACTGGTCGTCAACGCTGCAATGGTAATGATGATAAACAGGCTCACGATGAGAAGCTGCACCACCGGGTAATTACGCACCTGGTTCAATAAACTGGTATGGCCGTAATAATAATGGTTGGTACGGGTACTATCTCGTGGATCGACCCATACAATGGGATCATTCTGTTTGCTGAATTCCTTCAGTTTACCCTGGGTGTAGTTGCTGTCCTGGGCAACACTCGCGGAATCCAGGTTGATGAACTGCGTGATATGGCCCTTTTCATCCGTCTCGATGATGGGCACGGTTCTGTTTTCCGAGATGATAATGCTCACCAGCTTATCGCTGATACCGGTCGTATCATTGACGAGCAGCTTGCCGGCTTCCACCCATTGCGCTACTTTCTGCCGCTCTTCCAGGGCAATCTTTCGGGCAAGGAACTGCGAATAGAAAACGGTGCCGATCACGATGGCGATGGCGATAATGGATAAGCCGGTCCTCCAGTTAAACAGTGGTCGAATCATGTACAGGGCTGGTTTTGTATTGTTGAGATGGGAAGAAGAACGCCCAAATCCCACTTGCAATGTACTGTAAAAGGTAAAACCGGAAAATACTAAGAATTGATAAAATGCGTTCCTTTGCATCCCGTATAACGGAAATAGCGCCCACTACCATTATGACGCAACCTTTGGTTTCTATAGTGATCCTCAACTGGAACGGACGAAAGTTCCTGGAGCAATTCATGCCTTCGGTGCAGGCTTCTACCTATGCCAACAAGCATATTGCGGTGATCGACAATGCCTCTTCCGACGATTCTGTTGCCTTCCTGCAGGCGCATTATCCCAACGTGCAGATCGTTCACAACAGCGGTAACCATGGTTTTGCCAAAGGATACAACGAAGGACTGCGGTTTGTAAAGGGCGATTATTTCATCTTGCTGAATTCCGATGTAGAAGTTACGCCCGGCTGGATCGAGCCGGTCATTGCGCTCATGGAAAGTGATCCGACCATTGGCGCCTGTCAGCCGAAGTTCAGACAATATCACCAACGCGAGTTGTTTGAATATGCCGGGGCAGCTGGCGGTATGCTCGACTACCTCGGCTATCCATTGGCCCGCGGCAGGATCTTCGATCTCTGCGAAGTAGACCAGGGGCAATATGATGATGCCATACCCATCTTCTGGGCAGGCGGTGCAGCCTTATTTATTCGCGCAGCCGTGTATTTTGAATTAGAGGGCTTTGATGAATACTTTTTTGCGCACCAGGAAGAGATAGACCTTTGCTGGCGTTTGCAGTTGGCAGGATACCAGGTATATGTATGCCCGCAATCGGTCGTGTACCATGTAGGTGGTGGCACCTTGCCGAAGGGCAATGCGCGCAAGGTGTTTTTGAATTTCAGAAATAACCTGATCATGATGGCGAAGAACATGCCGGTAGGGGAGGCGCTGTGGAAGATCCCGTATCGTTTTTTATTGGATACCGTATCGGCTTTTAAGTCTTTATTAGAGGGGCAGGGGAGATACTTTACCGCCGTGTTCAAAGCGCATGTCGCGTTCCTGAACTGGTGGCTTTTTAAGCAAAAACAGAGCGTATTTCCCGTGTCACGCAAAAAAAAATTGCAAGGTTATATCCTCAAAAGCGTGGTGTGGCGCCACTTTGTGAACGGTAAGAAAACCTTTGCAGAAATTATTGGCGATAAGTGATGATATTTTGAACTGAATTATTATTTTTGCCTCCCAATCACAATTGATTATGGATCAACACCAAGAGATAGAAGAAGTAAAGAGCAAAGACTTCAAGGCCAGCTGGGTAGACTCCTCCGTATTCCTGTTCTACCTGCAAGTATTCTGTTTGGTTGCTTTTGTAACCGGCGGTTGCTATAGCCTGTACAAGCATAGCTACAAGGGTAAGCCTGAGGTAAATGTACCTTCCAATACCCTGTATACACCGGATTACAAGTAGAGAAAAAATAATCCGGAAAAAATCAGAAAAGATTTTGCGGATTCGAAAAACTCTCTATCTTTGCACTCCCAACAACGAAACAAGCTCTTTAAAAAGATAAGAAATTGACTCACTGAAAGTTACGACGAAAAGTGAGTGTAACGCGGAAGTAGCTCATTTGGTAGAGCACGACCTTGCCAAGGTCGGGGTGGCCGGTTCGAGCCCGGTCTTCCGCTCCAAAAAAAAGCAGATAATATCCTTATCTGCTTTTTTTTTCTACTTTCGATACTACTAGCTACCCCGGTGGCGGAATCGGTAGACGCGCTGGACTTAAAATCCAGTCTGCAGTAATGCGGGTACGGGTTCAACTCCCGTCTGGGGTACAAATACAAAAGCCGCTCAATCGAGCGGCTTTTGTATTGTCTTTATCGAACCTTCTTTATCCGGCTTGCCATCAGCCAACCTACCCCGGCAAGAAAATATGAAACGTGGCCCCCTTGTTCGGACTGGCATCCGCCGTGATAAACCCATTGTGGTTCTCTACAATCTTCTTGCAGATCGCTAAACCAATACCCGTTCCTTCATACGACTCCTTCCCATGCAGGCGCTGAAACACCAGGAAGATCTTGTCGCGGAACTGCGGGTCAAAGCCAATGCCATTATCGGCAACACTGATATGATAATACATGCTTGAACGGTCTGCCTCCGGTATACCCGTAGCCTCACCGCCCATTAGTTGCATATTGATCCGAATTTCCGGTTTTCTGCCAGCCACCGTAAACTTCAGTGCATTCACCAGCAAATTGGTGAACAACTGCTCTGCCTGAAACGGGATTACGGGCAATACCGGTAATGGCGCCACCTGCACCGTGGCATGCTTCTCTTCGATATTCTCCTGCAGGTGCCCGATCACCTTAGCCACGAGGTCGGCAAGATTGGTAGACACAAAATGATGGTCCGTCGCATTGGCACGTGAGTAGGCCAGCAGGTCCTTGATGAGTTGCTGGGTGCGATGGGATGCGTTCTCGATGCGCTGCAGGTAATCTTTACCCTTGGCCGTCAGCAGTTCTGATTCACTATAACTGATACGGCTTACGAAAGTCTGTATCTTCCGCAAAGGTTCCTGCAGGTCATGGCTGGCCACATAAGCAAATTGCAACAACTCGCTGTTGGAGCGCAATAACCGTTCATTGATCAACTTCAGGTCCTTATTGCGTTCAATGATCTGCGAAGTCAGGTCGTCCGACAACAACTTGCTGTCGTGAATATCGGTAGCTGTGCCCACCCACTGGCGGATCTTGCCCTGCTCGTCAAACTGCGGCGTAGTCTTGGTCGAAAACCAACGGTACTCTCCATCAAACCGGCGAAAGCGCTGCTCAGCCTGAAAGATCTTCCCCGATCGTTTGGAGATTTCCCAGGCATCCAGGCTCGGTTGCCGGTCTTCCGGATGCAGCAACTCCAGCCAGATCAAGGTGGTTACTTCGTGTTCTCGTATACGTGTATAGTCGAAGAAGGATTGACTGAAATAGTTCATATTGCCTTCCGCATTGGCTGTCCAGATAAACTGCGGCAATAGGTTGGTCAAGCTGATGAATTGTTGCTCGCTGGCTTTTAACGCACTTTCCGCTTTCTTCCGCTCGGTAATATCGATCAACACGTTCAGGGCGCCAATCGTTGCACCAGCTTCATCATGTATTGGCTGTGGGTTCGAGATCACGAAACGCAAAGAACCATCGGGCCGTTGAATAAAACCTTCCATATGCACAGCCCGGTTTTCCCGAAGCGCTATAGCGGTGGGAAATTCCTCCCGGGGAATGGGTTGACCGGTCAGCGATAACATACCAATGGAGCCACCCCAACGATCTGTACCGATGGAAGGCGTACGTCGCCACAGGTCAACGGCTGCCTGGTTATAGATATTGACATAACCGGCTGCATCAGTCGTGTAAACTGCCACCGGCAGTGTATTGATCAACTCCCGGTATTGCTTCTCGGCTTTCTCGATACGCCGACGGGCTTCTACTTTTTCCGTTACATCATTCACCGTTACCATGATACCCGATACCCTTCCATCGGCTTCGATCAGGGGCGCATATTCAAAGTCGAGGTAATAGCCTTTGGAACCATCGAAGGAATTCACGATGGCCAGCGCTTCTTTTTCGCGGTGCGCGATGCCCGTGCTCGTTACTTTTCGCAACAGTTCAGGAAACTGCTGGTCCAGCAACTCCGGAAATACGTCCAGCAGCTTTTTACCCAGTACTTCTTCCGGCTTCTTACGCCAGATCTTTTCCAGCAGAAAGTTGTTCGCCATCTCGATAATGAAATCGGGACCACGGAAAATAGTCATCGCAATAGGAGAGTGGGTAACGATATTGCGGAACTTTTGCTCCTTCTCCTGCAAGTCAAATTTGCTCATGACCAGGTCGGTCACCTCGGTAGCTACAACGATCACTCCATCCACGGCCTGGTGACTATTGAAGAGGGGATAATATACAAAGTTAAAAAAAGACGTCTCGGGTTTACCTAAACGGTGTAGCGTTACCTCGAACTCATTGCCATAATAGGGATTGCCTGTTTTGAAGATATCTTCAAACAGGGGCGCAACGAATGCCCTCACTTCAGGCAACGATTCGTACAGCGACTTGCCGACAAAGCGCTCCCGCGTTTTGTCAACAATAGATAAATAGGTATCGTTCACCAGTTCGACGATCAGATCCTCGCCACGAAGGATCAGCAAGCCGATCGGTGCCCCCATCACCGCCGCCTGCAGCGCAGCAGCATTGTCGGGCAAATGCGGTGGGGTACCCACACGTAGTTCAGCCAGTTGTACGAGGTCCAGTAAATGTTCCGATCGCTCTGTCAGCAAAGCCAGTCCGGAATCATTCCGCACGGCAAGCCGATCGTTACCAGCCATCGTCAGAGCCCGCGCCTGTTGCACGATAGCTGCATGTTTCGTCAGTAAACGTGGCAATTCGGGCAGTCCGGCACTGGTGGCAAACAGACGGTCAAGCATGGACCGCACTGCGCCATCATATGCATCGATATGGTGCCGTACAGCTGGCGAATTACTTTCAGCAAGGAGGGGGAAATCCTGGAGAAAGGCAATATTCGTGCGCCTCAATGTAGCGAAGATGGTTGCGTCCATGGTTGGCATTAATTGGCCGGCAATACCGGTGTTCAGCACTGGAGCACAAACTTGTCCCGCGTGGTGGGGGGGCGGTGTTCACTCCAGTTGATGGAAAGTACCTGCGCGATGGCATTCTTCAGTTTAGGGAAACTCGAGGGTTTACAAAGGTAGTAATTGGCGCCCTGTTGAAACACCCGGTCGATGAACTCCTTCTCGGAAGTGGTCGAGAAGATGACCACAGGAATGTCCTTGAGTTTATTCGTTTCCCGGATCTCCGACAGGCATTCAAAGCCACTTTTAAATGGCATGTTCAGGTCCAGGAAAATAACTTCTGGTGGTGGGGGAACCGTCAGGTCCAATATCTCCATCAACTCTTTGCCGTCATTGGCCATCACCAGGTCTGTTTCCTGGGCCACTTCGTGAAAGGCATCCTCAAAAAGGTACCTGTCGTCCGGATCATCGTCTGCTAAAAATACCGAGGGTTTTGTGTTGCTGATGCTCATATAGTCTATATTGGCAAATCTACTTGAAATAGGGCCTGTAAGGTTATTGGCGAATTAATATATCATTTAATATGGCCGCCATGGCTACAAACTCAGAAACTCATTTTTGTATTCCACCGGCTTTTTCAACATGAATTCCTTGAACTGTTTGTTGAAATTGGACAACGTGTTGAAACCGCACTCGTAGCCGATCTGCGCCACGCTGTCGTTGGTCTCGGTCAGCAACTTGCAGGCATGTTTGATGCGGATCTCCGATACAAACCGGGTAAAGGGCTTGTTGTTCCGGGCCGTAAAGAAACGACTGAAGGAAGTAGGCGTCATGTGCAGCAACGCTGCCATCTCTTCCAGCGATATCTTACGCCGGAAATGCTTCAATACATATTCATACACCAGGTTCAGCCGGTCCGTTTCGTGTTGGTTGTACGATTCTTCATACGGCACGGATGAGATATATTGATAACTTTTGGTGCCAGCCATCACCTCCAGGATCTGCAACAAACAGATCACGCTTTTAATACCCTGTGCCGTCAGCAGATCCTGCATCAGCGTAATGATCTGCTCCCGTGGAGCCCCATAAAATTCGAGTCCGCGTACCGCCCGCACGAACAACTTCTTCAGGTTGGCCATCTCCTCCTTGTCCATGATCTGATCGCCCAGTAATTGTTCGTTGAAATAGATCACCACCCCCTCTGTCATCAACACACTCTTTTTCGCAAAATACGATTCGTCACTGCGCCACAAATGGGGTAGATGTGGCCCGGTAAAGACCAGTTCGCCCGGCTTAAACGACTTGATGCTGTCGCCTATAAAACGCGTGCCCGTACCCTCCAGTACCACAAATAACTGGTATTCCGAATGCGCATGCCACACCGGGTCAAAGTGCTTCTCCCGCAGGTGGCGTATGATAAAAATTTGTGATAGAGGAATCTCCGATTTGTGTAAAGCCGCTTTCAATACAGTGTGTTTTGTCGCTGAAAATCTAAAATAAGCAAAAAGCAGGATAAAATACAGTCAGTATTGGATATAATCGGAGCGTGATTTCCCCACAAAATCCGGGAGATTTGTAGAGATCGCTAAACGAACCCAAATGATTGCCATGCTAAGGAATTCTAACCTCGCCAGTTTGGCCCTGCTCCTTTTTGCTATCCTGTTGCTCAGTGCCGATACCAGGAAAACGGCCCCCGTACCACGCCGCCTGGAGCTCCTCTTCCTCGGTCACAAAAGCAAACACCACGATTCGGAGAAGTTGGCCGACATCCTCACCAAAGAATACTTTAAAGATGGTATTAATATTTCCTATACCGTCAATCCGAATGACCTCAATGACAACGTGCTGAAGGGGTACGATGGCCTCATCGTGTACGCCAACCACGATACCATCAGCAAGGCACAGGAAGCGGCCCTGCTGAAATTTGTACGCAGCGGCAAAGGCTTTATTCCCCTGCACTCTGCCTCCTTCTGTTTCCGTAATTCCCCCGAGGTCGTGGAAATGATCGGCGGCCAGTTCAAAAGCCACAAGTTCGAGTCCTTCCCCTTAGTAGCCATCAAACCCGAACATGAGGTCATGAAGAATGTACCCTTGTTCGAAACGCGCGATGAGACCTATGTGCACGACAAGATCAGCAAGAATATAGAAGTGATCACAGAGCGGGTAGAAGGTAGCCACCACGAACCTTATACCTGGGTACGTCCCTATGGGCAAGGCAGGGTTTTCTATACCGCTTATGGCCACGACGATGCTACTTTCAACAATCCCGGCTTCCTCACCTTGGTGCGCAACGGTATCCTATGGGCAGTAGGCGACGACGCCCGCGCCAACCTCAACGCATTTAAAGTAGCACAACCTACTTACTACGACGGCCCCGTGCCCAATTACGAGAAACGCGATCCTGCTCCCAAAGTGCAATCCTCCCTCTCACCCCAGGAGTCCATGTCATTGATACAGGTGCCCGTCGGTTTTGGTCTGCAACTGTTCGCCGCCGAACCCGATGTGGTCAACCCCATCTATATGAACTGGGACGAGCGTGGCCGCCTCTGGGTAATCGAGACCGTCGACTATCCCAACGAGATCAAAGACGAAGACAAAGGCGATGACCGCATCAAAATACTGGAAGACACCGACGGTGATGGTAAGGCTGATAAGATCACCATCTTCGCCGAAAAACTCAATATCCCCACCAGCTTTGTATTTGTCAATGGAGGCATCCTCGTGAGCCAGGCGCCCGCCTTCCTCTTCCTGAAAGACACCGATGGCGATGACAAAGCCGATGTACGCCAGGAAATGCTTAAAGGCTGGGGCAAAGAAGATACGCACGCCCAGGCCTCCAACCTGCGTTATGGCCTCGACAACAAGATATGGGGCGTAGTAGGTTACTCCGGTTATTACAATGGTAAGAAAGGAAAAGACTCCCTGCGTTTTGGCCAGGGTGTGTACCGCTTCAACCCCAACGGCAGCGGCCTCGAATACCTGTCCAATACCAGCAACAATACCTGGGGACTGGGCTTCTCCGAAGAGTTTGATGTCTTCATCTCCACCGCCAACAATACGCACAGCGCTTTCCTGGGTATGCCAAAGCGTTATTTCGATAAAGCAAAGATCCGGGAGACGGGCGTAGAGAAGATCGAATCGCATTACCCCATGCACGTGGCCACCAAAAACCTTCGGCAGGTCGATGTACACGGTGGCTTCACCGCAGCAGCAGGTCATAGCCTCTATACCGCCCGCAACTTCCCCGCAGCATACTGGAACCGTATCGCCTTCGTGACCGAGCCTACCGGCCGCCTCATACATCGCAACATATTGCAGCAGTCAGGCTCTGGCTTCAAGGAAGACTTTGATGGTTGGAATATGCTGGTAAGCGCCGACGAGTGGGCAGCACCCATCCAGGCTGAGGTAGGGCCCGATGGCGCGCTGTGGGTCACCGACTGGTACGACTTCATCATCCAGCACAACCCAACCCCTTCGGTGGATCGCGGTGGCTACAAAGCAGAGAACGGTAAAGGAAATGCTTATGTAAACCCGCTGCGCGATCACGAGCGTGGCCGCATCTACCGCATCTACAACAAAGACAACGATCAGAAGAATACGACTAAGCTCGACAAGAAAGATCCTGCCGGGTTGATACAGGCCCTCGCCAGCGACAATATGTTCTGGCGTACGACCGGCCAGCGCCTGCTCGTAGAGAATGGCAGCACCACGGTACTGCCCCAGCTCTACAAACTGGTGCAGAACGAACAACTGGATGGCGCTGGTATCAACCCACCAGCCCTCCACGCCCTGTGGACGATGAAGGGCCTCAAGGCGCTGGAAGGTACCAACAAAGAAGCACTGGCCGTTGCCACCAAAGCCCTCAGTCATCCTGCTGCCGGCGTACGCAAAGCGGCCATCGAGGTTTTACCCAAAAACAACACGACCTTCCTGGCGATGCAGAAAGCAGGATTGTTTGAAGATAAGGACATGCGCGTCCGCCTCGCAGCGGTACTGGCTACCACCGATATGACTACTTCGGCCAGCATCGGCAACGTACTGGTCAGCATGGCAGAGCAGGAAGAGAACACGGCCGATACCTGGCTGCGCTATGCGCTCACCATCGCCAGCAAGATCAACGAGGCCACCTTCAAAGAAGCTTTCCGCAAACGGGGCCTCAACGACAACCCGGCTTTGATCGAAGCCTCCATCGCCCAGCGCCTGGCCTTCGGCTCACGTCTCAATACCCTGCCATTGCGCAGGATGTTTGGCCGCAACCAGGCCAGCGATGCCCCCGATCATGACGTAGCCAATAAAGAGATCCTGGTGACCGGTGAGATCGAGCGCATGGCACCCCGTCCCGGTGGCCCGCAAATGCCAGGAACGCCTGGCGTATATACCGGCATGGTAGCTGCCCAGGGCGACCGCAACAATGGTTATGGCCTCTACTTCCTCGAGAATAAAATGTACTTCCAGATCAACCAGGAGGGTAAAGCCTATACGGCGGTTACCCCTACTGAACTCCCCGCGAAGTTTACATTCAAAGCCGGCTTGCTGAAAACAGGCGCCATGCGCCTGCTCATCAACGATAAAGAAGTGGCTACCGCCAAAGCACCTGGCTTGTTTAAAAAAGAGTTGATCGTACCCTTACGCATGAGTTTCGACAACCGAAAGGGCGACGAACGCATCACCAACTATCCCGATACCCTGTTCTTCCTGCGGGCCAACCTCACCAACGGTAAGCTGGAAACCCTCGGGGCTACTGCGGCAGCAACGGCTGCCGCTACCACGGCCACCAAGGTCGATCGTACCATCGTGATCAAAGTATTGAAAGACGTGATGAAGTACGATCAGCAACTGATCACCGTGAAAGCGGGTATCACCGTGCAGTTCGTGTTGCAGAACCCCGACTTCATGCAGCACAACTTCCTCCTGGTAAAACCCAATACAACCGAGAAGGTAGGCCTCGCAGCCGATAAGCTGGCCATGGACGGCACCGGCGCCAAGATTCACTATGTACCCAAAATGCCCGAAGTTTTGCTGGCCACACCGCTGGTCAATCCCGGTGGCAAATATTCCGTCACCTTCAAAATACCCAATGAGCCTGGCGACTATCCCTATATCTGTACCTTCCCTGGTCACTGGCGTATCATGAACGGTATTTTGCGTGTAGTTAAATAACCTTGTCAACCTAAAATAAAACTGCATGACTGCTAACGATTCTGCCAACACAGCGGGCGCCACCGCCACCGCGCGGCCCGATATGAAATTGTTCTATGCCTGTTTCGTGGCATTGGTCACCACCTCCTTTGGGTTCATCCTCCGGGCTGTTACCCTACCCGAATGGGGAACCGCCTTCAACCTCACCCAAACACAATTGGGAGAGATTGCCGGTGTAGGCCTGTGGCCATTCGCGATCAGCATCGTCTTGTTCAGCCTCATCATCGATAAGATCGGGTATAAAACGGCCATGATCTTTGCGCTGATCTGTCACATCAGTTCAGCCATACTCACCATTTTCGCTACCGGCTACTGGATGTTGTACATCGGTACCTTCATCGTAGCCCTGGGCAATGGAACCGTGGAAGCGGTGGTGAACCCCGTCGTGGCGACCATGTTTCCGCGGGAGAAGACCAAATGGCTCAACATCCTGCACGCTGCCTGGCCGGGCGGTTTGGTGCTCGGTGGCATCATGGCCCTGCTGATGGGACCGGGCACCGCCTGGGAGTACAAGATTGCCCTCATTCTATTGCCTACCGTAGCTTATGGCATCATGATGATTGCCCGTAAGTTCCCCCTCAACGAGCGGGTGCAAGCTGGCGTATCGTACAAAGAAATGCTGCAGGAAGTGGGAGCCATCGGCGCCCTCATCATCGTATCGCTGATCGTATTCCAGCTGGGCGCCGTGTTCTCCTGGTCGCTCACCCTCAATATTTCCATCATTGCCCTCGTCACCATCCTCTTTGGTATCTATACCCGCAGTCTCGGGCAACCGCTGTTTATCATCCTGCTGTTGATCATGATACCACTCGCTACTACCGAGCTGGGTACCGATAGCTGGATCACCGACCTCATGACGCCTGCCATGAGCGAGCTTGGCCTGCAGGCAGGATGGATACTGGTATACACTTCGGCCATCATGTTTGTGCTACGCTTCTTTGCAGGGCCTATCGTACATAAAATATCACCGCTGGGTCTGCTGGCCATCTGTTCCATCATCGCCGCCCTGGGCCTCTATATGCTTTCTTTCTCCAGTGGCGTGATGATCCTGCTGGCGGCTACGATCTATGGCCTGGGCAAAACTTTCTTCTGGCCCACCATGCTGGGACTGGTAGCAGAGCGGTTCCCCAAAGGGGGCGCGCTGACGCTCAACATCACCGGCGGTCTCGGTATGATCGCAGCAGGCGTCATTGGCGCTGGTATCCTCGGATTCATCCAGGATAAATCGGTCGATGCGAACATTCTCGCCTACGATAAAGCCAACAGCACCAGTATACACAGTACGTATGTAACCGAAAACAAGACCAGCGTATTTGGTGATTACCAGGCGCTCGATCAAAGCAAACTGGCACAGGCCAGCGCCGCCGAGCAGCAAACCGTTACAGAGATCCGCGACGACGCCAAAAAAGAAGCCCTGCGCTACATCGTTGGGTTCCCCCTCTTCATGCTGTTTTGTTATGTCGCCCTCATCCTGTATTTCAGGTCACGCGGCGGATACAAGGCAGTCACTTTACAAACACAATAAAAGATAGTATGGCTTTGAATATACAGTACGGCGTTAGTACCTGGCTTTGGACTTCCCCGTTCACGACCGCATCGATCGATGAACTATTTCCTAAAATAGCCCGCATGGGCTTCGAGGTGGTAGAGATAGCGGTGGAAGATCCGGCCCTGATCGATG
The DNA here is from genome assembly GCF_029360705.1 of Paraflavitalea pollutisoli. Taxonomy (GTDB): domain Bacteria; phylum Bacteroidota; class Bacteroidia; order Chitinophagales; family Chitinophagaceae; genus Paraflavitalea; species Paraflavitalea pollutisoli. The sequence goes on along the minus strand of NZ_JARKMX010000008.1, from coordinate 2,689,043 downwards.
TACAAGCCATCAACCGGGGATTGGAGCAATACGGCCTCAAGGCCAATATCTGTGGCGCCTTTGGCCCTTCCCGTGATTTGACCAACGACGATCCTACCGTACACCAAAACTGCTTCGACTACATTACTGCCTGCCTCGATATTTGTGTAGGTGTAGGTACGGCCTTCTTCGGCGGACCCATGTACTCGGCAGTCGGCAAGGCGCGTATGGTGCCGCCCGACCAACGCAAGCGCGAATGGGACCTGGCCGTCACCAACCTGCGCAAGGTGAGTGAACTCGCAGCGGCCCGCGGATTGCAGATCGCCCTCGAGCCGCTCAACCGCTTCGAGTCCGACCTGGTCAATACCGCAGCAGATGTGCTGCGCATGGTCAACGACATCAACCATCCGGCCGCGAAGATCATGCTCGACGGCTTTCACATGAGCATCGAAGAAAAGAACATCGAACAAGCTATTCGTACAGCAGGTAACCAGCTCATACACCTGCAGGTATCCGAAAACTACCGCGGTACCCCCGGCACCGGACAAACGCCCTGGCAGGATTACCGGAAAGGGTTGGAAGCGATCAACTATAGGGGCACCGTCACCATCGAAAGCTTTACGCCCGATAACAAGGAGCTCGCCGGAGCCGTCTGCTTCTGGCATCCCATGGCCGATAACCAGGACGACTTCGCCACCGAGGGGCTGCGCTTCCTGAAGGACTGGGCCCGGTAAATGACAACACTGATAACTAATAAATTGGCTAATATGAGTAACAAGAAGATCAATGTGGCCATCGTTGGCCTCGGGTTTGGCGCCGAATTCATCCCGATCTACCAGCGTCACCCCAATGCAAATATGTATGCGATCTGCCAGCGCAATCCTGAAAAGCTCAAAGAAATAGGGGATGCCTGGGGCATAGAGAAAAGGTATACCGATTATGATGAGCTGCTGAAAGATCCCAACGTCGATGCCGTACACATCAATACCCCCATACCCGATCACGCGGCTCAGTCCATCAAAGCCCTGAAGGCCGGCAAGCATGTGGCCTGCACAGTGCCCATGGCTACTTCGGTAGACGACTGCCGTCAGATTGTGGAACTGGTGCAGCAAACGGGCCTTACCTATATGATGATGGAAACCGTGGTCTATGCCCGCGAATTCCTGTTCATGAAGGAACTGTATGAAAAAGGCGAACTGGGCAAGGTACAGTTCCTCAAAGCCAGTCACCAGCAGGATATGGACGGATGGCCCAATTACTGGCCTGGCTTACCACCCATGCACTATGCCACCCATTGTGTAGGCCCCGTATTAGCCCTCACCAGGGGAGAGGCGGAGTATGTTTCCTGCTTTGGTTCCGGCACCATCCGCGAAGAATTGCAGGCACATTACAATTCCCCCTTTGCGGTGGAGAGCACACACATCAAATTTCGCAATGCCGACCTGAGCGCTCATATCTATCGGTCGTTGTTTGATACCGCCCGCCAATACCGCGAGAGCTTTGAAGTATATGGAGAAAAGAAATCGGTAGAGTGGCCCCTGATAGAAGGTAAACCCCTGGTAGTACATACGGCAAAGAAACCCGAGCCCGAAATTCCGGAAGAAGTGGTGTCGCCCGACTATGCGCACCTGTTACCAGAGCCCATCCAGCGCTTTACCACCAAAGGTGTGTACGATGAAGACGATCACCAGCACCTGTCGTTCACGCAAGGCGCCGGCCATGGTGGATCGCACCCGCACCTGGTGCACGAATTCGTATCGGCGCTGGTGCAAAACAGGTCACCTTATCCCAATGCCGTACAGTCGGCCAATATTACCTGCGTAGGTATCCTGGCACACGAGTCGGCCCTGCAGGGTGGCGCATCGATCAAACTGCCCGATTTTACGTTCGAAAAATAAGTGACGACAGCGTGTGAATCCATCACGCAAGGAGAGCTGTCCGATCGCATCCCCCGCTACAAGCAACTGAAGGAGCTTGCAGCGGGGGATGTTTTTTGGCAGTATTTATTTAGAAGAAAGTAGGGATTTCAACACCGGCTTTGCTTTGTCGATACCCAGGTAGCGGCCCACCACTTTACCTGCAGGGTCTATAAGAATGATCGTAGGGAATACATGCACTTCGTAAAGGGTATGGATGGGTTTAGTACCCGAAGCATCGCCTGCGGCAGCATTCGATATCACCTGGGGCCAGGGCAATTTGTCTTTCTGAACGGCCTGCCGCCATTTGTCGTCTTCATGGTCTACCGATACGCCAATAAACTCGATCGGCTTATTTTTATACTTATTATACAGCCCGATCATTTCCGGGTGTTCCTTCCGGCAGGGTACACACCAACTGGCCCAGAAATCGAGCAGCACATATTTGCCACGGTATGGCGACAGCGACATATTTTTACCGCTTAGGATATCTACCCGGGTAAAATCAACGGCGGGGTCTGCATCCACGGACCGCAGTTTATCGATCCTGGTTTTGATCAGCACGCCATTGCCACTGTTTTGTATACGAGGGCTCAGCCCGGCATAGAACTGCTCTATCGTGTCTACAGGCATTCTTGCCATTTGTATAGATAGATTTATCCCGGTAACATAAGAATCACCATGTGCCCGGAAAAAAGACGTTTCAGCGGCATACAACTCCTCGAAATAGGGCGCCAGGCGTTCCCGGATCATCTTGATCGTATCCTGGTTGCGGGTGCGAGAAAGGCTATCCAGCGTTGTTTTGTATTTTAGGTTCACGGGCGCCAGCCATTGCTTGTAGGCTTGTTGTTCGTCATTCGTACGGCCACCGGAAATAACCGTTTGCTTCAACATACTGTCGCAAACCATGGTTAGCTTGCCAGCCTCCACCCAGAAATCGATCGACCGGTCTTTGGCTCGCCCTTCCTGTTTTAATGTCAGCGTGGCATACCCTGGCTCACTGATGCTTCCCTTGAAGGAGAAAGTAGTACCGGTCACCATGGCACTATCACGCGTATAAACTCCGCTATTGACATAGCCCAGGTAAAGCTTGCCGGTAGTGGGCGGTAGCGTGCCATTTATTTCGAAGGGTTCCTGCGCCCGCATGGTTACCGTGATAAACATAAGTAGCAGCAAAATATACAGGGGAAGATGTTGAACGCGCATAAGAGAGATGTTTAGAAGGTTGAAAATAAAACACCCATCTTAAACATAAAAACTACAATAAATTCCAACCTTTTCACCTTTAACTACTCCCTGGTATTCGACGCTGGTGATCCAGGCCCTGGTTGATCACCCCACTTATCAATTAATTGTTAGGCCTTACCCGCTGACTAAGTAGCATTTACCCACCTTGCACACCTTAATCATTTGGTAACATACCAGCGTATACACCACCCGCAGGAATACTGTCTATTTGCATTTTACTTCATATAGCTTTGGTGCACCATGCGTGCACCAAAGCCGTCTAAACCAAGGTGCAACCATGATCATCCGTTTCGCAACTGTACTCAGCCTGCTCACCGTATCGATGAGCACACAGGCGCAACAGCCAACGCCGGCACAGCCAACCGCTGCTGCGCAACCGGCTACGCCGCCCCGGCCCGCCTTTGCCCAGCGCAAAGTAGAGCTTACCCAGTATCCGGCCACCCCCGTACCCGATCGTATCATCCTCTCCATCGGCGCTAATCCCGCTACTACTATGGGCGTAAATTGGCGTACCGATACCACGGTCACGGCGGGGTACGCCGAAATAAAAATAGCCACCGCAGCCCCCGAGGCCAGCGATGCAGTACGTATTCCATCGGTGGTAACGCCGCTGCTGTTGGAAGACAGCCGGGCCCATTACCACGAGCTCACCTTCACCAACCTGCAGCCCGAAACGCTGTATATGTATCGCGTAGGCGACTCGGTCAACCGCAGCGAGTGGGTACAGTTCCGCACCGCCGCTACCACCTTCAAGCCCTTTGCGTTCCTGTATTTCGGCGATGCGCAAAACGACCACAAAACCTGGTGGTCACGCACCATCCGCGCCGCCGGCCAGCGCCAGCCAGATGCTGCCTTTATGTTGCATGCCGGTGACCTCATCAACCGCACCAATGTCGACACCGAATGGGGCGAATGGTTCTATGCAGGCGGTTGGTTACACAGCATGATCCCGGCATTGCCCACACCCGGCAACCACGAGTATTACCGCGACGACAACCGCAAGCTTACGCTGACAAAGCACTGGCGCCCCCTGTTCAACATGCCGCTGAATGGTCCTGCCGGACTGGAAGAGGTAGCCTATTATGTCGACTACCAGCAGGTGCGTATCATCTCACTGAGCTCGCAGGCGTTATTGCTCAATCCCACCGATAGCATCAGCCAGGTGAAATGGTTGGAGGAAGTATTGCAAAACAACCCGCAACAGTGGACGATCCTCACCATGCACCACCCGGTATTCTCCACCGGCGAAGGACGCGATAACGAAAGCCTGCGCAATGCCTTCCAGCCCTTGTTCGAAAAATACCATGTAGACCTCGTACTGACGGGGCACGATCATACCTATGGTCGTGGTATCGACGAAACCTCGCCGCATACCAAAAAGACAGCCCTGAAAGGCCCCGTATATGTAGTGTCCGTGAGTGGTCCCAAAATGTATGTGCACTCGCTGAAGCCCTGGCTGCAGCGGGCGGCAGTCAACACACAGTTGTACCAACGGGTGATTGTCGAAGAGAAGAAACTGCGCATGGAGTCGTACACCGTAGCAGGCGAGCTCTACGATGCCTTCGATATCGTGAAGAAGGGCAATGGCAAAAAAGAGCTGATCGACTGGGCGCCCGGCCTTACCAAAGAAAAGCTGGAGCTGCCGGAAACCTACCGCAACCGCTTTACCCAGCAGGAGAAAGCAGCCTATGAAAAGCGTAAGAAGGACTACCTCGACAGAAAACAATAAACCAACCTCCCAACAGATGATGTCGCAGGCCTCCCGCAAGGGGAGGCCTGTTGCGGTTTGTACCCAACCAGCCTGCTAAAATACCGTGTTTACACCCTTGACTCAGATGGTAACCCAGCCGTACATTCAGGGATGCAGTTCGTCTCCACACTCATGAGCACCATCCTCTGTATGGTCCTCATCTACGCCTTGCTGAGCTTGCTGGTGAGCACCCTCACAGAAGCCCTCAATAGTTATTTCCAGGAAAGATCACAGCTGCTGTACCGCACGCTGAGTAAGCTGTTCGAAGATGGCATCAACGTCAATTTCGGGCAAATGCTGTACAGCCATCCCATGGTCGATAACCTCAAGAAGGATGTGCAGTCGCTGCCCCAGTACATCAGCGACAGTACTTTTGTAGCATCACTCATCGATGTGGTCGCCAACTATGGGCGTACCTACAAATTCGACCAGGATACCAAGAAGATGTTGCCGCAGGCCCCCGTCGAAGCGGTGCCCAAGCCCCAGCCTGTCGCCAAGGCCGATGGTGGGGTAGCGGCAGGCGTACCGACTACTGACCAGCCTGTTCAGCCTCAGGTAATCACCCTGCCGGCCAATATGGGGGGCAATGTTACTTTCCAGCGTTTTATACAGGGGGTATTGAAGATGGAGCATACACCGCTGAAGCTGCTGCTCATGAATATGATCGAGCGGGCAGCCGCCAACAACGAGCAGAATCCATTGCCGCAACTGCAAAAAGAACTGCAGGTGTGGTACAACAACCAGATGGAGCGCATCTCCGGTTGGTACAAGAACTGGATCAGGACCCGCCTGTTTTACATCGGCCTGTTACTCGCACTCGTACTCAACATCGACAGCATACACCTGTTTCAAACGCTGTACCGTAGTCCCGACCTGCGGGCGAAACTGGAACCCATCGCCGAACAGCTGGCCGACAACTATGCGAAGCTGAAAGCGGATACTACCCTCACCAACGAGCAACGCACCATGCAGGCGGCCGTACTCACCAACTTCATCAAAGACAGCTCCGCGTATAAGAACGATACGGCTTTGCAAAAGGTACGCAGTTTCATCCTGCAACTCGATTCGGCCCAGGCACGGCGCGATACCGCGACCGCCAGGAACCGGCTCACCGCCACGGAGCAGTTGGATAACCTGGTGTCCCTGGGCATACCCATTGGTTGACGCAAAGACCGCGCGCCCTATAGCTGGACCTTGAATTACGACAGCCTCGCCAACCTGCCCAGCACGGTGCCCGGCTATTTTACCACGCACCTCAAGTTCAATGGCTGGAACTTTTTCTATTACGTAGCAGGCATATTGATCACCGCCTTTTCGCTCAGCGCAGGGGCACCCTTCTGGTTCGATATGCTGATGAAAGTTGTCAATCTCCGTCGGGCAGGCGCCAGGCCCGCCGAAACTAAAACCAATGCATCATGAGTGCTCCATTTACCAACGCACACGCACATATATTCACGTCCAACCACGCGCCCGATTATTTCCTGGAAACAGTGATCAAAAACGACACGCTGGCGCGCTGGGCCAAAAAGCTCCTGCAGAAAGATGGTACCCGCTGGGCCATCAAAGGGATCTTGAAGGCGGTTGGTTTTTTCAGTGCCAAAAACAGGCAGATCATCAACCGTTACCTTGAGTTTGTGAAGATCGGCACCTCGGTCAACCAGGCAAAGATATTCGAGAACATCAGCCGGGCCTATGCACAGTTCCCCGGTCACCGCATCATTGTATTGACGCAGGTGCTGGATTACCTCGATCTGCAGGATACGAAGTCCCACCACCTCCGCATTCGCTCGCAGGTGGAAGAAGTGGCCAACATCAAAAAGAATGCACTGTACCAAAACCATATCAATCCCTTTCTCGGCGTCGATCCCCGGCAAACCGGCTTCGATCTGCTGAAAGACTGGGTGCAGAAATACCTCAGTCCCGATGAAGGTTTTTGTGGTATCAAGCTCTATCCCGCAGCCGGTTTCTTTCCCTTCGATAAGCGGCTCTATCCCATGTACAAATGGGCAGAAGAAAACGACATACCCATCATGACCCATGCCACCCGCAGTGGCTCCTTTTACCTGGGTAGTTTCGATTCCATCCTCAACACCGGCATCCTGGCACTCACCGACCTCGATCCCAACGATCCCCTGCACGCGAAGATCCTGGACCGGGTACAAAAGCTTGTCGCTGGTAAAAGCTGGCACAAGAAGAATGAAGTGTGGTGTAACATCTTTGGACACCCAGAGAATTATGAAGTAGTATTGAAAGACTTTCCGAAACTCAAGATATGCCTGGCCCACCTGGGTGGGGGCGATGAGGTCACGCGCAGTGTAAAGAATGAGGTGAATAAGAAATTCCCCGACTTCCTGCAGGACAATTGGTACACGCTGATCCTGCAACTCATGCAAAAGCATCCCAACGTGTATTCGGATATCTCGTACACATTGGCCGATGATAAAGCAATGGAAGTGATCGTCAAGTATTTCGCCACCAATCCCATCGATAAGTTTCAGGTGCCCCTGATCCAAAAGCTACTGTATGGTACAGACTTCTACCTTACCCAGGTAGAGCTAAAGGGCGATGAGATCAACCTGCAGCAAAGTTTCCTGAAATGCTTCACCGATCCTAAGATGGCGCGTACGGTGGCTTATGATAGTCCCGACAGGTACCTGACGTCAAAGATCAATCCGCCCGATCCGCCGCCACCACCCGTAGTAGAGGCCGCGCCGCTGGCTATTCCTGGCGGCGCCACGAATCCGACAACCAATCCATAGGTTTCGCCGGCGTACATTGTTGAAAGCGGATACTGTCGGTCAGGTCGCCGGCCTGTTTCATGCGTAGTCTGCCTGAAGTCTTGAATATGACGGAGTCAAAAAGGATCTGTCGTCCATCCAGTACGGAGATGACAGAGTCATCAGTGATCACAATGGTATTGCGCACCGTAAACCTTTTCACATCCCGGGCCGCGATCAACTTCTTACTGGTCTTTACCAACGCATTTTCAATCAGCAGGTTTTCTACCGGCGATTCCGGAATGCCGGATATATCTACGAACATACTGGCTTTCTCGATCACCAGATCTTTCGCAGTAATATCCCGAAAGCGCGGTGTATAAGCGTTGATGGCACGGGCAGGCAACCGCTCGGCCAGTTCGCCTACATGCGTTTTGCTGCCCAGCATATCGAATTTGAAAGCCTCACCCCGCAGTATCATGCGGATGCGTTCATAGTAAATATTTTCACCACCGCCACCACGGGGCCGGCGTGTTTTGAAGCGGATGCCCACACCTGTTTCGCTGAACACGCAATCCTGCACCGATACGTTACGGATCATGCCCGCCGTTTCACTGCCCAGCGTAATACCACCATGGCCTTCCAGGGCCAGGCAATGGCGGATCACGATGTTCTCCGAAGGCCTGTTCACACGCATGCCATCTTCACCGCGGCCGGCTTTGATGGTGAAGCAGTCGTCACCGCTGCTGAGGGTACAATATTCAATAAGCACATTGCGCGAAGATTCAATGTCGATACCATCACCACGTGGTATGCCTACCGAGTACACCGATACACCACGGATGATCACACCATCGCAGTACACGGGTACAATATTCCAGAAAGGCGTTTGACGCAGCGTCACCCCTTCGATGTATACATTGCGGCAGTTGATGGGGGAGATGAACATCGGCGGAAAGATCACTTCCTTATTATAACCTTCATACACGCGTTCGGATACAGGCTTGTCGAGGGGAACTACGTTTTCGATCACATCGGTCGTCATGATCTGGTCTTTGAGCGATCCGCTGGCGGGTCCTATCAGCGTACCCTTTCCCGTCACGGCAATATTTTCCTGCCCGTTAGCATAGATCAGTGCACCGAGAGACATAAGCTCAATGCCTTCATTGCGCGTAAATACGGCGGGGCGATAATCTTCCACCGCACCACTGAAATGCAGTTCGGCGCCTTCCGCGATATGGAGGTTTACGTTGCTTTTAAGGTGGATGCGTCCGGTAAGCCATTTGCCCGCAGGCACAGTTACCGTACCGCCACCACGATGGCTCACCACATCGATGGCCGACTGAATAGCTTTTGTAGCCAGGCCTTGTTGCGTGGCACCTTGCTCGATGATGGAAATGGTCAGTGCGGGGAATACCGGTTTATTGAAAGCGGGCAGGGGAAAGGGTGCCGTTACGGGTGCAATAGCCTCTGGCAGGCGGGGAGCGCCTACCTGGTCGATCGTAGGGATCACAGCAAGCCTTGCAGTTGGTTGGTCAGCTTTACGCGAAGAAGTACAGCTCATACAACACAGCAACCACAACAGGCAAAGACTACAATATTTCATACGGCCACGATTGATAAGTCGCTAAAATACAGTGACATCGCTTGTGGCGTATCCTGTACCGTCCTGCGGCCTACTGGTCGTTGCCTTCCACGTGTGTGGTCACGTCACGGCTGTTGATCGCCCGGTTATTTTGAATAAAGATCACCACCTCGTCATCGGGTAGGGGCGAGGCTAGCCGCTCTTTGAAATCCTGCACCCAATTGTTCACGGCTTCGCGTACCGTCATGCCATTGCCAAAGATGCCGAGTTCGGGATCGGGCCCCAGCAGGCAACAGTACTCTTCCCCGTTCCGGTATACGGTCGGGCGAAACTCCTGCACTTCAGCAGGAAGATCTACACTGTCATAGTCGATCTTTATAAGGAGCTCTTCAGGAACTGACAATTGTTGCATATGCTATACTTTGATGATGCAAAAGGTTAATGGGTCTTCAACCAGGCAATGATGTTAACCCGGATAGGTCCAGCCATCTTGATGGCGTTTTTGATTTGCTCATGGGTCTTGTCGGGATACTGCTGGTGCAGGTATTCCACTTCAGAAGGGTCATTGATGTCTACGCGGATATCATCTTGCTTTCCAGTGTTTTGCTTGTTGTCACTCATGGCTGTAGGTTTTACCAATGCTTTTGCAATCATTGTACCACCCAGGCCTGCAGACAGCGCTGTGTAAACGTTGCCACAGGTGCGCTATCACATTGATCTATGATAAATTAGATAGGGTATACCCACCTACAAAACAAAAACCCCGGCCAACTGCCGGGGATGCTGTGGTTCGTCGCCTTTCCCCTTTTCCAGGGAAATTATTTGCGCCGGTGTCGCTTCACCAGCGTCTTTACGTCATCTTCAGAGGTAAGCCTGATAGATTCATGACCATTGTCGGCTATAAACGTGTCGAAGGGTTGCAGGTCGTCGAAGTTGAGTTTGGTTTCCCGGGCCAGCGAAGCTATGCTCACCTGGTATTCGGCAAACTCCTCGTTTTGGTCGATGTCGATCGCTTCAAAGTCGATATCCTCCACCAGGTCTTCCTGCGATAATTTGAAAGCCGTCGCTTTCAGGTCGCCATCGTCATTGATCCACAATACGATCTTGTAAAAGGCCATCGGCACCTGGATGCCGCGAAACACGGGATCACTGTCTTTAAAGATAGGGCCGTTGAAGACGGAGATCTTTGCCGTACGGCCGCGTTCCAGTACAGCGCCATCTTCCAGTACTACTTTTTCCAGTTTACCCCACAGGCCCTTCCGACTGCTCTGGTTGAGCAAATTAATCTGCGGACAGGCATTGGGATACATGCAAGTCATATCGGCAAACAGTTTGGCGTCGGCGGCGGTGGTTCCCCAGTTGGCATCTTCACGACGGCTCATATGCCCCCGGTCAAATCCGCTGCCTTTATAGAAGCTGTCGCCCAGTTGAATATCCAGGGGGATGCGGTTGTCGCGTAACCACACGTCTTCCCGTTTGCTATCGTCCTTGCGTTTGTTGGGGTCGCCGTCTACATTGATGGCACTGATGATGGGCATCATGCGCACCGAATGAAAGATGAGGCTGTAGTGATGGTATTTTAAGACAACGCCATCAGAGCCGCTTACTTTGGCGATGAACTTGCTGATGCTCTTTTGAGGTTGCGGTATCGGTATGTCGAATTTGGGGCCGAGAAAGCGCGATTGGTAGCCTTTGCAGGCGGAGAAGTCCATTTGCTTTTCTACATCGGCTTTTTTGATCTCCTGCAGTAGCTCGTCGGAGAGGGCAGGGGTACCGATGGCGGCAGTGCTTACTGTTGCTGTGGCATTCCCGTTGGCAGCAGGCGCGGCGCCATTCGAAATACTGATCTGTATATGGCCGCGGCTCTCGATGAGCGAGGCGGGAAAACTGATGTGTACGTTTTCGGAGTTTGACATAATTGGATGATTGGAACTTACGGAATCGCTTGTTTCCTGTATTGCCCGGTCGGCGGTAGTGGTGTTGGTCGCTTCCTGGCTATTGACCTTGCCGTTACCGATTTTCTCGCCATCGGTGGTAATGATGGCGCCCCCTGCCGCTACGGCCCCGGTGCTGACGCCGATGCTGAGTTGGCGAATGAGGGGATGCTCGGGAAAGGCGGCGTGAATGTCTTTGAGGATCACGCTGGTGCGGATGCCTTCGTTGGCGATCCAGTGAATGCGGGCTACGTCGATCTTGCCGTCGATGAGGGGAAGTACCTTGCCGTCTTTGTCGAGGTAGTCACCGGCCGCGTTGCGCGAAGCGATGCCCATATGGTGCAGCGCTACTACCTGCCATTGGTCATTGAAGACGGGGCTGCCACTGCTCCCCTGTGCCGTATCTGATTCATACCAGATGGTCGTGGGCATGATGCGGGTAAACAGGTTTTCGCGGATGGAAAGCTGTTTGTAGTCGCCGTCGGGATGGTGGATGATGTTGAGACTTTCTTCGCCTTCGTTGCCCACCTTGCCCAGGGCGGGGTCGAGGAAAATATAGCCTATAGATTGCAGCGAAACCTGGCCACTGATATCTGTTGGTTTGACAGCCACGAAGCAGTAGTCCAGTTCTTTCACCGTGTGGAAGAAGGTAGCGCTGTCGAGTTCGAAGGTGATAGGTTCTTTGCCGCGGCCGTGCGCGTCGAGTTCATAGTTGAATTGCACTTCGCTGTTGGCTACGGCGTCCTGGGTTTTGAAGACGTGCCAGTTGGTAAGTAGCAGGGTGTCGGTGACCATGAAGCCGGTGGCAAAGCCGAGGTTTTTGTTGCCCTGGCGAACCACGATGCGACCTACTTTTTTCTTGGCGTCGACGATCAGTTCGATGAAGTTACTGTAAACGGAATCGTTTTTGCCGATGGCGCGTTCGAAGGCAAATTCGGCAGGCTCCTGCGAGATGGCTTCGAGCATCTCTTTGCGTTTTTCCATATTCTCACCGGTGGACAGAATGCTCCCTTTGGCGGCAGGGAGTACAGAGGGAGCCACTACTTCCAGGCTTTCTTCGGGCGCCAGGGCAGCGATGGTACGGCCCGATTGATTGGCCCAGGCATCATAACGACTGGCCGCCTTGTCGAGTTCTTCTACAGGCACTAACATGTGGAGGGTGTTTTAAGTCCCTCAAATCTACCCGCATCGGTAAACTGCCCATACCGTGTTTTCACGGAATTTATAGCTGTTTTGTGCGAACAATTACGGTAACGGGTCCTGTCGGGCTTAAGCTAGGGTTTGATGACCTGCCCCGTATGAGCTCCAAACAAGCTCTTGCGGAACGCATATTCCAAAGCCTGCATAGTGGTGGGTACTTCGCCGGGGAAGTAAGGAAAATATTGGGGCGAACTTTCCAGCACGGAGGGGCTCACGGCATTGATGCGCAGACCAGGTGCCAGTTCAATGGCAGCGGCGCGTACAAAGCCTTCTACGGCCGCATTGGCAGCGGAGGCATTGGCAAAATGCTTTTGCGGCTCGTAGGTCAGTACGCCGGTGATCAGCGTAAACGATCCGGGGGTATTGATAAAGTGCTGGCCGATCAGTACGAGGTTGATCTGTCCCATCATCTTGCCTTCGATGCCGGTGCGGAAGGTTTCGTTGTTGAGGTTCTTCCAGGGGCCTACATACGTGGGGCCGGCGGTGCTGACGAGCGCGTCGAAGGGCCCCACCTGCTGGTACATGCTTTCGATGGAGGCGGGGTTCGTAATGTCTACTTGTATATCGGCACCCTTCCGGCCGGCGCGAATGATATCATGTTCCCTGCCAAATGCGTTGGTTAAATAACTGCCCATCGTGCCGGAGGCACCTACAAGAATGATCTTCATGAACTATATTTTATGGTGAAAGTTGATACCACAAAATTACCAGGTGGTGACGCCAGCGCAGTAGCACAATGCTGCAGTTGAATAGCACGTATCGAAAGTACTTGCGGAAAGCGTCGGGTGAAGAACCGGGGTAAGTGACTTTGCACCTATTTACAAAATTAAGCGCATTATTCTTTTTTTGGGTTGGCGGCTTATTAGAGGCTTAAGTGTCTTTAGATAAAAAAAACATTTTTCCACATAAAAAGTGAATACTATGGCGACTCGTATCAAAGGAATGGCAATGATCACAAGCTTATTCCTGCTTTTTATTGCCAACGCCACACTGGCACAAAAGAAGCCTAACATCCTGGTAATCTTTGGAGATGATGTTGGGCAAACGAATATTAGCGCCTATTCGTTTGGCGTAACAGGTTATATGACGCCAAATCTCGACAAGCTAGCCAAAGGAGGACTGATGTTTACAGACTACTATGCCGAAAACAGTTGCACGGCTGGTCGCTCCACCTTTATAACAGGCCAGAGTGCCAAAAGAACGGGTTTGTCAAAAGTAGGGGTACCAGGCGCTCCTGTTGGGTTGCAAAGTCGCGATATCACGATTGCGCAAGCCCTTAAACCGTTGGGGTATGCCACTGGTCAATTTGGGAAAAATCACCTTGGTGACCGAGATGAGTATCTTCCTACAAATCATGGCTTTGATGAATTTTTCGGCAATCTTTATCATCTAAACGCCGAAGAAGAACCTGAACATCCGGCATGGCCCAAAGACGATCCTGCATTTAAAAAATCATATCAGCCCCGCGGTGTTATTCACTCCACCGCCGATGGGAAAATTGAGGATACTGGTCCCTTGACGATTAAAAGAATGGAAACTGTAGATGATGAAACAACCGGTGCTTGCATGGAATGGATTAAACGCCAGGCTCAGGCAGGAAAGCCTTTTTTTACGTGGATGAATTTTACGCGTATGCACCTTCATACACACATTCGCCCTTCGATGCTGAATCGAGCCGGCATGCCAGGAAACCAGTATGCAGATGGTATGCTGGAAATGGACGACAATGTTGGCAAACTGCTTAATCTTCTTGATGAGCTGAAAATTGCAGACAATACGATAGTTATTTTCACTACCGACAATGGCCCCAACCAATTTAGCTGGCCTGATGCGGCAACTACGCCTTTTAGAAGCGAAAAAAACACCAACTGGGAAGGAGCTTTTCGGGTACCGGCATTTATTCGCTGGCCTGGTCATATTAAAGCAGGCGGTGTAACCAATCAAATGTTCTCAGGGCTCGACTGGTTTCCGACATTGCTCGCTGCAGCAGGTAATACTACTATAGTGAATGACCTGCTAAAAGGTTCAAATGTTGGAGGGAAAACGTTTAAAGTGCACCTGGATGGGTATAATCAGCTTGACTTTCTGACCGGCAAAACCAATAAGAGTTTCCGCAACGAGTTTATTTATTTTAATGACGATGCACAGTTGGTAGCCATTAGATATGGTGATTATAAAACGGTTTTTCGCCAGCAATCTGCACCCGCGGGATTTGATGTTTGGAAAGATCCTTTTATCGTGTATCGGGTTCCTAAATTGTTCAACCTGCGTATGGATCCGTATGAAAGAGCAGATCTCACCTCTTACGAATACTACAAATGGGTAGTAGATAACGATTTTCTGGTTTTTCAGGGTGGGCTGCATGCCATCGAATTTTTACAGACTTTTATAAAATATCCACCTTCTCAACTACCAGCGAGTTTTTCGCCGGATGGTGTAGAGGCTGAAATTAATGAGATCAATGACAAAATACTGAAGGTGCAAAGTCCTGTTGGTAAATAGCATATTAGACGGTAATGGTATTTGCACGACTATTAGCGTAGCAGGGATCAGTTGATAAATAATAAGACGGAGGTGCGCCACGAAAGTGGTGCACCTTTTACTTTTATCTGCTTGCAATATGGCGTTAAGCCTTGATCTCTATTGTCACCAATGACAATAACCGTCATATACTAATAGCACCTATCGAAAGTTCTTGCGGAAAGCGTCTGGTGAGGTGCCGGTGTGTTTTTTGAAGAAGCGGATGAAATAGGAAATATCTTCATAGCCCAGGTGGTCGGCAATTTCTTTCACCTGGTGGTGGGTGGCCAGCAAATGTCTTTTGGCTTCCAGGATGATTTGGTCGTTGATGAGTTCGCTCACGGTTTTGCCGACGGCGCTTTTGGTGATGGCGTTCAGCTGGTAGGGCGAGAGGCGCATAAGCTCGGCGTACTGGGAGGTACTTTTGAGGCGGGTGATCTGGGCGTCGAGTAATTGCTGTAATTCTTCGAACCGGTCCTGGCTATAGCCATTGTCTGCCCGGGGGATGGTGCCCGGGTTGCGACTTTGCCGGATATAGTGCAGGAAGAACAGGTCGAGGTAGGCCTGGATAGCCTCCAGGTAGCCGGTAGGCTGGGTGGTGAATTCCAGGTGCATGTTGGCGAGCAGCGATTGCAGCTGGTGGAAGGCAGGGGTGGTAACGGCACAGAATTGTTTGTGGGAGGCTTTCAACCAGCGTTGTTGATGGGTAGGGGTACGGGGTTGGTAAAAGGCGTTGTCAAATTCTACAATGAAACCTGTGCTGTTGGCGGCCAGTTCCAGGCGGTGGGCCTGTCCCGGGCGGAGGATAAAGATGGAGTGATCCTGGATGTTGTATTGGGTGAAGTCGATTTCGTGCGTGCCCGATCCTTGTTGTACGGCGAGGACGAAGAAAAAGTCATGCTTGTGGAGCTCGTGAACCAGCTTGCTCCCGTTGAGCAGGTCTTCTATGGTGCGGATGCTGAACCGTCCGGTAGGGCTGGGGTCTTTGGGGGCGGAGGTGATATGGCGTACCGGTATCGGTTTCATGGGGGCAAAGGTAGTAAAAGGTGTTTTCGCCTTGCAAAACACCATTTCAATATTGTAGGGTAATAGCGCTCAATATCAAGTTACAATTCAACGGCCAGGAGTTCACTTCCAAGTTTGTGTAGTGCCTCTTGAATTTTTTTCGCTTGTAATCGTCGCGGTTTCTTTAAGCCAGTAGCATAATGTTGAAATTGCTTCTGGTTAATGCCCGTAATACGTTCCAGGCCAGAATTGGTAAATATTCCTTTGTAATGCTTTAGGAAACTTTGCGCGTCGTATTTATAAGTAATAGTGTATTTCCCTTCAAGGATAGCGGGAATGTGCTTTGGGTCATTATGTTCCTTCAGCAGCCTGATTGCATCCAGGGTAGACTTAATTGCTTCTTCAACGGTGTCGCCGCCTCCATATATGCCTGGAACGTTATCAGCATATGACGAATACATGTCTTTCGTCTTTTCGATATTGATTTTTACGACTTTCATTTTAATTGTATTTGGTTGTAGGGAAAGGAGCTTATTTAAGGTCCTGGTCCGGCCCTTTTGTTAATTAGGTGCAAGATGTATCAGTTGCCGCATGGATGCCAGAAAGAGTAGCGGCCATAACGACGTATCATTTTTTCAGGTGCGCCTACATATGATGCCAGGTGCTTGGAGGATACACGTTTGGTCAGCTCAGGATGTTTTTTTGCGAGCCAGGTACATTTTTGGAATGCAGATTTTTCTAACATGATAGACACCGCTTCCCTTAGCTGAGAGTTATGCTGGCAACCCAGGCGGATTAAAAAATTATATACCGCTAGGTATTTCTCAATCGTCGAATGTAAGTCAATATAAGACATCGCATAAACAGTAGTGTCTTCCAGTGCATGGAGGTATTCGTTGCCAGGCAGCGTTTGTTTTACGTTCTGAGGTAGCAGAAAGAATTCCCCCTCTTTTGTAAATGTCCTGGTTGCCTCTTTGCCAGTTGTTTCGCAATTGGCATAGCAGCGCAATAAACCTTGGGAAACAAAATAGAAGTCATGGCTCACGTCGCCGGCTCGTAGAAGGTATTCTCCTTTTTTAAAGGTTTGGCAACGGATAAGCCGTGCTAAATGAGTATTAATTTCATCAGACAGAGGGCGCATGGCATTGATACACGCAATCATTTCATTCATAACAGTGGTTTGTTTTTGATAGGTATGCTCTGGTAAGAGCATATTACATATACGAAACCAACCCGACTGTAGATTTAGGCAACGCGTTCTATAATCAACGCCCCGGTCTGGCTACTCATTCGGCTCTGTCTCTATCAGCTGCTTATACGGCTGTTCATAACCGCGCACCGCAGGAATGATCCTGATGGGTTTATTTTTCTCAAAATCCGCCTGGCTGGGGAATTGTATGACATGGGCAGGTGATAGGTCACGGTTGAAAAGCGCTATGAGGTCAGACGTGTTTTGATATTGCAAGTTGCGAAAGTTCTGCTCATGTATGTTCATGAGCTCATCTGTCCATTCATTAGGAAGCTCTTTTTCTCGCCTGTATTGCTTGTAATACAACACACGATACCATTCAAAAGTAATGTCTTCCTCCTGAAACAGCTGTTGATTAAAGAACAGCTTCGAGGCAATACGCTTATACTGTACTGCAGTGATATTCGTAAACCAATAGAGCCGATTTGGGTTGGGGTTATTATGACCTGATACCAGATAAATCTGCCTTTTAGTGACGATCAATTTCAGTGAACCATCAATATAATCACTTGGCCATACGATCTCATAGCCATGCTTTTTCTTATCGTACCTGGTGTAGTCACCGGAAGGTAAATACAAGACATCTGCCTGCAGGGAGTAAATATTGTCTGGAATGACATAGGACATATTGTTCCGATCAAATGCCGGCACCACCACTTTGGCACTGTCGATAGGAGATATGACAATACGCAGACTGTCATGTGCGGATTGTGTGTGGCCCGTAATGGTTGCTAAGAGAAAGAAATTGGAGAGTAAAAGTCGATACATGGCGTCAGGTTATAGGTTTTCAGCGATTGCAGGCGATGCAGCTGGTTTCGTTTGCTCAGCCGTGCACCAGCGGACGGGTAAATATAGCAGATATCGTTTATGGCGTGCAGTAAGTGAAAGCCAGAAATATGTTAAATCCGGTGTTCGCATACCCAGTGGTTCAAGACCTGACTGTAGTCGTATGGAAATCCCGCTATCTTGCACCTTCATCCGTAAACAACCCGATCCCCGTTCCCCAATAGCCATTGATGAGAAATATCAAATACTTCACCGCCATCCTGTTCCTGTCGATGATCATCCCGATGGCCCAGGCGCAGGAATTTGATGAAAAGATCGCCGCACGACTAAAGGAAGATAAGATAGACACCTGTATGGTGTACAAGTCTTATTGGGAAGGGAGTATACATTCCGATACCTGCAATTGGTCTGATCCCGTTTGGCTGCTCTGGGTGAAAGACGGTCAGTATTTTCAGCAGTATTTTGCACGGTGCAAAAGTGTCGCTAAGCTACCCATTGGTCCGTTGAACCCGCTTGCCTTTTATTTGGCCCATGCAGGCAGGGTAGCGGTGGAACAGATACAGGAACCCACGTACACCAAAATAACGAAGAAGGGACGCAAGTCGGACGAGGACACCTGGACGAGCTCCCTATCGCATGGGCTGGTATACCACTTCAATTGCAAAGTAGGAGAGAAGCAGGTGGAAAAATACATCAGCGATTACAACCTCGAAACAGCTAAACTGGGCAATGGCATGCCCAACCAGCATTACGTCGCCAACCGGCGCTCCGCTACCTTCGCGCTCATCCGCTACCTTCGCTCCTGGACGGGCACGACATATCTCCAATGGTTGCCAGGTCCCAAAGCCAAACCTGCGCCCAGCCTCAACGGTACCTGGATCCCCGAAAAGATCAATTGGAAGGAAGGCAGCTTTTATTCCCTGCTCATCCAGCAGGATACCAGCATCACGTTAGTGGCCGCCACTTCCCATAAGAACAAAGATGGCTCCATCGATTTCGGCACGCAGCCTGGGTTCATCGTACGCCACGGCACCATCATCCCGGTATCGAATACGGCAAAATAACTTTCCTCCACAACATCGCTTACAAAACGTTTACCCTGTCTGGCGAGCAGCTCCCTGGTCTGGCTGTCAGCGACTCGATGAAGCTGGCAATTAGTGATAAGCTCCGCCTGGTCTGGAATAACACCACCTACATCCGCACCGACCGGTTCACACCCGAAAGTCAGGAGCATATACAACGGTTAAGGAACTTTAATCCTTTCGCAACGCGGTAACGGCCCAGCCCGTAAACACCATGAAATATCCTCCCCAAAAACCTCCTCACAAAACCACCTTTTTGCCCCCGTTTTCCACAGTCGGGGAGGCCCTCGGTACCCAATCCCCCTTTAACACTTTCCCAACGGAAATTTTGGTTATTTTCGCGGCGGCGGCAAAGCTCCGGTAGGAGCTAAGTCGTTGAGCAACAGTCATGAGTCGGAAACTAATACAGCAAGTAAAACGCCTGTTTACCCGTACCTCCCTATGGGTGATCAGCCTGCTATTGGTGTGCACCGCCAATGCCGCCACCGCCGCCGACGCTATTTTCCACCAGGCCATCGTGCTGCAGTGGACGGGCCAGCAGCCCGTCCCCCTCACCGAAACCCAGGAACAGGCCGGTCCCAACAACGACCTGCACTACGGCGAACGCAAAGCCGTCGCCCACAGGAAAGTTAAAGTAAGCCTGCCCTGGCAATTCCAGGTGGTACCGGCTACCCCCCTCAGCACCTTCCCGCCCAGAGATAGTTTACCCGACGGTGCCAGTACAAGGCCCGCCTACTACCGGTTCCTCTTCCGGTACAAACCATTCTGATCCTGTCACACATAGATCCGGCACTGCACACACACCGGCCCACGCTGGCGGCACGCCGTTTTTGTATCGCTCATCCAACATTACTTCATCAACTAATCGACAGGATCATGAAATGCCCACATTGTAACGAGACCTTACTGATGACCGAACGGCACAATATCGAGATCGATTATTGTCCCAGTTGCCGTGGCATCTGGCTCGATAAAGGAGAACTGGACAAAATGCTGCAATATGTAGAAGACAAGGTCAAGGCCCCTCTACCCAATAGTCAGCAACAAGTTCAACAGAGCAACCAAAGCAGCCAGGGCTACCAAGGCTATCAGCAAGAGCAGCCCCGGCATAAACACGAGTACGACGACGACGATCATTATAAGAACAATCCCAATTACCAAAGACGGAAGAAGAAAGGGTTCCTCGGCGATCTCTTCGATTTCGACTAAGGACACAAGAACCCAAGGCGTTTAACAAAAACACGAATGCAATGAACCTAGTGCTGGAATTCCTGCGTAACCTCACCAATCCCGAGTGGATCATGGCCCACGGTGGCCTCTATATAGTGGTACTGATCATCTTTGCGGAGACAGGCTTGTTTGTCGGCTTCTTTTTGCCCGGTGATACCCTGCTCTTCATCGCCGGTATGGTCATCGCCAATACCGTTGCCCCCGAAAGTGCCCCCATCCTCAGCCTGCTCTATTGGCTGTTACTGATCACAGGTGCCGCCATCCTCGGCAATTTTGTGGGCTACTGGTTTGGTCGACGCTCCGGTGAAATGCTGATGCAGCGAAAGGATACCTGGATCTTCAAAAAGCGCCACCTCGTGCAGGCACAGGCTTTTTATGAGAAGAAGGGGGGAGCAGCCATTATGATCGCCCGCTTCCTGCCCATCGTGCGCACCTTTGCGCCCATTGTAGCAGGGATGGTGAAGATGAACGCCAAGAAGTTCGCGTACTTCAATATCCTCGGCGCCTGCGCCTGGACCGGCTCCATCGTGACGGCCGGATTTCTCCTAGGAGAAAACGCCTGGGTACAGGAAAACCTGGACAAGATCATCATTGGCATCGTAGTAGTAACCACTGCCCCCGTATTCATTAAAATGATCGCTGGCCGCAAGAAAAAGCAATCACTGCCCACCGATCCAATTAAATAATCTGTCATGACCGCATTGTATGTAATGCCCAATTTTGCCGACCCGGCCGTCTGGATCAGCCTGGTAACCTTGTGTTTCCTGGAGATCGTGTTGGGTATAGATAACATCATATTTATATCGATTGTAGCGGGCAAATTGCCCGAAAGTATGCAGCGCAAGGCACGCAACATCGGTTTGCTGCTCGCCATGGTGTTCCGCGTTTTGCTGCTGCTGTCCATCAACTGGATCATCTCGCTCAAAGAACCCGTATTCACCATACCCGATCTCGGTGCCCTCACCGATGCGCCCACCGCCCTCAGTTGGAAAGACCTCATCCTCATCGCCGGTGGTATCTTCCTCATCGTGAAGAGTACCCTGGAGATACACCACAAACTGGTGGATAAAGAAGAAGCCGAAAAGAAAGGACCTAAAGCGGGCAATTCCCTGCCTGCTGTGCTCGGCCAGATCATTCTCGTCGATATGGTCTTCTCCTTCGATTCGATCCTCACCGCGGTAGGTCTGGTAGAGAACGTGATCATCATGATCATCGCTGTGATCATTTCCATCGCCGTGATGATGTTGTTCGCAGGTCCCGTTACCCGTGTCATCAACAAGCAACCTACGCTGCAAATGCTGGCCCTGTCATTCCTCGTGGTGATCGGTGTGGTACTCGTAGCAGGTGGCTTCCACCAGGAAGTGGCCAAGAGCATCATCTACTCCTGCCTGGCCTTCTCGCTCGGCGTGGAAATGCTTAATATCAAGTTACGCGGCCGCCAAAAGAACATCAAGCTCAATACCGGCACTGCCCCGGTAGAAGACAATAAAGAAGGGGTTAAATAGCCCGGATAATGCCGGTCTCCGGTAGCGTCTCAAAATGAACAGAGCCTGTATCACCAGATACAGGCTCTTGTATTTACAATGAAATAGGATGATTACTTCGCCGGCTTCCCCGCATGCCTTTTCACTTCATGCTGTACCATCCGTTTGATCAATGCCAGCGGCAACGGTTTGTCCAGCGGAAACTGCACCGATCCGCGGCCCGTCTTATACACCGACAGTGCCTGCTCAAATGACGCGACACCCGTAGGTGCCGGGTAAAACCCAATATGTTGTTTGAAAGCGGCAAAATGCACGAGGTTGCGCCCATCCAGTTTGAAGGTGGGCATATCATACGCGATCGCTTCCTTGGCGTCCGGCACTTCCGCCTGTATGGTAGTACGAATGGTTTGCAACAATTGTTGCACTGCTTCAGGGAAAGCAGCAATATACGCGTCGATGTTGGTGGCTTTTTTAGCGCTGGTAACCATAACGAGGCAATTTAAGGTGACAGCTACAAAACTACCATCCTTTGCCCGCAATCCCCCGGCGGTAATGCGACAAATAAAGGGCCATCGGCGACATCGGCCCGATGCCAGCGCGCCGCGTAGGTTCGTCACCCGGGTCAGGCATCCCAATAACGCGCCCTGCTTACCTTAACCCCAGCTTGCGCATAAAACGTTGCAACAAACTGCGCCGCGGCGCCGTCCCGATCGGGATCACCAGCGCCGTTTGGCGTGGCTCCGTCGCTTTGTCCGACGGCTTCGCATGTATAGGTGCTTTGTTGATAGAAGTAGTAATAGCGCCAACCCTTCGGTATTTGCGAAAGATCGTGGCCGACATCAATTGCTCGTCTTCGCCCGTAGAGATCATCACGCCAAGATGTCTTTTCGCCACCCCAAAAGTAAAAGCTTCCATCAACTGATCTTCTGTACAGTCATACGTATTCTCTCCATTCTTAAACACGCGCTTGCCATTGATCATCGCCGACTGCGCATATATTTTCTTTTCCTCTTCCAGCAGCTCGCCATACTCCATCACCGGCGATTCACTCGTGATCGCCTTGAAGCGTTTGCGCTCGTCGTTTTGGATCAACGTATACATGTGCAGGTTGATGCCGCTGTGACAGGAAGTAGTGAGTATCTCAGATTGGGGAAACAACGACGACAGCGTACGCTCATAATCACTCAGCTGCGCAAAGCCTTTCAGCCTTTCCAGCCGGTCACTCAGTAAATAATCATCGCAAATAATAAGGTGATTGTTGTAGTAGCCGATGTTGATCGATTCATCCATCGGAAGCAGGCAGTCTTCCAGCGTGGTTTCGCCGGCGGCCTCATAATGGCCAAAGCCGAGGTGTTCAAGCAAAACGCGATCACTGACCCGTTCTGCCGGTTGGTTGTTCACAGTGATCATGGAACTTTTGAATCCCATAGGGTAAAGGATTTGGATGTGCGCTCAATGTATATAATAATTTGATCAATCGCAAGTCCCCGGGTACTTATATTAACCGGCAAAAAGCCGCAACAAATAGCGTCCAACCTACGCAAACGGTTGTTCAGATCAACATAATTACAGTTCACGAACACGCCGCTGGCTGCACTCGATACGCAGGATAGTTTTGCACCCATTAATATTGATCCGTATGTATAGAATCATCATTGCTGCCTGCCTGATCCTCGCAGCCTGCTCCAAATCCGGAAAGTCTGGCCCCGATGAACCTCAACAACCGCAAGGTCCGCCATTGTCCACATCACGCGGTGCACCCGTTGGTCCAATAGCCACAGCCACCATCGGCACGCAGGGCGGTCAGTTGTCAACCGCAGACGGGGGCGTAAAGGTCATTGTACCCGCAGGTGCTGTAACCAGCAACCAAACCTTCAGTATTCAAAACGTAGAAAATACCTTGCGACCCGATAAAGCAGCCAGCCGTTCCTTCCGCATGTTGCCAGAGAATATCACCTTCAGCAAACCAGTGGCTGTCGTCATGAAATACGACCCCGCCGATATCTCTACCGGTCTCGAAGACGTGATGCGCATCGCCTATCAAACACCCGAAGGGCAATGGAAAGCCACCAACGCAGCACTCGATAAAAACGCGCATACCCTCACGGTACACGTGCACCATTTCTGCGATTTTGCTTTCTATGAGCAGTTTGAACTCTTTGCCAGTAAGAACACCGCACTGGCCGGGGATAAAGTACAGTTCAGGGTAGGTGTAATAGCAACACCCAGTAACGAAGAAACGGGTGGTGTAGATGACCTCCTCTCACCCACACTGCACATGGCCGGGATGGACCTCACCAAAAACACCTACTACGAACAGATAGACCGGAGCTATATCACCAAAGTGAACAGCTGGAAGATAGTAACCGGCGGCGGCACCCTCACACCACAGGTTAATGGCTATGGTATCAAGGCCAACGCTGAATACACCGTTCCCGCACAGGTGCCTGCAGCCAAAGACGTGATCGTGGAAGTGAGCCTCGAAGGCTCCCGGCCCATACCCGATACATCGGCACCTGGTGGCAAACGTAGCCTCGGCCAATTGATCATCCGCAAAACCATACGTCTTATGCCAGAGGTTTTTGCCACGGCCACTTTTGATGGAAAAGAATACAATCTGAATGACGGACACAGAGGCCTGGCCTTCGACGGCCTCGCTGCCCTCGCAGGTAATGACAATGTCCAGGGTGCGAGTTTCTCCATCACCATGGGTAATATGCTGCGCGGAACTTACGGCCCCGGAGCAATTACGCCCAATTCCAGCAAAATGGCCCTCATTTTCAATTATAAATCAACTGGCGGTAAAACGGTGGCTGCGCAATCCAATTACTGCCAAATCGTAAATGATAAAACCGAAACTAAATATTCCAACGGCCGCCTCACGATTGAGAAATTTGGTGAGCCCGGTGATTTCATCGAAGGCGAATGGAAAGGTTCCGTCTATCAATTAAAAGCCGGCGGGCAGGCCTGCGACTACGAGCCCAAATCACTGGAGCTCCGTTTCCGTATCAAACGACAGTAATAACTTCAGACCATCACGTAGCATAAAGACCGGCTGCCTGCTTCGCAGGTGGCCGGTCTTGTCGTTAGCCTTCCCCCACATCGTCCACATCCCCTGCACTTACCGTCTTCCCGTTGTCAAAATCAGGCAAAGATTTGAACCATTGAACTGACATTACGACTTTTAAGCAGGCATGGCGTTAATATTGCGTCATATACGCTCCCCGCCGGATCAGCCCCCCAGGGCATGGAGAACCGGACTCAATCAGTTAAATTTGTAACAGGGGCATGCCCGATTGGCAGCATGGGCTGCGCGGCAAGGACACCACGACAGGCCCGGGCTGATCACCAGGTCCGACTGCTAAAAATTACCGCGGTTGCTGCCCCACACACACCACCCAACCAAAACGGTGGGCAGTGTGTTACATAAAAACAACCTATGCAGGATACATTCTTTTTTCAGGCCATGTTGTACCTGGCCGCAGCAGTGATCATGGTGCCCATCGCTAAAAGACTGGGGCTCGGTTCCGTACTCGGATACCTCATCGCAGGCATCATCATGGGGCCGGCCGTACTCAAGCTGATCGGTAAAGAAGGGCAGGACCTCATGCACTTCGCGGAATTTGGTGTCGTAATGATGCTTTTTGTTATCGGTCTCGAACTGGAGCCTTCCCGGCTCTGGCACCTGCGTCGCTCCATCGTCGGCATGGGTGGTCTGCAGGTCATCATCACCGCCGCCGTCGTGGCAGGCCTGGCGATCCTGTTCAACATAACCTGGCGCGAATCTCTCGCCATCGGTATGATCGTTTCCCTGTCATCCACCGCCATCGTACTGCAGTCGCTACAGGAGAAAGGATTGATGCAAACCGCCGGTGGACAAAGCTCCTTCGCCGTCTTGCTGTTTCAGGACATCGCCGTCATCCCCATGCTGGCCCTGTTTCCGCTACTGGCCGTTAGTCATGAAGAGGGCGCCGCCGTCGCTGGAGGCCATCACCAATCAGGCCTTGCCGGTACCTTACCCGCCTGGGCACAAACCCTCCTGGTATTAGGTTCTGTATTATTCATCATATTTACCGGTCGATACCTCACCCGCCCATTGTTCCGCCTCATTGCCAAAACCGGCATGCGCGAAATGTTTACCGCAACCGCCTTGTTACTGGTAGTAGGTATAGCCGTACTGATGAACTTCGTAGGGTTGAGCCCTGCCTTGGGCACCTTCCTCGCAGGTGTGGTACTGGCCAACAGTGAATACCGCCACGAGCTGGAGAGTGACATCGATCCCTTCAAAGGGTTGTTGCTGGGGCTCTTCTTTATCGCGGTAGGCGCCTCCATCAATTTCAGTCTCATCCTGCCACATGTATGGCTCATCGCCGGCCTGGTATTGGGGGTAATGCTGCTGAAGCTGATCATCCTTTTTGTGATCGGCAGACTGTTCAACATGAGTACCGCGCAGAATACCATCTTCAGTGTGGGCCTCAGTGGCATTGGTGAATTTGCCTTTGTATTGATCAGCTTCTCGCTGCAGGGTAATATCCTCAGCCAGGAAATCGCCGACACCATGATGGCAGTCGTTGCCATCAGTATGGCACTCACGCCGCTGATCATGATTGCCAACGAAAAGCTCATCGTGCCGCGCCTCTGCTCGGTCACCGCAGCTACCATCAAGTCTACCATCATTCGCGAAAGCGATATCATAGAAGAGAACAACCCCGTCATCATCGCCGGTTATGGCCATTTCGGCAATACCATCGGCCGCTTCCTGCGGGCCAACAATGTAGGTGCCACCATACTCGATACGGATAGTGACAACGTCGATTGGCTGCGCCGCATCGGTTACAAGGTGTACTACGGCGACGCCAGCCGCCACAACCTGCTCGAGATCGCCGGTGCCCACAAGGCCAAAATGATCATCATCGCCATCGGCGATGGGAAGAAGCGCCTGGAGGTGATCGATACCGTCAAGAAACATTTCCCCGATCTGCAGATGCTGGTACGCGCCGGTAACCGCTATGATGCGTATGACCTGATGAATGCAGGGATGCTGCACATCTACCGGGAAACACTCGATACCAGCCTGCGCCTGGGTGTCGATGCCATGAAGATGTTAGGCTTTGCCCCCGAGATCGCCGACCGCTCGGCCAAGACCTTCTTCAATCACGACGAAAAGGCCCTGAAATACCTCTCCACCATTCGCAACGATGAAGAGTACATCACCGCGGCCCGTCGCAACATGGAAGAGCTCACCCAGTTGGTACAGGCCGACCGGGTCGTGCAGGAGCCCCTGCATGAATTACCCGAATCGGCACCGGTAAATGGCTACCGGAAACCCGAAACTATTTCGGTCGATGACCTGTCGTCGGAAATGCTGTTGGTAAGGGCCGATGGGCATAGCAGCGAGGCCACCACCCTCACGCCGGCAGTACTTGATATCGACGAGCTGAACGTGGAGGCACCCGTTCGCCATCCCGACGAAACACCGCCCGGTACAGCTTAGTACAGACTGTCTACTGATTTAATAGAAAAGTATTATCTTCCGGCCCGATACGTATCCTTATTAACCGATTAAACAACATGAAAAAGATATATCTCAGTGACGCAGGCCCCAAGGTATCTCCGGCTATTTATGGATTTTACCGCTGGCAGGAGGTAGACAACAAGGCAAAGGCCATGGAAAGCACCATCAACCTCTGCCTCGAACTCGGTATCAACACGTTCGACCACGCAGATATTTACGGAGGCTATGCCTGTGAAGAACTCTTCGGCAATATCATCGCCAATAGCTCCATCAAGCGCGAAGACCTGGTATTGTTCACCAAATGTGGCGTTGTAGAGCCGCATGCTTCACGCCCCGATGTACGCATCCGCTATAACGATACTTCCAAAGAGCATATCCTGAAAAGCGTCGACAATTCGCTCAAGAAATTACGCACCGACTATATCGATATCTTCCTGCTCAATAACCTCGATCCCATCTCCAACCTCGAGGAAACAGCATTGACCCTGCAACGCCTCAAAGAGTCGGGCAAGGTGAAGAACATCGGTGTGGTGAACTTCTCGGTATTCCAGCACCAGCTGCTGGCTTCTTACCTCAAAACGCCCATCGTGAGCAACCACGTAGAGCTCAACCTGCTCAATACGGCTGCCCTCGACAACGGCCGGGTCGATTACAGCAAGCAGCGCTACATGCGTCCGCTGGCTTCTTCGCCACTCGCTGCCGGGCAGATCGCTACCGGTCAATCCGAGCAAGCGATCCGCGTACGCGCCAAACTGAAAGAGATCGGCGCCAAATACAATGCCGACCAGGAGTCCATTGCGGTGGCCTGGCTCGTGAAGCTCGGTGCCCTGCCACTGGTAGGTACTACCAGCGAGCAACGCATCCGCAATATCGCCAATGCCTTCTCCATCGAACTCGATCACCAGGATTGGTACGAGCTCTACAATGCGTCGAGAGGCGTATAGGCTATTACAATAAGTACATGACCGTCCAAATACTACAGGCTGCCTGCAAGGCAGCCTGTAGCTTTTATACGCCACCTCCGCAGCCCTAGGCCTCAGAGACGGCCCGATACCATAATTGTCGACCCATATTGATGATCATAACTTATAGAGACTGCCTGTGTTTATCCGGCAGGATCGGTAGCTGTAGTACGTTCGGGCAATACCAGCACCGGCACCGGGCTCTTGAAGATTACCTCTTTGGTAGTGCTCTTGAAAAACCATTTCTCCAGTAATGTATGTTTGTGTGGTACCAGGGCCAGCAGGTCGATCTGCTCCGCTTCGATAAAGAAGCCCAGCGCCTCCGCTACATCTTTGTTGTGCGCGTAGGTATACTGCGTATCCAGTGACCTCGACAACCGGTTCACCTTCTCATTTCGATGCAATAGCTCATACACCTCATCAAACCGGTCCTTGATCACCCGTACCACGTACACCTTCGATTGAAACCGCTCGCCGATCTCCGTCAGGGCATCTAGGGTGTGTGCGTCCATGTCGGGAGCAATATCGCTCGCCACCGCAATACGCGATGGCATCCGGTAATTCGCCGTTTCAGGCACTACCAGCAATGGAATCTTCGTGTGTTTGGCGAGGTCAGTCACCGTGCTGCCAAACAATTGCCGGAACAGCTTGCTGTGTACCTTCATACCGGTCACGATCAGGTCGGCCTGTTGTTCTTTCGCTACCTGTAGGATGGTGCGCGAGGCTTGTCCTTCACCAGTCAGCAAGTCAATCTGTACACCGCAATCGCCCAACGCCCGCAGGTGTTGCGACAACCTGTCCAGTACTGACGCACGGGTGTCGACTTCCGGTACTGCGACAGCTGTGTCTACACCAGCCATGACCTGGATCTGGTAGGCATGAAATAGCACGATGCGTGCACCCAGCGCCCTGGCCATAGAGATACCATAAGTCAGCGCATTGTGCGAAGCATTGGTGAAATCGGTGGTGATGAACAGCGTTTTCATGACGGCTGATTTTATACAAATGTAAGCAGGCTGGAACGACAATTGCACTGAGAAACATCAGGCTTACGCCTGATTCCTGTTAACGATTCTCCATTGGTAAACATCGAAATTGTAAACAAATACCAATTATATGCTCGGATATCTACAGGTACAGGAAATAGAGGCACTGCTTAGTACGCAACTGGTAGGAAGAATAGGCTGTCATGCAGATAATAAGACCTACGTGGTGCCCATCAGTTATGCCTACGATGGCGAATACATTTATTGCCGGGCCGATGAAGGCTTGAAAGTGGAGATGATGCGTAAGAATCCTGCCGTATGCTTTGAAGTAGACCGTTTTCATGATATGGCCAACTGGCAGAGCGTGATTGCCTGGGGTACCTACGAAGAATTGATGGAAGAGGTGCCGCGCAAAACAGCTTTGAAGAAACTTGTAGAGCGGGAGTTGCCTTTTTTCAGTAGCCAGATGACCCACCTGTCGCCACAATGGCCTTTTCCCCCTACAGACCTCAATACTATAAAAGGAGTGGTATTCCGTATTCGCCTGCACGAAAAGTCGGGCCGCTTTGAGAACAACAAGGGTAGCAAAGGACCCGAGGCGGCGGATAATTAGTGCGTTTGCGAACATGCACCAGCAACAAGGCTTATGCGCTCCGGCGGTAAGCCTCGATGTTGTTCTGCTTTCTCTTCCTATATTCCCTACGTTGCCTCTATGCCTTTTTGCCTTGGTGCCTTTCCTCAATGCTTCAAAAACAACTTGATCGCCAGCAGCTTCTTGATATCCTTGACCGGGCATTCGTTCCTTACCTCGATGTAGCAACTTCGACCTTCGGTATGAGGCGCGGCACCTTGTAATATCACCTTCATTTCCTCCGAAATACTGCTCTCCATCGCCTCCTCTACGGCCTTATCACCCAGTACGACCAGCACGTAAAAGTATTCGTCTTTGGGAATGCAGTAGATGATCACCCGATTGTGATAGCGCAACCGGATATGCCAACCCACCTTGCTGTAGAAATACAAGACCTGCTCGGCCCCCGGACGGTTTTGAAACACGTACTGCCTGATGTCGAGCCACAGCACGTAGGTGGGGCCCAATGCTTCCCGGATTTGCTTGAGAGCAGGTTTTTTGGCCTGGTCCTGGAATAATGGATTGTACACGTCGGAAGGCTTTAAGTCTTTAAAAGAAACGGATAAACAACCACTTGTAGTGTGGCTACCGATTGATGAATATGAGCACGATCATAAATCGCCTTGATGAATGTCATAACCGTGCCACCAGCCACCCGGCTATTTTTGTTGCACCGGCCATCAGGCCCTAGAGATATTTATTAAATACATACGTTGCATGGACTCCAAAATGGCAAGCCGGAACAAATACCAAACGCTGCAGCAATTGAACGACGCACACTTGCAGGGAAAATTATCAGTAGGCATCAAGGCGGTGTACAATACCGCCACCCATCGCCGGGCGCAGCTGTTATTGATCGAAGAAGAACACGTATTCATCAGCCAGGAAGTGCTGGACGATGTGATGGAAAAGGTCTTGAAAGCGGGGGGAGATGTGGAATTTGTAGAAGCAGGCACGCTTACCGCCTACGACCATATTGTGCTGATCGAGTAATACCTCCGCAGTTTGTCTTAATTTCCCGCCAAAATAGAGGGATCACCGGATATGTTTACTGAAAAGCCGCTGAATGTATTGCTGTTTTGCATGATAGTTACGATCACCACGGCCGTACTGCAATACCTCAACCCTGGGGTTAGCTTTTACGACAGCGGTCTCGTCATAGCTGTACTGCTTACCGTATTCCTCAAAAATGACCGCTATACCCGCATCGCGGGTATGGTAGCCATCGTGCTCATCATCCTTTCGTTCTTCTATCCCCACGAAAGTATGAACACGCAGCAGATCATGATGCAGCACCTTTTCAGCAGCGTGATCGTGATCATCACCACCCTGGCAGTCCTGTACGTCAAGAAATTATACCGCTCCATCGAGTCCGACGAGCGGCAGGTCAATGCCCTGTTCGAACATGCCACCGAAGGCATCGTGCTCACCAACAGCAAAGGCGAGATCGTGCTCATCAATCCCGCCGCCACCGCTTTGTTTGAATATGATAAGGAAGAGCTGCTGGGCAAGCCGATCGAAACCCTCATACCCGCCCGTTTCCATGGCAGGCACAACAAAGACCGGGAAGGCTTCTACAAGAAACCCTCCAATCGCTCCATGGGCCATGGCCGTGACCTCTTTGCCAGAACACGCAGCGGGCGCGAATTTCCCGTAGAGGTCAGTCTCAGTCACTACCAGCAGAGCGATCAGTTCTTCGTGATCGCCTTTATCGTCGACATCACCGCGCGCAAGCAAGCAGAAACGGAATTGCTCGAGCAGAAAGCACAACTCGAACAGATCACGGCCGATATGCGCAAGCTCAACGCTGAACTGGAAACCAAGGTAGAAGACCGTACCCTCATCCTCCGCGAAGCCCTGCAGGAACTGGAGCGATCACAAGGAGAACTGAGTGAAGCCCTCAACAAAGAGAAGGAGTTGAATGAGATCAAGTCCCGCTTTGTCTCCATGGCCTCGCACGAGTTCCGCACACCGCTCAGCACCGTATTGTCGTCAGCTGCGCTGATCGGCAAATACACACAGACAGAAGACCAGGAGAAGCGCGATAAACATATCCGCCGTATCCGTGATTCCGTCAAGCACCTCAACGTACTACTCGAAGATTTCCTCTCCCTGGGCAAGCTCGAAGAAGGGCGTATCAAAGCCGATCCCGTCCGCTTCGCCGTGCGCGAGTTCCTGGCCGAGGTGGTGGATGAGATGAACCTCATCCTCAAACCCGGACAGCAGATACAAACGATCTGCGAAGGCCCCAACGAATTCACCACCGACAACCGCCTGCTGCGCAACATACTCATCAACCTCATCAGCAACGCCATCAAGTTCTCTGGTGAAGGTGCCACAATTGTACTCACCGTGCACATCGAAGGCGATCAACTGACCCTCTCCGTCAAAGACCAGGGCATGGGCATCGCCGAGGAAGACCAGCAGCATTTGTTCACCACGTTCTTCCGCGCGCGCAATGTAACCAATATCGAAGGCACAGGACTCGGCCTGCACATCGTAAAGCGGTATGTAGAATTGCTGGAAGGTGACATCGCGCTGCAAAGTGAGCTCGACAGGGGCACCACCGTTACAGTAGGCTTGAAAGCATTAGCGCTCTAGTGGCAGGAAGCGCTGTTGGTAGGCACCTGCGGCAAGGGGGGACTGATAAAAGGAATGTTGAGGTCCAGCCCGCGAAGGATTAATAAAATACCCATCGTCATCATTACAACAGGCACGGCTTTCCGGAAGCGCGTGCGCCAATGAAGGTTAAGTCGTATACCACCGTAGCCGACGGCCAACAGGGCGGGCAGGGTACCCAGGCCAAAGCAAGCCATAAACAGGCTGCTCATGCCGACATGTCCGGTGGTGAGTGCTGCTGCTACTGCCAGGTACACGAGGCCGCAGGGCAGCAGGCCATTGGCCATACCCAGCAACAGGAATCCATAACGTTTAGGTGCCTGCCACAGGCGTATGTTCAATTGCGTGACCAGGCGTTGAAAAGCAGCAATAGGTGCGAAGGAGGCCAGTTGATGATGTACCAGGGAGAACAGGCAGGCTGCCAGCAGCAGGATGCCCAGACCGATGGAGAAACCCTGTTGCCACCCCGCCAGTTGCAGGCGACGGCCTGCCAGTCCAAAGGCAAGTCCAAGCAGCGAGTAGGTGAGTAGCCGGCCACCATGGTACAAGGTCATGGATAAAAGCCGCCGCCGGGTTGATTGCCCGGCAAGCGGTAAAGCCATGACCAGCGGCCCGCACATGCCAACACAATGCAGGCTGCTGAAGAGACCCAAAACAACACCACTGGTAAAGATGGGCCACATATTACTGAACAGTGAAGGGAGTTTCGGAGTAATAACGGGCATCACCCACCAGCCAGTCTACTTTAACCATATACTGACCGGGTAATACCAGTTTGTTGGGTAGGCGTTGCAGGGCAGCGTCATCGGGCTGCAGGTCGAAGTGGCGGTCTTTGCGGGAGTCCGCGGCACAATAAAACAATACCTGTCCTTTGATGGCCTGTGCTTTCATTTCTGCAGGTAGTTGAATGCGGATAGAGTCGGTAGATTGCTGCACCTGCACTTCGCTGCTGAGTTGCCGCGCGAGTGCCTTGCCGTCGATCACTTGTTGATAGGCCAGTTCGTCACGGTAGTATTCTTTAGCAACCAGGTTCACCGGCGACTGCATACAGCGGTACACCATAAAACCCATGAAGCTGCCAAAACCTGCAAACACCAGTAATAATTTGTTACCCCAATTCATAACGGTAGATTTAATTGTATGACAATCCTGTCCCTCATTACCACGCTGTTGTTCTTTTATAGCCTGTCCCGCCGCATGGCGGGATTGCCTATGTGCCTCGATGCCTCTCCTCCGCCTTCACGCCTTTCCTCGTTGCCTTGATGCCTTGTTGCCTTTCTACTCCACAGGCCCCAGAAAATTCGTCTTCACCACGTCGATCTTCCGATCCCCCTCATACAGCCCGATACGGATAGACTGCTTGCGTTCCTTGATTGCCTTCAATGGCAATACCACGAAGAAAGAGCCGGATCCCTCATCTTCCTTTTTCACGGTGATTGCGTGACCACCAATCACTTCGATATGGCCGGGCACATCTTCCAATACCAAACGTAGTGGGAAGGTGGTGGTCGTTTTATTCGCCACCTTGATATTGTAAAGGTTCGATACACTGTCGGTGCCGCGCTCCTGGTACAGCATACCAGGCGTACGCATAATGGTGGTATCGATGTCTTTGCGGGTCATGAGTAGAATGGTGAGCAATACTACCAGCACCGCCAGCAGACCGGTATACAGTTTCATCCGGGTGGTATAGTGTAAAGGCTCTTTCTTCGCAATGCCGTTCTCGGAGGCATACCGGATCAGTCCTTCTGGTTTGCCCACCGCGGTCATCATGGCATTACACGCATCGATACAGGCGGTACATCCCACACACTCCATCTGCGTCCCGTTGCGGATATCGATAGCAGTAGGGCACACCTTCACGCATTGAAAACAGTCGATGCAGTCGCCGGTGTCGAGGATGGGCTTTTTCTTCAACTTGCCACGGGGTTCACCACGTTTGTAGTCGTAGGCCACCACCATTGAGTTCTTGTCCAGCAACACGCCCTGCAGTCTTCCATAAGGACAAACCACGGTACAAGCTTGCTCACGGAAGAACGCGTACACCGCATAGAATACGCCTGAGAACAGGGCAAGGGAAAACAGGGCGCCAATATGCTGACTCACCGGTTCGATAACGATCTTATACAATTCTTTGATGCCAATGATATAGGCGAGGAAGAGGTTTGCGATGATAAACGACAGGATATAGAAAGCTATGTGTTTGCCGGTACGGCGTACAATTCTTTCAGTAGTCCAGGGTTTGCCCTGTTGCAGCTTCTGGTAAGCAGCACTGCCTTCGATCAGGTATTCGAGCCGGCGAAACACCATCTCCATGAAGATGGTCTGCGGACAAACCCACCCACAGAACAGTCGCCCAAAGGCAGCAGTAAACAGCACAACGAAGATGACAAAGGTCACCGTCGTGAGCCCGAAGATGAAGAAATCCTGGGGCCAGAATACTTTGCCGAAAATGATAAAGCGGGCCTGGGGGATATTGAAGAGGAACAAGGGCCTGCCATCGATATGGATAAAGGGTAGACCGATGAACAACGCAAAGAAAACCCAGCTGACCAGCGTACGCCAGCGATACAAACGCCCTTTGGGCTGCTGCGCAAATACCCACTTCCGCTTTCCTTTCGCATCTACGGTAGCGATCCGGTCCCGGAAACTTTCGTCCGATGCATCCCTCATTGTTATGTTATCTGCTGTTGGCATAAGAATACTTAATACAATGAAACCCTATGATCCTGGTACACGATCTGCTGCTGTATTTTTCTCATGTGACCCTACGATCCTGGCGTGCGTCTGACAGTGGTTTTGTTGAACCTATTTTACCGCTGTTGCACTATCCGTCGCTGGCGCATCTCCTGTGGTATCCACACCAGCTGCTTGGTACAGTTCACCTTGTGGTGCTTTGCCGTTCGGCGGATTGGTGCCGGCCAGCGAATGAATATAGCTGGCGAGTTGTGCGATCTGTACCGGAGAAAAATCATCTTTCCAGCTCTTCATTCCTTTTTCCGGTACACCGTATTTAATGGTCTTGAAAATATCGTTGATGCTGCCACCATGTAACCAGTAACCATCGGTCAGGTTAGGTCCTACTACGCCTTCGCCGGCTTTACCATGACAGGCGGCACAAAGTGATACGAATGTTTTCTGCCCGGCATCCAGGTCACTGACGGCAGTCAACAGTTTCACCGAATGCTCGTCAACATTGTTCGCGGCTTTGGCGAGAAAGGCGGCTTTCTTGACTTCCGCTTCCCGCACGGCCATTTCATACTCCTGCAGGCTGGAGGGCGCGCTGTGCGATACATGGTAGCGCCACAGGTACACGATGGCAAAGAGCACGCACACATAGAACCCATAGAGCCACCAGGGTGGAAGGCGATTGTCGAGCTCGCGGATACCGTCGTAGTCGTGGCCGAGGTCGATGTCCGATTCCTGCTCTACGGGTTTAAACTTGTTCATCTTGTCCCACCAACTTACGGTGGGTTTTGCAGCAATGGCAGCCAGCTTCTTCTTGCGGCGGATGCCCAGCAGAATATTGAGGTTGTACAGCAATACCCCGATCACGACCAGCTCCAGGAAGATCACACTCGTCATGGTATAAAAAGCCGTGTCCGATAACCGATAGCCATTCACCGCGGCGGTAGTTACTTCAGTGTCCTGCGCCATGACTGGCAGGGCCAGCATCAGCAGCGCAACGACAGACAGCACAGGACCCGCACCCTGACTTTTTTTTTGAACAGACTCCACGCCATTGGTGGGTACCACCCCTTCGGGGGCCAGGGCCTCTTCCTGCTTTTGCTTGTCGCGGAAGATCTCCGCACTGCCCAGCACCACATAAGCCAGCAGGGCAATGAGCAGGGCCAGCACCGCCATGATGATGATCATGATGACGACGAAGGGGTCGTTGATCGAAGAGGGCACAGGAGCCTGGGCCCACAAGGCCGGAGCACTCAGCAGGCTACCTGCCAGCAGAAAAGATTTGCGCATACTACGGTACATTCGGAAGCGTTCGGGTTGTATGGATGATTTGCTCATGATCGGTAGTTATAGAGATTGGTCAAGAGGGATACGGCTGATCTCGTCGATCATCTTTTTGTCGGCTTTGAGGGCCCAGGTCAGCATCAGCAGGAAGAAGATGCCGAAGATCAGGAACGAGCTTAGTCCGTAAATGCTGACCCCGCTGATCTTCTCGATATAGTGTATGAATTTCATGATCGTGGTGAATTATGGTGAGTAAGGTGGTTATTCATTGCCGGCGGTTGCTTCCTTCGGCATAGCCTTGATGTCTTTGCCCAGCCGTTGCAGGTAAGCGATCAGCGCGATGATCTCCTGCTGGTTGTTGGTTTTGATCTTGTCACCGGCCAGGCTCAGTTTGATCTCGTCGGCCTGCAGCAGCAGGTCTCTGTTGGCTTGCTGATCATAGCCTGCGGGATAAGGCACCCCGAGTGTCTGCATCGCACGGATCATCGGAGCCGTACGGGCCGTATCGATCTTGTCGTCGAGCAGCCAGCCATAGGTAGGCATGATCGAGCCAGGCGACATACTCTGCGGGTCGAGCATGTGGTTGTAGTGCCAGCTGTCGGGATACTTGCCGCCGAGGCGTGCCAGATCGGGACCGGTGCGTTTGGAACCCCACTGAAAGGGGTGATCGTATACAAACTCACCAGCCTTGGAGTATTCGCCATACCGCGCTACCTCATCCCGGAAAGGACGTACCATTTGCGAATGGCAGGTATAACAGCCTTCGCGGATATAGATGTCGCGGCCATGCAGTTCCAGCGGCGTATACGGTTTTACACTACTCAGCGAGGGCACATTCGACTTCACAAGGAAGGTGGGCACCATCTCCAGGATGCCACCGATGGCGACGGCGATCAGGCTGAATACAAGCATTTGCATGGGGCGTTTTTCAATCCAGCGATGCCAGTGTTGTTTACCGTGGGTAACCACTTCTTTGGCCAGGGGCGCTGCTTCTGCGGCCTCATTGGCGATGAAAGAACCCTGCTTAATGGTCTTACGCAGGTTGTATACCATGATGAATGCACCGGCGATATACAGTGCCCCACCGATGCTGCGGGTGATGTATAGGGGGATCACGTGGGTAACGGTCTCCAGGAACTGAAACTTCAACTGACCTTCTTCGGTAAAGTTCTTCCACATCATGCTTTGCGCAAAGCCGGCCCAGTACAGAGGGATTGCGTACAGTACGATACCGATGGTGCCGATCCAGAAGTGGGTGCCCGCCAGTTTTTTCGAGTAGAGCGGTGTATTCCACATCTTCGGGATGATCCAGTACAACACGCCGAAGGTCAAGAAACCATTCCAGCCCAGGGCGCCCACGTGTACGTGCGCAATCGTCCAGTCGGTGAAGTGCGAGATGGCATTGACATTCTTCAGGCTCAGCATGGGACCTTCAAAAGTGGCCATACCGTAACAGGTGATGGCTACCACCAGGAACTTCAGCACAGGTTCTTCGCGTACCTTGTCCCAGGCGCCACGGAGCGTGAACAATCCGTTCAGCATGCCACCCCAGCTGGGCGCGATCAGCATCACGGAGAATACTACCCCGAGTGATTGTGCCCAGTCGGGCAGGGAGGTATACAACAGGTGGTGAGGTCCCGCCCAGATATAGATAAAGATCAGGGCCCAGAAGTGAATGATCGAAAGCCGGTAAGAATAGACGGGCCGGTTAGCCGCCTTCGGCAGAAAATAATACATCAGTCCAAGGTAGGGCGTGGTGAGGAAGAAAGCCACCGCATTGTGGCCATACCACCATTGCACCAGCGCATCCTGTACACCGGCATACCAGCTATAACTTTTCAGGATAGAAACGGGTAATTCGAAAGAGTTGACGATGTGCAGCATCGCGACGGTAACCCAGGTAGCGATATAGAACCAGATCGCAACGTACAGGTGACTTTCGCGGCGTTTGATGATCGTACCGAAGATGTTGATGCCAAAGAGTACCCATACCAGGGTGATCGCGATGTCGATGGGCCATTCCAGTTCGGCATATTCTTTACCGGTCGTAAAGCCGGCCCATAAGGTCAGCGCGCCGGCTACGATGATCAGCTGCCAGCCCCAGAAATGGATCTTGCTCAGCGTATCGCTGAACATCCGGGCCTTACACAGCCTTTGTAAAGAATAATATACACCCATGAAGATACCGTTGCCGACAAAGGCGAAGATCACGGCATTGGTATGTACCGGACGCATACGGCCAAAGGTGGTGGCAGGTAATCCCAGGTTGATGCCGGGGTAGAAAAGAGAAATAGATGCCCAGAGTCCTGCCAGCATGCCCACAATGCTCCAGAACAGCACTGCATAGGCAAACCATTTAACGGTTGTGTTGTCATAAGAGAATTTGTCTACCGGTAGGGCAGGGGCAGTAGTTCGCTGTTCGGGAACAGCCATGTTTTCAGTCGCGATCATGATTTATACTTCTTTGGGTTTGTCATCAAATAAGATGCGTACAGGTGGTGAAAACTCGTCGTCGTATTGTTTGTGGCGGACACTCCAGATAAAGCCTGCCAGGAAGATGGCCGACACGGAAATACTGACACCTAGTAAGAGAATGATCACTGTCATAAGTAAGAAGGTTGACGCCTCAAAAGTATCCCGCGACCAAAGGAATGAGGATGACTTACCTTATGGTAGAAACTGATATTTGTCAGGTGTATGTCATGTGCTTTAACAGTTGCCCGCATTAAAAAAGAAAAGGCGGGCCCGAAAGAGCCTGCCTTTTCCCCCTCGTTGCCTTTGTGCCTTGTTGCCTCGTTGCCTTCTCTTCCTGCCTTTCCTCAGTTGCCTCGATGCCTTGCTGCCTTGTTGCCTTTCTTCACAACTTCAGCCTCCGCGCCGCCAACTGACTGCTGCCATACGTGATCAGCAATATGCTCAAACTGCTTGATGGCATCAGGATGGCTGCGATCATGGGCGATAGATGTCCCTGCACCGCAAAGAAGACTCCGATCACATTGTAAAGAATCGACAGGCAAAAGCTCGCCAGAATGATCCGGCGGTTGGCGCGGCACAGCCTGATGAAGCGGTTCAGCAAAGGCAGTTGACGCGCCTCGAGGATCGCATCACTCGCCGGTGTAAAATGATTGGTATTCTCTGCCAGCGCAATGCCCACATCACTTTGCTGCAAGGCGCCCGCGTCATTGAGGCCGTCACCGATCATCATCACCCGCTTACGGCGGGTTTGCAGTTCCTCGATATAGTGTAGTTTGTCTGGTGGTTGCTGCTGAAAGCGCAGGTCGGCATACGGGCCCAGCATATTGCGCAGGTTGCTTTCCTCGCTGCTATTGTCGCCACTCAGCAGCGACAGAGAATACCTAGATCGCAATTGATCGATCAGTGGTTGAATGCCTGCGCGGTAATGGTGGGTAAACACGTAAGAGCCCGCCAGCCGCCCATCGAAGGTGACATACACCCGGCTGCCACCCAGCAATTGATTGCTGCCATTGCCGGCAAATGCCCGCGAACCCAGCCGCAGGTGCACCCCCTCTATATAACCTTCTATGCCACGGCCGGTCAGTTCGCGAAACTGCGTTACTTCCAATCCCGCCTTACGCGGCAGTTGTGCTGCCAGTGATCGGGTGAGTGGGTGTTGACTTTGCGAGGCCAGTATACTCACCAGCATTTCCTGGTGGGCAGTGAGGGAAGCCCCTTCAAAATGTATCTCCATTTCCTGGGCCGCTGTCAGCGTGCCCGTCTTGTCAAATACAATATGGTTGATGTCGGCAATGTCTTCGATGGCCTGTGCATCCCGCAGGTAAAAACGGTTGCGACCCAGTATGCGCAGGATATTGCCATTGGTGAAGGTGCCCGACAGCAGCAAGGCACAAGGGCAGGCCACGATCAGGATGGCCGTCACGGCATTCCAGATCACCGATGGGTCTTTGAATGCCCAGAAGGTAGCGGTCACGGCGGCGATGCCAAACACCACCCAGGTAAAATATTGACTCAACAGGTGTACGAAAGAATCTTTGTCCTTATCTGTTTTGGTGTGCTGAGCCTCACGGTTCCACAGCTGCGTCAGGTAGCTTTGGGCCACTTCCCGCGTAACGAGTAATTCCATATTGGCGCCTTGCTGACGGCCACCCGCATATACCAGCTCGCCCATCTCACGAACCACTGGCGCCGATTCGCCCGTCACGAAACTATAGTCGATCAATCCTTGCCCACGCGTCAGGATGCCATCGGCAGGTATCAGTTCTCCATGGTGTATGAGTAAGGTGTCGCCCGCCTTGATATCCGGCAGGGCTACCGGCGTTTCCACTTCGTCTTTAATTACAGACACGGCTACCGGGAACCAGGACGTATAATCCCGGTCGAAGGACAGTTGCCGGTAGGTCTTGTCTTGCATCACCTTGCCCGCCAGCATAAAAAATACAATGCCCGACATCGAATCGAAATAACCGGCGCCTGTACCTGAGATCACCTCATACACACTGCGCCCAAAAGTGATGAGCACGGCCAGCGCAATGGGGGCATCGATATTGAGGAAGCGGTGCCGCAGTCCCTTCCAGCCCGACTCAAAAAAGGGAAAGGCGCTATAGAAGAATACGGGGAGCGCCAGTACGAAGTTCAGCAGGCGAAACATGCCTTGCAGGGAGCGCTCGGCACGTTCCAGGCCCAGGTATTCGGGAAAGCTCATCAGCATGATATTGGCAAAGCAAAAACCTGCTATGCCCAGCCGGTAGATCAGCGACCGGTCTACCCCCGGCTTCACGCCCTTCATGGAGGATAAGCTGATATAAGGTTCATAGCCCGTTGCTGTCAGCAATTCTGCCACACGGCGCAACGATACACGCCGGTGATCGAATGCTATAGTGACCTCTTTGCGGGTAAAATCAACGCGGGAAGATAAGATGCCGTCCTGCATTTTACGCAGGTTTTCCAGCAGGTACAGGCAGCTGCTGCAATGTATATGGGGCAGATAAAAACTGACCCGTGTTTGCGTGTCGTTCTGAAAGCTGACAAGTTGTTGCGCAATGCCGGCATCGTCGAGAAAGGAGAATTTATCCTTGCGCACCGGTATGCGCTGGCTCGATCCCGGTTGTTGATTGAGCTGGTAATAGTCGCAGAGACCTACCTGGTTCAATAACTGATACACGGTCTGGCAGCCGCTGCAACAAAATACGGCCGACTCCAGCCGGATCTTGTTATCCGGACAATCCTCGCCACAATGGGCGCAGGTCAACGCCTGGTCTTGGGTAGATGTAGCCATACAAACGATAAAATAGACGAGCT
Organism: Paraflavitalea pollutisoli; assembly: GCF_029360705.1. Lineage (GTDB taxonomy): Bacteria > Bacteroidota > Bacteroidia > Chitinophagales > Chitinophagaceae > Paraflavitalea > Paraflavitalea pollutisoli. The sequence continues at coordinate 2,647,396 of NZ_JARKMX010000008.1, read as the reverse complement.
AAAGTACCGGCCAGGGCGTTGCGGCATGGTGACCTACATCAGCACAAAGGCTGATTCTCATCAAAACAGCGCAGTTTATTCCAGAAAGTCATTACTATTGTGCACGAAAACAAACAGATCGCCCATGTATACCCTGCTGATCATAGACGACCATGACGATATCAGAGAGAATATTGCCGAGATCTTATCCCTCGCAGGGTATCGTACACTCACGGCGCCCAACGGTAAAAGAGGGGTGGAGACGGCCATGCGCGAAAAGCCCGACCTCATCGTTTGCGACATCATGATGCCCGAACTCGATGGGTACGGCGTGTTGCACCTCCTGCGTAAAAATGCCGATACAGAACATATTCCCTTTATCTTCCTGACTGCCAAAACCGAACGGGGCGATTTCCGCAAAGGCATGGAAATGGGCGCCGATGACTATATCACCAAACCTTTCGATGATATCGAATTGCTCAATGCCATCGAGATCAGGCTGAAGAAGTCGGATGTGCTGCAGCGGAAATATACTTCCGATGAGAAAGGCGCCTCCGCCATGATCACCGACCTCAGCAGCAGCGGACTGATCAATATGCAGCTCGACAACTACGAAACCCTCGACCTGGCGAAGAAAACTACGCTGTATGCGGAAGGCAAGCGCCCCAAATACCTGTTTTACCTGAAGAGTGGCAAGGTGAAGGCGGTGCGGCAGCATGAGGATGGTAAGGAATACATCACGAATCTCTATGCCGTAGGTGATTTTATTGGCTATCTGCCCTTGCTGGAGAATAAATCGTATGAGGATACGGCAGAGGTACTGGAAGAAGCAGAAGTGGTACAGATCCCGAAAGAAGAATTCCTGCAATCGGTGTACAACGATATCAATATCGCCAGCCGCTTCATCAAGCTCATCGCTCAGAATGTGCAGGACAAAGAAGAACGTTTGCTGAGCTTGGCTTATGGATCATTGCGTAAGCGGGTAGCAAAGGCATTGATAGATATCCACCTCAAATTCAACAAAGAAAATGGCGAAAAAGCGGCCATCAATATATCCCGCGAAGACATTGCGCATTATGTAGGTACGGCCACCGAATCACTGATCCGTACACTCAGCGACTTCAAAGCAGAGAAGCTCATCGCGATCAAAGACGGCAAGATCAGTATTGCCGATATGGAGAAGTTGAAGAACTTACTGTATTAGCGCCCCCGTCCGCCCGCCATGCGCACTTCTTCCAGCTCCCGGCCATATTCATTCTGCTGCTTCAGTGTCCAGCTATCGGTCACCGTCGTTTCCAGCCACAGGTTGCCGCTCTTGCGGAATACCTGCAGGTTGAGACCAAACACCGCCTGAAACAATTCTTCCAGTTGATGTACACTCATCGTTTCCTCCACCTGGATCTTGCCTTCGGGCACTTGTTGGGCGAATGATTTTAACGGCAATTGACGCGGTAATTTACTACCCAATGGCGCCGTATGCTGGTATTTCAACGGAGTACCAAACAGTTCAATCTTTAAAAAAGGGTAGCAGTCATTGAACTCTTGTTGGATATCGCTGATCAGCCGCTCCTGGTGGATATGAAGTGTCATACCCCAAAACTACCCCTCCTTTTTCCCGGCTTACATGACCTGCGCATCCCCAGTCCCTGATTTTAATCAGCATCGTCACCCAAACCTTGCCATTCAATCGGTTAAATATGTTATTTTGGGCCGCAACTCATTCCTGCCACACAAAACCTTGCTATGCGATTGCCCGTTGTTCAAAGAATAGTATGCCTGGCTGCCGCTCTGATCACATTGACCGCCGTGCAGGCGCAACAACCCACCTGGCCCCTGGGGCCTTTCGTGCGGCCACAAAACGTAAATCCCGTCATCGCTCCCGATAGCAACAGTCGATTCAACTGCCCCATGAACGGCAAGCCCGTCGATTGGGAATCCAATGATACCTTCAATCCTGCCGCCATCGCCAAAGGTGATAGCCTGTATGTGCTGTACCGTGCAGAAGATAAATACGGCATCGGCATCGGTTTCCGCACCTCCAGGCTTGGCCTCGCCGCTACGGCCGATGGACTGCACTTTACCCGCCGGCCCACACCGGTATTATATCCCGCCGATGATAGCCAGAAAGAATTTGAATGGCCCGGCGGTTGCGAGGATCCCCGCATCGCGGTGACGGAAGATGGATTGTACGTGATGCTGTATACGCAGTGGAACCGCAAGGTGCCGCGTATTGGTGTTGCCACCTCCCGCGATCTCGTCAACTGGACCAAGCATGGTCCTGCCTTCAAGAAGTATGGGGGTAAATATTTCGATGTGCCCAGCAAATCGGCCTCCCTGCTGACCACGCTGAAGAACGGACGTCTTGTGATCACCAAACTCAATGGCAAATACCAGATCTTCTGGGGCGAGTACCAGGTGAATATGGCCACCTCCGATGATCTTATCAACTGGACGCCAGTGGTGGATGAAGGGGGCAACCTGAAGCCGGTGATCAAAACAAGAAGGGGTTATTTCGACAGCGACCTCACCGAATGTGGTCCGCCCGCCGTATTGACCAAAGAGGGCATCATCCTACTGTACAATGGTAAGAACGGTAGAGGTGAGAAATCGGACCCGGCTTATACCCCCAATTCGTATTGTGCCGGGCAGGTATTGCTCGATGCCAAAGATCCCTTCACCGTAAAGGCCCGCCTCGATAAACCTTTCCTCATACCTTCGGAGCCTTTCGAAAAAAGTGGGCAGTACCCTTCCGGTACCGTGTTCATTGAGGGACTGGTATATTATAAAAAGCAATGGTTCCTGTATTACGGCTGCGCCGATTCACGCGTGGCAGTCGCTGTATATGACCCCAAACAATCCGTAAAATGACAAAAGCTATTATTCATATAACTGCCATTCTCGTGGCCTCGTTCATGAGTTTGGCTACCGTGGCGCAACCTGCCAAGTCACCTGCCATGACTACCTATGCCAATGCCGTGATCCCCGGCGATTTTGCCGATCCCTCCGTTATCAAGGTCGGCGATACCTATTATGCCACGGGCACGTCTTCGGAGTGGGCGCCGCATTTTCCGCTCTTCACGTCCAAAGACCTCGTCAACTGGAAACAGGTAGGTTATGTATTCAACAAAACACCCGAGTGGGCTTCGGCTTCCTTCTGGGCGCCGGAGTTGTACTACCACAACAATACTTTCTATGTATACTATGTAGCCCGTAGAAAGTCTGATAACCAGTCGTTCATCGCGGTGGCTACAACCAAAGATCCTTTGAAAGGATTCACCGATCACGGTATCATCATCGAGCATGGCAAGGAAGCCATCGATGCCTATATTCTCAATGACAAGGGTACGCTGTACATGACCTTCAAGGCTTATGGCCTCGATAAGCGCCCGATTGAAATACTAGGTTGCAAACTCACGCCCGATGGCCTGAAGCGTGACGGCGACTATTTTACCCTGCTGCGCGATGACGACCGAAAAGGCATGGAAGGGCAGGTGCACCTGAAATGGAATAATCACTATTACCTCTTTTATTCTGCCGGTGGCTGCTGTGGAGTAGGTTGTAGTTATAATGTGCGGGTAGCCCGCGCAGAGAAGATCGAAGGACCTTATACCAACTTCGAAGGCAATCCTATACTTACCCAAAATGATACCTGGAAATGCCCCGGTCATGGCACCTTCGTACAAACGGCCCCCGATACGTGGTACTACCTCTACCATGCCTTCAGCCAAAAAGACAATGTATTTACAGGGCGGCAAGGAATGCTTGATGTGCTGAAATGGAAGGAATACACAGGCTGGCCCTTCTTCAACCAGGGCAATTCCCCCTCCGTGACAAACGCACTCCCTGCGGCAGCGAAGGCACAAACCATCGGTCGCGATGTGCGGGATGAATTCAAAGGCAGTAAACTGCCCCTGTACTGGCAGTGGGATTTCAGGCATACGGTTCCCGCCACTACCATCAAAAAAGGCAGCCTATACCTGTCTGGCAAGCCCACCGCCGATAATGTCACCGGCACCGCGCTGACCGTTCGCCCGGTATCCGGCAACTACGAAATGACCACCCAGGTGATCAATAAGAATGCTGCCTTGAAAGGTCTCACGCTTTATGGCGATGCTAACCAGGCGGTCGGCATCGGGATCGCCGGTGATACGGTTCAGGTATGGGAAACCAAAGACAACAAGCGTACAATACTGGCCCAGGCCAATGTACTCCAGGCCACTATCCAGCTGCGTATGAAGGTGGAAAACGGCTACCAGGTTCGCTTTTACTACAGCCTCAAACCCGGCGACTGGCAGGAACTCAGTGCCAGCAATCAATCGTATTACGATGGTCGCCACCTGCCACCCTGGGACAGAAGCCCCCGGCCGGGTCTCTTGCAGCGCGGCAATGCTACGGAACCGGCCGTATTTGCTGATTTCAGCCTAGTTTACCAGGATTGAGAGCAGGTTCATCCGTCATATGGCGTCTTATTGTTACGTATGAGTAAAATCGCTGAATCCGGCCTCTACCAATACCTACAGCAAAAAGTTATCTTAATCACCCCAACGACCTGTTTGAGCGATCAGCCAGGTCGTTGTATATTTTAGTATGAAAAGACAATTATCTACCTGGCTGCTGTTGTTGGCATGCTCCCTGGGGGCAGGTGCACAACAGTCGGCCAACTATCTTTCCTTCCGCAATGTGGCAGAGCTACAGCGGTTTTTGTCGTATAGCCCATCAAGGGTACCACTGGTTAGCGCACACCGCGGTGGCCCGGCCAAAGGGTTTCCGGAGAATGCTGTTGAAACCTTCAGCAACAGCCTCAACGATCAGCCGCTGATCGTAGAATGTGATATCGCGTTGAGTAAAGACTCGGTGTTGATGATGATGCACGACAATACCCTCGACCGTACCACTACCGGTAAAGGCAAAGTGGAAGACTATACCTGGGAAGAATTAAAGCAACTGTACCTGAAAGACAATGAAGGGAATCTTACTGCCTTTCGAATTCCATCACTCGATGAGGTGCTGAACTGGGGCAGGGGCAAAGTGATCTATACGCTCGATGTAAAACGGGGCGTGCCTTTCGCCCGCGTGATCGACGCAGTGCGCCGTGCCAAAGCAGAGGCGGGCAATGTCATCATTACGTACAACGCCGATCAGGCCGACGAAGTCCACAAGCTGGCCCCCGACCTGCTATTATCTGTCACCATTCGGAATGCACAGGAGTTGCAACGCCTCCACGATAAAGGGATACCCGATGAAAAGATGGTCGCCTTTGTAGGTGTATCGCAGCCCGACTCGAGCCTGTACAACTTGTTGCATGGTCGCAAGATCCAGTGTATTCTCGGTACCATGGGCAACCTCGACCGCCAGGCTACTGCGCGTGGCGATAAAATGTACGCGGAGTACATCAGCAATGGGGCCGATATCCTGAGCACCGATCGCCCCAAAGAAGCAGGAGCAGTGCTGAAGCAATACCGCGAAGACAATAAGCTAAAATTGCCCAATGGGCCATCTGCGGGTCGTGCCCGCCCCTAAGTAGATAACACCCAGCACTTACTCCAGCGGATAGTTGAGCAAGGCATGTTGTGAAGCGGTATGCAGATCGCGCCATACCCGGTTGATAGGTGTGGATGGATCGGCCGCTGCCATGCCGCAATAGGGATACAAACCATCCACTTGCTCGCGGGAGATGGCAGCCAACGCCCGGCTGGTCGTGCTCATCGCCTGCAGCAATTCGTCGGATACGGACTGCGACGATACCATCGATTGCCAGGATTGGTCGACCGCTTGGTAAAAACGTTTCCGGGCGTCGCGGAGTAGCCGTTGCGCTTGCCGCAGCATCGACTCGAAGGGGGGCGCTACTTCCTGCCGTGTATTTGGATGCTTTTGTCTTTCTTCAAAAATATCTTGCGTCAGGTCGAGAAAGCGTGCAGCCATACCGGCAAAATTCACGGCCAGCGTTACTTCGGCAAACTGCAGGAAGGGGAAATGGAATACGGGATCGGGCAATACGGCCTTGCCGGGCTCCAGCACAAAGCTGCGCTCGAAGGGAACATGTACATCTTTGATGGAGAAGCCGGTGCTGGAAGTGGCGATCATGCCGATCGTATGCCAGTTCTTGTGGATGGTTACTTCGCTGGGGTAAAACCAAAACGATTTGTAGAGTGGGTGGCCATTGGCGTCGAGCAACTGCTCACCATTCTTTTGGATGAGGCAATTAGTGGTATACGCAGTGGCGTGTAAGGCCCCGGTGGCATAGTTCCACTGACCATTGACCAGGTAGCCCGAATCGGTGACCTGGGCAATGCCAGAAGGTTTGCCACTGCCAGCCAGGCATACCTTGCGGTTGCCATAAAGCGAAGCTGCCGCAGATGGTGCCAGGAAACCTACAAACCAGTTTGCCCCGCTGCAGAGGGTGACCGTCCAGCCCACACTGCCATCCGTCCAGGCCAGCGCCTCTTCAATGCGCAGGGCTTCGGGCAGCGAGAGGCCGAGCCCACCATATTGTTGCGGCACAAACAGGTTGAACCATTTTTGCTGGTAGATGATGTGTAATTGCTCATCATGCAGGCGACCGATCAGTTCTGCATCGGCCGCATATTCTCTCAACGTACTGTACAGGACCGGATCGATCACGTCCGAAGGATGATGAATCGTTGACAAAGCACCCATAGTTCATTATTCGACGGCAAACCTGTCGAAAGGTTCTTCTGATTGGAGGATTTTGTTCCATTTGATGTAACCAAAAATGGCTACGATAAAAAGGAATAAGGTCAGCACTGCATATAAAGGCAGGTCTTTGTGCAGCAGTAATGGTATCGCGAAAGCGTTGGATATATTCAGCAGGATCCAGTTCTCAATCTTTCTCTTGGCCAGTAACCACATACCAGCCCAGGCGGTAGCGCTTACCCAGGCATCCCAGTAGGGTACTGTAGAAGGCGTAAACTGGTGCAGGCACCAGGCCAGTACCGCAAAACCAACTACAACGATCAGCAACACCGTGATCCAATCCTGCCGGTTGCTGCGGGTAATGGGCACAGGCGGCTCGTTCTTCTTTTTGATCCAGTACCACCAGCCGTACACGCTCATCACGATGTAATATAGGTTTAATAAACACTCGGCATACAATCCCGCCTCAAACAGGATAAAGATCGACAATCCGGTAGCGGCAATGCCGGTAGGGTAAAGCCAGATCTTGTTGGCGCGGGCAAACAATACTTCCGATACCCCCAGGCCCAGCGCCACCCATTGAATAAAGGGCTGAGTGGCCAATTGCTCGCCCAACAGCGAGAACCATGCAGAAACATCCATACGTTAAATACAATTAAGCTGATGAAGTACAAGCCCAAAGGAAGCAGCAGGCGACCTGCGCCGGAAAAGTATTATTCCTCGTCCCTACGCCGGTATTATCCGGATCAGGTGTTTGAAAGCAGTTGCTGTTGACAAGTTTGCTGCTTTCAATGGGTATAATCTCAGCCTGTTTGTCAGTGTCGCGTTGTGGCGGCACAAGGCACCCCTTGAGTTGTAAGCCGCAAAGATAAATCATTCGATCCGGTGCGGCCCGAAAAAAATAGGCCCGCTTGTATGGAAAAAACTCAGTGCTGCATCTCAGCAACCGGGTGCACCTGGGCCACGGCGGCTGGGTGGTGGCCCGTGCAATCAGCAAAAACCAGCTCAACCATGAAGATCAGTACACTACTAACTGCAGGTAGTATTCTCCTGTGTCAGTCATTTGCCAGCGCCCAATCTACGGCCATCGATAAGAACAAGGTGCAGGACTATTTCCAGGAACAGCAGTTTGACGAAGCGATCCAATACCTGCAGCCCCTGGTGGAGGCCGATTCTACCAACCAGGCGGCGTTGCGTTACCTGGGGTATGCGTATTACATGAATGACAATGTACGGGATGCGAAGACCGTTTACCTCAAAATGTTCTCCAACGACTCACTCAATGTAACGGCCAATCATTACCTCGCTACCATCTTCTATAACCGTGAACCGGACCTGGCGATGGAGTATTATGCCCGGCTCATTCGACTGCAGCCACGGGTAGCCAATTACCACCGTGGGCTGGGTGAGTTGTTTAGCCGCAAAAAAGGAAAGGATACAGCATTGGTGTACCTGCACAATGCCTATGCGTTGGCCCCGGGCGACTTTCGGAACCTGGTGGCCCTGGCGGAAGTGTTGATCGATGTAAAGGATTATGCGCAAGCGGATAGCTTGCTGGAGGTAGGGCTTACGCGTGATTCCAATAATATGTCGGTATTGCGGTCGCGGGTGCGCAGTGCGTATGAAAACAAAGATTACAACGCTGTACTCAAACCGGGAGAGGCCTTGATCCGTTTGTCTGAGCTCAACCTGGGACCCATCAACAAGTTGATCCTTTCTTATTACAACCTGCAACGATATGAAGAAAGTGTGCGTGTATGTGAATATGTAATGCGGGCAGGTATCGAAGTGGAAGCGGTGTATTATTATGCGGCCAAGTCTTTTGCGAAATTGAAGCAGTATGACCGCAGCAATGAGTTGCTGGATGCCTGCCTGGAGAAAGCCATCTCCAAAACCGGCGAAATGTATTACTTCGCCTATGGCGAAAACTTTGAAGCTACGAAGCAGTTCAAGAAAGCAGTAGCGGCGTATGACACGGCGTACTATCTGTATAAAAGTCCGCTGGCTTTGTATAATTGCGGACGCATCTGTGAAGTGTCTTTAAAGAACGAAGCATTGGCCCGCAAATATTACACGCAATACCTGAAGACGGCCATTCCATTGGACGCTGACGAGCGTAAAGCCTATGCGTATGTAAAACAACGGTGGGGGAAGAAAAAATAGTTCTAAAAATTAATGGCCAAGATTTATGTCCTCATTGGTAAGATATGCTGCAAAATAATCCGTAGAACTACTTTTCTTGCGCTTAATTCGGTCAATTGCAACCGTTGATGTTGTTGCAAACGGTAATGCACGTATGTTGGTAATTAATGGAATTTGATGGCTTCGGTGAATGTGTCTAATTTCAAAGCTGTTCATCGTCCAGGATCCATTTTACCAAAAACCAAAGCAAATGAGAATTCGAAAAGCGCTCATCACCGGCGTGGTGTTAACAGGCGTTGTTGTACTGGCAACCTTGTGTAATCCAAAACCAACACCTGCAACGCCGGAGGTCGGTGAAAGCAGCATCACACCGGTAGAACTGCCTTCTATAGTTCCCGGTTTCAATTTTCCCGAAGATTCCAACGTCATCTACAGTTGGCTCAACAACAAGAATTTTCCCAACAACTACGATTCTGCCAGCGTGTACAACCATGTGTGGGGTATCTGGGCCGGACTTACCGCACAATCGGGCCAGGTATACCAGGGCGATTCGTTGCGGGTATTTGAAACCTGGCTGGGTATTACAGATATCCGGACGATGATCCAGAACGGCGATAGTGCTTGTGGGGCTACCAAAACCACGCGTGCGCAATTGCATTTCCCGCACCAGGCAGAGCATGGCGGCAAAACGGCGCGTTTGATGCTGGCATCCAAATTAGCTGCCGGCAGGCCAGTCAATGATTCGGCACTCTTTTGGGTCACGGTGGCCTATGATCCCAATGCGGCCTGTTATGCCCTTAGCAACCAGATCCTCAAAATGTCGGTGGTCGATAAATACAAAGTGAAAGGGGGCATCGGTACTATCCCGCCTTTCCCGCAAAAAGCCATCACCATCAAGCCGACGTATTATGTAGGGCAGGGTACGGATAGCCTGATCCAGTTGCCGATCTGGAGCGGACCGCCTCCCGGTGGTGCGCAGATACCCTGGGCGCCTACTTCCTGGCCTACCTGTGTGTACGTCGATTTGCGCAACAGTCAGCCTGCCGGTAAGCAGGTGACGCCGGTGAGCATGTCATCGAAAGATATACAGGGCGCGATCGTCAATGCCAGGGAGTTTATTCATTTCCGGCTCGATTCGGCCATGGCAGCTTATATGAATGCGTCGCAGGGGTCGGAGGGGTTGAATACTGCCCAAGCGGGGCAGGTGGCGATCCTGGTGGCGATGCACGTAGCGACGAAGGAGATCAGTAACTGGACCTGGCAATCTTTTTATTGGGCGCCGGGTAATGCAGTGTATTCGCCCAGTTCGGCCCTGGCACAAAGCCTGAAGCCAAGCCAGATCAAAGGGGCAGCGGCCAATTACCAGGCAACCAGTGCTTATGCGATGGTATTGCCCAACCAGCCGATCAATGGCGGTACCAATACGGGGGTGATCCCGATGATCGGATACAATCCGTATCTCGAGGCGGAGTTCGCCGGGGTAGGGCCTATTGGTGGCGACTCGTCGTTCAACATCAGCAGCAAGCTGATTCCTGGCAGGGCAGTGGGTGTGCAAACCAATTGTATGAGCTGTCATAGCCTGGCGACAGAGTTAAGTCTCATCGGTTACTCGACGGATCAATACATTAGTATGAATTCGCCTATGTTCAAGGATATGATCCAGCTTGACTTCGCGTGGTCGATACAGGGCAATTTGATCAAGGATATTGCGCCGAAGAAATAATTAGCCTCTATCGGGCGTTTAGAAGCGGGTGGTATGGTTACCACCCGCTTTTTGTATTTTTGCGTACCAACTTACGCAGGGCACTCTGATTATGGCGACCACTTACCGGGTTCTTAAAGGGATCTTTATTGCATTGCTGATCACATTTACGATGTTGATGGGCTATTCGTATATACCTGTTCAGAAGTTCCAGCACCATGCTACGCGCCGCACGGCGTATGTGATCATGATCGTATTGTCTATTATCGCGATACCAGTTTTGCATCTGTTGGAGTTGCGTGCGCACAAGAATCCCCAGCCCAAGCGGGAGGATGATTTTTAAGTTCCTTGCCTCGATGCCTTGCTGCCTCCCTGCCTTTCTTCCTCCTCGATGCCTAGTTGCCTCTGTGCCTAGTTGCCTTTTATGCCTTTCCCTCCGTTGCCTTTATGCCTGGTTGTCTAGATGCCTTTTTGTCCCGACGTATGTCGGGATTGCCTTTCTTCCCCTCGATGCCTTGTATCCTTCATCGTTTCTGTCGTAGAATCACGGGTTGCTGGTCAACAAGGAATTGCCTGTCGGCAGAAATGGGTTATATTCAATAAAATCATTGACCATGGAAGAATCCGGCAAAATGAAGAAGGTGGTGGAAGCGCGCATGAAACTGAAGGCCCGCTTCGAAGAGCAAATGAAGGCGACGCCTTCCATGGCCGATAACAGGCCCCTGGGGTCTGGTAATCCCAATCGACACGGTATGCCCGTGGTGCCGGTGGGGCAGGTGTTGACCCATAAATGGCCCGTACTCGACCTGGGCGTACAGCCCGATATCGCCCTGGCCGATTGGCGCCTGACCCTCGACGGGGCGGTGGAGCATCCGGTAACCCTCAATTGGGAGGAGTTTATGGCCTTGCCACAAACAGACGATACGTCGGATTTTCATTGTGTTACTACCTGGTCCAAATTAAATATGAACTGGCGGGGCGTACGCCTCATCGATCTGGCAGCCCTGGTACAACCGAAAGAGACCGCTACACATATACTTTGTTACGGGTACGATGAGTATACGACGAATATTGCGTTGGAAGAAGCCTTGAAACCCGATGTGTTGCTGGTACATACCGTAGAAGGAAAACCGCTGCCAAAGGAGCACGGAGGGCCGGTTCGCGTGATCACACCCCAACTATATGCCTGGAAGGGGTCAAAGTGGGTGAGCCGGATTGAGTTCCTAACCCACAACGTGCTTGGTTTTTGGGAAGAGCGTGGTTATTCGAGTACAGCTTATCCGTGGCGTAATGACCGTTATAGTTGAACAAAAGGTTCACGCGCTCGTTGACTAAAATCATTTAATTGCGGTAAACTGCACCTAACTGGGTATTTATTCATGAAATACGATCATCGGAGCGTAAAAACCGTGGTTATACGTTTGCACATATCACTATATAACCTAAATTAGTACCAGAATTTCTGCCGCACTGTATTAGTATCTACCTCCTTTTTTCCATCGTTCCTGCGAAAACATAGCTGCCTTGCCCGTACACGGCCCAACCTTGATTTTTTACATGGGATCTGTTAAACACAAAAAGAGTGCTTAACTATTAAACGCCTATGCCCGCCAACAACATTACCGAATTGTTGCTTGCCGCAACACTGCTTGTTACCAGTGTGACAGCCTCTATTTACCTGCTTTCAACGTATCGCAGGAGGATACGTTTGCGCACCGGCGATCCACCGGTTCAGGTAGCCGAGCGGGAGGCGCAGCTGCTAAAAACGCAACTCGAACTGCAGGAACAAACCTTTCAGCACATCAGCCAGGAGATCCACGACAACATCGGACAAGCCTTAACATTTGTCAAACTCAACATGCACTCCATCGATCTGGGTAAGCCGGAGGAAACGCAAAATAAGCTGCACGAATCGCAGGCGTTGATCACCAAGGCGATCCAGGACCTGCGTTATATTGCCAAATCGCTGAACACGGATTTTATCAGCGAGGCGGGTTTGACGGCCTGCATACAAAATCAACTACACTTTTTAGAGAAGACCGGGTTGTATACCACGCACCTGGATATTTGTAAAAACTGGGTGAAAGCTTCGCCCGAAACGGAACTGGTATTGTTTAGGGTCGTACAGGAATTGCTCAACAATATCGTTAAGCATGCGGGAGCCACGCACATCGAAATCAATCTGCACTGTTTACCGCAGAACCTGCAGATCACGGTCAGCGACAACGGGAAGGGATTTCTGCCCGGACCCAAATTGTTCAATGGAACCGAGAAGGGGCTGGGGTTGGGGAATATGGACAAGCGACTGGCTGCTGTGCAGGGCAAGCTGATCATTCACAGCACGCCGGGTGAAGGAACTACCGTTTATATCGATGTGCCGCTCAAGCGGGTAGAAAGCCGGAATACCGCCATGGAAAGCAGTGAAATGTACAACTATGCGACGGCCTAGTCCGGCTATATTTGTAACATTAACACGCTTTACCAATACCATCCTGTAAATTCATACCCATGGCAGCAGAAGAGCATATCGTCAAGATACTAAAAGCGGAATTCGTTACGCACAATGTGCGCCGGTTTACGCTGGAGAAACCTGAGGGTTATAAGTTTACACCTGGTCAGGCCACGGAGATCAGCATCAATGCCCCCGAATGGGAAAACGAACGCCGTCCGTTTACCTTTACCAGCCTGAACGAATGGCCTACGCTGGAGTTTACCATTAAGATCTATACCGATCACGAAGGCGTCACCAATGAGCTGGGCAAGCTGGCGGAAGGCGATGAGCTGTTACTGCATGATGTGTGGGGTGCGATTCATTACAAAGGGCCTGGCACGTTCATAGCGGGCGGGGCGGGGATCACGCCCTTTATCGCCATCTTGCGTCAGTTGCACAAAACGAACCAGCTCGATGGCAATCAGCTGATCTTCTCCAATCGTACGGAGCGCGATATTATCCTCAAAGATGAGTTTACCCAAATGCTGGGCGATCGCTTTATCAATACACTCTCACAGGAGGCCAGTGTGCAGTACGATAACCGCAAAATAGATGCGGACTACCTCAAAGAAAAGCTCTCCACGTTTGACCAGTATTTTTACCTCTGCGGTCCCGACCCGATGGTGCTGGGGCTGGAAGCTACTTTGCTGGAGCTGGGTGCGCCCAGGGAGAAGGTGGTGAGGGAGGAGTTTTGACGAATAAGCGAAAGTATAATGCAAAGTCCCCGGAATAAAAAAAGCTTTCAGCAAAACTGAAGACTTAAAACTGTTTAATCTAAAGAAGCTTTAGGCCGCTAAGGGTTGATTTCTCCTTTTGACAACCTTTCGCAGTTCATCTTCCAGAAATCCTTTAAGGCTTAAGTCTTCATCTAATAAGGGCCAATGAATTCCTGTACCACCGCCTATCAATTCATATTTCATCAACTTAGATCTATCTGCACCTTTTAATAGTTTGGATGAAGATAGTTGATGGCTTAATGTGGCTTTTGTGTTTAGGTATATCGTCATCAAATCCAAGTCAGGTTGTATGTCTACTGCCTGTAAGCGAAGACCTTCAGAAAAGATCAGGTGATCGATGACGTCAAACTGTTTACTTTGAGAAGTGTTCATTCCATTTCTTTTTAAAGGATTCAAGGTTTGTCTTTATAGTTTCTATAATTGTTCTTTCCTCGGCATTGCTAAAGCCAATTAAGTATTCAACTGATAAAGACGGTTCAAGCCAGACCTTTCCATTAGCATTTCCTTTAGAAATATGTACATGTATCGGTTCATGATTTTCGTTGCTGTAAAAGAAAAACCGTAGCCATTTACAGATAGTAATGTTGGCATTGAGATCAAATTAACTCTATTTACGCAAATAGCAAACATGTGGATTTATGGTCTAAGTATTATAAGTCTTTGATTACTATAGTTTTTAAAGTTAATTTGAAAGGTTTTTTTGTATGGTTTCGGGCGTTTAGATAAAATGGCCTGACCGATGGCGGTTAACGACAATAATAGATAGGGATGTCATGGCAACGATTAACAATCTATTACTGAAGGCAATAGTTAAAAAGGTTTATATTGCTGTTACTGGCAAATTGATTAACCTTGTCTATATCACCTGCCGTGACGTTCACCCGAAATACCTTCTTTTTATTGCTGGCTGTGCTGTGCCTGCTGCCGACCTTTATCTGGAAAATGATATGGCTTGCCAGGACGACGGTCACTACGGGGCAGGTCTGGTTTACGGGGCATACGCTGGAGGTGAATGGATCGATCAGCAATCACCTGGTGGTGCTGTTTACAGTGGGTAAGGATTCCATACAGTTTAATGAGTCGGCCAGCCTGCCCTATAAAGAGGGCGACGCGGTGCCGGTGCGCTACCAGCCCGGCCATCCTTCCGATGCCCGTGTTGACCGTCCTTCCACCTTCTGGCGCGACGCCCTGCTGAACGGTCTGTGGCCCTTGTCTGTCTTACTCATCATTTACCTGATCCCGGAGCGGTTTGACCCCATCATTCCCCGGCGGAGCAAGATCCGGTTGAGCCGGAAGAGGGTGGTGGAGGTGATTCCTGGGTAAGAGGCGGTGCTAGGGTTTTACGGCCTGTCCTGAAGTATGTTCAGATAGCTGTTGCATTAAGCCTGGTAAGGAGATGGCAGTAACGTTTTCACCCATCGAAAACTTGTCAGCCCCTGAATAAACTACAAATCGCCTGTCCGCTTTTATATCTTCACATCCAACATAGAATCCTTTTGAAACAGCTGGTGATGAGCTTCGCTTAATTTCAATAGCCCATTTTTCGCCGCCTGGATATTCTAAAACAAGGTCTATTTCATCTCCACCAGCAGTTCCATAAAAGTATGGTTGTACCCTTGGAGGAACCACTGACATAATATTTTCGATAACGAACCCTTCCCAGCTTTTTCCTACAATAGGGTGCCCCAACAAACTATTATAATCTGGAATATTCAGCAATGCATGCGTTAAGCCACTGTCGCGTACATAAATCTTAGGCGATTTGATAAGGCGTTTCCCTGCATTGACTGTCCATGGCTTAAGGCGACGAACCAGCAGTAGATCTATCATTAAATCAATGTAGCGTGTAATAGTCGGTGATGATACATCAAGGTTGCGACCAAGGTGGGCCGCATTTAAAGTACTTCCTTGTGTGTGCGCCAGCATTGTCCAAAACCGTTCCAGCGTTTCTGCTGGAATCCTTGGTCCTAATTGTGGTATATCACGTTCCAGGTAAGTTCTAATGAAATCGTATCGCCAGTCCAAACTATTTTGATCCGTATCTGCCAGCAAGCTTTCTGGAAATCCACCTCGCACCCAAAGTGTATTTACATTTTCTACACTTTTGTCGGCGAACTCCAGTGCATCGATGGAATGTAGTTCAAGGTATGCAATACGTCCTGCCAGTGATTCGCTGGATTGTTGTAAGAGATCGATGGAGGCTGAACCAAGAAACAGGAACTGTCCGGTTTTGTTACCTTTCCGACGTTCCATATCAATAATTCCTCGTAATGAAGTAAATATTTCAGGCAGTCGCTGAACTTCATCCATGATAATTAACTTATCCCTGTTTTCAGCGTGAAATGTTTCAATATCCTGGACTTTCTGCAAATCTCTCCGATTCTCAAGGTCCAGATAAATGGATGGGATAGTTTCTGCAATATTCAGTGCAATAGTTGTTTTGCCTACCTGGCGTGGCCCCATTAGGGCAACAGATGGGCTTCTCAATAGGGCTTCTTTTACACGGGCTTCAAGTCTGCGTGGAATCATTTCTGCAAATCTAACACAAAATGTTAGATTTGCAGAAATGCCTGTGTTTGAGTATTTAATGAATTGTTTATCAAATAATTGTGTCTGTAGGTATTGTTGCTAGCCTGGTAGAGACGCGATCATTTTATAGAATTCAGATTCCTCCACTTGCTTGATCGATTTTTCTTTGTCTGGCTTAAGAAAGTTGCCCTCCTTGTCCCTTAACGGAATGGAAATTTCGACGTCCAGGAACCTGCAATAATAGTTGCCGTTTCTCCATCTAACTCCGCCATTTCCGTAAGCTGAGCCGATGAATTTACACCTGCCAATCGTATCGGTATTGGTTAAATAGTACATCTGGCCATTCCTTTTTATTTCAAAACAGTATTGGCCTTCTCTGTTAAACCGAAGTTTATAATACTCCGAGTATAGTGAGTCATTGGGATCTTTGAAAATTAGTTTTTCCGAAATGATTTGTGCATGCACGATTTGGGTAGTCAGCAGCGAGAGGTAAATCACAATGAATCTGCAAGTCATAATAGTTATTTAGGCGTTATGCCTGTAAGGAAGGGGAGAAGGTATAACGTTTAATTAGCTTGTTAAATGTAAGGATTGAGGTGTATAGGCCCAAGTAGAATTAGGGATGCTGATTATTTTGATCGGATTAGGGTATCAGGTAAATCGAACAAAGAAACTAAGGGGTAGGCTGGCTAATTGGAATAAAAAACAAGGGGAGTTGTTTTCTGTGCGTGTAGTAGCTGGTTATCGATGTCTGGTTTTACCCTTTTGGCGACGCAGCAGGAAACTGGCTTCCGTGAATGCTTCCATTTGTTCGTACAGAAAGATGAGGTTGCTGCGCGACCGGCCATCGCGGAAATGGCTGTCGTTGGTGAGGCCGGCGGTTAGCCAGTTCCAAAGCAATGCACGAACATCGGCCAGGTGATAGTTGGTGAAGAATTCTTCGATCACTTCATTCGGTGCTGATTGTTGTTCCTCCGTGAGCCTTAGAATTGTGTTGTTGTCGGTCATAAGTTTTTTTGTTCTTTTCATATTGTACTTTTTCGAGGTAAACAGATTTTATTTATGTGCTTAAAGTTGATGCTGCCTTGGTTTTGGGGAAATGATTAAGATGGATGCATAGTTGTATATTTAGATGTATTATTATATACGGTAGGTAAATAGGTTCGGTTTTATAAAACCGAAGTATTTTCTTAATAAAAAGTTTCATATTCATGTCTTTTCCAGAAAAATTGACCTTGGAATTAATGCGATTTGGCCAACGCATTCATCAATTACGGAAACACAGGGGATTCACTTTACAAGGAATAGAGCGAGAGATTGGAATTTCCAACAGTACTTTGAGCAAAATTGAAAACGGGATGGTTAATGTAGAGTTTCAAACCATCGTAAAGATTGCTGGGGTGTTGAAGGTGGAGTTGGTGGAGCTATTTAATTATGATGGCCAGTTGCCAGAGGAAAATTAGTCACGGGTCGGTTCATGTGGTGGTTTCTTTTCGCTGCTGCTTGCCCTTTTTTTAGGCGTCTTTTTCGGCGGTTCCTGGGTCGCTATATTGCCAAGCCCCTCGGCCTTAAGTTTATTAGCAAGCGCTAACTTGGCGGCTGGGGATTTGTCGCTTAGTTCAAATTCTGCAAGTGCTAATAGCACATTTTCAAACCTGATGAATCCATTTTCGAGATAGTTGACACGTTCGGTTAGGGTAGGGGGGCTGTCTCCGGATATGGGAGATTTACCTCCGTAGTTGTCTGGCGTTTCGTTGACTACCTGGTTAGAAGCTTCGTTTTGCCTCAGCCAATTTTCTGCTTTCGCGATTAAAACGTCGATAGATTTCTCATATTTAACCTCGTCCTTCATTAGGCGGCTGTAGGTCATGCTAGTTCTTTTAAGTATATCATAGGCACTAGCTCTATTGCCGACGATCGCGACAATCTGAACAACTAATCCCTCTAATATTTTAGCCTTCGACTTCAGAATGTTACAAAATGTTATAAAAAGATTTGCTAGGTGTCATATTTGACCTATATTTGCTTTGTACTCATCCCGCATCATGCTGAAGTGTGATACCTCAGCGGCGTTTGAACACTTGGCCGGTTTATTCATCCTGCCTGGATGTGATGCGCCCATAAAGAACAGCAGCCGTTCTCAAAGCAAAGACAAACAATTCCCATTTGTCAATGACAATGCCGGTCATAGCAATATGACATTGGCAACTTACAAATTATTTGCGTAAAGCGTTGCTTTTCGTACAGGTATACTTGTCTGTAACACCAAAAAAAGCCGGCAAACTGCCGGCTTTCAGTGAAAATCTTTCATAACCACCAGTCCATACCCTATACTATGCCCGAAAAGGGCCGCCGGGCGACGGTCAGTTGCATGGCAGATTTGAACCAGCGCCCGCGCAGGCGCTTTAAAAGGCTAAATGACAATGTTAGCCGTACTTCATAATACTTCATCGTCAAGCAAGGCTGGTTTTACGGCAGCAGTTAGCCGCCGGCCAGCCACTATCGTTTGCTTAAGGCTATTCGATTCCTGATCGTACTATGCTATGGTATTCACAGTACAAGTTGATACACGATTGCTCATGTACCTGGAGCTTTAATTTTACCGGGAGAAATTCGTCAGGCGCGTCTTGTCACCTGCGCTATGCTGCTGCTTTATCACTGATGACCGGAGGTGCTATTGGCCATTTCCTGGCAAGTTAAGTAAAAAGGTCAAAAGAGACGTGAAAATAATTGGGGAAACGACGATATAAGATAGCTTTTAAATTCAACCGATGTCAAAAAATCCTACCCGAAAATTGGGTAGGCCTTTATATTTAACTGCCAAAGCAAGCAAGGGCGCATGGCCCTATTATCTGTTATTCTTTGGGAGATTGCTTCGTTTCCAACTTCCTTTGACTTTTAATATTGCTTAGGTAAGGTTCCGTAATGCGGAGATAGGATGCGAGTTGCTTTGCCGGTACGCGCGTAATCAGGTCGGGTTTTGTCTTTTCCAGCAGTTCGTAACGTTCCTGCGCCGACAGAGAAAGCATGATATTATATTGTTTCCTGCCTTCCAATTGGTACATGATGGTCAGCTTCCGGCCATGATAGTTGAATTCCATATGCTTTTCATAGATCTCCTCCAACTCATCTTTGAGGATGTAATACATTTCCGAGTCTTCCAGTGCCTGGATGTATTCGTCACTGCGCGTTTCATCGTGAAAACTTACTACCGCTGTGGCTACATCCCCTTCCTTCAGCAACCAGGTTACAATCTCTTTACCGTCTTTTTCAATGAAACAACGTAGCAGGCCTTTGGTGATAAAGCACATTTCTTTGCAAACATTCCCCGCCTTTAAAATGTACTCTCCTTTTTTAACCGTCCGGTGTTTGATGATACTTCTCAGGTCTTGTTCCAGTTCGGAGCTCATAGGTTTGATGAGATGCAGGAATGCCAACAATTGTTCCATAATTTTTTTGTTTTTGGGTGAATAAAGGTTGGTTTTGATCCTGGTAAGCGTATGTCGGTTGGAGCTTTACTAAAATAGGTAAAATAATCAAACAGCATACTTTCTTCGGATAGCAGGACTAGTGAGAACGGTTTAATATACACGCAGAATTGATCCGATTCGGGTATTAAATGCAGTACGATAATACATTTCTTACGATTTTGTAAGTTTTTGAATATTGTCTGGTCGCTACATTTGGTCATCAGCTGATTTGCTCTCTCCGGGATGTATCCTGCACATGTGGGTTGTAAAAGACGATCATTAGTAGCATGAATCGAGCCTGTTAACGGCTTTTTACTGAATTAAAACCTAACCAATGTCAAATTCCGTAGCATTGATTGAACAGCAGCTTCAATCTCTCCTGAACAGGCTGGCGGAGGTCGAGCGAAAAGAGGTTGACCTCGTCAGGCGGCTGAAAATATGTATTCGATTGTGTCATGATCTACTTTGCTCATGGCGGCACGACGTTGTCCAGAAAGGCTTTCCCGACCAACTAAGCGAGATCTATTTTTTCAAACAGGCTAAGCCGCAGGTTGCGGCCCGGTACAGGTATTACCAGCGTGTATTGCAATTAGACCTGGGTGGATGGAAAGGTATATGGAACCAGGAGCAAAGGTTGATGAAAGAAATGACATACATCGAACATGTCTTCGATCAGTACCGGTCTTTATGGGAATATTGCCAATCGGGTGCAGTACACCTGGACGAGGCCTGGTTTGTACGCGGCCATGAGCATTGGTTGCTGCATGCTGGCACCGGGCATTTCGATGAACGTTTTAGTACCCTTTGTGACGGGCAACTCGCCGAGCTGTTGGCGGCTGAAATGTATAGCCAATACATTGGCCGAAGACTGTCTGGTGATGAGGATCTTGTGGTGGCAAAGCGAACTCCGGTAGGCGTTGATGTCATCGTGTATACCGGTAGTGTAACCCTGGCGACCGCCCTGGGGTATGCTATGTGTGAGGTCAACTCTTTTAACCATGGCCAGGCTTCCCGTAATGGTGTTATGCAGCACCTGGGCAAACAATGGGGTGTGGACCTGCGTAATCACCGGCAGACCATTAACCGCCTGATTGGTCAGCAAGAGCCAGACCGGCCTATCAAAGACCTGCTAGATGGATTCAACCGCTTCCTGGACTCAAAGGACTTCTAATCTTATTATAAACAGTTAAAACATTTTTTTATGCAGGAAAATAGAGAGCAGCCCGACCGGGAGCCGTTACGCTTTACCGGCACCCAAGTTGATTTTGTAACCGTGGCACTCGCCATGGCTAAGATTATGGGAGATGTAGACGATATAGGAGAAAATATGGTGCGAGCGGGTGGTTTCGATATTTCGCCCTATCCCGATTTTAGAACGATGCGGTTGGCCTTGCAGGATCAATGCGATCCGGATGCCTTGATGGCTATGGGAAAAAAAGTGGTAAAGGAGGAACTTAATGTGATCAATGCGTTGGATGAAGCGGGCATTCCCCTGGATACAGAAACGGACGGATTGGGGCAAACAGTAGAGCTTTTCAATAGCCTTGGTTTATCTACCAAAACAATGATGCCGGTAGAGCCATCGAATAGGTTTATTAGCATGCCTGCCGCTGATAGATGGTTTATGAAAATGACCTGGCATGCTGGGCTTGCAGAGTTTACGCAGTTGGTGTTTATGATAGAGATGGCAGGTGCTATGGGCGAGGGCGATAATATATGGGATGGAGAAAAAATTTTCCATTGGTTTTGTTTAAACGTGAAAATCGATTTAGGAAGCTTTAGGGATTTTAGATCGCTTTCCGCTGTTTATCTGTCCACGTTTGATGCCGAACTGGTGACAGCAAAAACGGAGCGCTTATCGCAGGCTCATGAGGCTACACTTGGTACATATACGGGTTGCATTATCCGGCCGCTTTCCAATTATGTAAATCAGAAAGTGTTCCATGTAGAGGTGGCGAAGGCATTCGTGGAATGGCGTCCGGGAGCAGACGAGGACGCCCTTGTTTACATACTCGATGTCCTTTTTATCACCGACGACATGCTGGACGAGGTGTTGGGTAAGCCAGCAAACTTGTCGTGAGTGCGAAAATGTAACTCCGTTTATAAACGGTTTTGGCCCAGAAACTGCGTAAAGCATTGAAAACTTCGCAAAGTCAACTAAAACGCTCGATTTTCGGGCGTTTTTTTTATGCCTTGTTGCAAAAATAGTCGACCGTTTATAAACGGTATGTAAACTAATCGATCGCCGTAGATGCCGCAGCTTTGTGTTATCAAAATTGATTGATATGACAATAACAGCAAACATACCCGGCATGCAAAGTAACGCGATGACACCGCTGTTCAGCGACACTGGCAGGTTACTGGCCTGGCTGTTGCCTGCCGATGTTCTGGATATGCCCTGGCAATCCAACCCCTTACAGTGCAGTGGCAGAACAGTGCCAGAGCAGTGCCAGAACAGTGGCATGTTTACCGACTACCAGTCCGCACGAATCCAGCAAGACGCCTTGCTGCCCTTCGTTCACTACTATACCGAATTAAAGTTCTTGGTCGATCAATTATTTCCATCACGTAAAAAACGAAACATCATGGCTAATGAAGAACCCAAAGGTGTCAGCGCCGAAAGAATGGCGACTGACCCCAATTTTGAGCGCACCCGCGAAAATGCCGCGGAATTTGCAGCAGCGGGCAAAGCCGCTTACCTGTTGCGCTCTATTTTCCGCGACGTAACCGTTTATGCGAAAGACAAGATCACCCAGGCACGATTGCTCACAGTCTGTAAACGGGTATTATCTACCGACGGCGTCAGCAACCGGGGTGAGCGCAGCGTCGCCAACGGCGATCACTTGCAGTTCAAGAACTTCAACTTCAACGGGAGGGCTGGTATCCGTGATACGCTCTATGTTCGCTGTCCGGTCACCATTGACAGGGTCACTGGCAAGGCTACCGTCGCGATCCCTTCTTTTGTTCCAAAGACGATGGTTCAGGCCGCTAAAGGCACCACGCACTACAAGATCGTAGCCGGTGCCTCCGCCATCAATTTTAACACGGGCGATTCGTCTTTCATGCGGGCCGAAACGGGTCATTTGCCCTGGGATCAGCTGCCGACGGCTGCCGCCAACCTGGTGCTCGACTTTCCGCCCAACAGCCCGGATACTGTATTTGTGGCGCTGTGCGTAGAGTTTACCCAGCAAACGAACGGGCAATACTATCCGCTGAAGACGGGCCGTTCGAATGCAGCCACCATCGTGGCGGTAGATCAACCATAGTCGTAGGTAGTTATGTTATGCTCTCCCTCCGGTGCGGTGAATAGTCGAAGTTAGGGCGCACAGGCACGCCGTTGCGGCTATCCTCCTTCTATAGGAAACCAGGTCGCTGATACTACAGCGGCCCCATATCAGCCAACAAACATCGTGGACCACACGTCGCGCAACACCCAAAGGCTCGCCCAGGGGTGTAAGGGTACCGCCATGTCCCGCTATCAGGCGGATCGTCGATTGGACGGTTGTTCTTACACCCACTCATCAGCCGGGTTCTGTGTACAGGGACATAAGGCAGGAGAGGGGCGAGCAAACCGGAGAGAAATATGCTAACGAGCCAATTTGAAAATGAAGGCAAAGGACAGCAGGTGATCATGAGCGCCTGCCTCCATGCCGATCTGTATCCAGGCAATGGTCAGTAGCAATTTTTATTCACCATTCAATTATCAACAATGAGCAACATCGTAAATCGTGTAACAGGCAAAACGCCAAAATTCTTCAAATTGTTGCGTACCCTGGGCGTCGCGCTGGCTGCTGCCAGTGGTGCCTTACTCGCAGCACCCATAGAACTGCCCGAGGCAGTCAATACCCTCGCCGGCTATGTAGCCGTAGCCGGTAGTGTGATGGGAGCGGTGAGCCAGACGGCTGTGCTGAACGAAGAAGAGTAGGTAAGTTAACGGGGGCGCCCGATCTGGGTGCCTCTTTTTTTAGATCGAGGTTGCTTATATAAAAAACAAGGTACTATGAGTCAGATCAAATCATTGCACTTCTGGAACTGGTTTGAGCGGCACCAGGAATACTTCCAAAATTTCGAATCCCTTACGACGATGGATAGAGGGTATTGGTTGATGGAGCTGGAGGCGCATTTGACGGCGTATGACCGTTTTCTGCGGCCGTTGCTGTTCTTTGATGAGGGAGGCATGAAGAAGCGCTGTAAGCTGGTGGTAACGGCGGACGAACGAATAAAGTCGTTCCGGGCTGCAGACCGGCTGGTTAGTAAGGCTCCGCGCCGGGCAGGGTGGGAGATTATTGCCCTGGTACCGCCGGCGCCATTAGAGGATGGTATCGAGAGCGAGTTAGATCTGTTGGGCATTAGGCCGCAGCACCTTTGGTTTGATGTGCGGCAGCCAATGAATGAACGGAAGGAGTTTTGCGTTTTCGTCGATATTGATCCTTCGGAGACCGCCGATGTGACGAGCCTGGTCGACCATGCGGTATTCAACCTGCTGGGGGAGCGGATCTACGCCTTGTGCATCGAGCGGGTAAAGGTGGTGCGCTTTTCGGATGTGCTGCCCGAAAATAGGGCTTTCCTGGCTCCCCTGGATCAGTTGCCGGATTTTGTACAGGCGCGACGGCTATCGGGTATGGTAGTGGGTAAGAACGGCCGACTGGGCGACCGGTAGTCGTGCATTCCGGATGCGGCCAGTATATGCTCTTATCCGGTCAGGCGGCTAGGTGATTATTTTTATCGGCCTGTTAAATCTAAGTGTTTCCGTGTACCGTAGGTTATTGCATAGGATAAGGTTTAATGGTTAACGCATATGAATGGGAGCGCCCGTCTTGTTTAAGGCGGGCTTTTTGATTGTATTGGAGTGCGCTTTAGCGAAAAGTAGTTGTTGTAAAGTAAATGCAAAAAGAATTGCAGTTAGGTATAGGGGTATATGGGCTTATTGGGGTTCCGAGAATTGCCTTTGTTGGATGAAGAGGATTAAGGTGGTTTATTGGTGCCCCTGGATGAAATTCTGTTATTCCTATTAATGACTATGAAGGATTGCAAATGTTAGATGGGGAAGGGATTGGGCTTTCATATTTTTCCTAATTTAAAGTTTCGTCATTTGATGCCCAGTACCATCCTCCTATTTCTGACCTTCTTTTTAAGAGATGATATTCAGTTGAACTCCTCGGGTCTTTTCTGTTAATACGAACTTCAACTTTTTCATCTGTCTTTCTCGCCATTTCCCAATAAATCTGATCAACTTTATTAAGGAGTCGGTTTATTTGAGTGTAAAGCACAATGGTATTGTGAATGATATTTGACCATTCTTCGAAAGAAAGTACTTGTAATTGTGAGTGGGCATCTCCCTCTATATGATTGTTAAGATGAATAAAGCGTCCATGGATTGAATACCTAGAATGTGCAATCGAGTTTCTTATTTGACTGATGTAGCTATCTTGTATTATATTTGATATTACTGGATAGTATGGTTTTAATCGATCTTGAACAAGTTTTGTAAGGATTGCTGACCTTTTAAGGCCTTTGTCTGTGTTCTGAGTGCTTTGTTTGATTTTAAAGTGCCACTCGTATGGATCTCCTAAAACCAGCCTTGTTAATTGGTAAAATTTCTTTATGAAAGAGTCCATCTCCCAAATCTTTTGGTAGATTAGCATCTCTTGTTGGACTAAATATTCATCTTCTTTTAGGAGAATATCTCTTTCTGGATTAAAGTCGGCAGTATACTTTATTCTTTCTAAATATTCTTTATTGTTTTCCTCTGATAAATTTCGTTTGAGGTAGGTTCCAATAAAATCATTATGCGCCCGTTCAGAGTGGCCCTCAACACCTGGACCAATTACATAAGGACTTTGTTTTTTGGGGAGATTGTTCCATTTGTGAACTTCTTCGTGGTAAAAGCCGTTTTCTGATACCAATAATAGGTCGCCAGTGTGAGTTTGATTACTCCATGCGTCGAGGTGCAAGCGGTCAAATTCGGGTTGCAGAGCTACGGTTATTTCATTAAGTATTTGGAGGAAAAGCATAATTTTTAATCGATTGATTCAATTTGACTATTTGCCATATACATGAACTGACAAGAGGTCTTTACCAAGCTTATGAATGGTCATTTCGATTTTTTTTGCTTGAAGTTCAGATGCATGTTTTACTCCGCTGACGTACGAGCGCAGCAAGCTTGCATTAATTCCCGCTAAGGAGGCTACATTTGATATTTTTAGATAACTAAATTGTTCAAATAAGGCTGATAAGTCATACTTGAATTCAAATTTTAGCTCCTTTGGATCAATGCCGTGGTATTTTTTTAAAAGCTTTCTAAAGTTTTTTTCAAGATCTTCGAGCGACTCTGCTTCATCAATCACCAAATTATTTTCGTAGTTGATGCGCCCTAAAAAACCGGTGTCGGCCTTTTCGATAATTAAGGTTAACTTTTTCATATCTTTTCCAAATTTTAAAGGGTAGATATAAAAGCCCATTGGGCATGCAAGACTAAAATTTTAGTCTTGCATGCTTGGCAATGGCACTCAATGTACCTGGCTTTAGGTCCTTTTTTCCGTGTCGCGGAATCGTGACCTTGCCTGGAATCTTTTCGTGAGTCATGTGGACATGACCGCCTTCTTGATTCTTGATTCTCCATCCAGCGTCTCTAAGACGCTTTACTACTTGTTTGAAAGTCATAGTAAGACGATTTTTGGTATTAAAAGTGGCCTGATAAATCAGGCTCAGATCAACCTCCTTTGTTGAAGGAGGTATGCGGTTGTATAATCCGGGAGTTAGCGTTATCCCAGACTTCCTAACCGTATGGGTATTCCATAAGTAGGAATGTCCATATTTTACCTTGCCGTCGGATGAATATCAAAGAACTTTACAAAGGTAGCAAAAATGCAACCTAATTTCCAAATTTATTTTATCTTTGTAAAAACGCGTTTTTCAATATGTTATATATAGAAAAGGGTGCAAGGGTCCCACTTCCGCGTAAGTACCGACCGATTAATAATACGTCAGCTCATATTTATGACCAACTAGTAGCTATTATTAAAGATGATCTTTTTAAGTCGTTTGGAGAGGTTGAGTTAGATCACTTATTAATGGATGAATTTGATGTCAGTCGTGAAAGTGTCCTTGATTTTCTCGTTCGCAATGGAGACAAAGTTGTTGTTAGAGAAGTGCTTATTAAGAGAATTGCCTCTGGAGTTATTGCCGATCTTGCAAATTTTGTATACGAATCAATTAGCGCGGCTAAGAGAGGGAAATTGACGGTGGCATATGCGCTTTTACGTAAGCCGTTTACAGACGAGTTGCTAATTTTAGAGCGGTTATTAACTGAAAGTGATAAGTTCATAGATGAATTCTATTATGACCGAAAGGGTGATGAGAAATATGATCCGGTTGATTTTAGAAACAGAAAATCTGATATTAAAACAATAATTAACGATTCCGTATTTAAGATAAATTCTGAATTGTACAGTTCGGATTTATTGTATAAACTTAGGTATGACGGCGAGAGTCATGCTGGTATATATGGCGAATCCCAGAGAGCTCTACACATCGTGACTAATGGCAATGGTTATGCAACTGAAATGCGTAACCTCAATTTTGTTTTTTCTAACGAAAATGACATGGATTCTCAGTGGAAGCATTTTTATTTTGTTATGCCTTACTTGTTAATCTACACCTGTAGCGTAGTTGATTGTATTTACGCTTTGTATTTGAAAACAGATCAGCAGCAACATGCCTTTAACTCTAGGAGTATAAAACGATTCTTTGGAATTATTCAATGGTTAAATCAATCCAATTGGAATAAGGACAAAGAGAGGTTATCAGTAGGCAGAAAAATCAGAAAGTTATTGAAACACAAATGCGATTGTTGTAACCATATCAACTCTGTAGATAAATACGATATGGATCTTTACTTCGAGGCCGAACTGTTGATTTGTAAAAAGTGTTTCCGTCCCTATTCGCTACAATAGCATATTTTAACTCTAAAAATTTATTTTATGAGTCAAAAAAAGACTGTCAATGGATTTGATAAATTGGTGGAAAGTTTAGTATCTGAATTTTTAAAGGTTCCAAGTTTTAAATTATTGCAAGATACCGAAGATGGAAAGAAGATGTTTAATATGATTATGTTCCGTGTATCTGATATTTCATCTTATAGGGATTTGATTTGTAACCAGTTTATACCTGTGGTAAATAAAACAATAGTATTGGCAAGGCAGGATGTTAGAGCTTCAAGGTATAAAGAGTTTTTGAATGAGAAGGAAATTGCGTTCGAAGAAACCTTACATGATGTTATTAGGTTGGCTTATGTTGGGTTGTTTCATAAGTTAGAAGCATTTATGGAGGATTTATTGAAGGTGCCTGAATATCTATTTTTCGATTTGCTTAATAAGGACGTGTCGGTTGATAAATGGGTAAATGATAAGTATGGATTTAAGTTTAAAGATTGGAGAAGGTTTTATATCACTAATAGGGTGAATTGGATTTGCAATTGCGTGAAGCACTATGACGGATTTCCATTAAAAGTTCCCAAGCCTGCTGGATTTGAGTTTCATTCTGAGAATAAAAGGCTAGTGCTGACAAGAGAAAATTTTAGGAAGGATTGTGACGAGTTGCTTAAGTTTTACCCCCTTTTTATTCAGACAGTTATAGTGCTATGTATGACAAAAATGATATTTGATACTTTCCAGTCAAGCAATGGGCTAGGAGTAATGATCCCTGATGAGCAAGCGCATTTGGGGAAGATGGATAATTTGGCAAGAAAGTTTATGCAATCATTGGAGTCTTTGGATAAGAATAATTATTCACACTAAATTGACTTGTTCTTGGGCAGCTGCATTTGTTGAATTTGTAGTTTGTGTACGAGAATGTAAAATTTGCCCAAGTTGTTAGGGGATTTCATTTTTTATTACACGGAAAATAGCCTTTGTTAAGGTATTTGGCGGCTTGATATTCAATTGGCTAAAAGTTACTAATTCTGGCCAGTCTATTTGTTTGTACACTTCTTCTAACGTGGATAACTGTTTTTTGATTTTAGGTGGTAAATCTAAAAAAGGCTCAAATTTTATGGTCTCGTAAATAAATAAGTATGTTGAATAGAAGACTCCAAACGAGTAGTAGTGTTTGTAGTCGTGTTCATGCGAGTAATTTGCTTCAATTGTTCTCTCTTTTTTATCTAATTTCCCCCAACCCATTGACAATAGAGTGAATATATCAAAGTGAACGGCTTTAGAAGTTGAGTGGTATATGAAAGAGTACAAATCTTTTAGGCCTACACGTTTTGCCATGGTGTAGACCTTGGGGAGTTTTGCATTTTCGAAGTCGTGCCCTGCCCTTCTATATTCATCTAGAATAATCTGGATGTCCCCATGATTAAGGGGGGGCGCTACAATTTGCCCTTTATTGTATTTGCTGAAGAAGCCGGCCTGTGCTTTTGTTGAAAGTTTAAGTTCCTCATGTCTTTTCGTAACTATGAGGTAGTTTTGTTTGGCCTTACTCTGTGTTATCAGATAAGATATTGCTATCAGGTCTTCACAGATGCCTCTTAGCATTGGTAGTTGAAAAAACGATGGTTTTAGGTCGGTCATTTGGCACATGTATCGTACAAAATCGTAAGCTTTTGCGTATGCGCTAATGACAATTGCTCTTGATGGAATATCTGTATGTTTGGAAGGCGGGCATTGCCTTAGTATATCAATTTCTGATTCGAATGATTTGAAGATATTTTCAATTTCAAAAGCAAATTCGGGGCGCATTGAGATTGTTTTTATTTGAAGTTTTAGTAGATTCCGTCATTGAAGCTTTTAATGAGCTTACTAATCTATTGCTGATTGGATTTTGTCCTACTGCGCTCGAATATATATAATCGCATAGAAAATAGATGCGTAAAGTCTATTTCTTTTTATACGAAAACAGTGCTGAGGCTAATAAAACATTGCTGCTGTTCTATACTTTAGGAACATAACTACTCCTTTATTTTCTTAACTACAAGTCTTTAAGGAATTTGACGGTTTATCTTGTCTGGGTTCTTATTGCGTTAGCTCATTTGTTTGGATATTTTCAACTTAGGGATGATCCCGCATTGCAGAATGTGCGGGGACATGCGGCGACCGCATTACGAAATACGATCATCTTGCTGCTGTTGTTCCAGGTTTTAAGAATCGTTAGTGTTAATACGCAGAAGCGAGAGCTGGTTGCTCCGACAAGAGGCGGAAAGACTGATATCTTCGACGAGAGAAACATAACTGTCATTGACTTCCTCCTCTTTGCGGTGTATTTTGCGACAGCCATTCTTTTAAGTATTTAATGTGGTAATGTTATCCAGGTTGTAAATTTTGGGGCGATCCCGGTAAAACTGAACTGGTTTAGTTCCAGTTCGCCTCCAACTTACTTCATCTACTCACTTCCCCGCCCAAACTGCACACTTACTCATTGCCACCCGCCCAGCGGCAGATTGTTTTGGACATTCCTACAGCATCTCCTAAATTAGCGTTCATAACAGTACCCGGCATCAATAGCCGAATTGCTGTGGGAACCCGTAATTGTGTAAACTTTATTCCTGATTGAAAAACAAGGAAGGCCTGACCTAGCAAGGCGGCCTTCAAGACTCGGATTATATGCCTGGCCCCAAACTAACCGTACTGCTGCTGTGCTCCCTCGTGAGTCAATACCTGCAAGCCCAGTTTACTGTTGGCGTCACGGTATTGGACAGCCTTCACCATCCCATCGAATTTGTCACCGTCAGCCTGTTCAAAGATACAGCGCTCGTCAAAACCGCACTCAGCGACAAGCAGGGACGCGTCCAATTTAGCCATACAATGGCCGGGAGCTACCGCATCAGCAGCTCTCATATCAATTATCTTCCCCAAGACACTTTATTGACTGTTTCGAAGCATGTGGAGCTCAAATTCGTGCTTGCTGCCCAGGACAAAAGTCTCACAGCAGTGGCCGTCACCGCCCGCAAACCACTCATTGAACGGAAGACCGACCGCTTTGTCGTCAACGTTGCCAAGCGCATCGCCGGTGCCGCCAATGCCTGGGACGTATTGGGAAAGTCCCCCATGATCTCCGTCAAAGAACCCAGTACGATCGCATTGGCGGGGTCTGGCGTCATGGTGCAATTGAATGGCAGGATCTTGAAAATGCCCGCCGAAGCGCAGGCTGCCTACCTGAAAGGCATATCGGCTGAATCGGTCGACAAGATCGAAATCCTGACCACGCCCTCCAGCGAATATGACGCCGACACCCGGGGCGGCATTATCAATATTATCCTCAAGAAACCGGTATCGGATGGCTGGCTGGGAGGGGTTCAACTCAGCACCACCCAACTAACCTACAACAACCAATCATTCAGCGCCAATGCAGAATATCAACAAAAGAAACTCACCCTGTACGGCTTTGTCAATGCCTCCAACGCTCATTTCCTGAGCTGGCAAAAGCTGTACAATGATTATTCCTTCGAGCGCCCAAACCCGACTGTGAGTAACCAGGAAATCCATGTAGACCGGGAAGCCAAGGAAAAAGCACTCTCCGGTAACCTGGGAATGGACTATGCTTTCAACCGCAACAGCCAACTGGGTTTTGTCGTAGACTATTCTGTGCGGGATATGGACAGGACTACCATAGCGCCTACCTGGTTCCTGTCTCCCGCCTCAGGCGCCATCGACTCTATCAACCGGTCGACCGGTGGCAACTCGGAGTTGGCGAAGTATGTCAATGCCGATTTGTTGTACAAGATCAGGCTCGATAGTACGGGGCAGTCGTTGAAGTTTCAGACCTCCGGCTATCGGTTCAAAGAACACCGGGACGGTCAGTTGAATACCCTTTTCAAACAAGCGGAAGGGACTGGCGAGCTATTCCGTAGCCGGTTTAGGAACATGCTGCCGCTGTCTATATGGAATTACACGGCCAATGTCGATTATATCTACCCCTGGCAGCGAGGCCGGTTTCAACTGGATATGGGCCTCAAATACGGCAGCACCAGGAATAGTGGTGATATCAGCTTCGATAACTGGAATGGCTCGGGGTATGAACCCGATATACAGGAAAGTCAGGCTTTCCTGTACCGGGAGCATATCTATGCAGCCTATGGGTCGTTCGTGCACAAGGTCAGCGGCCGGCTACACTATAAACTGGGCCTGCGCCTGGAACAAACCCGAACGCTGAACAGAAATGATGCGGCCTCGACGGAGAACCGCTACACCAACCTCTTTCCCAATGCCTTTGTCTTTTATTCCCTCCATGCCGATCATCAATTGAGCTATGCTTTTACGAGTCAGCTGCAGCGGCCTTCTTTCTTTGATGTGAACCCGTTCAAGATATACAGCACCGACAGGCTATACTTGACCGGCGATCCATTCCTGCAGCCTTCCCGGCGCTATCGCAACGAGATTACCTATACCTTGCAGAACAGGCATATTTTCCAGCTCATCTATAGCGATACGAGAAATCGGATATCAACGCAAACAATCGTTGATCCAGAAGGTAAGTTGCACGTACAGAAGGGCAATTTTTCCAATTCCCGTGTGGTATCTTTTGTATCGTCGCTGAACCCCGAATTTTTCCCCTGTCTCACGACTTCTTTTGATCTGTACGCCGGCCTGGTCCAGTACAAAGGGAGCGTGGCTGGATTTCCGATCAATCAGCAAACGGCCTATGTGACCGCCAGCATGAACACTGCTGCCACCATCAAGCCGTTGTGGAGCCTGGTGGCGGGTGTAGACGTGTTTGAAGTAGCGCCCTTTTACAGCGATAATACCTATGTGAAAAACCAGGTAATTGTGAATGGTTTCCTTTCTAAACGGCTGGGGCAATCCTGGAGGTTCACCTTCGCGGTCAATGATGTCTTCCATACGGCCTTTGACCGTACCAGTACGTTGTTTGAACAAACGGAACTAAGAGAACGGTACTACCATGAAACGAGTAGGGGTGTACGATTCTCCATTGCCTATAATTTCCAGCACAAAGTAAAGAACAGTAACATTAACGAGAAGGCTAGCAATAGCGAGGAAAAGAGAAGGGTGGGGAAGTAAGGTCTACTTCAGCCAGGCCAGCCGCTTCGCCCAATCCAGTAAAACCTCGTTGCGCCATTTGGAGACCGTTTTGCCTCCCTGTATCTTACCATCGTAGTAAGCTGTAGCGGATTTATCGGTATACCAGTTGCGGCCCAATTGGTAATCGGTAGCGTGGCGCTTGCCTGGCCAGGCATTGGTGACCACCAACACACCCGTTTGTGCGGCAAATCCCTGTATGGTGGATACTATACGATAGTTGACGACCTCCGCCTGCTTGGGAATGTAATGCAGTGCATATTGGCCATTGCCCCGGTAGTAGCCCGCCCATTTCTGCACCACATTTTTGTACGTTGTTTCCATATAGAAACAAATGGAGTCGGCCGGTATTTCAATGGCCGGACCTTTCAAGTTAAACTCTACGATCGTACAATATGATACCGTGTCTTTGGCAGTGGTTACCCGATCATACACCACCCGTGGACTGTAACTGAATGGCTCAAAACTGCCACCC
Source organism: Paraflavitalea pollutisoli (assembly GCF_029360705.1). Lineage (GTDB taxonomy): Bacteria > Bacteroidota > Bacteroidia > Chitinophagales > Chitinophagaceae > Paraflavitalea > Paraflavitalea pollutisoli. Next base: position 2,614,183 of record NZ_JARKMX010000008.1, on the reverse strand, counting down.
CAGCTTTCCCGCCCGGGGTTATTGGGGTCTCCATCCATCATGTACAGCAGCGACGGCGTATCGCCCATCTTCACCACGCCATCGTAGTAGCTTTTAAAGTCGGCCCCGAGGTGGCCAGCCCCTTTTATATATTTATCGTAGTAGCCTGAATTATCGACGCTGTCGATGTACTCCGTTTTCGAGAAGAAACCATAATAGGAAGCGTTGACCTCGATAAACCAAAGCCCCGGAAAGTTCTTCACGATATAGGCATAGCTATTGGCACTCCATTTTTTATTGGGACCACCAATCCAGTACACTTTTATATTACGCTGGATGGTCGGGTCATCGTGCAAGGCCTGCGCCACATCTTCCAATCCGCCCCACACCAATACCCACAAAGGTTGCTTGCTTTTCTTCTTCGCACAGTTAATGATCCAGTTGGAGCCCTCTGTAGCCGTTGTGTAACCTACATAAGGTGCAGCACCCTTCTTTCCCTGTTTGGTAACAGACCGTAATTGAGCCGGCTGCGCCATAGCTGGCTGGTGCTGCTGCAATTTGGGGAGGTCTTTTTCGTACAGGTCGATCATGCGGAAGATCTCTGCGGTACTTCCGCTACCATAGGAAGGAGAAGACACCAGGCCCTCAATGGTGAATTTGTCGCTGTACATCAGCAAATGCGCCATCGACTGGTTATCGTCTGGATCGGTGCCTCCAATATCTGTACTGATCAATACGCGGGGTTTCACGGGCACAGGCTTTTGTGCCTGTAAGAGCAGCACAGTAAGTATTAGCGAGGCAAGCAATGTTAGTTTTTTCATATTCGATACTTTTCAGCCAGACGGCGTTGACTATTTTTTCGACCTGGTATTGGTGGTAAGTAGTCCAATACATGCCTCTGCTTCGTGTTTGCCGTTTAAAATTAGTGGTCTGCTTTTGCGAATGTTTATTTAGGGGCTGTTTTATTTACGCAAACGTTCCCAGTTGGAGATTGTGGTACTGTCGGAGAATAAAAAATGATGTGTAGGAAAGTGATAGTGGGAGAGCCGGTATATTCTCTTTGTGTCGCATAGTCTGGATAAGAGGAGGGTGGGGGAGCAGAGGGGGGAGGTACTATGTCCAGTGGATTATTTCGGTTATGACGTTTGGTTGTAATGTTGTAATATAGTGTTTTCTATAATCATGAAATTTTATCTTCAGTCAGCCACGATATTAGCATGTACACTTGTTTGCGTAGCTTCAATGGCACAGGCTCGGCGAGTAAACGCAGTCGACGAAACGTTTGCGCAGTCCTTATTGAAGTCTGGCGTAGATACGGTGCTTATTTATAGGCCCTATTCGTTTTACGGCAGCGGCATGATTTCTGATTCGTCTGTCCTGGAGGATATTAGTTATATTTTTTCAAAAAAAACCGGCATGCTTGTAGTCGAACGGCTGACTTCGGAATACAGCGATGGCTATCGGCCGATTTCGACTCACAAGGTTGTTGCTAAAAAGGATTCACTCCAAATATTTGATTTTTTAGGCAGTAATTTTAGATCCATTTTTGCAGATACCTTGTTGCCTGGCATGGTTAAATACCCCATTGATGGGAGGGATACCTTGGTACGATGGCTTGGATCACATGCACAATACATCGGGTTGGTTGTGTTGACGAAAGCAGGTAGGCACGCAAATGGTTTCTTTAATGATGACCTCTGTGATGGTGTTATCCGGAATGAGGATGGCAGCGTAAGAGTGAAGTTTGAGAGCATCAATTATACATATAATTTATCGACTTCGATCTATAAAATCACTTCCCTGTTGAAGCAACAGATATCAGCAATCACGGATGTTTATGGCTATTAAAAGCGTCACCCCACCACCTTCTTCATAAACTCATTCTTGAACACCCGGCCGATAGGAAGCGGAGTGCCACCAATGATGACCTGGTCGGCCTGAATGCGCTCGATCTTGTCCAGGGCGATGAGGAAGGACTTATGTATGCGGGCAAACTTACCCTCGGGCAGCTTGTCTTCCATATAACTGATGCGCTCCGAAGCCACCAGCACCCGCTGCGTGGTGTGGACCTTGGTGAAGTCCTTCAGCCCTTCGATATAAAGGATGTCCCGCAGATATACCTTCACCTGCCCTTTACCAACCTTCAGGAAGATATACGCCGCATCAAAGCTGTTGGGCGCCTCAGGCTTTTCAACCGGCGCATGGTTGTAATAATTGAACCGTGAGATGGCCTTCATGAACCGCTCCTGCGTGATCGGCTTCACCAGGTAGTCCATCACATCCAACTCAAAGGCCTCCACGGCATATTCGCGGTAGGCGGTGGTGAGTATCACTTTTGGGCATACCTTCAGCGAGCGGATCAATTCCAGGCCCGTGAGCCGCGGCATCTGGATATCGAGAAACAACAGGTCGACCGTATGCTTCTGCAAAAAGCTGAAACCGTCCAGGGCATTGTCAAACGAAGCCACCACCTCGAAGTCCTGGAGGTTGGCCAGGTGTAAGGCGATCAACTCCCGCGCTGGCTGCTCATCGTCGATAATGACACAGGTTATCATCCGGCTGTCTTAATTTTTAGTATGACCAGGTACGCATGCGGCTCGGCCACGATCTTCAATTCATGGGTGTCGGGATACAACAGCTGCAGTCGTTTCTCCACATTCCTGATGCCCAGTCCGCCGGGCTGCGGCTCTGTGGTGGTTGACTTTTCCTCTACACTGTTTTCAATCTTCACCGAAAAACTGCCCGGCTGCCGTGCCACGTCTACCCGTATCCAGCCTTCGCCTATCGAGCTGGCAATGCCATGTTTAAAGCTGTTCTCGATCAGGGGCAACAGGAGGAGGGGTGGTATATAAAGATCGGTCAAATCATCGTATATATTGATGGAGGCATCGAGCTTGTTGCCATACCGGTTCTTTTGCAGCTCGATATAATGCCGCAGGTAGGCGATCTCGGAATTCAACGATACAAAGTCCTGCCGGGCCTCGTACAGGTTGTAATTCAAAAAGCTCGAAAGATGGGCCACCAGTTTGGCCGTGTCGGGGCTCGTCTTCAGCGCGGTAGCATAAATATTGTTCAGTGCATTGAAAATGAAATGCGGCTGCACCTGCGATTTCAGCAACTCCAGCTCGGCCATGGTTTTCTCCTGCAACAGGTTTTGTGCCCGCTCTTTCTCTTCGTACCAGGATTTGACAAAATAAAACAACGCATATACGCCCGTGATGACGTAGAGATTGAAGATCTCGACGATCATCTTCCCAAACGAATACAAGGGTACCTGTTGGGCAAAAGGGGCATACCGCGGATAGAGCACGTAGTAATTGAAATGCCGCCTGATCAACAGCAGGACGAGTGACAGGGAGATCTGCAAAACCCAGAACTGCCAGTGCTTTCCGGGAAGGTAGAATTTTTTGATCAACACATGCACGGTGATCCAGGCCACAAGGAAGGATAAAGGCAAGGCCATGCACGCGTTCAGGAAATACAGCCTGTATTGACCCGACAGGGCTGCCAGGCCAAACCATTCATACAGGAAGTAGACCGTCCAGAAGGCCGTGTTGAAAATGATTTCCCGCTGCTGCTTTGTTGGTAACCGATCCACTTCCCCTTTTTGTAAACAAACATAGGCATTATTGCACAGCCTGTAGGGGGCAGGGGGCTTTTGTCTTGTTGATCCAGGTGTCTTTTCGACCAACACCGTTCTTTTCAGACAAACTGCTATCGACGGGTTCACCGGGTGTTGACCGAATAACAGCGGCGATCATTCATTTTGGTCAATACATTTGATGGCATAAGTATAGCCATGAATTATCTGATTAAAATGGGTAGAGCATTTTATGCGCTGGCGCTGATCGTGTACGGAATCCAGCAATGTTATTTTAGCAGCTTCCGGAATGTGTTCGTATCTCCCTATCAGCAATACCTGCCCTGGCTGCCATTGTGGGCCTGGTTATTTGGCGGGTACCTGATCGCATCGGGCCTATCGATATTGACTGGTAGGCGGGGAAAGGAGGCAGCCTTACTGGGAGGGGCTGTTTTCCTTTTTTTGTTCCTGAGCACGCAGCTTACGTATCAACTGATATCCGAGCCCAACAAGATCTATCACCTGGGCTTGTGGGTGAATCAGTTTAAGGAGTTGGCTTTGAGTGGCGGCGCTTTCGTGGTGGCTGGCTCTTTTTCCGAGGGAGCGTCGGATAACAGGTTCTACGCGCTGCTGAACAAACTGGTGCCGTATGGCAACTTGCTATTCCTGTTTACGATTACGGTGTTTGGCATGGGGCATATCATCTATGCGGAGCTGATGCCAAACGCTGTGCCGGCCTGGTTTTCGGACAGGCTATTCTGGATCTACTTCACAGGGATACTACTCGTTGGGGCAGGCATTACCATAGGGTTTGGCATTCGGTTGCGGGTAGTGGCGCTGTTGCTGTCGGTCATGATCTTTTTGTGGTTCTGGATCATTCATGTGCCGGGTGCTATCGGTGATCCCATAGCACGCAGGGGCGAGTACCCGGCCAGTGCGGCTGATGCCCTGGCTTTTTCCGGTGTTGCCTTACTGATTGCCTTCACCATGCCCCGGCAACAATGGGTAAGCGATATTGAAAACTGGGGTCGATCACTAAAACAACCTTTATGAAACGGATCTATACGATCGATGTTATGCGTGGTATTGTAATGGTGATCATGACGCTGGACCATGTCAGGGATCTGTTGCATACCACCTCCATGGACTTTCAGCCTACAGACCTTACGAAGACCGACCCCGCGTTGTTCTTTACCCGCTGGGTGACACATTTATGTGCGCCTACGTTTGTGTTCCTGTCGGGTGTCTCGGCATTCCTATCCCTGCAACGAAGCACGGATAAAGCCGCTGCCAGGCGCTTTCTCGCGAAACGAGGTTTGTGGCTGATCGTGATAGACCTGACGCTGGTCAACTTTGGTATTTGGTTCGATGTACATTTTCAGGTCTTCATCTTTAATGTAGTGGCTGCTATTGGCTTTGGGTTGGTGATGCTGGCATTGCTGGCCGGTTTCCAGGTAAGAACGATTGCGATCATTGGTCTCTCCATAGTGTTCCTGCACAACCTGTCGCCGCTGGTGCCGTTTGGTGAGGCATCGGTGTTCACGCAAGTCCTGATGCCGTTCTTTGCCCCGCAGGCTTTTCCATTGCCGGGCGATCGCGTGTTTATCGTTGGCTATGCTCCCATTCCGTGGACGGGCGTTTTGCTGGTGGGCTACGCGGTGGGGAAGGTATTTGGGTGGGAAGCTGGGCGGCAGCGTCGTTTCTTTGGGCAGGCAGGTGTGGGGGCCATCGGATTGTTCCTGGTATTGCGGCTGATCAACGTGTACGGTGATGGCGCACCGTGGGCTGTACAAAAGAGCAGCCTGTTCACATTCTTTTCCTTTATCAACCTCACCAAGTATCCGCCATCGCTACAATTCTGCCTGTTGTTCCTGGGTATTTTGTGCTTGTTGCTGGCAGCCTTGCAGGGAGCCAGTCGCCCGTGGATGGAGCGAGTGGCTGTTTATGGAAAGGTGCCCTTGTTTTATTTCATCGTTCATTTTTACCTGATACACCTGCTGCTTTTTGTGATGGTATGGGCGCAGGGATTTGGCCCTGCGGATATGGTCTTTGGGTCCAACTTCGGCCGGCCCAAGTCGGGCAGTGGTTTGCCGTTATGGGCAATCTATCTCGTGTGGGTGGGGGTAGTGATCGTATTGTATCCATTGTGTACATGGTATGGTGCGTATAAGGAAAAGAATAAAGGCAAGGCTTGGCTGCGGTATCTGTAGCGGCAAATATACTTTGGGTTGTGGTAGATGTTGTTGGGGCTCATCAGTTGGGAATTGAGTTACAAGGCGGGGCAATCCATTGACTGCCCTTTCCTGAAATTGCCAATTGCGTGCCTGGATGTAGAATGCAGGGCTGAGGGTGACAATATGGGTAGAAAAGCGTATTAATCCTGCCGGGTGATCTTTACGTCAGAAAAATAACCTTCAGTGCCTATGTCAACCCACAAACCAATTGTGCCAGATAGATCCGCTCCCAGTTTCAAGTCGTTCACGATCAGCACGGGCTGTTTACTATTGTTCAGATACAACTGTGCCTTCATGCCCTTGACAACGATCTTCAGCGATATCCACTCATTGAGGCCCATGTCTGCATAAGACTCATACTCGCCGGGGTTCTCTTTTCTAAACCGCTCGAATGTATAACCCGGATAGGAGAAATATTGAATAGACCGGTTTCTTCTAAGCTGGTTATCGGCCCTTCCATTAGTAGGGCGTATGTAGATACACTCGAACTTATTAACGCTATCACAAACCCGGAAGGCGATGCCGATAAATCCTCTGGCCATGGCTGGTGCATTTGGCAATAGTCTGCTGAGTACCCTGGCTTCGATTATCCCGTCCTTAAACGTGACACCCTTCAGTAAGGCAAAAGTTGGTTCGTCAAATCCCGTCACCGAAGAATCTTTGATGACTTTTGCCACATTCTTCCCATCCAGCATTGTTGCCTGTACTATAGCACCAACGGGCAACAGATTGCTTTTGTCCAGCCTCACCGTTTGTGCAAACAGTCCCCCAAGCAGGCAGCTGCAAAAGGATAAAACAAACACAACTTTTTTCATACATCATGATTTGAAGAGTGACTAGATCTTATCGGCCACTTCGACCTTGGTAGTGACCTTACCCAGTGCGCCGAACTCGTGCAGTTCACCAAAAACTTCGATACGGATGGATTGATCTATGCCGCCCACACGCAATGGTTCGAATCCCGTGTTCTGTATGAGTGTTTCGATAGTCGCATTGATGTTGGTATCGTCTGTGGCATAAAAGAGGACTGCGGGTACGGGTTGTTGAAATGCGGCAGTGGAGAGGGAGCCTGCACCCAGCGTTCCCAATGCTTTGGCTAATTTTGCACCTTTGGGCAACAAATTAGCAATGATCTCTCCGGCTGATTCTTTTTCACCGATTATTTTTTTAAATCCGCCTTTTTCGTCTGGAGCTATCGGATTGGAGGGATCAACGATAATCTTGCCTTCCAGCGCCATGCTATAGGTGTTCAGCAGTTCTTTGATAACATCGAACCATACCGCCAATACGATAACATCGGCTGCCCCGATGGCCTGTGGGATATCCAGCGGGGTGGCCAGGCTTCCCAGTTTGGCGGCGAGTTCGTTGCGTTTTTGCTCGTTGCGGTCTGCAACAATAATTGCTCTGTTACCTTTCACCAGGTTCGTTGCAACGGCCGCACCTATATTTCCTAATCCGATGACTGCTACTTTTACATTTTGGGTTGACATGTCTATTTCTTTAGTTTGAATGATTGATTATCAGTGCAAACTTACGGTCGCGGGGCAGGGTACTCCAATGACCTGGTTCAAGAAATAGTCTTGATGTAGTTCAAGTTTTCAGGGGTTGCCGGCTTTTGTTCGCCGGTTTCTCAGCCTGCTCAGAAACTCTGCGCTTATACCCAGGAAGGACGCAATTTGTACCTGCGGAAGGCGGCCTAAAAGATGAGGGTATATCTCTTGGAATGAGCGGTATCTTTCTTCTGCGGTGGAACTAATATTTTGCAGCAACCGTTCCTGCAGTCTGACATAGCTATTTTCTATGAGCACACGGAATATCCGGTCAAACTTTGGCGCTTTGAGATACAGTGAAATCAAATCTTCCCGGCTTATTTGAAATACCACCGTGTCTTCGAGGGCATCAATATTCAATAGCGATGGTTGGGTGCCATGGAAACTGGCGATATCAGCTATCCAATTGTTTTCGGCACTGAATTGAAGAATATGGGTATTGCCTTTGTCGTCGACCTTATACATTCTCAGACAGCCTCTTAATACAAAGTAAAAATGTGTGCAGGTATTGCCCTCCTGTAACACGTACTGCCTTTTTCTGAATAGTCTGGGATGGAATCTGGCGAGCACGAGTTCCTTTTCCGGTTGGTTCAACGGAATAAGACGGTCAAAATAATCCAACAAAGGTTCTGCCGACTGATCGGGCAACAAGTGTTTCGTCATTTGCCCTAAAGATAGGCCTAGATCCTGACATGGCTGAAGAGGAGTGATTTGCAGGACCTACCTACTTTTTGGGTATAATGTACCGTTTTTGCGGGACAAGCTAGGCAAACCTTTTACGGCATCAAACGCTAGCCTGGTCAGTGGTTAAGCGGGCGAAAGCGCCGCCTTTAAATAAGGCGCCGTTCTGCTATTCTTTGACTGCGCTACTTTGGCAGGTGTGCCGGCAGCTACTACTTGTCCCCCTTTGTCGCCTGCGCCTGGCCCCATATCGATGACCCAGTCGGCCTGGGCGATCAATTGCATATCGTGCTCAACTACCATCACGCTGTTGCCGGCCTCTACCAGGTTATTCAGTTGCACCATCAGTTTTTCTACATCGGATGGGTGGAGTCCTGTAGTTGGTTCGTCCAATATATACAAGGTATTGCCTCGCTGCGTACGTTGTAGTTCCGTCGCCAGTTTGATGCGCTGTGCTTCGCCGCCGGATAACTCTGTTGCCGCTTGCCCCAGGCGCAGGTAGCCCAATCCCACTTCCCTTACCATATTCAGTGCCCGGTTCAGTGCCGGCTCGTCTTCAAAGAAATGAAATGCTTCTTCTACCGTCATGGCCAGCACATCGGCAATGTTCTTCTCGCGATAGCGTACTTCCAGTGTCTTGGCATTGTAGCGCTTGCCCTGGCAGGTAGGGCAGGGCGAGTACACGCTGGGGAGAAATAACAATTCCACCATCACAAAACCTTCGCCCGAACAGGTTTCACAGCGACCCTTGGCCACGTTGAAGGAGAAGCGGCCTGCATCGTACTTGCGTGCCTTCGCCATCTTGGTAGCAGCAAACAATTTACGTACCTGGTCAAACAATCCGGTATACGTGGCGAGGTTGGAGCGTGGTGTGCGACCAATGGGTTTCTGGTCAACCCGTACCAATCGTTTGATGTGCTCGAGGCCACCGGCGATCTTGCCGGTGGTTGTTGGCATGGTCGTGTCTGTTAACTCCTCTGCATCGGGCTCGTCGTTGTCAACCTCATGCCCCAGGTGAGTGGCTACCAGGTCGACGAGTGCCTGGCTGATGAGGCTTGATTTGCCAGAACCGGATATGCCGGTAATGGCGGTGAATAGACCGAGTGGTAGATCAATATCTAATTTGACGAGGTTATTGCGGGTAATGTCTCTTAACTGCAACCAGTGTTTAGCTTCTCGTGGCTCTTTGGTTACCAACTGCTGTTCGCTAAAGAGATAGCTGCGGGTACGGGATTCCGTGGCCTTGGCCAATCCTTCCAGCGGCCCGCTATATAATATGCGACCCCCTTTTTCACCGGCAGCAGGACCTACGTCTACGATCCAATCGGCTTTGCGGATCACTTCCAGCTCATGCTCTACCACAAAAATGGAGTTTCCGGAGTTCTTCAAACGGTCCAGCGCTGCCAACAATGCTTCTGTATCTGCCGGGTGTAAACCGGCAGAGGGTTCATCAAGTACGTATACGACGCCAAAGAGATTGGACTGTACTTGTGTGGCCAGCCGAAGCCGCTGTAACTCGCCCGGCGAGAGGGTAGGTGTGCTTCGCTCCAGGGCCAGGTATCCTAACCCGAGGTCGAGCAATACCGACAGGCGGTTCATGAGGTCTTGCGCTATACGGAGAATCACGATGTCTTTCTCGGGATGCTCGCCATGTTGTTTATCGTGAACAGCTTCCTTGCTTTGCGCGTAGGGAGCAAAGATATCGGCCAGCTTGCTGAGGGGCAGTGCCGCCATATCAGCGATGTCCATGCCGGCAAATTTAATGCTGAGAGCTTCCTGCTTCAGTCGCTTGCCATGGCAAAGCGGACATTCCATATTGAGCATGTATTGCATCACCCTTTTTTTCATGAGGGCGCTTTGCGTATTGGCAAAAGTGTGCATCACATGCCGCCTGGCACTCGAGAAGGTGCCCATATAGCTGGGTGGCTCTTTCCGCTTGTAAGCACGTTGCATTTCTTCGGCGGTAAGTCCTGAGTATACGGGTACGATGGGTTGTTCATCGGTGAAAAGTATCCAGTCACGGTCTTTTTTCGGAAGTTCCCTCCAGGGGAGGTCTACATCATAACCCAGCGTCATGAGTATCTCACGCAGGTTTTGTCCCTGCCAGGCAACCGGCCAGGCAGCGACGGCCCGCTCGCGGATACTGAGCGAAGGATCAGGCACCATCGATTGTTCGGTTACCTCATAAAGCCTGCCGAGGCCATGACACCTCGGACAAGCACCATCGGGCGTATTGGGTGAAAATGATTCTGCGTATAAGATGGATTGACCGGGTGGGTAATCACCAGCCCGGGAAAAGAGCATCCTGATCAGGTTGGATAGGGTGGTTACGCTGCCAACCGATGAGCGGGTGGTGGCAGCACCCCGTTGTTGCTGCAGGGCGATGGCGGGTGGTAAGCCGTCGATGCTATCAACTTCAGGTACCTCCATCTGGTGAAACAGTCGGCGGGCATAGGGTGACACGGATTCCAGGTAGCGCCGCTGTGCTTCTGCGTACAGCGTACCAAAGGCCAGCGATGATTTACCGGAGCCGGATACGCCCGTAAATACAACCAGGGCATCGCGGGGAATATCTACATCGATGTTCTGCAGGTTGTGTTCGCGGGCACCGCGAACGCGCACAAATCCATCCCTTCCTGTTGGCTGCTGGTCCTTTGGCTGCTTCATGCTGCAATTTACAGCAAAGAGAATGCCTTGCAGGTGTTGGAGGGGCGCTGTGTATTATTTGGTCTTTTTAGGCGCCAGGAATTTGGTGTAGGGGGCGAGCGTAATAAAAAAGGAATTGCCTTGTGTGCGGTTGCTGGCGCCCATTTCCCCGATCCAGCGCACAAGGATGCTGGACCTGATCTTGGGGATGAAAATATTGGCTTCTGCGCCGAGACCATAAACATGGTCCTTGTTGGCCAGGTCAAACTGGCTGTTGCCGATGGCGGGGAACGTCATCTTATCGCTGGAGGTTTTGAATTGCATATAATATACTAAACCGGCATTGATGATCATGGGGAGGGGAACTCCTTTTACTGGTTTGTACCAGGTTTTACCGGCTCCGCCTTCAATGGTGAGCAAATTACCGGCCTGGACTTTGTTGTCGCCTGTGTTTTTCTTTTTGCTGTTGAGGGCATAGGAGAACATGGCTGCAAAACTCCATTCCTTTTTGGGGTCGAAGTGTACGGTGCTGCCTGCAGAAATTTCATTGGTCCACATACCGAGGCCTGCATTATCGTCACCGCCCAACTCATATTTGCCGGTGGGGATATACAAGCCATAGCCTGCGATAAAGTCGGCATGCTTGGTTTTCCACCCCAGCTGTATGGGTTGTGCGTATATGTCAGTAAAAGCCAGGGACGATTTGGTCGAGATCAGGTTGCCTTCTATTTTGTTCGACGCAAAAGCCACCAGTAGGGACGCGCCGTAATTGGCGCCGAGTATTTTTGCGTTGGTTACGATGCTTCCACCCAGACCCACCAGCGACAGGTTGATGGATGTTGCTGTTAGTTTACTTCCGCCGCCGGTTACAAATTTAGATGTATGGTAGTTGTAGAATACCACTGCTGATGCTATAGATGGAGGTGCCTGGGTGCCGGCAGAAAGGCCCATATCCCCCAGTACGTGGGTGCCTTTTAACTGAGCGTTGGTTGGCAGGAAAAGCAACAAGCCAACAACGATCAACCAGTACGCTGTATAATTCCGGTGCCGGACAGACGCCTGTCTGCCCGTGCCGACGAGTTGATGCTTCATGCCAATAGGACACCACTGGCTGAAAATTTCCGCCAACTGCCTGGTAAAAAGGCGATCCATTGCGGGCCGCGCAACATTTGTCCGGACGGTGTGTCTTTTTGCTACTCATCCACCATTCAACCAACTACTATGCGCAGCATCCACCTGAAAACAGCCTTCCGCAACCTGCGGAAGCACAAGGCATTCCACGTGCTCAATATGATGGGACTGGCCATTGGCATCGCCTGTGCCGGCCTGATCCTGCTTTGGGTTGAAGATGAACGATCGTACGATCAGATGCATACCCGATACGATCGTTTGTACCAGGTCAATATTAATAAAACATTTGACGGGCGTGTGTTTACGATGGGCTCCACACCCCGGCCGCTGGCGGCTGCCCTGGAGCAGGAATTGCCGGGCATTGAAAAAGCAGTCCGGGTATCGGATCAGCCTAAACAAGCGCTCTTCGGTTCGGGCGACCAGGCGTTGTATGCGGCCGGGCGGTATGCCGATCCTGCTATCTTCGATCTGTTTACCCTTCCTTTTATCGAGGGGGATGCGCGTACAGCCCTCCAGGAGCTGCATTCGCTGGTGATCACTGAAGCTACAGCCCGGAAGTTCTTTGGACAGGAACGTTCTGTCATTGGGCGTACCGTGCGTTTCAACAACGAGCATGATTTTATCATTACCGGTGTGTTGAAAGATCTGCCTGGCAACAGCACCTTGCAGTTTGAATGGCTGGCACCTTTCGCCTTCGATGCGCAACAGCATGATCCGGTTAGTTGGAACAGTTACGGTCCTTACACCTATGTATTGCTGAAGCCGCATATTGCCCTGGCGACAGTGAATCAGCAATTGCAGCATTTTATACATGGTAAAGATGATAGTCAGCAAAGTGATGCTTTTTTATTTGCCATGGCCGACTGGCATTTGTACAATCAGTTTGAAGAGGGGCATCAAACCGGCGGTGGCCGCATAGAGCAAGTGCGGCTGTTGACGACCATTGCCTGGATCATTTTGTTGATCGCCTGTATCAACTTTATGAACCTGGCTATTGCTGCAGGCCAGCAACGTGCCAAAGAAATAGGGGTGCGCAAGGTACTTGGCGCAGGCAGGTTGACGCTGTTCATGAAATTCGTGGGTGAGGCCATGCTCATGAGCACGTTGTCGGCAGGTGTGGCCATCGTTATTATGCTGCTCGCCCTGCCGGGGTTCAACGGGCTGATGGGAAAAGACCTGACACTGGGGCTACAAGAACCGCTGCACGGGATGGGCTTGTTGGGCTTGGTGCTGGTGTGCGGTCTGGTGGCTGGTATGTATCCTGCATTTTACCTGTCAGCCTTTAAACCGGTGCCCGTGCTGAAGGGGTTGAAGGTAAAAGCAGGTAATGCGGTGTGGGTGCGTAAAGGGTTGATCGTGTTGCAATATGCGGTATCGGTGGTATTCATCATCAGCACGATCGTCGTGTACCGCCAGTTGCAGCATGTACGTAGCCGGGAGCTTGGTTTTAATAAAGAACAACTGGTAGAGATCGATATGCAGCACAATATTGCCGGTTCCTTTGAAGTGATCAGACAAAGCCTGTTGAATTCAGGGCAGGTGGTGAATGTGGCGCTTGCAGATCATGCAACGATCAAAGGTGGGAATACAGACAGCCGGTTTAGGTGGGCGGGCAAAGACGCTACGCGGGAGGTGAGTGTTGCCTACCGTACGGTGAGTGCAGATTACCTGGCTACCTCTGGTATGCAACTGGTGGCTGGAAGGGATTTTTCTACTGCTGGTATTGCTGGCCAGCGAAACGTGCTGGTCAATGAAACGATGGCCAGGCTGATGGGGCGAGATATGGCCGTAGGGAAGGTGATAGAGACACAGCGTGGCAATGCGGATGGTGTGTATACGCCGCTTACGGTGATTGGGGTGGTAAAGGATTATGTGTTTGGTAACCTGTATGGAAAACCGGGACCGGTTATTTTGTTGACTTCGCCGGAGAAGGCGCAATTGGTCTATGTGCGCTTCAAGCCATCCTGTAAGTCGGAGCAGGCGAGTCAGATCATGGGAGATATGATGAAGCTGCACAATGCGGCGTATCCACTGGTATTTCGATATGTAGAGGATGTGTTCAATAGCCGGCTGGAAAATGAGGCGGCGATTGGCCGGGCATCGGGCATCTTCGCCGTGTTAGCAATAGTGATCTCTTGCCTGGGTTTGTTTGGCCTGGCAGCTCATTCGGCGCAACGGCGGGTGAAGGAGGTCGGTATCCGCAAGGTGCTGGGTGCTTCTTCGTTGGGGGTAATGCGCTTGTTATCGGGTGAGTTTGTATGGTTGGTGGTGATTGCCTGCGGGGTAGCTTTTCCGGTGGCGTGGTGGATGATGCATGACTGGCTGCAGGCTTTCGAGTACCGGGTTGCGATTGCCTGGTGGATCTTTGCGTTGGCGGGTGTGCTCTCGGTTATCATTGCCTTGGTGACGGTGAGCACGCAGGCCATCAAGGCAGCGCTGACCAATCCTGTTCGTGCGTTAAGGGCAGAGTGATTTGAGGTGAGCATAACAGCCATAAAAAAGGGAAACGTCGCTCCCTTTTTTATGGCTGTTTTTTTTTAGAATAATGCGGTGGTATGGCGTGTCTCTTTCAAAAAGATTAGGGCGTCGAACATGTTGGGAAGTGTTACCGGATAATAATTGCCGGTTTTAGTAGCCTTGTTGTAGCCCAGCATTTTGATGGGCCGTGGTTTTGCCCATTCGGCGCGGTCTGCAGCGCTCAGTTTGGCAAAGTCGATCAGGTAGGCAGCTGGTTGTGCGTCATTGAAGGTCTGGTTCCAGGAGTTGGCTTCGATGGGGTAGAGGTTGGCGTGTAGCAGGGAGTCCTTGAATGTATGATCTACATTGATGAACCGCGTATTAATGTAGGAGTAAGTGCCGGTACCGCCGCTTAGTCCGATGGAGTAATAGTCGTTAGGATTGCGTTTTACGATGGTGGCGCCCATCATACCTACTTCTTTCATCAGCCAGGCGTAGCGGGCGATATGCGCGCTATGTGCCCATACGATGATCTTGGCGGATGGGTCAGCTGCGTGGAAATTGATGCGCTCGCCCATGATCTCGTCTCTCGAGGTGACGATCTTTTTTAAGGTGCGCATTTCATATTCGTACCCTGATTGAGCGTGGTAGATGTATTCTTTTAAACGGGCGTCGTTGTAGTTGCCGGCGATGCAAATAGAGTCCATCTGGCGCAGTACGTGGGAATTGATGACGAATTGAGCGGGCGTTTGAGGAGTTCCTTCTTTTGTTTGCTCAAGCAGTTGCACGCAGAGGTTATTCAAGCCTTTATTGTTATAGGGAGCAGCTGCACGTTGAATGTATCGGGGAAGGATGTCGCGGTAGCTATCGTCGCAACCGGCCAGGCGCAGGTTTTTCTGTTTGATGGCTTGTTTGCGGAACCAGAAGAGGAAATTGCGCATCTCCTTCGACTGGTAGATCTCAAACAAGTGCTGCCGCATGAGCGTGTCGAGGTTTTCGGTGGACAGCTTTTCCTGCATGGCCAGCATGTCTTCATGGGGATTTTCGAGTATGACCATGTTAAACCCTTTCTCACGTAGGAGGCGCTGTGTGATGGCTGCCCGCAGATCATAGAAGTCGCCGGTGCCATGGGTATCTTCACCGATGGCGACGATGCGTTTATCGCCAATCATCTTTACGATACTATCCAGGTATTTTTCTTTGCGATCGATGGTGGTGATTGCTGAGGTGGGTACTATCTGACAAATGGCTGGCAGGGAAAGCAATATCATTAAGCTAACGAGTAAGGTGCGCATAGTGGTAAGTTTGTACAGCAAAGAAAGTGTGCCTCCAGCCGGTAGTAAAGGCCGGTTCGGCAAGGGGTGGGGTTGGGGCGACAAAAAAGAGGGGCGCCAATTACGTCGAAGAAAAAGGGGATTACGTCGAAAGGGAAACTGGGTTTGTTTGAAGTTGAAAGCGCTGTCTTTGGCTTGTGGAAATGCGGTTGTTTTTGTATGTTGTAGCAAAACGGATTGCAATGTATAAGCTTAAACTGCTATTTGTTTTGGTGGCGCTAAGCGGCTCCCTTTATTCATTCTGTCAATGCAGTGACTGTAAAACTTTAAGTGAGGCATTGAGTGACCCCGCCATGGTGAAGAAATTGAAACACAACGGCCCGCAGTCGGGTCTGATGCTGGATAGCCTTCCCGCGTCTATCGGGCTTTTACAAAATGTGGAGATCCTCTACTTGTCTGATCATAATATCAAAAGTATTCCTAAAGAGATTGGCAGCTTAAAAAAGTTAAAGGAGTTAAGCTTTGCGGGTTGTCGGCTGACATCCCTGCCGGAGGAAATATTTCAACTGACCAACCTGAAAGAATTGATCTTGTTCAGCAATCTTTTTTCGGAGGCGTATGCCCAGGAGCTTAAGGAAAAATTCAAGAAAAGACTGCCCCATACGAAAGTGATGATGGATTGATGAGGCCTTCTAAAAGGACCTGGAGCATGCGGCTTGCCAGCGAGTAGCATGACGTGTGCGGATTTGTATAAATGGAACCCTAAACCAACACGATATGTCTGATGCTGCTATTTCTTCGGAGATCGAGGCCATTCATGAGAATGTTCGATCATTACTAAAGGACAAGGTGCCAGACGGTAAAATTGTTGAACATCTGAGTGCGCTTGGTCATGAGCCCTATTATATTGAAACTGTCATTGAAAACATACGGGAGGAGGGAGAAGATCGTAAGAGTTTCAGGAACTCCCTGATCATGGGAGGTTGCTATTTGATTGGTGGAAGTGCTTTAAATGCGATTTCGTACCTGTCGGCCACTAATGTAGGTGCAGGATTCTTTTATTTGTTTTGGGGTGTGATGGTTTTGGGTGTCGTGACCATTGTTAGGGGATTTATTCTTTATAGATAACACATATGCGAGGCAGTGATTTGGTTTGTTGTACAGCTTTCGATACTTGTAGTAACGTTCGACTCATGAAAAATGTAAAATTGGTGCTTACTATTCTACTCGTTGCGCTATTGGTTGATGCCAATGTGTGCATTGGGCAGGGCATTAGCTTCAAAAAGTACACAAATCAAGCAAATAGGTTCTCTTTTGATATGCCCGCTTCCTGGTCGATCAGTTACAGCAGAGTGCAGGGGGGCTCGATCTGCACGCCGGTCTCTATCGCGGAAAGAAAAGAATACGCAGAGTGTTTTGAAGGGATTGTATTCAGGCTGGAGGTAAAGAAATTGAGCCTTGATTCTGTATTGGTGTTGGATGGTTACAAAAAGGTTGATGGGAGTTACTATACAACTGACCGGGTTCGCGACTCTGTAAAAGCTGAATACATAAAAGGTAGTAGCTGGACTGGGATTTGTCACAATAATATTTGTGGCATCTCGTGCAAGGAGACTGGTTTTCATGCGGCCGCGGGTGAATGCGAATTCTTCTATTTCTCAAGCGGCAACACAACAGTTCTACTTATGACCAATGGGAGAGCGCTCAGTGATCCTGTTCGAAAAAGGTTATTAAGCAGTTTTACATTCAATAAATAGGTGGTTAGTCAGATTGGTAATTAAGTTTATATGGCTCATACTATTCATCTCGCGTGTTATAATGAGGATTTTTCATCATCCGGAAGTATCGATTTCGGATTGTTGCAACAGGTTATTGCTACAAGAGATGATCTTCGATTGGAACGCGAAGATGGGCGTAGTACCTTGACAATTTGGAAGGAGGAGGCGAATGAATGGTGGCCGCTACTGTGGATAACGGCTGAAGATGCCTATATAAATTCAAATCCAATTTTTGAGTTTGGGCTTTACTATGACCTGGCTGGTATCGCGGAATCGGTGAAAGCCAGTATCGTTACGGAGGAGGGTCACGTTCTATACCTTTTTGGATATGGGTATATGTATGATCCTGCGGAAAAAGAAGATATGGAGATCGAGATTGGTGAGCTACAAAGCGAATTCGCCAACTCGAAGAATCTCGGATTGGCGATTAAGCATATTGCTGCTAATAGAAAACAAGTCAGCCCCATTAAGCCGTCAGTGAAGACGGAAGACTCGAAACTCGTTGCCAAACTTGAATCCAAACAACACTATCTGGTAATCGTTGTTTTCGTCATTTTAATCACTTTGCTGGTGATCAAGAAGTGTTGATGGGGGTGCGTCAACAAAACTTCCC
Organism: Paraflavitalea pollutisoli; assembly: GCF_029360705.1. Lineage (GTDB taxonomy): Bacteria > Bacteroidota > Bacteroidia > Chitinophagales > Chitinophagaceae > Paraflavitalea > Paraflavitalea pollutisoli. The sequence goes on along the minus strand of NZ_JARKMX010000008.1, from coordinate 2,596,260 downwards.
ACCGTTATGAGGCATTATTTCCAAATCGACTTAAACCCCGTCACCTGTATATCTGCCTTCCAGGGCGCTGGTGAGCTTACCTGTACCTGACCCAGTAAGGAGGTAGGGAAGAAAGTGGATGTCATCGTCGTCAGGCCGCCATCGGCAAACAATTCTACCGAGGCCACGTCTACCACCAGGGTAAGGTTGATGACGCCACCCTGTGCCATGCGGGGCGCTACATGCCGCCGGGCAAAGTTTTTCACGAAATCACTTTTCCCTGCACGCGAACGATCGATATAGTATTCATTGGATTTCTTATCGTAGCCTACCAGCAGTTCTTCGCCGGCGGGATTGGAGAGTCGGATCGAAAAGTCCTGTTTGCCTGCGGAATTTACAGAAAGGGCGTAGGGCTCGCGCAGTATGCCTGGGCGCACCAATTGGTAGTCCTTTTTGGCTATATCCCGCTGACGTACCAGCATCCGGCCCGACTTCATGAGTTCAGCCACCGGTTGTGAGATGACCCTATATCCTTCACCGGTGCGTACAAGGCCCAACTCACGGGGTATTGTCATCGCACCGCGCCAGGTGCCAGTTGGTACGCGGTCTGCATAGTCCCAGTTGCTCATCCACCCCAGGAAGATGCGTCGTTTGCCGGTATTGCTCCAGGTAATGCCCGCGTATTCATCGGGCCCATAATCCAGCCAGCGCGTTGCCTGGTCGTCCGCCGTAAACGTATGCCCATCAAACCCACCCACAAAATATTGAGTCGCGGAGCCGCCGTTTGGGCCACCGGGATTGATGTTTACGATCAGCACCCATTTCTGGTTGCCCTCATGCTCCAGCGTAAACAGGTCGGGGCATTCCCATACACCGCCATGCGCGCCTACTGCTGCGCCAAACTCGCTTTCGCGGGTCCAGTCTTTCAGGTTGGGCGACGAGTAGAAAGTAATCCTGTCTTTGGTGGCCAGGGTCATGATCCACCGATGGCTGCTTTCGTGCCACATCACCTTGGGATCACGGAAGTCGGGGATGCCAGGATTGCGGATCACCGGGTTGCCGGCGTATTTCGTCCAGGTTTTGCCCTCATCGAGGCTATAGGCTAGGCTTTGGTATTCGTGCAGCCCTTTGCCTTTCTTTTCTTCTACCGGATCGTGGTGGGTGAAGATGGCGACCATAGCCGGATTACCAGGTTTGCCGAAGCCCGAAGTGTTTTGTTCATCTATGACGGCACTGCCCGAAAATATATATCCCAGGCTATCGGGGTACAGGGCGATGGGCTGCTCTTGCCACTGGACAAGGTCTTTGCTGGTGGCGTGGCCCCAATGCATCGGCCCCCACACGGTGCCGTCGGGATAGTACTGAAAGAAAAGGTGATAGGTACCTTTGTAAAAGACCATGCCGTTGGGATCGTTGATCCAATGGGCTTTGGGCGTGAAGTGGAGTTGCGGCCGGTAGGGGAGTTGATAGGGGGGGCGCGGTTGTGCTGATGCAGACAAACCCAGGTAGAGGGTGATGATGGCAGCAAGGATGCATTTATATGGCCTCATAGCAGGAAGTGGCTATTCAGGTTGACCGATCGGAAAGTCCGATGGGAAGTTTCGCCGCTCAAAATTACAGGAAATTTGATGGAAGCCGGGCGGTCGATGTGGTAGTGGGGGACTGGATAATCTTGAGCGGGAAGGTGGTGGTTGGTTGTGTTGCTGCCGGACGGTACCCCTTAGATGCGAAAAAGGTTGATATGTGTCAAAATGAGCCTGCCAGGAAAAAAAACTTGAAAATCCTTTAGTACCGAAACGCGGATCCGTTGTTATAATAGTATAAGGATAAGGTTTAATGGTTAACGAATTTGATTAGCGACGCCCTGCATGTCTATGCGGGGTTTTTTCTTTTAGGGATGGCTGTCGTATCAGGAGGAGGAGCTGCCTCACCCCGCTACCTGCATCAATTTCTCAAACTTGGGCCGGGCTTTGGCGGCGGCTACATAACCGGCCTGGAATACTTCGTCGGCCTTCTTCACATCAAACATGCTGAATTGGTGCAGGTCGGGCTCCAGCATGACCGCGCATTGGTCAAACTTGGCCTCTATAGCCGGAGCAATGGCCATGTGAAAACACTTCTCCAGGATATTCATCTTCCCTACCGGGTTCATGACCTGCTGGCTCGATGGCTTGTTTACATGACAACCAATGATGCGGTCGCACACCGGTAGTAAGGGCTCCACGGGGAAATTATTGAGCAAGCCACCATCCACCAGCAGGCTGTCGCCGATCTTCACGGGCGCAAATACTACGGGCACCGATGCCGATGCAATCACGGGTTCATACAATGGACCACTCGAGAATACCGCTTGTTTGCTATTGGTGAAATCGGTGGCCGTCACGAAGAGCTTCGCCGCCAGGTCCTCAAACTTGTTGTGGGGAATGTATTTCTGTAAGGTCTTCAGCAATGGCTGCATCGAGAAGAACCCGTCTTTCTGCCAGAGGAAATTGGTCCAGCCAAAATACCCGTTCTGCTTTAGTATGTTGAGGATCGCATCCGGGGCATGCCCGGCCAGGTACATGGCCGCGGCAATGGCGCCCGCACTGGTGCCGGAAATGGCATGGGGTTTCAAGCCGATCTCATCGATGAATTTCAATACGCCCAGGTGGGCAAAGCCTCTGACGCCGCCACCACTGAGTACAATACCTGTTTTGTTCATGCCGGTTAAGGGTGTTGGTCCTTAAACGGAAAATTAGGTCAAATTGATGTGCCGGCGCCCGCTATTTTCCGGGACGTTTTCCGGCATACGGCTGTAATGGCCTGGGCTAGGCTTCTGAGCCAGCGGTGGAGGTGGGCGCAACCTTCGTTTTTCGGCTTAGGTAAACCACCCCCGCAATCAGTAAGAACAATAAGATCTTGCCCACTAAATAGCCGAAGCCATAGTTGGTTAGTCTGCCCAGATCGAATACCAGGATATTGATGATGCCCAACAAAAGCATGATGGCCACCACCATCGATACCCAAAATATAATCTTTCTCATATAAGTGATTAAAAAGAGAGTCGGTACAGGGACAAACTCTCTTTTATGTTCTTACCTGGTTACCGTGGTAGTGCTCGGTGCATAAATGCCAAAGGTGATCGCCGATACCAACCCATTGACGAAGGTTTGCCGGGTATGAACGGTATAGTTTTCAGCGCCCTCTGCCATTTGTTTCGAATCGGATACACCCACCGGTGCCAATCCAAAGACCACATAATGATTCCATTTAGTGGTCTGAGTGCTTCCCTGTGCCCCTTTACCTACCACACTCGTGTAGGAATAACAGGAAGTCAGTAATACGGATGACGCGACAACGATCGCGGCCATACTCATTGCTTTTTTGATCATTTTTTTCAATGTTTATTTAAAGGATTATTAGCTAATCAGCATTGGACAAGTCTTTCTGTCCCGGCAGCGGTCATTCCAGGTGATGGCTTGGTGTTACCAGTTCACCTCTTCGCCCTTGTGCAGGAACTTGCCGGTGGGGGCATAGACTCCTTGCGCGATCAGGTCGACAATGGGCGCTACCGCTTCAGCCGCCGTCAGTGGTGCTGTGGGACCGCCCATATCTGTTTGGGCCCATCCCGGGTGCACGGCATTGACCCGCACCTTTGTATCACTCAGCAAACTGGCCAGGTGCAGGGTGTAGGAATTCAGCGCCGCCTTGCTGGTATTGTAGGCAAAGGTTTTCGGCATAGCCGGCTGCGTAGCCAGCAAATGCAAGGAACCCATATTGCTCGATAGGTTGATGATCGATGCTGCCTCGCTTTTCAGCAGCAACGGCACCAAGGTATTGGTGAGCTCTACGATGCCAAAGAAATTGACCTCGAAGGTCTTCTTCAGGTCATCCCGTTCGATGGTGGTAGCGGAGTTGTTGGATAGCTCGCCATCGAGCATGACACCCGCATTGTTGACGAGTATATCGAGATGGCCATAGGTGCGTTCGATGTGTTCATACACCCAGGGAAAGGACAGGGGATTGGTCATGTCGAGTTCGATTGTCTGCGCCAATTCCCGGGCTGGCAACCGCTCCCAGGCTGCTGTTGCCTGGCGACGGTCGCGCACGCCCATTAATACAAAATGTCCCTGGGTGGTGAGTTGGTGGGTGAGCTCCCAGCCAAGCCCACGGCTGGCCCCGGTTACGAGTGCGATCTTTTTCATGCAGCTACTGCTTGTTGGTTGATTATCGGATACGCAATGATAACCGGATGGGCTGGAGTATAAAACGCCGTCGCGGCTGAACTGTCGGTATTGATCGCCCAGCTTGCTGATATTTGGGATGAGCCTGGGCTGGGTGCATGTCTATTAGGTGCTACAGTCCGCTGCCCCGCATCAGCAGGCGCTCGCCATACTGCCGTTTGATGCTGTCGATGGCCTGGTACAGCTGTACCTGGTGCTCGGTATCTTCAAACATATTGATCTGGTCATTGCCGGGCACCAGTTGTGTAAACCGCACACCGATCAGCCGCACCAGCATACGCCGCTCATAGAGTTTATCGAACAATTCCCGCACTACTTTTTGCAGCTTGTGATCGGCCGCCGTGAAGGCGATGGATTTCTGTTTGGTGACGGTGTCGAAATTGGAATACCGAAGCTTCACGGTAACGCAACCGGTTAGTTTGTTCTCCGTGCGCAGTTGAAAGGCGATGCGCTCCGTCATACGCACCAGTTGGGTATGCAGGAAGGCGATATCGATGGTATCCTGCTGGAAGGTGTTTTCGGTAGAGATGGACTTCTGCTCATGGTAGGGCACTACCGGCGTTTCATCGAGCCCCTGTGCCTTGCGCCACAGCGACTGCCCGTTCTTGCCGAGCAGGTTGGTCAGCATTTCCTGGGGTATCTCGCTCAGCACCTTGATGGTCTCTACGCCCATCTTCAGCAAGAGGAAGGCTGTTTCCTTGCCCACACCCGGCATCTTGGCCACACTGAGGGGCGCGAGAAAATTCTTTTCCTGTCCCAGTGCTACCCACATCTCCGCATTGGGCTTGCCCTCGTTGGTGGCTACTTTACTGATGAGCTTGTTGCCGGCCAATGCATAGGAGATGGGCAAGCCGCTTTCTTTAACCACCTTCTTCTTCAGGTTGCCGGTAAACTGCAGGCTGCCAAAATACTTGTCCATCCCGGTGAGGTCTACATAAAATTCATCGATCGAGGCTTTTTCAAATAGGGGCGTCGAGTCGGCGATCACCTCCGTGACGAGCCGGGAGTACTGGCTATAGGATTCCATATCGCCCTGGCGGATGATGGCCTGCGGACAAAGGCGGCGCGCCAGTTTCATCGGCATGGCCGAATGGATGCCAAACCGGCGCGCCTCGTAACTGCAGGAGGCTACAATGCCGCGGTCGCCACTACCGCCTACCAATACCGGCTTTCCCTTGAGCCGGCTGTCTTTGAGGCATTCCACGGATACAAAGAAGGTGTCGAGGTCGAAATGGGCAATATGTCGTTGGTCGCTCAGGTACATGGTTCAGAGGTTTGCGTAGGATCGTTGTTTGTAACCCAGTTTTTCGAGGAAGGATACTTCTACACTGTAGTGGCCAAAGTCTTCGATCACTTTGCCGCGTATATGGTAAAACCCTTTTCCTTTCAGGGGGTATTGCCGGAAAGAAGGGGGAAAGTGTACGGTATCTACCCAGTTTAGGTGTTCGTCGAGAAAGGCGCCAAACGACATGGTGGTATTGTTGGCCGTGGGCACCACTTTGTAGTCGATGAAGTACAATACCAGCTCTACTGGTTTGCCGAGGCAGCGGGGCAGTTCTGTAGCTGCCAGTCCCGTTGCCTGGGGCGGATCGAGCAGTTCGAACGGATTGCGGAAGGGAAAGCCCAGCAGTTCGATCTCGTCGTACATATCATCGATGGGATTGTCGCTGAGGTCGGGCAGTTGAAAGTCGACCGGCTTCTCCTTAAACAGGGCGTTGGGCAAGACCGGCGCCGAATACCGCTTCTGCAGGAAATTGGCTTCCCACAACAACTGCTTCTTCGATTTGCCGGTAAACCGGAATGCGCCGATGGAGATCAAGACATTCAATGCCTCTGCGGGCAATGCCGTGCGGGCGATGAAATCCTGCAGGTGCAGGTAAGGGCCATGCCGTTTGCGCTCGTTGACGACATAATAAGCCAGCGATTGCTCGAGGTTCTTCAGGTGTACCAATCCGGCATAGACATCTTTGCCGTTGATGTTGGTAAGGTATTCGCTGTGGTTAACGCAGGGCAGGTGAGGAATGCCGCCTGCTTTGCGCAATTCGATAAAGTAGAGCTCTGTGGTATAAAAACCGCCGAAATTATTGATCACGCCCACCATGAACTCGATGGGGTAGTAGGTCTTCAGGTAAAGGTCCTGGAAGCTTTCTACGGCAAAGCTGGCCGAATGGGCTTTGCAGAAGCTATAGCCGGCAAAGGATTCCATCTGGCGCCATACTTCACCCGCCAGCTCGGGCGTATGTCCTTTGACGGCACAGTTGTGGAAAAACTGTTCTTTCATCAGGGCAAAGCGGTTGTGGCTTCTGTATTTACCACTCATGGCACGTCGCAGCGTATCTGCCTGGGCGAGCGTGAAGCCGGCAAAATGGTGTGCTACTTTCATTACATCTTCCTGGAAGACCATCACGCCAAAGGTTTCGCCAAGGATCTCTTCCATCACCGGGTGCAGGTATTTTGTTTCCTGCGGGTTGAGGTAACGGATGATGTACTCCCGCATCATACCGCTGCTGGCCACCCCAGGCCGTATGATGGAACTGGCTACCACCAATGCTTCGTAGGTATCGCAACGCAGCTTGCTGAGCAGTTGCCGCATCGCCGGACTCTCGATATAAAAACACCCGATGGTATTAACCGATTTCAGGTTGCGCTTCACGATGGCGTCTTTCTTGAACTTCTCCACTTCATCGATCTGTATCCGGATGCCCTGGTTCTGGTATACGAGTTTTACCGTCTCTTTGATATGGCCTAGTCCCCGCTGACTCAATACATCGAGTTTGTCGAGGCTGATGTCTTCCGCAATGTGCATGTCGATCTGCGTAGTCGGGAATCCCTTGGGCGGAAAGAAGGTGGCCGAATAAGCATGGATCGGCTCTTCGGAGATCAGCATACCGCCGGCATGAATGCTGATGTGGTTGGGAAACTGGTGGATGAAGCGGCTGTAGTACAGGATCTTCCAGGTGACCTCGTCGATCACACCGAGGGCCATGGGTGATAGTTGCAGCGCAGCCATGGCTTCTTCCGTCAACCTATACTTCTTACCCAACCGCAGGATGATGGCAGCATAATTGACGGGCAGGTTATTGGTTTGGTAATAGGCTACCCCTTTGTGATAGTCATCGAAGCTGGCGGGTTCGTTACGCAATTGCTGCCAGGCTGTGAAAGCGGTGGCCGTGATGTGTGGCAGCGTCGATAAGCCGTGGATCTCCGACTCGGGCAGGCCGAATACTTTCGCCAGCTCTCTTACTACGGCACGCTCCTGGAAGGTTACGTAGGCTCCTACGAGTGATACGTACTGCTCACCATATCGTTTGAATACATAGTCGATGATCTCGTCGCGATCGAGCCAGGAGAAGTCGATATCGAAGTCGGGTGGGGAGCTGCGCTCGGGGTTGAGGAAGCGCTCGAAATACAGGTTGAGCTCCAGCGGATCGACATCTGTAATCGTGAGGCAATAGGCCACGATGCTGTTGGCGCCACTGCCCCGGCCGACGTGGTAGAAACCCCGGCTTTTGGCGTAGCGGATAATATCCCAGGTGATGAGGAAATAAGCCGTGAAGCCCAGGTCGTCGATCACCTTCAATTCTTTCTGTACACGTTCGGCGGCGGCTTTGTGATAGCCGTAGCGTTGCTTGAGACCATCGGTGGCAAGCTTGTGCAGCAGGCGCCGGTCGTCTTCGCGCGCCGTGGTGAAATACTTCCGGTTCTTCGGCGCGGGTCCATCCATTTCTATATGACAGGCTTCCTGCAACCGCAGGGTGTTGGTAATGATCGCCGGGTATTCTCCAAAGGCACGCAGCAACTGATCCTGCGGTACAAAGTATTCGTCGGCGCCACAGACAGCGGTGGGCGGTAGTTTGGATACTACTACGTTGTGGTCGATGGCACGTAACAATCTGTGTACATAATGGTAATCCTTATCCTGAAAGGTGACTGGCTGCAGCATCACCAGTTTGTCGCGGTGGGCTGCGGGCAGGCTATGCAGTTTGTTCACTTCGGAGGGGCGTACACCGATGCGTTCATTGCGCAGGAGTGTTTCTACTGGTTTGGCCAGCAACGGATAAATGATAAAACCATCGTCGGGCTGGAAGAAGAAAGTGGTAATGGCTGCCGCTGCGGGAAAGGGTTTGTTTTCCCGCAGGTGAGCCGATATAAAGCTGTTGATCCATTCAAATCCCTTGTTGTTGGCAGCGATCAGTATATAGAGTAATTCATCTCCGTTGCGTATCTCGGCGCCGAGGATAGGCTTGATGCCCGCCGCGCGGCAATGCGTAACGAATGGCCAGGCATCGGCGGTACTGTTGATATTGGTGAGCGCCATGGCCGATACACCAGCCACGCCTTTGTCGCTGCCTTCCTGCACCAGTGCTTCGGTGCTGAAAGTGCCGTACTTGAGGCTGAAGTAAGTCTTACAATTGAGGTACATAATATCCGCTTGTGCTGTTGAATGATCTTCCCTGTCTCTCTTCCATAGTGGGCAATACGAGGCCTGTAACCGTTTTTCGGTTACCTGTCTGGTATGCGCCGTTGGCAGTGTGGGAGTGTTGTGGTACAAACTTACTAAAGATATTAGTAAGTGTGTGCGCTGCGCCGTGGTGGGTGGTTGTACTGCTGCAAACGGTCATTTTTGCTGCGACCGGATGGGTAAATGCGCAAATCCGCTGAGGGACATTGTTTCACGCGATGGACATAACTGTATGCAGAACCGAAAAAGTACAAATTGTAACGAGTAAAGGATGCCTGCTAACGGTCAGAGGACAATTAGTCCTGATAAAAATACCAATGTGCCACAAAAATGTGATGCAGCGGAGGATGATTAGGACGAGGTGATGAAGGCTTAAAAGCAACTTATGCCGTACTTTGTATCCAACGACCATGCACAAGGATAATAGATACGATGTGATCAAAGTGATGATCGAAGCCGGCAAAATAACTGAATTCTCTCAGTTGTTCGAGTATATTCCCAAAAGTGTCATGGCCATCGACCTCAACTCCAGTTACCGGCGGTTGAGCCGCCTGGCCAAGCAACTGGATAAACTGGAGATGGGTGAGCTGTACGCGATCAGCAAACTGGTAGGCATCAGGATGGAGGTAGTGTATGGGTTGGCCGAAAAACAGTTCCTGGCGCGGAAAGCCGAGCCCGGCAGAAAACGAAAACATTGACGGATCGATAAACGTTTTGTACCATTAGCCTTCTTCCTACTGATAATCCAACCGTGATAAACTATTTTCCACCAGGTAATACCAGGCCATCCACTACGGATGGTTTTTTTGTGCTAATTGCTGTGTCATTGCTTGCCCGGGAGCATGGGTACAAAGGAAAATTTGTCGAATACTTCTTCGGTCAGTGCTCCGTCGACGTTTTTAGTTAGGCGCAACATGCGCTGCATGCCGGCGGGCCCCACCGGGGCTACCAGCACACCACCATTCTTTAATTGATGACCGAGTTCGACAGGGATACCAGGTGGTGCGGCGGTGAGGAGGATACTGTCGAAAGGGGCTTCATGCGGCAGCCCTGCATAGCCATCTCCATAATAGCAATGCAAATTGGGATATCGCTTCAATAGTTCGAAGTCTTTGTAGCGGTCGTAGAGTTTACGCTGTCGTTCTATGCTGTGTACGATCGCTCCCAGCTCGGCGAGTAGCACGGCCTGGTAGGCACTGCCTGTACCTACTTCGAGGATCTTGTCGCCGGGTTGTACGTGCAACAGGGCGGTCATATAGGCGACTGTAAAGGGCTGTGAGATGGTTTGGTCTTCGCCGATGGGAAAGGCCCGGTTCTCATAGGCCCGGTCTACCAGCTCGGGCGGCATAAAGGCATGGCGGGCTACGGTATTCAATGCATCCAGCAGGCGTTCGTCGGTGATGCCTTGTTTACGCAGCAGGTCAACCAATCGCTGCCTTTTTTCCCGTTGTCTTTTCGTATCTGAACCCCGCATAATATTGTCTGTGCAGCAAAATCATTGCCAATTCATGCTGCCGGCTGTCGCACTACGTTGCTGTTGTAATCCCTTTTGTACTACCTTTAAGCAACGGGTATCCCACACACTGCCAACCTGCTACAAGACTTTCTGCCTCTGCCTGCCACCAACTACTTGTTTTCTTATGCTGATACACCAGAACCTGTTGTTGATCTTATCGTTGTTCTTTTTGATGGCTTTGCTGTACCTGCTAAGCCAACGTTGGAAAATATCATATCCCATATTCCTGGTGATTGGTGGGTTGGTCATTGGTGTGGTGCCCGGCCTTCCCAAAGTAAGCCTCGATCCCGAGCTGGTGTTTCTCATTTTCTTACCGCCGTTGTTGTTTGAAGCCGCCTGGTCATCGTCGTGGGATCAGTTGTGGAAGTGGAAGCGCTCGATCCTGTTGCTGGCCTTTGGCCTGGTGCTGGTGACCTCTGCTATTGTGGCGTATTATGCGGCTGCGCTGATCCCTGGCTTCACACTCGCGCTGGGGTTCTTATTGGGCGGCATTATCTCTCCGCCCGACGCGGTGGCGGCTACATCGGTGTTGAAAGGCATGGCGGTGCCGCGCAGGGGATTGGCCATCCTGGAAGGGGAGAGCCTGGTGAATGATGCGGCTTCGCTGACGGTGTTTCGTTTTGCGGTGGCGGCGGTGATGACGGGACAATTTGTATTGCGCGAGGCAGCGGTTGATTTCCTGGTGGTGGCCATCATGGGAGCGCTGGTGGGATGGGTGATTGCCTATATCCTGTATGTCGTTTTGCGGTATTGGGCGCGTGCATCGAGTATTACAACGCCGATAACCCTGATCGCTCCCTATTTGATGTATGTGGTGGCGGAGGAATTCAACTGGTCGGGGGTACTGGCGGTGGTGAGTGGTGGATTGTTTCTGTCTTTCCGGTCGAGCAATTACCTCAACTTTGAAACACGCCTGCAAACGAAGGAGGTGTGGCAAACGGTGGGTTTCCTGCTCAATGGCTTTGTATTTATCCTCATTGGTCTTGAGTTGCCGGTGATCGTAGCGGGTATCAAGGGGTATTCTATGAGTGACCTGATCAACTCAACGTTACTGATTGCTGTGATCGTGATCGTGATCCGCATACTCGTGGTGTATATCGCCGCTTTTGTACCACGGATACTGAGTCGTCGCATCCGTGCGCGCGAGCAACCGCCGGGATTCAAGCTACCTTTTATTGTAGGGTGGGCGGGCATGCGTGGTGTAGTGTCGTTGGCGTCGGCGTTGTCGATACCCATCGTATTGCCTTCGGGAGAAGCGTTTCCGGAGCGTAACCTGATCATCTTTATCACCTTTGCCGTGATCCTGATCACACTTGTATTTCAGGGATTGACGCTGCCGCTCTTTATCCGTTGGCTAAAGGTGGAGGAAGTAGATGCGTACGTACCCACGGATCAGCAGGTGGCGACGATTCGTCTTGAACTGGGCCGGCAGGTACTGGACTTTCTCGATAGCAAATATGCCGATGATATGAAGCGGTATGAGTCCATCGCCCGCATCCGTGAGCAAAACCTGCTATCGATTACGGCACTGGAGCATACTTTGCAGAATATGGAAGATGCCAATAGTTTCCGGTCGGAGCGCAAGTTGTACAAGCAAGTGATGCTGGAGATCGTTGCCTTGCGACGCGAAAGCCTGCAAACGATGCGGGGAGAGAAGCGCTACGACGATGCGGTGATCCGGTTGCTCGAAAGTAATCTTGACCTGGAGGAGGCGCGGCTATACAGGATCTAACCGCTGCGGGGTGGGGCCGCTGCTACCGTACTATGACCTGTCGGCCTTTCATGCTTTTGCGGCCATCGGCTTTTAGCTATCTTGGGGACCAATACGATTCGTTATGGAAAGTTGGCAAACAGGTTTACTGCTGATCGCAGCGGTGCAGGGATTGTTGCTTGGGGTTACGATGGTGCTGCCCGGCAAGCAAAAGCATGTGTCGGGCATCTACCTGGGCATCATTATCCTGGTATTGTCGCTGGAACTGCTGACGGCCTGGAGTATCGGATCCGGCTACCATCATTCGCCGCAGGTGATCCCTTTCTGGTTGCTGGAATCTTATCTTTTTCTGCCGGCCGCGGCCTGGTTATTTATGCAGAGTAACCTGGTAGCTGACTTCCGGCCGCGGCCACAACATCTCCTGTTGTTTGTGCCGGGTTTTGTCGAGGTGATTACGGAATCGATCGCTTATGTATATAACCTGTCGGCTGCGCACCCCATTGCCTTGTTGCGCATCCGGGCCTGGTGGCTGGCGACGGAGATACTGCCCGTCATCTGCATGGCAGCTGTATTGGTGTGGAGTGGGCGGGCCTTATTGCAAAGGATTCGCCAGGATAAAGCGCTGGCTGCTGTTGCCGGTTTGCATCCGACGCGGTTGCTGCCGATCTTCGGGTCGTTGGCGTTGCTGGTGGTGTTGTGGGTGGCAGACGCTGTATTGCTATGGCCAGTATTTCCGGCGGTGGCCCTGCTGATCGTAGTAAGCTTATTTTCCCTCAGTTTTTTCACCTATACGCAATCATCCTTTCTGCAGGCAGTGTCCTTGGTGAAAAGCAGGCCTGCTGTGCAACCGGCCTTCCATGCCCGGCAGGATGAGCTGGAGTGGGAGCGCTTGCAGAGTCTGTTGGCCCAGGATGGTTTGTACAAGCGTTCCAAGTTGTCACTCGAGGAGCTGGCCAAATCGTTGGACCTGCCCAGTCGTTATGTATCGCACCTCATCAATACTTATCATGGCGCCAATTTCCACCAATACCTCAACAGCTGGCGGGTGCAGGAAGTGATCCGTAAGATGGCCGATCCCGCCGAGCAGCACAAAACATTGGTGGCCCTCGCGTTGGAATCGGGCTTCAGCTCCAAATCGTCTTTTCAACAGGTCTTCAAACTGCATACGGGGCAGTCGCCTTCGCAATTTGTGAAGCGGGAGGGAGAATAGCGCTTGTTGGTACAGACGCTTGATTTCAGTATCTCTCGATGAAACACCGGATGTGCCGTATGCCCCCTCATAAGGCTTGCCTGTTGTGTGCCACCAGGTCCAAAAAGCGGGTGTACACACCTGTATACCCTTGCTGCACTTGGGTTGTAGCGGGTAATGTTGCTTTCTTTGCTGTCAAATAGCAAGCATGAAAAACACGTTCTTCCTGTACTTTTTTGGATTGTTTTTTCCACTCACGATCTATGCCCAGCCTTTCCGGCATGTAAACCGGGGTAAGGCCATCGGTGTACATTTTTACAAGAATATCGAGTTCCTGGGCGCTACCTTTTTCATCGGCTCGATGGCTGCCCAGGCGGATACGGATGCGCTGCAGGCGAATACCAGGATTAAAAAACGGGATTGGTTTGCGTATGATCTTTCCCTGTACTACCGGTTCAGGTCTTTTGCAGATCACCCAGACATGAAATTAGTGTCGGCTTTTGGGGAGACGCATGGTGGTTCAGACCTTTCCCAATTGCTGACTCACCTGGCACCTTTCCCGCATGCGGTGATCCGGCCGGATAGGGACGGTCCCTGGCTGCGGCCCTTCATTCGTTCGAAAGACAGTGCTACTTCGGTAAAGGAAGTAATTGACTTCATCGAGGCTTCCAACCGGCTGTACAAAGCGATGGACTTCGAAGCCTGTCTGCGTGACAACAGAATCTTGTATGAAAAGTCTTTGCTCGAGATACGCTCGGTGCTTCCCCCGGCCGCACTCATCAAAACGATGGAGCAATTCTATCGCCATGCTTTCGATCATTATGCGTTGCTGCCGAGTCTGACCATTCCTGCCGGAATGGCGTTTGGCGTGCAACATACGGATGGCAGGAAGATCGTGGTGATGAACCTGTTTGGCCCCTTTGCCGTGCAGCAATTCAAAGACCGTGCTGCGATCAATATGGGCTTTGCGGATGCGGAGCATATCCGCGAGTTGAGTACCCATGAGTTTGGTCACTCTTTTTCCAATCCTGCAGTGCTGTTGGTGTCGAAAGAGAAGTTGAAGGCCACAGCCTGGATCTATGAGCCGGTGCGGGAGGCCATGAGCAACCAGGGGTACGATAACTGGCAGAGTTGTCTGATCGAGTATTTTGTGCGGGCGGGCGAGGTGGTGATCGCCCGCAAGATGGGCAACCCTGCTTCGGCGAATAAATTACTGAAGTCTTATGTAGAACAACGACGTTTTGTGTACCTGCCACTCTTTATAGAGCAACTGGAGGCGTATGACCGCGACCCATCTATGGCGTATGCAGACGCCGTAGCCCGGACGGTCGATCGGTTGATGGCGTTGCCGAAGCCGTAGTAATGGCGCAGGGCTTGCCGGCAAAGGCTGATAACCTACATGATATTTGCCATAACTCCAATTGCTTATATTTGATGTAGTCCTTTATTGCTTTCCTCTTACACCCGTGAAAAAGGGGGGGAATGCATTCTTATTAAAAAAATACCACAATGGGTACCTGGGCAACTGGCAGTTTTGGCAACGACGGGGCAGGAGATTGGGCAATAGCAATGCTGGAAAATCCAACTTATGATTTTCTGCGGCAATCCTTGAAAGATTCCATAGATAACCCCGATGATACATGGACGAATGAACAATCCATCGCTGCTGCAGAAACGGTATGCATATTATATGGACACATTCCGGCGGATTATGAAGAAGTAAAACATAACCTGGAACCGGCTGTTGAGTTGTTGAAACAGCAGGTGGTTCCTGCCGACATAAAAAAGTTGGCCATTGATTGTGTAGAAGCCGTAGAAAAGGCTTCCATGTTAAAGGATACGTGGGAAGGTGATCCGGATTGGGAAGCGGAAATAAAAGCCCTGAAAGAACGATTGCTGCAAATAATTGCCTAACTATATTGCCTGCAAGATAAGTGGACACGAAAAAGCCCCGCCTGGGTGACAGACGGGGCCGTGGTTGGTTGTTTGCGGTTATTACTAAAATCTGTAAGCGATGCTGAAACGAGCAGTTCTGGGGGCTTCTGCCTGCCAGTAGTAGGCGCTCAGCCAGTCGTAATAGCTACCGGTGTAAAGATATTTGTCGAGTACGTTGAATACGTTCACGTTCAGGCGGAGGCGATCTCTTTCATAGAAGATACCTGCATCGAGCTTGAAGTAATCGGGCAGTTCCATCGCACTGGGTTTAGTGGTCCACTCGGCAGTAGCACGATCTACCAGCCAGGAGAAGCCGCCCGTAAAGCCGAGACCTTTGAATACTCCTTTGGAGAGTTTATAGTTGACCCAGCTGTTCACAGTGTGCTTAGCGAAACCAGGCACTACGTCGCCGGTTTTGTACACACCGCCTTGTGCTACTTCGGTAAACTTGCTATCGGTATATGCGTAGTTGGCTACCACGTTCAGGTTTTTGATGATGGTACCGCGCAGGTCAAACTCTATACCTTGTGCTTTCTTCTGACCGATCACCACGCTGTAGTTCTCATTGGCGCCATTGTTGGGGTCGCCGGTGAGCTCATTGTTTTTCATGATGCGGTAGATAGAAGCGGTGGTATTCCAGCGGCCGTTGAACCAGTCGCGTTTGATACCAAACTCCAGGTTGGCACCGGTAATGGGGCGGATCTTGTCGTTGTTGCGGGTATGACCAGCCTGGGGTACAAATGCTTCATCATACAATCCATATACGCTGGTGTTCCTGTCCAGGTTTACGCTCAGGCCTACACGGGGTGTAACGCGCTTGGCTTCTTCCGGATCGCCACCAAAATTGATCTGGCTTACGTAGGTATAGCGACCCGCCAGGGTAAGGCGAACTCTGTTGTCGAAGAAACCCAGTTCATCCGATACATAGAGGCCGGTGTATTTCTGCGAGATATCGCCGCCAATGGCGATCGCTCTTGTTTTCAAGGGCTGGCTACGATCCCATACGGGGTAACCGTTGCCGGGGTAACCATAATTGGGGTTGAGTGGATCAAATTCGCCACCTGCGGTGTCGAGTGCATGCGACTGTGACCAGTCGGCATAATATTCTTTGTTGCCCATATCGAGTCCGGCGAGGATGCGGTGCTGGATACGGCCGGTTTGTACGGTACCGTTTACGAATGCCTGGGCGAGGGTCATTTCGCTTTGTGCATCCCAAAGCCCGGTGCTGCGGATCACTTTGCCGTCGGCAGCTACTGAAGAAGGCCACATACTGGTACCTGCCTGGTTGTAGTTGTAGTAAGCGGCCTGGGCGGTCAGTTTCCAATCGGCGCTCAGGTCGTGCTGGATGTTTACGGTGAAGCTGTGGTCATTTATCTTCGTGGGTTCCAGACCAGGCTGCATGAAGGTGGTGTTGCGGGGATACTGGGCAAAACCATCTGGTCCGAATACGTAGAATGAACCAACGTCGCTCATGCGGGCGTTCTGGTACACATATTCTGCGGTGATCTTGGTCTTGTCATCTACCTGGTAAGAAATTACGGGTGCCAGGGTGTAGCGGTCATTGTATTCGAAGTTGCGGAATGACTTTTTGTTTTGTGCGGCGAGGTTGAGGCGGTACAGTAGGCGACCGTCCTTGCTCAGCTTGCCGTCGAAGTCGAGGTTGGCGCGGTAGAGGCCAAAGCTACCTACGGTGATGCCTGCTTCGCCTTTGGTTTGGCCGGTTGGTTTCTTGGTCACTACGTTGTACATACCGCTGGGATCGCCATTGGCAAGCATAAAGCCGGCAGGACCCTTTACGAACTCGATGTGGTCGACGATGCTCATGTCTTCGGTAAGCGGACCCCAGAAGGAGCTTACGACGTTGAAGCCATTGCGGAATGCCTGTATCTGTGATCCACGCATGTGGATATTGGTATAAAGATCTCCCCAATGCTCGAGACGAACGGCGCCGCTGATGTTGCGTACCACACCGTCACTCATGCTGATGATTTGCTGATCGGCGAGGTTGGCGCTGGTCACTACCTGTATGTTTTGCGGAGCTTCGAGCAATGGTTCGTTGAGGCGCAGGGAAGCGGAACCCTGACGGGCATTGTAGCCACCTTTGCTGGTACGTACGATCACTTCCTGCAACTCCTGGTTGGATACCTGCAGGGAGAGATTTACCGTAATGGTCTTGTTTTCTTCTACGGTCACGTTGTGGAGTGCGCTTTCATAACCAACAAGGGTAGCTTCCAACTGGTAGCTGCCGGGCTTCACACCTCTCATGTGGAAATTCCCTTCTTCGTCGGAGGTCACTGTTTTCTTCGTGCCTTTCAGCAATACCGTTACCCAGGAGGCGGGGCGGTTGTCGCTGGAGGTGATATGTCCTTTAATGGAGCCTGTACCTTGTTGAGCTAATACGGGCGCAGCGAAGAACAGGATGCTGGCCAGTAAAATAGCGGAGTAGCGTTTCATGTGATTCTTCAGTTTTTAATCTGGGCGCAAGGTAGTCCCCGGTATAAAATGACCGGGGCCGTGACCGGGAAAAACCGTTTACGCAAACCGGAAAATATGCGACGCTACCGGGAAATTGCCCTCCCGGCTGGTATCACATTGGTTTACTGATATATATCAAAATCGCTCTTTTTGACCATTTTAAGGATAGTATTTTAATATAAAACTTCGTAAGTATAATAATATTCAGTAATTTAAGGTTGGCCGTCCAATCCGTCCCGCGACAACTTCCTGTCCGTTCCTGCCCCATTCCTATCGACTTGTTTGCCCCCATCTCTGAGCCGTCTTTACTAATCCATTTTTCATGCATAATGATACCTCGGTAGGTATCCTGGTCTCTACCTATAACTGGCCAGGAGCGCTCAAGACCTTGTTGCACAGTATTTTGGAACAAACGCGGCTACCCAATGAGATCCTCATTGCCGACGATGGCAGTACCGTCGCTACCCGCAAGCTGGTCGACTGGTGTCGTCCGCTCTTCAAGATCCCCATCACTTATACCTGGCAGGAAGATCAGGGATTTCGTAAGAGCCTTATTCTCAATAAGGTTATGAAGGAAGCAACGGCCGATTACATCATTCAGATCGACGGTGATATCGTGCTGCATCCGCGCTTTATTGAAGACCACCTGCAGCAGGCGCGCGAGAGGATGTTTGTGCAGGGCAGCCGGGTGATCCTCAATCCCCGCACCACGGCCAACGTATTGGCGGGCGCCGTCAAGCAGCTGCATTGTTTTTCCCGCGGCGTTTCCAACCGTTTCAATGCCATTCGTTTTCCACCATTGTCACCGCTGATCAGATCCAATCCCAACAGTTCGGCCAATATCAAGGCCTGTAACCTGGCTTTCTGGCGCAAGGACTATATCGCCATTAATGGATATGATAATGATTTTCAAGGCTGGGGTTGGGAGGATTGCGAGTTTGCTGCCCGCCTAATTCACTCGGGGGTACTCAAAAAAAGGGTGAAGCTGGCGGCCATCTGCTATCATCTCCATCATGATTACAATGCCCGTTTTCACCTGAGTGAGAATGAAAAGAAGTATATCGACACCATCAGTTGTAAACAAGCTGCCTGTATCAATGGGCTCAGCCAGGTGCCGGTCGTGGCAGCAGATTCAAATACCTCGATCGCCTGAGGAAGCGTCTTTGTTACGGGAAGCAGGGAGTTGTCTACAGTGTAGCCCTATTGAGGGTGGAATGCCGATGGGCATCAAGCCCGTTGGCTATGGGTGTTCGGGTTTGTTCTTGCTTATCCATGCTTTCAACCATCTCTTAAAACGACGCTTGGGTTTGTTGTAGATGCGCCAGCGTTCGATGAGGTTGTGTTCTTTCTGCAGAAAATAATAATCGGCGGATGGTTCGGGTATCATGTGCTCCGGATGGATGATGGTATCGATCTCTCCGACCGGTAGATTGGCGTGGTGGTTATCGGCGTGGTGGGTATGTGTAGCATGCTGACCAAACCCGATATTGCTGATGAGGTTGGTGTTGGGGGTGATGCAGTAGGCCTTTTCGAAGAAGGTGAGAAAGTTTAACTGGTGATCCCAGGTATCGATAGCGCCTGATTGCAACTGTTGAAAGTTGAGTGTCCAGTCTTCGGTCAGCAACCGGTCGTTGTACAGGGGTTGTAGTATGGCTGGTACATCTGCAGCTTTGAACCGTTGCAGATCGCGATCATATTTTTCCCATACCCTTCGCCAGCTGGCCCATCCCCAGATATTGTTGTAGTGTGAATAATAGTAGGTGGCATCGCCCCATTGACGTCCGTTTTGCAGGTTGGTGCCGGTGATGGTGTGTATGCGTTCATCGTTGCGGTATGTATCGAGCAGTGCATCGCAGAAGGAAAAGAAGCTGATGGCGGGCAGGCAATCATCTTCGAGTATGATGCCTTCTGCTTCGTGGTGGAAGAACCAGGTGATGGCATCGGATACGGCTATGCGGCAACCCCGGTGTTCATCGAGCAGGCGTGTCTGGACCTCGCAATCCCAGTCGACCTGTTGTACAATGGCACGGGCCTGTTGACATAGCTGCACATCCTGCTCGTTGCCCGGTCGCGGCGCGTCGGCGGCGATGTACAGCCGGGCTGGTTTTACCTGCCGGATGCGGTCAAACACCAGGGCGCCTTTGTCGGGCCGGTTGAAAATCAACAACAAAACGGGCGATTGAACGGTGTATGCCATGCTGTATCCGGTAAGGTGCGAAACGCTGCTTAAAAATAAGTTTTTTAACATTACAATTTTCGTTAACATAGGGTATGAATACTCCCGCTATGCATTACCCATCGGCTCCCCGGGTCAGTATCGTGATCGCCTGTTTCAATGCCGGCGATCAATTGGCAGCCTGTTTGTCGTCGATTAGGGCGTTGGGCATCGCCGATCTGGAGGTGGTGGTGGTTGATGGTGGCAGCCAGGATCATACGCTGCAGGTATTGCAACAGGAGCATGTGTTGTCGCTGCAATGGGTCAGCGAGCCCGACCGGGGTATTTATGATGCCTTGAATAAAGGGGTACGGTTGGCGCGCGGTACCTGGATCCATTTCCTCGGCACGGATGACCGGTTGTTGCCCGACTTCAAACAGATGGTAGCCTTGCTACAGGATGACGATACGCTCTACTACGGCAATAGCCAACCGGCTTACCGCGACCGGGTACGACCCAGTTATGAATTGCTGGGCGGTCCCTTCAGCAAATACCGCATCGCGAAGTACTGTGTCAATCACCAGGCTATTCTTTATCCCGCCCGAATATTTCAACAATACCAATACGACCCGCAATACCGCATCTTTGCGGACTATGCACTTAATATCCGCCTATGGGGCGATCCGCAGGTAAAGCGTTCCTGGCAACCACTGGATATCGTGCAGTACAACATGACGGGTTTCTCCTCCTTACATACTGATCGGCTTTTCAAACAAGACAAGCCAGCACTGGTGCGTGCCCATCTTGGCTGGTGGGTATACATGCGTTTCCGTTGGAAGAAGTTTCGCAAGAAAGTATATGGCGAACCCAATTGGTAACCGCTGCGCTTATTTTCTCCCCATGAGTTTATTGAAGACCGAACCCTGACTGCGTTTGCGGTCATACACGCAAGCGATTGTCCGGTATTTCTCGTGTCCGGCATTTTGCAGGGCACGTGCATACTCCTGGTAAATGAACAACAGGTCGGGGCGTTGTGCCAGGGTATACCGGTTGTACCGGGCAAAGGGCAACTCGATCTTGTCGATGTTGAATGAGCTGAAGTGGAAGAAGCGCAGGGGATGGGTATTGTTGACAAGTTGTTGCATGCCCTGGGTAGTCAGGGTACGTTCGTGCAGGTTCCAGGGCGCCATATTGAGCCCGGGATCTTGTAGTATGTGCACGCCTTTGAAAAAGAGGGGTACAAAGTTGACGGGCAGCTGATCTACAAAGATGCCATTGTAGACATCGATGTAACCTTGCTGGTAGGTACGTTCTTTCCACCAGTCGAGGAACCGGTATACTTCGTCATGAGCGCGTACGGCGAGGAAACCCAGGTTGTAAAGGCCAAAATTGAGGAAGACGGATTCTGCCGGTTGTTTTCCATCGAGTGGGATGGGAGTGTAGATATGGGGGGTAAGGAGGATGTTGGCTTCGTGGAGTGCAGTATCCAGGTTGTTGAGCGAATCGAATACCTGGATATCGGGATCGAGGTAGATGACGGTGTCGAAGCCACGTTCCTGCAAGAGGTATTGAAAGGCTTTGGGTTTGATGCAGGTATTGAGTTCGATGATATTGTATTTGGCGGCCAGGTCGTTGATGAGGGGCTCTATGTCTTTGATAGGAATGACTTCGTCGGCGACGGTGCTGTAGTCGATGTCGGGGTGCTTTTCGTCGCAGAGAATGAGCAGGAAGGTGGTACCCGTATCGTGCTGCCCGAGTGAGCGGCCCAGGGTGGCGGCATAGGCTAGGTAGTTGTTAGAGCAGATGGTAAAATAAGCTTTCATGGTGCTGCCTTTGTTCGGATATTGTTTTACATTAGAGAATCAAAGCTTTGCCCGCAAATGCCTGGCCAGCTATACTGATCAACGGATTTCGCTATGAAGATAAGCATAGATGTGGTGATTCCCTCTTTCAGGCCGGCAATTGACTACCTGCTTTCGATCTTACAGTTGAAACGTCCTGCCAATACGGTGATGAAGTTCTTCCTCATCATCGATGATCCATTGGTCAAGCTTCCTCCGGAATTAGTGGCTATAAGTAATCAGGAGGATGTGTCGTTGGTACGCAACGAGCAGAACCTGGGTGCACCGGCGAGTCGCAATAAAGGGATCGATATGGGCACTGGAGACTGGATCTTGTTGCTCGATGATGATGTGCATGTGCCGGTCGATCTGCTCGAGATCTATGCTGCGGCTATCATGCAGCACCCTACCGCCACCGGTTTTATAGGCTTGGTGGAATTGCCACCGGCTTCGAAAGCCTTTACGCAGGCTATCTGTGCGACGGGTGCCATGGATATTTTTACCATTGCGCGGCGGCAGAAGGAGTATGCCTGGGGTGCTACCGCCAACCTGCTCATCAGCCGCCACGCGTTGGGGACCGACCGCTTTTCGCTGCGCTACCCGGCGGCGGGGGGCGGTGAAGATGTGGACCTGCTGTTGCGCGTGCGGGAAAAACAGGGTGGCGTCAATTATCAATGCCTGCCCGCCGCCGCCGTGACGCATCCCTGGTGGGCGGAAGAGAAACCGATGTATCGCCGTACGTTCCGCTACGGTGTCGGCAACAGTTGGCTGGGGCAGTTGAATCCACGGTATACCTATCGCGACTTCTTCAATACTCCGGAGGTGTTGTTCCTGGCCTTGCTGGCACTGGTGCCGCTGTTTATATTCAAGCTTGTTGCTTTGTGTGCCTGGTTGTTCTTTGTGGGGGGCGTATTGTTGATCGAAGTATTGGCCACGACCATCCAGGCGTTGAAGCGCTCGCAGGTGATCAGTATTGCCATGCTGTGGTACGTGATCCTGTTGCGGTGGGTGTATGAATGCGGTGTGTTGTGGGGAAATCTGAAACGCGGCCGGTTGACGGGCCTGGGCGAACGGTTTCACGATGACGGCCGCGTGCAGCGTATCTTCTTTTATCGACTCAACACACGCAAGACCATCAAGTGGATCTTGTATCCGGTGTTGATCTACTGTACGCTTTATTACTTCCTGTAGCAGTCCTTGCTCACGATACTTTCTTCCAGGGCCATTTGTAGCCATAGAATGATCCCTTAATGAGTTGTTTGGATTTGATCACGAACCGGTCGGCGAGGTCGAAGCGGGAGAAGAAGGCGTGGTACACCAGATTATTGTACGTGGTACCCGGACCGAAATCAGTGTGTGTAGGATGAAAGAGTTTCCATTCCTTTTTCTCGATGTGGGTGGGCCACCAATAGTTGACATGGCCACCGCGCTGCTCAATCACGGCGGTGAGGTTTTGTCCGGCGTCCATGGTGTCGGTCATGCGCATGTCGGGGTAATCGAGTTCGCGCAGGTAGGCCGTGGATATGCCAAAGAAGAAAGGACCGATATATAGATTCTCTCCATTGCCCAGGTGGTTGGCTGTCTGCGCCGCGCCGACGATGCTGCGTGGCTGCTGCAGGTCGCGCAGGAGGCGCGGCAACCATTGTTTGCTGACGGGCACACAATCAATATCAAAGAAGATCAGGTAGTCGGTGTCTTTTTCTGTGCGACAGATATGATTGAGAAAGTCGCCGTGTTCGAAATCTTCCCGCACGACCTGGTGTACTGTTTGTCCGAAATAGCGGAAGACCGCCTTTTGGTAACGTGGTACCTTGGGGTTTACATTGCCTTTGTAGAAAGAAAAGATCTTGTAGCGTGGTGTGGTTGCCATGTTGTGGGTGGTGGTTGTTGGTGTGGTACGGTTACAGGCGGTAGAGGAATCTTTTGATGGGCGTACGTATGGGGTGTGGGTTCCAGCTGAGCGGGGTGGTATAAAACAAGGTTTGCTGTTCTTCTTCCAGCAGTCTGTTGATAAGTTTCCAGCGAGACAATACTATGCGCAATGGGGTGAGGGCCATCAGGCGCCAGCGGTTCTTGTGGTAGTTGCGTCGATAGAAGCGCAGGGCATGGTCGTATTCCTGTAATACGATGCCTGCCTGCCCGATACCGTCCATCAGTTGTTCGCGGTAGGGGATCGTCAACCGTTCCTGCGGGATGAAATGTTGCAGGCTGAGGCGTTCATCATAATAGAGCTGGTGGCCTCTCAATAATAATCTTTTGCAATATTCAAAGTCGTCGCCGGTGCTGAGGGTGGCACCCTGTCGTCCCCCCAGCAGGGAGGGGTAGCGGGGGTGGTACATTTCCTGGAAGAGGTGGCGACGGGTGATGAGTCCGGCGCCGAGTATGAATCCCCGGTGGCTGATATCGCCGGTCGCGGAGGCGGGTGTGCCCAAGGCATACTTGTCGCGGTAGCTATCGAACCAGTCGGGCCAGGTGTCTGCATCGCTGGTGGGCTCGTTGCTACCGCCTGCGGCGCCGATATTGTCTATGCTGTTCATTACTTCATAGGCCACAGCCACATAATCTTTGGCCAGCCAGTTATCATCGTCGCAGAAGATGATACAATCGTAGCGGGCAGTGGCTACGCCTTTTTTACGGGCTTGTTGTTGTCCGGGCTCAGCTTCCTGCACGACGTGAAGGCTGGCGGGAGCGCCGAGCGATTGCCAGATGCCGGCGGCAAAGGAGCCGGTGTTGTCGGTGGAGGCATTGTCGACCAGTACGATCTCCCAGGGCAGGTCGATCGGTGTTCGTTGGGCAGCGAGGTGCTGCAGCGTTGGTACGATGCGGGCCTCGCTGTTGTAACAACAGATGATGACGGAAACGCCGGTCCTGGTATCGATCATGATCCGGGTGGTTTCCTTAAAACTACAAAATATTGGGTGGAATTATGAAAACGGGAGCTGTAAAGCTCCATGTAATAAATGGTGGGACGGCTTGTTGATCAGGGAATGAAGTCTTCTTCAAAAAGCAAGGCTTCTGTACGCTGCCGTAGTATTTTTTTTCGAAGCCGCCTGAATGAATAATAAAATAGGGAGAATAGTACAACCAAACCAGCTATGCAGCTGTATAATAGCTGGTTGTTCACCTGCTCCGAAATGATGCCTAGCTCCATGGCTGTTATAATTACCCACTAAATTAGTGGACTTAAATCAAAACCTCAAATATATTACCTACTAAATTAGTAGACTATACTAATTCTGTACTATCTTTATTCTGCCGGGAGAGCTATACCCACTATATAATAACGTTCCTGGTCATAAACTAACTACTAATAAATGCATTAACCACCTATTGTATGAGAAAGTTGTTCTTCCTTGTTTTACCCCTCTTTATACTGGTACAGCGCGTTGCCGCCCAACAGCAGACGCTTTCGGGTATTGTGAAAGATAGTACCGGTCTGCCCGTTGCCGGGGCCACCCTTTGGATCAAGGGTTCCAATTCGAATGCCATTGCTGATGATAAAGGTCAGTTTAGCATTGCTGTTAAAAAACAACCTCCATTTCTATTGCGTATCACGTCGGTAGGATTCAAGCCGCACGATATCGAGATCACTTCACTGTCTGCCGATGCGCTGCATGTAGTGCTGGCCCGTGATAATCACCTGACGGAAGTGGTGATCACCTCGCGTCGCCGGTTGGAGACGGCGCAGGATGTGCCCATTCCTATTTCGGTAGTGGGTGGCGCGCAGGTAGAAGCTACCGGTGCTTTCAATGTAAACCGTTTGAAAGAACTGGTGCCTACGGTGCAATTGTATTCTTCCAACCCCCGCAATACCACGCTCAATGTACGTGGCCTGGGTTCTACCTTCGGCCTCACCAATGATGGTATCGATCCTGGTGTGGGCTTCTATGTAGACGGTGTGTATTTTGCCCGTCCGGCTGCTACCACCCTCGACTTTATCGATGTAGAGCAGATCGAGGTATTGCGTGGTCCACAGGGTACGTTGTTTGGTAAGAATACCACAGCCGGTGCTTTCAACATCACCACGCGCAAGCCTTCCTTTACACCTGGCGCTACTTTCGAAGCGAGCTATGGTAATTATGGGTATGTGCAGGCCAAGGCTTCCGTAACCGGTGGATTAATCGCTAAAAAGCTGGCTGCCCGGTTGTCGTTTTCGGGTACACAGCGGGATGGCTTGATCTACAATGTCTCTACACAGAAATATACCAATGACCTCAACAACCTGGGTGTACGCGGCCAATTGCTCTTTACGCCCAGCGACAAAGTGAGCATTACAGCAGCAGGTGATCTGTCGCGCCAAAAGCCCGATGGTTATGCACAGGTGGTAGCGGGTGTGGTAACCACGCAACGTGCTGCTTACCGCCAGTTTGAGAACATCATCAAAGACCTCAACTATAATTTGCCCAGCCGCAATCCATTCGACCGGCTGATCGATCACAACACCACCTGGCGTTCGGGCAATGAGCTCGGCGGCGCTTCGGTCAATATCGATATCAAACTCGGTAAAGGTACCCTGACCTCTACTACCGCCTGGCGCTACTGGAACTGGGACCCATCCAATGACCGTGATTTTACCGGTCTGTCTGTGCTGCAATTGTCGCAGGCTACTTCTAAGCACCAGTCATGGACGCAGGAGGTGCGTTATGCGGGTAATTTCTCCCGCCGATTGAGTGGTGTGATCGGTGTATTCGGTATTCAGCAAGACCTGAAGACCGATCCGGTGCATATTGAAGAGTCGGGCGATGCGCAATGGCGTTTCTCGCAAAGTACCACCAGCGATAAATGGAAGACGCCCGGCCTGTTCGATGGCTTTGGTATTAAAACCAAGTCGCGGCTGCAAACCACCGGTGCTGCGATCTTCGCCCAGGTTGACTGGTCGATCACCGATGAGTTGCATGTCCTACCCGGTCTGCGTTTCAATTACGACAAGAAAAAAGTGAACTACGACCGGCAGACCTATGGTGGTTTGGAAACCACCGATGCGAGCCTGATCGCTTTGAAGAACCTGGTGTATACGGCCCAGGCGTTCGATACGGAGGTGGATGAGAACAACCTGTCGGGACAGATCACATTGGCGTATAAAGCCAATAGCAAGCTGAATGCCTTTGCTACTTTTTCTACCAGCTATAAGCCGGTAGGTGTAAACCTGGGTGGTTTGCCAACTGCCAATGGTAAAACGATGATCGAGCTGGCGCAGATCAAGCCGGAGTATGTGACACATTATGAGTTTGGTGTAAAAACCCGGCCATTTGCCAATGCTACTGCGAATATTACCTTCCACCATACCGACGTAGAGGATTACCAGGCGCAGGTGCAAACGGCCGAAGTAGGTGTAAACCGCGGCTACCTGGCCAATGCGGAGAAAGTACGTGTATGGGGCGTAGAGTTTGATGCCAATGTATCGGTGGGTAAGTACCTGTCGCTGTATGGTGCCCTCGCGTACACCGAAGGGGAGTATGTTTCTTTCAAGAATGCGCCTGTGCCGCTGGAAGAAACCGGTGCCGCCAATGCCTTTAAAGATATCTCCGGTGGCGACTTGCCCGGTATCTCCAAATGGGCTGGTTCATTGGGTGGTGAGATCACTACGGGCGATAGTAAGTTCCTTGGACTGGGTGGCAAGTTCTTCCTGGGCGCCGACAGCTATTTTCGTTCTGATTTCTCTTCCAGCCCTTCGCCTTCCAAATACCTGAACATTCCCGGTTATGCGCTCATCAACGGACGACTTGGTTTCCGAGCCATCAATGGATTGTCGTTGTTTGTATGGGGCCGCAACATCGGCAACCGGAATTATTTCGAGCAATTGTTGCCGGCGGCGGGTAATGCCGGTCATTATGCGGCGGTGCTGGGTGATCAGCGCACATATGGTGTAACGATCCGTTATTCTTTGTAGACTTATTCGTTTCCTTTCGGAAGCACGAGATATTATTCTTTAGCAGGTTTTCTGTGTTGTTTGTTTAGTAGCTGCCTGTGCTGGTCGATGCCTCCGGTGTCGACTGGTACGGGCAGTTTTCTTTTATGCGGGCGGGAGTTTTGGTTGCGTGGGTTATGCCAATAGCCTGTTAAAACGCTGTTGTCGAATTCTTAATGTTGATTCCGGCTATTGCTTTGTGTTGGTAAACAGGGCAGATTTGTTGGTATAACCAATCTGTGCGGTATGTATAAATATTTACTCTTCTCTTTTTGTCTATTCTTTGCGGCGGTGCCGGCACGTAGCCAGGAAGTATTGCTCAGTGCCGTGGAAATGTTTTCTATAGAGCCTGGACGTATTTTGAGGCATGAAGCTAAACTCATTGGGAGCATAGGTTATTTTTGGATCGATGTGGTGAAGGTAAGCGATATTCGGGGTGATACCAGTCGAAAGGCCATCAGGGTATGGGCGCGCAACAATGAACCAAATGAGCAATGGGCATTAAATTTCGATCCGGTGGAAGCTTACGGTGTACTGAACCTGCTGGAACATTGTCAGCGGACGTATCCGCAAACCGGAAAGGGGGCTCAGACCATCGTGTATACCACTTCCAATAGCCTGCACGCTTCTATTACCTTGCCAGAACGGGATAAGGCTTCCTGGGGTGTCATTCATTTCCGGCAGTTCTATGCTTACTCCAATGTGGAGGTGCCACGACGCATTACCTCCGCGCCTTACCGGGATCTCGATAAACTCGTTGAACTCTGGAAGCAAGCCCTGGAAACGTTGAAAGAGCTGTAGCAGCGAAAGCTTTTATCATTTAACCATACTATATATGCCTATTCTTTTACTATTGTTCTCGTTGGTTATGGCCAGGGCCGTGCAAGGCCAATCCGAGCAGGACCGTATGAGTCTGTTGAGCCGCTATGAAAAGTTTGCTGCCACACCAGGGCGTGTGACGGCTGTTAACAAACAATATATCGGCAAGGTGAAAACCTGGCGGGTAGAAGTGCGTAAGGTGACTGATGTGAAAACGGACTCTTCCCTGTTGGGACTCAGTTTGTTCTTTAATGAACAGGGTCTTCGTTATTCTTTCTTTCTCGACGCGGATGAGTTGCCTGCTATACTTGATTTGTTGCGTTATGGGCAACGGATGGTGGAGGGTAGTATCGGGGATAAGACCAATGTGGATGTCATTGCAGCAAATGGCGTGCATGTATCCTGTTTTTATCATGCTGGTCTGTACATCAAGGGTTGGTACCTGGTGTGCCGTCAGGTGTATCCTGGTACCAATATCAAGGCCTATGAAGATTCGTTGGAAATACCTGGTAAGGAAATAGAAAAGATGATCGTTTTGATTCAGCACGCGCAGGCTGCTTTAGCCCAATTGTAAATACCGAATGATGCTGCGTACCGGACGGGGCAGGGGATGGCCTACTGCCTGCCAGATGCCGGCTTGCTGACCCAGCCAGGTGGCGAGGGCAAACTGCCGCTGCGGGGTGCGACGGAGGCTAACGGCAATGGCTTTTTTGACTGCCTGGCGACTGAACTTTGTGGCGGGGATCTGCTGCCGACCGATGTTCATTGCCTGCTCCGGGAATACCTGCAACAGGCAGGTCGCATAACACAGGCTGGTGCCGAATGCCAGCCGCTTGAGGTAGGCTGTATTGGCGCGATTGCCGGTGATCATATGGGTGAGTTGCAGTAATGGACTGCTGCCGGCCGCATATCCTGCTGCGATGCAAAGCAGTACCATTTGTGTGTCTTCACCACTGGTGAGCCGCTGACCAGTGCGGCCAGCCAATGTGAACTCGCCGAGGTGTGCGCGTACCACATATTCTTTCAACAAGGCTGTTTTTGTACATAGGCCCGTGCCAAAGGGATAGCAAGCTTCCCAATTGGGTAAACTGGCGAACTGTGTACGCCGGGTGTGCTTTTCCTGAAAGGCGATGCGTGCATAGGCTTCGAGGCCGGGGTCTATGCCATCAACAAAGTCGACGGAGACGTGACCTGGCCCCCAGGCTGCTACTTCGGGATATTGTTCCTGCAATATTTGCAATTGCTGCAGGTAGTCGGGCGCTGGTTCGTTGTCGTAGTCGAAGTAGACGGTATGGACACCCTGCGCTTTTTCGATAGCAGCCATGCGGGCAAACTGTACGCCTTGCCGGGCAACCAGGAGGGTTTGCCAATGCGCGTGTTCGGCGATCATGGTCTGTACGATCGGTAGCTGGTGGACGGGTTGCTGACTGTTGTTGTCGACAATGATCACTTCGGTAGTGATATCGTGGGTGTCGAGCCGGGCTACGGCGGTGAGGCAGCGTGCCAGCAGGCGTTCATCGGGATTCCAGGTGCAGATGACGAGGGTGTACTGTATGGTGGTGTTATAAGCTTGCACGGTATCTATACGATTGATTAAAAATAGGTCTTAAATCAGTATCTTCAGTAATATGAAGACCTATTTCCGGTTATTGTCTTTTGCGCGGCCCATGGCGCGCTATGCGATTCCCTATATTCTCTTCACTTTGTTGGCGGTTATTTTCAGTACGCTCAACCTGGCGTTGGTGGCGCCGTTGCTGAGCACTTTGTTTAACCAGCCTAATAGTCGGGAAATGCCCCCCAGACCGGAACATTTCTTCGATATATTCAAGGCTTTTAACTATTACGCAGCGCAGGCTACCCAGCATTATCCCATCTTTACCATCCTGCAAATGATCTGCGGGGTCATCATTGTTTCGGTTTTACTAGGTAATTTGTTTCGCTACCTGTCGGAGCGGACGATGGAAAACCTGCGTATCCATACGTTGCTCAACCTGCGCAAGGCGGTATTCCAAAATGTCATGAACCTGCACCTGGGGTATTTCAGCAATGAACGGAAGGGTGATATCATGTCGAAGATATCGGCAGATGTGCAGGTGGTACAGTATTCGGTGACGGGTACGCTGCAGGTTGTGTTTAAGGAACCGCTGACACTGATCGTGTACCTCATCACGTTGTTTATCATTTCATATAAGCTGACACTGGTATCCATTCTCGTGATCCCGCTGGCGGGCTGGATCATTTCGAAGATCGTGCGCAAGCTCAAGGAGCAGGCGATCGCTTCGCACCAGTCGTATGCTGCTATGATCAGTTACCTGGATGAAGCGTTGCACGGCATCCGGGTGATCAAGGCTTTTAACGCAGTAGGGTTTATTACCGGGCGGTTCAATGCGGAGAATGAACGGTATTCTTCCATCATCCGATCTATGGCGAAGCGGCAGCAGCTGGCGTCGCCGGTATCGGAGTTTATGGGTATTCTCATGGTGGCCGGTATCGTGTTGTACGGTGGATCGCTGGTGCTTTCCAATAACAGTGGGTTGAATGCGGCAAACTTTATAGCCTATATCGCTTTGTTTTCGCAGGTGATGCGGCCGGCGAAAGCGATCTCTGCCTCTTTCTCGCAGATCCATTCGGGCATTGCTGCCGGTGAGCGGGTGCTGGCCCTCATCGATGAAAAGCCACAGATTGCCGATGCGCCGAATGCAGTGCCGGTACCGGGTTTCCGGGAGGGTATTGAATTGCGCGATGTGACTTTTGCCTACCAGGAAAAAGAAGTACTGCACAACGTGAGCTTTACGATCCCCAAGGGACAAACCATTGCGTTGGTGGGGCATTCTGGTGGTGGCAAATCGACCGTGATGGATTTGTTGCCGCGGTTTATTCAACCCGGGAGCGGTGAGGTATTGATCGATGGGGTGAATATTCAGCGTTACACGATTGCGTCCTTGCGTTCGCTGATGGGCATCGTGAACCAGGAGTCGATCCTGTTCAACGATACCATCTACAACAATATCGCTTTTGGTTTGCCGGAAGTACGCCGGGAGGCGGTAGAAGCAGCGGCTCGGATCGCCAATGCGCATGACTTTATACTGGCTACACCGGATGGCTACCATACCAATATCGGTGACAAGGGCGTGAAGTTGTCGGGTGGTCAGCGGCAGCGTATCTGTATTGCCCGGGCTGTGCTGATGAACCCGCCGATCATGTTGCTGGATGAGGCGACGTCGGCGTTGGATACCGCTTCGGAGAAGCTAGTGCAGGAGGCGCTCAACAACCTGATGAAGAACAGGACCTCGCTGATCATTGCGCACCGCTTAAGTACCATTCAACATGCCGACAAGATCATTGTGCTGGAGCATGGGCAGGTGGTGGAAGAGGGTTCGCACCAGGAATTGTTGTTGCGTAACGGCGTGTACCGTCAATTGATCGATATGCAAAGCTTTTTGGTGACGCCGGTGGATGAGCCCAGCGTGCAGCCGGGCGTGTGAGCAGGTGACTCTCTTTATCCCTCCGTTTGTTTTTTCATCACAGCTACCAATGCTTCTACTTCTTCGGCCAATCCCAGTTGCTGGCAGGTACTGCGATAATGCGCGGTATTGCGCTCCTGCCTTGTCAGCTCGGCCCGGAAGACGGCATCGGCAAACCAGGATATGACCTGTTCGCGGGGGGCGGTCGTGTAGTTGCCGAGCAACAGCGCACCATGAAAGCAGTATTCCGGTTCATAGGCTGCGACCCTTCTGATATAATCTCCACTTACTTTTTCGTCGATCTGCTGGAACAGGGTCAGCAGAAATTGTTTGCTGACCGCTTCTGTGGCAAAACCCAGCAATAGTATTTTAAGGTATTCTACCATCGATTCCATGTACTGCGGTATCCTGTTGAGGGCTTCAAATCCTTTTTGTGCCTGTTGTATGTATTGCAGGGCTTCTGTAAACTGTTTGTCCCTGCGGGCGGCCATCGCCATTACCAGGGCGCTATGGGCCAGCAAATGCGGTTCATGGTATTTTTCTGCGAGGCGGCGTGCTTTCTCCATATCATCTTTAGCCGAGGCCTGTACTTCTGGATGCTCCAGTTGCAATTTCATCATGGCACGGCGGCAAAGCAATTGTGCCAGGCGTGGTTCATCGCAGGCGGCTTCCATTTCATTGATGGCATAGTGCAGGAACCCAACGTTTTCCAGTTCGCCGTAAATGAGTGCAAACCAGGAGTAGTAATAGATGATATCTGCCATTTCCGTAGGGGAGGGCTCTCTCCGAAAATAGGGACCCAGGCCTTTGGGGAAGGTCGAGAAAAGGATTGGGTTGCCGAGAAAGGTTTGGGCGAGGGCAATGAGGCCAGGAGTTTCGGGCGAGGTGTTTTGCTGGTGCTTGAGGTTCATCTTCGCCGGGTTGGTAAATAGTTCCTCGAGCCCTGCGGGTTGATCGCCGATGGTGGATTGGGTGATCAGTACGCCTGCGCTGGCGGCTCTTTCTACTTTGTCCTGGAAATTGAATACATAGGAGCGACCATGGTTAAGCAGGAAGCGGGACAGGGCTTCTCCTGCATAATCCTGCTCGTAACGGCTGTGCCAGGCTTTGTCGTAGATGTAGCGGGCGCTTACTTCATCGCCGTACGATTCTGCGAGTGCGGTGAGCATGTTGATGGCGTCCATGGGTTCGAGTGTTGCGACCTTTTCCTGCAACTTTTCGCGGATGGGCGTGGCTGGTTGATCTCCTCCTGTAAAAGGCTGGAAGGGCGTGCGGGTTGTTTGCAATTGCTGTTCGAACCAGGTGGCAGCATCGATGGTTTGCGTAGTTGCCTTGTGTCCGTATTGATCGATGATGGCCTGCATGCCCGGACGTATATCGCTGCCGGGGCGGTTGAGGTAAGTAAATCCTTTGCCGGTGGGGGCGGCATCCCAGAAGCCGAGGTAGTTCTTGTCATCATCGAAGTCGGCGCCGGAGAAGCCTGCAAACAATAACTGATGTTGTTGCATGAGCTGGTTGAGTGCAGTCTGCAATGCCTTTGCCCGGCCTTTGAGCCGCTGCTGACGCGTATCGATGAGGGAGGCAGGGTCGGTGCAGGAACCGTGTATCTTGATGATGGCCATCGGGGCTGCCTCGTTGTGGAGGGCGAGTTTATTGAAACCTGCTTCGTCGTAGTAAGCTTCGTAGGGTATGCTGGCGGCTTCGAAGGCACGTTCGAAGTTGCGGTCGAAGTTGGTGGTGACGACGGCTTTGATGGTGCCTGTTTTTGCCAGTAGTGCGGTGTAGTAATGAATGGCATTGTAGGCATCGGCGTCTACGGCGCTCAGCAGTTCGAAGTAACGAATACCTGTGCGCTCGGCCATGAGCTGTGCCTGGTAGTCGGGCGGAAACTGGTTGCTGTCGCGGTGGCCGCGGATGGCGCCGAGGATCTTGTCGCGCCAGGCGTCTTTGATGCCGTATTGTGGCAGTCTGTCCCACAGGGTGTCGAGGATGGCATCGTTGAGGGCGTTCCAGCCAGGTAAGGAGGCTGGTGGGGCCATGGAGGCGCCTGCGCCTGCAAATAGTACAAATCCTTCGTTGCCTGTTGTTGTATGGGTGGTTGCCATGGTTGCCGTTTTAAGGAGTTCTGCGAACGGCAAAAATACGAACTATGGCATTAGGCTGTCAACTGGTGTATGGAGTCTCGGAGTTGTTGTTCGTTGGTTTGGCTGAGAAGCTGGCGGAGTATGTTTTTGAGCTCCTGGTAGTCGGCTGGTTTGGTGATGAAGCCGAGGGCGCCGAGTTTGGCAGCGATATCGCGGTCACGTTTGGCGGCGGAGGTGGAATAGATGATGACGGGGATGTTTTTGTTGGCAGGGTTCTCTTTGAGTTCGGTGAGGCATTGCCACCCGTTCATGCCTGGCATATTGATGTCCAGAAAGATAATATCCGGTTTGGTACTGTGTTGATCCAGGTGCTCGAGTGCCTGCCGGCCGTCGGCTGCGGCATAACAGGTCACTGTGTCGTCAATCTCCTGAAGTGCTTCGACAAACAGTTCGGCGTCATCCGTATCATCATCGACCAATAGAAGGGTGTTGTACATTTTTTATTGGAAAAAAAGGGTTAGTGGCTGTTGGGTGTATGTACGGGCAATATTATGTAAAATTCTGCTCCTTGCTGTTGTTTTCCTGTTGCTTTTATGGTGCCATGATGTCTTTCTACAATCTTTTTGCAGAGGGCGAGTCCGAGGCCTGTGCCTTCATAGCTGTTGACCGGGTTGAGTCGTGCAAATGTTTCAAAGATGCGGTCGGCGTATTGGGCATCGAACCCGATGCCGTTGTCGGTAACGGAGATGTGGGCTTCGCTGCTGCCGTCCAATCCAACGATCTGTGCTTTGATGCTGATATGCGGCTTGCCGGTGGTCTTTGCAAATTTGAGTGCATTTTGTACGAGGTTGTAAAAGAGCTGGTGGATCAAGGTGGAGTTGCCCTGTATGACGGGGAGGGTATTGGTTTCGATGGTGGCGTCTTTTTGCTGTATCAGTAATTCGAGGTCGCTTTCCACCAGTCGAATGATGTTGTTGAGGTCGATGGACTGATTGGGCTGTTCGTTGTTGCTGATGGCAGAATAACTGAGAATGCCTTCAATGACGGCGATCATTCGATCGGAGGCGTTTAGTAATTTGTCGAGGAAGACTTGTCCTTTCTCCGGTATATCATGGCTGTATTCATCCTGTAACCGTTTACCGAAGGTCCTGATCTTCCGCA
This sequence comes from Paraflavitalea pollutisoli, assembly GCF_029360705.1. GTDB lineage: Bacteria > Bacteroidota > Bacteroidia > Chitinophagales > Chitinophagaceae > Paraflavitalea > Paraflavitalea pollutisoli. Next base: position 2,561,338 of record NZ_JARKMX010000008.1, on the reverse strand, counting down.
CCGGTTCTTTGAGGTCGTGGCTGGCGACATGGGCAAACTGCAACAGGTCGTCATTACTCCGTTGCAGTTCACGGGTACGTTGGCGTACCGCCGCTTCGAGCTTTTCGGTGTTCTCGGCTGCTTTTTTACTGGCCGCTACCTTATCGGTCACTTCATAGGCGTGCAACATAAGGTCGGTCACCGTGCCTTGGCCGTTGGTAATGGGATGAATGACGAAATCATAATAGCGGTCGTGGGCTTCGAATGCTTCGGTGTGTATCTGGGTACCATTGATGTAGGCTTTGGTGAGCAAGGCCTGAAACCGTTGGGCATCTGCCGGCGTGCAGTTTTCTTCGATCGAACGGCCGATGAGTTGCTCTTCGGTACGATGGAATAGTTGCTGATACTGTGGGTTGGCCAGTGTATAGACGAATGCAGGGGCTTGTAAGATGGCGATAGCTGCCGGCGCCTGCATGAAGAAATTGCGCAATAATTTTTCTGTTTCGCGGCGGCTTTCTGCCATACGGATGTGGGCTTCTACTTTGGCGACGAGTTCGCGTGCGGAGAAGGGTTTGACGAGGTAGTCATCGGCCCCGGTTTGCATGCCTTCGATCTTGGCTTCTTCGCCGGCGCGGGCGGAGAGGAAGATGACGGGGATGCTGCGCGTATGGGTGAAGCTGCGTATTTTCTTAAGCAGGCCCAGTCCATCGAGGCGAGGCATCATGATGTCGGAAACGATGAGGTCTGGTTGATGCTGAATGATCTTGTGCCAGGCATCTTCTCCATCGTTGGCGGTAATGACCTGAAACTGATCACACAACAAGCGCTGTACGTATTCGCGCATGTCGGCATTGTCGTCGGCGAGCAATACTTTGGGTGGTGTGAGCTGCAGGTTGTGAACGGGCGATTTTGCCGGCTGTGCCGACAGCGGTTGAGCCGTCATTATTTCCTCGTGGTTCCATTTCCCGGCTTCTTCCACAAAGGCCGCTGAATGTTGCGAGAGCCGGTTGACAGGTGCTTCGGTGATCCTGTCGGGATGCAGGTGTTGTTTACCGGCAGGTATATATACGGTGAATGTCGATCCTTTGTCTTTTTCGCTCCACACCTGTATGTTGCCTTGGTGCAGTCGTACGAGTTCTTTTACCATGGCGAGGCCGATGCCGGTGCCTTCCTGGCTGCGGCCGCCGGTGTTTTCAACGCGGTAAAAGCGGTCGAATATTTTATCGAGCTGATCGGCTTCTATGCCGATGCCCTGGTCGGTGACGGATACCTGTACATTGCCGTTGACGGCTTTCACTGCTACGATGATCTTTCCGTCGTTGCTGTATTTAAAGGCATTGGAGATGAGGTTGAGGATGATGCGTTCCCACATGTCGAGGTCGACATATACAGCTGCTTCTATGGGTTCGATCGAGACTTCCAGGCTCATGCCTGCTTTTTCGATGGCCGAGCGGAAGGTGCCGGCCAGTTCGGCGGTGATCAGGCCGATGTCGACGCGGGTGAACCGCCCTTCGATGCGGCCTGCTTCAATGCGGGAGAACTCGAGCAGGGTATTCACGAGTTTCTGCATGCGCAGGGCGTTGCGGTGGGCGAGTGCCACGCGTTCGCGATTGTGTGGGAGAGTGGTTGGGTCACGGAGTATTTCTTCCATGGGGCCCATCAATAAGGTGAGTGGTGTACGGAACTCGTGGCTGATGTTGGAGAAGAAGGTGGTTTTGGCGCGGTCGATCTCGGCGAGGGCGGCAGTGCGTTTTCTTTCTTCTTCGAGGGCGTGCACGTTGGCAAAACTGCTGGTGACCTGGTCGGCCAGCAGGCTGAGGAAGGAGCTGTATTTGTCGTCGTACAGGCGGTGTGGATTCTGACCAACGATGAGTATGCCGTAGGGTTCTGTGGCACCTGCCTGCTGAATGGGCAGGAGGATGGCCTGGGGAGGCGGCAGTTTCCAGGCGCCGGTGGGCAGGGGACCGATGATGGATTCAGGTTGTTCAAGCTGTTGGGGTTTGCGGGACAGTAGTCCGTCTCGCATAAGGTTGGGGAGTTTATTCCCCGAACTTAATGAAATATTTTCCGGCAGGGTGTGGTTTGCCAGGGCGGGCAGTGAGGTGCGCGCCAGGGATGCCTGATCGCCTGCGATGGTATAGAAGGCGGAAAAAGTAATGTCGTGCGGGTTGCAATCCAGCGCCTTGAACATTCTATCGATCACTTCCTGGTTGGTGGTGCATTCGGCGAGGTGGGCGCCCAGTAGCGACAGTGTTTTGAGTTGCCGGTCGCCGATGATGCGATCTGTATCGTCGGTATTGGCGCAGAAGATGCCTTCTGTGCGGCCTTCGTCGCCCGGAATGGGCGTATAAGAATACGTGTAATAGGTTTCTTCCGGATAGCCGTTGCGGTGCATGATAAGCAGCTGCGACTCGAAATAGGAGCCTTCGTTTTGCTCCATGGCTTTACGGGCGATTGGCCCCGCTGTTTCCCATATATCCTTCCAAACCTGGGAGGCGGGAGTGCCGAGTGCCCAGGGGTGTTTACCCCGTACAATCTCTTTATAAGCGTCATTGTACAGTTTGATCAATTGTGGTCCCCAGCCGATCCACATGGGTTGGCGGGAGGTGAGCATGATGCGGACGCAGGTGCGCAGGCTTTGCGGCCAGGTATGCACGGGGCCGAGGGGGGTACCCGCCCAATTGAAGGCACGGATGCGTTCTCCCATTTCGCCGCCGCCGGCGAGGAATTCAGGAACCATTTCGGTCATAGAGGTCTGCTGCATGTGGGTGGGATATACAATGTCGTGCCAGGCCGACAAGCCCCCAAATTTACAAGCTCTCGTCAATATGTCCGATAGTGGTTTTCTTGTATGCGGTCGATTATTCTATACGTACTTCTTTGATGGGCGACACCAGTTTTTGATAGGGGTTTTCCAGGAATGATTTAAGGAAGTCGACCCCATTGACATAATAGCGGGCACCGTGTCCGTTGTCGTGAACGATCATCACCTGGGCGTTGGGCATGGTGTGCTGAATGATGCGATTGTAGTAGGGCCGGCACCAGGGATCTGCATCTCCCGCTACGATGAGTGCCGGCACATTGGAATAAACGGGTGTTTTCGCGACGGGTGGTTCGGGCTGCACTTTCCAGCAATCGCAGATGGGATGATCGACGTTGTTGAATGCATAGCCTTTGAACCAGGGTAGGATGTCGTCTTGTTTTTTAATCAATGTTTTATTGGCATAGGCGATCTGTTCGGTGCAATACATACTGTACCGCATGCCTTCGGAAAGACTGTTGTCGTTGCCGAAAACCTGGTCTAGCTGACCGCGTACGTGTGCGGTATGGCGACCTTCGATCAGGTCGAGCATCAGGGCAGCGACGGTGCGCATCTGGCGGTTGTTCATGCGGTCTTTGAGGGCATCGAGCAATTCCTTTTTGGTATAGTAGGTGGTGAAGCTATCGGTGGTGCCGGGCGCGGCATAGCGGAGGGGGAACCGCTTGCCGGTGATGTTGGTGAAATAATCGTGTAAGCGCTGGCGCAGGTTGTTGTAGCGGGCGTCGTGCGTAGAGTCGGTTTCAACATCGGTGAATATCGTGTTGACGGCTTCGTTGAAGTTGAACTGGGCATGCTCTTCATAATTGACGAATCCCGGTAGGGGCGAGTTTAACAGCAATACGCGTACGGCTTCCGGATGATTGCGGGCGACGGTAAGCATGAGGCCGCCGCTGTAGGAGATGCCCATCAGGTTGAGGGAATCGACGCCCAGTATTTTGCGGAGGTCGTTGATATCGGCCGCACTCTCCATGGTATTGTAGGCGGAGAGGTCGATGCCCTGACGGGTGAGGCGCTGGCGGCATTGGGTAACGGCGAGGGCTACCAGGCTATCGCGATTTCGGTTCTCCTTATAAGCGCGTTGACGGGCCAGGGGTACTTCGGGGCAGTCGAGGCAGGGCTGGGCGAGCCGGGTGCCGCGCTGGTCCATGAAAATGACGCCGCCAAAGTTGAACCATTCGGAGTTGTACCGGATGCTGTCGAAATTGGCGAGGGTGGAATAGCCGGGTCCGCCGGTGGTGAAAAGGGTAATGTTCTTTTTGGCATCTTGTTGGGGTTGGCGCACGAATACAAATGGTATTTTGATGGTGCGGCCGTTGGGCTTTTGCCGGTTTTCTGGTACCACCAGGTTGCCGTAACGGGCGATGAGCCCGCTGGCAATCTTCACGAGTGGGGTGTCGGAGGCAATGTAGGGTGTGTAGGGTTGGGCATGGGCCGTTGTGGCGATCAGGACGGCCAACAGGTACAATAGATTACGGGGTGTCATGGGCTATACTTTGGTGCAAATTACCTTCCGGAGCTGACGTGGGCATTGTAAAAACCGGACAATCTACCGCTCACTGATCTTGCGGCCGGTGAAGCGGGCGATGTCTTTGTAAAAATGAGAGAGGTCGTAATAGCCGAACCGCGTATGGTCGAAATGGGTGCGGTGATCGATGTAAGCCGTAAGTGCGTTGCGCGCGCGTAGTGTGGCGAAATATTGCTTGGGGCTGGCGCCGATCACCTGGGTGCAATACCGGTAGAAGGTCTTTTCTGTGAGGTGCTGGCGAACGGCCAACTGCTGGTTGTTAAGCTGCATGCCGGTCGTGGTGAACAGGTCGATGGTTTGTTGAATGGTGACGAGGGTGTGCGCCGTACTGCGTTGTTTGAGCCACCGGTCGAGCAAATATTGCTCCATGTGTTGACGCCGGCTGCTGAAATCCGGGCCTCTTTTTATTTTCCGCAGTATGCTTGCAGGGATCAGCTGGGCTACATCGACGATGCCGTGTCCGATGGTGGTTTGTGGTATACCGAATATGGCTTCAAATCCACCGGGATTGAACTTGACGGTGAAGATATTATCGGTGGGCAGGTTTCGCCGCTCTACTATGCCGCTGCGCAGGATGAGTACGTCGCTCTGTGCGTCCACCGTCGACAACTGGTTGCCATGCCTCAGCTGATAAGGGGCGCCCAGGTTGAGCCAGATGGTGGGCGTGTAGCTCGGAAACATTTTAACCGTAAAGGGCATTTCACCAATAAAGGTGTTCATGGCGTCGGGAGAGGTTTCGGAAAAGAACTCGACATGGGACTGCAGCTCCGTGCAGGGCCCGTGGAAGGCGTACAGCTTGCGAATGTTGTCGAAGATCTCGATCATAGCCTAAAGATGCCTTTATAGGGCCAGAATAGCAAGCAGATATTGACCAGTGGTGTGGATTTTTCGACGTAATTCCCTGTGTATTTAGTTGGATTCCGGTACGTGTTTTGGTAAATTGCCATAGCGCTTTTTTCACGGCTATTATGTGAATATTCTCTTCTGTATTCACGGCTTCAAAACGATCAAACCCGCCATGGGATTGGTTGTGCCGATTCGGGGCCACGTAAATCCGCGTCCCACCTGCATTTCATGCCCGTAGACTTGGGGTTCACTTAGCGTTCACTTGCCGTTCACCTGCGGTTCATTTTGGGTTGGTATCTATCTTCCAGTGAGCATCTATTAAGCGACTATCAAGCGGCCATGCTACAGGTCAGGGTATGCTATTGCCGGTCACGCGCTGAAGATTGGGCTGCCTTTGCTGTACAATATACCCGTATAAGACAGGTAACAGACACTGATCAATGTCAGATCAAACTCAGATATTTTGTGTCTTTTATGTGCCTTTGATCTGTGTTTGATGTGTGTTTGATCTGTGTTTGATTCGACTTAGAGCTATCTAATATATTGAAAATTAGTATACTACAGCATCGGTGTGATTTAAAAAATCTGTAATTCCTCTTACTGGACGTTGTTAGTCAATGGGTTGTAGTAAACTACCACTTGTGCCTGGAAGAACCAATAGTTGAAGAAAACAGCCGGTAGAGCTACGGCATGTTGGATGTGACATGATCGTATTTGGGTATAGAATACCCATTCACGGTACCTCGTTCATTTAAAGATGCATCATTATTGGTCAGAAGGTGTCATTTGTGGTCCTATTATTTGGAATCGCTTTTGAAATAGGCGACCATTGTAAAAATCACTACCTATGGCAAAACTTATCGCTCCTTTCAAACTACAAGGTTCTGTCGGTGACCTCACTTTCTATGCCGGCGAAGATGGTGAAACCCTGGTCAAGTCGAAAAGCAGTCCGCGTGAATGGGAGATGAAACATGGTGAACGGTTTCAACGTTCCCGGTTGTGCAATGCAGAATGGCAGGTTGCTACGGCCGCCACCAAAACATTCCGATTGGCCATGTGTGACCTGAAAAGTGGGGTTGAGGAACGCCGGCTGGCGGGTCGTATGAATGGCTGGCTATTGCAGGCTATCCGGTCGGATGTGCAGCATGATTGGGGCGAAAGGCAGTTGCTGTCGGGGGATTTGTCGGTCCTGGAAGGTTTTGAGTTCAATCGTAAGATGCCCCTCGACAACTTGATGCCTTTTAATCTGGATGACCGCCTACAGGTCGGTGATGGCGAAGCGCATGTTGAACTGCCGGGCTTTCGCTTACGGCGGGCGGATAAGAATGTGCCTACAGCAGCCACTCATTTCCGGGTGGTCTCTGCCTTGTTGTATGTAGATTTTAAGCAGAAAAAATATTCAAGAGCGATGCATGCCGGCGAACTAACGGCGATAGGCCGTAAGAGCGGCAAAGCATTTATTGCTGAACACGGTGTGTCGCTGGCCCCTGGCCAGGTTGGTTTTTGGTTGCTGGGGATTGAGTTCTTTATGATGCAGGAGGGCAGGTTGATCCCAGTGAAAGGTGGTGCCTTGAAAGTGATGAAAGTGTGGCCGCCAATAGCTTCTGCTGAACGCGTAACGCTTTCGGAGGGTACGGGCCAGGACGACGAGCAGGCCGTTTCTGAAAAATGTAGTAAGCCTTACTGGACGTCTGCGTCCAGTCTATCGATGTCCGTCAAAGCCACTTATTTTACTACTTCAAAATCTCCTGGTTTCCAGCTGCCGTTGAAAGCTGGTTCGTCGGGCCCATATATGCGGATATAGACAAACCATCCTTTGCCAGGAATCGTCTTGATCCATTGCTTTTCTTTGCGGGCGTACGATAGGGGCGCCGCTAATCGAGTGGGTACTGTTTTGTGGTTTTCATTGTTTAGTTGGTCAGTAGGTCCGGAAACGCTTCGACTTCGGAAAAATCGATAACTTGTCCTGGATACCTCACCTAATCCCCGTTTTATGCGTTTAATCATTCTGGTGCTTTTGACGATTTGCCTGTTGGGTTGTGGCGAATCCGTCCACCAGGAGAAGGGCGATGAATCAAATTCCTTCCGGGGTGACCTGATGGGGTTTGATGGCAAAAAAGTGGATTTGAAAGACTACGCCGGCAAAGCAGTTTTTATCAATTTGTGGGCGACCTGGTGTACGCCTTGCCGGCAAGAGATGCCCGCTATTGCCAGTGCGCGGGATAGTTTGGCCGGGAAAAACATCGTTTTTCTTTTTGCTTCCGATGATAGTCAAGAAGAGATCACTGCTTTCGAGCAGGAGCACCAGTTTAAGTTTAATTATGTCTTCATCAGGAATAGAGAGATGCTTAGCATTCCGGCGCTGCCTACCAGTTATGTTTTCGACGCGCGTGGACGGCTTGTACACGGTGTGCCAGGTGCTTTTCAATGGAATGATCCGGAACATCTTCAACTATTACGTGACGCTATTAACGCCCAATGAATAAAATATCCACGCTCTTCGTAGCTCTCCTTTTCTTGTCGGCCTGTGGCGATGGTAAGACTGCCGTTGCTGTTCAGGTAAAAGTGTTGGCTTCTCCCGTGGGGGATTCCAGCGCCTTGCCTCATCTCGTAACCGATCCGACCGGTAAGGTCTTTTTGTCGTGGATAGAAAAAAGGAATGGCATCGCTTCTTTGCAATTTGCTACGCTGTCCAGCGATCAATGGTCGACCCCGGTAACCATTGCTTCCGGTAATAATTGGTTTGTGAACTGGGCCGATTATCCTGTTGTTGCATCTGATGGTCAACGGCACTTGCTCGCGCATTTTCTTCAGAAAAGAGATACGAGTAAATATGCTTATGATGTTCAGCTTACGTCGTCGGGCGATGGGGGGAAGAGGTGGTCGGAACCCATTACATTGCATGATGACGGCTTGGCGGCTGAACACGGCTTTGTATCGATGGTGCCGTATCAACAAGGCTTTTTTGCTACCTGGCTCGATGGCAGGAACAGTGCCGGTGGTCATGGTGCCGGTCACGGTGGTCACCATGGTGCGATGACATTGCGTGGTGCTGTGCTGGATATTGCAGGACGCAAACTACAGGAATGGGAGTTGGATGACCGGGTTTGTGATTGTTGTCAAACGGCCGCTGCGGTTACTGACAGTGGTCTTGTGGTGGTGTACAGAAACCGATCGGACGATGAGGTGCGTGATATGAGCATCGTTCGGTATGCTAATGGTCAATGGACAGCTCCGCAAATTGTATTTCCTGATCACTGGAGAATCGAAGGCTGTCCGGTCAATGGTCCGCGGATCGATGCGAGGGGCGGTCAATTGGCGGTTGCGTGGTTTGGTATGCGGGAAGGAAAAGAGGCGCAGGTAAACGTCATCTTCTCTGCCGATGATGGCGCTCATTTTGGTAAGCCGGTACGCATCGATTCGGGTAAGCCGCTTGGTCGGGTTGATGTGTTGTGGCTGCGCTCCGATACGGCGTTGGTGAGCTGGATGGAAGGAGATTCAATCAAGGCCACGAAGGTGACTGCCAACGGCTACAAAGCGCCTTCTTTCCTGGTGGCTACTTCTTCGACCGGGCGTTCCAGCGGTTTTCCTCAAATGACTTTATATGGTCAGCAAGTATTGTTTGCCTGGACGGATGACGCCACGAAAAGCGTGCAGGTGGCGGTGGTGACGTTGTAAGGTATCAATTGTTTATTTTCTATTGAGCCAACTCTCCGGCAGATACACGATACAAATATTCATACTGCGGTTGTCGTCTGATAGCATGGCGGACTGTATTTCGATCTTCGTACCATCGGCGCTGAACGTCGGGTGGGGGTGATCGGCGGCGGTGGTCTTGTGACCGGTTGTGAGGGTGATCATTTCGCGGGTTTTGCGATCGATGAGGTATACACTGCGGCTAAAATCGTCACCTACGGCAAAGCGTCCGTCGGAGGAGCCATGTACATGCCATAGTCCGCTGCCGGAGGGTGTTTGTCCGGCGATGATGGACTCTCGGGTACGCAGGTTGAGGATAGCCAATCCGGTTGGTTTTTCGCGGGTGCCAGATGGGCCCCAGTCGGCTTCCTGGCCGGGGTTGGCACCACCAACACCGGTGGCCGGTGCGTCTGTGCGGGTGTTGGTACCGGGAATCTTTCGATGGCCCATGATCGCGATGGCCACTTCATCTTTTCCTATTACTGCTTCATGGGTCACCCATTCGTACGGAGCTTCGGGGTATAGCGGTCGCAGGCCGCTACCATCGGCCATGACGGTCCAGGTACGCTGGGGCGATTTGCCACCGGTTTCCCAACAGAATACGATCTCGTTGGTGTTCCACAGGTTTGCTTGAATATGCCCCACCTGGAAGGGTACCGAGATGACATGTTTAATCTCACCCGTATTGATGTTCATGCGGGCTATGCCAGACGGGCCGGCGCCCATTTTGCGCGGACCATAACTAGGCTCTATTTTGGTGTTGGCCGGTAATTGTTTGGCAGCGGCTTCTTTACCTATTCTAAAGTATACCCACTCTTCATTGGCATCAAGGGCCATATCGCCACCGGCGCCCAGTTCGGGTGGTGTGGTGCCGCAGATCCGTTGGTAGGTGTTGGCTGGTTTCAGCTTGCCTGCTTGGCTGTCGGCAAATAGTTTGGCAAGGTCTACTTCGATGACCTGTACCGATCGTGGTGTATTGGTTCTTGTAGTGTCGGGGTTGCGCATGAAGTAGAGCTTCATGGATTTTTGTGCAATGTTGAGCATGCCGGTATAGCCGCCTTCGGATACCTGTACGATGTCGCCGGTGGTTTCATTTACGGCCATGGCTTCGTTCTTTACCAGGCCTGAGCGAAAGATGACCCATTGGCCGTCGGCGGTCCACTGCGGATGGGTTTGATAGATCTTGGAGTCGCCATGTGGGTTGCTTGTGAGGAAGACGAGTCGGGTGCCGGTGATGGGGTCTTTGATCTCTTTTCTTTCGGAGGGGAATCGTTTGCCGATCTGGGCTTTCAGGAGTACGGGTGATACAAGCAAACTGATGAACAGGAGGCATTGGCCTGCCAGGTTGAAGGTCTTCATATAGCTGGTCGTTAGGCCTTCAAAATAGCCTGTGTGGGCGGAGTTTCCGTCCTGCGGTGTCCTGATGGGGCATATACACTGCCGTATTATCCTTAGCGTAAATTTGCATCGCAGTCTGGCAGTATTTGCCCTGTCCATAGTTTTAAAGCTGCTAAAGGTATGTTATCGCTGATAAAAATATGGTGGTGATAGTCAATGGGTACTCCAAACCGGAGTTCTATGCCGGTGGTTTTACCGTTTTTCTTTATTATTTCTACCACAATATTGCTGCTTATTTCTATGCAATTCCTGTCATTGCACAGGCAATGACGATTAAGCGCATTTTCATAGCGATTAATTTAGGTGACGCAATAGGGGGTTGACCGGGAATAGACTGGCTATTCCTGGCTATGTGACGGGGACGTATTGCCGGATGGTTTTTGTGGCGGCGGTACCGATAGGATTGGTAATGGCAATAGGGGATACGGCTGCCTGATCCGTGCAGCTGGTTGCGGGCGGGTCGTTCTGCTTTGTGATTGTTTGCAGCGGTTGCCATTTTTTTGATACACATGGCGCTTCATCATTGCGGAGTACTAAGGGAGGATTGGTACTGTAACGTTTTTAACTTTTCTGGTGCTGTGCAAGGGCTTTGTCTAAATATTCGGTTACTGATCGAAGCAATACCACAACAGTTTTTCCTGCTGCTCCGTTAAGCGGTTCGGCGTGTTTCGGTTAAGTATGTGATCGCATTGTATCTTATTCGATCGGTAGTGCTAAGGGTTTGCAGTTTTTGACGGATGTCAATAAATGTGTTTTAGGTGTCCTGATGTTACTAAGAAAGGCCGGCCAGGCGCTCGAAGCCGGGTTTTTGAAGGTTGTTAGTATTGATATAGATAATAAATGCAGGAGGATAGACAACAGTTAGTGGGGGTTAATTACGCTGTATTCAAAATAGCCGTGGTGTTGATTTTTGATGTCTTGCGCTGTCCTGCTGGTTGAACGTCGGATGTTGGATCCCCGTTAATGGTAATGCCGGATTTCTGTGCAAATGCGCTATCTTGTACTTTCCTTTCAACCTTATCCATGGAGCGCGTACCCTATTGGTGTATTTTTACGTCAATCTCCCAATCATCTCAGCCATGAACCTAATTGCGCTCTTTTGGACTGCCGTACTGGCCGTTACTGCCAGTGATGGAATCTCCCAATCCACTACTACCAAAGCCCTTGTTGTTGATAATGTACCTGTCACCGGCCGTGTGCTGCAGGATGGCAAACCTGTGGAAGGTGCTTCGGTATTACTCAAGCCATCCGGTATGGGCACTAGTACCAACCGCAGTGGCGTTTTCCTGCTGCCCGCTGTGCCAACGGGTAGCTACTTGTTACAAGTGAGCAGTATCGGTTATGTCAACTATGAAAGGAAAGTGACGGTGAAGCAAGAACCGCTCAACATCACCTGCCACCTCGAGTTGCTGGTGAAGGAGCAGGAGGAAGTGGTGATATCGACGGGATATGCTACCCGTAAGCCCGGTGAACTCACAGGGGCGGAACAAAAGATCACCGGGGAGGAACTACGGCGGGGAATAACGACCGTTGATGTGGCATCCCTGTTAAAAGGGCGGGCAACCGGTGTATACCTGTCAGAGCAAAATGCCGCCGACCCGACAAGCACGGGTGCCCAACTCTTTGTGCGCGGACAAAGTAGTATTGCCGGTGTTGGGATCGATCAATACAATGAATTTGTGATGCCTGCCTTGAGTTATGGTCCGCTGATCGTGCTGGACGGTGTCATTATGCCCAATCAAAACCTGAAAGAGCTGGTTACGCCGGCAGAGATCCAGGATATCACCATCCTTAAAGATGCTGCTGCTACTTCCATTTATGGTTCACGGGCTGCTGGTGGCGTACTGGTCGTGACCACCAAGAAAGGCCGCGTGGAAAAGCCGCGGCTATCTGCTGAAGTGAAGTATGGCATCAATTCCCCTAACAAAGGGCGGTTGCGTTTTCTAAATGGTCCTGAACTGTACGAGCTGCAAAAGCAAGTGTTTACCCAGGATTATGCCATCAATAATGCCAGTCTTGCACCATCCTATCCTACGCTGGATAGTTATCTTTCCGACCTATTGCCCACACAGCAAGAGCTGGATAATTCATACGATTGGAGTAAATACGCTTTTGTGACCAGCCGAACCGTGGATGCGACCGTATCGGCGAGTGGCGGGAATAGCGCAACTAAATATTACCTGGGGGCGGGTTATTACCATGAACAATCTACTGGGGTTGGCACTGGGTTGGTGCGGAAATCGTTCCGGCTCAACCTGCAAAGCCAGTTGACGGATAAGTTGAATGTACAAGTAGGGCTACATGGGATATTCGACAACGGGAATCGTGACCCCAGTGGCGCGGGTAGTCTGATTGCTCAATTGATCCCCTGGGCCAATCCCTATAACGCAGATGGCTCGATCAGGCAAAAGCTGGATTATACACTGGCTGGTGAGCCTTCGGAGAACGATAATCCACTCTTTAACCGACAATATGATCATAATACGCGGCAGCGTCAACTGTTTTTTGGATCTGCCAGGTTGGAGTACCGCTTCACAGACTGGCTGAGTTTTTCCAGTATCAACTCCGCGAACCTCAACTACAGCAAAAATGAACGGTATATGGATGCCCGCACGTATAGCGGCGGTCTCGTATTCTGGGGTTCTCAGGGATTTTTGGGGACGTCAACAGACAACCTGCAGTCGTATCTTTCCTCGAATCAATTGTCGTTCAATAAACAAGCAGGTAACCATTCCTTCCGTGCATTGGCTGCCCTGGAATTTGGTAAAACGAAGGTGGAGGATATTACGGTCAATGTGAACCATGTTCGCGTGGGGTACCCCATCATTTCCCTGGCTCGACAGATTGGTGATGAGTATGACTTTGGCATCCCTGCTACCAAGGCGGGCAATATAGAAGGTGGGAAAGATGAAAAAGCGGTGTATTCGATCTTTGGCGATGTTGGATACACCTATAAGGATCGCTATACGTTGAGCACCTCTCTACGCACCGATGCGAGCAGTGCGTTCGGGCGGGACAAACGTTATGGAACCTTCTGGTCGGGCGGAGCTGCCTGGGTGTTGAGTAAAGAGTCGTTCCTGCAGCCGGTAAAATGGATCAACAACCTGAAGCTGCGTGCCAGCTATGGTACCACGGGTTCTCAGTTGGGTGATAACTTCCTCACGCGAACGCTTTATGATCCGGGCTATATCTACAGCGGCCAGGCTGGGGCAATTATCGGGGTGTTGGGTAATCCGGCGCTGAAATGGGAGGTGACCAAGACGTGGAATGCCGGCGTGGACATGGTGCTTTTTAACCGGTTGCATGCCACGATCGATGTGTACCATCGCCGTTCGCAGGACCTGCTGCAGAAAGTGATGTTGCCGCCACTGGCAGGTTTCCCTTCTCAATGGCAGAATATTGCAACAGTAGATAACAAGGGCATGGAATTGCTGGTTAGTTATGATCCTGTCGTCAGTAAAGATTTTCGCTGGAGCGTTTCGTTTAATATCACGTATAACCGGAACAGAATCGTGCAGGTGGCGAATGACTCTATTAGCCAGGGTTATTATTCGTCGGAACGCTATTTTCTATACAAGGGTGATGACATCAATACGTTGAAAGCAGTCAAATATGCCGGTGTTGATCCTGCTACCGGTATGCCGCGTTTTGAAAAGCTTGTTTTCGATAACCAGGGTAACAAAACGGGGGTGGAGTATGTGAACAGTCTGGCGGAGGTGGGAGCTTCTACGGATAAACGCCAGTTTCAAACGATCGGGTCTTTTCAACCACGTTTCTATGGAGGATTTACGAATACCCTTACTTACAAAAAGGTTACGCTCAGTATTTTGCTGACCTACGCGTTGAAATACGTGATCCGGGATGACCTGGCAGCGGAAATGCAGGGTAGGTACCTGACTGTGTATAATCAGCTGGCCTTTACCAAACACCAGAAAATATGGACAACACCGGGCCAGATAGATGCCACCGAACCATCGTTGTATTACAATTATGAAGCAGAGTATTCGGGCTCGGATAAATACATGCACGATGCCAGTCATGTTTCCCTGCGCAATGTGCGGATAAGTTATGAGTTGCCGCTAGCCGTGTTGAGACGGATCGGGTCGTCGGCCTGTGCGGTGTATTTTAGTGCTGACAATTTACACACCTGGTATTCCAATAAGATCATTGGTTCGGGCCCGGAGGGGCCGTCGGTGGGGCAGGCGCAGGATTTTGGAGGAGCAGGCGGTACCCTGGCGATTCCGCGTCGGTATGTTTTCGGATTACAGGTAAGTTTTTAGTGTAACTTTTAACTCATTATCATGAGAGTTTTCATCTCCATTGTGTTTGTATTGCTGGTGCTGGCCGGTTGCGATAAGCAAATAAACCAGATCAGGCCATTGACTCAAATAGACCAGGATGGCGAGTTGTCGTCGCTCGAGGGTATCGAGGAAGCGACCATTGGCAACTACCGGCTATTGCGTTCGACTTCTTTTGGCAACTATGATCAATCACTCAGCATTCTTTCGGAGAGCCGGGGTAACAATGTTACGTTGCGGCAGTTTGGTCCCGTCCAAAAGAACACCGATGCATTCTTTTATAGGAATAGTCCTTCTCCAACGCTGGGGCATAGTGACGGTTTTTTCCGGGGCTCTTATCAATTGATCGTTGGTGTCAATGCTGTACTCGAAGGCATTGCCCGGTTTGAAACAAGTGGTTCTGCTTCTTTGGTTAGAGCAGAAAAGGACAAGTTGTTGTATGCGAAAGGGGAGAATGTTTTTCTGCGCGCGCTGGTTTATTTCAACCTGATCAGGTTGTATGGTAAGCCGTATTATCAGCAATCAGGCAATACGCCGGGTGTGCCGTTGAAGCAAACAAGCCTGGTAAGCGATAATCCGGCGCGGGCGACTGTGAAGGAGGTGTATGCATTTATAGTTGAGGAATTGAAGTTGGCTGCACAACTGATGAAAGTGCCCGTTGAGAAAACCAATAGTTTTGCGAATACGGCGGCTGCGTGGGCCTTGTTGTCACGGGCTTATCTTTATATGGGTGGTAGCGTTGCCAGCCCTGATAAGACATTCAATGAGGCGGCAGTGACTTATGCGGACAGTGCCTTGCTGCACAATGGGGGGCGATTTGAGCTGTTGCAGGGGGATGACTATATTCACCTTTTTGCTGCCGACGAGCGGGGCGATCTCGGGCGAGCACAATTTGCTACCAACCAAGAGATACTGTTTGCGTTTGACAACCTTCCATACGGTACATCGGTCGGGCTGCTGTATAACTACGACGGCCAATACAACAGGGGGGCGACTTTCGTGCCTTCGGCCGATCTGAAGCTTCTGTTTGCGGCAGCAGATAGCAGGAGTCAGTTTTTCAGACTCCGCCCTGGAACCGGGGTGGTGGAGTCTACCAAATACCTGGTTGCTTTTGGCGAACTGCTGTCGATGGCGCCGGTCATTTATTGCAGGATGGGAGAGTTATACCTGAACCGGGCCGAGGCGCATGCTAAGTTGGGTGATTTTTTAGGTGCACGTAAAGACTTGACTACTATACATACCCGTGCGGGACTTCCTGCTGCCGAAACAAGTCATCTTGCCGATGCGGCCGTGTTGTCGGCCATCTTATTTGAGCGTCGCCTGGAACTGGCTTTTGAAGGACATGCGGGGTATGATTATTATCGGAATGGCCTGGCAATGAGCAGGCTGGCGGCAGATAATAATGGAACGGCTGTCACTATCCAGGCAGATGATGTCCGGGTGGTGTTAACGATACCAGTTTACTAAACAACAACCTATAGCCAACGCAACATAAGCACATGCACACAGATCCATTGATCCTGGCCAACGGCGAGGGTCGTGTTTACAACTGCGGTACAATGACTGCTGTTTTTAAAGCAGATGAAAACGAAACGGCTGATAAATACAGTGTGTCTGAATGGTGGCTGGCACCGAACTCGGATGGGCCGGGGGCGCACAACCATGAAGAAAATGATGAAGTGTTTTATGTGTTGGAGGGAACGGTGTCGTTTCTGGTGGGTGATCAATGGGTCGATGCCAGTAAGGGAGCGTTTTTAAGGATACCCGCCCGGACGATGCATGACTTCAGAAACACGACCGCTTTGCAGGCCGGTGTGTTGAACTTCTTCATTCCCGGTGGTTTTGAAAGAAATATGCCGACTATCGTGCAATGGTTTGAAGAGCATAAATAAGGGGAGTTGCTTCGTTTGCTGATAAATAAAATACTTCCTGTAAAAGGTGGATATATGAAAAAGTTTATGCTATTGGTTGTCTTTATTCTCTTCGGACGCTGCGGCTGGTCACAGATACGTCTGGAGAAAGCCAGGCTAAAGGAACAAATTGCCCACAGCAAAGAGGATACGGCAAAGGTAAACCTTCTGATCAAGTTGGCTATCTATTATGTCTATAATCATATCGAGAATAATAATCTTGATTCACTCAACCTTTTCTTACGCCAGGCACGGCAGCTAAGTATTAAACTGGGAGAGAAGGACCTCGAATACAAGGCGCTGGGAAAGCTGGCCTATGCAGCTTCACTGGCTGATGATCCGGACAGCAGTAAGCGGGCTTATCTGCAGGTGATCGACTATTACCAGAAAACAGGACAAACCGCTAAAGAGGCCGAATCCTGGTTTGATCTGGCTGAAAGGTACCATATGTTTGACAGCAAATACATGGACGAAACGATCGGTTATTTTCAGAAGGCCCGTGCACTATACTTAAAAAGCAATTTGCCGATTGATGCGGCGGATGCCCTGGCTTCGATTGCCGGTCGTCATGCGGATTATAAAAACATAGACCTCGCAGATAAAGAATTCCAGCAAGCCCTGGCCGAATACAAGGCCGCCGGTTACAAACAATTGCGCTTTATTTACCAGGATCTCCTGGAGTTTGAAAAGGAGAAAGGTAATTATTACCGGGCGCTAGCCTACTGTCTGGAAGCTATCAAGTATATCGATATTAGTAAAGATTCGATCAGTGCTGCGAACTATTACCGCCAGGCTGCGGAGTGTAACGCAGCAGTAAAGAAATACGAGCAGGCCATTGAATGGTTAGGTAAGGCCTCCGCTGCGTTTAAAAGCGATTCCTTTTCTATTCAGCTTGTTGTGGCTCAAAACCTGTTGGCCTTGAATCGGACAGAAGAGGCCTGGTTGATCTTAAATATACTTGCAAAATCACCAGACTTTTCAACGGAGCGATTCATGTTGAATTGGACCTTAGCAGTTTATTATCACAAAATTGACAACCATGAGCTCGCACTAAGGTATTACTTGAAGGCCAGGGGAAAAGTTGATGATGATTGGGAAGATAATCTGGAGGGTAACAACTGGTTGATACAATGTAATAACGCCATTGCTGAGGTATATCTGGGGATGGAGCAACCCCTGGCAGCCAAAAAATACCTGGATGAAACGGCTCTGCTATTAAAAAGAACGAAGACATCGTTGGATCCTGCACTGATGGCCGCGTATTATGGTCTACAGTATAAATATAATGTGGCGACTGGCAATTATCCTGCCGCAGTACAGCATTTAGAGCGGCAGGTGTTATTGAATGACTCGCTTTTTACAGCCGATAAAGACAAGCAGTTGGCGGAGTTGAATATTCAGTATGAAACGGTGCAGAAAGAACAAGCCATCAAAGACCTGCAAAGCCAGCGCGCTGCTCAACAGGCAGAAACAGCAAAGGCCAGTATGCAACGAAATATCACGATCGGCGGAATATTGGTGATGGTTATTGTAAGTGTGTTAATATATAGAAACTATCAACATAAAAAGGCAGCCAACGATGTCATCGCTGCTAAAAATAATGAACTGCAACGGCTGGTTTCCGAAAAGGAGTGGTTATTGAAAGAGGTGCACCACCGGGTGAAGAATAATTTACATACAGTGGTATGTTTATTGGAATCGCAGGCGATGAACCTGCAGGACGATGCGCTGGAAGCCAACCAGATCAGCAAGCACCGGATCTACACGATGTCGATGATCCATCAGCAGTTGTACAGAACGGATGATGTCAAAACCATCGATATGGCGGTGTTTTTGCCGGAGTTGTTGCGGTATCTCAATGAGAGTTTCGGTACGGAACGTAGGATACGTATCCATCGAACGATTGCGCCCATTAAGTTGGGTGTATCTCAGGCTATCCCGATAGCATTGATCGTGAACGAAGCCATTACCAACGCCATTAAATACGCCTTTCCGGGTGATAGCAATGGCGAGATTCATGTCAGCTTGAAACAAACAGATAAGATGATCACCCTCGTCATTGTCGACGATGGCATTGGTGTACCACCGGCGATCCTGGAAGAAGAGACTGCTTCCATGGGGATGCGGCTATTGAAAGGGCTCACCAGGGATCTTAGTGGCCATATTACCATTGCCAATGAAAGCGGAACGGCCATCCGCGTCAGTTTTGAGCTGGATCTTTTGGGTGAACAGGCTCCGTTGGCCTATCATAACTAAGCATTGGACTGGAACGGTTAACTTCTTGTTACGGCAATTATCCCCCGGCCGTTGAATGTCGCCCGGGTGGTGAAACTGGCGGCATTCAAGGTCAGGTAGCAAGTGTTATTCCCGTATCTTCTACGCAAGCAGGTAGTCCTGCCGGGCCATCGCGTACAAAGCCTGTTTGCTGCCGGTCAGGAACTGCCAGGCAGGCGCGGCTGCCTGCATCCGGTTGGCATAGGCCGCCAATACCACCACGGAATCTGTTTCAGGATCGACGGTGTGGGAGAGGATGGAGAAGTCGGGCAGGATGCCCACATAGTAGCTACCCACGCTGCAACCGCAAATATCGCAGGCCGTAGCTGAAAGAGAATAAAACAAGCTTAACAGAATAAGTACTCTTTTCATGGTTAGTTGTTTTGTGCTGAAACCGGCAGGTGAAGTAAGCATTTACCATTGGAGTGCATGGCTGGCTTTGCTTTGTTTTCGCAGGGCGTGGCGGCGATGTAGGCTTTGTTGAATTGGTAATGCAAGCAGATCGCCGGTACCGCCATTACTTTCAACAGTGCCAGCAGGAGCGGGCAGGCAACGGCTTATTGGCGAATAATGGTTTGCATTACGGCGGGTAAGGTAGTGCGTGGTGCTGGAATATGGTATTAAAAGTTAGGTGAAATCATTACATGCTTTCATAGATTGAAGTTGGCATGAATGAAGAGTTCGTATTTTTGCTTTTTTTTTTGTTACAACGGGATGCCGTCGGTGTCGACGGTGCCATTTAATTCGCTGAACTATGAATGCTTTGCAAGTTGAGCAGTCGGTGACCCGCATTTTTAAAGCGGTATTTCCGGATAGCGTAAATCATTATGATACTTTGTTTGGTGGCACGGCCATGGCGCTGATGGATGAGGTGGCCTTTATGACGGCGACACGTTTTAGCCGTCAACGCATGGTGACCGTGAGCAGTGACCGAATCGATTTCAAGAAGCCTATACCCGCCGGTACGATCATCGAGTTGGTAGGGGTGGTGTCATCCGTTGGGCGTACCAGCCTCAAGGTACATGTGGAAGTGTATGTAGAGCAGATGTATTCGTACGACCGCGAGAAGGCGATCACGGGCGACTTCACCTTTGTGGCCATCGATGAAAACAAAACACCGGTTACGATCACTCAATTGTAGTGACGGTAACCGGTGCGTGTCAGCAGGTTAGTGCTGTACTATTGCTGTAATACTACTTTCTTTTGGCGAATTCCCTGTTCTTCCAGCATGTCGCCAATACGGTTGACCATGGCAATGGAAGCTTCGATCTCATCTTTGCGGATCGCGATGCTTTCGATGTTGAAACCAAAAGGGATATTGCGCTCCCTGCAGAAGGTGATCATTTCGGCTGCTATGTTGAGGCAGATGTTGACCGATGTTTCGAGCATATTGGGTGCAGTCACGAGCTCCTCCTTCACTTCATCGGGCAGGTGGATACCCAGCCAATCCATGAACTCGAGGGTCTTTTTCGATCCGCAGGCCGTCAACGTAAAGATGATGGTAGGTACTTTTGCTCCCCGTTGGGTGCAGGTACGTTCCAGGTCGGCGATCATTTGCCTGGCATAGGACAGGTTGAATACGCACTGGGAGATAAAATATGATACCCCGGAGCCTGCTTTCTCCAGTATACGCTGGTCTTCGTCGTTTAATACCGCATGCCTTTCAGGAATGGTAACGGCCCCTATGACCGAGGTCGCACTGTTCTTACTCCACAACTGATAAGCCTCGGTCAGGGTGGTTTTTACCGCGTAACCGGGTGCGGGTATTCCCACGAATACGGGGTAACATGTGTGCTGGTGCAGGTCATCCAACCAGGTCGTTAATTCTTCCTGGGTGAACTTGCCTGCTGGCCGGTAGATGATCTTGGGCAACTGCAGTTCACGCAGGTAAGTGCTGGTATATTCGAAGGGGTCGTGTGCCGTCATGAAAGGAAAAGGTCTTTCGACCGATGTACGGGCAGATTCATCCTGTACATCATAAACGATCAGCGCGTCAATATCCAGGGGCGCTATCCTGGCCATCGCTCTCTCGGCGATCTCTGCCAACCGCTGCGGGTCAGTTTCTGTTTTCTTAGGTGGGGTAATGCCGTAAGTCAGTATGCCGGATTCGCCGGATCTTATCTTTTTCTGAAACATAGTGTTGGTGCCGAATTTTGCTATGGAACGCAAGATATAACTGCGGGCGTAAATGCCCGCAGTTATTTTTATTTAAACGGGATCTCCCACCTTTAATTGTTTGCGGGCCTGCCTGGCTGCCGCCACCATGTTTTCCAGGGCCGCTTTGGTTTCGGGCCATTTGCGGGTCTTGAGTCCACAGTCGGGGTTTACCCACAGGTGCTGTGCCGGGAGCAGGTCGGCTGCTTTGGCCAGCAGGGCGGTCATCTCTTCTGTGGTGGGTACCCGGGGCGAATGGATATCATATACGCCAGGCCCTATCTCGTTGGGGTACTCAAAATGGGCAAATGCCTGTAACAGCTCCATCTGTGAGCGAGAGGTTTCGATGGTGATCACGTCGGCATCCATCGCGGCAATATGCTCGATGATGTCATTAAACTCGCTATAACACATGTGGGTGTGGATCTGTGTCTGGTCTTCGACACCACTGGCCGTTACCCGGAAGGCATTGACCGCCCAGTCGAGATAGTGCGGGCGCTTTGCCTTGCGCAGGGGCAAGCCCTCACGTATGGCCGCCTCATCGATCTGGATGATGCCGATGCCAGCTTGCTCCAGGGCGACCACTTCATCGCGGATGGCCAGGGCGATCTGGTTGGTCGTGAGCTCACGGGGCTGGTCGTCGCGTACGAAAGACCACTGCAGTATGGTGACGGGCCCGGTCAGCATGCCTTTCATCGGCTTGTTGGTTTGGGCAGCGGCAAACTGGCTCCAGCGTACCGTCATGTCTTTCGGGCGGCTGATATCGCCATAGATGACCGGGGGCTTCACGCAACGGCTGCCATAGCTTTGTACCCAGCCGTTTTTCGTAAAGAGGAAGCCATCCAGTTGCTCACCGAAGTACTCCACCATGTCGTTGCGCTCAAATTCTCCATGTACCAGTACATCCAACCCCAATTGCTCCTGCCAGCGGATGGACTCGATGGTCGCCTGTTCGATGGCAGCATCGTATTGCTCAACAGTCAGGTCCCCTTTCTTCAGCCTGGCCCGTAACTGCCGGATATCGTCTGTTTGCGGGAAGGAGCCAATGGTGGTGGTGGGGAAGCTGGGTAGGTGAAAACGCTCACGTTGTAAACGCTGCCGTATGGGGAAGGCACTTTTTCGTTGACCGTCTGCTGCGGTAATGGCGGCTACGCGGTCTTTCACGGCTTGTTTGTGCACCTTCTGTGATGTACGTCTGCTGGCGATGGCTTGCAGGTTGGCCTGCAGCAGGGTATGGTCGCCCTGCGCAATCAATTTCAGCTCGGTTACTTCGTGCAGCTTTTGTTTGGCAAAGGCCATCCAGTTCCTGATCTCCGGATCGATGGCCGTTTCTCCATCGAGGTCGATGGGGCTGTGCAGGAGGGAGCAGGATGGTGCGATGAGCACACGGCAGGCGCCGAGTTGCTCAACCGCTTTATCGATGTGGGCCAATGACTGTTCGTAATCGTTTTTCCAGACGTTGCGACCATCGACCACGCCCAGCGACAGTTCCAGCTTGTCGGGTATCAGCGCCAGTACTTCGTCGAGTTGTTGTGGCGCACGCACGAGGTCGATGTGCAAGGCGGCGATGGGTAGGTTGACGGCCAGTTGGGTATTGTCGAGCAAGGCTTCAAAATAAGTGGCCACCTGTAGTTTGATACCGCTTACCTGCGCAGCAATGGTATGGTAAGCCCAGGCAAAGGCTTCTTTTTCTTTGTGGGACAGGTCGAGTGCCAGGCAGGGCTCGTCGAGCTGGATCCAGGTGGCGCCTTGTTGCTGCAGGCGATTGATGATTTCCACGTACACAGGTACCAGCCGTTGTACCAGGTCGATGCGGTCAAAGCCGGCTTCTTTCTCTTTACCCAGCAGCAGGTAGCTCACGGGGCCAATCAATACTGGTTTTGCTTTTTCGCCGAGTATGGCTTTCGCACTGTTGTACTCGTTGAAGATATTGTCGTTGCTGATCCTGAATGCCTGTTGGGCGGTAAACTCAGGTACGATGTAATGATAATTGGTATCGAGCCATTTGGTCATTTCCATGGCGGTGATGTCCAGTCCGTTTTTCTGGTAGCCACGGGCCATGGCGAAGTAGAGGTCGAGCCCGGTGTTGCCGGCAATGGCCGACACGGGCTGGTAACGTTGCGGCACTACGCCGAGCAGCAGGCTGGTATCTAGTGTCTGGTCGTAATAGCTGAAATCGTTGCAGGGGATGAGGTCGATGCCGGCATCCAGCTGGGTTTGCCAGTTGGCTTCTTTGATGGTACGGGCTACGGCGGTCAGTTCGTCCTGGCTGATCTTGCCGGCCCAATATTGTTCATTGGCTTTCTTGAGTTCTCTGTGGCCCCCGATACGCGGGTAGCCCATATTCTGGGTTAGCATGTATTAATAGGTTTTAATTCTGCACAAAGCTATATACGGAGTTTTATTTGCTGCAATGGAGTAGGATATTCAGCATAAAAAACTGTGATTGATGTAAATTGCAGTGCGTTTTTTCTGTAATGGGTCGTTTTTTGACGGATAAACAGCAATTTATTCTATGACGGATACGCTTGATGAAGTTGATCTTCAATTGTTAAGGATGCTGGGCGAGAATTCGAACGTGACGATGAAGGAGTTGGCGGCGCGCATCAATTTGTCGTTATCCCCGGTTTTTGAGCGGGTGAAGCGGCTGGAGGCCAATGGCTATATCCAGAAGTATATTGCCCTCATCGATGCGGAAAAGCTGCAGTATGGGCTGATCGTTTTCTGCAACATCAAGCTGAAGCAACACGACAAAAAGATCGGTCACGACTTTGTCGCCGATATCATGCGGCTGAATGAAGTGGTGGAGTGTTACAATATTTCCGGCGACTACGATTTTCTGCTGAAGGTGGTGGCGCGGGACATGAAGCACTACCAGGATTTTGTGTTCAACAAGCTGGGGTCGGTGAAAAGCATCGGCAGTACGCACAGCACTTTTGTGATGTCGGAGACCAAGCACTCGCACAACATTATTTTTTAAGTCGGCGGTATAGGGAACAGCAGGTTATCCCCCGACTTATCAACATGCTGTTAATTTCTTTTGTATCCACCCGATTGATTTTATCGTGAACTTGATGCTGCTACGGTAAGGTAAACAATCCATTCATTTAGTGTTCAATTGCCATATGTCATAGACCTATGACATACGTATTCATTTTGTCCATAACCTATTAATTACATTACTGATGACAACCTTATTTGACACTACCGTCCCTGTTGCCGAACAGCAACCCATTTTTGCCGGAAACTACGAACAGGAGAAGCTTTGGTGGTTGAATGAAGAAAGTGAACAAGTATTGAACCGGGGTTATCTGCTGAAAGGAGAAACGGTAGACGGCGCTATTGAGCGTATTTGCAATGCGGCGGCCATGCGCCTGTTTAAACCCGAACTGAAGAGTGCCTTCAAGGAGATGATCGAGCGGGGCTGGATGAGCCTCAGTTCGCCCATCTGGGCCAATATGGGCACAGAACGCGGATTGCCGATCTCCTGCTTCAATGTACACGTGCCCGACAGCATCGAAGGCATTACTCACAAACTAGGCGAAGTGATCATGCAAACCAAGCTGGGCGGTGGTACTTCGGCTTATTTCGGTGCGCTGCGCGAACGCGGTTGTGCCGTATCCGACAATGGTAAGAGTAGCGGCGCTGTGAGCTTTATGCGCCTTTTCGATACAGTAATGGACACCATTTCGCAGGGTGGGGTAAGGCGCGGTTCTTTTGCCGCCTATGTAGATATCGACCACGGCGACATAGAAGAGTTTCTCTCCATCAAAGATATTGGCCACCCGATCCAGAACCTGTTTTACGCTGTTTGTGTGCCCGACTACTGGATGCAGGACATGATCGATGGCGATATGAAGAAACGGGAGATCTGGGCCAAGGTGCTCGAAAGCCGTCAACAGAAAGGACTGCCGTATATTTTCTTTACCGATAACGTGAACCGGAACAAACCGCAGGTGTACAAGGACCTCAACCTGTCGATCAATGCCAGCAATCTCTGCTCGGAGATCATGCTGCCTTCTACAGAAGATGAGTCTTTCATCTGCTGCCTGTCGTCGATGAACCTGGAGTTGTACGACGAATGGAAGGATACCAATGCCGTGAAGCTGGCTGTATTCTTCCTGGATGCGGTGCTGCAGGAGTTCATTGTGAAGACAGAAGGCAACCACTACCTGAAGTCGGCCAACCTGTTTGCCAAAAGGCACCGCGCGCTGGGTCTGGGTGTATTGGGCTGGCACTCGTACCTGCAAAAGAATATGATCCCCTTCGAGGGGCTACGGGCGAAGCAGCTGACTGCCTCCATCTTTAAGGATATCCAGGACAAAGCGATCAAGGCGAGCAAAGACCTGGCCTGGATATATGGTGAACCGGAAGTATTGAAAGGTTATGGCCGCCGCAATACGACGGTGATGGCGATTGCCCCCACCACTTCTTCCAGCGCTATCCTGGGTCAAACCTCTCCCGGCATCGAGCCCTTCAGCAGCAATTATTTCAAAGCTGGTCTGGCCAAGGGGAACTTCATCCGGAAGAACAAGTACCTGAAGCAGATCATGATCAAGAAAGGGATCGACAATGAAGAAGTATGGCGTGGTATCATGCTGAACCATGGTAGTGTGCAGCATTTGACGGAGTTGTCGCCGCTGGAGAGAGAGGTATTCAAGACCTTCAAGGAGATCAGTCAGCTGGAGATCATTCAGCAGGCTTCTATCCGCCAGGCTTTTGTGGATCAATCGCAGAGCCTGAACCTGAATATCCCGGCCGATGTACCGGTGAAGGATGTCAATAAACTCCTGATCGAGGCCTGGAAACTGGGTATTAAAACACTGTACTATCAACGCAGCCAAAGTGTCTCGAAAGAGATGGTCGCCAACCTGGTGACCTGCAAAAGCTGCGAAGCATAAACGAGCTGGCAAGCAACTCTCCACCAGCAATGTGAAGGGGCTGATCTATTGATCGGCCCCTTACTGGTTTTTTATGGGACGCCTTTCTATGGATTGATGGTGGCGATCTTTTGTCCCAGCAGGTGAAGGTCCTCCCCACGGCTGATCTCGGTAGAGGCTTCTCCCAGCCAACCATTTTCCTGGTCGATGCCGTTGTACACCTTCACGAAGTCGATGCCCGGCAGGGTTACCTTGTTGCCGTCTTTATCGATGGCCCAGTCGATGTCGATGCCGGAGTTGTCGTGCGGGTTGGGGTAATTGTCTACATACCCATATTGGAAGGCATACAACACGAAGTAAGTGCCACTGCCGCTTTCTTCAATGCCGTTGCGGGCCAGGCGGATACCTTTGTACGTGATCTTGTCGTCCTTCACCCAGGACGGATAATATGTTTGGTTGTGGAAAGTGTTCTTGATCTTATAACCTTCCTGCGATTGGTTATCGGTCCAGCGGATATAATTGCCGATACTGACATTGGGCGCTGGTACCGGGTCGGGTGTTTCGGTAGTTGGACGATGATAGGTCATTTCATAACCCCGGAACGTGCGCACGTCTAATTTCTTGCTGACGGCGATGCTGTACCAGGGTTCTTTCTCGGCGGTGAAATTGCCGCTGCCTTTTATTTCATACCACTCGTCTTCATCGGGTTTTCCATTTTTGTTCTTGTCATAAGCTACCATCACGATGCCTGGTTCGCAGCTGCCGCCGAAGGGGGCGTTGGCGCGTGGGTTGGCGGCGGCACCAAAGGCATTGCCATGGACGCGGAAGTCGCGCCGGCCGGGTACGTTGACGATGGTGTGGTCGAAGCCCAGTACGACATAGCCACCCCAGCCACCGAGGGTGACGGTATTGGCGTCTTCCCCGATCAACTCATTGCCTGCTTTGGTTACCATAGTTTCATACGTGTCGCCTGCATTGTATTTGGGTAGCTCGTTCACGAACTGTCCCGGGGCAGGCAGGTAATCGAATACTTTGGCTATATAAGGGGATGGTGCACGGTCTGTAGGTCGCACGGTAATCAATAACGTATCGATCAACTCGCCGGACGATATCTTCAGTTGATAGGTGCCTTTGGCAGCGGTTGCAAAGAGCGCAGTATTGGTGCTGCCTGCGGCCAGTCTGTATAAGTCGGAAGGAGCAGATACTACTTCCCACTTGAGGTCGGTTTTCCCGTTAAACTTTGCCGATGCCTGGATGCTCAGGATCTGGTTGGTGTTGACCGCCCAATTGAGGTAACGGCCGGTGGTGATATGTATCACTTTCTGTACTATGTTGCCGCCATTGTAGGCACGGATGATCAGGTTGTGGGTGCCTGGTGTGGCAGGCGCCTGGAAATTATACTGCAGGGCATTAGCTACACGCTGGCCATTGAGCAACCATACGAGGGAGTCGACCCTGTTCTCTACGGCAGGTGTCAGCTGAATGGCTTCATTGACGACGACGTAGTAGTCTGCTTCAATGCCGGTAATAGCCGGTGTAGGTTCGGGTAGTTCTGCATCTTTTTTTCCGCAGCTGGCCAATACCAGTGTGATGCAGGTAAAATAAGCGAGTAGTTTCTTACGATTATTCATGTTGTCATTTAATTAGTTGAAAGAAAGCCAGGCATCCTGTTGTACAATTTGGTTACAAGGTCACGACGACATTGTCCATACACACATAAGCCGGTGTATTCAACCCGTAGTCGCCGGAGTCGTTGCCGTCGATGTTGAATTCAACACGGGTTACGGTACCGAGGGCCGACAGGTTGAAGTTGGTCCAGGTGGTGAGTGGTCCGGCAATGGCCGTGCCGCTGCTGTACCGGGCCAGGTAAATGGATACCGGATTGCCGCTGTTGGTGGGTGTATTGCCGTTGAAGCCATACGCCCGTAACCGCAGGTATCCGTTGCCGCCAGCTACACTGGAAAGTGGGGTAGCGGTACCAATGCTGCCAAACGAATTGCCAGTCATGATCACGCCGTAGGTGTAGGACGACAGACAGATCTTCATACTGTCGATCACACCGCTGCCAGTCGTGAAATTGAGAACGGGTCTGGTGGCGTAGAATTCATTGTAGTCATCTACATAACCAAACATAACGGCAAAATTGCTGCTGCCGCCAAAACCGCCGTTGTTGGATCCATGGGTACCGGAATAGACACTCGCCTGGTTTTCGTAGGAATACCACCAGTCACCGGTTTTGCCGGTGATATTGGATTTGTAGTTCCAATTGGAAATGATAAACCCGCCATCCCAATATTCGAAGGGGCCACTGCCGGCTCCTTTGATAGCAAACCGCAGGTTACTGCCGGAATGCACATAAGGACTGATCTGTGGCGTGCCATAGGCTGAATAGGCATTGTCTGCATAAGAAGTCGGTCCTGCCATATAGCTACTGCCGATACTTTCGAAATCGATCGTATAGGTAATGGTCGTCAAGGTCTGTTGCTCTTCTGTGTTCAGTGTTGCGGCCTGACTGGGTAGTCCGTCATGTTGTTTGGAACAGGAAGCTGCCAGCACGAGGGTGCAGGCTGCTATCAGGGTGTTGTTAATAATGGATTTTTTCATTGAAATAAAGTTTTTGGTTAAGTATGAATACAGGTTGCCCGGCTTTCATTGGTTATTTGAGGTTTCTGTCGAGGATAGAACCTACCTGCAGCATGCGTCCTTCTTCCATATTGTAGTCTTGCAGTTCTGGATAGGCGGCCAGCTTCTGTAGCGGGTAAACGACCTTGCGCACCTTCACGAAGTCAATGCCTGGCAGTTCCACACTTTCTCCTTTGCTGTTCACTGCGAGGTCGATATCGATGTTCATTTTCTGCCAGAAGGCGGCTGCGCCTGTCACGTTTTTGGTCAAGCGTTTACCGCGGCGGGTGAAGGTGGTGGGCCAGCCTGCGAGCATGCCGATCTGTTTGGTATTGAAGTCGATGAAATTGAGGCCGGGAAAGAAACCTCTGATGGATACGTACCCGGCATAGGTCATGGCGCTGGAGTAGATGACTGTGTTGACGATCTGTCCCTGGAGCGGCGTAGACCGGTTGTCTTTCCAGCTATAGTATACGGCTGCTTTTTTATCGTCTTTGACGACGCTGTCGTAGGTAAAGGTCATGGCGTAGTCGGAGGAATCTTCCAGACCGTAATCGGCTGTTTTGATCTCATACCATTCGTCTTCTTCGGGTTTGCCATTCTTATTGCGGTCGTAGGCTACATATACTGCCGGCAGATCACGGTTGGAGTAGAAGGCCGTCAGCTCGAGGTCGGTTTTGCCGGCCACGTTGGCGACCGTATGGTCAAACTGGAAGGTGGCATAGCCGCCCCAGGCGCCTACAAACAGGGACGCGGAATTGTTGGTCTTTCTTTGTTCGCTGGCTTTGGCCAGGAAATCATTGTAAGGAAGTGGTTGTTCAAAGCCAAGATCCCAGAGGTCCCTGGAACCGATGATGGACCAGTTGTGCCATTTGCCGGGCGCCGGGGCAAACTCCAGTACGGTGTAGGCATTTTTTACCAGGGTGCCGGTCTTCACGGTTACCTGGCGGGTAAAGCTGGCCGATTGTTTGCCTGCGGTCGCTTTCAGGGTCAAGGCAAAGGTGCCTGCTTCGGGAGAGATGAAGGACAGGTTGCGTTTTTTGCTGATGATGGAATCGCCGATCGACCACACATAGGTATAGTCGTCGCGATCGGGGCCGTCTACACCTGGGGTGATCTCCGTTACTGCAGAGAGGTTGATGGAGAGTCCTTCGGGAATGGACAGGGTAATCGGTTTTTCTACGAATAGTTTGAAGGCTTGTTCGGCCAGGCCACCTTCGTTGTTGACTTTGAGCTTTACCTCGAAGTGGCCGGGTTCGGTGGCTACGAAGGTATAGCTGAGTTCGCCGGTGAGTACTTCTTTACCATTGACCAGCCAGGTATAGCTATTGCCCCTGGTGTTGGTGATGGTGGGCGCGAGTATAATCTTGTCGCCGATGTTCAGGACGGTCGTGTCGGTTCCTGCTCCGGTGATGGTGGGAGCGATGTATTGCTCCTTTTTGCATGCGAAAGTGAGGAAGAGGACTACCGTCAGCAGTTGTAATAGCCTGTTTGTTTTCATGTATCTGTTTTATTGCAGTTTATTTTTGTTTGGGCAGCAGGGCAAAGTGCGCCGGAATATCGCCGGTGCGTACACTCCATTTCCTTTTGCCCGCTGCTGTGAAGCAGTACAGGATGCCTGGTGATACGTAGTTGCCGGCATCGGTTACATAGATGTCTTTGGTAACGGGATGTATCATGATGCCGTAGGGTACTTCGATCTCCTGCTCGGTACCATCGGTGATGAATGCTGTCGAGATTACCTGTCGTGTACGCGTATCGACGATGGCATACGAAATGACATTGGAATAGGTGATATAGCTCCACTCGGTGCTATAGATATACAGCGAGTCGCCATCGAGGAAATAGTTGCTCGCCGCGATGGGAATGGTGTCGGTTACCTTTTGCTGTTGATTGTCGATGAAGTAGAGCCTGGAAGGCAGTTTCTTATAATCGCCCCGGGAGGTGACCCAGAGGTTGCCGCGTTTATCGGCCTTGACGTGGTGAAGGTTGTAGGCTACGTCGATGCGTTTTTCTTCTTTGAAGGATTGCAGGTCGATGACGGATACGGTGCGTTCGTATTTCTCGGTACTGCCCGCGCCCATATAGCCGCCTGAATTGGCTACATAGATCTTGCCGTTGGTGATGTCGAGGTTGTCGGGCTGAAAGCCTACGATGCATTTATCGACGATCTGCAGCTTGGCGGTATCCACTTTGGCTACATAGCCTTTCTGTGCGTAGTTGGGGTTGATCTCGATGGGGCCCGCATAAGAAGTGATGTAGGCAAAGTCTTTATGGAATTTGATGTACCGGCAGTTGGGAATCTCGATCTGTCCGATCCTTTTGGCTGTCTTCGCGTCCATGACCTCTATTTTGTTGGAAGCATTGATCACTGCGTACAACCGGCTGCCATAGATGGCGATGTCATTGCCGACATCACCCATTTCTTTGGGGACGGTGGGGTTGATGGCTGCATAGATATTGCGCTGGTATTTGCCGGTGGAAAAGTCGAAGTAGTCGAGGGTGCTTTTGTTGCTGCCCATATTGCCTTCATTGAGGAGGTAGAAGCCACTAAACCCGTTTTGCGATGGATCGCCCAGGTCGGTATCCTCGTTCATGAATACGGCGACGTCTTTGCGGCAGGCGGTAGCGAGCAGCATCAAGAATAAGCAGGCAGTTGTGGTATGTTTTCTCATAACTCAACGGATAAGATGATCTTGAAATTTCTTTTGGGCATGGGGTAGTTGACGACGACCTCATAGTCCTGGCTGAACACGTTGTTGAGCTCTCCCGACAGTTTGAAGCGGTATTGCTTCCAGGTGATGTCTTTGGATGCCGACATATCGTGCGTGTACCAGGGCTGCTCATAGTTTTCGGGAATGTTGGCGGAGTTGTGGTACCGTTCGCCTACATAGATGAAGCTGTAGTTGAGGCGCCAGGTTTTGTATTGTATACTGGAAATGGCCGAGCCACTGTGCCAGGGTATATAAGGTATCTGTCCACCGTAGGTGATCTTTTGCAATTCCGGGCTTTTTCGCTCGGTAAAGTCCTGTGCTTTTTGGTAGGTGTAGGTGAGGCGGAGGTTTAACAGGATGTTGGCCGGCAGGGTGAATGCCTGGTCGGATACTACCTCGAGGCCTTTGATGTCTACGCTACCGATGTTCATCATCATCCAGCGGTACATACCACTTCCTTTGGGCACGGCGACGATCTTATTGCTGACGCGGTTATAATAGACATCGGCCTGGACCTGCCAGTCGTTGAGTAGTTTGCCCGTGCGTCGTTTGTGATAGGCTACGCCTATATTGTATTGATGGGTGTATTCCGGTTCCAGGCTGATATTGCCAATGTCTGTATAATACAGGTCATTGAGGGTAGGCATCCGAAAGATGTTTTTGTAGAATGCCCGGAAATTGAAGTCGGCCTGGCGGAAGGGTTTGTAGGAGAGGAAGAAGGCTGGTGTTATTTCTTGTTTGGCGGGGGCGGCGATGGCGGAGTCACCTACCAAAGTATTACCTCGCTGGATGCGTTCGTCGATGAAAGTGCCCAATACACTGGCCTGCATTTTCAGCCACCCATAGTCAGCTGCCGCGGCAAGCGCTACCAGTGAAGTGAGCCGTTTGGGAAATACAAAACCGTCGAGGTTCGAGGTTAAGGTATTGTATTGAATGTCGGTGGAGAGGTTGATGTCTATCTTCTCCGTCAGGCTGTATTTGTTGGCGACGGAGGCATACCATTCCTGTTGCAGGAAATTGTTGTCAATGTACAGCAGGGTTGTATCGGGATTGAGGTAGCGCAGGTAGTCATTGGCATACTTGGCATTGATCTGCAGATCGTATTTCGGTGTAATGGTTTTCTTGAATGATCCTTGCAGGAAGAAGTTTCTATCCCACTGCCGTTGCGAACGTTTCCAGACATTGTTGACGATGGCGCCGGGAATGCCTCTTTCGGAATTGTAGAAATAGGCTTTGAGGTTCCAGGTGCCACGGTTCATATTGCCATACAGTCCTGCTTCCAATCGCTGTGCTTCGATGTCACCGTTTTGCCGGATGGCCGTCGTGTCCCAGGCGGTGTTGCCGGTTTCATGAAATACGCGTTTATACCGGAAGGGATAACGGCCAGAGGCGTTGACGATCTCGCTGCTGATGGAAGCGTTGAGCTTGTCGGTCAGCTTTTGCTCCAGCAATAGGGAAGGGTTGACCAGGTTGAAGGAGCCTGTTCTGAAGACGGCTTTGGCATTAGTGTGTTTGGTAGAGTCGAAAACGGGACGCCGGCTGCGGAGGTAGATGGAGCCGGAAGAACCGAAGTCGCGTGCCGGTTGAAAGATATCGCTTTTCTGTCCGTTATAGACGGTGATGGATTCGATATTGTCCATCGAGAACTTGCCGAGGTCGATGATGCCGTTCTGTGCATTGCCCAATTGGATACCATCGTAAAACACGCCTACATGGTTAGTGCCCATGCTGCGCATGTCGACGGTCTTCAAGCCGCCGATACCACCATAGTCTTTCATCTGTACGCCGGCGAAGTAACGTACGGCATCGGCGACAGAGAAGCTGTTGAGGCTTTTTAATTGACTACCGGATAGTCTTTGACCAGGGATGATTTCTTTCGACACGGCAGTGGCGACGATCACAGTGGGCAACGACCGTATACGACCGGTATCTACCCGGATCGTATCCCTGTTGCTTTGCTGACCATAGCCATGGGTGCCAACGAATGCAAAAAACGTTATGACCAACGTTTTTAATGCGTTTGACCTACACATCAATCATTGATTTGCGCTGACAGCTTACAGGATGACACACGTGAACAAATAGATACTGACTTGCGTCAGTTCGTGTTGTATTCAAAGCTCCTTTCCTCGAAAGCTTAAAATGTTATGTGCATTGGCAGGTCTCCTGGCTTGTTCTCCGGTTGATGGCCTTCCCATTTTTACTCACTAAAAACAGTGGCATGTAGTGATCAACCAGTTGGTATAGAACTTACAGTAGCGGGTCTGCTCAGGATTTGCACCTGATTCCCTATTAATCCTGGCATGGTGAAATCATGTCAGGAACCTAATGCGTGGCGAAAGTAGTATAAATTATTGACTTGTCCGGAACCATGTATGGGGGATGTTGGGAAGCCGAAAGGTGATAGCGCGGCGCGATTGTTAGCGTATCCGGTCACGGAATGTCTTTAATGGGTCATGCTGCGATAAGAATACTAATAAATAATATTTAATAAATTATTAAATCCAGACAAACTTGTGTTCCGTATATGATTGCATAGGATAAGGTTTAATGGTTAACGCATATGAATGGGAGCGCCCGCTTTTTCGAAGGCGGGCTTTTTGCTTGGTGACGTTTCCGGGTATATAGTATAGGTATGCCCATTTTTGTGTCATTACGATGTTCTGTTTACGGGGCGGAGCTGGGCAGCAGGATGTAGAAGGTCGTGCCCTTGCCGGGCGCCGATGTAGCATACATATAACCTCCATGGTTGATGACGATGCGGCGGCACAAGGCGAGTCCGACACCTGACCCTGCATATACTTCTTTGCGGTGTAAGCGCTTGAATACTTCAAATATCTGATCGGCATATTCCCGCTCAAAGCCGATACCATTGTCGGCAATGCTGATCTTGTAATAGATGACACCGGGTATTGGTTTCTTGATATAGCTTTCCAGCTCTGCTGCTGTTGCCATGGTACAAAGTACTTCAATATGAGGTGTTGGGTCTTGGCGCGAGAATTTAAGGGCGTTGCCGACGATGTTGTAGAACAACTGGTTCATCTGTATCTTAATGGCACGTACAGATGGTAGTTGGCCAATGGTGATGGTTGCCCGCTTCTCTTCAATCAGTAATTCAAAGTCTTTCTCTACTTCGCGGATCACGGCATTGAGGTCGACCGATCCTTTTTCGGGGCTGTTGTTGGACAGGCTGGAAAACTCCAGCAGGTCGGTGATCAGCATCGTCATTCTTTCGGCAGACTGACTGATCCTGGACAGGTACATTTTACCACGGCCGGTGCCTTCGTCCAGTTTGGCCAGCATTTCGGAAAACACCCGGATCTTGCGCAATGGTTCCTGCAGGTCGTGGCTGGCTACATAAGCATATTGCGAGAGCTCTTCATTGGATCGGGTGAGGTTTTCATTCAAGGCAGCCAGTTCTTCCGTGCGCAATTGTACTTCCTGTTTTAAAGTGGTTTCCAGTTCCTGCTGCAGCGTAACATCGCGGGAGGTTCCTACTACCGTTTGGGCACGCCCATCGGGGCCAAACCTGACGGTGCCGCGGGTGTGTATGATGCGTTGCTGTCCCGTGACCTCATTGATGATGGTGTATACTTCATCAAAGGTGTCAGCGCCGCCGGGTTCCATGGCTCTCTTCATCGCCAGGCCAACCCGTTCCCGGTCTTTGAGGTGTATGCGCGGCGAATCGGTGATTTGCAGGGTAGCTTGTTTGATGCCCAACCAGCTTTGCAACCTTTCTGAATACCGGATGTGCTGGGTGGGAACGTCTATCTCCCAGGTGGCCAGTTCGGCCAGCTCGATGGCATTGCGCAACTCCGCTTCAGTTGCTTCCAATTGTTGACGGGCAGCGGCCTGAGCGGTTACATCGACAGCCATGTCCATGATAGCATAGACCTGGCCATGTATATTCCTGAGTGGCTTATACGTATAGTCGAAGTAATAGGTATCCAGTTTTCCGTTGACGAGTAGTTGGGCTGGTGCCCCCTGCTCGCCAAACGTGATACCAGATGTGTATACCTCGTCGAGAATATCCAGAAAATTCTGGCCTACCAGCTCGGGAACGCCCTGGCTCAAGGGCAGGCCGAGGATACTGTCATCTTTACCCCAGTAAGACAACATGACATCATTAGCCAACTCTACTTTCATATCGCGACCCACAAACAGGCAGGTGGCTACGGGTGCTTCCTCGATCAGTGTTCTGAAACGGGCCTCACTCTCTTCTACTTTTTTGCGCGATTGTACCTGACCGGTGACATCGGTGGCCACGACGAGTACCCCTGTGGGTTGTTCGCTGCCGCCGTATTGGGCCTGGTATACGAGGTCG
Source organism: Paraflavitalea pollutisoli (assembly GCF_029360705.1). GTDB lineage: Bacteria > Bacteroidota > Bacteroidia > Chitinophagales > Chitinophagaceae > Paraflavitalea > Paraflavitalea pollutisoli. The sequence continues at coordinate 2,525,897 of NZ_JARKMX010000008.1, read as the reverse complement.
ACATAGATGGTTTCGAGCCGTCCCTGCCGGATGATATCGACCGGTACTTCTTTGGCTTCATACTGTATGCCAGTGGTCAATACGCCTTCCAGTAGTTTGTCGAATCCCTGGCCGGTGAGTTCCGGCAAGGCTTCCAGCAACGGTTTGTCGAGTATGGTGGCAGGATCCCGACCTACCAGTTCGCCATAAAAGCGGTTGGCCATGGTGAAGGTGAGCCGATCGCGATCGATGGTGGCGATGGCCACCGGTGCGTCGTTAAAGGATTGCAGCAACTCCTGGTTGGCTTTTTTGATCTCCCATTCTGCCAGGGCTCTTTCGGTGATGTCTTGTAAGGTACCGTTGAGCCGGGTGGCATGGTGGCCGTCATCGAACTGTGCTTTTCCTTTGGCCAGTACGATCTTCGGCATACCCATTTGTGGATGGATGATGGTATAGGTTTCTTCGTACCGTCCGCCGGAACTGATCTGCATGGCCTGTTCAATGGCCTGTTGTACGCGCTGCCGGTCTTCGGCAGCGATGGCATTGGTGGCTACATACAACGGGATCTCTTCTCCTGGTTTGATGCCAAACCAATCTTTGAGGCGGTCATTGGCCGTGAAGCGACCGGTGGCCGGGTTGAGGTCCCAGGTGCCGAGTTCGGTAGCTTCGATGGCAAAGGCGAGTTCATCGGCTTTCTCTTTCAGGTGCTCCAGTCCTTTTACTTTATCGGTGGTTTCGAAGCAGGTTGATAGTACGCCGACTACTTCGCCCTGGTCGTCGTATACCGGGCTGTAGGAAAAAGTCCAATAGGTGGTTTCTGTGCGGCCATTGCGGTGAATGGGAACGGGTTGATCTTCGCGCCACAGCGCTTCACCTTTCAGTCTTACCTGTTCCAGCAGGGGCTCCAGGATCTCCCAGGCTTCTGCCCAACAAGCCTGTCCGGGTTGGCCCAGCGCCTGTGGGTGTTTGCCGCTTTCTCCGAAACTGGGTCGGTAGGCATCATTGTAAAACTGGATGTACTGCGGACCCCACAACAGGAACATGGGAAACCTGGAATTGAGCAGGTTATTGACGGTAATACGCAAGGCAGCCGGCCAGGTTTTATAGTGGCCAAGTGGGGTAGTGGTCCAATCGAATTGGCGGGTCAGGGTAACCATTTCTCCGCTACCCGGGAAAAAATGGGATGGTATGTTGTCGAGCATTCGTGGTCTGCAAGTATTAGCAATGGCTGTAATTTATGCAATTGCCGGGCGCGCCCTGAACAAATGATTCTACCTGGATGTGATGATAAGCTTCCCCATTGTGGGGATTGCTGTGCTGGCTATTTGCTCTTTATATATCATTCTGTGCCCCCGGCGATCAAAAATAGGAGCTGGTTTTTCTGTTAGAATGTTCGTTTGTAGTTGGGTGCAGGTTAGTAATTGGTCATCAGCCAATTCTGCACTATTTGCCCTAATTCGCAAAATATTTATTGTTTATCGATAAATATTTATCTAATTTCACATCGTCAACCACAAAAAGACAACTATGGGCTTTACCATTTCCAGCAAACAGGTGCTTCAGGTACTACACATCCTTTCCTGGATCATTTTTGTCGGCGTCAGTATTGAAGCCGGGAGTTTTATTTTCAACGCCATCTACTCCGTTGGCTTTAACGCGCGGGCGGCGGATTACTTCCAGCTACAGCATTTATTTGCCTTTGACAAGGGACATTTCCTGGTGCAGCTGTTGCTGATGACGATACCTGGCGTACTGAAGGCTACACTGTTTTACCAAATCGTACGATTGCTGATGGAGAAGAAGCTGGATATGGCGAAGCCCTTCAGTGCTGCGGTAGGCCGCTTTTTATTTGTCGTGTCTTATCTCGCCCTGGCTACGGGGTGTTTCTCCCACTGGGGTGCCAAGTATGCCAAATGGCTGGTACAGCAGGGCGTCACGATGCCCAGCAATGAGGTACTACACCTGGAGGGCGCCGATGTGTGGCTGTTCATGGGTGTTATACTTTTTGTGATTGCGCATATCTTCAAAAGAGGCATTGAATTACAGTCTGAAAACGAACTAACCGTATAGTCCATGCCGATCATTGTGAACCTGGACGTGATGATGGCCAAGCGTAAATTATCGCTGAACGAGCTGTCGGACAAGGTGGGCCTCACGCTCTCCAACCTCTCTATCCTGAAAACGGGGAAGGCCAAGGCCATTCGTTTCAGTACCCTGGAAGCTATTTGTAAGGTACTGGAATGCCAGCCTGCTGATATCCTCGAGTATCGGGAAGATTAATTTTTCAATTACTGTGCTTTTGGGTATACCTGCTGCGAATAATGAGCAGGGGGTATGGCTATGTCATTAACTAATAAAAAATGGAACCATGTCTATTCAAAGGATCTTCGTCCTGTTGTTGGTATTGCTGGGCAGTTGTCAGCTCAACCGGGCTGTGGCGCAAAAAAACGATTCGGTGAAGGTGAAACCACCTGCCATGGATATTCATACGGCGGTGTTACGTGGCGATACCAGTGCTATCCGGCAACACCTGGCGGCGGGTACGGACATCAATACGCGTGACGTGTACGGCGGATCGAGCCCGTTGATCAGCGCCTGTTTGTTTGGGAAGTCTGCCATTGCGCAGTTGCTGATCGATGCGGGGGCCGACATCAATTTGCGCAACAATGACGGCTCTACGGCCTTGCATACGGCTGCTTTCTTCGGCCGGCCCGACCTGGTAGCCCTGCTGTTGAAAAAGGGTGCCGACAAGAAAGTCAAAAACAGGTATGGGCAAACGGCCTATGAATCGGTAGCCGGTCCTTTTGTAGATGTGAAGGAAGTATATGATATGCTGGAGCAGGCGCTGGGCCCTATGGGACTGAAGCTCGACTACGATCAACTTGAAAAAACGCGGCCTGTTATTGCGGCGATGCTGAAATGATCTTATTGCCATAACAGGGGCGGTGACTGAATTTGCTTATTTTAGTGCAGTATCCCATTAAAACGATTCCGATGCTGCGAAACCTTCTCTTCGTATTCTTTTGTTGTTTGTCTTTTTTTGCGCTACATGCCCAGCCTGTTACTGAAGGCCTGTTGCTGATCAAAGCCGGTAAATTGTATGACGCTGAAAAAGGCGTTTTTCTCACCAACCAGGAAGTCTTGATCGACAATGGCCGTATTAAGGCCGTGGGGCCGAAACTGACCGTGCCCAAGGGGACGCGCGTGCTGGACTATCCTAAAGCCACCATGACCCCAGGTTTGATTGATGCGCATACGCATTTGCTGATGGTGCAAAAGCTGGAAGACAACCTGGCTACCGATGTATTGTTGAACTCGACGGAGACGCGTGTGTTGCGAGCTGCGGGGTTTGCGAAAGCTTACCTGGCATCGGGTTTTACGACGATCCGTGACCTGGGCAATGCCGGCCAGTACCTCGATGTGGAAGTGGCGAAAGCGATCCGCCGCGGTTATATCGAAGGTCCCCGCATGTTGGTGTCCGGACCAATCATCAGTGCGATGGATGGTCAGTTTTACCAATTGCCACTGCAAGAGCAGGAGCGGATCACGCGCCTGGAATACCGGGTGGTCAACGGGCCTGCCGATGCAGCCCTGGCGGTGAAGGAGCATGCCAATAATATGGTGGATGTGATCAAGGTGGTAGTGTTTGGCGAACGTATGGGATTAAGTGGAGAGGAACTGAAAGCGATCGTGACCACGGCACATGCCCATCGGCTCACCGTGACGGCGCACGCTGTAAGCGAACGTGATGTAGTACTGGCGCTGGAAGCCGGGGTCGATGGCATCGAGCATGGCTATTCGCTGGCAGATAGTTCGCTGGAGCGGATGGCAAAGCGGGGTGTTTACCTGGTACCCACCGATCCTTCTATTCAGGGGGTGATCGATATAGAGAAGATACAACACAAACCCAATTCCGATACGGCTGCCATTCGCGGTATGCTGGCTCCGCTGACAGACCGGTTGCAGCGCGCTGTAAAGAAAGGCGTGCTGGTCGTTGCGGGTTCTGATGCTTACTTCGAGCTGAAAAAGTCGCGCGGCGATCAGGCGAAAGATATGCTGGCGGCTTATTTCGACGAAGGCTTATCTCCTGCCGATGTATTACGCACAGCGACCTGGAATGCCGCACAGGCACTGGGCCGTGGCGGTCAGCTGGGTGTTATCAAGCCCGGCGTCATTGCTGATATCGTAGTTTTTAATGGCGACCTGGAAAAGGCCTTTAAGCAGGTGTTGTTTGAGGTGCAGACTGTAATCAAAGACGGAAAGATCGTGCCATGATAAGCCCCCCCCTGGCAATCAGGGGGCTTTTGCGGGATACGCTATCTCAATCCTTCTGCTACCAATTGAATTTCCGCAGGCTTACCAATCCACTCATGTTGATATTGGTGAGGGCGCAATCCCAGGCGTTGAGATCGACCAGTTTTCTCAGCTGCGTTACTTTCAGGGAGGTGAGTTGGTGGTTATCCCATAGCCAGAGCAATTCGAGGTTTTTGAGTGGCCGGGCATCGAGCGCCTGCAGGTTGTTTCTTTGTAGTTGCAGCTCTTTGATGTTGGAAGAACCTGCAAAAGTAAACGTATTGATCATGTTGTCGTGTATCTTGCACATCTCCAGTAAGGGCATGTTGCCGATATTCAGTGTGAAAAGCTGGTTGTTGTTGAGCTCCAGTTCTTTTAGTTTGGTGAGGCCGGTGAGGTCGATCTCGCGAAGGGCATTGTAGGCGAGGAAGATACCTTCGATATTCGTGCATCCTTTGAGGTTGATGCTTTCCAGTTTGGTGGAGAAACCGTATACAGCTCTCAGCTTTTTCAGTCCCGATAGGTCTGCTTCCCGGATATCGTTGTAATAGAAGCCAAATTCTTCCAGGTTGGTAAAACTCTTGATGCCGGTGAGGTTGTCGATGTTGCGTTTGTCGACATACAGTTTCGTGACCTTTTGTGCTTCGCTGAGCTGTATCTCGCCATCACCATTGAGGTCTATATGGGCATAAATACAGGCCTTCTTAAAATTGGGATCGAGGAACTTAACGTTTTGGGCCAATAGACTATTGGTGATCAGGCCCAGGGCGAGCAGTATAAAGTTTGCTTTCATCGTGTTTGTTAGTTGGTAATTACTACGTTGACTTTTTCACCTTCACTTTTTACTTCTACGATGCCCGACACTTCCATTTCTACCGAGTAGTTGTAGGTATAGGTTGTATAAATGGGAGAGGAGCTGAGTGCCGCGCCATACATATTGTAGGTGGTCGAGGTGCCGGTTTGTACCGAATAGCTATCCTGTTTATCGTAATCGATCCAGGTGACGATATAGTATTTGCCTGGTTTCAGGTTCCTGAATTCGAAGCTGCCCTGGTTGTCGGTGGTCCTGCCTTCGATGCGGTAGGTGAAAGCCTCATTGCTCATGGTGGCTATCTTTTTTCCCTTGTTGTATTTCTTCTTCAGGTCGGCAAACTCGAGGATGTAGGACGTGGCGGGGTAGAGGTTGATCTGGTCTTGCCGCCCGGGAAAATAGATGCGGCCTTTCTTCTTTATTTTGGCGGTGCCGGTAATGGTGGCGGTGCCTTCCTCCATTTGTTGGGCTGTTTCATCTTCCTGGAAGGTGGTAGCCGGAAATATATAGGTGGGCGTTTTTTGTGCCCGGGCGCCGGTTATGGCGCTTAACAATAACAGACTGCACAGGAGTGCTCGTGGGTAGGTTTGTTTCATGACTATTAGAAGGCGGTTGACCTGCACTACAAAGCAACCTGTTGTACCTGTTTGTACCAATACCGTATTAGCAGGTATTTTTTGTACTGGTTTACCGGTAGGGTTGTCTAAAACTATTGCCGGGATTTGCGATACATTTGTCTTTTGGGTAACACAATCCGCCACACTCATGACCAAACCAGTGCACATTCTTGCGATCTCCGGCAGTACGCGGCAACAATCTACCAACCAGGTGTTGATCGATATCATTGCAGATCGTTTTGCCGATGCCGTTCAGGTAGTGCACTATGAAGGGTTGGCGCAGCTGCCGCATTTCAATCCCGACCTGGATGGTGATGCGCCACCGGCGGCTGTGGTCGATTTCCGGGATAGGGTGCACGCTGCGGATGGCGTACTGATCTGTACGCCGGAGTACGCGATGGGTGTACCGGGTACGTTGAAGAACGCCATCGACTGGGTGGTGGGCTCGATGGAGTTTTCGGGCAAACCGGTGGCGCTGATCACCGCAGCCTCGATGGGCGAGCAGGCACATCAGTCGCTGGTCCGTACCTTGCTGGTGATCGAGGCCAGTATGCCGGAAAGTTCGCGTTTACTGATCCCTTTCGTGAAGGCGAAAGTACGGGATGGTGTGATTGTGGATGAAACGACCAACGGGCAGGTAAACGCGGTTGTGGAATCGTTGATCGCTGCGATTCGGTAAGGTTTTGTGGCATGCTAGTTCTGCCTGAATTGCAACCACGTATAGTTAAAATGTACCTGGTTTTTATTATTTTGATTAATTTTGCTGCATGAAATTCATGACCTTTTTACTGGCTGTCATGGTGCTCATTCTGAGCTGCCTGCCCTGCAGGGACAATGACATGGCCATGGCAGAAGGCGCGAATATTCACCTGGCCGTCAACGATGAGCATGGTAAAGGGGCGCACCAGGACCTGTGTCCGCCGTTTTGTACCTGCTCCTGCTGCTCCGTGGCTTCAGTATTCCATCCGGCAGCTATCGAAGCTGCCCGTCCGGAAGCCCCCGCGCTTCGTTACTCCGACGCTTACCTGGGTGCTGTGATCAGCATTTCTCTTCCTGTATGGCAACCGCCTCAGTTACTGGCTTAATCTTGCTGTTGTGCCGTGCGTACTGCACGGAGTAATTTCCCCTATTTGCATGTGAATGCTGTGGGTGTGGCGTAAACGTCATGCCGTCCATCGCGGGTATGCTTTACAGCTGCCCGTAACCTAAATATCCATGAATGTATGCTGGACAAGATTATTCGTTTTTCAATTCAAAATAAGCTGATCATTGGTTTGTTGACGGGGGGGCTCATTGTCTGGGGTGTTTGGAGTGCCTTCCAGTTGCCGGTCGATGCAGTGCCGGATATCACGAACAACCAGGTGCAGATCATTACCAATACCCCTACACTGGCTGCCCAGGAAACCGAGCAGTTGGTCACTTACCCGATCGAACAAAGCCTGGCCAACCTGCCCGACCTGGAGGAAATGCGCTCAATCTCCCGTTTTGGCCTGTCGGTGATCACCGTGGTTTTCAAAGATGAGGTCGATATCTATTTTGCCCGTCAACTCATCTCCGAAAAACTCAAGCAAGCCGAAGCGCATATACCGGCGGGAATCGGTACGCCTCAACTGGCGCCCGTGAGCACGGGGCTGGGGGAGATCTATCAATACATCCTTCACCCTAAGAAGGGGGCCGAAGACAAGTACACGGCGATGGACCTGCGTACCCTGCAGGACTGGATCGTTGCCCGTCAATTGTATGGTACGCCGGGGGTGGCCGAAGTGAATAGTTTCGGTGGTATGCTCAAACAATACGAAGTAGGGGTAAGTCCCGACCGGTTGAAGGGCATGAACGTTACCATGTCGGAGATCTTTACCGCCCTGGAAAACAACAATGCCAATACGGGCGGTGCTTATATCGACAAAAAGCCCAATGCCTATTTTATTCGCGGTATCGGACTGGTGAGTTCACTGGAAGACATCCGCAACATCGTGATCAAAAGGGTGAATGGGATCCCGGTACTGGTACGGGATGTGGCCAATGTACAATTGGGCAGTGCGGTGCGGTATGGATCGGTCACCTATAATGGCGAAAAAGAAGTAGTAGGCGGTATTGTGATGATGTTGAAGGGGGCCAATAGTGCTGCTGTGGTAAACCGGGTGAAGGAAAAGATGGCAACCATCCAGCGGTCATTGCCGGATGATGTCGTGGTAGAGGCATTTCTCGACAGGACCGATCTCGTCGATCGGGCGGTGGGCACCGTGAAGAAGAACCTGATCGAGGGTGCCTTGATCGTGGTGTTTGTGCTGGTGTTGTTCCTGGGCAACCTGCGGGCGGGCCTCATCGTGGCTTCGGCGATACCGCTGTCGATGTTGTTTGCACTGGGTATGATGCATGCCTTTGGCGTCAGTGCCAACCTGATGAGCCTTGGTGCGATCGATTTTGGCCTGATCGTAGATGGTGCCGTGATTATTGTAGAAGCGACGCTGCACCACCTGGGTTTGCGAAAGTCAACGCATAAGCTAACGCAGGCTGAAATGGACCAGGAGGTGTTTGTATCAGCTTCCCGCATACGAAGTAGCGCGGCTTTTGGAGAGATCATTATCCTGATCGTCTACATTCCTATTCTGACATTGGTGGGCATTGAAGGCAAGATGTTTCGCCCGATGGCGCAAACGGTCAGCTTTGCCATCCTGGGTGCCCTGATCCTGTCACTGACCTATATACCGATGATGTCGGCGCTGATATTGCCGAAGCATGCGCAGCATAAGCGGACTTTATCCGACCGTATGATGGCGTTCTTCCAGCGGCTATATACCCCGTTGTTGCGGAAGGCGGTGAAGCTGCGGATAGCGGTAGTGGCCATTACCGTAGCGATTTTTGCTACAGCCGTTTTCTGCTTCACCCGCATGGGCGGAGAGTTCATTCCCCAATTGCAGGAAGGGGATTATGCTTTTCACTGCATCCTGCCGCAAGGCACTTCGCTGTCCCAAAGTATCGAGACCTCGATGCAGGCCAGCCGGATCATCCGTAGTTTTCCCGAGGTGAAACTGGTGGTGGGTAAGACCGGTTCGGCGGAGGTGCCTACCGACCCGATGCCACCCGAGGCCAGCGACCTGATCGTGGTGTTGAAGCCGAAAAGCGAATGGACGAATACGAAAGACTACAATGAACTGGCTGCAATGATGCTGGAGCAACTAGAGGTGATCCCAGGTGTTTTCTTCGAATCCAACCAGCCCATTCAAATGCGCTTTAATGAACTGATGACCGGTGTACGCCAGGATGTAGCAATCAAGATCTTCGGAGAGCATATCGACACATTGGCGAGTCTGGCTACCAGGGTGGCAAAAGTGGTGCAGTCTGTTCCCGGTGCTACGGCGCCACAAATTGAGCGCACGACCGGACTGCCGCAGATCACCGTGCAGTATGACCGGGCGCGTATCGCTGCCTATGGGATGAATGTAGCCGATATCAACCGGACGATCAGCACGGCCTTTGCGGGCGAATCGGCTGGTGTGGTCTTCGAGAATGAACGCAAGTTTGATCTCGTGGTGCGGCTCGACAGTGCCAACCGCACTTCTATCGATGATGTAAGCAATTTGTTTGTGACCACGCCCGATGGCAACCAGATACCGTTATCACAGGTGGCGCAGGTCAGTTTCAAGGAAGGGCCGGCACAGATCAGCCGGGAAGATGGTAAACGCCGGATCGTGATCGGGTTCAATATTTCGGGGCGCGATGTGGAAGGGGTGGTCAGGGATATCCAACAAAAACTGGATGCCGCGAAATTGTTGCCTTCCGGTTATTACTATACCTATGGGGGAACGTTTGAGAACCTGCAGGAAGCCTCTGCGCGGTTGCGCATTGCGGTACCCATAGCACTCGCACTCATCTTTATGCTGTTGTATTTCACGTTCAGTTCCTTCAAAGAGGCGTTGCTGATCTATACCGCGATACCGATGAGTGCCATCGGTGGGGTATTTGCGCTGATGCTGCGGGGTATGCCCTTTAGTATATCGGCCGGGGTGGGCTTCATTGCCTTGTTTGGCGTAGCGGTGCTGAATGGTATCGTGTTGATCAGTACGTTCAATCACCTCGAAAAGGAGGGCGTGAGCGATGTGTTCCAACGGGTGTATGAAGGAACCAAGACGCGTTTGCGACCGGTGTTGATGACGGCGATGGTGGCATCATTGGGATTTTTTCCCATGGCTTTGTCGAGTGGTGCAGGGGCCGAAGTGCAGAAGCCGCTGGCTACGGTGGTGATCGGCGGACTGGTGACTGCTACCTTCCTGACGTTGTTTGTATTGCCTTTATTATACATTATGTTCTCCCGAAAAAAAGGAGGTTCCTTGAAACCGATGATCGACGCTGTACTAGCAGGTGGATTCATGCTTGTTGCCGGTGTGGCGCAGGCGCAGCCAACAACCAGCCGGCGCATTGCTATTCAAGACGCGATCCGGGCGGCTGGCAATAACCTGCAGTATAGCATCAACCAGCAGCAGGTTTTGAAAGGGCAAGCCCAGGTAAAGACGGCTACGCTGTTGCCGAAAACAGGGGTGTTTGCAGAAAATGAAGACTTGCGCCCCAGCGATAAAAAGGGCATTTTGAAGATCGGTGTGTCGCAGGCAGTGGCATGGCCGGGATTGTACAAAGCGCAGAAGAACCTGTATACAGAACAGGTGCGTTATTACCAGGCCAATGCCCAGGTGATCGATGCCGCCTTGAAGCGTGATGTGCGGCGTGTTTATTACCAGTTATGGTACCTGCAGGAAAAACAGGGATTGTATGCCCGGCTGGACAGTATCTATCGCTCCTTGCAAGCAGCTGCCATCCTGAAAGTGAAAACGGGCGATAGCCCGGGGTTGGACAGTATCGCTGCCACCGTGCGGTTGCGGGAGCTGGAAGCGCAGGTGCGGCAGATCGGGAATGATGTAGACGTGCAACAACGATCGCTGATGCAGCTGCTCAATACCGATACCAGTTACCTCCCGGTGGCCGGCGTTCTGGAAAAACTGCCGTTCCCTTTGCTGGCCGCCGATTCCATACATCCGCAGATTGCATTGCAGGTGCAACAAGTCAATATCGCCCGGGCAGGCATACCTGTTGTGAAGAACGAGAACCGGCCCGAGTTCAGCGGCCGTTTCTTCAGCCAACGGCTGTATGGCCTGAGTGATCCTTTTACCGGTTTTTCGGTGATGGCCAGCTTCCCGTTGTTTGGGCTGGGCGCTACCCGCAACCGGGTACGGGCTGCCGAAGCGGAAGCTGCGTTGCAAGAGCAGCAATACAGCTATGAGCTGCAGGTGTTTGGTACGGAGAAGAACCAGGCAGAAAAAGAAGTGCAGAAGAACCATAGCATGGTTACCTTTTATGAAACGACCGGGTTGAGGCAGGCCAACGAAATTATCAAGGCATCTTCGCTCGCCTACCGGGCCGGTGAGATCAGTTTTGCGGAACTGTCGCAATACCTGTCACAGGCGATCGATATCCAGCGTAATTACCTGGAGAGCCTGAACGCTTATAATCAATCTGTGATCCAACTCAATTATTACCTTAACCAATAGTGTCTAAAATATACAGACCATGAAAAAAGTTGTCGCGATCTTATGGGTAGTTTCTATCGTTCTGTTGCAGGTCTCCTGTGGCGGGAACAATGCTGCCGCGGAAAAGGAAGCCGGTGCGGCTGCCCAGGAAGACGAAGCGCACGAAAACAGCCATACCGCCACCCTGACGGGAGCGCAAATAAAAAGTATCGGTATCGAGATCGGTCATATCGAGGAGAAGCAGTTAACGGCTTCCGTACGTGCCAATGGCGTGTTGCGGGTGCCGAATCAAAACAAGGCCCAGATCAATTCGCTGTACAGTGGGGTGGTTCAGCGCTTGCTGATACAGCCTGGCGATGTGGTGAAGAAAGGGCAGGTGATTGCCACGCTCTCGAATCCTGAATTTATCGTTGTACAGGAAGAGTACCTGTCCATTCATCCCAGGATCGTCCTGGCGCAGCAGGAATTACAACGCCAGCAGGAGTTGAACCAGGGTAATGCGGGCGCCTTAAAGAACTTACAGGCGGCAGAGTCGAACCTGCGCAGCTTACAAACACGTGCGTCGGCCTTGCAACAGCAGATACAGCTGATGGGCATCAACCCGGCTTCGCTGTCGAATGGCAGCCTGGTATCGGTGGTGTCTATTCGTACCCCGATCGGTGGCATTGTGAGCAGCGTGACGGTGCAAATGGGGAGTTTTGTGAATGTGTCGACGGCCATTGCCGAGATTGTCGATAACAGTCAACTGCATCTTGATCTCTTTGTATACGAAAAGGATTTGTCGAAGCTGAAGAATAACCAGCAGATCCATTTTACCCTGACGAATAATCCCGGTAAGGAATACGATGCGCAGATCTACTCGCTGGGCTCTTCTTTTGAAGATGAAAGCAAGGCGGTGAGTGTACACGCGCGGGTGAATGGTGATAAAACGGGCCTGATAGACGGGATGACCATCACGGCCTTGATCAGTCTCGATAAGGTCACTACACCGGCTGTGCCCAATGAAGCCATCGTAACGGATAAGGGGCAGGATTATATTTTCATGGTCACCGATTCGCCCGGCGGAAAGGAACATCATGAAAAGGGGGAGCGGAATTCAACTCCTCAACAACAGGAACAGCATACTCATAAGGGGGAGGAAGGAAAGAAGGGTGTTACCTTCGAAAAGGTGGCGATCGCCAAAGGGACCAGCGAGGTCGGATACACACAGATTACTTTATTGAAGCCGATACCCGGGAATGCAAAGATCGTGACGCGAGGGGCCTTCTTTGTGCTGGCCAAGATCAACAATGCGGGTGAAGGAGAACATGGACATTAAATTACGTTTAAAGCAACCATTGCATGAAATGGAATTCAAGTCATAAGGCAGCTGGTCAACACGTTCATCAACCCGGCGATAAACATGCACATGCGGCAGGTGATGGGCACAACCATACGCACGGAGGTATTTTCGGCAAGAACACCGAATTGATCTTTAGCCTGATCTGTGGTGGATTGATCGGTATTGGCTTCGGCTTGTCTTTTATCGACGGTATCCCTCCGTTGGTGTCCATGATCTTTTACATCACAGCTTATTTCTTTGGCGGTTATTTTACCGCCAAAGAGGCGGCGCAGACCATCGCACGCGGTGGCTTCGAGATCGATTTCCTGATGTTCGTGGCGGCTATCGGTGCGGCGATTCTGGGTAGTTGGGTGGAAGGGGCTTTGTTGTTGTTCCTCTTCAGCCTGGGACATGCACTGGAACATTTTGCGATGGAGAAGGCGCGTAAGTCGATCGCTGCACTGACGGAACTGGCGCCCAAGACTGCCTTGCGTAAGGACGGTAACGGCACTAACGAGGTGCCCATCGAAGCCTTGCGCAAAGGTGATGTGATCGTGGTGCGCCCCAATACAAAAATAGCTGCTGATGGTGTCGTGGTGAAGGGGAGTAGCAGCGTGAACCAGGCACCCATTACCGGTGAAAGTATACCTGTTGATAAAGAGCCTGCACCGGAGGGGAGTTTCAAGATCGAAGAGACTGGTAAACTCGATGACAAGTACCGTGTATTTGCCGGAACGATCAATGGCAATGACCTGCTGGAAATACAGGTAAGCAAGGAAGCCAGTGACAGTACGTTGAGCCGGCTGGTGCAACTGGTCAATGAAGCGCAAACGCAAAAATCACCCACGCAACAGTTTACCGATCGGTTTGAGCGGTTCTTCGTGCCCGCCGTACTGATCCTGGTGGTGCTGCTTTGTTTTGCTTTTTTGGTGGTCGATGAAACGTTTAGTACCAGCTTTTACCGGGCCATGTCCGTGCTGGTGGCGGCCAGCCCTTGTGCGCTGGCTATTTCGACGCCCAGTGCGGTGCTAAGTGGTGTGGCCCGGGCTGCGCGGGCAGGGGTATTGATCAAAGGCGGGCGACCGCTGGAAGATCTGGGTTCCTTAACAGCCATTGCTTTCGACAAGACGGGTACGCTGACGGAGGGGAAACCCAAGCTGACGAAGATCATGCCGCTGAAGACGGATGTAACGGAAGTGCAACTGTTGAAGATCGTGGTGGCGGTGGAAACGCTGAGTGATCATCCGATTGCCAAAGCGATTGTACGGGATGGGAAAGAAAAGCTGGGCGGAGAAGATCTGCCGGCTGCGCACGATATGGAAGCGGTGCTGGGTAAAGGCATCAAGGCGGCGTTGGGCAACGATGCCATCTTTGCTGGTAACCTGGCCTTGTTTGAATCGCTGGATGAATCGAAACCCTCGGCCGAGATCGTTGCGGTTGTGCGCAAGGCGGAGCAGGAGGGACATACCACAATGCTCATTCGACGCAACCAGGAATATATTGGGATGATCGCCGTGATGGATACCCCACGGGCGGAAGCCAAAGGAGCGCTGGAAGCGTTGCAGCGGGAAGGCATCCGTAAAATGATCATGCTGACGGGCGATAACCAGGCGGTAGCCGAAGCCATTGCTGCGCAAACGGGTATTACAGAAGCGCGTGGCGGTTTGTTGCCCGAGCAAAAAGTGGAGGCGGTGACGCAGCTCGCGCAGCAGGAAGGCAAAGTGGCGATGGTGGGCGATGGCGTCAATGATGCACCGGCCATGGCCAGGAGTACGGTAGGTATTGCTATGGGGGCCGCGGGTAGCGATGTGGCGCTGGAAACCGCCGATATCGCCCTGATGGGTGATAAGCTGTCGCTCTTGCCTTTTGCGATCGGGCTTAGCCGCCATGCAAAAAAGATCATCCAACAAAACCTGATCGTCAGCCTCGGTATGGTGGCGATCCTGATTCCGTTGACCATACTCGGTATTGCGACCATTGGTCCGGCGGTGGTGGCCCACGAGGGCTCGACGCTGATCGTTGTATTCAATGCGTTGCGGTTGCTGGCTTACCAGGGAAAATAGGGGCTTAACGGGATCGTACAGGACGGCTGTACAGGGGGAGGGAGTATATTTGAAATACTGATCACCCAAGCTGCATGCCTGTATGAAAAAGCGATTGCTTCTTCCGTTGTTCTTCTTTCTTCTTATTATGGTTTGTTTTCCGATACTGATCCTGCCGACACACTAAAGAACAAAGCTTATTATGCGGAATACAACCGTGGTGCAGGCCATCTTGGTAGCGACTTCATTAAGTACTACGGCGGTAATGTTAAGATGGGGGACACGCCTTCAATGCCTTACATGATGGATGGTGACCCGGCCAATCCCACGAAAGAAAGCTGGGGTGGCAGTTTTGTTCCCATCCGGCATAGTCCGCATCGGGTGTTTCAGCGTAATACTACATTGGCCGATACCGTCTCCGTTTACACCGTGCTTGAATGGCATTTCAAAGGGCCTGTGTTGACGATACCTGCCGATTGGGCCTGTTTTACCCTGGCAGTGCAAGCGAAGATCGGTGAACAGCAATGGCCAGGTGATTACCTGGGTAATGGCTATTACACGGTGCGCTATGCGCCCCAAGCAAGCCGAGACGGTGGTCTACCAGACGCATTCCGCGATTCCCGGCTTCACGCCGCAAAGTGGCCAGCTGGTGGTAGTGAATGGATGGCCAGGCAAATCAGCTGCCGGTGATTTCAGGCTGGGTAAAAACGGTATACCGACCGGCCGGATGCATCGCTCTTTTATGGCAGGCAGCAAGGCGCCCGTACCGTATCGAAATGGCGAACTGCGGTACTCCTGGACTGGGCGACACGCTGGGCCTGGTTGCAATAGCAAGGGCGCTGTTGTGGCCGATCGTACCCAATGCGGGGAATGAGTGTTTGTGCTGGCAATGGCCTGTTGATTGTAATTTTGCCTGAAAATAGCTGTGTATGCAAATGGATAATTACGGCGGACGGCAAGGGGCACCCCTGGCAGGGTTGGTGCGGGATGAAAACGGATGGCGGGTTGCTTTACCGGCTGCAGCCTCCGGCCGACAGGACGATGAACGATTTGCTGAGGAAGATCATGGTTTCTATGAGCATGGATATGAAGACCATGAGCTGTCGGACGATGATCTGTAATCAGTTATTGGCTGGTCAGGTATCGGGGCTCGCCAGCAACTGTCATTTACCACCAACCGCCTGACGGCATCTGTACGGTGAAGGTAAGCTGGATGCGGGCAGCTACAGAAAGCGCTTGAAATGCTCCGGCGTTTCACCGGTAAACTGTTTAAAGTCTTTGATAAAATGTGCCTGGTCGAAGAAGTTATGTTCGAAGCAGATATCCGTGAGTGATTTGGCCTGTACGAGTTGGTCGAGTACGGTATTGAAGCGGACAATGGAAGCAAACTTCTTAGGTGTGGTGCCCACGATCTTCCGGAAGCGTTTTTCGAGCGGGCTCTGGCTGATGTATAGTTTCTCGCAGATGGCGGAGATGCGGATGGCGCCTTTGGAGGCGTAGATCAGGTTAACGGCTTCTACAATGAGTTGATCGGTTTGTATATCTTTCAACCGCGATAATAAAAAGGTTTCCACGATCTTGATTCGCTGCCCGTCCCCGGTAGCATGGCTGAGTTTTTCTTCTACTTCCTGTACGTCTTGTCGGTCAAAAATATGGTCCAGTGATACACTGAGTCCGAAGATCTCGTGCGCAAGGTGGGTTGCAAACCGGGTGAACCCCGTCTCGGTAAAATAGACGAGGACCGTGCCGGTATTGGCTGAATTACGGAAGATTTTAAAGGTGTCTGAAATGCCTGTGATACCAGCCGTAGCAAGCTTGCTCGCCTGGTTGTTGTCAATCCTGCTCAATTGCCCTTTATACTGGAAGCCGATCACGAGGCCGGGAGCGGGGAGTACTTTGTACTCGTTGGCGTTGTCGTTTTCTGCCACCACGTATTGCCGGATAAAGGGCTTCAGTAGCGCTGTTGGTATGTATGGGGCAAATTTCATGCAGGTAATGGCCTGGCGGTGTTTAAGCACGGTGCAGGCCGGTCTGGCGTAAAAATAACGAATAACCCGGCGGTATTGGTTATCCTGGTATGGCTTCTGTGAGTATCTCCTGTTCATTTCGGTCATAATACGTGCAGGTCATCCGGGCCAGGTCGACTATCCATTTCTCGATCCCAGTTGCTGCGCAATCCCGGCAAAAGGTCATGTAGTCTGTTTGTCCATCCTGGTGGGATTTGAGTCTTGTTTGGAAACCAGCCTTGTCTGATTGACCGGATATTGTCAGCGCATCATATTTCCCCTTTGATATAACGCTGTAAGCGTTGGCGCCAAAGTAGTTGGTATGACCATCTGCTACCCAGGTTTCATAACCAGTTACCCCGAGCGTTTTGAGGTCGCGGATATAGGCGGGAAAATCGGCTCCGCTCTTCACTTGTGCATGCGCTTGTTGAATTTGTTCAATCGTAAACATGGTTTTCGTTTTTATTGATCACAAAGCTCGTGCACATCGACAACAGTATATTGTAAAAAATCGTTTGTTTAAATTGACTACGTGCGGGCATTCCCACGGCCACAAATGCCTTGATGGCTATTGGTATACGGCTGATGCTGTTCGCGATACCACCGACTTTGGTGCCATGGAAATGATTGGTTACGTTTCGGATACAAGTCATTTCGGTGTTATTATTTCAACCCCCGATGTTAGTTTGAATATCGATCCCCTTATCCTTCAGGCGAATAGGTGGAGGTGGATAGGTGAGTCCGTTAGATAGACCGGTGTATTCAGTAGGGATGCTCATCAATTGATGGTGCAACATGATATCACTGTGGATGGTAAACGCTACGAACCTGATATGGAGAGTGCATTGTTAAAGGGCGCGGATCATCGATGTTGCCTATCTTTAAGTGTATTTTACACTGCTCATCATTAAACCTATCTGTATGTTGCTTTCTGTTCGTGCTACTTTGCTGGTCACGGTGCTGATGACACTGCTTTGTTCGGATATACGTGCCCAGATCCCTGCCGATTTCAAGATGGTCAACGCGACCGTCGATAGCCAGGGGGCATTGGTAATAAAACCATCGGCCACTTCCTCCCAACACGATTTTGATTTTTTGGCCGGTCGGTGGACAATGGACAACCGTCGACTAAAGACCCGGTTGAACAATAGCCACGAGTGGATCGAGTACCCCTCCACCTCCGACAATATGGGCACTATTCTGAATGGCCTCGGCAACATCGACTTCTACCGGACGAATTACAACCAGGTGAATGGTAAACCCTATGAGGGGTTGACCGTGCGGCTTTTCAATCCGGCGACCAAACTGTGGAGCCTTTATTGGGCCGATAGTAACTTGGGTATACTGGATGTGCCGGTGGTAGGTTCCTTTGAAGGAAATGTAGGAACGTTCTATGCCCGGGATGTGTTTCAGGGTAAGCCGATCATCATGATGTTTCAATGGGATAAGACCAATCCCGATCACCCGGTATGGGCGCAGGCTTTTTCGCCGGATAATGGCAAAAGCTGGGAAATGAATATGACGAATGTTTCACACCGCGTCGCGGCAACCAAGCCTGCAAGTAATTAACCAATATCATGGTAGAACAGCCTTTGGCTGGCACCCATTTGAGGAATTATTTACGCAAGTATAAAGGATAAATGCCTGTACTGATCGTAGGGTCGGCAGGCATTTATTTTTTTACTGCTACGGTATGGAAAAGTTCCTTTACCGATGTTTTTGTACCTGCGCCTGCATGGTATTGCTGTGGAGTGATTATTCGATCAACCTGATCGGTCTCTATCCGCTCGTGGCCGGAACAGCGGCACGACTGCAACGAACTTTTTCGGTGGTTGGACTGCGGCGTACTGCGATGGTCGGTTGCCAGCTGCTGGCCTTGTCCTTTATTCCCTGAAATGATCCCACATAAAGCAGGCTGGCCCTATGGACCAGCCTGTTGCGAATATACTTACGTTATAGGTTACTGTTTGCTGATGCGGTAGAGGTTGCCGGAGTCGGTTACCACGTACAGCATCTGGTTGAAACAAGCTACATCGCGGATGCGTTCTTTTTTGTCTTCCAGCAGTCTTTCTTCTCCCACTACCTTATTGTTTTTGATCACCAGGCGGGCGAGGTGGGTGCTGCTAAGACCAGATACGAAGAGATTGCCTTTCCACTCGGGGATCGCGTCACCTTCGTAAAACACGATACCGCTGGGCGACAATACGGGGTCCCAATAGTATACGGGTTGCTCCATACCTTCTTTTTGCTGGATGCCTTCACCTACTTTTTCTCCGCTGTATTCGATACCGTAGGTAATGTCGGGCCAGCCATAGTTCTTGCCGGCTTTTACCAGGTTGATCTCGTCACCGCCACGGGGGCCAAACTCTGCTTCCCAAAGTTCTCCGGTATATGGATCGAAGGCGAGGCCCTGCGGGTTACGGAAGCCGTACGCATAGATCTCGGGCATTGCGCCTTGCTTGCCTATGAAAGGATTGCCGGGTGCGGGCTTGCCGTCTTTGGTGATGCGGAATATCTTACCAAGTCCTGCATCGAGGCGTTGGGTTTGTACACGGCCATCGAGGTTGGAGCGTTCGCCGGTCGATACATACAGGAATCCGTCTTTGCCAAAGGCGAGACGGCTACCAAAGTGCAGGCTGCTTTTCAGGGCAGGTGTTGCGCGGAAGATGACGACGGTATTTTCTACGGCACCACTGGCTTCGTTGAGGGTTGCCTTGGCGACAGATGTCAGGTTACCTTCTCCTTGTTTTTCAGAGAAAGACCAGTAGATGGTCTTGTTCTTATTGAATTCGGGATCGAGGGCTACATCGAGCAAGCCGCCTTGTCCACGTGATTCTACTGCAGGAAAACCGCCAATGGCCTTCGCGAGGCTGCCGTCGGCATTTCTGATCTCCATAGAGCCACCCTTGAGGGTGATGAGCAGGCGTCCATCAGGCATGGGTACTACGGCCCAGGGGCTCTTGAGTTGGTCGGCCAGCTTATCGGTTTTGTATACTGTGGTGGTCTTGATACCAGCAATGCGTGTTTGTCCGGCAAAGGCGGGTTTATACTTGCTGTTGGGGTCTTTGGTTTCCACGGGCGGCAAGGAGGCACCAGATCCGTTTTGTGCTTGTGCAATGGTCGCAGCGCAGACAAGCAGGGCTGTGCTGATGGTGAAGCGATTGAGACAGGTCATTTTCATTTTGTGCTAATGTTACTTGAATGATTGTCGATTGGCTGATTAGACGTGCAGGAACCGATGTTGCCTGCGGCTCCTGCTGATCCGGTGAATGTACCGGAATCGGTGGAAGCTGCGCAAATATAGATAACCAACGGCAGGTTACGCAAGCGCCCGACAAGGTGGGTGACCTCTCATCAAGTAGCGGCGCTTACCGGGTCAAAATCGCTTAAAAGGTCGTATAAGGCCGTTTTGGGCGTGTAGATGGATTATTTAGTGTGGCGTAATGGACAGCTATTCAATTGGTTACGGCGTTTTGGGGAAATGCTATTGCACTGGCTTTCGATAGTTTTGGATGGAAATAGTAGGGTATATGCTTGAGTATTAGTCTGCTATACCACTCCGACTGCCAGTAACCTCATATAATCATAGCACTGAACAGGGGGATGCAATGCTATGTGTACAGAGAATCAGTGCCATGTGTAGTACTATTGCAGACAATAAGCCGAGTAGTGGGAGTGCAGCAGCGTGCCATAAAAAAAGGGCTGACCTTCATGAGGTCAGCCCCGGATAGTGGTAGATATACCCCTATTTTTTATCTTCTGGTTGCTCTTTGTCGTTTTCTTCCACCTTGTCTTCGATACTGTGCATGATGGAGGATACCGGACCCTTCATATTTTCCTGGGGGTCGGTTTTGTGCAAGGTCTCCGGGTCGGGTGGTAGCACCATATCCTCATTTTCGGGCTCCTTGGGGAGGTCTTTCTTTTTATCATCTGTTAGTGCCATAGCGCATGTTTTTGGTTCAATGGTATTTATAATAAAACTGTGCCACGGCCCCATCCGCCACCAGGTATTTTAACAGCTTGTTGTGACGATCAGTTTGGTCCTTCCTAACATCCTGCAGCCACTGCGACTTTTTTTGTTCCTTTGTATAAATCTCGCTCTGTTATAAATATGAAAAAGGCTGAAGCTACCCGGTTGACCATTTTGCAGAAATCATTCGAACTCATCTACACCAAAGGTTATCAAACCACCAGCCTGGATGATATTCTTGCAACCACGGGTATGACGAAAGGAGCCTTTTACTACCATTTCAAGAACAAGGATGAGATGGGCATAGCGATCATCGAAGAGTTGCTTAAGCCCACCTTTGAGACTACGTTCATGCGACAGCTACAGGGGGAGGGTGATGCCGTGAAGCTGTTGTACGATATGATGTACACGGTGTTGATGAAAAACGATTTCATGCGGGTGGAATATGGCTGCCCCGCTGCCAACCTTTCGCAGGAGATGGCTCCCTGGCACAGTGAATTTACCCGGGTTTTGAACGAGCTATCGGAAGCCTGGAAGAAGGCGATCGTGCAATGCGTAAAAAACGGCAAAAAGAACGGCAGCATCCGCGCTGATGTGAAGCCTGAACAGGTGGCGCTGTTCATGATGTCGGGCTATTGGGGCATCCGCAATATGGGTAAGCTGGCCAACAGTTCTTCGGTATACCTGGTCTATCTCAAGCAGCTGAAAGACTACCTTGCTACGCTGCAATAATTTATTTCAGGTTAAAAACATACTAGTCGGTATGTTTTATTAGCTTTGTGGTCATTCGTCATGCGCGCAACGGAGCCTCGTGCGTAAAGCTGCTTTTCCAACTAAGCAGTGGCTGCTGTGTGCGCGCCAATCATATCGTATGTATACAATGCTTTTGGTGTTGCATTCAGCCTTTCGCTGGCTGGTGGTGTTCAGTTTATTGCTATCGCTGTACCGGTCTTACCGCGGTTATTGGGGCAACAGGCCTTTTACCCGGACCGAGGACCGCATCCGCCACTGGACGGCTACGATCGCTCATGTGCAATTGATGATCGGGATGGTATTGTACTTTCAAAGCCCGCTGATTAAAGCTTTTCTGCAGGATGTTGGCAGTAGCCGGGAGTCATTCGCGTTGTTGTTCTTTGGTATGATCCATAGCACGCTGATGCTGGCGGCGATCGTGCTGGTGACCATTGGATCGGCCTTGGCCAAAAGAAAGCCAACGGACCGGCTTAAGTTTAAGACTATGCTTGTTTGGTATACGGTGGCTGCCATCGTGATCCTGATCGCCATACCCTGGCCTTTCTCTCCATTTGCAGCCCGACCTTATTTCAGATAAATCAATACACCATGTTTAGATCCTCTGTGGGGCGACTTCGCCTGATCGGATACCTGGAAGGTATCTCGTTGCTCGTGTTGCTGTTCGTAGCCGTACCAATGAAGTATGTACAACAGGATCCCAGTCTGACCCGGTTGCTGGGACCCATACACGGAGCCTTGTTCCTGTTGTTTCTCTTCAATGCGCTGAGTGTGGGCGTAGAGCAGCAATGGAAGTTCAGGCAAACCACCTGGAAGGTGATCCTGGCCTGCTTTATTCCTTTTGGTACTTTCTATATCGACCGCAAGTTGTTGCGGAAGATCTGAGGGGTAGCCATTCTTATTTCCTATCACTGTGGTAGTTAGCTGGAAGCGGCCTTGCTTTCCCCGTTGGGATGGCCTTGGCAGTCGGCCGCATGGCATGCGATCGGGCAGGGGGGCTGCCCTGTAATGACCGCCTGGTACGGGTTTTGAATCCTTACCCTGGAAGGCCAGCGATTGCGTGGGCCTGTAAAAACCAGCCATATGCCAACCAATAAGAAAAAACAGCCAGTGGATGAGGAGGTTAAGGAGGCGCTGAAAGCGCCTGATACCGCGCCGGATGAATTCATCGCGCCCAAAGCCGATACCGATATCCCCATCGATGGGCAGGTGCGTAACGATGCCGTATTGCGGGGCGAAGACCATGCGCAGGATCGGATCACCGACGATGAAGAGGAGCCGGAGACCCCTAAAAAGATGGACGCACACAAGTCCTAGTAATTTTCCCGGAGCCATTAGGCGGAAGCGATGCCGTGGGTAGGTCGACTGTTCAGCGACGTGCTCCGCGGGATCGCTTTTATGCAACAGGATTCGCTTCGGCAACAGCATTTCTCTTTACTATACCGGGTAGCAGCAATCCCTGGCCCACGATGGTCAGCAATACTACGACTGTGGTGATGTAAATGATCACATTTTTCATGGGAGCGCCATCTTTACCACTTACTTGCGGTAAACCAATGGCGATGGCCAGGGAGATGATGCCCCGCATGCCCGACCAACTGATGATGAGGCTGTCCTGGAAACTGAGCAGTACGTCTTGGGTGACGGCGCGGCGGGTGCCTTTCAGTTTGGGGTGATTGAAGGCGTGATGTAGTTTTCTCCTGTTCAAAAATACATTCCAGGTACGGATAATGAGGGCCGCCACGGTGAGCAGCAAGCCTACACCCGCATAGGTGAGTAATTGCTTGGATGAGAGTTCTTCCACGATCACGGGAAACTCGAGCCCGATGAGAATAAAGATCAATCCATTCAACATAAAGGTGATCATCTCCCAGATGGTGGCCGATTGCTGCTTTACATGATCCGGAAATTTCATGTCGCTCCAGCGCGACATGCTGAAGCCCAGCGTGACCACCGCGATCACGCCTGAGCTGTGGAACCTTTCTGCTACCAGGTAGGTCACAAAGGGGGCAAGGAGCAGCAGGCTGAGGATGGTCACCGTATTGTGGCTGAACAGGCGTAACAGCCACGAGAGTGCGCGCGCAATGCCGATGCCTATGAGGAAGCCACCCGCCAGGAGGATGAGGAAGGTGAGGCCGGCATTCCAGATCACGAAAGCTGTACCCGTTACGGCTAATATGGCAAATCGGTAGGCGACCAGGGCTGATGCATCGTTCAACAAACTCTCACCTTCCAGGATGGTCGTGCTCAGGGAAGATAACTTCAATCCCTTGGTAATGCTGAGGGCGGCTACGGCATCGGTGGGCGCGAGGATAGCGCCCAGTACAAACGCGAGTGGCCAGGTTATTTCGGGAATGAGGTAATAGGCGATGGCGGCCAGGCCGGCCGTCGTGACGAAGACCAGCGTAAAGGCCAGTGAGGAGATGGTGCCGAAATTGGCACGGAACTCCTTCAGGTGTATCTTAAAAGAGGCATCGTATAACAGCGGTGGTAAGAACAGCAGGAAGATCACTTCGGTATCGATCTCCATGGGTGGCATACCGGGCACAAATCCCAGACCGATCCCCGACAGGATGAGTACGATGGGTACGGATATCTTTTTGTTTTCGGCGATCGTGCTGATGATGATCATGATGCCCAGCAGCACCAGTATAATGGTATAGTGTTCCATGTTGATTGCCCGGATGATGATAAGTTGCGTTCGAAGCCAAAAAATACCACTTTACGGTAACTTTCTGCATATTTAATTCCCTTATCTTCACGTCCTCATTTTCTTTTACCTCCATTCCCTTGCCGTGCGATCCATGCAGTTCAGGCTGCAGCGTACCTAAGGCAAGACTATTTCGCCTCCATCCAATTTGTATTTCCACCCGGGTATAATGCTATACCCAAGCCAGTCTTTGCTGTAAGCCTTACAGGTTTGCGGCCATCTATGTTATTGCTCATTAAAACACCCAACATGACACAGGACCAACTCTCGCGCCTGCTGGAAAACCTTACTGCCCGGCTTCAACCGGCCGCTCCCGGACAGGAGCAGCAATTGAAGCGGGCCCAGGAGCTCATCGCTTCCTCGGTAGTAAAAGGAGATATTCCGTATGCAGGCGAGCAAGTCGTCTTCAATTCCGCGCAGCTTTTTTCCGCTCCCGAAGTGAGCAAGGTGTCGCTCGACCAGATCAAGTCGGTCGCTGCGCAGACCATCAAAGACAACAAGGATCCGGAAACCCGGTTCTTTATCCGCCAGGTACCCGTACGCCAGTATGAAGTGGCGGGCAGTGTGCCCGACTGGGCGGTCGGTAGTAAACCCATTGAAATACTGGGGCCCTTCCTCAATGAACAGGGACTCGAGATCTGGATCGACATTTACCGCATCGTGAAGCTCGTCACGCTCTACATGAATGGCGTGCCGGCTTTGCTGTTCAAGACCACTGTGCGTGGCAATCCCGTCATCGTGGGTCCCACCCCGCCACCGCCCTTGTTACAACAGTACACCTTGAATGCCGGCAGTATTTGGATCAATGCACATTTGTTATCGCCCGTAGCACCCAATGACAAATATGTAGGCCTGAAGATCAAAGGCGGAACACTCAAAACGAGTATCGCCCCCGTACTGCAAAACAACCAGGCTACCCTCAACCCCGCTACCATCATCACGCTTTCCCTCGACATTGAACAACCTACCGAAACGTATCCGGGTGATGGCAGTGGTTATGGCGACGATGCGCGTAAAGCGACCTACAGCCTGCCTGCCTCTTTACAACTGGTATGGCAAAACAATAAGGTAGATATTACCGGTATCGGTCAGGCAACGGCCACGGTATTCGGACAGGCCATGAGCTTCAGCAATACCGGCCAGGCGGCGATCGCGCTCGAGTACAATGCGCTGATCAGTAAAGTACTGATCCCGTGGAATGTGTCGCCGGCAGACTTTGTGGTCAGTGATTCGTCCAGCCCGGCCTTTAGACTATCGGGACAGGCCAAGCTGACCAAGGCCTACTGGGGATTGCCGGTGGCGACGCTCGATGTGGCCAACCCGGTACAAGCGGATAGCGGCGGTTCGGTCGTGCTGGTGGCCGACAAGGGCTTGCGTGTTACCTGGCCCGGACTGCAGCATGAAGACCTGCGCCTGCAGGCCACCGTCATCAATGCCGAGCCTTCGATGATCACCCTCATCGATATTGCCGCCCAAGGTCTCGGCGCCCGGCAAGACTTTGACCTGTGGCAGGAAGACCAGCGGCCCGCTTCTACGGCGGCCATTACTTATTTACAGGCAGCTCCTTTTGGGCTGGCCATTTCTGCGGAGCAAAACCAGGAGATGGTGACGATCTTCGTGGATGGTGATATACAGGCCGACCGACCACTGAAAGTAGACAGTAGTCCCTTTGCCATGCGCTCCCGCGCTTCGGCGCTCACGTTGTTTGCCAACAAGCAACGCCGATTGCTGATGCTGGTGGATGATAACTTATTATGGGATAATAAAAAGCCCAATGACAAGCAACCCATTTTCGATTGGGAAGCGATTGCCCTGGAGAATGCCTTGTTTACGGTATCGCCGGTGGCTGGTTTGATGTTGTTTGGCGAATTGAGCGAGAACTGGCGCAAGGTAACGCGGGCCAATTTCTTCCTGGTGTTGGGTCTGTCGACCTACCTGCCTACCTTGCCCGATCCTTATGTGGGGAATGTAGCGCCGTGGATGCGTCGCTTCAACGGTGGCAGGCTGATGGGTGCTGCTGCTGGTGTGCCTACTACTGGTACGCTGGATCAATTGAAGACGATGCTGGTATGTTTGGTGCGTTATGCTAAGGGAAGTGCAGGCGATGATGTGTCGACCGATTTTTATTTCGGTACCACGCCGCCCTCCTGGACGGAGTTGCCGGAAGAGCAACCTGCCACTCCTGTACAACCAGCGCAACCCGCACAGCCTGCACAACCAGCCCAACCAGCTACGCCTACCCGTCCGGGTGGTATCATTACCCCTGGCAAAAAGATACCCAGCGAGATCCGCCGGCCCGTACTGGTAGACGTGAAGCTGAAATCTGTAAAACTCAATGAAGGGGTGCGGCTGACCCAATTCAAAAATGTTACGCGCATCAAAGTGACCGACCTGGTGCAGGAGCGTGTGATCAAGTCGCCGGTCAGCGAACTGTTCATTCCGAAAGGGGGCATTACGCAAACGCCTGCTACACCCAATGCACCTGTTAGCAAACCGGTGTTGGATACGGTGGCTACCGGGCAAGACCTCAAGAACAAACGGCAGGCGTTACTGAAGACCAATGGCTATACCGGTTTCTGGGAAAACGATGTGATCGGTAGTGGTATCGACAATGATGTATTCGCGTTGCTCGATGTGAGCAGCAATGCCAACCAGATGGGCATCAGTATCAACCCGACCATGTTGTTTGTGCAAACGGGTACGGTAGTGCCTGGTATTGTGGGCGAACAAACGGTACAGTTGACGGGCATGCGTTCAGCTGCCAACAACGCCTTCCCCTTTGTGGTGGAGGGCATGCAGGTGAAGTCGCCCTCGAACCTGGTCAAGAGCTTCACCCTGCCGCAAATTGCGTGGGAGCCGGTGATCAACCTGACGGCACCCGACCGGGAGAAACCAGGTGATCCCAAACTGCCAATGGACCCGGAAGCAGGCTTTATCTACTACGCCAACGACGGCGGTGCTACGCGTCTCTGGAACAACAGTACGGAGTTAGTGGCGTTGGCTCCGATCCCTGTGATCGATGCGTTGATCAAAGACTTCAAAGACAACCCGAAGAATTTTACGGTGGCTTCCTTCACGCTTCCGTTTGGATTGAAGGCCATCAGTTATGTATCTAAAAACTTTGTAGAGCCGGTAAAGCCGGATATCAATAACCTGCGGCCCCAGTTTCGCAAGCAGGAAGATGGCAGCCACAAGTTGCGGGGCGGTATACAGATCCAGTTCAGTGCCGGCCAATTCGGTAAGCCGGTGCCTACGCCGGAAGAACGGGATTCGCCCATGTTCCCGGGTTATACGGTGCAGCTCAACAACCTGCTCGATATGTCGGGCCTGGCCAAAGGGGAAAGTAACCTGGGGCACCGGGTAACGGAGATCTTCAACAATGAATTCCTGGTGCAGCCGCTGGGTACACCGGGACTGGAGAAGTCGCGCGGGGTGCCTTTGTCACGGATGGATGTGACGGGGTATGGCGCCAATATCTTCAGCAAATGGCTGAGCCCTACGGCCGCGATGGCGCAAACGAGCCAGGCCAAATTCGATGTGATGCTGGGCCGTACCGGTCATGAAGTGATACAGGTGAAAAGTATCCTGTATCCCTGGGGCATCCGGGTGGTGCGTACCATCACGGTATTCCGTACGAGTACCGGCTATGTGTACCGGGTGGATAGCGGTTGGAAGGCAGAAAGCGATGGCTTGTTTGACTTTTCGTACCGCTACCTGCTGCAAGGCAAAGATCCCTTTGCTGACGACCTGAAGGACAGTGATTTCAACACCGTGGCATCGCCGTACGATTTTCACCCGGGTGTGGTACGGGGGCTCTTCAATATCCGCAATATCAAAGACGCGCCTTCTGTAGCGGAATACATCGACGTGAACAATTATCCTGGCGGCTTGCCCTATGTGAATGGGGTGAAAGGGCAGGAGATGATCGCCGATGCCGGCGGCATTACCGAACCGGTAAAATGCGGCGCCGTGTATTTCGATGCCGATGTAGAGATTGAAAACGTGGTGCAGGGGCATACGAATAAGAAAGTGGTATCGAAGAAAATACTGGGCTATGTGCAGGTGGCGCCGGCGGGCATACCGTTGACGCCACTGCAATTGAAAGGGCTGCTGGAATTGCATGGCGGCAGTATCGGTGGCGACCTGGATTGTGTGGTGGATATTGCGCAAAGCAACCAGCAGATGAAGCTGACGCGTTTCGACTGCAACGTATCGCTGGATGGTACCAAGCCAGTATTCGTATTGGCGGGCCGTGGCCAGGTGATATTGCCCAAGGATGGTAGCTGGACGATGGTGCAGCATGAGGTTGGTACCGGTGATGTGGCACCGCTGCCGGCTGGTACCAGCGTGCCGCTGATCCGCAAAGGGCTGTGGAAGAAAAACGTGGTGGTGAGCCAGGCGGATGTCGAGCAGCAATTGCTGCGGATTGCCCATCCCAAAGAGATCATTCGTGAAGCAGTCAACGATACCATCAACTTTGGTTTCCTGCAAAGTACGGCCACGCAAAAGGCGTTGTTCCTGACGCCGGCCTTTGGTTTCAACAAGAAACAATTGCTCAGTAAAACGCCACCCATTTTTGCCGATGCTTATCGGTTGATGACCGGCAATGGGATCTTCCCCAATGTGGGCAATGCCATCGATAATTTCGGTAAAGCGATGCCGCTGTTTCATGGCAAGCGGCCGGATGACTCCCTGTTTGAAGCCTTTAATGCCAGCTCGCTGAAAGATGGTGTGACGAATGTGCTGGAGCTGATGGAGATCACCCCCGTAAAAGCAGGCGAAGCGATCGTAGAGCAGGGTATGAGTCTATTGCAGAAAGGGGCCAACGGCTTGCTGGATAAAGCGATGAAGTTTGATGTGCCCAATTTTGAAGTGCCGTTGGTAGACACCGAGGCCTTGCGTATTTATATCGAGTATGCTACCAAGAAGAAGGACAAGGACCCGAAAGGGGATACGGGCCGGTTGAACTTCGATCTTACTTCGCGGGCTGCTGAACTGGGCGACCAGTGGAAGAGCCGCCTGAACAACCTGGCGATGGTCGTTGACCTGGGCGATATGAAGCGCCTGATGATCATCAAAGGCAATTTCGATAGTAAGAAAGGAAAGGAAACGGGCTATGAGGGCGATCAGGGAGGTGATGGATTCCCCACACCGGAGATCGAGTTCAGTGATGCCCTGCAACCGGTGATCGATATCCTGCAGGTGCTGGCTTCTTTAAGCAGCGGCAATTATGCAGAAGCGATGAAGAAGGGATTGAAGATAGCGATGAGCAACAGCGGTGAGATCTGGGAGTATAAGTTCGAAGCGGGCAAAGAGATCCCCCTCGTGCGGTTCCCGCCAACGGATGAGTTGTACAACAGTGCACAAACACCGTTGAAGCTGGAAGCCTCGCTCGGTGTGGGCGTGTATTTCAACGCTGCGCTGAAGGTAACGACCGATCCCAAGCAACTGTTACCGACGGCAGGTGCCTTCCTGAAATTCCATGGCGGCCTGAAGGTGATGTGCATGTCGGTAGGCGTGGGCAGCATCTTCGCGATTGGTACGGTCGATGTGAAGATCGCCTGCGATACCAAGGTAGGTCCGAGCCTGACGCTGGACTTCGGATTTGGGGTGGAGATCGTGGTGAGCCTGCCGGTGGTAGGGTCTGCCAGTGTGAGCTACCTGGTCGGAGTGCAGATGTATGCCGATAAGAACAAGGTGGTGGTAGCGGCGCTGATGCGTTTCCGCGGTCATGCCGAGTTACTTGGTGGTCTGGTGGCGGTAACTATAACCATCGAAGCCAAGGGCATCATCGTGCGGGAAAACAACCAAACGGATTGTTCTGCACAGGTAACGTTCGCCATCGATATCAGCATCTTCCTGATCATCGACATCAGTTTCTCGAAGACCTGGGGCGAAGACCGCCAGATCGCGTAACCGAGTTCCTTCAACTTTAAAATTTCGACATGGAAGCTAACAGAAAATATACGACGATGGTGTTCCCGCAGGGATTTGACGGGACCCATCTTCAGGTACACATCGTTTTAATTCCGCGTAACCAGGACCCGTTCAAGATATGGCCAACGGGCGTTGCTGGTCACGAGAATTCCACCCCTTTTGCCGACCTGGTACCACAATTTGAAGTGGTGTTGCGCAAGGGACTGGAAGAATGGCCCATTGGTAATATCGGAGCCAATACCGCCCTACCGGTAACCGTCGATGTGGCTGTCAATAAAAAAGCAGCGCTGGAAGGCATTGCCAAGCAACTGGGTGCTAAGATCAATATGGATGGATCTTCCGCCACCAAGACGGATAAAGCGCCTGATACGCCGTTGCCGGAAAATCAGAGCGTGCAGAAATACCTGCCCGAGAGTTACCGGACGGCTTTCAATTTCACGAACCCACGCCACCCCAATGCCAAGCTGGACGATAGCTACCATTGTGCGGTAAAGAAAGATACGCCGAAGGATAAGAACTGGAAGACCAATGATGACCTCAGCTGGGGCCAGGTCTTTGCGCATATCCTGCGGCAGCCGATGCTGGCCCGGGCTTGCGGCATGATCTACACCGCCTCGATCGACCTCACGGCACATGCCGATGTGCTGGTCAAGGGCGGGTTCATTTTCGTCAATATGGTCGATACACAAACAGCAGCGGTGCAGGAAGATATGCTGGAAGGCACACAGGGGCCTTTCGTAAAACGCTATGCGGCGCGCATCCCTGCCTTGACGATGGGTACCAAACGCCCGGTATTTGCGCCGATGCTGTTCCCCGTGCTGCACAAACAGAAAAACGCTGCTACGGATCCCATACCGCAACAGGCAGAATGGGATAAGATCTTTGCCGAGCTGAACGAATACAACGACGGTTATGCGAAGATCATTCACGCCGGTCAGCAGGTAAGCAACAATATACTGAGTGAACGGCAGGATGGGCCAGCACCGCAAACGGATACTGGTATCCGCCTGGCCTGGGATGATGAGCAGATCATGATCTGGTACCTGCGGCAGTTGAGTGCCAACCCCATGGAGCCGGGCAAACGGCTGGATGTACCCATGGGTGTATATGGTTACCGCATCGATGTACGCAACACAGAAGCGGGCGGTGATTGGAGAAGTCTGAACCGGGTGGAAAGTCAACAAACGTTGATGCTGGGCGATGCCAACCTGGGCGGTACACCGGATGGTGGCATCGAGTTGCCCTTCCAGGTATTCCCGTCGCAGCTCGATAACAATACCAATGCGCCTTACTGGCTGCCCATGTACTTCACCAACTGGATCGGCAGAAGTCTCGTGCTGAAAGATACCGATGCCATTCGCATCAACCGGCATGCCGACGGTCGCATAAAGCATGACGATCCCTTGCCCAACAAGGCAGTCGATGCCAGTTCTCCTTATAATGAAGTGCCCTCGGGTGTTGACCTCACCTATGGCAATACCTACGAGTTTCAGGTACGCATGATGGACATCAGCGGCGGCGGACCCGTGATCGGTGATCCCATGGTGAACAACGCGCCTTCGCCTTTGGCTAAGCATACCTTCAAGCGCTATGTAGCGCCGGATCTGTGCCGGGTGATATTGCCCGAAGCGCTGCGCCAGGGCGCTTCGTATTATTTCAACAAACCCGACATGAATGAGGATGGTGTTTCCATTCCCAATCCCACCCTGGAGATCACCCGGCCATTGCTGAACTACCCGGCTGTGGTGTTTACCGACAAATACCAGAAGATCGGGCAAAACCCGGTGGATCTGTTGATCGCCTCTACTGGTGGTGCTGCGCCCAGCAAAGTACCCGGCATTGCCGATCCGGATGTAACGCATGTAGAGATCAAAGTAGAGATCGAAACCCTGAAACTGGATAACCTGTTGAGCGAATCGGGACAGGAGAACTATATCACCTTGTATACGACCAATCGGGCGTTTCCCGCCGGTTTTGAAGATACGCTGTCGTTGCCAGTCGTCTTTTATGACGTGCCGGTGTTGCTGGCCGGTAATTCGGATGAGCCCTTTAACCGGGCCGACCTCAACAAAGCGGCGATCGATGCGATGAGTGATATCCCCTTGCCGACGGCGCGCCGCATCCGTATGACGGTGCGGGCCGTGTGTGCCGAGCAACCCGGTTATTTTGGATTCAGCGATCCCGCTGATAAGAATAAGGATACGCGATATGGCAAGACCAGCCAGTTCTGGTTTCACGAGCCTTCTACCGATGAAGCGGACCTGTTGTTGCCGGTAGTGAATGTGCCGGCCTTGCAGGGTATTTACCTGCAACCCGATCCGCCTTTGCTCAACAGTGGGGTGCTCGCTACCTGGTTCCTGACCCGGGAGGCGCCCAACAATATGCCGGACATTGTACAGCGTTTTGCCCAGAAACTGGGTTTGCGCAACAACGGGCTTACAATCATGGGCCGCAAAGGCGAGCGGGTGGTATTCGGTTGCAGCAACCGCATCCGCCATCACCTGGCACCTGACCATTCCAGTATTACTTTTTCTTCCAAAGGCGACCTGTGCAATCACTGGCTGGGCTGTATTGCTTACCGGCTCAACCGTGACTGGACCTGGAACGGATTGGAGGATGTGAGTTTTCAGATCAAACGTAAACGCAAGTTTGAGCGTGATAAGGAAGAAGAAGCAGAACTGATCAATGTGCTGGGCGATATCGAACTGAAGCGTTCTGCTTCGTTCGAATGTTTGCAAGACGATGAGTTTGGCGAAACGAACCGGGAGTATACCACGCTGATCTTTATCGATGCGATAGAGCCGAAGTCGGTGCTGGAAAAGCTGGGTGGTGGCTTGCGCTTTCCGGATGAGCTGAATGCGGAGTATGAACTAACGCCCCGCTTCCGTCCGAACCATGGCGCACCGGTGACGATCAAGTCGGATGTATTGCATCTGCCAACTACTATTATACCAGCACAGGTGCCGGAGATCGCGAGTGTGGGTATTGCTTTCTCGCCCTACCTGGCGAATGAACGCTACAGCGCTACAGAGCCCCGGCAGCGTTACCTGTGGGTGGAGCTGAAAGAGGCGATCAAAGATCCGCACGATACCTTGTTCTGCCGTGTGCTGGCCTATGCGCCAGACCAGTTGCTCAGCCATAGCCGCGGCGGTATCATGACAGAGGTGCCCGAAGAGCCGGCACTGCCGATCGATCCGGAATACATTCGCGCTATTACGCCGGGACAAACCGATGATATGGCCGGCATGGGGGCTATGCAGCCGATGGAGAAGGCGAGTGGTAGCAAGGTGCATTACCTGTTGCCGTTGCCTCCGGGGTTAAATCCCGAGAGTCCGGAGTTGTTTGGTTTCTTCACGTATGAGTTCCGGGTAGGGCATGCACATGGTCATATGACGGTGCGTGATCCCAAAGGTGACCTGTGGAGTACGGCACAGGGCCGGTTTGGCCGCCCCCTGCGGGTAACGGGTATGCAGCATCCTGCACCGAACCTGCTTTGCAATGTGAACCGCGATAAGGACCGCGTATATGTAACGGCGCCTTATGCGAAAGCAGTATGGCAGGGACGTAATGTGACCTGTACGCCGCCGCGCACACAGCTGCATGGCCTGCTCTATGCACAGGTAAGGCAGGCGGATGGCAAGGGCTATCGCAATATCCTGCTGGATGAGCGCCTGATGGTGCTCGACAAGCCGATCGTCATACATCCCGGCATCTTTACGCCGACCTTCCAGGCGGCGCAATTGCAGGTCGCCCGCTGGACGGCCGACCAGGTGGCGGTGAGTGAAAAGGCGAATGTGTTGGTCAGTCACTTGTCGTTGCTGGAAGATAAGGAACTGAATGTGCTGCGACTCGATACGGCGATCAATAAAAAACTGGTGTCGGCAATAACGGCCCGCCGGGCCGGTAAGGTAGAGCGGCTGGATGCTACGGCTGCGGCGCAATTGATCAGTGCTTACGAAAAGATCAACTGGAAGGAAACCATGGTGCCTGCCGCGGCGGCCATCACGGCTGGTAATAAGTTTACGGCGGCGAGCCTTGTAGCGGGTGCCAAACTGGCGATCCTGAAAGATGCGCCGAAGACGGCTACCGTGTACTGGACCAATAAGGAGATTTCCCTGTTGCTGTACCAACTGGGTTTGCCCCAGGATGCTTCGTTGAGTGTGGTAGTCGTGGAAGTATTTGGCAATATATCCAGTGTCTTCGAACAGCTGGGTATGCCGATGGACCAGGTAGAAGTGCTGATGCAGAAACGGCCCGAGGTCGTGAATGCGATCAAGCAACGCCAGGCTATGCAACAGCAGGCGCTATCGAACCAATTGGGTAATTACCGCATCCTGCGTACGTCTCCACTCACGGAGGTGCCGTTTGTGTGCTGTACTACCTGTGGGTAATTGTTGTAATAAGGTTAGTTATAAAAAAGATCCTGCCCCGCGGCAGGATCTTTTTTTATGTCAGGCGGTGACTTGTTTGTGTGACCGGATGGAGATCAGGGATTGTCGTACCACCGATGTCATGATGAGCAGCAGACCCACATAAAACGAAAAGTTGACTTCCTTGCCTTCATTAAAAAAGAGGAAGGCAATGATGATGGCCGTAACCTTCGCCATGGCTGTTGTTGGGCCGATTACTGCCGCGATCGTTGCAGTTGTTGGTGTAATGCTTTGACCCGGTTAGCGTAGGCAGCTTGCGCTGCCAGGTTCTTCATTTCGTGGGGATCTTTTTCGTGATCGTATAATTCGGTGGCCACGAGTTCCTGTGTTTTTGTATCGTACCATTCGGTAAGCCGGTATTGTGCCGTGCGCAGCGAGTAGCCCATATGGGTGGTGCGTGATTCGTTGGATAATGCACCATAGGGGCGTATGAACTGGCTCAATGCCTGTTGCTTCACGTTGGCTTTGGCGTTTTGTACTATGGGCAGCAGGCTGGTGCCGGCGAGCGAATCGGGCAGGTGAAGGCCGCAGAGTTGCGCGAGGGTAGGATAGAGGTCTACCAGTTCGGCCAGCGCTTGGGTATGCCCCGGTTGCCTGATGATACCGGGCGCACTGATGAGGAGAGGTACGCGCGCTGCATTTTCAAAATTGGTCGACTTGCCCCACATACTGTGATCGCCGAGGTGGAAGCCATGATCGGATATCAATACCACAATGGTGTTTTGCGTGAGCTGCAGGCGGTCGAGCTCGTTCAGCACTTTGCCGATCTGTGCATCGGTATAGCTCACTGCTGCATAGTAACCCTGCAGCAACTCTTTCACTTTGCTGTCGGGGATGGGCCCTTTATCGGGGATATCGGTATAGCCACGCAGTTCTTCCGAGTTGTGGAAGGCGATGGCCGGTGCGTCTTGCGGTCGGGAGGTATCTGGCAGGGCGAACTGCTTGCCATCAAAGGGCTTCCAATACTTTTCGGGTGCGGTAAAGGGCAGGTGGGGCCTGCGAAAACCTACCGCGAGGAAGAAGGGTTGGTCTTTGAGCTGATCGAGCAGCTGGATGGCGGCGTCGGCAACCTTGCCATCGATGTAGCCCGAGTCGGCGATGTCGACGCGCTCCACGGAAGCGGCTTTTGATTGGCCGGCATTGGTAGCCAGGGCATATTTGGCGCCGATGCCATTGCCCGTCACTTCCAGTACGCCGGGCAGCGACCAGGAGGCGGGATCATGATGTGTGGCCGGGTCGTGGTAGATCTTACCAGTAGCGGCGGTGGTATAGCCGTTATTCTTAAAGTGCTGGGGCAGGGTGACGATATGGGGATGCAAGGGCCGGAAGGGTTGCGAAAGTCCCCATATTTTCAATTGATCGGGACGCCTGCCCGTTAGGAAAGAAGAGCGGGAAGGGGCGCATACGGCCTGCTGGGCATAGGCCCGGTCGAATACCCGGCTCCTGGCGGCCAGTCGGTCTATGAATGGGGTGCGGGCGTTGGTATCACCATAGCAGCCCAGTAGCGGCTTCATATCGTCGACGATGATGAACAGCACGTTCTTCTTCGGTGCTTGCTGTGCCAGGGCAGGTACGGTAAACAGCATGGCTGCGAGCAGGATGCATTTCATAGTGGCAAGATAGGGGTAATGGGATAATTGGAGAATTTGAAAATGGGAGAAGGCACAGAGGCAGTATTGCAACCAGACAACCCCGACATTCGTCGGGTCATCGAGGGAAGGCACGAAAGGCGGGAAGGCGGCAGTGGGAAAATTGGAACGTAAACGACAATAATTGCACAAAGTCCAATATGGCCCTGAATGCTGTACGTTGCGTATATTGGGCAAAAGTTGGCCGGGCAACCGGCCACTAAAATACTCTGCCGTATGTATCTGTTGTTGATGTCTGGTGTTTATCCGGTACTGGGCTGGGTAGGTACCCTCGCTTACCTGCTGGCTTATTTCCTGTTGAGCGTAAATAAGATCAATGCGCAGCAATCGGTTTACCATACCCTGAATGTGGTCGGCGCCATCGGTCTTACCGCCAATGCCCTGTACTATGCCGATCTGCCCAATGTGGTGGTCAACTTTGTATGGGGGCTTATCGCCGTGACCGCTTTGGTTGTGATTGCCCGGAAGCGGAAGAAACAAAATTGAGTTGCTGCAAGGCCAGCGCCTTGTATTGGGCCAGCTTTCTTTTGTACTCCTGTTTATTGCTGACGAGACTTAAATAATAATACGCGCCATCGACCACCACAAATATGGTGTCGGCCACTACGGCCGGGTCCTTCACCGCCAGTACCCCTTGCTGGTTGCATTCCTCGATAAGTTGCCGCAGGTTGCCGCGCAGGCTATCCAGCAACACCTTGTAGTTCTCCTTCACCTTCTGATCGCGAAAGGCCAGCGAATAACAACTGTAAGAAACACTGTCGTCGAATAAGGTATTCCACTTCTGTGAGAAGATGTTGTCGATCACTTTGAGCAGCCGTTGTTGCGGGTCGTGGCTGATAGACGCAGGGGTTTTATAGATCAATAGCCATTGGTCGAGGATATATTCGATCAATCCATATACGAGGTATTCCTTCGTTTTGAAGTAGTGAATGACCAGGCTGGGGTTGATATTGATGAGTGCCGCCGTCTTGGCGATGGAGGCATTCTCCAGTCCTTCCTGTTTGGCGATCGTATAAAAAGCTTCAATAATTTCTTTCTGCCTGGATTCTTTGATGCTTCTTCTTCCCATAAGTAGTTGGTGCTGCTGATTTCAGGGCAAATATAATATTCGTGTTCCACTGTTGACATGGTTTTTATAATGCGTATGGAACTATCGCCAACGTGTGGCCCTACCTGCTTCCGTCGTTGACGGTAGTGTATTGGTTACACATAGGTCATTTACGCAAACGCTTGTGTTAACTAATTATGAACATTGTATTATGCTTGTGAGAATTTATTGAATGAACGTTCAATTAATTTTTGTAGCTTGCTCTAAATGCCCATTTTTGCGCCGGCTTTTACCAAGCTCCCATCTCCGGCGAGGTCTTTCATTATTAAATAATCAGGTTCAGTTTTATGAAAACAACTGCTTTAATCATTTTATCATTGCTGTTGCAGGTAGTGACATTTGCGCAAAGTGTTACCGTAACAGGCTCCGTACGTTCGGCCAGCGACCAGTCGCCGCTGAGCGGGGTTTCCATTTCGGCCAATGGTACGAACCTGGGAACCACTACCAATGCTGAGGGTAAGTATTCCCTGGTCGTGTCTAAAGACGCGGTCCTGTCTTTTTCTTTTCTAGGCTTTATCAGTCAGCAGGTGCCATTGAATGGCAAAACTGAGATCAATATCCTCTTGCAGCCCGGTACGGGCAGCGAGCTGAGTGAGGTGGTGGTGACCACGGCACTCGGTCTCAAGAAACAACAAAAAACACTCGGCTATGCCGTACAGGAAGTGAATGGCGAAACCATGGCAAAGACCAAGGCGCCAACTGCCCTGGGTGCTTTAGCTGGCAAAGTGGCCGGTTTGAACATCAGCAACACCACCGACCTCTTCCGCAATCCCGGTATCTCCCTGCGTGGCAGATCGCCCCTGATCGTGATCGATGGTATTCCCGATGCAGATGCCGACCCTTACAAGATCAACGCCGATGATATCGAAAGCATCAGCGTTTTGAAAGGTCCCGCCGCTGCTGCACTCTATGGTGCCGTAGGGGTGAACGGTGCCATTATGTATACCACTAAAAAAGGCAACAAAGGCAAGCTGACCGTAGAGTTCAATTCCTCTACCATGTTTCAGCCCGGCTATACCGTGATCCCGGAAGTGCAAACCGTATATGGCGGTGGTGATCAGGGTAAATATGCCTATGTCAACGGCTCCGGCGGTGGCACCGAAGGTGGTGGCTGGATCTGGGGTCCCAAGCTGGACCAACGCGATCCCTCCACGCCCAGTGGCTTCTATGAAACGACCCAGTATGACAGCCCCATCGATCCCGTGACTGGTCAACGTACCAAGACGCCCTGGATCTCTAAAGGTGCCAACAATATCAAGAACTTCTTCCGCACCGGTTTGCTGTCTACCAACAGCGTATCTGCTTCTGTCGGTACGGAGAAGGGATCTTTCCGTGTGTCTGCCAACCATGTTTTCCAGAAAGGCGTGGTACCTAATACCGGACTCAACAACTCTTCTTTCTCTATCGGTGGTAATTATAAGCTGAGTTCCAAACTGTCGATGGATGGTAAGCTGACCTACAACCGTGAGTACTCCGATAACTATCCTACGGTAGGGTATGGTCCGCCCAACTACCTCTACAACCTGATACTCTGGATTGGTCCCGATGTAGATATCCGTGACCTGGAGAACTATTGGTTGCCCGGCCGTGAAGGGTTGCAACAACGTAACTACAACCTGTCTTGGTACAACAACCCGCATTTTGTGGCCAATGAATTGCTCAATGGTTATAAGCGCAACAACAGCTTTGGCCAGTTGTCTTTCGACTACAAACTCCTGGACAATCTCTCCATCA
Source organism: Paraflavitalea pollutisoli (assembly GCF_029360705.1). Lineage (GTDB taxonomy): Bacteria > Bacteroidota > Bacteroidia > Chitinophagales > Chitinophagaceae > Paraflavitalea > Paraflavitalea pollutisoli. The sequence continues at coordinate 2,487,018 of NZ_JARKMX010000008.1, read as the reverse complement.
AGTTCCGCAATGGTTTTAACCAATACAACAGCGTGGCCGATACGAAGGAGCCTTACAGCTATGTGGCGTATGATTATATATCCCGTGGTAACTATGCGACCAACCCCGTCAACTATTTCGATATCAACTCGGACCTGATCGTGACCTACAATCAGGAGATCAGCGACAATTTCAAAGTGAATGTTACGGCGGGTGGTTCCAATGCGTACAGAAGGTGGGAGTCGGTCAGTACGACGACAGATGGTCTTACCATTCCCGGATTCTATTCCCTGGGCAACTCGATCAATCCGCTCAAGGCTTCCAGCGCCTTGCGTGAGCGCAGAACAGCGAGCCTGTACGGTGCCGTAGATCTCGAAACACTTGGTTTCCTCTACCTCAATTTTACCGGCCGCTACGATAAGACGTCCACACTACCCGTAAAGAACAACGGTTATTTCTATCCTTCTGCCGGTGCGTCTGCCGTACTGTCGGATGTGTTGACACTTCCCAAGACGATCTCTTTCCTGAAAGTGCGCAGCTCCTGGGCGAAAGTAAATACCGGCTTTATCGATGGTGGCAATCCGTATGCACACATCACCACCTATGGACTGGGACCCAAGTGGAACAATGTGCCTTCACTGACCTGGCCTACTACCTTTATTTCTCCCAACCTGGTGCCGGAAACGGTTGAGTCGACTGAGTTTGGATTGGTGGCCGGTTTCTTCAAGAACAGGCTGAATGTGGATGTAGCTTATTTTCAAACCAAAGACTACAACAACTTCGCAAACGTAACGCAGTCGCAGGCGAGTGGTAATACGAGCATCCTGAAGAATGCGAATGTCTACCAGCGCAAAGGTTGGGAGTTCATGTTGAGTGGTACACCCGTCAAGACAAAAGATTTCCGTTGGGAAGCCAGTGTCAACCTGAGCAGTGTGCACCGTTGGCTGAAAGATGCTACGGATAATGTGGATGGCTATCTCGGTCAGATCAAGGAAGGACAACGTACCGACCGGATCTATATCAGCCAGAGCCGCACGCCCGATGGTCAGGCTATCTACAATACCAACGGTATGCAGGCAACTACGCCTTATGGCCAGTATTTTGGTCAACGGGATGCCGACTGGATCTATGGTGTACAAAATACCTTCAGCTACAAGAACATCAGCCTGAGCTTTTCGTTCGACGGCCGCCTGGGTGGTTTGATCTACTCTACGACCAACCAGAAAATGTGGTGGGGCGGAAGCGCAAAGGGTACGGTAACCCAATGGCGCGATGATGCCAACTCCGGCAAGAGCACGTATGTAGGACCTGGTGTCGTGGTGACTGACGGTACGGTTACCTACGATGCCTACGGTAATATCACGTCCGATACCCGCAAGTATGCGCCCAATACCACGGCGGTGAACTATATCAGCTTCATGCAAACCACCAGCGGTGATATGTTGAACAATTACCATTATTACAGCGGTACTTACCTCAAGATGCGCGAGTTGGTGCTGACCTACAATGTGCCTACCAAATGGGTCAAGAATATCTTCAGCGGCGCTTCTGTATCGCTGATCGGCAACAACCTGTTCATTTTGTCCAAGATCCCCAATGTGGATCCGGATGCCGAGAGTGATAACCTGCAAACGCCTTCCATGCGTTCTATGGGATTCAACATCAACCTGAAGTTCTAACCAGCTGTAATCACTTTATTAAACGACAACAAGATGAAACGTCATAAATTATTATTCCTGCTCACGCTGGCGGCTTTCGGGTCCTGCAAGAAGTTCGAGGAATTCCAGATCAATCCCAACAACCCGACGGTAGCCGATCCTTCGTTGCTGTTGCCTGCTATCGAGCGTACCGCGTTTGGTACCATCTCGGCCGATGCTGCCCTGGCCTCGCGCTACCTCGTGTACACACAGAGCGTGAGCAACAGTCAATATTATGGCTGGCAACGTAGCGGTATGAGTTATGGTAATATCACCCAGGTGGTGAAGATGGAGCAGGAAGCGGCCCGCACGGGTAAAAAGAACTACCGCTATATCGGTAAGTTCCTGACCTCTTATTTCGTGGTGGGGATGACGCAGACCTTCGGCGATATTCCTTACTCGCAGATGATGCAGTCCATCCGGAACAACAATTTTACGGATTCGGCGGCTACCCGCCCTGTGTACGACAAGCAACAGCAGGTGTACCTGGGCGTATTGAATGAGCTCAAGATCGCCAGTGATTCCCTGTCGGCAGCTGAAGTAGCGGTAACCGGCGACCTGGTGTATGGGGGTAATATAGAGCGCTGGAAAAAGCTGATCAACTCTTTTACCCTGCGTGTATTGATGAGCCTGTCGAAGAAAGAAGCAGATGCTTCGCTCAATATCAAGCAGCGCTTCAATGAGATCGTATCGAACCCAGCCAAATACCCGTTGCTGGCTTCCAATGCCGACAATGGCCGTTTGCCTTACTACGATATCACGGGCAACCAGTATCCTTATTTCAACAACAACGGCATGAAGACCGACTATTACCTGGACAGTACTTTTGTCGATATCCTGAAAGGGTTGAAGGATCCCCGCCTGTTTGGATTTGGTAAACCCAAGCCATCCGGTGGCCTGCCTGCCCGGGACTTCAATGCGTATGACGGGTTGAAAGGCAGTGCTGCGCTGTCGTACAATACGGCTAAAAGAGGAGCGGGTAATGCGTCGCAGATCAACGACCGGTATTCGTACCAAGCGATCAACGAGCCCAGCGTACTGATGAGCTATGCAGAATTGCAGTTCATCCTGGCCGAAGCGGTGGTGCGTGGCTGGATCACCGGTACGGCTGCAACCTACTACCAGAATGGTATCAAGGCTTCGCTGGAGTTCTCGAATTTCAACAATACTTATTCCACTACCGAGATCAATGATTACCTTGCCCAGGCCGATGTGGCCCTGAAAACGGGTACAGAGATCAAACAGATCATCACGCAGAAATACATCAGTATGTTCATGAATACCGGCTGGCAGCCATTCTATGAGCAACGCCGCACGGGTTTCCCGGCATTTGATGTAAACGGCGCTGGTATCCTGAACGGCGGTGTGGTACCCAAACGCTGGATGTACCCGACAGACGAGTTTACCAATAACCGGTTGAATGTAGAAGGGGCTGTAAAAATCCAGTACCCCGGTGGCGACAATATCAACGGCGTGATGTGGATCTTACAATAACAACGATAATGCACATGAAGAAAGGATTTTTAACAGTGGTACTCCTGGCCGGTATCGTGGGGGCGCAGGCCCAACGAACAAAGAAGGCGGTATTTGTGATCGTAGACGGCATTGCTGCCGACGTGATCGAAAGCCAGCCTACGCCCAACCTGAAGGCGATTGCCAAAGTGGGCGGTTTTACCCGCGCTCATGTAGGAGGTGAAAAAGGCGGTTATTCGCAGACACCGACCATCTCGGCGGTGGGGTACAACAGCCTGCTGACCGGTACCTGGGTCAATAAGCACAATGTATGGGACAACGATATCGCGGCGCCCGACTATGATTACTGGACCATCTTCCGTTTTTTCAAGCAACAGTATCCGCAGAAGAAAGCGGCGATCTTTTCCAGCTGGCTCGATAACCGTACCAAGCTGGTCGGTGAAGGATTGCCCGCTACCGGCAACCTGCAGCTCGACTATCATTTCGATGGCCTGGAGCTGGATACCGTCAATTACAAGCACGATAAGAAGAAGGAATACATGCACCGCATCGATGAGGCGGTGGTAGACAAAGCTGCTGGGTATATCAAAGAACAGGCACCCGACCTGTCGTGGGTGTACCTGGAGTATACCGATGATATGGGCCATATGTTTGGCGACAGCCCGGAGTATTTCAAGGCCATCGGTTATATGGACCAGCAGATGGGCCGCCTGTGGGACGCCATCCAATACCGCGAAAAGAACTTCAAGGAAGACTGGGTGATCTATATTACTACCGATCATGGTCGTGACAGTGCCACGGGCAAACACCATGGTGGTCAGTCGCCCCGCGAGCGCAGTACCTGGATCGTCACCAATGCGAAGCAACTCAATGATTACTTCAGGGTGGGCAACCCCGGCGTGGTCGATATCATGCCCGCTATCGCCAATCACCTCGGTGTAACCATTCCGAGAGAGCAGCTGATGGAAGTAGATGGTGTATCGCTGACCGGTAAGGTGTCGGCTACCAATCCCGACGCCAAACTGGTGGATGGCAAGATCCTCGTCACCTGGAAGGCCACGGGCCGCAAAGGAGATGCAAAGATCTGGCTCACGACGACCAACCAATTTAAAGAGGGTGGCCGTGACGCCTATGTGCTGAAGGCTACAGTGCCGGTTAGCAAGGGAGCAGCGACGATCGATGTCGCAGACAATGCTTCTAAGTTCTACAAGATCGTGATCGAAACGCCGGACGGTTTCCTGAACCGTTGGATCGTGGTGAAATAATCGCGCAAGCATAGAAACAAGAACAGGCAGCCCGACCGGCCGCCTGTTCTGCGTTTACAACATCTTGTGAGGCCGGCTGCATGGCTTAGTTATACCAGCACTTCATCGGATAAGCGGGATGCCTTACACGCCTCTAGGGAGTGGCTGCCGGAATATCTTTAACGGGTACAGGCCAGATACCGGGTGAGGGGAAGGAGATGCCTTTGTTGGATCCCATCACCTTATTGTCCTGTCCAAAATTGTAAAGGGGCCAGCCCTTGTAGGTCAATTGCTTTTTACCAAATACATCGATGTTGCCGAATAATGACTTGTCGAGGGAGGAGGGCACTACAACGCCGGTTTGCTCATAGATGGGCCATACGCCATTGTTGGAGAAATCGGATTTGGTGAAGTTGTTCTTGTCTTTCTTGTCGTTCTTGAAGGTGTACAGCGTTACGCCGGATGCGTCGGTGAAGTAGAGGGTCTTGCCTTCTCCTTCTACATAGGCCGACGTGTACTTTTTGGTGTCGTGGCCCACCAGTTGCGCATTGGCGACAAACACGGTATAATCCGGTTTGGCAACGAACCAGATGCCGTTGAAGTTTTCACCGCCCGTGGCCCCTGCTGCTTCTGGTACGTTGGCCGTACCAACTTTGGGGGCATAGTAATACAAAGGCCGCCCTTTGTACGCCAGCTGTTTGGCCCCGGCGCCGGTGGTAATGGTCTTGAAGTCGGTTATGCTCAGGTCTTTTGAGATATTGGCAGCGGTCAGGTTCTCGGCATAGAATACCGGCCATAAGGTGGCACAACCTCCGGTGCAGGAGTTGTTACCATCGAAGTCGTTGGCGAAATAATACAGGGTTCTGCCGGATTGGTCGGTCAGTACTTTCCCGAGTGCAGCATCTGCGCGGAGGTTAACGAGGGGATCCGGTTCTTTGTCTTTGTCTTTCGAACAGCTGGTGATCGATGCTACCCATAGCAAGGCAATCAGTTTGATTCCTGTTTTCATGATTGATTTTTTGAGTCTTTGCGTAATAGCGTAGCCGGGCCCGGCGTCGCTACAGATGATTGGTATGTGATTGTGGAAGTATACGGGGGCACAAAAGGCCGGGTTGCCTGGGGTGCATGAATAATTGTAATATGAGTGATCCGTGGTTCTTTTCGCGGGGATGCCAGCGGGGCCATGGCGTTCAAATAATTGTTAAATGCGACAAGCTGTAGGGAAGGGTTTAAGCTTTTGCCGGATATTAGCGTCTACCTGATAACGGAAACCTTTACCACATGAAAAGATCCTTACTCTTGTTGGCCTTGCTCGCATCCTTGCTTTCGCAGGCGCAATCCATTACCGCCGCCCGGTTTGTGCTGACGCCCCGGGCAGATAATTTCCGGACCATCGAGCTCGAATTGAATGGGGCACTGCTGGTGGGCCTCACCGGTCATGGGGCTTTACAATATGTGACCACGCTGGAAGGGGAACCACTGCCCGCAGCCGAGTGTGCTACCCTCATCAAATACTACGACCAGTTTGATATTCATGATATACCCGGTAGGGTGAAGTCTGTCGGTGACGTGAAGATCACTTACAACAATACGTTCGATATTCACGATGTGAAAGGTTCCCTCAAATCGGTGGGTGATATCGCCGTCAAATACTACAATACCTTCGATATCCATGATCCCCAGGGGAAGGTGAAGTCGGTAGGCAACGTGACCATCAGGTACTACAATAGCTTTGACCCCGATGCTTTGCAAGGGAGGACCAAGTCGATCGAAGGCAATAGCGACCAACTGCTGGTGTGGACCCATCGTGGACCCCTTGTTAATGCGGCCTGGTAGGCATTCCCGATTGGTCATAATACACCTAGTCATAGGGGCATTAGGCGGATGGCGATCACGCAATAGTCCCCTTTCAGCATAGGCACCAATGGCGGGCGATTGATCGGTCCGTTTTGCCACAACAGGCGGAAACCTTAATTTGCGCCCGTTTAATGTTGAACTATGGCTGATAAACTGTCTGCGCTTTTCGAGAACCGCGAATACTTTTTTACTTTCTTAAAACGTCGTAGTGCCGACCGGGCCACCGGCGCGCCAGAAGAGATCGAGATCGATATGTACGGTACCCTGTATGGCTTCATCAAGCAGGAGGGCAAATGGGTCAACCGGCCTGGTAACAAGATGAATATGAACCACGGGCTGATCGAATCGGTCGTCCTCGTACTGCACAATACCGACCAGAAATAAGCTGTACTACCTATACCGGGAAAGACTGGCACCTTTATCTTTGGCGCTATGCGTGTTGTTTTCCCGTTTGTCCTGTTTTTGCTGTCTTTTGGCGCTGCCAGGGGCCAGCAAGTGCATTTACAGGATGCGTACCGGAGTTGGTCCGTTACCTATCCGGCCTACCTGGAAGACCGCTCCGGATCCCTGTCTTTTCAGCAGGCGCTGGCGGCCACACGTCATTTTACCCCGGCTACCATACCGGTGCCCAATTTCCTGGGCAATCTTTCCAAAGCCATCTGGTACCGTTTCGATGCCACCAATACCAGTACCGACACGGCCTGGTTCCTGGAGATCAAAGGCGGCTATATGCACCAGCAGACCCTGTACCAGCTATTCGATGATGGCCGGGTCGATTCGCTGGCCCTGTACGGCGACCAGGATTTCACCGCCAGGCCGGTGCGGTCCAGCAACCTCGTGTTTCCCGTACATCTGCAGCGGGGTGAGCGGGTAAGTTGTTATTTGCGGGCTACCAGCAAATCGTTGATCAGGCCATACGGTATCTGTACGCCAGGTTGCCGGGCAATTGCTCATCTGTATTGCCGATAATGGAAAGGGGTTCGATGTACAGCAGGTAGCTGGCGGTTTTGGGCTGAAGGGCATCCGTGAGCGGCTGCATATTTTAAACGGGAGTTTGCAGGTAGAAAAGGCATTGCCGACAGGCAGCCGCTTCCTGATCAGCATACCCATTGTATAATTACAACATGATGTTACCGGAGAAACTGAAGATACTGATAGCCGATGATCATCCCATCTTTTTGAAAGGATTGCAGGAAGTGATCGAAGATGAGGCACGATTGCAGGTGGTGTTCAAAGCCAGCAATGGTACGGATGCTATTCAGGGGGCACTGAACCGTGACCTGGATATTGCCATTCTCGATATCGATTCACATATTATCCCAAAGACTGTGATAAAGGAGGTGAAATGGCCTACTCGCCGGGCAGCTTTGTGCTGAAGAAGGTAGGGCTCAAGAAAGGAGAGTATTTTGAGGGCGAGTTTACGGCCACCTTCTACTTCTTCAGCTGGTGTCAGCGTAGTGACAAGAAGAGTTTGTCAGGCAAGTTCAGGATACGGGCTACGGAATAAGGTGCTGCACTACGTGGCGGTTAGCTGACTCAAGTTGTTCGCCGTTTCCAGGATGAGGTCTATTTCTGGTAGCCTGTCGAGCAGGTTGTAATAGTTTGCTCTCAATTGGTCAATACCCAGCCAGGCGCCCATGAGCTGGCCTGCCATGGAGGCATTGGTATCCGTGTCACCGCCACTTTGAATGATGGCCGTAAAGATATTTTCTATTGAAGTGTGGCGAATTTGTTGGGCGGCAAAGAGGGCGAAGGGTACTGACTGTACTACATGCCCAGCGGTGCCAACAAGTTTCGCGGCATCGGCAATAGTCGCCGGTTGCTTTTCCTCCAGCAGTAACAGGTTGTCACGTACACCCGTGTCGGGCAAGTGTGGCGTAATACAAGTTATCAATGATTGATCGGCCGGCCATTTGTCCTGGATGATATAGTGCAGGGCATACAGGATGGCGAGGCTACCGGTAAACGCTTCATCGTTTTTGTGGGTGATATTGCAGACGTCTTTGATCAATGTTCTGTCTTCGTCGGGGTCTACAAAAAAGCCTAGAGGTGCTATGCGCATGGCGGCGCCATTGCCTGCTGCATATTCGCCGGTACGGCCTGCCAATGCCCAATGGGCGCCTACCTGTAAGTCGCGCAGGGCCTTGAGTGTACTGGCGCCCAGGCCAGTGAGTCGGCCGCTGTTGTACCAGCTCAGCATGCGCGCTGCAATGCTGTCAGGGGTTACGCGGCCCGCTTTAATAATAGCTTCGCAGGTGGCCAGGGTGAGTTGTGTGTCGTCGGTGGTACCGTGCAGGTTATTGAAGTTGACCTCCTGAACGGTGCCCCTTCCTTCATAAAAACTACCCAAGGAATCGCCTACAGCACCCAGGATCAGGCAACCGGCTATCCGGTCGAAGCGGGTGGGCGACGAGATCGTTGCAGCTGGTGCCGCTGTTGTAACGCGTCCTACCAAACTGTGTTGATAAATGTCTTGCTGCTCCCTGGTGAGGTCATTTGGTGTTGGGAAGGAAATCTTTCTATGCAGCAAATGAAGGTCAATATAAAAATGCAGTAGCTGCGCATCATGCTCGTTGTCCTGCATGTTGTATTGTTGCGGGTTCCTGTTGGCCAGCACTTTCGTAACCTGATAATTGTTGTCGTCACCTGGCTCGATCGTGACCTGGTATATGTGAAAGCCTGTCCAGCTGCGATACAGGTTGAGTTGTCCATCCTGGTAATACATAAACCATTTGTCTTCCATTTGTTGGGGGATGAAGCCCTGCTCAATCTGCTCAATTTCAGTGGCGGTGAATGTCCGCCTGAAAGGCAGGGTGGCTGTCTCTGCAGGCAAGGGATGTCGTTTCCGGTCTGTGGCAGTAGCCCTTTTTTTCATGATGCAAATTACTTCTTTCCCGCTTTCGCATTTGGATAATCCAACACCAGGTTGGTCAGCGCTTTCACGCCCAATTTAAAACTGCTTTCGTCGAGGAAGAACTCGGCGGTATGGTGGGGCGCTGCTTTCTTCGGATCGGTGCCGGGCGGCAGCGCGCCGAGAAATATAAAGAGGCCCGGTACTTCCTGGGCAAACCAAGCAAAGTCTTCCCCAATGGTTTGTGCTGGTACCAGCACCACATTGCTCTCACCGGCCGACCGGCGCAGGCTGGGCAGCATTTGATTGGTAAGCGCCACATTGTTGAAGTTGACAGGGTTGTAAACTGAGAAAGGAACCTCTACCGTGGCTGTAGCACCGGCCGCTTCGGCCGTTTTGGTGGCGATCAGTTTGATCTTCTCGAAGATCATCTTCTCGTCTTCGGGACTCAAGGCTCTTACGGTGCCCAGCATCTCTACTTTCTCGGGAATGATATTGTAGCGGTTGCCGCCGTTGATGCTGCCGATAGATACCACGCCTGCATTTTCGGTTACGTTGAGGTTGCGGCTCACGATGCTTTGCAGGTTCACCACGATCTGCGACGCCACCAGGATGGGATCTACACCACCCCAGGGAAAAGCACCATGTGATGATTTGCCCATGACGGTGATCTTTAGATCGCAGGCGCTGGCCATGGTACCTGCCGGGCGATAAGTGATCTGCCCGGTCGGGGTCAGCGCCGCCATGTGCAGGCCAAAGATGGCTTCTACCTGGGGCGATTGCAATACGCCTTCTTTGATCATGAGTTTGGCGCCGCCTTCTTCGCCCGCCGGGGCACCTTCTTCTGCCGGTTGAAAGATGAATTTGACGGTACCGCGTACCTGTTGCTTCATACTGGTCAGCACTTCTGCTACACCCATCAGGATCGATACATGCGCATCGTGTCCGCAGGCATGCATTACGCCCGTTTGGTTACCATTGTAGGTGGCTGTTGCCGTAGATGCGAATGGCAGGTTGGTTCTTTCTGTTACCGGCAAGGCATCCATATCGGCCCGTAGGGCCACTACGGGGCCGGACTGTCCGCCCTTCAGGATGCCTACCACACCGGTTTTTCCAACACCGGTGGTTACGTCCAGTCCGAGGGCGCGCAGGTGTTTGGCAACGATCTCCGCGGTACGGGTTTCGCGGTTGCCGAGTTCGGGATGCTGGTGCAGGTCGCGCCGCCAGGCGATGACCTTGCTTTCTACCCCATTGACGAGCTTGTTGACTTTCACCGAATCTTGTTGCCCCTGCGCCAGCAGGGGACCTGTCAGTAGTACGGAATAGAGCAGTGTACGCATCATGAGTTACCGGGTTTTCCAGTGTGTAATTTACAGAAAGATGCAACAGTACTCTTAAAACCTATCATTTTTGTGGACAAATCGGCAGCCACTTGTCGGAGCGGCAACTGCTATCGAATGGGTGGGCAAGCGTTTCCGAGAACAATCAACCAATGGGCGATCCATTACCGGTTGCCTATGTGGTAAAACTGGCTTACCATTGCACCCATACATAAAAAAGGGTGCATCAGTTAATGACGCACCCTTTTATCGTTGGAACAAGAAAATGATTATTTTTTAAACCTAAACTGCACGCCACCCATGAACCAGCGGCCCGGCATGGGGGTACCCAACAGGTCGCTGTACTGGCGGTCAAAGGCATTGTCGACCTGGGCAAATACGGCGATCATCTTCTTCACGAAAGCATACTGCACCCGCGCATTGGTCAGGAAGTAATCGGGCGTCAGGCTGGCATTGATGGCCGATGCCTGCTGCGCCTGCCGTTTCTTATACAGTCCGTTCACACTCACCGTGAGGTTGCGGAACTCATAGATCACCGAGTAGTTGGTGAGGAATTTCGCATGGGAGGAGATATAGAACGATGGCGTGGTATCGCTGCTGTTGCTCGACAACCACACGAGGCCCGCGCTCAGCGTCAGCTTGTGACCACCGCCCAGTGATTGGATGTATTGTACATCGGTTTCAAAGCCGGTGGTATTCACTTCTGCTATGTTCTTCGCCAGGGCATAAGTGCCGGTAGGCGAGAGGTTGTCTTTACGCGGCATATTGGCGTACGCCGTCGTGCTGTAATCGATCAGCCGCTGGTGAAAGCGCTGGAAGAAAGTCGCCGATACTTTCAGGCGCTCTTTATAGAACCAGTCGCCACCTGCTTCATAACTGATGGAGCGTTCGGCGCGCAGGTCGGGGTTGCCGACACGGCCACTGGTCACGAGCGTTTTGTTGTAATTGTTATAGCGTTCGGTGAAGTCGGCATCACGGATCGTTTTACCCACGCTACCGCGCAGCTGGAAGCTACCCAGTTGTTGCGACAGGTCGAGTTGCGGCACCAGCTCGGAACTGATGTTCTCGAAATAAACCCATTGCAACGAAGGGCGGGCGGTAAAACCTTCCCATAGCTTTTGCGACAACGATACAAAGGGCGATACCTGGTATAAAGAATGGTGACCGCGGTCGTTGGAGGCGATCTTCTTTTCGAGGAAATTGACGCCACCTACCAGACCGGTGCGCTTGTTGAATCGGTATTCGTATAAGGCCCTGCCCTGAAACAGTTTGGATACGCTGCTGTTGGCCACAGAGAGTTTATTGAAGGCGTACTGGTCGGTGACATTCTTGAAGCCGGCATCGACAGAAAAGCTGGACTTCGTGCCTTCGTACGCAATCCGGAATTGGTGCCAGCGGGAGGTCACTTTTTCACCGGCCGTATCCGACAGGAAGGTGGTGTAATAGTTCTGTGCCGCAAAGTCGCGGGTATCGTACGCAAACCGGTACGCAATATTCCAATTCGGACTGAGGAAGTAGTTGGCCGATACGGAAGCAGTGGTGTTGTTGAAATAACCGGTAGTACCGCGTTGTTGTACACCATCGGCTTCGTTGTGCAGTACGCCACCGGCAATATGTAGTTTGTCTTTACTGTACGCGATGCCGGCATCAGCGCCCCAGAGGCCATATTCACCGGCATTGACGCCTGCGGATATTTTAGTGCCTTGCTGGCCCATTTTGGCCGCAAAGGATTTGGTGACGATGTATACCACACCACCTACGGCATCGGCACCATAGATTGCCGAAGAAGCACCTTTCAGTACTTCGATGCGCTCGATCTCGGCCGGTGCAATGGGGATATAACTGTTGAAGTGGCCGGTATTGGGATCGTTGAGGCGCATACCATCCAGGATCACCAACACCTGTTGAAAGGTGCCTCCCCGCAATACGATATCACTTTGAGAGCCCATGGGGCCGCGGGCTTGTATCTCTACACCCGGTACATAACGCAGCAGGTCATCGAGCGAATGTACAGGGAGATCTTTGAAGCGGTCGCCTGGCACAATGGTAATATTGCGGCCGGTTTCAGAAGCACGTTGCTGACTGAGGGAGGCGGCAACCGTGACCGGGTTGAGTGTTGTTTCCTGGGCGTTGGCCAGCAGGCCACCCAGGCAGGCACTCATCATCAGCAGTAGGGTCTTTTTTTGCATAACGCGCAAAAGTAGGGTTTGCGTCATGAAAATTAAAATCCGTTACTATGTATGCACCACACGTAGGCCAGGGTTAAGGGGTACCCGTGAACAACTGGTGTATAAGATGCTGGTGCAGGCTTATCATGTCCCTGGTCTTCAAAGGGCATTCATGAGCCCTACGCATAATTTCAGCGTTTCCAGGCAATAGAAAGCAATAAAAACGCCATAGCGGTAATGAAATCAACTAAAATATGCAAATGAGGGCGTTTATTTTTGCATTTCAATCGGGGGGTAAGTCATGAAGAGCAATCGTTCAAAGGGATTTGTATTGGCACTGCTGGCAGCTGTGTTATGGGGCGTGTCGGGTAGTTGCGGTCAGTATTTGTTTCAACAGAAAGGCGTTAGTGTCGAATGGTTGATGTCGGTGCGTATGCTGGGCGCCGGCGCGTTGTTGCTGATCGCTGCACTCGTTAAAAAGGACGCGCATGTCTGGTCTATCTGGCGCCATCAGGTCGATCGCGGTCGTTTGCTCATCTTTGGTATTCTCGGTATGCTCACGGTGCAGTACACTTATTTTGCGGCCATCAAGCATTCCAATGCCGCAACAGCTACCATCCTGCAATTCTCGGCGCCGATCTTTATTGCCATCTATTTTGCCCTTCGTTACGGGCGTAAGCTGGTGCTGGCCGAATATGCCGCCATCGTACTGGCCTTGCTCGGTACCTTTCTGCTGGTGACCCATGGTAATATCCATGCCCTCAATATTTCTCCCCTGGCTTTTGCGCTGGGTATCGCTTCTGCCCTCAGTCTGGCAGTGTATACCTTGTTGCCGGGCCAACTGATGCATAAATACAGTGCGCTGAGTGTGATTGGCTGGGGATTGTTTATCGGTGGTATCGCGATCTCCTTTTTTCATGCCCCCTGGCAGACAGATGGCGTATGGGATCTGTACACCGTGCTCAGTACCCTCTTCGTCGTGATCTTTGGAACGCTGATCCCCTTCTATGCTTATTTGCGGGCGGTGCAACTGATCGGTGGACAAAAAGCCAGTCTGCTCACTTCCGCAGAACCTCTGTCCGCCACGTTTATTGCGGTGGCCTGGCTGGGTATTTCTTTTAAGGCCATGGATTGGCTCGGTGCCTTGCTCATCATCGGCACGGTATTCCTGCTGTCGTCTAAAAAAGCGACTTCCGACCTATAGGTTATCTGTTGTATAAAAAGCACAAGAAGGGCTGGCCATCTGGTTACAGCCCTTCGTGCTTTTTTCTAGTTGGCCGGTGCTTTCAGCACTTTCAAAAGCGCCATCACTTCCTGGTTGGCATAACCACGGTTGCCAGCTTCCTGCAGCAAGCGCGCCATGGTGCCGGTAAAGGCGGTGTCGAGTCCGGCAGCCGCCACGGTGTCGGCAATGCGCTGCGTGGCGGCAATGCTGATCACGAGGGGACTCTGTGTAATGTTGTAATTGTCCGCGTCGATCATATTGATCTCGTGTTTGAAGAAGTCTACAAAGGGTGGGGCAATCTCTCCGATGATATCTCTATAGTCCTGCAGCTGCATACCTTCTGCCTGTACCAGGGCTGCACCATACAACAAGCCGATATAAGAACCATACAACCACGACAGGGTAGCCAGGTCCATGGCCGGCGAGGCTGCTGCCTGTGTACTAAGGTATTTGATGTTGCCGCCGAGAATGGTCAGCGCTGCCCGCGCCGTGTCAAAGGCTTGTGAGGCGCCTGCTAACAGGATGGTCGTGTCTGGTTGTCCCATTTGCTCGGGGGCCACCTGCAGAGCGCCGTTTAGGTAGTCTGCCTGGTGGGTAGCGAGTCTTGCTTCGATCAACTTCGCCTCCTGTGGGGTGCCCGTGGTCAGGTTCACGACGGTCTTATTGGCCAACAGTTCCGCTGGTACCTGGTCGAGTATCGCGTTGACGGCTGCATTGTCGAGCACACAGATAATGATGAGGTGGCTATTCCCAAAGGCTGCCGCGGGCGTGGCGGCAATCTCCACGCCGCGCAGGGATTGTGCCTTGCTGGGGTCGCGGTTCCAGACCGTTACCGGGTATCCCTTGTCTGCATACATGTCCGCAATTTTCTTACCCATTTGTCCGAGGCCTATGACGGTTACTGCTTTTTCCAATGTTTCCTTTTTCATGACTTACTGTTTTTGTGGGTGTAAAATTCAGGCGGTACCGGCGTTCCAACAATAAGGGAAGAGTTAATCACCCAGGGAATAATTATTCCCTATACCAGCGCCCGCCGACCGATAACTGGGCGTGTTGTGCTAAATATTGGCCGGTAGGTCCGGATAACGTTCATTCCGGGCGGCCTGTTCCACCTCTCTGTTACCTCCCATCCCAGGGTCATCTTAGGGTCATCCTAGGGTTATCCTAGGGTCATCCTTGGGTTTTTACCCTGCCAACTCCCTAAGTTGACCCTGTTAACATCCAAAGAGGGTAGGTTCTACGTAGGTTGAATAGGCCAGGCAATCAGTAGCCCGGCCGACCTAAAAATCATTACGATGGCAACCAGCAACAATTTTCTATTGAAAGATCTGTCGGGTCAGATCGGCAAACAATTGGTGATTAAGCAATACGACGGAAAAACGGTGGTGAGCGTATACCCGGATATGAGCAAGCAGAAGTTTACCGCCAAACAGCGACGCAACCAGGCAGTGATGGAAGCTGCCAACTGGGAAGCCAAAACCATTATGGCGGATGTAGAGCTGCGGAATGCGGCCCAGGTGCGCCTTAATGTAACGGCCAACAAACTGTATACGGCGTTGGTGCGAGAGTATTTTCAAGGGCAGAAAGAAGCGGGGGAGTAGCTCGCGGCAGGCTAGTAGCTTATGTATTCGCCTCCTTTTGCTCGATGCGGTACACGCAACGCGTGCCATCGGTGATGATGTGTTGGGTGCGGGTGACGTTGTAATCGGGTCCCAGCAATTGCTTGAAATTGCGCAACTCGGCCCGGCAAAATCCCTGGCATTCGGTGGCGGCTGCACAGATAGGACAATGGTTCTCCATGAGGTAAAATACATCGGCTTCCTGCTTCCAGGCTGCCATATAACCTTCTTCGGACCGCAGCTGGGTCAATCGTTCCAGTTTCTGGTCAATGGCGTCATGTTGCGCCAGCTCCTGCTCATAGCGCTGGTAGGTTTGTTTTTCCCGGTCGCCGATCAGCAGGTCGAGCGCATTGTCGCCCAGGAGATTCTTGACCGATCGTAGCAGGTCGACGGTGATCTGCGCATGCGCATCCGGGAACCGGCCCATGCCTTTTTCCGTCAACATATACCAGGCCGTAGGGCGACCTACCCCCGTGCTTTTATTGTCCGATCTGATCAATCCCTCCTCCTGCAGCTTCACCAACTGCTGGCGGGCCGCCTCCTTGGTGATGCCCAATTCCGCCGCCACGAGGGCCAGCGTGGCTTCCCTGTTCATTTTGAGGCACAGTAAGATGCGGTCGGTTGGCTTGTTACTCATTATGCAAGTGGCGACTTGTTTATTAATGCCCCACAAAGGTAATAAGTTTTAGATTATGGTAATAAAACAAGAATATTCTTGTTTTATTAAACTCCTTCCGTAGCTTTGGGGCCTCGATACCATCATTCTTAAATCATTTATATGTCGTACACATTACCCGCGTTGCCCTATGCCTACGAGGCATTGGAGCCGCATTTCGACGCTCAAACCATGACCATTCACCACACGCGTCACCACCAGGCCTATATCGATAACCTCAACAAAGCGTTGGCTGGTACGGAAGCAGAAAACCAACCACTCGAGCAAATACTGACGCAGATCAGCAAACACCCGGTTGCTGTGCGCAACAACGGTGGTGGCCATTATAACCACGACCTGTTCTGGAAGATATTGTCGCCTACCCCTAAAACAGCACCGGAAGGCAAGCTGGCGGATGCCATCAACGAAACCTTCGGCAGCCTCGATAAACTGAAAGCCGATATCAAAGCGGCGGGGCTTACCCAGTTCGGTTCTGGCTGGGCCTGGCTGCTGGTCAAGTACAATGGTTCTATCGGCGTAGCAGCTACCGCCAACCAGGACAATCCGCTGATGGATACCAACCTGGTCAGCCGCGGCTTTCCGATCCTGGGTGTTGACGTATGGGAACATGCCTATTACCTCAAATACCAGAACAAACGGGCCGATTACCTCGATGCCTTCTGGTCGGTGCTGGACTGGAATGCCGTTGAGAAGAATTACCAGGAAGCGCTGGCAAAATTGTAATATTACCGTGCTGCAGCAGTGGTGGCCAAGGATAACGTGGTGGATGTTTGGTAAACGTTATGCTGCTGCAGTGGGACAAACCGCCTTGTCAATAACCATAAATTGCTTGTATGGAAGCGCTGATCTTCAATGGTGCCCTGGATAGGAAAGAACATTCCACGCCGCAACGCATCAGTCATTATTTGTTCAATGAGCTTACGTCGATGGGCGTTAGCGCCCAGATCTTCCGGTTGGTAGATGCCGGTATTCCTTTATTCGATACCAGCATCTCCGAAACGCCGCGTTCGGTGGAGCGGATGAACATGTTGTTTCGCCAGGCGGATGTACATATCTGGTTGACGCCCCTGTACCATGGCAGTATGACGGGTGTGATGAAGAACTGCCTCGACTGGCTGGAAGTAAGTGCGAAGCTACCCAGTCCCTATCTCACAGGTAAATTGGTGGGTATGGTGTGTTGGGGCGATGGCGTGCAGGCGATGCAGGGCATCAATGCGATGGAGGCGGTAGCCAAGTCGCTCCGTGCCTGGCCCTTGCCCTACAGTGTACCCGCTCAGCGGCACGAACTCTTTGATGCCAGCGGGCAGGTGAGTGCCAAATACCAGGAACGTTTTCGCCTCATGTTGCAGTTGCTCACCCATGGGCCCAGCCTGGTGCGTACGGCAACGCCGCAATAGCCGCATAGTCATGAAAAACACGAAAAGGACGCAGGCAGGGTGCCGCGTCCTTTTTTATTGGCCGGGAGAAGGAGTTGCAGGAGTTGTTGGGTAGAGGGCCAGTTGACTACGGATTAATTAGTCCACCTTTATTGTGGACTTGATAGAAAACGCTTATCTTCGTCGCAGACCCACTGGTCAACTCCATCAACATTTGCCCGATTGTTTGTCTGCGTAAGGGTATTATTCACCAAAATAAGTAAGACATATGCATTCCTTTTCCAAAGGATGGGCCCTGGCTGCCTTATCCGCCACCATGACCTATGCTGCCTTGCAGGCACAGCCTTCGCCACTGCCTTCCAAACCTGTTAATCTATCTGTCACTGTTGATGTAGCGCGACTGTCGTACCCGGTCGGGAAAGTGTACCTGTCGTACTACAATACGCTCAGTAAATTTCGTTTCAATGACAGCCTGGACGTAAACGGACAAAAGCAGGTGAGCTTTCAAACCTATCTCGAGGAGCCCATCCTGGCACAGGTGCGCGTAGTACCCACTACGCCCGATACCAGCCGTGCGCGGCGGCTGTCGGCCCGCGATAGTTACAGCGTGTACCTCGAGCCTGGTAAGATCGATATAGCCGGTGTCGATTCTTTCAGCAATGCTACGGTGAAAGGATCTGCTGCTCATCAGCAATACCTGTCGCTGCGGCAATCGGTAGACAGCTATGATAAAAATTTCACTGACCTGTACCAGCAATACAGTGAAGCGCGCAAAGCGAAAAACGCTGCCGGCGAAACGCGTGTACGCAAACAGATCGACTCGTTGAATACTGTGATCAATGACCAGGTATATAAAAAGTTTGTAGCGCAGCACGGTAAGCAATCGCCTGTGGCGATCTATGCGTTGTCGCAATACAGCGGCTATGCCATCGATCCGGTAAAAGTTGAGCCGGTCTTCAATCTGCTGGGCGGACCGGTGAAAAGTCTGCCGTCGGCGAAATTGTTTGAAGACCGTATCGCTACGGCCAAACAATTGCAGATCGGCAAAAAGGCCCTTGTGTTTACCCAAAACGATACGGCCGATATCCCGGTATCCCTGGCCTCGTTCAAAGGCAAGTATGTATTGATCGATTTCTGGGCCAGCTGGTGTGGTCCCTGCCGGGCCGAGAACCCCAATGTGGTGGCTGCCTTTCAGCAATACAAAGACAAGAACTTCACCGTACTCGGTGTATCGCTCGATCGTCCCGGTGCCAAGGACAAATGGTTGAAAGCGATCCATGATGACAAGCTGACCTGGACGCATGTATCGGACCTGAAGTTCTGGGACAATGATGTCGCTAAATTGTACGACATCAAGGCCATCCCACAAAACCTGCTGATCGATGGTGACGGCAAGATCATCGCGAAGAACATCCGCGGAGAAGAGTTGCAGACCACGTTGAAGACCCTGATCAAATAATCGTCGCAATACGCAAGGTTTCGCCATTCATAAGCCTGCAGGAGATGTCCTGCGGGCTTTTTTGTGGCCGGTGGCCAGGCGCCGGAGAGGAGTGAGAGGGCACCTGCATTGGTTGCCCATGACCAGGCGTCTGAGATGAGTTGGATAGTTCCCGCATTGATTGCCCATAACCAGGCGCCCGAATTCAAGTGCAGGATGCGTAAATAAAAAAAAGCGGTGTAGAAACACCGCCTGTTAACTAAAACTAATACTAGAGCAGAGAGAAACGTTATCGGAATATCATATGATCAATTCTGTGCGATGCTGATGCCGACCACATTGTAGTTGGGGTTGGCTTTCAGCGTGGCGCTGCTTTCGAGTTCCAATACCAGGTTCTTCGGGCCACCGGTGGTAGCACCGGGGTTGAGTACCTGGATCTCGATAAACCCAAAGCTGGAGTTGGCCGGTATTTTCACTGTGCCGGTGGTTTTGTAGTGTGTGTCCTTGATGGCCGTGGTCACCGAATCTACTACTTTAAACGTCAGTGTTTCTTCCTGGTTGCGTTGTGGTGCTACCAGGTTCACGCGCAGGCTCACCGTGCCCGAGCTGCGGGTAATGAGCGGATCCTGTGCGGTGATCACGGGGCGGCCGCCTTGCGGTACACGGGTCAGCAGGGGATACACTTTGCCGGTAGCCGGTGCATTCAATACGGTAGCATCGACCTCGACAAAATCGCCGGTCCAGATGACCTTGTCTTCCTGCAACTTTTTGCAGGAAGTGATGAGTAACAGGGCGAGGGCGGAACCTATAATGGTAAGTCTTTTCATGATGGTAAATTTTAGTATCCGGGATTTTGTTTCAGGTCACGGTTTACATCGATATCCGCAGCGGGGATCGATGATAAGATCCTGTAGTCGTTGTAGAGTACGTTGCCGGTGGCGAGTCCTCCTGCTGGTTTGATCACATCCTGCTGCAGGCGGAGGAGGTCGTACCAGCGATGGCCTTCAAAGGCGAGTTCGAGCCGGCGTTGCAGTAATACGGCATCGATCACCTGTTGTTGGGTTTGGCCAACTTCGCTGTAAGCGTTAATGCCAGCCCGGGTGCGGATGATGTTGATGTCGGCAGCAGCTTTGTCCAACTGGTTTTTTCTTGCGTAGGCTTCTGCGCGGTTGAGCAGTATCTCGGAGGTGCGGATGATGGTGACGTTGTCGAGACCAAAAGTGCCGCCGGTACCGCTGTACTTGTTGCTGAAGTACAAGCCGGATTGTCCCAGCTTACAATAAGGCCCTTCGATGAGGGTTGTTTTACGGATGTCTGTGGCCTCATACAGGTCCAGCAAGGCAGTGGGGATCGTCAGGTCGGCAAAGCTGGCCCTGGTGGGGTTGCCCGAGCAGGTGCTGTTGACCGGCTTGGGATAGATCGTGAACCAGGATTGCAGGGAGCTGCCGCCCAGGTTCTCTGCCGTGGTAAACGTGATCTCGAAGATCGACTCGGGTTTGTCTTTGTGGGTACGCCAGCCCGATATGAGGTTGGCACCGGTGGTTTCCACGCGGGTTGTTTTACCATTGATGGAGGTGGTAGCCAGTACGTCGTTGCCGGTCGTGATGACCGCATCCCACTCATTCAGGTAGAGGTGTACACGGTTCAGCAAGGCTTGTGCAGCCGCTTTGGAGGCATAGGCTTTTTCAGCACGGGCGGTGTTGTTGAGCAAGGCGATGGCGTCTGTCAGGTCTTTTTTGATCTGTGTGTATACCTCTACGTTGGTATTGCGGGCGGGATAGGTGACATCTTCCACATTCTTGGTGGGCTTCAGGATCAGGGGCACGCCCAGTTTCCAGTCGTTGATCTCCTTGCCGGGTTGGTAAGAAAAGGAAGTGGCCAGCAGCAAATAGCTCCAGGCACGCAGAAAGAGTGCTTCTCCTTTGTACAGGTTGGCATTGGCTTCTGTTACATCTTTGATGATCTTCGAGTCTACGGCATCGATCACCAGGTTGGCCCTGTTGATGATGCTGTAGTTGGTGGTCCACTGTCCGGTACCAAAACCATGGTTGTTGAGCTCCTGGTTGCGGTAGGTGTTGTTGTTGTTGATGGTATTGATCAGGTTGTCGGCCAATATCTCGGGATAGATCACGTTGGTGGTGGTCAGTCCACGGTAGGCAGCATAAATGGAATTGATCAGCGAGCTGACCCCGGTACTGCTGGTCAGCGCAATCTCGGAACTGATGGATTGTGCGGGTTCGGTTTGAATAATTTTATTGCAACCGAGGGCTGCTGTCAGTAATAGTACCGTGCCGGCGGTTTTTATGGTTGTGCGTATCATGATTATCTGTTTAGAAGTTAAAGGAAATACCGGCTGTTAATGTGCGGCCTTGCGGGAAGGCGCCGAGGTCGCCGCCTACTACTTCGGGATCGTAGCCGGTATAGCCTGTGAAAGTGGTGAGGTTGGTGGCCTGTACATATACCCGTGGTGCCGAAACGCCCACTTTACGCAGCCATCCGGACGATAGGGTGTAAGCCAGGCTTACGTTCTTGAGGCGGATATAAGAGGCGTCCTCATAGTTTCTGCCCTGAAACTGGTTCAGACCACGGTGACGGGGTTCTGTACCTGCAAAGGGACGTGCCATATCGGTCAGGTCGCCGGGTTTCTGCCATCTTCTGTCATAAGCACGTTGGGTGACATTGGCTTCAAACGCTCCTTGTGTTTCGAGGAAGAAGGCATTGTTGTTAATGAGCGGGTTGCCAAACTGGCCCTGGAAGAGTACCGACAGTTCGAATCCGCTGTACGAAAAGGTGTTCAGCAGTCCACCATAGGAGGTGGGCAGCGAGGTGCCGATGATGCGACGGGCATCGTTGTCGCCGGTGGTCAGCGGCTGGTAAGTGGGATTGCCCTTGGCATCATACCAGAAGGCGCGGCCGGTGGCAGGGTTTACGCCGGCAAAGTCTGGCTGGAATACTACCTGCAATGGCTGGCCCACGAAATAAGTGGTTCCGAGTCGATCGGGTCCACCGAGGTCGAGTACTTTGCTGCGGATCCAGGTCCAGTTGAAGTCGGTACTCCAGCGGAACTTGCCCTCGATGTTGACGGTGTTCAGTTGTAATTCCAGTCCTTCATTTTTCAGCTTGCCGATGTTTTGGGTGATCGTGCTGAAACCGGAAGTCGTGGGGATCTGACGCGCCAGCAATAGTTTGTTGGTGTTGCGGCGGAACACTTCTACGGTACCGGTGATGCGGTTGCGCAGCAAACCGAAGTCGAGACCCAGGTTGATGGTTTGGTTTTCTTCCCAGGCCAGGCTTTTATCGCCCAATCCGCTGGGGGTAATACCCCCTACGTTGTTGTAAGATCCTGTACCACCATACAGTGTACGGGCAGCGAAGTTGTCGACAGCGCCGTTACCGGTGATGCCGTACGAGGCGCGTACTTTCAGGTCGCTGAATACCTCCGATGTTTTGATGAAGTCTTCCTCTCCAGCTTTCCAGGCCAGGCCCACCGAGGGGAACCAACCATACTTGTTGTTGTCACCAAAACGCGAGCTACCATCGTAGCGGAGCGTGGCATTGATGAGGTAGCGGTTGCGCCAGGTATAATTGGCTTTGGCAAAATAACCGGCCAGCTTAAAGATGGTGGTGTTCGCGCTCACCGAGAAGGGCGTGGCGGCCGATTGTAAGGTCTGGAACAATTCATTGGGAAAACCACGTCCCTGTGCGGTGATGGTACTTGAGGTAGCCTGCCGGTAGGTAAAGCCGAGCAAACCAGTCAGGTTGTGTTCGGTACCAAATTGTTGGTCGTAGTTGAGCAACTGGTCGGTGCTCCAGTTTACCTGCCGCGTATTGAGCGCATTGGCCTGGCCCTGGTACGCAGAACCTGCGATGGTACGCGGATCGATGTAGCGATCTTCCAGTACATCGGTATAATCGATGCTGTACACCGAGCGGAAGCTCAGGTTGGGCAGGATGTTGTAGGTAATACCAAAATTGCCGAGCAACTGGTTGGTAGTGCCGGCGTATACATCATAGTCAGCCACTTTGATGACGTTGTTGGTACGGCCGCCGATGAGGGGTTCCGCATAACTGCCATCTTCATTGTAGATGGGTTGTACCGGTGGTGTAAACACGGCACTGAATACCACGCCACCACCGCTGTTGGAAGTCTGAACCGCATTTTGCTTATAAGAAGACAGGTTGATGCGGGTGTCGAACTTGAGGCGGGAATTGGCTTTGTGGTCGATGTTGAGGCGGAAGGTACCCCGCTCGAAATCGGAGGCGATGATCTGACCGTCGAACTTGTTGTACGAGCCCGAGAGGTAAAAGGTAGTTTGGTCGTTACCACCGGTGGCCGTAACCTCGGCATTGTGGTTGTATCCCTTCCGGTTCACGGCATCCTGCCAGTCGTAGGTTTTGGCTTCGCCAAATTTATCGGACGTCAGTCCGTACAGACCGGTAAAGCTGCTGGTGGTGAGTGCAGCAGTGGCGGGGTTACCACCGGCGTTCAATACGTTGTTGACCCTGGCTTCGTATACCATTTGCAGGAACTCGGTACCATTGACCATATCGACCTTTTTGATGGGCTCGGTATAGCCGGTCTGGTAGTTGAAGCCGAATTTGGTTCTGCCTGCTTTACCTTTTTTAGTAGTGATGATGACAACGCCATTGGCCGCCTGTGCGCCATAGATGGCAGCGGAAGCGTCTTTCAACACATCGATGCTTTCGATGTCGTTGGGGTTCAGGCCCGCGAGGGTATTGGCGCCGGGAAGGCTACGCGAGATATCGCCACCGGTCACCTGTATACCATCTATTATATACAGCGGACTGTTGCCGGCGTTGATAGAGCCGGTACCCCTGATGCGAATGGTGACGCCGCCACCGGGTGTACCGTTGTTGCTTTGTACCTGTACACCGGCCATACGGCCCTGGATGGCTTTGTCGAATGATTGTACCGGGAGGTTCTCGATCTCTTTTCCTTTTACACTGCTAACGGCGCCGGCGATATCCCGTTTCTTTTCTGCCGAGTAACCAGTTACGACGATCTCTTCGAGGTTGCTTTGCGCGGACTTCAGTTGCGTCGTATAAAATGTGCGGGCATCCAGCGATATGGTCGCTTCTGCAAAGCCGATGGCAGTGATGTAAAGTTGTGTTGACTTGCCATCGATGGAGATACTGAAACTGCCGTCACTGGTAGAGGCTGCCGCTACACGGCCATGACTGCTTACGATGCTGGCGTTCGGTATGGGTGTACCTTTTTCATCGGTTATACGTCCGGTAACGGTTCGGGTTTGTGCAATAGCTTGTCCGATCCCCAATAGGAGGACCAGGCTGAGCACTAGAATTTTTCTCATGCCTTGAGTTTTGATTATACAATAAATAGGTCGGTTTTCACCGCGGAAAACGAGGTGGCAGGCAAGCAAAAGAGTATGAGTCCAGGCGGGCTAGGCAATAGCTTCCCGGTTCATGAGTTCTTTTCGATGATGATGATGAAAAAAGATGGGCGAATGCTGATGATGTAGGGCTCTACGCAGGTATTGGAGTTGTGGAGTGCAAATATACAGGATTACCCCATTTGGAATGTAGACTAAATTGATTTTGCTCTACAAATTAGTTGATTTGATCGGTCATGAACTGTGTTGTATCGATTGTAATGCTTGTCCCTATTGCATTTGTTGCAATGTCATAGGTATGCAAGAATTTATTGAAGAGCTACTTGATGACGCTGCCTGGATGCATTACTAACGGAAAGGTTACCAATCATCGTTACATCAGCAAGCTACTGCTGTGGAGAATGGGTAAGGGCGAAGTAAGTCGATGCTGGCGCTTTTATGCTTCCGGAAGCAGGGTGTCGGGTGGAGGAGTAGGATAAGGCTGGCCTGTTATTGCACGGCGTGGTGAAGTATACTATATAAGGCAGCAAATCGGGTAACCCTCTAGCTGGGGTAGTCAAAGTTAGCTGACCGGCATCGCTTTGTTAACCAACCTAAAATATGTCGTAAATCCAAGCAAGCCAATCATTTATGGCGCCAGGTGGGGGTGTTTTCCCCAGCGCAGAAAACAATTCGTTAACAAAAAAGACCTCATTGGGGCTTTTAGCTGAATAATTATTCATCTATCTTTGTGTCGTGAAACCGAAAGACGAAGGTAAAATAGCCGAGATCTACGCCGCCACCCTGGTACTGGTAAAGGAACAGGGGCTTGCCGGCATCACCATGAGCATGATCGCCAAGAAGGCGGGTTTTGCGACGGGTACGGTCTATATTTATTTTGCCAATAAAGAAGAACTGATCGTGAAGCTGTTTGAAAAATGCAGCACCGACTATGCCAATGACTACTTTGCCGGTTATGATCCGTCATCGCCTTTCAAGGTAGCTTTCCACACCATCTGGATGAATATGCTGCGTTATTCCATTGAGCATTTCGACGAGTTGGTGTTTATAGAACAGTGTTTTCACTCGCCGTTTATTACCGATGAAACCCGCAAGGCCACCAAAGAACGCCTGCTGCCCTGGCGCGAACTGATCGAGCGGGGTAAGAAGGAAAAGCTGATCAAGCAGCTCGATGCTTCCTGGATCATGCTCTTTGTACGCGGCAGTGTACGCGACCTGGTCAAGCACTGTACCTACAACCAGCTCAAGATCACCGACACCTTCAAAGAGTCGCTGTTCGAAATGTGCTGGGACGGCATCAAGGACTAATTTTTTTGCCCGGGAGGTGAATAATTATTCATCTAACAGGCCTTTCATATACACCCACGTTCGATTGCGTTATCGCCGATTGCCTGCCGCCACCTGATATTCAGGTAACAATTAACTAAGGATGTTTTAATAACAATGAATATGCACCTAACACAAAAACGGGTATTGTTCACGCTGTGCGTTGGATTGGCCATGATGAGCTCCATCACCGTGCATGCCCAGGAAACAATGCCGCTGGCATTGAAACAGGCCATTGACCTGAGTTTACAAAACAGCAAACAGCTGAAGGTAAACCGGGCAAAGATCGAAGCAGCTACCGGCCAGCTGAGGAAAGCCATGGACAACCGGCTGCCCGATGTAAAGATCAGCGGCGCTTATATGTTCCTCACGTCGCCCAATATCAACCTCAAAACGGGTGGCAAAGACAGTACCGGCAGCAGTTCCTTTCCGCAGCCCAACCAGGCGATGTACGGAATGGCCTCTGTCAATATGCCCCTGTATGCAGGATTAAAGATCCGGTATGGCATTGAATCGGCCAAGTACCTGGAGCAGGCGGCTGAAGCAGATGCTGATTATAATAAGGAGCAGGTGGTGCTCAACACCATCAATGCGTATTGTAACCTGTACAAATCGATCTCTGCCGTGAAGCTAGTCAAAGAAAACCTCAACCAGTCGCAACAACGGGATAAAGATTTCGGCAACCTCGAAAAGAACGGCCTGCTGGCGCGCAACGACCTGTTAAAGGCGCAACTGCAGACCGCCAACATCGAACTGGCCCTCGTGAATGCCGAGAACAACCTGAAGCTGGCGATGGTGAGCCTGAACCTGATGATGGGGGTACCCGAGCAGACGACCCTGTTGCCCGATACCACTGGCTTCGATCAAACACTTACCGCCGCTACCATTGAAAGCTACGAGCAGCAAGCCTTCACCAACCGGAAGGACATCGAAGCGCTCAACCTGCGCAAGAAAGCGGTAGGGGCAGAAGTACATGCTGCCAAAGGAGAGTACTATCCCAGCATCGGGCTTACCGGTGGTTATATCGCCGCTTATGTGCCCAAGCTGGTGACGGCTACCAATATTGTGAACGTAGGTGTAGGAGTACAATACAACCTCAGCTCGCTCTGGAAAGCCAAGAGCAGTATTTCCATCGCCCAGGCCAACGAACGCGAGATCGCTGCCAGCCAGGAAATGCTGAATGACAATATCCGCCTGTCGATCAACCGGGCTTATCAGAATTTCCTGTCGGCGCAAAAGCGCATCGAAGTACAGGGTAAGTCGGTGGTCAATGCGACGGAGAACTACCGCATCACCAAGAACAAACACGATAACAGCCTGGTGACCACTACCGAATTGCTGGATGCCAACGTGGCCCTGCTGGAATCGAAGATCGCATTGGAAGAAGCGAAAGCCGATATCGTGGTGGCCTATAACTCCCTGCTGGAGCAATCGGGCATCCTGCTCAACAATCAACCTGTAAAATAAGAACCCTTAAAGGATAAAAATATCGTTATGTCAACAACAACTAATGAACAAGGCGCTGTAAAAAAGCGGAGCTATACCTTCCCCATCATCCTCACCCTGCTGGTAGTAGGTGGTGGCTGGTTCGGTATCAGCAAATACATCCATTCGCTGCACCACGAAGAAACAGATGATGCACAAGTGGAAGCCAATATCAGTCCGGTGATTCCCCGTATCTCCGGTTATGTGACCGAGGTACGCGTGAAAGACAACCAATTCGTTAAGAAAGGAGATACCCTCCTTATTCTCGACGACCGGGATATGAAATTGAAACTGGAACAGGCGGAGGCTTCTTTCGCCACTGCCCAAACCAATCTCGATGCAGCCCGTGCTTCTGCCGGTGCAGCCCATGCCAATATTGCTACACAACAAGCGTCTGTATCGACCATCGATGCGCAGATCGAGACCGCCCGGGTGAATGTATGGCGTGCTACGCAAGACTTCAACCGCTTCGAGAACCTGATCAAAGATCACTCGATCACCCAGCAACAATACGAGCAGGCAGTAGCTGCCAAGCAAACGGCCGAGCGCCAGTTGCAGGTGCTCGAGCAGCAGAAAGGCCAGGCTTCCCGTCAGGTCAATGCGGTCAGCTCACAAAGCAATGCCTCTGCATCGCAGATCGGGGTGGCCAATGCCGCGATCAAAGAACGTCAGGTAGCCATCGATGATGCGCAGCTCAACCTGTCGTACACCGTAGTGACCGCCGCTTCCGACGGTAAGATCTCTAAAGTGAATGTACGTCCCGGTCAGTTTGTGAATGCCGGTGCCGCACTGTTCAGCATTGTACAGGGTACCGACGTTTGGGTCGTAGCCAACTTCAAAGAAACACAGGTCGGTAAGATCCGCGAAGGACAGAAAGTAGTGGTAGAAGTGGATGCCTTCCCCGGCCATGAGTTCGACGCCCGGGTGGGTTCTTTCTCACCCGCTACCGGTGCCCGCTTTGCGCTGCTGCCTCCCGACAATGCCAGTGGCAACTTTGTGAAAGTAGTGCAACGTCTTCCTGTTCGTATCGAGTTTACGAATACCAGCGATTCCCTGATCCACCTGTTGCGTGCAGGGTTGAACGTGGATGTGGATATTCACCTCGATAGCAATAACTAATCTATTTTAAGATGTTAGATCAAAATTCTCTGGTAGAGTACGGCGCCCGCCGGGTGATCATCACCATTACGGCGGTGGTGTGTGCCCTACTGGAAATCATCGATACCACGATCGTCAACGTAGCGATCAGCGATATGCGCGGTACGCTCGGCGCCACCCTCAATGAGGTGAGCTGGGTGATCACGGCCTACGCCATCGCCAACGTGATCATCGTGCCCATGACGAGCTGGCTCGCCCAGCAGTTTGGCCGTACCAATTATTTTGCTGCCTCGGTTATCCTGTTTACCGTGTCGTCGTTTCTGTGTGGTAATGCCACCAGTATCAACGAGCTCATCCTCTTCCGCTTTCTGCAAGGCTTAGGGGGTGGTGCGTTGCTGGTAACGTCACAGACCATTATCACCGAGATCTTCCCGGTAGAGAAGCGTGCCATGGCACAGGCGATCTACATGCTGGGGGTGATCGTAGGCCCTACGCTCGGTCCGCCCCTGGGTGGATACATCATCGAGCACTATGCCTGGCCTTATATCTTTTATATCAACATTCCAGTTGGTATCCTCGCCACCCTGCTGACCATCCGGTATGTGAAGAGTCCGCGGTATGCGGAGAAGCGAAAGCCAAGTGAGGTAGACTGGCTGGGTATTGCCCTGCTAGCGGTAGCGGTAGGTTCCTTACAATATATATTGGAGAAAGGACAGGAGGAAGACTGGTTTGCCAATACGACGATCATTGTATTGACGGTCACCGCGATACTGGGATTCTTCTTCTTCATCTGGCGCGAGCTGACGTTTAAATACCCTATTGTAGAATTGCGGGTCTTGAAGAACAGTAATCTCCGCATCGGGGTCATTCTATCGTTCATCATGGGCTTCGGGTTGTATGGATCAACGTTTGTAATACCGGTGTATACACAGTCCATTCTGGGCTGGAATGCGCAGCAAACCGGCATGCTGATGGTGCCCAGTGCCCTGATGATCGCCTTTATGATGCCGATCATCGGTCAGCTCATCCAGAAAGGCGTATCGCAAAAGCTGCTGATCACCGGTGGTTTCATCATCTTCTTTTTCTTCTGTATGGGTTGTTATTATATAATAACACCATCAACCGGCGGGGATAATTTCTTCTGGGTGTTGATGGTGCGTGGGGTAGGATTGGGTTTCCTGGCGGTGCCGGTATCGGTGATGTCGCTGTCTACGTTACGCGGGCAGCAGATCGGGCAGGGAGCCGCTTTCTCGGGTATGATGCGCCAGTTGGGCGGGTCATTCGGGGTGGCGATGATCTCTACCTTTATTACCCGGCAAAACTTTATACACCGCAGTGACCTGGTCACCAAGCTGGATAAATACAACCCTGCCGTCAATGAGCATGTTGCCGGTATGGCGCAAGGGTTTGTTGCCAAGGGGCAGCCTGCGAATATCGCACAGGGCTCGGCCTATAAATTACTGGACGGCTCCATCAATTTACAGGCGACTGTACTGTCTTATATGGACGTGTTTTTATACGTAGGCGTGATGTTCCTCATCTGTGTGCCGATCGTTATCCTGTTTGTCAAACAATCCAAAAACAAGGTCAGCATGGCTGAGGCTGCCCACTAACGAATATGTCTACTGTACTCGTGATCACGAATCTTACGGACTCCGCCCGGCATGCCCTGGATTATGCCTGCCGGATGGGGAACCCGTCTCCCGACCGCATCATCCTGCTGCATGTATTCTCCTTCTCCCCGGGCATTGCCGGTGAAGGAGTATCGATGGCGGCGCTGGGTGATATGTATAATAATGAGGAGCAAGCCCTGCAGCAAGAGATTGCCCGGGTGAAAGGGGTGTTCCCTGGTATTGCTTTCGAAGGTCGGGTAGTGGCCGGCAGTTTTGCGGATGCCTTGCTGGAGGAAGTAGTCTTGTCGGAGGCGGAACTGGTCGTGACCGGTGCCGAAGGCGATTACAACGACTTTCTGTCGTGGGACAACCATATCCTCGACCTCTTCATCGATCTGCCTATACCTGTGGTGATTGTGCCGCCGGCGGTAGCTTTGTCGGGCGTACGCAACCTGGCTTTTGCCTGCAATTACCGGGTAGAAGATCCGGAGGCGTCCCTGGGTATTTTGCGCAAATTGTGGGAGGTATGGCAATGCCGGTTTCACCTGGTGTATGTGAATAAAGAGGCACGGGTGGCGACTGCTGCCGACCTGGTTTGTCAGCAAAGCTGGGCAGATGCCTTACAGCGCTATGAAGTGTATTTCCATGAGTTGAGATCGAATGAAGTGGCTGCCGCGGTAGACCAGTTTTGCCAGGATCAGTCTATCGACCTGTTGGCCATCAAACCCCATCGTCATGGCTTGTGGACCAATCTCTTTGGTAAGAACAATACGCGTGATTTCGCGCACCTCCACAGTGTGCCGGTACTGGCGCTGCGGAGCAGCCGCATTCCTTAAGGGGAGGGGGTATTGCGACAAGCCTACTATATAGGTAGACAATATGTCGGGAGTAAACAGGAGCATACGTATTATAAAGAATTGAATAGTTGGATTTTTCGGCAGAAAGGAAAAAAAATAACCAGTTGGCTGAACAATTCATCGCTTTTTAATGTTTCTCCTAATTCAACATTTTAACTGACTAAACTGCTACTCTCAGGGCGGGGAAGTCTGAAATCAAACTGCTATGGTAGTCAAATCAGACGCTCGTAGTGCCGCTGCTATTTTGCGGACACCCGGTTGTATTGTTTATCACTTAAATTTTTGCGTATGAAGGCGGAAACTGTGTACCTCCATACGATGAAGGACTTCAACGAGTACGCAGGGCACTCCTGGTACCCCGAAGGTCTGCAGGTATTACTGGGCAGGCCGGAACCTGGCAAGCTCACCATTCAATTTCCATTCCGGTCCAACGCTTATTGGGTAGTACTGGTTACCGAAGGCGATATGACCATGCTGCTGGATGGGCAGGAACGGGTGATCGGGCAAAACAGCCTGCTGGTCATTCCACCCCATGTGATCCGTCAGTCGGCCGGGCCTGGCTTCAATTGCTCTGCGGCCTGTGTCGTTTTTACGCCCGAGTTCCTCCTGGACACGGGCATCATGCAAAAGCACCACGATTCATTTAAGTTCCTGTCGAGCGATCCCTGTACACAACTGGAATTGTCGAAGCAAGATGCGGCTCGTTTCATGACGGTGATCACGATGTTGCAGGAGAAGAACTTCTATGAAGGGGATAACCCCTTTGCTGCCGATGTGGTGCGGCATTATTTTCATGCCTTCCAGTTTGAGCTGGCAGGTCTGTATCACCAGTATTCCAACCAGGGCAACCGGGTGTATGACCGCAAGAAAGACCTGTTGTGGCGTTTTCTGGCTTTGTTGCCCGAGCATGTCAAGACGGAACGTAGTCTGCAGTTCTATGCCGACCGGTTGTATGTAACGCCCAAGTACCTGACACAGACAGTCAAGAAATTGTCGGGGCAAACGGCGGGTACCTATATCGACAACCTGGTGATCGTGGAAGCGAAGAACCTGCTGCGCGATTCGGCGCTGTCGATTGCACAGGTAGCAGATCAGCTCGACTTCAGTGATCAGTTTTTCTTCAGTAAATTCTTTAAACGTTATACGGGCATCACGCCTTCCAAATTCAGAAGAGCAGGATAAGTTGTCTGTATCATCGATAATGTTGTACCGATGCGCGATCCCCGTGGGATGGCGCATTTTCGTTTGTAGTGGAGCTGTCTGTAATCCGCTGCAATACAATCAGTGTGGCGGGTTGGTTCACCCATACTAACGGTAAATTTTTACACTATCCTAATGGATATCGGTGAGAAGAGTTTTAGACATAATTCGGAGTGTTTTAGACATTGCACCAGTGTGCTTCCCGTTACACCTTTGCATGTACTAACCGTATTATTACTGGTTATAAGTTGATTCATGCGTAATATACTACACCAAAAGATTTCCCAATTCAAGGACGCGGATCTGATCAGAGAGCAGCAGGTATATCCCTATTTCCGGGTGATCGAATCGGGACAGGAAACCGAGGTTGTGCTCAATGGTCGTCGTGTGTTGATGTTTGGTTCCAACTCATACCTGGGCCTTACCAACCACCCGCGTATCGCAGCGGCAGCAAGCCGTGCAATAGAGAAGTATGGCAGTGGCTGTGCCGGTTCGCGTTTCCTCAACGGAACGCTCGATCTGCATGTAGAGCTGGAGAGCAGGCTGGCAGCCTATACCGGTAAAGAAGATGCCGTATTGTTCAGTACGGGCTTTCAGGCCAACCTGGGCGTATTGTCGGCCCTGGCAGGCCGTGCCGATGTATTGCTGCTCGACGAATACGATCATGCTTCTATCATAGATGGCAGCCGGCTGTCTTTCTCCCGGGTGATCAAGTATCGCCACAACGATATGCGCGACCTGGAGCAGAAGTTACAGAACCTGCCGGCTGATGCTTTCAAGCTGATCGTTACAGACGGCATATTCAGTATGGAAGGTGATATCGCCCTGCTGCCGTCGATCGTCGACCTGGCCGACCGTTATGGTGCGGCGGTGATGGTGGATGATGCCCATGGACTGGGCGTGATCGGAGAGCAGGGAGCAGGCACGGCGTCGCACTTCGGACTGACCAAAGAAACCGATCTCATCATGGGAACCTTCAGCAAATCACTCGCTTCGCTGGGTGGTTTCGTGGCCGGCGATCGGGGGGTGATCGATTACCTCAAGCACAAGGCCCGCGCCCTGATCTTCAGTGCGAGCATGACGCCAGCCTCTACGGCCAGTGTGATCGCTGCGCTCGACATCATTGAAGAAGAGCCGGAGCGTATCCAGAAATTGTGGGACAATACCCATCATATGTTGTACCTGCTCAAAGAGCAGGGTTTCCATACCGGTGATACTCAAAGCCCGATCATACCGGTGCGTATTGGTGATAACCATAAGACCTTCCTGTTTACGAAAGCCCTGCAGGATAAGGGGGTATTCGTGAACCCCGTGGTATCTCCGGCCGTTCCGTCCGAGTCATCGTTGATCCGCCTGTCGCTGATGGCGACGCACTCCTTCAACCAGATCGAAGAAGTGGTGGACAAGATGAAAGAGACAGCCCTCGAACTGGGTATTTCCCTCGAACTTAAAAAGGAAAGCGCATGACGGGCATCGTAACAGTCCGCGATAAAAAGCAATTGAAAGCGTTCATCGACTTTCCCCATGACCTGTATGCGGACGATGCCAACTATGTACCGGAGCTGTTCATTGCGCAACGTGACTTGCTGACGCCGGGCAAACATCCTTTTCATGAACACTCCAAACTGCAGTTGTTCCTGTATTACAAGGATTCGGTGATCAGTGGGCGGATTGCTGCTATCTTAAATAATAACCATAATCAATTCAATAATACGACCGACGGCTTCTTTGGTTTCTTCGAGTGTGTCGATGATGTGCAGATCGCGGCTACTTTATTTGGGACTGCCGAGGTGTGGCTGCAGGAACATGGTGCTACTACGATCATAGGGCCCGTCAATCCTTCTACCAATGAACCCTGTGGTTTGCTGGTGGATGGTTTCGATAAGCCGGCGCAGGCGATGATGGTGTACAACAAGGCCTATTATCCGGCGTTGCTGGAAGCGGTGGCGATGCAGAAGAAAGTAGACTTGCTGGCGTATGACATTGACCTGGCCGAGGTAGGTGACCGACCGGTGAGGCTGGAAGGTGCCCTGCGCAGGCGCCTGCAGCAAAAGCAGATCACCATAAGGCCGGTCCGTAAAAAAGACCTGGTCAATGAAGCGCGGCAGGTAAAGGAAGTATACAATGCGGCCTGGGACCAGAACCTTGGTTTTGTGCCCATGACCGACAACGAATTCAACTACCTCGCCAAAGACCTGAAGATGGTGCTGGATGAGGAGTTTTGCCTCATCGCCGAGCACAATGGTGAGCAGATCGGATTTGCCCTGGCGATTCCCGATATTAATGAGGTGCTCATCAAAGTGAAGCGGGGTCGCTTGTTGCCCACAGGTATTTTCAAATTGCTGTTTGGCATGAAGCGCATCAGCCGCGTACGCGTGCTGGCGCTGGGTGTAAAGCAGGAATACCGGAAGCTGGGTATCGAAGCCTGTTTCTATGCGGGCATTATTCGCCGGGCAACGGCACGTGGTATGCAGGGCGGCGAATGCAGCTGGATACTGGAGCATAATGACCTGATGAATAAAGGCATTCTGGATATGAACGGTAAAGTATACAAGCGCTATCGCATTTACGAAAAGCCGTTATGAAAGAAAAAGTACTGATCACGGGTGCGAGTGGGTTTATCGGTTATCACCTCATCGAAGCAGCGATGCGGAGGGGATTGTCGGTATATGCCGGTGTGCGGGCAGATAGTGATGTCAGTCATTTGAAAGGATATGAAGTAAAGTTCTGTACGCTGAATTATGGTAATCCGGCCGAACTGAAGGGGCAGCTGGCAGCGGGTGGTTTCGACTACATCGTGCATGCAGCAGGGGCTACACGGGCAGGTTCGCAGGCAGCCTATGATACCATTAATGCGCAGTATGCCTATAACCTGGCACAGGCAGCGATGGAGGCCCTGGGTAACCGGCTCAATAGCTTTGTCCTGGTGAGCAGCCTGGCAGCGATGGGGCCGCTCGATGACCCGCAAGCAGTGATCGACGAGGGGGTGGTGCCTGCGCCTGTTACGGCCTATGGCCGCAGCAAATTGCTGGCCGAGCAAAAATTGTCCACCCTGAACGGTTTGCCTTTGCTGGTATTGCGTCCTACGGCTGTTTACGGACCACGCGAGCGTGACCTGTTCATCATGATGCGGGCTGTGAGTAAAGGAATAGAGGCTTATATCGGCCGTGCTCCGCAACAGTTGAGTTTTGTGTACGTGAAAGACCTGGCTTCGGTGATCATCAATTCGCTGTTCTCGGGGCTGCGTCATGAGTCCTTTAATATATCCGACGGGTTCAGTTATGACCAGTATGCACTGGCCGACCTGTCGAAACAGATCCTACACCAAAAGACCCTGCGTGTGCATTTGCCCTATGGGGTGGTGAAAGGGCTGGCAGTGACGATGGAGAAAGTGTATGGCTGGCGTGGGAAAACGCCGGTACTGAACCGGGAAAAATTGCAGGAACTGACGGCTGCCAACTGGGTATGCAGCATCGATAAGGCGAAATCGAAACTGGGCTATCATCCGAAATATTCGCTGGAGCATGGTCTGTTGGAGACTTTGCACTGGTATCATCAATACAAGTGGTTGTAATTAACATTAGAAACAAAATAAGCATTATGAAAGAACAAATATTGCCGGCACAGGGGAAATTGGGCGTCCTGCTTCCTGGACTGGGCGCAGTGGCTTCGACAATGATCGCTGGCGTTTTCGCTACGAGGAAAGGGTTATCCAAACCCGTAGGATCGATCACCCAAACCGGTCATATCGAACTGGAAGGAACTGGCAATCAGTATCCGCTGATCAAAGACATCGTGCCACTGGCAACACTGGAAGACCTGGTGTTTGGTGGTTGGGATGTGTATGAAGACAACGTGTACCAGGCTGCCAGCGTAGCCAAGGTACTGGACCAGCACCTGCTCGATGCCTTGCGTCCCGAGCTGGAAGCCATCAAGCCGATGAAGGCCGTGTTTGATAGAAGCTACGCCAGGAACCTGGATGGTACTTTCATCAAAAACTCAGCGACCAAATGGGATGCCGCCCAGGAGCTGATCGAAGACATTGAAAATTTCAAGAAAGCCAATAATGTCAGCCGGGTGGTGATCGTGTGGACTGGTTCTACCGAAAAATACCTCGAGCAATCTGCCGTACATGAATCACTGGCCGCGTTTGAAGCGGGATTGAAGAACAACGATCCCAACATCGCGCCCAGCATGGTGTATGCCTATGCCGCCGTGAGCCAGGGTATTCCTTTTATCAACGGTGCACCCAACCTGACTACCGATATTCCCGCCATTGTACAACTGGCGCGTAAAACGAAAACTGCCATCGGGGGCAAAGACTTTAAGACCGGACAAACGCTGATGAAGACGATTGTAGCCCCCGGACTGGCGGCCCGCGCACTGGGTGTAAGCGGCTGGTATTCTACCAATATCCTGGGCAACCGCGATGGCCTGGTGTTGGATGATGAGCAGAACTTCAAGACCAAGGAAGTATCCAAGCTCGGTGTACTGGAAGATATCCTGCGCCCCGATCTGCATCCCGATCTCTACGGTAACCTGTACCACAAGATCCGGATCAACTACTATCCTCCGCATGGCGACAACAAAGAAAGCTGGGACAATATCGACATCTTCGGTTGGCTCAACTATCCCATGCAGATCAAGATCAACTTCCTGTGCCGCGACTCTATCCTCGCAGCCCCCATCGTACTCGACCTCGCACTGTTTGCCGATCTGGCACAACGCGCCGGCATGTACGGTGTACAGGACTGGTTGTCTTTCTACCTGAAATCTCCTCAGACACAGCCTGGTGTACCTGCAGAGAACGACGTATTCAAACAACTCAATACCTTGAAAGAAGTGTTGAGAGAAATGATAAAAGAAGAAGAACCGGCTAAAAAGGCATTGACACAGAAGAAAGAGACAGAACCCGCTTTATGAGGTCACTGGCCAGTGTGATAGCAACTGCAGGAGGTATCGGCTTTCTCCGCAAAGGAGGAGGCACAGCCGCTGCAGTTGCTTTTTGTATAGCCTGGTGGCTATTACCCATGGGGTATGCCTGGCAGGCCGTGTTGCTGATCGTCTTATTGGCAGCCGGCGTGTGGAGTGCGAGCAAAATGGAAACCGTGTGGGAACATGACAGCAGCCGCATCGTGATCGACGAAGTAGCTGGTATGATGATCTCCGTCGCCTTTCTGCCGCATACGCCTGGTGTGATCGTGACGGGACTGATCCTGTTTCGCTTCTTCGACATCCTGAAACCCCTGGGCATTGGACGGGCAGAATTGCTACCCCGTGGTTGGGGCGTGATGGGAGATGATGTGCTGGCAGGTGTCTATTCCCAAATATTGGTGCGTGTACTGGTTATGACGCAGTTGTTATGAGTATGATCACCTTTTTGAAAGCGAATATGTCTTCCCTGCTGGCTTCGGGGTGCGACTTTCTGATGACGGTGGCCCTGGTACAGTGGGCGGGATGGCATGCGGTGATCGCCGGCGCTACCGGTACCGTAACAGGTGGTGTCATCAACTTTTGTGTCAACCGCCGTTGGGTATTTGGAGCAGGCGAGGAGCGTGCAGTGCGACAGGGTTTCAAGTATGCACTGGTATGGGCCGGCAACCTGCTGTTGAATATGGGCGGGATGTATGTGCTGGCCAGTTATGCCGGACTGCATTACGTGCTCGCGAAAGTGGCTACTTCTTTGTTGGTAGCCTTCCTGTACAACTATCCGATGCAAAAGAATTTTGTGTTTAGTAATAACTGGTAGACGATGTTTAGTAAGATGGATATGAAGAAAGGATGGACCTTATTCCTGCTCGCTACCTGCTTTTTCCTGTACGCGCAGGGGCAAACGGTCGTCAAGGGTATCGTGCGCGATGCGCAAACCCGCTCGCCGCTTGCATTTGTGAGTGTTTATTTTAAAGGCAGTAAAGGGGTGTTGAGTGATGAGGATGGTAGATACACCATCTCCACCGTCAATCCGAAGAATGTTTCCCTGGAGTTTTCTTTCAACGGGTACAAGGTCTTCAAGAAGACCATTGTAGCCGGGGTAGAGCAGGAGCTGAATGTGGATATGGAACTAGAGGCCCTGAAAGAAGTGGTGGTGAGTTCCCGCAACCGCAGTAAATACAGCAACAAGAACAATCCGGCCGTTGACCTGATCCGCAAGGTGGTGGATAACCGCACGCGCAACCGGATGAGCGCCTTCGATTTTATACAGTACCAGCAATATGAGAAAATGGAGTTGGCACTGACCAACAAACCAGAGAAGCTGATGAACAACAAGCTGCTCAAAAACTACAAATTTTTGCTGGAGAACCAGGATACTACCTTGCTGGAAGGCAAGACCCTGGTGCCCGTATACCTCGAAGAAACACTCTCCGATAAATACTACCGGAAAGATCCTTCCAAAGAAAAGACCTACGTACTGGCGAAAAAGAAAGTAGACCTGGGTGAGTTTGTCGACAACGACGGGGTAACACGCTACCTCAACAGCATGTACATGCCCATCGACATTTACGAACCCAATATCACCATACTCTCGAATCAATTATTAAGCCCGATCTCAGACCTGGCGCCTACCTTTTACCGGTTTTACCTGCGCGATACCGTTGAAATGGATGGTATCAAACTGGTGCAGCTGGCTTTTGCTCCCCGTAATCCCAATGACCTGTTGTTCCGCGGCTCGATGTACGTGACCCTGGATGGTAATTATGCCGTACAGCGTATTCAAATGGGACTTACCCGGCATGCCAATATCAACTGGACCCGTGAGCTGCGTATCCGCCAGGAGTTTGAGCGTGGCGAGGATGGACGTTACCGCGTTACCAACAGCAATATCTTATCGGAGTTTGCTTTGTCGAAGAAGGCCACCGGTGGACTGGTCGGGCAGCGTACCGTATCGTATAAGGATTATGTGGTCAATACCCCGGCGCCGGATTCGGTCTATGCCGGCAAACCCGAAGTGGTGCTGGAGCTACCTGCTTCCACCACGGATAGTTTTTGGGTAGCCAACCGGCATACCCAGCTGAGCGAGTCGGAGCAGAAGGCTTATAGCAATATGGATAGCCTGAAGAACATGAAGTCGTACAGAAGGCTGATGGATTGGGCAACCTTCCTGCTGGCGGGTTACAAGGCGGCCGGCCCTTTTGACATTGGACCGGTAAACGCCTTTTACAGCTTCAACCCGGTGGAAGGTTTCCGCTTACGCTTTGGCGGTCGTACGACGCCGAAGTTCAGCAACCGCCTGTACCTGGAAAATTATGTGGCGTATGGTTTCAAAGATGAAAAGTGGAAGTATTTCGTATCCGGCGCTTACTCTTTCAACGGCAAGTCGATCTATACCTTTCCGATGAACTTTGTACGGGTAAGCTTTCAGCACGATACCAAGATACCTGGTCAGGAACTGCAATTTGTGCAGGAAGACAATTTCCTGCTTTCCTTCAAGCGCGGCGACAACAACAAGTGGTTGTACAACGATATCTTCAAAGTCGAGTATATCCGCGAGTTTGGTAAAAACCTGACTTACACGTTTGGTTTCAAGAACTGGAAGCAACAGGCAGCGGGTAGTATCGTGTATGAAAAGCCGGGGCTTAGCGGGCCATCTATTGTTCCGGATATCACGACTTCGGAGTTGTCGGCTGAATTAAGGTGGGCACCCCATGAGCAATTTTACCAGGGCAAGACCTACCGTATTCCCATCGCCAACAAGTATCCCATTTTCCGCCTGCGCTACATACAGGGTATAAAAGGACTGGCGAAAGGGGAATACAATTACCAGCAAGTGACCTTGAATGTGTTCAAACGCTTCTACCTGTCGCAGTTTGGCTATGCCGATGTGGTGGCGGAGGGTGGTAATACCTTTGGCCAGGTCCCTTATCCGTTGTTGACGATCCACCGGGCCAACCAAACCTATGCATACCAGCTGAATTCATTCAATATGATGAACTTCATGGAGTTTGTGAGCGATCACTATGTATCGGTGAGTACGGACTATTACTTCAACGGATTCATCTTTAACAAGCTGCCGCTGATCCGGAAACTGAAGTTGCGGGAAGTGGCCGGTTTCAAGATCCTGTATGGTGG
Source organism: Paraflavitalea pollutisoli (assembly GCF_029360705.1). Classification (GTDB taxonomy): domain Bacteria; phylum Bacteroidota; class Bacteroidia; order Chitinophagales; family Chitinophagaceae; genus Paraflavitalea; species Paraflavitalea pollutisoli. The sequence continues at coordinate 2,447,057 of NZ_JARKMX010000008.1, read as the reverse complement.
TGTAAGACGGGAGAACAACCCGGCTTTCAATAAGGAAACGTTGATATTCCCGACGGACGCAGATGGCAATCCCACGACCTTCTCTTTGGCGCAGAAGCCTTATATGGAGGCCAATGTGGGCATCGGTAATATATTCAAGGTGCTGCGGGTTGATCTCGTGAAGCGCCTGAGCTACCTGGAGAATCCAGATGTGCCCAACTGGGGCATCAGGGCCCGGGTGAAATTTGAATTCTAACCTACAAACTTTTGTTATGAGCCAACTCGTATTGAGAGATCGCCTGCAAAAGGGTATCTATAGTATCATCGACCCCGTGGTGCGGGGCCTGGTGAAGATCGGCGTGACCCCCAATTTTATAACGACCACCGGACTGGTTTTGAATATCGGGGTGGCGATCGTGTTTATCGTGGGTGCTGAAGAGGGCAATCGCGGTGACCTGCGTTATGTGGGATGGGCGGGTGGCCTGATCCTCTTTGCCGGTTTGTTTGACATGCTCGATGGGCAGGTGGCCCGGGTGGGTAATATGAGTTCGCGTTTTGGTGCCCTGTACGATTCTGTACTGGACCGTTATAGCGAAATGTTCATGTTTCTGGGTATCTGTTATTACCTCGTGGCGCATCACTATTTCCTCAGTTCGCTGTTTGCCTTTATCGCCCTCATCGGGTCCATGATGGTGAGTTATACCCGGGCGCGCAGCGAGGGGCTGGGTGTGCAAAATAAAGGTGGATTGATGCAGCGACCTGAAAGGGTAGTGCTGACGGCCGTGTCGGCCATTGCCTGTGGAGTGACGGCTTCGGTGATTGGTGGTGATTACAAGCTGACCGTGCCCGGAATCCCTTTTCACGTTTTCGAGACCATGTCGGTATTTACCATACCGATCACGGTGATGGCAGTGCTCACGAACCTCACGGCCATCAAAAGATTGGTAGACGCTAAAAAAGCACTGGATAACTTATGATACGTCGTGTACTGTCGCTGTTGCTGGGTTGCCTCGCGGTTGTAAGCGTGGTGGCGCAAGAGGGCTTCCCGGTGCCGGTGGCCGATAGCAAGCAGCTGTTTTACCTGCAGCGTACGTCGAATACCAATACCATCGTGTATGAACTGAACTACAAAGATGGTAAGCTGGACGAGCGCAATCCGGTGCATGTGTTCTGGATCCGTTATACGGAGCAGGGGCAACGCGCCGAGCTGAGCTGGATTCAACGGGTGTTTGCCTATGGAGTAAAAACAAAGCCGCTGGATGATGGCAGCTTCCGCGTGAAACTGGTGTCTTATGCCGGATACACGATGAACCTGCGTAAAGGGGCTGATGGTAAGTACCGCTTGTACGCCCCGATCTTTGGGAAGATGATGGAATTGAAACGCGTATTTGTAAAGATCACCGGTGGCTCGATGTGGTCGCCGGATATCGAGTATTATGAGGTAGGCGGGATCGATCCGGCTACCGGGAAGGCGGTGGCCGAGCGCAAGAAAATCCTGGCCAACGAGATCAAAGAATGAGTTCTTATTAAATACCTGAACAATGAAGAAGTTATATGTTTCCAATTCGGAAGAGTCGGTGCGGATGTTCAAGGCCAACTGGATGGAGGCACTGTCGAAAGTACATTTCGCCGTACCGCTGTTCATCTATGTACCGGTGATCGGGTTTATGACCTGGCAGGCATTTGCCGGTGGTATTGGAGTAGGGTATTTTTTCCTCTTCCTGGCGGCAGGTATTGCCGTATGGACGGTAACGGAGTATATCCTGCACCGGTTTGTGTTTCATTTTGAACCGACCTCTACCTGGGGGCGCCGGATACATTTTATCTTTCATGGCGTACACCATGATTACCCGCGGGATGCGAAGCGACTGGTGATGCCACCGTCGGCCAGTATACCATTGGCGATCGGGTTCTACTTTTTATTTTACTGGTTGATACCAGAGAAATTATATGTATCGCCTTTTTATGCCGGGTTTATCATGGGATATCTCGCTTACGATATGATGCATTATGCCATGCATCACTACAATTTCAAGAGTTCGCTGATGAAGCGCGTCAAGCAACACCATATGTTGCACCACTACGATGACCCGACGAAAGGGTATGGGGTTAGCTCTTCCCTGTGGGACGAAATTTTTCAATCCGGTTTCCCGAAGAAGAAAAAGTGATATGCTGAAAACTGCCCCTGCTGTATTTTTTGCGCCGCGTACCCTGCTGATCACTACGCTGGTGTCTATCTTGTACCTGCTGTTGTCGATCGTATTGGTTGGGTTCAAAACCGATCAGTTGGTGCTGATCGCCATCTTCAATGGTCTATATTATGGTTCAGCCATTACCCGGAAATTCATCACCGGGTTTTCCATTTTTATGGTGTACTGGATCATTTACGATTACATGAAGGCCTTCCCCAATTATGCTTATCGTCCTGTACATATACAGCAATTGTATGAAGCCGAGAAAGCTATTTTCGGCATTTCGACAGCGACGGGTGTCGTGACGCCCAATGAGTTTTTTCTGCAGCACCATAGTACCGTGGGCGACCTGGTGAGCGGTATCTTTTATCTCTGCTGGGTGCCGGTACCGTTGCTGTTTGCGGGCTACCTGTTCTTTCGCAAGCGTCCGGTTTTCCTGCGTTTTGCCCTGGCCTTCTTCGTGGTGAACCTGGTAGGCTTTGTCATCTATTATATTTACCCGGCCGCACCACCCTGGTATGTGCAGGAGCATGGGTTTGAATTTATCGCGTCTACGCCCGGTAATACAGCCGGTCTGCTGCGCTTTGATGAATTGGTAGGCGGCACTATCTTCCAGTCGTTGTATGCCAAGGGATCGAATGTGTTTGCGGCCATGCCTTCTTTGCACTCGGCGTATCCGGTGGTGGTTTTGTACTATGGTATCAAGGCGGGTTACCGCTACCTGCCGGTGTTGTTTGCCGTGGTGATGGTGGGCATCTGGAGTGCTGCGGTGTATACCAGCCATCATTATATTCTGGATGTACTGGCGGGCATTGTTTGTGCGTTGACAGGTATCGGGCTGGTAGAGCGGGGCGTGTCGAAAGCAGGATGGTTTTCCCGGTTCTATGACTCATTTTTGCAAAAAATAAAGTAACGACTACCTTATGAATGATTCAACAACGATGGCTGATAAACTGGCTTTACTGACGCAGCAGAGTACCGGTGAGTACGACGCTTTCCTGTACGATTGCGATGGTACGCTGGCCGATAATATGGGTGCACACAAACTGTCGTACCAGGCGGTAGCCAAGATGTATGGTTTTGAGCTGGATGCCGCGCTGATCGACGAACTGGCCGGCTGGCCGATCCTGGCGGTGACGCAGGAGATCAAGAAAAGGTATGGCGCCGATTTCGATCCGGCCGTATTTACCCAACAGAAGAATACGTTGTACGAAAGTTCTTTTATCAACGAAACCCAGCCTATTGAATTTGTGGTGGAGCACCTGCGGCAACATGTAGGTAAAGTGCGTATTGGCGTCGTATCGGGTGGTACGCGGGCAGCGGTGTCCAAAACCTTACGTTTGCTGGGCATCAGCCAGCTGGTAGAGGTATTGGTCTGTGCCGGTGAAACGCCAAGGGGCAAGCCCTATGCCGATCCGTTCCTGGCAGCTGCCCGGCAGTTGTCGGTAGAACCTACCCGGTGCCTGGTGTTTGAAGACGGCGATCCTGGCGTGCAGGCAGCGGAAGCAGCTGGCATGGATTGGATCCGGATCGATAAGATCTAAAAGAACTGCGTAGCGGTGCTAGTGCCTGAATGCGGGCGGAATCTTGCCGTGGGGGCGTGGAGAACGGTCAAACTATCGTACCTTGCGTGCCCATTTTTACGATCAAATTCGGCACCATGAGTAACGACACGACGCAGCAAGTGAATGAGTTAAGAGCTTTTTTTCAGGATAAAACCATTACCAAGCCAGTCCGGTTGAGCCCTGCTGAAACGGTGGTCGACGTTCCCCGGTTCCTCGATAGTCATTTTGCCATGGCGACCCATGCCAGCGACGCAAAAGGGGCAGATGTATTCCTTCAACGTATTATCAAACTGCGCAAAGCCGTAGAGGCGGGCGAGTAGTAGACTGGCCCGGCGGGCGGCTTTCTACCGACCATATAGGTCGTTTTGCGCCATTTTCGGCATTCCTATTCCATAAATGTATTGGTGTGGCCAGTTTTCCTGGCTTGCCGCCGGGTTATGCCTGCGCCTGGATGATCTCCTGCAGCTTGATCAGCCTGAGCAGGAATACTTCGTAGTTGCGCGCATCGTCCTGGGTTTCCAGCATGGTAAAATGGCTGTCGAGAAAGAGCGGGAGGTCAATGATCAATTCTGCCGTGCTCAGCTGGGCCGTTTTGGGCAGTGTGTGTTGCTGGAAGAATGCTTTCAGCTCTTCGACCTGAGGGGCGATGGCTTCGTTCATAGTGGCGGTTTGGGATAAGAGCAGCCTGCCAGGGTAAACGCTGCATGGAGCATTGCCCGCTTAATTACTACTTATTATAGTGGCGTTCTGCCAAACCATTTCTCCTGTAGTTGATGGAGGAAGCCAGCTTCCTGGAGCTGCTGTAAAGCGCTGTCTATTTTGTCGGACAAGTCGCTTCTATTGGGATTGAAAGCCATGGCGTATTCATGGGCGGGGCCTGGGAGCATGGCAGCAATACTCAGTTCAGGATGCAGTTCGATATAGCCTTGTGCAATGGGACTGTCGTCGATGATTCCATGTATGACGCCGTTCAGCAGCAAATTGTACAGCTCATCGTTGGAGTCGGACCGGAAGGCGGGCGGCTGGTAAAGCTTGCTGAGCAGGTACTCTTCTGCGGTGGTGTCGATCCGGACCCCCACGGGATGTTCACGCAGGTGGTCGGTGGTGATCAGGTGGTCCTCACGGCACACGAGCGCCAGGTGGAATGACAGGTAAGGTGCACTAAAGCGCAGATATTGTTGACGTTCGGTGGTGATGGTTGCTGCCGAACAGATGGCATCAATGTCACCCGCTTCCAGTTTTCGCAATAATTCGGGCCACGGCGCTTCGCTGTATAAAATGTCCAGATCTAGTGTTGAAGCCAGCTGTTCTACCAGTTCCACCTCGTAACCACCAAATGCTGGTCCGCTAAAAGACGTATGAAGTGGGATGGGTGGTGCCTGATCCAGGCCAATCCTGATTGTTTCTTTTGCCATACGGTTTGCGTTGCAAAATTTCGACCAGCTTACCAATTGGAAGTTGAGCAGAGCTGGATCATATTGCCCATAAAAGTTAGACAATAGGTCAAGGTCTGATCCCTTACGGGTAGTATGGCGTTGTATTTTAAAACGTTAAAAAAAAACTTGATTTTCTTTTAGTACCGCTGTGCGGTTTTGTTGTTATATAATAAAGGATAAGGTTTAATGGTTAACGAATTTGATTAGCAACCGCCCCGCATGTCTATGCGGGGCTTTTTCATTACAGGGTGGTATGAGTGAATGTTATATAGATGATTGTTTCTTAAAATAAATTGACAATTCGCTTAGTACCAGGTTGCCGTTTAGTTGTTATAGTAATAGTGAATCATAGCATACAAATATTTTAGTTTGGGAACCCTGTATGTCTATGCGGGGTTTATTTTAAAAGAAAAACACTCATCAAGTATATCAATGGGCGCGGATGATAGCAAGAGACTGCGACCATCGGTTCGTAGTCTCTTCTTTTTAATTTTTTGATTTGGATAATTAGTCTTGTAATTGAATTTGGTTTGCCCTGCATGTCTATGCAGGGCTTTTTATTGGGAGAATCCGAAGGATGCCTTGCGTTGGCCTAAGCTCCATCATCCAGTGCCGGATTCGCCTGGTGGCTGTCGGCGGGTAGGGACCAATAAAAAGGGCCACCTCTTTTCCTAAAGGTAGCCCTGGCGTATAGTTGGTTTCGTAATAACGGGTAAAGGTGCGCGTGGCGCCGGCTGATCATAGGCAATCCTGGTCGCGGCCCTTGAAACAACCTACCGGCTGTTCGGGCATCAGGATCTTTTTCGGTTCCTCCTGTTTATGCCGGAGGGCGGGCATCGGGATCACGATCGCTGCTTGCTTCACTTCTGTCACAGGTGCTAATGGCTCGTTGCGGATGGCAGTGGTAGTATTCATAAATAGCGGTTTTTTACTCGTTTTGCGGTCGGCATTCTTATTTGACAATTGTTATGCCAATGGGAGTAAGCGGCCTTATTTGTATGGCTGTGGAAGTGAATGCCCAAATCGTGGAGCCCGGTTGTAGTGTCATTTGATTATGGGGTGTAATTGTATCGCAGGAAGGGGACGTATTGACCAGTGGTGTGCCATGAAAAAGGCCGGGGGAGAACCCCCGGCCTGCTGTCTGCTAAATATTAAATAAACCAAAGTCTTAGTCTTCTTCTTGTTCGTCATCTTCCTGCTCTGCTTCCCAGTTGATCCCGTTTTCGGCGATCGCGGTCAGGTGGCTATCGGTGTCTTTTTCTTCCTGCAGCGTCTCTACCAGTAGCTCGGCCAGGTCCGAGTTGCCCATGGTATTGGCGAGGGTCACCAGGGTGCCATAGGTAGCGATCTCGTAGTGTTCGATCTTCTGGGCGGCGGCGATGATCGCTACGTCGCGGGTCATGGTACCTTTCTCCGTTTCTTCGAGGATGCTCTCGCCCTCTTTGATCAATCCCTCCATGGCTTCGCATTTCTTCCCTTGTGCTTTTTTACCGAGGAGGCTGAACGCTTCTTCTACCCGTACTATATGCTCTTTGGTTTGAGCGAGGTGATCTTCGATGGCTGATTTTAGTTCGTCGGTGGTGGCTGCCTTCTGCATTTTGGGCAACGCTTTGGACAGCGCTTTCTCTGCCCAATAAATATCTTTCAATGCGTCTATGAAAAACTTTTCCAGTTGGGTATTGCCTTTGGCGGGCGCCTTGGTTTTACCTTTTGCGGTACGTGGTTTTGTTTTCGTGGTTGGCATATGTGGCTTGTTTGAATTTGATAAAGGATAATTGTTCATCCCTGTTTCAAAGGCTATGCCGCTTGCCATGCCGCCTGCACAGTTGTGGCTTTGTGAACATTGTTGCCCAACTATACGCCAGTTGAGGAAGATAGCACAGTCCTGACTGTTATAGGCGTCAGCTGCTGTTCATGGGTTATCAGCTATGCTGCCCTGATGGGGTAGCCGGATACCGCGCCCTTCAGGCTGCTGTGGGGAATGGGTAGGAACGTAGACCTTGGGGTCTGGTCGCTGTGGGCGCCGCTACCAGACAGCACAGGAAGGGTGGGTGGCAATTTTTTCCTATTTTGTCGTCCTCATGCAACACAAGCTATTCCGGTTACTATTACCGGCAACGATCCTGCTGGCCGCTTTCGTCGATCCTCCCCGGAAAAGAAAGCTCTTCCTGGTGGGCGATTCCACGATGTCCGATAAAGTACAGAAGGCCTTTCCCGAAACGGGCTGGGGCACTATGTTTGCCAAATTTGTGGACACCAGTAACACGGTCGTCTACAACCGCGCGCAAAATGGCCGTAGCACCAAGTCCTTTCTCGCCGACAATTTATGGGCACCCATCCTCGATAGTCTATCTACAGGCGATCTGGTGCTGATCCAGTTTGGCCACAACGATGAAGTGCCCACCAAAAAGCAGGCAACGACCGAAGCCGAATTTCAGCAAAACCTGCTGCGTTATGTATCGGAAGCTCGCGCCCGTAAGGCCATCCCGATCCTGATCACCCCCGCGGCGCGGCGTAAGTTTGGCCCCGATGGCAAACTGGAAGATACGCACCGGGTCTATGCGGAATTGGTACGAAAAATAGCGGCCAAAGAGAGTGTACCGCTCATCGAGCTCGACGGTAAAAGTCAGGCCCTGCTGCAATCCATGGGCCCCGAATCCTCCAAATTATTGTTCAACCACCTGAAGCCAGGGGAACATCCCAACTATCCGGAAGGGAAGATCGACGATACGCATTTCAGCGAGCTCGGTGCCCGCAGAATGGCAGAGATCGTGTATGCTTCGCTGAAGGAGTTACATCCCGGCGATATCCTGGATCACTTTTACAAACCTATTCCCAAAAAGAATTAACCTGATTTATGCGATTGATTGCCCGAATGCCTTTACTGGTAAGCTGCCTGGCATTGTGTTCATTTATCCTGTTCCGCAGGGATAAGATCACCGTCTACCTGATTGGCGATTCTACAGTTTGCACACAACCGGTGTCGCAGGCGCCCGTAACAGGGTGGGGGACGCCGTTCGCCACTTTCTTCAATGAATCGGTAACTGTAGACAACCATGCCCGAGGGGGTCGAAGTACCCGCACCTTCCTCAGCGAGAACCGCTGGCAGCCGATCGAACATGCGCTGAAGCCGGGCGATTATGTGTTCATGCAGTTTGGCCACAACGATGAAGCGAAAGGCGAACAATACAAAGACCGGTATACCACGCCCGAAGATTACCGGAAGAACCTGATGCGCTTTGTTGCCGAAACAAGGGCGAAATCTGCTTTCCCGGTATTGGTGACACCCGTGTCGCGCCGCCGATTTACGAAAGAAGGCAAAGCGTCAGCAACTCATGTGGAATATTCCAAGATCGTGGTGGAGGTCGCAGCTGCGCAGCAGGTGCCCCTGATCGATCTGGACACCAGGAGCCGCAAGCTGTTCGATTCCCTTGGCCCCGATGCTTCCAAAGTACTGTTCAATATATCAGAACCCGGCGTCAACCCGCAATTTCCTGATGGGGTCAATGACAATACCCACTTTAGTGAATATGGTGCGAGGCTGATGGCGCAGCTCGTCTATGATGAAATGCGTAAGCTCCGGCTCGAACTGATGAAGCACATCGTCAATGGCGGGTAGACGCTTACTCCCGAATTGCCACCCTGCGGCTACTAACACTGAATCCACTGAAGCAGCCCGTAACATTTTCGCCACTGATGGTAGATTGTAGCGTAACCGGGGTCGAAAAGGGCCCTCCGTTGCTGCGCGCCTTATTGAAGCTATCCCAGAAATTGTAGACTTTTCTTTCTACGCTGGCCAGGTGATAGGTAATGGTGTCGCCTACATTGAGTCCATTACCGTGGGTGATATGCAGGTATTGGCCATTCACCAGGTCATCGGTGCCAGGCGTGTACCGGTTCGTATGCAGGCTGCCCCAGCCAAACCGCCGCTCCAGCCGGTATTGCCAGAAATACAGTTGACTGTTGCCAATGGTATCGGGATCCTTGTAGTGAACGGTGATCAGTGCTTTGCGAACGATATGCCCCTCTTCCTCGTCGTTGTAATAATTGCCGACGGTTACGCTATCCAGTCTTACCACAGGTACCAGGTGTGTGGTAGCGGTATACTGTTTGCCGTCGGTTTCGATTTCCAGTAAGTAATGTTTACCGGCGGTTCCCCGTAACGACCGGCCCGGATCGCTGGCTAAGCGGGGATCGAAGTAAACTCCGGGTAGCTGCACGTTGCCCAATTGGGGCACACGTATCTCCCGCATTTGCCGGCGGGTGGTAGCATCCCAGCTATACGTATCGTTGGGCCCGTAGGTGCCCTCCGTAATGAACACCCGCGCATTGGAGACGGCCACATTGGAGAAAGCCGTATCATAAAAATCCTGGCTACGGCCAAGTATTACATAGTTGTAGAGCGGATTCCAGGTATTGATATAGCCCTCCACCACCAGCATGGGTACTGCCGGCTTCAGTTCAATCTCGAAGTCACGTGAACAGCCGGCCATGAAAAGGGCGATACACAAAAGACCCGGGACTGTATATCGTTTAACGGTTACCATGCTTTAGAATTTAAAGTTCCAGGTAACACCTGGTATGATGGGGAAGAGAAATACCTTCTTGCCCTGGATCTTGCGATCTTCTTCGTCTACATCCAGGTAAATGAAATAGGGGTTCTGGCGGCTGTATACATTGTACAGGCCAAAAGCCCAGCTGCTTTTGAATCTTTTGGTGCTCTCCGGCTTAGGCGTATACGTGAACGACAGATCGAGCCGGTGATAGGCCGGCATGCGGTAATCATTGATCTTATCGTACTGGTTGATGCTGGTAAAGATGGGCGCATTGCCAACGGCATTGAAACCAATGCTGTATACAAATCGGCCGGTAGGCATCGTAAGCGCATTGCCGGTACCGTACACAAATACCAGCGAAGAACTCCATTTCCTGTTCAACTGATAGTTGGCTACTACGCTCAGGTCGTGCGTGCGGTCGTACCGGTAAGGATAGGGCTTGCCATCGTTCAACTCGGCGAATGTCCTTTCCGAGCGGCTTAGTGTATAACCGATCCAGCCAGACAGTCTGCCCGTTCTTTTCTGGAAGAAGAGTTCAAGGCCATAAGCCTTGCCGCTGCCAAAGATCATCTCCCCATCCATATTCTGGTTCAGCAGCAACTGGGCACCTGGTTTGAACTCCAGTTGATTCGTCATGGTTTTGTAGTATGCCTCGGCGCTGAATTCAAACTGTCCGTTGCCAAACCCTTTGAAATAACCGGCAGCCACCTGCGTCGCTTTCTCGGGTTGGATGCGGCGGCTGGAAGGCACCCATAGATCGGTAGGAAAGGTGGCGGCACTGGTGGTGGCCAGGTGCAGGTATTGGATGGTGCGGGTATACGACAGCTTGATATTGGAAGTGGGTGTCAGCTTGTACTGGAGGCTGATCCGTGGTTCGGGATAATGATAACGTGCGATGCTTTCCCCCCTTTTATAGGTTTCTGTTTCACCGGTTGGTGCGCCGTCGGGCCCATAGATCATGCGATCTGTTGGCCCTACCTGGTTAAAATAGCTATAACGCATGCCTGCCACCAGGTTGAGCGCTGGGGTAATATCGATATCGGTACTGAGGTAAGCGGCCGCCTCATGGGCAAACTGGTCCTGGATGGCCGACCTGAATTCCTGTGTACCCTGGTTGCTGCTGCCTGCCCCCGGTCTGAAATTGTGCCAGATGTATTGGGCCCCCGCTTTCCAGCGCATCCAGTTGGTAGCGGTGTAATTCCAGTCATTCTTGGCCTGGTAATCTGTCAACCCCGAGGATAGAATAAGGCTGTTGGTGTTGAAGGTAATACGGGAGGTGAGGTTGAAATCATTGCGTACGATCGTAAGCTCTTGTTTCAACTGCTTGTTGAGTTGTTGTTTCCAGGTGAGCCCGGCAATCGTATTGCCCCAGGCGGCGTTGAAGGAGCGGGAGCGGCCTTCTCCTTCTTCTTCGTCATCGTCGACAAAGGTGAAATTATCGCGACCAGTATAGAAGGTGAAGTACAGCGCATTTTTGTCGTTGAGCTGGTAGTCCACTTTGGCATTGATATCATAAAAATAATATCCATTATCGCCAATGGTGTCTTTGGCCACCAATCGGGCCACCTGGTCGATGTAGGTGCGCCGCATGCTGACCGTGAACGTGGATTTCTTTTTGATGAGCGGCCCTTCCAGGGTAAGGCGGGAGGAGATCAGTCCTATACCGCCAGTGCCTTTGATAGAATCACGGTTGCCGTCGCGGGTATTCACGGCAATCACACTGCTGAGGCGCCCACCGTATTCGGCCGGAATGCCCCCTTTGATCACTTCTATATTCCGTAGCGCGTCGCCATTGAAGACACTGAAGAAACCCAGCAGGTGATTGGGATTGTAGATCGGAATGCCATCCAGCAGTACCAGGTTTTGATCGGGACCGCCGCCGCGCACATAAATACCTGCACTGGCATCGCCCCCACTTTTAACACCGGGCAGTAATGTGATCGTTTTCATGGGATCGACCTCGCCCAGGATCACGGGTAGTTTTTGGATAAGGGTCATATCGAGCGTGTGGGCGCTCATCTGGTTGCGGTGTAGGGTACGACTTCCCAATACCGTCACCGCATCCAGGGTATTGCGCCGGGTGCGCAAGGTCAGCTGCAACACATAGTCGCTCGTCAGTTGCAACGACAGGTTAGTGTCTTCATAGCCAATAGCGGTGATGAGGAGGCGGTACCGGCCGCCGGGTAACGTATCGGTAAAGGCGCCCGTGGAATCTGCCACGGATGCCTTGCCGTTTATTTGAATAGTTGCCTGATGGATCGGGTGAGAAAGGGTGTCGTTGATCCGCACCGTGAGCCGGTAGCTTTGACTGCTCGATCGCAACGGCATACAGATGGCCAGCCAGGCCAGCACACAACACACCAGTATGCAAGGGGTACGCTTTTCCATACACATCAAAAAAGGTAGGTTTTATGGTACGACTCGTCTGGTGGTCAGGCCAGTTCCTGGCAGGCGGGGTTATCGTTCATTACCCCCGCCGAGTGCCCTGTAAAGATCAGTAATGGCATTCAATTTTTCTCTTCTTACCGCAAATAAAAAGAGCCGCTGAAGACAGCGGCTCCCGGTTTGCAGGATAGGGGACTATCAATTGATCAATTTGCGTACACGTTGAAGGCACGTATGTTACAGAACTTACCTGGTGTGCCATCTACCTGTGTAGTCAGGTAGCCAATGCTGACCTCTTTGGTTTCCGTCAAGGTAAACCGAATGCGTAGCTCACTCAATGGTTTTCCGTTCACGATCTTTGCCGATGCCAATGCGCTGCCAATATTGGCCACATCCGGCAGGTCGGCACCAACGGCCGCCACCAGGTAGGTGTTGTCTGTCGGCAGCAGATTGGTATCGCGCAGGTCGGATATCTCAAAAGTGTAGGTGCCCGCGGGTAGTGAGATCACCTGCCACAGTTTACCGTTGTTGATAGCTGGTGAACCCCAACCCGATTCTACATTGAAGATGTTGCTGTTCCATTCGTCCCAGCCGCCGAATCCTCCATGGCTCTTCACGGCAGCGTTGGCGTTCCAGTCGGACAGGTTTCCCCAGCGGCCCGATTTGGCCGATGCTATAAAGGGTATGCGACTGTTTTTAAAAGGTACCAGGGTCGTGTCCTTCCACGGCAGTGCAAAGGTGTCTATACAGGTAGTGTCGGGCCGGAAGATAGAGCGGAAGCGGAATACGGTAGCCGCATTCGGCAAGGCAGGTAGTGTATTGACGGTTGTGGCCGTCGGTGTGACTACCTCCTGGGTAACACCATTTAAAGGATACTGAAACTCGGTGCGTATGGTTCCTATACTCGCATCGGCCGGCTCCCAGTTGATGGTGCTGCCGGTTCCCAGGAACAAGGTGTTGAAGATGCGGTGGCTGAGCTTTTTCCGGTAATTGGCGCCATAACTTCTGCCTATTACGGATACGGGTACCGATTTATTACCCTTGGCGTCGTAGGTGTGTACCGTAAACGTCGTCACCCCCTCAGGAGCTGCAAATATTTCCCTGAACTGGTTGTCGCCGCTCACGCGTTTAACAGTGAATTGTGCAGAATCACGCCGGTTGTTCCAGAACACTTTCACTTGTGTGATGGAAGGGTCGGCATTGAAACGGCCGGTGATCATTACACGGTCTTTTCCGGAAAGGATTCGGATGGAATCCAGTTTACCGGCATACGTGATCTCGCCGGTCTCCGTGTATTTTTTATAGTCGTCCCATTTGTTGCACGAAGCCACCGTCAGCAGGCCGGCCGTCAACAAGGGCAGTAGAATTGGACGAATGATAGTTGTTGTCATTGTAGTGTTTTGAATGGTTGCTGAATTACCTTGGATCTCCATAAACCGTGATCTCATTGATGTTTTGCGCAGTGCCACCAGCCCAGTTCTCCAGGCAGCGAACACGCAGGTACCTCACCCTTGGAGCGTTCAACGGGATCTCGAAATTGAAACCAGCCGCGGCGACCTCCCGGTCAAGGTCGGTATCCTTGCCATAAGCTGTACCCGATGGTTTGGTGATCTGGAACGAGCTCAACAGTGTCCAGCTGGCATCCAGTGCGCCGCTTGCCGTAGGAGCCGTAGCGCCATATATTTCAAAGCGCTTGAGCGTCGTGAGGAAGTAGAACTGCGTAGGGTTGAGCTCGGGGAAAGGACGGATCCAGATCAGGCTCAGCTTGGCAGTAATACCCATGTCGAAGGTGATCGTGTGCGGGCCCGAACCACCAGCCGTTTGGTCGGTGAAGCTGACGTAAGGCCATCCCAGCCGGTTATCCCAGGCATACTCCAGCCGTGCGCCATTGGTTACCTGCGGTGCATCACCGGGAAGTACATAAGTCTTGAACTTCGCTTTGTCGAATTGCGTTTCGTAGATCGGCGTCACATCCTGGAACAGGGTGTCGGAAGCGTTGCCCCAGCGATCCTGTACAAAAAAACCAAGTCGCTGTTTCACGGTGTCCATACCCCTGATCTTGGCCAGGAAGGTCTTTTCTCCCGTAGTCAGGTAAACGCTTTTGTAATTGTCGATCTCGTACTCTTTGAATTGGTTGGGCGATAGCACGATGATGCCATAGTTGGCGCCGGTAGCATTGTCGCCGGTCAGACGAAATCCACCAAAGGCGTTTTCCACCTTCATGCTACGGAATACATCATGGATCGGCGCTTCCAGCGGTTTTATCGTCGTTGTTATCGGTTGTGAGCGTACGCCGCATCGGGATACCGAGTACAGTTTGATCTCGTGTTGCAACGTGTCGGCAAAGCCATTGACGAGCAAGGAGTCGACATAATACGACACTTTGGTTTCTATCGTCTTTGCTTTTCCGGAAGTATACTCCGCCAGTACATAGAGGATATTGGGATCGTCGGGCACCTTATAATTGATCCTGGCGTAACCCTTTCTGTTTTCCACCTGTATATTGGTGATGGCGCTGGGCACCGTGTTACCATCGCAAAGCGGTTCCTGTTGCACTTCTTTACCGCAGGTGGCAAACAGGAAGCTGCCGATAGCCAGCCATTGTATATGTTTTTTCAAGTTGTTCATGTCTGTTCTTTGAATGTGAAAAGTGAATTACCAGCCTGGGTTTTCTACCAGCAAAGGATTTCTCCGGATGTCGTAGTTGCCCACGGGCCAGAGGTAATCGCGGGGCACGAGAAAGCGTTGGGTAAATACCACGCGTTCCTTGTAATAGGTCTCGGTGGTTTTACCGGAACTGGTCCAGCCGGTGATGTCCTTGTTCAGCTCTTCCAGTGCACGTTTCCAGCGGCGCAGGTCCCAGAAACGTTGCCCTTCAAAAGAGAGTTCGATCAGCCGCTCCTGTTGAATGATCGCCCGCAGCCCATCTTGCGAACTGTACTTGCCGGGTGTGGTAGAGAAATTGTTCCAGGATTCAACCACGCCTTTCAGTCCGGCCCGGGTACGGATCTTGTCGAGATATTGTATGGCGGTAGCAGAGCCGGGCTCCAGTTCATTCAAGGCCTCTGCATACATCAGGTACAGGTCTGCCAACCGGATCTCCGGCCAGGGATAAGCCTTCCAGCTGGTACTTTGGTTGGTACCCGATTCCCAGTGTACCAGTTTCTTGATAAAGTACCCGGTCTCGTTCCAGTTCGTGAAGTGACCGAGGCCAGCCCGTTCTCCATTTTTGGCCCGTACAAAATACGTGTTGCGGTCACTGCCTCCTGCCACGGCATCTTTCATGTACCAGACGCCGCCATCAAAACCAAGGTCTGCATAGAAGCGTGGCTCCCGGTCATAATTGAGGCGTGAGGTCGTGAAGCCGGGTTCTATATAATTGCGCTCGGCCTGTGTGGCAGTACGCAGCTCTTCGATGTTGCGGAAGTTGAGTGTCTTGTCTTCCTCGATGGGTACGCCATTCTTGCTATAGAACAGTTTAGCGATCTTGATGGGGGCCGCCCATACGCCCTGCAGTTCAAACCGGATGGTAGATGCACTGGCGCGGGAAAGACGCTCCATGGGAGGCATACACAACGATTCGTTGACGAAATAGCTTTGTGCATTGGCCCACACATGTTCCGTATTCCAGCGACCGGTTGTGGCATTGCGGATCGACAATTGCAACTTGGTGGTATCGGTGAGATTGAGCAGGTCGGGGCCATATTCATACAGGCGGTGGCCGTTGCTTTCGGCAGCCGTGATGGCTGCGAGGGTGGCTGCTTTGGCTTTTTCCCATTTGCTCTTATCGACAGCCGGATTGAAAAGCGCTTTGCCCTTGGTGTCTGTAAAGCCGGCATAGTCGGTATTGCCATTGAAGAGCGGGCTGGCGGCGAGTAGCCACAGTTTAGCTTTTACCGCGAGTGCAATCGGACGTGTAATACGACCCAGGTCCTTGTTCTCATCGAGTATGGTAACGGGGAGTTTCTCATACGCCGAATCCAATAGGTTGGATACATAATTGACCACGGAGTCTACGGGCGCACGTTGTGAATAGGAGGAGGCTACATCACCATCCACATCGATGTTCTTGTCCATGATCGGTACAGGACCATACATCCTGAACAGGTAATAATGGTAGAACGCTTTCAGGAATTCCGCTTCACCGATCCATTGCATCCGCTCCGCTTCGGAGATATCGGGTACCTTGGTCATGTCGCGCATGTTGAGCATGAATATATTGCAATGGCTGATGGCGATCCATAGTTTACGATGGTCGTTGGTGCCATTATTGCCTTTGCGTACTCCGGCCCATTCGTCGAACAGGGGTGCATCTTTGGTCTGCATACCGCGGGCGATGCGGAAGGCCGGGTGCCAGTGTGTTTCACTTTCTTCCGGTAGCCAGATCTCATCACCACCCATCATGCCGGGGTTGTACCAGCCATCGCCACTACGGGGCATGAAAGAATACAGGGTGAACAGGTATTTCTCTGCTTCATTTCTCAATCTGAAAGCGTGGTCGATCGTAGCCACGTTATCGGGTACGATGTCCATGAACTTTTTGCAGGAGCCCAGCAGCGATGTTATAGCGAGGGCGCCCAACACGGCTCCCAGCCAACGGCGGGTTTTACGTGGTGGCCGCTGATTGCCGGCAGCTGCCCGCAGGCGATGGTTGTCAGTTTGTATACTTGATTTCATTGTTCGCTTCATTGTCATTGTTTAGAAACTCAATTCCAGACCGAGGTTGAATACCGATTGAATAGGGTATCCCAGGCCATTGCCACCCATTTCCACATCCCATAATTTAAAGCTGCTCAACATCAGCAGGTTGGTGCCAGATAAGTACACCCGGCCGCTTTGCAGGCCATATTTGCGGAGGTTCGGGAAGTTGTAGCCGAGGTCTACGTTCTTCAACCGCAGGAACGCACCATTGCGCATCCACCAGGTAGAACGTTGCAGGTTGCTGTTCACGGGCGCCGAACTGAGGCGGGGCCACAAAGCGTAGAGGTTACGGTTCTCTTCTGTCCAATGGTCATCAGCAATGGCCTTTAGCAAGCCATTCTGTAAACCGCCCACCTGGTTGAAGGGTTGTACGGCATTGGGGTCGATGAAGAAAGAAGAGCGGGCCGATCCCTGGAAATAAAAACTGAAGTCCAGGTTCTTGTAACGCAGCGATGCACCAAAGCCATAAATGATCTCCGGTTGGGTAGGGTAGCCAATCGGCACACGGTCATCGCCATTGATGATGCCATCACCGTTGATGTCGCGGTACTTGATGTCGCCGGCCATGATATCACCCAGCTTGGAGCCATTGCCCTGATCGCCAAATTGCTGGGGTGAGTTGGACACTTCTTTCTGGTCGATGAACAGGCGTTCGGCGATATAACCCCATTCCTGTCTCAGGGGATAACCTACGCTCGACAGGTGACGGAGACTGTTTTCATAGTTCAATTCATCTACAATATGCCGTTTGCTGGTGGCAAAAGTGAAGGTGCCGCGGATATTCGCATACAGGTTTTTATTGACTACGCGATCGTATTTAACCGACAGGTCTACACCCCGTGATTCAGCCTTGCCATAGTTGGCTTGCGGAATGGCCATCAGGCCCAGGGCCGATTCCAGGTTGGATTTGAACAACAGGATGCCATCCCGTTGCTGACGGAATACATCCACGATCAGTTCGAGTGATTTGAACATACGGATATCCATACCGATGTTCAACTGACGCGATTTCTCCCAGGTGATATTCGGGTTGGCATAGCGGAAGATCGATACACCGGGACGGGAGTAGGTGGCTGCACCATCATTGCGGCCGAAGGTGGCCCCATAGGCCAGGTTATCTAAACTGATATTGGACAGGTAGAAGAAACGATCCCTTTCGTCACCGATCTGGTCATTACCCACGATACCATAGGTAGCTCTGAACTTCAGGTCGTCGATGACGGTCAACAACGGATCGAAGAATTTTTCATTGGAGATCCGGTAAGCGACACCACCAGAAGGGAAGAAACCAAAGCGGTGGCTGGCGTCGAATCTTTCTGAACCATTGTAACCAAAGTTGAATTCGGCCAGGTAACGGTCATCATAACCATAGGTAAAGCGGCCGCTCACCCCCAGGTTGCGTTTGGGTAGCGAAGACGTTACGTTGCCGGCATTGCCCACTTCATAACTCGACATATAGGAGATGAGTGAACCGCCTACGCTGTGCACGTCCTTGAAGGTCCGGTTATAGTTGAGCGTACCTTCCAGCCAGATGCGGGAATCTACATCTTTGGCCAGCTCTGTATAGTCCAGGTATTCCGTACCGATGATGCCGGCGGGTAAACCGGAGGTGGTGGCGTCTGCATTGTATACCTGCAGGTTGTAGTTCTTGCCGTCAGGCTGCACATTGGCATAGTAGTAGAAGGGGTTGTATTTTCGGCTCGACGAATAGAACGAATAGCGCTTCAGGTAAGCCATGGTGCGGAAGTTCAACCCCTTGGTGATGAAGTCGAGCTTCTGCCGCAGTTCTACCTGCGGTTGCAGGTTGGAGGTCTTGTAGACGCTATACCCTCTTACCATCTCCGCGTAAGGATTCGTCAGCAGGGTAGAGGTGAGGGTACCATTGGCCATCATCCGGTACGATCCAAACAGCGGATGGTTGACATAAGGGCGCATTTCATGGGGGTATACTGCCGGGAACATGACCGGGTTCGAGCGCAGCGCCAGCCGGAAAATATAGCCACCGCCATCATTGTACGTCACATTGTCCAGCCGCCCGCCGATGGGGCCTTGGTAATCGTCAAACTGACCATACATACGCACCATCAATTCGGTGGTCTTGGTAACATCCAGGTTGAAGGTCGAGCGCAGCGAATAACGCGACAGGCGGATATTGCTGTTGAAGTCATTGATAGGATCTACGCTGAGGATACCGTTGTCACGTGCGTACGAAGCGGCTACGTGGTAGCGCGCCCGGGCGGTGCCACCGTTCACGCTGGCGTAGTAGTTCTGGTTGACGGTAAAATCCTTCACCAGTTGCTTGATCCAGTTATTGCTGGGGTACAGGTTGGGGTCGTCGCCCGCTGCAGTATGGTTGATCTTGTTTTGACTGTAAGGAAGTGCCACGGCGCCGTTGGCCCGCGTAGTGGCCGCCTCGTTGGCGAGGTTCATATAGGTAATGTTGTCGGCATACTTCAGGTTTTGTGTGTTGGTGGATGCCCTGGCTTCACTTCTGACGAAGAATTTGGGGGCGCCTTCCTTACCCAGTTTGGTATTGATCAGCACGACGCCGTTCGCTCCGCGGGCACCGTATACGGAGGCTGCAGAGGCGTCTTTCAACACCGAGAAATCGGAAATGTCATCGGCCTGGATACGGGCCATATCGGTCGGCGTCGATTCGATACCATCGATGAGGATCAGCGGATCCTGTTTGCCCGATCCAAAGGTGGCCAGACCGCGGATGTAAAAGGTGGAGTTGTCACTGCCACGTCCGGGTTCACCGCTTTGCTGAAATGAGATCATACCCGCTACACGGCCTGCAATCTGATTGGTGATATTGCCGGTGGGCGTTTGCAGGTCTTTCGCGCTGATGGAAGTGATAGAGCTGACGAGACTGCCTTTCTTGCGGGTGCCGCCGAAGCCGATCACGGTGACATCTTCCATGCCTTTGTCCTTAATCCGCATCGTCACATTGATCGTGCTTTTGCCGTTGATGGGTATCTCCTGTGTTTCGAATCCTACCATCGAGAATACGAGGATACCATCTGCCGGCACCTTGATGGAGTAAGCGCCGTTCGTAAGCGTGCGGGTGAAGATCTTGGGGTTTGATCGCAGTACGATATTCACTTCATGCAGGTTGGCTGAGTCGGAACTTACCTTACCCTGCACAGTGATCTCGTTTCCTTGTGAAAAGAGTTTACCAGTGGTGAGTAGTAAAACGATCAGCCAAATGAGTTGATGTTTGCCGGGTGACAAACGAGCCTTCATTGTCATCGAATGTTGTTATTTAGAAATTGAGAGGAAAAAAGAATTACTGGCCGGCCGGTAAACGTTATTGAAACGCTCCGGGCGGTGTACCGGTCGTAAAGGCCGGTCATCAGGTTGTGTGGTGGTTGATTATGTTCCGAATAGGCGGCGGGTGCGGTCGTTGAGGGTCAATGACCGACAACGAAACCAGGCCGTCAGGTTAGCAGGTCTCATATTGCTTTGATTTGGTTGGTGGAATAGCAAAATAGTGTCTGCCGGGTACCATGGGCGATAAGCCGGTAGCCGGATAACATGATACCAGTAAACTTCAGTTGCCTAGTGCCTCAAAAATGTTTGGATGTATAGAAGTGCGTGCTGGTGTGGGTACGTCCGCAAGCGGAAGACGATGGGTTGGGAGCATTTCATAATAGCAATATTTATCGTTTTGGAATAAAAGCAAGGTCAAATCCCCGTCGGTCACACACTTTTCGAGAGCTAAAAAGAGGTATACCGCTATTAACGTCAAATTAACAGTTATTATTCGAAATAAAAAAGAATTAGTGTCAAGAAAACAATTAAAAATTTTCCACTATGCCGGAGCAGGTAAGTACAGGATAGTTAGACTGGTGGCCGATTGCCGCGTTGCCTGGCCTATGACAACCGATTGCACTACCTGCTACGCCTCGGCGCCGTTTTACCCCGCTTCGCGCAATTGGGCTTGAGCAGCCGCCAGCCACCCGATAGATTTGTGGGATCAAACTGATACAGCCCTTGCGCATCAGGACACTCATATTATGTTGTTGCCTGCTACCAGCCGTTTACTGGCCCGCTTTCCTGCAGCACCATAGCTCACCGGCCCCCAGGCTGGCCTGCCTGCAACCAGTTGCGAAGGGTGGTGACAGGCAAACGGAAAAGGGTTGTTGCGAAACGGCTTGTGGCCAGCATAGCCCCCTGGTGTATGTGGTCACGGCAAACGCCTGGCAAACATCCTCCGACGGGGTGATGGCGGTTGCCAGCGCATTTCGTTACTTCCATTCACATTATTGCTTTCAGTATTTATCCGGCGCGTGGAAACCACCGGATGCTGTTGCGTATAGCCCTGAAAATCAAGTTCATTTTATTTACTCAACAGCTACAACAAACACAATATGAAAAAGGTATTTTTTTTAGCTACTATGGCCCTCCTGATGAGCAGTGCAGTAGCTTACTCCAACGAAGGCGAAAAGAACAAGCAAAAGACCGGTAAAGGAAAGACGGAAAACTGTTGCAAGAAAACCTGCACAAAACCCGGAAAGCCTTGCTGCGAAAAACCGAAGTGTACGAAAAGCTAGTCTTATCGGTTATCGGTACAATGACAGCCCCTGGCAACAGGGGCTTTTTGCATAGCAGTGTATCAG
This sequence comes from Paraflavitalea pollutisoli, assembly GCF_029360705.1. Taxonomy (GTDB): domain Bacteria; phylum Bacteroidota; class Bacteroidia; order Chitinophagales; family Chitinophagaceae; genus Paraflavitalea; species Paraflavitalea pollutisoli. The sequence goes on along the minus strand of NZ_JARKMX010000008.1, from coordinate 2,425,621 downwards.
GCGTGTTCGATGAGAAAGCGATCCATGGAGCGATGACTCAGCAGGCCGCCTACTTCCAGTTCGAGGATCCGTTGAAGCAGGGAGACCAGTTGTACATAGCTGGCCGGCTTGCAGGCATAGAGGTTGGCGCCGGCGCCAAATGCGACCTGTACGGTCGATGGGTTCCTGGTGGTGGAGAACATGACGATCGGTACGTGTTGAAGCGTCTTGTGGCCCTTGATCTCTTTCAAAGCTTCCAGGCCGTTTTTGCGGGGCATATTGATATCGAGGAACAGCAGATCGGGCAACACGATGGCCTCATGCAGGTAATCGAGCAGGGCCTGACCATTTTCAAAGGTGAGGGGCTTTTGTTCGATCGACAGATCGCCGAGCGCCTGCTGAAACAACAGGCAGTCGTCCGCATCGTCGTCCGCTAGCATGATAAAGTATTTTGAGTAGGGCATGTCGCTGGTATACGGGGCTGGCAAAGATACAACGCCGGTGGCAGCAAATCCGATCTTTCTTTGGCAAGCTGATTCCCTGGCGGCAGCACCGGGGCGGTCGCCGCTAAGCCATGGAGGGTATTTTAGCGACCGGTCATACGGGACCCGAGAACCGGCGGGATACGTCCCAAAGAGGGAATGTAATGCAGGGTAGTAAAAAAAGTCATGGATTGGGATGAACTTTTTGTCTTTTCTCTGTTGATAAAAATAATCAGGGTAGCGGGCAAAAATGACGGCGATGCATGATGCCAATAGTAGGTCGTAAATTTCGCCGCCGTTAATGGCTTCTATTTCAGCAGGCTAATGAATGTGTGGCGCATCGGCTTTTATTGTGGGCGTGTATGAACTGATTTATTGCCCTCGTGGAAAATATTGATCATCGTAGATTTCCTATTGCATTTATGCAACGCTGGTATTAGCTTTAGTGTAGTTGATACATGAAACGGTTCAGACAATCCGATATCCTGAAAATCCGACCAATATCATCCGAAAAAGCCCGTTGTTAACCGTACCCTTTGGATATCCTGAACTGTTACTTGTGATCTGCTGTAATTAAGGTCCAGCGTCCTGTCGTCCAATGCATGTGAAGAATGTTCTGTGCTCGTCCGTAAAAGATTGAAGCCCCCGTAAGGGGGCTTTCTTGTTGGTATCACCTGCCGTCCGCTCCCCCTCCTGTTACCGCTCCCCCTGTAGAAGTGTAGAAAAATGTCTCCGACCAGCCGGTCCTGTCCGGCCTTCCGCTGGTTTACCGCCCGGCCGGGGCTGCCGTGGCGTCTGGCTTCAATTTGGTAATGCCATCAGCAGCAGCACAAAGCGAAGGCACTAACATATGGAAGAATCAATCGTAGAAGTCGGCGCCCTTCTCCAGGAGGATGGCCATTGTCTGTTCCGCGTCTGGGCCCCCTTAGTGAAGCAGGCAGGCGTTCTGCTCAACAGCCATTATCATGGCCTTGTATCCCGGCGCGGAGGCTATTGGGAGGTCACGATACCCTGCATTCGGCCAGGTGATCGATACCAGATACAGTTAGGGGATGGGCCACCTTTGCCCGATCCGGCTTCGCGCTGGCAACCGGATGGCGTTCATGGCGCTTCGGCAGTAGCCGGTACGCACTACAACTGGACCGACCAGGCATGGAAGGGCTTGCGCATGGAGGAACTCATTATCTATGAGCTACACACCGGCACCTTCACCCCAACCGGCGATTTTGCCGGCATCATCGATCAACTGGATTACCTGCACGACCTGGGCATCACGGCCATAGAACTGATGCCCATTGCACAATTTCCCGGCGATCGCAACTGGGGATACGATGGCGTTTTTCCCTTTGCAGCCCATACTGCTTATGGTGGTATTGAAGGGTTGAAAGACCTCGTCAATGCCGCCCACGCTAAAGGCATCGCCGTCCTCCTCGATGTGGTCTACAACCATTTTGGTCCCGAAGGCAATCATTTTCCGCAATTTGGTCCTTACACCACCGACAAGTACAAAGGGGTATGGGGCCCTGTCGTCAATTTTGACGATGCCTACAGCGACGGTGTACGAAATTTCTTTTGGCAAAATGCCCTGATGTGGCTCAATGAGTTTCACCTCGATGGTCTTCGCCTGGATGCGGTACATGCTATCTGGGACCATGGCGCCCGTCATTTCATCGATGAATTGAGAATAAAAGTAGAAGCGTTGTCGCAATCGACCGGTCGACATAAGTTGCTGATCGCTGAGCTCGACCTTAACCATCCCCGCTATATTCAATCGCCTGCTATAGGCGGATACGGATTGAGCGGACAATGGATCGATGAGTTTCACCATGCACTTCATAGCCTGGTTACCGGTGAAGTAAAAGGGTATTATGAAGATTTTGGCCAGCCCCAACACCTGGTGAAAGCGATCCGCGATGGCTATGTCTATACCGGGCAATACTCCCAGCACCGGAAAAAGAATTTCGGCACCTATCCCACCGGTACCACCAATGATCAGTTTGTCGTATTTGCACAAAACCATGATCAGATCGGTAACCGGCCGGGTGGCGACCGGCTTAGCTCGCTGGTATCTTACGAAATGCAAAAGCTGGTCGCCGCCACCGTATTGCTTTCGCCCTATACCCCCTTACTGTTCATGGGGGAAGAGTATGGAGAAAAGAATCCCTTTCAATATTTCATCAGTCATACCGACGAGCACCTGGTAGAAATGGTACGCAAAGGTCGCCGAGAAGAATTTGCCTATTTCTTCGGAGACGACGAGGTGCCCGATCCACAAGCGGAGGCCACCTTCCTGCAATGCAAGCTCAGCAGGGCTTACACATTCGATGAGCGAGCCGCCAACCTACTGAGCTTTTACAAGTACCTCATCAATATGAGAAAGTTTGTACCCTCGTTGAGGAGTACCCACCGGGAAGATCTGCAGCTACTCGATACAGGCCATGAGTACATCATTGGTTTCCGCAGGCAGGATGGTTTCGACGCGCTGTTGATATTCCTCCATTTCAGTCAGGCAACCAGTGAATGTCATTTTCCCCTGCCGGCCGGGGCACGAAAAGTGCTCGACTCTTCCGCCTCAGTGTGGCTGGGTCCGGGAGAACTACCCCTGAGTGAGCCATACCCCGAAAGCTGGACCCTGCAACCCGAATCAGTTGTCGTATTCGAAATACCTAAAAAGATATGAGCATTCCTATAGCTACCTATCGTATCCAATTGCACAAAGACTTTACCCTGCAACAATTGTCGGAGATCATCGACTATCTCCACGCTCTGGGTATCAGTACCGTGTATGCATCGCCCATTACCCGGGCACCGGACAACAGCCTGCATGGGTATGATGTCACCGATCCTCATCAACTGAACCCGGTGATCGGTACCCTGGAGGAATGGAGGGCCATCACCAGGCGCCTGCAGGAAAAGAACATGAACTGGTTGCAAGACATCGTGCCCAATCATATGTCGTTCAGTAGTGCCAACTGGCGCCTGATGGATGTGCTGGAACGCGGACGCTTGTCGCCTTATGCCAGCTATTTCGACATCCTGTGGCAGCATCCCCATTTTGGTGGTCGCCTCATGGTGCCGTTCCTGGGCGTTTCTTTGGCAGATGGTGTGCGCGACGGTTCTGTGCGGTTGACCGTTGCTGCCGACGGCATCTATGTTGCCACCCCGGGCGATCGGTATCCGTTGTCTATCGGTGCCTACTACCTGTTGTTCGTCAGCATGATGGCCAGGGATACTGCCATGCAGCTGGCACCGGCTATTACCCACCTCGCACTTGTGAGCATGCAGGAGCGTACCCTTGAACAATGGCAGCAAATGAAGTCGACCGTACTGGGCGCCGCGCTCGATCATCCTCAGCATCGTCAGCAGGTGGAAGCGCTCATCGATCTCGTCAACAGCCGGCATGATTGGTTACTCGAAATACTCCACAAACAATACTATCGACTGTGCCATTGGCAGGAGGTGAACACTGTCATCGATTACCGTCGTTTTTTCACGGTCACTTCCTTGATCTGTCTGCGCATGGAAGATGAGCGGGTATTTGACGAATACCATGCTTTTTTGCACCAGCTGTACCAGGAAGGATTGGTACAGGGATTGCGCATCGATCACATCGATGGACTCTACGCGCCCGGCGAATACGTACAAAGGCTGCGCGCTTTGTTTGGGGAGGAGTGTTACCTCATCGCCGAAAAGATACTGGCAGAAAATGAATACCTGCCACCACAATGGCCCTTGCAGGGCACCAGCGGTTATGAGTTCCTGGCCTACGTCAACCAGCTCTTTGCCGACCAGGAAGGCATGCAGGAGTTGGAACGTTTTTACCGCCGCTTATTGCCCGATCTGCCGGCTTATCCGCAAATCGTGATCAACAATAAGCGGATGATCCTGGAGCAATACATGGCGGGTGAATTGGATAACCTCGTGCAGCTGTTTGCAGAACTTGGACTGGCGAAGCACAACGAACAGTTGAAATGGCGTGCTGCATTGGCGGCGATCATGATCCACCTGCCAGTGTATAGAACCTATCCAGTCGAATATCCCTTGTCGGCCTCCGAGACGACGCTGCTGCAGGATGTCATTGCAGAGGCCATACACGCTTCACCAGCGGTGGAGCCGGAGTTGAACTATCTGCGGCAATTGCTGACCGGCCAGGATGCCAGTTCCGATAAGGGAAGAAAGATCCTGCAATTCCTGAAGAGGCTCATGCAGTTTACCGGCCCGCTCATGGCGAAGGGGGTAGAGGATACCACCTTCTATCAATACAATGCCTTCATCGGTCATAACGAAGTAGGCGATTCACCGGCGATTGGTGGTATGTCTGTGCGGTCATTCCATACGCTTATGAAGGAGCGGCTGTTGCGCACACCGCAGTCGCTCAACGCTACGTCTACCCACGATACCAAACGTGGTGAGGATGCCCGCATGCGCCTGGCCGTGTTGACCACGATGACGGAAGCCTGGGAAACGGCCGTGCAGGAATGGATGATCGTCAACGATGCCATCAGGCAACTGGAAGGGGAACGCAGGATGCCGGATACCAACGAGGAATATTTTATCTATCAGTCACTGATCGCCGGGTGGCCGGCAGACGGACTATGCAACGATGGGTTGGTAGAAAGACTGAAGGCGTATTTGACCAAGGCATTGCGTGAAGCGAAGCAACACACACGCTGGGAGACGCCCGATGAACAATACGAAACGGCCTGTCACCGGTTTATCGATGAACTGCTCCATCCTGCACATGCGTTCCTGGCCTCCTTTACGCCATTTGCCCAGCAGGTAGCGCGCAAGGCGGAAGACCTGTCGCTGGGACAGGTGCTGATCAAAATAACAGCCCCGGGCATTCCGGATATTTACCAGGGTTGCGAGCGCTGGGATCTTACTTATGTAGATCCTGATAACCGTCGCCCCATAGACTATGCTACGGGCAAATTGCTCCTGAATGAACTGCAACTGGTGAAACCCACGGCGCTGATGGATTACCTGGCGGCACACCGTGCCGACGGAGCCGCTAAGTTGTACATCACCTGGAAGGCTTTACAATGTCGTCAGGAAAGCGCTGCTGTGTTTGCCGAAGGAGATTATCGTCCGTTGGACATAAAAGGGCAGGAAGTGACTACGTTGGCCTATGCACGTACGCTGGACGATGCGTGGGTAATTGTGGCCGTACCCCTGCAACCATTGCCTGATGATCGCCAGCTCTGGCAAATACAGTTACCGGATCAGGCGCCACAACGCTGGAGAAATATTTTTACCGGTGAAGATGTAGCAGTCGATGAAAATAATATGTTACCCGCAGGCATCGGGAAGGGAGATTTTCCGGTAGGCTGCTGGGTGTCGATTCGTTGAGCGTTAAATGTGCTCACGCCTTATTGATTTCTCTGCTGGTTACCTCGGTGCCCCGACGAATGTCGGGGTTGCCTTTCTGCCTTTTTCTGCCGCGTTGCCTGTAACTTTGCGGTCCTATGCAAAGGATCATCCGGCTCATCGGCACCTTCTTCTTATTGCTACTCGTTCAGGCAAGTTTAGCCCAGGTTGCCCGTCAGCGAATGGCTGTACTCATGGGCGCGCGTTTCGATATTACCATTGTCGCTAAAGACTCTCTGACGGCCGAGCGCTATATTGATTCCGTCATTGCTGAAGTTTCGAGGATCGAATACCTCATCTCCGATTGGAAACCTGCTTCACAGGTCTCTGCCGTCAATCGCAACGCAGGTATTGCCCCGGTAAAAGTAGATCGGGAAGTACTTGAACTGGCAGAACGCGCGATCCGTATTTCTGAATTGACCCATGGCGCTTTCGATATCAGCTTTGCTGCCATGGAAAGGATCTGGAAATACGATGGTTCCATGACGGCGATGCCCGATTCGGCAGTCGTACGCCAGGCTGTGGCCAAAGTAGGATACAGGAACATCGTGATCGATAAAGAACAGTCAACGATCTTTTTGAAGTTGCCCGGTATGAAGATTGGTTTTGGTGCCCTGGGGGAGGGGTATGCCACCGACCGATGTCGCGATATGATGTTGGCGCGCGGCATCCACGCAGGCATCGTCAATGGGTCCGGTGATATGAGTACCTGGGGGCGTCAGCCCAATGGCAGCCCCTGGACGATCGGCATCAGCGATCCTTTCGACAGAGGTAGCCTCTATGCAGTCGTTCCCCTGCGTACCAGTGCCGTGACCACTTCCGGCAGTTATGAAAAATATGTCGAGCTCGATGGCAAACGCTATTCACACATCATCAACCCCACTACCGGTTACCCGGTGACCGGACTGACCAGTGTAACCGTTTTTGGCCCCAGTGCCGAAATGGCCAACGCCTTCAGTACTTCCATTATGGTGATGGGTAAAGAGGCGGGCTTCCGTTTATTGAAACAGTTTCCCGCATACACCACCATCATGGTCAGCGACGAAGGCAAATTCTATACTTCTAAAAAGATAAAGCTGCGTAAATACCGGCAACGCGATCAATAGCAGTCGCTGAGGATCTGACCGCCCGATTGCCAGGCTTCCACACCTGCTCCTTTCTTCGCCACACTGATCTTTTCCAGCAAGGCCAGTACATCTCTCTGCATCGACAAGGAGCCACAGATCATGACAATGCCACCCTCCTGCAGGTGAGTGAATACATGCTCCTCATCCCGCAACAAAAGGTCGCTGACATAATGTTTGCCGGTTTCACGTGATAAGGCCAGGTGGATATCATCCAGCTTGCCGGCATCCATACATCCCTGTAAGAAGGTGCGGTAGAGGGCAAAGGCTGCCCTGGTTCTAAAACCCGCATACAGCTGTATCGGCACGCCCTTATGGTTGCTGCTGATCATACCGAGAAAAGGTGCGATGCCAGTACCATTAGCAATCATCAGCACAGCCCGTGCTTTGCGGGGGAAGTGGAAGTGCTGATTCTTGACGATCCGGGCAGATAAGGTGGCGCCCGGTTCCAGGCCGTGCAGGTACCTGGAACCCAGTCCATGTTCATGTAGCCTGATGCTGAGTTGTATTTCCTTGCCGATCTTGCCAATGGAATACAACCGCTCCCGGTGATCGTTTTTGGGATAGATGGCCAACAGGTCGCCCGATGATACTTTGGTAAGCCCTTTCAATTTCAGTCGTACCTGGAAGGAGTCATTGGCATCTACGGCTGTTTTGTGCATCACCTTCACGGAGCGCAGACCATGTTTATTCGTCGTAAGCAGCTGGCGGGGTAACGTGAGGGGGAAGCCGGTCAACTGCGACCAGGCCGTCAGCCAGTTACTGAAATCCTGCGGCGAACGGTCATCGATGGTATACAGCGGCAACGCAGCCTGTGCCCAGGATTGCTGTTGCAGCAGGTGGTCGGTATCTACGGCAAACTGACAAAAGTCCTGGTAGCTGCGCGAACCAAATCCAACCACCGAATAGTGTATCGGCTGCGCCTGTGGGTGTTTCAACAGTTGCGCGGCAAAATGTTTGCCATTGGCAGGTGGATCTCCCAATCCATACGTACTGGTCATCACGATGAGGTGCTGCGCCTGGGGGAAGGTCGTGTATTTGTCCAGCCCGGCGAGGTACACTTTTTCTCCGTGGCTGATCAGTTGTTTGTATACGGAAGCGGCAAAGTGATTGGTCGTGCCATTCTCAGTACCTACCAGGAGGATGATGCGGGCATCGGCAGCTTTGTATTTGTTGCGCACACGACCCGAGCGGCGTTTGATCGTGATCACGAGGCCCGAGTAAATGAAGAACAATAAATAGCCAGCCGTAATGGCCAGCACGATCGCCCAGATGATCCCGTTGCGGCCTGTATGCCAGCGCATGCTCCAGTTGTTGAGGAGCACCGTTTTGTCGAGCACGGCCTGTGCCAGTACATCGCCGGTAAACTGATTCACGGCTACATGACGGTCCTTCAACTTCAAGGTGTAATAATCTTCCGGAAAATCAGAGAAGGGAAATTCTACCGATTGTACCTGTGATAAGAAGGTGCGTTGAAAGAGCGGAAACTCCGCGGGCTTGCGGACAGGTTCTTCTGCTACGTGGTCGGTATCGACTGATAGGATCGTTTTTTTAGGGGCCCAGCTGTCAAATTGAGCCAGGGCGAGTAAGGTGCCGGTGATGGCTACCGCGAGTATAGGGAAGAGCGCAAAGCGCCCAAACAGCACATGGTAGTATTGGGCCCAGTTGCCTTGTTCGATCGGGTGGAAAAATCTTTTAAGACCTTTTTGCCGTTGTATCACGAGGGCAATGCCCGATAGGGTCACCAGGATGAGCAGGAAGGCCGTAATGCCCATGATGATCCGGCCTGTTTCGTGCAGGAAGAGTGAGCGGTGCAGGGTAGTGGTCCATTGAAAGAGTGCCGGCTTTTCGTGGGGCGTGCCGAGGCGGGCACCCGTAGCCGGGTGTACATAGGCTTTTTGGTTATCACCCGTCTTGTCCGACCAGGTGATGAGTACAAATTCATTGTCATCTACCTTGATCTCCTGCAGGCCGGGGTATTGCGCTTTCAATACAGGCACTACCTGCGACAGGTGCAGGTCATAGAACCCGCTTACTTTGTACGGTTGTACTTTCTCGGTCACCGGCTCAAATGCCAGGATGATACCTGTCACGGAAGCGAGGGTCAATAAAAGAAAAGAAGATACAGCCAGTGCGAAGTGGCTGTATCTCCATATAGACATCGTCATATTGTCGGGTGCAATTAATTAGCGCTGAAACGAACGTACCGGATATAATGCTGGCCATCTGTTTTAGCAGCCAGTGCTTCTGTCGTCAGAGGGATTTCCAGGTCTTTTACGTGGTACTCTTTGTCTTCAACGGCACTTTCAAAACGCAGCTTGTAGCCGGCATTGATGGTGGCGTTGTCGAGTTCGATGGTGACCACGCTGCGGTCGCCACCAGCCACAGAGGCGCCGGTGATCGCGCTGATATTGGTTGGCTTCTTTTTATACGCCTTGTGCCATTCCTTCACATCGGGATACCATTTCTTGTCGGACCCCAGTACGTACAATGTTTTATTGTAGGTGTCGTTGCTGTTGATCAGCGATACCACGATATAAGCACCCTGGCCCATATAGTTGGTCATCTGGATCATGCATTTGTACTTGGTCGTTTGCGCGCTGCCGGCCAACGTAGCGGTGAGCAGTACGAGTAATAAACTGGTGCGGATGAGTTGTTTCATGGGGAGCACACTATTTTAAGAAGTCTACGGAAATGTTTTGTTTGGTCAGGTACTCGTTTTCGGCGGCCAGTTGGAAAGCTGTTTCGTTGAAGCTGGTACCAATGTCTTTTTTAGCGCCGATGCTCAGCAGGTATTTCAGGGCAGCATCATCTTTGGCGATCATGGCTGCTTTGTGCAGGGCGGTCATGCCTTCCTTGTTTTTGGCGTTCACGTCGGCACCATAGGTCTGTACTTGCTGCAGCAGGCCCAGGTCGTTTTTCGCTACGGCGAGGTGGTACAGGGTGCTGCCATCTTGTTGGGGCGCGGCTATGTCCAGTCCTTTACTTTTCAGCAGGGCCAGCTTGGCATCAAACTCTTTGGCGTTGCGGGGGCTGTACGATTCAAACAGGTAATACACCAGGTTATTGCCTTTGGCATCGGTCGTCTTCAGCGAAGCGCCCTGGTTCAGCAGGTAGCTCACTACTTCGGGGGCATTGCTGCGTACGGCCAGCGAGAGGGCGGTAGCGCCTGCTTTGTTGGCATAGTTGATGTCTTTAACGGATGTTTTCAGTAAACCGATCAACGCCGTGTCGCGGCTGCTGGCGGCAGCGTTCAGGAAGGCGGTATTGCCATCTTCGTTGGCCTGGTTAACGTTCACGCCTTTGCCGAGGAAATACTTGATGATCTCGGTTTGGCCGGGACGGCGTACCAGCGCATGCAGTACGTTGTCGCCATTTTTCGCAGTCACCGTTGGCTTGATGCCGAGGCTTTCCAGGTACTGAAACACTTCCAGTGTATTAGCACCGCGGCGGCCACCCTGGCTGGCGAAGATCATGGCGTTGTTGGTATGCTTCACGCCTTTGCTTTGCAGCAACTGCATGTTCTTGATATTGCCGGCGCGGGCTGCGTAATCGAAAGCCGTGTTGCCCGCAGCATCTTTCGATTGCAGCGACAGCCCTTTCGATACAAAGTATTCGGTGAGTTTAAATTCAGGGTCATTGCCGATGGCCACGAGCAGCGCATTGGCGCCGTCATGATTCAGTTCTGTTTTCAGGTTGGCACCTTTGCTCAGCAACAGGTCATACACTTTGGTGTCTTGCTGTCCACCGGCCGCAAACAACAGGGGGGTAGAGCCATGGCTGTCGGGGTTGCTTACTTTGGCGCCCTTGTTGAGCAGGTATTCCATCACCACGGTGTTGCCTCTGCTGGCCGACCAGTGAATATAGTTGCGGCTATCGTGGGTGATCTTGTTGATGTCATTGCCTTTCTGCTCTAGCAGGTAAACAATGGCTTCGTTGGAGGCACCGGCATTGATGGCCATCACCACCGGGTCGAAAGCGTTGCCGTTGAATTCTGCAGGATTGGCACCTTTCTCTACCGCAGCTTTCACGGCGTCGAGACCTGGTTTCTCCTGCCAGAAGCTGGCATTGAGCAAGGGATTGTTCGTTTGGGGACCTGCTGGGCGCTGGGCCTGGGTGCTGGTGCTGAGGAGCATACCGGCAACAAGGGGCATCAGTAAATATCTCATGTTTCGAGTTTGTGAATGATGATGGTGGGGCTGGCGGACAGGAACAAGCAGAAAAGGTCCGCAGCGTCATTTTCAGGTTGCGAAATTAGCCCGTATCACAGGCTACCTGTTTACGAATGCCGGAAATAAGCTAACCGATTGAGAAATAAGAATTTGATAAATGATAATAGCCCTTTGGCCTGCCAGGCAGGCTGGCCGGTCAGGCAGGTGCCCCCGGTTGCCACCAGGGCATGCCGCATCGGGAATTCCCCCTCTGCCGGATTACCAGATAAATGCGGTGACCGCCAACCCAAAGGTCCAGTGGTTGAACCGTACCCGCTCCCGGAGAGAGCGCTCATACCGGTACGAACCATCCTGGTTGATCTCACGCAGTACATCGACATCGAAGTCATGGTCCGAGTCGAAGTAAGCCGCAAATGCTTTGAGGCCCAGGTTGCGGGCGACTCTTTTCTGAATACCGATCCCACTGCTCCAGCTAAAAGTATATTCAGGCTTATACCGGATGTAGGGCAGTTCTTTCTCGGTGATCAGCGATTGAAATTCATCCCTGACCTGTACCATGATATTGCCTTCGGCACCGGTGGAACTGCCGGCGTTCAACTTGGCCGTAATGAACCAATTGTTGCGGAGCGGCAAACTGAAGAAGGGACCGATGTGCAAGTAGCGAACACCCATGGGTTGCGTGTAATAATTATCGCCCAGGAGGGTGGCGGTAGGATCGTTGATGACGAGCTTATCGTCATTGGCAGGAAAACTGGTAAAGGCAAACTCGCCACCAATGCCAACATTCTTGTGAAAGAACCAGGCACCCTCCAGTCCAAAATTGAATCCCCGTTCGGCATGCAGGTCTTTGTTAGATTTGATGAGGTCGCCCGAGCTGGCCACCGCAAACCCCAACCGCAGTTCCAGGAAGCTAGGCTTCTTGTTGATGGGAAAAGGATCACTGCGCAAAGGCTTGTGCACACCTTTGTCCTTAAAGATCTTGTCGGCAAAGAAATAGCCCAGTTCGGTGGATAGGATACCAATGCCTGCTCCGGCCAGTACATCGGATATCCAGTGCCGGTTGTTCAACTGACGCCCGACTGCTGTGGCGGTCGACATAGTATAGGCCGCTACGCCGTATAAGGGATGACGGTACTGTCCGTATTCTTTATTGAGGAAGGTGGCGTTCATGAAAGAATTGGCGGTATGTCCGGAAGGGAAAGAATTGCGGTCATCTCCACTGGGTCTTTGCACCTTGGCGGTATACTTGATCGTGTTGACGGTAAGACCCATGATGGCTGCGGAAAAGGCATACGACACGAAAGCCCGTTTCATACTGTGTTTTCCTTTTACGCCCGCTGCATTGAGGCCGAATACCGCCAGGGCAGGTACATATTGGAGATAGTCGTCGTAATGATGCCGGAAGGTGGGAATATACCGGTTGCGAAATTTCCGGATCTCCTCGCGTTCGCCCCAGGTAAGGGCGGAAGCTGCAAAAAGACCGATCGGCACGGCCGTCATCCTTACAAAGCGGGTTTGCCAGAAACTGGCAGCATTTGCTGGGGAGTCAGCCAATGACAGTAGTGAAAGCCGTATGGGGCTGATCAGGGACGGAGCAGCAGGGACAAATGCTGGTCTGGAAGGCAGGGAATCTATCGTTGAGTAGGGCAAATCCGGGAAGCTGGATCCGAAAGGTTGCTGCGCCAGCTGTGCGATAGCTGGCTGCCATCCCAGCGCCCCGATCAGGACAAAGGCTACAAGTCGGTTCATAAACAGTGATTGGTATACAATAATGGGTAAGGACTAACAGACAAGTACCTTGAAATTAAACCAATCAGGTAATAGTTGAAGAAAAAATATACTGTGTAGAAGTTAATTACCCATTGCCCTTGAAGCCCTGGAGCGGAAAATGCCGGAGCTATGGAATTTGTGGTAGATGGTGGTGGTTTACCTCGATGCCTGGTTGCCTTTTGCCACGGCGCATTAGTTGTTAAACGTAGGGTCCAGCCGATCCGGCTGGTTTTCGATCAGTTCCAGTTTATGCATCAGCATTTTGATCCGGTCACGGGCTGCATACAGGTCAGGAAGGGCCGCACCCTTTTGCAACATGGCCGTAAAGGATTTGATTTCCGAAATGATCTGCGCTCTCAATACAATACTCTCCACTGCTATACATTTTAGTAGTTCTTATTAAAAGCTTATGCCAGCCCCCGTGTCTAATAAGCCCGGAGCGGTCAAAGTCTTTTCGAATAACGTGAATTAAATCTGCGGCTACTACATTGGGGAACATCAACCCCGGAGGTGATCTACACCCCGGTTTGTGGTAAAAATGGGACTGTTGCCGATGCAGGGGGCAGGGTACCCGATACAAGCTGCCTCCAGTTTGTTGTTAGCACGATAGTACCACATTACCCGTCGATTTGAAACAAGGTGGATAAATTATATGGGCGAAATGCTAAAAATATTAGTAGTATTGCAGTGGGGAACAATGTACTTGCATGATGCCACAACAGCCAGCCATAAAAGCAAAACTGGAGCAGGAGATACTCCTGTTGCAAGGGTTTAAACCCCTCACGGCCGATCCTGTGCGGGCCATCGATATCGGCCCCATAGCCCAGTCTTTTCCCTTTCAGCAGTTTCCTACCGGGGGCATCCACGAGTTCCTGATCAGTGATCCCTCGGATGATGCCTGTACCACCGCTTTTATTGCGGGCATACTGGCCCACCTGATGCGGGCCGGCGGCGCGGTGATCTGGATCACCGGCAGTAAAAAATTGTTTCCGCCTGCTTTCAAACAGTTTGGTATTGAACCCGATCGCCTCATTCTCATCGACCTGCGGAAAGAAAAAGAAGCCTTGTGGGTCATGGAGGAAGCCTTGCAGTACCCCGGGCTGGCAGCAGTGGTGGGCGAACTGAACAATATCGACTTCACAGCCTCCCGCCGTTTGCAGCTGGCCGTGGAGAAAAGCCGTGTCACCGGATTCATCCTGCGTACCGTACAGCGTCGCATCAATACCATTGCGGCGGTGGCACGTTGGCAGGTGACCAGCCTGCCCAGCGAAAGTGCCGATGGACTGCCCGGGGTTTCTTTCCCGCGCTGGAAGGTTGACCTGCTGCGGGTGCGCAATGGCCGTACCGGTAGCTGGACCGTTCAATGGCAGTCCGGTGGTTTCCGTTTCCCGCAGGCGCCTGCCCTCGGCCAATTGCCTGCTGTTCCGCTGCCCGCTACCAAGTTGCCTGCTTCCAATAAAAAAACAGGTTGATATGGCGCGGCGGTATGTATCCATCTGGTTCCGCTTCCTGCAGGCGGATTATTGTGCACTGCGTCAACCGGCACTGCGCTCTGGGCCCTTCGTGCTGGCATCCCCCGACCATGGCCGTATGATGGTGCGCGCCGTCAATGCCGCTGCGCTGCAGGCCGGCATCGAAGCCGGTATCACCGTGGCCGATGCCCGCACCATCTATGCCGCTGTAGAAGTTCGGGATGATGACCCTGCGCTGGTCGATAGCCTGTTGCAGCGGCTCGCTGCCTGGTGTATACGTTTTACCCCCGTGTCGGCCATCGATGGCGCGGAGGGGTTGCTGCTCGATGTCAGCGGTTGCGCACACCTGTGGGGTGGGGAAGCGGCCTACCTGCATGACCTGGTACAACGATTACAACAGCTGGGCTTTACTGTCCAGGCATCCATGGCAGATACCATCGGCGCTGCCTGGGCCATGGCACGTTTTACCCAACATCCCACCATCGTACCGGCGGGTGGTCATATTGAAGCGCTGCAGGGCTTACCGCCCGAAGCACTCCGGCTGGAACCAGCCACTACAGCCAGGTTGCGGCAACTGGGATTACGGCGTATCAAACGATTCCTGTCTATGCCACGGGCCGTATTGCAACGACGCTTTGGCACCCATTTCCTGCTCCGCCTCGATCAGGCACTGGGTACGGCTACTGAAACCCTCACACCGATACAAGCGCCGGCCCCATTCGAAGAACGGTTACCCTGCCTGGAGCCCATCGTGACGGCCACCGGTATCGAAATGGCCATCGAGCAATTGCTCACTTCCCTGTGCAAGCGATTGGAGCAGGAGGGCAAGGGGATCCGCCAGGCCGTCCTGAAAGCATTCCGGGTAGATGGAGCTATCGAACAGATCGCCATCGGTACCCACCGGGCTTCACTTCATGTGGCACATCTCTTCAAACTTTTTGCTTTGAAGATCGATCAGGTAGAGCCTGCGCTGGGCATCGAGCTGTTTCTACTCGAAGCAGTGAAAGTGGAAGCAGTAGAACCCTTGCAGGAAAAGATCTGGGAAGGTAGTGGCGGACTCGATGATACGGGTCTCTCCGAACTGATCGACCGCTTGTCGAACCGGATCGATATCAACCAGATCCACCGTTTTGCACCGGCAGAGCAATACTGGCCCGAATGGTCGTTCCGCGATGCACCGGCCTTACATGGTCGCTTACCCGATGCCTGGTCGGCCAGCCGTCGGCGTCCGCTCACCCTGTTGTACCAACCTGCTCCCATACAGGTGGCAGCACCGGTACCCGATTACCCGCCCATCCTGTTCCGTTACAAAGGGCAGGTACACAATATTAAAAAAGCCGACGGGCCCGAACGGATCGAGCAGGCCTGGTGGCTGCAAACCGGTGAACACCGCGATTATTATGTCGTAGAAGATGAAGCTGGTAAGCGCTACTGGGTATTCCGCAGCGGTCACTACGATGCCCACAACAAAACGCAATGGTACCTGCATGGGTTCTTTGCATAAGGAGGTAGCAGTATGAAGTATGCAGCATTACAGGTCACATCCAACTTCAGTTTTTTACGCGGCGCTTCGCACCCGGAAGAACTGGTGGCGCAGGCGGCCGAACTGGGGTATGCGGCAGTTGCCATCACCGACCGCAATACCCTGGCCGGTGTGGTGCGCGCCCATGTGGCGGCCAAAGAACAAGGTATACGTTTTCTACCGGGCTGCCGGCTCGATCTGCAGGATGGAGCCTCCCTGCTGGCCTATCCCCGCAACCTGACCGGCTACAAGGAGCTGTCTGCTTTGCTCACCCTGGGCAACCTCCGTGCAGAGAAAGGCGACTGCCAGCTGTTCCAAAAAGATATCCAAACCTGCTCTGCCGATTTACTGTTTATCGTGGTGCCACCCGATACCCTGAATGAAGAATATGACTTCGATAAAACATTTTATGAGCACCTGAAGGTGTACCGGGATGCTTTAAAACATCTGTACATCGCCGCTGCCACCAGTTACAACGGGGAAGACCGCAAGCGTTTCTTTCGCCTGGGCCAGATTGCGGCGCGCATGGCTATCCCGATGGTGGTCACCAACGATGTGTACTATCATATCGCTGAAAGGCGTGAGTTGCAGGATGTGATCACCTGCATCCGCGAACATTGTACCATCGAAACGGCAGGCTATCGCCTCCACGCCAATGCAGAGCGGTACCTGAAGCCGGTATCGGAAATGGAACGGCTTTTTCTGCAATACCCCGATGCCCTCTCCCGTACGATCGGGGTGATGGAGCAATGTAATTTTTCACTCGATGAACTGAAATATGAATATCCCGAAGAGATCACGACCGAAGGACGCAACACCCAGGAAGAACTGACCATGCTGGCCTGGCAGGGGGCTCATGACCGCTATGGTGATACGGTGCCCGATAAGATCGGAAATGCCATCCGGTATGAACTCACCTTCATCGAAGAAATGAACTATGCGGCCTATTTTCTAACGGTATACGACCTGGTACGATTTGCCCGCAGCAAAGGCATACTTTGCCAGGGCAGGGGATCGGCCGCCAACTCCACCATTTGTTATTGCCTCGGCATTACCTCCGTCGATCCTACACAGTTTGATCTGCTGTTTGAACGCTTTATTTCTTCCGCCCGCAATGAACCACCCGATATCGATGTCGATTTTGAGCATGAGCGAAGGGAAGAAGTGATCCAGTATATCTATGAGAAATATGGCCGCGACCGGGCGGCCATCGTGGCGACCGTCACCACCCTGCACCAGAAAGGCGCCATCAACGATGTAGGCAAAGCGATGGGATTATCCGTCGATGCCGTCAAGCGGTTATCGGGCACTATTTGGGAGTTTACCAATGAGTGGTTTGATGAAAAGCGGATCGTAGAGCAGGGGTTGAATCCCGGTGACCGGTTGCTGTTGAAAGTGCTGCAGCTAACGCAACAGTATATGGGTTTTCCCCGACAGCTGGGTCAGCATACCGGCGGTTTTGTTATTACAAGGGGTAAGTTATCCGATCTGTGTCCCATCATGAATGCCCGCATGGAAGGACGTACCTGTATCGAGTGGAACAAAGATGATATCGATGCACTGGGTTTTCTCAAGATCGATGTGCTGGCACTGGGTATGTTGACCTGCATCCGCAAAGCCTTCGATCTGGGTAAGCAGCATTATGGATTGAACCTGACCCTGGCCAATATCCCCATCAACGATCCAGCCATGTTTGAGATGATCGGCCATGCCGATACCATTGGCGTGTTCCAGATCGAGAGCCGGGCGCAGCAAGCCATGTTGCCCCGTATGAAACCTGTCAACTTCTACGACCTGGTGATCGAGGTAGCTATTGTTCGCCCCGGCCCCATCCAGGGCGATATGGTGCATCCTTACCTGCGCAGGCGCAATAAGGAAGAAGACGTCACCTATCCATCCCCTGAATTGTACGAAATATTGAAACGAACACTGGGGGTTCCGCTTTTCCAGGAGCAGGCCATGCAGATCGCCATCCGTTGTGCCGGCTTTACGCCGGCAGAAGCTGATGCCTTGCGTCGCAGCATGGCTACTTTCAAATCGCATGGCATGGTCACCAAATTTGAGGAGAAGCTGATCAAGGGTATGTTGCAGAACGGCTACGAGTTGGACTATGCGAAGCGGATCTTTAAGCAGCTGGAAGGGTTTGGCTCCTATGGTTTCCCGGAAAGCCATGCTGCGAGTTTTGCGTTGCTGGTCAACGTGTCTGCCTGGCTCAAATGCCATTATCCCGATGTGTTTGCGGGTGCGTTGCTCAACAGTATGCCGATGGGTTTTTATGCACCGGCGCAGATCGTGATCGATGCCCGTAATCATGGGGTGGTGGTCCGGCCGGTAGATGTGAACCTGAGTCAGTGGGACAATACCCTGGAAGAGCAGGCCGGCCGGTACAAAGCCCTGCGGCTAGGTTTCCGGCAGGTAAAAGGCCTGAAGCAGGAAGACGTGGAAGTATTGGTGGCGAACCGGCAACAAGCTTATACGCACCTCAACCAGTTACGCGATATGGGAATACCCGTCGCCGTGTTGGAGCGATTGGCCTATGCCGATACCTTCCGGTCGATGGGCATGGATCGACGGGAAGCCTTGTGGGAGGCTTCGCGTAAAGATGCACCGGTAGGTATCTTCCGCGGTACCCAGGAACCCGATGAAGAAGAAGATGCCGTGCAATTGCCGCTGATGGCCGACTCCGAGCAGGTCGTGCATGATTATGGTGCGGTATCCTTGTCGTTGAAATCGCACCCCGTCAGTTTTGTGCGGGAGAAATTGCAACTGCTGCACATCCTGCCAACGGGCGCATTGGCGGATACGGAAGATGGGCAGTTGATAAAAGTGGCTGGGTTGGTATTGGTACGTCAACGACCTGGTACGGCCAGTGGTATTTGTTTCATGACCATTGAGGATGAAACCGGCAATGCCAACCTCGTCATCTTCAAAAACCTCTTCGATCAGTACCGTAAAGAGATCCTGCAATCACAACTGATCATGGTTGAAGGAAAAGTACAAAAAGCGGGAGAAGTTGTACACGTCGTCGTGCACCGCTGCCATAACCTCAACAAGCTATTGCGCACGCTGACGCCTGCGGAAGAAGCCATGCCGGTGGTGCAGGTGCCCGCCCGCGGCGATGAACGCGATGGTGCCTATGTACCGGCACAGCCACCCAAAGAGCAAGAGATCCAATCTTCCTTGTTTGGGCATGCACGTAATTTCAAATGACAGGACGCGTTAAAACGACAACGCCAATCCTCCATGAAAACCAAACTGCAGTACGGTAGAGTAGGTACTCAAACCAGCTCCCACACCACCGGTTCCAAAATATAGACCACCGCCGGCACCTTGTACGGCCGACATCAATTGAGCCTGCACTTTAAAGGCCACCCGGGAAGAAAGATTGATATTGGTGCCCCCTCTGAAGTTCCAGGCAAACTTGGTCGCATTGTCGCTGTAATTGGTGTTGGGATTTTCAATATCGACGATGGCTACACCGACACCACCGCCTATATAGGGCGTAATCATCGGTGCGTCGAGCTTGAAATAACGATTCACCCCTAATAAAATCCAGCTGATGCCCAGGTCGAAGTTGGTATTCTTAATGCCATTCTGGTAATAGGTCATGGGTGCATCCGTGTCCTGGCGATAATAGGAGAGTTCAATACCATAGTAGGGATGCACGAGGTATTCGGCGCCAAGTCCCCACTGGAAGCCACCTTTGATGGTGCCATCGTAGTAATTGAAAGCGTCGTAATAAGAATCTACCCCATCATCAAATACATAACCGGCATAAGCATTGATGCGGTATTTAGCTGTTTTCGTCTGGGCTGTCAGCTGTTGGGTCAGCAGCAGCAAAAGGGCCAGGCCCATGATCAGTCTTTTCATATGGGTACGACACCGGTCAGAACACCATACCGCCATCTCCATGGATTTTCGAGCCAGGTTAAAAGGTCACCACCAGGCCACCACCCAGGCCAAACTGAAAAATAGTGGTATAGGCACTCAATCCGCCGTTGGGGGTGTCGCCAAAAAACAAGGCGCCACCAGATGCGTACACCGCCGATAACAAATGCCCCTGCAGCTTGATGGCGAATCGGTGTGCCAGTGTAATATTCGTTCCACCTCTTACGCCCCAGGCCAATTTGGATCCGCTATCCCGCCAGCCATTGGCTGGATTATCGATGCCGATAAAAGCAAAGCCAATCCCTGCTCCGCCATAGGGGACGACGGGAAAATGCCTGATAGGCCAATAACCGTTTAAGCCGACCAGTACATAGCTGATGCCCATGTCGAGGTTGACTTGCCGCTCCGTATTTTCATAGGCAATCATGTCTGCTTTGGTGTCCTGTCGGGAATAGGAAAGGCTGATACCCAAATAATCTTCCAGCAGGTATTCGCCGCTGATACCCCATTGCAATCCGCCCTGAATGGTTCCTGTATAATAACTGGTAGGATCGCCGTAATGAGAGATCTTGTCGTCGAATACGTAACCTACATAGGCGTTAATGCGATAGGGGCCAGGTTTGTCTTTCGTCGTTGGTGGGGGTGTTAGTTCCATGGGAAGCTGAGCCATCGTCTGTTGGATAGACAGCAGGAGTACGGCGAGGAAAAGAATCCCTGTTTTCATACCTGGATGACACCGGTCTTGACAAGAGTCCGCCAACTAAATGCAATTATTGGAAGCCGTCTCCCCACCTTACCTTGTTGTCCCGACATATGTCGGGATTGCCATGCTTCCTCGCTGCCTTTGTGCCTCGTTGCCTCACTTCACCGTCAACGTCTCCTTCAGATGCAGGTCGCGGGAGGAAGACCCGATCATGATGCGGAAATCACCGGGCTCAATCACGCGCTTCAGGTCTTTGTCCAGCAGTTGCAGCATCTCGGGCGTTATAGTGAACGAAATCTTTTTGGATTGACCCGGCTCCAGGTCAATCCGTTGAAAACCTTTCAGCTCCAGCACCGGCCTTGCCACAGAAGCCAACAGGTCTTTGAGGTACAGCTGCACCACTTCTTCCCCGGCCCGCTTGCCGGTGTTGGTGATCGTACAGTGCACCGTGGTCGATGCTCCCACGCCGATCTGTTTGTTATCAAGTTGCAGATCACTATAAGCAAAGCTGGTATAGCTCAGCCCATACCCAAAGGGAAAGAGGGGTTGCCCGCTCAGGTTGTGGTAGTCGTCTCCGCGACCCGTCGGTTTGTGGTTGTATACCAGGGGTAACTGTGCTTCATGTACAGGAAAGGTGATCGGTAGTCGACCTGCGGGGTTGTAATCGCCAAACAACACATCGGCTACCGCATGGCCGCCTTCCTCACCAGGGTACCAGCACGCTACGACCGACTGCACCTTGTCGACCCAGTTGCTCATGGTGATGGCACTGCCACCGACCAGCAATACCACGACCGGTTTGCCGGTCGCCGCTACGGCTTTGATGAGGTTTTCCTGTTCGCCCGGCAATGACAACAGGGCGCGATCCTGGAACTCGCCTTCGTGTATGCCTACTGCAATCACGGCTATATCTGCCTGGCGGGCCGTGGCCACCGCTGCGGCGATCTTTGCCGCCTGGTTTTTCGCGACCCCTTCATTCCACACCAGTTTAAGGATGGCATTGCCCGCCGGTTCATAAAACTCTACCCGGATGGCATACTGCTTGCCTTTTTCCAGCGACACCTTGCCGGTAATTGTTTGGTAAGATCGTTTCTGCCAGTTGTCCACCACCAGTTTGTTATCGATGTACAACCGGTAACCATCATTGCCTTCGAGGCCGATGTTGATGATGCCGGTACGGGGTGCCATCAACTGTCCGCTCCAGCGTACCGCATAGTTGTCCACTGCCAGGGAAGAAGCCGGAGCATACAATGTCCATTTGAAGTCGATTGTCGCATCTGTACGTGTCAGCACGGGTGTTCCCGTTAGTTGCAGGTTGTTGTAATAGTCGCCTTGCAACCCCGGCTTGCCGTTGTGTTGCAGGTATTGGGCAGGGATGACGGTCAATCGCTCGTCTTTGATGCCAGCACCAGGAGCGTACAGTACCTGGACGGACTTACCGGCACGTCGGCGGAGGCCATCCAGTATGGATACCTTGTTGATGCCCGGACCACTATAGCCACCCAGCCGGGCTGCCTGTGCTTCTTCGCCGATCACAGCAATGGTTTTGATGCCAGCGGCAAATGGCAACACCCGCCGATCATTCTTCAGCAATACCATCGACTTACGGGCTGCAGTAGCTACCAGGGTTTTGTGTGCCTGGGCATAGCGCGTACTGCCAGCTGCTGCTTCATCGACATACGGCTGTTCAAAAAGACCGAGTTCGAATTTGGCGCGCAATACCCGGGCTACCGCTTCATTGATCCGGTTCGTATCTGTCTGCCCGTTGAGAAACGGCGGGATGAATAATTTGTAGTGATCATAGCTGGTCTGGAAGATGACGTCCAGCCCGTTGTTGATGGATTGCTTGCCGGCATCGGCATAATCTACCGCGGTGTTGTGCAGCACCACTGCACCTCCTACGGCATTGGCATCGGAGATCACGAATCCTTTGAAACCCCATTGTTCTTTCAGCTTGTGCTGCAGCAGCCAGCTATTGGCCGAGCAGGCAATGCCATCGAGGGTATTGTAGGCCGTCATGATCGACCGCGCTCCGCCCCTTTCGATGCAGGCCTTGAACGGCGGCAGGTAGATCTCTTCCAGCAGGCGTTCATTGAAGTGAATGGGATAGCTGTCGCGACCGCCGTCTCCTACATTGGCAATAAAATGTTTGGGCGTAGCAACGATGCCCATTTGTTCGAAAGAACGTACAAAGGCAACGCCCATCTCGCTGCTGAGCAAGGGATCTTCGCCATAGGTTTCTTCGGTGCGGCCCCACCGTACATCACTGGCAATATTCACAACCGGCGTCAATATCTGGCGGATACCGCGCGCTTTTGTTTCGGTGGCGATCGCCGTCGATACCTGGCGCATCAAAGCGGTATCGAAGGTGGCAGCCAGGCCGATCGCCTGCGGAAAGGCGGTGGCGCCATCGCGTACCAGTCCATGCAGGGCTTCGTCGAAGGCGATCATCGGAATACCGAGCCGCGTACTGTCTATAAAATAACGTTGTATACGGTTGATCTTTTTGGCCAGCGTACCCGCATTCTCCCGGGTACCATAGCTCAACAGCTGGCCGCCTGCATCGCCCTGGGCGGCGGCGCTCACCTGGAAGCCAAACAAGCCATGGCGATACTGGCCGGGCGCCGCCTGGTCGAGATCACCGGGGATCATGAACAGCTGCCAGAATTTTTCTTCCGGCGTCATACGGGCCAGCAGGTCTTTCACCCGGGTGTCGATCGGCAGGCGGGCATCTTTGTAGGGAGGCAATACCTGCGCAGTGGTTTGCAGGTGTAGCAACAGCAGGGGGAGTAATATCCGTTTCAGCATAGCGCCGTAAATATATCACAGTTGCTGCAACGAGACGCCAGGTAAAGCGGCAAAAGCTTAGAGGATGACCAGCTTGTTGACTTTGTAATCCTGTAAGGCGGCGTCATCGGGCGATAACTCCGTTACCAGGTAATCGATCTCCTGCAGATCGGCAATCTTCATTTGCATGGAAGAATTCAGTTTCTCCGCAATGGTCAGTACCGCCACTTTATCTGCCGCCTTGATCATCGCTTTTTTAACCTGGATGGTCTCCCAGTCGGAGTCGGTCAGGCCGTTGGTGACATCGATGGCATTGATGCCCACGATGCAGAGGTCGGCCCGGATGGTAGCCAGGTACGCGAAAACTTCACCGCTCACCGTCATCTGGCTGTACGCAGAGATCTGTCCGCCGATCATGATCGTTTTGATCAGGGGCTTGTCCAGCAGTTCAACCGCCGTCAATGGATTGACCGTGAGAAAAGTGGCGCGCAGGGTAGTGGGGATCTTCTTGACGAATTCACGGATGGTAGTACCGCCGCCGATCAATACGATCATATCGTCTTTCAGCAAGGTCAACACCTTGTCGGCAATGACCACCTTGTTGTTGAGCGAGTAGGTTTTGGAGTCATCACCGATATGATAAGCTGCCGACATCGCACCGCCCTTAATGCGGATCAACTGCCCTTCCTCTGCCAGCTCATTGACATCGCGGCGGATCGTATCCTCCGATACATCGATAAGCTTGACCAGGTCGGCATACATCAACCGGGTGTGGATATTCACCTGTTTGATGATCAGTTGCTTCCGTTCTTTTTTTTGCAGGGCGACCGGGGCCGGCTGCTGGGGCTGGTTGTCTGACATGATCTCCGGGTTGCAATTTTTGCAATAATACGATAATTCCTGCAACCAAGCGAGGCCCGCTTTAGTGTAACTACCCTGTTTCTATTTTACATATTGATTATCAGTTAATAAGTATTTTAATATCGCTTGTTAACTAGCAGTTAAGTTTATATTTCAGAAAACAGGCATCAGCAGAATTTGCAACGGGCTATGAATTAAACTGCAAATTATTTGCAGTATTTGAATTATTTGCACTAGGTTTGGTAAGTCTTGCAATTTTTACGCTATACCATAACTAACGCTCATGAAGAAGATTTCATCAACAGGACTATGCCTGCTCGGCATGGTCTGGCTGCTCACCAGCACGCTCGCAGGCGTTGCACAAACCGGGTCCGTAGTGACCGGAACGGTTAAGGCCGGTAATGAACCCGTTACCGGGGCTACCATCACCCTCGCCGGCCAACGCAAGGCGGCCACCGTCACCGACCAGACCGGTTCTTTCTCGCTCACCATTCCCGCCACTTCCCGGACCGGCGATGTTCAGCTGACCATCAGTTCCATTGGATTTGCTACCCGTACGGTGGCATTGTCCGCCGGACAAACCCGTCTCGACATCGAACTGCAACGTGACAGCGGCGCTGTGCTCTCCGATGTGGTGGTCACCGCCCTGGGTATCCGCAAGTCGCGCAAGTCCGTCACCTATGCGATGACGGAAGTTGGCGGCAGTGAATTTACCCAGGCCCGCGAAAACAATGTGGCCAATGCGCTCACCGGCCGTATCGCCGGGGTCAATGCTACCGGCCTTTCGACTGGGCCCGGCGGCTCCAGTCGGGTCGTTATCCGTGGCAATGGTTCGCTCACCGGCAATAGCCAACCCTTGTATGTGATCAATGGCATGCCCATCGACAACAGCGTACCCGGTGGCAGCAGCACGCCCAACGGCAGCACCATCCGCAACAGTACCGATCGCGGCGATGGTATTGCCGCCATCAATCCGGATGATATCGAATCGATTTCCGTGTTGAAAGGAGGAGCCGCCGCGGCCCTGTATGGATCACGCGGCGCCAATGGCGTCATTCTCATTACGACCAAGAAAGGCCGCTCGCAAAAAGGGATCGGTGTCGAGTACAATGGAACGCTGACGCTCGAAGATGTGGCGGTGTTTCCCGATTATCAATACGAGTATGGTCAGGGTGATGGCGGCGTAAAGCCCACCACACTGGCCCAGGCACAGGCCACCGGCCGTCGCTCCTTTGGGGCCCGCATCGATGGTTCTACCGATTATATGGCAGCGGATGGTAAGACACATCCCTACACGGCGCAAAAAGACAACCTCAAAAACTTTTACCAGACGGGCTCTACCTTTACCAATACGGTAGCCCTCTCCGGTGGCAACGAAAATGTGGTGTACAGGTTATCCCTGTCCGACCTCAACGCCAAAAGCGTATTGCCTACCAATACCTACAACCGCAAAACCGCCAACCTCAATATCTCCGCCAAACTGAGCGATAAGCTTCGTTTGGAATCTGTGATCCAGTACAACCTGGAGAAAGGCAATAACCGGCCCATCGCCGGCGATGCCCTCGGCAATCCCAACTGGACACCTTATGAAGTGGCCAATACCGTCGATATCCGCTGGCTGAGTCCCGGCCACGACGCCCAGGGCAACGAGATCGTCTGGAACGATGCCGGCATTGTGACCAACAGTTATTTTGTGATCAACAAGTTCAAGGAAACCGATACCAAGAATCGTTTTATCGGACAGGCGGCCATCAGCTACGATATCCTGAAGAACCTGTCTGTGAAGGGAACGGTTACACGTGATTTCTACAATTACAATTTCACCAGCATTGTACCCACGGGTACCCAATACTGGCCCAACGGACAGTACGACGGTATCAAGTCCGATGTATCGGAAACCAACAGCATGCTCACTGCCACCTATAAAGGAAATGTCGGCAGCGACCTCGGTTTTACCGTACTGGTAGGTGGCAATACCCGCCGTTTCAAGTCGGATGAGCTGACCCTCGCCGGCCGTGATTTTACCACGCCCTATTTCTACAGCTTCTCCAACCTCTCTACCGCTTCCACCACACCGGTCGCGGGGGATGTAAAGACCAATTCGCTGTTTGCCTCGGTCGACTTCGATTATAAAAGTGTGTTGTTCCTCACTGCCTCCGGGCGGCAGGACTGGTTCTCTACCCTCAGTCCGTCGAGCAACAGCGTATTTTATCCCAGTGTCGGTACCAGTTTTATCCTGTCGGATGTGTTGAGGATGCCGGCGTCGGTGGATATGCTTAAGCTACGTGCTTCCTGGGCCCAAGTGGGTGGCGGTGGCCCCGATCCTTATGCGATCAACCTCGCGTATGCCAGCGTGCCCAGCGCCAGCAGTGTACCGTTGCAGAATGTCAGCTCTGCGGCGATCACCAATGCCAACCTGAAACCCTTTACCTCTACGACACTGGAAGTAGGCTTGTACTCGCAGCTGTTTGGCGGACGATTGGGGCTCGATGTAGCCGTGTATGACCGAAAATCCTCCGACGATATTGTGAGTGTGCCCATCTCTACAGCTGCCGGCTATACCAGTGCCATCCTCAATTCGGGTGAACTCAGTAATAAAGGCATCGAGTTGTTGCTGGATGGTACGCCCATCAAGCGCAGTAACTTTAGCTGGAATGTCAGTTACAACGTTGCGTACAACAAAAGCGAAGTGTTGAAGCTGGCCGATGGTATCAGTACTTTCTCGCTGGGTAACTCCGTCAACGGCAATGCTTTTATCAATAACAAGGTAGGCAGCACCTATGGCGCTATCTATGGTTTCCGCATGTTGCGCGATGCCAATGGTACGGTCGTGTACGATCCCAATGCCAACCTGCCGTTGCAGACGGATGTAAACCAGGAACTGGGCAAGGGGGTACCACCGCTCACCATGGGATTGACCAACCAGTTCCGCTACAAGAACTTTTCACTCGATGTGCTGGTGGATGGCAAATTCGGCAACAATATATTTTCGGTGATGGAAGTGTATGCTACCCGCCTGGGCCTGATGAAGTCGACCCTGGCCGGCCGCGAAGGTGGGTTGAAGCTCGAAGGGGTGACCAGCAATGGGGCCAAATACAGTTACACGGTACCGTCCAATAACCTGCGGGCGGCGTACTACAACAACCTTAACCGCTACACCGAGTTGTTTGTGCACGATGCCAGTTTCGTCAAACTGCGCCAGGTGATCCTGTCGTACAAAATGCCGGAAAAATTCCTGAAAGGGTTAGGTGTACAATCGGCCAATATCTCACTGGTCGGCCGCAACCTGCTGATCCTGTACAAGAAGACCGACAACTTCGATCCTGAACAAAGTTTGTCCAACGGGGCTGCACAGGGTATCGAATCCATCGGATTGCCCCGTACCCGCTCTTATGGCATCAACCTGCAATTGAAATTCTAACCACACCATTTGATCGTTATGAAACAATCATTGTCAAACTATACCAGGCTGTTGCCGGCCCTGCTGTGCACTGCCCTGTTCGCATCCTGCGATAAAGACTTCGAAGCCATCAATACCAATCCGAATGCGGTATCGACGCCCACGCCGGCCTATATCTTCAGTAAAGCCGTGTACGACGCCGCGCTGAATAGCGGTAATGTCAGCAAGCTGTTGCTGGGTACCATGCAATACACGACCAGCTTCAACGATGTAGAAGGCTTTGGGTCGAAGTATGTGGCGGCGCAGGTCAACCTGAGTACAGCCGTGTTTACCACGGCCTATCCTGCCCAGATCAATGAGATCGGCGAAGTGATCAAGGCGGTGAAAAGCGATCCCGCCAAGGTCAATCTATATGCGGTCGCGCGTATCTGGCGGGTGTATTGCTTTAGTCGTCTGACGGACCTGTACGGCGATATCCCTTATACGGAAGCGGGACAGGGATATAACCTGTCTTTGTTTCAACCTAAGTACGATGCACAAAGTGCGATCTATGCCGATATGTTGAAAGAGCTGGAAGAGGCGGCTGTAGCGCTCAATCCGGCCAACGCTACTACTTTCGGTGCTGCCGACCTGGTGTACCAGGGCAACACCCAGCGTTGGAAGAAGTTTGCCTACTCTTTGATGCTGCGCCTGGGCATGCGGCTCTCGAAGGTCGATGCCAATGCGGCGAAGTCCTGGGTAGCTAAGGCGGTAGCTGGTGGCGTGATCCGGGATGTGGCCGACCTCGCTAAAGTAGACTATGTAGGCTCTGGCCAAAACATCAACAAGAACCCGATCGCGCTACAGTTGTTTAATGATAATTATGTGAAAGCCGATGGTATCAGCAATCCCGAAGGGGGCAAGTACCACCAGGCATTCATCGATAGCCTCAAAGCGAATAACGATCCGCGACTGCCTGTGCTCTCCGTCGTGTATGTAAACGGCGTGGCGACTACTACAGAGAGTCTGCAAAAAGGATTGCCTGCCACCATCAATGGTACAAAACCTGCCGATTTCGTAACTTACTCCGAACCGAAGCAAACGACGGTCCTACGGCAGAATGCGCCCTTGCTCATTTTAACCGTAGCCGAAGCCGATCTGTTGCTGGCAGAAGCTGCCCTGCGTGGCTGGTACAATGCCGAAACGGCGGCCAGTCTGTATGAAAAGGGAATCCGCTCGGCCATGTTGCAATGGGATCTCATTGCTGGTACAACGGGTGCTGTGGAGGCTTCGCGCATCAATGGTTATGTGACAGCGCATGCTTTGAAAACCGGTGCCGGGATGGAAGCACAGATAGAGCAGGTGCACCAGCAGTTATGGGTAGGCCTATTCCCGGATGCCCAGGAAGCCTGGAACAATTACCGCCGCACCGGCTATCCGGCCCTGGTACCGAATAACTATCCCGGCAATGCGACCGGTGGCAAAATACCACGTCGCTTCATTTATCCGGTAGCTGAGCAAACACTCAACCGCACTGCTTATAGTGATGCCGTCAAAAGGCAGGGTACTGATGACCTGCTGACAAGGATCTGGTGGGATAAGCAATAACGTACCCGATCCGATATCCTGCGTAACCGCACCCAATAACGCACCATGCTGAAACGACACTGGCTATTGCTGTTCACGATTTGTTGGTGGCAGCTTACGATACAGGCGCAGTCATCGATCATACCAAGGCCGGTTGCCTACCGGCCCGATGCCGGGGTATTTGTGCTCGACGCCGATACGCGCCTATTACTTACGGAGCCTGCGCTGGCAGGTGCCGCACAGCTACTACAACGTTATGTGCAGGAAGCGGGTGTGCCCGTGGCGGTGGCAGCATCCTCCGGCGGCAACGCTATCAGCCTGAAGGTGGATTCCAACAGGGTGCCCGATCTTGAAGGGTACCTGTTGCAGGTTACTTCTACAGCTATCACCTTGACCGGGCACGATCTTGCAGGTGTATTACATGGCATACAATCGTTGCGACAGCTGTGGCAACCGGGCAATGCCAGGTTGCGCATTCCTGCCTGCGAGATGACCGACCATCCACGTTTTGGCTACCGCAGCATGGCGCTCGATGTGAGTCGCCACTTTTTCTCCATCGATTTTTTACAGCAATACATCGACCTGCTGGCCCTGTACAAATTCAATACTTTTCATTGGCACCTGACCGATGACCAGGGTTGGCGGATAGAGATCAAAAAATATCCCCGTTTGCAGTCTGTCGCGGCCTGGCGCTCAGCTACGTTGATCGGGCATAAAAAAGAAACACCGCATCGGTTTGACGGAAAAAGATATGGCGGCTATTATACCCAACAGGAAGTAAAGCAGTTGGTGCGGTATGCTGCTCAACGGGGCATTACCATCATTCCGGAAATAGAAATGCCCGGCCACGCGCTGGCTGCCCTGGCGGCTTATCCGCAGTTGGGGTGTACGGGCGGCCCTTATGCGGCGGCTCGTTTCTGGGGTGTATTTGATGATGTCTTTTGCGCGGGCAACGACAGTGTATTTACCTTTCTGCAGGATGTGCTGGATGAGGTCATGTACCTGTTCCCATCGACCCGCATCCATATCGGGGGCGATGAATGTCCCAAAACACGTTGGCAGCAATGTGCCCGCTGTCAGCAACGCATGAAAGCATTGTCGCTAAAAGACGAGCATGCGCTGCAATCCTGGTTTGTACAGCGCATCGAGCAATACCTCAACAGTAGGGATAGGCAGATCATCGGGTGGGATGAGATCCTCGAAGGTGGTCTGGCCCCCAATGCCACTGTCATGAGCTGGCGGGGTGAGGAGGGTGGATTGCAGGCGGCACAACAACGGCATCCGGTGATCATGACGCCCGAAACGCATGTATATTTCGATTACTACCAGTCGCGCCGGAACCGTGAGCCCGTTGCTGCTGGTCACTATACGCCCTTACAAAAAGTGTACAGCTACCGGCCGGCGGCTACCCTGGCTGATTCCCTGCAACGGTATATAATAGGCCTCGAAGGGCAGGCCTGGAGTGAATACCTGGTCAGCGAACAGCAGGCGCGTTATATGATCTTTCCGCGGGCAATGGCCCTGGCCGAAGTGGCCTGGTCGCCCGATAGCCTGCGCCAATACGATCATTTTCTGTCGAGACTGCGGGGGCAAACGCGACTGTTGCAGCAGTACGGGATAACAGCCGATAACCGGTTCGATGAAGTGGTGCTGGACAAAGTGACCACCCGTCCTGGTGCCGTCTTGTTAACGCTAAGCAGTACCGCTCCGGAAGGAGCAATCCGCTATACGCTCGATGGCAGTATGCCCGGTCTCAACAGCCTGCACTATACGCAGCCGGTTGTCCTGACCAGGAGTGCCACCTTGAAAGCGCAGGCTTTCGATCGGCTGGGTCGTGCGGTGGGTTCGGTGCTGGAGCAGCCGGTTACGGTGCACAAAGCGACCGGTGCAGCGGTGCAGTTGACCAATAAACCACTGGCCCGGTGGGATCCAGGGAGTGAAGCCCTTGTCAATGGTATACAGGGTACCCACCGGTACAACGATGCACAATGGTTGGGTTTTAGCGGCAGCGATGGTGAAGCCATCATCGACCTGGGCAGTGAGCAATCCATTGGGCAGGTGCGGATGAACTGGCTCAATTACCACTGGCAACGTATCTGGGCACCCGTGGTGCTAGAGATCGCTGTTGCCGATGAAGGAAAGTCCTTCAAAACAGTTTTTACACAAACCCATTTTGGGATCAATGGCATCAATCCGGTCAAAGCGGTTATCGGCACCTTGCCGGTACGGTATATCCGGATCAAAGCCATCAATAAAGGACTGCTGCCGCCGGGCGAATATGGGGCGGGCAGCCAGGCGCTGCTGATGATCGATGAGGTCATCGTAGAGTAGTAGCCCGCTTGTAGCATTGTATAACACCAGTAACTTGTTTGTACATGTCATTTGTGATCGTCATTGTTTGTATTGCGGGGCTGATCCTGCTCACCACCCGGTGGAAGGTGAATGCCTTTCTGGCTTTTCTGCTGGTGTCGATACTGGCTGGCATACTGCTACAATTGCCGTTGAAGCAAGTGGTCGGTTCGCTGCAAAAAGGGATTGGTGATACCCTGGGCTCGCTAACTATCATCATCGTGTTGGGCGCCATGCTCGGTAAACTCGTGGCGGAGAGTGGGGCGGCCCGGCAGATCGCCGGGGTGCTCATGAAAGCCTTTGGTCCCCGGTATGTACAATGGGCGTTGATGATCGCGGGATTCATCATAGGTATTCCGCTCTACTATGGGGTGGGGTTTGTGCTGATGGTACCCCTCATCTTTTCGGTCATTTACCAGTACCGGTTACCCGCCGTCTATATTGCGCTGCCGATGCTGGCCGCCTTGTCGGTAACACATGGGTTCCTGCCGCCCCATCCGGCCCCGGTAGCCTTGGTGGGTCAGCTGAAGGCCAGTATGGGCCATACTTTGTTGTATGGCTTGATCGTGTCTGTGCCGGCCATCATAGTGGCAGGTCCCTGTTTTGCGCGTTTTGTGCGTCACGTGCCCGCGAAGCCGTTGGATACTTTCAAACCGGCCGATATCGAGGCACGCTTGCTGCCCGGTGCTGGTATCAGTTTCTTTACGGCCCTGTTGCCGGTAGGTTTGCTGATGCTGACCACCGCTTTGCCGTATTGGATGGCCGACAGCCCTGCATCGGTAAAAGATACGCTCGTTTTTATCGGTGATCCGGCCGTGGTGATGTTGTTGTCGCTGCTGGTAGCTATTTTTACACTCGGAAAAGCGGGTGGTAGATCCATACCTGCTGTCATGAACCTGCTGGCGGATTCGGTGAAAGACATTGCCCTGATATTGCTGATCATCGCGGGCGCCGGTGCTTTGAAGCAGGTGCTCACGGATAGTGGTGTCAGTCAGCAGATCGGTGATGCCTTGCAACAATGGCCCCTGCATCCGCTGGTGCTGGGTTGGCTGATGGCGGCGATCATCCGTGTTTGTGTGGGCTCGGCCACAGTGGCCGGCCTGACCACCGCCGGCATTATTGCGCCGCTGATGGAACAAACAAAAGTGGATCCCAGTCTCATGGTGTTGGCGGTCGGAGCGGGTAGCCTGTTCTTTTCGCACGTCAACGATGCGGGATTCTGGTTGTTTAAAGAATATTTCAATTTGAGTATCAGGAATACCTTGAAAACATGGTCATTGATGGAAACCATCGTTTCGGTGGTGGGTTTGATCGGTGTACTGCTGTTAAGTTTGTGGATCTAAAAACGAAATCATGAAGGATTTGACAATTGCAAGTGCAGAGGAACAGTTTGCTAAATTAGGACTTAGCTTACCGCCGGCGCCGGCACCATTGGGTGTGTACAAACCAATGCTCATCGATGGGAGGTACCTCTATGTGTCTGGACATGGACCCGTACAGGACGATCGTTCGCTCATCATTGGCCGCATCGGTAAAGACATGGATATGGAGCAGGGAAAACTAGCTGCACGCCAGGTAGGCTTAACGATCCTTTCGACCATCCGCACGCATGTGGGAAGCCTGGACCGGGTTAGGCGCGTGATCAAAGTGTTGGGAATGGTCAATTGTACCAGCGATTTCGAGCGCCATCCTTATGTGATCAATGGCTGCAGTGAATTATTTGCCGCCGTTTGGGGCGAAGAGCACGGTATCGGTGTACGGAGCGCGGTAGGTTTTGGCTCTCTGCCCGATAATATTCCGGTGGAAATTGAAGCTGTATTTGAATTGCATTGATTGGTAGCAGGAATTAAATGAATGATATGGAATGGTATACGATAGAAGGAGTGGAGGAGATCGACTCGCCGGCCCTGGTAGTGTATGCTGACAGGGTGCGGGAAAACATCCGGCAGGCAATAGCGATACAGGGTGATGTGCACTTGTTACGACCGCACGTCAAGACCAATAAGATCGCAGAAGTGTGCCGGGAGATGCTGGAGCAGGGTGTCACCCGGTTCAAGTGTGCAACCATTGCCGAAGCGGAAATGCTGGCCTTGGTGCAGGCGCCCGATATTTTGCTGGCTTATCAACCGGTAGGTCCCAAGCTGCAACGCCTGTTGCAGTTGATCAGGACGTACCCGGCTTCCCATTTTTCCTGCCTGGTCGATAATGCCCAGGTAGCGGCTGCACTGTCTGCCGGGGCTGCTGAAAAAGGCATCGTCCTCGATGTGTATATCGACCTCAATGTAGGCATGGGGCGTACCGGTATTGCTACCGGTGAGGCCGCCTGGACATTATACGAGCAATTGACAACATTGTCTCACATACATGTCGTCGGCTTGCACGCCTACGATGGTCATGTCAAAGAGGTGGATCCGTTGTTGCGGCAACAGCAAAGTGATGCGTTGTTTCGCCACGTGCAGGACCTGGCCCGCCGCATCGCCCAGCAAAGTGGGAAGGCGCCAGTGATCATTGCCGGCGGTTCGCCAACTTTTCCCACGCATGTGCACCGGGTAGGGGTGGAGTGTAGTCCGGGTACCTTCGTGTTCTGGGACAGGAGCTATAAACTACAGATGCCCGAATTGCCTTTCGAGTATGCCGCCCTGGTATTGAGCAGGGTGATCTCTGTGATCGACGCGCAAACGATCTGCATCGATCTGGGACACAAATCGGTGGCAGCAGAAGGTCCATTGCCGCGTGTGTATTTTTTGAATGCGCCCGAAGCCGTTCCGACAGGTCAAAGTGAAGAGCACCTGGTGTTGCGGGTGCACGATGCTGCCCAATACCGGGTAGGCGATGTGTTGTATGGGGTGCCGAACCATATTTGTCCTACCGTGGCCCTGTATGAGCGTGCACTGGTGATCGAGGATCACCGGTTCATCGGCGAATGGCGCGTGGTGGCCCGCGACCGGAAGATCACGATCTGAGTGGTGCCCAAACTGTCTTATAGTATTGAATGGCCTGAAAAGAAAAATAACATGTTCACGATAGATGCACACCTCGACCTTAGTATGAATGCCATGGAATGGAACCGCGACCTGCGTTGGCCGGTCATGGATATCCGTGCCAGTGAGCAGGGGCAAACAGATAAGCCCGACCGTGCGAAAGGTACCGTTGCACTGCCCGAGCTGCGGAAAGGCAGGGTAGGGTTGGTGGTGGCTACACAGATCGCGCGGTATGTAGGACCGGGTAATCCGTTGCCGGGCTGGCATTCACCACAACAAGCCTGGGCACAAACGCAGGCGCAGTTGGCCTGGTACCGGGCGATGGAAGCTGAAGGAGAGATGGTGATGATCAAAGACCTGGCGGCGCTGGAAGATCATATCGCATTATGGAACAATGGTCAGCCTGATGAAGGAAAGCCCATTGGTTATATGCTCAGCCTGGAAGGAGCCGATTCATTGGTGACCCTGCAGCACCTGGAAACAGCGTATGGATATGGATTGCGGGCGGTAGGCCCTGCGCACTATGGTCCTGGTCGTTATGCCAATGGTACCGATGCTACGGGGAATTTGAATGACCAAGGTAAAGTCTTGTTGCGCGAAATGGATCGCCTGGGCATGATACTCGATGCCACGCATTTGTGCGACGATGCCTTCTGGGATGCGATGCGCATCTTTAAAGGACCAGTATGGGCCAGCCACAACAATTGCCGCAGCCTGGTCAACCATAATCGCCAGTTCAGTGACGACATGATCCGCGAACTGATCACGCGGGGTGCAGTGATTGGTGGCGCACTCGATGCCTGGATGATGGTGCCGGACTGGGTACGGCAGCAATCTACGCCGGAAGCCATGCAATGCAACCTCGACAAACTGATCGATCATCTCGATCATATCTGCCAGCTGGCCGGTAATACGCTACATGTAGGGATTGGCACCGATCTCGATGGCGCCTTTGGGAAGGAGCAATGTCCTTATGACCTGGAGACCATTGCCGATCTGCAAAAGCTGCCGGGATTATTGGAGAAAAGAGGCTTCACGACGGAGGATATTGAAAACATGATGCATGGCAATTGGCTGCGCTTTCTCCGAAAAGCGTGGGCGGAATAAGCTATTTTCCATCTTCTATCTGAACGACTTCATATTTATTCTTGCCATCTACGCTGACAGGCTGGTAGTAAGTTTCACCGATCTTGACATAGGTCTGATCGCCGATCTTCACTTCTTCACCTCCATCGGGTAGGTTGTCTACCACGGCACCGGCCGGTGGCGCTACTACCTTGTAGCCGCTGCCCGACTTTTCATAATAGGCACCGCCATAGTAATAATTGGTGACATTGTTGACGACCACCGGCTGGTTGCCGGAGGGAATCGTCGTTACGGTGCCGCCCACCGGTGCCTGCACCACCGTATAGCCGTTGCTGGCCTGTGAATACCATACGCCCTGATCGTAGTGGTACTTTTCGTTCTCAACCGATACCACGATGGCGGTGACGGCCAGGGTAGCTACCAGGAATCCCCAGGGATGCCAAACAGGACCCCAGACAAAAGGCCGATAAGGGTGATAGATATAAGGATGGTAACAATAATAACGTCTTCCGCCATAGGCATAGGGAGGTCTTGGGTAGTAAGAGATGGGCCTTGGCCGCACAACCGTGTTCCGGTTGTTGAAGGAATTAAAGTTCCGGCTGTTGTCGACGTTGATGTTGATGTCACGGTTGTCGACGTTCACCTTGTTGCCTACATTGGTACGGTTGCCGATATTGTTGTTGCTTCTGTTGTTGACGTTGTTGGTGCGGGAGTTGTCGGTGATGTTGCGATTGTTGTTGTTATTGTTGCGATTGTTATTGCCGATGTCGCGGTTGCCGGTATTGCGGTTGTTGTTGGCAGGTCGGTTATCGTTGCGGGTGGCGCCACCGATGGTGTGGTTGCCGCCAGGATTGGTGCGCACGTTGCGGTCGGGCGATTTAACGGCGCCGCCATTGATGCTGCGGGGATTGCCGCCTCCGGCACGTACGCCACCGCCACCACCACCAGGTCTGCCGCCACCTCCCCGTGCGCCACCGCCTCCGCCACCATGGCCAAAGCGTTGCGCCAATACATCGTCTGCGTGGCAGATCAGGAAGAATACGAGGAAAATGCCTATAGGATGAATGTGTAAACGCATACGGGATGATTGATAGGTTATCGTTCGTCGGTGGCGAGCATTCGTACCTGGGTCACACCGGGTGGAGGCTGGAAGTTGAACATGGCTAGCGGTAAGGAAGGGTTGACCTGCCAGTTGCTGAAGGAGGCTTCGTATTGCGGATGGCCCGATTGTCCGGTATAGGTGATCGCATAACGCACTGGCAGGTTAAAGGCATCGTTGGCGATCCAGAACTGCATGGTCATCTCTTGATTGGAAGCCAATACATGAAAACATTCCTGTCCGTTGATGGTGGTACGGCCCAGGAATTTGACGACGTCCGCATGGTCAAGCAGGTCGTCGGTGAAGGTGGGGTAGAAGAAGTCGGCAGCGGGAAACTCCATCTCGTACCATTTGCTGACGCTGTCGATCATCTCGATCGTTTTCTCCGGCACACGCAACAAGGCGTAATTTTTTTCTTCCTGGTTATAATGGGCCAGCACACCGGCGTTGAACCATAACGCACGATGGCCCCGGGGTCCCTGCGCATTGACCAGTAGCTTGTCGTTGCCGGACAGGTATACCTCGTATTGGGTGAATTGCTTCACTTGCAACCCGTGTGTGTCAACCACATCGCGGCTGCTTTGCACGGTAAAATGGCAGCTTTCCAGGTCGCCGATCACATCACTCATGCGGTCGATGAGGAGGATGGCGAGTGAGTCCTGCTGCCTGCCTTGCGCTTGGCCTGGCAGGCACAGGACTGCGGCTACTAAACAGGTGAAGAGTTGCTTCATCATGGAGGGCGTGGCGCTAAATGCCGGGAGTAAGACACGCGTGGAGGGCCATTACCGCCAGGCCGGCGTGTTTTTTTTGAAGTCACCCGTTTTACGATCGCGGAATGCCTTGCCCCTCTTTTTATAAAAAGCGTTGCTGGTGGCGCAATCAGTTGGCCACCGGTGTCTTATCTGAAAATGAAGCAGGATGAAAAAGAAGGTCCTTAACTGGTTGTGCTTGTGTACACTGATAGGCCTGTTGTCGGCTTGTGCTGCCTCGAAGAAACCGTCGCCAGTTTGGGTCGATAAGGCCAAGATGCAAGGGCGTACTTTTCACAAAATATTTGTGGTAGCCGTTACGGCGGATATTCCGGCCCAGGTGAGGTTGGAAAAGGCATTGGAGACAGGCTTAACCCGTCGTGGGGTGGAAGTAGTGAAAAGTATCGATGTGATGCCTCCTTCACTCGATAATCCTACCAGACCCAATAAAGATTCTGTGATCGCCCATGTGCAACGTACGGGTTGTGATGCCGTTTTTGCGGCTACGTTGGCCCGCAAAGAAGAGGCGCTGAGTTATACGCCCGGCAATACGACCTTTACCTGGATGGGCGAATTCACTGGCTGGTACGATATGATGTACAGTACGGTCACCCGGCCGGGTTATTTCACCGATGAAAAGAAGTATACGATTCAGAGTATGCTGTTTGATGCGGCTACCCGTCAGTTGTTGCTGGCTGTTGCATCGCCCGTCACGGATCCCTCGTCGCTCGATCAGTTTACCCAATCCTATATCAGCACCCTTGTCAGTCAGTTGGAGGAAGCCAAAGTGATCAAAAAGAAATAGGCCGTAATATAAACGGCCTGCACAAGGCAGGCCGTCGGGCAATAAATATAATGAGCGAGATTAGTCAGCCTTCTTCTTGGCTACTGTGCCATCGGGATTGAAATGTACTTTCTGGTCTTCGGCGCCGTCTTTTTTCAGTTCCACTTTGTAGGTGATCTTGCCGCCTTCGTCAAACTTCTCCGGGTCTTTGATCTTGTAACCGGCATACTGGGTGGTGATGGCTTTCTGCACGGCTGCTGGCAGATCGGTGTGTTTGATATCGGTATCGACGCGCAGGAGCTTGCCGGTGCCATCGATCTTGGCCTTGTGGTTGATCTTGTTGATCTCGAACTTTACTTCATAATGATTCGTCTTTTTCTCCCATTCTACCTTAGCGGGACTCTTGAATTGCGTTTCAAAGGTCTTCACCACAGGGGCGGGCACGGCTGTTTGTGCCAGTTTCTGAGCGGTAGCCGCAGAAACACATAGCAGGAAGCCAAAGGCGCTTAACAATTTTTTCATGACATTGATCTTTTCAGGATGAATAACTGGTTTCTTGGTACAAAGGTAATCAGCTACTGCATTGGTTGGTTAACCCGTTTAGTTATTACTTGCTTACCCTGTGGTAGTTGATGTATATATTATCGATCAGGACCCTGGTACGGCAACGAAAAAGGACCGCCTCCCCCGAGACGGTCCTGATCTTTCTGCCGGATGTTAATCATCCGTTATTTTTGTGGTACGAAGATCTGTTTCAGTTGTTCTACCAGCACGCCGCTGCCGTTGACGCTGATGTTGGTGATCTTGTCGGCGATCTTTTCTACGTATTCCATTTCCTTCAGCTTCCACAACATAGCGTTGTCTTCCATCAGTTTGGCAGTGTTCAGCAAGCTACGGGTACTGGCCGTTTCTTCCCGGCGCATGATGGTATTGGCCTGTGCCTTTTTTTCGGCGATCAATACCTGGTTCATGATCTCCTTCACATCGCCCGGCAGGATGATGTCGCGGATACCGAAATCATTGACCTGTATACCCAGGGCGCCGGCCTTCTCGTTGACGGCTTTCAATACGAAGGGAGCGATGCTTTCCTTCTTCTCGAGCAATTCATCAAACGACAGGTTGCTGACATATTCCCGCAGCGCCAATTGAAACGCGATGTACAACTGCTTGTCGTATTCTTTGTTCAAGAGCAAGGCCCTTTCGATATCGGTTACCCGGTACTGCGCCCAGGCATTGAGGCGCAAGGCCGCCTTGTCACGGCTCAGGATCTCCTGGCCATTGATCTCCAGTTGCTGCTGGCGGATATCCACCTTGGCAACCTGAATGGAGATGTTGTTGCGATACCAGTTGTACAGCCCTGGTGCCAGGATGCGCACGAACTGGCTATCGATGAACAGGGCAGCTTTTTCATGGTTCTCGACCGAATATCCACGTACATACGGTGCCACCAGTTTGTGTTGCAGGGTGGCCCGGCTCAATCCTTCGGTGATCTCAGTCTTGCTGGTGTCGAGGCGCACGAAATTGTGTTGTACCACGCTTCTCCAGAAGGTGTACCGGCCAGCTGTCAGTACTTGTTTCAGTAAACCGTTTTCGTAGTGGATCACCAGTTCATGGTCGCCCACTTCCACGACGTGCAGGGCTTGCGCCAGGTCTTTGTCTTCGAGTAAGATGTTCAGTTCAACCGGTGCGATAAACGGCTTGGTGATGTCATAGCAGTTCACGACCGGGTTGTCCCAGAACCAGTAGTTCCCGGTGGTTAGCATGCGCTGGTAAACACCACGCTTGAATACCAGGCCTATCTGCCAGGTATCGATCCTAACTTGTTTCATGTTGTTTGTTTTATGGGTTTGTCTTGGTTGTTAAAACATAAAGCCTGTACCAGGTACCACCTGGTGATCGCGGAAGCACAGTTGCCTGCCCGCTGGTGGAAACGGTTTGCTGCCGGGCGTTCGGGCTGGTTCCGATAAATTGCCGCTGGCAATTCATGGCCTTGCGGCTGAACGATGGCCTGTTGGCCCGGTGGCATCGCGTTTCCCGTGACGGGTGTTTGCCTGACCTGCAGGCAATCATCGGGTTGCCGCCTGTATGGTTGTCGTCTTGCGATGACTGATATACAGGTTGCCGGTACATCGTACGGGCTTTAGAAAGATCACCATTTGAAAAGCGGTGTACTTTTTTGTCTGCTACATCCTCAGTGTAGTGCTCTACCATTGAGCTATCCTTCCGCTGGGGAAAGAATGGGATTCGAACCCATACTAACGGTTCGTTGCTCTGCCAGCTGAGCTATAGGGATTTATCCCTAAGGGGAGTCGAACCCCCGACCCACGAATCTTTGGAGGGCCCTGCGCTGCGCCGGAACAGCATACAGCACGTTACGACGGCTGCACTGCGATGCGTGTAAACATCAGCCTGGTTTCCTGACTACAGGTCCAGAGCCCTTCTTGCCGTGAAGCAAGCTTTTTATGCGTGTTGAACGAAGGCCGGCGCCCGTGCCGGACTGCTGAATGTACTTCTCTCAAAAGTGCATCGACCAGGCGGTGCCGATTTCGTTCCTGGTATCGGTCAGGACTGCTGAATGTGATCTGTGTTACAGATACATCGACCGTCACGATCCCAGTTTGCGGAATTGTTTGTTGTTGATGGTTGCCTACACGGCCTTATCGGCGCAACAGGAACTCGCAAAAGCATAGGGCTTGGCTTTGAAGGCAAATCCCATCCCCATGATATAGCCCATCGCATCTTTCAAGGCATGGTTACTGTCGAACTGGGGGTTGGTGTTGATATCGGCATGTACTTCCAGGTCTACATCGTAGGCGGTAAACAGGCCGCACAGGGGGTAGGCTACTTCGATACTTTTGCTCACTTCGGTCAGCATCCGTTCTTTCAAACTCATGCGTTGACGGGAGGTGTCGCTCAGTACGTACATGAAGCCACCGCGTCCTTTGCGGAGGAAGACGATCACCGTAGCGAATGCGATGGTGCCCGCTCTTACCTGGCTATCCGTACCAATGCATACTTTCAGGTCATGTCCGGTTGCTTTTTCTCTTGCCAATACCGATCTTACCTCTTCTTCGATCGGGCGGCGGATGGCAGAACCATCCAACCGCTGCCATTGCTGTTCCATGTTGTTGTGTTTTAGGTTTCCTTGATCATGTCCAGTATCTGACTTAATGATTTGTTGTTGAATATGTCTTTGTGTTGCCGTTTCGAGGAACCGCGATGCCACCAGTGGTGGCCATATTTCAAGGTTACCAAACGGGTACTGTTTTTTACCTGCTGCAGGTAATCGTCCAGTTCAGCTAGTCTCGCTTCAATGACTGCATCGCGCCTTTTAACCTCAGTGATCATATTGGGAGATACTTTTAATACGAATCTCCATGGTTCATTAAATACCCAATGACGTACCAGGCACTTGTAAGCGTCATACTTATACGTTTCATGAAACTGCTGCATCTCCAATGGAGTGAATTTCAGTTTCGCCATATGCCAGTCTGCCGGTTCCAGCAACCCTTGCTCCTTTTTAACTAGCTTGCGCCCTTTGCGTTTTTTTCGCTTGCTTACAGCGAATGATCTGAGGCTGCTGTAGGCATAGGTGTTGATCTTTTTCAGGATACCCTCATAAAACGCAGCGTGCTTGCTTTTGGCCACATCCTCTCTTAATACAAAGCAACGTTTCCATCCTTTTTGGTAGGGAGGGTTCAATGGCTCCCAACCCAGGTTTCTTTTCGTTTTGTTAAGTGCATTTCGTTCCCTGTCCAGTTTTAATAGCCGCTTGTCAAAATCCTCGTACTGCGCGCGTTTCTTTTGTCGCGCGGTACGCAATCGGTAGGAGAGGATATCCTCCCCATACTGTTCGATAAGTTTTCGCTCCATAATGAAGTTATTTGTTCCGTTCGGAAACTGCGGTGCCATGCTGTGGCAGCGCTTACCATTCCTGTCATTATGAAGGGTTGACTTCTTTTCATTTTTTTCGTTTTAAGCGTTACTGTTTGTCGGCCCGGCGCGGATCGAACGCGCAACCTTCCGGTTAAAAGCCGGTGACTCTTCCAGTTGAGCTACAAGCCGTAAAGTTTGTCATCCCGGCACGATTCGAACGTGCATCTTCCGGGGTGTTGGGGCAAAAAAAAGCCCGGTCGTTGTCCGACCGGGCTGCTGCTCCTGCTGCTGCTTTTACACAGCGCCAGGTGGCACACACGGTCGTTTGGCTATACTTTCCCGAACAATGATGAAATTCATACCGGCAGGTGTATGCGCACAGCGTTTACCGCCGGGGAATACCTGGTTTAGCCACGTCGAGGCACACGTACTATGACCTGCTGATAATTGTTTCATCAGAAATATTTACATAAAAAAAAGCCCCGCAATCGTTGCGGGGCTTGTGTTATATCGAATTCGTTGTTTTCAACTCATTCAGCAGTATAACCCGCCCCGCAGTCCGCCTCTGTACCCACTGGATACATCCGGAAGCTTTTTTTATTGTTTGATTGTAGGCGAATCATTTGCTGTTGTTTATTTTGTTTTGCTGTGCAAAGATGAAAATAATTTTTCGTTGTTGCCAAATTTAAACAAACTATTTTTAAATATTTTTAACAGTTATGCATTTCGGTGAATGTTGTATGGTCAATGTGATATAGGCTGGTAGCGGATTACAGCGACTTTCGAACAATCATCCTAAAGGGGTTTTTTACCTGCTTCACTTCTTTGTGCAGCAACAGGTTCGCTGCCGTGTGTCCCATGGCCTCAAAATCGGTAGTCACTACCGTGATCTCCAGCAGCTCTTTCAATACGGTTTCATTGAAGGAGATAATGCCCACCTGCTTGCCGGGTTGTAAGCCCGCTTCCCGCGATTGTTTGATCAGTTGTGCCAGGTCCGACTCTGCCGTTACGATGTATACTGTGCCAGCCTTCGGAGTTTCTTTGTCCAGGCTCGATAGTACATCGAACTGCTTGCCATGGTGTTTGCAAAACTCCGTACAACCATCGATGATATCCCGCGGGTGATTGCTCTGCATCGGGAATACGATCGTAAGCCGGTTGTACTTTTTCAGCAGCTTCACGGATGATTCCAGTACCTCGCGGATGTCTTCCTTGAAGTCCTGGTACACGGACATCTGGTACTTGCCCAGCTCGGGAACCTGCTTGTCGAGTATCAGTAGCTGTGAGGTAGGTATCGATTTCAATACTTTCAGGTAGGCCTTTTTACTGGTCTTGTGAAAGAAATGCGGCATGATCGCATAGTAGTGATACTTGCCGGTGTTGGCTTCCAGTATCTCTTCCAGGCGGCGTACATCGTAATGATGTATTTGCAGGTCAACGACAGCTTTGTCTTTCAGTGTTTCGAGGAAACTGTAATAGATGATCTTTTTGTACGAGCTCAGCTTATTGAAGATCAGCAATACCTTCAGTTTCTTGTCTTTTTTACCCACGACATAGTAGCCTTTGGCAGGCACCGCATAAATGTATCCTTCGGCAATGAGTTCGCGGTAGGCCTTCTCGACGGTGTCGCGTCCGTATTGCCAGTTGGCGCTGAAATCATTGATGCTGGGAAGTTTGGTATGGGGTGTTAAAGTGCCATTGTCGATATTGAGGGATACGGCATAGACGATCTGCTTGATCTTACTTGGTATATGGCTAACATTAATGCTGAGCAGCTTCATGACTTGTTTTTATGGGTCGATCGATCCGTGGGAGGATCATGGGCAACCGTGGCCGGCATCCTTACCGGCGTCATAAATATAATTCACCCGCGATAAATATTGTCAAAAAGAATCAGGCAGTGCGTTGGCGGCGCAGTTTTTTCACAGACTGCCAGCCAACAATGATCAGGAGCAGACCGGCGAACGCGGCCGCCAGCAGGTTGGTGTTGTCGGGTGTATGGTTCACCGACATCATATCGTTGAGCGTCGGGTTGTAATAAGCCTGCAGTGGATCGCCGGGCTTCAACCGGTCGTATTCGGACTCTTCGATGGGAATGACGCGTTCCTGTTTGTTGTGTAGCACCGTGGCTTCGTAAGTATACCACCAGGAGCTGCGGCGCGATACGGCGTGGCGGCTGGTACTCAATACCTGTACGGTTGCTTCTTTGCCACCGGATTTTACCTGGTGGTAGTACTGGTAGTAACGCCAGCTATTGTAGCTGAGGTAGGCGACGCCAGTCAGCAGCAGGCCGATAAAGATGATGCGGCCCACCAGGCGGAATATGCTTAGTCCGGAAATCATGGCCAGCAGCCCGCAGGCGAGGATGACGAATATGGCTGTCAACGCGAGTGTGGCCACCAGCCATTTGCGTTCTGCATTCCACCCATGCAGAAAAGTATAGCCGATGAGCTTCGATTGCCGGTTTTTGCTGCTAAATGCCCCATAGCCCCTGGGTTGGCGAAATCGATCGAGCCCCGGATGGTAATAGAGGGTTACCCGGTCGCCGGTGCTCAGCCAGCTGCTGTCTTGGTGATACCGGATCGTATAGGCCTTTTGCTGATAGTCAAAGCTGATGTAGGCGACGTTCATGAAG
This sequence comes from Paraflavitalea pollutisoli, assembly GCF_029360705.1. Taxonomy (GTDB): domain Bacteria; phylum Bacteroidota; class Bacteroidia; order Chitinophagales; family Chitinophagaceae; genus Paraflavitalea; species Paraflavitalea pollutisoli. The sequence continues at coordinate 2,380,969 of NZ_JARKMX010000008.1, read as the reverse complement.
GCGTCCGTCCTGGTGCGGGAGGCACGGTTGACATCGGTGGTGGTGACCACTACGCGCGTGCCTTCGCGTATCACCTGGTTGTATTGTTGCTGGTCGAGGTGTTGCTGGTAAAAGAACCAGGCCAGTCCTCCTGCAACGACAGTGAGTAGCAGGGAGCCTATGAACCTGGCTACCGAACCCAACCGTTGTGCAAAGGATTGCTGCATGTAAACGAAGGTGCGTCGAATTAAGCTGCGCTGTAATCGCTCAAATGAGGGGGCAACCCACTACATGACTATTTCAATACATCGAAGTCGACCACACGGCGCAGGAACTGCTTGTTGCGGATGACCCAGGTGTACTCATTGCCTTTGTGGTTGGTGTTGAGCATGTAGATGTAGAAGGTATTGCCATCGTTGGACAGGAATACGCCATTGCGGGTTTTGGAGGTGCCGTCTTTATCCGTGTAAAAGAAAGCTGGTTCGTACAGGTCGAAATAAGCTGTTTTTGGGATCTGCACCGTGTCTTTGCCGACCATCACAAACACTTCTTCGATGGTGATGCGGGGCATCTCGCCATAATTGCCGTAGTAGGGTTTGCCGTCTATTTTCACCACATGTTTTTCTTCCAGCATGATCTTGTGCTTCGTCTCGTTGAAAACGCCGGTCTTAATGGTTACCTTGATGTTACCATTATCGAAAGTCATATAATCGCTGCCGAAAGATTTTACGGGCACGGTTTTCAGTCCGAGTTTGCTGATGCTTTCATCGATGCCGGCCATGGTAAAATTGGAGATATCGGCCCGGATATCTTTCTGGCTGATCTTGTTGAAATTGTCTTTTCTGTTGCGGAAGTCGCGGAATTCTTCATCCTGCGCAAGACAAATGGTGCTGATCAATAAGAAGAGAGGCAAAAAGATACGCATAGTCCGGAATTTGGATAAGCCACGAATTTAATGAGTGGGTGGCACAACAGCAAGTTGTCGATTATTGTGTAGATGCAACCAACGAGGCTGTTAAAAATGCGTGAAGAAGCGGCTGTTGTTGGTCCTTTGTCGCCCGGGAAGACTGTTTGGGCGACCGGAGGCCGCCGCAACACAACACCTCAATTGCCTGTTATGTAATACATAATGGGTTCTCGGCCGCTCCTCTGCACCTCCTCATCACATGTTCTGCACATGCTCTGCGCTAGCTCTGTAAAGGAGAGGATCACCAGAGAGTGTTTAGAGCATGTGCAGAGCATAGCCAGAGAAACATCCGGCCAAAAGACGGCCTTGGAGCTCGGATTGGCCGGCGGGGAGAACAGGCGTTTAAGACCCGGTCACTAAAAGGATTTAGTTTTTTTCAGGCTGTCAGTTTTTCAGAAATTGAAATCCTGACCCATAAACTGTGTTTTAACGGGAAAAATGGTCAGTTTTAACCTGGCCTTTTTCGGGCATTTACCGGTCTGGCAGCAGCCCCGAAATCGCCGTCCAAGATTAGAGGTATATGTCATACATATTAGTCGATAGGCAGATAGTACAATAAATGATATGTAAGCCGTAGATACCAGCCATGCAACAGTCGGGCGATTTATGTGGTCACCAGGCAAAATGAGCTGTATGCCCTCCAAACTAGCTGCCCTCGCCTTATTGCTGACATTGACCTTTGCTGGCTGTGATAAAGACAATGACGAGCACGGTGATGCCCGTGCAGGAAAAGGGAAGGTGGCGTTCTACGAACTTGAATCTGCGACATTGCTGGCCGGCAAATGCCAGGTCGATCCCGACAACGCCAAACTGAGCAGTAGCCCCATCGTCGGCAACAACGATATCATCAGCTACTCGGTCGAAGATCGTTACTGGGAGGTCAGCGATGCCGCCTGGCAACGGCTCAGTAAGCTGAAAGACAACCAGCCGATGGCGATTACACTCAATAATAACGTGGTGTATTATTTCGTGAACAAACCCAACTACTCCAGTTCCTCCTGCGACCAATCGATCACCATGCAGCTGTGGCCTAAAACTCCTGGGTTTTATACCGAAAACAGGGTGGTCATGTCGTTGGGGTATCCCGGTACGCTGGCTGGCGTCACCATCACTGACCGGCGCAATACACCCACACTCATCCACGAACTCAACGCGCAAAAGAAGCTGCAATAGTGGCCAACCGACGCTGCTGCGCGCACAGGCTGTCGGGCCATTTCCAAAAGTTTCGCAAAAACCGCAGGACGAATTCGTATTCCCGCCTGTTTGCTGCAACCTGCTTCCCCTAATTTGGACCTCCATTGCTTGCGGAAACGTACTGTGCCTTCACGCTTGCAGGTAATGCCTTCCCGGTACTAAAGAAGGAATGGCCCATAAAATGTTGCAGCATGAAAATAGTTACTGTAATAAACGATCCCGGACACCCCGGATTCAATCTGCTCAGGCTGTCTTGTATCATTAACCAGCTGGAGATGGTTGTGCTCGTTCACGCAGGTGCATCGTTTCCTTCCAATCGCATCAAAGATCAGCTCCTGTTGAGCTACCTTGTGCGAGCGGTGCCCGACGATGAACTGATATTCTTTACCGATGGCAACGATGCGGTCATGCTTGCAGGAGAGGAGGAGATTGTTGCCAAATTTGAAAGCATGGGAAAGGAATTGGTCTTTTCTGCGGAAGCAGGCTGCTGGCCCGACAGCAGTCTTGCCAGTGAATATCCTCCCAGCAATTCGCCATTCAGGTTTCTCAACAGCGGGGGATTTGTAGGTCGTTGTGGAGTCATCAAAAACCTGCTGGCAGTCAATCCCGTCGCAGGCGATCGTTTTCCCGAAAGCAATCAGTACGTATGGACCAAACGTTTTTTTGACAACCAGCACCTGGTCGGCCTGGATACGGCCTGTGAAATCTTTCACACGTTTTCTCCGCCCTTTGGGGAGGACGCGCCGGCTTCCGGTATAGAAAGGAACACCGTTGCCTACTACCACAATCTGAAACAATGGTTTGCAAAGAACTTTATGGTGGAGCAGGGCAGGTTGTACAGTTGTTTGGCCGGTACCAGGCCCGCGCAGGCACATTTTAACGGGGCTTCCAAATGGCTCATGGATGTTGACCTGATCGATATGGTATTCAGTAAAGTCGCTTCCTCCAGGCAGACTGCTTTTATTTATGAACACGATCGTTCTTCGCAATCAGGCTAATGCTTCATTTTCTATAGACAAAAACTGAAAAAATGCTTGATCACGAAAACCTTCCGGGCGTAAGCGCCTACCTGGCAAAAAACGTAACGATCGGCGCTCAAAAACTTGACGATATCTATTCGCTTGGTTTGCTGCAGCCGTTACTGCAGGATTATCCTTTTTTGCCGATCACCGGTGCGTCCCTAAGGCCATATTGCCTGGTACACATCCTGAACGATATCATTGTGAACCGGAGAAAAAGTATCATTGAATTTGGATCGGGCGTTTCGACAATACTCATCGGGCGTCTGCTGAAGAAGAACAGGCTGGAGGCGAGGTTGATATCGGTCGAGCACAATGAGGAGTGGTGTGGTGTATTGCAGGAGCAACTCACCCGGGAAGGGCTCGGCGATCGCGCGGAAGTGATACATGCTCCACTGACGGATTCTGTTCTTGGCCTTGATGGCAATGAATGGTATGATCGGGATCTGCTAAGCAGAAGACTTGATGACAGGCGTTTTGACATGGTCATTGTAGATGGACCACCTGCCTGGCAACAGGGCAGGGAAAAAGCACGTTATCCTGCACTGCCGTTCATCCTGGATAGACTGCTGCCCCATTATTCCCTATACCTTGACGATGCCAATCGCAGTGGGGAGCAATCCATTATCGAGCTTTGGAAAAATGAATACGGAATCAGATTCATCAATGCGGGGAATACGCTGGCTTATACGCGAATTGGAGAAGTGTTTTTTACCGAACCCATAAAATGTTGAATGTATATGGAATCGTCAGTTGCTCCGCACCGGGTTTCCGAAGTGGATGGGCTGTGGTTGCCTGTCTCACTGTTTTGCTATAAAGAACGTTTTCGACGCCTGCTGGCGGAGGGAATCAAACCGCTGCTCCAGCGTCTTACGGGTAATCATCACCTGCATCATTACCTGCTGGCGATCGATGCGGCAGGCGGCGATCACCTGCGCTTGCTGTTGTCTGTACCCGCTGCCCATGCCCGGGAAATCGCTGTTGAGCTTGACGATCATTTCAAAACCTATTTTTCGCAGGCGCCGGGCCTGGATAAGGAAATCGTATGCCGGGCAGATGGCCTGTTCGCACCTTATGCTGTCTATACAACACACTACGGTTTGTACGCCCCCGGGCAGTTGCTGGCAGGCTTTGCCGGTGATATCCAGCTACAACAACCTTTTTCGACCTTGATCATGGAAGTGTTTTCCGTGCAACAGGTCAGCGAACAGGCCCTCGTACTGCTTGCTTTTCAATTCTACCTCGGCTTGATGAGCCAGGTTTGCGCTACCGGCCAGGTTGGCTGGGATGAGTTGCTAGTGCCTTCGCAGGATAACCTGTTGCAGGATCGCGCGCCAGTCGATTGGTTGGCCATTCACCATGCCTTTGAGGAGTACCGGCACGAACTGTTCGAGGTGTCGCGGGCTATCCTGGCCGACAGTCCACGACAGCCGGTATGGATAGTCCACTGGACAATGATCTGCCGTGGCTGGCTCGCTGCCTGTGGATCAGCCGATGCCAGGCAGCCCTACCGGCAACTGGCAGGGCTCATCGACCGCCACCTCGGACTGACGCCCGGTATGAAGTTTATCGCCTTTTATTTTTTAAGGAAAGTGGTTGCGAGTTGAAGCCGTGTAACAACGGTACATCTATAAGCGAATCGACATGACCAGAAAACCGATCAGGATATCCTTTTGCACCGTTTGGCTGCACGACGATCAGCTTTGGAAAAAAAGTCTGCCCGCCAACGTACAGCACCTGCTCGGCCACGAGCAGGTAGAGTACTTATTGCTGGATGCTTCGGGGGATGACGAAATGGAACAGTGGGTACGTCAGCAGCGGGCTACGCTGCATTACCCTCCTGCCTTAAGGTACAAACGGATACCCGCCGATGAAACCATCTCTTATGCACAGGCAAAAAACAGGGCAGCCGTATTGGCCAAAGGGGAGATCATTTGTTTTATCAGCCCCTGGCAGGTTGCTGTTGCTGGCCTTAATGCTTATTTGTTGGGGGCGGGCGTCAGCGATGAGGCGATTTGCCTGCACGCCGATCTGGCACTATTACACACCGCCACCCATGTTCATCCACCTGTTACAGTGTACGGCCTATTGTGTACGGGCAGGAAACGTTTGCTGGCAATGGGCGGTTATGATGAACGCATGCAGGGAATGGGTAATGAAGACCAGGACCTGCTCAACCGGCTGGCTCGCGCAGGTGTGCAGCCTTTACCGATACCCGCTACCCTGCAAGGCAGGCAGCAGTTGCCGCTGGCCGGCAAAGGGCTCTCCTTTTCCCCTGCCGGCAGCGAGGTTGCCCAACTCTATATCCGGTATTGCTCACCGGCTCAGTCTGAATTGCTGTACCTGCATGCCAATGGCCTGTATGATAGTGCTACGTTGGTGCAGCCCGAAAGGCAACAATCGGACAGTTATGAACGGTTATTTGTCCGCGCAGCTGATTCCTGTTTGCTGGCGTGGCAGCCGCAGCCTGGTGGCCGGTGGAAAGAAGCTGTGAACGAGCAGCTGCTATGCTTTCATCCCGCGCAGGGCAGTGGCTTCGTGTTATCGCCTGTTTTCAACAGCCGTTATGATGTGATGAAAATAGCAGACAGCGATGTGTACTACTATGCCGTGGAGGATCCGTGGTTGTTGGACAGGGTGCTGTGGCTCAGGAACGTATTCGGCAACTATACCGTATTGGAAGAAAATAACCGGCTCCACCGTGTAGCGGTGAATACCGCTGTGCGCAAGCGACCACGCAAAGCGGCAGCGAGCGCTTTGCAGGTTCCCTCATCAAAATAACATCAACGTGTCGCAACATATGAAACATGCACAACACGTCTTCCTGATCACTACCCATGTGTTTTCAGAAGAGGTGCTGAAACGATACCAACTGATCAGGGACGCAGCCAGTGCCTATGGTGAGGCCTTGCTGTTGTTTCACCAAACCGGTGATACTATGCCTGATGGACTTGATGGAATACCTCATCACGCGTTCACCAATGCTATTCTGCAGGAATTGCAGTATAAGCCGATTGCCGCCACGCTGGTTCCGGGCAGCAATCATTTTCCCCTGTTGCAATACTATTTGCAGCATCCGGAGCATAAATACTATTGGTATATCGAGTACGATGCACTCTTTACGGGCAACTGGCAGCTGTTTTTCGATGAACTGGTAGCTGCCGAGGCCGACCTGCTCAGTACCTGCCTGGAGCTATATCCCAAATTGCCGCACTGGCACTACTGGGATACCCTGCACCATCCCGATCACAACATTCCGCGGGAGCAGCGCGTTCGTTCATTCAATCCGGTGTACCGGATGTCGGCGGCCGCACTGGGTTTTATTCATCAGTCACTTACGACCGGTTGGAGCGGCCATCACGAAGTGTTGTTGCCTACGCTGTTGTATCATCACCAATTTACCCTGCTCGATATCGGTGGACGGGGCAGGTTTACCCCGCCCGGGTTCAAAGACCGCTTCTATGATTACCGTACTTATCGGTACCGGCCGGTGTTCCGGGAAGCAGGACCCGTGAAGAACAAATTGTATCATCCGGTAAAATAGTGTTGTCAGCATTGTGGTAACAGCAGTAACATGTCTTCCGCACTGTATTCTTCCACCACCACTTCGCTGTGGAGGTCTTCTGTAGCAAGATGACAGGCATAGCCGGTGAAATCCGATAAGCTTTGTAAATGCCAGGACCTGTCTTCCAGTTGTACCGTGGCGCCGTTGCACAGATCTATCTGTGCCAGTGGTATATTCATTCCTCTTCCATCCGCTTTTGATAAACATTCCTTTGCCGTCCAGTAGTGGTAGAACATTTGGATGGGATCGGTAGCGTCAACGATGTGCAGCCACTCTGCGCTGGTAAACTGATCCCGGAAATCATGAATGTCTATGGCGTGGACTGCCTCCAGGTCGATGCCCACAGCGCCCGACGTTGCCACAACACAAACGACCCGGTTGCCCGAGTGGGTAATGTTAAAGTCCGGCGCCTGTGCGATGTAGGGCCGGCCATGTGCCGTGTATTGCAGGTTCCGGAGGTTGGCCGGATAGCCCGCTTCGAGCAGTGCGAAGGAGATCAGGTGTTTTCCCAATATGCAACTGTGCATGTCTTGCCATCGGCGGTAGCGGCGTGCTTTTTCCCGCAGGCCACCTGGCAATGCCATCAGCAGTGTGTGCAGCAGGTTGTGCGGTAGAGGATGGCGAAACTCAATTGAGTAGATATGTATACACATCGCGCTGTGTTTTACTTTTTCGAGGAAGGAATACTTATAAATATAACCCATCGATGCCGTCACTGCCCTGCGGTTGACCGTATAATGTAATAGCAAAATGCTTTTAGTAAAAACCGAACTCAGAAATGCGCACGTTACTAAGCGCCATCTTTTCAATATTGAATTAATTTGTTCATAATGATCGCGTCTTCTCTTGTACTATGATCCCGTCAACGGCGGGCTCGCCGGCGTGAACAACTATTTAGCATCTCCCACATTACTACCTGAATAAAAAGTTTTTGATCTACCGGCAACGTTACTTGCCTTAGCGATAGCTATACCTGTTACCTTCAAATTACCGACATGAAAGGATTTCAATCTGGCTGGTACCTGATCTATACCATGCCAAGGCATGAGAAGAAAGTACATGCTCATTTGACGAGCAGGAAGATCGATAGTTTTCTACCCACGCAGAAGAAATTACGCAACTGGCATGATCGTAAAAGAATCATCGATGAGCCGCTGTTTCCCTCTTATGTCTTCATTTACCTGACTGATATGCAGGGCTATTATGCGGGTCTCGATGCCGAAGGTTCTTTGTACTATATCAAGACAGGCAAAGAGATCGCCCGCGTAAGCGATACGGTGATCGCCAATTTGAAACTGGCTGCAGCGCAGGCGCAGGACATCGAAGTGTCGGATGAGCGCTTCCTGCCCGGGCGCCGGCTCCTGATTGGTCAGGGATCACTGACCGGGCTGTATTGCGAGGTCGTACAATACCATGGCAAGAGCAAGTTGCTCGTGCGTGTCGATCTGCTGCAGCGCAACCTCCTGCTGTCCTTGCCGCAGGAATACCTTGTTGCTATGTAAGGCAGCATTACTTCAACCAAAGGGCTTTAATTATAAAGATGGGTATACCGACGATCATTGACCGGCTCATGGGGCACGCCGAGCAACGGCCAGCTGCTACTGCTTTCATTATACTTGAGGATGGGGAGGCGGTTGAGCGCAGGGTGTCGTACCAGGATGTCGATGGGTGGGTGCGTACGCTGGCTGCTCAATTGAGTGAGCAGGAGTTGTATGGCAAGCGGGTATTACTGGTGTACCACGATACGCTCGAGTTTCTGCTGTCCTTCCTGGCCTGTCAATACATGGGCATCATTGCGGTGCCTGTACCTTTTGCCCGGGGCTCCAGACAAATGGCGCGGCTGCAACACATCATGGAGGATGCCGATGTAGCGGCGGTGTTGTGCGCGCATTTTTCCATCGATCAGCTGCGGGTTGGTTTGTCGGATTATTTTAAACGGTGTGCAATACCCATCATCGCTACGGATGTTGCTTACCAGACGATCGATGTGCCCGTCAATAAAAAGCCACGGTACCATAACACGGCATTCATTCAATATACTTCCGGGTCGACCGGAAAGCCCAAGGGGGTCGTGATTACGGCCAGCAACCTGTTGCACAATCAGGCACTCATCCGGGATACATTCGGATGCGATAGCCAATCGGTGATCCTTTCCTGGCTGCCGTTTCACCATGACATGGGATTGATCGGTAATATTTTACATACTATCTATTGCGGATGCACCTGCATACTCCTGGCGCCGATACAATTCATACAACATCCGCGCCGCTGGTTACAGGCCATTTCCCGGTACGAGGTCACCCACAGCGGAGGACCCAATTTTGCCTATGACCTTTGTGTAGACAAGATACCAGCAGCCGACCTGGCGCTATTGGACCTATCCAGTTGGAAAGTGGCCTACAATGGATCGGAGCCCATACGGCACGATACCCTGTTGCGTTTTGCGGCGCATGTTGGTCCGGCTGGTTTTGATGCAGCAGCCTTCAAACCCTGTTATGGATTGGCTGAAGCTACTTTACTGGTAACCGGTCACCGGCAGGGGCAACCGCCGCCCGTACTTTACGTGCAGGAAGCACGCGGTCCTTTGGGCCGCATCCTGCTATCGGATGCCAGTGATAACAATGCCCGGCCGGTTGTGAGTTCCGGCAGTATACTGCCGGGTATGGAGGTCAGGATCGTGGCGCCTGAGACTGCGCGTCGCTGCGCCGTTCTGGAAGAAGGAGAGATCTGCATCGGTGGTCCCAGTGTTACGGAAGGTTACTGGAACAAGGACAATGACCTTTTTTTTTATGAATTTGACAACCAGCGCTACCTGCGTACCGGTGACCTGGGGTTTCTGTACAATGACCAGCTTTTCGTCAATGGACGCCTCACCGAAATGCTCATCATCCGCGGCAGAAATGTATACCCATACGATATTGAGCAGTTGGTAGAAGGCTGCCACGAAGCGATCGAGCACAACGGGGTGGCTGTTTTTTGCATCAATGCTGCCCGTGACCAATGGGTGATTGTTGCCGAGATCAGGAGAAGCCGCATCAGGGAGATCGACCCAGTCACCGTGATGGCTGCCATCGATATGGCCGTGACAGGTATGTTTGGATTGTCGCCGGCAGACATTGTATTGACGACACCGCTGGGCATCCCGCGTACCACGAGCGGAAAATTGCAGCGGGTGAAATGCCGGGAGGAGTATTTACAAGGTGGTTTCAATGTATTGGCTGCCCGATCGGCCCTGGCGGATACTCAACACCGGCCTGGCTTTGCTGCCGGCCAATTGTTACAGCAGGTCAATGACCAAAGTATCCGTCATTACCTGCTTGAAGTAATCGGTGCCCGGGTGGGATGGCAGGGGGTAAATGGTGTGGTAGATACCACCGAGCTGACGTCCATCGGGATCGATTCCCTGCGCGCCACCGAAATCGTCAACCTCATCAATAAGGAACTTGGTATCAATATAGATATTGCCAAAGTACTACAGCATAACAGCTTCAGTAGTCTCGTCAACATGATCGAGTCGATGCTATGGCTGAAGAATGAGCAAACTTCCGGAGAACAGATCACCATATGAATACCTGGGAAATCATTGCTGCCTTAAAGACGTACAGGGTGATACCCCGTTTAGTGGGTGATCAACTACGCCTGGTAGGCGAAACGGCAAGCCTGCCGGCTTCGTTGCTGCAGGAAGTGCGACACAACAAAGAGGCCTTGCGCAACTTCCTGCGCGAAGCCCTGGATCAGCGGGCTTTTGCTCCCATACCTGCCATACCGCTACAAGCTGATTATCCGGCTTCCAATGCACAGCAAAGGATCTGGGTACTCAGTCAACTGCAGGGGGGCAGCGCCGCTTACAATATTGTTCGCAGCTTTTACCTGCAGGGAGCCGTCGATATCACCTGCCTGGAGCAGGCTTTTCAGCTGGCGGTTCAAAAGCATGAAAGCCTGCGCACTGTCTTTCGCGAGCGCGAAGGTGAGTTGCGGCAAGTGATCCTTCCGGACCTGTCCTTTACTATTGCCTATACAGATATCAGCAACGATACGGGCCAGCATGCTACGTTGCAGGCTGCCGCCGATGCAGCTGCTTACTGGCATTTCGATCTTACGAGCGGACCACTCCTCCGGGTTAAGCTGTACCGACTGGCCGATACGTCATTGGCGATGGTCTTCGGTATACATCATATCATCAGCGATGGATGGTCCATTGCTGTATTGGTGCCCGAAGTGATGCGTGCTTATGAAATGTTGTGCAAAGGCGATAAACCGGTAGCCGAAACGCTGAGTATACAGTACAAGGATTATTGCCAATGGCATCAATTGCGTGTGCAGGGCGACAAAGGCCTACAGGCGCGGCAATTCTGGGAAAGCCAGTTTGCCGAACTGCCACCGGCACTTGAACTGCCGGCAGATAAGCCCCGGCCACCCATCCGCACCTTCGAAGGAGCCGTCATCCGGTTTTATCCGGGTAAGGACCTGCATGGCCGGGTTACCGGTTTTTGCAAAGCGCATCATGCAACGGCCTTCAACTTCTTTCGAGCTGCACTGTCCCTGCTGCTCAGTAAACTCACCGGGGTAACAGATATCACGATCGGCAGTCCCGCCTCCGGCAGAAATCATCTTGACCTGGAAGGACAGATAGGGCTTTATGTGAATACGCTTCCATTCCGGTCTACGGTGAAGGAAGCGTTGTCTTTCCTGGCATGGCTGAAACAATTGTCAGAACACGCGTTCAAGGTGTTCGAGTTCCAGGAATATCCGTTCGATCAGCTCGTCGAAGACCTGCAACTCAAAAGAGACCTGAGCAGGAATCCCCTGTTCGATGTGATGTTGGCTGTACAGGATGCCGCGATCGGAGAGGGGAGTGTCAATAAACACCAGCAGTATGGCTTTCAACTAAGCTTGCTGCAACAATACCTGTACCCCGAGGGGGCGGCGGAAGCTGTTCCGATGGCGGCAAAATTCGACCTGACCTTTAACCTCGACTATGAACCCGACAACCGGTTCTATGTAGAGATCGAATACGATACTGCGTTGTTTACGAAGCAGCGCATTGTTCAACTTTTCGAATTGTTTATGCACGTGGTCGGTCAGGTGATCGACAACCCGGAAACGCCCCTCGCACAGGTCGTGCTGACGACACCGGTAGCGCAGCAGCAGATCTTGTCGGTCTTTAATGCTCCGGTGCAACACATCGGAGAGCATCATATCCTGCAATTGCTGGAGCCGGCCTTTCGTCATTTTCCCCATCAGCCGGCATTGTACGCCGGCGAAACAACCCTCACTTACGCACAACTGCAACAGGCTGTTGATGCGGCAGCTGCACGGCTACGGGAAATTACCAGCCCGTCGGGCCATTGCCTCATCGGATTGATGCTCGAGCGTAAGGCATCGTTGGTGGTGAGTGTTCTGGCGATATTAAAAGCGGGAGCGGCGTATGTGCCCATCGAGCCGGATTATCCGGCAGCCCGCATTCAATACATCATAGAAGATGCGCAGTTGCCCTATATCATCGCTGATGACGCCGGCCTTGGCTGCGTGCCACCCGCTTATGCGGGTCGTGTTATTCATCTGCACGAACTGGCAGGTGATGGGGCAGGGCTGTCTGCTTCCTGGCCCGATCTGCGTGAGCATACCGCCTATGTTATTTATACCTCGGGATCTACCGGCCAGCCCAAAGGCGTGGAGATCCGTCACCGCAATACTATAGCGCTGTTGAAATGGGCTGCCCGTGAATATGCCGATACGCGCTTTGATGTTTTATACGCTACTACATCGTTCTGTTTCGACCTGTCGGTATTCGAATGTTTGTTTCCGTTGATGCAGGGAAAGGCGATCCGCTTACTGCCTACTGCCATGTCTATACCCGATATGCTGCCGCTCGACCAGGCGGTTATGCTGAATACCGTGCCCTCCGTAGTGCGGCACCTGCTGCAAACAGACATGGACTGGCAGGCTGTTACTGCACTGAATGTGGCCGGCGAGCCGGTGCCTTGCTGGTTCAGGCAGGCCCCGCAGTTGGCGCACCTCGCCTGCAGGAACTTATACGGACCTTCGGAAGATACTACCTACAGCACCGTTTATCGTTTCGCAGCCGACCGGTATGATTTCGTTCCGATCGGTGTGCCGATCGATAATACCAGATTGTATATTCTGAATGCCAACCGGCAACTGCAACCGATCGGTGTACCCGGCGAAATATGGCTAAGTGGCCAGGGAGTAGCGAAGGGTTACCTGAACCGGCCGGCTTTAACCGCCGAGAAGTTTGTGGCCGATCCTTTTGAACCTGGTAGGGTGATGTATGCTACCGGAGATAGTGGTCGATGGACCCCCGATGGGATGGTGGAGTTTTTAGGGCGGGTCGATGACCAGATCAAGATCAGGGGTTACCGCATCGAGCCCGGCGAAATACAAGCGAAGCTGGAACTACATCCGCTGGTTCAGCAGGCCGTGGTGGTGGCCCGCACTGTGCAGGATGAACAGGAACTGGTTGCGTATGTTCAGGGAGATGCGTCACTGGAAGCCTCCCGGCTGAAAGCCTATCTTACCGGCCTGCTGCCTGCACCGATGATACCTGCCTGGTGGGTATTGTTGCCCGTGATGCCGCTCAATAGCAATGGGAAAGTGGATAGGAAAAGATTGCCGGAGCCGGTTGCTGATAATTTATTGGAACCATCGCGGGCAGAACCACTCACCTCCCTGCATTACCAACTGATAGGATTGTGGAAAAAAGTGCTGGGGCCTGTTAGCCCTGGTGCAACGGATAATTTCTTCGATATGGGTGGCCATAGCCTCAAGGCCACGAAACTGAGGTTTCTGCTCATGAAGGAATTGGGCAGGGAAGTAAGTCTCAACGAACTTTTTGCCTGCCCCACCATCGGGCAACAGGTATTGCTACTGGAATCCAAACCGATCACCAGCGTTGAGCCGATCGGGAAGGCCGTAGAGCAAACGTATTATCCCATTTCGATGGCCCAGGAGCGGTTGTGGGTGTTGACGAAGTTTGCGGATGCTTCCGTGGCCTATCATATGCCGGCAGTCTATAGGATCAAAGGTGTCCTGGATGTGCAGCGGCTGCAGCGGGCTTTTCAAGGGGTAATCAGGCGCCACGAGTCCTTGCGGACCGTGTTTGTTGAAAAGGAGGGGGTGCCGGTACAGCAAGTGTTGCCGGCTGAAGAGATAGGATTCGTGGTAACGGAAATGCCGTTTCCTGCGTATGACGACGAACAGGTATTGCAATGGATCGCCGGACAATGGACCACGCTTTTCGATCTCGGTACCGGCCCTTTGCTGCGCTGTGCGATTGTGCAGGGACGTGATAATCACTTCCTGTCTTTCAATATGCACCACCTCGTCGGCGATGGCTGGTCGCTGGGCATCCTCTTGCAGGACCTGGTGGCTGCTTACCATTCGTCTGTAGATGCCGGACTACTATCCGGCCAGCTAAGTATACAATACAAAGATTATTCGGTTTGGCAGCGCTCGCGCGCATTGTCTTCAGTTATGGAGCAACACCGGCAGTTTTGGATGCGCCTCTTCGAGTCGCCTGCACCTGCGCTGGAGTTGCCCACTGATCACAACCGTCCAACCATTAAAACATACCGCGGTGAACGCCGTACACACCTCTTTGCTCCTGCTATTGAAAGCGGTTTGCAGCAGCTGGCACGCCAGTGCGACGCGAGCCTGTTCACGGTCCTCCTGGCTGCCACCCGGGTGCTGTTGAAAAAATACAGCGGCCAGCACGATATCGTGATTGGTACGCCGGTGGCCGGGAGAGAGCATCCGCAACTGCATGATCAGATCGGTTTTTATGTCAATACCTTGCCGGTGAGGCTGGAGGTAAACAGTGCCGATCGTTTTACCGATGCGGTGCGCCGGGAGCAGGAAATGCTGCTCGCTGCCTGGAAGCACCAGGCCTATGCATTCGAAACGATGGTAGAAGAACTGGCCATCAAAAGGGATCTTTCGCGTTCGCCCTTGTTTGATGTGCTGGTGATCCTGATGAATCCCGATGACCCGGGTAATGGGACGCAGCATATGCTGGAGCCGGGTCTTTACCTGGAACCGATTGCCCTGCCGACAGGTGTTGCCAAATACGACCTGCAGTTTTCTTATGCCCAACAGGCAGACGGACTACTGCTCATGCTCGAATACAATGCCGACCTTTTTGAGGCCAGTACGATCGACCGAATGGCCGGGCATTTGAACCGGTTGCTGGAGCAATTGATCGCTTCACCGGAACTACGTATCCGGGATATTGTGCTGCCGGGCAGGGATGAATTTGCCCTGCTGACGGCGAAGGCGGACCAGACTGCCTTTGCATTTGATCCCACCGCCAGCATTGTCAGTCTGTTTGCGCAGGCTGTGGCCAGCTATCCCGACCATATTGCTTTGGTGGTGGGTGACCAACGGTGGTCATACCGTGCCCTGGACAGGGCCAGCAGTCAGCTTGCCGGCGTACTGATCCGGGAGTATGCGTTGCAGCCGGAAGATCTGGTAGTATTGCATTTCGACCGCAACGAGTGGATGCTGATCGCTATTCTTGGGGTCCTGAAAGCTGGTGGTGCTTATGTACCGGTCGATCCGGAATACCCGCTGGCAAGGATCTCCTACATTGTGCAGGATGCCGATCCGGCGATCATTTTGTGCGATAGCGACAAGCGTGGTCAAGTTGCCCAGGTGGCCGGCGACAGAATCCTGTTGGATATTACCCGATTGGATGACACGGGAGAAGGAGAAGCGCGTAAGGTGTCACCAGAACAACTGGCCTATGTGATCTATACCTCTGGCACAACCGGCAATCCCAAAGGCGTGTTGATAGAACACCGCCAGGTGGCCAGGTTGCTCCATCATGAAGGCAATCGCTTTGCCTTCACGGCCAACGATCGCTGGTCGATGTTCCATTCCTACTGTTTCGATTTCTCCGTATGGGAGATGTACGGCGCTTTGTTGTATGGCGCTACGCTGGTCATGGTGCCCGCGGACATTGCCCGGGATGGGCGCGCCTTCTTTGATTTTCTGGTGCAGGAACAGATCACGGTGCTGAACCAAACGCCGACTGCTTTCCGCAGCATGCTGCAGGTCAATGGTGGCGAACTGAATCGCAACGTGGCCGTGCGATACCTCATTTTCGGCGGCGAAGCGCTGCTGCCTGCTATGCTGCTACGCTGGCACCAGGCGGTACCGGCCTGTCGCATCGTCAATATGTATGGCATTACGGAAACGACCGTGCATGTTACGTATAAAGAAATTACCCATTTGGAGATCACAGAGAACCGCAGCAATATCGGTATCCCTATGCCTACCGTAAGTTGTTTTGTACTCGATGGTGATTTGATGCAGGTACCTGTTGGCGTCATCGGTGAGTTGTGTGTGGGGGGAGCGGGCGTAGGACGCGGTTACCTGAACAAACCCGAGCTCTCCGCTACGAAATTTATAGCACATCCCTTTCAGCAAGGCGCGCGCATGTACCGCTCCGGCGATTTTGCGCGCATCTTATCCAACGGGGATATTGAATACATCGGCCGGCGCGACGACCAGGTGAAGATCCGTGGCCACCGCATCGAAACGGCTGAAGTGGAACACGCGCTGCTTGGCCAGCCCGGTATCGGAGATGCCGTCGTATTGCCGTTGAAAAGCGACAGTGGTGACTATGAGCTTGCTTCCTGGTTCATTGCTACTGAAGCGTTTGAAGGAACCAGCCAGTTGCGAAAATCGTTGACGGACCTGCTGCCCGCTTATATGGTGCCCTCTTACCTGATCGAACTCGATCAATTTCCGATCAACAGCAATGGCAAACTCGACAAAGAAGCCTTGCCCCGGCCGTCCGATATAGGGTCGGATGAGCTGCCGCAACTGCCTGCGCGCAATGAGACCGATAGGGCTATTGTGGCTATCTGGGAGTCCGTACTGGACAGAAGGAACATCGGTATCCGGGATAACTTCTTCGATCTCGGCGGGCATAGCCTGAAGGCCACGCGGGTGGTGGCACGTATCCATGAGACCATGGGGGTGCGGATCGACCTCAAAGCACTCTTTATCGATCCTACGATAGAGCATCTTTCCGATTACATAGAAACGATCCGCTGGATGGAAACCCGGCACGAAGTACCGGCCGGAACCGGAGACGAGATAATATTTTAGCATGAAAGCATTGCTGGATGTACTGAGCGTTTGCAGGAAACATGGGATTCATTTTACATCCGATGATTCTGGCAGGCAATTGAAAATGCAGGGCAATATCCACCTGTTGTCAGAAGCCGAAGTAGGATTGCTGCGTACACATAAAACGACCATTCTGTCGTTGCTGACGCAGCCGTTGGGCGAGGAGGCGGCCATACCGCCTGCCCCTGCTGCCGACCATTATCCGCTTTCCGCTGCGCAGCAAAGGATCTGGGTTTTGCATCGTTTGGGGAGCGGTGCGGCCTATCATATGTCGCTGTCGAACGTGGTGGAAGGAAGGTTGGATGAAGGCCGTTTGAAAGTGGCTTTTCGCCAGCTCCTGGAAAGACACGAAATCTTAAGGACCCGTTTTGTTGAAACGGAAAACGGGGAGGTAAGACAATTTATAGCGCCCGTCGATGAAGCCGGGTTTGATTGGTCCTTTGCCGATCTGCGTGGTGATGGCGATGTATGGACGAGTGCAAGCAAACTTTTTCGATCGGCAACAGCAGCCGGCTTTGACCTGGAGCTGGGACCGCTTTGGCGGGTAAACCTGTTGCAGGTAGACAACGAACGGTGGCTATTTCAACTGACGATACATCATATCATTGGTGATGGATGGTCGATGGAGATATTGGTCCGCGACCTGATGCAGTATTATGTTTCCGGAACTGAAGCCGGTCTGTTGCTGCCGCTGGCTTTACAGTACAAGGATTTTGCCTGGTGGCAGCAAGAACAACTGAGGTCGGGCGCTTACCTGCCGCATCGTCGTTATTGGATGGAACAATTGAGCGGTGAACTGCCAATACTTTCGTTGCAGGAAGACAGGCCACGGCCCGCAGTAAGATCGTACAACGGTGCTGCTGTGCCTGTCACGATTCCGCCGGAGTTGACGGTCGCCTGTAAAGCCCTGGTGCGGCAACAGGAGTGTACCCTGTTCATGGCCATGCTCGCTTTGGTGCAGGCGCTGCTGTACCGTTATACGGCACAGGAAGAACTGGTCATCGGTACACCGGCATCGGGGCGTGAACAGGCAGCGTTTCAACACCAGGTGGGACTCTACCTCAATACCGTCGTATTGCGCAGCCGGTGTGAAGGGGCAACGGATTTTCTAACCCTGCTCGCCGCTGCAAAGCAAACGGTACTCGATGCACAGGTACACCAGGCCTACCCGTTCGATCTGTTGCTCGACGAGTTGCAGCCGGAGCGTGACCTGAGCCGCAGTCCCCTGTTCGATGTCATGGTGTCTGTGCAGGATGATGACCTGATACAACGCCACGGGCAGGAGCTTCCGGGGCCATTACGGGTAACTGCCTACGAGGCGGAGAAACAATATAGCAGCAAATTTGACTGGACCTTCCATTTTGTCGACAAAGGCGACGAGATAACAGGCACCTTGATTTATAACAGCGATACCTGGCTGCCGGATACCGCTGCCCGCATGGGCAGGCACCTGGTACAATTACTGGCTTCGGTCGTTGATCACCCAACCGCCCCTGTCAGCAGGTTGCCGTACCTGGATCCTTCGGAACGCAGGCGGTTGCTGGAAGGCGTGAATGTGTCGGCAGCGGTGGAACCACCAGCTGTGACGCTCAACGATCTCTTTGCTACGCAGGTGAAGCAGACGCCAGATACCCTTGCGCTGGTGTTTGGTGATGAACGATACACCTACCAGGAGCTTGATGAGCAATCGGACAGGCTGGCGGGTTTGCTGCAGTTACAGGGCATCGGCCCCGATTGCCTGGTGGCGATCCTGCTGGATCGTTCCGCCGATGCTATCATCGCCATCCTGTCGGTACTAAAAGCGGGCGGCGCTTATGTACCGGTTGATCCCGAGTACCCGGCCGACCGCATCGAATACATTTTGCACGACTGTCAGGCGGGTGTATTGATCACCTCTGTCTGTTACCTCGATGGTCTTGCTGATTATACAGGACATAAGATCGCCATCGATCAGTTCGACAGAAATATCACGTCTGCGCCGTATCTGCCGGCCAGCATTCGGCCAGATCACCTGGCTTATGTGATCTACACGTCCGGATCTACCGGGCGTCCCAAAGGCGTAATGGTAGAGCACGGGGCCCTGGTCGATTATTCATTTGGCATACGCGAGGTTACCAACATTACCGACTGCCAGCATTTTGGACTGGTGTCGACGATTGCGGCAGATCTTGGCAATACGATCCTCTATACCGCACTTTTCACCGGCGGGACCTTGCATGTTTTTTCCGCAGCCGAACTGATGGATGCCACGGCTTTTTTTCGCCAGCCACTCGATTGCATCAAGATCGTTCCTTCGCATTGGAAATCCCTGCAGCTGCCGGACAATATATACCTGCCGTCGAAGTGCCTGATCTTTGGCGGAGAAGTACTTACGGCTGATGTACTTGATCTGATCAGGTCGGCGGGCGCTGCTTGCCAGGTATACAATCATTACGGACCTACAGAAGCGACCATCGGTAAGTTGATCAACCGTCTCGATCCCGGTCAGTTGTCTGCTCCTGTACCATTGGGACGGCCCTTTTGCCGATCGGCCTGTTACCTGCTCGATGCCTATGGTCAACCAGTACCCGAAGGGGTATTGGGCGAGATATGCCTGTCGGGCGTGGGGCTGGCGCGTGGTTATTATAATCAACCCGAGCTGACCGCCGAAAAGTTCATTCCTCATCCATTGCTGCCGGGCGAACGTCTTTACCGCACGGGCGACCAGGGGCGCTGGGTGGCCGGCGGGTTGGTCACCTTTCATGGCCGCAAGGACGACCAGGTCAAGATACGTGGCTACCGGGTAGAACCCGGCGAAATAGCTGCCGTGTTGCGCTCCTGTCCCGGCGTGGAAGCTGCCATCGTATTGCCAGTCCCACAGGCTGGTGGCGATCAGGCATTGGCTGCCTACGTTGCAGGAGCCGGGGTAGCGCCACCCGTACTACGTGCCTGGCTGGCGAAGTCGTTGCCCGCTTACATGATCCCCGCTCATTTTATCCTACTCGATAAACTGCCGCTGACGCTGAATGGAAAGGTCGATCGATCGGCACTGCCACCCGTAGAAGCCGCAGGCTGGTCTTCCAATACTACGGTACCGCCCCGCAACGAACTGGAAGCACAATTGCTGCAGCTCTGGCACGAATTGCTGGGCAACCGGGTCATGGGGGTATTGGACAATTTCTTTCAGTTGGGCGGACACAGCCTCAAAATGATGCAGCTCATCGCCAGGATCCACCGCCACTATTCCGTGCGCATACATATTCAACAATTTTACAAGGAACCTACCATCGAAAATATTGCCCTGCAGATCAGTTTTGTGCAGGATCAACATAAACAGAAAGCCAATCGAAAGCACCTGCGTCAGGTAGAGATCTGATGGAAGGTAGCCTGTCAACCGATAAACAGTGCATATGAAAGAACTCTTGCAAAATATCCGCGACAACAACATATTGCTGGAAGTGGTAGAAGGGAAACTCCAGGTTTATGCCGGAGAGGATGCCATCGATCCGGCATTGTTGGCGGCGATCCGCGAGCGAAAGGAGGAACTGTTGCAGTTCCTGCACGACAATGAGCAGCCGGCACAACAGGTAGCTTACGCAGCGCCCATTCCCTTGACGGGTGTGCAGGATAGTTATCCGCTCTCTTCCGCGCAACGCAGGTTGTGGCTGGTGGGACAGGTAGCGGCAGGCAGTCAGGCTTACCATATGGCCAGGGCCTACCGCTTGCAGGGCATGATAAACGAGCAAGCTTTCGAGGCCGCTTTTGTACAATTGCTGGCGCGGCATGAAAGTCTGCGTACGGCATTCCGGGAAAACGAAGAGGGGGAGATCCGGCAATGGATACAGCCGCTATCGGATTGCGGCTTCGTGTTCTTGCACCGGGACCTGAGCAGCCGGGAAGATGGAGAAACAGTACTTGCCGCAGCGCTGCAGCAAATGGCGACCCTGCCATTCGATTTTGCTAATGGGCCACTGATCAGGGCGGGTCTGTTCCGCCTGGCGGCGGAGGAATGGGTGTGCTGTTATGTGATGCACCACATCGTTTGCGATGCCTGGTCGCTCGACATCATGATCCGTGAATTACTTGAATGCTATACTGCGCATACGGAAGGGCGACAGCCTTCCTTGCCGACAGCGCGTCTTCAGTATAAAGACTATGCCGTTTGGCAGCACGAACTGTTGCGTGCCGGCGGTGACCGGCAACACGCTGCCTACTGGGCGCGTCAATTGGGCGGTGAATTGCCCGTACTCTCCCTGCCCCTCGATAAACAGCGGCCTGCTGTACGGTCTTATGCAGGAGGCATGGTGCAGGCGCTGCTCGATAAAGAACACGTAGCATCGCTACAGGCATTGCTGCAGGCAGAAGGATGTACCTTGTTCATGGGCTTACTGGCACTGGTCAACGTGCTGTTGTTTCGCCACACGGGTCAGCACGATATCATTACCGGTAGTCCTGCGGCCGGCCGCGAGCATGCAGACCTTGAAGACCAGGTTGGCCTTTACCTGAATGCGCTGGCCCTGCGCACCCGATTCGAGCCGATGGAGGGATTCGTGTCGTTGCTGCAACGCGTGCGGCAGGTTACCCTGGAAGCCTACGAACATCGGTATCACCCCTTCGATTTGCTGGTATCGGAACTGGGATTGCAACGGGAGTCAGGCAGGAATGCCCTGTTCGATGTGTTCATAGACCTGCACGAGGGCGGTGTCGATCCTGGCAGGCAGATCGGCCATCTGCACGTAGGGCCCTATGAAATGGGTGCCCATCGTGTCAGTAAATTCGATCTCACGTTCATGTTCATGCAATCGGGCAAGGAGCTGCTCCTGTCTGTTGAATACAACAGTGATCTTTTTGAACGGGCTACCGCCTTGCGTATAGTACAACAGGTCAATCACCTGTTGAGCGCCATCGTCGCCGATCCCGCGCAGCCGATAGCCTTACTTGATCTCCTGAGTGGGGAGGAAAAAGACAAGCTGGTAGCATTTGGCCGGGATACTGCCGCTGCTGCCGCCTGGAAAGCACCCGTTGCTTGTATAGAGGAGCGTGTGCGAATATCACCGGACGCTACTGCCCTCGTTGGTAACGGTAATACGCTTACTTACCGGCAACTGGATGAACGGGCAACACAGCTGGCCCATTACCTGATCGACTCTTGTGCCATTCGGCCCAACAATGTGGTTGGTATCATGCTGGGCCGTTCGGAGTACCTCGTGATCGCCTTGCTGGCCGTGCTAAAGGCTGGAGCTGCTTATGTGCCCATAGATCCCGACTATCCGGATAGCCGTAAAGCGTTCATGATGGAGGATACCGGTCTGCAACTGCTCCTCACAGAGACGAATCAGTTGTTTCAGCTCGCTGGGTATACGGGCAACCTGTTTGCCATGGACGCACAACTGGACACGCTCACAACACCGTCGACGGCAACAGGCGTCGTTACGCAGCCGGATGACCTGGCCTATGTGATCTATACGTCCGGCTCTACCGGTAATCCTAAAGGATGTTGTATCTCCAACAGCAATCTTTCCAGTTATATTCAATGGGCTGCCAGTTACTATTTTCAGTATAAACCGATCCATGGGTTCCCGCTGTTTACTTCCCTGACCTTCGATCTGACCGTTACCAGCATTTACTGTACGCTGATGCTGGGTGGCACGCTGACCATTTATGATCAACAGCAACACCTGGGAGATACCTTACAGCAGGTATTCAGTAATACTGCGATCGATACCATCAAGCTGACGCCTTCTCATATTAATCTGTTGAAGCAGCTGCCGATCGGATCGTCGCAGTTATCCTGTGCGATCGTGGGGGGAGAAGAATTGACGATGGACCAGGTCGATACCTTGAAAGCGATCAATCCGGCGATGCGGGTGTACAACGAATATGGTCCCACGGAGGCAACGGTCGGTTGCATTGTTACGGAAGTAGCAGGTCCAGGACGCATACTGATCGGAAAGCCTGCGGCCGCTGCGCAGATCTATATATTGGATGCGTACGGAGGATTGTGCCCGGTGGGCATACCAGGCGAGCTATACATTGGCGGTGCGGGCCTCGCCCTCGGCTATCTGAACAACGCAGCGCTTACGGAGGCGCGCTTCCTGACAAATCCCTATACGGGCAAAGGCCGTGTGTATAAGACGGGCGATCTGGCCCAATGGCTTCCCGATGGCAATATCCGGTTTCTCGGCCGCCTGGATGATCAGGTAAAGATCAGGGGGTATCGGATTGAACCGGGAGAAATAGAGCAGGTGCTTTGCCGCCACGAAGCAGTGGAGGCTGCTGTGGTGGTTGTTAAAGAAACCAGGCCTGGTGAAAAAGAGTTGGTAGCCTACGTAGTGATCGATGATGCCGTCACGACCGACAACCTGCGGGGATGGCTCACGTCCTTGTTACCAGCCTGGATGATCCCGGCAAAATGGGTGCAGCTTGCGCGTTTGCCGTTGACCTCGCATGGTAAAGTGGATAAAAAGCAATTGCCAGCGCCTGACGAAATAGCTGACGGGGCACGCAATCCATACACAGCTCCACGTTCGGACCAGGAGCGGGCCATGGTTGCCTTGTGGCAGGAGGTGCTCGGCCGGGCGCCCATTGGTATCGATGATGATTTTTTTGCCCTGGGCGGCGATTCCATCAAGGCTATTACATTGGTCGTACATGCCCGTAAGCAACTGGGGATGAAGATCAGTGTGCATGAGCTGTATGAACATCCCACCGTGCAGTCGCTGACGGAGTCGCTGGCTGTCCCTGATCTTACCAATGCACCCAATACCGTAGAAGAGTACCTGCAGGCCGGCCATGCCGCCATAGCTGCTTTTGCTGCCGGCATCGAAGAGGAAGATCTTACCAAAAAGATATTACCCGCTGTTTATGAAGATATTTATCCCGTAGTGCCGATCGAGCAGGGGATGATCTTTTCGTCCCTGCTCAATCCGGCCGAACCGGTGTATTATGATCAGTTCTCTTTTATCATCCGGATCGATGATGTCGACCGGTTCCTGGAGGGGTTGCACCGTCTGGTACAGCGTCATGCTATTCTCAGGACCCGGTATTTTATGAGCAGTTTCAGCCGCCCTGCAAAAGTAGTGCTGCCCGCATTGGAGTTGCCCCTGACCTATGAAGACCTGAGCGCGTTGACGACCGGGGAAAAGACAGTCCGGGTACAGGACTATGTGCGCATGGACCTCGACAAGCGGCTGCGGTTCGATAATGAACTCCTGTGGCGGATTAACCTGTTCCGGCTGGAAGGGGACCGGCATTACATTACCTACAGCTTTCACCATGCGATGCTGGATGGCTGGAGTGTGTCGGTATTTAAAACGGAAATTGCCAATTATACCGGCGGGGAACCTGCTCCTTTGAAACACAGCTACAAGGATTATTGTGCGATCACCCTTGGCAGGCAGACCGGCAGCGCAACAGCATCCTATTGGAAAAACCTGCTGCAGGGTTATACCCGGAATAAACTTCCTTTCAATTATAAGGGTACCAGGATCAGTGATGCCACCGGGATGCTGAAAGTGCAGCGACCCGTGAGCCGCGAGTTGCTGCTACAATTGACAGCGCTATCCGAACAACAACAGGTTTCCTTCAAAGCGATCTGCCTGGCGGCCCATATTTGTCTGCTGCACATCATCTGCGCCGAACAGGACGTGGTGACGGGGGTAGTGACCCATGAGCGGCCGGAGATCGAGGATGGTGAGAATATGCTCGGTTGCTTTTTGACCACCATTCCGGTACGCATCGATCTAGGTAAGTGCACAGACCTGTTGTCGCTGGTAAAACAGGTCAACGAATACCTCATTACTGTCAAGGCACATGAAGTGCATTTGAGTGATATAGCCCGGTTCATCGGCGATAAGACTTCCGTCGGCAATCCTGTTTTCGATACGATCCTGAACTATACGGATTTTCACCGCTTCGAAGACGTGGGGGAAGATGCGCTGATCAATATACTGGAGGCTGGTGAAAAAGTGTCGGACCTGGAGGTGGCACACGAGATGACCAATACGCTTTTCGATGTGGAGGTTGGTAAAACACTGGACCGATTTACGGCACGGATCAAATATGCGCCCGCTTATTTTGAGACCGAAGCAGTGGCTTATGCGCTGGAACTGTATATCCGGATACTGGGCGCTTTTGCGCAGCAGGTGCATACTCCTTTGGTGGCGCTCGACCTGCTGACAGCAGATGAAAGGACCAGCTTGCTGACCACCTTCAACGATACAGAGCAACCCTATGAACAGGCGATGACGCTGGATAAGCTGTTTGAGCGGCAGGTTGCGCTGACGCCCGGCGCTGTGGCGCTGCGGCAGGATGGGGTAGGACTAACCTACCAGGCAGTCAACGAGGAGGCGAACCGCCTCGCTGCCTGCCTGCTTGCAAAGGGGGTACAGGGTGGCGATAATATCGGCATCCATGCGAGCCGCAGTTTCTCTATGATCATCGGGATGTATGGTATCCTGAAGGCAGGCGCGGCGTATGTACCCATCGATCCGGACTATCCGGCAGATCGCCAGGAATACATTGCCCGCAATTCGGCCGTGAAGCTGGTGGTCAGCGATGCCACGACATTTGCTACCGCGGCATTTGACGGGATTGATATGCTTTTAATGAGTCAGGAAGCACTCGCAGACTTCCATCCGGGCAATCCCGGCATACTGCACAGCAGCCGTGAGCTCGCTTATACCATCTATACATCGGGATCGACAGGCCGACCCAAAGGCGTGATGATCGAACACCATGCTGCGGTGAACCTCGTCGATTGGGTCAATAAAACCTTTCAGGTGGGGCCGGAAGACCGGATGCTCTTCATCACGTCTATGTGCTTCGATCTGTCGGTGTACGACATATTCGGCATTTTGTCTGCCGGTGGTACCGTAGTGATTGCCCGCCAGGAAGAGGTACAACAGATCGGCAGGCTGAAACAATTGCTGCTCGAAGAACGGATCACTTTCTGGGATTCGGTTCCTTCTACCATGCATTACCTGGTCGGTGAGCTGGCGGCAGCCAACGACCCCTTCCGGCAAAACGATCTTCGCCTCGTCTTTCTTAGCGGTGACTGGATACCCGTAAAGCTGCCCGATCAGATCCGCGCTTACTTTCCGGCCGCTTCGGTCATTAGTCTTGGCGGCGCCACAGAAGGAACGGTGTGGTCCAATTACTATCCCATCGAAACGGTATTGCCCTCCTGGGCAAGTATCCCTTATGGTCGTCCTATCTGGAACAATAGCTTTTATATTTTGAATGATCATGGACAACCGGTGCCGAAAGGCGTGGTGGGTGAGTTGTACATCGGTGGAGTAGGTGTGGCGCGGGGCTATGCCAATGATCCGGAGAAATCGGCCGCGGCTTTCAAGCCCGATCCTTTCAACGATCGCCTCGGTGGCGTCATGTACAAAACGGGTGACCTCGGGCGCTTTCTGCCGGATGGTAACATGCAATTCCTGGGCAGGAAAGACAACCAGGTTAAGATACGGGGATTCCGCGTAGAGTTGGGCGAAATAGAAAGTGTATTGCAAAAGCATGAGCAGCTGAAAGGGGCCATTGTTCACGTATACCAGGACGGCAATAACATGAACCAGTTGTGTGGCTACCTGCTGCGCAGCGATGAACCGGATATTCCGGCCATTAAAGACTACCTGAAGAACAGCCTGCCTGCTTATATGGTGCCGGCCCACTTCCTGCTGGTGGAAGCGTTTCCGCTCAACAGCAATGGGAAGATCGACCGGAAAGCATTGCCCCGGCCAACAGAAAACGAAAGCCTATTGCTATCAACCTATCTCGGGCCTGTAACCCAACTGCAGGTGCAAATCGAAAAGATCTGGGCCTCTATTCTCAATGTGAACAGGATCGGTATCCGCGATGACCTGTTCGAGCTGGGCGCCAATTCCCTGTCTGTAGGTGCTTTTGTCAATCGCTTGCAGCGTGAGCTGGACGTTACCGTCAACATGCGCAACGTATTCGTGGCGCCCACCATCGAAGCGATTGCAGGCGAAGTGGAAAAGATCAGGTGGGCCAACGGTGAATTGTTTGATGCCGACGCTATTGCTAATACTGAAACATTTTCGATATGATCGCTGAGCTGTATGAAACCCTGAAAACGTTAAAGGTTCGTGTCAGGGTAATAGATGGCCGTCTCGATGTACAGGCGCCGAAAGGTGCGATGAACAGCGAGTTACTGGCTGCCATCCGCCTGCACAAAGAAGCACTGATCGGTTTTATTCAATCCCACCAGAAAAATAGCCAAAGCCTGCAGCGCATTCCGCGTGCGCCGGAGCAGGCGGATTATCCGCTGTCTTCCGCGCAGCAGCGCCTGTGGGTACTGAGCCAGTCGGAGCAGGCGAGTATCGCCTACAATATGTCGGGTGTGTACCAGTTGGAAGGCGACCTGCATCCTCATTTGCTGGAATCGGCTTGCCGGAGTGTTGTGGAGCGTCATGAGAGTCTGCGCACTGTGTTCCGGGAAAATGAGGAGGGAATCGTACGGCAATATATACTTCCGGCGGATAGTGCATGGCCCGGCATCCTGTGTCGTGATCTGAGAACAGTAGCATCGCCGGAGACAGCGCTGGTCGAAGGGCTGGAAAGCCAGCTTGCCCGACCCTTTGCGCTCGATCAACCATTACTTTGTTTGTACCTGTACCAATTGACTGATAACCAATGGGTGTTTGCGTACGTGTTGCACCACATCATCTGCGACGGCTGGTCCATCAACCTCCTGATACGCGAGATCATTACGGTGTATAATGCTTTACAACAACGCCTGCCGGATCCCCTGGCGCCGCCGGAACTACAGTATAAAGATTATGTAGACTGGCAGCAAAAACAGGTAGCCGGTAACGACAGTCTGCGTACGTACTGGTTGCAGCAATTTAAAGGCGATCTGCCGGTATTGCCATTGCCCTCCGACCTGGTACGGCCTGCGGTGAAGACTTTCAATGGTGAATACTATGGTATGGTGCTGGATGAAAAAGTGGTCGGTGCACTGAAGGCGCTCTGCCGTCAGCAACAGGCTACTTTGTATATGGGACTGCTGGCCGCCTGTTACACCCTTTGTTGTCGCTATACAGGGCAATCGGATATTGTGATCGGCAGCCCGGTCGCAGGCCGGCAACATACCGATCTCGAAAGCCAGATTGGTTTTTATGCAAACACACTGGCATTGCGTACCAGTTTTTCAGCGGAAGAGGGGTTTGATGCCTTGTTGCAAGGGGTAAAGCAAACGGTGACCGGTGCTTATGAACACCAGGCTTATCCCTTCGATGAATTGGTAGAGCAATTGAGCGGTCAGCGCGACATCAGCCGCAACCCCTTGTTCGATATACAGGTATTGCTGCAAAATGCCGATCCGCAGTCCCTGCAGCAATTGGAAGGACTGAGTATAAAAAAATTTGAAGGAGCTGCCAAATACATCGGCGCCTTCGATATGGTACTCAACTTTGTCGAGTCGGTAACAGCGCTCGAGTTACGGGTTATTTTCAATCCCGATGTATATTCCTATGGTAATATTGAGCGGCTCTGCCAACACCTGCAGCAATTGCTGGCAGCGATCGTGCAGGCACCCGCTATGCCCTTGCAGCAGCTCGATTACCTGAGTGTTGAAGAAAAAAGGCAGGTGCTCCATGTGTTCAATGATACGCAAGTGAACTTCGGTGGCGCACAGGATGTGATCGGGTTGTTCAGGAAACAGGTTGCTTCCATTCCGGATGCCCTGGCGGTCGTGTATGAAGGCGTTACGCTTACTTACCGGCAACTCGATGAGCAATCCGATCTGCTCGCAGCATGCCTGCAGCAGCAGTATCAGGTGGGTAAGGAAGATCTGGTAGGTGTGATGATCGAACGATCGGAAAAAATGATGGTGGCTGCTTATGCCATTTTGAAGGCAGGGGGTGTGTACGTGCCGATCGATCCGGAACATCCGAGAAACAGAAAGGAATTCATATTCCGGGATACCCGCCTCAAGGTGTTGCTCACGCGCACCGATCTTATTTTTGACCTGGATTATTACGACGGCGCTTTGCTGGCGCTCGATATTGAACTTACCGGGGTTGTACCGGATGTTATTCCGGCTCAACCCGCCATCGATGGTGCACAGTTGGCCTATGTGATCTATACTTCGGGATCGACGGGTGAGCCCAAAGGCGCGATGATCACACACGCCTCACTCGCCAACTCCATGCAGGCGATGAATGCTGTTTATGAGATCAGGCAGCGGGAGAAATTCCTGCAGTTCTATTCCCTGTCGTTCGATGTTTCGGTTTTCGAGATCTTCTCGGCACCTGTGGCGGGTGCGGAGATGCACATTATTAAAGACGAAGACCGGAAGAACCCTGCATTGCTCGAAGCTTTTCTGATCGACCGGCAAATTGAAATAGCCGGCCTGCCCACCGCCCTGTTGCACCAATTGCAGATCGATCAACTTACCTCCCTGAAGAAATTAATCGTTGGTGGGGAGCCTTCCAATCCTGAAGATGTAGCTGCCTTTATCAAGACCGGCACTTTATTCAATGCTTATGGTCCTACGGAAACAACCATCTGTGCCAGTTTGTACCGCATCGATCAGGGAAGCCTCCTTACGCATAAAAATATTCCCATTGGCAGGCCTATTGCCAATGACAGGATCTATATACTGGACAACCAGGGCAACCTGGTGCCGGTGGGCGTTGTGGGTGAACTCTGCATCGGTGGTATGGGGCTGGCCCGCGGTTACCTGAACCGGCCCGACCTGACGATGGAGAAATTTGTACCCAACCCTTTTGTAACGGGTGAGCGGATATACCGCACCGGTGACCTTGCGAAGTGGTTGCCGGACGGTAACCTTGTCTTCATCGGGCGCAAAGATGAGCAGGTCAAGATCAGGGGTTATCGGATAGAAGTGGGTGAAATAGAATTTGCCTTGCAGCAATATGAAAGTATTGATGGGGCGTTGGTCGTGGTGCGGGAGCTTCCCGACGGCGGTAAGGAACTGGTGGCCTATCTGATCGGTAATGCCGATTTGCAGGCGCCTGCTTTGCGCAGCTGGTTATCGAGGCAATTGCCGGCTTATATGGTGCCTGCCCAATTCGTTCAGGTGGATGCTTGGCCCCTGACCACGAATGGCAAGATCGATAAACGGAAATTGCCCGATCCTGCTGTGCATGGCTTACGTGGTGGTGCTGGGTATGTAGCGGCCCGTACCGATGCGGAAGAACAGCTGGTGGCAGTGTGCGAGGCGGTGTTGAAGAAGCAACCCATTGGTATCGGTGATGATTTTTTCGTGCTGGGTGGAGATTCCATCAAGAGCATCCAGGTGGTGTCGCGGCTGAAGCAACGGGGGTATAGTTTAACGATCCAGGACGTGTTGCAGTACCCTGTACTGGAAGAACTGGCCGGGCGTATGAGCCTGTCTGGCCGCAGCATTGGCCAGGAGGTGGTGCAGGGAGCGGTGCCGCTGGGCCCTGTACAACATTGGTTTTTCAACAACGGGAGTAAAGCATTTGCTCATTATAATCAATCGATGCTGCTGCGCAGCCGTGGCCCTTTATCGGAGGCTGGCCTGCGTGCAGCGTTGATGGAACTGGTAAAACACCATGATGCACTTCGGATGGTCTTCCGCGCTACGCCGCAAGGGTGGGTGCAGGAGAACCTGGGATTGGCGCAGGGATACGGTTTTACGGTGGTAACAGGAGCGACGGGGGATAGTTTTGTGTCGCATTGTGAGGAGATACAATCCGGTATGGACCTGCAAACGGGTCCGCTGTTAAAAGCCTGTTTGTTCCGTGGGGAAGCGGAGGACCGTTTGCTGTTGGTGATCCATCACCTGGTGACCGATGGGGTATCGTGGCGTATCCTGCTGGAAGACCTGGAGCAGTTGTATGTGCAGCACCAGGCAGGCGAAGCATTGACGCTGCCACTGAAGACGGATGCTTTCCGTGACTGGCAGCTGCAGCAGGGATCGTATGCGCAAAGCGAAGCTTTGCTGCAGGAAGATCAATACTGGTCATCGTTGTCGCAGCATGACTTTGCCTCGCTTCCGGTGGACCGGGAAGGAGGCAGTAACCTGCAGGAGTCGATTGCCAACTGTTCTTTTGCGTTGACGGCTGAACAGACGGAGCGTTTCCTGCTGCGTTGTTATAAAAGTTACCGTACGGGTCCCAATGAAGTTTTGCTGACTGGCCTTGGTCTGGCGCTGAAGCGTGTGTGGGGGTTGAACCGTGTACTGGTGAACCTGGAAGGTCATGGGCGGGAAGACATCGGCGGTGGCCTTGATACCAGCCGTACAGTGGGCTGGTTTACGAGCATGTACCCGGTGTTATTGGATATGGGGCGTTCTGCCGACCGGTTGTTGCAACTGATCGGGGTGAAGGAAGACCTGCAGGCTGTGCCCGGCCGTGGCATCGGTTATGGGATCCTTCGATACCTGCGTGGCCGTGACTATGGCCTTAGTCCCGCTATCAATTTTAATTATCTCGGCGACTTCGGCAGGGGCGGATCTGGTGACCAGGTGCTGGTTCCTTCGGGGGAGGCCCATGGTCGCAACATCGGTGGTGGCTGGCAGCGTGACTGTTTGCTGGATATCACGGGCATCACGGTGGGTGGTCAACTGGGTATCTCGATCAGCTACAGTACCGGTCAATACGATGCTGCCACGATGGAGCGACTAATGACAGCCTACCGGCAGGAGCTGGAAGGGTTGATCGACCTGTTGTCTGATACTGCTGGCGAATACCTGACGCCTTCTGATCTTGGCTATAAAGAATTAAGCATTGGTCAATGCCTGGCGTTGAATACGAAAGGCGACCTGGAAGATGTATATACGTTGAGCCCGTTGCAGGAGGGGCTCTATTACCAATGGTTGATGTGGCCGCAGAGCGGTGCCTACTTCGAGCAGATGAGTTACCGGGTAGCAGGGGTGGTGGATATCGACTTGCTGGGGCAGAGCTACCAGCGTCTGGTAGCGCGTCATGCGGTATTGCGGACGAGCTTCCGGCACGACCTGGGGAATAAGCCTGTGCAGATCGTTCGAAAGGGTGTGTTGGGTGATTTTGATTATGCCGACCGTTCAGGAGACAGCAGCTTTAATGTGGCTGATTGGCGTTCGGCAGACCGGGCACGTGGGTTCAACCTGCAGGAGGGTTCCCAGATGCGCTTGCAGGTGGTACGGGTAGCGGATGGGGAGTATGAGTTTTTGTGGAGTCACCACCATATCCTGATGGATGGCTGGTGTGTGAGTATACTGATCCGTGAGTTCTTTGCGATCTACCATGGGCTGTTGCAGGGTAGGGTAGAGGACCTTCCCAAACCACCCGCCTATGCACAATACATCAAATGGCTCGGCAAGCAGGATAGCGAACTGGCAATGTCGTATTGGAAACAATACCTGACCGGCATGGATACGATGAGCCTATTGCCGGGTAAGCAATCGGCGGATGGAACCGTTTTTCGTCCGCAGTTTGTAGGGTTTTCACTGGATGAACCACTGCGCAAGCAACTTCAAAGGTTGTGCGCGACGCTGGGTGTTACAGAAAGCACTTTTATTCAAACTGCCTGGGCGCTCGTTTTGGCCCGGTATACCAATAGTTCCGATGTAGTCTTCGGTGCTGTGGTATCCGGCAGGCCTGCAGAGCTGGAGGGGGTGGAAGAGATGATCGGTATGTTCATCAATACGATCCCTGTACGGATCGACCTTTCGAATAAGGCAACGGTAACCGATTTGTTGCGGGCTGCTCAACAGGCTTCCCTGGACAACCTTCCCTACCGCTACCTACCCTTGGGAGCCGTGCGGGAAGTTGCCGGGCAGGGCAGGGAACTGTTCAACCACATTATGCTGTTTGAGAACTTCCCCGTGCAGGAATTGGTGCAGCAGGAGGTGGCTGACCAACAAGAAAGCCATGCTATCACTATGACGGGTTTTGAAGTGTATGGCCGCAACAATTTCGATCTTACCATCATGGTGACACCGGGTGATTCCTTTCATATCCGTTTCGACTATAATGGATCGGTGTACGATGCTGCGCAAATGACAGCGCTATCCGGTCATTTTGAATACCTCATCCAACAGATGGTGGAGCAACCACAGGTTGCTCATCAGGAGCTATCCTGTCTCCGGGAAGCGGAGCGCCAGGAGCTACTGGTGTCGTTTAATGCGGTGTTGCCCAATTTCGAGGGATACCGGCCTGTTGTCGACCTGTTTGGGCAACAGGTGCAGCTTCATCCCGAAGCAATTGCGGTTCAGGCGGGCGATGCCAACCTTACTTACTGCGAACTACAGGAACAGTCCGACGGGCTGGCTGCTCACCTTGTATCGGCCTATGGCATTCAGCCGGGCGATCGTATCGGCATCCTGCTCGACCGGTCGGTGGCTATGATCACCGCCATATGGAGTATCCTTAAGGCCGGCGCAGCTTATGTGCCCATCGATCCGGATTACCCACTGGCCCGCCGGGAGCACATCATGGCAGATGCAGGGATCGCTGTATTGCTGACCCAGAGCGACTACCTGTTTGAGCTGGGTAACTACAGTGGGCAGGTGATGGCGCTGGATATACAACTGGATGGGATCGAAGGATCAAGGGCAATGCTTCCCCCGTCACAAAAGGACGGACTGGCGTATGTTATTTATACATCGGGCTCTACCGGCCATCCCAAGGGCGTGGCAATCTCCCATAGCAATCTTTCCAACTACATACAGTGGGCCAATAAGTATTATTTCAAGGGGCATGAGCCAGCTTCTTTTGGCCTATTTACTTCTTTGTCATTCGACCTGACGGTCACCTGTATATTCTGTACATTGACTCAGGGTGGCACACTGACGATCTTCGATCACCGGGCAGACCTGTCACAAGTGCTCACCGCCAATTTTCGGTCACACAGCGGCATCAACAGCATCAAGCTGACCCCTTCGCATATCAACCTGCTCAGGTACCTGCCCCTGCAGGGAACTTCCATACAGCGGGCTATCGTTGGCGGAGAGCAACTGACGGCGGAACAGGTCGATATCTTACAACATATTAATCCTGCCATTGAAATATACAATGAGTATGGACCAACAGAGACCACGGTAGGTTGTATTGTGGCACCATTGAAGAGCGGGGAGCCGGTGATCATCGGAAAACCCATTGCCCATACTCATATCTACTTGTTGACCGATGCAGCAGCTCCTGTTCCGGTTGGTGTGCCCGGAGAGATCTGCATTGGCGGTGCCGGTGTAGCGCGCGGTTACCTGAACAAGGAAGCGCTGACAACAGAACGATTTGTAGAAGATCCCTTCCGCGCCGGCGAGCGCATGTACCGTACCGGTGATCTGGGGAAGTGGCTGCCGGATGGGAATATCGTTTTTATTGGAAGAAAAGATGCACAACTGAAGATACGCGGTTACCGCATCGAGCCCGGCGAAATTGAGAACGCGTTGTGCCGTTCTGGTCAGGTCGATGCTGCATTGGTATTGCCCGGGGTCAATAAAACCGGGGAGCAGGAATTGATTGCGTATGTGACTGGGGCAGCTGACATCGATCCGGTGGCACTGCGTCACCGCCTGTCGCAGCAGTTGCCTGCCTGGATGTTGCCTGCGCATATCTGGGCCGTCGATGCATTTCCCTTAACAACCAATGGTAAAGTGGATAAAGACCGGTTGCCCGTGGCGGGACCGGTGGAGGACGGAGCGGGTGTTTCCTTTGCTTCGCCGCGCAATGAGCTCGAGGAGCAGTTGACTGCTATCTGGTGCGAAGTATTGGGAAGGGACAGGGTCGGTATCGCCGATAATTTCTTCGAGGTGGGCGGTAACTCGTTGCGCATTGTAAAGTTGTCTGCAGCTGTTAGTCAGCTGCTGCAAAAAGATATTTCGGTAGCGCAGTTGTTTGAATATCCCAGTATAAAATCCCTGGTAGAGCATGTGGTGCCTGGCATGGCGGTGGAAGAAGAGCAGGTGGTGGATGCCGGGTTGCTGGTCGATGAGTTTTCTAAATTCAATATCGAAGAGGATGAGTACAGGTAGCCAATACAATGGACTGGAGATAGCCATCATCGGTATGTCGTCGGGTTTTCCGGGAAGCAGCGATCACCGGCAGTTTTGGCAGAACCTGCAGGCAGGTCATGAATCGATCACCTTCTTTTCGAAAGAGGAGATGCGTGCACTGGGCGTTGATGAGACGTTGCTGTCGAACGAACTGTATGTGCCGTCCTGCGGAGCGATCGTGGAGGATAAGGACTGTTTCGACCCTGCCTTTTTTGGCTATACGGCGGAAGAGGCGGCGATGATGGATCCGCAGATAAGGGCCTTTCACCAGCATTGCTGGAGTGCGATCGAAGATGCCGGTTATGCTTCGCAAGTAGATCAGAAGAAGATCGGTTTATTTGGTGGCGCCTCATCCAATGGTAACTGGCAGATGTATGCCTACGCCAGGTCGGGGAAGTCGGAGATAGATCCCTTGTACCGAAAAATGATCACCAATGCCGCCTTCGTCAATACCCTGACCGCTTATAAACTGAATTTACGCGGGCCTGCTGTGTTTGTCGATTCGGCCTGTTCTACTTCACTGGTAGCGATCCACCTTGCCTGTCGCAGCCTGCTGACACGGGAATGTGCAATCGCGCTCGCCGGTGCGGTGTCCATCAAGACGATCCATAAGAAGGGATATTTGTACGAAGCCGGAAAGATCGCTTCGCACGATGGGCATTGCCGAACCTTCGATGCTGCTTCCAGCGGCACATCGGTAGGAGAAGGAACAGGTGTGGTCGTGTTGAAGCGTTTGCAGGAGGCAATAAAAGATAAGGACGCTATTTATGCGATTATAAAGTCTACATCGGTCAACAACGATGGCGGACAAAAACCGGGGTATACCACACCCGGTGTAAAAGGACAGTCGGAATGTATCAGGGCCGCCCATAAACTGGCCAACGTATCCCCTGATTCGATCAGTTATATAGAAGCCCATGGTACGGCAACGCGGTTGGGTGATCCTGTAGAGGTTCGTGCATTGAATGAAGCTTTTGCTACAGGCGGGGCCGATAAGTTTTGCGCTATCGGTTCTGTAAAGACGAATATTGGTCATCTGGATACTGCTGCTGGTGTTGCTGGGTTGATCAAAACGGCGTTGAGCTTGCAGCACCGTCAGTTGCCTCCGAGCCTTCACTTCGAAGTGGCCAATCCGGAGATCGATTTTGCGGGTGGTCCTTTTTATGTAAATACGTCGCTACAGGATTGGGTGCGCCGGGGCGACTGGCCTTTGCGTGCAGGTGTGAGTTCCTTTGGTATCGGTGGCACCAATGCGCACGTGATACTGGAAGAAGCGCCGGCTGTGGAAAGCAGTGACGCGGGACCAGCGAATAAATTGTTGACGGTGTCGGCACGGACGGCACAATCGGTGAAGCGATACCTGGAGAAGCTACAGCACTTTTTAAGCGAAGAACCAGACCTCAACCTGGGTGACCTGTGTTATACGTTGCAGACCGGTCGCAAAGCCTTCGGGTACCGTTGTGCCACGGTTTTCCGCGACCGTGCCGATCTGCTGGATCAGTTGTCCGGTGGGCGGCTTGCGGGGCAGGTGCGCCGCAGTGCTGACCGTAGTGTGGGGATCGTGTTCCTGTTCTCGGGCCAGGGATCGCAGTATGCGGGTATGGGCCGCGACCTGTATGAACAGGATGCGGTGTTCCGTGCTTATATGGATAAAGGGTTCTCGCTGTTGCAATCGCTGACGGGTGAGGACCATCGTTCGATATTGTATGGTGAGGAAGGTGGTAAGATCAACCAGACAAAATATACACAGCCCTTGCTGTTTCTGCTGGAATATGCTTTGTCGATGTGGCTGGGTCAACTGGGGATCGTACCGCGTTATATGCTGGGTCATAGTCTGGGAGAATATACGGCTGCGTGCGTAAGCGGTGTTATCGCTTTTGAGCAATGCCTTGAACTGGTTGTGCGGCGGGGTGCTTGTATGAATGCCGCGCAACCGGGATCGATGGTGAGTATTTCGCTGAGTGAAGCAGCCGTGCAGGTATACCTGCAGGAAGGGTTGTCGCTGGCAGCAGTGAACGGCCCGGAGCAGGTTGTGCTATCGGGTGAACTGGCTGCGATTGACCGGCTGACGCAGGCGCTGGAGGCCGACGCTGTTGTATACCGGGTGTTGCATACGTCGCATGCCTTTCATTCGGCAATGATGGAGGAGGCCGGCACCTCGTTCTTGCCCTACTGGAAGCACGTATCGATCCAGAAGGCTACGATCCCTTTTATCTCCAACGTTACCGGTGGGTTCATAGGCGCGTCAGAGCTGGCGCATGCGGACTACTGGGTGCGGCAGATGCGGGAGGGGGTGCAGTTCTCCAAAGGGCTGCAAACGATCCTTCAACAAGGGAGCCGGGAAGAACTGGTATTTGTGGAAGTAGGGGCGGGCCAGTCGCTGATCAGTTTGCTGAAGCAGCAGCCGGTCGCAGAGCTGCCGGCAGCGTTGAACCTGGTACGTGGTATCCGGGAGCAGGCCGATGACCTGCACTACCTAACGAACCGCATTGGTCAGTTGTGGAGCAGTGGGGTGCCTGTTAACTGGACATCCTGGTACGAAGGGCAGCAGCGCCGCAAGGTATCGTTGCCGACCTATTCGTTTGAACCGGTAAAGTATCCCACCGAAGTGGACCCGGTTAAAAGTTATTTACAGGCTGGTATCAACATAGGTTTTTCCGACAACAAGTCACTAAAAGATTGGGTGTATCATCCGCTGTGGAAAAGAACCATTTTTTGTGAAAAGCAAGTGGTGACTTCCCGTGTATACCTGCTTTTCGGTGCCGATGGTGCATTGGGTGAATCCTTGAAAAGGCACCTGGCGGATGCGGATGGATCGTGCAGGGTGCTGGAGGCTCTTGTTGGGGATGGCTTTTACCAGGAGGGTAATGACCGGTATACGATCAATCCAACGGATCCCGGTCAATTTGATCGGCTGCTGGAAGCTGTTCGGGCGCAAGGTATCGTCATTACGGATATCGTATATGGCTGGGGGATGGGCATCGATCCTCATAAGACCATTGTTGATGAAACGAATGCCGGCGGCTGTCGCCTGTTCTTTTCCCTGGTATGGCTGGTGCAGGCTTTGCTGCGGTCGGGAACCCTGAAAGAAAAGAGGATAGCGGTACTGACGACCGCACTACATAAGGTATTGGGCAACGAAAGCGGCGATCACGGGCAATCGCTCTTGTTGGGATTGGTGAATGTGCTGCCGCAGGAATACTCCGTTACTTGTTTTAATATCGATCTCCCGATGGAAGCACAAGGCGAACCCTTATGGTCTATGCTCGCCGATGAGATCAGGGGGAATGTGGGGGCGCGTGAAAGGATGGTCGCATTACGTAATGGCCAGCGTTGGATACAGGAGTTTCAGAAAAATACCAGGAGCGTAGTCTCCGGGCAGAAGATCCGCCCCGGAGGGATCTACCTCATCACCGGTGGGTTGGGAAATGTAGGTTTTGTGATCGGTAAATACCTGCTGGAACGCTACGGCGTAACGCTGGTGCTCACGGGGCGAAGATCGCTGTTATCGCTTAAGCAGGAAGCAGCTGCGCATTTCCAGGCACTTACTGCGATAAGCGATGCCGTCCATTATTTTCAGGCCGATGTTGCGGACGCCGTTGCTTTTGAACAGGTCGTTCAGGCAGTAGAAACACAACTGGGGGCAATCCATGGGATCGTTCATGCAGCTGGTGTAATCGATGATCATTTTTTCGAACTGGTAGAAGATATTACGCCGGCCAGGGCTAAGACCTTGCTGGCGCCAAAGGTGACAGGCATTGAAAATATCTATAGCATTTTCGGGCATCGTACGCCCGACTTCGTGTGGTTTACCTCCAGCCTTTCAACCGTGCTGGGTGGACTGGGATTTTGCGCCTATGCGGCTGCTAATTCCTATATGGATCACTTCTTGTTGTCCAGATCGGGCGAGCTGCCCAACTGGCGGGGAGTAGGTCTGGGCGATATGGTCTTTCATGAAAAAGATATACGCCGCGAGACCGGTACAACAAGGTCTTGTTTGAGGCCCGATGAGATCATCGAATTGTTTGAATGGAGCCTGGGTCCGGTAGGGACACCTTTGTTGATCCAAACGATAGAGGAACTGAGCAGCAGGATCTATCGTGTATTCGAGGTGAAGAAGGATGTATACCTTGACGAAGTGGTGAACGAAGCAGTTCCTGAAAAGGCGGAGCGCCCACGGTTGTCCAGTCAGTGGCGTGCTGCACAGACGGAGACGGAAAAGCGCACGACCGAACTTTTTGAACAATTCTTCGGGATTACGGGCTTGGGCATCGATGATAATTTCTTTGAACTGGGAGGCGATTCCCTGAAAGCGATGATGTTGCTGAAGCGGATCAGGAACGCTTTCGATATCAATATAACCCTTACAGATTTCTTTCAACATGAGCATCCCGGCGCCCTGGCTGGTTTCATTGACCAGGTAGCGCAGGTGTCGGCGCGGACAGCCCGGACCGGTAAGAAAATGCTGATCTGACGACGGCAGTCAACGTTAACGTGTAATCTCTCTTTTGTCATAGCCGTGCTGCCAGGCGGGCTCTTTGTTATTGACGCATTTTACCAATTATTAGACTATGTATATTCCTCAGCTGATCGATGAGCTAAAAAGCCATGATGTATATCTTGCGTTATCGGGTAATGACCTGGAGGTCAGTTTTCCGGGGGATGCACTTTCAGATACATTTATTGAGCTGATCAGAGCGCATAAGGAAGCGCTTGTAGGGTTCTTAAAAAGCAGGCACACGGGCCGCGAGACGGCCATTCCTGTTGCTGCACCGTCAGCGAGCTATCCGGTCTCTTCTGCGCAAAGGCGATTGTGGATACTGGCCCAGGTGGAGGAAAGCAATATTGCTTACAATATGCCAGGCGTATTCGTGTTCGAAGGCGGGCTGAACAGGCAAGCCCTGGGAGCATCCTTGCAGGAGCTCCTACGCCGGCACGAGATATTGAGAACGGTGTTCCGGGAAGCTGCCGATGCTACACTCCGGCAGCATGTACAGGATGCTGATTCCTACACTTTCGAACTGGGCTACCATGACCTGCGGGCGGCCCGGGACCCGGAAGCTGATCTTAAAATGGCTGTTCGTCGCGAGATCGCCCAGCCATTCGATCTATCCAACGGGCCATTGCTGCGCACCAACCTGTACCAACTAACCGACGATAGGAACGTATTTGTTTATGTGGTTCACCATATCGTCAGCGATGGCTGGTCGATGAATATTCTGGTGGAGGAGTTGATGACTTTGTACCATGCGCGTTGCAGGGGGATGAGTATAACGCTGCCGGCGCTCAGGATACAATATAAAGACTATGCGGTATGGGAGCAGCAACAGTTGAATGACGGTAAAAGTTCCGATCTGCGGTCATATTGGCTGCGTCAGCTGGGCGGCGAGTTGCCTGTGCTGGCATTGGCCACCGATAAGCCGCGGCCAGCGGTAAGGTTCTACAAGGGGGATATGGTAAGCCGGCGCCTTGACCCGGCCGTTATGCGATCTGTGCTAGCATATTGCCAGGTTCGCGGCGCCACCCTTTTCATGGGGCTGCTGGCAGCGGTCGATGTGTTGCTTTTCAGGTACACGGGCCAAACTGACCTGGTCATCGGTAGTCCGATAGCCGGTCGCGAACACACTGATCTGGAGAACCAGATCGGTTTTTATGTGAATACGCTGGCGCTGCGTTCATCTTTTGAACCGACGGACAGCTATGCCGGGTTGTTGCAACGCGTCAAACGGATCACGCTGGAGGCATATGATCATCAATTGTATCCTTTCGATGAGTTGGTGGATCAGCTGCAGTTACCACGTGACCGGGCACGCAACCCACTGTTCGATGTTTGGGTTGTGCTGCAGAACACCGATGCCATTGGTATGTCGGGTTCGAGGGAGCTGGGTGATTTGAAGATCAGCAGCTACCACGAGGAAAAGGAAAAAGTAAGCAAGTTCGATCTTTCCTTCCTGTTTACGCTCAATGGAAAGGAGATCGACCTGCAACTGGTATACAATACCGACCTCTATACGGCTGATACGATTCAGCGTATGGCGGTTCACCTGGAGCGGTTGCTGGGTGCCGCCATCAGTGCGCCGGACATGCCGGTAGGGTCTTTGGATTATTTAATGCCCGGCGAAAAAGAACAATTGCTGCACCAGTTCAATGTCACGGGGGCAAGCACTCCTGCAGGCAAAACGGTAGTCGATCTGTTCCGCGAACAGGCCTTGCGCACTCCTGACGCAACAGCGCTCGTGTTCGGAGAGGCTTCACTCAGCTACCGCGAACTGGACGAACGGACCGACCAGCTGGCTGCTTACCTGATCGCCGAGGGGTATGGTGGAAAGGGAGCGCTTGGAGCGATCTTATTGGATACTTCGATAGACCTGTTGGTAGCGATCTGGGCGGTTTTGAAAGCGGGCATGGCGTATCTGCCGCTCGACCCTGCAAGTCCGCCTGTGCGTAACGGGTATGTGCTCGAGGATGCTGCGCCGGCTGTGTTGCTGACAACGGGTGCTTTGCTGGCGGAGCTACCTGGCTATTACGGTCCGCAGGTGTTGCTGGATACAGACCGGCCCTATGCCGGTGATCGGAATGTGCCTGCAGGTACCGCCCGACCGGAAGACCTGGCTTATGTGATTTATACTTCGGGATCCACGGGCAATCCCAAGGGCGTGATGATCAGGCACGAAAGCCTGACCGATTATTGCTTTGGGGTGCTCGGTAAAACGAATATACAGGCCTGCACCAGCTTTGCGCTGGCATCGACGGTTGCGGCCGATCTCGGCAATACGGTCATCTATACCTCACTGCTGACGGGCGGTGCGTTGCACCTGTTTTCGAAGACGGCGTTGATGGATCCTGAGCAATTGTTCGCCCGGCCGGTTGATTGTTTGAAGATCGTACCCACACACTGGAAAGCGTTGCAGGGAGAAACTGTTTGGTTGCCTAATAAATGTCTCTTGTTTGGCGGTGAACAATTGACCCCCGATGTGTTGTCGCTCATACGAAACGCTCATGGATCGTGTGAAGTCTACAATCACTATGGTCCAACGGAAACGACGATCGGTAAACTTATCAATCGCATCGATCTGTCGAAGGACCTTCCGGTAATACCCCTTGGTGCACCGTTTGGTGATGCGGCTGTTTACCTGCTCGACGATCAACAGGCACTGGTGCCGGTTGGGATACCAGGCGAGATCTGCATCAGTGGGGTAGGGGTAGCCAGCGGATACCTGCATCAACCTGCATTGACTGCCCAAAAATTTGTTGCCAATCCGTTTGTGGCAGGGACTACGATGTATAAGACCGGGGATATTGGCCGTTGGCTGCCCGACGGGAAGATCGAGTTTCTCGGCCGGCGCGATGACCAGGTCAAGGTCCATGGATACCGCGTGGAAACCAAGGAGGTGGAAGCTGTCTTGAAGCAATACCCGGCTATCGATGCCGCGGTAGTGCGGGTCAGGAAAAATAAAGTGGGAGAAAATGAACTGGTCGCCTACGTGGTCGGATTGGACGAGGGGCTATCATCTGGTTTGCGCACCCACCTGGAAAAGCGTTTGCCTGCGTATATGATACCGGTGCATGTGGTAAGGTTGAACAAGCTGCCGCTCACACCCAATGGTAAGATCAACCGGGACCTGTTGCCTGATCCCGAGGGTGCCGACCTGGTCGCTGCCCACCTGTACAGGCCACCTGAAACAGATACGGAGATTAGGTTGGCCGTTATTTGGCAGCAGTTGTTGAACAGGACACAGATCGGTTTGCAGGACGACTTCTTTTTGTCGGGCGGTCATAGCCTGCATGTGATCAGACTGGCCGGTCACGTGTACCAAACCTTTCAGGTAAAACTTCCAATCAAAGATTATTTCAGACATACAACGCTGCAGTCGCAGGCCCGGGCTATTCAATCGGGCCGTAAGATGGATTTCGAAAGCATTGCAGCTGCGCCGTCGATGCCGGATTATCCCCTGTCTTCTTCGCAGAAGCGCTTGTGGCTGCTGTGTCAATATGCGGCCGGCAACAGCGCGTATAATATTCCGGTTACTTTCCGGTTTCACGGCAGGCTCGACGTGCATGCCTTCGACAGCGCCTTCAGGGCTTTGCTGCTACGACACGAAGTATTGCGCACGGTATTCCGGAACAATGATAAAGGGCAGGTGCGGCAATACATTGTATCTGATAGCGACTTCGCCTTCAGGATGGATCTCCGGGATCTGCGCGGGCAGCAGGATGCCGTAGAGACCGTTAACCGGCTGTTGGCCCACAATGCCCGCGAGCCGTTTGATCTGCAACAGGGACCACTCTTACGGGTTTCGTTGTACCAGGTAGGTGATGAAGCATGGGTTTTCAACCTGGTGGTACACCATATCATTAGTGATGGCTGGTCTGCCGGTATTGTCTTCCAGGAATTGTTGTTGCTATACAAGGCTGCCCATGAAGGTATGGCGCCCAACCTGGCGCCGCTCCGTATTCAGTACAAGGATTATGCCTGCTGGGAACAACAGGTATTGTCGGGTGCTTCGCTGGAGCTGCACCGGCAGTGGTGGCTGCAGCTGTTTGACGGAGATGTTCCGGTACTCAATCTGCCGGCCGATAAGGTACGTCCTGTCCTTAAAACATTCAATGGTGGCGCTTTTATCAAGCAAATAGATCCCGCTGCTGCATCGGGATTGAAAGCACTCGTGGCCCGGCAAGGCGCTACTCTGTACATGGGGTTGCTGGCCGTGGTGTACGTGCTGCTGCATCGATATACGAATCAGGAAGACATGGTGGTAGGTAGCCCCATTGCGGGCCGTGAACATGCAGACCTCGAAAACCAGGTCGGGTTCTACCTCAATATGCTGGCCTTGCGCACCCGGTTTACCGGCGATGACACGTTTCATGATGTGCTCGGCAAAGTAAAAGACGCGACGCTGGAAGCCTTCGAACACCAGGCATATCCCTATGATCAACTGGTGGAGGAGTTGCACCTGCAACGCGATATGAGTCGCAATCCATTGTTTGACGTCAGTGTCGTTTTGCAAAACCAGGAGGGCGGCCGGTTCGATCTTCGACGTGAGTTGCCCGGTCTTTCGGTTACCTCCGTACAGGAAGAGCGGCATGTCGTCAGCAAAATCGATCTAAACTTTGGATTTGCAGAAGTCGGCAATTCCATTCACTGCCGTATCGAATACAATAATGACATCTATTTTGAAGCAACAGCGCATCGGATAGGGGAGCATCTTGAACAGCTGATAGCGGCTATTGTGGAAAATCCTGTAATGCCTGTTGGGCTGGTGCCTTATCTCAGTAACGCCGAACAGCAGGAATTGCTGTACGATTTCAACCATAACCCACCTTTCGAACCTGCTTATGATACCTTGAATGCCATGTTTGAAGAACAGGTGCAGTTGCATCCGGCCCTCGACGCCGTCGTCTTTGGTGAAAGGCACATGACGTATCATGCGCTCAACCAGCGTGTCAACCGGCTGGCGCACTACCTGCGCGATCTATTGCTTATACGGCCAGGCGATCTCGTGGGGGTGATGATGCGCCGATCTGATGACCTGATCGTTACCATCCTGGCGATCCTGAAATCGGGTGGGGCCTATGTGCCGATCGATCCCGAATATCCGCGCCAGCGGATCGATTATATGCTGGAAGATAGTGCCTGTCGTGTGGTGTTGGATGAAGAAATGCTGAAGCAGGCTGAAGTAGCAGCCGCCAGCCTGTCTGGCGAGAATCCATCACGGGTGAACAGGCCCGAAGATCTGGCTTATGTGATCTACACATCGGGATCAACGGGCAGGCCCAAAGGGGTCATGATCCAGCACGCATCGATCGTTAACAGCATTGCTTCGCAGCGTGCTTTATTTGGCGTTGAAACAGGAGAGCGGAGCCTGCAATTTGCGACAGCCTCCTTCGATGC
This sequence comes from Paraflavitalea pollutisoli, assembly GCF_029360705.1. Lineage (GTDB taxonomy): Bacteria > Bacteroidota > Bacteroidia > Chitinophagales > Chitinophagaceae > Paraflavitalea > Paraflavitalea pollutisoli. The sequence goes on along the minus strand of NZ_JARKMX010000008.1, from coordinate 2,336,230 downwards.
TTCCGTGGCGGAGATTTTCATTTCACTGGCTGCCGGTGGAGCGCTGTATATTATCAACGAAGCGGAGAAACGTGATCCTGCTGTACTGGAAAAATACATCTCGGAGCAAGCCATCGATATCGCGACCATTCCACCAGCCTACCTGAAATTGCTTCGGGTCGAAAAATTAAAACCACTGAAAAAACTGGTCAGTGCGGGTGAGGCTGCTAACCTGCAACAGGCCATTGCTTTTTCACGAGAAGCAACCTTCTTCAACGCTTATGGACCAACGGAGGGAAGCATTACGCTGACCATCCACAAGATCGGTCCTGGCGAGTTGGTAGAAGGATCAAGCATACCCATTGGCAGGCCCCTTCACAATACACAGGCCTATATTCTCGATGCGCATAAGCAACTTGTTCCTGTGGGAGTATTCGGCGATCTGTATTTCAGCGGCCGCAACCTGGCGAAAGGATACCTGAACCAACCGGAACTGACAGCCAGCAAATTTGTGCGCCATCCGTTCGAAAAGGATGGGTGTATGTATCAGACGGGCGATGTGGCACGCTGGCTGCCGGGTGGTGTTATCGAGTTTACGGGAAGAAAAGATCACCAGGTCAAAATACGAGGTTATCGCATCGAGCTCTCCGAGATAGAGCAGGTATTGCAGGCCCATCCGCTCATCGAATCGGCAGTAGCCGTGGTGCGGGTAAACCAGCGGGAAGAAAAGGAGATCGCTGCCTATGCTGTCGGGAAGGAAGCAGTGGATGAGGCGGATATCCGGTCTTACTTATCGGCGACCCTGCCTTTGTACATGATGCCGGCACACGTCGTATTGCTCGATCAACTGCCGCTCAACCGTCACGGTAAAGTAGATCGTGGAAGGTTGCCCGATCCGGGTGGTTTAATACTATCTAACGGTCAGAATTATGTTGCGCCTTCGGGTCCAGTTGAGCAAATGCTGGTGCGGATCTGGGAGCAGGTGCTCGAGAAAGAAGGCATTGGTGTACAGGATGATTATTTTGTAGTGGGTGGCGATTCGCTGAAAGCCATCAGCATTATACAAAAGGTACTGGAAGAGACCGGTGTGGTGATCCCTATCCAGGTTGTTTTTCAGGACCGGACCGTGGCGCAGGTCGCTGCCTGGGTCGGAGGGGCCATGACGGGGCTGCAACAACGGAACGCTATCAACCAGCAGAACCTGGGTGTGGCGGCGGAATGGACGCCCATATCTTATAATCAACGGGCCTTTTTAACCGGCTCACTGAAAGAAAGCCCGCCTGTTATTACCCCTTATCATTTTGCCGACCTGGATCTGCCGGCTTTCGCGCAAGCTGTACAGGAGCTGATAGCGCGGCATGAGATCTTACGAACGCGTTTTGTACAAACCGAAGCAGGTATTCTACAACAAGTGATTCCGGTGGAAGAAGCATTTTCAGGCCTGCCGCCTGTTGTTGTAGCCGATACCGAGGAGGCATTTGATCGTATTACACGCGCAGCCCACGAAAGAATGCTGGATCCTTTTACCGGTCCTTTAATGGTGGTGGAAGTGTACCAGCGACCGGAAAATGAGTATGTTGTTTTGTTGTCGATGCATCATGCCCTGACGGATGGCTATTCGGATGGCGTGCTGCGGCGGGAGATCATTCATCTGTACAAAGCAGCCCGGCAGCAGGAGGGCCATGGGCTGAAACCATTGCCTTGCCAGTACCGTGACTACAGCAGGTGGCAGCAATCGTTCGTTCATTCTCCGGAGGGCGAACGCCACCGGGCATACTGGCTGAGTCAACTGGAAGGATGCAGCAGCCACGCGATGACGGTGGCCAGTGAGTGGGGTGATCTTCAGGGACCACAAAGCGCCAGCTGTGTTACCAGGCTGCTGGAAGGCGGACTGCTGGAGAAAATCGATGTGTTTGCCCGAAAGAACGGCCTCACGCGGCCAGGCGTCCTCATGGCGACGCTGGTCAACCTGTTGACAACATGGACGGGGCAGGAAGCGGCATGTATTTCCGTGACGGTGTCTAACCGAAACTCGACCTACTACGGCGACCTCGATGTTAGTGGGCTGATCGGCCTTTTTGCCAATCCTATCGTTATAGCCGGCAAGTTTGATAAAACATGGTCCGTAACAGACTATTATAAAAAAGTGCAATCGCAATTCCTGGAGGCATTAAGCTACGATGCTTATCCGATGGAGAAGATCCGGGAAGACCTTTCTATTGCACGGCCTGGTGCCAATATCGAACCGCCAGCCTACTTCAATTACCACAATTATGCTTATCTGCGAACGCAGAATTACCGGATCGATCCGGAGGAATTGGCCGGCAGGCTTACCCTCCGTCCTCCCATGGAGCGATGCCTGGGCCTGGCAGTGAAAGAATACCGGAACTGCCTCAAGCTGGAGCTGTCTTTTAGTCACCGCTATTTTTCAGAAGAGCGGGCAACCCACCTGAGCGCCCGTTTTTGTTCGTTGCTGGCACAGGCTGTCGGGAATGAAAAGCTACCGGTCGATCAACTGATGGAAACCAATCAACATGCTAAAGTTTAAATCATCTAATATGGAAAAATGGTATCTCAAACCAAATGTCGTTATTGAGCCACTCATTGAAAGGTGGTACGCCTGGGCACACCTGATCTCGCCTGCTACCGCAGCCATGAATGTGGTTGGTCGGCACCTCAAGATCATGAACTCTTATATCCAGTCGCCGCAGATACATGCTGCAGCTGTGTTGAACCCCAAAATGCTGGGCGGACCGTTTATGGACTACAAGGGGGGGCGTGTAGAGGACATCAAATCACTGCGTGACCAGACCAGGGCCAGCCAGGCCAGGTACATTGAATTGTGCGAGGCCATCATAGCCCTCGATAAGATGTTGCAGAAGCAGGCGACCGGTTATGCGCTCGAATCGTTGTATGAGCAGGTGCCGGAACCTTTGAAGGGTTTTGTAGAGCTCACCTATGACCTGAACAACAATCCGTCGTTCCGGGTGTTCGAATCCCTCTTGTACAAAAGTCCCTATTACGACAAGTCATTGCAAAGTGTGGCACTTTGGGTTACCGATAATGACGAACGTCCCTTTTGCCTCAGCACGCCGCGGCTCGATGAACCACATGTGCTGCACCTGAATATCTCCTTTGATCACCAGGGAATCGATGTGCTCAGTAAGATGAAACGCAATGGCGGATCGGTAGACGAGGTGGCCGCACTGCTGAACGTACAGGACGAGGACCGGGCATTGTTCAATACTTTCTTTACACGGCAGGAGCATCCGGCTTACCGCAAATACGATGGGGAGTTTGTGCGGATGCGGTACTTTGGTCATGCCTGTATCCTGATCGAAACCAAGGATGTCAGTATCCTGGTGGATCCGCTGATCAGTTATTACGGCTATGAGTCGAGCGTGGCGCATTATTCGGATGTAGACCTTCCGGATGTGATCGATTATGTGCTTATAACCCACAATCACCAGGACCACGTACTGTTCGAGACCTTGCTGCCGTTGCGTCACAAGGTGCGCAACTTCATTGTTCCGCGTACTACCAGTGGCGCATTGCAGGATCCCAACCTCAAACTGGCCTTTGAACATGCAGGTTTCAGGAACGTCATTGAAATAGATGAGATGGAGGAGATCAGGTTCAAGAACTGCGTGATCACCGGCCTGCCCTTCACGGGTGAGCACAGTGACCTGAATGTAAAAGCGAAGACCTGTTTTCATGTAGCCATCGAAGACTTTACCTTTTTGTTCATGGCCGATTCCCGCGTGGTGGAACCTCGTTTGTATGAGCACATTCAACGTCAGATAGGTGATGTCGATGTGCTCTTCCTGGGTATGGAATGCGATGGCGCACCGCTTACCTGGTTGTATGGTCCCTTGTTGACCGAAGAGCTTGCGCGGGATAAGGATCAGTCGAGACGGCTCTCCGGCTCCGATTACCCCAAAGGGATCAGCCTGGTCGATATCTTTCATCCCAAGGAAGTATACGTCTATGCCATGGGCCAGGAACCCTGGCTGGAGTTCATCAGTACCGTGCGGTACACGGAAGCATCCAATCCGATCATTCAATCCGATAAGCTGGTAAAGGACTGTATCGACCGGGGACTGATTGCCGAGCGCTTGTATGGGGAGAAGGAATTGCTTTATTCTTACGCATTGCAGGAGTAATCGTATATCGGTACCATTATAAAATAAGGTTAATGAAACGAATATTCACGCTTCTGATGGCGATGTTGGGCAAGCGAGGCTTTGTCAAATACATTGTATTGGGTATGTTGTCGGGTTGCAGCAGTTTCCTGTTCATTAATTTTGTGACGAAGGCAGTGGCGTTGATCATAGCAGGCGATTTTTGGGCAAAACGCCTGGAGTTTACGGCGATCTTTGCCGGTATCATCTTATTATTTGTGATTGCCCGCAGAGCCCTTTCCGTAGGTATTATCCGCCTGTCGCAGAAATTGTTCTGGAACCTGCGCAGGCAGATTTTGGTATCTGTACTGAATACCAACTATCGCCAGTTGTCGGACAAGAAGGCCGATATACAGGCTGCCATTACGCACGATGTGGGTACGCTGACGACTGTGTCGCTATCTGTGATCGACTTCTTTACCGCCTCCATACTGGCGATTGCCAGCCTTGCCTACCTCGCCTCTATTTCTTTCCCGTTGTTCCTGATCACCCTGGTAGTCGCTTCTGCCGGATCGCTGGTATATCATTACAGCGGATTAAGCAACAGCAATAAGTTGAAGAAGGCCCGCTTGATGGAGCGGGAGTTTTTTCAACACATGCATACGATCCTGGATGGGTTCAAGGAAATGTACATGGAACCCCGTAAGGGAAAAGCAGTGTACGATGAGAAGATCAAAGTGGTTTCATCGACAGCGTACGATAACATGGTTTCTGCGTTTACCGGTTACCTGAACAACCAGATCATCGGTCAGATACTCTTTTATACCCTGATTTCCGCCATCCTGCTTTTCTTCGGATTTGCGTTGGATATCCGTTCGGAAGACATCGTAAGTTTTGTATTCACCTTGCTTTTCCTGCTGGGAGCACTGCAGACGGTGCTATCGACCATGCCCATCCTTGCCCGGTCGAAGATCTCGTCAGACCGGTTGATTGATCTGAGCGACGAGCTGAAAGTGAACAGCAGCCGCAACCGGATGGCTAAAAGGTACATGACGAAGGATGAATTTGTAAGTATCGAAGCGAAGGATTTATGGTTCCGGTACAACCAGGAAAACCAGGATTTCAGTATCGGTCCGGCCCATTTCGATGTCAGAAAAGGCGAGGTAATCTTCATTTATGGTGGTAATGGCAGCGGCAAGACGACCTTTGTTCAGGCGCTGATGGGACTTCAGATCCCAACAGCGGGCGAATTCTCGTTGAACGGGACGCGCATCTACGATGCGAATTATCCGGAGTACCGGGCTGTATTTGCCGTCGTATTCAGCGATTTCTACCTGTTCTCCGAATTGTATGGCATCAAGTCTCCTGACCAGAAGAAATTCAATGATTACCTGCAGTTGTTTGAACTGGAAGGCAAGGTAAGCCTGGAAGGCAATTGCTTTTCGACCACCGCGCTGTCGATGGGTCAGCGGAAGCGTTTGGCGTTGATCGCTGCGCTGCTGGAAGAAAAACCTGTGCTGGTGTTGGACGAATGGGCAGCAGACCAGGACCCTTACTTCAGAAAGAAATTTTATACCGAGATCATACCGTTGCTGAAGCAGGAAGGTATTACAATGATCGCCATCACACACGATGACAAATACTATCATACTGCTGATCGGGTGTATAAGATGGAGTACGGCAAGCTGACCGAAAAGCTTGTTGGCGAATACACCGTTGGCTAGAGAATGACCATTCCCCTCTTATTGTATGCGTCCATTATTATGCTTGTTCCATTTTGCAGGTGGAAATGCCTATTCTTTTCAGTTCCTGCAACCCTTTCTGGCCGATTTCGATGTTTTCTGTCCTGAGTTACCCGGCAGGGGGAAGCGTATGGCGGAAGCGGTATTGACCGATTTTCCCGACGCGGTAACCGATGTGTACCAACAACTGATGCAACGTCTGGGCAACCGTGTGCTGATCCTGTATGGACATAGTCTTGGGTCCGCGCTTGCGTTTGGTGTTGCCGGCATGCTCGAAGCTGCCGGCCGTCCGGCCGACTATCTGTTGGTGAGTGGCAACCCTGGGCCAGGCGTACGCGAACCTACTTTCAGGTACCTGATGAACCGCGAAGATTTTTTACAGGAGTTGCGACAATTGGGCGGCATTCCCGATGCCTTTTTTCAAGACAAAGACCTGATCGATTTTTTTGAACCCATTATGCGTGCCGATTTCGAGCTGGCCGAAAGGAATGACCTGGCTGCTTCGAAACCGCTGTATACCCCTGTGTATGCCTTGATGGGCAACCAGGAGCAGGGTGCCGTACATATCGAAAACTGGCACAAATTCACCACCGCGCGTTTCGATCATGAGCTGCTGGAAGGGGATCATTTTTTTATTCACCGGCATCCGCAACGCCTGGCGGGTATCATCCGCTTGTGTTGCAGCCGGACTAAGCAAATCAACCATCCTTGTTAAATAATCACCTTAATTGACACATCATGGAGAACAATTTTATTGACCAGGATTATGACGCCTATACTGCCGAAGACCATTTGGTTTGGCAGGAATTGAACCGCCGGCAATCTGCCATGGACCAGCGCAGGATCTCGAAGGAGTACCTGAATGGCGTGGAGTTGCTTCAATTGCGGGAGTCACGTATTCCGCACATCGCCACCTTGAGTGAGAAATTGTCGGGTTATACCGGTTGGTCACTGGTGCCTGTAAAAGGGTTGATACCGGCAGAGGATTTTTTTAACCTGATCATCGATAAGCGGTATCCAGTGACGACCGTGATCCGGAAAGCCAACGAGATCGATTTCAGCGAACAGCCAGATATCTTCCACGATATTCTGGGGCACCTTCCCTTGCTGATCAACAAACGATTCAGCGATTGGCTGATCGCCTATAGTAAGATAGCCATCCGCTATGTAGGCAATGAAAGAGCGGTGGAGCTACTGGCCAGGTTGTACTGGTACACGTATGAAATGGGATTGATCGTCGAAGAGCAGGAAGTTAAAGTGTATGGTGGCGCGATCATTACCTCGGCCAATGAACTGGATAATGTGTGGGACAGTGAGGTGCCCAAACACGCTTTCAACACCGATTTCGTATTTCGTACCCCTTATAACCCATTCAAGCTGCAAAACGAATATTTCGTGATCAACGATTTTACCAGCCTGTACGATAGTTTGGCCAGCCTGGAAAACAGGCTGCGGCATCACCTGAGCCAGGTAGCACATAACCAGGTGGGTGTTTAGATCACCAGCGATTGCGTATAGGCGGGCAGCGCTGCGATCAGCATGTCGGGTGTATAATCGCTGCAGAACAAAAGTCGGCTGGTGTCGTGTTTTTCAGCTGCCGGGAGGTCGCTGAGCAATACCGCCTCCTTGTCGTTGTTTTCCGTGGCCCGTAGAATGATGCAGGTTACCAGTGGGGAGCTGCCCCACCAGAAGTCGGCTGTGTGCCCGTCGACGTAACGGCCTGTATAAGTAATAATGGCTGGTATGGCAGTACCAGCCATGCCAAGCCGTAGAAAATGATTGTAGATGCCCGAAGCACAATGGAGAAGGCCGGTGCAAGGGCCAAAGATCATCCGGATATAATCGGCGCTGAGCAGGCAAAGCGCCTCCCGTAGACTTAATTTCTTAGAGAAAATCACTTTGGAAAGATCTTCTTCACCCAGCCATTCCCTGTAGAACTGCTGCTTACCGAGGTTCTGTTCATCAAACAACAACACTTTTACCGACTCCTCATGCAGTAAGTGTGTGAAGACCGATTTGTAGGTATCGATATCCATCAGTTTGTAGCGTTCCGAGGTGGAGTCGAGTACGACGTATACCCTTTCATGCTCCTGAACACCATTGTCCCGCAGCCATTGGTTGGCCCATGCTTTTTCCGCCGCACTGATAAATAATTCGGACAAGGTGGTTTGGTTGTGGTCTGCCTGGTTGTCCAGTATTTCAAGGAAGGGCGGGAACAGTGACCGGGTGACCGGATCGGGACCCCAGTTGAGGAATTGAACGCTCATGGAGTACACTGCTGTAGTCCATGGCTGTGTGAGCGTGGCCAGGTATTGCTGCTCGAGCGTGTCGAGCAGTTGCTGTTCCTGGCGGGAAATACAGAATACCATATCGTAGTCACGAAAGGCGAGTTGGTCCCAGCTGGCGTTGATCACCTCGCGTATGTAGGGATTGTTCTTCAATAGTGTGCTGCACAGGTCGGCATGTTTGGCATTCGGACAATTGATGTCGATGGTTGCCTGTGTAAAAAAAGAACGGCAGGCAGTTAGCTTATTCATCAGGATATAACTGTCGCCGATAAACATCTTGTTCTCCTGATCGAAGCTGATCAGGATGTGTTTCGCCTGACGGCTTTGGGTAGCCTGGTTGCATTGCAGGATAAGGTCGAGCATATAGCGGGAGGTTTAATAGTGTGGTATTCTAAAATTAAATAAATCCACCAGGAATTACATCAACCTTTCACCATAAAATTTTCAACTATTACGCATGGATACTATTTCGCAACACTGTTATACGGTATTCGAGCGCGCTGTTTGTGACTATCATTTATTCGATGATGTAGACCGGTTTGTTCAAAATCCATTCGGTCAGGGAACATTGGATGCCTTGTTGTACGAGAAGAGCTGGATCGATACGGTGCAATGGCATCTTGAGGATATGGTGCGCGATCCTGCTATTGATCCCGGCTATGCGCTTGCTATCAAACGGCGTATCGATCACCTCAATCAGCAACGTACCGACCGGGTTGAGCAGATCGACGATCACTTTCAGGAAGCATACTGCCAGGTAGTGCCGCTGGCCGGGGCCCGGCACAACAGTGAAAGCCTGGGCTGGGCGATTGACCGTTTATCGATCCTGACGCTCAAGGTATATCATACCGGGGTGGAGCTGGAGCGTAGCGGTGTATCGGCCGATCACCAGGATAAGTGTATGGCACGAATGCGGATACTCTCGGCGCAAAAGGAGGATCTTTTATTGGCGATCAATTGGCTCCAGGAAGATGTTAGCACCGGAGTAAAGGTCAACAAGGTGTACCGTCAATTGAAGATGTACAACGATCCTGCCTTTAATCCGGTGCTTTATGCCAAGCGGTCTGTTTCTGTTGATTAACTAGTCAATACGCAGGCTTTTTGCAGGGTTGAGGAGCGCGGCCTGTATCGCCTTGTAACTGATGGTGAACAACGCAATGCCGATCGTGATCCCGGCAGAGGCGATGAATATCCACCATTCCAGTCCTGTATGGTAGGCAAAATTCTGCAGCCAGTTGTACATGATCAGGTAGCCGATGGGGGTAGCGATAAGGGCCGCGAGCAATACGGGCTTCAGCAGATCTTTCAGCAGCAGTACGACGATGTCCTGCACCGAAGAACCAAGTACTTTTCGAATACCGATCTCTTTGATCCGCTTGGCTGCTGTGAAGGATGCGAGACCGAAGAGACCCATACAGGCAATTACGATGGCCAGTCCGGAGAACAGGCTGAGGATGGTCTGTTGCCGGATGTCTGCCTTGTATAAGGTATCGAATTTCTGGTCCAGGAAACTGTATTCAAATGGGTAGGCCGGGGCGACGCGCTTATAAGCCTCTCTGATGGCCGACAGGCCTGCTTCTATTTGCCCGGGTTTCAGTCTTGCCAGCACCACGCGTCGGCCACCTGGCGTAGGGGCGATTACGAGACCCTGTACTTTCTCTTTCAGGGATACAAAGTTGAAATCTTCCACGACCCCGACGATGCGCCGGCTTACGCTATCCCTGGATACGTTCTTCATCCATTTTCCAATCGCCTGTTCTGGTGTAAAGCCCAATTCGGCAGCAGCTGTCTGGTTGATGAGCAATGCGTCGGAAGAGTCTGTTGGGAATTGTGCTGAAAAATCCCTTCCCGCAATGATCTTCAGGCCCAGGGTTTTGGCGAATTCGAAGTCGGAAAATTCTGTTTTGAACTTAAAAGGATCGCTTCCTTTTCCTTCTGCCAGGAAGGCCATGCCGTCGAAATAACCGCCTGGTTCGCCCGACATCGTGGAGCTTACCACTACCTCACTGCGACCTTGCAATTCATTCCTGAGTACATATTTCCCTTTCTGGATATTCATGTTGTCGAGCGGAATGATCACCGTTTGCTCTTCATTGTAGCCCAGGTCTTTGTTCTTGACGTAGCTCATTTGTTTGTTGATGATGATCGTGCAGATGATCAGGAATACCGATATGCTGAACTGGAAAACCACCAGGGATTTCCGGAACATAGCGCCGCCTTTGCCTGCACGCAATTTGCCTTTGAGTGCAACGATCGGTGAAAAGCTGGAGAGGACAAGGGCGGGGTAGCTGCCTGCTACGAGTCCTACGATCAGGATGGCCAGGGGGACGAATGCTGCAATGGGCATCAACAGACGTGAAAAGCTCAGCGTATTGTCGAGCAGGTTGTTGTACCAGGGCAACAAGGCCAGGAGTAAGCCTGTGGCGATGATGCACGATATCAAAGTGAGCAGTATCGATTCGGTAATGAACTGCCACATCAGTTGGTAGCGCAAAGCGCCCACCACTTTGCGTAGTCCTACTTCTTTGCCGCGTTCGGCGGAACGGATCGTGGAAAGGTTTAAGAAGTTGATGCAGGCGATCAGCAGGATCAATGCTGCGACGGACAAGAATATATAGACCACGCTTTTATTACCGCTGCGCGATTCATCCATCGGATTGGCGGGGTTGAAGTAAATGTCGTGAAGAGGCGTCAGGCTCAGGTCATATCGTTTCCCGCGCTGCGCCATGAACTCTCCCATGTACTTATCCATGAAACGGGGAAACTGGTTTTCCAGCTGTTTCGGATTTACATGCTCATTGAGCATTACATAGGTATGCAGGCGGTTACCATTCCATTTATTAAAATTATCGTATCCATAGTTGCGCGCCAGCGGCAATACGAGGTCGAAGTCGAGGTGCGAGTTGGAAGGAATGTCTTTGACGATGCCGGTCACTTTCAAAGGAGCTTCCTGGTTCATCGTAATGATCTGCCCCATGGGATTGGCGTTGCCGAAGTATTTTTTGGCGGTTGATTCGGTCAGTACGACACTCTCGGGATTGTTGAGTACAGTAGCGGGATCACCTGCTATCAGCGGGAAGGTGAAGAAGGTGAAAAAGCCGCTGTCGGCATAGATGATCTTTTTCTCGTTGAACGATTTTTCGCCGAAAGTGATCAGGTTATTGCCAGGTTCTACCCGTATCATTTTCCCGATGGCATCGGGAAAGTCATTTCTTAAAGCCGGACCATAAGGGCCTGCCATAAACGAATTGTTGCGCCGGGTGCCGTTGTCGTCGAACTGACGCATGACGCGGTATATCCGATCTCCATTGTTGTGAAACTGATCGAAGCTGAATTCGTTGGTGACGAACAGAAAGATCATCATGCAGACGGTGAGCCCGATGGCCAGGCCGAGCAGATTGATCAGGGAGAAGACCTTGTTTCTGAGGAGGTAACGAATGGAGACTTTCAGATAATTCTTTATCATAGGTTTATTTTAAGGTAGTTGGTGTAAAAGGTTTGTATATATCATGAATATATATACTGAATGGTTGGTTGTCAAATATACTTGAATTGGTTGAAAGGAAGATGTTTCCGGTATTTTTTATAACCAGTCTGCCGTATCTGTTTGGTGGAAGAGCCGTTACTAAAGCTAACCAGCACCTGATCAGGATACTTTTAGTAAAATCCGCAATAAGAAAGGGGGTTGGTACAAGCAGGGCGAAGCTGGTTTATTGATAATTTGCGATGGCTGGTGAGACCCGTAAGCTGAACTTCATTTCCTTCAAAGTGGCTAGGTGTTAGTTGCCTGGCGATAGCCATGCCTGTCCATCTTTTCCTGAGTCTGTCTCTAAAATTAGATCGAGTTGGAAGAAATCCTGTTAAGGCGACCCTGCCGGGACCATGCGGATGTTGAAGCCCGGATAGCTGTGCTGGAAGCACGGTTGAAGCTCATTGAAGAAGCCATAGCCCGACAAGTTGCGTTGCCGTTGCTTTCCCGCCAACGGGAGTATTGCATTTTTATGGATATGGAAAAGAAGGTATTATCAGCCCGGCTGGATGAACTAAAATGGATGGTGTATGCCTGAAAAGATCATTATTACCACCCGTGGAGGTATAGGTGACGTATTGCTTTGTACGCCTGCGATCAAGGCATTGAAGGAAACCCATCCGCGAGCCAGGATGATTGTGTATTGCCTGCGAAAAGACCATCGGCAGGCATTGTTGGGCAATCCCTATATCGATTCCCTGCGTATGCTGGCTCCCCTGTACCTTATAAGGTATCCTTATCATTTATACTGTTACCTGACCAATAAGCCCGGATTCGGGTATTTCTTCAATCCCCAAAAGTTAAAATACTATCGTCTCAATTTCGGGTATGTGCCTGTGGCATTGCTGTACGATAAAAGCATCAAGGAGATCGTGCCTGAAATCTTTAACGATATTCCCTTGCGCATGCAGGATAAACGAATTCAGCTTTTTTTTAGCGAGCGGGAAGAAGCACAGGCGCGTAAGCGATTGGAGCCTTATCGTAACGTTATCCTGATGCATATCTATTCGAGGTCATCGCAAAACCATATGTGGCCGCAGGAAAGATGGGAGCGATTGATACAAGCGATGCCGGGGTATACCTTCATCCAGGTGGGTAATCGTGGCGAGCCATTGGTGAAGGGCGCTGTAGACTGGCGGGGAAAAATGGCCGATATCCGGGATGTTTTTTGTTTGTTGAAATATTGCTTGTCATTTGTTGGCGTTGACTCCTGTGTGGCGCATGCTACCAATGCAGTGGGAATGCCCGGTGTCGTATTATTTGGAGATACCAACCCTGTTCATTGGGGACATGATAATAATATCAATATCTACAAGGGGCTTTCCTGCTCGCCCTGCCATCATTTTGTAGAGCAGGCGTCCTGTCCGTATCATCACGAGTGTATGGAGTACATAGGTGTAGAAGAGGTAAAAAATGCTTTGTGCGTACAGATAGCCGCCAGGCGGGGGTGGGAGACGGCCGTTGCCGTTTGAATGGATTTTCTTTCCAGGTAAGTGATTGGTTTCGATTTATAATAGATCAAATTATATAGATGCTAGTTTCCCGGGACGCCGAGGCGGTGGCTGCACGCATCGCTGCGCTTGAAGCACAGTTGCAGCAGATCAATGATGCGATAGCCGGGCAGATGGCACAACCCTATATGTCGCGCAAACGGGAATTGTGCAGTTTTCTGATATTGGAGCGGGAAGTGTTCACGGCCCGGTTGCTCGAAATTAAATGGATGCTGAATGCGTAATGATATCATAGTTACGACCCGGGCTGGTATTGGCGACATGCTGTTGTGTACTCCAACGCTCCGGGCAGTCAAAGAGTGTCATCCTCAAAGACGGTTGATCGTGTATTGTGTGAAGCGATCGCACCTCGAGGTGTTGCGCCACAATCCGTATGTCGACTCCGTGCGCATGTTGCCGCCGCTCTATCTATGGCGATATCCTTATCATTTGTATTGTTACCTTTTTAATAAACACTGGAAGCGCGGTCACCTGTTTAACCCGGAGAAATTGAAGTTCTATAGCCTTCGGTACAATCACATACCAGTGTCCTGGTTGTACGATAAAAGTATTAAGGAAATCGTGCCTGAGATTTTTGCCGATTTGAATGTGCGGCTTGTAGAAAAGAACATACAGGTATTTTTTACGAAGAAGGAAGAGCAGAATGCCCGGAAGAAGCTGGCGCCGTTTAAGAACGTGGTGATCATGCACATCTTTTCCCGAACATCCGTCAATCATCACTGGCCAATGGATAGATGGAATGAGCTGGTGCGTCAGCTTCCGGAATATACGTTTATCCAGGTAGGACAAAGTGATGAACCGCAGGTAGCGGGGGCTATTGACTGGCGAAGCGATAAGATGGGTATCCGGGAAATGTTTTGCCTGTTGAAATATGCTACTTCCTTCATTGGTGTGGATTCTTGTATGGCGCATGCCACAAATGCATTTAATATTCCGGGTGTCGTTCTTTTCGGCGATACCAGCCCCGTTCATTGGGGACACGATAACAATATCAATATTTACAAAGGGGTTCGCTGTGCGCCCTGTTTTCATTTCGCCAATGGCGACCCTTGTCCCTATACCCATGACTGTATGGATCGTATCGCCGTGGAGGAAGTGAAGCAGGCGTTGCGGTGTCAGGTGGAAAGCCGGATTGGGGTACAGGCAGGCGCTTTATCCATTTCAACATGGGGCGGAAAACAACTAACAGAATGAAAGATCGTATAGCCATCATATCGGGCGGTAGTTCGGGTATTGGTAAAGCTACTGCGTGTGAGCTTGCCGCGCAGGGCGTTAGAATCGTGCTCGTGGCGCGCAAGGAAACTGCGCTGTTGGCTGCCAGGGAAGAGATCATTGCCCGGACGGGTGCGTCGTGCCTGGAATGGGTAGTGGGGGATGTATGCGAAGAATGGGTGACCGCAGCCTGCATCGACAAATGCCTGGACACCTGGAATGCTGCGCCGGACATTTTCGTAGCCAGCGCCGGCCGGGGGTTGCCCGGCACCCTGATCACTTCTGACCAGGAAGCATGGGATACATTGATCGATGTTAATATAAAAGGGTTGATGCGCCAGCTGCGGTGTATTAGCCAGCATATGAAAAGTCGTACCTCACCCGACAGAGATTTTATTTCCCATCCTCTGGACATCGTGGTGGTGGGGTCTACCATCGGGAGAAATGTATCTCCCTTCAATTCGGTGTACGGTGCCACCAAATTTGCAGCTCACGGACTTACCGAAGCCCTGCGCCGGGAACTTGGTCCACTTGGCATCCGTGTTACCCTTGTGGAGCCGGGGCTTACCGGTACGAATTTTCAGGAAACGGCCGGCTACGATCTGCAATGGTTCGAATCCTATTCCAGGGAAGTTGGTCCTATACTGACACCACAGGATGTAGCCACGGTGATCCGATACATCGTTGGATTTCCGGGCAATGTGCACATGGACAATGTATCCATCCGGCCTACCCGGCAAGCCTATCCCTGATCGCGCAGTATGGTTGGCGCGCCTTTCATGACAGGCCGGTTTCCTTTATTACCTATAGCTATACTATGCAAATCAATAACCTCGCTGATGTGTTGTTTCAAATGGCGCAGGAATGTCCTGATGCCATTGCGTTGAAGGATAGTTCGGGTGCATATTCCTATCGCCAGGTGTGGGAGCAGGCGCAGCAGGTCGCTGCCTTTCTGGAAATGCAGGGCATTCGGAAAGACGACCGGATCGTCGTCTTCAGCCGGAAAAATGCTGCCAGTTTAATCTGCTTTTGGGGAGTCATGTTTTGCGAAGCCATTCCTGTAATGCTCGACCAGGAAGAAGGGATAGGGGCCAATGCGGCAAAGACCCGTGATGTAAAAGCGCGTGCTGTGGTGCTCGATACCACCGCACTACAGGAAGTGGTGGACTTCGGTTGTAACCTGGTCATTGATTTCAAAGATTTGGATGCGGCGGTGGTGCCCAGGCCGGGTAGTACGCTCAGGTCCCGGGCAATGCCGGACGATCTGTGTTATATCCTGTTGACCAGTGGTACTACCGGCAAATCGAAAGCGGTTCAGATATCTCATGGAAACGTGTTGCATTATGCTTATGCCATTCACGCAAAGCTGGGTGCTCCGGATAAAGTAGCTGCCATTCACGCGTCCACTTTTGCTGCCGACCTGGGCCTCACCAATTTGTTGGTGGCACTGGTGTCGGGCGGGATGTTACGGATCATGAACAGGTTAGAGTCGACTGATCCGGCTTTGTTCTGGCAGATCATCGAAGCGGACAACATATCGCTTGTCAAGATCACCCCTTCGCATTTGCTGGCTTTGCTGGCGGGGCTGCGTGAACCGCTGAAGCGGCCAGTACACAGTATCGTGCTGGGCGGGGAAAAACTCAGTTGGGAAACTATAAAGATCATTTATGCGGAGCAGGTTTGTACGCACCTGTACAATCATTATGGACCTACAGAAGCCACGATTGGTGCCGTTGCCTTCAAGATCGAGCCGGATTCAGTACACTTTGCAGTGTCTGGTTCGGTTCCGCTTGGTAGCCCCCTGGGCAATGGGGTCTGCTTTATCGATACGCAGGAGGGAGATACCGGGGAGCTGTACATTACCGGGCCGGGTATCAGTAGCGGTTACCTGGACAATGAACCCGAAAACCAGAATAAGTTTTTTCGTAAGCTGGTAGATGGCAAGGATGTCGTCAGTTACCGGACGGGTGACATTTGCCGGAAACACAAGGATGGCAATTACGAATTCCTGTACCGTACGGACCGGCAGGTAAAGGTTAAGGGCTATCGAATAGAACTGGGTGAGGTCGAGTTGGCCATTGCTGCCCATCCTGCAGTCGAAAATGCCTATGTATGTTTATCCGGTCAGGAATCGCATACCGTGATGGAAGCCTACGTTAAATTGCCGTCGGGTGTTGCTGCAGATATTAATATGCATGACTGGCTGGTAAATAGTTTACCTGCCTATAAAATACCGTCCCTGTTCCATTTTTATTGGGAGGCTCCTTATAATTCCAACGGGAAGATCGACCTGCAAGCGTTGAAAAAGCGGTTTCAGTCGTCAATACCCATGGTCGACGCTGCAATGGCAGACCCTGTGGCTGGTTGGAAGGCGGTGGTGGAAAACACCTGGAGGTCCCTGTTGCAAAAGACGGCTATCGACCCTGCAGATGATTTCTTTGAGACAGGCGGCGATTCACTGTTGGCCATTCAGTTTGTAGGGAAACTCCAACGTCATGGTTACAACGTGCACATAACCGATCTGAACAATCATAGCGTGCTGCGCGATCTGCTGGCGCTTGATCCGGACTGGTCAAATCGGCAAGCACCGGTTAGCTATGAACGCGATGGCTTTGTTACGGCCTCTCAACATTGGTGGCTGGGCAACGACCAGTGGGATCAGTCCCGCTATTGCCAGGCTGTTTTACTGGAAGCCTCCGATAAGATCATGTTGCGGGAGATGGGACTGGCCGTTCAAAGTGTCGTTCAGAACCACTTGTTGCTGTCTCGAAATTATGCCAGACGTCCTGTGATAAGAGTTGGAGGCACCGATGCTTTTTTTGGGGTAACTGTGCTGGATCCCGGACGCCCACTTGCTTTGCAGATGCAGGAAGAAGCGCTACGTTTGATGGGCAGGATCTCACTCGAAGCAGGCCCCTTGTTTATCGTTCATGTATTTATCGATCAGTCAGGTAGGGATCATGTGTACCTGCTGGCTCATCATATGGTGATAGATGTTATTTCCTGGAACATTATTCTTGAGGAATTGTGCGATGCCTATGCGGCGCTGCTGGCCCACCGCCAGCCATTGATGGCGCCCGAAAATTCCGTGCATGCCTTCTACCAGGCAGTTACTGCAGCAACGGCTGGTTCAATCCGGGTACAGTCCTTCAATACTTCCAAAATGTACAGGCTGCCCAGGGCAGGAAGTAACAGCAGGACTAGTGCAGTACCCGTGGGTGTCCTGTGTGCCGTCATTCCACCTGGCGCTTCCACTTATTTGCGGGGGCTTGGTGATCATCCGGTTTCTTTCAATGGCCTGCTGTTGAATGCCCTCTCTGCTGCGCTGATCAAAGAGTTCTCGCTGCCGGCGCTTACGGTAGACGTAGAGTTTCATGGCCGTCCGCAGGAAAATGACTTGCCAGACCTTAGCCGGTCTGTCGGGTGGTGGGCTACCACGATGCCTGTGACGGTGGATGGGACAGCCGATGCGGCCGGGTGTACTAAGGTGATACAGGCTGTCGCTGAACAGGCCAACCGCCTCAACCTGAATTATCCACATGGATTACCGTCCTACGCCAATGGCGATGTGCGGCTCAACTACCTGGGGCATTTCCCTGCCCGGTTTGGAAATGAAGCTATTCAACTGCGGCCATCTGCTTTCAATGCCGGGCATACAAGAAGCGACGAAGCGCACGAGCAATACAAGTTATACCTGACTGCCCGCTTTATTGGTCAGTCTTTGCAGATTGATCTGCAATACAGTCGCCGTTATTTTAGTGAAGCGGTGGTGGAGCGTATTGCCGATAGGTTTTCCGGTCAATTGGAACAAGTGATGAAGGCGGGGAATGGAGGGAGGCCGGTTGACGGGTGGTTGTGGGTGAAAACGACCATGCCTGCTGTGGGTTTGCCGATGCATACGATAGCCTGTAATACAACCTTGCAGGCACAAGAGACGGTCATTTTTATCACCGGGGCAACAGGTTTCCTGGGCATTCACCTGGTACACCAGTTGCTGGCAGACCCCCGTGTAGTATTGTATTGCCTGGTACGCGGGAGGGATGAGGCGCACGCAGCGCAGCGTCTGCTGACAACGTATGCGCACTTCTTCGACGAGCTGCCGGAGGAACAACGAAAACGGCTGCATATCATAAAAGGTGATTTGGTGCAGATACAAATGGGCATGACGGATGCGTGGTATCGATTGATTGCAGACCATGCCGCTGTGATCATACATGGTGCTGCCGACACCAATCTGATGAGAAGTTACCGGGAGTTGCAGGCTACCAATGTGCAACCCATTCATCATGTGCTCGCGTTGGCCGGCGTTGGTAAAAGCAAGTCGGTGCATTATATTTCCACCCTTTCGGTATGTGGATGCCTGCCGGGTGATGGACATGCTTTCTTTTCGGAGGATGATTTCGATTATGGGCAGGTGTTCGTGTCGGACTATGAACGTACAAAATTCGAAGCAGAAAAGATGATCAGGACCTTTTTGGACCAAGGTGGTGCGGGGTGCGTATACCGGGTGGGTCATGTGGCAGCCGATTCGGTATATGGCAGGTTTCAGCGAAACATAGAGCAGAACAGGATATTTCAGATCATCCGGGGGATGATGGAACTGGGCAGGTTTCCGTATGATTGTACCGAGCAACTTTCTTTCTCACAGGTCGATATCGTAGCTGCCGGCATCGTTCATCGTATACGAGGCGGGCGGTCGGACAGGCGCTGTTTTCATGTAGATAGTCCTCATTACCTATCGCTGGCCGCCCTGGTGCCGATGCTGAAAGAGGCAGGTTATGCCGTGGAGTTGACAGGCCGGGCAGACTATGCAACGGCCATTGCCTGTTTCGAGGGCGGGGTCGCGGCAAAGAGGTCGGTGGATTTGATGAACAACTGGGTAGAACGTGCCTACGGATTTCCACGGCGGGTGAGCATTGTGAGCACCCGTACGATTGACCTGTTATCGGCTGGCGGGATCAGTTTTCCCGCAGTCAGCAGTCAATGGTTTCACTGCATGCTGGCTGAGGGCGTACGCGCCGGGTATTTTACCACACCAACGTATGACGTGTCAGGGCCCGCTTTCCAGAAATTAATAGGAGAAGAGCGATATTGAAATATAGTGCATTGTCTGGGGGAGCAGACAATGTAGGGTGGATCGTTTACACTGATATATGATTGCCGATCACTTTTTTGTTGATAGCGTATTTTAGCAAGCCTACGGTCGATTTGACCCCGATCTTTTCTTTCATATCCTGCCGGATCTTTTCTACGGACCTTACGCTCAGAAACAATTGACTAGCGATCTCTTTGTTACTTTTTTCTTCCCATAAAAGTTCCAGTATCTTTTTTTCTCTTTCATTGAGGGCTACATTAACGTAGTCGTTATGGTATTTGATGGTGTGTTGCTTGCTCCAATACATGACTTCGGTGAATAAGCGGCTTCGGTATAAACGCTGATCATAAATGGAATCGATGGCACGTACGAGTTCCTCAGGTTCGTCTGTTTTGGAGATGATGCCATAGATGCCTGCGTCGAGCAGGTCGCTGAGCAGCTCCATGTCCTGGCACATCGACAATGCCAGTACTTTTACTGCCGGGTATTTCGTCTTGATCATTTTAAGTGCTTCGAGGCCATTGATATGGGGCATGAAGATGTCCATTAACAGTACATCTACGTAAACACCATTCAGCTTTCTCAGGAGGTCTTGCACTTCGGCCGCCTGAATAACTACTTCAATATTGTTGCGCTCGGACAGGAAGCTCGCCAGTGTTTTTCTAAATAGGGTGTGATCGTCAACTACGGCGACCTTTATTGCATTCATTTTCATCGTAATATGGTTTAATGTGTCACGATTGATTTCATACCTATATATGTGCATAGCACTACGGACAATCGTTTCCGGTTGTCGCTTGATGAACCTATGTTAGGGAGCCTAGTCTGAATTAGTAAGCGTTTGCCAAACGGTAGTATTGGTTAGTATTAAGGGGGAGAAATGACTTTTGCTGAAGGTCTGCTGAGCGATCTTCGGGCTTCGTATTCCTGTATTAAGGGAGATAAGAACGGGTTGCGTAAGGGGTTATCTGAAAGTAAAGTGAAATTTCGGTGTGATGGAGAAATGGCAAGTCGGGTACAGGGTTCCCGACAAGTGTCCGGGGTAAAGATGAAGTTGACTTTCATGTACATGCAGGATAAGTTGTTGAACTAACGTTTTTAAAGGAGTTCATGGGTACCATAAAGTCTGACTATTTAAAATTAGGGAAACTTCGACTATTATACAAGTATAATTTATGGAAACGGGATGTGTATTAACGGCGATTTTGCCTACAGAAGTACCGTTAGTAACAGGTGCAGGTTACGTACTTATACTGATCGCATAGGAATATCTCGTTAGCTACAAATAGTTAGTGGCTGTTGGGCCAATAACAAAGGCGTCGATCCCGGTGGGACGACGCCTTTGTTGTTGATAGCGCTTTGGAATAACCGAAATTCGGTTACTGGTTATTTATTTAGTAACTGGGGTCTATGTTCGGTAGCCGTAGGGTAGTTCGTAATGATGCGATCAGTAGTAGTTGTTGATCTAACCTGCGTAGTAACCGGAGGTTGTTGATGGATGGTGACCTTAAAACTGGTATTTGTATTCGATCCTCCCGATCAATGCCTTGGTTTTGGAGAAGGCCGCATCCTGTGTCTTGAGGCCTTTGGCATCGTAGGTGTAATGCCATTTCTGGTAATCGCCCGTTTGTTCGGAAGTGACGAGCATGGTCGACAGTCGGCCCTGCTCATCGTATTCGAAGATGTAGTCGGGCAGTAATCGCTTTGCCCGGTTGTTGTACCGAACGATATCGGTGAGATGGTGCTGGTCGTCGAAGTAATAAAAGTAGCTGGGCTGCGCCTGTCCACGGCGTACGCTTTTCTCTTCGCCGGGATTGCCCTGCTCATCGGGCACCAGCGTGATAAAGGTGGTATCCGAATTGTTTTTGATCTTCTGCATCCGGACAGGTTTGCCATTGCCGTCGTAAAACCAGCGGTGTTGTTCCCGGTTAACGTAGTTGCCCGGTGAAAAAGACTGGCTGAGGATATTCGTGATCCGGTTAGCCGCATCATACGTATACGTGATCTCGGTACGATTGCCATCGGCGGTGTCGACCGTTTTAGTGAGTTGTCCGGTCGTATTATAATAAGCTATATTGGTGGAACTGCCCGATAGCGAGGTGGTCGTTTCGGTATAGATCTCCGTTGTATTGTTCTTTACAATTTGTTCACATTTGAACCCGTCGATCGGTTGCCCGTTGCCATCGAGGCTATTGAACTTCACCGCCTTCACCTTCTGTTGCAACCATATAGCCCGTTTCTTCATTTGTTCGCCGGTGACCACCAGGTCATTGTAATAGTGCTGCGCGCTGCTGCCCAATGCTGCCATACAAAGGCCGCCGATCAATATCATGGTTCTCATGCTCGTGCTAACGAACGAATGCCTGTTTTCCATATGGTGGATATCCAAATTTTTCTCTAAAATACTGTCTTTCCTTATTTTTAACCAAAAATCACCCATTGTCCCATTCCAAAGAACGTCACGAGAAAATTTGTTTAAACTGTAACGCTGAACTGAACGGAAGATTTTGCCACGTATGCGGGCAAGAAAATATTGAGCCAAAAGAGTCGGTGTGGGGACTGGTTAGCCACTTTTTCTACGATATCACGCACTTCGACGGTAAGTTTTTCAGCACCACCAAGCTGCTGATCACCAAACCTGGTCTGCTGCCCGCCGAATATATCAAAGGCCGCCGCGCCCGGTACCTGCATCCCATCCGGATGTATGTATTCAGCTCGGCCTTGTTCTTCCTGATCTTCTTCTCCCTGTTCAAACCCAAAAAGATGATCAAGGGATCCTTTATGGATGATTCGCCCATCGCCGTCATTGATTCGGCGGCGAAAGCCAGTGAGGCCGAAAACTTCCTGCTGGCCGGCGCCCGCGATGCAGAAGATTCTGCCGTCATCATGGGCGGCGTAGCCAAGGTGACAGAAAGGATTCGGGAAAAACAACGCGTGAAAGACAGTACCCTGAACGCTTTAGACAGTATTGCCGCCGCTTCACCCCGCAGCGACAGCGATGAAGACGACGACGAGCCCAATAAGGTGCGCGAAGCAGTGAAAAAAGCGAAAAAAGCCCAAAAGAAATACCGCAAGGTAGACTGGGATGAGGCGAGTACCCACTATAAGACGGTTGAAGCCTACGATTCGGCCCAAAAAGCCTTGCCCGAAAGCGAGCGCGATGGCTGGTGGACACGGCTGGCGGCCAAGCGCAACATCGAATTGGGGGAAAAATACAAAAATGATGAGCGGGCCTTCTGGACCGATATCATCGATGCCTTCATCCACCTGTTCCCCTACATGCTTTTCATCTCGCTGCCGCTGTATGCCCTGTTCATGAAGTTGCTGTATTTCAGGCATAAACAGTTCTATTACGTCGATCACGGCATTTTCTTTATCTACCTCTATATCTTTACCTTCATTTTCCTGCTGGTCTATTTCTCGGTCATGAAGATCAAAGATGCCACCCACCAACCGTGGATGGGTTGGATCGAAGGACTGTTGCTGCTGGCAGGCACCTTTTATACCTATAAGGCCATGCGGAATTTCTATGGCCAAAGCAGGGGGATGACGATTCTGAAATTCATCCTGCTGAACATCATGGCGTTTTTTGCCCTGATGATCTTGTTCATTTTCTTCTTTACCATCGCGGTAGTGAAGATGTAAAAAGCACTGTCGACTATGGAACACAATAATGAGGCAGCCGCTTTCACCCGGCTGGTGACGATCATGGATGAGCTGCGGGAAAAATGTCCCTGGGACCGCAAGCAGACCGTACAAACCCTGCGGCAACTGACCATCGAAGAGACCTACGAACTGGCAGATGCCATTACCGATACAGACTGGAAAGGCATCAAAGAGGAAATTGGAGACCTGATGCTGCACATGGTCTTCTATGCGAAGATCGGCAGCGAACAAGGTAAGTTTACCCTGGAGGAAGCCCTGAACGGCATCTCCGATAAGCTGGTCGCCCGCCACCCGCATATATACGGCGATGCGACGGTGAAAGATGATGACGAGGTAAAGCTGAACTGGGAAAAGCTGAAACTGAAAGAAGGCAAGAAGTCCGTCATGGGCGGTGTGCCCACCTCGCTGCCCGCTGTGGTGAAAGCCACCCGCCTGCAGGAAAAGGCCAAGCAGGTGGGCTTCGAATGGGACCACCGTGACCAGGTATGGGACAAAGTGAAAGAGGAAATGAGCGAGTTGCAGGAGGCCATCGCCGCGAAAAACCAGGACGAGATCGAGCTGGAGTTTGGCGACCTGCTGTTTTCGCTGGTCAATTATGCACGGTTTTTGCAGATAGATGCTGAAAATGCGCTGGAAAGGACCAATAAAAAGTTCCTCAGCCGCTTTACCCAAATGGAAGCACTGGCCAATCAGGCGGGCAAATCGCTGCCGGATATGACCCTGGCCGAGATGGACGCCATTTGGAACAGCATTAAAAAACA
This sequence comes from Paraflavitalea pollutisoli, assembly GCF_029360705.1. GTDB lineage: Bacteria > Bacteroidota > Bacteroidia > Chitinophagales > Chitinophagaceae > Paraflavitalea > Paraflavitalea pollutisoli. The sequence goes on along the minus strand of NZ_JARKMX010000008.1, from coordinate 2,312,326 downwards.
AAACCCCGGCACTTGAAGCAATTGCTGAAAAACTGGCTCATTAAGCATATCTACCTGTTGCTTGCGTTGTTGTTGTTTACCAGCGCTTTCATCCTCAATAAATACGTGATCGGGAGTACGACCGCCCGGTATTACGTCAACCTCATAGAAAAGCGCGTACAGGAAAAGGAACGGGATTTTCGGCGGCTGGTGGGCGATACCGCTTTGCTGGGCGCCCTGGTCGATAAACGGTTCGATGAGCGAAAACTGGAAGCCTACCTCGACATCCACAAGGGCTACGATTTCTTCATTTACGAACACGCCAACGACTCGGCCGGCACCCCACACCTGGTATTCTGGAACACGCAAAATATCCTGCCGGGATTTTCCTTCTCCAATCCACTCGACAGCAGCCGCCTCATCAAACTGCAAAACGGCTATTATGTATACAGCAGCCGCGAAGTTACGATCGATGGTAACCGACGGCTCACCATCCAGGGACTGATCCCCGTGGTCTGGAAATACTTTGTCGAGAACGAGAACCTGCGCAAAGAATTTGCCGGGTATGACAAGGCCGTAAACCGCGTCGATATTTCGCTGGAGCCCACACCTTACCCGGTCAAGAGCATTCAGGGCAACACCCTCTTTCACCTGGAGCGTATCAATGTACACCTGCAGCAGCACAATATCTGGTCCATTCTGCTCGTCATTACCGGTTTCTTCCTGCTGTTCATATACCTGCAACAAACCGCCGACGAGATCAGCCGGCGCTTCAACCTCTGGTGGGGCGTTTCTTTCCTGGTGCTCAATCTCGTGCTGATCCGGTTGTGTACGTACGTATTTCCCAACATACTCGACCTGCGGCAGTTTGAGCTGTTCGATCCTTATATCTATGGTTCCAGCCTGGTATTGAGTTCACTCGGCGACCTGCTGATCAACTCCCTGCTGCTGTGCTGGATGGTGATCTTCTTCAATCGGCGACTGAATACTTCCACGATACGTCCATTTACGGCAACCTGGAAGAATTTTCTGGGGATGACGGTGGTGCTGGCCATGCTGGTGGTGGCCACTTTTTCGCTGTCCGATATCCTGCAGACCCTCGTGTCCGACGCCAAGATATCCTTCAACGTGACCAACTTTTTCAGCCTGGTAGAATCCTACAGCTTTGTCGGCTTTGCGGTGATGGCCGTACTGGGGCTGAGTTATTTTCTGCTGGCACAGATCTTCCTCACGGTGGCAGGCAAACTGTTTGGTGAGCGACCTTATGTCATCTATATTGTATCCGCCTTCATCGGGTTATTGATGCTGTCCTTCCAGCGCAACAATGCCATGATCGAGCTGAACCTGTATGCGCTGGTGTGGCTGGTGTTGTTCATCTGGCTCATGCGGCAAAATATTTTCGCTGGCCTGAAGTACAACCTCAACGTATCGGAAGTATTGTTCTGGTTGTTCATTTTCTCCTTTTCGATGTCGGCGGTGATCTTGTTCGAGAATAGCAAGATCGAGTTCGAGCAACGCAAACGCTTTGCCGAAAAGCTGGCGACGCAGGCCGATCCGCTCAATGAGAAACTGCTGAGCATTGCCCTGGCCTATCTCGACAATGATTTCCTGGAGCCCAATTTCTACCGCTTTTACAACCAGCAGGAGAATGCACGCCTGAAAGACAGTATCATCAACCGTACTTTTATCGGGTACGTTAATAAATACGATTCGTGGCTCTTCACGTTCGACAAGAACATGAACCCCTTGTTCAATACCGAACCCGGTTCCTTCGATACGCTCAATACGATCTTCCGCAACCAGTCGAAGGCGACCTATGTGCCCGACCTGCGTTTCTTCGAGCGGGCGTACGACAAATACTCGTACATCTTCAAAAAAGAGGTGGTCGACAGCAATGAGGTGCCAGTAGGTTATTTCTTCGTGTTATCCGACCCCAAAAGATATAAGAGCGAGGCACTCGTGCCTGAGCTGTTCAAGCAAACACGGGAGCGTACGCCCGAATATTCACGCGAGTATGCCTATGCCATCTACGATAGCCTGAAGCTCGTGAGTCATTACAATGACTATGCTTTCCCCACCTATCTCAACAAGCAAACGAAGAAGCAGGAATACGATGTAGTGGGTAAAGATGGCCATGAGGAGCTATGGTACCGTGGCATGCCCGACAAGGTGGTGGTGGTGGCCAAAAAGAACAATTCCTTCATCGAGGCTATCACGTTGTTTGCCTACCTGTTCAGCACCTTCCTGTTCCTACTGGCCTTCTACCGCGTGGTGGCTTTCGTGATGCGTCGCCGCCTGGCAAAAACTTCCTTGCGGCAATACTGGGAACTCAGTATCCGGTCGCAGATACACAGCACCATCATCCTCATCAGCCTCTTGCTGTTTGTGGTGATCGGTGTGGCCAACGTCATCTTTATCATCAACCGGTATCACCGCAACAACCAGGACCGCCTGACCCGCGCTATCCAGATCATGGTGAACGAGGTGGAGAAAAAGCTGGCCGACCATGCGACCTTCAACGAAGGCATCATGTTGTACGAGCCGGGGTTCAGTGATGAGGTGGAGCAGTTGATGCGCGACATTTCCGATATCCACGGTATGGACGTCAACCTGTACGATACGCTGGGAGATCTGAAAGTGACTTCCAATCCCGATATATACTACCGGGGGGTACTCAGCGAGAAGATGAACCCGCTGGCTTATTTCCGCCTGCACAACCTGCGACAGGTGCAAACCGTCACGGATGAAAAAGTGGGAAAGGTCGATTACCTGAGTATCTATGCACCGGTACGCGACGACGATGGTAATGCGGTGGCTTACCTCAATATACCTTCTTACAGCGCGGAAGTAGAGCTGACACAGGAGATCTCTTATTTCCTGGTAACGATCATCAACCTCAATGCTTTTATCTTCCTGGTGGCGGGTGCGATTGCCCTGTTCATCACCAACAGGATCACCAACTCGTTTACGTTGATCACGCAGAAGCTGCGCGATATCAACCTGGGCAAAGCCAACCAGGAGATCGAGTGGCACCGCAACGACGAGATCGGGGTGCTGGTGGCCGAATACAACAAGATGGTGCACAAGCTCGACGATAGCGTGGCCTCCCTGGCGAAGAGCGAACGGGAAGGCGCCTGGCGCCAGATGGCGCGGCAGGTAGCGCACGAGATCAAGAACCCGCTGACGCCGATGAAGCTGAGTATCCAGTACCTGCAGAAGGCGATCGACGACAACTCGCCCAACGTAAAAGAGATGACGGGAAGTGTGGCCCGTACGCTCATCGAGCAGATCGATCACCTGTCGAAGATCGCGTCCGACTTCTCGCAGTTTGCCAATATCGGCAACCCGCGCAATGAGGTCTTCGACCTGCATGAGCTGATCTATTCGCTGACCTCTTTGTACGAGGCTACCGAGAACATGGACTTCAAATGGGAGCCGGTACCGCACAAGGTGCTGCTCTTCGCCGATAAAACACAGTTGAACCGCCTCTTCACCAACCTGATGCAAAATGCGCTGGAAGCCAGTGAAGAACGGCCGATGCACATCATCCGCATGCGGGAAGAGCTGGATGGCGAATACATTACGGTCAGTATCTCCGACAATGGCAGCGGTATTCCTGAGGCCACCCAGTCGAAGATCTTTACCCCCAATTTCACCACCAAATCATCCGGTACCGGCCTCGGCCTGGCCATGAGCAAGAGCATCGTGGAGCAGGCCAAAGGCGATATCTGGTTCGAGACGACAGAAGGGGTAGGTACCACCTTCTACGTGAAGATCCCGTTGCTAAGGGCGATGAATTAAAGGCATGCATCGAGGTGTAAAGGCAATCCCGACATTCGTCGGGACAACGAGGCAAAGAAGCTATCAGGGTAACGCCCTGGAGCTGTCGCTAAAACAGTAATAATTTATCCTCTTTGGCGCGTTGCGGTACTTTGATATTCCTGATATTATAGGTGAAGGACAGCAGGTAAAACCTCGTGAGGGCCGTACTGACCCAGGTGGAGGTATAATTCGAGGTCACGCTCCGGTTCAATAGCCGGTTGCTATTGAGCAGGTCAAAGCCCGTCAATTTCAGCGTTCCTCGCTGGTTCTTAAACACCAACCAATTGATCGCCGCATTCCACAGCATGGAGCTACGGTCGCCAGCCATATTGCCCGGAATGGTAACGAGGGTATAAGAGGTCTCGGCGATCAGGGAAGCCGTGAACCGGGCACTGACACTCGTATAAAAATTGTGGACGGTTGTTCTGACGTCCGGATAGAATCCATCACTGTACCGCCCTTTTTGCCAGTCGATACTATACGTCTGCGACAAATCAATCTTGTCGCCGATGCTGAGTGAATAGCTGAGCTGCGGCCTGAAATTGCGGTTGTAGGCGAGGATACGCCGTTTGTTGAGTAGCAGAACGGTGTTTTGCGTACCTCCATCCAATTGAAGGGATACATTGGCGAAACGGTTATGCGGTAGTGATAGCTGTTTCGATACAGACAGGCTTGCTCTTACATTCCACAGTCCATCTTCATTGCGCCAGTTGTAATAGTGTATACCCTTGTCGTCTATATTCCTTTCCTGGATGATGGCGTCCCGGGAGCGGGTGGCAAATACATTGGCATAATAGTAAAATTTATTCCCCCCGGGATACCGGTAGTAATACAGCCCGACCATGTCATATACATAGGGTGTCAGGTGCTCATTACCCCTGGTGACGGACAGCGGGTTGCTGTTGTCGACTACCGGTTGCAGCTGCGCCGCTGTGGCTGCCTGTATCGAATTGCTGTATTGTAAATAAAACTCTCTCCAACTGATACTCAGCGAAGGCTGCCAATACGAGAAATGCCGGCGGGTGGTTTGGCGACCACTGCGAATATCGTTTTGCAGCGATTGGTACGACAAGCCGGTGGAGATGTTCAGCCGCTTGATCGTGATGGAATAACGCAGCTCCGTCGTGTTGGATAAGGAAGCCTGCCGCAGGGTATTGGAGAGGGTGGTATCTGGCAGCTCATACTTGTGCGAAAAGGTATCCTTGAGTACGGTGCTCAATCCATTTTGGTCGCTGATAAAGGCTACCTTATGATTGAGGGAGATGGACGCATTTTTCGACAAAGACTCCCCAAAGGTGGCCGACAACGTATGGGCGTTGTAGGGCTGCTCATATGTTCTGCGTTGTGCCTGTGATTGTATGGGGACGGGATCCTTGAAAAAGGTGTTGAGCGCTTCGGTGGTATTCGTCCAGTGGTTGCTGCGGAGGGTATTGTACAGCGACAGGTTCAGGGAACGGCCCTGTTTCCGGAAACGCTGGTTGTAATTGACCTCGTTGCGGAAGGTCGTAATGGACGACTGGTTGATCAGTTGTCTGTCGCTGGTATTGAGAGGGTCGTTTCCATTCTTAAAAGCAGCGGAGTTGGTTTGTTCAGCAGTCGAATAGTTGTTGAACCCTAACGATGGTTTTACCGTCAGGCTGGCGTATTTGCCGGGCCGGTAGATGAGTTGGCCACCCACCTGGTGTACGGTGCGGGAGGTGCGGTGCGCCGAGGACCTGAGCGATCGCAGGGTGGAGTCACCCAGGTACTGGATCGTTTCCGCGTCATTGTCATAATAACTATCGATACGTCCGTAAAAGTACCGGGTATTGAAGGTGAGCTTTTTGCCAAACTCGGTATTGAGGTTGAAGCCAGCACCCTGCGATTGCTGGATGCCGTTTTCGGTAGCGCCAAAAGAAATGTCATCGAGCGCAAAACCACCACTGCTGGTGGTCATGGTGCTGTTGACGCCTGATCGGTTGAAGCCGCCAATGTCCTTGACATCCGACATGCCGAAAGCCGGTTTGTTGAGGTTGTTGGTATAGGCCAGTACGCTCACCTGCATTGTGTCGCGGAAGAGATTGAAAATGCCGCCCGCTTCATAGCGGTCATCCGTGCCGCCCCCGGCATAGGCCTTACCGAAGCCTCCCTTCTTGATGCCTTTTTTGAATTGCAGGTTGATGATCTTGCTTACCCGCGACCTGTCCAGTTGCGGATTGTTCTCCAGTTCTTCGGCATCGTCCATGACCTGTACTTTATCGATCACATCGGCGGGCAGGTTGCGCGTAGCCATGCGCACATCGCCGCCAAAGAACGGCCTGCCATCCACCTTGATACGGCTCACTGGTTTGCCATTGTACAGGATATTACCGTCAGGCGCTATCCGTACACCGGGTAGTTTCCTGAGCAGATCTTCTACCAGGGCATTGGGCAATGTCTTAAAAGCGCTGGCGTTGAATTCGATGGTGTCGTTGCGCACGACTACCGGCGGCCTTTCTGCCTGCACCACCACCTCTTCCAGTGTTTGAGCACTTTTGACCAGGTAGATGTTGCCAAGATCGAGTAGCCGCGTCGTGTCGGTGAATTGAACTTCCTGACGATAGGGGCGATGACCCGTATGGGTGACTACCAGTCGCAAGGCGGTGTGGACGGGAAGACCAGGAATGGTAAATACACCTTCCCCGTTGCTGAGGCGGTAAGTCTGAATGGCGCTGTCGCTGATACGGTATACGGTAATCGTGGCCAGGGAAATGGCGGCGCTGTCGGTTACATCCGCCAGTTTTCCGGTGAGGGTGCCTTTTCCGGTTTGGGCGTACAAATGCTGCGTTCCAGCTAACAGCAGGGCCATAAACAGCCAATGAGACTTTTTCAAAGCTCGGTTAGTTTAGGTTGTCGATAAAGTGTTGGTCTGTAGAATTATGCCTATGCTGGATCGCTTTCTGAACCTAAAATACAGCTTGTCCGGTGAATATTCGTTCCGTTACCCGCTCTGCTTAAATTTGGTAAAGGGTTGGGTAAAATAGGTTTCGGATGAATGTTATGTTTATAGTGGAAGTGTGCGGCTGGTGGCTGGCAAAAAAATGGCTCCCTCAGGAGCCATGTAATTTCTTCAAAATCTTCATCAGCAGTTGTTCTTCTGCCGTGAGGCCGGTCTTGTCGTCCGGTTCTTCGAGTTTGTCAAGTTCCTTTAAATATTGTTCGAGGGTATTCTCTTCATATAGGCGGATAATACCCGGATGTACATAGTATTTTCGGCACACGGTGCGCGTGTTGCCCAGGCTTACGCTTACCTGGTCGAGGGCGGCGACTACCTTTTTCTTCTTCTCGGCGGCGGTCAGCGCGACACCCAGCTCGCGGAAACTGCGGATGATGTTGAGGGTGCCTGCCCAGGTACGGAAATCTTTCGCACTGAACTCGATGCCGGTCGCCTGCTTAATATAGTTATTGACCATACCGGAGTCGATACTTTTTCGATGGCCTTCGGCATCGTAGTATTGAAACAACTCTTTGCCAGGGATATCGCGACAGGCCTGTACGATGCGCGCCAGCCGTTTGTTCTTGACAGAAATGGAATGGTTGACGCCCTTCTTGCCACGAAAGCTGAACTGGATCGCCTGTCCGTCGATGGCTACATGTTTATCTTTTAATGTCGTCAAACCATAAGAGCCATACAGCTTTTCATAACTCGAACTACCCGGCCGGATATAGGTTCGCTCCATCAGGCTAACCACCGTCGCCAATACTTTTTCCTCGCAGAGCTCTTTGCGGGTAATGTCCTGTTCCAACTTCAGGCGAAGGGCCGGCAAGGCCTTGCCGAATTCATACAGCCGGTGGAACTTGGTTTCATTGCGCAGCACTTCCCAGTTGGGGTGGTAACGGTACTGCTTGCGGTTGCGCAGGTCTTTACCGGTAGCCTGCAGGTGCCCGTTCTCCAGCGGGCAGATCCATACCTCTTTCCAGGCGGGGGGAATGGCGAGTTTGCGGATACGCAGTAGCAGACTATCGTCTTTCACCTTTTTCTTGCCGAACAGGAAAGAAAAACCTTTTCCCCGTTTTAACCGCATAATACCCGGCATCGTATCGGTGACATAGGTGAGGGCCGCCACGGTGGCCGCCCGCTGGTAGTCATGATCGATGTCGAGCATTTGCCGGTGGTTCAGTTTCGAAAGTGTATGTATACCGTTACGCATTGTTTTTCTTTTTTAGTTGCCGGGATTTAGCCTGGTGATTGTCTTCCGCTTCATCCAGCGAATGGGAACTGTGCAGGTCTTTTTCCTGCGCTGCCAGTTTGGATATACGGGCGTAATATTTTTTGATCACCGTGAGCTCTTCTTCGGTCAGGTCTTCGATATCGACCAGCCGGTTGCTGGCTTTCTCCTGCGAGGCGATCAGCTCATTCAGTTTCAAATGCAGGGCCATGGTGTCTTTGTTTTGCGTTTGCTGAATGATGAACACCATCAGGAAGGTGATAATCGTCGTACTGGTGTTGATGACGAGTTGCCAGGTATCTGAAAAGCCAAACAACGGGCCGCACAAGGCCCAGCCGATGATCAGGCAAACGGCTAATATGGAAGCCAGGGGCGATCCGGTGGCATGGGTCAGTTTGGTGCTGATCTTGTCAAACAGCCGGGCCCTACTGAGGTGTTTGCCTTTGCTACGTTTGGTTGCCATGGTAGTCAGGTTGAATACAGCTGGAGTCTAAAAATGCCGGGCCAACAGGCCTGGCCACTTTTTGAACCTTAACCAAATCAACTTTGCTTTTACCGGAGTAAAGGATATGCCATAAGACGCCAGGACCAGATTGTACCAAATCGGGGTGTAGTTGTGGAAGTGGGATGTCCCATTAATGCTGTTTTAATCCAAAATCGTCAGATGGGTAGGTCCTTCTACACAGAAGGGCCCGTTGCCAGCGGGGCATAGGGTTTGAAAATATCCTGTTAAAATCGAAGGTTATGGTAAGCGATATACATGTCGGATTTATGAGAGACCGCATCCTGGAAATAGGTAGTGCTCTGTTTGCCAACACCGGCAACGCCCTTTTCAAAGTGCCGACTTCTATTATCTCCGTGTTGCGGGTAGATCAATCCGGCAATGTATGGTTCTTCCTGAACCATCCCAATGTATATATGGAAGAGACCGACCGTTCCTTTCCGGCCCGCCTCGATTTTTACCGCAAAGGCAAGCCGTTTTTCCTAAATGTAAGTGGTACTGCAGAGGTGATCACCGACGCGGACATGATTCGGGAGATTGCCGGCGAAAAGGCGGCAGGGCATACTTCCTCCCGGGTGATGCTGGTGAAGGTACAGGTAGAGCATGCCGCCTATTTTGAACAGCGGGAGCGTACACCGAATATCTTTCAGCAATGTTGGCTGGCCATCTGCAAACACCTGCTGCACGAACAACCGGTATTGCGGCCGTATAAAATACATCCCATGGAGTTGGCTTAATTTTTATTCAATATAGTATGAGTAATCACTGATCGAATCACCACTAAAAACACTGACTATGCGCTTTATCCTACCTGACAACCTCAAATTTGTAAAACGCTTTATTGAGAAAACCTTCTTTGGTGCGCTTAAAGTGCAGGACGCAGAAAACCAAATGAGTGTACTGGTGGAAACCGTGATGGTAGATGCCAACCAATATGTGTGGTGTTGCTGCAACGACGAACTGCCGGCAGCTGTCGATAAATTTCCCGTGCAGATCAAATACGTCGATAAAGAAAAAGGCATTTACATGAAGGTGAATGGTGTTGCCCAGCGCATAGCCAACGAGCTCGATCCGGCCAGTGAAGTAGCCCTGGACCACGCTGTTGATGAACTCACGCATGGCGGCAAGATCACCCTGTTGAAAGTAAAAATGAATGAAACGGTATATTATAAAAAGCAGCAGAACGGACAGATCAATTTCTACGCGTTAGCCTGCTAAGTATATTGCCCTTAGAAGACTTACCAACAAGACCACCCTAAGAAAGTGTGATGCGGTCAGATCGGCTTAGGTCGGACCGCATTTTTTATGTCCCTTGCCACGAGGCCCGTCATTCACCCTAAAAACGTACATACATATGTCCAAGAAACTTTGGATCATTTTATCGGTCGTCTTGCTGGTCGTAGCCGGCGGTATCGTGTATTGGAATATCCACAAGCGTTCGATCGTCCGGTCTACTGTCAAGGAAACCGTCGCGAAGAAAACGAATAACCTGTATGGCATCCAAACGGGTAGCCTGGACCTGGATGAAGTAGCGGGCAATCTCCGTGTCACCAATCTCTACCTGCAGCCCGATTCCAATGTATACAACAGCATGGTCGGTACACCGGATGAACCGTCGGTGCTCATTAAGATCGATATTCCCGAATTGACGGTGGTGGGCGTGGAAACACCTAAGGCGCTGATGAACAGTGCTATCGACGGCCGTAAGGTATTGATCCAGTCGCCCAGGATCGAAGTCTATTTCACCGGAAAGGGCAAAGATTCGCTCAAGAATGTACCCGATAAGGAAGTATACCGGCAAATATTGGGCAACCTCACCATGATCAAGATCGATACCCTCTCGATCGTCAACGCCACACTCGTGACCAAAGAGTGGAAAACGGGCGATATACGAATGATGTTCGACAGCGTGACCATCGACCTGTTCAGGATTGCCGTAGACAGCGCGCACGACAAGGATACAACCAGAATCCTCTTTGCCGAGCAGGCCAATATGAATTGCAAGAAGCTGCGTTGGATGAGCAAGAATAAGTTGTACAATTATGAGATCCGCAACGTCGATCTGAACAGTGCGACCAAAAAGTTGGGTATCGGTAAGGTAGCCGTGGATCCGCAACTGCCGGAAGCGAAATTCATGCAGCAGTTCAAGTATGCCCGTGATCGCTTTGATGTCAACTTTCAGGGTATTGCCATTTCGGGCCTTAACCTGCCGCTCCTGTTCAAGGAAGAAGTGGTGGCCGATTCGATGGTGCTGGCGAGCAGTACGCTGAAGATCTTCCGGGATATGTCGTACCCGCACGACGGCCAAAACCGGGTAGGTACCTACCCGCAGCAAATGCTGATGAAGTTGCCCTTTAACGTCAATATCCGGCAAGCCTTGTTTCGCAATGCTTTCATCGAATACAAGGAGCGCAATGCGAAAAGTGGCAAAAGTGGTAAGGTGCAGTTTTACCAGGCGAGCCTGCGCATTGACCGGCTGACCAGCCACAAAGACCTGATGGCGAAGGATCCGATGAAGTTCTCCTTCAATGCCCGTTTCCTCAATGTGTCGCCCATCAAGGCGATCATCAACTTTTACCCCAGCAACGGTAAGTTTACGATGGATGGCGAAATGGGTGGCATGCCGGCCACCACCGTCAACCAGCTTACAGAACCGATGGGCCTGGCCAAAGTGGAGAAAGGAACGATCAGCGGCATGAAGTTTCATTTTAACGGTAATGACAACGCGACCGATGGCAACCTGACTATTTTTTATGATGACCTGAAGATCGCCTTATTGAAGAAGGATACTGCCGATAATTCCCTTACCAAAAAGAAATTGGTCAGTGCCATCGCGAATATACAGGTGAAGAATGCCAATCCCAACAAGAAAGGAGATGTGCGGGTGGCCAATGTTCATTTCGACCGGATCAAAGAAAAGTCGTGGTTCAACCTCGTGTGGAAGACCATCTTCACGGGTGTAAAGCAATCGGTGGGCATCGATCAATAATAACCCGGGCCAATGGGTGTGCTGCGCACCGATAGGGCGGGCGCAGCACACGAACATCAGCTGTGTTGATGATATCGGATTATCGTGCGGGGTTAATTGAACAGCATCAATGCCGGGAAGTAAAAATGCTGGTAGTTGATCGTCTTCTTCAGGCTGCCATTGGCGGCATCATAAAAATACAGGCTGTTGTATTGGTAGTTTTGTCCGTAGCCGGATTGTACAGCCGTAACCACCAACTCATTCTTCGCAGCATAATAACCTACTGCACCACCATAAAACTCTTTGCCGGCAGGCAGGGTTGCGATGGGCGCAGCAACGGAGCTGATATCCCCTGATTTATACTTGTACAGTTTGGTGCCACCCGCTCCCCATGACATGGTTTGGGCCAGGAACACGGCATTCTCGGTGGTGGAGGTAGTGACGGTGCCCACATTCCAGGCAGACCACGGACTGCCCAGGCTAAAGGGAAGCACTATCCGATTGGTATCGAGTGTGGTGGTATTGATCTTCACGAGGTTGCTGCCGCCAGCTACCCACAAGGCGCCGTCGGGTGTTTTGGAAAGACCCTGGTTGATGCCGGTGATATTCTTCACCAGTCCAAAATCGCTTTTGCGGAGAATGAGCAAGCCCTTGCTCTGACTAATAATAAAGAGATGGTCACCGGCTGCTAGCATGGCACCGATCTGTCCGTCTGCATTGGGTATTTTGTCGCCCACTGTGAGTGTGTTGAGGTCCAGTTTATAGATGCCGCTGGCTGTACTGAGGAGACCATTGTTATTGTCGAGCCCGAGGAAAGCACGTCCATTGGCCGGTAGGGTCGTGATGCGTCCTGTTTCCTTCAACGATTTGGCATCGGCGACGACCAGTGGTCCTTGTTTGGACACCAGGTAGAGCCGGCCATTGTGCACGGCGCCATACTGGGTGGTGACGCCCAGGTCTTTGCCGGGGTTGGTGTGGTGATAGACCATGGTCTCTACAGTGTCCTGACCATAACGATAGAAATTAACGCTGCCGTTTTCGTGGCCAAACCAACCTTCGTTCACCAGCAGGATACCGTGCTCATATTTGCCGGATACCTGTATTTCATATTGCGTACTGATCTGTCCGCTGGTATTGGCAGCGGTAAACTGAACAAGGTAGGTGCCGGCCGAATCGGTTTTGAAGGTGTATACCGAATCGGTACCTGCATTTTTTTGGTTGACCAACCACTGGTAAGTAGTGTTGGTTCGTTCGTTTAGTTTAGGGTAAAGCCTGACGGAATCGCCTGCGATGATACTGGTTTTACCAGTGGCCAAACCGTTGTCGGTGATCTGGGGCAGGAGTTGTGTGTAGTCGTCTTTCTTACAGGCCGTCATGCTCAGCATAGCTATGCCAATGCATACGGACAGGGTAGCGGAACCGCGTTGGTACATCATGTATCTCTCGTGTTTATTTGGCTGGTCGACAGCGTTTCATTCATGCTTTTTCTCCGAAAGCGATGAATCAAGTATGATGCTACAGGCAGGTCTCCTGGCTTGTTCTATGCTGGATGCCTTCCCATTGTACCTGTCTGTGCAGGTGGCCAACAGTGGCTTGCAGATCCGGCAAATAGCGAGCGTACTCGCTGCAGAACTTACAGTTGCGGGACAGCTCCGGATTGTGTCTTGCGACGGTCACCGGATTCCCTTTTAATCAATGCCCCGAAGGGGCTTGAACCTTTAGCGGGGGCAAATGTAGGCAAAAGCGCTTTGCAGGTGGCGCGTTGTTGATGGGTTGTTGATAAGTTAACGCTGTGATGTTGTTGTAAGACTGTCTTTCCTCGTTGCCTGGTTGCCTGACAAACCCATTAGCTGAGCCGCTTAATACCGGATACAGTCCGGACATATGTTTACTTCACTCAAGGCTTTGTTCCTGGTAAAGACAGAATCGGTGAGTGTGTGCAAAAAGGCTTTCAGTGCACCGCGGTCGTCGGGGCTCAGGGGCAACCCTGGCCTGCCTGATGATTGCACCAGCAGTGGATCTAGGTTGTCGGTCTGCTGTATTTCATGACTGTAATGCTGCAACACGAAGTCGAGGTTCTTGAAGCGGCCATCATGCATGTAGGGAGCTGTCAACTCGATATTGCGGAGGGAGGGCACTTTAAAGCGGTATTTGTCGGTGGTTTGGGTGGTGATCGTCATGCGGCCTGCATCGTCACTGTAAGGATACAGTCCGTTGTTGCGGAAGCTATGATCGGTAAACAAGGGTTCCTGGTGACAGGAGGCGCACTTCGATTTAAAGATCGTATACCCTTTACTTTCTTCCGGTGTAAAGCTGGCGCCTTCGTGGCGCATCACCCGGTCGTATTTGCTGTTGGCGCTCACCATCGAAGCCATGAACTGGCTGAGGGCCTGCATCACCCGGGCAGTGGTGATCTGCTGGCTGCCGAAAGCGGCGTTGAAGTAGGTGGAGTAGTTGAAGTCTTTGCGCAGTTTGATCAGTACACTGTCCATCGACTCGCCCATTTCTACATGGCTGTTGATGGGCACCAGAGGTTGCAGGTCGAGATCCGTAACACCGCCATCCCACATGAAGTTACTGGCCCAGGCCAGGTTTTGCAACGCAGGCGCATTGCGCGCTCCTACGGAATCATGGATGCCGTGGCTGAGCCGGTGGCCGTGGTGCGAGAAGGCCGTAGCCTGTATATGACAGGTGCCACAGCTCACCGTGCCATTTTTCGAGAGCAGGCCATCGTAAAACAATCTTCTGCCCAGCTCTATTTTGATCTTGTTGTAGCTGTTGTTGTTGAAATTGTACAGCGGCTCGGGGAAGTTGGCAGGCCGGGGGAAGGAGTCTGCTGAATAAGGCAACGAGGCAATCCCGTCATACGACGGGACAGCAGGCCGCAGAAAGCCGGTCAATACCTGCGCCAGCACTATGCCCATGATGATATATACCAACGTCAGCTTCTTCATCGGTTGGGGTATTCGGTACCACCGTACGTAAATCCGGCGGCATAGTTATCGGCAATACCGCTGCTTTCGGGTGTCAGCATCATATGATGTTGGGTTGCCAGGTCGATGCCTTTGAGTACGGTCGCGACATCGAAGCGGATATGCACCACACTGTGGTGGTTGGCGCGTATGCGCAAGGGCGATTTCTCCGGCAGGGTAATGTTTACCCGGCGCAGGTTGTTGAGGGTAGGGGTGTTGTAGCCACCATACCCACCAATATGATACTGAAATTCGCGGAAGCCGGTTTTGTCTTTGGGTACTGACGGGCTGCTGCCTTCCAGTTTGAAAAAAATATAACCACTGTTCCAGGTCCAGTACATGCCTTCGCCCCCGCTCATGCCCTGGGCGGGATCGAGTACACCGGTACGCTTTTCTACCGGTAGGGTAGAACTGAGGCTGTCGATGCCGACGAGAAAACTGACGTCTTTATAAACGCCGGCCGGCACATCGAGCGCGATGCGCCGGCTGGTATCGTCGGATTGTTTGATCAGGAAATAATTACCCGCGACTGGTAAGACCAGTTTTTCACCGCTGGCTTTTCGCAAGGTGATGTTGCTGATAAAGTATTGCAACAAAGAAATGGTCAGGCTGTCACCAGATGGGGTCGCATAGCTAACGGAATCGGTCACCAGTTTACGACCAGCCACCCGGTTGTCGAATTGCAGTACCAATTGGGCCGGTACCGTGTACGTGGCCAGCTGAAGCAGGATAAGCAGGGACAGGATTCGCCGGGTCGGGTGCATGTAAGTGGGCTGATTGAGCGGTAAAAGTAGTCAAAGGAGGTCAGAACGACACGGTCGGGACGGTTTTATTGTCGAAATCAAGAACACGGGCATCCTCTTTGGGCGGTGCGTCCTTGAAACTGGCGAGTGTCGAGGGATTGGACGGATATTGGTTCTTGCCATATTTCACGTCGCGGTACTTGCCACCGCTGAAAATAGCCAGGTCGTTCCAGCCATTCGTCTTCGTGGGGAGTATCCAGATGGGGAAGTCCATGACGGTAAATTTGTTGATGAGTTGGCCATCCGCGCTAAACAGCATCGCTGTACAACCGCCCGAACCGCAGAAATAGGGATTGCGGAAACCAATGATGATCTCTTTACTGCCATCGCCATTGAGGTCGTATTCGTCGAACCCGAATGTGCGGTTATCCGGCTGCATGGCGCTGATATCGGCTTTCAGGATGTCGTTTACCAGGGCCTGCTTCACTTTTTCTACCGCTGGGGGAATGATGACGGCTGTTACCGTGTCGGCTTTCCTGGCCGCCGGGTCACCAGTTGGTGCAATAGAATCACTCAGGTCATTGGCTTCTTTGGCGGTGCCGCCATCGCTGCAGGCTGTACCACATACTACCCAGGCAGCCATCAACAGGCTGCATACAGAATGCTTGTTCATGCAAGATTATTTTAAAAATTTGGTAAAGGGACTAGCTGGTTGGGGGCGTGAAGGTACGGTTTTATACATTCAGGCCAAAGAAGGTTGAGCCCGTAGCGCGTAGCAAGGTAATTTTGTTGCTTTTGTCCTTACTTTGCCAAAAAATGCGGATATGCGCTATTGTTTCATGCTGTGTATGTTGGTTTGCCGGTTGGCGGGCTTTGCCCAATCGGGAGCGGTGGAGGGCATTGTACTCGATTCCAGCACTTCGTTACCGGTGGAAGGGGCTACGGTTACGGTGTTGCCCGGCGGGCAACAGGTATTGTCAGACGAACGGGGTCGCTTTTATATCCAAAAGGTAGCGAAAGGGGCCCACCTGGTGGTGACCGCCATCGGCCACCAGTCTGTAGAAAGGCCGGTCGGCGATTTGCCGGCCACGGGTATCAGCATCACCCTGGTGGCCAATGCTGTTCAATTGAGCCAGGTCACCGTCACCAGCGGGGTAGGAGAGCAGTTCAAACCCATCAGTAAACTCGATATCAAATTGAGGGGCATTACCAATTCGCAGGAAGTATTGCGCATGGTGCCCGGCCTGTTCATTGGGCAGCATGCCGGCGGTGGCAAGGCAGAGCAGATCTTTCTGCGGGGCTTTGACCTCGATCATGGTACGGATATCCATATTGGCGTGGATGGCATGCCGGTGAATATGGTATCCCATGCACACGGTCAGGGATATGCCGATCTGCACTTTTTGATACCGGAACTGATCGACAATGTTGGGTTCAACAAAGGCACTTACTATGCCGACAAAGGCAATTTTACCACTACCGGTTTTGTCGATTTCAAGACCCTGAATGTATTGCCCAGGAACTCTTTGAAACTGGAAGGGGGTATGTTCAACACCTTCCGGGCGGTAGGTATGGGCAATCTGCTGGGCGAAAAGGCGCGCGCCAATGACCATTCGGCTTTCATCGCTTCCGAATACATGTACACCAAGGGGTTCTTCGACAATCCGCAGGATTTTAACCGCGTCAACTTGTTTGGTAAATATTTTGGTGCGTTGGGTAAGAAGAACCACCTGAACCTGTCTGCTTCCTATTTTACCAGCACCTGGGATGCCTCCGGACAAATACCGGATCGCGCCGTGGCAGACAAACTGATCGGCTGGTTTGGGGCCATCGATCCCAACGAAGGCGGCAGTACCAACCGTACAAATGTTAATGCGATTCTGACCACCTCGCTCGATAACCATGCTTATATCAAAAACCAGGTGTACTACTCCCGGTATTATTTTCAGTTATTCTCGAATTTTACCTTCTTCAAGGTAGATCCGGATAATGGAGACCAGATCAAACAACGGGAGAACCGTGATCTGTATGGCTACAACGGCAGTTACCACAAGACTTTCTTTGCGGGTACCACGCAGTTCATTTCAGAGGCTGGTATACAGGTGCGCATCGATCGAACGCACAACAGCGAGTTGAGCCGGACGAAAGACCGAACTACCTTGCTGGAGCCGATACGGTTGGGTGGTATTGCGGAAAATAACCTCGCGGGTTATGTGAACGAGACCATCCGCTTCGATGATCGTTTCAGCATCAATGCGGGGCTGCGGTACGACTATTTTCACAACCGTTATAAAGACAAGTTGGGTACGAATGGTTCGGGAACGGCCAGTGCGGCTATTGTTAGTCCCAAGCTGAGCTTCTATTACCAGGCATCGCCCAACACACAATTCTACCTCAGTGGAGGCAAGGGCTTCCATAGCAACGATACGCGGGTAGTGGTGCCACAAAATGGACTTGAGGTATTGCCACCTGCCTATGGCAGCGACCTGGGTACCGTGCTGAAGCCCACCAAAAACCTGTTGGTGAATGCAGCCGTCTGGTACCTGTGGCTCGACCAGGAGTTTGTATATGTAGGCGATGAAGGCGTGGTAGAGCCCAGTGGTAAAAGCCGACGTTTTGGTGGTGACCTGTCGGTGCGTTACCAACCCCTGTCGTGGTTGTATGCGGATGTAGACCTCAACTATTCACATGGCCGGGCCACCGACGAGCCTGCTGGTGCCGATTACCTGCCCCTGGCGCCACGGTTTACGTCAATTGGCGGCCTGACGGTAAAAACAAAACAAGGGGTGAATGCATCGGTGCGTTACCGATATATGGGCGACCGGCCGGCCAATGAAGACAACAGTACCATTGCCGAGGGGTATTTCGTGACCGACCTCTACCTGGGGTACAACCGTAAACGGTACGAGATCATGTTGGCCATCCAGAATGTGATGGACGTAAAATGGAAAGAAACACAGTTTGATACGGAGAGCAGGTTGTACAATGAAACTGCGCCGGTTACAGAGATCCATTTCACCCCGGGCACTCCTTTCTTTGCTAAGTTGAGCTTTACCTATCTCTTTTAATAACTGTTTTGCGCCGTGGTAAACAGGAGGCTGCATGCCTCCTGTTTGCGTTGCGGGTAGTATAATTTACGGTGTCGAATTCCACATAACTTGTCGATCTGCGTCCATTGACCGCGGTGTTGTTTAGGATCAATTTTGTGTATCTAAACACAACGCTTATGGAACAACAAACTACGTTGGCGGCCACTGCTGCCACGGTGCCTACCGAATCGGTGACTGTCAATGACCGGCAACTTGTTTATCGAAAGGTTGGGCAGGGTGAGCCAATAATCCTTTGCCAGCGCTTTCGCGGCAACCTCGACGATTGGGATCCTGCTTTCCTTGATCTGCTGGGTCGATATTACACTTTATACCTCTTCGATTATTCCGGGTTCGGTTGTTCTACCGGTCAGCCCAATACCGATATGATGGGTTTTGCCCGCGATGTGATCGACCTGGCTGATGGACTGGGCCTCGATACCTTCCACCTGTGCGGCTGGTCTTTCGGTGGCTGGGTAGCGCAGATCGTCACCACGGAGTTTGCTGCCCGGGTACAGCAATTGGTCTTGCTGGGCACCAAACCGCCCGGTGCTGTGAAGCATCCTATCACCGAGCTGTTCTTTGAGCGCGCCTATATCGAAGACAATAGTTTTGAAGACGAGGTGATCCTTTTCTTCGAACCTGCCTCCGAAAGCAGCCGGGCAGCTGCCAAAGCCAGTCATGACCGGATCCGCTCGAGAACGACTTACCGCGATGTAAAGATACCACCACCGCTGTGGGCGTATTATGGCAAGGGGGGGGGAAGACTTCACTCTGGATCCTTACAAGGCCCGTGAAAAACTACAAACCACCACCACGCCCATCCTCGTTATTTCGGGCGATCACGAGATCTGCTTCCCGGTGCAGAACTGGTTCGATCTCAACCGCATTTGGCCCACCCTGCAACTGATCGTTTTCCCGCAGGCTGGTCACGGGCCTCATCACCAGCATCCCGAACTGGCGGTGGCGTATATCCACGCTTTCATTCAGCATAACCAAAATAAATGACCATGAAAAAAGCAGGTTTATTAGCAGGGGCTATCCTGGCGGGTTTCTCCGCCCTGGCCGGAATTGATTGTGATTCGTGCCAACAAGGAAAGGCGAAGAAGTCAACGATCAATGAAACGGACTATGTCATCACCGCCGCTACCATTACCCACAATAAGAAATGGGGGCAGCTGGAGTTTGAAATCATCGTACAGGGGCAAGCGGGACGCAGTTTCTCCAAAGCGGCCGGCCAGATGAATGGTGCGCCCGTGGATGGCTATGTTTTTCCGACCACGCTGAGCTCCGAAGACATTGGCTTCAGCAAAACCGACGGCATCGTGGCGCTGGCGTTGACGGCCCATCCGGATTTTGATGATACGCCTTTGTGGGATGAAGATGGCGATGGTAATTACGGCAATGACAAGATCGTGTGGCACCCACACTGGGTAGTGTTGGTAGCAGATAAGCGGGTGCCCGGTGGTTTATCGGTCAAGGAATTTGATCCGAAAGACAAATCGGTGGTCTTGCCGAAAACAAATCCCGGTATGCCGATGTACATGGACTCACCCGGCTTCCAGGTAGTGACCGAAGGCAAGGCGATCCGCATCGTGGTGCCCGATTACCGTGTGCGGTTCAAGACCAATTTCAAATTTGATGCGGTAGGGGCCTATATGCAGCTGTATACGGGCGAAGGTGGAGGCCATGCGTCGGATGGTAAGATGCCGATGCTGGGGGTGTATAAAGTGTACAGTGTATTGTCGAAGAAGCTGACACTTCCTTACCAGGTAAAACAATAAAAGGCGTTCGCCTTTCGATGGCAGGCGTTAAGCACGGGGTGTCAGGATGAGCCCCGCTGCTTGCGCCTGTTTTTTTGTGTGTGTTGGGGAAAGAAGCGACGCTTATCCGTCGATAGGGCTGCGCCGGTAGCTGGTAAAGTTGACACCTGCATAACTCTTGAAGAATTTGCTGAAGTGAGCATTGTCTTCGAAACCCAATGCGTAGGCGATCTCTTTGAGGCTGGTGGGCGACGATTCTGCCATCCGTTTGGCTTCGAGAATGATCCAGTGTCGGATATGGTAACTGGCGGGCAGGCCCGATACCCTTTTGATCATCCGGCTGAGGTATCCCGGGGTAACACCGAGCTTGCTGGCGTAGTCGTTGACACTCTTCATTTCTGCGTAGTGGCTTTTTACCAGTGCTATAAAATCTTTCATGAGGCCTGCTTCGCGGGTGATGCTATTGGCGGAGCAGGCGCAGTGCCGGTTGATGTAGATCATCAGGATGCGTACATAGCTGCTGGCCACCTCTTCGGGAATAGCTTCCTGCCGCCAGGTTTCGCGGGCCAGCGTCAGCAAAACTTCTTCCGCCTGCTCCACGCCGTGACCAGTATGGACGATCAAAGGGTGGTTCCAGGGAATGCTGTGCAGCAGCGGAAACTTGGTGCTGTCGAAAGAGTTGAGCAGCTCTGGGGTGAGCTTGAGGTAATACCCAACGGTATCGGCCGGGAGGTGCAAGCGCCTGATCTGTTCGGGAGCCAGGCACGCGATGGTATTGGCGGGGAGGATATGTTGTTGCTGGTACAGCGAGAGACTAGCCTGTCCCTTTTTGATCCAGATCATTTCAAAATGCCGCAGCCGTTCCTGTGTAAAAGCAGGGGCGGCCGGGTGCTGTGCCAGGAACTCGAGGGAGTGAACCGTGAGTGGTTCGAAGGCCGGATCGACGGCTTCGAAGCGAAAGGCTGCTGTGTGTGTAGCAGGTCGTTTTACAATGGTGCTGGTAGTATTCATCTTGTGTTGACTATCATTGTGTGAAGAAACGGATTAGATAGTAAAGCGCCCATCCGGCAAAAACGATGATGAGTATCCATACCCAGTGGGGAATGCTGCGGGGTGTTTCACTGCCCTCGATGAGGAAGGACTGCTGGTCACCTTTGCCATATGCATTGATCATAAGCGGCAGTATACCATCGACTACGGCATGATCGCGCAGGCCTTCTACCGATATGGCGGGACCGTTGCGGACCGTAAAGGGGATGGTCCGGATGCCTTCTTTGCCCGTAGGGTCTTTGCTGACGATCTTCAGGATATGCTGCCCGTCGGTGAGCTTGCGGGTGTCGAGTTCGATGCAGACCGGTGACAACACCTGCGCTACGGGTTGTGCGTCGTCATCGACGAACAGATAGATCATGCTTTTTTCATTCATGGGTATTGTCCTTTATTACCAGTTGTTTAATATGGTCGGGAGCCTGATCGGCCGGTTGGATCATGGCTTTGAGCATCCCCCAGAGGGTCATGAAGACGATGGCCATGCTGGCGGCAACAATGAGGATATCCCATTGGCTTTGCGGTCCGGTACCGTGGCCAAACCAACTGAGTATACCATCGGGCCGGCGGGTGCAAACATCGCAGGCCAGGGTGGAAAGCGTGGTACCCAACAAGAGGAGGACAAGGCTGGAGGATCTCATGTTATTTTGTCCCGGTTTTTAGTTGTATAAATGATAATACCTTTTTGACTTCTTCTTCGGTGACGGGTTTGCCGTTATTGCCCCAGCTGCTGCGCTCGTAGTTGATGAGGGCTGTCACTTCTTTTTCGGTGAAGTTCATGTTGGTGCCGACGGGTGGCATGGCGCCGAATTCGGGACGGGCATCATACCCGTGCATGATGATGTCGACGTATAGTTGCAGGTCATCGCCATTGACGATGCTGCTGCCTTTCAGGGGCGGGAAAGCGCCGGGCAATCCTTCGCCATTGGCCTGGTGACAGGTTTGACAATTGGTGGTGAAGAGGGCTTTGCCGTCTACGCTGCCACCGGCATCGGCTTTCTTTTCTGCTGCGGCATATAAGAACGGGGAAGCGGGGGTGCTACCGGGCAGGGGCAGCTGTTTGAGCTCCTGGAGATAGGCCACCAGTTGCAGGGCTTCCGGTCCGGCGACGACGGTGCCTGTTTCTCCATACCGGAAGGCAGCAGGTACGTTGACGACGATATCGCCCGGGGCTGCCGAATCTTTTACCGTAAACAGCCAGGGATAGGCCGGCATGATCGATGCTGCAACGACCGTGCGTGGGTTGTACAGGTGTACCAGGTGCCAGTCGCGGGCCGGTTGCCGGTTGCCGATATTGGTGAGGTCGGGCCCGGTGCGTTCGGTGCCCATGAGGGTCGCCGTATTGCGCCAGGCATCCGTGCGGCGTATCGTGGCATAGTCGGCGGGTATGCCGGGCCGGTCGCCCCAGGGGCGATCCATGGCGATATTGCGCACCTGCTGGGTATGGCAACCTACGCATCCATTGGCGATGTACACGAGTTTGCCCTGCCGGGCAGCTTCCGATAGTGCTTTGGCGCCGGGCAGGGGGCGGTTGTTTTCCTGGTTGTAGATAGCGGGTAGTACCGCTACCACCACCGTGAGCCCTACAAACAGGAAGAAGGCTGTGGTAAATAATTGGCGGTGGTTATTGAACATTGACATGGTATAAAATGATCGGTGTTTAGTTAAGGGGGGCGGGTTCCATCACCAGTTGGCGGATGGCCGTTTTGCTGATGGTCACTTGCCGGCGCTTTTTCATCATACGATACATATTGTAGGCAAATACGAGGTGTGCCGCCCACATCATCGATCCGCCAATGGCGCGCCATATCCAATAGGGGATCATCAGGGATACACTTTCGACAAAGGGTTTTCCTTCCATCCAGTGTAGTCCGCGCAGCGTACTGCCGATCATCAGCGGCAAGGTATAGACCAAGAGGCCTATAAGGGCCAGCCAGAAATGGATACCAATGGTGAGTGTCGGTGCTTCGCGACCGGTAAGCCTTGGTACGACGGCATAGATGGCAGCCCAGGCGAAAAACGAAATGATACCATACATCGTGAGGTGTGAGTGGGCTACCGTAAAATCGGTGAAATGCCATACCTGGTTGGTGAAGCGGAAAGCTTCGGCCGTACCCTGCAGCGAACCGGAAAAGTAAAACACGATACCGGTGAGAAAGAAGGGGAGGGTATAGCTGTCACGCACTTTGTCCCAGGCGCCCCGGAATGACATGATGAAGTTGGTGGTGCCTGCCAGTACGGGGATGATCATACCAACGCTGCCCACGATGGCCACCGTTTGCAACCACCAGGGTATGGCGCTGAACACGAAGTGGTGGGTGCCGATGGTTGTATAGAAAAATATCTGCGACCAGAAGGCGAGGATACCGAGGCTATACGAGTAGATAGGTTTATTGAGCTGTTGCGGCAGAAAGTAATACACGATGCCGAGGGTGAAGAGCATGAACCACATGCCTACACCCTGGTGCATGTAGTAGCCTTGCACGATGGTTTCTCCCAAACCGTTTTGCCACCAGGGTATATAGGCCACGATGGTAATGACGATACCAAACATGATAGCAGAGACGATATACCAGTTGGAGATGTAGATCTCTTTGGTACCGCGACGTGCGATGGTATGCAGGAAATTGTGCAGGGTCAGTACAAGCCCGATGGCAAACAGTAGCATGACGGGCCAGGTGTATTCGCGGTATTCGCCACCGCCGTTGTTGATGCCTGCCATCAGCGAAAGGCTACCGGCCAATACGGCGCTATTGATGAAAGCGAGGGCATACCAGCCGTTCCGGATGCTGTACAGGGAGGTATTGCTGACCCTGGGCACGATGTAATAGCCAAGTCCCAGCATGGCCAGGGAGGCCCATCCCCAGAACACGGCATTGGTGTGTACGGGACGCAGGCGGCCGAAACTCAGCCAGGGCAGGTGATCGGCATCAGGTGCCACGAATTTGATACCCAGGTATTCGCCCACGGTGGTGCCCAGGATCAACCAGGCAGTTGCGCATACGAGGTAACTGAGTATGAGCCTGGATAAAGCGGGTTGTATACGCGGCCGGGGCGCTGCTTTTTTCTTCAGGGGCACTACCGGCAATCCGGGATGAGCGTTGATGTGTACCAATCCTTTGTTGTCTTCTGCAGGTTGGTTGCCGCTGAGTTCGTCGTTGTGTAGGTGATAGCTCAGTGCGGCCTTGCGGCGTTGCAGATCGGCGGCGGTAATATCATCCGGATCGGCCAGCGCTTCGGCGAGTTGTTTGGCTTTGGCGCGCCGCTCGGCTTCCCCATAGGATTGCAGCAGCCGGCTGATGCGCTTGTACATGATGAACATACCAGCGAGTACAGGCAACAGGATGAGCACAATGGTGATAATGATACCGGGCTGGCGAAAGAGGGCAGTAACGCTGGTCTTGACACCATCTTGCGCCAGCAGTTCTCCGGTTGGCAACAGGGGCAACAACAGCAGGAGCAGGTGGCGCAGTGTATTGGAGGATGTACTGTCGTTGGGGCTGTCTTTTTTTCGCTGCTCGCGCATCGACAGCAGTTCATCGATCTGTTCGGCGCTGAGTTCGTCGACCTGTTCGCGGATCTCGTCGCGGGTGATGGGGTCGTGCTGGTGGGCGACCATACGACGCAGTCGCTGTACACCGTTGCGGGCGAGCAGTGCCAGTCCCAATACGACGAGCAACAGGATCAGGATGGCCCATGGTTGCCATTGACTGGCGTGAAAGGAGAAACCGGAAGGGTTCATATGCAGTATAAATTATGTTTTGGGACGTCGCAGTACAGGAAGGCTACGGTACCCAAAAGTAGAAAGGTCAGCTACCGGAATCAATGGCTATATTATCGTTGTTCATGTACAATTGCCATGATAAGTGGATACTCGTAGTTGGTCCGCAGCAGGCAACCTCGCCGGCTGGTAGACAGGTATTTATCGAAGTACAGACTTCGAGTTGGTGCCTGGTTGACCGGTCATCAGGGGGTAATACGGGTATAGGGTGTTGCCTATACTTCCCAATTGTGGAATGGCTTACTCAAGATTGGGAGGGAGGCACTGGCTGGCAGCGTGGGCATTGTTTTTACTCGGGTATAGACATGGAATTACAACGAAAGGAATTTATCGATAACCATGGATTAACGATAGCCACGCTGACAGCACGCGCTGTTGAAGTGGACCAACCAACAAGAAAAACAGATCAAACGAATGCAGGCTTGTACGCGGTAAGATCGTCAATGCCCACCGGGGCTTCGAAAGAACCGCTCCCATTTTTTATGGGTCCTTTGTTCAAGGCACGCGAGTTTGATCCATTGTAAAACATTTTAAATCTTAAGTTATGTTACGCTGGACAGTCATCTTTTTGATCGTAGCGTTAATCGCTGCCATTTTCGGATTCGGTGGTATTGCAGCTGGTGCTGCGGGTATCGCTAAGATCCTGTTCTTTATCTTTATCGTACTGTTTCTGATCTCACTGATCGCCGGCAGAACCAGAACACCCTAGATGAGGTTGTTCTGCTCCGGGTGAGCAGTAAAAATAGTAATGGCATCCATCAGGCAAGTCGCTGATCCAGCGTATGTGTTTGATGGGTGCCATTTGTGTAGGGAATAACGTAGCAAACTGAACAGGTGGGTTATTGCCTGGAAAATGAACACTAGTTAGTATTAAAATGGTATGATCAACCACTAACGGTGTAATTGAAATTAGTGTAATTTGGCACCCAAATTCCTTTCATGAGTGCTCCAGGTGGTGCTGCCTCGTTTCACAAAAGAGTTACGTCTGCCGGCGTGCTGATCGCTACCGGCATAGTTTTCGGAGATATCGGTACTTCTCCTTTGTACACCCTCAATGCTGTTTTTCATGACCGGGTCATTACGGAAGAAGTGGCGCTTGGCGCGCTTTCTGCCGTCTTCTGGACCCTCTTTTTTCAAACGACGCTGAAGTACGTGATCATTACCCTTCAGGCCGATAACAACGGGGAGGGCGGCATCTTTTCCCTCTACGCACTTATCCGCCGTTTCTGGGGTAAATGGTTGCTGATCCCTGCCATGGCAGGTGGGGCCTTTCTGCTTGCCGACGGTATTATCACCCCGCCGATGTCGGTAGCTTCAGCCGTAGAAGGGTTGGAAAAGTTTTACCCGCACATCAATACCGTGCCCATCGTGATTGTGATCCTGATCGGGTTATTTTTTTTGCAACAATTTGGTACCGATAAGATCGGAAAGATATTTGGACCTGTGATGGTGATCTGGTTCACCTTTATAGGAGCACTAGGGATATGGGCGTTGAAAGATGCGACCGGATTATTCAAGGCATTGAATCCGTATTATGCCTGGTACATGATCCAGGAAGTGCCGGGTGGCTTCTGGTTATTGGGCAGTATCTTCCTGTGTACCACAGGAGCCGAGGCGCTCTACAGCGATATGGGCCATTGTGGTCGTAACAATATCCGCGTCAGCTGGATCTATGTAAAGATAATGCTGTTGCTGGCGTACGCCGGACAAACGGCCTGGTTGCTGCAACACACCGGTGAAACGGTAGGCGGTGTCAGTCCCTTTTACCACATCGTACCGGATCTGGTCTATATCCCCACGGTGATCATTGCTACCTGCGCGACTGTCATCGCCAGCCAGGCGCTGATCAGTGGTTGCTTTACCCTCATCAACGAAGCGATCCGTCTCGATGTATGGCCGCGTCACCGGGTGATCTTTCCAGGTGATTTTAAAGGACAGATCTATATTCCTTTCATCAACTGGCTGCTGCTGGGTGGTTGTATCTTTATGGTACTGCATTTCCGGGAGTCGACAGCAATGGAAGCAGCCTATGGGCTGAGCGTTACGCTGACCATGATCACCAGTACCATCCTGATCAATTTCTATTTGTATGTGAAGCGATGGCCGACCATTGCGGTAGTGCTGGTAACAGGCCTGTTCCTGGCCATCGAGTGTGCTTTCCTCGCTGCCAATTTTCAGAAGGCCGCAGAAGGTGGCTGGATCACCCTGCTGATCGGTGCCATCCTGTTTGGTGTGATGTTTATCTGGCATAGGGGTAAAGGCATCAAGCGGGCGCTTACGAAACTGGTCAATGTGGAAGATTATGTAGACCGGCTTAAACGCCTCAGCAACGACGAACACATTCCCAAATATGCGACCAACCTGGTCTATATGACGATGTCGAACTCGCCGCGCAAGATCGAGAAAACGGCGATGGCGTCGATCCTGCTGAAGTCTCCCAAGCGCGCAGATATCTATTGGTTTGTGCATGTGAATACCCTGGATGAACCGTATGCCATGCGGTACCATGTTGATACGTTGGTCAAGAATGATGTTTATTTCCTGACCTTCAACCTGGGTTTCCGGGTGGAGCCCCGCATCGATTTCTTCTTCCGGCAGGCCGTGATGGACCTGGTAAAGGAAGGTGAAGTGGATGTGTCGGAAAGGCACGAATCGTATTACCAGGACAATAACATCGGTGATTTTAAGTTCCTGCTACTGGAATCCTTCCTGTCCTTCGATAATGATATGAGCTACGGTAAACGTTTCGTGATGAAGAGTTTCTTCAACCTGAAGTTGCTGAGCGTGAAAGAAGAGGTCAACTTTGGACTGGACCCCAGCAATGTGACGAGCGAGAAGTACCCACTGGTGGTGACGCCGGTGCGGGAAGAGCGGCTGGTACGGGAGAGTTGATCAGTAAGCTGAAGCTGCAAAATAGTCATATAAACAGGCTGTCATCCTTTGAGGGACGACAGCCTGTTTGCGTATTGGCAGGTGTTGTTCGTGGCTATCCTATTGAACGGGCTCGGCTTTGAAGCCTGCTTTTTCTACTGCCTGTTTGATGTCTGCTGCTTGGATACTATTTCCTTGTACGGTCAATATTCTGTCGGGCGATTGCAGGTCGACCTGCCAGTTGTTTTCGCCGGCAGTCTGATTGAGGCCGGGTGTTACAGTGGCTACACAGCCGCCGCATTTGATATTCGTTTTGAATTGTAAGGTGTTCATTGTCTTTGTTATTTAAGAAGTGTAAAATTAGTTTGATCGCTCACGGGCCCTGTTACAGGATACGGTGCGGGTTGTATATAATTATGGCGCCACTTACAACTTCGCAGCTTTGAGGCGCAGGCTGTTGGCGACCACGCTCACGGAGCTGAGGGCCATCGCGGCACCTGCGATCATGGGATCGAGCAGGAAGCCGTTGAAGGGGTAGAGGATGCCCGCTGCAATGGGGATGCCGATGATATTGTAGATGAATGCCCAGAACAGGTTTTGCCGGATGGTAGCGACCGTTTTGAGTGATAGGGTCAGTGCCTGGGGCACGCTGTTGAGGTCGGAGGTGATGAGTGTGATCTTGGCCACATCCATCGCGATATCGGTGCCTTTGCCCATGGCGATGCTGACATCGGCCTGTGCCAGTGCCTGCGCATCGTTGATGCCGTCGCCCACCATCGCCACCGTTTTACCGGTTGCCTGTAGTTGTTGTACAAAGGCCGCTTTGCCGGCAGGCATCATCGAGGCCTGGAAATGGGTTATGCCTACCTGATTGGCCACGGCGGCGGCGGTATGCTCATTGTCGCCGGTCAGCATATAGACGTCGATGCCTTTGCGTTGCAGTTTTTCAATGGCAGTATTTGAACTGTCTTTTACTTTATCAGCGATGGCGATGATGGCCAGCAGCTGTCCATTACCTGCAAAATAGATGACCGTTTTAGCCTGTTGCTGCCAGTGGGTAGCGATGTCGGCGGCGGCGGTGTCGATAGGTATCTGTGCTTCCTCCAATAGTTTTTTATTGCCGGCCAGGTACAGACTGCCCTGGTAACGGGCAGTAATACCTTTACCGGTGATACTTTTCACCTCATGCAGGTGGAGTGTGGTTGCCCGGCTGGCGAGGTGTTGGGTAACGGCCAGGGCCAACGGGTGCTCGGATTGTTGCTCGAGCGCGTGCAGGATAGCCGCGTCATCGGCTCGTACGGTTCCCTGCCATTTCAGGTCGGTAACGATGGGTTTGCCTTCGGTGATGGTGCCGGTTTTATCAAGTATGATCGCATCGACCTGGTGAGCCCGTTCGAGGCTTTCGGCATCTTTGATCAGCAAGTTGTTTTCGGCACCTTTACCGACCCCCACCATGATGGCTGTAGGTGTAGCCAGTCCCAGGGCACAGGGGCAGGCGATCACGAGTACCGTTACGGAAGTCAATAAGGCATGGGTAAAGGCATTGTCACCCCCGGCGATCATCCACACGATAAAGGTGAGCATCGATATGCCGATAACTACGGGTACAAATATGCCTGCAATTTTATCCACCAGGTTTTGAACGGGGGCTTTGCTGCCCTGGGCTTCCTGCACCAGGCGAATGATCTGCGCCAGGAGCGTATCGGCGCCCACTTTGGCGGCTTTGAACTGCAGGGTGCCTTGCTGGTTGATGGTGCCGGCAAAGAGTGCGGCGCCTGCCTGTTTGAGCACAGGAACCGGTTCGCCGGTGATCATACTCTCTTCTACATACGATTCACCCGACACCACGTTCCCGTCTACGGGGATCTTTTCGCCTGGTTTTACCAGCAGTAGATCGCCCACTTGTACCTGGGCGATGGGCAGTTCGACAAGCGCTCCACTGGGTTGTATTTGCCATACCGTTTTGGGTTGCAGGCCGATCAGTTTTTTGATGGCGGAAGAGGTATTGGATTTCGCCCGCTCTTCCAGCCATTTGCCGAGCGAAATAAAGGCGATAACGACGGCGGCTGCTTCGAAATACACATGGGCATGGAGACCACGCTGATGCCAGAACGCCGGGTATACCGTATTGAAAGCACTGAAGAGCCAGGCGATGCCCGTGCTCAATGCCACGAGGGTATCCATGTTGGCCTTGCGATGACGGGCCTGTTTGAAGGCATTGATAAAGAAGGTGCGGCCGAAGTAGAATACGACGGGCGTGGCCAGTACCATCATGATCCAATTAGCATAGGGTATGTTCATGAAGAACATCCCGATGACGACGATGGGTAGGGAGAGGGCAATGGACCAGGCGGTGCGGTGCCTGATGGCCCGGTAATGTTGCTCCTGCGCCTGTTCCTGAATGGCCGTGCTGTTGTCTTTATCGATGACCAGGTCGTACCCGATAGATCGAACGGTGGCCTGTAGCTGCGCGGGTGTCACTTGCTGCGGGACGTATTCAACAAGGGCGGTCTGGTTGGCGAAGTTCACGGCGGCGGATTGTACGCCGGGCACTGCCTTCAGCATCGATTCTACGCTGACGGCGCAGGCCGCACAGGTCATTTCCAGCACGGGAAAGGTTTCTTTGGTGCTGGCTGATACCGGCTTCTTTGGTGGTGTTATGGTAGTCGTGCTCATGGTTCTCTGCTGTTTCCGTAAAGGTAGACAGGGTGCTCAGGGGGATTGTTACAGGATTGTGAGCCGGATGTATAGGATTGTGACAGGGGGGATGCCCGGGTCTTAAGGAGATTAAACAGTAATGAAATACAGTACAAACACAGAGAAAAGACACAGAAGGACACTGTTTGTTGTGCGTTTGATCTGTGTTTGATGTGTGTTTGATCTGTGTTTGATGTGAATAAAAGACTGTAAGCCAATAAGTTAATTACCCCCGAAATGATTCGGAGGTGCGCTATGTTATTGTAATTCAGTTGTTTAGGTGAGATGGATAAT
The DNA here is from genome assembly GCF_029360705.1 of Paraflavitalea pollutisoli. Lineage (GTDB taxonomy): Bacteria > Bacteroidota > Bacteroidia > Chitinophagales > Chitinophagaceae > Paraflavitalea > Paraflavitalea pollutisoli. The sequence continues at coordinate 2,281,614 of NZ_JARKMX010000008.1, read as the reverse complement.
GATTATACCTGGTCGAGGGGCTTGCGTTTGTTGTCTTTGAGTTGCTTGAAATGACTGGGGGTGAGGCCGGTGGTCTTCTTGAACTGCTGCGAGAGGTGCTGTACGCTGCTATAACCGAGTTGGTCGGCAATCTGGCTGAGGCTGAGCTCATCGTACAGGAGGAGTTCCTTGGCTCTCTCGATGCGTTGCAGGATGGCGTATTTCTCGATCGTTACGCCTTCGACCGAGGAGAAGAGGGTAGTGAGGTAGTGGTAATCGAGGCCGAGTTTGTCGGAGAGCAAGGCAGATAATTTAAGCGCGCTGGGACCCTCTGCATTGTGGTGCACTTCCTGCACGATGATGTTCTTGATCTTTTCGACGATGGTACTTTTTTTGTCATCGAGCAGTTCAAAGCCCAGTTGCTCCAGTCGGTGACGGAGGGCATCCAGTTGTTGTGGAGCCGGTGGGTGAGTAAGCTCCACTTCGCCCATGTTGACGCTGCTGTAAGGCAGTTCGAGTTGATCGAGCTGTTGACGTACGGCGAGGATGCAGCGGTTACAAACCATGTTCTTGATGTGGAGCAACATGGGGCAAAGGTAGCAAAAGGTACCTAGTATTGTTAGCCCATTGTGCTGTGCGCAAGTGTCAACGGGCGCAACGACAACGTTTCCAACCAATCGTAGCAATGTTCTGCTACCTCTTCCCAACCGGGTTCGCCACATATAAAATGGCCGCGGTGAGGGAATTCTATGAAGTCGGCAATGCTGCCATCATCCTTATACGCCTTGCTGTTTTTCTCATTGAGGGAGGGTGGAACGATCTCGTCTTTCTGTGCTCCGATGAATAACAAGGGCACATGGGGTAATTCCATATCGATCTCTCCGGCCACGCCCATACAATCACGGAGTATATTCCTGCTATCGTGGGTCGCGGTCTCTTCAAAAGCTGCATCCGATTCAACCTTGGTCAGGCAATTGGCGAAATTGGCATGAAAGCCTGCAGCATCCATCAGGAAAGGTTCATCTCCTTTCAAGGGATTGGCAATACTGAGCGTGTTTTTTAAGAAGCTCCAGTCGAAGGCCAACATCCTGTTGGGCGCTACCGAGCTGATGCAGATGGCCGCTTTAGCCAGTTGACGGCTTACCAACACCTGGGCGATTAAGCCTCCCACTGAATGCCCGATCACGATTGGTGGTTCGTCGCAGCACTGGGCCATCGCTGCAAATTTATCGATCACGGTCTCCAAACGCAGATCGCCAAGTTCGGAGGGGATGTTTTTGCGCAGGTCTTCCGGTTCACCTTCATGAAAGGGCCAGGCCGGCGACTGACATTTATAGCCTTTAGATTCAAAATATAGAACCCATTTGTTCCAGCTAACGGGATTCTGGAACATGCCGTGTATGAAAAGAATAGTCGTTGCCATAGTTGGATTTTAGGGAGATAAGGGTAAAAAATTGTGCCATCAGCTTGCTTCGCCTGTTGGGATGGTCTGAGCTGAATCTCTTATGCTCATTTCTTTTCCACCCATACCGATACGGAGCCTGCAGGAACCTGAAATTCGCCCCAGCCTGCTTCATTGATGATGACGGCTGCCTGATGGTTGCCCAAATAATCGATAAAGGTTTTACCGCTGTGCCGCTGACCTACCTCCATCGATTTGAAGCCATCTTCGCTGTTGGACAGTAATATGGCACAGCCGGAATTGGGGTGATCATCCACACCCTCTCGTGTCCATCCAACACAGTTGGGATGATCGAAGTAGTCGCGTTGCAGGCCATAGGCAAACAGGTGCCTGGCCTCCATCAGCTGTTCGAGGTGAGCGCATTTATCGAGAAAGATCTCGTGGTCATTGCCATCCTTTCCTTTGTCGACGTAATGAGCCCCATACAGGTCGGGATAAAATATGCAGGGGTATCCGCCTTCGCGCAATAAGATCAGTGCATACGCGTGTGGTTTGAACCAATTTTCCACGGGGGCCTCTAACGATTGCAGGGGCTGTGTATCATGGTTGTCTACTACGGTAACCGCTAGTTCCGGTTTTGCCGCCACCAGGCTATCATTGAAGATGGTGCTGAGATCGAAGTCTTTGCCTTTCAGAGATGCATGGTATAGTGCGTGGTGCAACGAGGCGTCGAAGAGCGACATGCGCCCTTCTGTGGCCTCTATATATTTAAGAAGCAAGGGTAGTTCGCCTGGCGCCCAGTATTCACCTACGGCAAACAGATCGCTCTTGATGCTGCGCATATGATCGAGCCACTCATTATAGAATTTGGGGGAAATATGTTTGACAGCGTCGATGCGAACTCCGTCGATGCCGGTTTCCTGCATCAGCCAGGCGCCCCATTTTTTGAGTTCTTCGCGTACGGCCGGATTTCTGAATTCTACATCACAAAACATCAGGTAATCATAGTTCCCCTTTTCCGTATCGATGACTTCTTCCCAGTCTTCGCCGTATTCATTCAGAATGCTGAAAATGGCGGTTTCTTCCAGGTCGGCAGCATAGTCAACCCCGGTGAAACAGGTGTGGTCCCAGATAAAATCAGAATATTTGCCCTGGCGGCCGGGAAAGGTAAATTTGGTATAAGCGTCGATCTCGAATGGGTCGCTGGTGAATTGATTTCTGTTAGCCTCATCTACACGCTTTACCCATATTCGCTCTGTTTCATCACCGCCGCCTTTGTGGTTGAGCACGATGTCTGCGTATACGTGTATGCCTTTCTCGTGCAGGGCGCGGATGGCATCCAGTAACTCCTGCTTGGTGCCGTATTTGGTGCGCAGGGAGAATTTCTGGTCAAATTCTCCGAGGTCGAAAAGGTCGTACACATCATAGCCGCTGGCATTGGCGCCCTCCTTGCCTTTGTAGAAGGGTGGTAGCCAAACGCTGTTGACGCCGAGGCGGGCCAGGTGCTCCGCATCTTCTTTTACCTGGTTCCATAAACTACCGTCGTTGGGAATATACCAGTGAAAATACTGGAACATGGTTCCGTTAAACATGGGGGAGATTTTAGGCGGTATATAGCAATTTGCGAATCCTGTCGATGAGCTGTTCCTGAACGGCAATCAGGCCCGTATGTGCAAATATTGTGGTTTTTTTATCCCATTTTGGGTATTTCGGCGCAAGGGCTGCTGGGGGCCATATGACTTGCAGGACTTTTTCTACAGGCTATAAACTTTGTAGTCAGCTGTTTAAGTTTATACAAGATATATAAGTTTTTATTAACTGTTTCGGCCTTACTCCCATCAAATCATTTAAATTAGTCTCATAGATTCTACGACAAGCTGTTTCCCTCCGTGCCTTCAATGAAAAGTACTGGTAACACCCATAAATGGTTGATCATTGAAGTCATTTCTTAATTGTTTGCTTTATAATAAGGCTTTTGCCTTTTTCTGTATGCTGCCGTTTTGTTGCATTGCGATGACATCCTTTGCACAGGATACACCCAGTTATCATGTCCGGCATTTCAATGCGGAAAATGGGCTTCCTCAAAACAGTGTAAAGGATATGCAACTCGACCCGAAAGGCTATCTGTGGCTGATCACAGAAGCGGGCCTTTTACGATTCGACGGTCAACACTTCCAGGACTACTACCGGCTGCCCGACGGAAATTCAATGCGGCGACGGCCAGGAGGGCTATTTCTGCAGGAACCTGATACCATCGTAATGTTGGAAAGTCACAATCGTTTTTACCGCCCGGCAGCACTTGACAGCCTGATACCCTATACAGTGTCTGCTTCAACCGGCAATAAATTCACGAGCGGAGCCGGGCTGCAGGAGCCTATGGTGTATGCTCGCTGTTTTATGAAAGTGCGGCAGAAGAAGGAACCATCCTGGATCATGCCAGCATCGAAAAGTAGTACGTTACGCGCTGCCATCGGTTTGGGGCTGGTCAATAACAGATATTATTGGTTTAACAGTGAACGGGAATTGGTTGCAGCGGATACCGCCTTGCTGCAATTTCGGCGTCTAAAGATGACGGGATTTCCGGTGCTCAAAGATAGCATGGCCATGGCTAAGATGATCTGGAGTTCCGACAAAATATATGTCCAATGGGGTGAATTCATCTGTATTATTGTGATATCCAACGACGGCCTGGAAGCCATTGTTAAGGATAAATGGCATGTTGGTAAAATAGGTATCGTAACGCGGATTAAAGAGCTTCCTGGTAAGCAATCGTTTTTCATCGGAACGCTGGCGGACGGCTTGTATCAATTTACAAAAAAGATATTCATCACAAAAACCATTAAGGGCGCTTTGGATAATGTCTACTACGCCCAGGCGCCGTTTGGCGAAAACGGGGTAGTGACGGAGAAGGGGGTGTTTGGGGATGATAGGTATATTAAGCTCGACAGCTTCCGGAACAGAACGATCCTGCGCTTAAAGGATGGCAGTTATATACTGAACCAATGGTTGCACAATTCTGTCAACGGTCTCGTGTATTTCGATAGCAATTTTCGACGAATGGGTTTTCAGCATGAACCCATTACAGCCGTGAACTGTTTTTTTCAAAGCGCAGATGGGCGTGTGTGGGTAGGTGCTGAATCACAGTTTTTGGGAGAGCTGAAAAATGGGCAGATTAGATGGATGCAGTCTCCGGATAAAGAACAATTCCCTTTAATAGAAGCGATGCAGGAGATTGGTGGGGGTATGTTTTGGGTTGCGAGTTACAGAGGCCTGGCCAGGTTAAATGTTAATACGGGAGCGTTCACCCTGGTACCATATTTTAAGGGAAAAGGGATTCGTCACCTTTACCTGGACCGCCGCGGAATACTTTGGATCGGTACCTACGGAAGTGGGTTGTTTGCGTTAACCGGTAACCAGATCGTTAAATTGCCACAAGATCCAAACCGCTACCTGGCCCGCGTGCATGCCTTTATGGAAGATGATCACGGTTATTGCTGGATGAGTACTAATAAAGGCTTGTTTCAGGCCCGCATGAGCGACCTGGTAGATTTTATACGTGGCGGTACAAAGTCTATTTATTATCATTATTACGATAAAACCGATGGTTTTCTGACAAACGAATTCAATGGAGGATGTTGGCCGTCGGCGATCAGAACAAGTGGAGGCTTGTTTTCCTTCCCCTCCATGAATGGCCTTGTTCAATTTGATCCCTTAAAGATCGAACCGGCTTTTTCAACCAATGACATCTACATTGACCAGGTGGCTGCTGATTCGCTTATCTATCCGTGGAAGGGGCAAACAATAAAATTTCCTGCCGGTAGTGTTCATATCCGTTTTGCCATTTCTTCTCCCTACTTCGGACATCCTAATAATCATTTTATAGAATACCAGCTACAGGGGGCAGACAGTACGTGGAATACGATGCCTGCGGATGGACGGCTTAATTTCGACCGGCTACCGCATGGTGAGTATGCGCTGGTTGTGCGGAAAATGAATGGGTTTGGTCATCGTATGTCGATAAAGACTATCCCTTTTACCCTGCAGCCTGTTTACTATGAAAAGATATGGTTTAAGTTGTTCATTGCTTTATTATTGTTGGCAGGCATCTGGTTAGCCATGCGGCTACGCTACCGGTACCTCGCCCGTCAGCAAGTGCGGTTGGAACAAGAGATCGTTTATCGTACCAAAGAACAAGAAAAGCTGATCGAAGAGTTAGGGGCCACAGTAGACCATCTTCAAAGGTCGAAGAATGAACTGGCGCGCCATAGCAGACTACTCGAGATGATGTCGATGACCATCTCTCATGACCTGCAATCGCCGCTACGTTTTTTAACGGATGTTGCCGGCAGTTTGCACGAAAATGCTTTACAGAACGATAATCCGCGTGCGGCGGAACTGAGTCGGGAATTGCTTCATGGATCTGACGCCATACATCGGTTTGTGCAGGAATTTGGATATTGGATCAAGAGCCAGGGCAGTGAGTTTTCGATCAATAAGGAGTCTGTTGTGCTGAGTAAACTTTTTAATCAACTTGGCAATTTTGCGGGCGATGTGATGAAGCAAAAGGGCAATGTGTTCAGTTTTGATATCCCTTTAGACTTATGCATTGAAACTGACCGGCAGTTGCTGCAGATCGTGTTGCGCAATCTGATCGATAATGCCAATAAGTATACCAGCAACGGACAAATCAAGCTAGCGGTAATAACCGAAGGCGCTCTTGCACATATTGTGATAAGCGATACGGGCAGGGGCTTCCAAACTCACACGCTTGAGCGGGTGAAGCAGATCACGCATGATCCCTTTAACAGCCTTAGTGCCATCAAAGGCAATTCCGGATATGGCTATTATTTTATCAGCGCTTTTTGTAAGCTATTGAATGTTGAGATTATAGTAGCCAATCTCCCAGGTAATGGTGCTGTAATTACCCTCTCGAACTTTATTATTTTTCGACAAGCCGATTAGGAGGCGTGCGGTTTCTTTAACGAAGATTCACGCACTATGAGTTGTGACCGGATAGAGATGGTGGTGGCGGGTACATTGACGGCTGGCGCTTGAAGATGTTCGATGAGGCTGCGGGCGGCCTGTTCGCCCATTTCTTCTCCACAATAATCGATGGTGGTCAGGGCTGGCTCTACCAGCCGGCCAATTACATCATTGTTGAAACCAACAATGGCTATGTCTGCCGGTATGCGCAAGCCATGTTGTTTAAAATGTTGCAGACATACCGATGCGGTGAAATCATTGGTGATGAATACGCCATCGGGCAGGGGCGCCATCTGCAGGATGGCTGCTGCGGCCTCCCGGCCGCATGATTCTTGTAGTCCCCTGATCAGGACGAGTTTCTCCTCCAATAATAGTCCGTTGGCGGTCAGTGCCGCCTGGTAGCCCTGGAAGCGCTCCTGGTAGACATTGCGTTCCAGGTTGGCCGTCACCAGCGCAATGCGCCGGCAACCCTGCTCGATCAGGTGTTGCGTAGCCAGGTAACCACAGGTATAATTGTCGATGATCACGCGGGTACTGCCAACGGTTTCTTCTACCCGGTCGAAAAAAACGACCGGAATTCCCTTGTCTTCAAATAAAGCGTAGTGGTCAAGCCTGTTGGTGTCGCAGGCCAGGGAGGCGATCAGTCCGTCGACCCGTTTATGAAAAAGATTGGTGACGTTGGCGACTTCCTTTTTATAGCTTTCTGCCGAATGGGCGATGATCAGGTCGTAGCCTGCTGCAGACGTGACCTTTTCAATGCCGGTCAATACGGACGTGATGAAATGGCTGTTGAGCTCGTGAACGATGATGCCGATCGTATTGGTTTGTTGTTTGCGCAGGCTGCTGGCGAATATATTGTGCCGGTACCCCAACTGCCGGGCAGCCTCCTGTACGCGGGCCCGTGTTTGCCGGGTGATGGCCGGATTGTCGCGCAATGCCCGGCTCACCGTGGCAGATGAAACTTTCAATCTCCGGGCAATATCATGGATGGTAACCTCTCTCTTTTGCTCCATATTTTGCAATCGGTTGTGATTTATTTCAATAGCCGGGAAAGGCCCCATTTCTATGCCATTTACGGCTATATGATTGAGTTTTATCAAATTCTTATGTGCAGCCTTCGGCCACTGTGGCTTTATAAATATAGGATTTATGCAACAAAAAATGTAATCGGTTGCTATTTTGTATTTTTTACCTATATTCGTTCTGGCAGTCGCTGTACAAGGTGCTGCCAAACGATTGCTCACTTCTTAATAATGCCGTATGGAACAGCCTGATCTTCTTTCACGCTTTTCTTATATCCGCTACTTTTTTATGGTGGGCCCGGGCTGACCGCCATGGGCCCAACGCCGCTCGGCGGCGAGCTGCATCCGGTAAGACCGGTTTCCCCAACACATCTTCTACTACCAAAACGATGAATATGAAAAAAAGTCCAAGTCAGTTTGGATTTGTCCTGCCCGGTCTGTTGCGGACAAAAACGACTGCAATGATGTTATTCTTTTTATTGGCCTGTATCACCGCTGCCGTTGCGCAGCAAACGGTGAAGGGAAAGGTGACCAGCAACAAAGGAGAGCCGGTCCCCGGCGCCTCTGTGACCATTAAAGGTTCCAGTACGGGAACCAATACCGCCGATGACGGCTCTTTTACGCTGGCGGTACCTGCGGGCGCTACGCTCGTCGTCTCCAATGTCGGTTTTACCACCAAGGAAGTGAAGGTTGGTACGGCCAGTACCGTTGACGTGGTGTTGACTGCGTCGGCAGGCGACCTGGGTGAGGTGGTGGTCGTGGGCTACGGTACGCAACGTAAAGAGGCGGTAACCGGCTCGGTGGCTACCATTGGCGGCGAAAAAATGCGCGAAGTGCCGGCGCCCAATATCTCCCAGGCGCTGCAGGGAAGATTGGCGGGGGTCGATATCGCTCAGACTTCTACCAGGCCAGGCGCTACGATGCAGATCCGCATCCGCGGTACGCGTTCGCTGAGTGCCGACAACAATCCGCTGATCGTGCTGGATGGTATTCCCTTCATTGGTTCCCTGGCCGATATCAATCCCAACGATATCAAAAGTGTCGATGTATTGAAGGATGCCTCTGCTACTGCCATCTATGGATCGCGGGGTGCTAATGGCGTTATCCTCGTTACCACCGAAAAGGGCGGCCGCAACCGTAAGCCACGCATCAATTACAGCGGTTATGTGGGTGCGCAAAAAGTATTTGCGAAATACCCGATGATGAATGGTCCCGAGTTTGTTGCCCTGCGGAAGGCGGCGAACCAATACCCCAACGGACAAGACGAAGCCGATAATATAGATACGGACTGGCAGGACCTGTTTTACCAGACCGGTATGGTCACCGACCACAACATCAGCCTTTCTGGTGGCTCGGAGACGGGCAATTATAATTTTGGCGGTGGCTACTACCTCAACCAGGGGGTGATCCCCACGCAGCAATACAAACGGTATGCGTTGCGCGGGTCGATCGATCAACAGGTAGGTAAACTGTTTCGGGTGGGCTTTACTTCCAATTCCAACTTCAACGAAAGTGAGGGTAACCAGGTGGGTTTGTACAATACCCTGAGCATGACACCGATCTCTTCTCCATACAATGACGACGGTACTTTGCGTCGCGGTATACGGATGGCGGCCGATAACCAGTATGTGTACACCAAAGATGTTGTCCGGAACTTACGTGATAACAGTCAGTGGGTGAATGAGACCCGTGGTTTTGCTACCTATAATGCGGTGTATGGCGAAGTGAAAGCGCCCTTCCTCGACGGACTGAAATACCGGGTGAACCTGGGCTTAGATTATATTCAAACCAACAACGGTGCCTATACCGGTCAGGGGGTAGGGGATGCACTGAATCCCACGACGGCTTCTGCTGCTTCGGTCGACAATCGCAACACGCTGCATTGGACGTTAGAAAACCTGTTGACCTTCGACCGGTCCTTCGGTAAGCATACTTTCAATGCGGTGGCTTTGTATTCTGTAGAACAGAGTAAATACACCCGCTCGAATATGTCGGCCCGGGATATACCCGCCGACGCTTTTCAATTCTACAATATCGGACAGGCTGCGGGGCAGATCGTTGTTGATCCTGCCAACCAGGATTATCAATTGTGGGGGCTGATGTCGGCCATGGGACGACTGATGTATTCTTACGATAACCGGTACATGATCTCCGCTACCGTTCGTTCCGACGCCTCTTCGAGACTGGCGCCCGGTCATAAATGGCATACCTATCCTGCCGTGTCGGTAGGTTGGAATATCTCCAACGAGTCGTTTATGCAGAATGTTCCGGTGATCAATAGCCTGAAATTGCGGGCTGGTTTTGGTCAGACGTCCAACCAGGCCATCGCCCCCTATGCTACGCTGGGCCGCCTGGATACAAGACCTTACAATTTTGGACCAACCACGTATTCTACCGGCTACTATGTATCACAACTGCCCAATGCCGACCTGGGCTGGGAGTTTTCAAAAACCGTGAATGTGGGGCTTGACTTCTCCCTGTTGAAGAACAGGCTGTCGGGTACGATCGAATACTACGTTACCAAAACAGAAGATATCCTGTTGGGGCTGAGCCTGCCACCTACTTCTGGTGTAACCGGCTATACGGCCAATATCGGTTCGACGGAAAACAAGGGTTTCGAGCTGGCTTTGAACGGTACCATCCTCGATGGTTCCAATGGCTGGACCTGGGACCTGGGTGCCAATATTTACATGAACCGGAACAAGCTGACCTCGTTGGCCTCTGGCCAAACGCGCGACGAAGCCAACTGGTGGTTTGTGGGACATAACATCAACGCCATCTTCGACTACGAGCGTATCGGTCTGTGGCAGCAGGGAGATGCCAACCTGAATGTGCTGGAGCCAGGTGGCAATGTGGGCATGATCAAAGTAAAATATACCGGTGGTAATAAAGCGGACGGCACTCCTGAACGTGCTATCGGACCAGCCGACCGGCAGATCATGGATGTGGATCCCGATTTTCAGGGAGGTTTCAATACCCGCGTTGGTTGGAAAGGCTTCGATCTTGGTATCGTGGGTTTCTTCCGCGGTGGTGGCATTCTCTTCAGTACCATTCACGGATCGAACGGTTACCTCAACCTGTTGAGCGGGCGCCGCAACAATATCGCGGTTGACTACTGGACGCCTGAAAACACAGGAGCCAAGTATCCCAAGCCAGGAGGTATCGTCAGCAGCGACAACCCCAAGTACGGCAGTACGCTCAGTTATTTCGATGGATCGTTCCTGAAGGTGCGCACCATTACGCTGGGGTACGATTTCAGCAGGAGTGTGATCCGCAATTCGGCCATCAAACTGCGGATGTACGCCACGGCACAAAATCCGTTTGTGCTGTTCTCTCCTTTCCACAAGGAATCGGGTATGGATCCGGAAACGAATTCCTATGGCAATGAGAATGCGTCTGTCAACCTCAATAACAATTTGCGGCGTATCCTGACTGTGGGCTACAATACTCCCGCTACCCGTAACTATATTGTTGGCGTCAACCTGACCTTTTAAATCATTCAGTATATGAAACATCTGCTTATCAAGTCAATCATAGCATCGGCAGGCGTGCTGACCCTGTTGTCGGGATGCAACAAGATCCTGGAGGAGCAGCCGCGCAGTTTTTACGAGCCCGGTTTCTTCAAGACCGAGAAAGGGGTGCAGGGCGGTATCACCTCCCAGTATGCGCACTTGCGATTTATTTACGGACAGCCGTACTATTATAATACCCTCGAAACAGGTACGGATGAATATACCTGGGCTCAGAGCGCTGATGCCAATTTCCGCGATATGGACCTGAGTGGTGTTGGTCAGATCACGCCGGCCAGCAGCCGGTCGGATGCCTTATGGGGCACGGCTTTCTCCAATATCAATACGGCCAGTGGTATCATCGAGAATGCAGGCGCCGTAGGGACGATACCGGCCTCACTCATCGCCGAAGCCAGGTTCTTCCGGGCTTTCGATTATTTCCTGCTGGTGCAGACTTTTGGCGGCGTGCCTTTGGACCTTGGTGCAGGCCCGTTGAAGTTCAATACGGCACCTTCCCGGAAATCGACGCGTAACCCGGTACCGGAAGTATACACCAAAGCCATCTTTCCTGATCTGCTGCAGGCGATCTCCGAACTGCCTGACCAGCCACGGGTACCCGGTGGTGTTACGAAGAACGTAGCCAGGCTGTATTTATCGAAGGCCTACCTGACGTATGCCTGGTGGATCCAGAACCCGAACAATATTCCAACGTATCCGCAAGTAGCGAGAACGGATCCCGATGGGCATGATGCTGCCTGGTATTTCCAGAAAGCGTATGATGTATCTGTACAGGGTATCGATAATCCCGGACCTTATGGCCTGGAGAATACGTTCTATGATCTGCATGTAGGGGGCAATGACCGCAACAAGGAAATGCTGCTGTTTGCCGACCACACACAGGAAAGCGAGTTTTATAACGGTGCCTGCCTGGCTTGTTTCGACAGTGAGGCTGGTAATGGCCGGAACTCGGCGGTATGGATGGTGACCTTTAACTATACGGTGGTCAGAAGTGCACCCAATGCAGACGGTACGGGTTCAGGCGTAAGCTCCGTACAGCGTGAAGCGGCACAAATGTTGGGTCGTCCTTATACGCGTATGGCGCCTACCATCGGTGCGATCACCAATACCTTTGCTGATAAAACACTGGACTCCCGGTATGATGGAACGTTCAGTACGGTATTCCGCGGCAACTGGCCCAAAGGTGGCACCACCAATGCGACGCTGTACAATGCGAATGAGATTCCTGTTATTCCAGGGCAGCCGATCCTCAGCTTCCTGGAGGATGAAACACTGGCGGGTAGCATTACGTATCCGTCTGGCGCTAATTTCCCCAATAAAACATCGAATGGTATCGGCGCTGGGGTGATACCTGGGCGTGCAGACTTTGTCGTGTCGCCCCGTGGTATCAGCCGCATTGTATTCCCCGGTTTGTGGAAGATGGGTGTATACCGGACCGATAATGGTACCGGCCTGGGACAGCCTAATGCGACCAGTACCCGTCCTTTCAAGATCGCCAAGTTCTCCGAGTTTTACCTGATCGCTGCCGAAGCAGCCGTGAAGGGTGCTACGACGACCGCGGGCAAATCGGCGCGTGACCTGATCAATGTGGTCCGTGCGCGTGCCGGCAAGTGGAAATTCTCCAATAAGAACAATGCCGCGCTGGTGGCAGATAACAGTGCTGCAATGATGGTGGCCACACCGGCGACGATCGATATCAACTATATCCTGGCGGAGCGGTCGCGCGAGTATTTTGGGGAAGGTCATCGTTGGTTTGACCTGGTGCGTACGCAAAAGTGGAGTGAAATCGCAGGCTCTTACCAGATCGGTGGAGCAGCGTATGGCAATCATACCCCACAAACGTTTACCCGCACCATCGAGCCTAAGTATTACCTGCGTCCCGTACCACAAGCACAGATTGATGGTATGGAGGCGACGGCCGAGGAGAAAGCCGCTTATCAAAACCCCGGTTACCAATAATAAGTGAACAGTCGTTTAATTGCAGAGATTGGTTGCCTTCGTGGCAGCCAGTCTCTTTTTTTTTGTGCGTACCTCAACCTTTTTTCAGGGAGGAGGCACGTACGATGAGGTCGGCCCGGAGTGTAATGGAATTGGTGCTGTAGAGGTCGCTGATGCCTTTGAGGTGATTGATCAGGTTGGTGACCGCCGTGATGCCCATGTTGTCGCCGCTGTAATCGACTGTCGTCAGGTTGGGGGCAATGATCTTGCTGATGGGGTCATTGTTGAAACCCGCTACAGCCAGGTCCTGCGGAATGCGTAGACCCGCTGCCTGTAACGCGATCATACCATGCACCGCGGCCGTATCGTTGGCAGCAAACAACCCATCTGGTCTTTTGGCGGGGGGAAGGCTGAGGATATGGCGGGCGGCGGCGTCACCTGCTTTTTCGGACAGCGTACTGACGAGGTGCCATTTGTCCTGGAAGGGCAGGTTATTGTCTTTAAGGGCCTGGCGATAACCATTGAAGCGGTCATTGTACACATTCCGCAGCAGGTTGCCGCCGAGGTGCATAATACGTTTGCAGCCCTGGTCGATCAGGTGTTGGGTGACATTGTAGGCGGCAGCATAGTTGTCGATGACCACCGATATGCTATCGTTGTGGGGGTGCACCCGATCGAAAAAGACGACGGGGATCTTTCGCTTGAAAAACGGTTCGAGGTGTTCGATGTCCTGCGTGTCGTACGCCAGGGAGATGAGCAGGCCATCGACCCGCTTGTTGAACATGGTAGCGGCATTGACCTTTTCTTTCTTCACGTCTTCCAGCGACTGGGCAATGATCAGGTGGTAGCCATGCAAGTTGGCGGCTTTTTCCATACCTGCCAGGGCAGATGACATGAAATAGCTGTTGAGCCTGGGTACAAGTACGCCCAGGGTGTTGGTGCTTTTGCTGCGCAGGCTGCTGGCAAAGGTGTTGGACTGGTAGCCCAGTGCAATGGCTGCGTCGGCTATCTTCTTCCGGGTATGCTTGTTGACAGAGGTGCTGTTCTTGAGTCCCCTGCTGACCGTAGCAGCAGAGATCTGGAGGTATTCCGCGATATCATAGATCGTAACTTCTTTGTCGTCGGCCATGCTGGGAGCAGTTGAAGGCCAAAGGAAACAAGGTTTTGTGAGAAAACAAAATTGGGTCGCAGTGACGCTTGTTTATGAATCAGGGCAAAGGCGTTGGTCTTGGTTGGCTACCCGCCCGGGCGGCTGGTGTCATAATTACGATGCGAAGTGTCGGTCTATTTTGTATGTTATGGATGCTGGGGGGCTGCCGGGAGCCGGTTCCTGTGACAAAGGATAATTTTGCCAGGGCAGAATCTCAATGGCATTTTGCCCGCTTTGTGGAGCGGGGTGCGTTGGGGCATTTCTACCATTTCAGGCGCTTGGGTATTACCGACCAACCGGGTATGCGGCCCAATACCGATGCTTACCACTCGGTAGCGGTCTTCGACCTGGATGCCGGGCCTGTTACCATCACGCTGCCGGAAGCCGGTGAGCGATTTGAGTCGATGAGCATCATCAATGAAGACAACCTGGTGGTGGGTACGGACTATACGCCGGGGCCTCATGTATACTCGAAAGTTCAGGCAGGATCCCGTTATGTGATCGCCATCGTGCGGTTTTTTACGGATGGAGACGTTTCACTTGACAGTCAGATCGTGCATGGGTTGCAGGACGAGCTGGTGGTACAACAAGCTGGTCCGGGCCAATTCGATATGCCAACGTATGATGCTGAAAGTCAGCAAGCCGTGCGGCATGGACTGCGTGCATTGGCCGGCTCCCTGACCAACTGGCGAAGAGCTGCGGGTAGTAAACAGGAGGTGGACCCGCAACAGCACCTGGCGGCTACTGCGGCCGATTGGGGGCTACCCGATGAAGATGACGCGCAATATTTTACCGGTTCTGCGGCGACCAATGATGGCAGTGGTGTTTTTCAGCTTGTTTTGCGGGAGGTGCCAGCTGATGGCTTCTGGTCGGTGAGCGTGTGTGATTCGACGGGGCATGTGCCACAAGGCGCGTATGACCAATTTACCATCAATAATACGACCGCGCATAGCGGACCTGACGGTGGCATTGTTATTCAGTTTGGTGGTTGTGATAGCGGGGTAGACAATTGTCTGCCCATCTTCCCGGGTTGGCGCTACACAGTACGGCTGTACCGGCCAAGGCCGACTGTATTGGATAGCACCTGGACCATGCCGCGGTTACAATGGCTACGTTAATTTGTTGAGGGCAGATGGCGGAATCGATGTTGGAGCAGTGTCTTCAATCTACACAATGGAAGACTAAATAAATCGAGATGCTACAGCAATTGTTCAACCGGATAATGATCATGAGCGTGATTTTCTTTTGTATGTCGCAAGTGGTTTTTGCGCAGGAAGGTAAACAAGAAGTAGATGAAGAAACCTTGAAGAAGGCAAACGATCCGATGGCCGATGTGAAAGCTTTCAATGTGCAAAGTTACCTGGTTTCCAAATTATACGGCTTGCCGGACAATAGTGTAACTCAAACGCTGGCGCGTTATTCCCAGCCTCTGGGCAAAGTCCTGTTGCGCGTGACGATGCCTTTCATTGTTTCATCTGAGGCTACAAAGGCGCCCACCACAGGATTCGGCGACCTCAGCCTTTTTGCGATCTATTCCTTTCCTGTTTCGGCGGGTAACAAGATCGGTATTGGCCCCAACCTGACTTTCCCGACGGGGTCGCATAATCTGGGTGCCGGCAAGTGGCAGGCGGGCTTATCCTTCCTGGCGTTTATGGCGAGCAATAAGCAGATACAATGGGGCACCTTATTGCAATGGCAAACTTCTTTTGCGGGTGATGATGACCGGCCGGATGTAAGTTTGCTGACTCCGCAGGTGTTTGGCATTTGGCAACTCGGCGGAGGCTGGAATTTGCGCAGTACGGGCATTTGGAGCTTCAATCTGCATACGGGCGATTATAGTGTGCCCATCGGGCTGGGGGCAGGAAAAGTTATGAAAGTAGGCAAGCTGGTATTCAATTTGTTTGCCGAACCACAGTTTACGGTATTCGCGGAAGGTGTGGGACAGCCCAAATATCAAACATTCGTAGGCTTTAATACGCAGTTTTAGCAATTGAGCTGAGTGTGATTGATGAGTGGGCCGGCCACCGTTAGGAGCCGGCCCAAATTTTCAAAATATGTAATGGATTCATGCGTCACAGTTCCCTTTTCAGAGCGCCTTCCTCGGGAGGCGCTTTTTGTGTATGGAATGGGATAGTTGTGCGGCGGCCTGGTGTCGCGATAAGTGTCATAACGTATATGAAACTTATCAGTGTTCCGCGAAGGACTCATTACACGATCATCGGTTGGCTTGTGTCCAGGCCGGTAGTAGTTATAGCGATGTGGCTTTGGCCGTCCTGCCTGTACGCCCAGACTCCTCCTTACGAACTGGGGTTTATTCCTGCTTCCGTTGAAGAAATAGACGTAGCCTTTCCCCTGGTGAATAAATGGCATTTGTCGGGCCAGGCAGATGTACAACTGGTAACGCAGGGCGCCTATACCAATTCAAATCCTTTTGCATATGCCCAGCGGTTCGTGTTTCGGCCCTGGTTGATATACTCCGGGTTCAATCACATGACTTTTTATGCGGGCTATGCACGAAACAAGAAGTATGCGATCAAAGAGGCGGGGAACCCGGAGATACTGGAGCACCGGATCATTTTGATGGGAACGTATTCACAAAAGCTGCCCAAAGGAAGTATGTTTGAGCAGGTACGGTTTGAGACCAAATTCTTCGAGGACCAGAACGGCGTACATCAAACCATCCCGCGCTTGCGCGCCAGATTTGGCGTCAATCATTTTCTGCGGCAGGGTGCCAGGTCTGCAATACAACAGCATAATGTCTCCTATTACATCGAGCTGATGCTCAAATTCCCTTCTAAAGATTATGCGAAGTCACGCTTCGATATTTTACGACAATCGGTGTATTACTCAGCGGGGCTGACCAAAAACCTGACCATGCTGGCCGGTATCATCGGTCAAATGCAATTGCGGACCAACGGCAAACAATTCGATGTGTACTGGGGGCCGACGGTTGCCCTGAAATGGAACTTCCGACCACGTGGCCGTGAAACCTTCGATCATATCGATGGAGGGGCAGACTAGGCGGACTTTGGTAATTCCTGCGTGACAGAAACCAACGGTAAGTTGCCCAGTGTGATGATGGCACCTCCTGTTGGCCGGTTGTCGATGGTGATGGCAATGTTCAACAGTTTGCAAAAGTCACCAATAAAATAATAGCCATAACCGCTGTTCTCCTTTACAGTTCCCAGGCTGTTGAAGGACTGTTGGGTGATCTTGCGCACATGGGCAAGGGCTATTGGGTTGAATCCACGACCTGTATCACTGACGGTTATTGATGCGGTATCGCCATTCGTCGCGACCTGTAGGGTGATGATCCCCTGCCGGGTATGTTTGTTGGCATTATCGACCAGGTTGCGCAGGATGATGAGTAACAGTTGCCTGTCTGATCGGATGGATACAGCCGGGGCGCTAACTATTTGCAGTGTGTTGCCTTTTGATCGTAGTTGTTCAGCTACAAACTCGTTGACATCGTTGAACAGGGAAGACAACAGCACTTCCTGCTGTTGTACCGAAAAATCTTTATTCAAGCTTTTGATCCAATAACCAAATTCCTGTAAAAAACGATGCACCGTGCGCGAGGTCTTCAGTAATTCACCACTTAATTCGGCCGCAGGTTGATCGCTGGAGCGCAGCGATTGATCGTGCAAAGTTGCCGATACATCTGCGAAGAATCGAAGCGGCGATTGCAGGTCGTGGGTGATGGTCATGGACAGCATTTCCAGTAGGCGGCTATAATGAGCCAACTCATTTTTGGATAACTCCAGGCTTTGCACTGTCGATTCCAGCTGGCTGATCAGCTTCAACTGTTCCCGGGTGCGGAATGCGACTTCGCCTTCGAGTCTTTTTTGCTGGCGGTTCATAAAGCGAAATCGGTATCGTACAATTGACCATAGCAACATCAACACTGCTAGCGTCAGTAATGCAACAAACCATCTTGTTTCATAAAAAGCAGGCCTTACGATAAACTCCTGGATGGCCATGGTCACGTTGTTGCCGAAACCAGTGCGTTTCCTAAATTGCAGGGAATACTTTCCGGCACTCATCCTTTCGAAACTCAGCAGTCCGTCAGCAGGTAATCTACGCCAGCTGTTGTCCATGCCTGCCATCCGGTATTCGATGACGTGATTGTGGTGATTGCCATAAAAAGGCGAAGAGACAGCGAACTGCAGGAGGTGAGTGCCTGATGGAATTTCCATGGATTTGCCATCCAGTAGTAAAACGGTGGAGTCGGCCAATACCTGGTCTATGTGTAGTTGATTGGCGGATAAGATAGGTTTGATCGATAGCGGATCAAATTGAACCACCCCCCGCATGGAAGGAAAGGAAAAAATGCCGCTGTTGGTCCGGATGGCGGCTGGAAAGCATCCGCCATTAAACTCATTCGTCAGAAAGCCATTGTCTGTATTGTAGTAGTGATAATAGATGTCTTGCTGGCTGCCGGACATGTACGCCCGCAGGTCTTGTGTACGGGCCTGGAATAGCCCTTTATTGGTACTCATCCAGGTATAGCCATGGTCATCCTGCATAAAGGCATGGACTCCCTCCATGAAGCCGCTGGGGTCAGTAGGGAATTTGGTGAGCCGATCATTTTTCAAAGCATAAAAGCCATTGCCATAGGTGCCGATCCAGAGTATGCCTGTCGAGTCGAGGTATATGGTACGTATGCCCTTGTTGCGCAAGGCCGGTATTGGCCCTATGCGATTGCTGGCCACATCATATCGGGCAAGCCCTTCGTGCCCGGCTAACCAAAACAGTTGCGGTGTGATTTCCTGCATAGCTTGTACGGCGATATGCTCCTGGGGTGACGGTGCAGGTTTCCAACTGATCGCGCTGTCTTTCAACTCGCCCAGGAATTGGTCTTCCGTCCCGACCCATATGCGGCCATCACTGGATTGAAAAAGACAGGTCGTCGATAAGCGGGGATGTGGCAGGAAACCATTTTGCCGAAAGTTGCTATCGAAGAAGATGAGCCCGTTGCGCGGTCTGTCGTACCATTTGGTGAGGATGTAGCCACCATTCTGCAGGTGTAAAATGGTTCTGCTGCGGAAGTTGCCAAAAGCCGGGGGCTGATGGATGGTGAGAATGCCCTTTTCTGTTACCACATCATGGCTGCCTATGGGTGCCTGTGCATAAAAAACGTTGTTGGGTGTACCCGGAAACAGCTTGGTGGTAAATTCTTTGCGTGAGAACTGATAAAAACCATCGGTCAGCGTACCTATAAAGAAAATATGCGGATTGGGTGTTTCCTGGATCACCGTCACCATGCCCAATCGACCTATGTATTTAATGTCCCTGACTGTAGTTTGTGGTTGACCACCTTCCAGGGTTATCGAACCAATATGATTTCCCCATTGCAGGTATAGTTTTTTGGTGTCCCAAATGATCCTCGCTACAGACTGACTATCGGTCAGCGGCGGAAGTCCGGTTAGCGTTATTCGTTGAAAATGATGCAGGGCCGTATCGCAAACCACCAGTTCGTGGTGACGATTGAGCCAGTAATAGTAGTTCCCGATGCTGGCATAGCTTTTGGCGGAGCGCAGCAGGTTGTCTTGCCAGTGAGGCGTGATCCAGTCGGGTTGTTTACGGTCGCGTACCAGCTGGTAGCAGGCATTGTAGATGGTTTCCTGCGACAGGTGTGGAGCGCGGTCTGGCGCAGCTGGGTAGGGAAGGAGGCTATCGTAGCCCGCCGGCCTGTAGTGGCGATCTTTGCCCCGGTACATAATAATGGTATCGTTGTTCAATTGCCCAAGGGAGGAGGGCCGTTGGCGGAAGCGACTACCGTCGCGTAATTTGTCGTAGGTGTGAAAGTTCTGTCCATCAAAGCGCAGCAGGCCTGATTCAGTAAGCAACCAGAGATATCCTTTGGAGTCGAGCTGCATGCCTTTGATGCTGTTTTGCGGAAGTCCGTTTTCTGCGTTGTAGTGGCGCAGAAAATAGCGGCTTGAATCCTGCCCATACATGGGCCAGGTAAACAAGGCAAGCAGCATAGCTGTCAGCACGGGGCAGATGTGACGTTGGCGGAGGCGTACGATCAATGGTTAAAGATTATGTTCGGTCGGGTAACGGTCTCAGAGAGTCGGATAGTCGGTTTCGTAATTGTTATGACACGAATTTAGTTGATTAGATGACAAAATAACCTGACAACCTGCTCTATATCATAAACACAGTTTACCAATTAATAATTCCTGTCAGAATCGATGTCCGGGTGGGGTAGTAGACCTGGATTTGAATTGTCTAAGACTGAAAAAGCTGGGTGTTGCCGGATATAGGCGGGTACGGTAGTGTTCTTGCCCGGCAGCATCAAGGGATCACGCGAATAAGGGTATGACCACCTATCTTTGCGGCGATCTCAACGTATTCGCTATGGCAACAAACACCCCCCGTAAATGGTCAGTCAGCAGTTTTATTCACCAGGAATTCTCCGGGGCCATCGTCCTGTTTGCCTGCGTCGTATTGGCCATCGGTTGGGCCAATTCACCCTGGAGCGACAGCTATCACCATTTTTGGGAGACGCGGTTTGCGGTCAGCTTTGACGACTACCGGCTCGATCAACCCTTGCACAGCTGGGTCAATGACGGCCTGATGGCCATCTTCTTTTTTCTGATCGGATTGGAGTTGAAGCGGGAATTCATGGCCGGCGAGTTGTCGACGGCGCAGAAAGCCACCTTGCCCGCCGTAGCTGCACTCGGTGGTATGCTGGTGCCGGGCTTGATCTATTTCCTGATCAACCGGGGCACGCCTTCTGAAGGTGGCTGGGGAATACCCATGGCCACTGATATTGCGTTTGCCCTGGCACTCATCTCTCTGGCGGGTAAACACATTCCCGCTTCCCTTAAAGTATTCCTATCGGCACTGGCAGTAGCAGACGATCTTGGTGCGGTATTGGTGATCGCTTTTTTTTATACGGCTAAGATCGCGCTGGTGCCCTTATTGATCGGCAGTGGCCTGCTGTTGGTGCTGGCTTGGGGCAACCGGATGGGGGTTCGCAGCCTGTTATTTTATGGCGTCATTGGTATGGCCATTTGGATCTGTTTTCTCCTTTCCGGCATCCACGCTACGATCGCCGGTGTGCTGGTTGCCTTTATGATCCCCGCACGTACCCGGATCAATGAAGACGAATACATGGACAGTATGCTACGGCTTACCGAACAATTTAGGCATGCTGACCGGTTGAATAGTCCCCTGATCACCCGCGACCAATTGCTGCTGATTGCCGAAGCTAAACAGGTGAACCTGGATGCAGAAACACCCTTACAGAAAATTGAATATGCCTTACACCCCTGGGTGACTTTCGTGATCATGCCTTTGTTTGCGCTGTGCAACGCGGGGATCCCTATCAAAGCCGATTTCTTTTCACAACTCGCCAACCCCGTGAGCGTAGGGGTAATGGCCGGTCTGGTGATCGGTAAATTCACGGGCGTATTTCTCTTTACCTGGATCATGGTCAAATTAAAACTCTCCTCGCTACCCCTCGGTGCCCGCTGGCCACAGATGGCAGGCGTTGCTTTGCTGGCGGGTGTTGGTTTTACGATGTCGTTGTTTGTAACGGAACTGGCTTTCGAAGATTCCGTGCTGATCGATTACTCCAAATATGGGATCCTGCTGGCGTCCATTGTATCAGGTGCCTTCGGCCTTTTCGTCCTGAAAAGGTCGGCGCGTCGACCAGGTTGAACCTCCGATAGATATTGCCGATGTTGCACCGTCTTACAAATAGGTGCGTGGGGTAGGCGGCAAAGCCTGCCCATCCGTGTCTTACGGGTGTGTTTTATCGGATTTATCAAAAAACTTATTATTTATGAAACTGTTTTCCACATCTCGGTGGGGCGGCGTCTGTATGCTGCTATCGGGCATGCTGTTATCGCTCACCACGCAGGCTCAAAAGAAGCCCAATATTCTCGTGATCTTTGGTGATGATATCGGGGTGCCACAGGTAAGCGCCTATACCATGGGTATGATGGGGTACCGTACCCCCAATATCGACCGTATCGCCAAAGAGGGTTGTCTGTTTACGGATGCTTATTCTCAAAACAGTTGCACGGCGGGCCGAGCATCATTCATCCTGGGCCAGGAACCTTTCCGTACTGGGCTTCTAACCATCGGTATGCCGGGCGATCCCCATGGTATCACCGACTGGATGCCTACCATTGCTGACGTTATGAAAGGACAAGGCTATGCGACCGGCCAGTTTGGAAAGAACCACCTCGGTGACCAGGACAAACACCTGCCGACCAAACATGGCTTTGACGAATTCTTTGGCAACCTGTATCACCTCAATGCCGAGGAAGAGCCGGAAGGATACTTCTATCCGAAAGACCCTGCTTTCAAAAAGAAATTTGGTCCGCGTGGCGTGATCCGCTCTACCGCTGATGGTAAGATCGAAGATACCGGTCCCCTCACCAGTACGCGCATGCCTACAGTCGATGAAGAATTTCTTGGTGCTGCCAAGACTTTCATCGACCGGCAAGCTAAGGCCAACAAGCCGTTCTTCGTGTGGTTCAACAGCACCCGGATGCACGTGTTCACACACCTGAAAAAAGAGTCACTGGGCAAGACCGGCGTAGGCATCCATGCAGACGGTATGGTAGAGCATGACGGCATGGTGGGTGAGTTGTTGAAACAACTGGATGACCTCGGCATCGCCGACAATACGATCGTCGTGTATACCACTGATAATGGCGCGGAGATCGCCCTTTGGCCTGATGGGGCGATGACGATGTTTCGTGGTGAAAAGGGAACTACCTGGGAAGGCGGTTTCCGTTGCCCCATGATGGTGCGTTGGCCTGGTCATATAAAACCTGGCATGGTATCCAATGAGATCATCTCATTGATAGATTGGTTCCCCACCCTGGCAGAGGCAGCCGGAGCCGGTGATATCAAGGCAAAAATGAAAACCGGATTCAATACAAATGGCAAGACGTTCAAAGTACACCTCGATGGTTATAGCTTTTTGCCCTATCTAGAAGGCAAGACTACCAAAGGCCCTCGCGATGTCATCTATTATTTTGACCAGGGTGGTAACCTGAATGCGTTACGCTGGAACGATTGGAAGCTTTCTTTTGCCACCTCCGACGGTAATATCGCCACCGGTACCCGCAAGGTTTCAGCCTGGGCATTGATTGCCAACCTGCGGATGGATCCTTATGAAAAGGGATTGGAGGAAGGTGGCGGTGCAGTTGATTTTCTCGCGCGCAATATGTGGCTATTGGTGCCCATTCAGCAAAAGATCAAAGAATTCTTCAGTGATTTCGACCAGTTTCCCTATCAGGCTGGTAGTACACTCAATCCCAGTGGAATAGGGTATGGCTTATTGCGACAGCAGGACGCGTTGAAGCGACTGAAAGAAGTGGAGGGCATGTCGACCCCAAGAAATTGACCCGCATAGGGGAAATCCGATTTCCTATTTGTTGTCTGTGTATAGAAAAGGCTGTTTCCGCAAAGGAAATGGCCTTTTTGTTGGGGGTGGCGGAAAGCTGCTCCTTCAGGTGTCTTACAGGTAGATGAGAAGCCTATACTTATTGTGGATATGTTTTCTGTTGGCCCGCTTCGTCGCCGCGCAGGATACGCAATACTGGACCCAGCAGTTCGGCACGCGCTCTGCCTTGATGGGCGGCGCCGTAGTTGGCGGGGTGAAAGACAATACCGCCATCTTCTACAATCCCGGCGGTATGGGCTTCATCGACACAACGTCGGTATCTATCAATGCCAACCTGTACCGGTTTGAAAATATCAATATTGAAAATGCCCTGGGCCAAACCAAGGGATTCAAGAGTGCGGGTTTCACCTCATTTCCTGTATTGGTTTCCGGTATGGTTGCCACCCGCAACCCAAGGCTTAAATTGGGATATGGCCTGGTGGTGCCTGTCGATTTCAGTTTCAAGGCAACGGCTCGGGTGGATGGCGATTATGCGGTGGTGCCCGACGATGAAAGTCCCGGACTGGAATCTTTCATTGGGCAGGTTGCCTTTAATTCGCGGGTAAACGAAACATCGGTGGGGTTGGCCATTGGTTACCGGCTGGGACAGCATTTTTCTATAGGGCTTACCAATTTATTTTCCCTCCATAGTCAATCGTTCACCAAAGCATCTCTATCGCGCTTTTACCTGAATACAACCGACCGCCGGTTGGTGAGCAGTGATGTGATCCAGAACTTCAGCTACAACAGTTTTCGCTACAACGCGCGTCTCGGGCTTACCTGGTTGAGTAAAAACGTTTCCATCGGCCTGGTCGCAACCAGTCCGGGGTTGCGTATGTTCGGTAAAGGCGTTGTGGCGGTCGATATTACTGCCAATGACATCAAATACAACGGTAACCGCATCGACCTACTGGCCAATGACCGGCAGGGAAAACTAAAAGCCGATTTTAAATCTCCATTCATGGTAGCAGCCGGCATCAATATACGTTTTCACCGTTCGGAAATTGGTGTAGCCACGCAATACAATGCGGCGCAGGATGTGTACGATGTACTGCAGGCGAAGCCGGCTGCGTTTGTGCGGCCGCCGGAAATTTATCCCAACCTGGGCAGTGATGAATTCATGCGCGTGAAAGGGGGTGCCAAAGCAGTGTGGAATGTCAGCGTGGGATATGAGTATTTGTTAAGTGATGTCGTGACGCTGAATGCCAGCGTACGATCAGACAGGAGCTATTTTGATAAGGATGTGCTGGCCACCCGCGGCATCAAACCGACCATCTCCACCTGGGATATCTATCATTTTGTAGGAGGCGCCACCCTGCGCAGCCGCCGAAGCACGTTGAGCCTCGGCGTGTTGATCGGTTCTGGCAAGGATAATAACCGCGAGCAGGAAGGGAACCTCAGCACGCCTTCCGAAGATAATTTCCTGTCGGGTTCTACGACGATTACCCAGGCCACCTATCATTCCATCGGACTATTGATAGGGTTCACTTTCAATTTTAAAAAGCCTTAAAAGACTTCAAATTCATACTTATGCAATGTAGATCAGTGTACACCTTTTGGGTAGGTATTATTGTGCTGGCCTTTGCCAGTTGCGCTGGTGACAATTCCACGGGCAGCAAGCCGGATACGTCTACCAGCGAGGCTGACCCACTGCCTTCCTGGAATGAAGGGGCGGCGAAGAAGGGCATTATCGATTATGTGCGGGCAGCTACCGATTCGGCGGGTGGTCAGTTTATCCCGGTGCCAGACCGCATTGCGACTTTCGACAACGATGGTACGTTGTGGAGCGAACAACCGGTGTATTTTCAACTCTTCTTTGCGATCGATCAAATAAAGGCCATGGCGGCCAGTCACCCGGAATGGAAAAACCAGCAGCCTTATAAGGCGCTGTTGGAAAATGATATGGGTACCTTGATGAAACAGGGGGAAAAGGGATTGGTAGAGATCATGATGACCAGTCATGTGAACAATACCTCGGATGAGTTTGCTGCGACCGTAAAGCAATGGGCCGATACGGCCCTGCATCCCACAAAAAAGAAGAAATATACCGAACTGGTGTTTCAACCCATGCTGGAACTGATCCACTACCTGCAGGCTAATCACTTCAAGACCTTTATCGTTTCGGGTGGGGGTATCGAATTCATGCGCCCCTGGGCCGAGCAGGTGTACGGTATTCCCAAAGACCAGATCGTGGGCAGTAGCATTGGCACGGCGTATGATTACAACAACGGTAAACCAGTATTGCGGCGACTGGCGAAGATCGATTTCATCGATGATAAGGTCGGCAAGCCGGTTGGCATCAACCGCTTTATCGGACGCAAACCCGTGTTTGCCTGTGGCAATTCAGATGGAGACCTGCAGATGTTGCAGTGGACAGATAGTAATCCATTGAAGAGTTTCAAGCTGTATGTTCACCATACCGACTCTACACGAGAGTGGGCTTATGACCGGCAATCTCATATCGGTACTTTGGACAAGGGCTGGGATGAAGCGGTAGCGAAGGGCTGGACGGTAGTAGATATGAAGAGTGATTGGAAGGTGATCTATCCTTTTGAACGTTAAAGCAGCTGCCTGATGAAAACATCATGGACATATGGCAGGCTGATTAGCTATGGTGTGACGCTGTGTTTACTACTGGCGGGAATCGGCATGAAAGCGCAGGAAAAGGAGGCATTCCGCCCGAAACACAGTCTTGGGCTGAACATTGGTCATGAACATTCCTTTCATGGTATCAATGAAGATGGTAGCAGCAAAACAATCATCCTGCCTTACTGGGGATTCGACTACAATTTTCAGTTTGCCCGGCATTGGGGGATGGGTGTGCATGTAGATTATATCAACGAAGAGTTTGAAGTGGAGAAGAACCTGGAATCGGGCGAGGAGTTGATAGAACGAAAGCGCCCCCTGGCTCCGGCATTGATGGCTTTTTACAAACCCACTGAACGGTGGAGTTTTGCCTTGGGGGCAGGTGGTGAATTTTCCGGTGGGGACAATTACTTCCTGAACCGGTTGGCCATTGAGTACGGGGTTGAGATCAGGAAGGGATGGGAAGTTTATGGGGTTTTACAATACGATATCCGGTGGAAGGCTTACGATACCTGGACGATTGGTTTGGGGATCAGCAAGGAGCTGGGCAAAAGCAAGGAATGATGGATAGGTTCCATACTTTGTTGATCCGAACAATTTGTTGCTGCCTGGTGATACCGGTTGGCTGGCAATCGGCGTTGGCGCAAAAGGAGATGGACTCGCTACCGAAGGCAACGGTGCAGTATGGCTCGAAAGGTTTTGAGTTCAATACGACGGATAATAAGTTTCTGCTTCAAATACAAAGCCGGCTGCAATTCCGGTTTGCTACACCGGAGGATGAGGATCCGGTGACCTTCGATGATTTCAGTGGTGAGAAAAAGCCGGTATTTAAGATCAACCGGGCACGTCTCAAAGTAGGTGGCCATGCTTTTGTGCCCTGGCTGAAGTATTACTGGGAATATGAATTGA
This sequence comes from Paraflavitalea pollutisoli, assembly GCF_029360705.1. GTDB lineage: Bacteria > Bacteroidota > Bacteroidia > Chitinophagales > Chitinophagaceae > Paraflavitalea > Paraflavitalea pollutisoli. The sequence continues at coordinate 2,254,706 of NZ_JARKMX010000008.1, read as the reverse complement.
GCCAGTCGAATTTGCTCAACTATACCATTAAGGTGGAGAAGTGGGACTGGCTGAAATTGCAGGTAGGGCAATGGAAGGTGGAATATTCCCGGGAGCGTCGAATCAGCAGCGGCGAACAACAAATGATAGACCGATCGGTGATCAACCGGCCTTTTACTGTTGACAGGCAGCAAGGGGCTGAGCTATATGGCCGGCTTAAAGGAAGGGGCGTGGCTGATTTTAATTACTGGCTGGCTGTGGCGACTGGTACAGGCCGGGGCAATACCGATAACGATGACAATCACCTGATGTACTTCGGCCGCGTTCAATGGAATTGTTTTGGTCGCTACCTGGATTTTGAAGGCAGTGATCTCGAGATCCATCAGGAACCTGCGGGTGTGGTGGCAATATCGGCCGTGACCAATCGAAGTCCGTATACCCGTTTTTCGCAGGCTGGTGGGGGCTCGCTGGAAGGATACGAAGATGGTCAGCCTGCTCAATACCGGGTAAACCAGGCCAATATAGAAACCGCTTTTATGTACAAAGGGTTCAGTTGCCAGGCAGAGGGGCATTGGAAAGAGATCATTGATAAACTGAATAGTGATGAAACCGATGAATTATATGGTTACTACTGGCAATTGGGCTATTTCTTTCACCAGTCACTCGACTGGTGGCCTAAACCGCTGGAGCTTGCTTTTCGCAATGCCGGTTACCGGCCAAATCGTGCTGCTGACGCTACGCGCAAAACAGAGTGGTCGGGGGCGGCCAACTGGTTCTTCAAAGGGCATAAGAATAAATTGACCTTTATGTGCAGCCATTATAACTACGATAAAACGGGTGGCATCCCCGCCACCCAATGGCGTTACCGGTTACAATGGGATATATCCCTGTAGCCAGCTGCTCTACTTATTTTCTTTCTTAGTTGATTCAGATTGTAACAGGAAGTTGGTGATGATGGCTTTCAGCCGGGTATTTTCCTGTTCCAGTTCGTCGATGCGTGCCTGCATTTTTTCGAGGTGGCGGGTAGCGTGTGAGGCTTTCAGTTGAAGCTTCCAGCGTGCGTACACACTGTACGAAAGATTGTACTCCTGTAGCACTCGTGCAACGCCGAGTTCCTGCGCCTGCGCGATTATGAGCAGTTTTTCATCGTTGGTGAAAGATCGCCGCTGCGCTGTCATGTGGGTGATTTTGTTAGCGTATGTGCATGCTGCGAGGCCCGTAGTGTTTCGTATAAGACACTGGCCGGGCTTTGTTGCCTCCAATCAATGCAATAAATATAGCAGTCTGTTAGTCTATGAAGCCATTGGCCTCCAGCAATTTTACCAGTGAAAGAAGATTCTCCACATGCAATTTGTCGAATATGCGGTTTTTATAGGTCACTACGGTGCTGTAGCCGATGTTCAATAGCCGGCCGATCTCGGGTAACGAGGTTCCTTTCTGCAAAAGCCTGGCAATCTCCATTTCCCGGGTAGATAATTGGTTGAGGGGATTGGCCTCCTGGTTGCCCTGCAATTGATTCACCATGATTTCCGCCAACTCGGATCCAATGTATTTTTTGCCTTCCAGAATCGTGTTGATGGCTTGTACGATCTGTTCATTGGTGGCCGATTTGTTGAGGAAGCCGTGGGCGCCGGACTGCAGGCTGCGCACACCATAGGTGTGGGCGGGATATGTTGTAAAGATCAGCATTCGGCACTCGGGATCGGTCGTTTTGATCCAGGGAATCAGGGAGGCAAAATCTGTGTCGGGCATGTTGATGTCGAGTATAGCCAGGTCGTAGTGGTTGCTTTTGATCAGCTCTGCGATCTCATAACCATCACTGGCTTCATCGATGGCCGGCTGAATGAATTGTTCGCGCAGCAAGTTTTTGATACCTGATCGTACAATACTGTGGTCGTCGGCTAAAAGGAAATGCTTCATGTTGTTGACTTGTCAGGTTAGTGTTGTGGTACTGGTAAAGTACAGGTGTTGAATAGCGTTGGTCCTATTGCGTGATGAGTGCGGGGAGCGGATAGCCGATGTCGTAGATTCTATGACACGAATTTACTTGTTTAAATGACAGATAAGCCAGTAATCAAGGCTTAAATTTGCCTGTATTCATGCTAGTTGGCGCATTTTAATGCCCAAAAGGATGATGTTCCTCTCTCCACGACTACTGATACGCTACAATGATCTATTTCTGCCCGTTTTACCGTATTTATAAAAACGAGCAATATTCAGCTTTACGTGTTCAATATATTGTAACCTTAATTCAATACTATGTCTATGTACTTTACATCTACTTCTTCGTGGAATCCGGACAGCTGGCGTGATGAGATCCTTTATCCTGTACAGGAAACTGCCACACGCAGAATTGCTTACAGGCCGCTCTCGCTGAGCGACGAGGCCGCAACCAATATAGCCAACCAATTGGCTACGCTGATGGAAGAGCAAAAGCCTTTTTTACAGGTTGGTTATTCGTTGAAAGCAATGAGCCGGGCTATTGGCATTCCGTACTACCTGTTGTCGTTTTACCTGAACCGGCAGGCGGGTATGCGGTTTACGGATTACCTCAATCAATACCGGGTGGCTTATTTTGTAGACCTGGTAGCGAAAGGTGAACTGAATAACCTTACGCTGAGCGGTATTGCGGCGCATTGTGGTTTTCAGAACCGCAATTCACTGGCGATGGCCGTAAAGCGTTTTACGGGAATGACGCCCTCTGACCTGGCGCGGGGTAACAAAATGGACCATTAAATAAAATCCTGGGCGAAAGTCTGTTCACCCTGACCAGTCAACACGCTAGCGGGTGTTGACTGGTCAGGGCTTTTATTTACATACTGGTTTCCGTTATGTAAAAAATACGAAGTAGTGTGCGTAAAAATACCTGTAGTTTATGGTGTTTTCTGAAGATTATGTGTATCTTGCCCCTGCTTAATTGATTGAAAGTTGCTGAGTCGTCTCATTTCCACTCATTTACCCTTTTCGTTGACAATTCCCTTCGTTTGTTTCGCACTGTAAGTCGTTTGTTGTGTGTCCTGCCGCCGAGGTATTGGGCATCGTACGATCTTGCCATCGAATGACCGTTCAAAAGGTGCTGTCCCTGGGGGGAGGAATGATTCTATTTGCCAAAACATTGTCAGATAGCCAGGGACACCCTTTTTAAATTATTGAAGCCACGCGCTGAAGCGCAATAGTACCCGGATGGCAATCCGTTTTTTTTATGCCCCTTTTTGCCTGCTGCGCAGGTATTCGGACGGACTGACGCCGGTCATTTTTTTGAACGCAATACTGAAAGTATTGCGGTTGTTGAATCCACATAGGGATGCGAGGCCATTGATGTTGAGGTGATCGGTCTGATTGCTGGCGATCATATCGAGGCAGTATGCGATCCGTTGCTGGTTCAGGTAGTCATTGAAGTTGCTGCCGTTCACGTTGTTGATGAAAGCCGATAGTTTATGTGGAGGCATACTCAGTTCATCGGCCAGTTGCTGCAGGCTGTAATCTCCATCCAGGTAGGGCTTTTTTTCCTGCATGACCCGGGCCATCTCCCGGTTGATCGACTCGATGTGGTCGTCTGAGAAAGACGGTTTGGGATTGGAGGAGGGTTCCCGGACCAAAGGAGCCGTGGCGGTGCCGTACAATATCCTGGGATACATGATGAGCGTGATACAGGTAAGGATCGACATGGTGGCCGGCGGCACCACGCTGGCCCATACGGATGGTTTTTGGGTAATCTGCGTCAGCAAGGCGGGAATGAAAACCGGTACCTGCAGAGTGGTATAAATGACCAGCCACCGGGTATATCCCGGGAACCGGGGCTGTTGTTGTTCCGTATACAACACGAGGGTGTGTACCTGCATGATCCAGTACAGTGCCATCGTGAGGCAGGTCGCGGGTACGTGAAAATTATCGGGGAAGATCCAGCCGCCCCAGATGGGGATCATCGCTTTTACCCGTGACCAACCCATAGGGTCGGTAGGGCGGATGCCATGCCCCTGGATGAAGTAGGGCAGGTAGTCGATAAGGAATACCAGTAGCGGCAGCAGGTGTACCAGGTCTTTCCAGCCCACCGGTTTTGCATCGTATAGGTACCGAACGTAGAGATAGGGCATGGGCAAGTAGATCAACCAAAGGATATGGGGGATCTTGTACCAGCGATGGTCTGCTTCCTGCGGATGTGCCATAAAGAAAAGCCCGAGACCAAAACAGAGCGCTAACAATACATAAGCTGTACCCAGCAGGCGATGGCCATACCTGACGGTGTGTGGTGGGCGTACGAGTAATATGAACCCGGTAAGAGCACACAATACAAAGGCCATACAGGACAGTAGGCCAGGTTGCAGGGCGATCAACAACATAGGCTCCAGGTGATTTCGATTTCTGTATGAGGGACAAGAGCACAACACACCTGAATGTCTGGCAAGGCAATCAGTGATGAAACAGTCGATTCGTACTTCCTGATACTCGACCACTTGCGTTGTAGCAGCGGCCGGGTTGCAAGGTAAAAACTATCGGGTCTATGCGTGGGGTAAAATGAGCAAACGGTAGCGGGATTTGATAATAGTCAAGCGGGGGTTACAGGCAACCGTTTGAGAATGCGGAAAATACGGTGGTGGATTTTCTTTCTTATTTACATGACCGGTAGTTACCTGGATATTGGCCTGGGCTGTACACTGGAATAAGGTTGTAACATTTATCGGGTGAAAGAGTAGGATAAACCGAAGACAATCCCATAGTCGAGGGTAGCCGCGTTGATGCCTGGTGGCTTGGAGTCGTAGTTGTCGTAAAGGGTAAGGGTCACGCTAAAGTCGGTGATGACTTTCCAGGTGAGTTTTATCTGTCCATCGTGCCGCACACGGCCTTTTGTAGACAAACTGAAATAAACGTTCTGTGTGCTGGACAAATCCATTTCGGGTTTACTGAAACTAAAAAAGTTGAAGGTGTTAACAAATGGTATTTCCACCTGGGTGGGAGAAGTTACGCCTTCTGTATTCAATTCCTGGTTGAGCACTATGCCGCTTCCTGTGCGTAGGCGCACATGATTGGTGGAAATGATCGAATAGGTAAAGCCCAATCCCTCCTGGTAACGGCGTGCCAAGCCCAGTTCGAGGTTACGCTGGTATTGCAGGAATGCGACTGCTTGCCAACGGGTATTGATAAAATAAGAGCCGGTCAGGGTACCTGTAGCATTGTCGCGGGTCCAGCCGGTGTCGGTTTGGGTAATTATGGTTGAGTAGGATGAAGATAGTTCAAGTCTCCGTGTGGTTCGTTTTAGTGAAAAGTCGCCGTTGAGGCGACCGATCTTGCTGGAACGGGTAAATGAGTAGCCGACCGAAGCTGATCCATCCCATTGCGCTGCCTTGGGATTCTTGAAGGATGACAGATTGGCGATGTCTTCTAATGCTATGGAAAGGATCGTGTCCTGATTGGCGATCCGGATATAGCCCGGCATGGTGTCTTCCAGTATGCGGGAGTAGTAGACTTTTTTATGGGTTGTCTCAATACGGTAGTAGTGCGATGCTGCCCGCAACGTTCGAATCTTGGTGGTCTTTATGTTGACCAATCCTACATCATCGGCATCGATGGTCAGTTTGCCCAGGGTGATGTTTTTTAGTTCGCCGATGAGCACCGATTGGTTGTATAGGAACAGCGTATCCTTCACCTGTGCATTTAATACAAAGGAGATCGATGAGGCGAGAACACTAAGTGTCCAGTTTCTGATATAAATGGATAGCATCAAGGATGGGGACACCAGCAATTCTATAAACACCCCAGTTACAGCCCGATTAATATGCCTGAATTTGTAAGTTGTGTCGCACCTAAACAGGCAAGGCTTCCAATCGGGAAGCCTTGCCTGTATTTTATGAACTACTGCTATTTTACTTTAATCACAGGCTTTAATTTATAGTTGCCCGTACCTTCCTGGATGACAGACATGGCCGCATCGAAATCAATGACCAATGAGTCAAGGTGTGCATGGAGTTGTTTGTCCAGTTTAATCTTTAAGCCAGATTCGCTACCGCTGGGTATGGTCAGGGGATATATTGTATTGGCAATTTTAATACTATTTTGAGTGCCCAACACAAAACGTATCTCTTTCAAGCGACCGGTGGGTACAATGCTCTGTGCAATGAGGGTATCAATGCCATTTTGATAATCCAGCAAATTATAGATACCCGCTCTTGTTTCCAGATTAACCCAACCACTGGAGTCGTCTTGCAGGTTTATACGTACCTGGCGAATGTCTACGTTGACTTCGGAAGCATCATAAGGGTTGTCAGTGAGCCGGATCCGGAGATCTGTAGTTGTTTCTTTGTCCTTTTTGCAAGCAATTGTGATGATTGTCAATAAGGCTGCAGGGATTAGGATGTGCAATGGTTTCATAAGTAGAAAATTTGACTGCGAAGGCGTAAAAATCATGCCAGATTTAGGGCGATGTGAAGCTAATGAATTCAAAATCAGTTATTAACTGTATGATTCGCAGCGACTAAGGTGAATGGGTAGAAAAGGTGCTATGATCTTTTAATAATATTTTCTATTTTGTTTGACAAATCTGTAACCCATGAAAGAACAGCTACTTTCATCTGATTCATTTATTTACATTGGCCGGTCATTATTTCCCGGACCGCGAGAACAGGAATGTTACCTGGGCTAAACTTATAACAATTACTCACTTCTGTGTGCTAGCCGGTTTATCGATCGGCGGGGCGATGTATTGTCTTGAATTGGCTGAACACGCCACTCGGATCCGTACACCAGTTATCATTCATAAAATCTCTACTTATGAAGAAAGCAGTGTTATTTTTTATTTACTGTTGCTTAACGATCGGGCTGTCAGCCCAGATCACAACACCGATCACCCGTGCAGGATTTGAGGTAGATGGCGGGTTGCGTGCCAACCTTTTTGGTGGCCCTGGCATATCAAATGGTGACGACTGGTATACTGATGGCGCTGCTGGTAGCGGCATCTTTGTCATTGACACCACAGGCGCCCATTATATCAATCAATTGTACCTGACGAACCCAGCCACGCGCATGTTGCCGTTATTCAGGGGCATGAGCTATCCACAGTTTTCGCTCGTCAACAACCGCATGCTTATCGATGCAGTATTCATACGAGACCACCATGGTGCAGATTCCACCACCTATGGGGCGGGATCTAACAAGAATGGAATGAATCCGGCAGATTGGGCGCCGGTATTCGTGCAAAGTGTTCCCAATAAGAACGATATTCTCGATATGTTTATGCATGTGCGTCGGGAAGGGGCCAATACAACGGACTCACTCTGGCTGTTTGGTGGTGTATCCCTGGAAGGTACCGGCGGCAACCGTTACTTCGATTTTGAGATGTACCAGACAGACATTTATTACGAACGATCGAGTTTGACTTTTAAAGGATACGGACCGGATGAAGGCCATACAGCCTGGCAGTTTGACGCGCTTGGTAATGTTACCAAGGCCGGAGACATCATCTTTACTGCCGAGTACGGCGGATCGGGGTTGAGCAACCTGGAAGCCAGGATCTGGGTAGACCGTAGTGCGGTTACCACAGTGTCTCCGGTGGCTTTTGCCTGGGGCGGCTCAATTGATGGTGGTACCGGCAGTTCCACCTACGGCTATGCTAATATATTACCGTCTACGGCCGGCACCTTTTATACCGGCCTGCAATGTGCCGACAATACCTGGGCGGGGCCGTTTGGCCTTGTAAGGGTGGACAACAGTGTCGTAACTCAATATGAAGCGGCACAGTTCCTGGAGTTTTCAGTTAACCTCAGTAAACTCGGTGTCGATCCGCTGGTCAGTGTAGGTGATGCCTGTAAAATGCCATTCCGCCGTATATTGGTAAAGTCACGTACGTCGAGCTCGTTTAGTTCGGAGTTGAAAGACTTCGTTGGACCGTTTGATTTTTTCCGTGCTCCTATGGCCTCTGCGTCCGCAGATATACCATTGTTTTGTGGTACTACCGGCATTAGCACGATCAGTGTGGCCACTCCCTTGCTGACTTCTCTATATACCTGGTCCACCTCCGATGGCCATTTTGCGAGTGATACCATCGGTCCGTCTGTCTCGGTAGATCAGCCAGGTACTTACATCGTGAGTCAATTACTCATGGATAGTTGCGGTTCCACTTATGCAAAAGACACAGTGGTGGTGACACTCGATCCATTTTGCACGCTGCTGCAACAAAAGGATGAGCGTGGCAAGTTTACTTTGAATCGTATTCCTGACAAAAGGATAGTTAAGCTTCTGTCCAATCCTGTTTCCCATCACCTTCGGTTGGGTATTGGTACACCCTTCACCGAAGAAATGGTGGTGCAGATCTATGACATGAATGGCCGCGTGTTGCTGCAGGAGAAAACACGTGTCACCAGCGGGTCCGTTTTGGTGGATTTACCTTGTCCCGTGCGTTGGAACAACGGTGCTTACATCGTAAAGGTGCTGTTGGGGCCGCAGGTGTTCTCCGAAAAAATGATACTTACCAGATAGTATTGGTTTTAATGAACATTGTGTATGACGGCGGCCATAAATGGTCGTCGTCTTTTTATATCCGGCTAATCCTTTCCAGCCGGTAAAGGGCTGCTGCCGTATATAAAATCAGGAGCAGGAGGAGGTGAATGAAGTGGTAGCCGTTTTGGAAAAGGGTGCCGCCTGCCTGCACGATGGATTGGTACATATTGATGAAGGGCGTGGTGGGTAACAGGGCCGATAGCCATTGCAAAGGCTGGGGAATATTTTGCAGCGGGAAGGTATACCCGGTAATAAGGAAAAAAGGGTAGGTGGAAAAAGCCATGAACTGCACGTTGAGGAGTGGATCTTTGAACAGGCTGCCGATCCATTGTGCCATCGGGATCAACGTGAGTATGAATAATGCGAAAGCTCCGGTCAGGTGCCATCCATTGCCACGCATAGGCAGTTCAAGCAAGGTGTAGTTGACCGTCATGAAGAAATACGCGTACACGGCATACAGGAGGATGTAGAACAAACCCTTGCCCCAGAGTGCCGCCGACAGACTGTAACGGGCGGTGGCCATCCAGGTGCCCACCCGGTTTTTCTTTCTTTCGGCGGACACGCTGGCCGAAAGGCCGATCAATAAGGTTTGTTGCAGGATGAGGGCCAGGAGGCCCGGCAGCAGGAAGGCTCCATAACTGCTACGACTGTTGAAGAGTGGCCGGTAATCGAGGTTGACGGGCATCACCTCCTGCATCGATGCACCGGTGTTCATGCCTTCCGATTTTTGCAGGTATTGCAGGCGTACGCCTGCTCCGATGGTCAGGCATGTTTGATTGATGCTCAGGAGCAGGTCGCTGGAGGGCAGGAAACGCGCCGCATTGAGGGCCACTACGACATGTGCCTGCCGAAGTGTCTTTACCCGTTGTTCCAGTCCTTTTTCGATGTATAAGAATCCCTGGCATTGTCCCTGGTACATAGCTTCCTTCGCATCTTCGATGGTGGGTACCATAAAGACGGCGGTTACCTGCGCATAGCCTATTTGTTGAGCAAGTAGCCTTGACAGGCTGGTACGGTCATCATCCACGATGGCGAGTTGAACCCCTTCCTCCTCTTTATAGGTATAGATGCTGCCGTAAAAGAAGGCATACAGCAAGGGGGCAATGAGCAAGGTCAGCAACAGACTATGGTCGCTGCCGATGCGGGCTGCTTCGCGTTTTGTCAGCTGCCAGACTGTAAATATGGTATTATTGGATAACAAGCCGGTAGCGGTTGATTTGTTGTTGGTATAGGAGGATGGCTATCGAAAACGTGATGGCGATAAATAACAGCAGGTAACCCATTTCGGTGCGGGCGTAGTGCAACGGCAGGTCCATGTAATAGATCTTGAAGAAGCCATCGAGAAAATGGGTATAGGGCATGATGTTGGCGTAATACTGATCGTACCAGGGCATGGCCCAGCGTGGAAAAGTAAAGCCACTGAATACAAATGCCGGTGATGTATAGAAAAGAGCCACATCCGTAGCCAGCATGGTATCGGTAAACAAGGCCGACAGCATACAACCAATACCGATGCATGCGAGGCTTAAAAACGTATACAATACAAAAAACTTTCCATTGGCAATCGGAAGGCCCAGTTGGAAGTAGGGAAATATCACATAGGCTACCAGAATGAAGTTCAGCCAAGCTACGACCAGGTGCGAGAGGGTTTTGCCGGCGATGATGGTCGATGCCGATCCTTTGGAGAGGCGCCATAATTCCTCCCGCGACTGAGTGGTCGTCTCGTAATTAAGCAGCAATACACTGACCATGATCATGATCATTTGCAAGCCTACGGTGATAAGGCCCGGTACCAGGTATTGCTGGTAGTTATAGGTTGGATTGTAGAGTGTGTAGGGGACCAGGGCAATGGGCTGTACCAGAGCCAGGGCTTTTCCTTTATCCATACCCGTTTTAACGAACTTCTGCAAAATGACCCCTGACCCGGCAGTAATGATCACCTGCGCTGCTTCTTTATAAATGAGTTTAGCCGGTACCACCGCGGCTGCATTGGTATAGACGACTACGTTGACAGGGTGGCGGCTTTTGATATCGCGTTCCATATGCTGCGGAAAATGAATGGCGCCCATGATCTCCCCTTTAAGAACCAGGTCCTGGAGTTCACCCAAACTGGATACCTGTCGCGATAACTGAATGGTTGCTACCTGTCCAAGCAAGAAGGTAAACTGACGGGATACGGCAGAGTGATCTTCATCCCAGACAGCTACGGGCAGGTGATCGGCCTGCTGTTCATCGTAGATAAAAGCATACAGGAAGAACAGTAAGGGCGGAATCACCAGCAATACCAGGCAATGCGCCGGCAATACCAGTATCCGTTTCCACTCGCGCCATATGATCCTCAGGATAGTCATGGTAGTTGTAGCGAGGCCGTCATGCCGGAGCGCAGGCCATTAACGGTGTTGGGTTGACTGGGTTTGAATTCTATGGTGAAGGTGCGCAGCTCGAATTGTCCTTTGTCTTTGGACGGCACCCAATTGGCAAAAGTGAGCGATGGCGCGATACTGGTGACAGTGACCGGAAAGGTTTCCGGACTGCAGCCCGGTACGCGAACGGTGGTGGTTGTGCCGGGCCGGAAGGCTGCTGCCTGGTCTTGTCTGATATTGAACCGTAGCACAAAACTGTTTTCTTTTTCCACGCTCATGATGGGATAACCGATGGAGACGATCTCGCCCTGGTGAATGACGAGCGACGTGATGACGCCATTGGCCGGGGAATAGATGCGCGTATTCTCTTTCAGTACTTTGGTGAGTTCATAGGCTTGCTCTGCCTGTTGCACGATGGCGCGGGCGCTTCTCAATAGTTCGGGACGCGTACCTTTTTGCAGCATCTCGAGGTTGAGTTTAGCGGTTTCCATTTCTTTCTGTGCCGCCTGGTATTTAAAGAAAAAAATATCACGTTCCTGCCCGCTGATGACATCGGCATTGTACAGACGTTGCATACGCTGGTAGGTTTTGCTGAAGAGGTCATATTGATCTTCGGCGATCTCATACAGTTTGCCGGTCGCACCTACCAACTCCTGCCGTGGGCCTGCCTGCAGCAATTCGAGTTGCCCTTTGGCCGCATCTACAGCGGCGAGGGCTTGTGATCGGATAGCTTCGATCTCGTTCGTGCGTAGTACTCCTAGTAGTTGTCCGGCTTTCACCGTATCGCCCTGCGCTATGAAGAGGCTGTCGAGGCGGCCCGGGAATTCGGCGGCGACATCTACGCTGGTGGCATCGATCATACCAATGGGGGCATCATTGGTGCTGCCCGAGCGGCGGAATAGGAACCAGATGGCAATTGCCAGGATGAAGAGGGGGATGAAAAGGGCCCAGTATTGTCTGAAGAATGCATTCATGGATTGACTATTTAGTATGTCTTTATGGAATGGACTCGGTGAGGCGTTTGGGGTCGCCATAGATATTCCAGTAAGTGGCCAGTGCGATATAGTATCCCAGCAGGGCGGTGTAATAAGCCTTGTCTACTTCACCTTGTATCAATACCACCTCATTGAGGTCTTTGAGAGAGCTTAGTTGATTGTCTACCCGCTCCTTAATGAGTCGCCGGGTGGTGGCAATATCCGTACGCGCGCTATCGGCCGTGCTGATCTCGTTGTGGGCTGCCGCCACTTTGTTGCGTGCCACCCGCAGTTGCAATTGCAGGGTTTCCCGGGTGTTTTCTGCGGCCAACTTTACTTCCTGTACCAGCTGCCGGGCCGCCTGTTTGCGCTTGTGCGTTTGGGTACCACTGAATAGGTTCCATTGCATTTCTACGCCTACCATCCAGGGGGCAATCGTGATGGGCAGGTCATTTTGGTAGAGATTGAGGTTGCCTATGGCAAATATATTGGGCAGGTTAAAAGAGCGGGCGATCGTTTCTGTCGTCTGTGCCGTAGCGATTTTGCTTTTCACCAGTTGATAGGCAGGATGCTGTTCATAAACCTGCTGGTCATCGGCGAATGTATTGACGGATCGATAACGTAGGGTATCAGTAATGGTGAGGGATGAATCGAGCGGAATGCCGATGAGTTTGTTGAGCTCGAGCTGGGCGTTTTGTCTATCCATCAGCAGATTGTTGTATGCTGTGCGTGCCTGCGACAACAAAACTTTCGTCCAGCTTTTCTGGTAAGGGGGGAGTATCTCGTTTTTGACCAGTTCTTCTCCGTAATCCCGGTTTCTGGTAAAGGCATCGACCAGATTACGCTGGGTCCGCAGCAGGGTATTGATGTACAGTATCCGCACGTATTGCACGGCAATCGCGTACTGTACATCTTTTTCGACGAGGTCGGTATTGATATGTCCGGCGACGACTTCCGACTCGGCGAAATTGCGCGCTGCAGTCAGTTTATTACCCAGGTAGATGGGTTGCCGTACTGCGAGTCCCGCCAGAAAATAAGATTGTTTGGATAGCGGTGGATTATAGTCGGGGTATACGGCACCCAAAATGTTTTTTGAGGTGTTGTACAGGCCATCCTGGATATTTTGGGGCAATGGGTTGCCTGTGATCTCCTGGAAAACGGTATTTGCCGCATTGACGGCTTGTTGGGAGCTGCCATCGAGTATACCGTTGCGTACCTGTTGCAGGTTCACTTCGAGTGGCCGGCTTAGGTAGGTGTAGCTGGCCAGGGCGTCTATCTTTGGCAAATACCGCTGCTTCTCAGCTGCCAGGTTGTATTGCCGTGCCAGCAGGGAGGCGCGGGATTGTTGTACCAGGCTGTTGCGATTGCCCGCCAGGGCAAAGCATTGCTTGAGGCTGACTGGTTGTGCCAGGAGCCAGACGGGCAGCAAGCCCAGGAACAGCACAATGGGTGCTATAGGTTTCATACGCTCGGTGATTTATCGTGAACTGGTTATGGGGCGGGGCGTATGAGACGAGCGGTGAAAGCAGCAGTGGGTCGATTTACGGGTTGTAAGGGAGCTGGCTACCAAAGTCCCATTACTTTCCACCATAAGCCGCCTACGGCAAACCAGATCACCAGGAACAACACGCTGATGAAAAAGCCATGTTTCCACCAATCTTTCATGTCTACATAGGTGCTGCCAAAAAAGATGGGGGCGGGTCCGTGGGCATAGTGGGTAAGCGATCCCATGAGGGTAGCGCAGGCACCCAGGAAAATTGCCAGCATAGTACCGGGTACGCCAACGGCGATCCCTACGGCCAAAAATACCGGGTACATGGCGGCTGCGTGTGCGGTGGCGCTTGCAAACATATAATGGCTATACGAATACACCAGGATGAGGATGGGGAAAGCGAACTGCCAGCTGAAATGGGCCATCTTGCCACCAATGAGCTGACCAAACCAACCTACAAAACCCAGGGAGTTGAGGTAGGAGCCCATCATCACGAGGGAGGAGAACCATACGATGGTGTCCCAGGCCCCTTTCTCGGCTTTCACGTCTTCCCAGGTCAGTACACCACAAAGCAACAGTATACAGAGACCAATTAGGGCACCGGTAGTAGCATCTATCGAGATCAGGTTACCAAAGATCCACAGCACCAGCAGGATGATAAACGTGGCCACCATGAGCCATTCTTGCAAGGTGACCGGGCCCATCTCTTTCAGCTTTTGCGCGGCCATCGCAGGTGCTTCTTTGGTATTCTTTATTTCGGGCGGATAGAATTTATAGAGGAACAGAGGCAATAGAAAGAAACATACGAGGCCGGGTAATAAAGCGGCCACAGCCCAGCTTCCCCAGGTGATCGTGATACCGAGGTCTTTGGCAAATTTTTGCGCCATGGGGTTGCTGGCAGTAGCGGTGAGGAACATGACGGAAGTGATCATGTTGGCATTGTAACTGCCGAGCGTAAGAAAGGCGCCGATGCGCCGGTGGGTTTCCGGTTTATCGGGAAACGAGCCCATGTTGACGGCAATGGATTTCATGATGGGAAAGATGACGCCGCCAGCGCGTGCTGTATTGCTGGGGATGGCAGGGGCCAGCAGCAGGTCGGCCGTATTGAGACCGTAGGCCAATCCCAAAGGTCCACGGCCAAAGATGCGGATAAAGTTGTAAGCCAGCCGGGTACCAAGCCCCGTTTTGATAAAGCCACGGGCAATGAAAAAAGCCAGCCCGATCAACCAGATGGTAGAGTTGCCAAAACCGCTGAGGGCTGCTGCCACAGCATGGGCGGGGTCACCAGGAGCCAGTACCTGGGTGGCGGCACAGGCGGTGATCCCAATCATAGCCATGGTGCCCATAGAGGCAGCTTTCAGGATGATGCCGAAGATGGTGCCGAGGAAAATGGCCAGCAGGTGCCAGGCATTGGGTTTTACGCCTTCCGGCGCGGGTATGAACCAGATAATGAGGGCTATGACGAGGGTGATGAGCAGTGCTTTGGGCCTTATTTCTTTCATACTGTTGGTTTAAAACCTGATCTGCAATTGTGCATATGCCAGGTTATTGCTATAAGCAGTCGTGTTCTCTACATCGTGTTTGTACATATCGATGGCTACACCGACCTGCAGGGCGGCGTAAAAATTATCGGCGAAAATGAGCGATACGTTGGGTATCACGGTCTGACGAGGATTGCTATTTTGTCGATGATTATCATCCAGCCATTCGTATCGGGAGGAGAATTCGATGGCCCGCACACGCGGATGTTTGTATTCATAACGCAGCGTAGGGAAGAAGTAAAAACCCTGCATACGGAACTCGCGCAGCGATGGGCGTGGTGTTTGGGTGCTGGCATTGTAAGCCAGGAAGTTGGAGCCAGATTTGTATTCCGCCATCAACAACAAGTGCCAGGCGGTTGACAGGTCGATTTTGGCAGTGAGATCGCCACCATACGCATTGCCGGTGGTACTGCCTCCCAGACTGCCGGTTCCCGCATTGGCGGCCACCGTGAAGTTGGGTAACGGTGTGGCTTCCAGGCGGGCATATAGGTTCTTTGTATTGTCGTCGTCGGTGATCTGGTTGCGGTTGTTGCCATTGTAGGCGCCGGCGAAATATTTGAGTTTACCATCTTTGGTGACGTCGCCAAAAAGCGAAAGGCCTATCTGGAAGCTCTGCCAGCCGTTACGGCCAAAGGCATAGTACTGGTTGGAAAAATCAAGCGTACGGATGATATCGGCAGCGATGGCATCTTCAATACCAAAGAACGGCCGGAACTGGCCTGCCTGTATATTGAAATGTTGGTTGAGTGCATATTTGATGTAGGCGTTTTCGAGCACTTTATTGGTGGGGGAGCTGTTGAATTCAGCGAGGTTGACGAGCACGTTTGCCGAAAAGTGGTCATTGATGTTGGCTTTGACCATCACACGGGCTCGCTTGACCAGGAAGGTGTTGCGTACACCTGCAGGGTCGGCGCCGGTATTGAAATGCTTACCGTTGACGTCAACATTGTTACGTAAAGAGGCTACAAACCGCGTTTGTAGTACCCCGGCAAATGACAGGGAGCGCTTGAAGGCCGAAAAATTAGTCATTGTGTCAACCGTGGTGAGGGAAGTTTGATCGGTCTGTTGTGCCTGCGTGTTGATACAGAGCAGTAGCGTGCTGGCTTTGACTAGAGTCCGGTATAGTCTCATGCAGTGTCGAACTTAATGGTTCTCATAAAATTATTGAATAATTGCTTACAAGAACCGCTTATGTTGAACGAAGATAGTGGGATGCGTACTAAATGTTGCACTGTTTTATAAATAGCCGGGAGAGGCTGTCTTAATTAATATGGTGTGTACAATTGTGCTATCGTATTGTTGAGTGGGGATACTGTTATGGTGTATAAAATAAGGGAGTCCCGCAAAAGCGGAACTCCGGGCACAAATAAAAAACTCTGATATGAAAAGAACCCCTTACTAAACTGATTGATTGGAAAAAAGTTTCACAGGGCACGGAGCCTTTAAACTAAAACATGAAAAGAAAAGTTTATGATCGGCCACTTCCAATGGCCTTGACAGAGCTTATGCGTTTGTGTTAGTTGCTGTATTGAAGTTACAAAGCTCGGATACGCATACAAAATAATGCAAGGAGTTTGGTGCTCAATCTTATAAAGAAAGGCAACGAGGCCTCAAGGTACCTAGGCATCAAGGGAAAGAAAATATCGAGGCTTCAACGCAAAGGGGGGGGCAAGGTATCGAGGCACCGTCGAGGTTAGCCGGATGGGCGCCGGATGTCATGAGTTCAGGTGGACCAATGGCGCTATAATTTTCCTTTAAAGACGGTAGCGGAGCCGGCGCCCATGCGTCGAATGGTGCGGATGGCTTCTTTTCGGGTAATGTCCAGGTGCCGGACCTTGTCTTTTTCTGCGTAGACGATTGCTCCATCCCGCAGGCTGGGGGCATTGGGTATAAAGACAACAAACAGGTTGTCGTTGACTGTTTCGATCAAAAAACCCAGCTGCCAGCCCGCATCTGTTTGTGCCAGCACTACCTGCAGATCGCTTGCGCCCTGCTCCTCTGTGAGCTGATCGCCCATAATCGTCTTCATCACCTCGTACCCAGGCAAGTGAACGAGGATGCCGGTTTCGATCTTTTTCAGAAAAGATCTGGCCACAGCTGTCCGGGCAAATAAGCCAGCGGCCAGGCACAGGAGCAGCAATAATATTACTGCCAGAATTTCATGAAATGCAATGCCTCCGACTGTCCATTGTTCGAGCGATTTCATCATGGGCTGAGTTATTTTTTGCAACAGGGTTACTGCTTTGCTGAAAACAATCAGCAGCAACACGAGCGGAGCCAAAAAGAAAAGCCCCCCTATGACGGTGGTACTGGCGACCTGTAATAGCTTTTTCATAGACGTTTGATATAAGTAAATGTATGATGGTAAAGGTCCCCTGCCTCCATTTATAAATGGAGGCAACTGAGGTGATTTGATTTATGTCAAAGCTTTTGCCTGGTTGTGGAAAATCAGCCCGTACTGGCGTTGTGGCCTTTCCGATATACCCATTTTCCCCGGCTGGTACAGGGATGGTTTAACGAACCTTAAGGGTTTTGTCTTATTAACTACACAGTGTTACTCGAACGTTACGCCTTTGTGTAAGTTTTTTAATCATGTTTAAAAAAAAGTAAAACACCATTATAGGATGCCTCATGTAATGGAATCCATGGAGATATTCTCAATTTTGGAAATGCTGCCAATAATTATAAAACAATGCTGCTTTCGGGTATTTTAATTAGGCTTGGGTATGCATAACATTGTAAATTGTTAGAGCATTAATCAACCAGCGACTCCCCGCGAATCCCATTGTGTAACACCAAAAATGTGAATTATGAAACAATCATTCGAACCATTAGACCAATCCAGCGGAAGATGCCCAGTTTTATCAACCTTATCCCCGTTTTATCAATCAGCCTTTCAAAACCTTCGACGCAGCGTACTGGCCAAATCGGTAACCTGCGGTAATCCATTCAGTAATTGCTGCCTTAGCGATTAAGCTCACAACAACATTGTTTAAACGAGCGCTCAGAATCGCCGTAGGAACAAAGAAGCAACTTCTCCTTCATTTATTTAAATGCCATTTAGTCAGTATTAACCCCATCCAGATTTAATGCGTGTACGGGTTGGTGATGCAGCGCGCGCATAGGCCAAACCGGACGTTTACCGATGTAGAAACATGCCTCGATAGCACCCTGACCGGAGTTATTGAAATCCATTCATTCTACGTAACATTAAATTTTTCACCATGCGTCACGATTTATTACAATACCTGTCATTCCAGGTTAAAAACGAAAGACCTGGCTACACTTATGAACTTTCATCAGACCGGATTGAGAACATTGAAGCACGATTACATCGTTTTATGCGTGAACAGAAGCCCTTTCTGCGGTTCGGGTATTCGATCCGGTGCCTGGCCGACGATATAGACATTCCTTCTTACCAACTTTCTGCCTATCTCAACCGCGAGATCGGTCTTAACTTCAACGATTACCTGAACCAGTTCAGGGTTCGTTATTGCGAAGAACTGATGCAGGGCGGGTTGGTCGGTCAGTTGAACCTGAAAGGTTTAGCCCTCAAATGCGGTTTCAGCAACCGCAACACACTAACGACTGCCTTTAAGAAATTCACCGGCTTTACCCCTTCGGTGTATACGCGTAATATTTTATCGTTCAGGCGACCTGTGGGCCTTGCCGGCTTGCGTGCCACGAGTGAGTAAGCCATGAAAAATTACCGGCGCGGCCCCTATGCTGTGCCGGTAATTTTCCAGCAGTTTTTCACTGGTAGTGTTACTTGTTGCTGCCGGCTTTACAGGGCATTGCTATGCTACTTCAGCCAGTTGCTGCCGAATACAATGTACCAGGCCCAGGTGTCGGGTCCCCGGGCGATATCGATGCCTACCCGCAGTTTAAACTTTCTTGCCAACAGGTAGCGAACACCGGTACCACCACTGTAGACCCAGGTTGCCGGACCAAATTCACTCCATTTGTCAAATGCCTTTCCGGTTCCGCCAAAGGCCATGACACTCCATCTGCTCACGATATCCCAGCGTAGTTCGGCTTCCGCCAGTATATCTGCATTACCCTGATAACGGTTGGCAGCTACCCCCCGCATATCTATATAAGGCAGCATGAAAAAAGGCGGATCGCTGATGGCCTGTTGTCCATCGATCCTTAGGCCGCCAATGAGGTTGTGTGTCAGTTTCGTATACATGTAGGTATAGTAATTGATCCGCCAGAAATCATAGTCGCTGCCGAAGATGTTGTCTGAGCATATTCCTTCTACATGGAACTTGATCCCTTTGTCGGGCGTGAAGACGTTATCACGGTTGTCGAGTTCAATCACTGCCCCCAGTTGGCTGATGATACTACTGAACTCCATTGGCTTGGCCAGGATGGCAAGGCTGGTGTCTCCCGCAAAGCTGATGTCTGTCTTCAGAAATAGGTATTTAAAACCGGCATACCAATGTGATCGGCCGATCCTTTTGGTGGCCTGCAAAATGGCGGGAATGGCCTTGATATTGAATTTCAATTCCTTTTCACCCAGCCGCTCGAAGGTGCGGAAGTAAGACATGTTGACGTTGCTGTATCCCCCGCCGATAATATATTTGATCCTGCTTTTAATGAGGGTGCCCGACCGGAAGCCAGCCAGCATCCATGTCTTATTGGCTGTGTAAGCGCCCATGCCACCGGTAATATCCGGCGCCACAGGCGTTCTTTGTACGTGACCATCCACGGAGTCGATATAGGGTGGCCTTTTCTTAATGAATACCGGGATCAGCGCCCCTCCGAATCCGCCGAGTGAGGGTTCAGTGATGATATAGGGAACCGGAACAAAGCCATTGGCGTCGATGATATAATCACTGAGGTCAAATTTTCCGTCCAGTGAATCCTTGAGCGATATACGCTTTTTCTGGGCTTCGAGGTGGGTGGCCAGGAGCAGTAGGCAGGTGGTGGTATACAATAATACCCGGTTGAATGGCTTCATGGCAGATCAATTTGTTGATGTTGATGGAGTGGGTGAGGGGGGGCGGGGCTTGCCGGTTCCGATGGGGATCGTTACATTGAACTGCCACATGCTGTTGCGCTGCGATCCGACTGTATTCTTCTGGACATCGGTGAGTCCGGCGTAGTAGCGGATGCCGACACCCATGCCACGGACTTCGCGTAGCCTATACAATACTCCCGCAGCCATGCCGATATCCAGCAGGGTGATGTCATCCCGTATATCGGTGGTGTAGGTCAGGTCATTATCGTTGACCTTGCCGTTGAAGATGTCTTTGGGCTGTACCAGCAGGTTGACCTGAGGCCCAAGCTCCGCAAACCATTTACCTTTTATCCGGTAGTGCATCAATACCGGCAAACTGAGTGATCCGATCTTCCGTTTGATATCCCCACCCTGAAAAAACTGATCGAGGCTGTCGTTGCCGGTTCCATACGGTGGTATTTTTCTCGCACCAAAGCCTCCTTTGGCCACGCCTTCCGGGTGAATAAACCACCGGTCACTGAGGCGGATGTTGAAATACAAACCAAGGTTTAGCCCTGCTTTGGCTTTGCCATCTATTCCACTTATATTGGTAAGGGACGGTCCCACGGTAAGGCCAAACTCCAGTTTGCCCGAATTGAGTTTATCGCCAAATAACAGGGCGATCAACACCTGGGAGCGGGCAGCCCGATGCATCATCATGAGCAGGCATAGTATGCAGAAGACCTTTAGCATATAGCATTATTTTCCAGTATTGAATCAATCCACTTTTTGGGGCAACGGTTGTTGCCAATTGCCGTTCATGACCTCTTGCCCCGGTCCGTATAACCTCAGTACATAGTTGAAAGGTCCTTGCTGTGGTGTTGGTAGCCAGTTTCCCTCCTTACCCGGGCCAGGCGACGTTGATTGCAGGTAAATGACGAGGGAACCATCCGGGTCTCGCTTCAGGGAAGGCGTGCGATCTCCGATTGAATAACGTCCGATCGGGTTTTTGACCAGGTATCGTTGTGGCAACACGTAGGCAGTTATGCTCCAAAAGAACTTAACAGGCGGTAGCTGGTTGCCTTGAAAACGCAAGGTGTAGCGGCGCTCACCGACCAACTGTTGTCCCTCCCGGTCCTTTAAGCTGCCAACATATACGGCTTCTTCTTTATTGTTGCCGTATAGGCCCATGGCGGCTGCGATGGCGCGCTTGAGGTAATTGTTGCCGAGTTCGGCCCTGCTACCAAACAGCCCGAGCGAACTGGTTGTTTGTGCAATGGCTGTTTCCATGTCCTTTTTGCCCAGTGTTATTCCCTCCCGGATCGCAGCGAGTGTTTCCTTTGAATAGTTGGTGCTATCGAATGGTTTTCCTGCTTCGATGCCCAATCGGGCAAACTGCGCTTTCAACTTTTCTTCACTGGGATCGGTTGAGCAGTATTGCAGCAATGCGTTGAGAACGCCGATGAATCCCGGAGCATTGTAGTCCGCTTCCTGCCAGGCGGGTAATGGCATGGGGTAATCCTTCTTTGCGGGAGCTGCCTGACCGGTATACTCGTGTAGTGGTATCAGTTTGTATTGCTGCTGAATAGCTTTGACCTTTTCAAGATCGGATGCGTCAGATAGTTGGGTTCGACCCAGTATCGTGACGAGGTTGGTTTCGGACTGCATGACACGTGTGATGCCTGCGGGCGTTTCGCCCTTCCATTGCGGCCCTGCAATGAGGTATTTACCGGGTCCGTTGCCGGTGGCCCTGGTGCCCACATAGGCAAAGTTGAAGGTGTACAGGTCGACTAACTGCATTACATAATACCGGTTGTCGGCGATGGCGGGTACCTCCAGAACAACTGGTTCTTCATCGGTCCTGACCACAGCCCAGGAGTACGGCGTATCGTTGTTGGGCGTGACCACCGCGGTATCGGTATCGGTAAAACTTTTAGCGTAATGTTTGAAACGATTGAAGCCACCTGCATAGTCTGAATATGATTTGTCGAGTGCGTAGAGATAGATCGACCTGTAGTTGTAAAACATCGGGTATCCATAGGTCCACGCCTCCCTGGCGATGGCCCTGGCCGAGTCGGGTGCAATCTCGATCGCGGCGTTGCTTGTGTTACGTTGCTGGCAACTCAGTAACAAGCCGATGAGGGCAATAGTAAAGCATATTTGTTTCATACTAAATGGTTATATTATTGAATGCCTACCTGCGACGAAAGCCGCCGCGACCTCCACCGAAGGAGGGGCGACTGTGTTGCTGAAAACGCTGAGTTTGTACCTGGCCCCGTTGCCGCGCTTGTGCAGCATGATCCAGTCCACGCATGGTGTGATCGCTGGTGCCGGTGGGTTGTTGCCAGCTGCCATGGTTGTACTGACTCCAGTTGCCCGTGCCATTTTTCCGGTATACATTGCCATCGTGGCCGGCATAGACCCCATTGTTGGTGTGCACCACGGTGTTACCTCGTGGTCCTGTGTTGATGGTCCCGTGCTGGCCGCTGGCTGTGCGGTATCCGAACGCTGTTCCGTTGGCGGTGGAGATATGCCCTGTTTGAACCCATTGATTGCCCCGTGAGGCTACCGAAGTGCCCCACTGTGCGTAGGCATTGTGGCCCTGCCGGGTAGCGCCATAGCCACCTGTCCATGGATTGTAGGTACTGGCGGCGGTACGGCCACCATACCAACCCTGCACGCTGGCTGACCGGCCGTAGCGCCCTGTAGCTGGATTGTACCAGGCTGCAGTGCGGGCAGCGCCATAAGGACCGTATATGGCCCTACCTGCCGCAAATCCTCCAGTCCAGGGATTGTATACGGCACCGATACCATAGGTCATGGGCCAGGGACGGTAAATAGGGTATAGCATCCCGGGCCCCCACCAGAGATAAGGAGGATAATACCACCCGGTACCAAAAGCTATACACGCGCCAATGGTCGCACCAAGGATAAACATGCCGAGATAGCCACTGGTATAGCTACTTTCCACGGTAGTTTCTGTGCTGTTGGTTTGCGTTACATAGGTCACATTATACACGGGCGAACCGGGTGGTATGGTGTAGATCTCATTGGGTACGGAGTCGGCGACCTTCCAGGGACCATTGGGCGTGGTGGACATAAACCAAACGGCCTGGAAACAGAGATAGTACAGATCGCCCACTTTAATCACTTTGTCCTGGGTGTTGGTGGCATATTGCAGGTCGGTTTTTTCGATGGGCTTAAACTGGGGGGCACCATCGTAACTCACTTTCGCTTTCGCTTCCACCTCCGCTTTGTTCACGATCGCCGTGGTAGGGATCTGTGCCAGCATCACGGCATCGGAGGCTTCTATGGTGCCGGGTACAGAGGCGAGCACATGGGCCTTGGTGGAAGTTGCCGGTATCTTTTTAAAATCGTCTGCCAGGGCGTCGCTGGCAAATGTCCAGGGACCATTGAAGCTGGCAGATTTGAACCACCGGCCAGAGAACAACACGTAATACGCTTTAGTGGCGTTGTCCACAAACAGATCATTGTCGGTATTGGCTACGTACAGTAATTGAGTGCCTGGAATGGTACTATATACCGGAGCTCCTTTTAATTGTATTAGTTCGGCGGGTTTGTTGCTAAAGAAGATCTGGGGGTTGTTGCCGGACGGGGCTGGCGGGGGGATGTATTTTTTGACCTCATCGAAGTTTTGACCAGCTGGTAGCTTACTCATGTCCTTCGGTATTGTTCGTGTGTATTTCCACGGCCCTTCCAGGTTGGTGGCGGTATACCAATTGCGGTTGATGAGCAGGTAGTAGTCTTTTTTCTTTTCCTGAAACAGGTCCCAGTTGGTATTGACGATAAATGTCAGGTTGGTTTTTTCAACCGGCGCGGGTACAGGATCTCCTTCCACGATCAATAATACTGCCGGTCCGGCACTATAATATATGGTGGGTGGATCATTGTTTAAGGGTACTCCCGGTGTTTGTTGCTGCTGTTGTTGCAGGTCGGCGAGGATGCGGTCGACCGCCACAGGATCACCACCAGAAGGTGCAAGCTGTTTGAACAGGTCTGACATCATTTGTACAGAATCGCCCTGTAGTGAAGGAAAGCGAACATCCGTATAGTTGACCGTTCTGAAAAAGGCGGTGCGTGTTTCTTTATCAACAAGGGTAGTGGCCTGCAGGGAGGCCACCCCCATCAGTGGGTTGCCCCCCTTAGGTACCAATGAAAATGCAAAACGACCGGATAATTCTTTGTAATCTTTCCAGGCATCGATCTGTGGCTGGTAGTAGGTGAGCGTTGCGCCGTTTTTTGATGCCAGCCTTGGCCAGCCGATATCCTGCACGTGATTGGCAGACTGGGCCATAGCGGTGGCCCGTAAAATGGTTACCAGTACAGCTAAACAATAGTAGCGTTTTGCATGATGCGTTTTCATGTTATTTCGTTGATGGTGAGTAACCGGTAATGGTTAGTTGCCGATATTATCCCACAGTTTGTCGAGGTCGGGATTGAGGATGATGTCGGTGCGCCTGTTTTTCGCCTTACCTGCGGCGGTGCTATTATCGGCGACAGGATTGTATTTACTTCGGCCGGCAGCGGTGAGGCGGGCAGGGTCTATCTTGTAGTCGTCCCTGAAGGCGCGGACCACGCCGTTCGCCCGCTCGGTGCTGAGGCTCCAGTTGTCCATACTCCCTTTTTTGAAAGGTGCGTCATCGGTGTTGCCTACAATCACGATTTTTAGATTGGGGTAATCGTCCAACACGCCGGCCAGAGAGCTGAGTGCTTTTTTACCCTCGGTGCCCAGGGCTGAACTGCCACTTTTGTACAGCAGGTTGTCTTCCATGCTGACATAAACATATCCGTTCTTGTAGTAAACATCCACCCCTTTGTTTTCAAAGTCCGCCAGTGCAGTTTCGATCTTCGTTTCCAGTTCCTGCAGGCTTCTTACCTGTTCGCGGAGCACGGCTTGTGTGACTTGCAGGCGTGATTGGGTGGCTTCGCATTCTGCCCTGTATTTGGCAAATGCATCAATCGCTACCTGTCTTTCATTGTTGAACTGCTGCAACTGCTGTTGCATCTGTGTGTTGGAGGCTTGCAGTTTACCGCGTTCGTCTTCAAGTTTATGAACATGCTCTGTAAGTCCCCTGCTTTCTTCTTCCATGGCTTTTATGCGTTTGGATGAAGAACAGGAACAAGTCAAGGCAATGACTACTGATGTGAAAATGAGTTTCATGATTGTAGATTTTGGTGATGGTGATGGGTGCTAATAGGAACGGACAGTTACTTACGTGGAGTTCCAAGGTTGTTGGTGGTCGTCGATTGGTGGACCAACATTTGCCACGGATGGATGGTTTAATTGTTTACGATAATGGGCAAGGTTGCGTTT
Source organism: Paraflavitalea pollutisoli (assembly GCF_029360705.1). Classification (GTDB taxonomy): domain Bacteria; phylum Bacteroidota; class Bacteroidia; order Chitinophagales; family Chitinophagaceae; genus Paraflavitalea; species Paraflavitalea pollutisoli. Next base: position 2,229,590 of record NZ_JARKMX010000008.1, on the reverse strand, counting down.
AAATGCTTTAAGCTTTGGACGACCTGTGGTAGCGGCGGTATCCCGGACATCGTTGTGGTTAAACGCCATCGAGTTGATCGTCCCCCAGTCGTTTAGTAGGGTGTGCTGTTTTTGCTGTCGCCAATACTGTTTGCCCGTATCGGGCAGGTTGCTGCGTGTTGGCAGGTGATCCCACCAGGAATAGAAATGATGGATCAATTGCAGCGGTGTCGTGGATAAATGAAGCAGACGGCGGTACCAGTAGGTTTCCCTTTGATGATAGGCAGCACGCCAATTACGGATCTTTCTGATGGCGCGTATCAATAATCGGGTGGCCAGGTAAGTCACTACAATGGCAACCAGGGTATACAAGGCAAAATAATACCAGGGAATACCGAATATTTTATACGGCGTTTTTACAGTTGTAGTATGGATCTTTAGTGAGGTTGCCAGGCTGTCTTTAATAGTCGTCATCATGCCGAGGTCTGGATTGGGCACTACATGTATTTGTACAGCCGGGGCAGATTGTTGATAGCGGCGGCTGGTTAAAGGATTCCACCAATTGATCATTACGGGAGGTAGTTCAAAATCACCCGCTTTCTCCAGCAGGTAGGTGATGCTTTGCGTAAGGCGGCCGTTGGCATCATAATCATCCCGCTTGTCTTCCAGTTCAGGATCCTGCGGGTAGGTAGCGGCGAAGGCGGGTTCGTCATATTCGGGCACAGGAATGAATTGTGGTAAAGTGCCTTTGGCATCGATAACAATGGTTCTTTCGATGACGTCACCCACCTTTAGCTGGTGAAGCGACCGGTTCCAATGTTCTTGTACGTAAACGTTTTTAGCCACTAGCCAATTGCTGCCCTGCCATTGATCCGGCACGGGCTTTACGGTAAAAGTATGGGCAGACGTATGAATTTCTACTTTGGTCGCCGTCGAACTGCCTTTAGTCGGTGTGGTGGCAACGATATGAATGGGCGGGATGGTGAATTGTCCGGCCTGATAGGGAAATACAATGAAATAGAACTCGAGGCCGGCATATTGATCCCCCTTGATGTCATACATGCCCGGAATGGTTTGATCGAAAGGCAGGGTAAATGCATTGGGTATTTGCAGGTTGTCGAACTCAAGGGGATGGGTGAACCATGTCGCCGTTAGTACTTTGATGGTAACCTTGAAGGGCTGTTGTACATAGACCGTATTGCGATCTAGGCTGATTTGCGCAAAACAGCTTGTCTGACTCGAAGCAATATTCGTCAGTAATACGAGGAAGATTATCGTGGCTGCGTATCTCACCAGGTTTGTTTGCTTTTTGGTATGTGTTTGTAGTAGCGTTTTTGTTGTAGTTCAAACCGGCGGTGCAGGAACTCTGCAGGATCAGCTGCTACCTGCTGCATGATGATCTTGGTGGCGTCTGGTGGTTTTTGCTCCTGTTGGTTAACATCTTTGGGTGGCCATTTGGCCTCCTTGCCACGGTGTATGTCGGATGCAACCTCATCGGTAGCGCGGTTACCGAACCTGGGTAACTTCTTAACACGGGTATCCGAACTGAGCTGCTCGTCTTTGCCTTCCGGCTTATGGGTTTTAAGCGAATCTTGCTTCTCTTTCTCCTTGTCTTCTTTTAAGTCTTTGGCATTTTTGCTGGTGGAGGTAGTGGAGAGCTGCAGTACGCTGTCTGCGCGTTGTTGCGCTTTTTGTGTGCGGGCGAGGGAGTGGTGAACCTTGTCTTGCAGGGATGGGTCCCTGTCGGAGGCAATGCCGAAGGCCAGCCTGGCTTCGTTGTACCGGCCCAGGTGTACCAGGGCCAATCCTCGGTTGTAGCTGGCGGCGCCACTGCTGTCAAGCGACCAGAGATCGGCAGCGGCATTGAAGTTGCCCGCTTTGTAGAAGGCAACAGCTTTGCGGTTATCCTGCTCAAAACGATCTGCCGCCTCCGTGTATTGCTGCTGGTTGGCCAGTAACTGTCCCTGGTAGTCGCGGCTGTACCACCAGTCGGGGTGTTTGCTTTTCAGACCGCATGAGGTCAATAAACAACCTGTAATGGGTAACCAGCACCATTGAATGACCCATCCTTTGCGGAACGAGAACAGGGTGATGGCCAATACGGGGAAGAGCAACAACCAACCCTGATCATCCCAATCCTTATCGTCTTTGGTGGTATCTTTTTGAAAGACCAGTTTCTTGCTGATGCGTGCAGCGATGCTGCCCACATCGGTGGTGTCGAGGGTGAGCGGTGTAATGGTAATCGATGTATCCTGCCGCAGGTTGGCGAGGACAATAGCGTTCTGGGCAGATCGTACGTGGGGGTGGCCGGGCACTGTAGCACCGTTGGGCGTACTTAGTAGTAATACTTCTATATGATGGATTGAATTCCTCGAAAATTGGCTGAGCCGGGCAGCGTCGTCATTGGTCAGTTCATCGGTCATCAGGAGGATCGTGCTGGGTGCCTGTATACTTTTTAGCATGGTGTCTGCCACTTGCAGCAATAGGGGAAGGTTGCTGCCAGCTACCGGCATAATCCGGTTGGTAAGACTGACTGCGTGGTGCTTTATTAATTTGTAATCAGGCGTGAAAGGCAACACGGGATGCGCAGTGCCGGCAAAGGCGATCAGGCCAGCGCGGGCACGCGGATTGGCATCGAGAAAGTCACTGATCTTGAATTTGGCCCGTTCGAGGCGATTGGGTTGAATGTCGGAGGCCAGCATGGAGCGCGAACAATCGAGGGCAATCAATACGACAGCTTCGATCTTTTGACCGGGTATCTTTTTCTTTTCCCAGGCGGGGCCGGCAAGAGAGCAGATGCCGGTGGCGGATGCGATGAGGAAGAGCAGCAGCGGCAGCACAATGGCCCAGGGATTGTTGCGGGTGAACATAAATGGACGCAATACAGGTTGGATCAATTGTTTCCAGCGTTTGTGCTCCCGGTTGCCGGCCAGCAGTAAGACTGTCACAATTGCCACCGGTATGAATAAATAGAATGCATGGGGCCGCAGGAAATGAAATTGCTCCCAATCGATGTGTGTGATCATATGTTTCAGTTCGCTCCACATAGTCAACTCAGTTCCACCGGATAACCTGCACCAATCCATTGAGCAGGTGAAAGACCAATCCGAGCGCCAGTGCCCAGGCTAACGGGTACATATACAATAGTTTTACAGGTTTGTAGGTTTCTTCCTCAAACTGGATGGGTTGCAAACGGTCAAGGGCTTTGTAAACTTCTTTCAGCTGACCTTCATTCATCGCATTGAAATACTGACCACCTGTGATGTGGGCGATCTGTTGCAATGTTTTTTCGTCGAGGTCGTAGCCGCCGCTTCCTTTGGCTTTGCCAATACCCAGGGTGTAAATGATGATCGAATCTTTGCGCGCCTGCTGGGCTGCATCTAATGGTTGCAATTGCTGACCGGCGTCCAATCCATCGGTGAGGAGCAACATGATCTTTTGTTTGATGGTATCTTCCCGGAATATCTTTATGCTGAAGCCGATGGCTTCGCCAATGCTGGTCATTTGACCGGCCATGCCCACTTCTGTTTGATCGAGCAGCCAGTTAATGGCGCCGAGATCGGTGGTGAGGGGTGCCTGCAGGTAGGCGTGGGTGCCAAACATTACCAAACCAATCTGGTCACTTTGGCGGTGTTGTACAAAATCTTTCATGATGGTTTTCACGGCATCCCAGCGGGAGGTTCTTTTACCATGCAATACCCAATCTGTTTGCGCCATGCTGAAGGAGATGTCGGCAGCGATGAGAAAGCTGCGAACGGTTTTTACGCGCTTACCGGGTTGCCCAACATACCGGGGTGAAGCAGCGGCTCCCAATAGTAATATCCAGCAAAGGAAGAGGGTAGTCCAGTTAATCCAGCTTCTTCCGGTGATCCAGGCGCTTTGGGCAGGGCGTTGGCCCGATGCTTTCGCTGCCCGGTCAAAGAAGGGCACCAGGAGTGCCGCTCTTTTTTTTCGCCAGGCTGGCAGCAGCCAGTATACCAGCAAGGGCAGGGGTAACAGGAGGAATATCCATTTATAGGCTATCTCAAAATGCATAGTGGTGACGGTGGTGTTGAAGCCAGTTTTTTGAATGGGCCACGAAGTTGGCCGCGTCTGCAGTGTTGATTTTACGTTGTGGTTGATACAATACCTGTTGGAGCAGGTCCTGTTCCTGAACAGTGAATAGGCTTCGGTTCATTGTTTGGTTGAGCAGGTTTATCCAGGCGTCACCGCGAATAGCCGCTATGGGGCTGCGACCATATTGACGCATGGCCACCCGTTTCAGCAACATATTGGTTTCATATACCAATAAGGTAGTGTCGGACTGCTGTAGCTCCTGTTCCCGCAAACGCAGCCAGGCCAGCGCATGTCGGCGGTATTGATTACGCTGGTAGCGCCGGATGAATAGACCTGTAATGATCGCCAGCAACAGGATGACCGCAATGGCCAGAACATACCAGCCCGGTGCTCCAAAGCTGAAGGTGACAGGGGCGGGTTCTATCAGGCTTCCATAATCATCCATAGTCTTTGTATTTAATGATCAATCGAGCAGGATGCCCATTGAGCGGCGTACCTGTTCTTCTACTGGTTGGGCAGTGGTAAAGAATACGATGGGAATACGGGTATGACGGAAGGCGCTGGTGATTTCCTGTTGCCATTGTTTAAATTGGTTGCTGTAGGTGTCCTCTGCCTGTCGCCGGTTGTTGCGCCAAAGCAGCTGATGTGGGCCATTGGAAAGCACCAGTTTTCCATCGGGCAGTGCTTCCTCAAACGGATCATATAGATGGATCAGGATAACGTCATTGTGGTAGCTGAGGCTGCGCAGCCGTTCCTGCGTTTCGTCATCGATCCGGCTGAAATCACTGATCACCGTGATGACGTAGTCGTGGGTGACGGACGCCTGCACCTGGTGTAATGCCTTGTTGAGGTGGGGGGTATTGTTTTGTACTGACTGCCGTTGCGGAAGTTGTTGGTTGCGGTTGACCACGCACTGCAGGAAATGCTCCACGGCTGCTTTACTACGCCGTGGTGGAATATAGTCTGCTCCTGATTCGTTGAAAATGATGCCGCCCACGCGATCGCCTCTTTTGATGGTGTAATAGGCGCCCAACGCGGCTGCATGGGCACCAATAACGGATTTTACATATCGTTGGGATCCGAAGAACAGGCTGGTAGTCTGATCAAGCACGATAAAGGTGGGCCGTTCTTTTTCTTCGTTGAAGACCTTGGAGTGGGTTTTGCCCGTTCGGGCAGTTACATGCCAGTCGATGTTGCGAATATCGTCTCCGGGTATATACAATCGTACTTCTTCAAAATCGAGTCCGCGACCGCGTAGCTTGGAAGCGTGACGGCCGGCAAGTAGTGAATACACGGGGTGAGCAGGGAGGAGGTGGCCTGCTTGCACGAGGTATTCAAAGCGCAACAGATCAGGCAGCGTAGTGACCACTTCGGGTGGATATTCAGCGATAGTATGTTGGGTAGGAAGTGCCATCAGCTGACGGATACATTTTTTAATAGTTCATCGATTACCTGGTTGACATTCATGCCGTCAGCATTTGCGTTGTAACTAAGGATGAGCCGGTGCCGTAATACATCTTTGGCAATAAAACGGATATCATCGGGCGTTACATAGTCCCGGCCTTCGAGCCACGCGGTAACGCGGGCGCATTTGTCGAGGGCGATGGTGCCGCGCGGGCTGGCGCCATAACTGATCCATTTTTTTAGCTTTTCACCAAACTGATCGGGATAACGGGTGGCGGAAATGATGTCGACCATGTATTTTTCTGCGGGCTCGTTGACTTTTACTTCGCTGATCTCCTGCCGTGCCGCAAAGACGACTTCCTGGGGTATCGGAGAGGGCCCCTGCTGGCTATTTTTTTGTTGCTTGCTTTCTTCCCGAACGAGCCGTACTATTTTAATTTCTTCATCGTAACCAGGATATGTGACCTCAATCTTCATGATGAAGCGATCGAGCTGGGCTTCCGGCAGTGGATAGGTCCCCTCCTGCTCGATGGGATTTTCGGTGGCCAGCACCATGAACAGGGGCTCCATGGGATGTGTTTTACCTGCTACAGATACCTGCCTTTCTTCCATAGCTTCCAGCAGGGCTGCCTGTACTTTGGCTGGTGCCCGGTTGATCTCGTCGGCCAGTACGAGGTTGCTGAAGATAGGACCCGGTTGAAAACGAAATTTCTCTTCTCCCTCGGGTTGGTATATTTCCGTACCGGTAATATCAGCGGGTAGCAGATCGGGGGTAAATTGTATGCGGCTGAGTTTACACGAGAGGTGCTTTGCCAGGCTTTTAACGGCTCTTGTTTTGGCCAGGCCGGGCAGCCCTTCGAGCAAAACATTGCCATCGGTCAATAGTCCGATCAGGATCTTGGTGATCACATCCTCCTGGCCGATGATGTTTTCGCCGATCTGTTTCTTCAAATCCAGTATTTGATCGCGAGTTGCCATATTTAGTACTGTTGTACCGTCTGTTTTACGTCAATCGAATGCGGTTTAAGTGTCTTTCGATCACCTTGTATCATGTATCTAACGGTTGGTATATCGGAGAGTTATATGGTTTATGTCAATCTGGTGAACGATTTGTATGATTGATGTTTTTCTTGAATCCCAGGAACCGGTAATTGATAGACAACATCAGCGAGAACCGGTCCTGGCTGATCAAGTTGCATTCTGTACGCAGCTGCCAGCGTTTGTTGAATTGGTATTGGGCGCCTACCAGCCCCGCCCATCTCGATTTAACGGCCTTATTCATTTCGTAGTTGATGGATACATCATCGATCGGGTGGCCGTCTATCTTGTCCTGCAGCTTTTCGACGATCTTGTCCACCACTTTTTGTTGCACTGGCCTGAGACCGTTGTACCATTGATCATAGCTGTTCTTGATCTCATTGATTTTGTCCTGGGATATGTCTGGGAAAACATCGGCTAATTTGATCTGCCCTTTGGTGTCATTGTTGATGAAGAGGCCCATCATACCCACCCACAGGGAGATGTTTTTTTCAGGGCTTCCCTGGAGGGGAAATACATGGCCTACGCGTATGCCCACGATCTGCGTAAAGACCTTGTTGTCGAGCAGCTGCATGTCGGCCCAATTGACATTGTAATCAGCCTGGATCCATACCGGCCCCACACCGCCAGCCCCCATGATGCCAAATCCATAGGCCCAGCCCTGCTGCGTGGCGTTGGTAGAGAGCTGCACAGGTTTTACCAGGGTGACATCGGTGCTGGCCTTCGGCAGGTACGACAACATGGCGTACACGTTGAGGAAAGGAAGCACGTAGAGATCCGCACGCATATTGAGTGTAAGACCTTTGGCTTTAACATCACCAAACTGCACTACCTGGCTGAGGTCGACGGGTCCCAGGGTGGTGTCTGCCCCCTGAATGCCTACGCGGATGTCGGAGATGTTGATGCCCTGGTTGGCGTAGAAGGTATTGAACATGATACCGATAGGCCAGGGTATGTCGAAGCCGCGTTTGTAAACCTTGGTGCCCAGCAGCGGGAACACCCTGTCGTAGTTCATTTTCGTCAGGCTGTCGTAGTAATCCTGGTGCTTGTCGCCCAGGTGCTTGCGGGAAGGGTTCTGGGCAGTTGCCTGCTGCGTCATGATGAGCGTCAGGATCAGCAGGCAACCCCAAACCGGGAGAAGGATGATGCTGCGTGTTGCGGGCAATAAGATGTACCGGATGTGTAAATGCATGATGCGGATGTTAGCCTTTTACTTTTACGATGGTGCCATCGGGCGCATAGAAAAGGGTCTTCTTGTTTTTGCCATTGGTGGCCACTACTTCGTAATACTCTTTCTTTTTACTGTGGTTGGTATTCTTGTAGTAGGTCTTGGAAACAACGCTGTAACCAGGATGTTGGGTGCCGAGTGATTTGAGCGAGGTAGAAATGGCGCGTGGCAATTGGGTCACATTCTGGCGCAGTCGCGAACTGACGAGCTCACCATTGGCCCGGTACAGGCCATAGTATTTCATGTTGTTACGGGTAAAACTGATGGTGTAGTAGTCGACATCATCTGTGGGGCCCAGGTCATTTTGTTCGGTGACCGTCCAACCCGATTGGGCTACTGATTTCGGCGTTTTGTAGTATTGGACGGCTTTGGCATTGGGGAATGTTTTGTTGAGCGAGTCGATCACTACCTTGGGCGCGAGGTTTTTGCTGACCTTGGTAGTGCCGTGGATGATGAGCTCGTCGTCTTGCGCCCAGGCACTGCTTACTATAACGGCAGTAAGCAGGAGAATGAGATACTTTTTCATTTTGTTGTATTTTGTTTGGGTGACTAATGGTGTCCCGCGTATAGGAGCACCCGGCACATGGCCGGGTACTGCTGGTGTTACTTTTTGTATTTTCTCAGGTCTTCTTCCCTTCTCTCCAGTTCCAGCGCCTGGTCGGCGATGATCTTTTTCAACCTGGCGTTTTCTTCCAGTAGTTGCTTCAGTTCGCTTCTGACCTTGTTGGCGGCAGCATGTTCTGCGGCGCTGGCGTTTGCCTGTTGGTATTGTTTTCTCCAGCGAGCAAACACGCTATAAGATAGATGGTGTTCATGTAGTACGGCGGTGACCCCCAATTGGCCGGCTTTCTGAACGATGCCAATCTTCTCATCGGTGCTGAACTTCCTTCGTTGGGTAGCCATCGGTTTGGTTGTGATTTATTAAATACGGTTGGCAAGCTTGTATTAGTTATTTAGCTGCTCCCGGAGGAAAGCCGGCCAGTATCTTGTTAACCGCCTGGGGTACCTGTGTGTCGGGATCTTTCAAGGGTTTGTCGATCTCGCTGTTGCCGGTGCCTTGCCAGAGCAGTTTTTTAGTACTGGCATCTACAATGTCGATGATGAGCGATCCGTCTTTATAATTCTGGACATTGTAATTGGTGGTAGAGGAAACACCCATACCGGTACCCCAGTAGTAGGGCCGGTATACCCCTCCATATCCGTAATAATCGGTATTTGAGCTGAGCGCCACTTTGTTCTTGATGACGGTGACGGTATTCACCAGCAGGTCAGGATTACTGCCCACGAGCTGGTAGCCCTTGCTTTGCATGGCTTGTGTTACAGCACTGGTGATACGTTGCTGATTGAGTGGGCTAATGGCAGAACTCGTACTGTCGCTCATGTACAGGCTGAATGTTTTGTACTTGTTGAAGTCGGTGCTTTTGTCATAGTCGGTGTTGACCTTCAACGTGGGGCCGCAGGCCGCATTGAATAAGAGGGTGGCCAGGCAGATAGCTGGCAGCATATTTTTTTTCATACTCATACTGTTTTTAGCTTTTAGCTGATAAGACACCTTTACCTAAATCGTTCCGCCATCTCTGCCAAAAAATAGAGATATCTCTATTTTTTGGCAGAGGATCGTGTTTCCAGTGCTTCCTGCCGGCGGAGATAAGTACGCAGCAAGACCATTACACGCCTGAACTGTTTTTCGACCGTGTCGACAGGTCGTTGCAACAGTGATGAGGTCTTTTTTAAGGTATATCCATATTGCCTGTGCAAAACATATACTTCCCGGTATTTATTGGGCATGGTCGTCAGGCACTCTTCGATGATGCGGTGCAGCTCGAGCATGTCGAGTGTCTGCTGCATGCTGTTGTCGACCGTTGTCATCCACCGTGCGCGGGATGCTCCCTTTACATGTTTGTTGTAGACTGATTGATCACGTATATAATTATAGATGCGGTTGCGTAGTGATCCATACAGATAGGCCGATACAGAGGTGTTTACATTCAGTTGCTGTCGTTTCAAATGAAGGGTGATGAAAAGTTCCTGTACGACTTCCTGACAGGTGTCCTCATCCGGTATGAAATGCGACGCAAAATGGAGTAATGGCTTCCAGTATTTCTCATATAGCAGCCTGAATGCGTTGTCGTCTTTTTGGTGAATGCGGTCAATGAGGGATTGGTCGGATACTTGAGTGGTAGTTGATGGTTTGTTCATGACTGATGAAGTTTTGTCCGTTAGAGATACGGCCGGTGCAGGGGGGTGATGGCAGCGCAAAGGAGCACAGTAAGGAGCATAGTTAAGTGCGATGCCGACAAGATAGAACCTTTGATAAGTATTTGCTTGAGATACCTTCCGTGTTTGGCTTCTATTTAGAAAAGCAGGCAACAAAAAGATAGCTCAATTTTTACGGCATGGACCGTGCACAGGTGTCATTAATGCGTGCAGCTATTATCTCAAACGCCGCGATATGTGCTATGGGTAATTTGCTTTGTATTGTTTGTACTGCGGATTTCCGTCGTTCAATGCCAGGTGCGTGATTCCTTGTTCCTGTACAATGGTCAGGTACTGATCGGTGAGATACAGAGCATATCGCTGGGGGAAGTGTCAATTGATGATATAGACCTTAAAATGATGAATGTGAAGTTGTATAAGATACGGGTGCTCAAATCAAGCCGGAGGTTCAAATTTGAATTGGATGACAAGGAGTTATTCTATGGTACGATGGTCGGTGGCGTTAAAGATGGGTGGGTAGATATACATGCCGATAACGGAAATACCATACCCGTCACGATGGAGCAGCTGCATGTCGTCATTCCGCTGGAGAAGCAGTTTTTTAAGAGTCTGCATGGTAACCTGTCAACTGGTTTCAGCTATACAAAGTCAAGTGGGGTTGGGCAGGTGAACCTAAGCTCATCCGTCGTGTACGCCGCCAGTAAATTTGAGTATCAGTTGACCGCGTCTGCCAACTATTCGATCGATTCGGCGTCTTTCAGCCGTGACCGGGAAGACCTGAGCCTGATGGCTGGTTATAGTGTGACACCCACCTGGTTTATATCGGCTACTGCCAGTTATCAGCGTAACCTGGAGTTGTCTATTGCGCGCCGGTTCCAGGAGTCGGTGGGGGCAGGCAATAAGCTGGTGGTTCGAAAACGCTGGCAGTTGTACGGTATCTCGGGCATATCGTTTAATCAGGAGTTGAGTACTGCTGGTGAATCGGAGGGGATGTTGCTGGAGGTTCCGGTGATGTTCCGGTTTAATTATTTTAAGTTTCATCATCCCAACATCCAGATCAGTTCAACGCAATCGGCTTATTTGGGATTGACACAGTTTGGTCGTTTCCGGATGGAAGGGAATACCAGTTTTTCCTGGCAGGTCATCCGCTATTTCTACATCACGCTCAATCCTTACACCAATTTCGACAGTCAGCCGCCTGCAGGCGGCAATAAATACGATTATGGGGTAGTATTAAGTGTTACCTACAAGTTTTAAGGTGTTCGTTTTTTGTAAACTCTTCATATTAAACATTTAAACCTACGTATTATGACAAGTAAATCTCGTTACTGGCTGGCTGTGTTCCTGCTTCCGGTGATGTGGGGCTGTTATCCCAAGGGAGCGGAGTACGACGAAGACCTGGATCTGGTGTACACCAACTATTATGATCAGTTCGACTTCAAGGCAAAGAAAACTTATGCAATGTCGGACAGTGTGATCAAGATCACGGGTGATCAATTTACGGACCCGGATGGTGATGGCAAGCCAACGTTCCTAAGTGCCACCTATGCAGTGCCAATCGTTACGGAGTTGAAAAAACAAATGGCCGAGAATGGTTGGACATTGGTCAATAAGAATGCCAATCCCGATGTGATCCTGCTGACCTCTTCCATGACTACGACCAATGTTTACTACTATTATGACTGGTGGTATTGGGATTGGTGGTATCCAGGCTGGTACGATTGGGGTTGGTATTATCCGGGATACTATTATCCGGCCTATGTGACGGGGTATCGCTCAGGCTCTGTATTCGTTCAGATGGTGGACCATCAGGCTGGCAAAAATGCTGACAATATTCCTGTCGTATGGAGTTCGATCATCAATGGGCTGGCGGAAGGTAGTACTACTAACCTCGTAGGACGCATAACCAATAGCATTGATAAAGCGTTTGCACAATCTCCTTATCTAAAACATTAAATGAAAGTATATGAGATCAATAATATGGACGGTAGCGCTGGCCCTCTGCTCGATGAGTGCGCTGGCGCAAGGTGGGAATATTACGGTTTCCTATCCGATCGCTTTCCCCATGGGTGATTTGAATGATTACATTAGCAAGACCAGTTTCCGGGGGATTAATTTTGAATTCAACCGTCAGATAAAGCCGCAGGTGTCGGTGGGGCTGGAGGTTGGCTGGAATGTCTTTTACCAAGATGCCGGCGAAGTGCAATACCAGGATAAAACGGTTACGGTAACCGGTAAGCAATACCGGTACACCAATTCGGTGCCGATCCTGGTGGGTGCACAATACTGGCCCAATTCCAAGAGCAAGAAAGCGGCGCCCTATGTAGGGATTGGTTTGGGTACGGTATATTCCAACCGTTCTACGGACCTGGGCTTGTACCGCATTACCAATGAGGCCTGGCAATTTGCCTTGCGTCCGGAAGCAGGCTTTGTATTTAAAACGGCGTCCGGGGTAAGTCCTTTCGTGGGTGTTAAATACTACTGGCCTTTCAACAGCAGTGACCTGGACGGTCAAACCTTTCTCTCTTTGAACGTTGGGATTAAATTCTCCCGGTTCTAGTCGAGGTGGTTCGTTACAGTGATTTGTACGGTGAATATATGCGTGTACAGCGAACAGCGAAAGTGTCCCCCTATACTACGGGGGCACTTTTCTTTCAGGGTATTATGGTTGGTTGGTGATTGCAACTGATCTAAATCAATTGTATGAGCAATAATGTGTGGAGTTGGTTGCGGAATCTTTTCACGAATAAACGAAGAGGTGCAGCTTTGCCGCCCGATATCCGGCCGGTCGATATGCTGCAGTATCGCCTGGAACAGTGGATGCATGAGAAGAAGCCATTCCTGAAACCTGGCTACACCATCAAGCAGATGGCGGAGGACCTGCAGGTGCCTGCCTGGCAGCTGTCGGCTCATATCAATCAGCGTATGGGCTTGCATTTCAGCGATTACATGAATCAGTACCGTGTTAAGTATTGCGAGTCCCTTATTCAAAGCGGAGCGGCGTCGCGGCTGTCTCTCAATGAAGTAGCAGCAAGATGTGGCTTCCAGCATCGTACTACTTTTTCTACTGCTTTTAAGAAGTTTACGGGGCAGAGTTTCGCTGATTATTCAAAGCGCTATTTTAAATTTTGAACAGTGCCAAACATTATAAATGTTGGCATAGAACAAGCCTCAATATTTGGTAAGCGCGAGGTTGGTATGTAACTTCGATTCAGAGATAACAGATATGTGTAGATGAATTGAAATCCGGTTGTTGGCATTTAAGTTTTATAGAATTTTTTTTAACGCCTTTCACTTTTTTGTGCTTCCGGTATTAGTGTTGACGAATCTGGCGATAGGAGCGCTGATACCGGGGCACTTTTTGAAAACAGTCAGGAAAGCAACGAGGTACCCCAGCAACGAGTGAGGAAAGGCAAAAAGGCAACTGGGAAAATATGTCGGCGAGCTGAAATGAAAAGATCTTTAAGTGTTTGCTATATAGAACGATTTGGGGTCGGGGATTAAAAAAAAGAAAGGCCGGTGCCAGCCATCGGTCTTCTTTCTTCAAAAGTTCTTCGTCCTCGTCAGTGGTAAAACAACGACACATTTATCTAAATAATAAATAAAGTTTTGGACAGAGCAGGAATAGCAGTAAGTCGATTAGCAAGCTGTGTATGTCTATACATAGCTTTTTTTTCTTTACCTGCCTGCAATGATCTCAATTCTGCGGAAACACTTCAACAACAACAAGTAGCACAGGCCATTTCCTGTACGAGTAATGGTCTTACTCACTCTGATAGCCTCCTGTACAGCCAGGGTGGCGGTCTCGATTTCGACAGCACGATTGTACATATTGTTAAAGCACCGGTAGTTCCTGACGGAATGGTGTGGATACCCGGTGGTGAATTCAGCATGGGCGGTGTAGACCCTGCCGGTATGCAGGATGGTGGCAAAGAGAATATGCGGGATGCACGACCGGTGCATCGGGTATACCTCGATGGTTTCCTGATGGATGCAACAGAAGTGACGAATGCACAATTCGCCGCTTTTGTGGCAGCGACCGGATATGTGACGGTTGCCGAACAGCGACCACGGCCGGAAGAGTTTCCCGGAGCTCCTGCCGAGAACCTGGTGGCCGGGTCTGTTGTATTTGTTCCGCCTGCGATGGAGGTAAAGTTGAACGATCACCTGCAATGGTGGACTTATATCAAAGGAGCCAACTGGCGGCATCCCGAAGGGCCGGGTAGCACGATTGCAGGTAAAGGTGATTACCCGGTCGTACAGGTAGCCTGGGAAGATGCGGCCGCTTATGCCAAATGGGCTGGAAAGCGATTGCCGTCGGAGGCCGAGTGGGAATATGCAGCGCGTGCCGGCAAGGCGGGCAATCTATACGCCTGGGGTAACCAGTTTAAACCCGATGGCCAATGGATGGCCAATACCTACCAGGGTAAGTTTCCGGTACAGGATATTGCTGCGGACGGTTTCCGCGGACTGGCACCTGTCAGGCATTTTCCGGCTAATGGATTTGGCCTTTATGATATGGCCGGCAATGTATGGGAGTGGTGTGGCGACTGGTACCGGCCAGATTATTACCAGGACCTTCAACGTAAAGGTACAGTAGTCAATCCGCGTGGACCGATGGCGCCCTGGGACCCTGCCGAGCCCACCGAACGCAAGAAAGTGCAACGGGGTGGATCTTTTCTCTGTACCGATGAATATTGTACCCGGTATATGGTAGGTACCCGGGGCAAGGGGGAATGGCGGTCCGGTGCCAACCACCTGGGTTTTCGTTGTGTAAAGGACCTGCCCACCAGTATAGCCATGAACAAATGATCATCAGCCTTTTGTTTTGATAAAGCAGGTGTTTTCAATGATGAAAAGGATCCCTCGTCGCGGGATCCTTTTTGCATTTATTTATTTGTTGGCAGTATCATAGCTGCGTTTGTATGGATCGCTGATTTGTGGAGTGGCACGCTATGGGTATTTGTAATTAACTTAAACATGAGGCCCGTTTTTATAACAATTGGCATCATATGTTTCTGAATTTCCACAATAGAGTATTATATTTGTATCGCACCGTATGGTGTAGGCATATTACCTTGTCAACTTACGCAACCTCCGGCAACTGATTGTAGCAGCAACTCACCAACCAACCTTTTTGCACATGCTTTACGGATACTGGTAGCCAGTAGCTATCTGTCCTTCTGAACGTTCGTGTAACGACCGTGTTGTTCATTGGTACGAACCTTATTTTTTCATAATCCAAAATGCGCTTATGAATACCCGCCGGCTTTTCCTTGTAGACGACGATATAGACGAGCAGTGGATCTTTAATACAGCCTTGAACGCCGTAGATCCTACCATTCAATTATCGGGGGCTGCCAATGGGCAGGATGCGATCCGCCAACTGGCCGGCTCGATGGCACAACCCGATGTCATCTTTCTTGATCTTAACATGCCTGTTATGAATGGCCTGGAGTGTTTGCAACAGCTCAAATCCAATCCGGGTCTCTCCGGTATACCAACGATTATGTATTCCACGACGGCCGATCCGTTGACCATCTCCCGGGTGCGGGCAATGGGCGCGGAAGATTTTATCACCAAGCCTTATAATTTCGATGAACTGGTCGATAAACTACGGTCGGTGCTGGGACGCATCGTAGCCTGATAACGACTGCCATACAGAGCAAACAGATAACCGTATTACACCGGCAATTTTTGAATGATGACCAGTACAACCCCACAGTGGCAGTTTCTGCAGGGTGGAGGAGAGATGGGAGCATTGATCCGTTCCTTCAACTGGGAGGCAACCTCCCTGGGTCCGCCCGAGGCGTGGCCACAAAGTCTCCGCACCACCATCAGCATCGTGCTGAACAATCGCTTTCCCATGTTCCTTTTCTGGGGCGATGATCTCCTTTGTTTTTATAACGATGCCTACCGGCCTATTCTTGGCAATGACGGAAAACATCCCGCTGCGCTCGGCAAAACAGCCGTAGGGGTGTGGCCGGAGATCTGGTCGATCGTAAAGCCTTATATCGACCAGGTGATGGCTGGTGGCCCGGCCGTATGGCGGGAAGATCAACTCATACCTATTTATCGCAATGGCCGGTTGGAAGATGTATACTGGACCTATAGCTTCAGCCCGGTTGCTGATGAAAACAACCAGGTGGCCGGCATCCTGGTCACTTGTACAGAAACCACCGAGAAAGTACAACAACTGGCTACGGTGGTGGAATTTTCCCGCGAACTGAAAAAGCAGGTGACAGAGCGAACGGCCGAATTGGCTGCCTCTAACCTGCGACTGCGGAGATCGAACCTGGAGCTGGAGCAGTTTGCCTGGGTGGCCTCGCACGACTTGCAGGAGCCATTGCGCAAAGTGCGGGTATTTACGGGGATCTTAAAGAAGAACAGCCAGGCCCCCAATGAACTGGTCGATAAAATCGATGCTTCTACTGCCCGCATGAGCAAACTCATACAGGATGTGCTGGATTTTTCGCGGTTGTCGGGGCCGGGAGAATTGTTTTGCCCGGTAGACCTGACGCATGTGTTGCATGGGGTGCTCACCGACCTCGAGCTGCTGATAGCTGAAAAGCAGGCCCTGGTACAAGCTACCGGTTTGCCGGTGATCAAGGGTATTCCCCTGCAGATCAACCAGCTGTTCACCAACCTGCTGAGCAACGCGTTGAAGTTCAGTCACCCCGGGCGAACTCCCCAGGTGACGATTACCGCCTGTGTCGGAGAGCCGCAGGAATTGCTGGCCTATCCCGAACTGGTACCCGATAAAAAATATTGTATTCTACAGGTAGCAGACAATGGGATCGGGTTTGGCCAAGAGCATGCGGAGCAGATCTTCAACCTCTTTCAACGACTGCACTCCAAAGAGGCTTTTGCCGGCACCGGTATTGGCCTTCCTTTATGCAAGAAGATCGTATTGAACCACCAGGGGAGCATTAGTGCCCGCGCAGTGCTGGGCGAAGGAGCCGTGTTTACCGTAGTGCTGCCTTACGAATAACCTCATCATCTTGTTTTTTAGTGTTTGTGCGTAACTGCGGCGCGTCAGGTGCGCCCGCTGGTGTTTTTGCTGGTTGTGTATTATCTTTATGAACAATGGAAGCGTTTTTCCCAACTGAACCATTGCAACCTTTCGTTCATCGTTACCTGTTGATAGAAAGCCGCGAGGGTATGGTCAACCGGTTGTTGCCCGATACCTCCCTGGTATTGTCCATCCGGCTACAGGGAAAGGTAAGTCTCGCTGCTCACGACACCATTGTCGATCTGCCCACCTTTACGTTATCGGGTTTGCGCAAAACGAATCGTATCGCCAATTATGGCGAGTATACGGCCAATTTGTTGGTGGTATTCCGCGTGGGGGCAGCAACTGCTTTCTTCAAAGAGCCTTTGCATGGGTTGTTTGAAGCGCATGTGCCGCTCGATCAGCTGGAAGGCCATAGCGGTCTTCACTTGTTGGAAGAGCAATTGGGGGAAGCTGTCCATACCACCGACCGGGTGGCGCTGGTAGAGCGCTACCTGCTGCAGCAACTGCTAGGGACCAAATCCGATCCGTTGATCCTGGAATCGATCCGCCGCATACAGGCAAAGCAAGGCCAGGTAAAGATCCGTGAACTGGCTGGTTCGCTCTATATCAGTCAGGATGCTTTTGAAAAACGTTTCCGCCGGCTGGCGGGCGTTACGCCCAAACAGTTCGCCTTTATTACAAAAATGCGTGCGATCGTGCTGCGTGCGCAACAACAAGATTCCCTGGCCGACATGGCTTTCGATGCCGGCTATTACGACCTGCCTCACTTCAACAAAGACTTCAAGCTGTTTACGGGGCAAACGCCTACCGCCTTTCAACAACAGCCCATCATCATGTAATCGCAGCGATCAATTTTTTACCCCGCTCAGTCATTGTCTCTCCGCACAACATCGATCTTCACCAGGGTGCCCCCCACATCATAGAAAAAGCGCTGCATGTTGGCGCCCCGCTCGGCCACCACTTCGTAGTAGAGCTGTCGAGACTGGCTTTCATTGGTGTAACACGACGAAGAGCGCACCTTGTAGCCCGGATAGTCGCGCCGGATATCCTGCATGGATTGCTGAACCATTACCGGTAAAATGGCGGCTGTTTCCTTCTTCTTCGTCATGATCAACTGTCCCGTAGCAGAGAATACACTGTAAAACTTCAGGTCGCCGCGTTTGATGACCAGCAGGTAATAGCTGGTCGTGTCGCGGTAAGAAACCAGGCTATCGACATCGGCGATGGCCCAGGCATTCTTGGCAACGTACGGCGGCATGGAGTAATACTCTATGGCCACTGATCGCGGGAAGATCTTGTTGAGCGAATCAATGACTGGTTTTGGTGTCAGTTGGCGGTTAATTTTGGTAGTTTCTTTAACGACGAGTGCGTCTTCCTGCCCAGCTACATAGCTGCAGATAGCTATGCTGAGCACTAACAGGAGGTACTGTTTCATGGCTCATGGAATTGGTGTACGGTATATTGTGTATAATCAATGACACGGCAGGTATAGCTGTTCCGCCAGGGAGTACAAAGTCAATGATTTTTTACAAGGACGAGAAGCTGGTAGTAGTGAGATTTGCGATTCAAAGTAAAGCAATAATGAAACCAGGTATTACTTCGATCTTTTGGGTGCTTACGCTGCTGGGCGCGGCTATTGGCAGCGATGCACAACCGAATACACCAAATCTATTGACTAAAAAAAGCAAGGAGGATTCCATGAACCCTGTTGAAGCCAACAAGCAAGTTATTCGCAACCTGTATGAAACAACCCTGAACAAACATCAGCTGAACAAGTTAGATCAGTTCGTCGCCGAGGACTATGCCGGCGTTAACGGCGCCCGGGGACCGGCTGGCTTTGCCTCCACATTACAGCCCTTGATCAATGCCTTCCCAGACGTCGAATGGCATATTGAAGAGATAATCGCTGAAAGAGACAACGTAATGATCCGGTGGACCTTCCGGGGAACGCACCTGGCAACCTACCAGGAGCTGGCAGCTACGGGTAGAAAGGTCAGCATTTATGGCATCGGCATCTTCACCTTGAGGAATGGGAAAGCGGTCAGCGGAACATCGTATACCGACAGGCTGGGTTTTCTGCAGGGCCTGGGGGTATTGCCGGCGGATATCGGTGCGCCCGTCCGCGCGCCAGGGGAGCTTAAAAAGTTGCCCGATCCGGCTCCGCAGCAGTAGAGAACTAGAAGAAAAGTTAGCATTTATCACTTTAAAAGTTAGTAATGCTGCTTTTAAAAGTGCGATACTGAATGGGTCGTGGTGTAGCAAAGCTGTTACTTTGGAGATTGTTGACAGCTATGGACCATCGCTATGATGTTGTAAAAGATTTTATAGAACGGGGGAAGATCGTCGAGTTCAAGGAGATATTTACCTATCTGCCTAAAACTGTGCTGATCAAGGACTGGCGCTCCAATAATTACCGGTTGACCCGGTTGATCGATCATCCGCAGCAATTGTCTGTGGAAGAGATCTATGAGATTGCCGCACTGATCAAGGTCGATCCCGCCTTGGTGCTTACGTTGGTGGTCCGGCAGTTCAACAACAATGGAGGCCATGTCTTTTTAACCGCATAAATTGTCTATACCATAACCGATCCTTATCTGGTGATCAAGTACAGCGACCTTTATTGGCATCACCATAATGTCTAAGCCACCCATGCTCCCGGGTGGCTTTTTGTTGGCTAGAACGGATAGCCAATGCCCAGGTTCCAGATCAGGTTGTTCTTGCGCCAGGTGCTATTGCCGAAATCTACCTTGTCGATCACCCAACGCTGTCCGTCGGGCAACCAGGGTTTACGCAGCGGGAAGGCTACGTCGAGGCGGATGATCAGGATACTGACATCAGCCCGTAGACCAAGACCCGCACCCACGGCGATCTCCTTGAGAAAGTTTTTGCTGAACTGGGCGCCTTTCTTCAGTGTGTCATTGTTGTACAACCAGATATTGCCGGCATCGATGAAGGCGGCGCCTTCTATGATGCTGAATAACTTAGCGCGCAACTCCGTGTTGAACTCCAGCTTGATATCACCGGTCTGGTCGGGAACGCCCGATGTGGTAGAGTCGTAATAAGTACCCGGTCCTACGTTCCGGTTCCGGAAGGCGCGGATACTGTTGCTACCGCCGCTAAAGAATTGTTTGATATAAGGTAGTGACTTCGAATTGCCGTGGGGTAAGCTGGCTCCGATGATCAACCTGTTGGCCAGGCTGCTGTTGGTGCCGGTTTGCAGATAGTAGCGTATGTCCAATTCCCCTTTTACATATTGGGAGAAGGTGGCGCCGAAGATCTGGCCCGATTTGCCATTGGCACTGTCGCCGAAGATGAGACCGGCCAGGTTGCCCGATACATCCGCCGTTCCACTGAAATAGAACCCGGAAGCATGTTTTTGTTTATCGACCCGGTTATCGTAGGTGAAATTGTACGTGCTGCCGAGAATGAACTGCTTTTCGATGGCCTTGGCGAGCGTAGGATCTTTCTGCATCAGCGTATCGTATTCGTAGGTCACATTCATGGGTTGCACGTAATTGATCGCGATGGGGTTGAACTGGTGTTCTTTGTACAGGCTTTCCTTCCAGGCATAACCGTAGGAGGCACGGAAGGAATTGAGTGTATAGAGTTTTCGTTTGTTGAGCAGGTCATAGCCCAGCAGGATATTCGTTTTGGGTACAAATGCACCCCGGGTATCCAGCCGGAAGAAAGGGATCAGGAAACGGGGGAAGGTGAGCGCGCCTTCCAGCCCCAGGCGGTACACATTGTATCCACGTTGCGCACTGCTGTACTGTACTTCCGCACCACCGGAAGCGGTAATGCGCAACAGTTCGCCGGCACGGAAGGTGTTGCGGTTGCGCCAGGATACGGCGATATTGCTACCGACCAGGTTGTTGCTTTTGGAAGTTCCATTGATCTCGGCCCTTAGTGATTTCTTGGCGTAGGGGGTCAGGTAATAGTAGGTGTTCAGCTGTGCAAAAGGGGAGTTAGGCACTTTTTCGAACCGGTTCTTTACGAATTTGAATACGCCCATATTGATCAGGCGGGTCAGCGACAGATTGTGGTCGCGGCGGTTATAGATGTCGTTAGGTTCAAATTGCATGGCTGTCTCAAACAGGTAAGGCTTGTATTGTTTATTGCGGTCCACCACCGTATAACCCTTGTGTAGAGTGCCTCCGCGTTTGCTGGTGTCGGATTCCGCATTCAGCCGGAAATTGGTATAGATGACCACATCCTTGATGGTGTACATCTCTGAGGCGGTTTTGGGAATGCCATTCTTCAGGATCACATACATGTTTACCTTGTTGTTACCAATGGTACTGTCGGTTTCTATCAACAGGTATTCTGGATTGAAGTAGTAAAATCCATTGTCTTTGAGGTAGATGTCGATGCGATCGCGTTCTGCTTTGATGATATCCAGGTCAAACGGTTGTCCGCGTTTGAGCAGGGTGTTCTGCTCAGTCTGCCGGATGGTATTGGACAGAAAGCTGCTGTCCATCTGGTAGCGAACGGTGTCGATGATGTATTGTTTGCCAGTTCTGACGGTGTAGGTCGCGCTGGCCTTTTTGTTTTTGACGGTGGTATCGCCCCGTACGACGGCGTTAAAAAATCCCCTGTTCTCGAGGTAATTTTCCAACACGGCCATATTGCGGGAAAGGCTCACCTGGCTGAGCAAGACCGGCGGTTCGCCTGTTTTGTTTTTCAGTTTACCCCGGAATGAAGTTTCGCTTTTGGGATTGCCGGCGATATTGTACACCCACAACTTAAACCGCATACCCAGGAATTTTTTGTTGGGCCTGGGCCGGGTAAGGCTGTTAAGTTCGCTGGTAATGGCTTTGCGTTTTTTGCGGCTCAGGTCTTCGCCTTTCACATTGACGGTAGCACCGGTATAGAGCGCGTCGTTGGCAGGCAGGTACTTGGTATTGCTGCAGGAAGCCAGTATGCTCACCAGGGAGAGGAGGGTTCCGTAGTATATAATTCCTTTTCTTTTCAAGCGGTGTCGATTCTGTGCGTGTTAAATGTTGCTGTTATTCGTTGTTCCCGGCTGTAGGCAGGGTGGGTGGTGGCGGAGGTAACTGTGGTGGATCCTCTTCCTTGGCTTCTTTGCCCGTGGTGGGTACAGTCGGCGGTGTTTCAGGCACCTTGGGTGGTACCGCTTCCTTGTCTTCCAACTGCTGCCGTTGTTTCTGCCGCTCCAGTCGACGGGCTTCCCGTTTTTTGGCCGATTCGAATATTTGCCGGAACCGGTTATAGTCGATCGTAATTACGAGGCCAACCCCTGTCTCCACGATATATCCTTCCAATATACCTTCGTATTCGTTTTTGCGATAGGCACGTACCATGTACCGGCCGTCCTTGCTCAACTGGTAATCGAGCCGCACGTCGCCGGCGATATTGTTGCTCTGGCGATTGGTGTTCTGGGCCCCTTCCAGTTCGAAGTTGCTGCCTACGGTTACTTTAAGGCGGTCATTCAACAGGCGTTTAGATACTTCCACATTCAGGTCCGTCCGGTTCTGGAACTGACCCGTGGTATAGTCTTCTTCCGATTGTACATCGAAGTTGATGTCTACGCCTTCAATAAGTCCCGCTGCCAGGTTGTTTAATTGCTCCGTAAGGAGTTTGCTGACGCTCTGGCGGGCAAACCCTTCTGCCGTGAGGCTGCTGTTTCCGGTTTCAAACGGATTTTCCTGTATAAACCTGTTTAGCAGCAAGAGGGCAAATACCTGCTTATTCAGCTCGGCGGGCTGTTGACGCAATTGTTCCAGCTTTACATTGGAGGCTTCCACGATGCCTTTGTCGACGTCATAGCTTTTGTCTTCCGGTAATTTGATGTCGAAAGCCAGGTCTGGTTTGAGCAGTTTGCCCGTCATGATGAGGAATACCTGGAAGGGCAGCCGTTGCCGGTACTTGTTCCGGTCGGTGGCCGATACATCGCTTCCCAACTGACCAGCTACCAGGTCGATGGGGGCCGTGTTCGCCGTATACATCGCTGTGAGGTCTACGTCGGCTTCTGTTGGCTCGCCCTGCCAGATGATGCGGCTGCCGGATTGAATATCGAACTTGCGTTTCAGGAAGTTGAACGTTAGCTGGTAGCTGCCCTGCTGCAGTTCGTAGGTGCCGGTCAACGTTACCTTGCCGCTGGGGTCGATACCACCGTTGAGGTTGGCTTCGCCTTTTACCTGCAGCAAGTCGCCATTGCCTTCATCGATGATGAGGTTGAGCTCTGCTTCTTTGTTGATGGTGATATTGACGTTGATATCATAATCCCGTATGCTGGCAGTGTTCAGGGAATCGAGACCGCTGCGCCACAGCGAGTCATTGGGAACGGCGTCTTTATCTACAAATCGTACAATGCCTTCCCGTTCCTGCACACCCGGGTCTTCCTGGGGCAGTACGACGGTTAGTTTGGTCTTTTCATTGACTGTCAGTGACCCATCTACTACCGGGTGCAATTCGGTGCCTTTGATGTGCAGGTTGCTATTGAAAAATAAGGCGCCGTAATAAAGGTTGTTATCTTTCTTTGTGCTGTTCAATGCCTGGAAATTGCGGGCATCAAAGTCGAGGTCGAATTTATAATTGCTGAAGTTGGTGGTATACGCAGTGCCATCGAGCGTAGCGGTATTGTTGGCCGAGTCGCGCAATGTAAATTTGTCAAACACGACGCCTTCATCCGTCATTTTAATACCCGTTTGGTCAATCTTGATCGGCGAGCCCAGGAAGGAGGGCGTCAGGATGGCTTTGTTGAAATTAAGTTCCCCATTTACCGATGGTTTATCGATCGTTCCTTTCACGGCAAATTGTCCGGTGGCTGTGCCTGAGGCTTTACGGATACTTCCCATGCTGACGCCTTCGAGGGTATTCATCTGCAGTGTACGCACCGCCACATCGAAGTCGAAGGTGCTCACGTCGGCTACTTTGTAAACCCCTTTTATACCAACATCATTGCCCTTGCCCGTCAAGGTAACATCCGCTGCATAGTTGTTGGCGGTTTCATTGTTGACCTTTACCTTGATATCGCCCAAGGTATCCTTGTTCATGCTCACGTTATTGATGGCGAGGTCGCCAACAAACACTGGCTCCTTCATGATATTGGTAAAGTTGACACCGCCATTCAACTCTCCATCTACGATCAGCGAATCTTTTTGTACGAAGCTGACCAGCGTGCCGATCCGGAACCGGTCGAAGCTGACGCCGAGGGGCTGTCCGGGCTCGCCGGTCCGTGATTGTATGGATAGGCGCTGGTCCATATAGCTGATCCAGAAATTGCTGGCCGTAATGTTGGCAGAGTCGATATGAATATTGTTGTCGTTGCTAGCCAGCCATTCCTGGTAGTTGAGCAACAGGGAGTCGGGCCGTAGGGAAAAATCATAGACTCCTTTATTCGGTTGTGCCAGGTTGCCTTCGAGGTGGTATTTGTCGCGCCCGTTCATGTCTTTCGTGTGCAGGGCAAAATTGATCTTGTTGTCGGCCAGCGTGGCGCGTAGCCTTGTAGCGTATACGACCAGGGATTCACCGCTGCGGAAGGCATCGAAGCCCAGGTTGGCCTGCAGGCTATTGCCTTCCGTGCCGGCCACCAGTTGCAGGTTGTTCAGCTCTGTAGTACCATAAACGACCAGGGGCGCTTTTAGGGTGGCATCGATGCCTTCATCGCTGGTAAAATGTCCATCGAGTCTCACCGGCTCCAGTTGTTTGATATCAGGCGCAAAGGCTTCCATCAAGGGGCCCTTGAATACTACTGCCCTAACCTGGAAATCATACGGAGGAAGTTGTGTGAGTGAGTCCGGGGCATTATTGTAATATTTCTGTATGGAACGCTGCACAACAGAGCCCAGTTCGGTCAGGTGATATTTGCCCCATAACCTGACCCGCGCTATTTCGCTGGTGAGTTTGATCACCTGCCCCGAATCGGGTCGGTGGGCTGCCAGTACTTCCAGCGAATCAGTTTCGATGCGGCGATCGCCCATCACAAGCAGGTTTTTGGTAACAAGTAACCTGCCTTCCAGGCTATCGATGTTGAGTAAGGGAAAATCGGCATCGATCACGCCACGGTATTGTATGTTATCTGTTGTCAGGTGCAAGGGCGCCGTCTTGATGCTATCAACTACCGCTACCACCTTAACGGCCGGGTAAGCGCCGGCCAGGCTGCCAGACGCGTCGATATTCAGGTGGATCGGTTCATTTTGTATGCCTGCATTCACTTTAAATACTTGTTGTGCGATCTCGCCGGTAAGCTTGAAATCATGGTAGCGATATCCCTTATAATCTGCGACCGTTACGAGGCCATCGATATTGGACTGCATCGTTTTGAACACACGTCCTTTGCCTTTTGCTTTTACCTGCAGCGACAGCAAGCCAAGATCAGGTTGTTTCAACAAAGTTTTCAGGTCGAATGATTGGGCTGTCAATACCAGGTCGTAACCCAGGTTGATGGAGTCGGCCGGGTTTTGTACATTGCCTTTGAGGGTAGCGGTACCGAGCGTCGTATTGATGACGAGGTCAGTTTGCAGGTTCTTTTCATTGCCGGCGATCTTGCCCGACAGGTTGAATTGCGAAGGGATGGTGATATTGTTGGGGATGGTGCCTTTGGGCAGCAGACTGTTGACGTCGCGGGCACTGCTGCTGATGTCTCTGATGGTCAGGTTGGCCTGCAGTTTTTTCATATCGGGCAGACCTTTGATATTGCCCGCCAGGTCGAGGTTCGTTTGCTGCATCCCTTTCACTCGCAGGCTGGCGATGCGCAGATCACTCACGGAGCCATTTAGCCGGCTGTTGATGAACCAGGTGGCCTGTGGGTTGGCAAAGGCAGGCTGCTCTGCCAGGAACGGCGCAAAGGTCAGGATATCTTTTACCTGCACCTTGCTGTCGCGAATGTCCATATCGAGCTTCAACTGACCAATATCTTTTTGTAAGGCTTCCAGCGAAGGGTAGGAGACGTCGAGGCTGCGACTGAGCTGGGTGCCGGGTGTTTGTACCACCAGATCGTGGAGGTAAGCGCCTTTGGCAGTGTATTGAAACTCGGTCTCCAGTTTGACAAGGGTAAAGCCTGACTTCTCTTTAAATCGTCCTTCTGTGACGGCGCCACTGATGGTATCATTACCGTAATAAATGTCTTCTGCTGCAAAATTCAGCTCGTTTAGGTCGAGATGCGCGTAGTCCATGCCCTTAGGGGCTTTCGGTGCATTGTCATCATCCATTTTGAAAGCGACCTGTTTCAAGGCCACGCCGTTCACGTTGACCTGCCAGCCGGCTTCGGCCTGCGCCTGTACCTCTTGCTTCACTTCTTTCGCCACCACTTTGGCCGCTTCTTTCTTACCCATCCGGATCGCTGCAATCGTCTTGTCGAGTGTTACCTCGTCGATTACTATACGCTGGTGCCGCAGGTCGAGTTCTTTTAGCTGCAACAGTAATTCTCCGAGGTTGAGGTTGGCGTATAAGGCACTGGCGTCATTGCCGTAATCGAGTCGGCAATCTTCCAGGGCCACCTTTCTGATCTTCAGCTGCATGTCGATCGGTTCGGCCACGTTGGCTGTGTCGGCAGCTGCCGGCTCTACCAAAGGTTTATGCTGGTAGATAGAAGCGCGTAGTCCGCGTAGTTCAGTAGAAGGAACGGAGTAGATGGATTTGTCGAGGTCAAACTGATCGATGCGGGTGTCAAGGTGACCTATCAGTACTTTCATATCACTGCCATTCACCACATCCTGGTATTGCGCCCGGACATTGTTTAGTACAACACGGTCTATCGAAATTTTGAAAGAGCTGGTATCGGTAGAGGGGGCGGATGGTTCTTTGGAAGCAAAGGCATCCACAATAAATTGAAAGTTGAAGGTCGTATCGGGCAGGGTGCGTTTTACCTTGGCATTGAGGTCCTCTAGGTTGATCTCTTTCACGACCAGCTCGCTTTTCAGCAATCGCCACAGGTTGACGTCAAACTTCATTTTGCCACCATAGAATAAGGTGTCCTTTTGTTTGTCTTCTATATAAATACCTTCCAGTACGATCTTCTTGGGGAAGCCGATATAAATCTTGCCCACTTCGATCTTTGTATCGAGTTTTTTTTGCAGCCAGGTGACCGCCTTGCCGCGAATGAAGTTTTGAACGGGGGGCGTTTGAATGAGTAAAATAATAAGGATCAGAATACCGAGGATGATCAGGAAAGTCTTTAACAGGATCCTCCCGATCTTTTTGAGTTTAGCAGGCACAGTGCTCGGTTGTTTCAAAATTAATCTTGCATTTATTTGTAATACTATCAGTTAGGCGGACAGGCAGGTTGTGTAATTCAAAAAGCAAGCCTTTTTCGCGTCGGCTTATTTAGGAGACGGATTGTAAGAAATGGGGAGAACGCTCTACAAAGTAACGAAATATGTAATGGAAATAGGCAAAGTGGTAAAAGGCTTGAGCCGGGAAGGCGGAAGAAGGCAACGAGGGAACGAGGCAGAGAGGCATAAGAGGGAGAGGGGTGAAAGGAGAACGGCGGAAATGATCAGCTTTTCTGTCCGCTGATGCAGGATTCGAAGAGGCGGAGTACCTGTTCGGCGTAATCTATTTGTATGGCTGGAGGATTGTCGGCAGTGGAGCTGATCTTTTCGATGGCCAGTACTTCCGATCGATGGGTGGCCGCCACCCAGGCGAATAGCTCATGAATGCCTTTTTCGGGAACCGGCGCTGCATAACCGGTAATCGCAATGCCATAATCGCTCATGAACATTTTTTGCACCCCCAGGCTCATTTGTAAGGCGATCTTGGCCGACACACAATTGGTCTTGAGTGCTTCGATAGGATCTATCTGTAGGTGACGGGCCTTCTGACCCAGGTTGTAGGCGGTAATACCGCCCTGAAAGAAAAACAGGGCTTCATCGGCCGCGGAGAGGATGGCCTGCACATAACCCGCTGTTACGCTTTCGGCAACAGCCAGGGTTTCGTGGCGTTCGATGAGGATCGCGCGGATAGTATTTGCTTTGTTTTCAAACAACATGGCAGGCAAAAAGTACAGGAAATAGTAAAGGTTAATGATTAATGGTAATAAGGCTAATGGCTAAGTTGGATAGGTTAATGGTCGATGGTCCTCTTTGTAATGACTGGTGCGGGATAGGTTAATGATCAACGGACAATGTGGTACAACAAAGCCGGCGGAGCGGTTGGCGCCACCGGCTTCGATTCAATAAGTGTGTTGAACCCGGTACATCTTACCGCGAATGTTTTGATTTACCATGGTTGTGATGCGGTTTCCTGTTATGGGTGACATCATCTCCCTTCGTATCTTGCTCCTCATTTTTACGGCTGTCGAGGTTGTCACGGATCTCGGGCCTCGGTATGGAGTTATGTCCCTGTTTGCTTTGCTTCGTGTTACTGCTTCTGGTAGTTTTCATAATGATGGTTTTACCAGTAGCGCTAAAAAGATGATGCCATCAGGCTTCGGTATTCTCCTCTTTCACTTCGCTTCCGCAACCGATCTTATGAAACCATTTGGCGATCTCCTGACATTCAGTAAAGGTGGTGGGCTTTATGATATAAGCTGCTGCACCGATCTCTTTACAACGTATGCGTTCGATATCGTTGATCGAGGTCGAATAGATAATAACGGGAATGGATTTGTAGACATCGTGCTGCTTCAGGTGGGTCAACGTTTCCCGGCCATTCATACGCGGCATGTTCAGGTCCATCACGATGAGAGAGGGGAGTTCTTGTTCGTTCAGCTCATCGAGAAATTCGATGGCTGATTCACCGTTGCTGGCAAAACGCAAAGCTTCTCCGATCCCATTATCGTTGAAAGCTTCACGCATCAGAAACTGATCTTCCTCATCATCCTCTACCAGTAGTATTGTTTTTTCAGCCATGGGCACTTTTTTTAGACAGAGCATTCTGTGATTATAAGTGGACTTTTGTTGTTATATCTTGTTTTTCGGAGGACTGTACCAACTTTACAGCCAGGTTTTCTTCAAAGGGTAAGGTGATGATGAAGGTGGCGCCGTGACCCGGCTGACTGCGCGCTACAATGGAACCTTTGTGCATATCGATGATCTTCTGGACAATAGAAAGGCCGATACCGGTACCCTCAAACTCTTCGCGGCTATGCAGCCGCTGAAGCATGCCGAAGATCCTGTCTGCATATTTATCTTCAAACCCAATGCCATTGTCTGTGAAATGGATCATAAGCTTGTTGCCGGCCGTTTCACTACGTACCTTGATCTCGGGTGCAAGGCCGGGGCGGGAATATTTGATGGAGTTGGACAACAGATTGGCGAAAACCTGTTTAAGGTGTTGGGGACTACAGCGAAACACCGGCAAGGCGGCCACTTCCACCCGGGCATGTTTCTCCTGCAGTTGCATGTCAAAGTCATCCAGTACGCTTTGAAACAGGTCGTTCAGGTCGGCTGGTGCATGTTCCTGACTCTCTGCAGACAGGCGGGTAAATAGCAGGAGATCCTCAATCAGTCGCTTCATACGGGTGGTGGCCCCAATCATATTGTTGAGAATTGTCACCATGTGGGCATCCAGTTCGGGGAATTTCCGTTGCAGGTAATCACTGTACACCAGTATTTTACGCAACGGTTCTTGCAGGTCATGGGAGGCTACGTAGGCAAATTGAGCCAATTCTACATTGCTGCGGTTAAGTTCGTATAGTTTATTTTCTAATTCAGACTGATATGTTTGTAATTTGTTTTGAATGTCCTGTAATTCCCTGTTGTCTTTTAGCGTCTGTTCTATCAGTTTCTGGTGATGGATGTTTACTGCATAGCCAATCCAGGTGAAATGGCCGTTTTGGTCTTTCACCGGCATCGTGGCTGCCATATGCCATACCCATTCCGTCGTAGACTGGCTCCGCAAGCGGTATTGCATATTCATCGGTTGCAAGAGGGGCGTTTCATTTTCCCAGATGATCCTTGCCTGTTCCCAGTCATCGGGGTGCATAATATTCGCCCAATGGGCTTCACGTATTTGGTCGATCGTGGCGCCGGTAAAGTCAAGCAGCCAATGATTGGCGTAGGTTAGATCGCCGTCAGCATCCAGGGTAAAGATCATCAGCGGTACCGACTCCGACAGCTGCTTATACTTGAGTTCACTTTCCTGCAGTTTTTCGGCCAGCTGCTGCAGTTGGATATTCTTACGTTTGATCTCGTCATAGGGAGATAGGGGATATTCATTGCTGAAACTGCCTGCCCAGAGTTTCACAGCGGCTTCGGTGAGTTGTTTGTTGGGAGGCGTGCGAAAACCGGTTTCTATACTTTTTTCGTGTACGATAAAACGGTCCGCAAGTTTGCGGGCATACTGCAGGTTAGCGTGATGTTTGTCCGATACCGGGCTGATCCCCTCAATAATCGCAACAATCTGTTTGTCCTGTACATGCATACCGAGGCGCAGTACAGGGCGTACCAGGAAATCGATCCCGTACCGGCATATCTCTGACACGGCCGTCGCAAAAGTGGTTTGACCGGACAAGGATAATCCTGCCAGTTCGCCCAACTTCATCGATCGCCGGTGGGCGAGGATAATGTCCATGTCATTTTCTAGACTGAGACGGGTCAATTCATACATACTCTTAATTTAATTTGCCAACCACGACAGACATATCATCGGTTTGGCGGGCAAAATCCTTATAGATCGCGGCTGCCAGCACGGAAGGGTCGTATTTCAGGATGCCCGGATACCTAATGATCTCCCACTGTGACCGGATGCCATCTGAACAGAGAATGATATATTGCTGTCCTTCGGCTACGAAGAACTGGTGGTCCTTCATGGTGCCGGGAATGTTCATACCGATAATACCATTATAACTGATCAAGCCTTTGGATTGTGCACCGCCGTAAACCTTACAGGATATATTGCCCACACCGCATACCTGTACCGCCTTTGATTGCAGATCGAGAGTCAGTATCGTGGCAACAAGTCCCCGTGTACGTTTTACGTCGAGATGCAGCTGGCGGATGATCTCTGCCGGCGTCCATGCATCACTTTGGAGAAATGCCTGACCAGCGGTCTGCACTGCTTTTTGTGCTTCCGGACCATGTCCCAGGCCATCTGCTACCATCACACGTATTCTTAAATGATCCTGCTGCAATTGCCACCCATCGCCACTTACGGTTTCTCCGGGTTTCGCGACTACGAGGCCCCGGAAAGTAAATTTTGGGGGCTTTTTATAAGGTGGTGGCTTTTGATAGATCCTTGCCAGCAATATGGTACCCCAGCCTTTCAAAGAGTATATTTCGCAGGTGTCGGCCAGGCGTTTGATGGCCCCCAGTCCCTGCCCCAGTGTACCGGAGGTTGATATTCCATCTTCCAGCATCCTGGCAGGGTCTGCCATTCCTGGTCCTTTGTCGATGGCGATCAACTCTAAGTATTTATTTCCGGTTTCCTCGCCGATCAAGGCCAATAATTCTCCTTCTTTTGCATACTTGAGCAGGTTTGAGGTTATTTCTGCCACAATGATATCCACTTCATCGACACGTTTGACCTCCAACCCGGCGTTGGAGACCATCCGGTGAATATCTTTTTTGATCAGTGCAGTATAACTCCTGTCGGATGCATTGAAGCGCACATGTGCCATAATCAACCGTTCTTCCACTTTAATATGATCACCGTCGTTCCCTGATTAGGAACGCTTTTGATGTCGAATTCGCTGACGAGCCTTTTGGTACCCGGCAGGCCCAGCCCAAGGCTTTTGCCCGTAGAGTAGCCGTCCTGCATCGCTTTTTTAATGTCTTCAATACCAGGGCCTTTATCGGAGAAGGTGAGGCGAATGCCGTTTTCGCGGCCTTTACTCACCACTTCTATCAATACTTCGCCACCGCCTGCATACCTGAGCATATTTCTGCTCAATTCGCTGGCGGCTGTGATGAGCTTGGTTTGATTGACCAGCCCCATGCCGATCTTCGTCGCATGTTCCTTGACGCGGTTGCGGAAAGGAACAACATCCTGCTCGAGCTTCACCACCATGCGGTCTTTAGTCAGCGTCACTAATTGCGTCGTCATCATCGTCTTCGGGGTTTAGGTCAAGATCAATTCTGTTCCGCAACAACTCCATGCCCCGTTCGACATTCAATGCCGTAAATACACCCTGGAGGGGAAGGCCCAGTTCAACGAGTGTGATGGCTACTGCCGGCTGCATACCTACGACGACAGTTTCGGCATCCAGTATCTTCGACATATTAGCAATATTGCCGATGATCCTGCCCATGAACGAGTCAACGATCGATACAGCTGAAATATCGATCAACACTCCTCTGGCTCCTGTTTTATTAACCATCTGCACCAGATCCGCTTCGAGATTCACGGCAAGACGGTCGTACAGATCAACCTGAATGGTTACCAACAAGAAGTGTCCCATCCGAAGAATAGGAATCTTTTCCATGCTCAATCTGTTACTTATTGTTGTTTTTGTTTCTTTCTTACTTCCAGGTGTAATTGGCTGAAGGCATGCCGCAGGGCGCTGGCCAGGCTGGCCTTCGTCGTAATATTCGACAGGTCGATGCCAAGATGTACTACGGTCTGGGCGATCTCCGGACGGATACCGCTGATGATGCATTCTGCACCCATGAGGCGGGTCGCACTTACCGTTTTGATCAGGTGCTGGGCTACCAGCGAGTCTACAGCCGGTACGCCGGAAATATCGAGAATGGCAATGCTGCTACCAGTCTCGACAATCTCTTGCAACAAATTTTCCATCACCACCTGGGTACGGGAGCTGTCGAGGGTGCCGATGATGGGCAGGGCCAGGATACCATCCCACACGCGTATCACCGGGGTTGAGATCTCCGTGATCTCATTGGTCTGGCGATAGATCACTTCTTCGCGGCCTTTAATGAATGTTTCGAAGGTGGCGATGCCAAAGCTATCGACGAGCTTGCTGATACGAATAGTTTCCGCGTACATTGCAGCGGGGTCATCGCGCATCTCTTCCTGGATCACCTGGAGCAGGCTATCCTTCAGGCTAAAGATATAAATACCCGTTTCCCGGGGTGAGAAACCCTGCTTGGCGCGCGACAGGCTGATACCTGCCAGGATCTCGTAAACCGGTTCAAACTCCGAAGATTCTACATTCCCCAGGTTTTTTTCTGTGATCGATTGGACCAGCGCCTGGACCAGTTCTTCTGATTGAATGCGCAATTCCTCATTGCTAATGAGGTCATCGCGCAACCCCGCATCGGCCAGTTGCTTTTCCATCCAGATCTCCAGGATCTGCTTTTTTTTCTTCTGAAGCGTTTTTACAAGATCGGCTTTCATATCTAATAGTTATAAATGTTAGACAATAGGTAATATGAACATAGGGGTACCGGAGTACTGTAAGGTTGGTGCGAAAAATTTTTCATGAATGGTTCAGGGCAATAATTGTAGAAAGGTGCTTATCCTGTAGAAAAAACGTGCCGATTTGTTAAACAAGGCTTTGCACGATGTTGACAATCGCTCAAATGCAGGCTGGCTTTGTTTAAATCGATTCAATAAAAGTTATGATGTAGCAGAAAAAGGCAATATGATACAGGGGTGCAAATGGGACAAAATGTATATTTTATTGCTCGAAATGGGGAATTTTGTTTAAGCTGGCTTTTTGCTTTTTCGCTACAAGTCAATACCCGTCTACGTAAGTGATTTTCTGTATTTCTGGCATGATTTGTTATATGTTAAAGGCTTCTTTAATAAACTTTTGCTATGACCCGCCCAAAAACTAAGTCCATGCCAGCCAAAAGCAGCGCTACCCGTACTGCCAAGGCGAGCGGAAAACCGACTACCAAAACGGCAACCCGCACCGGGAAAACAACTGCCTCCAATGGCAATGGCTTTGCCCATGTTTCCCCGCAGGTAGCTGAGCAGTTTGACCTCCGTGCCTTGTTGCACGTGCTCACCGAAATGAAGAATGGTAATTTCAGTGTGCGTATGCCGATCGACGAAGTCGGGCTCAACGGCAAGATCTGCGACACCCTCAACGACATCATTTCCCTCAATGAAAAGATGATGCAGGAGTTTACCCGCGCCGGCAGTACGATCGGTAAGCAGGGTAAGCTCACCCAACGCATTGAAGTACCCCATGCCAAGGGCGCGTGGAGTACGGGTATGGATTCACTCAATACGCTCATATCGGACCTGGTGCACCCGACCATCGAAATTGCCCACGTAATCTCGCTGGTGGCCAAGGGTAATCTCTCGCAGGAAATGCCACTGGAGATCGGTGGACACTTGCTGCAGGGGGAATTTGCGCGTATTGCCAAAGAGGTAAACGACATGGTGCGCCAGCTCAACCTCTTTTCAGTGGAAGTGACGCGCGTTGCGCGTGAAGTGGGATCGGAAGGTAAACTGGGTGGACAAGCGAAAGTAAAGGGTGTAGGTGGTGTGTGGAAAGACCTGACGGACTCGGTCAACCAGATGGCGAGCAACCTGACGGGCCAGGTGCGGAACATTGCCGAGGTAACGACGGCCGTAGCAAAAGGCGACTTGTCGAAAAAGATCACGGTAGATGTAAAAGGAGAGATCCTGGAGCTTAAGAATACGATCAATACGATGGTGGACCAACTGAACTCCTTCTCTTCCGAGGTGACCCGCGTGGCCCTCGAGGTGGGTACGGAGGGTAAGCTGGGTGGCCAGGCCCAGGTAAAAGGGGTAGCCGGTACCTGGAAGGACTTGACAGACTCGGTGAACCAGATGGCGAGTAACCTGACAGGTCAGGTGCGTAACATCGCTGAGGTGACAACGGCCGTAGCAAAAGGTGACCTTAGTCGCCAAATCACCGTGGATGTAAAAGGGGAGATCCTCGAGTTAAAGAATACGATCAATACGATGGTGGATCAGCTGAACTCTTTCTCTGCGGAAGTAACGCGTGTGGCGCGTGAGGTGGGGTCGGAAGGTAAGCTGGGCGGCCAGGCCAAGGTAAAAGGGGTCGGTGGGGTTTGGAAAGACCTTACCGATTCGGTAAACCAGATGGCAAGTAACCTAACGGGGCAGGTGCGTAACATTGCCGAAGTAACGACGGCGGTGGCGCGCGGTGACCTGGGTCGTAAGATCACGGTAGACGTGAAAGGAGAGATCCTCGAGTTGAAGAATACGATCAATACGATGGTGGACCAGCTCAACTCCTTCTCGTCGGAGGTCACCCGTGTGGCGCTTGAAGTGGGTACAGAAGGTAAACTGGGTGGCCAGGCACAGGTAAAAGGCGTAGCCGGTACCTGGAAGGATCTTACCGATTCGGTAAATGGTATGGCCAGTAACCTGACTGGTCAGGTGCGTAATATCGCAGAAGTAACGACCGCGGTAGCACGCGGTGACCTTAGCCGTAAGATCACGGTGGATGTAAAAGGAGAAATTCTCGAGCTCAAGAATACGATCAATACGATGGTGGACCAGCTCAACTCCTTCGGATCGGAAGTAACGCGTGTGGCGCGTGAGGTAGGATCGGAAGGAAAGCTCGGTGGCCAGGCGCAGGTGCCCGGTGTGGGTGGCACCTGGAAAGACTTAACGGATTCCGTGAACGTGATGGCCGGTAACCTGACCTCGCAGGTACGGAACATTGCGGAAGTAACCACAGCCGTGGCGACCGGTGACCTTAGCCGTAAGATCGATGTGGATGTGCGGGGTGAGATCCTCGAGTTGAAGAATACCATCAACACGATGGTGGACCAGCTGAGGGGCTTCGCTTCGGAAGTAACGCGCGTGGCGCGTGAGGTGGGTTCGGAAGGTAAACTGGGCGGACAGGCTGCTGTGGAAGGGGTCGGTGGTGTATGGAAAGACCTGACCGACTCCGTAAACGGTATGGCGAGTAACCTGACGGGTCAGGTGCGTAACATCGCAGAAGTAACGACGGCGGTAGCGCGTGGTGACCTTAGCCGTAAGATCACCGTGGACGTAAAAGGAGAGATCCTTGAATTAAAAAATACCATCAACACCATGGTGGACCAGCTCAACTCCTTCGGATCAGAAGTGACGCGGGTAGCCCGTGAGGTAGGATCGGAGGGTAAGCTTGGTGGCCAGGCGGATGTGCCGGGTGTAGGTGGTACCTGGAAAGACTTGACCGACTCTGTTAATAAAATGGCCTCCAACCTGACCTCTCAGGTACGGAACATCGCGGAAGTAACGACGGCGGTGGCCAACGGTGACCTTAGCCGTAAGATCGGGGTGGATGTAAAAGGCGAGATCCTCGAGCTGAAGAACACGATCAATACGATGGTGGACCAGCTGCGGGGTTTTGCGTCGGAAGTAACGCGGGTGGCGCGTGAGGTAGGTACGGATGGTAAACTGGGTGGCCAGGCCAACGTGCCGGGTGTGGCTGGTACCTGGAAGGATTTGACCGACTCGGTAAACCAGATGGCGGGTAACCTGACGGATCAGGTGCGTAACATTGCCGAGGTGGCCATTGCGGTAGCGAATGGAGACATGTCGAAGAAGATCACGGTGGATGTGCGCGGGGAGATCCTGCAGCTGAAAGAAACCCTCAATACGATGGTGGATCAGCTACGTGCCTTTGCGTCGGAAGTAACGCGGGTAGCGCGTGAGGTGGGTACGGATGGTAAACTGGGTGGCCAGGCCTTCGTGCCGGGCGTTGCCGGTACCTGGAAGGATCTGACCGATTCGGTAAACCAGATGACGGGTAACCTGACGGCCCAGGTGCGAAACATCGCCGAAGTGACGAAAGCGGTGGCGAGTGGAGACTTGAGTAAAACAGTACAGATCGACGTAAAGGGTGAGATCCTTGATCTGAAGAATACGATCAATACGATGGTGGAGCAGCTCAACTCTTTCGCCTTCGAAGTAACGCGGGTAGCGCGTGAGGTGGGTACGGAAGGTAAACTCGGTGGCCAGGCAGAAGTGCGTGGTGTGGCCGGTACCTGGAAAGATCTTACGGACTCAGTAAATATGATGGCCTCCAACCTGACCAACCAGGTGCGGGGTATTGCGAAAGTAGTAACGGCGGTGGCCACCGGCAACCTGAAACAAAAGCTCTCGATCGTATCACGTGGTGAGGTGGCTCAGCTCACCGATACCATCAATGAAATGATCGATACCCTGGCGGTGTTTGGCGATCAGGTAACAACAGTGGCCCGTGAGGTGGGTGTGGAAGGTCGATTGGGTGGCCAGGCGAGTGTGCCGGGTGCATCGGGTATCTGGAAGAACCTCACTGAAAACGTGAACCAGCTGGCGCAGAACCTGACGACGCAGGTGCGTTCGATCTCCGAGGTGGCGAGTGCGGTGACCAAAGGTGACCTTACCCGAACCATCCGTGTAGAAGCGAAAGGGGAGGTGGAAGCCCTCAAGGATACCATCAACCAGATGATCAGCAACCTGAAGGAAACGACCTTGCGCAACCAGGAGCAGGATTGGTTGAAATCGAACCTGGCACAGTTTGGTCAGATGCTGCAGGGGCAGCGTGACCTGAGAACGGTGACCCAGCGTATCCTGTCCGAGTTGGCGCAGGTGGTGAATGCACATTATGGCGCCTTCTACATTTTACGGCAGGATGACGATACCCAAAGCGCCCGACTGAGCCAGTTTGCCGCTTATGGTTATGTGACCGATAAGAATGTGCCGACCGAATTCGCGATCGGCGAAGGACTGGTAGGTCAGGTGGCCCATGAAAAAGAAAGGATTATCCTCAGCAATGTACCCGCCAATTATATCAAGATCAATTCGGGCCTTGGTCGTGCCAAGCCGGCCAATATCATCATCGTGCCGGTGTTGTTTGAAAACAACGTGAAGGCGGTGATCGAGCTGGCCTCGCTCGATGCCTTTGGCGAAACGCACCTCGACTTCCTCAGTCAGTTGACGGAGAGTATCGGTATCGTATTGAATACGATCGAAGCGAATACGAGAACGGAAGAACTGCTTACCCAGTCGCAGTCACTGGCGGGTGAGTTGAAGATACAGCAGGAAGAGTTGCGTCGTACGAATGACGAGCTGCAGGACAAAGCCTTGCTGCTGGTGAAGCAAAAGAACGAGGTGGAGGCGAAGAACAAAGAGGTGGAAGAAGCACGCCGTTCGTTGGAAGAAAAAGCGGAGCAGCTGACGCTTACCTCGAAGTACAAGTCGGAGTTTTTGGCGAATATGTCGCACGAGTTGCGCACGCCGCTGAACAGTTTGCTGATCCTTGCCCAGCAGTTGTATGAAAATGCGGAGGGTAATCTGTCGGACAAGCAGATCCGCTATGCGCGTACCATTCACTCCTGTGGTGATGACCTGATCCAACTGATCAATGATATCCTCGATCTGTCGAAGATCGAGTCGGGCTTTATCACTGCTAACTTTGGCGCGGTGCGGTTTTCGGAGATCGCTTCCTTTGTGGAAACGACCTTCAAGCCCATTTCGGAAGCGCGGCATTTGCGCTTTACGATCGAGACCGATTCCAGGCTGCCGGCATTGATGGAGACCGATCTGCAGCGGTTGAACCAGATACTCAAGAACCTGCTGTCGAACTCGTTTAAGTTTACCGAGAAGGGTGAGGTGAAATTGCGTATCTACGAAGCCCGTAAGAGCTGGAAAGCAGGTACGCCTACCCTCGACAACGCATCGAAAGTAGTGGCCTTTGCCATCAGCGATACGGGCATCGGTATCCCGGTAGAAAAGCAAAACATCATCTTCGAAGCCTTCCAGCAGGCGGAAGGCTCTACGAGCCGTAAATATGGTGGTACCGGGCTTGGGTTGTCCATTAGCCGTGGCTTGGCCGAACTGCTGGGTGGTACCATCGAGCTCGAAAGTCAGCCGTCGTTTGGTAGTACCTTCACGCTCTTCCTGCCGATCGAAGCGGCCGTGGGATTGGCGCCGAAAGAGGAGAAACTGTCAGCCTTGCGCCAATACCAATTGGGAGGCGACAGTGGCGAGATCGATACGCTGATCAATTCTATCCGGGCCACCACGGAGCCCAAAGAAGGGCAGGGGATGCAGGGTATGGTCAACGAAATGATCAATGATACCGGTGATGACCGAAATGCCATTCAGCCTTCCGATAAAGTATTGCTGATTGTTGAAGATGATCTTCGATTTGGTAAGATCATCATAGATAAAGCGCATGGTCGTGGTATGAAGGCCATTGTGGCGACCAATTATATCGAAGTGTTTGATTTTATCAACCGGTTTCTCCCGATTGCCATTACGCTCGATGTGAAATTGCCGGATACCAGTGGCTGGAAGGTGCTGGATCTGTTGCGCAATGACCTGAACTATCGCCATATTCCCATTCACCTCATCTCGGGCGAAGAGAACCGGGAGCTTGCCTTGAAGCGGGGTGCCCGGAGTTTCCTGCTGAAACCGCTGGACAATGAAGAGCTGAATGAGTTGTTTGATGATATCCTGACCTTCCACGAGAAGGATATTAAGCGGGTACTGGTAGTAGAGGACAACGAGCTCGATTCTTCGCAAATCGTCAAGATGCTGCAGGGCGATCATATGGAAGTGACCCTGGCCGGTACCGGTAAAGACGCGGTTGCTCAGATCACCGATAAAGAGAAGAATTTTGACTGTATCATTCTTGATTATACATTGCCGGATATTTCGGGTACGGATATTGTGAACAGGGTGGCGGAAAATAAAGAGAAACACACGCCTGTGATTATCTATTCGGCGAAGGACTTTGCGAAGAAGGAATTGCAGCATTTGGGACGTACCTCCAACAGTATTATCCTGAAAGGGGTCAACTCGCTGGAGCATTTGCTGGAAGAAACGGTGCTGCACCTGCACATCAACCACAAAGACCTGCCGCAAGAGAAGAAGCGGGTGATCGAAAATGTGCGGATGAAAGAAGATATCCTGACGGGTAAAAATGTGTTGGTGGTGGATGACGATGTGCGCAACCTGTTTGCCCTTACGACGGTGTTTGAGCGCTACAATATCAATGTGATCACGGCAGAGAGTGGGAAAGAAGCGATCAATATCATCAATGAGGAGAATCCGAAGATCGATATGGTGTTGATGGATATCATGATGCCGGAGATGGATGGATACGAGACGACGCAGAAGATCCGGCGCGAGCACAAGAACAGTTTGCTGCCGATCATTGCGGTGACAGCGAAGGCGATGAAAGGGGACCGGCAGAAATGTATCGAGGCGGGTGCTTCGGACTATATCACCAAACCTTTGAAGATTGATCAGTTGTTGTCGTTAATGCGTGTGTGGTTCTATAAATAATTCTATTAATCCGTACCCTGTGATGGCTACCGCTAATCAACTGAACTTTAAAAAAAGCACATGCAGCAAAAGATCTTATTGGTAGACGACCGCGAAGATAATTTGCTTTCCATGGAGGCGATCCTGGAGCCTGGAGGATACCATTTTGTCAAAGCGACATCCGGCCGCCATGCGCTGAAGATCCTTCTGACGGAATTCGACTTTGCCCTTATCCTGATGGATGTCAAGATGCCCAACCTGAGTGGGTTCGAGACGGCGTCCCTGATCTACGAGCGGGAAAAGCTGCGTCATATACCGATCATATTCATCACGGCCAACAACTTCGACGAGGACAATATCTTCAAGGGGTACCGGAGTGGCGCGGTGGATTATATTTATAAGCCGATCAATCCCGATCTGCTGCGGGCCAAGGTGGGGGTGTTCATCGATCTGTACCAAAAGAACCACCGGTTACAGATCCAGGAGCAGCGATTGAAAGCCATCAACAAGAACCTGGAGAATGAGATCGCGGAACGCCGTGCTTCGGAAGAAAAGGTGCGGCAACTGAACCGGCAATTGCTGGCCAATATCAGCTTGCTGGAGTCGGCCAACCGCGACCTGGACCGGTTTGCTTTCATGGCTTCGCACGACCTGCAGGAGCCGCTCCGGAAGATCCGTACGTTCAGCGATTTGTTGGCCACCAAATACAAGGAGGTACTGGATGCAGATGCCAATACCTATATCAGCCGCATACAGAGTGCGGCCAGCCGCATGCAGGCCCTGATCAAAGACATTCTTGCCTTCTCCAAACTGACGGGTGAGAAAGATACCTTTGAATTTACCGACCTGAATATTTTGTTGGATGAGGCATTGGTAGACCTGGAAAGTATGATCCGCGAGAAAGCGGCGCAGATCGATATCGTATCGCCGTTGCCGGCGCTGGAAGTAAAGCCTGGCCTCATCAGACCATTATTTTATAACCTCATCAGCAATGCGCTGAAATATAGCAAAGACGATGTGGCGCCGCGGGTCACGATCCGTTATGAGTTGACCTCCGGTCAAAACGGAAAGTCCGATCCGAAGGAGCATGGTAAGTACTGCCGGATATATGTGGAGGACAACGGTATTGGGTTTGACCAGATCTATGCGGAGCAGGTATTCGAGATGTTTCGCCGGTTGCATGGCAATACCGCTTTTGAAGGAACAGGTATTGGCCTGGCGCTTTGCAAAAAGATCGTCGAGAAACACCACGGCTTCATCACGGCTACCAGCAAGGCCGATGTGGGTACTACCTTTACGATCACACTACCGGTTTACCAGCCGGTGAAGGTGAGTTTGCAGGGGTAGGGGATTGCACAGGGGGATTTAGTCAAGGTGTCACATTGTAGAAGTTTGCGGGATGTAGCTAGGTAAAGTAAACCAGGTTGGCGTATGTAAAAGATTTTGACTATGGGCAAGGGTGAAATCAAACTTATTACCGCGCTGAAGAAAGTCGGCTTTAGGACAACAGGAATATATGATCTGTTTAATCGAAAGACGTTGCCGTCTGAAGCAGTGCAAGTTATTTTACAGCTATTTCCGGAGGTTTATAAAGATCACCGCGGGCATGGTGGAGATTTATTGCGTTCATTGATCGCGGCGGAAGAACCGTTTGATCCAGCCCCACTTATTGAGTTTTTCGAAGATGGATATTTTAATAAAGTGGTTATGTGGACGGTTGGACATGTGATTGCTGTATCAAAAACAACAGATATTTCAAATTGGTTAAAGCATCAACTGTTGAAGGAGTATGCCACCTTTGAAAGAGCCTCATTGGTCCAAGCTCTTCCGTTAAAGGGAGGCTTCCGGAATTCGAAGGAATTGATAGTTGTCCTGAAGAAGATCTATGATAAGTATCCAATTGAAGTGCTTGAACTGCTTAAAAAGCATGGAACAATTGATGATATTGCTTTCTTGCAGGAAAAGCTTAAGCCGGTCATGCGACCGGAAGCAAAAGATGTTGAAAAACTCATTGCTCGATTAGAAAAGAAAGCCGTCTCCAAAAAGAAATAGCCAATCAGTGCTGTTTATTTCAGGGTTGCCTTCAATAAATCCGCCACGATCTTATCGATCGGCAGCGTAATGTGTTCACCCGAAAAATCATCCCAGTCGATGAACCGGAAGGTTTCGGTTTCGCCGGTGCGGTGGTAGAGCTCCATTTCGCGGTCGTCGAAATCGAATTGGCTGGTGCGTAGGGGAGCCTTGATCGGTTCGAGTGCGTGGGCAAAATAATAGATGGCGATGATCTGTTGATCGGGGGTGAAGGCGCTCATCTGAAAAAAGTCGGTGGTATAAATATGATCGCCGATACGAACATCGAGGTCCATCTCTTCTTTGAACTCCCTTTTCAGGCAATCGCGGGTGCCTTCTCCAAATTCTAATCCACCACCCGGAAACTTGGTATAATAACTTCCGCGTATGTATTCGTCTGCCACCAATACCTGTTTCTGCTCGTTCATTAAGATACCGTATACCCGTACGTTGAACATATACCTGATGTTGAGGGCATAAACTTAGTACTTATTTGGCAAAATGCTATTGGCTAAACTGCACTAGAAGATCTTCCGCTTCAGGAAGAACCAACCGATCACCAGGGAGATGATGAGGGAGAGGAATACCGGTATGTAAAACGCGTACGGTGAATCCTTGTAGGGGATGGGCACGTTCATGCCGTAGATACTGGCCACCAGTACGGGGAACGATAATACGATCGTGATCACCGACAGGCGGCGCAACACTTCGTTCTGGTTATTGGCGATGATACTGGCAAAGGCATCCAAAGTACTACTCAGGATGTTGGTATAGATATTGGCCATTTCTAGGGCCTGTGAGTTGTCTACGATCAAATCGGCGAGAAACTCTTTCTCGTCTTCGTTGAGGCCCAGGAAATTGGTGCGCTCGATCTTCATCAACAGCATTTCGTTGGAGCGCAGGGCCGTCACGAAATACACCAGGCTTTTCTGGATACGCATCAGTTGCAGCAATTCCTCATTCCGGTTGGCGGCATACAGGCGTTGCTCTACCAGGTTGCGGCGATGGTTAATTTCCTTCAATGACTGCATATAGGTCTGAATGATCTTTTCAAAGATTTTCAGGGCCATCATCTTCCGGTTGTCGGGGTGACGGTTCTGGAAGGTATGCAGGAATTTCTTGATGGCTTCGTTGTCGAAGGAGTTGACCGTCACGATCTGGTTGTGCGTGAGGATGATCACGATGGGGATGGTGATGTACTGGGCGTCGCTTTCGTTGAACGAGTTGTTCTCCGTAGGCGTTTTGATGACCACCAGCTTCACGTTGTCATCTTCCTCAAAACGGCTTCTTTCGTCGATATCGAGTGAGTCGGTCAAGAAGTCGAGGGGGAGGTCCAGCTGATCGGCCAGTTCGGAGAACTCTTCCTGCTTCAGCGGGGGCAATACATTGACCCAGGAGCCATTTTCGGGTTTGTCGATGGCGACCGTCTGGTGGTTGATATTTTTGAAGTACTGGATCATTTTGCCGGCGCAAAGGTAGGGGGAAATGTAGTTCCGAATTGCGAATTCGGGTTGTTGAAAACATTAATTGTGCTTGCTTTGGAGCCTTTTACCCAGATGCCGGAATACGGCGGGGAGGGCAGGTGTTAAAAGCAAAACCAGGGTGCTTAGACCCTGGCTTTCACGCTATTAAGATGGTGATCGGTATTGTAGATGGTAAAATAGCACAGTTCCCGCAGGGTGATCTTACCCAGGAGGGGGTGTTTTACCACATAATGATCGAGTTGGGATTCCTTTTTCCAGTTCTTACCCAGTGCCTGCAGGTAGATGGTGGTGAACTGACGCCATTGCTTCACCAGCTCCTCCTTATTGGAATTGGGCTTGAAATGCTTGGGGACATAGCGACCGGTGGCGGTGCCGCCGGCAGCCAATACGGCCTTGTAATTGGCGATCAGGTCGGGCAGGGATTGCGATACCCGGCCGGGTTTGCCGCCAAACAGGCGAACGAGAAAACGGGGCAGGGCATAGGCGGCGGTGGCTGTTTTGATACAGATGATCAGGTGCTGCATGTGTTGTGCAACCGACCAGTCTCCACGTGTTTCATCGAAAAATACTTCGGCGGGTAATTCTTTGCAAAAAGCAGTAAACCGTTGGAAAGCTTTTTCCGAATCGCGCAGTATCT
Organism: Paraflavitalea pollutisoli; assembly: GCF_029360705.1. Lineage (GTDB taxonomy): Bacteria > Bacteroidota > Bacteroidia > Chitinophagales > Chitinophagaceae > Paraflavitalea > Paraflavitalea pollutisoli. Next base: position 2,185,410 of record NZ_JARKMX010000008.1, on the reverse strand, counting down.
CTTCTATGGTCAGGGTTTCCGGATAATTCGTCATTATAGCTCGATCCCTCCTTCAAATACTTTTTCTGCGGGACCGCAAAGCCATACATTGTTGTACGTATCATCGGCGATCCGGTCGTATTCAACCGACAGTTTGCCGCCGCGCGTCAGTACCGTGACGTCGTTGAAACCACGTTCGTTGTGGTAGCAGACGAGGGCGCTGGCCGTTACACCGGTGCCACAGGAGAGGGTTTCGTCTTCCACGCCACGTTCGTAGGTGCGTACAATGATCTCGTCTTCGCGTTTCTGCTCGACGAAATTGACGTTGATGCCTTCTTTGGCGAAAGTATTGTTGTAGCGGATGTCCATTCCTTTCTTATATACATCGAACGACATCACATCGGGAACCATTTTAACGTAATGGGGGCTGCCAGTATCGAGGATGAAATCGCCGTGCGATTCTTTGATGGCATTTACGTCTTTCATTTTCAGGCTTACGGTGCCATCGTCGTCGATCTCGGCTTCGTGGTCACCATCAACGGCGATGAAATGGTAGGCGTTGCGTTTGATACCCTGGTGGTAGGCAAATTTTACGAGGCAACGGCCGCCATTGCCGCACATGGTGCTTTCGCGGCCATCGGCATTGTAATATTTCATTTCAAAATCGTAACCTGCTTTCGTATTGAGCAGCATGAGGCCGTCGGCACCGATGCCAAAGCGGCGATCACATAAGAAGCGGATCTGCTCGGTATTGAGCTCGTTGTAGGCTCCGTCCCGGTTATCAAGGATGACAAAGTCGTTGCCGGTTCCCTGATATTTGTAAAATTTCAGTTTCATCAATATATTTCCTCTACGGTTTTGCAATTAATCAGAGTCCAAAATTACTAACAATCAGCCAACTATCATAACGCGGCCACCACTTCCAGTGTTTTGGTAATGAGGCCCTGAACGGCCAGACTGCCATCTTTTGAGAATTCTTTAACGACCCGGTTGGCTACAATGGCGCTGAGCGAGAGGCAGTGGTGCCCCAGGAGGCGGCCCAGGCCATAGATGCCGGAGGTTTCCATCTCAAAATTGGTGATGCGGTGAACGCCGTAGCTAAATTCGGTCAATAGGTCGATTAGATTGGGATTGCTGAGGCCAAGGCGGAGTACACGGCCCTGGGGACCGTAAAATCCGGGGCAGGTGACAGTTATGCCCGCATGAAAGCCATCGCCCGCAAAATGCTTCATGAGGTGGCCGCTGCAGGAAGCTATATAAGGCTGCGAGATGCGGCTGTGGAGCTGGGTTTGGGTGATAAAGGCCTGGAGCAGCTGTTTTTCGGCGTCGTTTTCCTCGTGGCGGTAGAAGTTGAGGAGGTTGTCGATACCGAGGCCGTAGGTGGAAACCACGTAGCTGTCGACCGGAATATCAGCTTGCAGGGCCCCGGAGGTGCCCACGCGTATAATATTTAAGGTAGTGTGTTCGGGTTTGATGGTGCGGGTGTCGAAGTCGATGTTGACGAGGGCGTCGAGTTCGTTGAGGACGATGTCGATATTGTCGGGCCCGATGCCGGTGGAGACGACGGACACCCGGTTGTTCCCAACAAACCCAGTGTGGGTAACGAATTCGCGGTGCTGGCGCTGGAATTCGATGCGGTCAAAATGCTTGCTGACCTGGGCTACGCGGTCGGGATCGCCGACGGTGATAATGGTGCCGGCAAGCTCTTCTGGACGTACATCGAGGTGGTAGATAGCCCCCCGATGATTGATAATCAGTTCCGATTCCGGGATACGTTGCATAAAAAGTTGTTAGGATACTTGTCAAATATCCAACAAATATCCTACTTTTGCACACCCCATTCGAACCGATGGTAAGGATGTGGGAAAATAGAGGGTCCTGTGGCCGAGCGGCTAGGCAGAGCTCTGCAAAAGCTCCTACACCAGTTCAAATCTGGTCGGGACCTCCCGGAAGGGATCACTGAAAGGTGATCCCTTTTTTTATATTTTAAAGGCCATAACGTTTTGCTATAAGTATGGCATGCTGAAGTAAGTGTTCTTTATCCAACTCCTTTAACTGTTCGTATGCAATTCTGTGACAGTGACGGTATTTTAAACTACTACCGCAGAAACATAGACTAGTCCGCAATGGGCGATTGTGTTCCGCGATAAAAATGATCAGTCTTACGGTAGTATAAACATCATCTCCTGTCTGGAGAAGATCGCTGTAATACTCCATCAATCCCCTAATTCCATGCGAATATTCCCCGTTGACATAATATCCTTCGACCCGCCGATGCGTTTGATTGAACAGGTAGGGCATGACCTGCTCACTAATGTAGGTGCATAGATTGATTCCTTTTTTGCAGCGAATGATCTCTTCAGGAGGTACGGTAATGCAACAGGTGAACGTGTCTTCATTAATATGCCAATCACCAATACGGGGAATCTTTCCGCCGGTTTCGTAAAGATCCGGGAACCGGTTGGGAAACAAGTCTGTAGCATGAATTTCCACCTCATACTCATCCCATTGTTGCCCGTCCCGGTCAATAACTGACAAACGACCAGCTAAAATAGTCCGCTCATTCACCTCTTTTTTTTGCAGGGTGGGGTAGCGCTTAATGGCTTCGTCTAACTGCTCCAGAAAACACAAATATCCTTTACTCATTTATGCGGCTATAAGGTTTGGATGTTCCTGCTCCCGCAGCAAGGCTGGTTGTTGCCTTGACATAAGGTGCAACATTAAGCTGTTGCTTTTCCTGGCATTTAAAGCGTTTGCCAAGGCTTTTCCTCCAGTGTTCACAAGCAATAGTGTGATCTTCTTCTGTCAGTGCTTTTTTAGCGTTATCGATAAAATATTGAAGGTAACGCATGAATGCCTCTTTGTTGTTATAGCTAGCCAGTAGGTCTTCTCCCTGCGGAGATGTAGGGCGCAGGCATTTGAAGTCTTTGCGCAAGGCACTCTCTATCAAAACAAGGGTCTCTTTCAACGAAATATCATCCCTGTCATGCGGATAATAATTGTTTGCAACCAGGATCGTCATAACCAGCCCGCAGGGCATCTCCTCCCTTCTTAAGTCACCCCAAGCTTTAAGGTATCGTACTATTCGTCTGATCTGGACGTCATTTTTACGCACATCACCCAGCCATCTTTCGTACTCCGAAAAAAGCTTTGCCTCATAAAGAAACCCCTTCTTGAATCCCGACTGGGCCTTTTCTTCAAACCAGGCAATAAATTCAATCGGATTGCTCAGTATCCAGCCTTTGGATTTTACTGCGAGATCCGGGCATTCCTTATTGCCAGCATAATAGATAGGGAGGTCAATATGAAACCCCTTCTTTTCTATTACGCGTACGCAGGTGTCCTTGTCGATCACCTCTTTGGAAGAATCGTAGTTGCCAATTGCATCAATGATTGCCTTATGGAAAACTGTTGGCGCAGGTCTTTGGCTGGCAGGCAATTTACCTATAAAGTATACACCGTCGTCCAGGTCATAGTCGTCGTTTTCAGGTGCAATAATGGTGTCCATCTCAAAAGACCCCTGACTTTGGAATTCAAGCTCTTCGTATGGTTTTTGAGCGGTATTCTGATGTAGTTTGTGGCGGCTGCTGATGCGTGCTCGGAGTTCGTTACGTGAGCGAATCAGTTCATCCCTTTTCTCATCTGATAGTCGTATAACCTGATTATACTGTTTGAAGGTCTCGTGTAAGTGTGCCATAGTCTTATATATTATATAGTTTTTTGTTATTGAAAAATGCGGCAATCGTTGGGTCTTTTTTGGCCATGGTACCCCTATCATTACCCTTTCCCCTGATGAACCGTATGGCCTTGGTTCGGGCACAATCCAATTTTACAAGATGTTGTTGCTCTGCAGATACCAGTTCCGATGGAATACGCACGTATTTGAACTTGATGTCGTTCATTTCGCATAACTTCTGAAGGAAGTAGTCCGTAAAGACGCTCTGCCCATTAAGGGAAGTGTCGAATAGGTCGGCGCCCCAGCGTATAAATGACCGGTGTCTGGAAAGCCCTACTGATTTACCGCCGGTATTGCTGAGGCTGCTAACGGACAGCACCTCTACGGCATTGAATGGCTTGTCTTTACCGACGAAATAGGTTAAGGCTTCAATAATCCCCACAAGAGTGGGGTTGTTGGCCCAGACACCACCATCAATGAACTGTTTATGGTCGTATCTTGGAATCTCACATAGTGGGAAAAACGTAGGTGCTGCCGAGGTGGCTAATGCAACGTCGACCAGGAGAGTGCCATTATCACGATCCAGAAGGCCGTGGTCACGTTTGAACACCCAAGGGCGCGCATCCGTGACCGAATAGGATGGAATGCAGATCAGGTTCTTTAAATCGCCGACCTTCTTTTCCTGGAAAAAGGCTTCCAGAATCTTCTTTAACGGCCTGTCGGAGTACTTGCCGCCCCATAATGCCTGGCAGATTCGACGTCCAAAGGGTACGATGCTACGTGGAAATATCTTCCTCCCTTCATCGGCGTAGAGCGTACTGATCTCTGTTGCCGGTTTTCCAAGGGCAAGTCCCAGAGCGATCAACCCGCCGGTGGAGGTGCCGCAGATCATATCGAAGTATTCTCCACAGGGGCCAAACCGTTGCTCCAGGTGCTCCAGCACTGTAGCTGAATAGAGCCCTTTTATCCCGCCACCATCTATACACAAGATCTTGAACGGTCTGTAATCTTCTTTTGTTAATAATTTTATCATTTTCATTATATTAGTTACCAGGAGCTTTTGTCCGTTATTATTACCTAACCGTCGTCAACTGAAATTACCCGAAAGGGAAAAAGAAAATTTTTCGGTTATAATGGATATAGAAACTGGAGAATACTTTGAAAGGAACCATCAAAAGCTGGATGGTTTACAAAATGTAGAGGCTGCCTGGGCAGCCGCTATAGAGAAATGCCGGAGGGAGGTGTGTATCCGTCTGGCTAAACGAACCCATTTTGGGGCTCACTCCGCCACAAGGTTGGGTGCGGAAGCTATTGATTACTATGTCGGATATGCCATTGAAGCCGTGCTCAACGGATCCTGGCAGTGGAAGGACGGACACACGCTTTCACAGCAGCTTTGCCGGATCGCTGGCAGTGTAATTGATACAGAGGTTAATAAGTTTAGGGTTGAGCAGAAGAATGGTGAGCCAGAGGTGGTTTATGGGGGCGTTTTTGACGATCTGGAAACATACTTTTACCAGCAGGAAGAATTGCCGGAGGGGGGGAGTGATATGGACCAACTGATCCTTGATCAGAAAATCCAGGCGATAGAAGCCATAATTCAAAGGGACACTGAATGTGTACTGTTCTGGGATTGTATCAAAGAAGGCATGAAACCGGCGGAAATTGCTGCTATAATGGAAAAGACGCCTAAGCAAGTTTATAAACTACGCGAAGTTTTTATCAGGAAAATTCAGTCTTCTCCTTATTTTGAATCGGATTACTATGCAAAAGTCAAACGCTGAGATATTAAACCATCTGTACGGCCTGTTGCTGGACATGAATTTTCATGAGCCTGATGAAGATATTTGGGAAGGGGATAGTTATGAACAAGATCCATTCATTACAAAGCATTTACGGCAAATAAAGCTTCGGACTGCAAAATTAAAAGCAGTGCGGCAAAAGTCGCTATATAGTAACCTGGTTGCGGAGGTAAAACGTCTAAAGGAATTCGGTTTTGATAAATTAAAACAAATGCTTTCTCAGCGGGAGATGCAGCAATTACAACCGTTATTTAACCGATTTGAACAACTTACCGAAAAAGATAAAGGTTCCATAGCCGAAGATCAAGAGCTGCTGCATTTGTTTAGTATATTAAAAGATAAGCTTAGTAACTCCCAATCCGATGAGTCGTCCAAGCCGTGAAGCACAACTGCTATTAGATGAATTGGGATGGTCCACTCCGGGTGACCTTACTATCGAAGAAATGGCCTATGCATGTGGGCTAATGGTACAGCGTAAGGATATGGAAGGTAGTGATGGGCATATTCTTATGAATGGAAATATGGGTATTGTTAATGTTAAAGCGGCGATAAATTACCAACCGAAGATTAATTACGTGATTGCCCATGAAATAGGGCATGCGCGGCTCCATAAGCACCTTTCTTTTTTTACTGACAACAAGCTTACCCTGAATGAATGGTATGCCAAGGGAACACATGAAAAAGAAGCGAATGAGTTTGCAGCCGAATTGCTGATGCCTGAGACGTTGTTTAAAAAGAAAGTCAGTAAAGAGAAGCTTAGTGTAAAGTTGATCGAAAATGTAGCTGCATATTTCGGTACTTCTAAGACTGCCACTTTTTTACGATACCGGGAACATGGGGAATATCCGGTTATGGTTGTCTTTATCGAAAACGGCGTAATTAAATGGAAACAACACTCAAATGACTTTCCTTATAAATGGTTACCTACAGGTACTCCATTACCATCATACACAGTAGCCGGTGATCATCATTATAGAGGGGTTATAGAGCCGACTCCGGAAAAAGTACACGCCATTGAGTGGTTCCCTGAAGATTACACGGCACAACGAGAACCAAACCGTAAACTTTGGGAACAATGTTTTCCTGTAGGTGAAAAAAGCTTGGTAACATGTATATGGACTGCATGACGGGAAAAAAGTATGTTATTTATTTTTAGTTTTATGTATTTAGCTGATGAAGGTTTTCGACTATATATCATATGGTACTACAAAACTGACAACTCTATACAGAATTGCATATGCAAGCCGGTTCGAGAAAACAAGCCAAGAAGGAATCAAATTAATGCCACACGGCTCATCACGGAGCATAAATAGTTAATCCGATTGATACCCGCCTCACTCAATAATATTCAACTGCTCGAACACAGACTTGTAATAGCGCTTCGCGATGGGGATTGGGTGTTCACCAATGGTTAAACAGTCCTTTTCGATGTTATTGATGTAAAATATCGATACAGCACAAGAGCGGTGTGTTCTGATGAACATATCTGGCGGAAGTTTTTTCAATGCGGCTGTGAGTGTTGTTCGCACCATACAATGCGTTTGATCGGAAAGAAAGATTTTGGTATAGTTTCCTTCGGTAACCAAGGCCATGACCTCTTCGGGGTCAATTCTGCGGAGCTTTTTTTTAAGCCAGACAAAAAACGGTTTTTGCATGCTATTGGACAATCGTTGATGGATTTAATATGTATTCAATATATGTATTGTTTTGAATATATCCGAAAAAAATCGCCTCTTTCTACAGAGTAGGACCTCTGTTCCTCCTCATTGCCTTCTCGGGACCCGAGGGGCTACAGAGGTGGAATCGAGGAGGAACAGAGAAGAAGGCGTGTAAAACCTCCCGTTCATCACACCACATACCGGCAACCATCACAGGATTTTAGTATCTCCATCCCCGAAAAAATATAAATCCGGGTAAAACTGCCCGTTCATCCCAACTATCGTCGAAGGTCATCACAAGATCGGTCGAAGGCCACCCCATTTTCAAGCGGATGGGGTTTGTGCCGCTGTACTTTTGTGTCATCAGTAGCGGCAGGAGGGGTTTGGCCCAGGGCTAACGGGAGGGCTAACCTGTTAACCTTCTCCTCCGGCAGCTACCGGTACCCAATTATTTCTATTAACACTTAAAAATCAATTTTCAATGGCACAAGTTAACAGTATCGTTTCAGGGAAATTCAGCGGACAACTCGGTAAAGAGATCGTCTTTCGCGATTGGGCTGGCAAGACAGTCGTCGCCAAGTCGCCTAAAAGCAGGAAGGGCGCTCCAAGTGCTGAGCAAGCTGAGATACAGGAAAGGTTCCTATATGCATCGAAGTTCGCAAAAGCTGTTGTCAATAATGACGACAAGGGCATGGCTGAGGCCTATACAGCAGTATTGCGCCCCCGTCAGAATGTTTACGCCAGGGCTGTACAGGACTTTATGTCTTCCCCCGTGGTAAGCAAGGTCGACGTGCGCAATTACACAGGGGCGATCGGCAATACGCTTAAGGTCCGCGCGATCGATGATTTCCGGGTGGTCAGTGTGCGGGTAGAGATCTATGCTGCCGCCGGTACACTGATTGAGGCCGGAAATTCTACCCTTGATTCCAATGGCATCGATTGGATCTATACCGCAACGAAGGTCAATAGTCAACTTCCTGATAGCAGGATCGTGGCTATTGCCACCGATGTGCCCGGCAACGAGGGTGCGATGGAAGTGTCCATCTAATCTTGCAAAACAGGCAGGTGCCCCGAAACAATCGGGCACCTGCCATTTTATGATCCGCTTAAATATTTATACCATGAGTAAGTTAGCCAAGCGTCATTTCTGGGATTGGTTCCAACGCCATCAGCACGAATACCGGGAATTGCTGAAGCAACCTAAGAAAGAAGTAATGTACCGACTGCGGGAGTTGGACGCCCACTTGCGGGCGTATTACAAATTCCTGGGGTATAGCTTATCAAGCCCTAATCAGGGCATGGCCAAGCTGACAATTACCGTCTATGGCAAAGCAAAATATTTTAAACAAGTGGAGGCCTTCGTGGCTACGGCGCCGGTCATACCGGGTTGGAGCATCCAGGCGCTCGAAGATGCGATGCCTGCCGATTTTTTGCTTGACAAGCAAATCGGGCAACTTGGGATCGATCCCCTCGAGTGCAGCTTTTCTTTTAAGGATGGTGACCAGGAAATAATAGTAGTATATCACCCGTTGTGTACAGATAACAACAGCGCTGCCTTTCTGCAACTGGCTTTTGCTGCGGTCTACAACCTGTTGGGGGAGCGTAGCTATGGCCTTCAAATAGATACGGTAGAAGTTGATAATCTTTCCTGTGCAGACCTATCGAGTCTGCATCCGTTAGAAGAACTTCCCTTGCATATCATTAGCCACTCATCTTGCATGGCAGTGGATGGCAGTGGGCTATTGATGAATAGAGATTGAGGTTTTATGTTGATCTTTTTCAAGGAGCGTCCTCGGATGGAGGACGCCCTTTTTGTGCGAGAGGGTGAGCATAAAATAAATGCTGGACAATCATATGCGCATAGGAGATATTATATACTGGTGCCGGTTGCAGGCGGTGTTGTAGTAGATTTGGCGTCGTGTTCATGCTTCCTTATACCTGTTTTTGCTATTTTTGACCCCATGTATGACGTTTTTCAGCAATACCTGGACGGGAAGATTTCGTTGACTAGTGAGGAGGCTTCCAGTATTCGCGAATGTGCAATCATTAAAAGGATCAGGAAGCGGCAATACCTATTGCAGGAGGGCGATGTTTGGCGATACGATGCCTTTATCGCGAAGGGATGCCTGCGCACTTATTCCATCGATGAGGCCGGCATCGAGCACATCATTGGGTTTGGTATTGAAAACTGGTGGATTGGTGACCGGGAAAGCTTGCTATCGGGCCAGCCTTCCAGGTTCAACATCGATGCGGTAGAAGACAGCGAGGTCATCCTGTTTACCCATGCCAACTTCGAGCAACTTTGCATGACCATTCCGGCTTTTGGCCAGTTGATCAACCAGATACTGCAAAGAAGTTTCATAGCCTCACAAAATCGCATCCAGGCCGCCCTTAGCTATACCGCAGAGGAAAAATACCGGGCTTTCCTGGATAAATACTTTGCGTTTGCCAACCGCTTGCCCCAAAACATGATTGCTTCTTACCTGGGCATCACGCCCGAAACACTGAGCCGCGTCCGGAAAAACGCCAGCAAGAAGTCCTGATCCCATACAAGGGGCTACTGCATTTTGTCTTGATGTATGTCAAGTAATTTCTTGCGCTACCTCAATGTGCAGGGGCAGCGGTTATCTCATTTTTGTGCTGTCAAAATATTTAAACAGTCAAAAAAAGATAATCATGTCAAAGACGATTTTTATTACCGGTACAAGTACAGGATTCGGAAAACTGACCGCTATTACGCTGGCAGCGGCAGGTCATTCAGTCATCGCGGGGATGCGCAACACCACTACTAAGAATGCGGCTGTGGCCCGGGAACTGGGCGAGCTGCCCAATATAGAGGTGGTTGATATCGATATCAGCAGTGATGCTTCAGTACAAGCGGCTTTTCAGCATGTGCTTGCCAAATACGGCAAAATTGATGTGCTGGTCAATAACGCGGCCGTGAGCGGTTTTGGATTACTCGAAGGCTATTCCCTCGACCAGGTTCGTGCCATGTTTGAGACGAATTTTTATGGCGTATTGCGGACTTACCAGGCTGTACTGCCTTCCATGCGGGCCGAAAAGAACGGGTTGATCATCAACATCACAACAGGCGCCAGCGGACATACACTACCTTTTATGATTCCTTATATGGCTTCTAAACTGGCCGTAGAGAGTATTACCGAAGGCATGCAGGATGAGCTGGCAGGCTTTGGTATTGAGAATGTCAGTATACAACCGGGTGTGTATCCCACAGAAATGACCAATGGCTCCAAGGCAGGCTTACCGGCAGATAAACCCGAGATCGTTGCAGCCTATGGTGAAGCGGCCACGGAACAGTTCAATGCACTGGGAACAGCCTTGTTCGGCAAGATGGCCCAATTCAATATGAACCCCCAAACCATCGCCGATGGCATCCTGCAATTGGTTGACAAGAAGAAGGGCACACGTCCACTGCGTTTCCCCCTGGATGCGATCGCGCAGGGTACCGATAAAGAATTTATCGAGTCCCGTGCCGCCATCAAGGCAAAATGGTTGGCTGCCTACAGTAACTAATGCATGGCTGCAGCAGCGATCCGTTTACACCGTTTATAATCGGTTTTGACGGGAAGTGCGGCCAATTTGGTTAAATATTGAGTAAACGCCCGGAAATCGGGCGTTTTTTTTATGCTTTGTTTCAAAAAAAGACGACCGTTTATAAACGGTATGTATCGTGATGGGCGTCGGTAAATGCCGCAGCTTTGGACTATAAAACTGATTGATATGACTATAACAGCACAACTACTTCAACTGTATGCAGTCGGCATTCCGGCCCTGTTTGGCTGGTTGATTGTCTTCTATATGCCTGGATATGCCGTAAGGTCCCCGGCCACCCAGGCGGTCTAGGGTGGGGGAGAGAAAACCTATACCCATCGCCAATCTTAAAAATGCCTGCGCCAGTGCTTGCTGTCCTGAAGTATTTTTCAAGGTATCGTCCTTAGTAGTTGAAAAACTCGTTGCTGTTTGCCAGGGATGGCCCGTTGAGTTACAAATAGCTTAGGTAATTGTTTGCGAGGGTCTGACAAAACACGCAAAGTGGTAGTAGAGACAAGGAGGTTATAACAGGGTGAACAACGCTTTTTTGCTGATGTTCATGGCTACCCGAAGCAGCCGGATAGCCTTTCGCATATGTTGCTCTACCGTATTCTCGGATATGCTGAGCCTCCGGGCGATCTCTTTATTGGATAATTCTTCTTCACGCCGCAACCTGAACACCATTTGACATTGGGGAGGCAGTTTGCCAATCTCTTCCTGCAGGCGGCGTTCCATTTCCCGGGTATCTATATAAGTCTCTACATCATTGGCGGTGTCGTGTTCATGCCGGTACTGCGACATGTCCTGCAATTTCTGATGCACCAGTGCATGGCGGTAATGATCCAGCAGCCGGTTTTTCAGGATGGTATACAGGTAGGCAGGCAGACTGTTGATCTGATGCGCGGTGTCCTTGATCTTATAGAAGGTAATAAATGTACTCTGTACCAATTCTTTGGCGATCTCGCGGTCATCCGTTTTCTGCAGGGCGATGGTGAGCAAAGTCACCGCGTGCTGGTGATAGAGGCTTTCAAAAGCCTGTTCGTCTCCCTGTTGCCATAACGTGATCAGGGCCTGGTCACTATGTTGTTGAGGAATGTTGATATTGCAAGTGTTAATCGTCGCATGACAATATTAAACATTTTTTTTAATTCCAAACAAGCCTCAAGCCCGCTAACTATAACAATTTAGCAGGTAATAATACGATCGGAATTATTTTTAGGACGGAGTAACGGCGGGCGTTCCCTGGCACGTCTTATTAACGCTACGTGCTGCAACTGCTTCAAAAGCTGTTGGTTAAAACACCTCGCAACTCTATGGACCAGGATCGGCTACAATACCTGATCAACCGTCATCAATCGAACCAGGCCACCCCGGAGGAAGGGGAGGAGTTGGACAACTGGTTTCATAGCTGGAACCCGGGGTCACATTCCATGGATGCCTGGCTCCGGGAACAGGGCGGCCATGAAAATTTATCATCACTGCTGTACAATGATTTGCGTGAGCGCATGGCGCCCGCTACTCATAGGGGCATCTCGTGGATGTGGTACAGGGTAGCCGCTGCGGCCGCCGTGCTGGCGGTCATATTATTGGTGGTATTCAACAACCGGCCTGCGCCCGCCACGGGCATTACGCAAAAACAGGATACGGCCACCGGAAACACGGCAGGCAGCCTGATCAAGCCCGGCGGTGATAAAGCTATACTCGTGCTGGCCGATGGACGTGTGATCGATCTCGGCGACAGTCAAACAGGTACGATCGCCACCCAAAGCAATACCAGCGTAGAGCAGGTACAGCAGGGGAAGATTGCCTACAAAACAGGTGTCAAAGAAGAGCCACAAGCCCCCCTTACCTACAACACCCTTCGTACGCCCCGGGGCGGGATGTATAAACTGACCCTGTCGGATGGGACCGAAGTGACGCTCGACGCCAGTTCTTCCATTACCTATCCCGTTGTATTCCGGGGAGAAGCCCGGCAGGTGGAAATTACCGGACAGGTTTATTTCGATGTAATACATGATGAGCGACGACCCTTTTTTGTAAAGGCCAAAGGCCAAACCATCGTGGACCTTGGTACCGCTTTCAACATCAGTGCCTATGACGACGACAACGATCTCCGGGTAACGCTGGCGAGTGGCAAAGCTGCTATCCGCACTGCTGCCAGGTCTGTTGACCTGGTGCCCGGCCAGCAGGCCAGGGTGGTAGATGGTCAATCTTCCATTGCCATCCGGCAAGTAAACGTAGCAGATATCGTAGCCTGGAAAGAAGGCTGGTTCATGTTCCGCAATGAGCCCATTGAAGCAGTGATGAAGCAGGCCGCCCGTTGGTACGATATCGAAGTAGAGTACCAGGGCGACAAGTTCAGCAAAGAATTAGGCGGCAGTATTTCGAAGTATAAAGACATCAGCGAATTGCTGCAGAACCTGCAGATCACTGGTGGTATCAGGTACAGGATCGTGGGGAAGAAAGTGATCATCTACCAATAGCCAATTAATAGCAAGTAATAGGATCGGTTAATGACCAATGACATCGATGTCCCTGGTACCGGGTATCATTTGTTCTGGCCATAAAGCCCATCCGAGCGTTCCGATATATATGACAAACCCGTTCTTACATTTTAACAATTAACTGCTGTCAGTCGCGAAAGGCTTGTTCGCCACTGATTAAAACATTCTTGCCATGAGATTTGCACTACTGCTGTTGACTGCAGGCATGCTACTATGCTCCTCATCCTTTGCGCAAAAGATTACTTTAAACCGAGACAAGATCCCGCTCACGGAAGCGTTGGCCGCTATCCAAACACAAAGTGGCTTCAGCGTTATGTTCGACGAAGCCCTCATCCGGAAGGCCCAGCCTGTAAACGTTCATGTACGCGATGGCTCTGTAGAGGAAGCCTTGCGTCAGTGCTTCGACAACCAACCCTTTACTTATACCATCAACAACCGGACGGTGCTCATTACACCGAAACCTGCATCGACTGAAGCCGTGGCGGCGGTGGTGACAGGGAAGGTCATCAGCGGGCGCAACGAGCCCTTGCCCGGCGTTACCGTTTCCACCAAAAGCGGTACGGCGACCGTTACCTCCGACAAGGACGGGCTGTATTCCATTAAGATCACCGAAAGCAATCCCGTGCTTGTATTCTCCTATGTGGGATATACTACGCAGGAAGTAGTCGTCAACAAAAGCACCGTCATCAATATTACCCTGCGCGAACAGGCTACGGGCCTCGAAGATGTAGTGGTAGTAGGTTACGGCCAGCAAAAAAAGGTGAGCCTGATCGGCGCCATCAGTACGGTTAATGCGCAAGACCTCAAACAGCCGGTTGCCAATATGACCAACCTGCTGGCTGGTCGTGTAGCCGGTATCGTAGGAGTGCAGCGCAGTGGTCAGCCAGGTTATGACAACGCCGATATTTACATCCGGGGCATCTCCACCTTTACCAACAGCAGGCCGCTGATTTTAGTGGACGGTGTGGAGCGGGATTTTTCGAATGTCGATCCTGAAGATATTGCCAGCTTCAGTATACTGAAGGATGCCTCTGCAACTGCGGTATACGGTGTGCGTGGCGCCAATGGCGTGATCATCATTACCACGAAAAAAGGAAAGGTTGGTAAGCCCCTCATCAATATGCAATATGATCAGGGTATCACACAGTTTACCCAGTTGCCAGAGTTTGCTGACGGCGTCACCTACATGCAGATGGCAAATGAAGCCTATCACAACAGCAATCCCAACGATCCGCTTCCCAAATATACGCAGGACAGGATCGATAAGACGATCAGCGGAGTTGATCCCGACCTGTATCCCAATGTAGACTGGTTTGCCGAACTGTTCAAGAAAACAGGACAGAACCGGCGTGCCCGGGTGAATGCCAGCGGTGGGTCGGACAATGCCCAGTACTATCTGTCGCTCGGTTATTATGATGAAAATGGTTTGTACAAAACAGACGATCTGGCAAACTATAACTCGGCCATCAAATTTACCAGGTACAACTTTACCTCTAATCTTACCTTAAAAGTGACCAAGTCGACCAAGGTTGATTTTGGTGCTGCAGGCTGGATCAGCAACGGTAACTTTCCCGGTAGTTCCGTGGGCGATATCTGGGGTGCTGCCTACCTGCTGCCACCAATCCTTATTCCCAAGGTATATTCCAATGGTTTGTACTCGCAGTTGCGGACAGGCGATATCTTCAATCCTTACAACAGGCTAACACAAACGGGTTATGTAACAGAATTCAGAAGTCAGTTGTGGAGCAATATCCGGGTAACCCAGGACTTGGGCAAGATCTTGAAAGGACTGTCGGCCACAGCGATGTATTCATTCGATAACTACAATACCCATACCATCCGTCGTACGAAATCGGTGGACGGCTACCTCGCACGTGGTCGTGATTCAGCCGGCAAGTTGTTGCTGGATCAAACCTCCATCGGTACCAGCTTTCTGGGCTATGAGCGTGCAAATGGTGGGTCACGTCAATACAACCTGGAAGCTTCGGTCAACTACATCAATAAATTTGGCCTCCATGATGTAACTGGTATGTTGCTCTTTAATCAGTATGATCGATCGGACGCCTTTGCGGGTGATTTCATTGGATCTATTCCATTCCGGTTTATGGGTATAGCCGGTCGTGCTACCTATGGTTATGACGGCAAATACCTGGCAGATATTAATTTTGGTTACAACGGCTCTGAAACTTTTGCTCCCAACAAACGGTACGGTTTTTTCCCGGCCTATGGTGTTGGCTGGGTTGCTTCACAGGAAGACTTCTTCGAACCGCTCTCCGATATTGTTCAGTTCCTGAAGGTCAAATACACCTATGGAGAAGTCGGTAACAGTAATATAGGTGGCAGACGTTTTGCCTACATATCTACTGTAGGTGGTGGCAATCGTTACCTCGACGGTAACTATACCTACGGACAAAACGGCACTAACCAGACCATCAATGGATTGGATATCGGTGACTATGCTGTAAATGTGACTTGGGAAAAAGCCATCAAACAAAACCTGGGGGTGGAGCTCAAGACATGGAACAATGCACTGACATTGCAGGTGGATGTATTCCGCGAAGACCGTAAAGCGATCTTCCGTCAGCGCGGTGATGTGCCGAATTATGTGGGGGTATTGTCATTGCCTTATGCCAACCTGGGAGAAGTGCACAATCGCGGTATCGATGCCTCGATCGATCTGAACAAGCAGGTCGGTAAAGATTGGATGATCGGACTGCGTGGTAATTTCACCTGGACGAGAGCCAAAGTGATCGACGATGCCAACGCGCCCTGGCCTTATCCCTGGCAGCAAAGGATCGGCCGCAAGTTTGGCCAACGTTTTGGTTATACCGATCTGGGCCTGTTCAAGGACGACAAAGATGTAGCCAACAGCCCCTATCAAACCGGTACCAACAAAGCCGGCGACATCAAATACAAAGACATGAACGGTGATGGTAAGATTGACTCTTACGATCAGGGTCCTATTGGCTATGGCGCCTTTCCCGAGATTGTATATGGCTTCGGACCTACTATTTCCTGGAAAGGATTTTCCATCGCAGGCTGGTTCAAAGGGATCAGCAATGTTGATATCTCGCTCAATGGCGATGGCCTGCAGCCCTTTAGTCAGGGAGGAGAGCGAGGCAATCTGATGAAACAGATCACGGATCGCTGGACACCCGATAATACGAACCCGCGCCCCCTGTATCCCCGCCTTACCTATGGTAATGACAATATGAACTATGCGAACAGCACCTGGTGGGTGAAGAATGGGGCCTTCCTTCGTCTGCAGACCTTGCAGCTTTCCTATGATTTTGCCCGTTCATCTTGGCTCAAATATGTCGGTATGTCCAACCTCAGTGTATATTTTATCGGATACAACCTATGGACAAAAAGTGAGTTCGATATGTGGGATGTGGAGTTGGGAGATGGCAAAGGGGCCACCTACCCATTGACGAAGACATTCAATTTCGGCATCAAGTGCTCTTTCAAATAGAGACCTTCCAAATAACTACGCTATATGAAAAAGATAACAGGCTATAATTTACTGCTTATAGGCACCCTGGTCACGTTGGTTACGAGTGGTTGCGACAAATACCTCGAGCAGGTACCCAATGACCGTATCACCATCGAGCAGGTGTTTCAAAAGAAAGGACCTTCCGAACAATACCTGGCCAATGTGTACAATTACGTGAATGATGATTTCAGTCAGTGGGAAGGCAATCCCTGGGGAGGCAATTCGGATGAGATCGATATTACCTGGTCCAAGTACCCCACCTATGCCCTTAATATCGGCAATATCAGTGCGGGCGCAACGCTGTTTGATACCTGGGGTAACTACTACAGGGGCATTCGCTCAGCCACCTATTTCATCAACCACATCGACAACAATGCGGAGATACTGGCACTGAATGGTCAATCCCGGATCGATCAATACAAAGCAGAGGCACGGTTTCTGCGCGCCTATTTTTATTTCCTGCTGATGCGGCAGTATGGCCCGGTAGTGATCATTGGGGAAACAGAGATACCGGCCGATGCTTCTGCTGAAGCCATGCAATTGCCCCGCAGCGCATTCGATACCTGTGTGGACTATGTGGCCAGCGAATTGGATAAAGCAGCCGCAGTATTACCACGAATTCCTTCCAATAACGGTCAGGCCAGCGACATCGAATATGGGCGTGCTACCTTGGGTATGGCCCTGGCAGTAAAAGCGCGCTTACTCTTGTATGCTGCAAGCCCGCTGTATAACGGCAATACCGACTTTGCCGGCTTTATAAATAAAGATGGGAGTCAGCTGATCAACCAAAGCTACCAGGCCGGTAAATGGAAAAGGGCGGCGGATGCGGCTAAGGCCGTGATCGACCTGGGATTGTATAGCCTGTACAAAGATCCGGGCAATGACCCCATCAAATCGGTGCAGGGCGCGCTGTTACAGGCCTGGAATGCGGAGCAAATATTTAACCGCAAGAACAACAATATGCCAACCTGGGATGTGCATTGCATGCCTAGGCAAGCCGGTGGCTGGAATGGCGTAGGCGTAACGCAGGAGCAGGTAGATGCTTATTTCATGTCGGATGGAAAACCGATTGGAGAATCTGGGCTGTATACCGAAGCTGGTTTTACAACCGTGAATGGCGTTCAGGTATCCAATATGTACATGAACAGGGAACCCCGGTTCTACGCGTCGGTCACCTACAACAATAGCATGTTCCAGGGCGGTAATATGCAAAGCGCCAAAGCGATCAGCTTCTTTGCCGGTAGCCCCAATGGCAAGAATGGACATCCCACCGACTTTACGAAGACCGGTTACCTGGTCCGTAAAAATGTGGCTACGCAAACCAATGCCGGATCTGGTGGTAATGGCACCAGGTACGCACGCCCCTTGTGCCTGTTCAGGCTGGCAGAAGTGTACCTCAACTATGCCGAAGCGCTGAATGAATACGACCCGGGGAATGCAGACATTGCCAAATACCTCAACCTGATAAGGGTGCGCGCCAATGTGCCTGAATATGGATCGGCCAACCTGTCCATGCCCGCGAGCCAGGCTGATATGCGGGCGAGGATCTGGCAGGAACGCAGGGTAGAACTGGCCTTCGAAACACATCGCTGGTTCGATATCAGACGCTGGAAGATCGCGCCACAGGTAATGGGCCCCATGCACGGCATGAACATCAACAAGGATGACAACAGTTTCTACACGCGAGTGGTGGCCAGTGAACACCTGTTCCGCTTCCCAGCCTCTTATTGGTTCCCGATCAGTCAATATGATATGGACCGGTCGAAACTGGTGGTGCAAAATCCCGGATGGTAAGCTCTTTATTAACTCAATCAAGTGAACGATCATGCGCAATCAATATATGTCCCGCTTCGTTTTTCTCGTGTGTTTGGCCGCTTGCCTGGCGCTGAATGCCTGCAAGGATGACTACAACCTGCCTTATCAACCTATTGAAAGTTATACCAGGATTTATATGGCCCAGTCGGTCAACGGTCCGGTGGTGAGGACGCTGAAGATTACCACAGAAGAACAGTCACTGGTATATGGTGCCAATTACGGCGGCCAGGGGTATCCGGATGCCGATATACCCGTTGAGTTTTTTATCAATGATGCCAAGTTGGATAGTTTCAACAAGGCCAACCGGACAAACTACGCCTTACTGCCTGCCAGCTGTTATACCCTGTCAGCCACCAGTGCGGTGATACCTAAAGGAAAGTTGAACACTGATCCACTGAGCGTGACCTTCAAGACCAGTGGAGCAGGAGCGATGAATGCGCTGAAAACTTATGTGCTGCCCATCGGTGTGACCACCAAAGCGACACCCGTCAATGAAGCCTTGCGTACCACCTTCTTTGTGGTGAAAGCGCAGCCCGACTTAAAAGATTATCCCAATTATGATCGTGCAGCCTGGAAGATTATCGCCTTTTCTTCGCAGGAAGCAACCGGGGAGGGGGCGAACAATGGCCGCGCCATTTTTGTACTCGACAACGACCCTTCTACCTTTTGGCATACACAATGGCAGGGCGGCACGCCCGGCCCTCCCCATTCGCTGACCATTGACCTTGGTGTAGAGCAGGTATTGCACGGCTTATCATTCCTGAGCCGCCAGGTGGATGGTAACGGTAAGGCCAACGAGGTAAATGTGCAGGTAAGTACAGACAATACGGTGTGGACTGATGCTGGCACCTTCAGCCTGCAAAACAACAAAAATCTGCAGCCTGTATTTCTCCCGGAGGGATTCAAGCCAGCCCGCTACTTTAAAGTGACCATCAATTCGTCCTATAGCGCTTCGTATACCTACCTGGCGGAATTGAACGCCTTTTAATTCGTTAGTGAATCGCGACAGGCCGGCAAGGGCCGGCTGTTGCATTTTTGAAACAGTATAACCAGCTATGAGCAAAGCCCCTTTTAGAAGAAAAGTAGTCCGGATCTTATGTGTATCCCTTGCGGTCTTTGTAGGCGGTCATTCAATGGCGCAGACCGCGCCCTTCAATGGCCTGTCGGCCACCGACACCGCCTTCGTACCCAAAGAAATTGAAGATCCCGAGAATACCGGGATCAACCAGGAAGCACACCACGCCACACTGATGCCGTATGCTTCCCTGCAGGAAGCCCTGGCAGCCAGGCGCAGCGCGTCCTCTTACAGTCGTAGCCTGAATGGTCAGTGGAAGTTTCACTGGGTCGATTGGCCACAGAAGCGCCCGGTGGATTTTTATAAACCGGCGTACGATGTGTCGAAGTGGAACGACATCAAGGTGCCGTCCAACTGGCAGGTGGAAGGATATGGAACTCCTTACTACAGCAATTTCAATTATATCTTTCAGAGTGATTACCCCCGGGTGATGAGCACACCACCTGTAAAATTCACAGCGTACAAAGAGAGGAATCCGGTCGGCAGTTATCGTCGCAACTTCACCGTACCGGCGGAATGGAAAGGCAGGCGGGTGTTCATCACTTTCGATGGCATCGATGCTGGTTTCTTTGTGTGGGTGAATGGTGAAAAGGTAGGCTATGGTGTCAACAGCCGCAATGCCATTGAATTCGACCTTACCAAATACATCAAGCCCGGCAACAATGTGTTGGCCGTAGAGGTATACCGGTTTACGACGGGCAGTTACCTCGAAGACCAGGATATGTGGCGGTTGAGCGGTATCTTCCGCAACGTAACGTTGTGGAGCAGCCCGCAACAGCACATACGCGATTTCTTCATACGGTCCGGATTCGATCACCACAATACCGGTGTCGCTGCAGCCTTCACCAAAGTGAAGAACTATGGCAACACGCCGGTGGCGGCGCGTGAGCTGGAATTGGCGGTGTACAAAGGGGGTACACTGGTGTCGAAATTCAAGACACCGGTCAAAGCTTTGCAGCCAGGCGAAGAAGCTAATGTGGAGCTGGCAGTGCTGATCAAAGAAGTAGAAAAATGGACGGCGGAGACGCCAACCTTATATACGAGTGTTATTTCCCTGGTAGCGGGGAATAAGGTCGTAGAGTATTTGTCGGCCCGTACCGGGTTTCGGAATATGAGCATACAGGGCCGTCAGGTAATCGTGAATGGTACGCCCATCAAATTGAAAGGCGTGAACCGCCATGAGAACTGGCCCGATGATGGTCATGCGGTGACGGAAGCGCAAATGATCCGCGATATCCAACTCATCAAACAGGCCAATTGTAACCACGTTCGTACCTCGCATTATTCCAATGATCCGCGTTGGTATGAACTCTGTGATGAGTATGGTATTTACCTGGTGGCAGAGGCCAATGTAGAATGCCATGGTGCCATGAACCGGTTCAATGAAGAACCAACGATCAAGGCGGCCATCATCGATCGCAATTTGGCGAATGTAGAGAACTTCAAAAACCATCCTTCGGTGATCATCTGGTCGCTCGGCAATGAAAATGGCAGCGGCGGTACCAATTTCCGGGCGGCGCTGGATGCCATCCATGCCATCGACTCTACCCGTATTACCCACTATGAAGGATTTGGTATCGGTAAACGTAATCCCGCGGGTATGGACAGCCAGATGTATACCGATGTGGAAAGCCTGGAGAGAAGAGCAAAAGATACTACACTCACCAAGCCATTTTACCTCTGCGAATATGCGCATGCCATGTTCAATTCCATGGGCTCGGTAGATATTTACAACGACCTGTTCGATAAATATCCCGCCTTGTTGGGTGGCGCCATCTGGGAATGGCAGGACCAGGGCATCTACAACAAACGTGATCCCAAACATCCCATTACCGCCTTTGGTGGTGGTTTTGGCGAGTATCCCAATGACCAGTATTTTATTCATAAGGGTGTAGTCTTCTCCGACCGTTCGCCCAAACCACATTTTCCGGAGCTGAAACATGCTTACCAATGGGTTACTATCCGCGAAAAGGACATCGCTCAACAACTGATTACCCTCAAGAATCGCTATCAGGCTACCAACCTGAAGAGCCTGGTGGCCTTATGGATGCTGAGTGAAAACGGCACGGTGATCGCTTCGGGTAACCTGGCCGTAGGTGATGTAGCGCCTGGTGCGGAAAAAGACATCCGGGTACCTTATTCGGTAAGCCCTAAACCGGGTGCGGAATACTTTCTGCGCATATCCTTCCAGTTGGCCAGCGCCGAAAAATGGGCGCCCGAAGGATATGAAGTGGCATGGCAGCAATTGGCGTTGGCATCGACCCCACCTGCACCGGCTAAACCTGTTGTGGGCAAAGGAGTGACCTTATCGGAAACGGCGACGTCGCTCCTGGTAAAAGGCGCGGGCTTCAGCCTGGAGTTTGATAAATCGAAAGGAACTTTCTCCCACATCGAAGAAAAGGGACAGTCTATCCTGCAACCCGGTGGAGGCCCCCTGCTGCACCTGTGGCGGGCACCCCACCAGAAAGATGATATGTGGGCTTATCCCGATTGGGAGAAGAAAGGACTCACCAGGCTGGTATGGGTAGCATCGGAGGTCGCAGGCCGACAGGTAACACCTGGTTCGGTGGAGATCAAAGCGACCCTTACCGGTACCGGTTTGCAGGGCTTCACCGTACAACACCGTGTGACGTATACCATTGATGGTGCGGGCGAAGTGCTAGCCGTGAATGAAGTGACCAGCAGTGATCCCAGTTTACCCGTAGCGAGATTGGGGGTACGGCTGTTTCTCGACAAGCGACTGGATCGCTTCGACTACTTCGGACGCGGTCCGATGGAAAATTACGGCGACCGTAAAAGCGGATTCGATGTGGGGCACTATGCCAGTAGTGTGCAGGCGCAAATGACACCGTATGAAAAACCGATGGAATGCGGTAACCATGAAGATGTGCGTTGGGCAAGGGTTCAATCGGCCCAGGGTGCTGGTCTTACCGTAGCACAGGAAGGTTCTTTACTACAGGTGGCAGCCCTGCCTTACAGCGATGAAGAAATGGCACCGGTCGAATACAAGATCGACCTGCCGGGCAGTAAGGGCACCGTACTGTGTGTAAGCTACAAAACACTGGGCGTAGGGTCACATGGTTGTGGCCCAAGACCCCTGGAGCCTTACAAAGTATACCTGAAGCCAACTACGTTCAGCTATCGGCTGAAATTGTCGGGCGGCAAGTAGAAACATTGACATTGATAGAAAACCAGGTCCGCTGTACGGGTGAACTTTTTGTTCACGGTACAGCGGACCCATTTTTACCTGAAAATATTCGGGAATACACTAAATGTATACTATGATTATTACGGATGAATGATTGCTGTATTTTATAACCAAACAATAATTGCCACATGAAGTCGACAAACCTTTTCCTATGTACTGGCACCGTATTGCTGCTGATAGCGGCGGCTACTGTCCAGGCTCAGACAGCCGGTATCGAATCCGGCGCTATTTACAAGATCCGTTCTAAAGCCAACAACAAATTGCTGAACGTGAGCAACGCCTCACTGGCCAATGGCGCCAATGTCGATATCTGGACCGATACCGACAGCGATGCCGAACGATGGCGGGTAGTGTTCGTGAACGGCAATAATTACACCCTGCAAAACATTGGTACCGAAAAATTCCTGCACCTGGCCAGTGCCACGCCGGCCAATTCGGTCAACGTAGACCAGGGTGACAACAGCAACAACAACCAGGTGCGCTGGAACATCGTCAACAATGGTGATGGCTCCTTTAGTATTCGCGCTGCCGCCAATACCGGCTTTTCTGCGGATATTGTGGCGAGCGGTTCGGCAGATGGTACGGATGTGGCGTTGTGGACCAACCATACCAATAGCAACCAGCGCTGGAGTTTTGAAAAAGTGACCGACCGGCCTGCTGCGCCTACAGCTGCTATCGCCGATGCTTTATTTACCGCCTGGAAAACGAAGTACTACGATGCGCGTACGGGCAATCAGGTCATTCCCAACGAAGGTTTCTGGGGCGTAGCCGAGATGATGGAGATCGTGGTGGATGCGTACGAAGTAACCGGGCAGACCAAGTACAAAACCCTCTTCGATGAGATGTTTGGCTTGTTCATCGCCAAGGAAGGACAGGATTGGATGTGGAATGAGTACAATGACGATATTACCTGGATGGTGCTGGCCTGTGTACGCATGGGGCTGCGCAGCAGTAACCAAACCTACCTCAACAAAGCCAAAGATCAATTTGATAAAATGTATGCCCGCGCCACGCGCGACAATGGCAACTGGCTGGTATGGAAGCAGGGTACGGCAGGCACCAACTCCTGTATCAATGGGCCGGCCATGGTGGCTTGTATGTACCTGTACCAGGCGTTTAATGATATTGCCTACGTCAACAAGGCGGTGACTTTGTACAATTGGTCGAAGGTAAACCTGTTTGAGCCGGCTACAGGTAAGGTGTACGACAACAACAACAGCGGTACCATCAATTACTGGAGTTCTACGTACAACCAGGGTACCTATTTGGGTGCTTCCGTCATGTTATACAACCATACCAATGATGCGGCGTACCTGACCAATGCGATCAATATTGCACAGTACACCAAGGTGAATATGTACAATTCGGGTGTCATCAACAATGAAGAAGGTCCGGACCTGAATGGCTTCAAAGGCATATTCCAGCGTTATGCCCGGCGGTATATCGTCGATTGCAACCGGCCCGACTTCATTTCCTGGCTACAGTTGAATGCGCGCGTGGCCTACAACAACCGCAATACAGAGAACATCATCCAGACACTGTGGGGTACGCGGGCCGCGCAGGGTACTTACTACGCTGGATTCAGCGCTTCCACGGCCGTATCCCTGCTGATCAATACGCCTTATTCCGCAACAACCAACCAATATGCGACTGTGTATAAGAATTGTAACTATTCGGGTGGGGGCGTGCCCCTGCGGTTGGGTCGCTATACGCTGACCGATCTCATAGCTGCAGGTGTGAAGAATGATGATATTTCGTCCATCCGGGTAGCCTCGGGTTACCGGGTCATTGTATATTGGGATGATAACTATACCGGCAGCTCGTTGACGCTGACGGCGGATGATGGTTGCCTGGTCGACAATGGCTGGAACGACCAGGTGTCTTCCCTGGAAGTGGTGGCCACGGCGGCAGCGCCCTTGTCGACGGTAACTACGACGACAGCTACAGTGGAAGAGGCTACATCGCCAACTAATAAAAAACTACAGGTATTGCCGAATCCTGCGTCGGATGTGTTGGTATTGAGTTATGTGGCCGCTAAATCGGCGATCGCAATCTACGATGCGCATGGCCGGTTAGTATTGCGGCAGCAGGCGGGTGCCCAGAGCGGCCCTGTGCGCCTGAATATTCATGCTTTGCCCGCGGGCGTGTATTTTGTACGGGCGGGTAAAACCACCGATAAGCCTGTGCGGCTGGTGAAGCTGTAACCATACCATCTATCTTTTTAAGAAGGGCTTTGCAGTTGAGATCACGGGTGCCGCAGTCTGCCATTGTTGCGGGGACTGTAGCGGCTTCGGGAGCGCTGCAAAGCCCTTTTCTCCTGTTCCTACCCGGTGAGCCATAAATAGTAGTCTACTTAATGAGTGGGGTGATGTATATTTGCCGGAACCTGTTCCGTACAGGCATTCGTAACCCGGATTAACCCCTCATTATGCCCAAGATTATTGCTGTTGCCCTGCTACTATTGGTATTACAATCTACGAACGCCCAATCTCTGCCTCAAAACGCTGCGCGGTTGGTACAGACGTATAATCGCCCCATTCAACAACAATGGAAGGGCGTGTTTTCTTTCCCGGGTGGGGACGTATGGTTTAGTAATAATTTTCCCGGTGCCCGGGTGAGCGGCGTGGCCAGAGTCAACGACTCACTGTATACCTTACTGATCACTTCCGAGAATACACCGGTCAATGCCAGTCCCTGGTATGCCTTTAAAGTATGGTCAAAACGACCACAGCAAATCGTCATAAAGCTAACCTATCAGCAAGGTGTCAATCATCGCTATGCACCATGGATCAGCAAAAATGGGCAGGATTGGTCCTTGCTGACACAGGAATCGGAGCGTGATTCAGCTACTCCTGACTATTCCTTCCACTTGCGGGTGGGGGCCGATACTACCTGGGTAGCCGCGCAGGAACTCAGCACCTCAGCGGATGTGCAACGCTGGGCCAACCAGGTCAGCAAAAAAGCAGGTGTACCGGTCACTGTCATCGGAAAGTCTCAATGGGGTAAGCCGATCAACGCCTTGAAATGGGGCAATCAGCAATCCTGCAGCCGCATCTTGCTGATGAGCCGCCAGCATTCACCGGAGGTAACGGGACAGATCGCACAAAAAGCCTTTGTAGAGCGGCTGCTGGAGAACGACGCTTTGGCGAAGCAGTTTCGTCAGCGCTTTTTGGTTTACTTGTTACCCATGCTGAATCCTGATGGGGTAGATGAAGGCACCTGGCGGCACAGCGCCGGTGGCGTAGACCTGAACCGGGATTGGTACGCTTTTAACCAACCGGAAACAAAAGCAGTACAACAGTATTTGCAACGAGAGCTGGCGAACACCGATAACAAACTATTGTTTGCCCTGGATTTTCACTCCACCCAGGAAGAGATCTTTTTCATCGTTGACCCCAAGCAGAAAAGCCTGTTGCCTGGTTTTTCACAGACGTGGATCCAGGCCACGCAGCAACAGGTTACTGATTTAAAACCCGTCATCCGCCCACTGGTGAGCGAAGGCCCTTCCTATACTTCCCTCAGTTATTTATTTCAAACATATGGCACGGAAACCATTGTACATGAGCTCAGCGACAATTCTCCCCGGGAATGGCTGATCCGCAAAAGCAAAGCATCAGCAGTTGCCATGATGCAGTTGTTGTTAAACCAGGTTCCAGAATAAGTTGTTTTCCGGTGGTCCTTGACTATTGTTAAAGTGGCCAGTCTTCCGGCTGGCTCCCGGATTAGCCTCTTCAGCCCCGTATTTCGACGGAACCCATCTTTTTCACATGAACATGTGGGCGACTGCACGCGTACGGGCAGCAAGGGCTGTGTAATTTCGTGGTATTATACGACCATGAATACAGCAGCTATGAAACGTTTATTGACCGTATGCCTGTTGTTGCTGACTGCTATAGCCGGCCACGCACAGGCATTTAAGATTTATGTACACCTCGATACGGCGGCCCACCTGGCGCAAACCGGTAGACTTTATGTGTTTTCCGTCACCGATACCGCTTATGGTGTGCAGGACCCCGATCCATTTCGCCCCACGCCCAGTTTCTATAAAGATGTACGCAACTGGCAACCGGGTACCGTACAGGAAATTGATGGTGCTGCCCGGGCTTATCCCATTCCCTTCGATCAGCTCAAACCTGGCTTCTATAAGTTTGCCGCTATACTGGATGTAGACACCATCGAGCGCAACAATACCACTACACCGGGCAACTGGTACTCGAGAGACGTGAAAGTGGAAGTAAGGGCGGGCAACGAAGCGCATATTCACCTGGCACGACAAATTCCTCAACGCCCATTCCGGGAGCGTGATTCCATCAAGCTGGTAAATTTCCGCAGTGCTTTGTTATCGAAGTTCCACCGGAGCGATCGGTTCATCAAAGCCGGCGTCGTGCTGCCCGCCAGCTACAGCCAGGACACCAATCGTCGATACCCTGTCGTGTTTATCATTCCGGGATGGGGTGGTACCCATTATGACATTCTGGGGCCACAGGCGGCCCAGCGATATGGTATTGGTACGGGCAAAGACAAGATCTATGTTTACCTGAATCCTGAAACACAAACCCGATTTGGCTTGCATGCCTTTGTCGACTCAAGGGTGAATGGCCCCTGGGGCAAGGCCTTGGTGGAAGAGCTCATTCCGCACCTGACCAGCCAATACCGTATCGATCGCGACCCGTTGCAACATTTCGTCATGGGGCAAAGTTCCGGAGGCTATGGAGCTTTGTGGTTGCAGTTGAACTATCCCAAATCCTTTGGAGGTTGCTGGGCGGTATCGCCCGATCCGGTGGATTTCAGCAATTTTACCGGCGTCGATCTGTACGAGCCCGGCGCTAATCTGTACGTCGACAAGACTGGTGCGGAACGTCCATTCTTTATCGTCGACGGCAAGCCGTTGGGTACCCTGAAAAAGTTTGTGGCCCTGGAAGACTTTCTCGGCGACGGCGGTCAGCTGCAATCATTCGAAGCTGAATTTGGCGTGCCAGATAAGCAGGGAAGACCACAGCTGATGTACAATCGGGCTACAGGCGCCATCGATCCAAAGGTAGTGGCAACCTGGCAAGCCTATGACCTGGGCCGCTTTTTACTAACCCACTATAAGAAATTGGCCAAAGACCTCGATCAGAAAGTGCATGTGTATGCCGGAGCCGATGATAACTTCTTCCTCGATAAAGCGGTGCTGTTGTTTAGGGAGAAAGCCGCTCGGGTGAATGCGGCTATGGCCATCGAATTGTTTCCAGGTGCCAATCACTGGACGATCTGGAATCCGGCCTTTACCCAACGGGTGCAACGCGAGATCGACCAGCGGATCAAATAGCGAGGGGCTTTTTGATGGGCTGCATGGTAGCCACATTGACAATGGCTGTAATCGATAACAGGGCCATGAAGGTGGTTGACCAGGCCCAGCCGCCCGCGTCGTAGAGCTGGATGGCGAAGAAGGCACCCAGGGCCCCGCCAACAAAATAGCTCGTCATGTACACAGTATTGATGCGGCTATTGGCTGTATGATCCAGCGAGTAGATGATGGCGATATTGGTGACCTGCGTAGCCTGCACGCCAATATCCAGGAGGATGACCGTTATCCAGATGGCGATGATCGTACCTGGAAACAATTTCAACGCAATAATACTAACCAGTGTCAAGCTGGTGGAGAATAGCAGGGAGCGATGCGGCGTGCCTTTGTCGGCTAATTTACCGAACACGGGTGCGACGAGGGCGCCCGCAGCTGCCAGTAAACCAAACAGGCCGATCTGTGAGGGCGCGTAATGGAAAGGTGCTCCGCTCAAGTAGAAGGTAAGGGTGACCCAGAAGGCACTGAGGGTGCCAAAGGCCAACATGCCGGTGAGCGCTGCTTTACGCAGTGGGGAGAATCTGCCCAGCTGTGCAACAGTAGATCGCAGCAGTCCGAAGTAGGTGCCAGTGAAGCGGGTAGGCACGGTGGGAAAATCTGCCTGCATGAGTAGGGCTGTAGCCATTACCAGGCCCGACGACAGGATGTACACATACTGCCAGCCCAGCCAGTTCGTCACGAACCCACTGAATACCCGGGCTACCAGGATACCGATCAGCAGGCCGGTAAATATTTGGCCGACCACTTTACCCCGATGTTCCTGTACCAGACTCGCAGCCATGGGCAGGATAACCTGTGCTACCACGGCAAACACACCAATGAGCAGACTACCCGCATACAGGACGGATAGATTGGGCGCGAAGCCTATCAATAGTAAGGAGGCGATCAAACCGATCTGCAAGTACAGGATGAGTTTTTTACGCTCGATCATATCGCCAACAGGCGTCAGTAAAAACAGACCGATACCATAACCGATCTGCGACAATACGGAGATGCTGCCGGCTTTTTCTGTAGTGATATCGAAGTGCTGCGCGATCGCTTGCAGGATGGGCTGACTGTAATAGACATTGGCCACGGCGATGCCTGCCGTGGCTGCCATGATGAATATTTGCGTGCGTGTTAAGGTAGTCATGGTACAATGGTTGGTTCTCGCAAAACTATCGTAACAGCTGGGCTGGCAAAGCGGCCCGTCGACGAACAGGCATTTGTCGTCGATTTGAGGGTAGGGAAGTGCTTGGTGTCATCCATCGGTTTTATCGATCATTTCCATAGAAAAAGACCATTTTACCAATTTAGCCTATTGTCGGACTTTTGTGGCCGACAATGAATAGTTCAATACATAAGCCAGAAGCATCCCTACCCGGTATGTGGCAGATCGCACTGCTGGGCGTTGCGCAGATCCTGTTGTGGGGCGGTTCTTATTTTTTGCTCTCCGTGCTGGCTGCCCCGATCATGGAAGATAGGCAGTGGTCGTACCAGCAGATCTATGGTTGCTTATCACTGGCCTTGTTGATTGCTGGCCTGCTGTTGCCGCGGATTGGCCGACTGATCGATACGGCAGGGCTGAATGTTGCCTTGCAAAATGCAGGCATCGTGATGGCCGTTGGCTTGGTATTGGTAGGACTGGCACAACATTATTCTTTATTTATTACCGGCTGGGTCATTATCGGCTTAGCGATGGCCATGGGCTTGTACGACGCACTGTTTGCTTCACTCGGTAAGCAATATGGGCACCAGGCGCACAAAGCGATCGTGCAAGTAACCTTGATCTCTTGCCTGGCCCCTTCCATCTCCTGGGCATTCTCCTCTTTCTTATTGCAGCAGTTCGGTTGGCGTAATACCTGTTTTGTGTATGCGTTGTTGCTGGTATTGGTGATATGGCCCATCCACCGGTATGTATTTCGGGTACAGGATAATCGTATACTACCTGTGAAGGAAGCGGCTCCCGCTGCGGTGTTGTCGCCCTCACTGTTCCGGTCGCCGGTATACTACCTGATCCTCTTTAATTTTACCATTGGCGCATTGCTCAATACGGGCATTGTAATATATCTCATCGATATATTATCGGCCAGGGGCATGGTCATGGCGAGTGTGCTTGCCATGACAGCCCTGTTGGGGCCCAGTCAGGCCGCTGCACGGGCTATTGAACTGATATTGCCCGGGAAATCTGTGTTGGGTAGTGCGGTCTGGTCGGGCCTGGCGCACCTGGCAGGTATTCTCCTCTTGCTGGGAGGGGCCTATACGGCTGCCCTGGCGGTGGTGCTCTTTGGTCTAGGCAATGGTATGCGTTCCATTTTAAGGGGTACCTTACCGCTGCACGTTTTTGGCAAGGAAGGTTATCCGGTCATCATCGGCCGGCTGGGTCGCCTGCCGTTGATAGCGCAGGCCATTGCTCCCTTTGCCGGTGGATTATTGATTGCGCGGGCGGGCATGACTGCCTTCCTGGTGACCTGTGCTTCGCTGGCCGCCATTAACCTGGTGGCGGTTATCTTTATCCGGCGATTGGTGCCGCAGTCGCCCCGTGAAAAACAAGAAATGATCAAACAATGAATATGGACTATAATTTCAGAAAAGCAGTATCGGAAGACCTGGATGCCATCTGGGAGATCCTGCAGCAGGCTATTCTCCGCAGAAAGAAAGATGGTAGTCAGCAATGGCAGGATGGTTATCCTAATCCAGTCGTCGTGCAAAAAGACATCGACAACGGAGCCGGCTATGTATTAATAACGGGTGATGTGATTGTTGGTTATTGCGCCATTCTAGTCAACGACGAGCCGGCTTATGCGGGCATCGAAGGTAAATGGTTGACGGAGGGTGATTTTGTCGTGTTTCACCGGGTGGCCATTGCTGAGCAACAGTTGGGTAAAGGCCTGGCAAAAGTATTGTTTGGTTTTATTGAAGATTATGCCAGAACCCACGGCATTATGAGTATCAAGGCGGACACGAATTTCGACAACCCGGCGATGCTGAATTTGTTTCAAAAGCAGGGATATGTGTATTGCGGCGAAGTGTATTTCCGCGGCAGTGCGAGAAAGGCTTTTGAGAAGGTGTTGACTGCTTAAGCGGATCACCAATTATTGACGGGCCGTTCAGGTTTTTCCACGTTCATTGATCTGTTTGATCAGTTGTTGGAAGGCCTTGACGGCCTTTTTTTCATAAGCGTCTTTTAGGGTAATGATCTTCGCTGTTCGTACCAGGCTCTTGTCTTTGATGGGTATGGCGACGAGGTCTTTGTCCCAGACACTCGTTTGTACCAGTATGCTGTGCCAGTGGCTGGTTTTGACAAGGTCGAGTACCGTGGGTACATCATTCACGGCGATCGAAAACCGTGGGTTGAGCTTTTTCTTATGAAATGCTTTGCTGATGATATGGGCGGTGCTGTAGCCACGTGTGGCAATCACCAGGGGTAACTGACAGATCTCTTCCAGGGTTACTTGTGATTGCTTCGCTATGGCCGACTTCCTGGAGGCTACCAATACCATGGGAGAGCTGAAGAGTGTCTGGTAGGTAAACAGCGGCGCTGGCGTGTTTTCATGAAAGGCGAGAATGAAATCCAACTCGAAACGGGCCAGTTTTTCATACAGGTCATGCGATGCTTCGTATTCTACCTGAACTTGAATGCCGGGGTATTTGGCGGCGAATTGCACCAGGGCCTGGGTAAAGAAGTTCCTGAGCCCATACGCTACACCAATGGTAACCGTGCCGGTTTGCAGGTCATTCAGTTCACGGATCATCAGTAACCCATCCTCCGCTTTTTTAACGCTTTGTCGGGCGTATTCCGCAAACTGCTCACCGGCTTCGGTGATGGCAATGCGTTTGCCCACGCGGTTGAAGAGGGGAATATTCAATTCTTCCTCCAGCTGCCTGATCTGCTGGGATAAGGTGCTTTGGCTGATGTGTAATTGTTGGGCTGCTTCGGTGAAATTGCGCAGTTCTCTTGCCTTCAGGAAATATTTGAGTTGTCTGAGTTCCATGGTGCATGGCGATTGGTATGCAAGATAGTCATCTGTAGCAAAAATCAGCCCCTTCCAGGAATGGAAGGGGCTTACCAAAACTAACTGCTTATGAGAATTTGCGACATTGTTACAACAGCACAAAACTAACAGGTTGGTGTGGTTCCCTTATGACGTATCGGGAAACTATCTTACCCGATACGGAAAAAGCTTTTTTTACACTACCCACTTTCCATGGTAATGGATGTTATTTATTCCCGATTTAATAAATGCTTTTTCTGAAGGGGTAGGTTTGAATGCGGAGGGCGCTTTAATTTTGCCGCGCACTAGTCAGAAGTCCAGCCGGAGCAAGCTGCACAGTCAGCCTTGCTCCGCCGGCTGGCACAATTCGTTTAATCACTGCCCTGTACCTAAATCAACCGGGATCATGCATATGAAGAAATTGGGATGGTTATTTTGCTTTGCTGCCTTATGGATCGTCAAAGCGGCTGCACAGCCGGCGACCAGTCGTTTACTCACCGGTAGCATCCGGGATTCTTCCACCAACAAACCCATCTCCTACGCCACCGTCAGTCTGCTGGATACCGCCCGTCAAACCATAGCTTCTACCTATACACAAGAAAACGGATCCTTCAAATTGGCATGGCCGGTAGCCGGTCGTTATTATATGGAGATCAGTTTCGTGGGATACAAGACACGTGAACGTAGGCTTGATTTGTCTGCAGAACAATCGCAGGTAGCGATTGGCGTGCTGTTGTTGCATCCCGGTGATGACCAGCTGCAGGCTGTTCGCGTGACCGCCCGTAAAAGGTTGGTAGATCAGAAGCCGGGTATGCTGGTGTACAATGCAGAAAACGATGTATCCAATAAAGGGGGGACGGCCGCCGATGTGTTGCGGAAGGCGCCGATATTGAATGTCGATGCACAAGGCAATGCAAGCATGCGTGGCAGCAGCAACCTGAAGATACTCGTCAATGGTAAATATTCTGGTCAGATGGCGCGCAGTGCGGCGGATGCGTTGAATATGATGCCGGCGGATATGATCAAGTCGGTGGAAGTGATCACCACTCCTTCGGCTAAATACGATGCGGAGGGCGCTGCGGGTGTCATCAACATCATTACGCGCAAAGGGAGGAACGACCTCAGCGGTACACTCGAAGCCAGCGCCAGCAACCTGGAGCAGATGCTGAACCCCAGACTCACCTATACGAATTCGAAATGGAGTATGAACCTGGCAGGCCATGTTCACAGATTACGTACCAAAGAGGCCAGGATGATGGATAGAACCTCCTTCGATAATGGCTCCGCTAGCAACCAGCTGCAGCAACGGGTGGAAGAAGACAATGCGGCACCTCATGGATCGGCCGACCTGTCTATCGGCTATACCATCGATGAATCCAATGAACTGAACCTGGGTGTTAATGCCTGGTTGGGCAAATGGCCCAATAACAATACGGTAGCGACCGTGCTCAATAGGCCGGATGGAGCTGTTGAACAGCAGTACGGTCAGGATATCGACAGCCGCAATAAATACCTGGGTGCCGATATCAACCTGGGGTATAGCCGGCGCTTCAAACGTAACGGCCAGCAGCTGACGCTGCAGGTGCAAAATTCCCCTTCGCGCGACCGGTCGGATTACGATGCCCGGCAAATCAACATGGGTAAGGACCTGCTGTACCGGGAAGTGAACAACAGTAAAACGAACAACCGGGAGTGGACCTTCCAGGTCGATTACACCCATCCGCTCAATGCCAAAGGGACTGCCCATATTGAGACCGGCACCAAGGCGATCCTGCGCCAGGTAGATACCCGCTACGAGGTGCGCGCCAGCGATCCGGCGGCGGTCGATCAATTGGTGGGGCAACCTGACCGGTCGGATAAATTTACTTACAGCCAGAATGTGGTAGCGGGGTATGCGATGTACCAGCAGCACCTGAAGGGCAATTGGTTTGTTGAGGCAGGGGCAAGGGTGGAGGCTACCCGTATCAAAGGGAACTTTGTGCGTAATGGCAACCCCTTCAGCAATGTCTTTCTGAATTTCGTGCCGACGGCTACACTCACCAAAAAACTAGATGAAAGCAATACCCTGACCCTTAGCTATACCAAAAGACTCACGCGTCCTTATATCTGGGATCTCAATCCGAACGTGGATGCCAGTGATCCGCGGAATATCGAATCCGGCAATCCGCTGTTGCAACCGGAGATCGCGCACCAGGCTGAGTTCTCTTACGGGTTGAATACCGGAAAGGCATTTTTCCTGAACGTTGCTTTGTTCTGGCGGCAGACCGACAATGCTATTATTGAATTTATGGAAACCAATGCCACCGGCATTTCCTATACCAGTAAGCAAAACCTGGCCGCCAACCGGCAATACGGTCTCAATCTGTCGGCTACTATGCAGATTTCGGAACAGTGGACGGCCAACAGCAATGTGAACCTCAATTACTTTGATTACAGCAGTGGCGCATTAGATATTTTCAGGTCCGGCTGGGGTGGGGAGATCAATGTCAATACCACTTACCGGCTACCCAATCACTATTCCCTGCAGGCGTTTGGTGAATACAACACGCGACAAGTGACCTTACTCGGCGAAGAAGGGCGTTTTTATTACTATAGTTTTGCAGCGAAGAAGGAGATCAAAAAAGCAAAACTGACGGTCACGCTGGCCGCAGTAAACCCTTTCCATGAATATGCTTCCCAGACGGATACCAAACAACGTCCCTCCTTTATCTCCAGGGCCGATAACCGCTATTACAACCGCGCCTTCAAACTAACCGTTGGTTGGGAGTTTGGCAGGTCACAGAAACCCCAAAAGGAAAGAAAGAAGATCGACAACAACGACATCAATGTGCAGGGCAAAGGATAGGAGCGGCTCCTGTTCCTTCTCGCCTGTCTGTGCGGTTACATTTCATAATACAGCCCATTGTCCACCTTGGGTTGTATATCGTTGCGACCACTCATTTGCTTGAGGTTGTTTTCGATGGTTTGTGCCAATGTGGTCATGGGGGTGTCTACCGGCGTATTTTCGAAGGGATCCTGCATAATGATGGCGGTTTTCTCGATGGCGATGAACATGATCGGTATCGCAATGGTAATGGTGACTTCCATGAGCAGCTTGGAGTCTTCGAGGCCAAATGGCAGGATAGCTGCGAAAAGGTAGATCATGGTATGTACCAGCATGCTGTACGATCGCGGAAATACGGTATTCTTGATCCTTTCACATTTACCCATACTGTCGCACAATTTGATGAGCAGCTCATTGAGTTGCATTTGTTGGAAGCCACTGAGCTTTCCTGCCTCGTACAGACTGGCGATTTGTTTTGAATGCTCATCGAGGATCGCATTCGGAATGTTGAGCGCCTGTATCTGGTGTTCATCGAGGTAGGCCTGTACTTTCTCGGAGTAGGGCAGGCGGCGCAGCGACTCACCCAGCGCGTAATTCCATATGGCCTGGCGGCGCACGAAAGCCTGAATCTCTTCGTCTGATCCGGCGGGGAGGAATTGCATGGTAAGTCGGATGAGGCTGCGTGAGTCATTGACGATAGCGCCCCAGATGTTGCGGGCCTCCCACCATCGTTCGTACGATTGACCGGTCCGGAAAGCCAGTAACAACGATACGGCGGTGCCTACCAGTGCCGGTACACTCAACGGCAAGGTGACATTCCGGAAGGCCGAAAAGTGGTCGAATACCGCCATGGTGAGCGCAAACAAGATAATGAGCAGAATCTGAAACTTGATCTCATTGATGAAATAGCCGATCGAAATGCTCCTGTTTAATAGCATAAGTATTTGTTTTAAGGCGCAAGGGCGTGGTCATCAACAAGCGGCCGGTGTTGGCCGGACAAACAGCAGGGTGACCAAATTTAAGCGTTAAAACAATTGTACCGACCGGCTGTGCTGGATTTTAGGGTCAATCAATTGATGAAGTTACTACACAATTGATCAATGCCGGCAAGACAGCACAGGACGGTCGGGTCGTAAAAACCAGGTAACATTATATCCTTGTACTCCTTTACGCAGCTGGATATTTGCTTTTAGCGATTGCTGATTTTATCATCAATAACATAAAAGCCATTATGAAACCTTCCTGGAAAAAAAGCCTGCACTCCGCAGGATGTCTATGTCTGCTGCTTTCCATCACACAGCTAGAGGCCCAGCAACTGGCCTTTCCTACTGCCCAGGGATTCGGGCGATTTGCTACCGGTGGCCGTGGCGGCCGGGTGGTAGCGGTGACCAATCTCAATGATGCCGGGGCTGGCAGCTTTCGCGAAGCCCTCGCCGCCTATCCGGGCGAACCGCTAACGATCATCTTTCGGGTGGGCGGTACCATTACCCTGCAATCTGAAATACAAGTCAAACGCTCCAACCTGACCATTGCGGGACAAACGGCGCCTGGTGGTGGTATTTGCTTAAAAGGGCATTCCTTTATTCTCAACGGTGCCCGTGCCTTGAGTCAGGGTGGTAACCATGGCAATATCATCATCCGTTACCTGCGGTCGCGACCGGGCAGTACCCTCTCTACCGATGTATACGGGTTCGATATGGAAAACTGCCACAACGTGATCGTCGACCATTGCTCTTTCAGTTGGGCCAATGAAGAGTGCGCAGCGATGTACGATACCAAGCGGGTTACCGTACAATGGTGTATCATGAGTGAGGGGTTGTACAATGCCGGCCACGCCAAAGGGGTACGTGGATACGGTGGTGTATGGGGCGGTCAGTATTCTTCCTATCACCACAACCTCATCGCACATCAGCAAAGCCGGGCCATCCGTTTTGGTGGTGCCCGGGCACACGACACCACGGCATTGGTCGACTACCGCAACAATGTGATCTATAATTCTGGTAGTACCGGTGCTGCCTATGGTGGCGAAATGGAGATTGCCATTGGTGTATCGCAGATCAACCTGGTCAATAACTACTACAAACCAGGGCCGGCCAATGCCAACCTCAGTTTTGTACAGCCCAGCTACAACGCCATCGGCATCGGGAAATGGTACATTGCCGGCAACTATATGAATGGTAACAGTGGCAAGACCAATGATAACTGGACCGGGGTGGATCTGTCGAAGATACCTGCTGCACAGCAGGCAGCTACGAAGTCGACCACGGCCTTTAACCTTTCGGGGGCAGATATCGCCGTGCAAACGGCTCAGGCAGCCTATACCGAAGTATTGCAAAAAGCTGGGGCAACCTTGCCGGTACGGGATCCGGTAGACCAGCGCATCGTTACCGAAACGACCAATGGAACTGCTTCGGCGACCGGCGCTTCCTCCGGCAAGGCTGGCATTATCGATATGCCTTCGGAGGTAGGAGGCTGGCCTACCTACGCCAATGGTACTGCGCCCACAGATAGTGATGGTGACGGCATGCCCGATAGCTGGGAGTCTACCAATGGTGCCAATCCTTCCGTGGCCGACAACAATGCCGATCCGGACGGCGATGGCTATACCAACCTGGAAGAATACCTGAACTTCCTCACCGGCGAGAATACCGGTACTGCGGGAGCAACCGGTCTTACCGTCCAGGAAAATGCCAATGGCTTCTGTAGCCTCAACGGTACGGTGGATAGTGACAATGCCGGGTATACCGGTGCGGGATTTGC
The DNA here is from genome assembly GCF_029360705.1 of Paraflavitalea pollutisoli. Taxonomy (GTDB): domain Bacteria; phylum Bacteroidota; class Bacteroidia; order Chitinophagales; family Chitinophagaceae; genus Paraflavitalea; species Paraflavitalea pollutisoli. The sequence continues at coordinate 2,147,746 of NZ_JARKMX010000008.1, read as the reverse complement.
CAATGCTACCAATGCGGTCGGCAATGGTATCACGTGGCGCGTGAACCTGCCTGTGGCCGGTAATTATACGCTGACCTGGCGCAATGCCAATGGTGGCGGCAGCAACCGGCCAGGGCGTTTGCTGGTGAATGGTGCAGAGGTACAGGCGGCGGTCAATTTTCCGGCCACTGCCAACTGGACGACCTGGGCGGAGGTGTCTGTAAGCAGATCGTTTACGGCAGGCCAACAAACCATCCGGTTGGAGTCAACCACGGCCAATGGACTTGCGAATATCGATTACCTCAAGGTGAGTGGTGCCGGGCAGGCTACGCCGGTCAGTTGTAGTGGCGTGGCGCGCGTTGCGACAGACGGGGGATCCATCACCGAACGTTTTCCGCGCGGTGCGCGGGTAGTGGCGGCCGTGTTTCCCAATCCGGCGACGGGTGTCTTCACGGTGACGGCGGAAGGTCGATTCGATTACCAGGTGATCGATGAGCGTGGACAGCAGGTAGAGAAGGGCACAGGGTCGGGCCGGGCCAATACCGGAGCCAAACTGGCGCCTGGGGTCTACTACATCAAGATACTGCGACCAGGAAAAACCGATATATTGAAATTGGTCAAACAGTAAAAAGCGGCTGCTCAATTACTTATCAGACCCTCGGGGATCGCCTGCAAAACAGGGGCGATCCTTTTTTATTGAATCTTATGATTGGCTGCAAATTGCTGTAAGACATGGCGTTAATCTATGAATGTTTCGTATATTTACGGACATCTCGTTTTTAGCTATGGAAAAATTAACGCCCCACGAAGAGGCCACGATGATCGCCATCTGGAAGGTTGGCCCCGGGTTTATCAAAGATTTTATTCCCGCTTTGTATCCTATCAGGCTGCCCTATACGACCCTGGCATCGACCATCAAGAACCTGGAGAAAAAGGGTTACCTGAAAAGTGAACGGATTGCCAATGCCTATCGGTACAGTGCGAAAGTGAAGGAGGCCGAGTACAAGAAGCGGTCCGTGAATGGTGTGGTCGATAGCTTTTTTCAAAACTCCTATAAAGAACTCGTTGCCTTCTTTGCCAAAGAGAATAAGATATCCAAAGAAGACCTGAAGGAAATCATTGACCTGATCGATAAAGACGAAAAATAGACCACCATGCCTACCTTTTTCATCGTGTTGTTCAAGATCAACCTCGTATTGATATTGTTCGTGGCCGTGTATTATGCCATACTGCGCCGGCTCACTTACTATGGTCTCAATCGATTTTTTCTGCTGTTGGGAATTCTCTTCTCCTGCAGTTACCCATTAATGGACCTGTCGGGATTTTTTGATGCTTCAGACAAGGGAGCTGTGCCGGAGCTAAGCCGCCAGTTCCGTTCTATGTTGACGGTGGAGGCTACGCCCGTCTACATCAATTATGTGTATGGCTTGTTCTTTATCGGGTTTGCTTATGTGCTCGTGCGTATAGTAAAGCAGGCCCTATCACTCTATCGTATTCATCTTCATTCGCAGAAGGCTGTCATTGGTGATCAGCCAGTGCAACTGATCAATGAGCCTGTGGGAGCTTTTTCCTTCTGTCGTAAGATATACATCAACCCTTCTTTACATCAGCAGGAGGCGTTGCCCACGATCATCGCGCATGAGCGCGTGCATGTTCGGCAGTGGCATTCGCTGGACATCCTCCTGGTGGAATTGGGATTGTTGTTGTACTGGTTCAATCCCGCTGCCTGGCTGATGCGCAAAGCCGTTAAAGAAAATCTCGAATACATTGCCGACCACGCTGTGCTGAGGGGCGGTGCCGACAGGCGAAGTTATCAATACAGTTTGTTGCAGGTGACCGCTGTTCATAACGGTCTGGCCATTACCAACGACTTCAACCTGGTCGACCTGAAGCAGCGTATCCGCATGATGAACCGGAAACGTTCGTCGCGGTTTATGTTGATGTGTTATGTGGTGTTGTTGCCAGTGCTGGTGATCGGTTGCCTGGCATTTACGGTATCGGTCAAGGACTCGGTGCAGGAATTGTTGCAGCCACAGGAATTGATGGTGGTAGAGGAAAGTGTTCAGTCTGCAGCGCAAGCGGATCTGCAGCCTGTGATGACCATTCAGCTGAAGCCGGCAAGTGCGCAACAACCAGGAGCGGAGCGCAGTTCAGCCGCGTCTCGTCGTGGTAGGGGCGTTACGGCGCAACCTTTGTCTACTTCTTTGCAGGAGCCATTGTATGAACGGCCATCTACTGCCGGCATCCGGCCGGGCACATCTGCCAACGTGCAGCCCGATAAGCCGCAACTGCAGGAAGTGATAGTGACGGGATATGCTACACCCCGGAAGAAGCCTGCTGACGCGGAAGGTACTAATGCTGCTACGCCGCCCCATCGTGAAGTAGCGGGTTTTGAAGTGCCAGGTCGATCAATGCGGGTGGGTCAGCCGGGAGGGGCAGTCGGCGGAGCACAAGTGTCTCCTGCTCAAAGGATACCAGGGATCAAATTGACTCCAGCTGATACCGCGCTCCAAAGTGTGCGAATCGTGCAGGGGTACCGCAATCCTTAAAAGTACGCGGCGTTGCGATGCAAACTCTTGAAAGTATAAACTTATCGATACATACAACGCCGGCCACTTCAAGAGCCGGCGTTTTTTCTTGTCTACTTTTTCACAGATTGAAGGTGGCCCGGAGCATGGCCATTCTACCCCTTATGTCATAACGGGTGGCCGAGATCAGGTTAGTACTGATGCGGAACAGATCATAGCTTTTTATATTGGCGATGTTGATGAGGTCCAACTCGAAGTCGGTGCGCCAGCGGGTGTATTTGTACCGGATGTTGAAGTCCGTGAATACATAGTTAACGGTGGTGAGACCAGGCTGCTGACTATAGAGGTGTCGTGCCCGCAGAATGATCAGCCATTTGCTACCGTTGGAGAGGCCCAGTTCTCCCTGCTGATCGAGCCGGCTCATGGTATTGGTGATAGGTTTTTCCCCAGCAAGACTGTTTTTTTGGTGGTTGTTGCTACGGGCAGCAGTGCTGTTGTAGCGCAGCGTAACCCTATTGAACAAACGGGTGTCGATGCCAGCTTTGACTGATAACTGCCGGTTGCGCCAGGGAAGCCATTGGTCGTTGATGAACTGGTTATACCGACTTTGCTGGAAGGCGGCGGTGAGTGAAAAAGTGGCTTTCAGTGCAAAGACATATTTGCTGACGCCTGCATTGGCGGTAATGGCGCTCTGGTCGTTTTCGTAGGGCAGCAGGATGGTTCGCTGGATATTGTTGTCGATACGGGAAGCTGTGATGGCGTTGGCGATGATCTTATTGTACTGAAGACTGGCATGGGCGCTGAGTAGATGGATGCTGCGTTGATAATGATAATAGAGGCTGGCACCGGCAGTACGTGTTTCGAGCAGGTCGGCATCGCTGGCCTGCAGGCTGCGGTAATTGGTGAGGAGGGTGCCACGGTATATGCCGGTTATATTGCCCATATTGTTGTTGTAGCTATAGTTCAGTCGCAGATAATCTTCCAGGTTGATTTTCCAGTTGATGGAGGCGGAAGGGTTGAGGAACAACCGTGGCAATCTTTCCTGCAGATTATAGTCTTCTTGCCGGTAACGGATCGATTGCCAGATCAGGGGGAGGGATAAGCCGATCTGGATCTTGTCTTTCGAATAGGTGTAGTGGCCGGTGACATGTGCGCGGTCGCGTTGCCAGCGGAGGTCGTTGCCGGCATCACCCGGGTAGGGCTGGAAGCTATCGTTCGTTTCACCCAAGGCCAGGGTGGATTGCAGTTGTTGGCGTTCTGTCAGCAGACCAGCTTCGTAGCGTTGCAGGATACTGCCTTTGCGAATCATATAGGTAAGGGAAAGTTGTTGTTGGAACGCGGGCACGGATACTTCCTGCCTGGTTGCTGTATAGGGAATGTCTTTGTGCAGGATGGCTGGGTGCAGACCGGTATCGGCCATCAGTCGTTGTGGATTGGTACTATAGCTGACCAGCCATTGCAGTTCGAGGTTGTTGCCATTTTTAAGTCCCGGGATATAATGCAGGAAGTTGTTGAGCTCGTATTGGCGCAGGCGCAGGTCAAGGCCCAGTGAACTGTTGTTGATGGAAAGCTGGCTCGATTGCTGTTCTCCACTGATATTGGCCCGAAGGCGGTTACTGAAGTAATAGGACGATTTATTGGCGGTGACCGTAAAGGCAGTTTGCAGGGCAAAGGGTTTACGAATGGCGTCCTGTGATTCCCGGTAGTATACAGTGTCGTCTGCGAGGTATTGTTTGGTGTCGTTGTGGTATTGCAGGGATTGCCGATCGATAAAGCCCTGGATATTGGAGCGCAGTTGTAGGCCTTTTCGGTTGTTGATGAGGTTGTTCAGGTTGATGATCGCCGACCGGTTGAAATAATAATTCCTTTTGGGTAGGTTGGGGTTGCCGACAGTACCGGTATATAGTAGCTGGCCGGGTGGGTTGCTACTGTTGGGTGGGGGAGTGGTGCTGCCCAGTTGGGCAAGTTCGTCGGCATAATCGGTGCCGCTGTTGTTGGCCTTGAGACTATTGAGCAATTTGATGCGCTTGCTCAATACGATGGTATTGCCGGTGGCGTCGTACTGGGCGGGGAGACCGCCACCCACCATGGCCTGGCCCGAAAGGGCCAGGCTGTTCTCATCTTTCAATACGAGGTTGAGGGCTACCGCATCGGATGGTTTTTTGCCTTCAAGCGCTTTGATGGGTTGATGGTGCTGGATCACTTCCACGCTTTGGATCAGTTCTTTGTTGATGGCCTTGGTGGCCATGCCATAGCGGCCATCCATAAGATCGTCGCCGTGTATATACAAATTCGAAACGGGTTGCCCGTTGTAATAGATCGTTCCTTTTTCATCTACAGACAAGCCAGGCATGCGTCCAATCACATCGCCAATGCTGCGGTCATCTTCGCGGGCGAAGGAGCGCACGTTAAAGCTGGTCGTATCTCCTTTCACAATGGCTGCTGGCCGGCTTTTGACGTTGACTTCGGGTAGCAAGGTGGCGCTTTCTTCCAGTATGATGCGGTAATCTGATTGACCAGGCAGCAAGAGTAGTTGCCGATGCTTGTAGCTCAGGTGTGTTATTTCCAGCACGGTACCTGATAGCGACAGGGTATCGGTAAAGGAAATTTGAAAACGCCCCTGCTCGTTGCTGATGGCATATTGCAGTACCAGCCCGCCGGTGCGTTTCCATACCACCGTGGCCTGCGGGATGGGTTGGCTCTTGCTATTCAGTAGTTGCCCGCTCAGTGTTTTCGTTTGGGCAATAGTTGCCAGGGGCAGCCAGCAGACTGCCATCCACACGACGATCCATTTCATGGTTATTTACGTTCCAGCGGGTTATTGATAAAACGACGGGCAATCTTGCGTTTCTCGTCGATCAGAGGTTGAGCGTCTTCGCCGGAAGTGCTTTTGCCATTCAGATCGCGATAGGCCAATCGTGGGGCGGGGGCGCCTTGTGGTAATTGTGATTGCATGGTGGCTACGGGGTTTTCTTCAAAGGCTTCTTTGGCTTTGGCGACTGCCTGTTCGGAGGCGGGAATATAGCTGTTGCGGCCATAGCGGTGTTTTGTTTCTTCGGTGGGTTTGCGTATGGCGAGGCAGGTGAACGATACTTCACCGTTGGCATCGGCGGCTTCGAGTATGAGGCCGGGCAATCCGGATAGCTTCCAGGGGCCGTAGCGAAAGGGGAGCTCGGTAGTAAACCAGGCGATGTATTGGCGGCCTGCATAGGTGCCGGTGGCTTGTTGGCAGGTGTAGTCGCCGATGGTTTTGGTTTGCTGCCCGATCTGCCAGTCGATCCTGGGGAGTGGTTGTTCTATTACATAGGCGCTCATCCCAATGCTGGTGAAAATTTTCAATACGTTGGTGGCGGGAGATTGTACCAGTTCGTATTCGGTATAGCCAGGAGCGTATACAACGGCCATAGGGCCACCTGCTACGACCCTGACTGCGGTGGGAGCGGCGCCTGCGCTGGAAGCAGCAGTGGCTGTGGTAGCGGTGTTGGTAGGTATTAGTGGTGAACGGCGGTAGCTGGCGGTGTGGGCGGCTACGTTGAGGGTCATGTTCTCTTTCAGTGGATTGCTGCGATTGGTGGTGTCATGGATATGCGAAAAGGAGTAGTCGACAGCAACTAAGAGGGTTTCAGGTTCCTGAGCCAGGGTTGAAAAGGTTGGTAGAAGTAAAAGGAGTAAAAATGTGTAGTGTCTCATAATCAGTGTATTAAATTACGATATTGTCGTAAATGTACGAAACTTTAGTAATTATTCAAACTGATTGATAAGTTTTTGTGTGGACTGCTTGCTGCGACCGGTAGGGTTAGAAAACTTAATATTAGACTGCAATAATACTGCAGTGGTGGGGTGTAACTTCAATAGCGATTCGCGTTAGTTTTTTCAACATTATTAAACTGAATCCTGTATGCAAGCAGATTTTATTATCCGCATCCAGAACATTGACCGTTTGATACGGATCAAGGGGACTGGCACGCCCGATGAGTTTGCGGAACGCCTGGGTATTTCCCGGAGGTGCCTGTATGATTGTTTGAATAAAATGAAAAGTGGTGGTGCACCTATTAAGTATGATCACTACCGATCTACCTTCTATTATGTCGAAGAGGGCGTTTTTAAAATTGATTTCTCATTTTGTAAATCGAGGGTTGCCAGTAGTCTGCGCAGTGTGGCTAGTTATGCCGGTATTTATTTTGTTTTACTAGCTTCTTAATCAAACTTAACTATGGAAACACAAACATTGGTTGCTTCAGTAGTAGAGGAGGTACAGGAGCCTGCCTCGTTGGGAAAGGTGGAGAAGAAAAGCGGCAAGCGGATTGGGTTTAATTATATCATCATAAAGAGTCTCAAGGAGAGCCAAAAGAACGATGTTGTCAAATGTCTGTATATAAAAAGTCTGACCAATTTTGGTTTGTGTGTTATTAAAGAAGGCACACAAGGAGATAGTAAAGACGAACACGGTCGCGATATCCAGGACCGGTTGAAGTGGCAGAAGAAGTTACACGAACAACTGCAGGGTAAGTTGCGGATTCCACGGTGTTATGGCTCTTTTGAAGAGAACGGGAATTATTACCTGGTGATCGAGCGAATCAAGGGGGTACCGCTGTATAAACTGGTTAAGGGGCATCAGCGTGCATTGCGCGCAGCTTATCGGGAGAAGAATGCACTGGGTTTGAAGATGCTTCGGTACATGCGTAAAATGGCCTTGTTGATGGCAGGTATGCACCAGGAGAATATTATTCATCGTGACGTTACGCCGAATAACTTCATGATTCATGGTAATAAAGTGGGGCTAATCGATTTTGAGTTGAGCTATTCCCTTGACCTGGATTATCCGGCTCCCCCGTTTAAATTGGGGACTTATGGCTATATGTCGCCTGAGCAGCTGCGTACAGAAATACCTACCAAGGCGCAGGATGTGTATGCGTTGGGGGCTGTCTTTCTTTTTATGGTGACGGGGATTTCGACCAATAAGATCTTGTGTAGTGAGGAAGCCGGGTTGCAGCAACGGATAGCATTCTTTGTGCCGGATAAGGAATTGGCGGGGCTGTTGCAGCGGTGTCTCAAGGTGGATGCGGCGCAACGGCCGACGATAGCGGAGGTTATTGAGGTAATTGATAGGGTGATCGAAGCGCCTGCAACCAATGGGGAATTTATAGCGCCGGTTATTGATAAAGATGAGGTAAGGCAATTGGTGCAGCGATTTATTGGAACACTACACAGTGAGCTGTTGTGCGATCGAAATAGAGGATGGTTCTCGGAGCATCAGAAGATGCCGGTGAAGGTGGATAAGAATACCATTAATAAGGCTTGGTACGCAAGTTTGTACAACGGAGCGGCGGGTGTTATTTATTTCTTGAGTCAGGCGAAGGTAAATGGATTTGAAGTCGATGGATTTGAAGATGCTATTGAGCAAGGCATCGTTTTGATCAGGAAGAAATACATCGACAGGATTGAGCGGGCATCGCCAAGCTTGCATACGGGTGCGTCGGGTATTGCCCTGGCATTGTCTGAAGGCATGAGGAGTGGGGTGTTGGGGCATGACGCTGAGCTTGTAGAGTGGATCAATCTCTTATTGCAGGTACCTAACACCAGACTTAACTATTCTTCCGGGGTTGCTGGTCAGGGCATTGCCTATTTGGGGTGCCGGGATATAGTTTTGACAGATAAAATTCATCAGGCGACCAGTGCTTATGTTTCCTTATTGTTGGAAACGCAGGAAAAAGATGGGTCCTGGAATAGGGAAGGAGATGAGAAGAAGCGACGGGCTACCAAAGGGTATCATAACGGAGTTGCGGGAATAGTTGCTTTTCTATTGGAGTACAGTGCGCGATATGACGATCGGGCGGCGCTGCCTGCTGCAGAGGCTGGTTTGGCCTGGCTGATGCGGAAAGCTAATTGGAAAAGGGACAAAGTGGAATGGCTTTCTTCTCAAAAGAAGCGTATGGCGCCTTGGGTTCGTGAGGGGACAGCGGGTATCGCGGCTGCCTTTATAAATGCGTTTCAACGTACAGGGAATATAGTATTTAAGAGATTTGCCTATGGCGCCTTACATAGCTTTGAGGCGGAGTTAGTGGATGGGATGTTGAGTCAGGCTGATGGATTGAGTGGCTTGGGTGAGATTTACCTACAAGCTGCGAAAGTATTTGGAGACGATCAGTGGTTCCATCGTGCAGAATGGATAGTGCAGGTAATTTTGAACCTTCGCAGGGATGATGAAGCGGCAGGCCCTTTTTGGTTGGTGGAGGGGGAGCGGAAGCCTGTAGCAGATTTGATGGTCGGGAATACGGGTGTGGCGCTTTTTCTGATGAAGTGGGTACGGGTTAATCAGAATACTTAGAATTCCGTTGCAACCCGCAATTAATCTCTCCCCATAGAGCCGCAGTTCGCGGCTCTATTAAGCTTAAGGGCCATTTGCCTGATCGCAAGGTTTACTGTTTGGGGGTAACTATTGGATAGTTGTGTTTTCCCGTATGTCTATTTACACAACTCGACCTTCTGTTTGTCTGCATGAGCTGTAGGGGTTTTGTAGTCTTGTTAGGAGCTGGCAGATTTGGCCGTGTTTATGATTCGGCTACGATACGTATTTCCATTGAAGTAGACCTGGGCAAAATGAGCCCCTTCATCAGTGGCAGCCGCATTGATCCATACCGCTACAGATTGTTTGGGCTGGGGCTGTGTTGGTGGTTGATGGGTTGCATAAAGTATGGCGGAGGTGCCAAAAAAAGGCAGGTATGAAACCGGGAGGTGGCAGGTTGATGCTGCTGATGCAGAGAATGATGTTCTGCTGTCGGATAGTGGGTTAATAAGTTGGTTTAACTCTGTTAAGGATACAGGGTTATTGGCTACGTAGGATAATGTTGTATCGTGTAGGATAGTCATATTCCCTATTTTTTCTATGACATTTTTGGTCTTAAGCCAGTTCCATATTTCCTTGTTTCCCTGATACAGAGCGGTGGTGGATTGATGTAAAAGAGGCGCGTCGGGATATTCTGGATGATGAAGTGCCCACTCATCCTTTAGGTCAACGAGATGGCCTGGATTCAATATAATGTGCAAATAGCTGTTTTCAACTTTTGCCTTTTCCTCCAAAGAGTACAGCAGCCAAAGGCAATTGCTGATATTGTCGCCTTCAAAGGTGTCAATGAATAGAATAATATCATGGTTTTTGGGTTTCCATTGATATTTGTTGTCGATGATATTGCTCTTGATCAGCTTTCGTCTAAGCGGTAGGAAGTTTAGCTTGTGAATAGTCAGTGCCACCAGGTACTGCTTGCGCTCAAATTCACAAGGCTCCTGAAGCAATTTGTCCTTGACCCTGATCGGAAATGAACGTGCTTTGCCCGTACTACTGGGTGCCCGGAGCATGATGTTGGGTGTTTTGAACATATTGTTGATTATGGTTTTAGAAGAACGATTGAAGCTGTTGTTTTACATTGTCGGGGTAGACCCTGGATTTTGCAGTGATCTTTTGGTTGGTTCCATAATAGATTACCGGCTCATCGTCAAATAGGGCGTTGTTTTTCATCAGGCCAATCGTGTCTAAAGCTAGCCGTTTTATACCTGTTGGCAACCTCAGTTTATGTTCCTGGAAATATCCGTCTATATGTTTTTTGCCCCCATTGCCAGCAATGATAATATAGTGGTTTGTTTTAAGGTGATCTTTGTGTTTCATGAATCCCACAAGAATCTTTTTTCGGCAGGAGGGACAGGTGATATCGATAGGAAGGATCAATACCGACAAAGAGTCGTTGCTGGGGATACTCCCGAATAGCGTAGTGAGTTTTGCGTAGATAGGTATTTGTTGCCCCGCAACGATCGCTTCCATTTCTATGTTGCCATCTTTGTCTTTGCACGAACCTGCTATGATTGCCATCAAGATCAGGAGATAGTAGCTTTTCATCCGTATAAAGCGTTATAATTTTGATAGTTGGGAGTTGATTTCGTTGTATTCTATCCTGACAAAGTGTAAAAAATTTTCATCTTTATTGCTGACCTGCGCATAAATCCTGCCGTCTGGAAGAAATAGCAGGGTTTTATAGACATAATCCCCTAAAAATGGGCATTCTCCGATAACGCGCATATGCTCATCCAGTACAATGATGCTTTCTTTCCTTTTTTCTACTCCCTTGTCATATGCTTCATTAGACAATTTGGCCCGGGCCAGCCTCCAATATCGTTTTCTGTATTTGTCGTAAAAAAGAGGACCATATACATCTCTTGTGACATATTCCCTGAAGCCTTTGTCCTTTTCGACGATCTCTTTCGAAATGGTCTCCGGTTGATAAGAGAAAGATTTGCTCTTAGCATAATATCCCCTCGTAAGGCCATTTAGATTCGTTTCATAAATCTTGAAATCTGCCGGAAAACTGAAAACAATATGCCCGCTATCATTGATACAATAGCTATATTCAAAATATCGATCGGTGAAATAATTTGTCCAATAAATAGGGGGCAGGTTGAGGTACATCTTCTTTTTATCATCCTTGATATCGATCCCGTATAATAACTTCCAGTTTTTGACTGCTGATAAGGATGTTTCTTCCACGAAAGGCCTGACTGCCATATAAATCGTGTCTTTGACCTGAAATGCAGGGGCGATATTATCATGGTAGGCAAAAGCACTGACATCGTCTTTTAAAGTGTACGTAGATAACAAACTTGGTTGGCTGTTGATGAGGTGGAGGCGATTCATTTCCGTAACGAAAATGCTGTCCAGCGATTTGATGAAGATCGATACTTTGTAAAGCTTTATGTGGGGAAAGACTCGCTTGATATCAATCCTTTTGAAGTGACTTTGGTTATCGAAGTCGAAGAGGTTTATACTCTGTGATCGTTTATCGTAGAATGTCAGATAGCCTTTATTGTCTATTTTGTTATATCCTATCGTGCTAAATTGATTGAATGTACTGTCTGATAGTGCGAAATGGAGTGTGTCAGTAGTAGTGGTGATCCTGATCGACTCATTGTAGGCAGGTTCTGTGAATGAGTATTCCTGGTAGGTGGTTTGGGGCGTATTTTCGCAGCCAAACAGGAGATACAGAAAAAATAGCGTGAAGGCACGTTTCATGAGCTGGGTAGTGGAGGTGAAAATTGAGGATAATAGTGATCGACAAACAAAACCTTCTCGGGATGAGAAAGTTTTGTTCGTGTTTTTTTGCTCTGGTAAATCGGCTATTTGGTAGTTGTGTTTCCGGTCGTTTGAACTTGAACGCCGTTTACAGTTACCCAGCTATTGTCTTCTCCTGCCTGTGTAGTTTGTGAGTCTGCTGCAGTTGAAGCATTACAAGCTTTGTCATTTATCTGTGCTGTCGGTGTACAAGTTAATACGTTGGCGTCTGTACCAGCTTGACTAATAGAACCTTGCACGCGTAGGTCGGCAGGTTTTGTTGGGATGATAGCAGCTGTAACTGCAGAGGCGCCCATGAGCACCAGGCTAAGAATTGATACGCTTTTGAAATTGAGTTTCATAAATAATGATTTAAAAGTTAATGAAGCATTCAATGGCCATTGAAATTGGTTTCATTTTTAAAATTAGAATCTGAGCGTGCAGGAAGAATGCACGTGAATGTTAACTTCTTAAATCATCATTGTTTAGCTGTCCTGTGTTGTGGCGTTTTATGCCTGATATAATTGGTAAGTGCTAATATGCTTTAAATAATGGGATTCTTTCTCCAAGGTTATTGACCCGATAGTATTTATTACCTTCAATGAGTAGCGCTTCTGAATTTCCGGCACTATGTTTTGTATCGATGTTGATTAGTTTGTTGTTATAGTGCGATGATACGGTATCAGACACGATCGTGTGTCCGGTGATGATCTTGGACGCTTTCCATTTTTTTAGTAACCTGTCGAAGTGTTCCTGGGATGGTTTTTGGACGGTGAATTTTGTGGTAGTATCGTTTCCGAGCTGTAAGCGTTCAGAATCTGTATAGTATTGACGATACCATAAGGGACCTGTTGCAGGATGGAAAATGGCCCGGGAGAGGGTGTCTGATTTGGGCAAATCATTCCACTTGGTGCCGATCGATTGGCGATATTGGTTGTTGATTTCATCGAGGTTGGAATTTGCAACCTCGCTCGTAAACTCAATTCCCAGTCCTCCATGCACAAAAATCAGGCTATCGATTTGTTCTACGATGTTTTTAGTTCTCAACCATTTGCCCAAAATAGAATGGGGAGGGTATAACGTAATTCCTTGTGATTTCAGGTCGTTCGCGGTTTGGGTATATTTTTTTTGTGCATATCGGCTATTTCCTTGTAGGTTCATTACGTCGTGATTGCCCATAATGAAATGTACATAACCACCCATTTCAATAGCTTGTAGTTCTAGTTTGTAAATAAGCCAAAGACATTCCGTAACCTGTTCTCCCCGATCAAAAACGTCGCCACATATGACGAAATGTCCGTTACCAAAGCTCCAGTTCAAATTGGTGTCGATGATATGGTTCGCAACCAATAGTTTTCTGAATGCCGCAAAGTTTCCCTCTATGTCTGAAAGGGCGAAAATGGAAGTGGGATTTTTATAGTAGGAAGGCTGTTTTTTTACATTGTTCGCAACACGAAATGAAAATACTTTTTTAAGTTGGTCTGTTGCAACAGACACGTCTTCATCGCTGGTAATTATTTGAGAGTCGATTTGGTGCTGGTTTCTGGTTATTTTTAAAAGTTTTGAGTTGCCTTGTTCGTACAGGTAGGGACCGTCAAATTGGTTCTGGCGAATAGTCGAAATGTATTGGATCAAACTGTCTGGATTGCTTTTCAGGGAAGCGGGACGCATGGTGGGCGTTAACAATTGCCCAAATGGGTCGATAAACTGAAGTGTTGGATAACTTGTTACATCCATCTGAGTAATAAATTGATGATTCTCTTGTTGCCCCTGTGTGAATAAATGAATTCCCGTTGGGGAGGTGTATTGTCCCTTCTTAATACTTTGTTGCCAGGTCGATTTGTTTCCGTCTATGGATACTTTGAGAAATACTACATTGGTGTCGTCTCTAAAGTGGTCCTCTGCTTTTTGAATTGTTTTTGCGGTTTGTATACAGCCCGCACAGCCGGTGAACCAATACTCGATGATGCCAATTTTGTCTTTTAGGATGGTATTGGTTACAGTGTTGCCATTGGGGTCCTCCAAATCAAAGTCGGGAATTTTCCGGCCATTGATGATACGGCGCAGGCGTGACTCTTTTGACTTTAAATATTGTTTGCACTCCTCCGATTGACTACTGGAATAATAATCTTTCAGGTAAGTTTCCAGCTCTTTGGTGAAGCCAAACTCCTTGAGTAAGTGTTTGTAAAGGAAATCGATGATGAATTGCTCTTTGTTAAGGCCAACATAGTGGTCGATTCCTTTTTGATAACAGGTAATCCAGGTATTGTACTTCGCCTGATAGGTAGAGTCGGTTCGGTTGAAATTGTAAGTTCGATGTATGCTAAAAAGAATGGGTTTCCAGTTTCCGTAAATGATGGTGGAGCAGAACTGGAATCGGCTATTCGTCGCAGGGTAGTAAAGTGAGTCGTAGATCTTGCATAAGATTTTGCCTGGGATTTTTTGGGTTTTAGCCAGGCCAAAAACCAAATTGTAGAATTTGTCCGAACGATCATCTATATTTTGATCTATCATGAGTGCCCGAAGCAGGGTATAGCTGTATTTTGACAATTTTGCCTGATAGTGCGAAAGGATGGAGTCTTTTCCCGCTACTAGCTTGTTAAGATAGGCGTCCCATTCATAATAATCGTCGATAGAGGTGGTTATATAGTCGCGCGTATTGTTGGGTAGAGGGATAGATTTTTGAAACTGGTCGATTTTCTCAAGTAGTTCAAACTTGATGGCCCCCTTGCCGGTAGCAGCGACTTTCTCCGGGGTTACATGGAATGTGATGTTGTCACCGGGTTCTAATAGAAGGGCTCTGTATTTAAATCTGCTGGAAAGCGATTCGAGTGACAGGTAATGTGGTGAATTGGTAGCAAAGGAATAGGTCGGTATTGGGTTTTCCGCACTACGGGCGATAGGTTCCCAGTCTCTTTCCTGGCCAATAATCTCGGCTTTTGATAGAAGTAGTTGCTGGGTTGTGCTGTCTGATGATAGAATTTTTATGGTTATGTGATCTTTTGTATTTGTTTGTTGGGTTGGATGGGATTTGAGAATTTCAGCTGTTGTGTCCAGCTTGAGAAATTGAAGTACGAGTAGTGCGATTGTAAGTATATCAGTCATGCCGGGATTATTTTATGGGTTGGCGTTTAATAGGCTGGGTTCTGTGAAATACCGCCCAGTTTTACGTCATTCGGTGGTATAGGAGCAATTGATTTATCGTTTGGATAGGGGAGGTCTTTAGGTGATCCGGGTAGCGCATCAACCCGATGTACTCCTTGTTTCCACCTTTGTAAGTCGGACATGCGTAAACCCTCGAAAGCAAGCTCTTTTCTTCTTTCCTTATAGATAGAGTCGATTAGTGCATTGCCTATCGGAGCTATGGGCAGGTTGTTGGGGTTTGCCCTTAACCTGACTGCGTTGAGGTACTCTTGTGCGGTGCTGGAATTGCCTGTCTTTGCCGCACATTCTGCAACAATTAGATACAGCTCAGAACTCCTGATGATCGGTTCGTAGTAGGATGCTGTGGGTTGACTAAGTGCAGGGGACACCTCCGGAGCTACATTTTCGGGGAATTTTGTTACCATCCATGAATCCCCGAGGGGTTGTACCCATTTGCAACGAATATCCAACGTGTCTTCTCGTAGCATACTGGCAATGTCACTAGTTGCATACCAGTTTAGGTATTTCTTGAGGTATACACCTAAAAACGTAGTAGCGCCGAGAGAGGGGCCTCCCTGAGGACTTAACTGGAGTATAGTTTCAGCTTTTTTGTTTTGACCATCGAACATAAAGATACGGGCGGGATAGCCTTCCGTGATTTGTAGTAGTGGGTGGTTTTTAATCACGGATAGGGCGTTTTGCTCCGCTTTTGCAAAATCTTCTTTAAACAGAAGTATACGCGATAATAAGGCAATGACGGATTCCTTATTAAATACTCTGGGATCGGTTAGGTTGATCGGTAAATATGCCTGTGCGCGTTCTAAATCTTCGATCATGTTTTTGTAAACTTCTCGGACGGAAATTCTTGGGAAATTTTCGGCCACATTGGAGGATGTGATGTAAGGAATCCCCGGATGTGAGCCATCGGCGCTGTAAGTGTAGTGCTGCGCAAAAACCATGGAGAGCTTTAAGTGAAGGAAAGCTCGCAAGGCAAGGGCCTGGCCTCTGATGGTATTTATGAGTGTAGGATTTTCGCTTTGGTATTTCGCTGCCTCTTCCAGAATGTAATTGCAGTTTCTGATGATTCGGTAGCCATTTTTCCACATCGGATTAGCTGATCTGGCCTTTGGGTCAGCGCCAAAGTATGCTTGCCCATCCCGGGTGTCGACTTCCTGTTGCCAGTTGTAATGGAAAAATAGCGTTTTGCCGCCATCAACGGGTTTTAGATTGTCCGATATGATCTCTGCGTATCCACTGCCAACACCATGTTGAAAGACAGCCGCAAATTCCTGTAGCATTCCTGTGTTATAGGCTCCCAGCGTTGCGGCATCCTTTATAGCGTTTTGCCTGTAAAGATTGCTGTTGTCATTGATGTCGAGAAATGATTTAGTGCAAGCTGAGTATAAAAATGAAATGGAGAATAGTATTGATAGGTGGTATAGTTTCATGTTTCTTGTTTTTGGGCAATTAGAATGTTGCGTTGATGCCTGCGGAGTAAACTTTTTGTAGCGGGTAGGGCGATGATGAGGTTCCTGGGTAACCTACAGTCTCGGGATCGTAGCCTGGATATTTTGTCCAGGTTTTCAGGTTGTTACCCTGTAGAAAGATCCGCAGGCTTGTTAACCTGAGCTTTTGTGCCAGGCTTTGAGAAACTGTGTATGCGAGTCTTATGTTGGACAGTTTGATGAAATCGCCATCGTACAAATACCGGGTTGATATTTGGGATCCATTATCAGTCTCTGTGGGCGTTGTGCCAAACAGTATTCTCCTGGGATTAGGGGCAAGGTCTCCTGGTTTTTGCCATCTGTTGAGGGCTTCCCGACTTTGGTTGAGAAATGGGTCTAAGCCGTCAGATAGAAGAGCTTGTGATTTGTAGAGATCATAGATCTGGAATCCATACTGGTAGTAAAACATGAAGGATAATTCCCATCCCTTGTAATTCAGGGTATTCGTAAACGCCCCGATCGCGTCAGGTTGAGGTTTGCCTACAAACTCGCTTTTGGCTGCATTGCTATTGGTGGAGGGTTTTCCTGTGGAGTCGTACCATTGGGGTCTGCCACTTCCCTGGTCAACCCCGGCCCACCTTTTCATATAAAATGAATTGTAATTTCTGCCTTCTTCGTTGGTTAGATAAGTACCGGCAACATTCTCTATCGGGAAATAGGCTTTGATCAGACGATTGGTGTTTCTGCTCCAGTTAGCAGTAACGTTCCAGGTTAATTGCTTTTGACGAATGATGTCTAGGCTAACGGAGAGTTCAATGCCCCTGTTGTTGAGGTCTCCCAGGTTGCTGGAAAAGTAGCTGTAACCACTCGAGAATGGTACGTTGATGTTATTTACAATCAGATCAGTCGTTTTACGATTGTAGTAGTCTGCTGTAACGGCAAGTCTGGAGTTGTAAAACTTGATTTCCAGGCCGGCATCCCAGGTGAGCGTTTTTTCCCATCTAATCGTCGGGTTACCTGGATTTAGAGAGATACTGGAGAATATGGTATTCTGGGAAAGATAGTTTCTGAGTAAAACCGGATCTTGGTGCAGGAAGCTGGCCATAGAAGCTGAATTGCCTGCAGAGCCAATGCTGCCCCTGATTTTCAGGTAGTCTATTATTTTGCTGGTGCTGGCGAGGAAGTTTTCTTCAGAGATCACCCAGGCAGCGCCCATTGACCAATGGTTGCCAAACTGATTTTTACTTCCAAATAGGGAAGAGCCGTCTCGGCGGATGCTACCTGAGAAAAGGTATTTTGTGTTGAAGTTATAATTTAGTTGTCCGAAATAAGAGAGCAGGTTTTGTTTTGAAATGCTCCCTTCGCCTATACTAATAGTGCCCAGGTTTAGTTGCTCTGCTTCTGGATTGGTGGTGATGTTGTCTCTTTTTAAAGTCAGGCTTTTGTTGTTGAATAATTGAGCTTCGTGTCCCAGTAAAATATTGATATTATGCTTGTTGCCAAATTGCCGGGAGTACCGTAGTATATTGGTGGTGATCAGGTTGGCGTAGCGGATTTGACGTTCCTGAATACTGCCCGTGCCTACAGATAGGTCGCCTGAAGCTAAAGAGGGGTGGTTTTTTTGCATGGCTTCTGTCAGCATGAAATTAATTCCTATGTTGGTGCTGAATGTCAGCTGTTTCAGCAGGTTTAATTCGGCATAGAATTTTACAACGCTCCGATACGATCTGTTTCTATTGATGTTAAGTTTTGATTGCATGAGGGGGTTGGCAATCTGATTGGAGTTTGAACCAATGCTGCTTGACGGCGCAAATCCCCAGGAATAGTTATTAATGTAGTTGCCCGATTGGTCTAAGAGCGCGTTTAGGGGAGACATGCTGGTGGTTAATGCGTAGCTAGCTCCCTGGGAGTTGAAATCTTGTACGGAATAGGATAGGGTAGAGTTTAGTCCGTATTTCAACCAGCTTGCCGGGCGATTCTCAAAGTTGAACCGCATCGAGCTTCTGTCAAATCCTGTTGCTTTTTCTATGCCGTTTTGTGTAAGGTGTTCGAGGTTAAAATAGAATATGCTTTTGTCGGTGCCGCCAGAGATCGACAGCTCGTTGGTGATGCTGGCTGCTCCCTTGTTGTAAAGTGCCTTTTCCCAGTTGGGAGCAGGTAAAAAGCTGGAATCGCCCCGGCTATCCACCTGATATGGGAATTTTTGGAGAAGGTCGGTTTTAATGCGGTCGTCCGTCCAATACCCGGGGTCTGTGTTTCTATAAGTTTCATAGACAAGGTCTACGTATTCCTGTTGGTTGAGGGTTTTTATTCTACCTTTTTCAAGGTAACTCAGATCTGTCTGATGTCTGAAGTTATAGGTGGTTTTTCCAGCCTTCCCCTTTTTGGTGGTTACCAGTATAACTCCGTTTGACGCCTTTGATCCATATAGTGCGATTGCCGAAGCATCTTTCAGTACGGTGATGTTGTCGATGTCCGATGGGTTCAGCTGAGCCATCGGGTTATTGTAAACAATTGAAGTGGTGGCTATTTGAGCCCCCTCCTGCTGAACAGGTATCCCGTCGATCACAATAAGTGGATTTCGTGCTAAGCCTCCGCTTAACAAATCTCCTCCCGTTGCAATTCCCCGCAACACAAAATTCCCCAATCCACCGCCGGGCTGGCCGGTACCTTTCGTCACGAGCAGGCCAGGCACCATGCCTTGCAAGCCGCGCTCGAAGCTGCGGTTGGGGAGGTCGCGGATAGCGTCACCCTTGACGACGGTGATTGAAGCGACGTTTTTGCGCACAGTGGTGTGGTTGTATGCTACGACGATTCCTTCTTCCATCGTTTTTACGTTCGACTTCACCGTCGCCACTACCGAGCTCTTGCTGCCGATATTTACCTCATGCGTCTCGATGTTCACACCGGTGATGACGAGCGTAGCGTCATCCGGCACCTCGTCGAGCGAGAATTCACCGTTGTTGTCGGTGACGGTGTTAAACAATTTTTCACCTTTCACCTGCACGTGGGCGCCGGCTACCGGCTCACCCTGCTCGGTGAGCACTTTTCCGCGGACCTGTTTTTTTTTAAGGTTGCCGGAAAGGGTGGTGGTAACCTTTTCCGCGATCGCCTTGCTGGCCGGTAGGGAGATCGTCACTTGTTTGCCCTCGATTGAATAATGAAAGGGCTGCTGGGCA
This sequence comes from Paraflavitalea pollutisoli, assembly GCF_029360705.1. GTDB lineage: Bacteria > Bacteroidota > Bacteroidia > Chitinophagales > Chitinophagaceae > Paraflavitalea > Paraflavitalea pollutisoli. Next base: position 2,128,374 of record NZ_JARKMX010000008.1, on the reverse strand, counting down.
AAGATGGTCTTCAACGCCTCTGCAATAGGGGTGTTGCGGAAGGTCGCCGTTACTTTATTCGCCTGCTGGAGTGTCTCCTTGTTGTACACAAACGCAAAATTGGTTTGGCGTTTTAGTTCGTCTAATACGGTGATGAGTGGTTGCTGGTTGGCGGTCAGGGTCACGGCTTCGTTATCGTGGTAAGCACGTGCGCTTAACAATTGCAACAGGCAGAGGGTGGTCAAGATCCATAGGCGTCGATGTCGCAAGGGTGAAAATGAGCGAAGGCTGGCGGCAACTGAGATCATGCTTGAAAGTTTTGGGTTGTTTTGCTTGTTTTTTCAGTTTGCCGGAGCTGGACAATACAATACCGATCCGCCAATTAATGACAGAAAGTAGGCGCCCCGGCAAAGGTGGAATGATGATTTACAGAATTTGCAGCAAGCGTATAGCGTTTCGTTAGTGCGGAGTTCTTAGGATCTGGTTCTTTAAGCGGGTTGGTAGCAGCGTTAGGTGTTGTAGAGTGGCTGCTCCTACGGAGCCTTTTCGCGCACGATCACCGAGGAAGGTGCTTTCCACTCGTAAGTAGCATGGGTGATCTTACTAAGGCTTGCCAGTACACTGGCCAATGGTAATGTACGATAGATATCGCCACTTACGATGTCTTTGGGTGGGGAACCCTCATACACCACGGAGATATTGTACCAGCGGGCTACCTGGTTCATGACGTCCTGAATGGGCTCATCCTCGAAATGAAATAGCCCGGTTCTCCAGGAATAAGAATCTAGTAGCAGCCTTGGTGTACGGGCTGTCATGACGGTAGTGCCTCGTTGCTGGGTCGCTTCCTGACCGGGGCGCAACGTAAGGGTGCGGGAACCTCTGGGCCTGGTATTATCCAGACTCGATAACTGTACCGATCCTTCCACCAGACTAGTCGTGAACTCCTTTTCCTCCTTGTAAGCGCGTGTGTTGAAGACGGTTCCCAGGACGGTGATCGACTTCGAGTCGGGCAATTCCACTACGAATGGGCGCTGCGCATTTTTCGCTACCTCAAAAAACGCTTCGCCGCTCAGTATAACCCTTCTCTCGGTACCGGTAAAGGAAACCGGAAACTTCAATTCGGAATCATTGTTGAGCCAGACCTTTGTGCCATCGGCCAACAAAATGTTGAATACCCCGCCCTTGGGTACCGTCACCGTGTTGTACCGGTTGGTAGTGGTAGGAGTGGTTTCAGCAGCAAGGTATTCCAATTGACCGTTGCCCGTCAGGTTGATCCGCGTATCACCTTCATTGGCCAGTGCATGCACGGACTGGCTATCCAGGTTGATCGCTTCTCCCGTCGATAACACCAGGCGGGCCCTGGTGGCGGCCGGCAAAACGTCTTCTGCCGATACCGCGGATGCATATTGTACCTTATCGCTAACCAGCTTGGGCGATAATATAAAATACCAGGCAAGAAAGGCAGCCGCTACCAGCGATGCAGCAACGGCCATCCTTATATAGATGCGTGATGAATGGGCTTTGGTGGTTACAGGTATCGCTGGTATATCGTGTTCCTCCACAGCGGGCCTGTCGTAGTTGATCTGTAAAGGCCGTTTGTATTTACTCATCTGATCGAGTCCTGCCCGTAAATAATCCTGGGTCATCAGGTTCTCGATCTGTGCACGATGCTCGGCGCTCATATCCTTGATTTGCTCAAGGGCTGCGAGTTCATCGTCCGTGATCGAATCGTTGTGATACTTTTGAATCAATAAGCTGATGCGGTCGGCCAAATCCTTTTCTTGTTGATCAGACATCCTGCTGCTTTTTTAACGTTGCCAGTATACACGAGTAATTCGAAAAGAAGTAGTATCCGATTAGGTAGAAATCTTATAATGAGTTGTCCACACCGTTATGAACATGCTCTAAGTGGAGATACATAACAATAGGGTAATATCACAAGTAAATTCGTGTCTGAATAAGCTGTATAGTTGCGGTAGGTATTAATCATGACGAATAGGCGAAACGCGTGGTGCAGGTGTGTGTATTACAGTGTTGCTGATGTGTCGGTGGTAAAAGTAGAAATGATCGGACGGAAGTGTACGCCGATAACAGTTGTAAGATGGCATCGTAAGGGTAGGGTTACAGGAAGGGACGTATCAGCAAAGCTGCCAGGCTGGCCAGTATATTCTTTTCTGTGAATACGTTTTTAAGCTGTTCCAACGCCATCTGGCGTGTCTTGTGAACTGTAGCCGTGGTAATCTGCAATTTTTCGGCAATCTCTTCTGTGCGCAGGTTCTGCAGGTAATATAGTTGGATCACTTCTCGGCGGCGCTGTGGCAGCTTGTTGATCTCATCATGCAGTCGTTTCATCGTTTCTGCTTCAATGAGTGCGTGCAAAGCAGTACGTTCAAATTCCAGCCGCTCTTCCTGTTCTTGCAACAGCGTCAACTCCTCTTTGCGCACATGTACTCTTTTCTGCGCCCGCAAGTGATCATAAGCCGCATTGCGGCAGGTTACCCGGCAAAAAGCTTCTACCGCATCGAGGTCACCAAACCGTTCGCGAAGCCGGTAACATTTATTCAGGGTGTCTGCAACGACTTCTTCGGCGACCGCACTGTCGTGGATCAGTTGGTCTACAAAATAGCAGAGCTTTTTGTAGAAGCGGTGATACAACGCTTCAAAGGCGCCCGCATCGCCCTTTTGTATTAATGTTATGTGTAATGCTGCCGGTTGCATATGCCTTAACCAATATAAATAACAATCTAGTTGCCAATCGACATCTACCTGCTGCTGATACAGAGCGGTCTGTTAATATTTAAAGGGGGAGGTGGATTTAGTAATTAACGAATTGCACGTATCGCTGTAAACCTTACCAGATATAAGCCGTGTGACACGGGTTTGTTAGCGACGAATGAGAGCACAATTTTAGAACTTTGTTTTGGTATTCCAAAAAATACGTCCTGAAACCGTCATTATATCATATTTTGGTAACAATACCCTGTGCCCTTACAGATGCCTTTTTCGTATCCGGTCTGCCATAAACCAATAGACATGAAGCAATTGCTGGCAATTTTTCTTTCCTTGTCTTCCTTCGTTGCGTCCGCTCAAATAACGACCGGCCTTACCGGTATACCCGATACCTCCTTCAACAATCCAGGGGCTTATAAAAAAGAATTGAAATATCATCCGGGTATTTCCCTGGTCACGACCACGACCATGCCAGCGGTCAAGCAGGATACCGGTATTGTATATTGTACAACCGGTACCCGTCAGCTGCTGCTGGATGTATTTGCCCCCAAGGGCAAAAGCCGGAAGCAACGACCTGCCATCCTGATCATCCACGGCGGTGGTTGGCGCTCCGGTAATCGCACCCAACACCACCCGCTGGCGCAACAGTTGGCGAGTCGTGGGTATGTATGCTTTACCCCCGAATACCGCCTGTCGACAGAAGCACTGTATCCCGCGGCTGTACACGACCTCCAAGCAGCCATTCGATATATACGCACGCAGGGCCGCCAATATGGGATCGACACGAACCAGCTTGCGGTGCTGGGGTTTTCTGCCGGTGGCCAACTCGCCGCTTTGCTGGGCGTTACCGGCAATCATCCGGCATTTGAAGGCAATGGCTGTCATACAAAAACTGGCACGGAGGTGCAGGCTATCCTGGACCTCGATGGTACCTTGTCATTCGTGCATCCCGAATCTGGCGAGGGCGACGACAGCAAAGGCATTTCCGCGGCCACCTACTGGTTTGGGTACCCAAAAAAAGAAAACGCCGCCCTGTGGGAGGCGGCGTCACCATTAACCTATGTGGGACCACATACTCCGCCAACCCTATTCCTCAATAGCTCGGTCGACAGGATGCACGCTGGTCGTGATGATTATATGAAAATCCTGCGGCAGTATGGTATCCGTACCGAGGTGTATACCTTCGAAGGTGCGCCCCACACGTTTCCGCTCTTCGAACCCTGGTTTCACCAGGTGGTAGAGCAGGTGCATGCCTTTCTGCAAAAAGTATTCTAATGCCAGCGCGTTCGCAGCACACTTAATTTTCTACGGTACTATTAATGGTGATCGATACCGGATTGTACAACGCTTCCACCCGGTTGGGCGAAGGCAGTGCCGTGATCACCTGGTTGTCGAAACGAAATACCGGCTTGAAGATCGCTTTCGTGGTAAAACTGGCTTGCTGGCTAGTCTGTAACACCTTTACATCGGCTTTGCCTTTCTCTCCCGGCAGTACACCAATCGTTCCGGACACCGGATTCACGAGGTTGGTGGTGATCACGTTGAGCGTAGGACTCATACCCACCAACAAAGTTTTCTCGATGTACTCAGCGGGGAGCATGGCCGTGATCGGACGGTTGCCAACATTCGTCCAGGTAATGGCATTTGCAAACAACTGACTATTGCTGCCATTGCCCGTTTTTACCTTTTGGGTAATAAAGCTGGTCTGCTCGAATTGGATAGGATCTTTCACGTCCACGATTACCTCGTATAGCTTTGATTTTACCCCAAGTGAGTTTTCGGCCTGTAACTGATACCGCGCGGGGTATTTAAAGTTGACGACGGCTCCCGGTTTGTAGTACTCGAGTGAGCCATCCGTGCGGTAATACAATTTGGCAGCTTCATAAGTGACCGTCGGTACCAGTTTGCTGAAGTCGGTCCCAGCCGGCACGATCACGTAAATGGCAGCTTCTGAACTGTTCTCATAATCTACCACCTTGGTAGCTTCGATGGTAGCCCCCAGGGCGGGGTTCTGACTTTTCTCGAAGGAGAAACCAATGATATTCGCTTTCTCCGAATAAGGCTCTCCGCCATATACCACGGTTACCTGGTAGCGCAGTTTCAAGGCAGGGTTACTATTGAAAGATACCGTATAGGTGATGGGGCTATTCGCAAAGTTCTGGGCCACACCAATCGACGGACTGATCGCATAACGCCCGTCTTTAGAATCGAATTGCTTTAGGCTCACTTGCAGGCTGCGGTGGCTATAAGGAATACTGATGAGAATTTTGCCGGGCGTTTTCTCCTGGCCATTCTCAATGACCGGGTCGGTGATGCTGATATCCCGGTACGTAACTTCTGATAACGGGAAATCTTTCAGGAGTAATTCTTTCAGGTCGGGAGTGGCAGGAACAGCGGGCGTGTTGTTTTTCGAGCAATGGGTCAGGCTGATCGCGAAAAGCACGAGGAAAAATGGAATGGCTAACTTTTTCATGAAAAGGTGTTAAATGGCTAAGGGGTAAATAAAGTTTACCCGCCACCAAAATTAACAGCCAGTTGATTATCCTACAAATTCAATGTGGTAAAGAAGCGCCTTTGTCGGATACAGGAGGTCTCAGAAAGAGGTGAAACCCACACTGCACAAGGAACCTGTGGCGTTTGGGTAGAATGTGTGGGCGAAGTAGTCCCGATGCAGGAAAGCGTCGTAGTTGTCGTGGTAGAGGTAGAGCAGCCCAAAGCAAAAACGTCTGCCCCCGGCACGGGGCAGACGCCGAAACTAACAAACAGGCTTCACACGTAGCGTAGCCTTATGATTGATCCCGCCAATAATTGTTGGCGGCAGCAATGGTGGCAAATTCGAGGGCAACGGTTTGTCCGATGGCTATGAGCAGGGCAGCGTCTTCAGCATAGCGCGGTCTGAGCTGCTGCCGGATGGCAGCATCCGGCTGGGTTATCTTGATGATCAGTCGCGATAATTTAATCGCCAGGTGTCTTCCTTCTTCCGGTGTTTTCGTGATCAAGCTATTGCCAGGTATCAGTTCAATGGCGTCCATATGAGTCGTGTTGAATGGTAGTGACTTCAAAATTGCAAAAGGATCTCCACCAGGTCAATGGCGAAATCAGCACATTTGTTGTCAAAATGCTGCTGTTTTCTCCTCCACCGCCTCCCGTCTTACCCGCTATAGAGTTCAAACCACCAGTCGCCAGGCCAAAATCTATCGGGTAAACGGTACTGCCAGATTTACGGCTGCTCCACGACCGGCGTCTTTAATTTCTTTACTGGAGGGTAAAGCTCGTGGAAAATGTTTCTGCATACGAAAAATTAAATTGGTCAAAGGTTCTTACCGGCACATGTTTGGCATTGCCGGAGCAGGCATACAGAAAGGGAAGGAGGAAGGGTAAGACCAAAGTTGGAATGCGCATGAACAAATGTACTACCCGTCAATAAAAGTCTATATAATAAAATGTCAGGTAAAGCGGAGGCTATTGGCAACAATCGATATACCCATGCAGTTAGCTGTTTAATGACGCTGGTATTTGCTTTGTTGTTCCAATCGCTTAGCTTCCTTGGCGGCTTTTTTCTTTTGGTATTTCTGCTGATTTTCTTCAAGTTCCTTCAGCCTCTTGGCACGATATTCCTCCCAGGTAAGCAATTCGTCCTTTTTATTATGTTTATTAGAGGGCGTGTATAGGAGGACGATCTTTTTCAGCAGTATATCGTAATACTGTTTGGTCAATAAAAGGGAGATTTTTGGCTCCTTGAGTAGTACTTCGTCTTTTTTAAAGTGTTCTATGTGGGAAATAGCTACGATGTCTGATCTGTTGATGCGGATAAATTTGGCGCTGGGCAGCAGGCGGACCGCAGCTGCGATCGAAATACGAATGGTGTAAGTGTTTTTTTTCAGTGCAGTGTGGAATATGCAATAATTGTCTTTTGCCTGTACATAGGCAATCGTGTCTATATCCAGTTGTTTCAGTCTGTCGCCGTCTCTGTAAAAGAAACTTTGGTCTTTCATATATGCAATTGGTTTTAGTACTGCCGGCTATCGTTGCCGCATCATTGAAAATAGTAAAAGTATTTATTACAATCAGGTAACTGTAGTCAAAATTTCTGCCGCAGCGCGTTCCTTCGTTTCGTATGCCCGTATCCGGGCAGTGTGCTTCGTTCCCTCGGCCAACCATCGGTGAACCATCCCTCATCCATCGCTCAAAAGCGATACTTTGCCAATGGGCGAGGCTATTTTGGCCGATGGTTGGTCGATGGTTTGCTTGACCAACAAAGGATGTTTCATTGACAGACCCCGAACTTCATACCTACCTGCCTAGGATCCCGTACCTACCTGCCTAGACTCCCACGACATAGCGTTAAATACCCCGTTCACCGCGCCGTACTTTTGTCCTGTTGATCGCCGGTAGCAAGGCTTTACCCAATGCAGGGTGGGAGGGGTGACCCGCACTGCATTTCTTTCCTGCCGGTTGTTCACATCAAAAACCTTTTTTTTAATCAAAATCAATTACAAAGACATGGCACGCATCAATAAAAACCTACTCGTTCGCGGAGCGAGTGGTCATATGGGTAAACAATTCGTTTACCGCAAACATGGCAACAATACCATCATGGCAAAAATGCCGGAAGTGAATCCTAACCAGGTGATCACAGAAGATCAGCACAAAGTGCGCGACCTTTTTGCAGAGGCAGCTACCTATGCGAAAGGCGCCATCACTGATCCGGAACTGAAAGCTGAATACAAGAAAAAGGCGAAGCCAGGTCGCACTGCCTATAACATAGCAGCCCGCGATTACCTGAAGCCCCCCGTTGTACAAAGCATCAATGTAGCTCAATACACCGGTGCCATAGGCTCAAAGATCGAGATCAGTGCGAAAGATGATTTCAGGGTGGTCTCTGTAGAAGTAGCTGTTTATTCAGCCGCTGGGGTGATTGTCGAGCGGGGCAATGCAATCCTCAACCCCATCAACAGGAACAAGTGGATCTATACCGCTACGACCCAGAACGCGGCCCTGGCTGCCAATGTGGTCCGCGCTATAGCCCTGGATCTTCCTGGTAATGTCGGCGAACTGGAGGTTACGCTCTAGGTCTTTTGTTGGCCGTTTTTTTCCTTCCCCCGCCGGTCGGGGGAAGGTTTTTTTTTATAGTAACCACTATCAGGAGGAGCGGAGCCGAATTCCCCGGCCGCCCGAGCGGTAGATAAAGAAAGCGGCCCTGGCGGCTGGTCCATCCCCCCTTCCGGGATCGATTGCGTAACTAAAATCCCCGCCCACCTCTTTTTTTCAGACTTTTAATAACCGGTTGGTCCACACCCCGTGCCGCCAGCCAATTTCCAAAACGATTAAAGGTTTCCATATGAGTATGCACAACCAGCCATCCTCCCCGGCACTTGCTGCCAATCCCGAGCCTGCAGGCTCATCTTGTCACCTATCAACTACTGCCTGACCTGTCCCAATGTCGTCCAACTCGAACCATATGGTCAGCGCGCTGATCGCTCTGCGTGGCGAAAACACCGGCGAGGCTGCAACCCCGGCTCAGCCGCTCACGGCTATATTGGGCGGCAAAGCACAGCATACCGCATCGCGACCCGAGCTGCCCAATGAAAGATACCTGCTCGACCAGGTCGCCCTGGGAGATGAAAAGGCCTTCGCCCGGTTGGTCGCCCATTACTGGCGCATCCTCTACGGACAGGCATTGACCTACCTGAAATCAACCCACCAGGCGCAGGATATCGTCCAGGAGGTATTCGTCAAGGTCTGGGAAAAACGGCACCAATTGCCCGCCATCGAAAAGTTCGACGCCTATCTCTTCATCGTTGCCCGCAACCACCTCATCAGCGCCCTGCGCAAAAAGATCGCCACACCCCTCGACAGGGATATTGCCGAGCAACTGCCTGCCGCTGGTAATCCCGACGAACAGCTATCCTATAAACAACTGCAGCAACACCTGACCACCGCGGTCAACAGCCTGCCCGCTCAGCAAAAGACCGCCTACCTGCTCAGCCGCCACGAAGGCCTCTCCTTTGAAGCCATCGCCAGCCAGATGGGCCTCTCCCGGGAAACCGTCAAAAAGCATATCTGCCGCGCGCTGCAGTCCATCCGCGTATATATCCGCCGGCACAATGACCTAGTGCTCTTATTACCCCTGCTGCTGCCCCTGATCTACCGCGCCGGAAAATAATTTACCCAACACAGTACCCCTTCTTTTTATCTCCTGCGTCTTTATCGGCCGGAACATCTGCAAAAGATGATCCGAACGATCGCTATGCCAACCACACCCATCGAACAACTGCTGGATAAATACCTGTCGGGCAACCTGACAGAAGCCGAACGTCAACAGCTGGAGCTACTATTACAGGACCCCGCCCAGCAACAACTACTCGCCGACCTGCTCACCCATGAAATGGAAACAGGCGCCTTCGAAGCCCGCAAAGACGACCAGCTCTTGCAACAACTGCAACACCATATCCAGGAGCGGATACAATCGCCAGCGCCTTTAAAGAAACGCTGGAGCTTTTATGGAAAGCGCATCGCCGTGGCTGCGGTCCTACTCGTCGCGGCGGGTATGGCCTTCTGGCCATGGAATCAGCCTGCTAACACGCCGGCCGCCCCAACTGCAGATGCTGCGAACGTCACCCCTTCGTCGCTACAGCCCGGCGGCCAACGTGCAGTCCTTACACTAGCCGATGGCTCGGAAATTACCCTCGACAGTGCCCACAACGGCGAGCTCGCTCAACAGGGAGCCATTAAGGTCATCAAACTGCAGGATGGTCGCATCCGGTACGACCAACAACAAATACCCACGACGGAAATTGTTTACAATACCATTTACACCCCACGGGGTGGACAATACCAGGTATTACTGGCCGATGGTTCCAAAGTGTGGCTCAATGCCGCTTCCTCCCTCCGCTACCCGGTCGCTTTCTCCGGCAATGAACGCCGGGTGGAATTGAAAGGAGAAGGCTACTTCGAGATCGCCCCTGATGCCAGCAAGCCTTTTCATGTTTCTGTAAACAATATCGATGTGACCGTGCTCGGCACCCATTTCAACATCAATGCGTATGCGGATGAAGCAGCGGTACGTACCACCCTCCTCGAAGGCAAAGTGACTGTACGTGGTCTTACCAACCCGCAGGCTACGGTTACGCTACAACCAGGGGAGCAGGCTATCCGGCATGCCAATGACAACATCAGCGTCAGCAGCAATGTCGATGTGGAAGAAGTGATGGCCTGGAAGAATGGCCTGTTCTATTTCCAGAGCGCCAACCTGGCTACCATTCTGCGACAGGCCGCGCGCTGGTACGATGTCGACATTGAATTTAACCACACTGTCACCCAGCGCTTCTCCGGACAAATATCCCGTAATGTCAATGCGGCCCAACTGTTGAGTATCCTGGAGTCGACCGGGAAAGTGCGTTTCGACATTGCTGGCAAAACCATCAAAGTACAATCACCATAAGAGAAAATGCAACATCGTATTCACCAAAAACTGTAACCCATTATGCTTTCGATTGCTTGCGGCAACCCGTTGCCAACAACGATGCCGGTATGTGTTCGTGAACGACCTAAAAAGCGCCTCATTATGAAATTAACTGCCATTTTACTCACGATTGCCTGCCTCAATGCAGGAGCAGCGACCACCGGTCAAACGGTCACCCTGCACGAGCGCAATGCACCGCTCGAAAAGATCTTCAAAGCCATCACCCGTCAAACCGGGTATGTATTCTTTTATGCCGATGGCCTGCTCGACAAAAACAACAAAGTTTCCGTTGCCGTGAAGGATGCTCCGCTCGACCAGGCGCTGCGTACCTGCCTCGAAGGACAGCCACTCACCTGGACCATTGTCGACAAAACCATCGTGTTGAAAGAACGGCTCGCGCCCATAACGCCGGTAGCGCCGCCGCCGCCATTGCCCCAACTCATTACCGGAAAAGTGACCAACAGCAACGCCGAGCCACTCAGCGGTGCCTCCGTCACGGAGAAGGGCACCAGCAACAACACCATGACGAAGAACGACGGAACCTTCTCGATCGATGTGTCGAAAGCCAACGCCACCCTCGTGGTGTCATATATCGGTTTCCAAACCCGTGAACTGCGCATCGGCAAACAAACCAACCTGTCGATCTCCCTAGACAGCGCCCGCACGAGCCTCGATGAGGTCGTTATTATCGGTTACGGCGCCGTGCGCAAAAAAGACCTGACGGGGTCGGTTGTATCCCTCAAAGGAGAAGAGCTGAAAGAAGTGCCTACCACCAACGTGCTGGAAGCAGCCCAAGGCAAGATCGCCGGTGCGGATATCGTTCGCAGCAGCGGTCAGGCAGGTTCTGGTGTATCCATCACCATTCGGGGTGTACGCTCCGTAGCGAGCGGAACCCAGCCGCTCATCATTGTAGATGGTATCCAGTACCAGCGTATAGAAGATATCAACCCCAATGACATCCAGTCCATGGAAGTGCTGAAAGATGCCTCCTCCACCGCCATCTATGGTTCACGCGCTGCCAACGGCGTGGTGATCATTACCACCAAGAAAGGAGCCAGCGGCAAAACCGATGTCTCTTTCAATAGTTATGTGGGCGTATCAGAAGCCACCATGTACCCCAAAGCCATGAACTTCGATGAGTTTACCAATATGCGACGGGAAGCTTATCGTGCCGCCGGCCTTTGGAACAGCACAGCCGATGATCCTGTGGCCTTCGCTGGCAACGGCGAGTTGAAAGCTGTTCAAAACAGGACCTGGACCGACTACCAGGAAGAACTATTGCACAAAGGACTACAACAGGACTATCAGCTGGGCATACGCGGTGGGTCTGATAAGTTGAAGGCCTACATGTCGCTTGACTACTTCAATGAAAAGGGCCTACTCAAACTGGATGACCTCAAGCGTTACTCAGGCCGCCTCAACCTCGACTTCACCGTCAACAAGTTCATGACCATCGGCATGCAAAGTCAGTATACGTATTATAACCAGAGTGTTCGCCGCGACCCGCTCAACCAGGCCAACAAGGTGAGCCCGCTGGGCGCTTTGTACGACTCCCTGGGAAATTTCAACTTCCTGCTCATCGACGGACAAACCGGTAGCCCGCTGGCCGATGAACAACCCGGCGTCTACAAAAACTCCGTACAAACGACGCGTGTGCTGGCCAATGCCTATGTAGAGATCAAACCCATGACGGGTCTTACATTCCGCAGCACCTTCGGCGCCAATACGGCCAATACCCGTCAGGGTATCTATGCTTCGCCCAAGTCGCTCGATCGTGGCCTACAGGGCAAATCGCAATCGCAATACCTCACCAGCATGAGCCGCAACCTCAATTGGGAAAACGTACTGACCTATATCAAGAACACCGGCAACCACAACTTGTCGGTCACCGCCATTGGTAGCTACGTTGGTTTTCAGTCCGAAGACGCTTCTGCTACCGGTGTCAATCAATTGCTGCCTTCGCAATTGTTCTATGCCCTCGAAAACAACTCGGAGGAGATCAAGATCAGCTCCGACTACCTCAAGTCTGACCTGGTATCGTTTGCGGGCCGTATCAACTACGGCTTCATGAACAAATACCTGCTCACCCTTACGGGCAGGGCAGACGGTTCTTCCAAACTGGCAGTAGGCAACAAATGGACCTTCTTCCCCTCCGCAGCCTTTGCCTGGCGCGCCATCGACGAATCTTTCCTGCAGAAGCAAAATGTGCTCAGCGATCTAAAGTTGCGGGTAAGCTATGGTGTGGCAGGCAATGACCCGGGCAATAGTTATATTTACAGCACACAAAGTCAATTGACCCGCATGGCCTTTGGTTGGGACAATACGCCCGCACAGGCCTACACCTATTCCCGCCAGGTAGGTAATACCTCCCTGGGTTGGGAGTTGACCACCACCAAAAACCTGGGCCTCGATTTCGGTATCCTCAATAACCGCATTACTGGTGCTGTCGATGTGTACGAAGCCACGACAAAGGATCTGCTGTTGCCAAGGGGCCTGCCGCCTACAACAGGTGTCACAACGGTTGTGCAGAACATCGGTAAAACCCGCAACCGGGGTGTAGAAGTATCGCTGTCGACCGTCAATATCGAAAGCCGTGATTTCTCCTGGACCTCCAACTTCACCTTCACGCACAACAAAGAAGAGTTTGTAGAACTGGTAACCGGCAAAGATGACATCGGCAATGGCTGGTTCCTCGGTCAGCCCATCAACGTGTACTATGATTATGAGAAGATCGGCATCTGGCAAACCAAAGATGCCACAGACGCAGCGAAGTACAACCAAAAGCCGGGAGAGATCAGGATCAAAGACCAGAACAACGATGGTAAGATCGAAACGCAGAACGACCGTATCATTCTTGGCACACCCCGTCCCAAATGGAGCGGCGGTTTCGACAATACGGTTAAGTACAAAGGATTTGACCTGAATGTCTTCTTCTTTGCCCGCATAGGCCAGATGATCAATGCCGACCGGTATGGTCGCTTCGATGCACAAGGATTGGGTAACAGCACCACCGGCCTCAATTATTGGACACCGGAAAATCCTTCCAACGACTATCCGCGTCCCAATAAGAACGGCAACCTGTTGTACCTGTCTACCTTGCCCTACAGGAACGGTTCTTATGTGCGGCTGCGCAATATATCGTTGGGATATAATGTGCCAGGTGCCCTGCTGAAAGGTTCCTTTGTGAGTAGCATCCGTGCGTATGTAACGGCCAAGAACCTCTTCACCTGGACCAAAGACAACATCGAATACGATCCGGAGCGCGGCGGTTCAGAAAATTTCCCGATGACCAAGCTCTTCGTGTTTGGACTCAATGTTAATTTTTAATGCAACAACTCATCATACCATGAAACGAATCTATTGCCATATCATATTGCTGACGATGGTGCTTGCGGGAGCTACCGCCTGCAAAAGCACGTTGGAAGAATACAATCCCGGCGGTTTAACGGCCGAGTCGGTCTATACAACCCCGGAGGGTTTTGAAACACTGGTCAATGCCGCTTATTCATACCAACGCTGGTGGTACGGAAAAGAAGAAGGATACAACCTGGCCGAAACCGGTACCGATATCTGGACCAGCGGCAGTGGTGATGTATACCTCGACCTTACCCGGTACATCAACCTGCAGGCAGGTAATGGCGCCCTCTCGTCCGAATGGCGCGAACTGTATGCCGGCATCAACCTCATCAATGGAGGATTGATCAACATCGACAAAGCAGGATTGGCCCCAACGGCAAAATCAACCCGCACCGGTGAGCTAAGCTTTCTCCGTGCCTTCTACTACTGGCATATCGTAGAGACCTGGGGTGGGGTGCATTTTACACTGGAGAATACCAATGGCATCGTATCGACAGCCAACCGTACGCCCGTGGATACTTTTTACAAACAGATCTTCGCCGACCTCAACACCGCCATCAATAACCTGCCGGCTACACAGCCACAATGGGGTCGTGCCACCAAAGGCGCTGCCCAGGCTTTCCTCGCCCGCATGTACCTTACCCGGGGCATGAACCAGGAAGCACTCGATATGGCCAAGGCGGTTATTGCCAATACCAATTACAAACTGGAACCCGTATTTGCCGACCTCTGGAAGATGAGCAACCTTAAGAGCAAGGAAGTCGTATACACGGTCAACTACAACGAAGACTTTGCTTTGAATGACCTGGCCAATAGTGCGCTCAATCCCTATGGACACGGCCGTGGCAGCAATAGCGGACATATGTTGTTCCTGATGAAATACGACAACCTGCCGGGGCTGGTGCGTGACCTGAAGAACGGTCGCCCCTTCGTGCGGTATATGCCTTCCCGTTTCCTGCTTGATCTGTATACCGATGCCGATGCACGCCACGAAGGGTCTTTCTGGCAATACTGGTTCGCCAATACGGCTACCAATACATTGAAAGTGGGGGATACAGCGGTATACTGTACCAACAAAGAGATCGATAATGCCCTGGAGGCCACCAAAAAATACCAGATCTACGACCGCAGCAAAACCTACAATGCCGATGGTTCGGTAAAAGACAATAACCGCTACGAGCAGCTGTCGAAGTTCATGGATCCCACCCGCGCCAGCTTCAATGAAGCACAAAGTGCCCGCGATGTATTTGTGATCCGGCTGGCAGAAGTATACCTCATCGCTGCCGAAGCCGAGCTGAAGCTTAACCATGCTGACCTGGCTGCCGGTTATATCAATGAGGTGCGTACGCGTGCCGCCAAGCCAGGAAGAATAGCAGAAATGCAGATCACCCCGGCACAGGTAACGCTTGATTTCATCCTCGATGAGCGCGCCCGCGAACTGGCCGGCGAACAACTGCGTTGGTTTGACCTGAAACGTACCGGTAAACTGATCGAGCGTGTAAAGGCCTACAATCCGGATAATGCGGTGAACATTCAGGCGCACCACGTATTGCGTCCTATTCCGCAATCACAGATCGATGCCGTCACCAACAAAGATCAATTCAAACAAAACGAAGGCTACCAATAATGCCTGTTTATCACACCCATGAAAAAGATACTTACAGTGATCGCCTCTTGTTGGGCGATCACTGCTATTGCCCAAACCGGTAGAACCACCACCGACCTTACGCAGTATCCCTGGAAGCTATGGCTCGATACTGCCGCACGCTGGAAGAATGACCAGCTATTTGCACCGCCCGTCGATATCCGGTCCGTACCGGTCAATCTTCCCACCGGTGGCTGGGATCATTTGCAGCAAGCTCCTGGCAAAACGGTACAATTACCTGCCACCGTAGAACAGTATTACTGGGGCCGCAATGGCAATTCCTTTGGGGTAGCCGGTAACTATCTCGGTGTATCCTGGTTTACGACCAAAGTCATGGTGCCTGCCACACGCAAGGGGCAACGCATCACCTTGCAGTTTGAGTCGGTACGCTTCCGGGCCGAAGTGTTTGTCAACCGCAAGCTGGTGGGTTATGACCTGGTCAACAGTACACCGTTTGAAGTAGATATTACCCAGGCGGTGCAACACGGCAAAGAGAATGAAATAGCGGTCCGCATCACCGATCCCAACGGCAACTTCGACTGGCGCGATTCGCAAAACTTTATGTGGGGCGATTACCGTACCCAGCCCACACATGGCTTTGGCGGTATTACGGGTCGTGTAAAGCTGGTGACCACCGATCCACTGCACATCAGTGATGTGTTTGTAAGCAATATGCCCGCGCCGCAAAAGGTACGCGTAGAAGTACGCATAGCGAACGGGGCCGACGTGACCAACGCACAACTGGCGTTGGAAGTGGTGGAGGCCAAAAGCCGTAAGCGGGTATGGGCTGAGCAATATGCACTGACAGGGCTAAAGCGGGATAGCAATCTATACCGGACGTTTGTCGAGCTGCCGGACGCCAAACTGTGGAGCGTCGATTCGCCACACTTGTATGTATTGCGGGCACGACTGTCCAGCCATAAGGCGGTCGATTCGATGAGCCGTCGCTTTGGCTTTCGCTGGTTCGAAGTGCGCGACGTCGCAGGCGACCGGCAGTTTTACTTGAATGGCAAACGTATCGTTTTACGCACCGCCATCTCCTGGGGCTTCTGGCCAGGTAATGGCATCATGCCCTCCGACGAGCTGGCGCGTAAACAGGTGTCCGTAGCGAAGCAGCTGGGATTGAATATGCTCAACTTTCACCGTACCATTGGTCAGCAGAATGTACTCGATGCCGCTGACGAACTGGGCCTGTTGTATTTTGAAGAACCGGGCGGCAACCAGTATCCTGCTGATCGATTTAACGCGACCGATGCGCTGGGAAAGAAGCAGGCAGACTATTATTTCACCGTGCGCAATGAGAAGTTGTTTCGCATGATCCGGCGCGACCGTAGCCATCCTTCACTGGTGATTTACAACCTGCACAATGAGCGGGGCGCGCAACCACAGGCAAAGGACAGCGCACAAATGCTGGCAGCCCGCGCGCTGGACGAAAGTCGGATCATCACCTACAACTCTTCCAATGGTTCCATACAGATGGGGCCTGATCCGCGTTTCAAACTCCACCTGATGCCTTATAGCACCACCTTCAAAGATTATGGCTGGTTCGATCAGCACCATGCAGGTGGTCCGGGCGTATACCATGACAACCTGTACAGTAATCCTACCAAATACCTGCGTTATTTCGATCATCCCGATGAGATCATCTATTACGGCGAGGAAGGGGCCATCGGAACACCACCGCGCCTGGAACTGATCCGCAAAGACATCTTATCCAGGGGGAAAGATATTGGGTGGGAGAGTGCGGATTACCTGACATGGTATGACGCGTACGCACAGTTTCTGCAAACATCCGGTTTTTACAAGGCCTTCCCCTCGGTGGATGCGCTGACCCGAGCCATGGGCAATGTGGCATACTATTACCAGGGCCGGGCCATCGAGAACATCCGCATCAGCAATACCATCGATGGCTATGCGGTGAATGGCTGGGAAAGCATGAAGCTGGAAAACCATTCAGGCATTGTAGACAATTACCGCAACCCCAAAGGGGATGTGGAGTTGATCGCACGCTATAACAAGCCTTTGTTTGTGGCAGTGAAAATGAACCGAAAGGTGTTGGGGGTGGGCGATAGTACGACCATCGACCTGTTTATCGTGAATGAAAAGGATATCAAAGGGCCGCATCAACTAATGGTCAGCGCTGTGAACGCACAAGGACAGCGAACGGCCATAAAGACGATCGGGGTGAATGTGACCGGTGGTGTCACCTACGGCGAATTGTTATCGGCTGGATTGCGGTATGCGCCACCAGCCGAGGGTTATACCACCATTACGGCAGAGCTGCGCAAAGGCAGCACCGTGGTGGCTCGTGGCGACGACCAGTTGTTTGCCGTGAAGCTCCAAACAGCCGGTGTGCCGGCGGCGGGTATGGTGGCAGATACGACCGGCGTCATGGCAGGCTTCCTGCGCGTGACAGGCATCAATACCTTCAAGGAATTCAAGAGTGGCCGTCCCGAAGGTAAGTGGCTATTGGTGGGTGGTTTTGAACCACAGCAGACAGGCAATCCGCTGGTGACGGAAATACTGGAATGGGTGAATGAAGGAAATACGCTCATCGTCGCCGGCGATGTAGAACGCTGGGCCACCTTCCTGGGCCGCAAAGAAGTGATCGATTACCGGGGCAGCAAGGAGTTAGGCACAAGTTGGTACGGTGGTAACTTCTTTGTGAAGGAACATCCGTTGTTAAACGGACTTCCACAGAACTGTGTATTCAATTGGGAATACCAATGTTTTGCGGCCTATAACAAAAAGAGGTTGGGTTTACGGCTGTTCAATGGCGAAACGGTCGCCGCCTGCGTATCCGATCACAAGCCGGAGGTGTACTCGGCGTTAAGTGTGATTTCACATGGTCGGGGTAAAATTATCATCAGCACCTTGGATATCATGTCTTGTCTGCGGAGTGTGAAAGGAGAAAAGCGGGCAGAAGGAGATGGTGAAAATGAAGCCATGAATACCTTCAACAACTCCCAGCAAAATACGGCAAATGTCGTGGGGCAGCAATTGCTATTGAATATGCTGCGGTTGGCAGGAAGCAGCGATTGATGAGGAAATCATTTATAGATGGCTACGAGGATGGCTCCCTGGGTTGTCCTCGTAGCATTTTAGGTATACACGTAAGGGTAGGCCTACAGATTGGAAAGCGCATAAGAACGCGCTTTATGCAGTACGATGAGGTGCACAAGTCTTGGAAAGCCGGTTACGCCGGGTGCGTCAAATCCTTCTCCATATAAACCGCGCCCTCGAGCGGATTGAACCGGTAAGCCGGGATCTCGTAAAAACCAAACGAGCGGTACAGCGCCAATGCACGTGTCATGGTATCGATGGTGTCCAGCCTTATCTTTTGGTAGCCCAGATCACGGGCAGCCTGTATAGAACGTTCCAGCAATTGTACGCCGACGCGTTGCCCTTTGTAGGCGTCACGTACGTACATGCGTTTCAGTTCAGCCGTTGGAGAGTCGATCCGGCGTACGCCCGAGCAGCCGATCGGGGTGCCTTCATGATAAGCCAACAGCAAAGCACCGGTGGGCCGGTTGAATTGCTGGTCGATGATGGCCAGCTCGCCGGCAAAGTCCTGGAACGACAATTCGAAGTCGAGCGAGTCGACATACTCCCGGAAGAGTAGCTTTCCGTCTTCAAATTCGGATGCAGTGGATGCTATGCGATAGGTAATGTCCGGTATCATACAGCGCAAAGTTACGGCGAACGATGAAATGTGTTCAACTGGATGGTCGATGGCATGCGATTTGTTTGATCAGAATTGGTCTTGTACATCCCGGCTATTATCTTGTGCCCGGATTTGTTCTATAGACAGTATAATAAAATAAGACATGGCAAATATCGAGCACCTGTTAACCATTAAAGTACCGGCGCAGCAGGTTTATGAAGCACTGACAACGCGTAAAGGCTTAGGAGCCGTATGGACGACTGAGCTACAGGTGTACCAGGATGTAGGAGCGATCAACGAATTTACCTTTGGTACAGATACCGACCGGATGAAGATCATTGAACTGGTGCCCGGCAAAAAAGTAGTCTGGGAAGTGGTTGCCTCCGATCCGGAATGGGTTAGGACTATTATCAGTTTTGAACTGGAAGACAAGGGTACTAAGACCGCCATCACTTTGAAGCATATGCACTGGCGCGAGGTGACCGACTTTTTCCGTAGCTGTAACTACAATTGGGGTTTCTTTCTGTACAGCCTCAAGCTGTATTGCGAGGAAGGTAAGGGAATGCCTTATCAGCACCGAAAGTTTTAAAAAATGCTAGGCAGGGCCTGCGAGGCCGAACATGTTACCAGAATAACAACCTGGCAGTTCACGCTCACGATAGCTATAAAGACAAATAACAAGCCCGGCCATCGTTGCCGGGCTTTGCCGTCCTATGATGAATCGTCCTTGTTAATGGGTGGGCAATAGGTAATGAATACCAGCGGTAACAGTTTGCAGTTTCACTTCCGAATCAGCCTGCAGACGCGATAGCCCGGCCGCATACCGGAGGTCGAACCCGAAGCCTTGCTGCAGCCGGTAGCCGAGACCAACCACGAATGAAGTTTCGAAATGACCCATCAATCCCTTCAGTTCATATTGCTTGTCCAGTAGTTTGTCTTTCGATTTACCGCTCAGCAGATAGCCTGCCTGAGGACCGGCTTGTGCATAGAAGCCACTGGCATGTTGCAGGTGGATCAGCAGAGGCAGGCGCAGGTAATTGAGCGAATACTTCATGCCGGGCGATGTGGCGCCTTCCGCGGAATAAAACAGTTCGGGTTGTACGGATAAGAGTTTGCTAAGAGAAAAGCTAGCCACCCCGCCAGCCTGGTAGCCTACGAGGGTTTGGATCTCGGCATGGGGGCTGGGCGCAAAGGAGGAAATGTTTACGCCTACCTTGGGGCCTATACGTACTTCAGTCTGTGCAAAGCCTATGCTGCCGGTGAGCAGGAATAACGCGATAATCAGGTTCTTTTTCATGGTCTTGTTGTTAATAGACCACGAAGATGGGGAAGGGGAATGGTCGCTGCCAGGCGCACTTAATGAATGCCCGGCCCGGCTTAATAGATGGGGCTGACGTCCCTCACGGCATCACCGCCAACCACACAATCACCAGTATCACCAGCCCCAGGGCCAGTACACCGGCGCATCCCTTCGGGTGTTCGGTTTTGACGTTGTATTTCTTGGCAATGGCTTCTACCGTGTCTTTGGACTCCTTCAGACTAAGACCAGTAAGTTCCTTGTAAGATTTGATGGCGTGGATCTTGCCATCCCGTTTCAGGACCTGCAGGATCTCCTTTTCAAGATCGGAGGGTAATTGACCGCCGTCGGTGGCGTGGCTTTCAGGATACATGGATATTGGATATAGGGTAAATATAACAGAAGCAATTGATAATTAAAAGCCCCCGGCACAACTTTGCCGCCCCTCACCACTCATCCACTCGTCAATTTCCGTACAGAACCGGTTAAATTGGCGATGCCACTTCTCCCGCCACTCCGGTAAATTTGGGCATGCTGACAAGAAAACTGCTCGCCGTTGCCGGCGCATCCCTGCTGACGTTATTCGCCGGCGCCCAATCGAAATCATTTACCCTCGCCGACACCTTGCGCGGCACCCTCACCCCCGAACGTACCTGGTGGGATATCCAGCGCTACGACCTGGCAGTAAAACCCGATTACAATACCAAAACGATCAGTGGCTCCAACCTCATCACCTTTAAAGTGGTAGGCCCATCCACCCGCATGCAGATCGATATGCGCGAGCCACTGGTTATCGACAGTGTTATTTTCAACAAAACGACCCCGCTGACCTTCGCTAAAGAAGGAACGGTATGGTACATCAATACCCCCCAGCAGAAAAAGAATGCCACCAATACCGTAGCCATCTACTTCCAGGGCAAGGCCCATGAAGCCGTGCGCCCGCCATGGGATGGAGGCTGGACCTGGACCACAGACTCGCTCGGCCGTCCCTGGATGACCGTCACCTGCCAGGGGCTCGGGGCTTCCATTTGGTACCCTTGTAAAGACCACCAGAGCGATGAGCCCGATAAAGGGGCTAGTCTCACCATGACGGTGCCCGACACGCTCGTCGCCATTTCGATGGGCCGACTGCAATCCAAACAAGCCAATGGCGATGGAACCACTTCCTGGAAGTGGGCGGTGGTCAATCCTATCAGCAACTATTGTATCATCCCGTATATCGGTAAATACGTGAACTGGGGAGAAACTTATAAAGGTGAAAAAGGCAACCTCGACGTCAACTACTGGGTACTCGACTACAACCTGGCAAAAGGCAAGGCCTATATGCCAAAAGAAGTCAACAACATGCTGAAGGCGTTCGAGCATTGGTTTGGCCACTATCCCTTCTATGAGGATGGCTACAAACTCGTCGAAACCTCCAACACCGGTATGGAACACCAAAGTGCCGTATCTTATGGCAACTGGTTCAAGCCCGGTTACCGCGGTCGCGATGGCTCTGGCACCGGCTGGGGCATGAAATGGGATTTCATCATCATACACGAAAGCGGCCACGAGTGGTTTGGCAACAACATCACCACCAACGACCTCGCCGATATGTGGGTGCATGAAGGATTTACCAATTACAGCGAAACCCTCTTCATCGACTATATCTTCGGCAAGGAAGCAGCCAACCAATACAACCACGGCATTCGCAAAGGCATCCGCAATGACAAGACCATCATCCCGGCATACAATGTCAACGCGCAAGGTAGTGGTGATATGTATCCCAAAGGTGGCAACCTGTTGCATGCCATTCGCCACAGCATCGACAACGACGAGCAGTTCCGCGGCATTTTGCGCGGTCTCAATAAGACATTCTACCACAAAACGGTCAACTCCTCGCAGGTTGAACAATACGTATCGAAGCAGGCGAAGTTCGACTACAGCAAAGTATTCGATCAATACCTGCGCACCACGCAGATACCAAGCTTTGAATATTATTTCAGTGATGACAACAAGCAGGTCTATTACCGCTACGCCAATTGCATAGCCGGCTTCAACCTGCCGCTCGCCCTTAACGGCAAAGAGGCAAGTGTAAAGATCAAGCCCAACGACCAGTGGCAAAACATCACCCTGAAAGATGGTCAGGCGGCCCTGTTTGATAAAGCAGCCATCGAAGCGATGTACTATATCAACGTGAAGCCCAACGCAAAATAGCTTTTCTCATGTGCTCTTTGTAGTGACCAACGGGGTGCACCACGATGTGGAGCACCCCGTTGGCGTTGCAGGTAGTACCTATGGTTGCTTTTTTCGTATGATCACACCTCCTCCCCGGCGTGGTAGGCTGGAGGGTATTTGCTCGCCCGCATGGGGCGACACTGACAAGGGAATATTTCCTAACCGCTCAAAAGAAAATACCTGCAAAGCTTTTTCCTGCTGAATGATCACGCCACCATTGTTAAGCCCCAGCAATCCCCAGTATTTACCACTCTGCCTTCCCTGGATCACATACCCGTCTACGTTTTCGGCGTACAGGATATAGAACCGCTGGTTGTCCTGGTTGGCGTAATCCCATTGAATGATGGTGGCCAGGTTGTCGAGACTGGCCCTGTCTACACTCAGGTAACGGCCACTGTGCATGGCCTTGATCTCGTACAGCTGATTGCCCACCGAGGTGATGGCGAATTTTTGGTTGTCGGCCGTAAACTGATCCCACTGCTGTAGGATGGCGCCATTATTCTTGCTGATGTCTTTGATGTCTAGGTACTTCGCCGTGCTCCTTACTTTGATGCGGTACACGCCGTTCTCGATGATCTTGCCCGATACCTGTGTGAGGGGGATGTTAAACGCTTGGGTGAGGTTGAGTTTTGCATAAGATTGACTGCCGGCAAAAAGCTTGTTCAGTCCCTCGATGTCTTTGGGAGAAAGTTTGGCACCGCCCAGTGGGCAGTTGCTGATCACGTCGCCGTTCTTGCATTGAATGGTCGGTACACCACTAGTGGCTGCAAAGGCATCTGCGGGGTAATGCATGATCGATTGATAGTCGTAAGCGCCCAGGGCCAATCCCGGTTCCATTTGAAAATTATCTTCATAGCCTTTCGCCACCTTGTCCGTATTTACCCGTACATAGGTGTTGCGGTCACTACGGCTCTGCTCGTGCCAAAAGCCCAGGGCATGTAACATTTCGTGAATGACAACGGCTTCTGGTTGGTTTTTGTTGAGGAACAATAGTTGCTCGCCTCCCTGGCGACCGACGGCAGAAAGGCCGCCAATAAGCGGATCGTCCAGGTACATCTCCAGTTTGATGTAATCGGCTTCGGTTGTACGTGGTCTGAAACGCAGGTGGGTTTGTTGCTGCATCGACTCCAATGCCTTCAGCACGGTCTTGTACATATCCCACTTGATCACATCCGGACTGATGGCAATGGGGATATACCCCTGTGGCCATAAGTTGAGTGCGAAAGTTTGTGGATCCATGCGCACGTAGCTTCTCGTGTTGGGAAAATCATCTGCCATGATGATGTCGCCATTCAGTACAAAATAGTGTCCGATCTTGGCCAGCTTGTATTCCTGCTGGTGGGGTCCTACCTGGATGCGTTTAAGGGTAATCTCTTTCTGGGCCTGCAAAGCCAGGCAGTTGAGCAGCAGGCCGCAGAGAACTGTAAGAATAGTCGATTTCATGTTGTTGTTTTTTGATGATTGATCCGGCAGGGTAGGGCATTAGTTGGCTTCGTTTTTCTTGAAGTCGAGGATCATCGTTCTGAAATAAGGGTCGCCTTGCAGGTAGCTATATGCGCCATTGGCGGGTGTTACCAGCGAATTGAAATGCTGGATCACCACCTTTAGGCCGCCGGTGTACGCACTCATGGCATATCCCCGGCTGCCTTTCACCGGTACGATCACCCATTTCTGGTTGTCCTGGTTTACCCAGTCCCACTGGATGAGTTTGGCCCCAGGCCGGGGTGCCCCCTCCGTACTGAGAAATTTACCGCTGTGCCGTGATTGCAGGGTATACACATCATTGCCCAGGTGGGTGAGGATAAAACGAAAATGGTTGTCATATCCTTTGTCCCATTGTATCAGTCGGGCGCCATTGGTCATGCCTGCACCGGCAATGGAAAGGTACCGGCCCGTGTCATTGATCTTGATGAGGTATTCGCCATTGATCAATCGCTGTGATAAAGCGGCGACGCTGGTCATCAGTACTGTCAATAAGATAGATAGTCTTTTCATGTCGGTGAATGATGTTTACAGGCGTTGATACGTGATGATACCCTGCCCCTCGGTGCCGGTCATGATCATTTTATTGCCCGAGAAGCTTACCGTATACGATTGTCCCACGGCGAAATTGGTGGCTGAGGTCGTAAACTTGCTACCCTCCAGCTTCCACTTGGTTTTGGCATACAGCTTTTCCTGAATGCGTTTGTAACTGTCATCGCAGCCACTGTTGGCGGCATTGAGGCGGTAGGTGCCATCGGCGTTGATCTCCCATACTACTTTGGCAGCACAGGGCCGTTGTTGTAATAAGGCTGCATGCATGTCCATACTTTTACCTTCATAAGTGATCTGATGTGAGAGTACCTTCCATTTGCCAACCGGGTTCTGCGCTTGTAGACCATTGGCCAGCGCAAGGGCCAGCAGGATAAATAGTGTTGATTTCATGATGGATGTTTTTTTAAGAGGTTATTATTTTCCCCAACCAGCAGGCCAGGTCATTAAGTCATTCATGTTTCTCCACTCGGCCACCTGCACACCTCCCTTGGTACAGGGCGCACCATAAGAAGCCGGGCACCAGTCATAGGTGACAAAGTAGCGCCAGTTGTCGAAGTCGAAATAGAGGTGGTGGTAGATGGCCGATTCAAAAAACGTCAGCACAGCATCCACTTCTTTCCAGAGCGTACTGGCCGTGTTGACGCCATTCACCAGGTCGGTGAGTACTATGCCACCCCGGCCGGGACCAATCACATCGGAGAAGGCAGATTCCCGGAAATAATAAATGATATCGCGCGGACTTGCATTCCCGGCAGCATCCGGTCCCCAACCACTGGCGCGGCCTTGCGGATTTTTACCCGCCATCGTACCGGCATACAATGGATTGTTCAGGTAGTTGTATAGGTAGATGGCAGTACTAAACTTGTGAATGGAATCATACCGGAAAGTGTAAGGTTTCGTCGGGGTCTGAGCTTGCAGGCGCATAGCGGCATTCACCGTCATGTCATTGCCGTACCCGAATGCTACTGAGCGAACCGATGCGGGCCAGTTGGTGGCGAGGCTATCGATGGGGAGTGGCCCTTTCTTCAGCACAAACTTGAACTTGGTACCACCTGCGGGTTCCAGATCAAACACCATATATGATTTGTCTTTGTTGCTGGCATGGTCGAGGTCGAGCATCAGATACCCGCTTCTTACCCAGGTACTGCCATTGTACTCCCAGTTGACGAGGAATGAGCCTGGTTTTTTTGCCGTGTCGGCGGGCGTTGCAGGCGGTGTATCTTTTTTACACGCTGCCAGCGAGGCGAGCGCTGCGAGCAGGATAAATAACTTCACTTGCATGGTAATAGGAGTTGATGCGGTAAAACTAGCTTATGCCGGGGCCCCTAGCCAGCGCCGATAGCTGAACGACATTTATAATAGACAAACAACAGCTTTCGCTATATTTGGCTACCTGCAGCTTTATTTGCAGCACCTGATGACCAATCCATTACGCTGTATCATCGTGGATGATGACGAGATCGACCGCCTCACCACCGTGGCGCTGGTGAAGCAATATCCTGTTATACAGGTCACTGGTGTATACGACCATCCAGGGAAGGCCATGCAGGCCATGGTACAAGACCCACCCGATATCGCCTTCCTCGACGTAGATATGCCTGGTATGAGTGGATTGGAACTGCGCCGGCAGTTGTCCGGTATTCCTGCGTGTGTATTCATTACTTCGTATCCGGAGTATGCGGTCGAGAGTTTTGAACTCGCTGCCATCGACTTCATTGTAAAACCCTTGCGGGCCGATCGCTTCGCCATGACCATGGAACGCCTGCAACAGTACATGACCCTGCGACAGAAAGCGCAGCTGCTCGATCATACACTGGGAGGCGATACGATCTTCATCAAGGAGGGAACAGCGCAGGTAAAGCTGTCCTTGCACGAGATCATCTACCTCGAAGCGTTGAAGGATTATACCCGTATTGTCACCAGCAACAACAAGCATTGTGTGCTTACGTCATTGGGCAACCTTCTCCAGGAACCAGGCTTTCAAAATTTCCTGCGGGTGCACAAAAGCTTTGCCGTGCAAAAACAATGGGTAGAGCGGATAGGGAGCCAGGATATTCTTGTAAAAGGTACCAGTCTGCCGGTTGGCAGGGCGTACAAAGAAAATCTCGCGCAACTGAAATGAAAACGATAAGCGTCCTCATATGTCTGCTTGGTCAACTCGCTGCATCTGCTCAACAGGATGGCCGCAAACTGGTCGACTCCCTGGTCAACGCCCTTCCGCTGGCGGCCAACGATACCGTTAAAGCGCGGCTCTACAACAAACTGTTCTTTGAACTGTCGCAGACCAGTGTGGAGGAAGCAAAACAATACGCCGTGAAAGGATTGGCACATGCCCAGGCCATGCGTTGGCCCAAAGGCATTGCCGTATTTCAAAACAACCTGGGCATCATACATACCAACCAGAAGCACTACGATTCAGCCGTCCATTACTACGATCTGGCCCTGCAAACCCATATCGGTTTGGGTGATCAATACAATACCGCCAATACCTACAATAGCATGGGGACGGCGGCCCAGAATATCCGGGCAGATTTTAGCAAGGCGGCGGAGTACTATTTTAAAGCACTGCGGGTAGCTGAATCCATCCACGATAATAGTTTACAGGCGCTAACCCTATCCAATATCGCCAATATCTACAGCCTGCAGAAGAACTTCCCCCGTGCGCTCGAATACGGCAAAAAGGCCTTGCAGATCACCGAACGGACCGGTACACCCGACGAATTGGCCGTCGCGATGATGTCTTTGGGTAAAACACATTACAGTGCCGGTGATACCACCGCAGCCAGGCAATACTTCCTCAAGGCGCAAACCCTGTACGAAAGTACCGGCAACATACAGGGTCTGGCAACGGCCTGGTCGGCACAATCCCTGGTCGTAGGGCCCGACCTGCGACCGGTGATCGCAGCCCGACTCAAATCACAGGCCTTGTGGAACGAGGTCAATCCGCTGCATCCCGAAGCCATCACCAACACCGGCAACCTGGGGGTGGCCTACCTCGATCTCGTACGAAATGCGGGCTCAAATACTACCAGCCTGCCCGAATCTGCCCCGCGGCTGCTCGATAAAGCAGCACAGCACCTGCATACTGCCGTGCAACTGGCCAGTCAGGCCGGGGATGTCGACAACCAGTCCTTCTTCACCGGTGCACTGGCTGAATTACAGGAGTACCGGGGGGAGTACAAAAATGCCTTCTACAATTACAGAACGTATAAAGAGATGGAAGATTCCATCTATTCACAAGACGCCAAAAACAAGATCGCCGAAGCGGCCAGCCAGCAAGCCATCGAACGCAAAAATGCAGAGCTGCAAATTAGCCAGCTCGCCTTGCGCAACCAGCGCATCACGGTATGGGCCCTGGTGGCCGGGGTGGTGCTGTTGGGCATTATCGGGTTGCTCTTGTTTCGGCAGGGCAGGCAGCGGCAAGCGGCCAACGCCGCCTTACAGCGTTTGAATACCGACCTCGACAACGCGAACAAAGTGAAAGCGCGCTTCTTCGCCATCTTGAGCCACGACCTGCGGGCACCGATCGCCAGCCTGGTCAGTTTTCTGCAGTTGAAAAAGAACGAGCCCGGCCTGCTCACCGAAGCGCAAGTCGTACAACATGAGCAGCGATTGACGCATTCGGCAGAAGCCTTGCTGGAAAACATGGAAACGGTATTGTTGTGGAGTAAAGACCAACTGGAACAATTGACACCGCGGTTGACACCTATCTCCACCGCTCATTTATTTCAACAACTACAGGCGCAGTTTTCCCACTTGCCGCAGGCCGTATTGCAATTCGATGGTGACATCACTTTACTGACCGACGAAGATTGCGCACGTACCATCCTCTACAATCTTACCACCAACGCGGTACGGGCGGTAGCCACTGTAGCCCAGCCGCAGATCGTTTGGCGGGCTGGTGAGCGCAACGGGCAACCTTACCTGTCCATCACCGATAATGGCACCGGACTGGATCCGGCCTGGTTACAGGATGATGAACAACGGGCAGCGGCAGCAGGCAGCGTACGATCGGGCCTGGGGCTTACCATCGTCAAAGACCTGGCCGCCGCGATACAGTGCACCCTGTCGATGCCCGCCGTAACCGTCGGTACCTGCATTGAACTCGGCTTTCCCGCCATAAAAGAAGCCAGCCCGAGGGACTGGCTCCGGTAGCACCTTTCTAAGGTCTATATCCTGGTTACTACTGCATAGATGGTTTGCGCAAGCGGCTTGTCCTGCACCTGGTTGATGGCTGCAATACGGCCTGCAATGAATCGGTTTCTGCACTGAGCGATTTGGCCTGTTGGCCGGCGGAAAGGGAATCCGATACCACCAGCGATTGCTTCAACTGTAAATAGCTGGCTACCATTTCGTCGGTGCCACGCGTGGACAGGGGAGTAGTGCGCGGGGAGAATGCGCAACAGACGGTGATGACGCCCAATACGATCAATAGCTGTTTCATATACGAGTTGTTGACGTCCGGTGGGGCTGATTGTTTATGTACAACAGGCGAGCAGGGGGATCGTACCGGCCCGCCTGCAGCTTTTTTTGCCCTATCTCCACGGTACCAATAAAAAAGGCGCAGTAGACACTGCGCCTTGAGCTAACTGTTACTGTTCGGATGATTACAAAACGACTTTATAACTGAAGTTCACGTAAGCTTCATCATTGAAGTTGGAGGTGGTCGCGTTGATCAGCAAGGCGCCATATTTACCCTCCGGTGTTTTAAAGTAAAACAAGGATCCTGCACCATAACCCGTGCTGATATGGGTGAGGTTGATGGTCTTTTTCTTCGCTTCTGTCTCCAGGGCCACGCCTGACTTGAACCCGTTGAAGGTCGCTGTGCCACTGGTGGTGGCAGCAGAAAACAACGTACCGCGTTTGGTCCAGCTGCTGATATCATAGGGGGTAAATGGATTGGGCGTGGTGGCCGGTGTATACAATCCATTCATCCAACCCGTGAATGCACCGGTTGTCGGGTTGTAAACGGGTTTGCGGTAAATACCGAAATCGATATCGGCCGAAATAGCCGTAGCATCCCCGTAGTTGTAAGCAGCGCCCTTACTGAGTGAGAAAAAGGAGGCCATCTTTTTAGTAGCTGTATCGGGGAAATATACGTTCCGGTTGGTCACATACTTGAAGTCGGATTTGATCTCCAGTACGATCTGTTTTTCACCATCCCCCAGGTATACGCCATCCTTGTCCAGCGCCCACACCCGGTAAGTAGTGGTACCCACACCCTGGTCGGCCTTGATGGTAATGGCGTCTGAATAGGAGCGGCGTTTGTCAGCATCGTTAATGGGGATGCGGATGCCGGGCGTGCCCTGGCCAGCCCGCCAGATACACACCATGTACATGTCTTTATTGGGTGACTTGATGGTGAAGTCGATCACCAGTTCGTCGTTGGGATTCACCTGGTTGAACTCTTTGGCAGCATTGGTTTTTTCGCCATGCAGGTCGAGGGTCACGTCAAACATGTTGAACACGTTCTGCGCGTCCTTCTTGCAGGATACCAGCAAACCGCAGCAGGCGATCACCATAGCCAATGTCCTGATAATATAGTGTCTCATAAAAAGCGTCATTTGAATGCAAGAATTTTTTTAAGGGGCACTAGTTGAGCGGATCAAACGTGCCGCCATCCCAGCCAATCGTTTGCTCCAGCAACGGGCTCGAGTTCATGAATTGGTTGGAGAGCCCAAAGAAATAATAATACTGCGGCATCGCGAATGGCCCGTTGTTGGCAATGGTCACCGTTGGGATAGGATACTTGAAGAAAGCTTTGACAGAAGCCTTGTTGGTCATATCCAGCGTGTCACGGTTCATTTTGCCACCGAGGTTGGGGTTGACGGTCTCCAGGAATTTTCGCTTGGCATCGTCGATCACCGAGATCTGGTAGGTGGCGAGTGTGCCGGTCAGCTCATGCATCTTGCGGGTTCTGCGTAGGTCATCGTTGCGCTTGCCTTCAAAAGCAAATTCCACCATGCGCTCATTGGCGAGTAACGCGCGCATCTGGTCTTTGTCATTGGCCAGGGCCAATCCATAATCCAGGCTGCCTTCGATAATGCCGGCACGTTTGCGGATATCGCGTACCAGTGACTTGGCCATAGCCAGGTCGCCGGTCTCATTGGCCGTTTCGGCGTAGTTCAGCATCACCTCGGCAAAGCGCAGCTCGATCCAGTCCATGCCGCTGCCACCGATATCGCTCGCCACACGTACCTGGCCAAAAGGCAGGTTGGGGCTGGAGAAACGTTTACAGTAAAATGAGCGGTTACCCGATTCGTTGATGGCATTTACATACGTCCACTGGCGGCGGGTCGCATTGCCACTCAGCGGCCATACGCTGCCATTGTAGGCGATGGTGGCCTCAAAGCGGGGATCGCGGTTCAGCCAGAACATTTCAGGGTCATAAGCGGTGTTGGAGGCCACCGCTGGCTGGCCATCCTTCATCAGGTAGGCATCGATCATGCGAGTGGTAGCATAGTACCAGTCGTTGACCTGCCCGTTCTCAGAAGCTGGCCGGCTGCGGGCTTCCACACCATGGCCCCGCTTTTCCACCTTATCCGAATAAGAACGTACGATGATCGCTTCGGTATTGGCAGGACCTTCAACCTGGAAGATCTTGCCATAGTCGGGCATCAGCGCATGGCCGGCATCCTTACAAGCCTGGTAGGCTGCTTTGTTGGCCTCGTGGGCCGTTTGCCACCGGGCCGCGTCATTGCCGGGATTGAATTGCGCACTGGCCCAAAACAACAGGGCTTTCGCTTTCAGGGCCATCACACCCACTTTGTTGAGTTTGCCACGTTCGGTAGCATCTGCCCATTTCACGCCTTCCAGCATCACGATGGCGGAGTCATAATCTTTGATGATCTGCTCCATCATCACCTTGGCTTTCACCCGGCCACCCACGGTCAGGTTACCCGGACTCTGTGGCTCCAATACCAGCGGCATGCCACCATAGGTTTTGGTAAGGCCAAAATAGCTCATGGCACGGAGGCCATAAAACTGTCCGAGTATACGCTTCTTGTTGGCCTCGGGAATGGTCTTGCTCTTGGGCAGGTTGACGATCGCCGTATTGCAACGCGCGATATCAAAGTACTTGTTATCGCCCGGATTGGTGCCCTGGTACTTGCCGCCCAGCCAGCGGGCATCATTGGCCACCAGTGCGCCATTGAAGTTGAACAGTTTCTGGATATTGGCTTCCGTAGCAGAGGCCCAGTTCTCATCACTGCCCATGTGGATGTTGAAATTGTTGGCCGTGTAATTGTAAAAGAACTCCGGCATCACCACATGGTAGGTTTCATTCAGGTAGTACTGAATAGCGCCCTCTGTTTCCCAGATCTGCGCATCGAGACCTTCGCGGTTACGCAACATCAGGAAGTCTTCCGTCTTCTTGCAACCGGCGAAGAGACCGGCGGTGGTAAGACCAGCCAGTATGTATAGCGAAATAGATAGTTTCTTTTTCATTGTCAGCAATTTTACTTAGAAGCCCATGCTGATACCGACCGATACGGTCCGCAGCGTGGGGTAATCGAAGATGTAGTTGGAATAAGGGTCTTTGTACTTGAGCGGATTTTTCAGTACCCACAGGTTATTGCCGGTAGCAAGAATGCGGGCATTGCTCATGCCTACTTTCTTCGTCAGCTTCTCCGGAATATTGTACACGATGGTCATATCGTTTACCCGGATGGTGGTGCCGT
The DNA here is from genome assembly GCF_029360705.1 of Paraflavitalea pollutisoli. Classification (GTDB taxonomy): domain Bacteria; phylum Bacteroidota; class Bacteroidia; order Chitinophagales; family Chitinophagaceae; genus Paraflavitalea; species Paraflavitalea pollutisoli. Next base: position 2,096,307 of record NZ_JARKMX010000008.1, on the reverse strand, counting down.
CAACCGCCCAGAAATCAGATTCCCAGCCGGCAACGATCGAAGCGTCGTCATGACGGGGAAACTTGCCATTGGGGTTCTCCGGTGTCCAGCGATCGGTCCAGAAAGTAGGTACATTGGTGGTGGCCGTAGGGCGCAGCCTGCGGGCCTTGCTGTCGTAAAATTGTTTGCCACCAAATACAGCACCGATATTCATATTCATCGCCAGCGATTTGTAGCTGAGGGTAAATTGAATGCCGGTCGCGAAAGGAGGATCGGTCCGGTCAAACATGATCGTCTTGTCCTTGTCGGTGATCACCCCGTCGCCATTGATGTCCTTGAAATACAACCAGCCTGGTTGTGGTACCTTGGTGGCGATGGTGTAGTTAGGATACTTGGCCAGGTAAGCGTCTACTTCTTCCTGCGTACGGAACATACCTTCCGTGATCAGCCCCACATTGCTGCCATTGTATTTGCGCGGATCGGTACCCATAAATACGAGCCAGTCTTCCGCTTGCTTATCCCACAGCAGGTAGGGGTTGTAGTAGGTCTTGCTGATGACCGAATTGCCAAAGCCGAAGTTCATGCTGGCTTTGAAGGTCAGGTCGCGGGTAAAATGCGCCTGGTAGCCAATCGAGAACTCCGAACCCCAGGAATAGCGCTCCATATAGTTGACCACCGGGGCTGAGAAGCCAGCGTACATCGGGTAGTTGTTGTCGCCACCCTTGTCGAAGGCGTCGTAGTTGAAATTCTGGAATACATCGATGCCCAGGCTCAGCTTGTTGTTGAACAGCGAGATGTCGGCTCCTACGTTGAGGGTGCGTTTCTTTTCCCAGGTAATATCGGGGTTGGGAATACGCTCCGCCTTCAAACCGGGCACCAGTGTTTCGTTATACATATAGGCGGTGGTATTCACCTTGTACCACTCCTGCCACAGTCGTTTGTCTACACGATCATCACCCGTCCAGCCGAAGTTGGTGCGCAATTTAAAGTAAGTGACCATGGGCAACAGGTCGCGGAAGAAGTTCTCTTCGCTCACGATCCAGCCCAGACCCACACTGGGGAAGATGCCCCAGATATTGCCGGTAGCAAAATTGGAGGAGGCGTCGAAGCGGGTGATGCCTTCGAGCGTGTACTTGCCATCGAAATTATAACTCATGCGGCTGAAGAAAGAACGCCGGGTAGATTCAGTGATAGCTTTGTCTTTCACGGTTGGGGTCTGTCCAAATGCCCAGAAATCATCGATCAGCGGCAGTTCCTGGTTAAACCATTGTACCCCCAGGTCTTCGCTATTGGATACGGCTTGTTCGCCACCAGCGATGAAGTTGATGCTGTGACGGCCAAAAGTGCGGTTGTACTGTAAGGTCAAGGTCGCCTGGTAACTGTTGCTGTTGCTCAGTTTGCGGCCCAGCAATTGGTTGTTGCCCTGCAATACATTCACTACGGGGTTCAGGTCTGTGAGGGTGTCGGTATACAGTTGCAGGTTGTTGCCAAAGCGTTTGAAATTGTAGATCTGGTAATTGGGGCGGTATTCATCACCATCGCTGGCGCCACCGGCCTGCGATACCTGCAAACGTGCCGTGAATCCTTTCAGTACGCCGGTTTCCGGAGCGTACGAGAGGGCTGCGTTAATACGGTAGTTCTTGCTTTTCGTCGACTGGTAGAAGCCCGACTCGATCTGCCCATCGGGGTGGGTATTCATATTGCCATTGTTGTTGACAAACTTGTCGCCGATCTTATAAGGCACCCAGCGTGGTATCTGGATGATCTTTTCCAGGAACTCCTGGTCATTCTCATTCAATCCATTCTTACTGTTCTTGACGTTGTGGTCTACGCTGAAGTTGATGTCGGCTTTGATGGCAGAGCCGATCTTAGCGGTCATACCACTACGGAAACTGTATTTGTCTACCTTCATCGAAGCGTAGTTGGCATTCTCATTCTGATAACTGCCACCCACGAAGAAAGTAATCTTGTCGCTACCACCCGAAAGGCTCAGGTTGTGACGTTGCGTGATCGCCGGGCGCCAGATTTCATCGAACCAGCTCTTGTAATTGAGCCCTTTGATGTATTCCAGGTCTGCTTCGGAAAAGAACAGGTTATAGGGAACATTGTTGATCTTGTAAGTGTCGTTCATCAGCACGGCATGGTCATAAGCAGACAACATCTCCGGCTTGCGGGTAGCATCCGTATGACCCACATACCCATTGTAGTTAATCCTGGGGGCGCCTGCCTTGCCACGTTTGGTGGTGATCAGTACCACGCCTTTGGCTCCTGCTGCACCATAGATGGCGGCAGAGGCATCTTTGAGGATCGTGATCTCATCCACCATCGAAGGGTCGAGCGCATCGAAATCGCTTTTGCCCACAATGATGTTGTCGATCACATACAACGGCTGGTTGGTGGCCCCCACATCGGTAGCTGCAGCCGATACCGAGGCGTTACGCACGTTGAGGGTAATGCCTGCACCGGGACGGCCCGAAGCAGCGCTCACACCCAGACCGGCGATACGGCCACGCAAGGTGCCCGCAATATTCGGCGCAGGGATATCCTGGATATCCTTGGCGTTGATGGTGGCCACCGCACCCGTGGTCTGCGATCTTTTCTGGGTGCCATAGCCTACCACGACCACGTCGTTCATGTTGCCACCGAGGGAAGCCAGTTTGGCCGTGATCATCGTTTTGCCGGTGATGTCGACAGTCATGTCGAGCATGCCGACAAACGATACCGACAGCGTGGTGCTGCCTTCCGGTATTTTGATGCTGAAGGTGCCATCCTCTTTCGTGATAGCAGTTATTTTGGTGCCTTTGACGGCCACCGTGGCCCCGGCCAGCGGGGTGTCTTTGTCATCCGTCACCTTGCCCGTCACCATCTTCTCGGCCTGCTGAAACCAGTGCCGGTGATTGGTGCCGTACGCAAAGCCGGGAATCGGAGCAGCAGCCATGCCTATGGCCACTGTCATTGCAATCATCCGTTTTCTCATACGCGAATCATTAAAGTGTTAGCTACGTTTAGATGTTCTTTATAGGTTCTTACAGAAACAACATGGTTGAATAGGCCAGGACTATTTGGTGACGATCAGTTGCGTCGATAGCTCCTCTCCGCCGACCACCGCGATCTTCAATACATACACCCCTTTGTTCACTACCTGGATCGTTGTGACGTTACCATTTTGTAGCCTGGTCGCCGATACCGGTTTGCCATCTACGGTAAACAACCTCGCTACCAATTGCTGGCGGGTCGATGGGGCGGCTATATGAAAGCGCCCCTCGTTGGGAGTTGGCCATACCTTGAAAGCACGGTTGGTGCCTTTCACCGTGGCAATAGGTGAGGAGCTGCTGCGGCCGTCAAGATCCTTTTGCACCAGCCGGTACCAGGTGGTAGAGACGGCATCGTTGTTGTCGGTGAGCGTATAGTCGAGTTGGTGGCTACTATTGCCGTCTGCTGCTTTTGACTTCACCGTCGCAATCGTGGTAAACGGACCAGCCGCACTGAAGGCACGCAGTACGTCGAAATGACTGTTGTTGTTTTCCTGGGCGGTCGACCAATTCAGGGCCACCGTGGCGGGGTTCTCGCGGTTGGCTTTGAACGAGAGCAGCCTCACCGGCAACGCAGCCAGTGTTGCATTGACCTCCAGGTTCACCGTACGCTGCATCGAGCTGCCATCCGCATCGGTCACCGTAAAGGTGAAGGAGGCCAGCCCATCGGCAGCTGGGGTAAATATTACCCGGGTAATAGCAGCCGTACCCGTAGATCCGTTGGTGCCATTGGTGCTGTTGTCACTACTGGTAGTGGTCAGCATAGCACTGCCATTGGTGATCTTGGATAACACAAAATTGGGGGCATTGGTAAAGCCGCTGGCCAGCGTCGCGAGGTCTATTTCAATGGGCGACCCAGGGGCTATGAAGTAATGGACCCCGCCGATCCATTCCAGGTAGTCTTCCAATTGTGTATAGCCATCGCGATCGGTATCGTTGTTGGCATCGGAAAAATCATTGGGCGCTGAGTTGGGATTGAAGCCGCGCTCACGTTCCCACCAATCGGGCAGGCCATCGAGGTCCGAATCATAATCTGCAGCCCGCTTGACTTCAGGGTAATCTTCCCAGCCACCCGCATCGGTATGGGAGTCGATCAGGCCGGGTGTTCCTTTGTAGCTGCCGCGGTAAGTGAAGGTGCTGTCGCGGGTTTCACGAACGATGCGCTTGTCGTGGTCGTCAAACACCGGTTGGTTGGCGCCCACATTCGATAGTACACGCTTATACGCTTCCCGGGCCGATTGTGTCTTTACATACGACTCGAAGAAAGGCGTATTGACCCAGGTTTCCCAGTTCACGATCGCATTGTTGGTGATGACGATACGTTTACCCGCATCCTGGTTGTTCTCGTCAAAGCGGCCAGTCATGACATTGCCGGCTACATAATAAGATTGTGTACCCAGCCCTACACCTTCATGGTTCGCGGTAAGCGCGTAGAAGTGGCGGGTGGCAGGGCCTGGTTTGTAATAGTTGTTGACGAAGTTGACCTGGTACGATCCGCCATCCGTCGTACGGCCGCCCCAGTTATACACGACATTGTTGCGGATGTCCAGTTTGCCGGAGTAGTAAGCCAGCCCATCGAGCGCGCCGGCCATACTCCAGTTGCGGCCTTCGTTGTGGGCCAGCAAATTGTGGTGGAAGCTGCCCAGATAACCACCGATCGTAGCTGCATAACCATGCGCAGTACCGGCCGGATAGTTCTGGTGGTTCGCGATATTCAGCGCCTCCGAGATCAAGGTTCTTTGCAGCGTGATATTCTTGGCACCACGTGAACTGAAGGCTTCATCGATCGTCCAGCTGATGGAGCTGTTGTCGATGATGCAATGATCGCCCTGCATGCCCATGCCATCATAGGTGGGGCCCGATCCCAATCGTACCCGCATATGACGAATGATGAGGTCATTGCCACCCGAACCGAAAGGCGCCGAACGGATACAGATGCCTTTGCCGGGAGCCGATTGCCCCGCGATGGTAATATTGTTTTGACTGACGACCAGTCTTGATTTGAGCGTGATGATGCCTGATACGGCAAACAGGATCGTGCGCGGACCAATATTGTTGGTGACGGCTTCCCGCAAACTGCCGGGTCCGGCATCGTTCAGGTTCGTGACATAGACTACCTTGCCGCCTCGTCCGCCGTGGGCAAAACGGCCATAGCCTTCTGCATCGCGGAACGCCAGTTGTCGGGGTTGATAATACCACACATTGCCCTTGGTGACATAACCATTGGCATCCACCTGGTCTACCCGCCAGTAATACGTGTCCATGCTGTATTGGTTACCCGCAGCCAGGGTGGTATTTGCCTGATGTCCTTTGTACAACGGAGAGCTATGGGTCGCGTTCTCTACAGAGGCTGAATCGAAACCGTAATACACTTCGCTGGCCACCGTGCCTGGCGCATTGGTCCAGCTGAGGGTGATTTGGCCGGCATCGGCATCGGTATGGCGGTCTCCCTGGGCAGGATAAGGTTGCCTGGCTTGGTACACGGCATTCGGCGTATTCAGTTCAATGGCATTGATAATCACATTGCGGAAACTAGGCCCAGCCAGCGTGTCGGCTGCAAACAGCAACACCACATCCTGCCCGGGCACGGCATCGGCAAATAAATAAGTGGTCGGCACTTCCGATTTCAGGAATTTGCGCACGGATGCTTTCAGACCCGTCACTTCTTTTACCCCATTCACATACACATCCATCGGACTGATGTTCGCATCCAGCAGGTTGTCGACCTGGTTGTGGTAGGTCATGATGCTATGACGGCCAGTGGGCAGACCACTGATGCGTACTTCGATCTGCGCGCCCTCATTGCCATCCTGCACGCGGATACCATCGCAGGTAAGGCGGGCAAAATTGGGAGTGATGATCCCGTTCTTAAACCAGTTGGACGACAACTTGGTCCCACGACCACCCTTGCGGATAAATGTTATTTTGAGGCCTGCGATTGGGTTCAGCACGAGCGTAGCAGTATCGACCGTGTTGGAGGGTACTTCAAAAGGGGTGTAACCCACTTCATTGGTCTCGGCCAGTGGCCGGCCGGTTTGGTTGATGTCGACTTTATAAACGGGTTGTTGCGCCAGCAATCCCGATAGGGGAGCGGTTGTCAACAGGCATAGCAGTGCCCTGGTACGAATAGTACGAAAGGAAGGTGAAAAATGGCCTGGCATAAGCGTTAGTGATAATTGGTTTGGTCAAATATTATAATGGCAACCGGGCACGGATCAACGGTTTGAAAAGGGAAGGGGTAGAAACCCCCTCCGTAACTAGATATTTGCTATATGAAGTCTGAACGCTTACAATAAGTCCGCTCAGTCATTCACGGAGTTGGGGTTGTTCATAGGATTCATCGTTGTTGGTTTTTAATAGTTTGGATTTTGGTAATACACACCGCCTTCCTGGAGGGTATTCAGGAAGGTGGGTGGTATTGGACGTACAGTATGCGTATTGTCGTTGAAGAACTGACCCACATCCGGATTCGTTGCCATCAAATGTGCCTTGGTCAGTTTCTTCGTTCGTTTCAGGTCATAAAAGCGTACATATTCACCACAAAGCTCCCGGGCACGTTCATCGAGCACAGTCTGTACCGTGACGGCACCACTGAAGGCAGTTGCACCTGCACGGGTCCTGATCTTGTTGAGGTAACTGGCAGCACCCGATCCACCGTTGGCATACACATCGGCCTCTGCGGCGATCAGGTATACCTCCGACATGCGCATCATGAACGTCGCATTCAGGTTGCCATAACGGTTACTGGAGGCGTTGTTGATGTAGTAGTTGCTGCTGTTGTGTTTCATCAGCGAAGGATACAGCCCCCAGAAGGGGTTGGAGGTAAGGGTGCCCCCGCCATCCAGTGGCCGGTTCACGCGGTTGTACTGCATGTTCACCGCGCCGGTGCTCGTATTGTACAGGTCGTTGAAGTCAACCACAATATGCTTCTGGTCCAGCTTGGTGGCTATTTTAGTGGCGTAGTTTACATCATTGGGATGGAGGATGTCGATGGCCAGGTCGCCGGCCGATAACTTCGTGGTATTGTTGATCGTCGTACCGCGATCCCAGATCTTCAGCGCTGCATCGGTCCAGGTCCAGCTCGCCCGGTTGGCCGTCCAGGACGTTTGAAATGATTTGTGGTAGCGCGGATCCAGTGTGCCATCGGGCTGCACGAACAAATTGATCATATAAGCCGTAGGCATAAACTGGCCGCCGGAACGTCGGCCCCAGGTCGTGTAGTCCGCACCTGCCTGTTGCATAGCGCCAAAGTCGGTCACTACACCGTAGAACAATTCATTGTTCATATTCATGAACCAGGCATTGTTGCTCACACCGCCTACCACAAAGCGATGCGCCCATAGTGCTTCCTTATTGGCGAGGTTGTTGTTCTCGGCAAACACTTCATCGAAGGTGGGGTAAAGGAAGGTGTTGTATTTTGCTCCACCACCCTCACAATCGGCGATCAGTTCCTTCGCCGTTTCCAGGGCCTTGCCGGCAAACCCCTTCGTGTCATCATATTCTACGGTTTGGAGATAGGCACGTGCCAGGAAACCCAGCGCAGACTTGCGCGAAGGTTTGGTGATGCCATTGTTGATGGGTAACCACTTGGCGGCAAACTCCAGGTCGGGAATGATCGATGTCTTATAGATCTCCAGTGGCGCCGTACGGGTAGGACGCAGGTCTACCGTGGTAGCCGGTTCTGTCGTCAGCGTCACACCGCCAAATTGCTCCACCAGGTTGTAGTAATACATGGCACGCAGAAAATACGCTTCCGATACCATCGCATTTCTTTCCTCTTCTGTTTTGAAAGGTGCTTTGGTGGCGTGGAAAATAGCCAGGTTGCAGGAGCCGATACCATCGTAACACACATTCCAGACTGTTTGACCCACATTCGGCGGCAATATACCACCAGCCCCGTATTTAAAGAATTGCGAAAAAGAAACGGCATTCTTCTGGTAATTCCACAGGTCGGTACCTGCCTCACAAAACATCATCCATTGGTTGTACCCATACAACTGGCGTTCCATTCCGAAATAACAGTTGTTGACCAGGTTTCGGTAACCTTGCAGGGTAGAGGAAGTAGCAGATTCAATCGTGAAACCCGAAGGGTTGTATTCTTTCAGTGAACAGGAACCCAGCAGCATGCCTGCCAGTAGCGTACCTGTTAACGTTGTTTTATTAAGTAGCGAGCTCATCTTGTAGTGTTGTTGGATTTAAAAAGTGATGTTGAGGCCGATCACATAAGTGGCAAAAAGTGGGAAACTGTCGGATCCATTGGTTTCCGGGTCTGTACCTTTCAGCGCTTTGTCCTTTACCCATACCAGTGGGTTGTACGCCGTAGCATACAGACGTCCCTTGTTCATGAAGGCACGTTTCAGCCAGGTAGGGGGCAGTGAATAACCCAGGGTGATCGTTTTTAGTTTAATAAAAGAGCCGTCAACATAACGAAGCCCTTCAATGCCTGTGTAGTTGGCAATACCTGGACGGGGATAGTAAGCGCCCTGGTTTTCCGGTGTCCAGTAATCGATGCCCGTGGGTTGCCCTTCATCTTCTCCGGTATACCAGCCCATCAGCGAGCTGTTGATCACCTGGCCCCAGCGGATCATGGTGAATACACCCAGGTCCCAGTTCTTATAGGTCAGGTTGTTGTTGATGCCCAACAACCATTTGGGGTTGGAAGAGCCGAGGATCATACGGTCGGTGGTGGAATAAGCATGGATGCCTTTATCACTCACACCATTCGCGTCAAACTTCTCGATGGTTTGCACTTTCACATAACCGGGTTGAGCGCCGTATAGCTTGGCTTGTTCTTCTTCGGCACCAGACCAGATGCCCAGGTATTTGTAATCGAAATGGGTATTGATGGGGTGGCCTTCAAACAACTTGGAAGCGACTACGTCGCCATCGGGCAGGTCCACGATCTTTTCTTCATTGCGCGTAAAGGAGAATGCGCTGGTCCATTCCAGGTCCGATTGCACAATATTGCGCGTGCGCAAGGTGATCTCCCATCCTTTGTTACGGGTTTCGCCGATATTCTGCCAGGTGCTGAGCGGCGAGCCCCAGGCGGTAATGGCAGAAGTAACCGGCAGGGTACGTTTGAAAAGCAAACCTTTGGTCCGCGTATCGTAGATGTCGAATGCCAATTCGATACGGCGATCCAGCACTGCGATGTCGGCACCGATATTCAGGTTATGACTGCGTTCCCAGGTGATCGTGGGGTTGGAGTAAGTACCGGCTAGTTGCAGGTTAGGCACCAACTGACCGTCGAGAGAGATGACCTGGTAGGTATACGCCTGCGTTTGAGAAGAATAAGCCGACATACCACCCGCGTTGCCGGTGATGCCATAACCGCCGCGGATCTTGAAGTCATTCAGCCAGTCGCGTGTCGTTTCCATAAAGTCTTCATCCGAAATGCGCCAGGCCACCGACCCTGCCGGGAAGCTGCTCCACTTATGGCCTTCGGCCAGGTGCGATACCCCATCCCAGCGATTGGTCAGCGATAGCAGGTATTTACCCCGGAAATTATAATTCAATCTGCCTGCAAACGACATACGTTGACGCTGATCATAAGCGGAAGCAATACCCGTTTTCTGGGTGCCGTTGCCGATATTGTAGAACAGGTAATAGTCCAGTCCCTGGCCCTGCCCGAGTAAAGTGCTGTTATCGCCTGCACCAAATGCCCAGGAAGTAATGCCTGTTACGGTCAGCTGGTGATCGTGCGCGATCGTCTTGTTGTACGTGGCCACATTCTCCCAGGTATAGCCATAGCCATTGCTATTGTAGATAGAGGCGAGCGGAGCTGCATAGCCCGATACGACATTCGATACCGCCCCTTTACCCCAGTACTTGCCCTGGCGGGAATAGTCGAGCGTGCCACCCGCGGTAGAGCGAAGCGTGAATCCCCGGAAGGGAGCGATCTCGGTATAGGCAATCAGGTTCACATACGTACTGCGGGTATTGTCGGCAAACTGGTCGGGCAGCTGATCGCCCAATGGCGTAGCCTCTCCCTGAATAAACTCCGGTTTCACGTTGCCGGCTGAATCATACGCATCACCCAGCGGAAAAGCGGCCAGGGCCTTGGTGAAGATATTCTTCGCGCGGGCATTCCGTACCGTATGCGTCACGTTGAGGTTGGCGCCAAACTTGAGCCAGTCGGCCGCCTTATGGTCGATGTTGAGACGGGCAGCCAGGCGGTTCTGGTTCTCATTACTCAGCAGGCCCGACTCTTTCGTGTACAAGAACGAGGTATAGATCTGCGTTTTGTCGCTACCGCCCGAGAAGGAAATATTGTATTTCTGCTGAGTAGCGGCATTGTCTGTAATGAGGCCCACCCAGTCGATCCATTTGCCCTGGTTGTAAGCGTCCAGCACCGTAGCATTGGTGAAGATCTGCGAAATATCCTGGGGGTACTCGCCGATGCGGGTACGGTAATGTTCCCGGCGGTACTTGATGTATTCGTCACCCGTCATGCTGTGGAAGAAATGCGGCGTGCCGCTGAAACCATAAAAAGCATCAACATTGAACGTAGATTTGTTGGCCTTGCCCTTCTTAGTGGTAATGATCACTACACCATTGGAGCCGGCAGAGCCATAGAGGGCCGTAGAAGAAGCATCTTTCAGGATGTCGATGGTGGCAATATCGGACGGGTTGATCTGTGAATAGCTCGATTGGATACCGTCTACAATGAACAACGGACCATTATCCCCAAAAATAGATCGGGTACCGCGCAGCAGGATGTCGACGTTGGTGCCCACAGCGCCGGAAGTACGCATGATGTCCATGCCGGCCACCTTACCCTGCAGGGCTTCCATCACGTTGTTGACAGGGGTGGCGGTGATGTCACCTTCTTTGATAGAGACGACGGCGCCCGTCAGGTCTTTCTTTTTAGCAGTACCATACGCAATGAATACTGTCTCCTGCAGTTCGCTGATATTGGGTTGCAGGGTAACGGCCAGTACCAGGTTCTCACCTTCGGTAACTTGCAGCAAACCTGCCTGGGTCGCTTTAATGCTGGTGGCAGCAAGTCCTTTACTACCCGCGCGCACCAGTACTTCCATGGTTTCGTAGCCCACGTTTGAAATTTCGATAACGGCATTCTCAGTGACACCGGTCAATGTAAACTGCCCATCCTGGTTGGTGACCGTACCCCTGGACGTTCCTTTGATACGTACAGACACCGAGGCAACGGGTTTGCCATCCTTGTCTACGATGCGGCCGGATACAGCTCCCGCAGGTGTTTCTGCGCGGGGCGTGACGATGCGTACCACAGGTGGGGCTATCTTTTCAGAAAGTATGATGGTTTTGTCATCTATGCGAAAACCGATCGGCTGGTCAAGTAGCAACGCCAACAGGAAATCGGACAATGGCATAGCACGCGCCGTCACGGTGACGGGCCTCGTGCCTTCCAGCAATTGTTGATTGTAAAACACGCTGAAGCCCGTCTGATCTTTGATCGCGGAAAAGACTTGCTTCAAAGGCACCTGCCGGCCCGTGTAAGTAATGGTCTGCGCGTTTCCGCTTGCAGCAACACCCAGGGAGGCGACCATACAGAACAATAAAATAAGTTTCATCTTGAACAACGGCATACAGTGATCGTTGGCCAAACAGCCAGGCATAAGCCCGGAAGTTTGGGAGTTAGTAAAAAAGTGACGATAAACGGTTATGGATGATGATTGGATAAGTAGGTTGGATAGTACTTCATATAGCTTTGTTTTAGGTTTATGTACAATCGTTGAACATCAGGGGAGGATCGAGATCCGCCTGCCATCTAGTTTGAAATGAACTTTTGACTCTTCCAGCGCCTGCAACACCCCCGATAGCTGCATACCCCGGCTCATCTCTCCCTGGAAATGAATGATCGGGGTGCCTTGCGGGTATACCGGCTCCAGGTCGTACCAGCGGGCCAGTTGATCCATTACGGCCGGCAGCGATGCGTTGTCGAAATTGAAAAAGCCCCGGCGCCAGGCCATCACCCGGTCAAGGTCGACGGTAGCAGTGCTTATTTGTGTAGCCCCGGGTACTACCTGTGCCTGTTGACCAGGTTGTAATACGACCGGTGTGCTGGTGAGTGTTTGACTGATCCGCACGCTGCCTTCCAGTAAGGTAGTTTCGGCGATGGCGGTATAGGCATTGACGTTGAAATGGGTACCCAATACTTCCACGGAACTGAAATGACCATCCGCCGTTTTAACATGTACCACGAAGGGCAGTTTGTGGCTGGTGATGGGATGCGTCTGCGCAGCCACTTCGAAATAGACTTCCCCGGTAATAAATACCTCCCGGCGATCCGCCGCAAAGCTGGTGGGGAAACGGATCGAGCTGAAGGAGTTGAGCCAGGCTGCCGTACCATCCGGCAACAGGATCTTGAACTCCCGGCCTTTGGGCGTACGCAAAGTATTAAAGACCGGTTCCGATGATGTACCCTCGGACCGGTAAGCCAGTTGACCATTTTCAAGCGCAGCAGCGACACCTTGTTGATGGGCGATCACGCCGGGGCGTAAGCTGTCGAGTACCAGTGTGGTTCCATCACTGAGCATGAGTAGGGCGCCGGGTTTACCGGGTACTACTACCGCGGGAGGTGGTAGTGGCAACTTGGCCGTTGCTGTACGGGTGTTATGCAGGTGAAGCGTCGCTAGCCAGCCACTGACGGATAACAGCAACAGGATCGCTGCCGCCAGGGACCATTTTTTATACATGAGTAAACGGTATGCTGCGGGAGGAGGAGCGACTTGTTGCAGTATGTATTGAAAGTGCAGGTCCTTGTCGGCATTCCGCTGCGAGAACTGTTCCATCTTCCTGTGCAGCAGGTCGCTGTTCGTCAGCTCTTCATATTTTGACTGGTTTTCGGGTGATGCTTTTATCCAGGTAGCCAGCAACTGCTGCTCCTCGGGGGAGAGCGGCGCAAAGGTAGATTTCATGATGACTACCAGCGTGGCTGTATCGGGATGAAGCATTTTCATATGCAGGTGTTACTAAAAACAATCGCTATTGAGATATACAACCGGTGGCTTCCTTTTAACCACAACCAGTGTTACTTTTTACGAAATAAATGGCCAGATGGACAATCGATCATATTAGTACGATAGGGTGCGGTAGCTGTCCTGATCTATCCTGCTAATGCCGGATGATCAGCGCTACGTTTGTCAGATCAATAATAATTCGGGTTGAAGTTTTTTACGGATATAAGCAATGGCGCGCGCATTCTGGTTGCGCACCGTCTGAATATTCAATTGCAGGTTGGCGGCAATATCCTGGTAACTCAATCGGTCCTTGTACAACAGGTCGAAAATGCGTTTGCATTCGCCGGGCAAACCTTCGGCGATCTCGAAGATCATATCGAGCGCGGCGGTTTCCACCAGTTCTGCGTGGATGTATGCGTCTGATAATTCGATGGTGTCGATATAGTCTTGCAGGTTTCTTTCCTGGCGTTTCGTTTGCTTGAGGTAATTGAGACATTGATTCTTGACACCCTCGAAAAGGTAACCCTTCAAATGGTCAATGCTGGAAAATCTTACTGAAGACTGGAAGGTTTTGACAAAGACGTCGACGACGGAGGCGGAAGCTGCCTGACGGTTGGCCGTCAGCTTTTCGGCGAAGTAGCAGAGCGGGCCATAGAACAAGCTGTACACTTCTTCTAAAGCTTTGGTGTCCCTTTGCTGGAACCGGGATAATATTTCCGCATGCAGGTATGGCAACCGTCAGTTAGTTATGGCTTTGCAGTCAATAACGATCACCAGATACATTCCGGAGAAGAGCTCTTTTTTCACACAGTCAGGCAATCACCGCGGCTCAGAAAAGTATAGGGTGAATCGCGTGGTCAAATTACGCTGGGAGTGTGCCAGTAGAAAATGCCATATTTCACCTAAAAGATGGATTATTTTCCTATTTCGGGGAGAGCCGGGCATGGCCGGATTTACGCAAACGTTCCCGGAACAATGCAGCCAGAAAAGGAGGGTGGTGACAGGCTCTCAACTGTCCTGAACTGTTCGGTTCGCAGTCCGGTCAGTTGCCCATCGACGGTTCCTGTTCCAGGGAGGTTCTGAAGCTGTTGCGGTAAAACTTGGGAGTGATCTTTAAATACCGCAGAAATACACGCCGCATATATACCATACCACCGAGTCCACATTTGAGCGCAATCTGTTTCAACCCCAGATCGGTCTCCGACAAAAAACGATGGGCAGCATCTAGGCGCATCTTTTCCAGGTATTTCGCTGGCGTCATGCCATGGGATGCATTTCTACAAATCTATGCCGGGCAACCGGCTTTTAGAGTTGACTCACCAGTTCGGAGATGCGGTTAGAGATGCCCATCTCATTGTCATACCACGCTACGACCTTGACGGTCTGCCCAATAACGCGGGTCAGCTTGCCATCTACGATAGAAGAATGGGTATTGCCCAATATGTCGGCCGATACCAATGGTTCTTCCGTGTATTCGAGAACACCTTGTAAAGGGCCGTCCGCATAGGTCCGGAACAACTGGTTCAGGGCCTCCACGGTGACCGGCTTATGCAGATTGACGGTAATGTCGGCGATCGATCCATCGATCACCGGTACGCGGTAACTGAAACCATCCATCTTGCCTTTCAGATTGGGCAATACATCCCCGATGGCTTTTGCTGCGCCGGTCGTCGTGGGGATAATAGAGTGGGTGGCTGCCCGTGCCCGGCGCAGGTCGCGGTGGGGTGCATCCTGCAATTGCTGGTCGGCAGTAAACGCATGTACCGTACTCATGAAGCCGCTTTCGATGCCAAACTCCCGGTCAAGGATGTACAACACGGGTGCAATGCCGCCTGTCGTACAGGACGCGGTAGAGTAAATATTGTCGTCACCTTTGATCAGTTCGTTGTTGATGCCATGTACGATCGTCTTCACACCACCGGTCGCTGGTGCCGTGATCAATACTTTGCCGGCACCGGCCGCGATATGGGCTTCCGCCTTGGCGCGTTCCGTAAACCGCCCGGTCGACTCGATCACCACATCGATGCCCAGCGCCTTCCAGGGCAATTGAAGGGGATCCTTCTCCGACAGGAATTGAATGGCCCTACCATTCACCACCAAATGGCCCGCTTCCTGCTGCACGGTGCCGGGAAATTTTCCATGGGCACTGTCGTATTTTAATAGATGAGCGAGCGTCTCCAGGTCGGTGAGGTCGTTGACCGCCACAACCTGTACATCCGTCTTGTTTTGAAAAGCCCTGAGTGTCATCCGTCCGATACGGCCAAATCCGTTGATAGCTACCTTCTTCATAATAATTTTTTATTTCCACCTAAAGGTAGCCAACAGCCAGGCTGTCGGTTAGGACATAAAATGTACTATTTCGGCCAAGGTTTGTATAAATTACAGGGCTTGGTTTTTATAGTATTACTGCTATAAATTGTTGGTGATGACAGGGCGAGAAAGGCCGTGTTTAATAGATTGTCATGGAATTGGGGATAATTTAAACTTAACGCATTAAAAATAGGGGTAGAAAGCAATAAGTATTTAATTTACAATATGAACTACTGCGGCCTCATCCTTTTTATGTTTTTTGGCAACAACGCGCTGGGGCAATCGGGCCCGGCAGATACGTTGCAGCCACAAAACAGACCATCGAAGATCGAAAGGATGGAACCATTCATGACCTTCAAACTCACCCAAAGCTCCGACGCAGAAAAATTGGGCGTTACTACCCCCACCTCCAACATTCGGTTAAGTCCCAATGCCGCCAGCAATACCCGCCTGGGGTTTACGTATCGATTTATAGATATAGGAGTCAGTTTTGTACCCAGGTTTCTGCCCGCCAATAACGACGACCAAGAAAAGGGGAAGACGACCAGCACGGGATTGTCTGCCAGTTTTGTATTCCGTCACTGGTTACAGGAATTGGCGTACAAGCGAACCAAAGGCTTCTACCTCGAAAATACAGGCGATTTCGATCCCACCTGGTCACCCGGCAAACCCTATATACAAATCCCCGACCTGGTATTCACGCAATACAAAGGCGCCACCGCTTATAACTTCAATCCGCAGTTTTCTGTCAGTGCCGTGGCATTTCAGTCCGAACGGCAGTTGAAAAGCGCCGGCAGTTTTATTCCACAGTTGCTGTATCGCTATTATATCACCGACGACCAATCGGAGATCAGCCCCAATGGCTTTACCCAAAAGTCAAAGAACCTCGAGTTGTTATTGGGCGCAGGATATCACTATACGCTCGTCGTGGCCCGGCAATGGTATGCCTCTCTGGGGCTCACACCCAACCTTGGTTACCTCCACAGCAATATTGTATCACGCTCCAGCACTGAAACTTTAAAAGGTAAGCAGGATAACCTGTTATTCCGCTTTGATGGAAGGGCAGGAATTGGCTACAATGGTCCCCGCTTTTTTGCCGGTGCATACCTTAACTGGCAGAATGCGAGTTACCGTCAACAGCATACCAGCGCAGGTACAAGGGACGATTATGCGATCTTTCATATTTCCGCGGGGTATCGTCTGCGGGCACCCAAATGGATGGAAGAAGGGTTTAATAACCTTACCCGTAAGGTCGGAATACCATGAAATCTGTAACTTTATTAATACGTCCTTTTAACAAACTGAAAATTATGAAAAAGCTCCTTTCTTTTTTCCTGATGTTGACTGTATCCCTTTGTGCGTGGGCACAACCAGCTAAGAATGATGTGATCCTGAAACTTAACGGTGAAGAACTGACCGGCAAAGTGTTAAAGATCAATGACGCAGAAGTCGAATTTTCCTACGCGGGTGAAACCCTGGTCTACAACATCAAGAAATCGGATATTCTTAAGATCACTTATTCAAGTGGCCGCATAGAAGTATATAATAAGCCAGCCCTGCCTTCGGAATCAAAAAGCCAACCGGCTCCGGGCAATACCCCTGCCAGTGGACCTGGTTTGGGCGATCACCACAACAAGGTGGCCATTCTCCCTTTCAGTTTTATACGTGATGGCCAGGCGGCGGATGAAGCCATCAGCGAGCAGGTACAAAATGAGACCTTCTCCTTTATGAGTAAACACGCTGGGATATTTGAGGTCCTCAATCCACGTACAACCAATGCGCTGCTGATCAAAGGAGGCGTTAATAAGGAATCGATCAAAGGATTTACGATGGACGATATTTGTAATATCCTGGGTGTTGAATATGTAGTAGAAGGAACGGTCACGATGAATAAAACTACCCAGACAACCTACCAGTCCAACTCCGGCTCCAGCACCCGAAAAGAGGACGACAAGGATGACAAGCAGAAAAAAACATACAATAATTATTCCTACGGTACGGCTACGCAGAATTATTCGACCAACCTCAACCTGAATATTTACAACGATAAAGGAACCACGGTATACACGCAGGATAGGACATCTTTCTGGAATACACAGGACGCTTACAAAAACACCCTGGAGTACCTGCTGAAGCGTTCGCCGTTGTATACAAAATAACATCCAACCTGCATGTTCCCTTTCTATCCCAAATTGTTTACTGCTATAGGGTTACTCTTGGTTTCTCTGAGCGGTTATGCTCAACAGTCCGATTCCCTGCCCGCTTTACCCCGCAAGGATACCAGCAAGCTGGAGAAATTGCGCCAGGCTGTAAAGAAGGAATCGTTTGTATACCTGCAGCGCTATGGCAGCGACAAAATGGGGGTGAGGCAATTGAGTACCTTGCAGGAACTGCGCTATACCGGCGAACGGAGCAAGCTATACCTCCGCAAAGCGCCCGATACCCTCGAATACCGGCACGAGCTGACGGAGATCCGGGAAGAATTGCAAGTGCTGCAACAGGGCATCTTCGTCAATAAGGGGTCGGAGTACACGACCCGTAACCTGGCAGTAACCTCATCAATTTTAAATGAGTTATTGGTCAAAATAAATTCGCAGCGGGTTGAGTTGAGCAGGCATATTACCATCATTTCAGATTTCATCACACGCATCGATTCCCTGACAGGAGATTCTTCCATTTATACTTTTCCACTCGATTCCATGGCCGCGATGCAGTTTGTTGCCAAGATCGTTGTGGTGGGTAAGGAACTTGGACCCGCGGATTCGATGTTGCGTGCATCGATCGGCCCAGCCACCCAGCTGCAGACAGAATTTGACCTCATTGCATTTGATGTCCGCAGCCGTTACGAGGAAGTCGAACTACTGCGAAAAACACATACTGCCAGTCTGCTCGACAAGGAGTTTGCCTATCTCTGGGAAAAGCCGGAAAAACATTGGACTTTTTCCCAGGTTATGGACCTGTCCCTTGCCAAGGAGAAATTGGCGCTGGCCTATTACCTGGCCGATTATAAAGGGCGGATCCTGATACTATTGTTGTTGATCATGGCGTCCTGGTATTTTTTATTTACCCTGAAACACCGATGGGAAAATGAAAAAGAAGAGTTTCAGGCTTCATCGCGGGGTGAATTGGTACTACGGTATCCCTTACTGTCTGCGATAGTAATGACCGTCAGTATCTTTCAGTTCATCTTTTTACAGCCGCCATTTATTTTTAGCTTTTGTCTATGGCTGATAACTGCTATTTGCCTGGCTGTTATCTTCTTTCGGCATATAGCAGGTTTCTGGATGTGGTTTTGGGTCATTATGGTAAGCTTGTTCATCCTGGCCGGTCTCACCAATATGTTATTGCAGTTTTCCAGAAGCGAACGCTGGTGGATGCTGCTGGTGTCGACGGGAGGTGCTGCCTACGGTATTTACCTGTTGAAAAGTAAGCGTCGAAATGAATTGAAAGAAAGGAATATCCTGTATTTCATCGGATTTGTCGTATTCATCGAATTAGCGGCTGCCCTCTTGAATGTCTTCGGCCGGCTTAACCTGTCCAAGACCATGTTCGTGAGTGGTTATAGCGGCCTGGTCATTGCCATACTTTTCTTATGGACCGTAAGGCTCATCAACGAAGGATTGGGGATCATCGCAGCCGTATACAAACATCCCGACAGGAAATTTTTCTATATCGATTTCCAGAAGGTAGGAGAACAGGTGCCGACGTTCTTTTATATATTCCTGGTGATCGGCTGGATTATTCTGGTAGGCAGGAATTTTTATTTCTTCCAGCAGGCAGCCACACCATTTATGGAGTTTCTCAATGCCGATCGTACGGTAGGGAGCTATACCTTTACCATCAATAGCTTGTTTA
Organism: Paraflavitalea pollutisoli; assembly: GCF_029360705.1. GTDB lineage: Bacteria > Bacteroidota > Bacteroidia > Chitinophagales > Chitinophagaceae > Paraflavitalea > Paraflavitalea pollutisoli. Next base: position 2,077,190 of record NZ_JARKMX010000008.1, on the reverse strand, counting down.
TCTTCATTGTAATCTTAGCGGTCGCCACTATTCTCTCCCAGATCATCTCCTTTTTTGCAGGCGAACCTGGTGATCAGCGTCGCAAAAATGCACAGGCCCGCAAGGCAGGCGCAGGTAGCTGGTTACTGCTCATCAGGATCTTTATTCTAACCCTGGGTATTTGGCTCGCTTTTGCTGCTGCCGGTATACCCATGGATAAATTAACGCTCGTATTAGGCGCACTGGGGGTGGGTATCGGACTCGGTTTGCAGGGCCTCGTCAGTAACCTGGTCAGTGGTTTGATCATTGCTTTCGAAAAGCCCGTCAATGTGGGCGATATCATAGAAGTGAATGGCAAACTCGGTACCATGAAATCCATTGGTTTCAGAAGCAGTGTAGTGAACCTGGTAGAAGGAGCCTGTCTCGTAGTACCTAATGGCGATCTGCTCAGCAATCACTTGGTCAACTGGACCATGGCCAACAACCGCCGTCGGCTGAATGTCGTTATCAGCGTTCCTTATGGCACCAATCTCAAGGTCGCTAAACAACTCCTTGAAGAGACTTTGTTGGCCAACGATGAAATCCTCCGTACACCCGAGCCAGTGGTATCCGTGAAAGAATTTGGGGATAGTGGTATTTCGTTTGATCTCTACTTCTGGACAGGTAACATCAAACAATTTCTCCAATTGCGCAGCGCTGTCATTACTCAGGTGGATGAGGCATTCAAGCAAGCAGGTATCGTGATCCCCTTCCCGCAAAGAGATTTGCACATCATTACACCGCCTGGCAAAGAAATGCCGCCGACGCGAAGCGAGTAAAAACAGTTCTCCCCGGTCAACGTCGCATTTCGCCCGGTAAAAGGCCGTAATTCCTCCCGTGGCCTTTGGCGGTTTCGCAGTAAGTTTGTGGCATATTACCCGGATCAAAACACACAACACAACAGTATGGCCACTGCAAACAAATCTGCGATCGGATTTATTTTTATCACCTTGCTGATCGACGTCATGGGATGGGGATTGATCATTCCCGTCATGGCGGATCTGATCGTTCACCTGAAAGGCATTCCCGTCAACGAAGCCAGTACTTATGGCGCTTACCTGCTCTCGGCATTTGCGATCACGCAATTCCTGTTTGCGCCCGTCATTGGCAACCTGAGCGATAAATATGGCCGCAGGCCCGTATTGCTGCTTTCGCTGCTCGGCTTTGGCATCGATTACATCATCCTGGCTTTCGCGCCCACGTATGAGTGGTTGTTTGTCGGTCGGATCATTGCCGGCATTACCGGCGCCAGCTTCACTACGGCAACTGCTTATATCGCCGACATTAGCCACGACGAAACGACCCGCGCCAAGAATTTTGGTTTGATTGGTGCTGCATTCGGACTGGGCTTCGTACTGGGCCCCGCGCTCGGCGGCTTGTTGGCCAATTGGGGCATGCGGGCGCCGTTCTATGCAGCTGCCGTGCTTTGTCTGCTCAATTGTGCCTACGGATATTTCTACCTGCCAGAATCATTGAAAAAGGAAAATCGTCGTGCCTTTGAATGGAAACGGGCCAATCCCGTCGGATCGCTCAAATTCTTGTTCCAGCATCCCGAGATTGGTGGACTCGCCTTCAGCTTCTTCCTGATCTACCTGGGCGGACAAGCAGTACAATCCAACTGGAACTTCTTTACCATGTACCGCTTCGGTTGGAGCGAAGGCATGATCGGCATTTCACTGGCCGTGGTAGGCGTATTGGTGGGAGCTGTGCAGGGTGGATTAACCCGTGTCATCAATCCTAAACTGGGCAACGAGAAAAGCATTTATCTTGGGTTAATATTGTATACCGTCGGATTAGTGCTGTTCGCCTTTGCTTCCGAAACCTGGATGATGTTTGCCTTTCTCATTCCTTACTGTCTCGGCGGAATCTGCGGTCCTTCCTTGCAGGCTGTCATATCGGGACACGTACCATCGAGCCAGCAGGGCGAATTGCAGGGCGGCCTCACCAGCCTCATGAGTCTCACCACCATCTTCGGGCCCATCGTCATGAATGGTACTTTCGACTATTTTACGTCACCCAAAGCGCCCTTCAAAATGCCTGGCATCCACTTTCTCATTGGTGCCTTCTGCATGTTGCTGAGCGTCATCATCACCCGGTACGTGCTTGGCCGCGAGAAAAAAACACATCCGGAATATGCCGAATTCCTGGCGGGAAGCGGAGGAGCCTCCAACACGCCGCTTCATTAACGCCAGAATTGCAGATAGCACAAAGGAGCATTGACCTTGAAACGGCTAATGCTCCTTTGTTGTTTTGATGCTACTCGTAGTGCTGCCCAGCTGGGTTCATGTTGCGACCACGTAACCAGTACTTGCTAACTCACCGCTTCAGATCTGCATAACTGATCAGTTGAATCTTCCGCTCCCGGATCAAAGCTTTGATGGCAGGATCGGTCCAGAGATCGGTCACGCCTTGCCGGTCGGCCGCCACATTTTCATAGCCAATATGATGGATCGCTTGTAGTTCTGCATCATTCAGCCCGGGATGCTCGAGAAACATATAAGTGCCGCCGGGTTGCAGGGATTGCAGCATCGCACTAAAGCTTTTCTTCTTTTCGGCGAGCGTGCCATGCGCACCGATAAAGTTCACGCCCTTTACCCCCAGTGCCTCCAGGTCGATATCGATACCATATTCCCTGGCCAGCTTTTTCGCCAACGCCGACACCTCGGGCGACATATACGTACAGCCCATATGGGCCGAAATATGACTGATACGTGGGATCTTCTTCAAGGCCAGTTCTATCTGTGCCCGGAATTCCTTTTCTACCTCCCCCAGCTGCCAGGCATGTTGTAGCAAAGCACCGTTGGGATATTTTGCATCCGCCCATATCTTGGGGTAAAAATAACCGCTGGAATCGGTCAGGCTGGGTGCATACGTCAGCGGCCGCCATTTCACATTGTCCCACTCGCTGGTCAGCGCCAGGTGAATGCCCACGTCCACCGTGGGATGCTCCGCCAGTAGCTTGACTGCCTCCGGAAACCAGGGCGACGGAACGATCACTTCAATCGACCGCTCGATCCCTTCTTTAAAACATTTGATCAACGCCAGGTTGCCGCTGTGACTGAATCCCATATCATCGCCCCGCACGATCAGGCGAATGGGTGACTCCTGGGCAGTGCAGGACAGCGACAGCAACAGCAAGGCATTCGCAAGGAGGGCAAGCAAGTATTTGCGCATAGGACAAGTTAGTTTGCTTAAAGTTGTAACAAATTCACGGTACTTCCATGTCTTCTTCCGCGCCAGGCACGCTGAAAGCCCTAAACCTTGTCGCCGGTACTGATACGCTGCTATACGACATCGAACAATTCCCCCACCTGCCCTGTTATGCAATCCGGTGAACCGCTTCGCGACTATCCTTCGCCAACTTTCACTCATTATTTGAATTTTATAATAATCTGCTTGAATTCTGTAATGGATGCACTTTTGACTTGTGCGAATTTTGCAAGATGAATTCGTCCAGTACGTTGGTCCCCGGGCAATGGGCCAAGCACATTAAACCACAGAACAGTGGTATAGCCAATTTCCTCGCTTTTGCGTTATTGCCCCTTTCAGGATTTGCTACCGATATTTACCTGCCCTCCCTGCCAGGCATGGCCACCGACCTGCAGGTAGGTCCGGTCCAGGTGCAATTCACCATCACCATTTTTCTCATCAGTTACGGCCTTAGCCAGTTGTTCATTGGCAGCATACTGGATAGCTATGGTCGCTACAACAGCAGCCTGGCTTCCCTGGCCGTCTTTACCCTGGCCAGCATCACCGCGGCCATGACCCACAGCATCGAAATGATCTACGCCATGCGCGTCATACAGGGCGTTACGGTAGGCTTTGTCGTAGCGGGCAAACGTGCCTTCTTTGTTGATCTCTACACAGGCGACAAGCTGAAGAACTACCTGGGCATGTTTTCGATCATCTGGTCCACGGGCCCCATCATCGCGCCTTTTGTAGGAGGGTACCTGCAAACGCTGTACGGATGGCGCGCCAACTTCTGGTTCCTCGCCGTACTGGGCGGTTTGCTCTGCATAGCTGAATACCTGTTCAGCGGCGAAACCCTGCCCCAGCGCAGCCCCTTCAAGCTAAAGCGCGTAATGAATGTCTACCGGGAAATGATCACGCACCTGCCCTTCGTACTCGGCATTGCCCTGATGGGTTTGTCGTATGCGATGGTGATGGTAGCCAACATGACAGCCCCCTTCATCATCGAGCACCACCTGCAGTTCGATGCGGTGACCACGGGGTATTGTTCGCTCATCCTGGGCCTTGCCTGGATGGTGGGTGGCTTTATCAGCAAAGCCGTTATTCACATCCCTTTCTTCCGTAAACTGGGCGTCAATATCACCTTGCAGGCGCTGCTGGTATTGATCATGATCCCTACGGTGCGTTATTTCGATAACATTTATGCACTGGTGCTCTTTGCGTTCGCGGTGCATGTAGGGGCTGGCTTCACCTTCAACAATTACATGACCTTCAGCATGACCCGCTTTCCCAAAAACGCAGGGGTTGCGAGCGGTCTCACCGGAGGATTCGTTTTCCTGTGTGTATCCGGTCTTAGTTACGGCATCATCAATGTGTTCCCGGCCAGCGATGGCATGCACCTGGCGCTCAGCTACGGCATATTGAGTGCCCTGGTGATAGTCGTCATCATCCTTGCCAAAAGATCGACGCCCGTCGTACACTGATCCGTCTTTGATACCCATAAAAAAAGGAGGTCCAAAAGGCCTCCTTTTTTAGGGTACAGGGCATGCCACGAAAGCAGCACCCGACCAATTATTTATGATTGCTATAATTGATCATCCAACGCACGCCATATTTGTCGGCGAAGGAGCCAAAATAATCGCCCCAAAACATATCGGCCATCGGCATTTCAATTTGGCCCCCGGGAGTGAGACCATTGAAAATGCGGTCCGCTTCTTCACGACTGTCGGGGCTCAGGGAAATGTAATTGTTGTTGCCCACGGTCAGCACATGGCCGGCAGAAGGAACGCAATCCGATGCCATCAGGCACTGGCCATTGCCAATGGGCAGGGATACGTGCATCGCGCGGTTCTTTTCGCTCTCCGACATTTGTTCGGTGCCCGGGGCCTGGCCCATCTTCTGCACAGACAATTCGCCGCCGAATACAGATTGATAGAACCTGAATGCTTCTTCCGCATTACCATCGAAATTTAAATAAGGATTGACTACCATGACTACACTTTTTTTAAGTTTACAAGCAATGATTGTTGATGTGGTGAACAGTTGCTCTGTCGACTGCCGGGGCAATCAATCGCGACCGTTCATACTGCAAAGCTAATGTACCAAAAACTCAGGCAGGCTGTGTGCCTCTGACAAACTCCGGGTGCAAATGCGACAAAAGGTAATATACCCTGACAACCGGCGCCTGCCCGCAACCATCCAATCGCTCAAATCGCGAACTTCACGGGCCTAAAAACTGCCCCTTGCACATGAGATTTTTACACGCTATTCCACTGTTGCTATTGGGAGCAACAGCCACAGCCCAACAATTGACCCCGGTCACCAAAGCCAATTACCAGCAGGCCGCGCGTTTCGCGCCCCGCAAACTCGGTAAACTTATTTTTAGTACCTCCGTCGATCCGCATTGGCTCAAGAAAAGCGATCGCTTCTGGTACGAATACGAAACCACCGATGGGAAGAAATGGTGGATCGTAGATCCGGTAAAAGGAGAGAAGAAGTTAATGTTCGACAACGCCGAACTCGCAGCCAAACTCACCCGCATTGTGAAAGATCCCTTCGATGCACAACACCTCACCATCGATAGCCTCCGGTTCATCAAAGATGAACGCTGGATACAGTTCGAAGTGAAAAGCACGGAAGAGATCGTAAAGAAAGATACCGCTGCTAAAGCCAAAGGCGCCGCAGCTACACCGCCCGCCCGCGACAAGAAGACCTTCTACTTCGAATACAATCTCGACAACGGCGAGCTGATCGAGCTCAACGACTTCAAGAAGCCCAAGCGCAAACCATCCTGGGCCAATATCTCCCCCGATGGCAATACTGTGCTCTTTGGTCGCAACTTCAACCTCTACTGGATGGACAAGGCCAGCTACGAAAAGGCCCTCCTGAAAGAAGACGACTCTACCATCGTAGAGCATGCCATCACCACCGACGGCGTAGAATACTTCAGCTACCACAGCGCCGGTGGCATGGGCGGCAACGAGAACAACGTAGAGAAAGAAGCCAATAAGAAGAAGCGCAAGTCGGTATTCGCGCAATGGTCGCCCGATAGCAAACATTTCACACTCACCCGCGCTGATAGCCGCAAGGTGAAAGACCTCTGGGTCATCAACGTACTCAGCGATCCGCGCCCCACGCTGGAAACCTACAAATACATGATGCCGGGTGAAAAAGAATCACCCGTCGATCACCTGTATCTCTTCGATGCCGTCGCCAAGACCGGTAAGGAAATGCCCATCACCCTGTTCAAAGACCAGGATGTCAACGTATGGTCAGATCCCGGTCGCATCGATACCCGCGACGACGACTGGCGTCCCAGCAAATGGTTAGGCACCAACGAGTATTTCTATTTCAGCCGCACCGGCCGTGACCTCAAGAAAGTAGATGTCTGTAAAGTTGACATCGCCACTGGTACCGTTAAAACCCTGATCGAAGAGCGTTTCAATACTTATATAGAAATGCGCCGCATCGGTCTGGTGAGCGGTGGCAAAGAACTCATCCACTGGAGCGAGCGTGATGGATGGGCTCATTTCTACCTGTACGACCAGGACGGCAAACTGAAGAACCAGATCACCTCCGGTGCCTGGCACGTAGAGAATATCCTGGGCATCGACGATGCCAAACGTGTATTGTATTTCTCCGGCAACGGACGCGAAGCCAACGAAGATCCCTACTACCTGCACGCTTACCGCGTCAACTTCGATGGTACTGGCCTGAAGTTGCTCAATCCCGGCGAGTTTGAACACGCGATGAGCCTCAACGACAACAAGGCTTTCTTCGTCGATAACTATTCCCGCGTTAACACAGTGCCCAGGTCGACCTTGTATGCAGCCGATGGCCGCAAGGTAATGGACCTTGAAACCGCCGACCTCTCTTCCCTCATGCAGACCGGCTTCAAGTTCCCCCAACCCTTCAAGGTAAAAGCCGATGACGGCATCACCGATATCTATGGTGTACTGTACAAGCCCATGGACTTCGACTCCACCAGGAAGTATCCGGTCATTGAATACGTATATCCTGGCCCGCAAACAGAAGCGGTGAACAAAGCCTTCGGTCGCTCCATGGATCGTACCGATCGCCTCGCCAACCTGGGCTTCATCGTGATCACCATGGGCAACCGCGGTGGACACCCGGCTCGTAGCAAATGGTACCACAACTATGGTTACGGCAACCTGCGGGATTATGGTCTGGCTGATAAGAAAGCCGCTGCTGAGCAACTGGCTGATCGTTACGCCTGGTTCGATGTGAACCGCGTAGGTATCCACGGACACTCGGGTGGTGGCTTCATGAGCACGGCAGCGATGCTGGTATACCCCGACTTCTTTAAGGCAGCGGTATCTTCATCGGGTAACCACGACAACGCGGTCTACAACCGTTGGTGGAGCGAACAGCACCATGGTGTGCGTGAAGTGATCGGAGATAAGGATACCACCTTCGTGTACAACATCGAGAAAAACCAGGACCTGGCAAAGAACCTGAAAGGGCATTTGCTGTTGACCACCGGTGATATCGACAACAACGTACACCCCGCCGGTACCATCCGCGTGGCCAACGCACTCATCCGTGCCAACAAACGTTTCGACCTGTTGATCCTGCCCGGACAACGTCACGGTTATTCCGATATGACGGAATATTTCTTCTGGCGTATGGCCGACTATTTCACCCAGCACCTCATGGGCGATACAACAGAAAGACCGGTGGACATCGAACAGATCAACCGTGAGCAGGAGCAAGGTGGTTCGGGCGGCGGTGCACGCAGACGCCCCGGTGGTTTAGGCGAAGAGCAATAAGTATAGCCGCTCAACGGCAGCGATCATAAAAGCACAGCCCTTTGACATTGTCAAAGGGCTGTTGCTTTATAGGATAAGGATGGTTAACGGGGAACCTCGTTTTCCGGCAACAGGATAAACTGTTGCAGGTTGTCCAACCGGATATATTGATGGATCATTTGTTTAAAAACAGCTACGTCAAAAGCAGGGGGCTGCAAGGCCAGGGGGATCTGTAGACCGGGATCTTCTCCCCACTGCAGGCGCAGACTGATCAGGTTGTTCCAAAAGACATTTGATGGTTGATCGGTTTCCAGCTTACGCCGGTATTCAGCCGTACTCTTCTGGAGTTCCACTTCGGTTGCTCCTTCCTGAAGCAACAACGCCATTTCTGATTTGGCGATCGCAGCCAGCTGCGCTGCCCTTACCGGATCGCAGGAAAAGGAGATATGGATACTATAGGTTGGCTCGGGGAGACGCCAGGCTGATATCGATACCTGCGGGGTATAAACGCCTCCTTCTTTTCCACGCAGGCGATCCGTTAGCCGGTAGTTGAGTACTGACTCCAGCGCCGTGAGGTATGCGTCGTTGACTGTCGAAGGGATATAATGACCCATGATCGCCAGCCGTACCAGGGCCTTGTTCTCCTTGCCGCTGCGCACCACTTTCTCCAGGGTGCCCACCGGCAACTTCAACCGTGGGTTGATGCCTGCCTCCCTGCGCCGAAGACCGGGAAGGCTGCCCAGGTATTGCGCCAGCAAAGGTTTGATAGAGTCGACGGTAAAACTACCTGTGATGACGAAGGTGAAATCTGACGCATCGGCAAAACGCTCCACGAAGATCTCATAAGCACGTAACGGGTCGATCCGTGCAATATCGGCCGCGGTAGGGGGCTTGCGCCGCCAGTGGTATTGGGTCAATATGGCATTGAGGGTATCGATGAACACATTGTTGGGTTGCTGGTACCTGCCTGCTAAACCTGTTACGGTATTCCGCAACATGGTTTTTACCAGCACGGTATCCATCCGCGGTTGCGTGAAGTACAGGTGCATTAGTTGAAAGGCAGTCTCCAGGTCCTTCCTGCCGGCACGTGCATTGATGCCTTCATAGAGCTCGGCGATATAAGGCGATACAGACACTTTTTTATCTGCCAGGAGCTTTGGCAGGCTGCGCGCATCGAAGGTGCTCAGACCGCTTTGTGCTACCATGCCAGCTGCATTGGTGGCCGTGTGAAGATCATCCTCGCCATATAGTGAATACCCGCCCGGGCTAAAAGAGGAAACAACGATCTCATCAGACTGGAACCTGGTTGGCTTAAGGTATACCCGTACGCCGTTGTTGAGGATAATGGCCGTGGTGCCAATAGCGGTAAGCTGTTTTTCCTCAACGATCTTGCCGGCGCGGGGAAGCAATGGCATCAAAGTCGCGTTGGTGATTTCTTCTTTATAAGCAGGCACCTCTGCTGATAAAGCATCCTGTACCCATTGCGCAATTTGTGCCTGTTGAGGGAGCTGAACGGCCAGCGAAGCTGGTGCTAGCACATATATGTCACGGTTCGTGCTGTCAGTAAAGCGCGATATCCATCCATTGACGGCCGGTAGGTCCACCGCGTCGATATACCGCTGGTAGAAAGCGTAATAAAACGAATCTTCCGGGTAGGGTGCGTCGTTGAGGAAGTGTTGCAGGTACTTGTTTACATAGGTTTTTGATTCAACATGGTCACGCTCCCGGTAGCGGTTTGCCTGGTTCTCCATGAACACGGCCTTCGCCCGCTTCAATTCGTTGGCAGTAAAACCATGTTGCTGCACGCGTCGCAATTCGGTCCATACACCTGCGAATCCCTTAGCCGTTTCACCCGGATGAACAGTAACACTCACTTTGGCGGCACCCACGCCACGGAACAGGCTGCTGATCGAAGCGGAGGCAGACCGGAATGGCGGGTTGCCCGATTGCTGCAATTCACGCAGCCTGCCTGCCAACATGGTATTGAACAACTGCAACGACATACCCTGCACGAGACTTTGTTCGCTGTGCGTAGCCCGGGTTTTATATTTACACAATACTTCGATCGTTGTTTGCGTGATCTCTGTATCCGTAAAGGATTTGTATTGCTGTTGACCCGTGAGCGGTACATCATATACCACCCGATCGGGAGGGTTAGCAGGATTACGGAGATCGCTGAACAAGCGCCTGATCAAAGACTCCATAGTAGCAGGATCGAAATCGCCTACAGCAATGATAGCCTGCAGATCGGGACGGTACCAATCCCGGTAAAAAGATCGTAGTAAGGCAGGCGCTGCGCCGGCTATCACAGCCTCCCGACCGATCGGCTGTCTTAGTGTATGGCGCGACTGATTGAGCAACACCGGCAGGGAAGCATCCTGGATACGCTGCTGCAAGCCTTTTCGCTGCCGCTTTTCCTCCAGGATCACACCGCGCTCTTGCTGCATCTCCGTGGTATCGATCAATACATCTCCGGCCCAGTCACGCAACACCTGTACACCGGTGGATAGTACGGAAGGATCGTCTGTAGGGACTGGTAATTGGTACACCGTTTCTTCGAACGAAGTGTAGGCGTTGAGATCGGCGCCGAGTTGTACACCCGCCCTTTGCAGGTAATCCACCAGCGCTTTTCCTGGAAAATGTTTGGTGCCTTTAAAGGCCAGGTGTTCGGTAAAGTGCGCCAACCCTTGTTGGTCATCGGTCTCCTGCACCGATCCGGCTTTTGTTGCCAGGTACAACACAGCACGCCTGGCGGGATGCAGATTACGCCGGATATAATAACGCAGCCCGTTGGGCAACTGTCCGGTGATCACCAACTGATCGTTGGCGATCTTTCGTTTCGACAGCCCAGCCGTATCTGGCTTACCCTGTGCATGAGCGCTTACAGCAAGCAATAACAATAGCCATCCTTGCGCGGAGGCAATGATACATTTCTTCAACATGGTATGGTATTAATAGTACGTTAAGGGGTGGATGGCAATGGTTTATTGGCGTTGGTATCCAGCATCTCCAGCACATGCTCATTGTTGATGAGCAGCATGCCGTGACGGTCTTCCGAAATACCTTCCACCATGCGGTAAGGGTACCGGGGTACTGTACCTTCCATCACGGTAGGCATGTACCGGAATTGAACCTGACCAGCCTGGTGCTGCAGCGCATGCCCCACTTCGGTAATATGGGTAGAGATCACGAACCGGCAATGTGTATAGGCCATTAGCGATCTGATGATCTGGTACGTCGCATCGTGGGCGTCTTTCACATTCGTACCCTTGAATAGTTCATCGAAAATGATCAGTAATTGCCGTCCGCTGGCGAGGGCTTCCGACACTTTCTTCACCCGCATCACTTCGGCATAAAAATGACTATGTCCCTGTTGCAGGTTGTCCGCCACATTGATCGACGTATACAGACCCTCCATAACGGAAAACTCCATCTGCCGTGTCGGCACCGGGAAACCCATATGTGCCAGGTATACACAGGTGCCCAGTGTTTTCATAATGGTCGATTTGCCAGCCATATTGGCGCCCGTCAGGAAGATCAGGTGACGACCTGGGTCCATGTAAATATCGTTGGTCACCGCTTTATCCAGGGCAGGATGCCAGGCTTCGTAAAGTACCAGTTGCTGTTTGTATGCAGGATGAGCCACTGCTTGTGTAAACCCCCGTCGGCGGCTGATATGCCCCACGGAGATATACACATCCAGCTCGTGCAGGAAATGCATCGCTGCAGTAAGCGCCTCATGCAGATCACCCAGCAGCAAGGATTCGTAATGCAGCGCCCTTCTCCAGGAGAGATCATCCAATTCCGCAACAGCCTGTTTGATACCAAGCTGTCCGCCTTCCAAAACTTTCAGTAGCTGGTCACGTTGCGCGCGCAGGGGAGCCGGCGCTTGTTGCGCCCAGGGTTCGTGCAGGAAGCTGCGGACTAACGCCAATCCCTTCAGCGTGCCGGATAATCCTGCCATGGCCATTTGTTGGGGTTCCTGTTCGCCGATCAGGAAACGCAGCCGGCGTAGCACTCCCTGGTATAGGATCATGCGCCTGCTTACCCGCACCGTGCGCAGGTAATTACTCATCGTTGTATACAGCGTCTGGTCAAGAGGAAATGTGCAGGCGTGCCGGCGAAAGAAAGCGAACAACTCCGCCCGCGCATTGATGCCAGCAGCATCGGTCAGTGGCTCCCGGAAATATTGTTCCAGCAATTGTTCGCCACCTGCCGTCACCGTTTCATTATACAAACTGAACGCCGATCGGCTTTTGTATTTGCCTGTCAGGTGCAGATCGTCCAGCGTTTGCTGGTCGGTTATAAAACCCGGATGCTTGCCGGCGCTTTCAGGCGCTGCATTGCCTGCAATCGTAGCGCCGGCAGCAAGGATTCCGGGAATGCCTTCCTGGTTGATGATCACCAGGCCATGCCGGTCGGCCGTGATGCCTTCGCGTAGCTGGTAAGTATAACAGGGAATACTTCCATCCATGACGGTAGGCAGGTACACGTAGCGGATATTCCGGCAACGAAGCTGTAAGGCGTCGGCAGCTTCTATGATATGTGTGCTTACTACAAATGAACAATGTTGATGCCTGCCATAGGCTTCTGTGATCGATACGGTAGCTTCATGGGCGTCCTTCACATTTGTACCCCGGAACAACTCGTCGAACAGAACAAAAAGCCGGCGGCCTGCGCTCAAATGTTCCGCAACCTGTTTTACCCGCAACACCTCGGCATAAAAATGACTGTAGCCCTGGTTGAGGTTATCGGCGAGGTTGATGCTCGTGAGCAGACCTTCCTGTACCGTAAAATGCATGTTCGTGGCCGCCACGGGGAATCCTGCATGCGCGAGGTACACGGCCAGTCCCATCGCCTTCATAAAGGTCGACTTGCCGGCCATGTTCGCGCCGGTCAGGAAAAGCACATTCATGGCCGGGGTGATCGATACATCATTGCCGACAGCGTCCGGCAACAACGGGTGCCGCAATCCATCGATAACGATACCGGTCGCCGCGTCTGCGGTCGCTACTGCAAACGATAATGAATGCCTTCGGGCGCCAACGCCAACGGCGATGTACAGGTCAAGCCGGTAACAATAACGCAGCAGTTGTAACAGTTGCTCGTATTTTTGGAATCGAAGCAGCAGGTCCTGCGCAGCGATGGCCGCATAGTCGTTCTTTCTGACCGGTTCGCTCAGAAAGGTGGCCAACTCCGGGTCATGCAGCAAGGTGTTGATACCCGCCACATCCTGCAGCAGCAGTTCTCCCGCTTCCGGCCGATCGATCAGGGGTACATAATGCGCTAAGGCGAGCATGATCTCACGAAGGGCCGCGAGACCGCCTACTACACCCTGGTATTGCGTATCCGCGCCGATCAACTGATTCAGCTTACGGCTCACCGCATCGCCGTCCGACCGCAGTTTACTACGCTCATCGCGAACAGCAAGGTATTGTTCCGCCGCATCGAACCAGGCTGGCTCCAATGGAAATCCTGAAGGCTGTTGCTCCAGAAAGCGGATGGCTGCACTGCGTTGGTTGATGGCAACGGTATCCGATAAAGGATAGCGCAGCAACTGGTCCAGCAGTTCCCCGCCACCACGGGTACGTGTATGGCGGAACAATTGGTCTATCCCATGCCGGCCATATTTGCCAAAGACCTGTAGGTCGGAGAGGGTTTGCGGGTCGATGATAAAACTCATAAATCGTGATTAATGACCATTCATATTCATAGGACGGTGGGGCTATCTGCCGCGTCTGCGCAACCAGATCAATACGCCCGCCAGGATCAGCAGGCCGGGTAATACCCATTTCAATAACACAGAGGCTACGGCCCATCCCCCTTTACCGATCAGCAGGTCGCTGTCGATCGGTACAGGCCGCCGCATATCGATCGGTACCTCGCCGTCACTCATCCAGAAGAAAGTGGCATTGATCAGCGGGAAGTTGGAGGTGGATATATTATTCCTGTGCATCGCCAGCTCACCATTGCTCAGCCAGTCTGCATCACCCGTAACAAGGATCTTTTGCACTTTACCGTTGATCGTTCGGGACAGGGCCAGCACGGTAGGGTAGCGTCCCATAGCCTCACCGGCAGCAGGGTTCAGACAAAGCGAGTCATCGATGAAATTGAAGGTTTCCTGCTCATTCCATCCGGCAGAGTCTGATCGGAACAAGGTATCCGCCATAAATCCCTTTGAAGGATCAAACTGCAAAGCGCTGGTGCCGGGCATTGTTGCCTGCATACCCCGGCGCAACATGCTTTCGAGATGATAAGAGAAGGCTATACTGTTGAGCGTCGGACGCAGCAGCAACAGGTCGGGCTGAAACATTTGAGACGGTTTTACGAGCATGCCAGGTTGTAATTGTACACCCAGTTGCTCCGTCAGTGCATTGGTGAATTCTCTTTTTCCGGGATCGCCCGCAACGATCAGGTTACCGCCGCGTGCAATGTATTGCCGGAGATTCGCTTGTTCGATCTCTGTATACGCCGACCGCGGTTCCGCGATCACCAGGATGCGCACCTTGGCAGGCACTGCCTGGTCGAGCGTCACCGGTGTAAAATCAAAGCCCTGGTTGATCAGTGCATACCGGTAGGTCTTCTCCTGGGCGATCATATTATAACCCCTGTCCTGGTGGGAATCACTTTGGCGTTCGCCATGCCCCTTGACAAACCCTACCAGCGGCAATTCCATCACGAGGCGCTTGATGGCGGCCGTGATCTCTGTCTCCGACGGGTTGCGGTTATTGTCATTGAACAGCCGCAGGAAAGTAGAGGTGCCATTGGCGCGTTTTAACCGCCGTACAAACCGGAAGCCTTCACCGGACAGATCTACATCTTTGCGGAGCTGGCTGTAAGGGACGATAGGGAAGTTCCAGTTATTGATCTTCCGCAGTGTGTCGATCAGTTGCGCATCCGGCAGCTTCGCTAGTCTGGGATTCATCAGTTGAAAATCCCCCCGCTGGTAATAGTAATGATAGTTGACTTTGATCCCGGGCTTGAACCGCAGGTAGCGCTCAAACTGCTTCATGTCATCCTTGTATTGTTTCGGCACCGCCATCATGTAGTTGGGCTCAAACATATTTACATAGGTGTCGATCGTCAATTCATCATCCAGCTTGCTCAGTACGGCCTGACTGCTTCTTGTTAGCGTATTCTTGCGGGTGTGCGTCACATCGTAATACTTCTTGAAGGCAGGTAAAGAGCTGACATAACCCACCAGTGCAACGATCAACACTACCACGGCATATTGACCAACCGTTTGCCAGCGTGGCTTGTTCATACGGCTGCTTTGCATCCGGATAATGGTAAAGCTGAGGAACAGTGCCGCCACCATGAAGAAGTACAGCAGGTCCTCTGTCGTGATAAGCCCAACGATGAACGTGTCGCTGCGGCCACTGATCGCCAGCCAGTAGGTGACGTCACGCACAAAAGCGATATCCTGCCACAGCGTTTTTACATAAGCCAGCAGGGAAAGGATCGCAAGGGTGCCCATGGCTGCTACCACTGTGTAAGACGTCAGCGAACTCATGAACAGGCCAATGGCAGCATAAGCACAGGTCAGCAGGAACAAGCCCAGCATGCCCGACAGGATCAATGGCCAGTCCACGTCTTTGACAACAGCGCCGGAGAACAGGCAGAATACACCCAACAGCCCGACGATCACAGACGCATACGATACCAGCGCCAGGTATTTACCCATGATGATCTGGAAATTGGTGATCGGTGAAGAGTACAGGAGTTTAATAGATCCGCTGCTCAGTTCCCGGCTCATCACACCCATGGTCAACAGGGGAATATAGAGGTACAGCGAAGATTGGATCAGTGAGAACAATCCCCGCATACTCGTAAATAGTGCGGCAGTGAGATCGTATAAGGATGCGCCGGCATTTTTGCCCAGCATAAAGCTTTCGAAAGACTCGGTATAGATCAGCCCCGCCTGGAAAGTGAAGATCACCAGGATGATCCAGGCAATGGGTGAATAGAAAAATACCTGCAGCTCCGCCTTCGCGATATTGCATATCGTAAGGCAATTCCTTTTAAGTGACATTAGTTCAGTTTCCTTTTAGACAGTTCAGCGAATACGGTTTCAAGCGAGTTCTTCTCCTGGTAGATCTCCAGCAGGCGCCAGCGGTGTTGTACACTCGCCGTTACCAGCTGCTCGATCACCTCACCCGCATCCTGCGCAAAACGGATCCTGCATTGCAGCGGCGATAGCGCTTCAACACCGGTTACGCCCGGAATACTCAGCAGGGTAGAGAGAGAAGGCGGCGCGGCCAACGTCACCAGCAGGGTGGAGGGCGCCATATAATTATCAAACTCATGCAGCGTACCCGAAAAGATCATCGACCCTTCATTGATCATCCAGATATGATCGCACAAGGCCTGTACTTCTTGCAGGATATGGGTCGATAACAGTACGGTGCGCTCCTGGGCAATCTCCCGGATCAGGTTGCGTACCTCGAGGATCTGGTTGGGATCGAGACCATTCGTAGGTTCATCCAGTACCACGAAGTCGGGCTCATGAATGATCGCCTGGGCAATGCCAACACGTTGTTTGTAGCCGCCCGACAGGTTCCGGATCAACCGCTTCCGGAAATGATGGATCGCACATTTCTTCATTACCTTGTCGATCGCGGCAGGGATAGCTGCGCTGTCCATCAGTCGCAGCCGGGCAGAGAATTGCAGAAACTCTTCGATAGTGAGCTCCGCCTGTAAAGGGGGCTGCTGGGGCAAAAAGCCGATCAGCTTTTTCGCTTCCACCGGATCGTTGGCCAGGTCTATCCCTTTGATGGCTACTGTGCCCTGACTTTGCTTCAATACCCCGCACATGATGTTCATGATGGTAGATTTGCCGGCGCCATTGGCGCCGAGCAAACCATAGATACCAGTCTCGTTCAGTTCAAAATTGATGTCCCGCACAGCCCATTGCACACTGTACCGGTGCGACAGGTTCTGTACGCTTACGATGGGAGCGTTCATGATACTTTTTATGTAATGAATAAGTTATTCCCAGCCCGTTGTTTGGGCATGGCCGCCCAATTCGCGCACGGTAATGGGTAGTGGGAAAGTATAACGGTGACTATTGGGTTCAATGGAATATGTTTTACCACCAATGGTCCGCGTAAGCGTGACCGCTGTTGCGGGCGCCAGGTTCAGGCGGCGGAGGTCGGCCCAGCGCGTACCCCGAACCAGCAACGACTTCTTGCGTTCGGCCAGTATCTGAAGCAACGCATCGTTTGCGTCGGCAGCGGTACGATCTGTATACAACGTGCTGCCATCGGTATTGGTTTTCCAACGTGTACGCAACAGGTCGTTCAGCCCTTTCATGGCGGCAGCAGCGTCACCCTTACGGGCCTGGCATTCCGCTCTTGTCAGGTATACCTCATCATTGGCAAGCCCGCAGAATATTTGCCAGTTGCTGTTGTTATAGTTGCCTTTGAAGATGAGGTTGGCGCCCAATGGGAAAAAATAAAGTGTTTTCCGCAGGTCATCGGCATGGTAACTGTCATACAGCGAACGGTCGAGGAGACAATTGTTGGTGGTAAAGCTGTTGATCTCCGAGCTACTCATTTCATCGTGGTACAATACCTCGCTGTTGAAAGCGCCGATATAAAAGTTGCCGGCTGGCACTTTGCTGTAGTCCAGCAGGGCGGGCTGCAGCTCCAGGCTGCTATTGGCGTGTAGCAGGGCATTGTCATAATCCTGCATGCATAGGTATACCCGTGATAACAAAGCGTGTACTGCTGGCCGACTCGCCTGGGTTACATGCGCCGGTTTCACAGGCAACAGTGGTAACGCTTCCGTCAGCATGGTAATGATGCTGTTGTAGGTCTCAGCCACGGTCAGGCGGTGTACGTTTTCCAGGAATTCCAGGTTGTCCTGTGCCAGGATGCCCTGGTCTGTAGCTGCTGTTGCGGCGCGGTAAGGTTGCGCATAAAGCTGCGATAGCCAGTAATAGCTGATCGCTTTTACAAACAAGGCACGGGCGCGCAAACCATCGAGCTCGGCACGCTCTGCAGCAGTCGTTACCGTCAATTTGCGCAACCCATCCATCACCACATTGGTGAAGAAAATGCGGTTATAGAAACTGCGGTATGACTCCATATCTGGGTACACGGTCGACTGGCTCCAGGTATAGGCATTGATCGCCGGAATATCTTTTGTGGCCGTCCAGATCGCGTCACTCACATAGTGCCCGTCCGAGGCGACTTCACCCAAAGCAATACAATTGGCATTGAGTACACTGGTATGGTTCAGCATTGCCCGGTAATCACTCAGCCTGGTAGGGATAGCCTGGCTCTTATCCGGCTTTACATTCAACCAGTCTTTTTTACAGCCGGTAGCGAACACCAGCAGGCACAGGCTGCCAAGCAGTCCCACGCAACGTTGTATAAGATGTAATGATTTCATGTCTCAGTATTTTTAGAATTGCACCTGCAATCCGATGGTGTAAGATTTGGCAGCCGGAATTTCCCGGGAATAATAATCGGGGTCAAGTCCCTGTTTATTGGCCTTCCACAGAATACCCAGGTTCGAGACCATGGCTGTGAGGTGAGCGCCTTTGATAAATTTGTTGAGCCGCAAACCGCCAAGGTCATAGCCCAACCGGATGTCACGCAGGCGGATATGATCGCCGCGTTCTACCAGGATCGCCGAGCTTGTATAAAAGGCGTTCAGGAAATAATCGGAACCAGCAGGCATGGCGGGAACCGTAGTCGTTGCTTCATCACCCGCTTTCTGCCACCTAAGGGCGTAATCCTTATGGGTTACACTCATCGCGTAGGTGCCGGGGCCGCCCAGGGGCAATATGTTTTGATAGTTCACAGACGAACGGCGGAAATAATAGTCAAGGGCATACGTAATATTGAACGACACATCAAATCCTTTGTAAGATACCGTGTTCAGCAGGTTGCCCGAATACAGCGGCGTGGAGGTGCCATGGTATTGCAGGTCTTCCGGCATCGTGTTGGGGTTGGGGCCGCTTTGCCCGGCAGCAACGGTATACAGCGCCACGGTATCCTTCAGGATGCCCAGCGGTCTGCCCTTGTCATCCAGTCCAGCCCATTTATAACTATACAAACCCCACATGTTGCGGCCAACATATGGCTGACCGCCACCCAGTAATTGGCCAGTATTGGCCTTGCCTTCAAAGGCAGTTACTTTATTGGTATTGAAGCTGAACGTCATACTGGTATTCCACTTCAGCGCGCCCGTCAGGTTGCGGCTGTTGAGCTGCACATCCACCCCGTTGCCGCGTACCGTAGCCCGGTTGCCGGAGTAGGTTGCTACGCCCGAAGTAGGATCATTGTTGACGGTGCTCACCAGGTCAATACCATCTTTTTGGTACCATTCGATGCTGCCGCCTACGCGGTTGCCGATCAGGCTAAAGTCCAGACGGAGGTTCAGTACCCGCGTCTTTTCCCAGCTCAGGTAGGGGTTGGGAACACCCACCAGCTGTGCCGAAGGAAAGCCGGTAGACGAATTATTCAAATAAGAGATGGTCGCAAAGGCTGAAGCATTTTTATAGTTGCCATTGAAGCCATAGGTTGCCCTGAATTTCAACTCAGGCACCAGGCGAAACTTATAGAAAGATTCGTTGCCGATATTCCACAGCACACCGGCCGACCAGAACGGGCTCAGTTGCTGGTTGGTCTTCACGCCAAAGATATTGGCGCCATCCTGCCGTCCACTCAGGGTAAGCGTGTAACGGTTCGCATAGGTATACGCACCATTGGCGAAATAGCTCCGTTGCCGGCGCAAGTTGCTCATCAGCGTATTACCATTTTGGATGCGTTCGGAAGAATTACCAGGCCTTGTGGGGTAAAATTGGTCGTAGTTGAGAAAGGTCTGGAATAATCCAGTCTCTTCGTTGTAGCCATACCAGTTATCGCTCATGCCTTCTACGGTGCGTTCGCTCACATCCATACCAGCAAGGGCGGTTACCTGGTGGTCGCCAAAGCTGCGGTTAAAATTGAGTTGTGCCCTTCCCTGCCAGTATTTCTCGGAGTTGTTGTTGTAAAATACGATCGCTCCGCGTTGGATGGGATAGGTAACACTGGTAGGGGTGCCACCCATATAGCGATTGAGGATGTCACGGGTATAAAAACTGTTCTCTCCATTGATATTCCTGGTCTCATGGGCAATGCGCTGGTACTGATAGTTCACATCCAGCCGCAACCCATAGGGAAGGGTGTATTGTAATCCACCTCCCACACGCACATCCATATTGGTAGATCGGAAATTCTTGGTTGTCAACTCCTGCACCGGCGAGAAATGCCAGTCCAGCAGCGCAGGATAGGCTACCGTATCTACATATGCCTGCCGGTATTTGTACGGC
Source organism: Paraflavitalea pollutisoli (assembly GCF_029360705.1). Classification (GTDB taxonomy): domain Bacteria; phylum Bacteroidota; class Bacteroidia; order Chitinophagales; family Chitinophagaceae; genus Paraflavitalea; species Paraflavitalea pollutisoli. The sequence goes on along the minus strand of NZ_JARKMX010000008.1, from coordinate 2,056,892 downwards.
ATGGACACGGCCATCCCATGGTCATCGACCAGCCGGGTATACAAGGGCGCATTGTTCAATAGGCTCATATAATCAAACCCATTGTTGCTGTTTCTCGCTTGTGTATAGTTGATATAGGCATTCAGCGAAAGGTTCTTCGTTACGCGGTAGGTATTGTCGGTTCGCAGCGTAATGCGGTTGTTCTCATTGCCGATGGCCGTGCCCCGGTTCCGATCCACGCCGATCGAGGTATAATAAGAGAACCTGTCCGATCCGCCGGATACGTTCAACGCATATTGCTGGTCGATCGCTTGTTGCATCAGGTATCTTTCAACGTCGTTACGGGTGTCGTACGAAGCAAGTTGCGCCAGTTGGGCATCGGCTTCGGCGGCCGACAACTTACCTTTCTTCATGGCCAGTAATACCTCTGCAGCTTGCGGCAATACGGGGAAATTACGGCTGGCAGGATAAGAAGCATCATAAGGGTTGTACGTACCGCGGTTATAGAGTGCCTTATGAACTTCCACGGCGTCGGCTGAGCTCATCATGGGCAGCTTGCTCAGGTCTTCTTTATCGCGGATGCTGATGTTGGTCGTGAATTCTACGCGTGCCTGCTGGTTGAAACGCCCTTTCTTGGTAGTGATCACGATCACACCATTGCCTGCCTTGGCGCCCCAGATGGAAGCGGCTGCCGCATCGCGCAGGATCGTTACATCGGCTACGTCGTTTGGGTTCAGGTCATTCAGGACGAAATAAAGACTGCTGCCCTCCATCGTCGTTTCTTCATAAGGGAAACCATCGATCACGATCAGCGGGTGCGGGTTGCCACTAATGGTCGACAGGCCACGGATCAGGTAAGGTGTTTGCCTTTCCGCATTCGCCATCAGGGTCGTCTTACGATCAAATACCAGGCCGCTGGTCACATAAGCAATACGATCCAGCAGGTTGGTAGACGGACTGCGGTCCAGCAGTTCGCGGTCGATGTGTACAAAGGAACCGGTCGCCCGGTCTTTGCTGATCTGCTGGTATCCGGTCTTATAGGTTACATTGACCTCCTCCAGTTTGTCCATCCTGGGAGTAAGGGTAACGGTCAATGGAAGTTTCGCTTTTTTCAGGTTGATATCCACCTGGGCAAATCCCAGGCGGGATACATGCAACGTCGCATCGTCGGGAATATTCCGTAAGATGAAATAGCCATTTTTATCACTGGAGGTACCGGAGGTAAAACTTCCTTTGTTAGCCCAAACAGAGCTGCCTTCCAGGATAGCGCCTTTTTCATCCAGCACGCGCCCTGTTACTTCGATATCGGCTGGCGCTTCTCCATCGGTAGCGGCTGTTGTGCCGGCCGCCGGCTTTAGTTTGATGACGATCGTACGGTCGATGATCTTGTATTGTAGTGGCAGGGTGCCGATCACGCGGTCCATCACCGTTTTGATATCGGCATTGTTGATTTGTGCAGTAACCTTATACCGGCCCAGTTCCTGCTGGTTGGTCAGGAATACATACCCGGATTGCTGCCGGATCTGGTTCAATACCTGGTTGAGCGGTGCATCTTTGACCTTGATGGTGATCTGCCCATAACCTTTGGCGCTGACCTGTAGCACGGCAATAAGGAGAAAGAAAAAAGTTAGGCGCATGATTCGCGAGCATTGCTTCATGAGCGGGTGTCGCCAACAGGCAGCCGCGCACGAGGGGTTGACATTCATCATTGATGATTTGAGGCCATGCGAGGTCCCGGGGAATCAGATTGTCCAATTAATTCCCTAAGTTCGCAGTAAGCCGGGTTTACGTAGCAGAACGTGTTTCCAGAAATAGGTTCTTTACCCTCGTGTTCGAGACGAGGGGGCGGGTGATCCGGTCAATTGGCCGCAGCAATGGTGACACATTACTGTGGCTTTTTTATGGATCAGCGACCGGTCAGGTCTTGCAGGCTTCTTGTTTCATTTGAGCAGTAGTTTGGGTGAATAATGAATGTGTTAAGGTTTCGGTTCCTTCATGGTATTGGAAAGGCGCACTATTTTTTATTGCTGATAATGATCCGGTTGTTGTCGATGCGGAAAGCGATCTCCAGGTAATCCAGCACTTCAAAAACCTTGCTGGCGGGCATGTTCCGGTCTACCTCTCCATTGATCGACATCGTTGGGATCGTACCCTCAAAGCTCACTTCAACCCCATACCACCGACGCAATTGTTTCATCAGTTCTTCTACCCCGGCATCCCGGAAGGAGAACAGGCCGTCTTTCCAGGCAGTCGCACTGAACACGTCTGCTTTCAGTACGGTTGTCAACTCGGCATTTACCTGGCTGCGCAGTCCTGGTTCCAACCGGTGTGAACCACCCGTATACAGGTTCCTGACCTGTACCGCACCCGATACCAGCGTGGTGGTGATCTTTCGCTCGTCTGCATAGGCATTGATGTTGAAGCTGGTGCCCAGCACCCGTACTTCCTGTCCTTTGCTCTTTACCACAAACCCTTGCAGGTGGCCGGCAGCGTCCGCGCGATGCACAACTTCGAAATAGGCTTCACCCTCTAGTTCCACTACGCGTTCATTGGCCGCAAACACGGTAGGGTAGCGCAGCGTAGTCATCGCATTCAACCATACCGTAGAGCCATCCGGTAACACGATCTTATATTGACCTCCCTGCGGTGTCGAAAGTGTATTCAACAAACGATCGTCTTCCGTCGGTGTATTGGTGGCGGCCAGGGTACTGTCTGCATACATCACCTGGTGACTGCCCGCAATGATACCGCCCGCGGTACTGTCCAGGGCAACCCGCTCTCCATTGGCGAGCGTCAGCGTGGCTTTGTTCGAGCCCGGCCGGATCTCGTTCATCGTCAATGTCGGCGTTACTGGCTGGCTCGTGTCCGTTTGCAGCCACCACCAGCTACCTGCAGCCAGCACAAGCACCGCTGCTGCTGTAAGCCACCTGCGACCCATTTTCCAACGGCGGGGCAGGGGGGCTGGTACCGCGGACTGCAGTCCGCGCTGCACGATTGCCTGCATCCTGCTGGTCGATTGTTCGTCATTATAGGTGTCGCCATATTGGCGCAGTTCTTCAGATAGAAACGCCTCCTCGTGCACTGCCACCATTAGTTGGGCGTAGGCGGGGTCAGCTGCGGCCCAGGCATTCAAAAGCTCCGCTTCTGCAGGTGTCAGTTCTCCACGGAGGTCTTTGCGGATCAGTGATATGATCTCGTTCATGTCATTCATAAAGCAAAAGATGGATAGGTTTATATAATGAAAACAATGATCTTACTGAAACCTTACAGTAAACCACAAAAAAAATACAAAGGCCAGGAAAAAGGTTGTGTTGGCAACACAATCGGTAGTGGCGGCGCACAATTGTAGTTAAAAAGATAGCGGGCAGGCTATCCTGCCATCCATTGCAAAAAAAGAAGATACAGCAAAGCGTTCCTGTCTTTGAACACTTTTTTCAGTGTCTCCGTAGCGCGCGAGCGGTTGGTGAACACGGCCGCCGGCGTCATGTCAAGCGCGGCGCAAATGTCCGCTGTGGTAGCTCCCTCGAGATAGCTCATCCGGAAAACGAGCCGCTGTTTTTCGGGCAATTGGTCAATCTCCCGATAAATGGCATCCATCAGTTCGGCCTGGATCATTTGCGCAAAAAAAGCAGGCTGCTCGCTGAGCAATTCCTCGGTAGGCTCGGCCTGAAAAGTTTGCCGCGCATGCGGCGATTTGATATAATTCAGGCAGGCATTTTTGACGGAGATATACAGAAACGCTTTGACCTTATCCGTCGAAGCAAACCGCTCCCGGATCTGCCACAGTTTGATAAAGCAATCCGATACGCATTCTTCGGCCACTTCATGGTGGAGAACGATCTTTTTGGCGAAATACAACAAGGGCTTGTGGTGTTGGTGAAAGACCTGCATAAAGGCCGCCTGGTCGCCCTGCTGCAACGCGGAGATATGTACGGAGGAGGCATCGCTCATAAGCCTTGGTTGATGAAACAGTTTCTTAAATGCTGATAAATGCAGGAAGACAATCGTAGTAGGTAGGAAAAGGTTTCGCTAATGTACTGAAACCTGCGCAGTATTGCTACGGTTGCCCCGGGTATAACTACCTGATCTGTCAGATTACGCCCGAAAAATGTTAACTTACCGCCGCATTACCTCCATTAAACCTTCGCTATCCTCCTCAAAACCACATAAAGATGTCGGATTTTTTCAATGGCAGGATATTTCCGACGGCTACCTTTGCTACTCATCCTGAATGGTGGATTGAATGATGATCATTTCATATAAAGAATTTTTTCCCTCTAGGGCTCTGGCGCCTTACGTGGAGAATTACTGGTACCAGGTATTCGACGGAGAGCAGGGCGAAGTATCGCCGGCCCAGGTATGCCTGCCCCTGGGGATGGTACAGATCATCGTTCACGTTTTTCAACAGGACTGCGAAGTGCAGGTAGCCAATGGGTGGCAACGTTTGCCCGATGCATTTTTCGTAGGCATCTACAAAGATGCGGTCACCTGGAGAAGCAAAGGCCATTCGATCTGTTTTGGCGTCAACCTGAAGCCTGAGATATTCGTGCGGCTGTTCAACGTGCCGGCCGCGGAATTGTTCAACGACTTTACCGATGTGGGCAATTTCATGAATCCCGGCATCAATGAGATGGCGCAGCGCATGTATGGGGTATCGGATGCGGACGAGCTGGTGTTGATCGCAGAGTCGGCTTTGTTGCAGCGGATCAGTAAAAGCAAACTGCAGCAGCATTACCTCGATCATGCAGCGACGCTCATACGGGAGGCGAAAGGAAATATTTCCATCGAGTCGCTGTGCAAAGACCTGTATGTAAGCGAGCGACAATTACAGCGCAGTTTCCGGGAGGTGCTGGGCACCAGTCCGAAGACTTATACGCGCATCATTCGTTTCAGGAATGTGTACCAGCATGTGTTGCATGCGGAGAACAAAAAGATTCCCTGGGCCTCTTTGTCTTACGACTTTGGGTATGCCGACCAGGCGCATTTTAGCCGGGATTTCAAAGAGTTTTCCGGCGTCAACCCGTCCCTGGTCAGCGAAAAGAACGGTTATTTTTATCAGCTAAGCACCGATATATACGCACAGAAGAACGTACCACCCTCCGATATCACAGAACAATCGTAATCATTAGTATTAACCAGTAAAGAACGAACAACAATGAAGCAATTCTTGTACATGGCTACTATTGCCATGGGCGTAACCATGGTGTCCTGCGGAGATGGAGCAGGTGCCGGTAAACCCGAACAAACGGCTACCGATACGGCAGCCCTCGTAGAACGCGGAAAGTATTTAGTAACCGTAGTAGGTTGTGGTGACTGCCATACGCCGAAGAACATGACCCCGCAGGGGCCCGTGCCCGATATGGAAAGGTTCCTTTCCGGCTATCCTGCAGGTACAGAATTGGGCAAGTTCGATACCTCGATCGTAAAGACCGGACAATGGGCCTTGCTGAAAGGTGACCTGACAGCAGCCGTTGGTCCCTGGGGTATCACCTATGCCGCCAACCTCACGCCCGATGATACCGGGTTAGGCGGCTGGACCCTCGAGAACTTCAAGCGCGCACTGAAAGAAGGCAAATACCGGGGCGTGGAGAATTCCCGTCCGCTGATGCCGCCGATGCCCATTGAAGCATTGCGCAACCTGAGTGATGAAGATGTAGCTGCCATCTTCAGCTACCTCAAAACCATTAAGCCAGTGAAGAACCTGGTGCCCGCAGCGCAATTGAATCCGCCACCGCCTGGTGCACCGGTTGCGGCTGCTCAATAGTAGCGAGTCACATGTAGATAATAAAAAACGGGGCCGATGCAGTGGCCCCGTTTTTTATTATATATCGCGGCTTTATGGGCCGTTTATAAATGCATACTTAATCCTTCCAACGCCATTCACCTTCCAGTTGCAACGGTTCCTTCAGGTTATGTTTCAGCAGGAACGCTTTGGTCTCTTCATCGTTGAGCTTTTTCGCTGGAATGCTTTCAGCAGTACCCAGGCCATACAGCAACATACTGGTAAAGCGTACGGTATTTTTTAGGCCTTGCTCGCTGTTCACGAGGCTGAACACATCGCAATCGGCATGATAGCAACCTGCCGGACCGTTGGCACCACGACCGCCGCCACCACCGCCGGTGGGCACGCCTTGCAGCATGAAGGGCTGGTGATCACTGTGCAGGCCAGCACGGCTGGAGAAGCCGTTGGTAAATACGGTATCGATCTTTTGCGCGATGGCGCCGATGGATTGAAACAGGGGTTGTGCTTCGGGATGGCTGGCTGAGAAGCTACGTACGTCGCCGGTCATGTCGTAGTTGAGCATGAAGCGGAGTTGTTCGATCTGTTTGTTTTTGATAGTTTCATGTACATAGGCTTTCGAGCCGAGCAGACCTTGCTCTTCACCCATAAACATCACGAACTCGATGGTGCGTTTGGGTTGCAGTTTGAGTTGAATAAACGTGCGGGCCATGTCGAGTACGGAGAAGGAGCCGATGCCGTTGTCAATGGCGCCGGTGGCAAGGTCCCAACTGTCGAGGTGGCCACCTACCACGATTTTCTCGTTGGGCAGGGTGCTGCCTTTGATGGTGCCGATCACGTTGCGGGCCTTGATCTTGCCAGAGTGATTGGTCATGTTGATACGGCTGTAGAGGGCGCCGCTTTTGAGTTGTTCTTTGAGGCGCATACCGTCTTCCTTGCCGATACAGACGGCGGGGATGGGGATGAGCTTGCCGGTCACGGAGGCGGTGCCGGTGAGCAGCGTACCACCATCGACGGTATTGATCACGATGATGCCTTTGGCGCCGTGTTTGATGGCGATGGCCGTTTTCTCGGAGCGGTGCAGTGATCGGCCGGTGGTGCCGGGCAGGGTGCCGAGGTATACGAGGGCAAACTTACCCTTCGCGATGCCAGGATGGGCCACATAGTCGCTGTCGAGGCCATTGCCCATGTCGACTACTTCCAGGGTCAGGTCAGCTTTCACGGGAGAGTGGGCGAGGGATACGGATTTGATGGGCTGCAGGCTGCCTTTGCTGCCGGCAGAAACGGCCAGCGTGCCGCGGCTCCAGCTTTCCACTTCAAAGGGTTGGTATTTGACATCTGTAAAGCCATACGATTTCAGGAGGTTGAAGGCATACTCTTCGGCCTTATTGCCGTTCTCGGAACCGGTGAGGCGGTGGCCGATGGTTTCGGTCGCGTCTTTCAGCGTGCTGTAGGCTTTGGAGTTCTTTTGAACGTCGTCGTTGATCTGGCGGAAAGTGGATTCCCAGTTGGGATCCTGCTGGGCGAATGCGGAGAGGGTGCCCAGGGCCACCAATCCAGTCAGTATTGATTTTCTCATGATGAATGGGGATTGAAAGCGGGCAAAATAAGGAAAAATTCAATGTGGTCTGCCGACTGGTGGGATGAGCGGTAGGGGCGGCTCAGGCGGTGATGGCTACGACTACCTTACACACTTATCCGTCAAATCTGCCCACTTTTAGCCCAAAACTGCACGCTTATGGGTTTGTTGTTGTTGGTTTGGTAAAGGCTTCATTACTTCGCAATACAAACTACGAACGCTTACAAAAGTAACTCTCCTTACTTATCTGTTAACCATCTAAACCTGACTGTCCATGAGCAATCCATGGCTCCTTATCCTATTATTGACTATCCTTCCGTGGTGTGCTTACACCCAGGATCAGCCGCCGCTGCAAGACCGCTTGCTGAATTTACCTTCCCGGTTCAACGAACACATTCAGAACAAGACCGCTAAACTGGAAGCACAAGTAACACGTGCTACAGAAAAATACCTGGAGCGGCTTTCCCGGAAAGAAGAGATGCTGCGTAAAAAGCTGATGAAGACCGATTCATCGGCAGCAAAGGAGCTTTTCAATAACAGCAAAGAGCAGTATGCGAAATTGTCCGCGCAACTCAAGGACCCTACAGCTGTCGCCGATAAGGTAGGAGGGCAATACCTGCCTTATGTAGACTCGCTCAAATCATCTTTAAGTTTTCTGCAGCAAAACTGCAGCCTGCTCAATAAGGATCAAGCTGGTAAGATTGCCAGCTCACTGCAACAGGTGCAGCAATTACAGGGCAAGTTGCAACAAGCAGACCAGGTGAAAGAGTTTATCCGCCAACGCAAGGAGCAGATTCAAGCAGCCCTGAGCCGGTATACCAATTTGCCAAAAGCTATCACCAAACGCTACCAGGATTTTCAAAAGGAATTATACTACTACAACCAGCAGGTGCAGGAATACAGGGACTTGCTGAATGACCCCGACAAACTGCTGACAAAAACATTAGGACTGTTGCAAAAGCTGCCAGCTTTCCAAACATTTCTGAAAGAGCATTCGGAACTGGCTTCGCTTTTTGCAGTACCCGCAGGATATGCCAGCGGCCAATCTTTGGCGGGTTTACAAACAAGAGATCAGGTGCAATCACTACTGCAAAATCAGTTGTCTGCTGCCGGTCCCAATGCCCAGCAATTGTTACAACAGAACCTACAGGGTGCGCAGGCACAGCTCAGTCAGCTAAAGGACAAGATCAGCAAGCTGGGCTCCGGCGGAGGCTATATCAATATTCCCAATTTTAAACCCAACAACCAAAAGACCAAGACATTTTGGAAGCGCCTCGAGTATGGCTCCAACTTGCAGACGCAGAAGTCGCAGGCCTTCTTTCCTACTACGTCTGATATAGGACTCTCTGTTGGTTATAAGATCACAGACAACAGCATCGTGGGGGTAGGCGGCAGCTACAAGGTGGGGTGGGGTAAAGATATCCGCAATATCTCGATCTCCAGCCAGGGTGCTGCAATACGTTCCTTCCTGGATGTGCGCTTGAAGGGCAGCTTCTTTGCCTCCGGCGGGTATGAATACAATTACCAGCCACTATCTTCTACTACAACACTTACTACCCAGGAACTCCAGGCAGCCGAAGAATGGCAGCAAAGCGGTTTGCTGGGTGTCAGTAAGATCGTTTCCTTAAAAAGTAAATTCTTCAAAAAGACAAAACTCCAGCTATTGTGGGATTTCCTGAGTTACCAACAGGTGCCCAAGGCCCAGCCCTTGAAGTTTAGGGTGGGGTATAGCTTTTAATTTGGTATTTCCACTATAACCCGGAGTGTTCGATTTCTTCCTAATAAAATAGACCTAAATAATGAAAAAGAAGATTTTATTATTAAATCTTATCGTCGCTGCTGTTCGTGCTGGGCAAGCACAGAGCACAAATCCTAACCTGAATCCTGGCCTTGCCAACATTGTACCTCCATCTCCATCTGCTGCCTCCCTCGGCAAATTTGGCGAAGTGCCGATTGGCTATGCTACGGGAATTCCCCAGATTAATGTCCCAATTTTTTCCTATTCGAATGCAGATAAGACACTCAACTTATCGATTAGCCTTGACTATCATGCTGGCGGGGTAAAGGTGGATGATGTTGCATCAAATGTTGGAATTGGGTGGGCCATCAATGCTGGCGGGGTGATTACTAGAACAGTAAGGGACTTGCCAGATGAAACGGATGCAATTGGGTTTTTGAATACGCCTGTCCTGCCGCAAGAGTTTGATGGAAATTCGAATTGGGAGACATCCTTGTTCAGTAAGATCAATGCTGGTGCTCATGATGGGCAAAATGATTTGTTCAGTTTTAATTTTGGAGGGAGAAGTGGGACTTTTATGTATGGAAAGAATGGGGATTTTTTGATGATTTCGCCATCCAAAATAAGAATTGAGAAGGAGGTTGGAGTCATAAATGGAATGAAAGGAATAGTTAGGTTTAAGGCTGTCGACGAAACTGGAGTTACCTACGAATTCGGTATACAAGAAGTCTCCAATTCAAGCCAGCCTTTTGGCTCATGTTACTCATCCTGGCAACTAACAAAGCTAACAGCCCCTTTCGGTGGTGACTCTATTACTTTTGAGTACGAAGCCGAAAATCCATACTACGTAGCTTATCGTTCGTCTAGCATGTCTATTCCGATGGGGGTTGAGTTTGGCAGCCACGGGAGCAACTCTGTATTGTTAAATAGCGTTGCGGGGAAAAGGATCAAACGAGTTAATCTACCTAACGGAGTATTAGTAGATTTTTCGTATGACGCTACCCCTAGAACCGATTTGCAAGGTACAAATCGGTTATCAAAAATAGCAATTAAGTCTGGAACTGCAGAAAGAGGCTTTAATTTATATCACGACTATTCCATTAACCGACTTACACTAAAAGGTGTTACTCCCTACAATACCATCGAAGGTGAGTCGACAGGCTATCTGTTTCAGTATATAGGAGCGCTGCCAGAACGGATGGGTTACCAAACAGATCATTGGGGCTACTACAATAGCAACCTGGTAAATACACCATATCCACACGAATACTACGAATACATCGACAATACTAATACTGTTCGCTACGAGTTGTCTGGTGCAAATAAAGAGGTTGATCCGGTTCGTGTAAAATATGGTTCTCTTTCGCGTATTACATATCCTACAGGCGGATTTACTGAGTTTGATATGGAACCACATATGGCAGTGGATAGCAGACTTGATAGGGAAATCATACAAAGGCATAGCAGCAAGTTCTTTCAAAAATCGGTTTATGTTAGCAGTAGCACTCCAGGAACCATTTCGATCAATAATTTTCGAGGAGACCCCAATAGTGCGACACTATTCAAAATATACTCTTATTTACCATCTTATGAATGTAATAGCGGGGGATGCTATCTTCTTGCCGAACTAATAAATTCTTCTAACCAGGTGATACGTACAGAGAATATTCCCTTACAGCCAGATACTGATATAGACCGGTCTTTTTATATAAACAATATCCCTTATGGGGATTTTACAATGCGGTTGACGGCAACGTATCCCCAGAATTTTGGGGTTTATATCGATGTTGAGTGAACGGAAGTTCGATTGCAAAACCCAGATACAACAGTACTTCGCGACTATCGGCCATATGTTGGGGGATTACGTGTTAAATCAATCCGCAATTATGACAACGTAAATACATCGCCTGCGACTAAAACTGACTTTGATTACTTCAGAGAAGACGGAGTAACTAGTTCTGGCGCATTGGGTACATATCCAAAATATTCATATAAGGTTTGCTACACCTACGAATATGATTGCGTTACGAGGATTCCGGGATCCTACAATGAGTACATTCCAAATACAAATGAGAATTATCTGATCAGGTTTTCTTCCCCGATTTTGACTTTGCCACAAACGAATGGTAGCCCTGTTAATTACTCGCGCGTAGTGGAGAAATTTGAAAATAACGGTGCTTCGAATGGTAAAATTATTAGGTATTTTGATTCTTATGCTGATGGTAGTTTGCCAGAACCGAGTACTTTTCCAATAGTGCCGCAGGACAACAGATCCTGGGTCTTTGGTCAACTGAAGAAAGAACTGGTATACGATAAAAATGGTGTATTGTTAAAGCAGACTAGAAATGAGTATGGGATTTCACAGGACAGCTATTACAATACCCCGGGTCGGTTAGATAACTTTACCAGTATTTCTCTTGCTCCCTATAAATACCAGTGCAGAAACCCATATTCAGGATGCTATCCAGGCATGCAATACGTTCAAATCTGGGAAGCCATCAAAGGGCCAGTGTATTTCAAAAGTCAGAGATTTTCTCCATTTACTGGACGGAAGGATCTTACAAAAACTCGTGTAATTGAATACGCAGGAAACGATTCTCTGGTCAATGAAATAAGTTATACAAGAGATGATGCATTTAACGTAATTAATACTCAAACGAAGAACAGTCGGGATCAAGTCGTGGAAGAAATTGTTCATTTCCCTTCAGAGTATAGTACAAATTTAGTCGCTACAAATATGCTGTCTGCTGACAATAACATGTACGCAGTTCCTATTGCTGTCGAGAAATGGAAAACGATAGGTGGAACGAAGTATTTGACCGGAGGAATTGTCAATCAGTACCAACAGTCTGGTACAGCCATTCGAAAATCCACCATTGAATCGTTGGAAACGACTTCGCCGGTGCCAGAAAGCAGCGTTCCGGCTATAGGCTCATCCCTAAACCGGGCGCCGGCATTAATCAAGCCGAAGATTGAGTTTCAGCAATACACTAGTAAAGGTTTTATAGCCCAGCAGGCCAAGGTTGGCGACGCTCCGCAATCTATCATATGGGATTATAATCAACAATATCCCATTGCGCAGGTCGCAAATGCTTCTGTTGACCGGACAGCATATACTTCATTCGAGGCAGATGGCCTTGGTGGTTGGCAGTTGAGTGTGGGATCAGTCATATTTGAAACCAGCAATGCGCCAACAGGGAAAAAGGTATTGAGCGGCGGTGTGTCAAAAGTAGTCCCCGCCGGAAACTATGTGGTAGGTGTATGGAGTTATGCCAACACTTGGGTCAATGGACAGGCTGTTACCCAACCGCTGAAGATAATTGGTCCTTGGCGCTATTTTGAGGTGAAGCTAACCAATGTAACTAATATAACGGTGTCTGGCGATAGTATTGACGAAGTCAGGTTGTGTTCTGAAGGCGCCCAAATGACAACATACACGTACGACCCATTGTTTGGCCTTACCAGCACTTGCGACGCCAATAATCGGATTATTTATTATGAATACGATGGCTTTGGTCGACTCAAGCATGTTCGCGACGAGAACAAGAACATTCTCAAGCGTTACGACTATCAATTCCAGAAAAATACCAATCAATAACCCTTACACCAAAATCCATGACTATAACAACATCGATTTCAAATACGACTAGGGTCCTGCTAGCGGTTGCGGGTCTAGGCGCTTCGGTAAAGTCGCTAGCGCAAACGCCGGTATCACCCCAAGTTCCTTACAGCTCAACGATCAAGGTTAATTATGTGCGTACCTGGGAGGCTACTGCGCCGGAGACCAATCCGGCGCTATTGCCCGGGCGGGCATTGCGTGATGTAAAGCAGACGACTGCTTATTTTGATGGCCTGGGTCGCCCCCTGCAAACAGTAGTCAAGCAAGGATCGCTTACTACGGGCAGTAGTCCTGTAGATCTTGTCTCGGCCAACAAATACGATGACTTTGGCCGTGAACAACAACAGTACCTGCCATTTGGCGCCAATGCCACGGGAGGCAATACTTCAACAAGTGACGGCCTTTTTAAAATAAATCCATTCCAACAGCAAGTTGCTTTTTACAACACACAGTTGGCGGGCCAGAGTGTAGAAACCAATGTCGGGGCCGGCAGTCTAAACTGGGCTTACGGACAAACAACCTTTGAGTCGTCACCACTTAATAGGGTGGTGGAAGCATTTGCCCCAGGCTCCAGTTGGGTAGGCACAGTTGGGGAAACTAACGAAACTAGTCGGCGATCAATAAAAACAAAGCATGTCTTCAATACTGCTGCCGATGATGTTAAAGTATGGACAGTTACAGATGTTGCGAATAACTGGGGGACCTATGCCGTATCTGGGGTGTACGCTGCAGGAACTTTGTATAAGACAATTGCAGTTGATGAACATAATAAGCAGGTTATCGAATTTAAAGACAACGAGGGACAGGTTGTTCTTAAGAGGGTTCAATTAGCTGGAAATGGTGACGATGGAAGTGGCAGCAATCATACTAACTGGTTGAACACCTACTATGTCTATGACAACTTAAGTCGTTTAAGGTTGGTGATCCCTTCGCAGCCCGTCAAGTATCTATATGAATCAAATTGGTTTTCCGGTACGATCACCAGTGTATTAACCAACTTATGTTTCCGGTACGAGTATGATACACGCGGCCGTATGATTCGAAAGAAGGTGGCTGATGCTGAAGATACGAGGATGGTGTACGACGCCCGCGACCGGGTGGTGATGACTCAAACTGGACAGCAACGTTACCGTAAACAATGGATGTATACCCGGTATGATGATCTCAATAGGCCGGTTGAAACTGGACTATTCGTCGATGATGCCAATTATGATAACCTGGCTTATCATTTATCCGCTGCTTCAGCAAGTATCAGCTACCCAGATCTCGCCAATTATGAAGAGGAGATCTACACCAACACCTTTTACGATAATTATAACTGGAAAAGAACCTATACCAACTCCCTTGATACAGTTTACAATAACAGTTATGATCAGTACTTTTTATCAGTTGATAACGCGTGGCCTTATGCCCAGGAAAATGTCCAGAGTTTTGGTACAAAGGGGCTGGTGACAGGTACTCGAAATAGGGTTCTCGGTTCCTCTAGTTATTTGTTTGCGGTGAATATCTACGACAATAATGGACGTCTTATTCAGGTTCAGGAAACCAACATCACTGGCGAAAAGACGCATACAACGACGCAATACAGTTGGTCTGGTGCATTTCTCGTATTTGTTAATAAGCATTTTAAGGCTGGGACAAATGCTCAGAACCATACTGTAGTTACTAAAATGTCCTACGATGACCTCGGGCGATTGACCGCAACTACAAAGGCTGTTTATAGTACAGTTAATGGTCAATCGATTACCAAGGCTGAACAAGTGATTGCAAAAAATGAATATGATGCATTGGGTCAACTGAAGAGTAAAAAGCTGGGACAGAACCCGGCGAACACTTCTTTGCCTATGGAGAGTATGGAGTACGAATACAATATCCGTGGCTGGTCGCTGGGAGCAAATCATTCCTACCTGATCAACCCAACGAGAGACAACCACTACTTTGGGTTCGAGCTGGCCTATGACAAACCCAGCAACTGCAAGGCTTATTACCTGTATTTCACCAACCCGCAATACAATGGCAATATAACGGGCGGCATGTGGAAATCCAAGGGAGATAACATGGCGCGTAAGTTTGACTATAGCTACGATGTCGCAAACAGGTTGACCAGAGCCAGTTTTAACCAGCAAAACGGCACAGCCTGGGATAAGTCCGCCGGCATAGACTTCAGCGTCAGCGGCATCACCTATGATGCCAATGGCAACATCCTGACAATGAAACAAGTGGGTTGGACAGGTGCTAAGAGTGAGACCATCGATAGTCTGGTTTACACCTATTCTCCTGCCGGTAACAAGCTTCGTAACGTGATCGACTACGCCAACAATACCGGCACAGTGTTGGGTGATTTCCGTTCATCGACTAAGTACATGCAAGAGGTGGGAACCAAGACATCCACGGCTTCAGACTATGTATATGATGGCAATGGCAGTATGGTGCGTGATCGAAATAAAGACTTGGGGGATGCCAATGAAAATGGAATAGTTTATAATTCGCTCAATTTACCATCGTTTATAACAGTCAATAAGTTAGGTGGAGGATACAAAGGACGTATATCCTATATATATGACGGGTTAGGTAATAAATTGAGAAAAATTGTTTACGATAGTACAGTTTACCCGACCAAGGTTACTACGACAACCTATTTGGCCGGCGCGGTTTATGAAAACGACACCCTGCAATTTATCGGCCACGAAGAGGGACGGCTTCGATTGGCAAAACGGACGTTTATCAATGGGGCCATCGGCAACCAGTTCCAATACGATTACTTTCTCAAAGACCACCTGGGCAATGTACGCATGGTGTTAACTGAGCAGACGGATACCGCCAATTACATGGCCTCCATGGAAGCATTGTATCGTACGACCGAGAATAAGTTATTCTATAATATCGCTAAAACAAGCTATGCCAAAAGTCTCGTACCAGGCGGCTATCCTGCGGACGGCACTACGAATCCCAACGATTCGCTGGCACGAACAAATGGTAGTGGAAACAAGGTGGGGCCTGCGTTGGTACTGAAAGTGATGAGTGGTGATAGAGTTCAGATTGGTGTTAAATCATTCTATAAGAGTGGCGGATCGGCGAATAGTGGTGGTGATCCGGTTGCGGACATTCTAAGTTCCCTGGCTTCTGGTATTGTGGGTGCTTCAGGTACCGCAAAAGGGACTCTTGATGCCTTGGGCAACACAGGAACCAGCCCGCTGTTAGGAGCCATGAATGCCTTCCGGGGCGACAGAAATCCAGACCAGACGTCTAAGCCCAAGGCTTACCTGAACTGGATCCTGCTGGATGAACAGTTGAAATATGAAGCGGCCGGCAGTGGGGCTAAGGTTGTTGGCAACGCGGATGTACTTGAACCGTTAACCAACGATGGTCCTGTTGCCATTCCAAAGAACGGATATTTGTATATTTACGTCAGCAACGAAACGCAGAACTGGGATGTGTTCTTTGATAACCTTTCGGTCCAGCATATAGGCGGTCCCATTATGGAAGAAACCCACTACTATCCGTTTGGGTTGACGATGGCGGGGATAAGCACAAAAGCTCTAAAAGGGAAAGTCAATAAATTTAAGTTTAACGGAGGTAATGAATTGCAATCCGAAGAATTTAGTGATCAAAGTGGATTAGAGTTATATGATGCATCCCTTAGATCATATGATCCACAAATAGGAAGATTTCATCAAATCGATCCATTAGCCGACTTTTTTGAAAATTCAAGTCCCTATGTGTTTGCCTTAAACAATCCAATTTTGATGAATGATCCTCTTGGATTAGCAGCAGACACGGCTGTTGCGGGTGTGCCAGAGATGCCAGCTGTAATTGTAACTCCTGAGAATAATAATAATAATAATGATCCTCAAGTTGTCTGCTTGGTTTGTGATCAGCCAACTCCGTCGCCCAGCGGATTAGTTCCTGTAATACCAGAGGGCGGGGGAACTAATGTACCAGGTAAAGATAAAAGAGATTATAAATGGTATGAATTTTTTAATGATCATAACCCCGGTGGTGATTTTTTATACGAACTAAATCAATGGAATCCATTAGCAAATTTTGTAAATGGAGTGGTTTCCTTTTACCAGGGAGAGGATACTTATGGAAGAAAACAGGATAAAAAGGCATCTGTTGCGCAAGCGGGATCTGTTTTTTTTGGCGGCTTTGTGCGAGCTGCAGGAACTGCTACAAATGTTGTTAGTACAGCGGTTAAAACTACTGGTTGGGTAAAACGATCAATATTTAATACCTTAGATCCGGCTATCAAGAAAAAAGTGGCTAAAGCAATCAGTAAAGGAATTGTGGATCCGAAGGGAAAAAGCGGGATAATTAAACTAACACAAAGTGAAATTGCTGAAACGGGATATTTATATAAGGTAAAGATTCTGGGTCATGGTGGGGATATAAGAATATATGGAAATCCCAATGAAAGTGGCCACATTATTTTTGATTGGATTAGCGGACATTAATAAAATAGCATAGATGAAAATTGAAATTAATGGAATAGATGTGTCGTTGTTATTCCAAAGAGCGAGAGCCGGTTTTCTTAATTGCATTAATCTTAGTGAAAATGGTTATTTAGAAGATGAACTGGCTGTCCCTATTCGGAATGTAGAGTTGCGTGATAATGACATAAGAATAATATTATCCTCTAAAACTTCTGAACTATATCAGCTGGAGATTGGTGTGAAATTAATTTTTGAAGAAAAAGAGTTGGGGGACTATATATATATATTAGACGAGAATGACCAAGCCGTTGATGACAAACTTATCTTCTATTCATAAAAACGACATCTGTGTGAATTAATCTTAGCCGTTGAGATGTGCTTCCGGTCTAAAATTAAGGGAATTACAGCTTCTTAGGAGCGAACCCTTACTGTTCGACCACCAAACATCACTCCACCGTCTCCGCCAGCTTGGCGGAGACGGTTTTTTATATACGTAATCAGCCAGGTATCTTCCAGAAACTTGTTGGAGAACAACTGGGCGGTATCTTCGGAGTGGAGCGCAGTGTGGTGCCGCATCCAGTCAATGGCATCATTACAGTACACATGATGTGCGCGGATAGGGCGTCGGGCCAGGATTGATAATTTTTACCATCCCCTTACACACTTATCGGTTAAATCTGCACACTTTTAGTCCAAAACTGCACGCTTATGGGTTTGTTGTTGTTGGTTTGATAAAGGGTTCATTACTTCGCAATACAAACTACGAACGCTTACATAAGTAACTCTCCCTACTTATCTGTTAACCATCTAAACCTGACTGTCCATGAGAAACCCATGGCGCCTTGTCCTATTATTGACCATCCTTCCGTGGTGTGCTTACACCCAGGATCAGCCGCCGTTGCAAGACCGCTTGCTGAATTTTCCCAACCGGTTCAATGAACATATTCAAAACAAGACCCATAAGCTGGAAGCGCAGCTAACGCGTGCTACAGAAAAATACCTGGAACGGCTTTCCCGGAAAGAAGAGAAACTGCGTAAAAAGCTGATGAAGACCGATTCCCTGGCAGCTAAGGAGCTTTTCGATAACAGCAAAGAGCAGTATGCGAAATTGTCCGCGCAACTCAAGGACCCTACAGCTGCTGCCGATAAGGTAGGAGGCCAATACCTGTCTTATGTAGACTCGCTCAAATCATCTTTGAGTTTTCTGAAGCAAAACAGCAGCCTGCTCAATAAGGATCAGGCTGGTAAGGTTGCCAGCTCACTGCGACAGGTGCAGCAATTACAGGGCAAGTTGCTACAAGCAGACCAGGTAAAAGAGTTTATCCGTCAACGCAAAGAGCAGATCGAGGCTGCCCTGAGCCGGTATACCAACCTTCCAAAAGGTCTCACCAAAGGCTACCAGGATTTTCAGAAGGAATTATACTACTACAACCAACAGGTGCAGGAATACAAAGAACTACTGAATGACCCCGACAAACTACTCACAAAGACGTTGGGACTGTTGCAGAAGCTGCCGGCCTTCCAAACATTCCTAAAAGAGCACTCCGAATTAGCTTCGTTGTTTTCAGTGCCCGCAGGCTATGCCAGCGGCCAGTCCCTGGCA
>NZ_JARKMX010000008.1:867948-2037982 GCF_029360705.1 Paraflavitalea pollutisoli | reverse complement strand
AACAACCAAAAGACCAAGACATTTTGGAAGCGCCTCGAGTATGGCTCCAACTTGCAGACGCAGAAGTCGCAGGCCTTCTTTCCTACTACGTCTGATATAGGACTTTCTGTTGGCTATAAGATCACAGACAACAGCATCGTGGGGGTAGGTGGCAGCTACAAGGTGGGGTGGGGTAAGGATATCCGCAATATCTCGATCTCCAGCCAGGGCGCCGCAATACGTTCCTTCCTCGATGTGCGCCTGAAAGGCAGCTTCTTTGCCTCCGGTGGCTATGAATACAATTACCAACCACTATCTTCTACTACAAGACTTACTACCCAGGAACTGCAGGCAGCTGAAGAATGGCAGCAAAGCGGTTTGCTGGGTGTCAGTAAGATCGTCTCCTTAAAAAGTAAATTCTTCAAAAAGACAAAACTCCAGCTATTGTGGGACTTCCTGAGTTACCAACAGGTACCCAAGGCCCAGCCCTTAAAGTTTAGGGTGGGGTATAGTTTCAAATGATGTCAAAAAGGTGATCGCAGGATCCACAATACCGCTTCTCCCAATAGGGAAGTTGTAATGCCAGACTATTTTTCTCAGTAAAACGTAATGCAAAATATAGTATGAAAAAGACCTCTATTCTATTCTTAACATGCATGCTGGGAGGGGCCATAGGTATAATGGCTCAAAGCGGAAATCCGACTCCCAACCCTTCTTTGCTCAATGTCGTTCCCCCTTCCCCCAATGCCGCGTCTTTGGGTAAGTTTGGGGATGTGCCCGTGGGGTATTTTACAGGTGTTCCACAAATCAATGTGCCGATCTATTCGTACAAAAATGCAGACAATTCGCTCTCGATGTCCATTAGCCTGGACTATCACGCCGGTGGTATTAAAGTCGATGAACTAGCCTCAAACACCGGAATTGGCTGGGCCCTAAACGCGGGCGGAGTGATTACGCGAACACGCAGGGGGATTGCCGACGAGGATATGAACGGCGGTTTCCGGAATACACCGGTTTTGCCAAATGAATATGAAGGGAACCGCTATGCCGTGAGTAAGTACATGGAGATCAATGCAGGCGTATGGGATTCTCAGTCGGATATTTTCAACTTTAATGTTGGTGGGAAGAGCGGCAAGTTCATGTTTGGGAAAAATAATGACTTTCTAATGCTTACCCCAAATAAGATCAGGGTGATTCCAGAGATTCAGCCTGATGGTGCCTGGACGCATATCAAGAAATTTACGCTGATTGATGAGACAGGTACACAATACGTATTTGACGCCATAGAAAGGACTAGCGTGGGGAATGCTTATTTTGATAATTACGTTTCTTCCTGGTACCTTACTAAGATCACTGCACCATTTTCTCCTGATAATATCAGCTTCGAATACGAAGACGAAATGTATGGTTATGCATCAGGTAGAAATGCTTCTATGACGCGGATGCTTGATGTCAACATTGCCGATCCACCCATCTCTGGAGGCTTTCAGGCTTCTGTCATTATGGGAAAAAGGATTAAACGGATTTCTTTGCCGGATAATACGAAGGTTGATTTTGGGTATGATACGAATCCCCGAACTGACCTGGATTCCTATAATAATCCGGGTAATTTGTATCGACTCAAGCAAATAGCCATCAGCAATGGTACTGCTACCAGAGGATACAATCTATATCATGACTATTCAGTCAATAGACTTACGCTGAAAAGTGTTATTCCTTATAGCGCCGCTGGCGAAGACAAAGGGTACAGTTTTGAGTATTATTCCGCGTTGCCCAACAGGCTTACGGGAGAGCAGGATCATTGGGGCTTTTACAATACGAACCCGAGTAATGATTTATTCCCACACGAATACATTAATATCAATGGAACTGGGCAGAGGGAGTTTGCGGGCGGCAACCGGGAAACGGACGTGGAACGCGTGAAGTATGGATCTCTTACAAAGATGTATTATCCTACCGGAGGGTATACTCAGTTTGAGATGGAATCACATGTGGCGTACGACACCAGGTTGAAAAGGGATATTATAACAAATATTAGAACGCAGTATTCTAGCACGATGAGTGTTTACTGTTCTAATACTCAGAATGGTAGTGAAGCCTGGCATTATGGAGGAGATGCGAATGTCTATACCAATTTTAAGGTTAAATTTTATACAAGCTTTAATCCTACAAGTGCAACCTTGACGATGCAGCTTAAAAACAGCTTGAATCAGGTCGTTAATACACAGGTTATACCCTTCTCAAGCGAGCTCGAGGCGTCTCAACAAATTAGTATTTATAATTTGGCACAAGGGAATTATACCTGGAATGCAAGTGTTCAGGGAGTGGATTATTTTAGTGACTATGTAACCATTGAGTGGACTGAAAGTCGTGTTAACAATCCCGATACGACTATTCTGCATATCAACAATCCGAATGTTGGCGGTCTGCGCATTAAAAGCATCAAGGATTTTGACGGCATTGCTGCAACACCAGTCAGTGCAAGAGAGTATGACTATTTATTGGAAGATGGAATCACCTCCTCTGGTGCATTAGGCACATATCCTGAGTATACTTACGGCGTTTTCTATGACGATAGAATCGTTTGTGGCCCAATTGTGGACGACCCCAATGGTTACCGTACTTATTTTAATAATGGTGGTATTCCCAACGCAATTGTAAGGTCTTTTTCCCCGGTGCAAACGCTTGCAATGACCAATGGAAGCCCTGTTAACTATACTCGGGTAGTCGAAAAGTTTGTCAACAATGGTAACTCCAACGGTCGTATTGATCGATATTTCACATCCTATGGAACGAATGGGGTGCCAGCCCAGCATAATTATCCTTTTGCGCCACCAGACTATACTGATTGGAGTTATGGGAAACTCACTAAAGAGTTAGTATATGACAAGAACAACAATCTACTGAAGAAAACAGAGAACGATTATCTTGAAACCCAGGACGTTTATTACAATACACCCGGACGTTTAGCGAATTTTACGTCAATTTCTATTGCACCAGTTGAATTTAGATGGGAAAATTACATGTGTGATAATGTTCCGGGAAATGAAATAGGCCCGTTCACCTGGAGTCAAGTAGTTGGTCCCACCTATTTTTTAACAACCCCATTTACGCCAGTTTCAGGTAGGAAAGATTTGACGAAGACAACTGTTACTGAATATAATGGAGCCGCTACGCTGGTGAATGAAGTTGCCTACGCAAGGGACCAAAACTACAACGTAGCAAAAACGACGACGAAGAACAGTAGGAATGAACTGATAGAGGAAGTAGTTCGATACCCCTACAGTTTTACAGGCAATGCAATCGCCACAAGTATGTTGTCTGCCGATAATAACATGTACGCAGTTCCTATAGCTGTCGAGAAATGGAAAACGATAGGTGGAACGAAATATTTGACCGGAGGAATCGTCAATCAATACCAACAATCCGGAACAGCCATCCGGAAATCTATCATTGAATCGTTGGAAACGACTTCGCCGGTACCAGAAAGTAGCGTTCCAGCTATCGGCTCATCCCTTAACCGTGCACCGGCATTAATCAAGCCGAAGATTGAGTTTCAGCAATACACTAGTAAAGGTTTTATAGCCCAGCAGGCCAAGGTTGGAGATGCTCCGCAATCTATCATATGGGATTATAATCAACAGTATCCCATTGCCCAGGTTATCGGCAGTCAGGCAGATCAAATTGGGTATACCTCCTTTGAATCTGACGGGACGGGCAACTTGTACCTGGATCAGCCCAATAGGATTGTGTCAGGCGATGGTGTAACAGGAAACAAATGTTTTGAAATCAATGGCGTATTGGCCCGGTTCGGTCTTGATCCCGCAAAAACCTATGTGGTTACCTTGTGGACCAAGAACGGAATACCTGATTACAATGGCTATAACGGGAGCTCCTTAGTTGTGCCATCGGCCAATAGCTGGACTAGTGGGCAAACAATCAATGGTTGGACATACAGAGAGAAGACGCTGACGGGTGTTACAACTATAAATATTGGAGGTGGAGGTGGCGTGGTCGATGAGGTTCGAATCTACCCTGTTGGAGCCCAGATGACCACTTATACCTACAATCCATTGTACGGTGTTATCAACACTTGCGATGCCAATAATCGGATTACTTATTATGAATACGATGGCTTTGGTCGACTCAAGAATGTTCTCGACGAGAACAAGAACATCCTTAAGCATTACGACTATCAATTCCAGAAAAACACCAATCAATAACCCTTACACCACAATCCATGAATATAACAACATCGATTTCAAATACGATGAGGCTACTGCTGGCGGTTGCGGGTCTAGGCGCTTCGGCAAAGTCGCTAGCGCAAACGCCGGTATCACCCCAAGTTCCTTACAGCTCAACCATCAAGGTTAATTATGTGCGCACCTGGGAGGCTACTGCGCCTGAGACCAATCCTGCGCTATTACCTGGTCGCACATTGCGTGATGTAAAGCAGACGACGGCCTATTTCGATGGGCTGGGTCGTCCTCTGCAGACCGTGGTTAAGCAAGGATCGCTTACTACGGGCAGCAGCCCTGTAGATCTTGTCTCGGCCAACAAATACGATGACTTTGGCCGTGAGCAACAAAAGTACTTGCCATTTATTGCCAATACCACGGGAGGCAATACTTCAACAAGTGACGGCCTTTTTAAAATAAATCCATTTCAGCAGCAAGTTGCTTTTTACAACACACAGTTGGCGGGTCAGATTGGCGAAACCAATGTCGGGGCCGGCAGCCTAAACTGGGCTTACGGACAAACAACGTTTGAGGCGTCACCGCTCAATAGGGTGGTGGAGGCATTTGCCCCAGGCTCCAGTTGGGTTGGTACAGCTAGTGAGGTCAGTGAAGCCAATCGCCGGTCTGTTAAAACAAAGCATGTTTTTAATACTGCCGCTGACGACGTCAAAATATGGACGATAACCGATGTCGCCAATAACTGGGGTAGCTATGCCGTGTCTGGTGTATATGCTGCTGGTACATTGTACAAGACCATCAGGGTAGATGAGCACAATAAACAGATCGTGGAGTTTAAGGACGTGGAGGGTCAGGTTATATTGAAGAAAGTGCAGTTTACGGCTGCCGCTGATAATGGGGCAGGTTCCGGTTATTCTGGTTGGCTTTCGACATATTACCTGTATGATAACCTAAACAATCTTAGGCTTGCCATCCAGCCGAAGGGGGTTGAGTTATTGAGTGCAAATAGCTGGAATTTGAACTGGAACAGCAGCATTGTGCTAAAGGAACAATGTTTTAGGTACGAATATGATGCGCGCAAGCGATTGGTCATGAAAAAAGTGCCAGCGGCAGGCGATTTTTATATGGTGTATGATAAATGGGATAGACTTGTGCTGACCCAAGATGGCAATTTGCGGGTTCAGAACAAATGGCTGTTTACCAAATACGATCAGTTGAATCGACCGGTAATAACGGGTAATTACACCAACCCTTCCGTTATTGGCCAGAGCGCCATGCAAGCCTATGTGACAAGTCTGGATATGGGTCGTTATGAGACCTATAATCCGTCAATCCTGGATCGATATTCGTTGACCAATTCATTTCCGGCTACGACCTTAGGTAATCTCCTGGTTGTAACATTTTATGACGACTATAACTGGACCGGTTGGCATGGACCAAATTGGGGAGCCAAGGACGGTAGTTTCGATTCTTATTTGATACCGGCCAGTACGACCACTTTCCCTTACGCAGATGCGGTCATTCAAACTGCCAATCCCCGTGGCCTAAAGACTGGTGAGTGGCACACGAATGTATCTAATGGCCCGATAAGAACTTATATATATGATGATAAGGGCCGGGTCATTCAAACAAAAACTTTCAATGTAACGAGTGCAGTAGATGTAGTGACTACACAATACAGCTTCTCCGGCCAGCCGTTGGTGGTCATTAGTCAAATAAATAAGGCAGCTCCCAATCCGCAAACACATACTTCCATCACAAAAATGGACTATGATGATTTGGGACGTTTACTGTTGACAGAAAAAACAATTGTTAGCTCTGTAAACGGCTTGGCGGTGAATAAGCCTGAAAAGGTGATAGTAGAAAATAAATATGATGCGCTGGGGCAATTAAAAGACAAGATACTATCTCCTGGTTTTTCAGGTGTGGGCGCAAATGGAGCTGGCTTGGAGACCCTTACCAATGATTACAACATAAGGGGTTGGATGCTGGGTACAAATCGTAAGTATTTATTAGACAAGGGAACTAGCGGATATGCAAACAATTACTTTGGCTTTGACCTGGGGTATGATAAGACAGTCATGTCTTCTGGAGCTCCTGATGGTATTTTCCAATACAACGGGAATATCACCGGTGTTGTTTGGAAAAGCGCCGGAGATGAGGTTCGGAGAAAATTCAATTATTTGTACGATGCGGCCAATAGATTCGGGCGGGCAGACTTCTATCAGAACTCTACTGCTGGTTCCGGCGGAAGCTGGGTTGTAAACGAAGCAAACTTTTCCGTTCACGGATTTGATGCTGATAATGAATTCATGTTGAAGTATGACGCGAATGGCAATATGTTAAGCATGATACAACATGGTGTCAAACCAGGTACAGCAGATTTTTATGTCGATGCGTTGAGATACAAGTACAAGGAGGAAAACAATAGCAATCAGTTGCAACAAGTGTGGGATGACTTTAATGATCCAGCGACCAAGTTGGGAGACTTTAATTACAACGGTGCCAAGACATCGACGTCTGTCGACTACACGTACGATGGAAATGGCAACCTTGTGTCGGATGCAAATAAAGGAATTACGAGTATCACCTACAATCACCTCAATCTTCCCAGGGTGATCCAGATGGCTGGCAAGGGATCGATTGAGTATTTCTACGACAACCTTGGTGTAAAACTAATGAAGAAGGTCGTTGATTTATCCGTCGTTCCTTCTATAACGACAACCACCTTGTACATGTCAGGTGCGGTATTTCAGAACGACACCTTACAGTTTATCGGTCATGAGGAGGGGAGGACGCGGTATGTGAAAAGGTATTTTACCAGCGGCGACAGTGCCTGGCAATTTCAGCATGATTACTTTTTAAAAGACCATCTCGGCAATGTACGTATGGTATTGACGGAACAATCCGATACTGCAAATTACCTGGCGACCATGGAATCGCTGTACCGAACCACAGAGAATAAGCTTTTCTATAATATTCCCAAAACGAGTTATGCGAAGAACCTGGTGCCTGGAGGCTATCCTGCTGATGGCACTACCAATCCAAACGATTCACTGGCGCGTACAAATGGCAGCGGAAATAAGGTCGGACCAGCTTTGGTGTTGAAGGTTATGAGCGGAGATAAAGTGCAAATTGGAATAAAATCGTTCTATAAGAGCGGAGGCTCGGCCAATAGCGGTGGAAATCCTGTTGCGGATATCCTGAGTTCCCTGGCTTCCGGTATTGTGGGTGCTTCTGGAAGCGCTAAAGGAACTTTTGAAGCGTTGAGCAATGGCGTGACCAGTCCGCTGCTGGGAGCAATGAACGCCTTCCGCGATGACAAAAATTCCAATCAGACGACAAAGCCCAAGGCTTACCTGAATTGGATTTTGCTGGATGAGCAGTTGAAGTACGTAGCCGCGGGTAGTGGCGCAAAACCTGTTGGAAATGCGGACATCCTAAATGCCTTGACCAACGACGGTCCGGTATCTATCCCTAAGAACGGATATTTGTATATTTACGTCAGCAACGAAACGCAGAACTGGGATGTGTTCTTTGATAACTTATCGGTGCAACATATTACAGGGCCAATTATGGAAGAAACCCATTACTACCCTTTTGGCTTGACGATGGCGGGGATCAGTACCAAGGCTGTTGGAAAATTGGATAACAAGTACGAGTACAATGGCAAGGAGAAGCAAGAGAAGGAGTTTAGTGATGGTTCCGGTCTTGAATTGTATGATTATGGGGCGAGAATGTATGATGCGCAGATTGGCCGTTTCCAAACACAAGATAGATTTGCTGAAAAGTATATGCCTTTGTCGCCCTATCAGTATGCAGCGAATAATCCCGTCTTGAATATTGATGTCAACGGCGATAGTTTAGGAGTGTTGATAGGGGATATTACATATCAATACTATAATAATGCTTATCATCATGGGAATGGTGACGTAGCCGATCTAAGTAAGGATAAATTTGCAAGCTCTATTTTAGAAGCACTAAATTCAATTTATTCTGGAGATTTTGGAAAAGGCTACCTGGACAACGTAATTGGTATGGATGAAACTATCACAATTCAAGATGCAGCAAATTATAAAGGAGAGGGTTCAATCAAGGGGGCGGCTTCTGATAAGAACAATGTATACGTAAATATGGATCATTTTGGAGAGAATGGATTAAGTATAATGAAAAACTATCCAACTGATGGAAATGATATTCGATTAGGATTGACAACATCACTTGGACATGAAATTGCGCATTCATATAGTTATACAAAAAAATTTGGCTTTCAGGAGAAATTTTGGTATATATCTCAGGATGGTAGGAAGATTTCTCAAGACGAATGGTATGCTACTGTAGTTGAAAATTACATTCGAATAGATCAGAACTTGCCTTTAAGAACTCACTATGGTTATAGGGGGGGCGGCAGTTCAAATCTCAATTACGTTGATGAGAATTCGAGAGTAATTAAACCTGCAAAAGATTATCATGCAATGCAAAAGTTGTTCAATATAAATTCGTATCAAATTGTGACACCAGAATAACAATATGAAAAAGATATATTTCCTTTTAATAATGTCAGTAGTCAGTGTTACATGTTTTCAATGTAATTCTAAAATAAAAAGTTTTCGTTCATACAGTATAATTCGAAACAACTTCTTTAGCGATAATTACAGTTTGCCTCAAAAGGACACAAACAAAGTAAATGAGCATCTATATTCTGCTATTTTTGACAAAGTTAGATTTGAAAATGGAGCCAGATGTTTGTTAGTAAAAATTTATTCATCAAGCATAATATGGCAAGAGTACGGTCTTTATGATTATAAAAATGAAAAATTTTATTATACATCTAGTAGTAACAAAAGTTTGTATCAATTCGAAGAAGTGAATAATGGTGATAGTGTTAAGCTTTATAACGTGATAAAAACATTTATAGAAAATTATGATTTGCTTCAAAAGAAAATTCAACAAAATTCAAACTTGTATGATGGTAACAATTTCGAGGTAAGTCTAATACAAATAGACTCTAACATGAAACTTGTATCAGTAGAATCCTATTATTGGTAGGATATAGAACAAGAAAATGTGATTGGACCTTATGCAGCATTGGAATTTCCGATTTGTGATAGTGTCTAGGAGCCGGAGGTAAGGAACTTATATAACAAAGGTTGTATTGTGCCTTGACATTGGGCTGTCTCGCAACTTTTAATTTAGGTAAGTAATTGATCTGAATTACAACTGCCAGACAATTAAATGTTGATCTGTTAATTCAAACCGACCTAAATTATATTTCACGATTATCTTCAATACCCCCCAAAGCCCGGCAATCACCGGGCTTTGGGGGGTATTATTATCACATATTAATCTCGGAACTCACTCTCATTCTTTCGAGGAACCGCGCATCGTGCGACACCACCACCAGCGTGCCTTTGTAGGCCGCGAAGATCTGCTCCAGCATGGTGATGTTGACGAGGTCCAGGTTGTTGGTCGGTTCATCAAGGAAGATGACGTCCGGGGCTTTGGATTGCAGTACCATACAGCACAGCGCCAGGCGTAGCATCTCACCTCCGCTCAGCGACGCGCAGGACTGATGCCATTGCGCCGGGTAGAAGAGGAAATTGGCCAGCAGGGTATGTACCCAGGCGGGTTCCAGTGTCCGTTCGTTGTAGTCCATCGCTTGCTCCAGCACGGTCTTGCTGCGGTCGATCAGTTGATAGTCTTGGTCCAGCAAGAGCGAGCGTACCGGCGTCAGGCGAATGGAACCTACAGTAGGTGGCAAAGCTCCTCGCATAATGCCAAACAAGGTCGACTTACCACTGCCATTAGACCCCGTGATCGCGATCCGGTCTCCAGCGCGCAGTAACACAGTACGGGGTTCGACCCACAGTAGCTCCCCGCCAGGATACCCAAAATTGATCCCTTCGGCTTCTACCAGCACTTTGCCCACCGGCAGGGTAGGAGCATCGAAATGGCCCTTCATGATCCGCTCGATCTCCACCAACGCCGCAGCATCTTCCAACTGTGATCGCAGACCCGCTATCTTATCGCCATGCGTAGCCTTCAACTTACCCGTACTCACCTCGGCGGCCATCCTTCGACCTCCCAGCAGAATCCTGGGAATACCGCCTTCCTTACCCAGTCGTTCGGCCCGTGCATCCGACCGTTGCTTGCGTTCGAGCGCCAACTGCTGCTTTTGCTTGGCCTCCTTCAAGGCCCGCTCGTGGTGTGCGAGGTCGTGCGCCGCGGCGGAAGTCTCGGCCGCTTTCATCGACGCATAAAAGGCATAATTGCCACCATACACCCGGATACCTTCGGCACCCAGCTCCCAGATAGGATCGCACGCGTCCAGCAACTGCCGGTCATGACTCGTCAGCAGCACCGCAGCATTGGTACGGCTCAGCCATTTATAGAGCAACGCCCGGCCGTCCCTGTCAAGGTGATTGGTCGGTTCATCGAGTAGCACGATAGCCGGGGTAAACAAGTCGATCCCGCTCAGGAACAACCGCGTTTTCATACCCCCACTTAGTGCACTCATCGGTGCTTGCAGGTCGAGCCCTGCCAGCCCCCAGTTGGCCAAAGCAGCGGCCACCCGTGACCGGATATCCCAGTCATGCTCCAGCAGGTCATACAAATGCTGACTGGTATCACCGGCTTCCACAGCATCCACGGCTGTCAATAGATGATCGATGCCCAGCGCAGCCGCCACCGTATGATCCTGGTAGTGGCCATAATGCTGCGGCACATAATACAAACTGTCTTTTATCTGCAATTCACCGGCTGTTGCTGATAGCTGCCCGGCTATGATGCGCAGCAAGGTCGACTTGCCCGCGCCGTTATGGCCTACGATAGCAGCCTTTTCGCCAGCCTGCAGACTAAAATTGATGTGTTGAAACACCGGCTCCTGTTGCGGAAATTGAAAACAAATATCTCTTGCGTTGATAAGCATATAATAATTCAGAAGAATGAAGAATAAGCTTCCTGTTCGCGGAAGCAATACAATGCCCGTGATAGATGCAAGAGTTAACTTTCATAGTAAAATGATTCGTGAAAAAATGCTGCAGATAAAACTGCTGTCTGATAGTTGGGAAAAAAAATAAGGGCCAGTTTGGCCGCTCAATACCTCAGCAGGTGGCTGATATGTAGGAATGAATTAGAATTTCATGACAGCGCAAAGGTAAGCATTTTTCAACAACTCGCAAATGGGCGTCGGGAACACACTACCACGCTTACTAAGCCATGCTGTTTATGCTCACTTCCGACCACTTTCGCGGCCGCACACCAAATGGGCAAATGTCATGACATTTATTTAACGGTAACTCCAAAATTTGGAAAGGGCCTTGCGTTAGCCGTATTTTTATACCTGCTGATAAGAACAACGGCACGGCGCGGTAAGGTAAAACGAATGGCCGAAGGGGGCCGCTCCCTACTCGCTTCCATGCCGCTCCCTACTCGCTCCCATGGAAGTGTAATGAAAATAGCACAACTTTTCTAAATCAATCACTTACACCAAAAGCGATAGGGCCCGGCGTGCCCGTCAACGGTATTCACCGGAAATTAGACCCGATCGTAAACCATACCTGGTCTTCGATCTTCACCAGGTCGCCACGCCGGATGCGCTCCCGGAAGTGCCGGGAAATGATCTGCTTGGGCGGAAAGAGCAGTATATAATACTTATTCTCCGAGAAGAGATTGGGATTGGCAATAGACTTGAACGAGAGAAAAGTCACCGTTTCCCGTTGCTGGTTCACATAAAACGAGCGCTTCGAGATCCAGATGCAGTTGATTTGCTGAAGCTTGGTCGCCAGCGTTCGCAGTTGTGTTGTATCGAAGCCAAACCGATCTACGGCTTCTTCCAATTGTGGTTGGTTCTTTTCACCATTGTAAATAAAGCGTACAGAATCACTCAGGATCTCCAATACAAAGTATTTCAGCGACCGGTCGGAAAAGCCGGCCGAAAAAGGCATGTGCTGGTATAGCTTGTCAAACAATTGCCGCACTTCCGTGATCGTCTGCTTGTGCTCCACGTAATACTTCTCCGACTTCCGTTTCTTCGCGGCCGTGCAGGAAGCCAACAGCACGATCAGCAGGATCAAACCAGCAAAGGCCCTCCGGCCACCCAGTACCATTCCATAAAGCTTAGAATCTCGCATCTTCCCGGGTTTCTGTGATGGTGGTAACACCAAAAATCAGCCGCCGCAACCGCTTCGGCGTGATCAGTTGCTCTGTCTTCATACCATAATCCCAATAGCGAAAGCGGATCAGTCCTTCGTCGGTACGCAGCATTTCATACGCCACAATAAAATGCGTAGGCGCCCGTAATTTGAAGATGCTGAACTTATGCTCATACAGGTATTTGCTGTTTACATACAGGATCACCACCCCCTCCCGCAACTGGCCATTGATATAGTCATTGAAGTTCTTCACCCAGGGGCTGATAAAGTCCGACCCTGCTGCCGTCATCTCATCACCGGTAAATTCCCGCAGCATGCGGTTAAACTTACCGTAATTGGTCGCTGCCCACAACCGGTTTTCGGAACCCGGGTGGTAAGTGGGGGCCAGCCAGTTGAGATAGCCTTTAAACGTATCTGCCAGGCTCAGGAACCACAATTGGTCGGCATGCAGGATATCCAGTTCGCCCTTGTTCTCGAGTGTGCCAGCGGCCTCCATCACCCGGTGGGACGGCTTCATGCGTTTACGCCGCAATTTAGTCTTGCCTGTCCGGTACAAGGTCACAATTTGTCGCAGATAAATGTCGGGATGGTATTTCACCAGCAAATGCGTCATGGCAGCATACCCACAAAAATTGGTCGACGTGCCCTGGTTGATCCGGTCCGGACGTTCAATATTGTGCCGGATATTGGCGAAGAAAAGGGCCGGGTTGATCTTGGGCCATAGGGGAGAAGGACTGACGGTATCCGTCCGCCGCAGCAGCTCCAGCGCCCGCAGGCGTGCTTTGAGTGCCAGCCGATCGAATTGCGCATCAGCAATTACCGGTGGCGCATCCTGTCCCCGCGCCAGCCAGGGCGACAGACCACACAATAAAAGGCAAAAAGCAAGATACCGGGTTAGCTGCATAGGCACCGCAAAATAACACATACGGACAATTTGATCACCAGGAGAAGAATTAGAGAATGCTTAAATGTGGAAGAATAGGCAACAAAGGTAGGAATACAAATTAGCCGACTTACTACAAACGAAAGCCCGTGGAGACAACAGCAGGCCCCAAAAACAAAAAAGCCAGCGTAGACACGCCAGCTGTACACTAATCAAATTCGTTAACCATTAACCTTATCCTTTTAAACTACAACAACGAAAACCGCGCCTGGTACTAAAGGAAATGCCTTGTCTAAGGGATAATAGTCAAAATTGACCGCCTGTGGGTGCGCTATGCCATCTTCCGGCTATATTTCTGTCCCCAAACACAATACCCGGTTGTTCTGGCGACTGTTCAAACAACAATTGGGCTGGCCACAAATAGTAGTAGTCCTGACGATCTTTGTCGCCTGCTTAACCACCGTGCAATATGCCGGCAAAGGCATCCTGTTCAGCCTTATTTTTGCTGTCTATATCGTGCTGACCATTGCCACTTATCGATCCATCCGCCATATTGAAAGGGTACAGAAGAATTCCTACCCCAATCTGTTTAAGGTTACTCCAATTTGACCAAATAAACTCGTAACATCGTAGTGAATTAGATACGAAAACCTTGACAACCGTTAGCGGATTGTTTACATTTATAGCGCAACTCGTGTCGAAGAATGGTCCAGGGTTTTCCCGTAATTAAACTACTACTATGAACTATTCTTTTCTTAACCCGGTTAAGGAAACGCTGCTGTCTATCGACGACAAACTCGACCGCAATACCGTTCTGGATAATATTATTACCCTTCGCGCTACACTCAACGATAAAAACAAAGGCATACCGGAAAAACGCATTGCCGGTAACCTCCTCCTCGGCACCTGGAGTATCCGGGCTATGGGCGCAGGTATGTTTGAGGGGCGAATGACAGAAGCCCTCTACTACATCGCCGAAATTGTTGCCCGCTACGACCTCATCATCCTGCAAGACCTCAAAGACAACCATACGGAGCTGAGCAACCTGTGCCGCATCCTGGGCGACGACTGGGGATTGTTCACGGGCCTCATCATCGATCCGGCCTCCGGCAACCGCGAATGGCTGGCCTTCCTGTACGACAAAAGAACGGTCACCTTCCGTAACATTGCCATACAACTCGTGATGCCACAGCCCGAGCATCGGTCAGGCATCACCGCATCTCCTTATTTCCTTCGCTTCCAATCCGCCTGTTTTTTATTCGATGTATGCTCGATGAAACTGTTTACCGGCCTGGCCGCGAAAAATACCGAACTCTATCAGCGCAGAACCGAAGAACTGGCCGGGATGACCAATCTGCTGAAGACAGAGTTTGTAGAAAAAAATGAATGCAATAACCTGTTTATTTTTGGCGATTTCAACGTACCCAACCGGCACAGCGATCGCTACAAGGCCATTACCGGCGAAACCTACCGCATGCCCGAATCGCTGTTAAAAGACAATCTGCCCGGACACATCGGACAGGATAGATCTTGTGCACAGGTGATACACTACAACCGCTTCAATGATGTCACCTTCCGCAAAGCAGGTACATTCAATTATTTTGATGTCGTATTCGACAACTATAAGACCTACGCCAAAAGAGCCAGGAAGCATTCCGCCAAAGTAACCAGCCAAAAAACCTTCGATGAATTCAAGACTTACCAGATGAGCGATCACCTGCCCATCTGGATAGAAATGAACACCGATCATGCCGAAAACTACCTGCAATTACTAAAGACAAAAGATTGATGTATTAAAGGCATATTAAAGTCTATACACTGACAGGTCCATCTGTCAGCTGCATTCAGTTATGCCTCTGTGCCTCTGCCTTTGTGCCTCTGTGCCTCAGTTGCCTTTGTGCCTCAGTTGCCTCTGTGCCTCTATGCCTCTATGCCTCTGTGCCTCCTTGCCTTTCTTCCCCTTCACAATAACTTAATCCCCACAGGTTACGCACAATGATATCTTTGCAACCTGTTAAAGTATCGCCATGACCACCAGGTTGGTACGATTTTTTACAATAGCAGCACACCAGGACTAACTGCGCAATCATGTAAAAACAAAAAAGTAACACCTATGACAATGCCTGGTGATTTGACCATTGGATTTAGAACGCAGGATCATGAACTCGATGACTTGATCCGTCTGGAGTTTGAGCAGGAAAAAATGCAGCACATCAACCAGTTTACGACCGAATCGCTGATTACCATTATCCTTAGCGCCACCCGCGAATCCGTCGATAGGTTGCTGGGATTTTTTCGTCGCCACCGCGAAAGTTTTACCATCGCTTATGTATTGATGCCCAATGGAGCCACCCTTTCGCTGTTCGACCACCACGATAAAGATCTCCTGACCCTCGCGGCAGCACACGCCCGGTAAACAAATATTGCTTAACTTTAATAGCATACAGCCAGCGCCCCAAAACGTAAATTTTGGGGCGCTAACTACACACTCGACACTGCAGCCTAACCTGTTCTTATTGAGCGTCACAGGGTTCCATTCTTCAGCAAAATGGCGTACCCTTTGCTTTTTTTAACAGTTCAACCGCGCTGCTATGGAAAATAGATACTACATCACCAGGAGAGCCGATCTCATGGACCACGCCGATGCTACAGAGATCACACTCCAGGAATGGACCAGCTTCGTGAGTAAGGATCCCGATATGCAGCTGGAAAATGTGACCACAGTCACCCTCGACGATGGCACACAATACACCTATCCAAGTCCCGGTCGCGCCATCTGGTTTTACCGCGAGCCCGGACAGTCGCAGCCGAATCCCATCGTATTTGATTACAACTCCGGCAATATCGTCATCACCAATGTCAATGCAGCGACGCTCAAAAAGATCAAGCACATCGCCTTTAAACTGAACACAAAAATATTTCTCGAAACAGACAAGGATACCGGACTCCTGCTCGCCGCTGATCCCGCCATGGCGCCCCGGTTTACCTTCAGCACCCTGGTAGCGCCCTTCAAAAAAGTAGTTATCCACATCGGACATTCCATTCAACAATCCTTTTTTTCGCTCTTCAACAACAGTCCCGAGAAAGTGATCCAAAACGGTGAGGAAAAAATAAAAGATCAATAGTTCGACAAATTGGGGTGCATTGTACCCAGCTGAAAAAACAGTTGCTGTAATCGGCTATTGAGCATCATTGCGTTGAGCGCTAAAAATAAATGGCAGTTGGTTTGTTTTACTACAACATACAACCGCACTTTATGGACGCAAAAATTCACTTAACCCGGAAAAAAGATCTCCTCGATCGCACCATCACCAAGGGTATTTCCATGCAGGAATGGAACAACTTTGTGGATAACGATCCGGAGATGAGAATGGATAACACGACGACTGTTACCCTCCCCAACGGAACATCCTATACCTATAAAAGTCCTGGTACCGCCGTATGGCTCAACCGTCCGCCCGGCGAAACCAAATACCGGTTGATCAAGTTCGATTATGTCGATGGTGCTATCGTGGTAGACAACCCCGATAAAAGAACGATCGAAAAAGCACGACACATCGCTTTCAAATTGAACACACGCCTCTTTAAAGAAACAAAAAGATGGACGGAAGAAATGTTGGTAGAGCAACCCGTGATAGAACCACGCTTTCAATTCAGTGGCCTATGGTCACCGATGAAAAAATGGTTGCCACAGCTTCGCTACTTCTTCCAGCATTTTGCGTTCGCCACACCCCGTAACAATGAAAAACTAAAAGATCATTAAGTAACTGTACCCGCACACAGATCCCTGCCAATAGGTCTCGCCCCGCAACGGGCGGGACCATTTTCTTTTTAGCCCCTCCATTTTGTCGCAACAAGCCCTGTTTCCGATGATGCCCCAATAGTACCTTTACGCGACAAATCAACGCACCCAATGAAATTAGTAGTAGCTCTATTAATCATGACATCCACCATGCTCACCACACAAGCACAAACCGCGACAGGAAAATACGCGCCCATCAATGGACTCAACATGTATTACGAGATACACGGCAAAGGATTTCCACTCGTACTCATACATGGCGGCGGTTCTACCATCGGGACCACCTGGGGCAGGATATTGCCCTTGCTGGTAAAAACACACCAGGTAATTGCCGTCGAAATGCAGGCACATGGCCATACGGCCGATATCGACCGGCCACTCAGCTTCACGCAGGATGCTGATGACATCGCCGCTTTACTCAGGCACCTCAAGATTGACAAAGCGGACATATTTGGTTTCAGCAACGGTGCCAGCACGACGCTCGAGATGGCGATCCGCCATCCGCAAATGGTGCACAAGATCATTGTAGCTTCTACCATGTACAACAAAGCAGGCGCACAGTCCTGGTTCTTTCCGATGATGGCCAAAGCCAGCTTCGAAGAAATGCCCCAGCCATTCAAAGATGCCTACCTGGTCATCCATCCCGGCGATCAAAAAGGACTGCGGGCGATGTACGATCGAGATGTTGCCCGTATGCAAAACTTTCCGGAGATCAAAGACGAAGATATCAGGTCGATCAAAGTCCCCACGCTCATCATCAGTGGTAACAACGATGTCAATACCCTCGAGCATGCTTTGGAAATGATCCGCAAGATCGAAAAGGCACAACTCGCTGTATTTCCTGGTGGACATGGCGATTACCTGGGCGAAATCACGACCCTGAAGCCGGGTATCCAGCCAGCGCTTCCCGCACTGCCGGTTGTGGAGACATTTTTAGCAGACCACTGATCACCACACATTACGCGGTGAATCGTCGATGTACTTGTTGCCGAGTATAAAGCCGATCATTAACTCATGACTGCCGCGGCTCACGGTATTCAGTTTGGAGATCGTGTAGTCGTACGAATAGCCGGCGATAATGCCCTTGGCCACATGCAGGCCTGCCATACCGGCAAAGCCTTCTTCGTGCCGGTAAGCAGCGCCTACCCATACCAGCTGTTTGTATTGAAGTTTGGCATTCACATCTACGCCAAGCGGCATCGGCGATACATACCGCACCATCACCGAGGGCAGCAGGCTGAAGGCATCACCCAGCCAGAACC
The DNA here is from genome assembly GCF_029360705.1 of Paraflavitalea pollutisoli. Taxonomy (GTDB): domain Bacteria; phylum Bacteroidota; class Bacteroidia; order Chitinophagales; family Chitinophagaceae; genus Paraflavitalea; species Paraflavitalea pollutisoli. The sequence goes on along the minus strand of NZ_JARKMX010000008.1, from coordinate 2,019,707 downwards.
GGTAACCCGCCGTTACAAACGTATGGGGCACCAGCTTGCCTTCCATCGGTACCACGTTGTTGTCGGCCCAGGATATCTTCGAGGGCACGAGTTGCTGTACCGAAGCGCCTACAAAGAAATCCTGTCCGTATAACCACAATCCGGCATTCGCTTCCGGCTTCAGCTTGTTGATGGTACCCTTGCTCGTCACGGCTGGGTCAACCGTTGCGTCACCAAAATCAAGATCCCCCTGCCGCAGGCTCAGTTGCGATACACCACCACTGATACCCATGGCCAGCGATAGCTTGGTGGATAGCGGCACATGGTACGCAAAACTACCATAGGCCGTAAAACGATTCAAGGGCCCCGTACGGTCATTGAGTACCGTCAGCCCAATACCTGCATGGGCTGGCGCCGCCTCGTAGGTGCGGAAATAAGGATCACCCAGCACCGATTCATTGGAGGGAGCATACCCCGTCGCCGTAGTACGTCCATAGTCATCTTTCTTGAGGGGCGTATGCGCCGTAAAATACGTGGTGACCGGCGCGCCCTCTAATCCGCTCCATTGATGCCGGTGGCTCAGGCGGATATCGGTGTAGTTCTCGATGCCCGCCAGGGCCGGATTGAGGATATAATTGTTCAACACATACTGTGTATAATGCGGCAGCTGCTGGGCATCCGCGGGTACGCTGCAAAAAGCCAGCATACACAACGCCAGGTAGAATGGGTAGATGCGCATAGTGGTTATTTTAGAAGGGTGACAGCACCCGACAATTTCGGTTGTCCGTTTTTCAGATCGATCACATAGTAGTAAGTACCTGCCGGCAACACATAGCCCTTGTAGGACCCATTCCAGCCTTTGCCACGTTGGTAGCTCGATGCCTGGTACACGGGTTGTCCCTGCCGGTTGAATACCTGGATATCCACCTGCGCCACGGCACCCAGGTCGGGAATTTCCCAGGTATCGTGAATGCCGTCGCCATTGGGGGAGAAAGCATTGGGCACCTTCACCGTCTCGATCACCGATATCGTCACGGCATCTGTCGCCAGGCAACCTTTGGCCGTACTGGCTTCCAGTTGGTAACGGGTGGTGCTGAACGGACTAGCCACCGGTGTCGCAGTCGTGGCATTTTGCAGGCTCGACACGGGCGTCCAGCTGATATGCGTAACATCATCGCTGACCCTGCCCTGCAGCAAGGTCGTTTTCCCACGCAGGATCGTTTTATCGGGGCCAGCATCGATCACCGGCAGGGCATGAATGGCCAGGACGATCTCGTTGGAGGTGACCGAAGCTGGCGAGGCACAGGTCGCATTGCTGGCGAGCACACATCGTACGATATCACCGTTACGCAAAGAAGCGCTGCTCCATTGGGCGCCCGTGCCCGTGGGTTGCCCATTCACCTGCCATTGGTAGAAAGGCTGGGAGCCACCCTGCCGGGCCTGTGCCGTAAATTGAATGGCGACACCGGTACAGGTATCGTTGTGACTGGCATCGATCGTCAGGGAAGGAACAACGCTGGGGTTCACCGTGACCGTCACGTCTACGCTGTCGCGACAGCCAATAGGTGTGGTGCCAATATAGCGGATCACGGCATTGCCAGCCTGCACACCACTGACCAGGCCGGTATTCGAGATCGTTGCCACGATGGTGTTCAAACTACGCCACGCTCCGCCAACACCGGCCGTTGCATTCGCGAGTTGCGTGGTGGCGCCGCTACACAAAACGGCATTGCCCGTGATGGGTAATAGAACGGGCGGTTGCCCTACCGTGACCATCACAGCCATGCTGTTGATCGTAGGCGAGGAAACACAACCCGCATCTGCCGAAGGCGTCATCACCACGTGTACTACGTCACCCTTGACCAGGGTGGTGCTGCTGTAGCTGATACCGGCAGTGCCGGTGGGTTGATTGTTTTTAAACCACTCGAATGTCGGGGTAGTACCAGCCGGACCCGCATTGGCGGTAAACGTCACCCGGTCGCCCTGGCATATGGCGTTGGCTGAAGTAGACACTGAGAGCGTAGGCGTATACAATCCACGCACCGTTACGGATTGTTCCACACTATCCTGGCAACCCGCTCCCGTAGTCGCTACATAGCGGATCAGGGCAGTACCGATACCATTTCCCAGCAGCTTACCCGTACCGTCTATCGTTGCTATGGAAGGCGATAAGCTTTTCCATACACCACCAGTGCTGGCAGTTATGAGTTGGGTACTGCTTTGTAAACAAATATCGAAAAGCCCTTTGATGGGCGCCATCACGGGCAAGGGATGGATGGTAGGCGTAGCGGGGGCGCTTTCGAAACTGGCTTTGGCGAGACAGCCGGCATCCGGTGAAGGTGTCAAGATACAGGTGACCACATCGCCCTGCTGGAGATCGCTGCGCGTGTAGGTGACGCCGGTGGCGCCTGTTGGCGCTCCATTCACTTGCCAGGTATAGGTAGGCGTGGTGCCGCTGGATTGGCTCGAGGCCGTAAACAGCAGCGGCTTTCCCGTGCAAACAGCATTGGCACCCGGTGTCACGGTGAAGGTAGGCGTGACAATCGGACGTACCGTCACAGCAACAGGTAAACTCCTGAACGATGGCGCCGAAACACAACCGGCATCCGGAGACGGGGTCAATACGACATGCACCAGGTCACCTGGCTGAAGGGTGGCATTGGTATAGGTGAGCCCGGGTTGCCCTGTTGCCACATTGTTGACAAACCATTCCAACCGGGGCTGGTTACCAGCCGGGCCCGCCACAGCCGTAAAAGTGACCGGTTCTCCAGCACAGATCGTTTGGGCCGATGCCGATGCCGACAAGGTGGGTGTATACAGACTTTGTACCCCCACACGTTGTTCTACGCTATCCATACAACCCGCCGCCGCGGTCGACACAAACCTGATGAGGGCATCTCCTAAACCAACGGCGGTTATTTTTCCCATGGCATCGATCATAGCTACCGAGGGGGCCAGGGTTTTCCACACGCCCGCGGCGCTGGTAGTCGATAATTGCGTACTGCTATTGAGGCACAACACGAAGTCGCCGGTGATCGGTGCCATGACCGGCAGCGGATGGATGGTAAAGGAGACGGGCAGGCTTTCAAAGCTCGCTTTGGCCAGACAACCTACCTCGGCAGAAGGTGTTAGTACACCAATCACCACGTCACCAGGTTGAAGATCATTGCGGGAATAAGTGGTGCCGGTAGCACCTGTCAGTACGCCGTTTACCTGCCACGCATAGGTGGGGTTGATGCCACTTTGCTGACTGGTCGCCGTAAATACCAATGGCTTGCCTGCGCATACGGCGGCTGCGGAGGATTGGACAGTAATCGTGGGCGTTACCAACGGACCTACAGTTACTGTCGTCTGCACGCTGTCTGCACAGCCGTGAGCAGATTCGGCAATAAACCGAATAACAGCCTGCCCGGCGCTGATACCGCTGACTTTACCCGTGTTGTCAACCAGGGCGACGCCAGGGTTCAGGCTTTTCCAGGTATAGGTGGCATTGGTGGTGCTGTTGGTAAGCTGGGTCGTACTTTGATCGCAGACAGCAGTAGTGCCCGTAATGGGGGCTACCACGGGTAGGGGATGCACCGTTACGGTAATGGGCGTACTGGTAATGGAGGGACTGGCCTTGCAGCCAACATCCGGTGTTAGGACGATCTGTACCACCGCATTGTCTTTGAGGGTGTCGGCAGAAAAGCTTGTACCGGTAACGCCTGCAGCAACACCATTGACCAGCCACGCATAACCCGGTGAGGTGCCGGTGTTGGTGCCGCTGGCTGTAAAGGTCATGATCTTGCCCTTGCAGGCAGCCGTAGTACCAGGCAGTACGGTGACCGTCGAGCTGATCAAAGCAGCTACGACAATGTTGGCATCTATGCTATCGATACAGCCATTGGTGGAAGTGGCATAATACCGGATGGTAGCCGTGCCGGCGCCAACGCCCTGCAGCAGCCCGGTAGGGGCATCGATGGTGGCGATGGTGGGGTGTAAGCTGGTCCAGCGATGACTGGCTTTTACAGTGGCATTGGTAAGGGTTTCATTGTCGTTGAGGCAAATATTGGTTCGGCCCTGTGTGGCCTGCATCGCCAGGGCAGGATGCTGTGCCACGGTTACCAGGTTGCTTGTTGCGGTAGTGGCGGTTAGGCAGCCTGCATCATCATCTGGCTCCATCACCACACTGATCTCATCGCCGGCATGCAAGGTTGCCGGACTATACACAGCAGCGTTTGTTGGTGGTTGATCCACGCCGTTCAGCTTCCAGGTATAGGAAGGGGTGGTGCCACCAACCGTAATCGCAGCGGTAAACGAGGTGGTAGTACCCGGACAAAGAGTGGGCGCAGTGGGAGTGATGGTGACGGTAGGCGTGTTGGCGGGAGGAATGATGATATTGTTCGAAACCAGGAGCGTGCCATCATCCAGGATGATCTCTGCCCGGTAGGTGCCTGCGACGGTAGGCGTATAAGTATTCACAATGGCCGGGGTAAACTTTTGCACGCGGTTATTGAGCAGGTCGAGTACGATAAAAGCATTGAGACCATCCCGGTATACCGCCAGGGGTTGATTGAGTTGGTCAGCAGTAGCACCTTCTCCATTGTCGATCTGCGCCACACCGGTAGTGACGGGGCCTGGATCGATCGCCCAGCCCATGATGCGGTCATTGTCAGAGTCGGCGATATACAGCAGTCCGCCGGCGTCTACAGAGATGCCTGTGGGAAAGTGTAGTTGATTGAGGCCAATGCCCCAACCCGGAGGCGCAGGATTGCCGGCTACCAGTATCCCTCCAGCCGCAGTATTGGTGGGATCCCAGCTGGTGACCCGATGATTGCGGTATTCCGATACCAGCAGCCGGTTATTAAACATCGTAATCGATACGGGTTGATCGAGTTGAAACAAGCTGGCACCATTCGCTCCATTACCTGCTACCATTTCACCTGCAGCAACAGAACCATCGTTAACCGGATACCGCATCACCCGGTGATTATCCCGGTCTGCTACATAGAGCCTGTTCGTACCATCGACGTATACACTCAGGGGGGAGTTAAGTTGCGTAAGACCTTGACCATAGCCCCCAATGCCAGCCACTACCACGCCATCGGTGAGCGAGGTAGAACCCGGGGGAAACTTCAATACGCGGTGGTTGCCCATATCAGCCACATAGAGGTATCCGGTAGCATCGACGAAGATGCCGGCCGGGTCATTGAGCCGGTCCAGGCTATTGCCTTGTCCATTGCCGCCTGCAACGACTACACCATTGATGAAAGATGTAGACCCTGGCGGAAACTTCAATACCCGATGATTGTTGAGATCACTGACGTAGATATTGCCCGTGGCATCGATCGCCATGGCCAGGGCGCTGTCAAATTTGTTGAGGTCGCTGCCTTCCCCATTGCCACCGGCCACCGTGGTGCCTTGCCAGGTAGCTTGAACAGTACTAATCGGTGCATTGTCTTTAAACCATTCAATGGTTCTGATAGAGCGGGGGGTATTGGTGACCGTCAAGGTGCTGCCGGGACAGGGGGAGCTGGTGGTTAAAGAAATGGTTTGGGCCCAGCCGTCATTTGCAGCAAACAACAGCACAAGCAACCACATGGGCACAAAGGATAACCGGCGGAAGGAGCGTTCCATCGCAGTTATGGCGGTTTTGGTGTAAACTGAAATCCCTGACTGTACCCCTAATTTAACTGGTTTTTCGCGAGATACCTGCGGTGTTCGGATATTTAAGTAGTGCTACTGGAATTGGCCCGTTATTGCTAATTTTAGCAAAGAACCAGGACCCCATGGAACAGTTGCTCGAACACCTTCAGCATTTTTACCACCTCAGCGAAGAAGCCCGTGAAGCCCTGCCCGGTTATTTTACCCGGGTGGAGTTGCCCAAAAATGAATACCTGATCACCCGGGGCCGGGTGTGCAATCAACTGTATTTTCTGGAAAAAGGATGTCTGCGGGGATATTACAACCTGGAAGACAAAGAGATAACGTATTGGTTTGGTTTCGAGAACGACTTCGTAACCTCCTTTCACAGCTTCATTACGCGTCAGCCCGCCGTCGAAAACATCCAGACCGTTGAAGGCTGTGTGTTGTGGGCCATTACCAAAGATCAACTCAACGCCCTCTTCAATGAGCACCACGAAGTGGAGCGCCTGGTCAGGATAGCCTACGAAAAATACTATATCCGCCTCGAAGAGCGCTTCGTCAATGCGCAGTTCCGTACCGCCGCCGAGCGCTACCAGCAACTGCTGGAAGATGCACCCCATATCCTCGAACGCATGCCCCTCGGTCATGTGGCGGCCTACCTCGGCATCTCCCAGGAAACCCTCAGCAGGATCAGGAGCAAGAAATAGGCAACCATTACGGCGCACGCAAGGCAAGACTTATACTTTAAGAATTGTTCTTCGGATCATATGCCCGGCCTTCAGGTCTCGGATAAGGACGATATATACCCCCGGCTTTAGGGTCGATGCATCATAATCGAACGTCGTCGTAAAAGAGGTTCCGGATAAAACAGTTCTGCCCGATGCATCGGTGATACTCACCCACAAGCGGGTAAAGTTACCGGAGTAACGAATGTGCAGTGCATCGGTAACAGGGTTAGGACCAACGGAGATGTTCCCATTCAGCGCCGGATCATTGATCCCCGTAGAGATCACCGCAACTGGCTCTGAAAGAACACTGGGACATTGAAAAGGGCTGGTCACCATGACGGCATAATTGCCAGGTGTGGCCGCAGTATAGCTTGCATAGTTGGCCCCCGCAATGAGTTGGCCATTCAGGTACCATTGATAACTTAAAGCAGATCCGGTTGAAAGGGTATTGCCAGTCTGTACGATCACAGGCTTGGGTGGTTGTGGGTAAACCGTCACCAACTGTCCCTGCACGGACCTGGCTATGCATCCTGCAATACTCCGTACTTCAACCTGGTAATGTCCGGGGAGTGTAGTGGTAAACTCTTTTGAAGTGGCGCCCGCTACCAAAACATTATCGCGGTACCATTGAAAACTTCCGGTAGCGGAAGTGATTAGCCTGACTGATCCGCCTTCGCAAAAATTAGACTGTCCCGCACTTACGGTAACAAAGGGCTCTGACAATGCAGGTGCTACAGAAACAATAACGGTGTCATAAGCGATACAACCACCAGGGTTGGTAGCCGTCAGGGTATAATAAGTTTGATCATTCGGATTGACTGTTGGCTGAGCCTGATTGGCATTGTTTAAGAAATAGTCAGGGCGCCAGGAATACGATATGCCTGCAACAGGTGCCGCGCCGATGACCACCCCCTGGCCACCGGAACAAATCATCGTGTCACGGCCCTGGGCTATGGTAAACCGGCTACAGTCCTGGATACGGTTGGTAAGCCTGTAAACAAAGGAATTGGCCGAGCCGTAGTTTTCACTCATCCGCAGGTTGGTGCCGCCACACAACAAGATCTCTCCGGTAGGCGCGAGTGTCATGAGGCCGGGAAGGTCACGCCGCTTGTCGAGGTTTGAAAAAGTGAGTGTACCGCCATTGCCAAAGGTTATATCCTCCGACCCATTTTCCAGCAGCCTGGATATAGATATTTGCGATCCATCCTCCCAGTCGTTGGTCGATATGGAGGTGCCGTGAAGGATAATCTTTCCGTCTGCCTGCAATACAACATCACTATTGAACCCAATACCAATATTAGCTTTTACGCCGTTCTTGCCGAAAGAATAATCCAATTTGCCGGTGGAGTCAAACCTAGCTACGCATTTACCTGTAGAATGGGCGGCACCCGCCAACACGATTTTACCATCAGGTTGAACTGCAATCGAAGCCGATTGATTGACTGCGATTATTTTAGTGGAGGTGAGGCCGGCGTAGCCAAAAGTCGAATCCGGCAAACCGTTGCGTGTGTAGCGAGCGACACCAAAGAAAGGTAAATAATAAGGTGTATTGTCGCCCGTAAAAAGGATTTTGTCGTCAGCTTGCAGGCAGATTCTATTGGTCGTTATCTCTTCTTCCGTCGGGTTGATTTGGAAACGACGTTCCTCGATCCAGCCCCCTTTTCCAAAACTGCTGTCGATACGACCGTCTGGCAGGATACGACCAACCAATGGTCCATCTTTTATATAGGTTAGCCTGTTATAAGCACTCGCGGCTACGATAATCTTTCCATCCGATTGTAATCCGAGGCCATACGGCGAGATTTGCAGCGAGTCGGCACGTCTGATCACTTGCCGGCCACCGGCACCAAAGGCGGGATCCAACTGACCATTTTTCTTCAGTTTATATAAAACGCATTGCCTGCCCAGGCTGACAAGGTCTTTTTCCCAGGATAATATCACCAGGTTCCCGGCCTTGTCTTGTTTAATATTCAGCGCGTATTGCCCGTCCCGTTGTTGCAACAGGTCAGGATTGTGTGGATACCGGCCACGGGTGGTAAGATAAACGACTCCCTGCTCTCCAAAGGAAGAGTCTATGTTACCGCCAGGTTCATAACGCACCACGGCGACGCTGCTGTAAGGGCCATTAGAGATAGACCCCGCTGTTATAAATTTCCCGTCTTCCTGTGATAAGATATCTAACGCCACATCATCAACCGGCTGCTCGATGCCCACATATCGGCTGGTTACACCCCCAGTCCCAAAAGATCGATCGGCACTACCATCTGGCAGCAGCCTTCCGGCGGCAACACCATATCTTCCATTGGCAAAGTCGTAGCCTGCAACCACAACAGATCCATCTTGCCCCTGAGAGGCCACCAGGCCCTCGAAAGCATGGGTGCCGGTCTCGATGAAAGCCTGCCCCGATTGCCCAAAGCCCGGATCGAAATCTCCGTTGGGAAGGAGCCGGAGAACGCCAAGTTGCCGTACCCCCTGGGTGTTGATCAGGGTGCCGCCGAAAATAATCTTGCCATCGGGCTGTAGCTGAAACGACACGAGGTCTTCAGTAAAGAAACGGATATCAGGAACTTCCAGTTTCACCGTGCCATTGTTGCCGAAACTCAGGTCCAGCTGGCCAGACGGCAGCAACCTGGAAATTCTTACCTGGAAAGTATCCCTGTTGGAGGGACTATACCATATGCATTCATAGAGGCGTTCCTGCTGATCGACTGAAAAAAGGACGTTGTGGTGAACCGAGAAGCCTTCATTGGCAAGATACCCGTCTTTACCAAACGTACTGTCTAGCACACCATTGGATTTCAGGCGCATCACGTAAGGGCCATCTGAAACAAAAGGCCAGGTTCTATTGTAGCCCGCCACTACCACCTTATCATCTGCAAGCCGGTGCACCAGCCGCGGCATTAATTCATAGGCTGTTTTTTGATAATGGTTGAAGCTGCGGTCCAGCGTGCCATCAGGCAGTAACCTGAACACTCTTCCACTATGTTCTGTGGTTACCAGTAACTTGCCATCTGGTTGCCACTCGAAATCGCCCAGCCCGCCCGAGGTAAAATGAATACCCGTTCCGTTGAAGCTACTGTCTGGTCGTCCATCGATCATATAACGGCATATGGCCAGGTTGTCCGAAGAATATTCGGAACTTGTACCTCCAACCAGTAATCGTCCGTCGGGCAACTGAATGATCTTGGTAACGCGATCCATGCTTTCTGTACGCTGTAGGGGGGTATATACAATGCCATGGATACCAAAACTGCTGTCTGGTTGACCATCGGCCTTAAACCGGGTGAGGAAAAATTGGTGCTCCCGTTGGGTGCCTGTTACCATGGCCCCACCGCCGACCACCACCTTCCCATCGCGTTGAATACACAGGGCTTCTACATAAAAGGGCGGAAAGCCAAAGTTGCTGATCAACTTGCCACCGTTGGCAAAAGAGGTATCGAAGCGTCCGTCCTGGGCAAACAAGCCTTGAAAGAAAAAGAGAAAACTGAAGAGGAATGCGGTTCGGGTCATAAGGTCAGCGAACAAACGGGTAAATATCGGATTTGTTCAAGCGCCAAAATAGTGGCAAAAACTGACTGTTCAAAATAGGTGACCCGAAAAAAAAGGAAAAATTTCGTCTATTCATACCATATAGAGAATTTCCCTTTTGGCGCCTCACCTTTCAAACATCAGCAGTAATTGGGCCTCTTAACAGTTCAAAAGCCACTTTTTGACACTTGTCAAAAAAACGAGGTCGTCCCGCTGGTAGTTTTGGGTCACCTAAAACAAACATATGGAATCTAAACAGACCCTTGCTCCTTCAGCTGCCTTTATCGCCGCCTCCTGGGTGGCCCTCTTTGCCGGCGTAATTGCTTACAATGTAGGCTTATGGAATGCGGCTATGGAACTGAATGAAAAAGGATACTATTTCACGGTGCTCATGTTTGGTCTCTTCTCTGCCATCTCCGTGCAAAAGTCGGTGCGTGACCAGCTCGAAGGTATACCGGTTACCAACCTGTACTATGGCATCGCCTGGTTTACGACGATCTTGTCGATCCTGCTACTCACGATCGGACTGTGGAATGCCGAACTCACACGGAGTGAAAAAGGTTTCTACGCCATGTCTTACACCTTGAGTGTGTTCGCCGCCATCGCCGTACAAAAGAATACCCGCGATGCGAAAGCCAGCAAGGACGAAGACAAAAACAAGAACAGCAAATCAAATCCGGTCAACTATACCACCACGGCGGGCGATAAACAACATTTCTAAGCCATAACAAAAAGGGGCTGACACCAGTGATGGTATCAGCCCTTTTTCTGTAATATCCAAAACCGCCTACATCCCCGCAATAATCTTTTCATAGTAGTTTACACTATGCGGAAGGTCGATCTCCACCACCTTCACAAAATTGGCTTCCAGCAGGTCCAGTTTGAAACGGGAAGAGGCGGCAAAGGGTTTGGGAATATAATAGTAGATGGTGTTGCTGATGGTGATGCGGCGATTAAGCCGTAGCTGCCGTGCCCGGAAGGTAAGCAGCCACCAAAGATCGGTTTCTACAAAATCAAGCGTGGCACCTAGTATATGAATGTCTTTCAAAAAGAAGAGGTCGGCCCAGGATTGGATCGTTAATTTATCGGGCTTCTCCATTCTTTTAACGAAGGGCAATTTATTGTTCGATGCATTGGCGTAATTGGTAGCCGTTGCCACATAGTTCCGCATCTGTTGCAGTTGGCCGCCATAGTGTTCATACCCTAAATTGATGGTGATCGGGTAGCGGCAGTCTCCATGCAGGTGCCAGTAAGTGGTGCCGCCAATCGTATACTTCCTGAAAACGCTGTACAGTTTTTCCCGTACCAATCCTTCATTTTGCTTCGGCGTTTTTCCTTCCAGTAAAAACTCGTAGTTCAGGGTCATGACATGGGCCGGCGCCAACTGCTGGATCATCACATGCACCTGGTTGCGCGCTATATCAGATACTTGTTTCCCAATGAAGGTTTTCAACTCCACCTCTTTAACGATGGCCTGCGACTGCAGCGCGGCCGCAAAGATCTCTTCATAAAACAAGGGAAAAGGCTTGCTCTTGTCTTTCTTGATCGAGGTACTGCCGCAATAGTGAATGATCTTATCCAGCAGGTCTTCCCAACTAATGCCTTTCGACATCGTATTCACCCCATTGCCGATCAACAATGCTATGTCCTTCATGATTGGAAATTTGATGGGTAGTGCGCAATTGCACGCAGCCGAAACAGGACCCTAATGTAAACGCTCATGGCGGAAATACATACCGTAAAAACACGGTAATTATAAAAAGGCCATCCCCCCAATCCGCCGCTCCGGTCGAGCTATCGAGCAATTCGTCAAGGTAGCACCCAAACGTGCCGCCGCTTACCGGTACCTTACAGGCCAAATAAGCAAGCCCATGAAATGCTGGCCCTTCCTGTTATTCGCCGTGATCACCAGTGCCCCGGCCGGGGCACAGCGCATCCACGCCACCGATAAAACGGCCTGGAACCCTGCGCCCACTAAAGGGTATTCGTTACAGCGCGCCGCTTATTTTGGCTTCACCCCGCCGCAACAAGCCCTCATGCGCGCAAATATGGCGAAAGTCATGGAACAGCTACACCAGACACCCGTACTCCATCCGCCCAGGGGCTATGCTGCCAACCTCTACGCCACGCTCTGCGAGTACGACTGCGAAGGCAGTAAACTCCTCACCGGCGAATCGACCATCGTCTTTCTCCAATATACCCGCAAGCCCAATAGCACCGTGGTAGAGCGGGCGCCCGAAGGGCCTTCCCTGCACGTCTGGTTCAACAGCATCTCCCGGATCGTCAGTAACATCGGATTGGAAAAAGACGCCTTCTTCGAAGAGCCCTACGTCACAGATACCCGGCAGGGATTTTCCGTGTATGGCCCATTTGTGGCCATCACCCGGGGTGCTGAACCGCTCTTCGTACCCATCACGCGCGAACAGTATCTCAAGGCGGAAATCAAACAGGCTAAAGAAAGAGTAGAAGGAATCAGGAAGACGGCCGCCGAAGGGTCACCGTACCAACAATGGCTCAAAACAAAAGAGGAAGCCATCAAAGGCGCCCTCGAAGGATTTGCCTGGGCCGCCAAAATAGATCCCGCCAAAGCAAAGGCGGACAAAGAGAAATTCCTGAAAGGCATGCAGCAGCAGGAAAGTATGTACAAAGCCAGCGAAGCCGGCTACTTGAAAGAACAGCAAGGCATGATCGACAAAGCGACCAACGAATGGAACCACTTGCAGGAGGAACTCGCCAGCCTGACGCCCACACAAAAAGCAGCCCCGGTAACAGGCCCCGGCGGACGAACCTACGTTCAAGCCAATCCCAGGTACTTCAATACCAGCCTGCCGGCGTCATCGGTTCAACTGCTGGTGATCGACCTGTACAAGTACGGACAAGGGCATCATCTCTACAATACGTTTTCCGATGCAGATAAATACCTGTTCAGCACCCTACAGGAAACCGTTGACCTGAAAGCCCTGCAGGCATTGCTGCAATAGCTACAACCCAAACCGCATCCCCACATTGATAAACAAACTACGGGCATTGCCCACGTCTACCTGCGTATCACTCACCTTACTCAGCGACCATTCATACTGAACGTCCATGAACAGGTTAAAGATATCGGCACCAGCCCCGGCAAACAATCCCCAGGTGGCGGTCTTGAACGAGGCTTTATCCAGGTCATCCACCCCCGTCAGGAAAAAAGCCGATACACCCGCCATGGGGCGTACATTCACCAGTTTCTTCACCTTGCCCAGCAGGTTATAACCCACCGCCACCGGGATGCGGATACCGCTCATCTTGTATTCAATATCCTGGGCATTCGATTGGTTGGTCTGATATTCCGTGCTCTTGTGTGTCCAGTAAATACCCGGCTCCAGGTACCATTTGCCACCAATGGCCACACTGCCACCGATCTGGTAGCCTACCTGCGATTTATATTGACCCGTACCAGGGTCTTTGGAGAAGTCCGTAAAGTTGATACCCAGCGCAGGCTTGATCTTGATCTGACCCATACAGATAGTCGCATTCAAAGCCATGCACCCAATAAGTAGTAAATAGCGCATACAATGATTTTTTTTAGCCACCGGCCTTCACCAATGGGGTAAGTAAATGAATGATGGATACAGCAGCCCTGCAAATCGGGGACCAGCCTCCGGGGCAACCCGAAAAGAATAGTAGTCGATGGATAGCTAAGGTATTCTGTTTTAACCATTCCCCGAAAACGGGCTTGCCCGTACACGTAAATCCCCCGGCTTGCCAAAAAATAGTAAAGTCCCGGTGTCTACCGGGACTTTTGTTATGTAAGGGCCGAAAATGCCACGTCGCTATATGCCTATTGCCCCTCGCTGCCGCGTGGCCTGTCGATCACCTGCCGACCCAACAGATCATACTTTTGGCCCTTGCCGAGAAAAAAGAAGTCACCCGACACGGTACCAGTATTCGAATTGGCCGCCGTCGCGGGTGCCTGCTTGCCAAAACGTGCTGCATCATAGATCGCCACATACGAAGCACCGATCACCTCAAACGTATTCTGTTGTACCACAATGGCAGTACTTTCATCGATCCCGATGCCCAGCAATTCTGGCTTTTCTTTGATCAGGCCGATCAGGTCAAACTGCCGGTTACGCCGCAACACATGCTGGTCGATCGCAACGTTGTGAATAAAGTCCAGCCCTTCCAGGTGATCTCCCACCAGGATGGTATTGCCCTTCGTATCGCCCCGAAACAGGAAAGCCCCCTGGATCGTAGCACCGGCCGAAGTACCCCCAATCACACCGCCACGGGCCAGTACGTCTTTGAATGCCTCATGCGATTTGGTATGCAGGTAGGCATCCGCGATCTTCCACTGCCGGCCGCCATTGAACCAGACACCCGTGGCCTTTTTCAACGGCGCTACAAAAGCATCGGTATTGGCCACCTTCGGATCGCGGGTATGCAGGATCGTCACGTCCTTCACGCCCAGTGCTTCCAGGGCCTCTTTCTCCGAAGAGCGTCCCCGCGCAATCGCCGAATCATCACCCGCCGTAGGGATCACCACGATATGGGCATTGACGCCTCCCGCCGCTTCAATAAACCGGTTCCAGATCTCCGGTCCCAGTTTGCCGCCACCCACAATGACCAGTGTACCCCGCTCAGGCCCTACAAAACCGCCTGGTGCAGCAGAAGTAGTCCGCGCCGCTGCGGCAGTACCATTGTTGGCTGCCAGACCATTGCCCACGCTGCCACCTGCCTGGGCCAGGGCCGCACCGCCCGCCAGGAGCAATGCCGCCAGAAGTGATGAATTACGCATATGTATGATTGATTAGTGTACAATGATTGATTAGTAACCAGGATTAGGGTCCAGCGATTGATCCGCCAGCAATTCAGAAGCCGGGATCGGCCACACCAGCTTGTTAGGGTCGGTAACCTTTAGCACGGTGACCACACGGCCCGTACGTACCAGGTCAAACCATCGGTCTGCTTCAAAAGGAAACTCAAACCGCCGCTCCTGCTCGATGGCCAATAGCAGATCTCCTTCAGTAGTCGCGGTGGTGCCGGTCAGTCCTGCCCGGTCACGTACCGCATTCAGATCGGCGATGCCCTCCACCAGCTTTTGTTGCTTGATGCGCGCCTCTGCGCGGATCAGGTACAACTCCGCTACGCGGATGATATACGACGGGTCGGTACCCGCTGGATTGCGGTAATACAGCTTGCCATACCACAGATTGCCGGGAGGCGCTGTCTGCGCGATCAGCGAACTCCGGTTACCACCAATCGTGGCATTGTTCAAGGCTGTCACCAGTTCTGCATTCGGTGCCCATTCACGACGGCCCCCCAGCGCGGGCGGCAGGAACCAATTGTAATGCCCGTTCTTGAAAGAATTGGTATAACCGATCTCAAACACCGACTCTGCCGTCAGTGTCGCATTGTTGGCAAAGAAGGAGTTGTAGGGTTTCAGCAATTTGTAATTGGCTGCGTCGTCGATCACTTTGCTCGCAAAGCTCTCCGCTTTCGCCCAGTCCTTCCGGTAAAGATAATACCGCGCTTTGAGCGCGAACGCCGTCTTCTGCGTAACCCGGTTACGGGTGACCGTCGTAGGCAGCAACGGCTCCGCCGCCTCCAGGTCACTCAGCACCTGCGCATACGTCTGGTCCAGGCTGCTGCGTTTGATGCCCGACTGATCACTTTCCTTGTAAGTAGGCTTCAGGATCAGCTGCACACCACCCCAGCCACGCGCCAGGTCGAAATAAGCCAGTGCCCGGATAAAATAGGCCTCTCCCAGAAACTGGTTGCGCTTCGCCTGCGTAAACACCGGGTCTTTGATGTTGGGAATATTATCGATCAGGTAATTCGCCGACAGGATCGTGCGGTAGATCGCCGTCCACGACGAAGCAATATTACCATTGTCGGCCTGCAGCTGCCGGTTGGCGATCTGCTGCGGGGCCGATTGCGATCCCGTCCATTGTATATCGCCGCCCGACAAATAGGAGAGGGCAATAAAGTTGGACCCATAATACCCATCACTGCCCAGGCGATTGTACAAACCGTTCAGCGCAGTCTCCGCACTGCCCGCATCTGTAATGGCACTGCCCGCATCCACCTGCTGATCCGGTTGCACATCCAAAAACTTGTTGCACGAGGCCAGCAGCAATACCACCGGCAACGCTATGATCATTCGTTTCATCGTCTTCATCATTTAATAGTTAGAGAGTCAGGTTGAGGCCAAATTGAACCGTCCGTGGTTGTGGTGGAGTGCCCAGGTCATAACCCTGTACATTGGGGTCGGCGGTCACGTTCACCTCGGGATCGGGGCCCTGGTATTTCTTCCACAAAGCCAGGTTGGTACCACTCAGGTATATCCGCGCACTCGAAGCGCCTACCTTGCGCAGCAAACCCTTCGGCAGGGAATAACCCACCGTGAGAGAACTCAACCGTACAAAAGAACCGTCTTCGATAAACCGCGTGGTCGGACTCAGCGTATAATTCTGTCCCAACGTCGTGATCCTCGGTACATCGGTGATGTCACCCGGTTTCTGCCAGCGCGTCAACTGGTTCTTGTTGATTGCCCGGCGATCATCCCTCGTGCCGCCCGACTCATGGAAGAAGCGGTTGTTGTTATAGATCTTGTTACCAAACTGGAAGTTGACAAACACCGACAGGTCAAAACCTTTATAGCTGACACTGTTGTTCAAGCCACCAAAAAACTTCGGTTGGGCATTGCCCACGATCTGGCGATCATCCGCCAGGATCTTACCGTCCTTGGTAATGTCTTCATAAACGGCATCACCCGTCTGCGGATCGACATACAATTGCTTGTACGCAAAGAACGAATGCATGGAATAGCCCTGGATCATGCGCTCAGCCGCATACGAAGCATCGATGGGAATACTGAGCTTTTCGATCTTGTTGATGTTTTGCGCAATGTTGAAATTGGTCTGCCAGGTAAAGTCCCGGCTGCTGATGTTCACACTGCTGATGCCCAGCTCAAAACCTCGGTTACTGATTTCACCGGCATTGCCGGAAATAGATCCAAAACCCGTGCTGACGGGAAGCGGACGGCTCAGCAAGAGGTCCGTCGTATATTTATCGTACACATTCAGCTCTACGTTCACGCGGTCATTCCACAGGCCCAGGTCAAGGCCCAGGTTCACCTGCCGGGTTGATTCCCAGCCCAGGTTGGCATTGGCCAGTTGGAAAGGCACGGTACCGGGATTGTCGAGGTAGTTGGAACCTGCGGTCCACAAGCCACGCCACGCAAAATCACCAATGCCGCTTTGGTTACCCGTAAGCCCCACATTCGCCCGGATCTTCAGGTCGCTGATCAGGTCCACATCACGCAGGAAACTTTCTTCTTTCGCACGCCAGGCAAGACCCACCGAGGGGAAATAGCCCCAGCGGTTGTCTGTACCGAAACGCGAAGAGGCATCGGTACGTACATTCACTTCGGCAAAATATTTACCGCTGTAGTTGTATTCCGCCCGGGCAAAGAAAGAAGCCTGCCGGTTGCTGGTACGGCTGGAGGTAGCCGTAGTAGTCGCTGCAGAGGCGATCTGCTTGTAGGCATCACTGGGGAAATTGGTGCCCTGGGCCGACGTCACGGTAGACGTGCTGCCTTGTACCGAGTTGCCTGCCAACAGGGCCAGACTATGCTCCCCACCCACCTTCGCACGGTAGGATAGGGTGTTCTCATTGACCCAGATGCTGTTCTTGCTGATGCTCGATGTAGCCAGGCCCTTGCTCGCACTGCCGCGATTGGTCAAGCTGTTCCAGTATTCAAATTCGGAATAGTCGTTGTAATCGATGCTCCAGCTGCTGCGGAACTTCAGGTTTTTGGTAATGTCCACCTCGCCATACAGGTTGCCGATATAGCGGATACTCGTGCTGTTCATATCGGTATACTTGATGAGGATGTCCAGGTTGTCGAAGCCGGCCCACTTGGCATACGTGCCATCATCGTTGAATTTGGGCAGGTAAGTAGGTGTGTGCAGGGCAGCCTGCAGAATGCCGCCCTGCGGACCATCACCCACCCGTGCATTCGTACGGTAAGAGCGGGAGAGCGAGTTACTCGTTCCGATATGCACTTTATCACTCAGTTGTTGGTCTAGGTTCAGTTTCAGGCTCGCCCGCTGGTAATCATTGGTGCGCAGCGTTGCCTCTTGTTTGTTATACCCTCCGCCAATATAGTAACGGGTCTTGTCATTGCCGCCCGAAATATTGAGGTCATAGTTTTGCAGGATGCCGGTACGGAAGATATCGTTCAGGCGATCGTACGTAGGCTGTTCTTCCGGCAGGCCCCGGCCTCCTTCCGATTTGGGGCGGAAGGGCCGCGTAGCAGCAGGTTTCCCATCATTGACCCAGGCTTCGTTGATGATGGTAGCATGTTCCGGTCCACTCACCAGATCCCACAGTTCAGGAGCCCAGGCGGCGCCCACATAACCATTGAAGTTCACCTTGGCCTTCTGGTTGTACGTGCCGCGTTTGGTGGTGATCAGTACCACGCCGTTGGCGGCCCTGGCGCCATAGATGGCAGTGGCCGTAGCGTCTTTCAGTACGCTGATCGATTCAATATCCGATGGGTTGATATCCGCCAGGGGATTGTTGGCCTGCCCTTGCGTAGTGATCCGTTGTAGCGATTGGTTGTTGATGAACACGCCATCGATCACATAGAGTGGGTCATTGCCCGCGTTGATGGAAGTAGTGCCGCGGATGCGGAAGAAAATGCCATCACCGGGTACGCCCGTATTGGTGTTTACCTGCACGCCAGCAATACGTCCCTGCAATTGCTGGTCAAAACTCGCGGCTGGTTTGTTTTTGATGAGATCGGCTTTGATGGTACCTACAGAGCCCACCAGCGACTTTTTGTTCTGGGCACCATAACCCACTACTACCACTTCATTGAGTGATTTGGACCCTGCTGCCAGTGATAGCACCAGCGAAGAGCGGTTGTTGACCGGTTCTTCCAGTGAGCTATAACCTACATTGGAGATCAGCAGCACGTCGTTGCCCGCCACCTGGATCGAGAATTCGCCACTGGCATTGGTGGTAACACCCTGACCCGTTTGCTTCGATTGCACCGAAACGTCCTGCACCCCTTTGTTGGTGGATGCATCGCGTACAACACCTTTCACGGTGATCGCCTCCTGTGCCAGACCGATAAAGGGTAATAACAACAAAGACCACAGCAGCCAGCCCAATCGCCGTTGAGCCCGGCGGGTGCGTAGATTGGTGCGCAGGCCTCGACGGGAAGGGGTGGCAGGATGGTTATTGAATGCGCCTATCGGAGAACTGGCGTTCGCGCCGGCGTCATGCGTTGTTGGTAGACCGGTGCCATGACTCCGTCGCCCACGGTTGTCGACCTGGGCCACAGCGATTAGTAATGGTTGATTATGCATACGATTGATTTTTACAAGTGTTATTGATTGAGCAGCTTATTTCCATTTTTCTGGTTTGAACAGTACACGACCATCTCCCTTGATCACCCACGCCGTCACGGGATTGAGGTGATAGCCACCCATGTCGCGCCCACGAGCCTGCAACAACTGTTGCATAGTAGGTTGCGTATAGCCCGTGTCATCGGTCACGCGGCTGGCGATCTCCGTTGCCCGGCCATCCCATGGCCATAGGTACCGGAAATACGTGTGCGCCTTGTCGAGTACCGGTTCCTGCAGGCGCGCCGTTTGCCAGTGTTTGCCGGCATCGGTGCTGACCTCTACTTTCACTACTTTGCCACGACCACTCCAGGCCAGTCCGCGTATCTCGATCCAGCCCTTCTCTACCTGTTGCGGAAAAGAGGGGAACGTGATGATCGATCGCGCATCCATATCGAAACTGAATTGCCGGATCTTCCCATCCTTGATGGGCTCTGTATACTTGGAGGTCTCCTCCCGGGTCATCCAGGGTTTGTCACCTACTTCAATACGACGAATCCATTTTACATTGGTATTGCCTTCCCAGCCGGGCAGGAACAGGCGTGCTGGATAACCTTGTTCCGGCCGCAACGCTTCTCCATTTTGTCCATAAGCGATCATCGCATCTTCCCAACCCTTGTGGATCGGTACACTCCTTGTCATTACCGCAGCATCCGACCCTTCGGCCAGGAACCAGGTAGCTTTGGGATGAATGCCCACTTCGCGAAAAAGGGTCGACAGCATCACGCCCGTCCATTCGGCCTGACTCGTCAGTCCGCAGATATCCTGGGGTGTCATCTCTTCTTTGTTACCGCGGAAATTGCCCGAGCATTCGAGGAAGGCGATGCGCGATACGGAAGGAAAACGCTTGAGGTCACGCAGCGTAAATACCATGGGCCTGTCGACCATGCCATGGATAAGCAGTTCGAACTTAAGTGGGTCGATCACGGGCACACCGCCATGACTTCGCTCAAAATGCAGGTCACTCGGCGTGATGATACCGTGAAAGTCTTGCAGGGGTGACCGGGATGAAGTGTCGGTCGGTTTCTTTTTCAGTTGTTCGAAGCCAGACCGGGTACCGAGGGTGCCATGCACGGCTCCTTGCACCTTGGTTGCATCGGCGGGCACAACAGGAGCGCCGGCCTTGGCAACGGGCGTCGCAGCAGGCACTGCCGCCGGTACCAGCTGGCCGCCGCTGCTTTTGACGAGGGCGATGGCTACCGCAGAAGCAGCCGCGCCCAGTATCGTGCGGCGATGAATTTTCTTGCCTGCACCAGGTTCGGGTTGATGGTTATCGGAAGTCGACATAGTTAAGTGTTCGTTAGCGAATCTCCGGACCACCTTTCCGGTCATCGTTTACAAATAGGGCGCGGGCAGGCATCTGCACCTGGGGCAGACTACCTGCATCGATCACCGTGGTGGCATCGATGATCTGGTTGGCATGTAGGAGGTAGGCCGTGAGTTGGTATACCTCGGCATTCGTTAGTGATCCGGGTTCGTTGAAGGGCATGGCGCGCCGGATATAGTCGTATAGCGTCGTGGCATAGGGCCAGTAGTTGCCGATCGTTTTGGCCTTGGTGGTATCGCCCATAGCGCCCACCAGTTTTTGAAACGGACCTTCGGCGCCCGTTTTCCCATGGCAGGCAGCGCATTTCACCGCGTATACGGTCTGCCCTTCAGTGGCGGTGCCCGATCCGGCGGGCAGACCTTTTCCATCGGGTGCAATGTCGATATCGATAGAGTCGATGTAGGACGCTGAGGCGGTATGGCCAAACGCAAAGCTGGATGGCCAGTTGGATGTGTCTGGTGTAGAAGCGGTGGCCAACTTGCCGGGTGCAGCAGTGCCTACCGGCGAGCTGCCACAGGAAGTCATGGCGATAAGCCATACACACAGCAAAAAATAAAACAGACCTTGGTTGTTCATGTTGGTTGTTCCTTGTGATACTGCATCGGTTCACCGGAACACCTCTTAGTTGCTTGCGGGCGCCTTATCTCTATTGTTTATTAATGGCGACGCCCATTGTTTTTAGCCTAATGCGTTAGCCATATGCCCCTCGTTGTTTTTCTTTCCCTCGATGCCTCTATGCCTTTGTGCCTTGTTGCCTTCTCTAATAACTCCCCGCCTGCAAGGCACTGCGGGAAAGGGCGTAAGGCCTCGCCACACGATCGAGCACTACATAAATAGAATCTTTGTTTTCATTAATGCCCCGCAGGATGACCCGACTGCCATCCGTGGTTTGGTATTGCAGGATCATGCGATTGCGTTTTTCGGGTTTGTTGGCATTGGCGGCGAAGTCGCGGTCGCGCCGGGTAGAAGCGGCGCGTGGATGGATCTTGGTGCGCTCATCACCGATATGTGCTTTCGCCGCTGCCGGGATCCAGTTGTCGCCACCTGTATTCCCCTCGTTGCCTTTCTGCCTTGATGCCTCGTTGCCTTTCTTCCCCTAGTTGCCTTGTTGCCACTGTGCCTTGTTGCCTGTTTTCCCCGACTCGTCATTCGCTTCCGAGGTGCGGTTGCGCCGGTCGGGCGTTGCTTTGTATTTATCCTGCAGGTACAGCGTTTGCGTCACTTCATCGGCCTGGTAGTGAAACACCCGTTGTCCACCCGCCACACCCGATACTTCAAACGTGCGGTTGATGTCCCGTTGCGGATCACCGCCACCATTGGAGAGGTCTAGCGGCGTTGGTTTGTTGACGCGGAAGGTCAGTGTCGTCCAGTCTTCAAATGTCGCCTCTTGCCAGCGTACGGTGTCCGTCGGTGAGTAGGGGAGTAAGCTATTGTTGATCCGAAACTCCGTTACAGCGTAGTTGCCGCGCAAGGTCTTTACACCGGCAACAGCGGGTTGCTTGTAGGGATCGTACCAGAAATTGACCAATTGCAAATAAAACAGCACACCCAGGAATAGAAACAGGGTGAAAGCCTTCAACCCCACACGGGTGAAGCGTTGCCATTTTTGCGCAAATGCAGGGTAGATGTGTACGGGCGTCGTGAATTTTTCCCGTACGAGTAAGTTATAGATACGCGGTACATCGTCCACCAGCAGGAAAGCGGCCAGCAACACAAAATAGGAACTATATACGTGAACGCCACCATCGTACGCAAAGTTGACATAGACGATGGTGCCGAGGGCGCCGAGTAAGAGCACCGATCCAATGGTCGTGGTTCTGCGAAACAAGAGCATCGTGCCAGCCGTCAGTTCCACCACACCGGCGAATACCTGGTACCACGGTACGATGCCCACCGATAGCCAGTAGATCTTTTGTGCCGTCAGATCACCAAAGTTGGTGTTGAGTACGCCGAGAGAAGGATAAGGCATTTGCACGGGCAGGAGTTTGGTGAAGCCAAATCCGATGATCCCGATGCCTGCCCGGTAGCGCACCACCACCCGCAGCCAGTAGTAGAGGATATTGTATTCAGCGCGTTCCGTCTTGCGGGCGCGCACGATGGCGGTCCACCCCAGGCCACCGGCGATGGACACCAGCAAGGTGATGATCCATTGCGCATAACCAGCCAGCGGATTGCCGAAGATCGTATTGCCAAAGAAGGTAATGCCCGATCCAAAACGGGCGATATCATACAGGTCGCGGTAGTGCAGCGAGCTCCAGTCTATCCGGGCTACGAGTTTGTACCATTCCCAACTATTGGGCAGCGAAAGGATGATAAAGAAGATAAACGCGATGCGGAACAGTACGCGCTCGGAACCCTTCCAGGGCTTTGAGCTGATTTTGCCTGCTGTTTTTTCGGATGCCTGCACCCGTGGCGCTTCCTGCACGACCACCGGCGCTGCTGGTATATATTCAGTCACTGTCGACATATCGTTCTGGTTTGAGTAATTTATAATGGATACCAAAAATTCCGCGCTGCCTTTGAGCTTTTGTATTGCTACGTTGTTCCGGCGGATGCCGGGTTTGCCTCGTTGCCTTTCCTCCGCCTCGATGCCTCGTAGCCCTCCCTATAACTTCAACCCCTATCTTCTCCCTGCCTTCGCCGCTTCCTCCAGCAGATATTTTTTATCGATCCTGTCCAGTTGCACCAGCAGGGGCGTCTGATCATAATTCCTGCCGCGCAGCACGATCCTGCCGGCGGTGGGTTGCTCGTATTGCAGCACCAGCGTTTCGCCGGCATAATGTTTATTGCGGTTGCGCAACGTGAGGGTATGTTGTAGCGAGTCGACGGTATAGCTGTAATAATGCCGGGCAGCTGCTCCTTCCAGCTCATAGCGCCTTGCTGCATCGATGTCGTGAATGAAGTCGGTATTGCTAGAGTCGATCTTCACAGCGCGGTTAGACCGGATGCTGATCGTATTCCAGGTTTCAAATACCACATCCTGCCAGCGCACCGGGTCATCGGATGCATAGGCCAGGGTGTCTTCACCCAGGGTGAACTGTGAAACGTTGTAAAGGCCTGCTGTTCCGGACAAGCCTGGCTCCGTTGGATACTGGTACGATCCTGCTGCATAACCAGATCCTGTCTGGAATCCATACAGTACCACAAATACCAGTACGAACAGACTTTTACCGGCCACACGGCCATATTGCACGGCTTCGGTATACACCGGTTGAAAGCGATTCGGAGCAGTCGGTTGTTGTAGTACCAGCAAGCGATACAATCTTTGGGCATCCCACGCCAGCAGGAAAGCCGCGATGCTCAACAGGAAGAGACTGTAAATGTCTTCCCCGCCTTCATAAGCCAGGTTCGAGACAAATACATTGCCGAGATAGATCAGGATGATAAAAGCCGCGAGAGAGGCTGTTTTGCGATACAGCAACAGTAAAGCCAGCAACACTTCAATCAGACCGAGGAAGAATTCATACGAGGGTACCACACCCAGACTCAGGGAAAACAATTTCCACCGGGTGAAGTCGCCATAGGGCGTATTGAGATGGCTGATAGAAGGGTAGGGGGCCTGGATCGGAAACAACATCAGAAATCCATAAGCCAGCAAAGCAAGTGATAACCGATAACGCAGCGCTACCCGCAGCCAGTAATACCAGTTGTTGTATTCCCGGGTGCGGCCCTGGTCGATCAGTGTCCATACGATGGTGCCGGCAAGGGCCGCACCAGCCGCGATCACCCAGTTCCAGTAGGTGGGCCCGCCCTTCGCAAACAAGGGCGTGTAATGCGCGAGGTTAAACAACTCGCCATACGTTACGTGCAACCAGTTGATGGAAGCAACGTATTGGTAGAATTTTGTATCTAAAGGAAATACCTGCACCGTAAAGTACAGGAAGAAAAAACGGAACAGGTTCTTTTCATAAGCCTTCCACGCAACAGGCGGCTTGTCAAGTCGGTTGTTTGGCATACATGCAGGTGTTTTAATAGCCGGTTGGCTATCTCAATACGAGCCTGCTGCTGGTGGTTAACAGGAAGGCGCTAATCAGAGATCAGTAGGATTAATAGTCTACTGTATAGGTAGACAAAGTAAACTGATTTCCGCTTCTCTGCCAAATTTTCTGAAGGGCATTACGTCCTGTATTAAAGGGTTTCCCCTCTTTTTTAATCGCGGTCAATAAAAATCTTTTGAAGGTAGATCGGTATATTTTATATTTGTCTACAATAATAGTAGGCTTTGTGTGCTGTTGTCAACCACCGGCAATTAGTTACAAGCACAAAGCATACGAAAGGTTTCCCGAACCTGTCATTTGTTGTAGCAACGGCTGCAAGGGGATAGGTGAATACAAGATGCAAACCATATTGCGAACCCGGGCAGCAGTCGCTTACCGGTTGCAGCACAGTCGGTGGTTGATTGCGCTGTAGTCAGGCGGCTGTTGTCCGGGCACTCCTCAGGCAACCAAACAAATCATTGCGTGCCGGGCTTCCGGCCATCCAAAGCAAGCCAATGTCGTGATCGTCGGTGCCCCTTCGCGCCCATCTGCAGTATACCCAGTTGGTTTCGGTTCCAGTCGCGTAGCCATACCGGCTTCATCGATCCACACCAGGTTCAAAAAATGATCACCCCGCTTTACCAATTCAAGGATACCACCCCGCTCGGGCAGTTCCACCGTGTTGAAACCTTCCTGTAACCTGTTGGCTGCAATGATCAGCAACTCACCTGGTTTAGCGGTACGAGCTCCTGCACTACCACCTGTCGATGGCCGCAAAGCATAATGAAAAGTAACGTTGTCCATGATCTGTTGGTTGATGGCTATAAGGCCATAGTCCACCAAAGATCAGGCAGCCGGTGGCGTTGGCGCCACCGCATTTAACGAAACGGGTATTTAACTTAGTCAATCGGGGTATTCGTCGATTGGCGTCATGCTTGCATAAGTAGCCAATTCGCCTGCAAGCCTCCTGCATTGTTCCTGGTCGCGTTTTTCCTGGCTTATCAATAACTTCACTTCCTGTACCGCAGCAGCACACGCAGCTTGGTCGGTGTCGCTTGTCGACGCGCTGGTTAGCTCGTCCGCAGGCTGTTGGGCCACGGGTAATGAAGGATTGATGGGTTCGTCGGCCGGCAACGCCTTATCAGGCGGCCACACAGTGGCTGCTATAACTTCGGGCGATGTGCTGGATTCCGGGGCAGCGGGCATTTCCCCGGCACAGGGCACACTGGGTTCGATGTGGTCCATGCGTTGCTTTACCGGTTTGTTGGGTGTCACCGCTTGCTCCGTCATGCCTACCTGTAGCACACGCATCACGCCTCCGTTTATGCGCTCAAACGCTCCCGTTGCATGCTGTTTGAAGAATACAAGGCCGATTGCCTGCAACAGGACCATGCCCGGTGCAATGGTTATTTGTTGCTCCAGCCGGATCGTTTCCGCCACTGGTTCATCCAGGGCATAATGAGCAGAGCTGGTAAAGTCGAAATGAGCATCTTCGGTGTTGAAGTTGACGGCGCCTCCATTGGCCACCCACTGAAAATGCGTAGCACCTTCCGGCGCGTCGATCCTGCTGGTTGGGTCAAAGGGCTTGACGGTAAATTGCATCGTGCCTGTTTCCGTATCGATCGTGCTGCTGGTAACCACCTTGCACACAGTATGAAAGTTGGTGTCCTTGCGGAAAGCAAAATCTTCGATCTGCTCCAATTCCCCGGCGTGCATCCGGCGCTCTCCGCGACCATTGACAGGGTCTGTCCGGATGATGCGCGTGCACAACCCATTGACACGGGGCGATAAATGACCGTCGGCCAGCTTCATCAGCTTCGCCAGTGGCCACAATACCCGGCGTAGCAACATGCTGCTGCGGGCCGCATGCTTGAACTCCCAGGAGTTCTCCCGGGTGCGGGCGTAATTGTCTGCCTTCAATACCCGGTCGCGGGTGACCGTGCTTTTTTCTTTCACGAAATACTGTCCGTTACGTTTATAACCCGTAACGCCGCCGATCGATCCGGTAAATGGAAAAGCTCCACATTGTTTTGCCATACGATAAGGTTTTATTTAAGTATAAGACACGCAAGCCCCCTTGCTTGTTGCACCCGAAAATCAAATAGAAATTGTTGAATACGACTCCTGAATATATTAGATAATCTCTACCTCTATCCGGTCATCGGTTTGACAACATTCAATGTGTATCGGGTACCATAAGTGAAAGAAAAGTGCGCATGCTGCGCTAAAAATGGGCGAAGTTAGGATGCGGCCATAGGGCGGAGAGTATCTCTTAAGCCTGGAACTGTTCAAGGTCTCCACTACGGCCAGCCTGGAGATGGACATAGGAAAATGAGCTATTTCAGAGCATATCCAGAGCTATGCCAGACCATCGTTGGGCCTGTTAGCAGGCTATTAGCGTACAGTAAGCGGGGAGCAATAGTGCCCGAGCGGGCCAGGTAGTAGGATGTTCCGTGGCAAGTCCATGGCAACTGGTAGGATACTCCATGGTAAACCCGGATGACAAGCAGTGCAATAGTAGTTGAATAGTAGTTGACAAGTAGTCGGGCAAACCAGCCGGACGGGGGGAGCGGGTGCCATTAATGCCCGTATGCGGTCTTGTGGGGAGAGTTTGCGCGTCAGGGCTGGCGGTAATGGCGGCATCAGCCACCGCAGCAGCATAGGCACCGGTCGGGCGACCGGAAAGTGGGAATGTAAATATGCCTGGCTGACAGTTGTGCATACAAGGATGGATAGAAAATAGGCGCAAATATCGATCCATATAAAGATACGAAACGCACCAGCCAACCCCTTGACAATAACCGGATTTTTTTAGCCGCTTGACGGGCCCGTTCGGTCCCTGATGCAACCGAATGCGCAGCGGGGTGTACCATAAAAAGAGTACATTCAGGGTTATGAACAAATGCCTGCTGCTGTCGCTCGTTTTGTTGGGCGTATATACCTGTTTTGCACAACCTGCACCTGCCCGCAAAGACGCACGCCGTCCCAATATCGTGTACATCCTCGCCGATGACCTGGGGTATGGAGAGCTCGGTTGTTACGGGCAGCAGCGGATCAAAACACCCAACATCGATCTGCTCGCACAAAACGGCCTACGCTTCACCCAACACTATACCTTTCCCGTTTGCGCGCCCTCGCGATACGCGCTCATGACTGGTCAGCACTCCGGGCGCGCGTATATCCGGGGCAATGATGAGTGGACGGAGCGCGGTCCGGTATGGGATTTCAAAGCCATGGAGGCCAACCCCTTTCTTGAAGGGCAACGGCCCATTCCGGACAGTACCCGCACTATTGCAGAGATTTGTCAGGCTGCCGGTTATACCACGGGTATGGTCGGTAAGTGGGGGCTGGGGGCTCCCTTTTCCAGCGGCCAGCCCAATCGTCAGGGATTTGATTATTTCTATGGTTTCATCTGCCAGCGGCAGGATCATACCTATTATACCGGCCATCTCTGGGAAAACCAGGACCGGGTTGCACTCAGCAACAAGATCATCGACCCGGCCACCCGGCTACCCGATAGCCTCGATCCGCTAAACGTGGCCAGTTACGCCCCGTACCAGCAGCAGGATTATACGCCCGACTTCCTCATCCGGGCAGCCAAACAGTTTATCGATAAAAACAAAGACAAGCCCTTCTTCCTGTATTATCCCTCCCCCTTACCGCATGTGTCGCTCCAGGCACCCCAGCGTTGGGTTGATATATATCATGCGCAGTTTGGGGAAGAGCAGCCCTTCCTGGGTGGATCCTATTTCCCTTGCCGGTACCCGCGTGCCACCTATGCAGCCATGATCGCTACGCTCGATGAGCAGGTAGGCCAGCTGATCGCAGCACTCAAGGCGGCCGGTGTGTATGACAATACCATCATCATGTTTTGCAGCGACAATGGACCTGCGGGTAACCAGGGCGTTGATCCGGTATTCTTCAACAGCGGTGGTCCTTTGCCGGCAACACAGGGCCGGGGCAAAGGTTATCTCTTCGAAGGCGGTATCCGTGAGCCCTTTATCGTACAATGGCCGGGGAAGATCAAACCCGGTACCACCACCGATCACCTCTCAGCCAATATCGACATGATGCCCACCTTCTGTGCGCTGCTGGGCATCCAGCCACCCACCAACATCGATGGCATCAGCCTGTTACCCACGTTGTTGGGTAAGCCAGCTCAACAAAAGCAGCATGATTACCTGTACTGGGAGTTTCCGGAATACGGCGGACAGCAAGCCGTGCGTCGTGGTAAGTGGAAGGCCATCCGCGTGAACCTGATGAAGGGACTCGTTAAAACAGCCCTCTACGATCTTGATAACGATATACGGGAGGAACATGACCTCGCCAGTCAGCATCCCGAGATCGTAAAGCAGTTAGAAGCCATTATGTTGCGCGAACACCGGACGCCCGAAGTGAGTACCTTTCGCATACCAGTGCTCGAACATTGATCACTCCTGCTCCACCTTTGCTTACCCGGCAGCGCATCCCAGGCGCAGCCGCCGTCACTTGTTTGGGTAATCTGTAGGTTACCTTATAGAATACCACCAAAGTAGTAGTGGAAATCTGAAACAGACTCAATAATTTGCAGTAGATAACGATCAGGAACAATACTTCGACGATTAAGCATATAGCTTTCCGTGACAACAATGGCCCGGTCTTTGACTAATGATGTAAGTTCTCTTTGTAAGCAATTGCCAATTAGATGTTTAAAGTAGTGTGTGGGCTGAAAGGTCCGCCACAGGCCGGTTCCGGCGATCGCTTCCCCTCATTCCCTGCCGGCATACGCTGTGTTCATTAAATTATTAAATCGTGTTGCAGCGATCAGATCAAGTCAGAAAAATGAATTAATTTGTTATTCCTCTTTTCTAATTATCGACTAATAAATCATTAATCACTTTTAAAAACCTTCCAAGATGTCATTTAATGCAAAGCTAAAATTCGGCGGTAAGGATAATATCGATGTTCTTGCCTGCGACTATGCGCTCCGTCGTGATGTAGATGCAAAAGGTCGTCCCGCTAGTGGGGTGTATGGTGGTACCATCAATCTTACGGTGGAGTCTACTGATGATACCAGCATCATCGAAGCGATGGTCAATCAGTACAAGCCAGTCGATGGAAGCATTACCTTCAAGAAAAGCGATGAGGATTCTAAACTGAAAGAGCTCTCGTTCGAAAAAGGATATGTGATTGCCTTCCAGGAGAGTATCGATGTGAAAGGTGCCAAACCGATGCAGATCGATTTTACCATTTCTGCGCAGAAGATCAAGATCGGCAACGCTGAGCACAAGAATGAATGGCCTTCGTAATCCGGTCGATTACCTACTACCTGCACAACATTATTCGTCAGTACTTTTTGTAAGATCAACTCAGGCAGGCTTAGCCCCTTACTCTCCCGTTAGAAATCTTTTGGTGCATTCCGCACCGTTGTATACCTGACAGAAAACCATACCGTACTAGTTTTCATTATTCTGTTGATGTTTGCGTGCACCAAACATTGGCATCACTGCTATTTCCTTAACGCAGGCTACACGGGTACCCCGGTGGTGGCCTTATCCTTTTAGTGATCAGCGGCCTGCGTTGCGGTTATACCATAAAACCTGTTAAGATGCAAAACCAGGTCATTGCAGTCATAGAAGTGGAAGATCAGCGGATAGATTACTACAGTTCCGTGGTCATCAAACAACGTTTTAATGCCCACCACGAGTTCGAGATCCGTGTACGCCATGATGTGCTCGGGCAATCGGGCGCCTTCAAACTGAAAAGCACCCAGCAACTGATCGGCAAGTCGGTCGTTATCAAACTGGCGCAGGCCCACAACGCCACCGTGTCGTACGAGTTTCGCGGATTGGTGTGTGAGCTCAGCATGGAGCAGTCGGCCAACTTTACCAGCGACCTGGTATTGCGGGGATACAGTCCTACCATACTGCTCGACAACGGACCTCATTTCAAATCCTTTAATAAAAAGAGCCTCAAAGACATTGCCAGCCAGGTGACCGGCGATGCCGGTGTGTCCTGCGAAGTGGCGCCGCAGCACAAAGCACCGCTCGTGTACATCAGCCAGTACCGCGAAAGTTCCTTCCATTTCCTCAACCGGCTCAGCGCCGATTACGGTGAATGGTTTTACTACGATGGCACCAAACTCTATTTCGGCAAGCCATCCGGATCGCCGGAAATAGACATCACCTATGGGCATGATGTACGCGATATGCAATTCAAACTGCGTATACTGCCGCTGAACTTCAGCGGCTTCTCGCATAAGTCGAAGGAAGATAAAGTGCTCACCGCCCATTCGCCCGACCAGGTCGATGGGCTCGATGAGTACGCCGCCTTTGCCCTCAAAGAATCAAAGAAAGTATTCTCCAGCACCGTTAGCTTTCCGGTAAAGCCCCGGGTGGAAGACAACAGCGAACTGGCCGAAGTACTCAAGAAAAAGAAATCGGCCATGGCTGCCCGGCTGGAAGTGGTTTCGGGCAAAAGCGAGAACCCGGCCATCGCCATCGGCTCCGTCGCCAATGTTAAATTCTCCCAGTACGAAAGCGATTCTTTTTCCAAAGGTGATTATGGTAAATTCCTGATCACGGCCGTCGTACATTATGTCGGTGAGAACAGCAACTATTACAACAGCTTC
This sequence comes from Paraflavitalea pollutisoli, assembly GCF_029360705.1. Lineage (GTDB taxonomy): Bacteria > Bacteroidota > Bacteroidia > Chitinophagales > Chitinophagaceae > Paraflavitalea > Paraflavitalea pollutisoli. The sequence goes on along the minus strand of NZ_JARKMX010000008.1, from coordinate 1,988,538 downwards.
GAAGGGATACCGGCCGGCATTGGTGCCGTACCGGTAGACGAACTGGATACCCCCATTGCCGAGCCACAGGTGGCCACCGTGATGGATAATGCCGATCCCGACAATGCCGGCCGGGTACGGGTGCAGATGTTGTGGCAGGAAGCCGACGGACAACAAACCGATTGGATACGCGTCATGACACCCGATGCCGGTGGTGGTAAGGGAGGCGCAAAGAACCGCGGACTGGTCACCGTGCCGGAAAAAGGCGACCATGTGCTCGTGGCTTTCCGTTACAACGATCCCGATCGCCCATTCGTGATGGGCAGTCTCTTTCACGGCAAGACCGGCGGCGGTGGGGGAGCAGGCAATAAAGTAAAAAGTCTCACCCATGTATCCGGCAGCGTGGTGACCCTCGATGGCAACACCATCTCGGTGATCGATGCCGGGGGCAATAAAGTATTCCTCGATGGAGCCGGTAAGATCAATGTCAACTGCTCGGCCGAGATCACCCTCGAATGCGGCAGCTCCAAGATCTTCATGGATGCTGGCGGCAATATCAAGATCACAGGTAAAGACATCAATATACACGGCAGTACCGTGGCGGAAATGAAAAGTACGGCTTCTATGAAAGTAGAAGGCACCAACGCGAGTGTGAAAGGTACTGCTACCGAGATCACCGGTGAAGCGAAAGTGGATGTAGGATCACCCGCTACCAGTATCACCGGCGAGTCGACCCTCTCCATGAAAAGTACGGGTACCGTGAATGTAGAAGGCACTGCCATGACCAATGTGAAAGGCGGTACCGTAAACCTTAACTAATCGAATGCATGCTGGCCGAACACAATCCTATTGCAGAACTGATCCATAAGATACAAGCGAAGTGGATAAAGGAGGTATCTCCTTTTCCGCATCTTCAGCTGGTACGCTGGCTATATAAACCGGAAGAAGCACGCCTTTTCGAAGGGTTTCTTCAACTCGAAGCTACGCCGCACGGTGCACTGCCCGAAGTGGTCGTCACCTTGCTGACTCCGTTTGAAGGGGAAGACCGTCATGCCGGAGCGCTGTACCACGACTGGATGAAAGCTTTGCGGGAAGATAAAGCGGCTCAACAACTATTAACGCCCGAACAACTGCATGCTATTGAAGGGGTGGGGGCACCTGGCAACGGACAGCCGGATGCCAGCCTGCGGTTGCTGAGCATGTTGCGGCAGTTTCAGCAATCCCTGCCCGGTGGCGATACGCCGCTGGTGGTGGCTTTGCTGCCGCGCAGCATCCACGACCTGGAAGGGTACCGGCTATGGCTTATACACCTGCTGAAGAAAGGCATCCCCTCGCAGGTCACCTTTATGGTCTTTGACCATATCGGCGCTTATTACCTCGACAGTGTCGTGAAGAAAGATCCCGACCACACCAAATCACTCAGTGTGATCCTCGACCTCGATGGCGCCGTCAGTAAGATCGCCAAAGCGGGCAACCCCCATTCGCCACAGGCAGGTCTCAACGAATGCATCCTGGAAATGGGGAAGGGGGTTCAGCAAAACAGTGTGGCTACGGTAGACCGATGGGGCGAACGGGCGCTGCTGCTGACCCAGCGATCGGGTATGAAAAGCCTTTTCGCCACCGCGCACCTGGTCTATGCCGGCATGCTCTTCAATTTCAAACAGTATGAGAAGATCGATGCGCTGCTGCAGAAAGGATTGCAGCTGGCAACGCAGGGGATGGCCAAAGAGGCGGGGGCGTGTAAACCCCTGTTGATCCAGGCGCATGGTTACAGTGCTGCCAGCCTGCAATTGCAAAAGAAAATGACAGCTGCTATCGCCGCATTTCAGCGGCAGGGCGATACGGCCCTGGAGTACCAATTGCCCGGATTGGCGATCAACGCCTACCGGCAGGCCTATACACTCAGCAAGAAACAGGAGCCCGAGCAATATCCCTCCCTGCTGCAGAAGGCGTTCGATACCGGCCGGCAGCTTACCGTGGAGGAGCAGCGTACCAGTGCATTGGGTATGGTAGCCGCTGACCTGCTGGAATGGTACGATGCGAGACAACGTTTTGATGACATGCATCAACTTGACCGGGACATGAAAAAGATACTGGGCGACGATTGGAAAGAAACCGCCAAAGCTGGTTACGAGGCGGCTGTACGACAGGCAACCCGCGAAGCCGTGACTTAAATCTTATTGTATGTTACCCGCCAATAAACATCTTTTACCAATACTGGGCATCGATATCCACTTCGTGATCATTCTCGGAGCACCCGTGCCCATTCCACATCCTTTTATCGGGCTGGTATTTGATCCTTTCGATTGGGTGCCCAAGATCGGCGCCACCGTGAAGGTCAATAGCGTACCGCGCGGCAATGCCGGTACAGATGGTATGTTGGCCATTCGGGTGCACATACCCATGGGTGGTCCCTTCGCCATGGCACCCATGATCGGTCATGACTCCAAAAACTTCTTTGGAAGCAACCGCGTGGTAGCGGAAGGGTCTTATTTCAGCGGCGCGGGCTTTATGGTGATGTCGTGTAACGATGTAGGGATTCCTTTGTCCATTACGCCCGGCAAAAAGTTCAAACCCATTCCTTCCTTATACTTGCCCACTTCGGTCGCTATCCCCATCCCATTGGGCAAGCCGGTGATTGTAGGTGGCCCCTATGTGCCCGACCTCATGGGGATGCTCATGGCCCTGGCCATGTCATTTGGCTTCGGCGCGCTGATGAAGATTGGCGGTAAGGCGCTCAAGAAGGGACTAACCGCCCTCAATCATGGAGTGCTGAAAAAATTCAAATGCACGGAAAGCCTGTCTAAAAAATTCTGTAAGCATGGTTTCGAACCCGTAAACCTCATCAATGGCAGTGTGCTGTATGAAGGAGTCGATTTTGAACTGCCAGGCCCTATTCCCATTCGTTGGGAACGCAACTGGTATTCCGATTCGGGGTACGAAGGATTGTTGGGACATGGTACGCACCTCAGTTATGATCTTACGCTGCTGGAAATGCCGGGGGATCATTGCATCGGCATCACGTTGCCCGATGGCCGAGCCACGGCCTTTCCGCTACTCGCTGAAGGCGATTCTTTTTACAACCGGGCCGAAAAGCTTACGCTTACCCGTGTCGGCCACAAACAATATACGTTGTTCGAGCATGGCAGCCGCCTGACCTATCATTACGCATGCCGGTATGACAATGTATTCAAACCTGTTCGCCTTTCCAATGTGGCTGGGCTGGCTGTTCACTTCTACTACAACCGCAAGCATGTGCTGGAAAGGATGGTGGATACGGCCGGCCGGGAAATATTCATTTCCCTGGATGCGTTTGACCGGATCGTGAAAGTGGAAGGAGCGCACCGTGGCGAACGACGTACGTTCGTTGAATATGCCTATAATGAAGCTGGCGATCTGACTGCTATTGCAGACGCCTTGGGCAGTACCACCCATATCCGGTATGCCAACCACCTGATGGTGGAAAAAACAGACCGGAACGGACAAACATTTTACTGGGAATATGATGGGCCGTCCACCGGTGCCCGCTGCACGCATACCTGGGGAGAAGGTGGATTGCTGGAGGGTTTTATCGAATACAACGAAGGATACAATGTGGTGGTCAATTCGATCGGCGAAAAGCGCATCTTCTATTACGATGACAATGACCTGTGCATCCAGGAAACGGATGCCACAGGCAATTCGCTGTTACATGAATACACCGATACGCCGGAACTGTACCGGGAGATTGACGAGGAAGGGAATATAACCGGTTTTGTATATGACGAGCGCGGCAACCTGGCCGCCCGGCAAAATCCGGACGGTGCTGTCACCACGTTGCTGTATGATGAAACCGGGTTGGTAAAGATGATTACAGACCCCGTTGGCAATGCCACTGTTTATGTGCACAAAGACGGACAGTTACGGTCTGTAGTAAAAGCCAGCCGGTCGGTAACCTCCTATTATTACGATGAACTGGGGCGGCCCACCGTCATCGAAAATGAGCGGGGCAAAAGGACCTATCTGCAATACGACAACGATCACAACCTGATCGAAATGTCTTTTCCCGGTGGCGCTACGGCTCGCTGGGAATACGATGCCTGGGGGCATTGTACCATTGTTGTTAACCCGGAAGGGCAAACACAGGGTTTTACCTATGATGCGCTGGGCCGTGTCGTGCGCATCCGCAACTACGATGGCAACAAGGTACAGTTTCGCTATGATGCTTACCGGGAAGTCGTGTATGCAGAAGATAACAATCGGAAAATGAAATTCGAGTACACGCCATTGGGTAGTATTACCATGATGGAAGAGAATGGCGTGCGGGTGTATTATAACTATGATACCGAAGACCGGATGGTATCGCTGATCAATGAGAAGCGGGAGGTGTACCGATTCAGGTATGACCACCGGGGTAAGGTGGTGGAAGAAACGGGTTTCGACGGCGGTGTAAGGCGTTACGAACGAAACAGCGCCGGGCGTATTACCTCCCTCCGCCAGCCTGGCGGTCAGCATACCCGGTATGAATATGATCTCGCCGGGCGCGTTGTGCGTATTGAATATCCTGATGGAACCTGGGATGCTTATACTTACGATGCAGCAGGCAGACTGGTAGAGGCAGTCAACGAGGTCACTACGGTGACGATGGTGCGCGACAGCGGTGGCCGCGTAATTCAGGAAACCCAGGAAGGGTATGTGGTGCAAAACCGCTACGACCATGCCGGTAAACGGACAGCCCTTACGAGTGGCCTTGGCGCTTCTTTACAGATCGATCGCAATGAGGCTGGCTTTGTTGACCGCGTGCAGGCGGCCAACCGTGAAGGGGTACAGTGGGAAGCGAAACTCGCCTACAATATACTCGGATTGGAAACGGAGCGATTGTTGCCTGGCGGCGTCATTGCAACGTTCGACTATGACAAGGCCGGGCGTCCCCTCGAGCAGGGCGTGCGCAGTAACGGACATGCCTTGCGCCACAGAATTTATACCTGGAATGTCAGCGAACGTTTGCAGAGTATGGTCAACGGCCTTACCCGGGGAACGGTGCAATATGGGTACGATGAGTTTGCCAACCTTGCCTGGGCGAGGTACGAAGACAATACCACCGAATACCGGACAGCCGACAAGGCAGGCAACCTGTATCATTCCAAAGAACAAACCGACAGCGAATATGGCCCGGGTGGTAAATTACTGCATGCCAACGGTGTGGTTTTTGCGTACGACGATGCGGGCAATCGGATCTCCAAACGAACACCCGATGGACAGGAGTGGAAGTATACCTGGAGGGGTAACGGACAATTGAAGGAAGTGCACCGGCCGGATGGTAAAACGGTCACTTTCGAATACGATGCGTTGGGGCGAAGAACTGCCAAGTTGTTTGACGGGAAGATCACCAGGTGGGTGTGGGATGGCAATAAGCCCCTGCACGAATGGACCTACCCGGTCGGGGAGCGACCGGTAACTGTGATCGACGAGTGGGGCATGATGGTGCCAAGTAAGCCGGAGCCAACCCATGAAGTGATCACTTGGATATTTGACGAAGGCAGTTCCAGGCCGGCGGCTAAATTAACCGGCGACCAAACCTATAGCATCGTCACCGACTACCTGGGTACACCGGTAGAAATGTTTGACGGAGAAGGCCGACAAACCTGGAGTGTAGAATACGATATTTATGGTGGCATCCGCAAACAGTATGCGGGTGCAGCTGGTGATTGTCCGTTTCGCTACCAGGGACAATATGAAGATGCGGAAACTGGCTTGTCGTACAACAGGTTCAGGTATTATTCGGCCGAAGAAGGAGCCTATATCAGCGAAGACCCGGTAAGGATGCTGGCAGGCAGAAGATTTTATAGTTATGTGGCCGATCCCAATAGTTGGATCGATCCGTTGGGGCTGGCGCCGGTACCTGTGCAGACGCCGAGTCAGGCAACGCCCTTGCAATCCGTGCCGTCGAATGCCGACCTGCAGGCAAAGGCGGACGCTATTGCCGATGCCAACCCCAATTCGAAAGGCTGGAAAACAACAGCGGTGGGGTATGCTACAGATGCAGATGGAAATGGATATCTTATTGTGGCATCGAGCGATAAACACCTGAGTCCCGCGCAGCGCGATGCGCTGGACCTGAACAAGGGCGAACTACGGGCATCGGGGCTTGGCCATGCTGAAACGACGATCATTGATTATGCGAAGGCCAATAACCTGAATGTTGAAGCCATTGCAGCCAGTAGGCCCATATGCCCGGAATGTGCCAAGGCACTCGATGCAGAAGGTATTGAACCGGCAAGTCCACTCAAGAAAGTAAGTTGTGGTTAATATATTTGGAAAAAGTTTTAAAGCTAATATGGAAACAATCGTATTTACCAACCAGGAACAGGCTTTGACCGACAGCGATCTGCAGGCATTTGAAAAGTTGATCAATGCAAAACTTCCACCAGATTTTATCGACTTCTACCGGCAACACAATGGCGGTATTCCACAAAACGCCAAATACAGCTGGGGAGATGAGCTGGTGGTGCCGCTAAAAGGCTTCTATCCCATCACCCATGGAAAGGAAACGATCGAATCAAAGCTGGCAGCCTTCAAAGCGCAGGGAGTTGATTTTGGTAACAAGATACCTTTCGCCTGGAACCGGTCCGAGTTCCTGTTTGGATTTTCAGTGTCTCCTGATGATTATGGTTATATCTATTCCTGGAAGCCAAAATTCCCGGAAAAATTAACGGGCGAGTTTACTTATCATTGCAGTAACCTCAAGACCATGCTGGATGGCCTGTCTATGCGGTTTACGAAATAACTACCCATGAGCAACACATTATTGGCAAGATACCAGCAAGGTGAAGAGATAGCCGTGTGGCAGGAAATACATGCAATGGATGCTGAAGGGCAACAAGCAGTGTGGAGCGATGTGGAAGCAGTGGTGCAGGAAACCATGGAGCGCGTGCGTTTCAATGCCGATTTGCTATACGATACCCTGCGGGCAAAAGGCTATTCGTTCGAGTCTGACACACCCCGTACGCTGCCTGATGCGGACACTGCTGAGCATGTCGAGGGCGTGAAAGAAGTGGCAGGAGAATTTGGCGAACTACCCTTGTCGCTGGAATACTTCTGGCGCATCGTTGGCGCGGTCGATTTCCGGCACTCCTGGAAGCAGCCTGCCAGGTTCCATATGGCTGACCCGCTTTACGTAGATAACGTTGAGCACCAACTGGCCTATATGGCCAACGAAGGAGAAGGCTGGGCAGAGACGATGGAGGAAAATGTGGAAGAAGGAGAGCCGGCTTATGTGGAGATATCGCCGGATATATACCACAAGGACAATGTCAGTGGTGGTATGGCTTATGGTGTTGTGTTGAGTGAACAGGCTGTTGCAGATACGCGCATGGTGAATATGCCGTATGGGGATCTGTATTTTGTGGATTACCTGCGACACTGCTTTAGCCAGGGCGGGTTTCCCAACATCGCGCAGGAAAACCCTGGTAGTGAAGCATGGGTAAACGACCTGAAGGCCGGACTGAAACCTATATAATGCCGTGCCGGCATGGCGTCATAAAAAAGTATCCTCCCCCAACACCGCATTCATGTCGCTGGTCGTATCGGCCAGGCGGGTGAATCGTTCGGCCTCTGGTAATACAAACTCCGTCACGACATCTACCTGGGCGGGAAGCAGGTAATCGAGCAACGCTTTCAGTACGCGACGGCCACGGCCCTGGTGCATAAACTCCTGTTGAATTCGCTGTGGCACGGGACCTACCTGCACGATGATCTCTTCCAGTCCATCATCAAAAAAAGCATTGCCTGTCGTAAGGTTGATGCCGAGTTGCGCATCGCCCATCTGGCTAAACGTGGGCGCAGCCATTTGCTGTGGCGGCTGATGTTGCAAACATAGTTGCACCGGTACCTGTAAAATGATCTCCAGCACATCTTCGATGATGCGGTGCTCATCGCGGATATCGTGAATGATGGGCAGCAGGTGCAGGAAGATATCGGCCTGCCGTGTATCGAGCAGGTCGAAGATGGGCCAATAGCCGGCAAACAAGGCTACGAGGTCGCTGTATTGGGAACGTTTGTCGAGCCTGGTTTCATACAACGCCAGTTGCGTACGCAAAAAATGCAGTCCGCCTTCAAACGGCAAAAAGAAGCGGCGCGCATGACGCTCTTCTTCCTCCCGCTGCTTGATGGCTTTTAAGATATCAACTTCCGATCGCAAGGTCTGGTGTGGGGTGGAGGCATGAAAAAGCCGCTGCGGGAGCATATCGTAGAGCCCTTCGCGCGCCGCCTGGATCAGTGTATACACGCGATGATCGTATTCCGATTCTTCCTCTTCGATGCCTTGTACATCTTTGCTCACGGTACGCCTGCGGGCACTGATCGTTTGTATCAGCAGCCTGTCGGGATCAGCTCCCTGCTCCAGCATCTCCGCCGCCAATACCTCAGCTTTGAGGTCTTTGTAAGTATACTCGAGTGCACTGAATATCGGTTCTTTCATGTTGTTACTTGGTTGATGGGTTAGGCTTGTAACAGTACCCGGTAATAATTGCTGGTGCCGGAACGGGTTTGCAATTTGGTCCGCAATTGTTCCCGCAACAGGTCCCAATCCTTTTCCAATAAGGTATGTTGGTTGGTGGGGGTCAACAACACATCGATCGTGCGGCGGAAAGACTGTTGGGGACCGGGGTCCATCTCGATCCCTTTCTCTACCCGCACGGCTTTGAGCCGGTCGCCCAGTTCGTAGAAACAGAAATGACGAATGTCTTCTTTCGTGACGATCCGGTCGCGCGACATGATACCATAGCGGAAAGCGTTGACCCGCTCTTCCGGACGCAGACGGTGCTTGCCGCCTACAGTGGTCGTCACCAGCACCAGGTTGTCGGGTCTCACTTTTACACCTTTCTCCAGTTGCAGCCGGGTACCCGCCCGCAGGTTGTTGGCGGTTTCTGCCAGGGTGGTCCAGTATTCCACATACATCACATCACTGTCTTCAAATGGTTTTACCACCAGGTAATGCGGCAACTCGGTGCCCGCCGCACTATTGCCCTGCATCTTCTGTTGCATGATCTGTATTTTCTGGTTCATTTCTTTCAGGGTAGTGGCAATGAAGTCATAGCCCAGTCCGGCAAAAGCTGCGCTTTCACTGCGCAGGAGTTCCAGCAGGTAACTGATCATTTCCCGTGCATTGCGGGTATCGAAACGTTCTACGCCGCCGGTTCGCAAGGTGTAGGTGCCCATTTGTTCTTCCTCCATTTTACGGTAGGGCACCGAACGGAAGGCATGGCTTTCATCCGACAAGGTTTTGATGGCCAGGAAATGTTCGTGGTCGCGGGTCTTTAGCGGAATGATATGGCTGCCACCCTTCAACCGGTGCTTCAATTCAAAGGAGCGTTTGTTGATGACGGGGAAGGCATTGGGATATACATACAGCTCGTCGAGCAGGTCTTGCCGCACGGCCGCCGGAAACACGATGGTGATCCACAGCAATTTATCGGTGATCTTTTGTAGTTCGGTTACCGGAAAGGATTGCTGGAACGAGGCAGGAAACAGCCCGTTACCGGGTGGTACCTCGAGCCGGTCGATCGTGAGGTAACGCGACGTATAATAATGACGGATATCCTTTTCGATCAGGGGCAGCAGGTCGTATTCCATAAATACGGGTTCCTGCGGACGGCCCGTTTCCTCGGTGTTGCTATCAGGTATGCCGGGTGTTACCGATAATGCCTGTCCATTGACAGCTACTTTGGCCAGTGGTAGTAATTGATACAGTTGCTGGGATAGCTGCAGCTCGAGGTTGCGGGTATCGAAACACAGGGAGAAGGGTTGCAGGTGGGAGAGGGCAGCATTGACCTTCAACCCCAGGTGCAGGGTATTGTTCTCCGGCAATCCATGCCCGCGGATCATCAGTTGCTTGTTGAAAGTGGGGCCATAGGTATACAGGTTGTTACCGGTAGCGAGGTAGGCAATCGATACATCCTGTAAGGTCACGGCGTGGATAGGGGTAAAGTGGACCGGGATGGTAGCACCCGACCCATCATTGGCCAGGGAAGGCAACTTGACCGGTACGAAAAAGCTGCTGCTGCTGTCCAGTGTTTCCGTCGCTTCCGTCGGCATGGCATGCAGCAGGGCATGCGCCGGGGCCGGGGCTGTCAGTGAATCCGGGGCCAGCAGGCCGGCAATCTTTTCCAGTATCCGCACCTGCGCGTCCCGGGTCTCCTGGCCTAGCATGTACAATTCATTCGCCATCGCCTCCAGCATCAGCTTCACCGCGGGGTCCAGGTCTTCGATCTGCCGGATATTCCAAAAGGTGAGGGCATGGCGCAACATCCTGTTCTTGATAACATCTTTCGAGCTATTCACTTCAGGTAACATAGTGGTGTCAGTTTATTCGATCGATAAAGGACTGAGAAACATACTGGTGTCGTATTGAAAAGGGATACCCGTCTTGGCGATCGTGCCGACGACCTGGATATTGACCCGCTTCTTCATTTCGGTACTTTGTTTAAACAGGCTATACTTCTCCAGGTCGCTGATGGTAACATTGATGGATACATCGGTGAGCCGGAGTTCATGACTGGTAACCGAACGGATCAACGATTTGCGCAAACCTTCTTCCCAGGCCGCTACGCTGGAGATCAGCTCGAAGTCGAGGTTCCAGATCTCGCAACCAAAGCTGGGATCGCTGCGGTGCTCGCCATAACGGGCCGTTAGGATCATTTCCAGGTTCTGCCGAATGGAAGCAGCCAGGTCACAAGTGGTTAACTTGTTGCCTTTCATGACTGCATCAAGTTGTAGTGGAATTTTATAGTAGGTGCTCATAGACCACAATTGTCAATTGATCAATGATTAGACGTAATAATGGATTTTCGGTGCTTCGGGTAAGTGGGTATTTGCGGATCCGGGCTACACTTTGACGTTGAACAGTGCGTTTGTAGGGGTGTCGTTATAGTTGATTATCAAATTTTTCGCCGTTAGTACGAAGCCTAAATTTAATAATGGAAATTTAGGATAATTCGGTTACATTCTCTATATTTAGCTTCACTTAAAAATCAAGGCATTCGCTGTAAGCCTTGTCAAATCTGCCCCCGCACCCTATTCTTAATCCCCCTTTACTCGCTTAGAAAAGATCTGTTCATGTGCTGTGATCATACAGCCACTAATTAAATACATGTCTACTATAGTCCTTAACGAATCCATGAAAATGGCGGTGGAAATTGCGCAGTCATTGGCCAGGGAATATCACAATGAATATTTCTATCCCCCGCATTTATTGCGGTCGCTCCTGCATAACGAAGTGGGATTGAAAGACTTTCTGGAGTCGATCGGTAAAGATGCCGGTTATATAAAGGAGTGGGCCGAAGAGCATATCGACACCTTACCCAAAGTGGGGAAAGCAGCTGCTACCGTGACGGGCGATAAGATCATTAAACAGGTATTCGATGAAGCCGATCATACCCGCATCAAACTGGGGTTGGAAAAGGTAACGCCGATCGCCGTATTGGCAGCGCTCGTAAAACCAGGTATTGCTTTTACAGGCGCCCAACTCAAATCACTGCCCATCCTGGAGAAAGAAATACTCGATGCCTTCATCAGCGAAGGCAGTGTGCAACAAGCAGTTGGTGCAACGGATAAGGCTACCGCGCCAGCATCGGCCGGTGCCCTGTATAAATATTGTATCGAACGAACGGCGCTGGCGAAAGCCGGTAAGACCGATCCCATCATTGGGCGCGACAAAGAAACCCGCATGATGATGGAGATACTGGGGCGTCGTACCAAACCCAATGTGATGATCATTGGGGAAGCAGGGGTAGGTAAAACGGCGCTCATCGATGGCCTTGCCCTTGATATTGTGAATGGTAAAGTGCCCGAGCGACTCGCTGAAGCACAACTCTTTGAATTGGATCTCGGAGCGCTCATTGCCGGTGCTTCTTATAAGGGAGAGATTGAAGACCGCCTCAAGAATATCCTCAAAGAAGTTAAACAGTTTTCCAAAGCCATCCTGTTCATCGACGAGATACATGTGTTGCTGGATAGCAAAGGAGGGAGTGTAGGGGCCGGCGCTGCCAACCTGCTGAAGCCCGAGCTGGCCCGTGGAGAGATCACCGTGATCGGCGCTACCACCAATGATGAATACCGCAAGTACATCGAATCTGATCCGGCCTTCAACCGCCGGTTCGAAATACTGCAGGTAGGCGAACCTGATGAAGCCGCAGCCATTCGCATGGTAGACCGGCTGGCTCCGCGCTTTGCGGAGCATCATGGTTTAACCATCGATAAGGATACCGCGAAGGAGTGTGTGCGACTGGCCAGGCGTTACCTCAAAGACCGTCGCTTGCCCGACAGTGCTATTGACCTGCTCGATCGTACCATGGCCGCCATCAAACTCATGGTCGATACCAATAAACAGGATATCAGTCAATTGAAAGATGAATACGAGCGGTTAAAGAACAACGGGCAGGTGACTCCCCAGGAATTGTTTTCCGATTACAAATGGCTGGATACGGTGATCCAAAGCAAGATCAGCCCGGTATTGCTGGGCAAGCTGGAGGATCCGGCGCAGACCGACAAGTTTGAAACGGCAGAAGAGTTTGATACTTACCTGTCCAATTGCCTCACACAGCTCGGGGTGCTCGCCGATGACCACAAGAGCGATGTCAACAAAGAAGATCTCGCGGCCGTCGTGTCGTACAAGACGGGTATTCCGCTCGGTAAGATAAAAGTACAGGAGCAGGAGAAGTTGCTCAATATGGATAGTTACCTCAAGCGCCGGGTAGTAGGGCAGGACCATGTGATCAGGTCCATAGCCGAATCCGTGCTGCAATCGCGCAGCGGGTTGAATAAAAAGGGGCAACCGATCGGATCATTTTTCTTTATGGGACCAACAGGTACCGGAAAAACAGAGCTGGCAAAATCTTTGGCAGAGTTTCTGTTTAATGATGAAAAAGCCATGATCCGGTTCGATATGTCGGAGTTCAAGGAAGAGCATTCTGCCGCTTTGCTCTATGGCGCCCCACCTGGATATGTAGGTTATGAAGAAGGAGGTATGCTGGTCAATAAGATACGCCAGAAACCTTATTCCGTATTGCTCTTTGACGAGATCGAGAAGGCGCATGCTTCCGTGTTTGATACCTTTCTGCAGATACTGGATGAAGGGACGCTGCACGATCGGCTGGGCAAGGAAGGTGACTTCTCCAATGCGCTCATCATCTTTACTTCCAATATTGGCAGTGAATGGATTACAGGTCAGTTTGACCAGGGAATCATACCCGACTCGAACAAACTGATGGAGATCATGTCGCAATATTTCCGTCCCGAGTTCCTCGCGCGGTTGACGGAGATCATACCTTTTGCGCCGATCAATGAAGGAAGCCTGGTGCGGATCTTCGACATACAGATGAAGGGATTGCTGGAGGCATTGACCAAACAAGGTATTGGTTTGCAACTAACTGATGATGCCAAACGCTACCTGGCCATGAATGGCTTCACGCCGAAATATGGTGCCCGGCAAGTAGCCGGGGTGATCCGCAACCGCCTGAGCCGGCCCATCTCCAAGTATATCATTGGAGGTGAGGTGAAAAAGGGGCAACAAATACTGGTAGGCCTCAACGCGGAAGAGTTGGCCTGGACCATCGAATAACGAAATGGTACGAAGTGGGTATAGTCCACGATTTGATTAATAACTAATTTACATAGCTGCAAAACCATCCATTATGCCACAAAACAAAGCCGGTATTGCTACTACCATATTAGCGCCCGAGCCTGCTGGAGAGGGATTCATTGAGATATCTCCGAATAAGACACTCTTTATTCAAAAGCTGACCAACGAAGATCCTCCCTTGCCGGAGATCGTCAAAGGGTTGGAGACGGTGGAGAAAGTATTCGATCACTTCAAGCCTAACGTCGATGTGGAATTGAACCGCGAAGATGGTTCGACCATCAAAGAGAACTTCGCCTTTTCGGGCCTCGGTGACTTTGAAGTAAAGTCACTGGTTAATCAGAGTAACTACCTCAAGAACCTGAGCCTGGAAAATGATGCTTACCTGAAAGTGATCAGTCAGCTCAAACAAAATCAGTCGCTCAACAACGTGATCAACAATCCGGAAACACGGGCTGCTTTCGTCAATGCCCTGAAAGCACTGGCAGCAGAGTTGGAAACCGTTGAAGCCCAGGAGTAACCCTCTACCATTAACCGAACGTATTGAATATCGAACTATTAAACGCTCTATATGGAAAACGAAGTAAAAAGCACCAGCCAGCAGGCATATAAAGAAGCCGACAATAAAGTAGCTGAGCAGGTGCCTGCACTGGAAACCTCGGTAAAAGGACTAGCCAGTAAAGGTGGATTTGATTTTCTCGAAGCAGTTGTAGATGGCGTCGATAGCCTTAATCCGGCCCGTAAAGCAAAAAGGAATATCTTTCTCACCGATCCGGATAAGAAGTCACAGCGGGCCGACCTCAAGAAGAAATTGAACCTCTGGGTCGATCTGCTGTCGGAAAACAATACGGTAGCCGAGATGGTCGACAAGGCTGCTGAGCGTTCACAATCTGCCGATAAACTGCTGAAGGGAAATGTGCGAAAAGTATTGTCGGCTACCCGTGAACTGGAAACCAATTACCGCACTGTACACCTTTTTTATAAGAATACCGAATCGACCAAGCTCAAGAACGTCAACATCATGAACGCCCCCTTGCGCGAGTTGACGAACCTGACCGAGCCCAAGTTCATCGAACATGTTGCCCACGAGCTCAAGACCAACTATGACCGGCTCGATATGCGGCACAACTATTCGCTGATGGTAATACCCGGTTACCTGAAAAACAATACCACCCTCGATAAGTGGACCAAGATGGCTTACAACAACAAGGTGATGCTGGTGACCGACTTCATCAATGTGGAGTCGCCTGGTGAAGCCCTGGATATCTTTCAGGATGCCAACCTCACCAGTGGGGATGCCCACAAGGCCAACGTGATCATGACCTGTAATTATATGGTATGCCGTGGCAAGAACAATGAAGTAGAGGAAGAAGAAGACCTGTATGTACCCGGATCGGCAGCCCTGGCGGGTAAAATGTATTGTACCAAATTATCACAACCGGTAGCCGGCAAAACCTATGGCTCCATCGATGAAGTGGATGCGATCCGCTTCAGTACGTTAAAAGAAGATATCTCGATGCTGGAAGATGCGGGCCTGGTGCCCTTGGTAGGAGAGTGGGGCAGGGTAATGCCTTATTCGGCCAAGACGCTCTTCAATGGTGACAATATTGGTATGAAGACGTATTCAGTAGTACGCGTGTTCGACTTCATCGCCAAGGTATTGTCCGATTTCCTCAACCGCCGTGCTTTTGAACTGTGGACCACACAAATGGAAAAGAACCTGCGCTCGCAGATCGTCAAGTTCCTCGATGGGATACAAGGCCCCGATAAACTGATCGAAAAGTTTCAGATACTCCGGTTCGAAAAAGATGATACACAGCCCGATCATGTATTCCTCGATATTCACATCACTCCTTTCTTTCCGGCCAAGAGCTTCCTGGTAAAACTGGATGGCTACAAAGGTGACAATGGCGAAGAGTGGAAGGCAGAATTGAAAGAAGCGAAGGATAAAAAATAGCATGAATGCTGCTGTACAACTATGACACTCAAATTCTTTTATACCTACTTAGGCATATTCCTGGCCAGCTCGGTGTTCATCGGCCTGGCTGTCAAACAACTGGTGCCTGGTTTTACGTCGGGGGGTAAAAGACCTTACCTGTTTGGCATCATCTCCTCGGTGATGGCCTCGGGTGCTGCTTTTCTTTCCTCGGTCATATCCAGTCATTCCTTTGTTGTTTTTTGGATACTCGCATTGGTTTATTTCCTGTTTGGCGTGATCTACCTGCTGATTGGCCGCAAGTATTTCAAGGCTGGCGGACAAAGAACCAGTAAGGTGATTGTTGGCGAACTGATCTTTGGTCTATCATTGATCTTCTTTACCATCGTGATCTTTTCGGCACTGCAATACTTTGTAGCCGACAAAGGGTTTCTGTTTTATCCCATGCTGATCAGCACCTTTTCGTTTTTCATTCCCCTGTTGTTCATGTATACTTATGAGGCTGCGATGGCCATCCCGGCTGCCGAGTTCAAAACCTGGCAATATCCGTTGGAGGTGCAGAACCTGGAGATGCGCGACGAGGCCCAGGGAGAGAAGTTGCTGGCAGTATTCTTCGAGCTGTCCAACAGTCCGGGAGACAAGGGAAAGAACAAGTTTACCGCCAAGGCGCCCGAGCATATGACGCTGGGAGAATTGTATTACCACCTCATCAATCACTATAATGAAGTGCGGAGCGAAACGCCCATCGTGTTTGAGGACCGGAGCCATGAGGCCTACCACTGGTGGTTCAGGCGAAAGCGCAAGTGGTACCAGCTTAACAGGGTGCTGGATCCGGAAAGGTCGTTTCGGGACAACCGGATCAAAGAAAGCGCGGTGATCGTCTGTGAGCGTATTACAAACAGTTTATAACACCATCCACCATGCGAGACTACCCCAAACATTATCCGGTCAACTGGATCGATGGGATGAAGATCAATAAAGGGCATTTTATCGCCCAGGACAATGCCTGGACGGATGCCTTGCAAGAGGTCGGTGCCTTAAATACTTCTCCAGTCCGCTTTGGTATATTACCTGCCAGCTATCCCGGAGAGGATACCTGCAATGTAAAGTTGTCGCTCGACAACCAGCAAACGTTACGGGTATCGATGCTGGCCTGCCAGGCAGTAACGCCCGGCGGGGTGCGCATCAACCTGCCTGCAGCCTCCGGCTTCAGCCGGGCTTCCGCCGATGGTGTGCCCGCCTTATCGTTTACCTTTTCCTTCCAGGAAGCAAAAGCGGCTGCACAGTGGTGGGTGATCCTGGCGGTCAACCCGTTCGAGAAACAGCCGACCGGCACGCCCGACCTGGCCGAGAATCCACCGCGTTACCCGTATGTACAACCCACCTACACGATCCAGGTGGTGAGTGATGGCGAATATAACCAGTACATGTTTCATCCCTATGTTGTCACGGTGGGCAGGGTAATCGTCAACGGCAACAGCATTACGGTCGACTATGATTATATACCGCCCTGTTATTCACTCAGCGCCTCGCCCGACCTGGTGAACCTGCATGCCGAGATCGATCAGTTTCTTTCGCGTCTGGAAGTGTTGTGTTCGCTGGTCGTACAAAAGATATTCATCAAGGACCAGCAGAATGATATTTCCAAGTTGGTGTTGTTTCTCTGCGACCGGGTGATCCTTTACCTGGGGCAGGCCATCACCCATGTGCGGTGGACGATGCTGCACGAGTCACCGGCAAGCCTGTTCATGTGTGTGGCCAACCTGGCCCGCATCATGAAAAATTCCATCGATCTGCGTACGGGCTCGGGCAAGGAACTCATGGTCAATTACCTCAGCGACTGGAGCGAATTGAAGCAGGGTGAACTGGAGAGTATCCTGACGGCGATGGCGCATATTCGCTATGACAACAACGACATCAACCGGAATATCGGGCAGATCACGTTGTTTGTCGAAACAACCCGGCGTCTCTTTGAAAAGCTCAATACGCTCGAGTTCATCGGTAAGCAGAAAGAGACCGGACCATTTGTCAAAGAAGAAAAGCTCGACAAGCCCGAACCGGCCGAGATCAATACCCGGCGCAGGTTCTTTGGCAGCAAATAACGACAGTCGGCCGTGCAAGGCGTTGCGACACGGTTGCCTGAACTGGGTGCAATAAACCTATTCAACAGTCTAAAAACTATTGTATGCCTCCTATCAACCAGGACGCGAGAAGAAAGTCCTTTATGTACTTCCTGCTCTTTTTCGTGATCACCATTGGTGTCATCACCACGACCATTCTCTTTAGTTTCCAGGTGCCTTTTAAAGAAAACCAGAAGCTGCGCAAGGAGATGGACAGGGCGGAGAATGAAAAGGCTTTTCTGCAATCCTTCGAGATCAAGCTGGAAGAAACGATGAACCTGCTGGATTCCGTCAATCTCTCCGCAGAGAATGCTTACCTGATGGACAGCAAGATCAGCCGCAACATCGACCAGATGCTGACGATGAGCAGCAGTGATTCACTGTCCATCAAAGGAATGATCAATGTGATCATCGATAACCTGAAGAACCTGCAATTGGCCAAGAAGCAGTTGCGGGATGTCAATAATGGCGCACTGGAGCTGGAAAAGAAAGACAGGCGGATCGAAACCCTGGAAGGGGAGGTGCGCAATTATCAGCAAATCTTATTACAACAGCGGCAGCCCAGCCGTTGAGCACAACAAGGATCATCATGAAACCATCTACCATCTTTACGCGGCGTGTGGCCGGTCTCGACTACAATGTATGGATCACCATGATCGTGTTGATCCTGTTGTCGGCAGGCCTGTTTAGTTATACCCTCATCAACCGGGAATCGAAAGAAACCTGCGATCCGCTCGATATCTATGTCAATGGTCGTACGGTGACCGATACCATTAACCTGCATACCGGTGATCCGGTGAGCTTCCGCATTGCTTATGTGCCCGATACCAGGGTGACCTGGGATTTCGGAGATGGGGTAACCGGTGAGGAAGGATTTCATGCCATCCATACCTACAAGCAGGAGGCAGTATTTACGGTACGCGCCTCCATCAACAATGAATGTGTATACACCCGGAAAATAACCGTGAAGACACCGGTGATCATACCGGAGTATGGCGAAGACATTATTGGCGAAAATGAAGCCTTTACAGGCGAAGTGTTAGAGTTTACCACGGCCCGGCCTGCCAAGAATTACGAATGGTATATCGAGAACAACGCGAATTTCCCCAAGCAGAGTGGCTCCAAAGCCAGCTTCAAATTCAAGTTGCAGGGCAATTACGTGGTGACCCTGGTGCTTGACCAGGATCGTCAGAAGAAATATTCCAAGACGGTCGTGGTGCAGGATGATCCGCTGTTGAACCAGGATATCAAACGCAAGCCACTCGAGATACCGGCCGATCCCGGAAAGGTAGAGCAGCCGAAAGATACCCAGGTGATCAGCCTGCCCGAAACACCTCGTCGCCCGGCGACGAAGGTGATCAGCGATGATAATTTCCGTAGCCTGGTGCAGTCGGTCGTGTGTGAGAAGATGATCAGCAGTGACTTCAAACAATACCTCTGTGATGGCGACAATACGGTGGTAGTGTATAACGGCAAGCGCACGACCTTTGGGGCTATGTGTGCCGAAGTGAAGGGCAAGAAACTGAAGGTGGAGTCGGTAGTGGCGGGCAGGGACAATGACAATTGTGTTACCTCGATTACGGTGACTGTCGATAAGAAAGGCTGGTTGGGTAAAAATCCTTGTAAGTAAAGGGGCAAACCGTCATTCGTTAACGGATTGTAAACGTACCAGCGTCGCATCGACAAAACGATGTAAAAAACCGTCAGGATCAGCGGGTTTGGAGACGTCGACATTAAAACAAAAACCATATTTTTTAATGTGGGAAACCCACAATCCTATGCGACCCGTAAGCGTCTAATAGGTGCATTTTCTCATATTAGCAGTTAGTTTTGGTCAGCCTGGGTCTCTACCCGGGCTATTTTTTTGTGTGGCCGACAGTAAGAGGCTGCGTGCTGCGCTGCAAACCTATCACGGGGTGACTTTTTCAAAGGCATTGAAAGCATTGCGCCGCCCAATCCCCGGGCGCTCCCTGTGCTGTAGACCCTGTGCCGGCCTCCTGAAAAGGCTGTTTACCTGGCTCTCCCAATGCCGCAGGTTTTGACTATCTTCGCGGCTCTTTTTTCATTTATGAAGTATTCTCAATGGATCGGCGTCGCCGCCGCTGTCGTGCTGGTTATTAGTTGTTTTATGTCCTGGACTTATTATCCAGACCTGGATAAGACCTTCAACGGTTTCTTCTCCGAGGGCAATAACTACGGTAAACCCGGAAAGGTATTTACCGTGCTGGCAGCTGTAAGTGTAGTATTCTTCCTGATCCCCCGCATCTGGGCCAAGCGCTGGAACCTGCTGATCGGCGCCCTCATTGCGGCTTTTGCGATCAAAACCTATATTGTCTTTACGAGTTGTTACCGTGGTCTTTGCCCTTCCAAGTTGGCAGGCCTTTGGATCATGCTGGTGTCAGCTGCCACGCTGCTGATCATGACCCTGCTGCCCGACCTGAAGGTGGTAGAGGACAAGAAATAATCACCCTCCGGGAACGAAGAGCCAGATAGGCATAAAAAAGCCGGCTACCAATAAGGAATGGTGCCGGCATTGGTTGTTTTAGCAGGGATCAATATTCTTCGGTCAATGTTTTGATTGGTCCGGTATACGAGCCGGTTACTCTTTCGCCATCGAAGTCGAGGTCGAAATTGACGGTAACCCGTTCGCCGCTCACGGTAACGGTCACCGTGCCGCCAGAAATATAGTCGGTAAAGGTGCCCGAGTTGATATCCGGGTATTGAATGTTCGCAGCCATATAAGCATCGAAGAAATGCTGGTTGGCCTGGAAATTCGGATCGGTTTCATACCTATACGTAAAGGTGCCATTGGTCGGTGCCGGTTGGTCGAAGAGAATGCCGACGGCACTCACTTTGCCACTGAAATTACTATTGGTGAAATCGGTGGAGGCGATAGACAACTCACCATAGCTAAACTGACCATTGCTGTTCAGGTGGCTGGTGTACATGGCCTTATTGGTCGTGTAAGTTTTACCTGCGTGGGTGAATGAACCCCTGGGGTCATCTTCTTTGCTTTTCACACAGGCAGTCAGCAGGAGTGTAACGCTCAATAAGAGCGCCAGGGAACGGATGGTAGTTTTCATGATACTGAGTTATAAGGATTCAGAACAAAACTATAAAAATAGCTCTATGGATTAAAACGTTTGCCGATGAAAAATGGTATCCGGAAGCCAGTTTTTTTACACGCCTGGGGAGATCTTGTGCATAAGGCAGGGTATAAAAAAGACCAACGATCATCGTCAGTCTTTTATATAAGGTAAAGCCTCAAATATAGGCCCAGTATGAGAATAATCCGGTATTGGGAGCGTTGTGCCGTATTGGGAATCGCTTCCTAATCCAGGATATGCAGGCTGTCGGCAATGATCTGTACAGCCTCCAGCACCTCCTCACGGTTAATACACAACGGTGGTGACAGGCGTATCTTGTCACCGTGGGTTGGCTTGGCCAGCAAGCCCCGGTCTTTCATCGCCAGGCAAAGGTCCCAGGCTGCTTCGGGATTGGCGTGTTTGATCACGATCGCATTCAGCAAGCCTCTGCCACGAATGAGTTGAATATG
Source organism: Paraflavitalea pollutisoli (assembly GCF_029360705.1). Taxonomy (GTDB): domain Bacteria; phylum Bacteroidota; class Bacteroidia; order Chitinophagales; family Chitinophagaceae; genus Paraflavitalea; species Paraflavitalea pollutisoli. The sequence continues at coordinate 1,967,332 of NZ_JARKMX010000008.1, read as the reverse complement.
GGGCGATTGCATAGCCGCCAGTTCATCGCGGAATAATTGTCCCATGGCTTCGGCATTGTCGGCCATCTCTTCGTCTTTCAGTACATCCAGCGCCGCCATCGCTACCTTACAAGCCAGTGGGTTGCCACCATAGGTAGAGCCATGTTCGCCTGGCTTGATGTTCATCATCACTTCATTGTCGGCCAGTACGGCAGAGGCCGGAAGCACACCACCACTCAGGGCTTTACCAATGATGAGGATATCTGCCCGCACCCCTTCATGGTCACAGGCCAGCATTTTTCCGGTACGGCAAAGGCCTGTTTGTATCTCATCGGCGATAAACAACACACGCGCATCTGCGCAGTATTGTTTCGCTGTTTTCAGGTAACCATCATCGGGAATCACCACACCTGCTTCGCCCTGTATAGGCTCCACCAGGAAGCCCGCTACGTTTTTATCCTGCAGGGCTTTGCTGAGGGCTTCCAGGTCGTTATACGGCACTACCTCAAAGCCTGGCATAAAGGGGCCGAAACGATCGTAGGAGCTAGGGTCCGTACTGAAAGAGATCACGGTGCTGGTGCGGCCATGGAAATTGTTGCCGCATACCAGGATCTTTGCCTGGTTGGCCGGAATACCCTTTACATCATATCCCCACCGGCGACAGAGCTTGATAGCCGTTTCTACGGCTTCCACGCCCGTATTCATCGGTAGTACCTTATCGTAACCAAAGTACGCTGTAATGTATTGGGTGAACTCACTCAGCAGTTCGCTGTGAAAGGCACGGGAAGTGAGTGTCAGCTTTTGAGCCTGCGCAATCAGTGCCCGGATAATGGTAGGGTGGCAATGACCCTGGTTGACGGCGGAGTAGCCGCTCAGGAAATCAAAATAACGCTTATTGTCTACATCCCAGAGATAAACACCTTCGCCCCGGTTCAGCACGACTGGCAAGGGGTGGTAGTTGTGTGCGCCGTATTGGTCTTCCAGGTCCAGGTAATATTGTGTCTTATCGGAATGCATGGTAGCAGGTTGCATAATTCAATAAATAAGCGTGATGAAATGAGCATGTAGGGAGATAGCAATAATGGCCGGCATGCGGATGCCGGCAGCCGAAGGGCGGTGTTAGTGATTGAGCAGATCGAGGTGCTGCTGCAGAAAGTATACTATGTAAATGCTGTTGTTGATCGTGTTCAGTTAAGGCACGAAGATACGAAAAGCGCCCGGCTTATCAAGGGGTACCCATTACCATGCTGTGAAAGTATTAGCTGGCCAGTATATAACTCTTGTACGCAGGAAACAAGCCCTCGGGGACTTTCCCGGCGGGGAAAATGCCGTAGAAGCTGGAGCCACTGCCCGTCATCGATGCATACACAGCACCACCTGCATACAGGGTGTCTTTCACCTGCTGCAGGGCCGGATGGAGGGCGCAAACGGGGGCTTCAAAATCATTGACCAGTTGGTCTTTCCAACGTTCTACCGGTTCCTGCACGATCTCTGCCAGCGGACGTGCACCCGGTGCTGGTGTGATCTGCTGAAAGGCCCAGCCCGTATTGATGTGTACCTCGGGGTACACGAGCAGGAAGCTGTATCCCGACAAATCGAGTGGGATAGCCTCCATTACTTCGCCGCGGCCGGTAGCTACACAAGGTTTGTTGAGGATAAAGAACGGACAATCGCTGCCCAGTTGCAAGGCATAGTCCAGCAGTTGTTCTGTTGAAATACCGAGGCGGTATTTGGTATTGAGCAGTTGCAGGGTAAAGGCCGCGTCGGAGGAGCCGCCACCCAGTCCGGCCCCCATGGGAATGGCCTTGTGCAAATGAAGCTGTACTGGTGGTAATTGCGGATAGTCTTTTTTCAGGAGGTGCCAGGCTTTCACACAGAGATTGTCGGCAGCGTCACCCTGTACCAGCAATCCGGTGAGGTGAAGGTCGACGGTGCCGGAGCCGGAGCCTGCGTGCAGCGGAAAGCCCTGTGCCGATACCGGGGTGCTGATCGCTTCCAGCGCATCGCGCAGGGGGAGGGGATAGAATACAGTTTCCAGGTCATGAAACCCATCCGTCCGTTTGCGAGTGATGTGCAGACCCAGGTTGATCTTACAAGGGGGAAACAGGATCATTACCGGCCTCTTTTACGACTGTTGATCTCGTCGCGGATGGCGATGGCGCGGATATAATCTTCCTGGTCGAGTACCTCATTGAGGAGGGTATTGAGCTCCTCGAGGGTCAGCGTGCGGAGGTCGTCGGTGCTGCTGGCAGCAGTTTCCGTAGCCACGGCTTCCTTGGGCTGTTTCTTTTTGCCGGAGGGGTCCTCCATGAGGATGCCTGCACTTTCCAGGATATTATCGTACGTATAGATAGGACAACCGAAGCGAACGGCCAGCGCCAGGGCGTCGGACGTACGGGAGTCGATCTCTACAGTATCGTGTTCACTGACGCACACCAGCTTGGAGTAGAAAATACCTTCCTGGAGGTCGCAAATGATGATCTCCTGAAGGTCGATGGTGAAGGCATTCATGAAATTCTTCATCAGATCGTGCGTCAGCGGCCTGCTGGGGTGCATTTTTTCGAGGGCCACGGCGATCGCCTGTGCTTCAAAACCGCCGATGACGATGGGCAAACGGCGCAGCCCGTTCACTTCACCCAATACGACTGCATAGGAATGTGTTTGAGTGATGCTGTGTGACAGCGCGACTATTTCCAGCTCAATTTTTTTCATACGAAAGCACGAAACTAAGGGTTTTTTGCTAAAAATAAATGCGGTTGTCAATCAACCGCATTTACGTCCATTATTGTGTGGAAATGGTTGATAATTATGCCACTCCCTTCAGTTTTTTAACCGCTTCAATGATCTTGGGTACTACCTCAAATGCATCCCCTACGATACCATAATCGGCTGCTTTGAAGAAGGGCGCTTCGGGGTCTTTATTGATCACCACGATCACCTTGCTCCTGTTCACACCAGCCAGGTGTTGGATGGCGCCGGAGATACCGATCGCAATATACAGGTTGGGCGCAATGGCCAGTCCTGTTTGTCCTACGTGCTCGTGGTGGGGGCGCCAGTGTACATCGGCCACCGGTCGGCTGCAAGCCGTAGCGGCGTGTAACAAATGAGCCAGCTCTTCGATCATACCCCAGTTTTCGGGGCCTTTCAGACCGCGACCACCGCTTACCACGATCTCCGCTTCGCTCAGCGGTACTTCGCCGGTCACTTTATTGACCTGGGTAACTTTTACTTTGGAGGCTTCTACGGTGGCATTCAGTGCAGCCACTTCAGCAGTGCCTTCACCCGCTTCGATCTTGAAGGCATTGGGGTTGAGGGCGATTACCTTGATGGGGCTATTGATGGCCACATTGGCAAATGCTTTACCGGAGAATACCGTTTTCTTAACCACGAAACCATTGCTGGTATCGGGCAGGGCAGCAGCGCCTGTTACCAGACCTGCTTTCAGGCGGGCAGCCAAACGGGGCGCCAGGGCCTTACCATCTACATTATTGGAGAAGATGACCACATCGGCATTCGCAGCAGTAACCGCCTGGGCGATGACACCGGTGAACACCTGCGCGTCGAAATGATTGAGGGTGTCGTTGGAGACGTGGTGGATCTTCTTCACACCGTATTTACCCAGTGCCGCCAGATCTTCTGTCACCGTACCCAGTACCACGGCTTCGGCAGTGGTACCCAGTTGTGCAGCCAGCTTGGCGCCGTAGGTAAGGGCTTCCAGGGATGCTTTTTTTACATGGCCTTCGGCCTGATCGATATAGATGAGAACAGACATATTGCTAATTTGAAAATGAGTAATGGGGAAATTTGAACAGGAAAGACAGCTGACCGCAGTCAGGTGGTCTTATCAAATTTGCTTCGCTTCTTCGTGCAGCAACCTGACCAGTTCAGCAGGATTGTCGGCAGGGATCAGCTTTACACCAGCCTTGGCAGGTGGCAGTTCAAATCCGGCGATGGACGTCAGCGTGTCGGCTGCCGCAGGCTCCACCACTTTCAGGGGCTTGGTACGGGCACCCATGATACCTTTCATATTGGGAATGCGTTGCTCGGCCATCCCTTTCTGGCAGCTTACTACCAGGGGCAGCGCCGCTTCGCACACTTCTTCACCACCTTCTATTTCGCGGGTGATGGTAGCGGTAGTACCGTTGAGGTCAAATTTGGTAGCGAGGGCTACATAGGGCAGGTTGAGCAACTCAGCCACCATACCACCAATGGAAGAACCATTGTAATCGATGGTCTCACGACCGGTGAATACGAGGTCGTAGTTACCTTGTTTGGCTACTTCGGCGATCTGGGTAGCGATATAGAAACTGTCCTGGCTGTCGGCATTCACGCGGATGGCTTCATCACCACCCAGGGCCAGTGCCTTGCGGATGATCGGGTCGGCCTCTGCGCCGGCTACGGTCAGCAGGTGCAACACCGTGGACGGGTCTTTTTCTTTCAATTCAATGGCGCGTACGAGCGAATACCACTCGTCGTAGGGATTGATGATCCACTGCACGCCATCCGTTGCGAATTTCGTATTGTTATCGGTGAAGGCTATTTTTGCCGTTGTGTCCGGCGTTTTGCTGATACAAACTAAAATCTTCATAACGTTTATTTTTTGTAGCCCTGCGGGAGCAATCGTGCCAGGGCGGGAATTAAGGTTGTTTATGCAACCAATCCTTATACAAATATAAGTGCCGCAAAGATAGTTTTGAAATATTTAATGGGGCAATTAAGATGGACCGAATTGACAAATTGAAGACTTTTCTACAGGCCAATCCCGACGACGCATTCCTCAAGCATGCGCTGGCATTGGAATATGTGAAATTGGGCGACGAAGCCGGGGCCCGGAATTTATTTGAAGAGATCCTGGCCCGCGACCCGCTATATGTGGGTTCTTATTACCACCTCGGCAAATTGCTGGAAAGGGTGGGGCAGCCGGCCGAAGCGCTCGACTGGTACGAAAAAGGGATGGCCGCGGCCCGCCAAGCCGGCGACCGGCATGCGCTGGGCGAGCTGCAGGGGGCTTATGATGATCTGGCGGATGTGTGAGGAAAGGGGGGCAGCAAGGTAAGAAGGCTGTGGGAAACAGGTATCAGCCAACATGATCAATAACGAATGAGTTTACTTCAACGATATTTAGCTTTCATCAAACAGGAACAGCTGTTCACGGCCAACGACAAATTGCTGTTGGCGGTGAGCGGTGGCATCGATTCTGCCGTTTTGTGCGCACTATGCCACCAGGCTGGCTACGATTTTGCGATTGCTCACTGTAATTTCCGCTTGCGCGGAGCGGAGAGCGACCGCGACGAAGCTTTTGTGCGCAGCCTGGGTGAAAGATATGATCGTGAGGTGCTGGTGCAGTCCTTCGATACGGAAGCCTACGCCTTGCAGCACAAGGTATCCATACAGGTAGCAGCCCGTGAACTACGGTATGCCTGGTTTGCGTCGTTGATGCGCGATGAAAACAATGTTTCAAAGACCGACGCGCCCACAATGCCAGACTTGCCGGGCATTGCGGCAGCAGTTGTACCTCGCTTCGATTATCTGCTCACGGCCCACCACCTCGACGACAACGTCGAAACCCTGCTGATGAAATTCTTCAAGGGCACAGGTATCGCCGGCCTGCAAGGTATACTGCCCAAACAAGGCACGATCGTACGTCCCCTCCTGTTTGCTCGCAAGGAAGAACTGGTCAGCTTCGCCGAAACAGCACAACTGCAGTGGGTAGAGGATAGCTCCAACGCCCAGGATAAATACGCCCGCAATTTCCTGCGCCTGCAGGTGCTGCCACTCCTGCAACAATTATATCCGGAAGTAGTCGGCAACCTGGCTGGTAATATCGACCGTTTCCGCGATGTAGCCCTATTGTATCATCAATCCCTCCAGCAACATTTGAAGCAATTACTTGAACAGAAAGGGGAAGAAGTGCATATCCCCGTATTGAAACTGAAGCAGCACGAACCGTTGACGACCCTCGTGTACGAGATCGCAAAACCGTATGGCTTTACCGCTGCCCAAACCGCCGCTATCATCCACCTGCTCGACAGCGAGACGGGGCGCTATGTGGCTTCCGCCACCCACCGCATCATCCGCAACCGCAACTGGCTGATCATAGCACCGGCCATCTCAGATGCCGCTCAACATGTACTGGTGGAGGCTACTGATCAGTCCATCGCCTTCCCCGGTGGGCAACTACAGCTGCAACCAATGAGCGTGAAAGAGGTACCCGTACCGATCGTCGATGCGCCGGTAGTGAAAGAAGAGGCCGCGACAGCAGGTAAAAAGAAGAAGACAGTGCCCAGGCAGGCCGCCAATCCATACGATCCCGTGGCGTATATCGATCGCAAGAGTCTCGAATTTCCCTTGTTGTTGCGCCCCTGGAAAGCCGGTGATTATTTCTATCCCCTGGGCATGCAAAAGAAAAAGAAGCTGGCCCGCTTCTTCATCGACCAGAAATTATCGGCCACCGACAAGGAAAAAGTATGGGTACTGGAAAGCAACAAACGCATCGTTTGGGTAATAGGGATGCGTATCGACAACCGTTTCCGGGTGGTCGCAGCTACCCGCCAGGTAATGCAGGTTACGTTCAGCTCAGGTAATCCCTGATCTGGTCGATGAACCTTTGCAGTACATGGTACTCGGAGAAGATGGCCCCCATTACAATGATAAAGGCGATACCATATAACGCGCCCCAGATGTGGGCCGAGTGGTTGATATTGCCACCACCGCGCCTGTCCAGGTAAGAAGAGATACCGAGATACAGAAAACCAAATATGAAACCGGGGATCTTCAAACCCGGCAGGATGATCAAACCGAGGTTTGCGGTAGGGAACAGGATTACATAGATAAATATGACAGCCGATACCGCACCGGAAGCGCCCAGGCTCCGGTAATACGAATCTTCTTTGTGTTTGGCATAAGTCGGCAGCAGGCAGAAACCAAGCGCCGTGATATACATCAGCAGGTAGAATAATTTTCCTTTTTCCTGAAACAGACTTTGGAAACCCGACTCCACACTATCACCAAACATGTACAACGCATACATATTAAAGATCAGGTGCAACCAGTCTGCATGGATGAGTCCGCAGCTGAAAAAACGATACCACTGCTTCTGGTAGGTGACCGCCGGCGGGTAAAAGATCAGGTCATTGTAGATCCTTTCGTTGCTGAAGGCCGAAATGGAAATGATCGCGGTTATGATGATAATAATTAAAGTAATGCTCATTGTTCGCTATTGGGTTCAAATCTACTTAAAAAGTGGACAGTTCCAAGTCTAACTATGGTGATACTTCTCGTTTCGGAGAATGGTGCAGGCCCGGTACACCTGCTCGGCGAGGATCAGCCGTACGAGTTGATGAGGAAAAACCAGTTCGGAGAGTGACCAGGTATAGTTGGCACGCTTCAACACGGCGGCATCGATGCCATAAGCACCACCAATGAGAAAAACCAGCCGCTTCGCACTTTCATTGGCCCGCGCCTGTACAAATTTCGCCAGTCCTTCCGAATTCATCGACTTGCCTCTTTCGTCGAGGGCCACGAGATAGTCCGTCGGCTCCAGCCATTCCAGGATGGTTTCGCCTTCTTTCTTTTTAAGGTCCATATCGCTCAGCATGCCGGCATTCTTCGGCACGGGAATAATCGTCCACTGCACCGGAAAATATTTGGAGATGCGGTTGGTGAAATCCTCTATGCCTGCATGGACATAAGGTTCATTTTTTTTCCCTACTGACCAGAACTGGATCTTCATGGGGCAAAAGTAAAAAGATTTGCCCGCATCACGAGTTCATGGTGAACTGTCAACGAATTTATTCTTCAATGTACTGAACGAACATGCCTTTTCAGATGGGGCTATTCTTCCTTCTTTTTCCGCGAAACATTTTTCGCCCGCGCCTTGCTGTGTTTAGCGCTGTCCTCTTCGTCTCCAAAGAGTTTCCCCCAGGGCCGCAGGTCTTCTATGCGGTCGAAGATGATCTTCAGGATAGCAATGACGGGTATAGACAGGAACATGCCCGACACGCCACAAAGCAATCCTCCCACTACCACACCGGCAATTGTTACCAGGGCATTGAGCTTTACTTTGGAGCCAACGATCTTGGGCATGATGATGTTATTGTCGATGAACTGCACCACCAGCAATACCACGAGCACCCAGATGGGCTCGCTCAGTTTGTCGGAGGTGGTCAATGTCACCAGCATACAGAAGATCGAGGCGATCAGCATGCCGATATAGGGCAATATATTCAGCACAGCCGCAAATACGGCAAGGAAGATGGCGTATTTGATGCCGAGGATCAGGAACCCGGCTGCATTGATCGCCGATACAATGACGAATTCGATCAGCAGGCCTACCATATAACTTTGTACAACGGTTCTGGATTCATTGATGATGGCCGCCACTTCATCTGGCGGTGTTTTACTGAATACTTCAATGAAGAACTGCCGTATCAGTGACCGGTAATATAATAGCAGGAAGACATAGATCGGGAGTAATACCGTCGTGGTAACAACACTGGTTAGGGAAGAAAAAGCACTCCCCATCGCACCCTGGCCAGAGCTTTTCATGGAGGCTACCGCCTTGTTCACCAGGTCGTCCTGCTCACGCAGGGAGAGACCAAACCGCTGCCGGATCCAGGTTTGCACGGTCTGTACATGCGTATTGATGCCTTTCTTGATCTGATCGAAATCATTTAAGAAAGAAGCGATCTGCGACGACAGAAAGTACAATATACCGCCCACCAGCAGGGCTGCCGCGAGCAGTGCGATCATGGTAGATACCGCCCGGCCAAGGCCTTTACGTTGTAACCAGTTGCAGATCGGTATAAGCAGGATAGCGATGAGCATGGCGAGAGCAAAGGGTACTACCAGGTCGGCGCCAACATAGATAAATAAGCAAAGGAGGGCGAGCATCAGCAAGACCATGGTAAACCGGAAGTAAAACGGTTGTTGTTGTGTCATCAATATGTGTTTAGGTAGGTAAGGCGGTATTCTACGTGGTTGTGCTATCAATTCCTGTGCCTCCGGTGTGCACGGGATGGCTGGCAATGGTTTTGCATAAGCCCGGTTAAACACTTTTTATGATGAGACCTGCTCTTGTATATACTTTATTGGCGATGTTCCTGGTAAGTCTTTCTTCGTGCGAGGTGATTGGTGGTATCTTCAAAGCCGGTGTGTGGACGGGTATCCTGGTCGTAGCCGTGGTGGTCGGCTTACTGATCTGGCTGATCGCGAAGATGGGGGGTAAAAAATAAGGCCACCGGCAAAAGCCGGCAGCCTGCTATAAATCGCCTACCTATGCGCTTATCGGATGATCAGGTGTTGCCTGGTTTGCACACCCTGATCGCCGGTGATGCGTACGATGTACGTACCGGCTGTTTTGCTGGCCGTGGGCGGTACGGAGAGTACCTGGCGGCCCGTGGTGAATGAACGTTTTTCTGACTGCAATACCCGGCCATTCATATCCACCCATTCTACCTGTGCCCGGTTGAGCTTCGTGGCACATTCTACAAATACCTGGTTACTTTCTACAACAGTCGGGTAGATCCTGAAGCCACCCGTCAACGGTATGCTGACAGCCACCAGTGTGGAGTAGCGCACGGAACCATCTTTGTCTACCATAGCCAACCGGTACCAGGCCTTGCCGCCGCCGGGTTGCACATCGGTGTACGTATAATTCTGTACGCTGTTCGTAGCCTGTGTAGCCACCTTGGCGATATCGCGAAACTGCAGTCCGTCGTTACTTTTCTGCACCATAAAATGGTTGAAGTTGATGGCGTCGGCGGCAGACCAGTTGAGTACGGTCTTGTTGGCATCATTGGGCGTAGCGGTAAAGCTGATGAGGTTGACCGGCAATACCGTCAGTTGGGTCATGTTGAAGGAGAGACGGTTGTCACCGGTATTCTCATAATATTCCAGCACAATATTGTAGGTGCCATTGAGGCCGTTCACCGTTTGGTTGCTTACATAGTAAGACTGTCCCTGCCACCTGTTGATGATCCAGGTATTGCCACCATCGAGACTGAGGCGGTAGCCGTCGTCGCCACCCACTGTAAACTGATAGCTTCCACTCAGCGTAGCCCTGGTACGGAAACGGGCACTGAAATCATTGGTCGTGATGCTGCAATTGCTGGTATTGAAAGTGCCGCTGGAGCTGCCGAAATTTTCATCGAACTGCATACCGCTGCCACTGCCGCGGGTAATATAACCTCTGTACATGTTGAAGTTTTGACCCTGGTACAGGTAGCCGATCCAGCTATTGCTGGTGCCATACGCGGTAGGATCTCCATCACCCACACAAATGGTCTCCACGTTGAAGGTGACGCGGTTGGCGCCAAAGCGTTCATAATATTCCAACACCAGGTTCACGCTGCCATTCAAATGCACGTCGTAGGTGCTGGAGGTATAGCCGTGTTCGCCCCAGTTGTTGATGATCCAGGTGTTGCCGCCATCGATGCTCAGGCGGTATCCATCATCACCACCCGCTGTAAAGCGGTAGTTCGCATCCGCAAAAGTCTTGGTCAGTTTGAAGCGTACAGAGAATTCCTGCGTGACGATATCACAACCATTGGTTGCGAAGTTGACGTTTTCGCCACCGAAACTTTCATCGATCGCGGGGTTACTGGCGCTACCGCGGTTAACATATCCTTTATAGGTGTCGAAATTAATGCCCTGGTACAGATAAGCGATCCAGACATTGCTGGTGCCGCTCGTGGTTTGGTCGCCCTGTGGTGTACAGGTTTGGCTGGTAGCCTGTGTAGAAGCCATCGTAATGGCCAGGAATAAAATAACAGCGATACGGGTGTAAAAAGGGTACATGACGATTTGTTTGCGTTCGACAGGTAGGAGGCCATCGACATGCCAGAAAATAGAGGCTTAACGATCAGTTGGTTACGCATGACCCTTGAATTCATTCATTCCCATAGATGGAATTTAATTATTAAAATGAGCCAGAAATGATCGCTTCTTATAAAATAGGTTGTATGATCATTCAATCGGGTACAGGGTATAAGAATCTCTTTAGAAATACATTAAGAATCGATTATAAAGTGATCTATCTCAGCCGATCCCCTTAATTTTGCCGCGGCAATTATTGTGAAGATCAAACTCGTCATACAAGTTGTATTGTGCATGCTGCTGGGCGTCGTCGCCCGTGCAGAAGGTCCGCAATTCAAAAGGCAGTCGAAGGCGATCATTGACCATACGTGTACCAAGCTCGACCGCATCATGGCGGCCACCGGGTACCAGGACGATAACGATAGTTTTGCTTCGCGCACACCCGTGCACCGCCATGTACGGCACAAGTCCCGTTTCAGGGTAGTGGCACCTTATACCGTCACAGCCGGTCAATCCGGAAGCTCCTCTCGTTGCTTCGATCGACACGAATTGACGGTTCCATTGCCAGGCAGCAATGCAGCTCACCTGTTGCCTTTTTATTACATCTTTCTTTTCCGGTTTACTCCTTTCTGAACCGGCTCCACCTCCTTTTTATTGATCGCTTTTGCTGATGGCTTCGTCAAGCCACCCATGTAGTATTTGCTTTACCGGACAATGCTTGCCGGCTATGTGTGCACACATAGTCTGACAGGCTTTATTGGGCCGGTCATCCATACGCGACCTCATTCTAAACTAATACCATCGTTATGAAGATTGTACATGTTGCCGCCTTGCTGGGCCTGGTCTATGTGACCGGCTGTACCGCCAAGGGCAATACCAAGGAAAAACAAAAGGATATTGAATTGCCCGTATTGCAATTGGGTTACAAAGACACGTTGCTGCACCGTTCCTATGTAGCGACCATCAATGCTTGTCAAAATGTAGAGCTGCGTGCCAAAGTCGATGGCTTTCTCGAGCAGGTACTGGTAGATGAAGGACAACTGGTCAAAAAAGGACAGGCCCTGTTCCGTCTCAACGATGCGGAATTTAAAGTCGCCGTAACAGAAGCCAATGCCTTACTGGCCAGCGCCGAGGCGGAGGTCAAAGCCGCCGAGGTGGAAACCAACCGGGTGAAAACGCTGGTCGGTAAAAATGTACTGTCTGCTTCCGAAATGGACCTGGCCAAAGCCCGCCTGGCCGTAGCACAGGCCAAAGTCGCGGAAGCGCAGGCGCAGGTTGAAAAAGCCACGATACGTTATTCCTATACTTTGATCCGCGCGCCTTTTGACGGTATCATCGACCGCTTGCCCAACAAGCGCGGCAGTCTGATTGCCGAGGGCACCTTACTCACCACCGTATCCGATATCCATGCGATGCATGCTTATTTCAATGTATCGGAAAATGAATACCTGCATTATATCAAGGCCGGACAAACCGGTAACCGGATCGGTCAGTCGGTAGACCTCATGCTCGCCGACGGTACCACCTACAAACACGAAGGGAAGATCGAGACCATGGAAAGCGAGTTTGAGCGGGAGACCGGCTCCATCGCTTTTCGCGCCAACTTTCCCAATCCAGGTAAGATCCTGAAACACGGCGCCAGCGGCAAAGTGATGCTCACCTCCGTCGTGCCGAAGGCGCTGATGGTGCCCTCCCGTTCGGTATTCGAAATACAGGACAAGAACTATGTGTTTGTCGTCGGGAAAGACAATGTCGTCAAGATGAAAAACTTCATACCGGAAACCCGGGTGGAGGATTTTATACTGGTCCGCTCGGGCCTCTCGGCAGAAGACCGCATCATCTATGAAGGCGTGCAGAACATCCGCGATGGTAACAAAGTAGTGCCGCGGCCAGTATCGATGGAGGCTGTCATGGCCGAACAGACCGAGGAGTAACTGCTGTGTCAACAATCATGTGTGCTGGTCAATAACCGACCGGCAATAGAATGGATTTGCCTGTACCGACAGGATATGGTTTCAACTTAAAAATTACCCATGCTCGAAAAGTTTATACGCAGGCCGGTGTTGTCGCTGGTGATCTCGCTGATCATCACGCTGCTCGGTGTGCTGGCTTTGTTTACGTTGCCCGTGACCCAATTCCCTGATATCGTACCGCCTTCCGTAGTGGTGACCGCCAATTACAATGGTGCCAATGCCGAAGTGTGTGCCAAAGCGGTGGCCACGCCGCTGGAACGCGCCATCAATGGCGTACCCGGCATGACCTACATGAACTCTGTGAGTAGCAACAACGGGGTAACGCTCATTCAGGTGTTCTTTGAGGTAGGCACCGACCCCGACAATGCTGCCGTCAACGTACAGAACCGCGTGACCACGGTATTGGATGAGCTGCCCGAAGAGGTGATCAAGGCAGGTGTCACCACCGAAAAAGAGGTGAACAGTATGCTGCTGTACCTCAATATCATGAGTAAGGATAGTACGGTCGATGAAGAGTTCATCTACAATTTTACCGATATCAATGTGCTGCCCGAGCTGAAGCGGATCAATGGTGTTGGTTTTGTCGACATCATGGGCGCCCGGGATTACTCCATGCGGGTATGGCTCAAGCCCGACCGCTTACTCGCTTACAATATCTCTACCGAAGAAGTGATTGCCGGACTGCGCGCGCAGAACATCGAAGCGGCGCCCGGGGTAACGGGCGAGAACTCGGGTAAAGACAAGCAGGCCAAACAATATGTGTTGAAATACACCGGTAAGTTCAGTACGCCGGAACAATACAAAGAAGTGGTGTTGCGGGGTAATAACGATGGCTCCGTATTGCGACTGCGCGAAATAGCCGATGTGGAATTCGGTACGCAGAGTTATGACATGGTGTCGAAAACGGATGGCCGCCCTTCGGCCTCTATTATGATCAAGCAACGGCCTGGTTCCAATGCCCAGGAGGTGATCGCCAACATCAAGTCGAAGCTGGAAACTTTGTCACAAACGAGTTTTCCGCCGGGTATGGAATACAACTATGCCTACGATGTAAGCCGCTTCCTCGATGCCAGTATTCACGAGGTGATGCGCACGCTGGTAGAGGCGTTTATACTCGTGTTCCTCGTGGTTTTCATCTTCCTGCAGGATTTCAGGTCCACTTTGATCCCGGCCCTGGCAGTACCGGTGGCCCTCATCGGTACGCTGGCCTTTATGCAGTTACTGGGTTTCTCCATCAATATGCTGACCTTATTCGCGCTGGTACTGGCCATCGGTATTGTGGTCGATAATGCCATTGTGGTGGTGGAGGCCGTGCACGTGAAGATGAGCCAGTTTCACATGAACGCGATGGACGCCACGGTGGAAGCCATGAAAGAGATCGGCAGTGCCATTGTGGCCATCACGCTGGTGATGTCGGCGGTATTTGTGCCGGTGGCCTTCCTTTCCGGGCCGGTAGGGGTATTCTACCGCCAGTTCTCGCTGACGATGGCGATGGCCATCGTGATCTCCGGTATCAACGCCTTGACCCTGACGCCCGCGTTGTGCGCACTCATGCTGAAGCATACGCCCAACACCGGCAGGAAGAAAAGCTTGCTGCAACGTTTCTATGGCTCCTTCAACAAAGGCTATGATGGTACAGAAAGAAAATACGGCCGACTGGTGCAGTGGATGGCGGGGCGCCGGTGGGTGACGCTGCTGATGCTGGCCTTTTTTACCGGCGCCATCCTGCTATCGGGCAAGCTGTTGCCGACGGGTTTCATTCCGGCAGAAGACCAGGGCATGATCTACGTGAACGTGACCACGCCGCCGGGCTCTACGGTAGAGCGTACCGAGGCCGTGCTGGATGCGGTGCAGGTGGCCATCAAAGACATGGGCACCATCGAAAACGTCAGTACGCTGGCGGGCTACAGCCTGATGAGTGATATTACCGGCGCTTCTTATGGGATGGCGATGATCAACCTCAAAACCTGGGAGGAACGGGAAGAGACGGTACCCGAACTGATCACGGTACTGAAAGAAAAGACCAAACACATCTCCGACGCCGCCATTGATTTCTTCTCACCGCCTACGGTGCCAGGCTTTGGTAATGCAGGTGGCTTTGAACTGCGCCTGCTCAACCAGAACCGCGGCGATGACCTGAATGAAACGGCCAAGGTATCGGAAAAATTCCTCGATGCGCTGAGCAATCATCCTGCGATCTCCGGCGCCTTTACCAGTTTCGATCCCAATTTCCCGCAATACCTGATCCATGTAGACCAGGAGATGGCCGCCAAGCAGGGCGTGACGATCGACAATGCGATGAGCACACTGCAAACCTTGCTCGGTAGTTATTATGCGACCAACTTCATTCGCTTTGGACAGATGTACAAAGTAATGCTGCAGGCATTACCGCAATACCGTGCGAATCCCGAAGACGTGTTGAAGTTGTACGTGAAGAACAGCAAGGGAGAGATGGTGCCGTATTCCAACTTCATCCGCATGGAGCGGGTATATGGCCCGGAGCAGATCACGCGCTACAATATGTATACAGCGGCCATGATCAATGGAGATGCCGCGGAAGGCTATACGAGCGGACAGGCTATTGAAGCGATCAAATCGACGGCAGATAGTGTGTTGCCCCGTGGCTATAGTTATGAGTGGAGTGGTATGACCCGTGAGCAGATCCTGTCGGGCAACCAGGCTATTTACATATTCATCGTGGTGTTGGTCTTCGTATACCTGTTGCTCGCCGCCCAATACGAAAGTTTCGCCTTGCCGCTGGTGGTGTTGTTATCGCTGCCGGCCGGTATTGCCGGAGCCCTGGCCCTACTGCTGGTAACCGGGCTCGAAAACAATATCTATGCGCAGGTGGCGCTGGTGATGTTGATCGGCTTGCTGGGCAAAAACGCGATCCTGGTGGTGGAGTTTGCCGTGCAGCGGCAGAAGGAAGGATTGACTGTGTTGGCAGCAGCACGGGAAGGGGCCGTATCGCGTTTGCGGCCGATCCTCATGACCTCTTTTGCCTTCATTGCGGGCCTGATACCCTTGTGTGTAGCCTCCGGTGCGGGGGCGATGGGCAATCGCTCGATCGGTACGGCAGCAGCCGGTGGTATGCTGGCCGGTACCATACTTGGCGTTTTCCTGATACCGGGTTTGTATGTGTTGTTGTCGAAGAAGAAGAAAGGCAACAAGGCAGTTAAAGCCAGTCATCAAGAGGCTGTAACGCTTACAGGCAGCGAGGCAACAAGTGAAAAAGGCAACGAGGCACCAAGGGTAGATGACCAGGAAGCCGACGACCGCCAGAAGGCCTAGTGGCAACAAGCTATTTTATCAAACAAGTCATTACATGAAGCAAGCGTTCAAACATACCAGCTATCTATCTTTTTTTGTTCTTGTCATCAGTGTACTGCCGGCCGGTTGTAAGGTCATGGCGCCACAACCCGAACCGTCTGTCAAAGGGCTGCCTGCACAGTACAACCGGCCGGATTCCGTACAGGCAGCCGTACGGACTACCGATTCAGTACAGCTCGATTTCCGGAAATTGTTTCCCGACGAGCACCTGGTGAGCTTTGTCGATTCGGCCTTGCGGCACAATACCGATCTGCAGATTGCCCTGCAAAAAGTGATCACGGCAGAAGCGAGGCTCGTAGCCCGCCGCGGCGCCCTGGCTCCCTCGCTCGATGGGGTCATCAGCGGCAGTGCCGACCGGTATGGCGACTATACCCTGAACGGCGTTGGTAACTTCGATACCAACCTGTCACCCAATATCAACAAAGACCAGCGTATTCCTACCAGTCCGACCACAGATATGTTCATTGGTCTCCGCAGCAACTGGGAGATCGATATATGGGGCAAACTGAAGCACCTGAAGAAAGCGGCATTGGCCGAAGTGCTGTCTACCCGCGAAGCAAGGCAGTTTGTGGTGACCAACCTCGTGGCACGCCTCACTGCCGGCTATTATAACCTATTAGCGCTGGATGCTGAACTGGGCATTGTACAACGCAACGTGCAATTGCAGGAAGAAGCGCTGGAGATCGTAAAGGTGCAGAAGGAAGGAGGCCGGGCCACCGAGCTGGCCGTACAGCAATTCAATGCACAATTGCTCAATACACGCGCCATCGCGTACACGCTGCAGCAGGAGCGCATCGGCGTAGAGAACGAACTGAATGCCCTGGCGGGCAATTATCCGCAAACCATCCGGCGCGATACCGGTTTGTCGCGTACTTCCGGTATCGTGATCACGGCAGGGGTGCCAACTGCTTTGCTGTCCAACCGTCCCGATATACGTCAGTATGAATACCAACTCGAAGCGGCCCGCGAAAATGTCGTGGCCGCCAGGAGGTCCTTCCTGCCTTCGCTGGTGATCAGTCCGTATGTAGCACTCAATGCTTTTACGCCGGGCCTGTTGTTCAAAGGCGGCTCTGAAGCATTTGGTGTATTGGGAGGCATTACCACGCCGTTCCTGCGGCAGGGTGAACTGCGGGCGCAGTATACCATCGCCAATGCGGCGAACCGCGAAGCCGTGTACGAGTACCAGCAAGGTTTGCTGGATGCTTACAGCGAAGTGGTCACGCACATGAGTGCGGTGGAGAACAACCGCCACGCCTATACCATCAAGAAACAGGAGGTGGAGCAATTACGGGCAGCCGTGGTCACGGCACGTGACCTGTACCTGTCGGGATATGCCAATTACCTGGAGGTGATCACTGCGCAGAAGAATGTACTGGAAGCCGAGCTGCAACTGGTGCGGCAGAAACGCGACATCTTTGTGGCACAGGTACAGTTGTACCGCGCCCTGGGTGGTGGCTGGCAGTCGCCACCCGTATCCAGCATTCGATAGATGTATTAATGGACAGGGTATATCATCAGGCCAATGCGGCTGCTGCGGTGGGAGCGATGCTTACAGGGGCAGCGCATAACTGCTCTTCACGCGGTCCATCACCACATGCGTATAAAAATGCTTGACATTGGGATTGTCCATCAGTAGTTTCTTGGAGAATTGTTCGAAGTGCTGCATGTCGCGCATGTTGACGATGAGCACAAAATCATAGGTGCCGGTCACATAATAACACTGGGCCACTTCTACACTTTTTTGCATGGCGGCTTTAAACTGGTCAACAGCTTTAGAGCCGCCTTCGTGTAAGATGACGTCTACCACACAGGTAATGCCTACGCTGGCTGCCGCCGGTGCAATGATTGATACATCGGCTTCGATGATCTTCTTTTCGCGCAGGCGGGTCAGGCGCCTTTGAACGGCGCTTTGACTGAGGTTCACCTTCTTGGCGAGTTGATCCGTGGTGAGGCGGTTGTTCTGCTGCAGCAGGCGTAATAGCTGCTTATCCTGTTCGTCGAGCTCGTGCATAATTTACCCGTTGTAGGCCTA
The DNA here is from genome assembly GCF_029360705.1 of Paraflavitalea pollutisoli. Classification (GTDB taxonomy): domain Bacteria; phylum Bacteroidota; class Bacteroidia; order Chitinophagales; family Chitinophagaceae; genus Paraflavitalea; species Paraflavitalea pollutisoli. The sequence continues at coordinate 1,949,203 of NZ_JARKMX010000008.1, read as the reverse complement.
AAATTAGAGAAATAAGTATTGCCCGGAGCGAAAATGCGCCGATTATGCATGGGTGGGCGAGTAGTTTTGTGTGAAAGTTATAGCCATGAATCATGTTCGAACACACGGGGGCTTGTCCCCCGTTTTTAGTCCGGCCGACGTAGAGTCGTTTCGCCGGGATACACCGGGCACGCAGCAGGTGATCCATTTCAACAATGCCGGTTGCGGATTGATGCCACAGTCGGTACTGGAATCCCAACTGGATCACCTGCACCTGGAAGCCACGATCGGTGGTTACGAAGCAGCCGCCTTGCGGGAAGATGCTATACGCGGTTTTTATGCGCAGGCGGCCTTGTTGCTCAACTGCCGGCCGGGTAATATAGCGTTTACGGCCAGTGCTACCGACTCCTATACACGGGCCCTTTCTTCCATTCCATTTGAGCGCGGAGATGTAATCCTGACAGACCGTGACGATTTTGTATCCAACCAACTGCAGTTCCTGGCGCTGGAGAAAAGGTTCGGTATCTCCATTGTGCACATCGACAATTCACCGGAGGGAGGTGTCAACGTGCAGGACCTCGAGGCCAAACTGCATTGTTACCAGCCCAGGTTACTGGCGATCACCCATATCCCGACCAATTCGGGACTGGTACAACCTGTGGAAGCCATAGCGGAGGTGTATAAAGCGTATCGATCTATATATCCTGACAAAACCTGGTATATCCTGGACGCCTGTCAGTCGGCCGGACAGCGCACGCTCGATGTGCAGGCATTGGGCTGCGATTTCCTGAGCATTACCTGTCGCAAGTTCCTGCGTGGCCCGCGGGGTACCGGTGCCTTGTTCATTGCCAACAGGGCATTGGAGGCAGGCCTGGAACCCCTGTTCATCGATATGCGTGGGGCAGAGTGGGTGAGTAAAGACGAGTATCGGCAACAACCGGATTCGCGGCGTTTTGAAGATTGGGAGTTCAACTATACCACCGTGATCGGTACCAAGGTTGCCATCGAGTATTGTTTATCGATAGGGGTTGACAAGATACAGCAGCAGGTGCAATGGCTGTCGGGTATGATGCGGGAAGGGTTGGCAGATATTCCCAAAGTGCGCGTGTTAGAGCGTGGGGCCGAGCTGGGCGGACTGGTCACCTTCCACCTCGAAGGCGGCGATCCGGTGCAGATCGTACAGGCATTGGCAGCACGCAAGATCAATGTAGTGCCCAGTTACCGGGCATTTGCCGTGCTTGATTTCGATGACAAAGGGGTGCAGTGGGCAGTGCGTGCCTCGCCACATTATTACAATACCGTAGAAGAGGTGGGGGCATTCCTGGCAGCGGTAGAAGCCATTGCTCGATGACAGCCTGCGGCGCTGCTTGCCTACTAGTAGACAAGTACCAGGAAGTATTTGAAAGCTTGTGCCCGGCATCACACCGGGCACAAGCCGTGTATGGTTAGCGCTTCACTTCATGGCTGAGGCATACTACACCTGAACTGAAAACATGGGTCTGCACGAGTTTCAGCGAGGCTTTTTCCCGGATGTCTTTGAATACGGGAATGCCCTTGCCCAACAATACGGGATTGACGAACAGCCAGCAGGCATCGATCAATCCTGCTGCCAGTAAGGAGTGGGCAGTGGTGGGACTACCAAACAACAGGATCTCTCCGGTCGTGTTTTGTTTCAATTCCCGAAGTGCCGTGGCAAAGTCCTTTCCGATCACGGTGGTATTGGTGAAAGCGGCCGGGTCGAGGGTTGTTGACAACACCACTTTGTGCACCTGCTTGTACCAGGCGGCGTGTTCCCGATCGTGTTTCGTGGCACCTGGCTGTTCCGCCGCCGTTGGCCAGTAGCCTTCCATCATCCCGAAGGTGACGCGCCCATATAAAGCGGTATTGGTTTGCGCGATTCTTTCCGCGCCGAAATCAAAGATCTCCTGGTCTACATGTATCCAGTCCATTTCTCCGTGGGGTCCGGCGGCAAAGCCATCGAGCGAGGTGTGCATGAATAAAACAATATTGCCCATAATAGAAAATCGTTTTGAGGTAAATGTATGACCTGCCATCCAGGTCGGATCAATGTACAAATCTCTGCGAATTACCTGTAATTGCTTTGGGCAAAAACGACAATTAGCGGGGCGATTGCGTCAATATGCTGCCATCGCCCAAACAGGTTGGTCAACCAGTGAATAAAAAGCCGCCCCACTGTCGGTGAGGCGGCCTTGTATCGTAGTCCGGCTGTATTACAGTTTTGTCTGCGTAGACCAGCTAACGGTTGGGTGGCTATTGGGGGCATTGATGGCATTGAGCACTTCAAAAGACAGTTCGACCGAATTGATCTTATTGACCGTCTTCACTTCGATGGTCACTTTTCCGCCGGCGGGGATCGTTACCAGGTCGGAGTGGCTGTCGAACGTGTATTTAGACTTGTTCTTCAGCGTGAAGGCCGAGCTGGTAAGATTTTCGATCTCGATGTCAAGCACCGTTGTCTTTGCCCGGTATTTGGCGCTGGTGATCTTTAATGATTCCTTCACCAACGGAACAAGGTATTCATCGCGGCCGATGAGCAGGTCTTTGAAGAAAGCTACCGTGCGGCGGTTCATCAACCCTTCCTTGATACCGGCAGCGGTCGTATCCTTAGAAAATACCAGCGTGATGGGACGATGTCCACCCTTGGGTACGCCAAAGGTCCAGTCTACCAGTTTGTGTACATCACTGGTGCCCATGATGGTAAGGTTGTTGTCGAGCGCGATCTGCAGCGCTTCGTCGGAGTAACTGCCATCGTTGACGACTTCAATGCCGTCGAGCAATTTTTCCTTGATCAGCATCTTGTGCATAGGGGTGAGCGTTGCCATGCCGTCGGGGCGCTGGGATACCCACATCGGGTGGTTCCAGAAAGTGAAAGCGTTCTGGCGTTTGGCTTCGCGAAATACTTCTACCGAATCACTGATCAGCATTTTGTTGGCGTCTTCGATGAAGACGGCGTTGTTATGGCCGGGCGGCATTTTACGGGTGATCTCCGATCCGCGAATGATGAGCAGGTGATGGTCCTTGGCTTCTTTCAACGCCAATTCATAGGAGCGGTTGCGGTCGGGGTGGGGGATATCGGCTTTGTGCGGCTGGTATTCCAGGTGCTCGGTGAGAGAGATGGCATCCAGGCCGTCCATCAGGGCTTCCGCCACGCGGATATCGGGCCAAACGGCGCCATCGGAGAATACGGTGTGCATGTGCAGGTCGCATTTCATGACGTGGTAGCCCGGCACGTTGGGAAATTTGAGCGCACGGCCCATGCGGTGGCTATGGGGCGCTTCTTCGGTTTGGGCCATGGTGTGCAGGGATATCAGGGAGAATAAGACGACAGACAGTTTGTGCATGGGTGACTGTTTTTTGGGGCGAAAAGGTAGGAGAAAAGGCTGATGCGGATTGTTAACTGTGGATTATTATTCCTGCGTTTTTTTGCCGGCCGGTGTATTTTTGCCAGATGCAATTGACGGCAGAACAGAAGGCAATCGTACAATCGAAGGGGGATATCAGGATCAATGCGGTGGCAGGATCGGGTAAAACGACGACCATCATGGCCTATGCCAAGGCCCGGCCCGGAAAAAGTATCCTGTACCTTGCTTTCAATAAAGCCGTGAAGCTCGAGGCAGTGCGGAAATTTGCGGAGCTGAAGCTGGATCATGTAAAAGTGGAGACGGCGCATTCACTGGCCTACAAGCATATTGTGTTCAGGCACCAATACAAGGTACGGGCCCTGGGGTATAAATCAACCGATATCGTGTCCATCCTGGGCCTGCACAGCAGTGAACGCCATGGTGAACATATCCTGGCCAACCATATCCACAAGTTTGTGGGTTATTTCTGCAACAGCGACGCCCGTCGCGTACAAGACCTCAATTACCAGGACATCGTCACCGATAAGGTGGCGGCCAAATTCGTCAAAACCTATTACGAGCAGATCGAACGGCAGACCCGTCTATTCCTCGCCAAAATGGACAAAGGAGAGATCGAGGTGACCCACGATTTTTACCTGAAGAAATTCCAGTTGTCCAACCCACAGTTGGGTTACGACTATATCCTCTTCGATGAAGGACAGGATGCGTCGGCAGCGATGCTGGATGTTTTCTTCCGGCAGTCTGCCACCAAAGTGATCGTGGGCGATACGCACCAGCAGATCTATGGCTGGCGTTTTGCCGTCAACTCCCTGGAGAAAGCGAAGTTCAAGACCTATCAGCTCTCCACTAGTTTCCGGTTCGGACAGGACATTGCCGACCTGGCTATGCGGGTACTCACCTTCAAGAAACACCTCGACCTCGATGGCGATGTGACCATCCAGGGCAGCGGGGTAGCCAAACAGGTGAAATCGAAGGCGGTGATCGCCCGGTCGAACCTGGGACTGCTGCTGGCAGCCATTGGACTGGTACAGGAAGGTAAGCTGAAAAAGGTGTATTTCGAAGGCAATATCAATTCGTACACCTATGCCGATGAAGGCGCTTCCCTGTACGATGTGCTCAACCTGTACAACGACAAGAAGCAGTTGATCCGTGACGAACTGATCAATGGCATGAAGGATATGAAGGACCTGGAGGAATACATCACCAAAACGGAAGACAAACAGCTGTCGATGATGGTGGAAGTGGTGAAGGAGTATGGCAACGAACTGCCGATCATTTTGAAGTCACTGAAGGAAAAACACGTCAAAGACGAAGACAAGGCAAAAGCAGAGATGGTATTCTCTACGGTGCACCGCTGCAAGGGCATCGAGTACGACGAGGTACAACTGGCGGATGATTTCATTACCGAGCTGCGCCTGAAGAAAATGAAGGAAGAAAAGAAGAAAGAAGATGTAGACCTGGCGCGCCTGAATGAAGAGATCAATTTATTGTATGTGGCGGTGACGCGTGCAAAAAAGCAATTGCTGATGCCAGATGATATGATGCCGGAAGGCCATGCCTTCAATGCCCATATCAAGGCATTGCCCCCGAAAAAAAGGGCAGTGACCAGCACGAGCGCAGGAAGCTACAAGCGTCCAACCGCTGCTAAGCCATTTAAGCGGGAGCAGACCAAGTCGGCCGGCTTACCCTGGGATCATGAGCTGGATGATGAACTGACGATCTTGTATGGTGATGGGAAAAGTATTGCCGAGTTGGCCGAGCATTTTGGTCGCACCCGGAGTGCGGTGGCGATGCGCATCAGCAGGCTTGGGCTGGAACAATAGTAATTATAGCACAATCATCATTGAAAGGGCGGCGCAACAACCGGTTGCGTCGCCCTTTTTATTTCGTATTTGTCAAACAATAAAATACTTTCACTTTTAATCTCCACCTTTTTAGTAGACTTCTTTCTTTTTAGCTATCTTTGAGCCCATACCTATCTTATACCTATTAAACTTCTCCTTGTCCTGGTAAAAAACGAATAAGAAAGGGAATGCTGTCACATTCCCTTTGGTGTTCAAGTTACTTCAGTGGCTCCCTCTGACGATGGGCCAGCATTATTGTTAACCTAAACCATGCTAAGGTATGCAAAAAAAACAACTGCTACCCTTGGGGCGATGGTGTGTGCAAGCTATTGCGCCAACCACCGTTCTTCCCCGTGTTTTCTTCCTTTCTCTGGGTCTTTTTTCTACTGGTGTCCTCCAGGCACAAAGCGGTAGCAGTCCCGTTTCGGCTGATGCGAGTGCTTCTAAATCCATTTCCGGTAAAGTATTGAACGAGGAGGGGCAACCCCTGGAAGGCGTCAGTGTGTTGGCCAGGGGCACACAAGCAGTAGCACTGACGGATGCCTCCGGCGCCTTTCAACTCTCGTTGCCGGCCGGTGCGCGTCGCCTGGTATTCTCGGCAGTGGGATTTGAAACCCAGGAGGCCGATGCGGTACGCAATACGTTAATCGCCATTCGTCTCAAGCGCCGTGATACGGCCCTCAATGAAGTGGTGGTGGTAGGGTATGGTACGCAAGGCAAGAAAGGCTTTACCGGCGCTGCGGCACGCATCAATCAAAAAGCGATCAAAGATATCCCGGTACAGAGCTTCGACCAGGCATTATCTGGTAAGGCGGCGGGTGTAAGCGTAGCCATTCCCAATGGCGTATTGAACAATCCGCCCGTCATCCGTATCCGTGGCGTGAATTCTATTTCACTGAGCTCTTATCCCCTGGTGGTGATCGATGGTATTCCTGTCAATACGGGCGATATCTCTTCGAACACCAGTGTGCCCAATAACCCGTTGAGCATTCTCAATCCGTCCGACATCGAGTCGATCGATGTATTGAAAGACGCAGCCTCTACCGCCATTTATGGTTCACGGGGCGCGGCGGGCATCCTGCTGATCACCACCAAGAAGGGTACGGTCGGTAAGGTGCGCACCAATTACGATGCGTGGGTGGGCTTCTCGAAGGATACCCGTTTCCCCGACGTGCTGAAAGCACAACAATATATGGACCTCAAAAATGAAGCGGTACTTAATGCCAAGATACTTGGAGGCAATGAGAACAATGCTTCCGTAAGGCCGGCGTTGTATTTTCCTTCTTACAATGCCGATGGGTCGCTGGTCGATACCGACTGGAAAGAGGTGATCTACCGTACCGGGGTATCGCACAACCACGCGCTGAGCGTATCGGGTGGTTCACAAAGCACCAATTATTATTTCTCGGCCAACTTCAGCAACCAGCAGAGCTTCCTGGTGGGTAATGACTTCGAGCGGCTGGGCTTACGTGCCAATATCGACCACAAGGTCAACGACTGGCTGACGATCGTGTTGAATTCTACCTATAATAAATCAGATAACCGGTCGTACAACTCAGGTTCATTGCCTGGTACGACGATGTCGACAACGGGTGCCGGTCGCCTGGCTATTGCGTTGCCGCCGAACGTAGCTGCGTACAATGCCGATGGTGCCTATAATATCAATAATACGGGCGGACAGTTGGGCAGTGGCGCCAACCTGCTGAGCTTCCCGTTGTTCAATCCGGTGGCGGTGTTTGACCTCAACCGCAATACCTCGGCGAGCGACCGCTTCCTGGGGCGTATTAGTGCCAATGTGCGCCTGCTGAAGCAACTGCAGTTCAGTACCACGTTTGCATATGACCAGATCAAGAATGAAGATGTGGCGTACAAGAGCCCGACCTTTGGTTCCGATGCGTATAGTACCCTGGGTTCGATTGCCAATACGGCTTCTACCCGCGAGAACCAGGCCTGGACCAATACCCTTACCTACGAAGACCGTTTTGTTGATCATCACCTGAATGTGCTGGTGGGTAACGATATTCAAAAGTATGATAACTCCATCTGGGGTATCCGCGGTACGGGTGCATCCGATGATTTCTTTGAATACATACAAGGCGGCTGGGCCAATATTGCTACCGGTGGTGGCAGTATCGGAGAGCGTGTATTTGCGTCTTTTTTCTCCCGCCTGACCTATGATTTCAAAGGCCGTTATTTCCTGACGGGTAATTTCCGTCGCGATGGAAACTCGGCGCTGGCTGCTGGTAAAAAGTACGGCAATTTCGGTGGTGTGTCTGCTGGCTGGGTGCTTTCAGAAGAAGGGTTCTTCGAGCGCTCGAGCCTCTCCAATATTTTCAGCCAGGTAAAGCTGACGGGTAGCTGGGGTAGGGTAGGCAATGGTAACCTGACCAATGATTTTGGTTCTTATGGATTGTATAACGCCTCCCTGTATGGCGCGGCACCTACCTGGGCTTTGTCGCAGATCGGCAACCCGGCCCTGAGTTGGGAGACGAGCGAGCAAACCAATATCGGCCTGAACCTGGGCATACTCAACAACCGGGTGCAGGTGGAACTGGCTTACTTCAACAACAATGTAAACGGACTGGTTTTGAATACGCCCTTATCGCCATCCATGGGTATACCGGGCAATGCCATCCTGTCGAATATCGGCTCCTTGTACAACCGCGGTATCGAGTTCAGCGTAAATGCCAACATCCTGCGCAACAAAGACCTGAGCTGGGATGTAGCCTTCAACTACACCAATATCCGCAACAAGGTGACGGCGCTGGCCAATGGCGAAGACATCGTGGGGTATACGGCTTCCAATCTGAACAATACCAACATTACACGCGTTGGTCAGTCGGTGGGTACGCTCTATGGTGCCATCAGTGCCGGCGTGAATCCGGCCAACGGCCGTCGCATTTTCATCAACTCCAAAGGCGAGCAGGTGCAATACAGCTTTGTAGTAGCGCCGGGCGAGAACAACTGGACCTACCTCGATGGGAAGAAAGCAGAGGCGATCACCGCTACTGATTTTGTACCGCTGGGCAATGCCTTGCCCAAATGGTATGGTGGCATCACCAACAATATCTCGTACAAGAACTTCGATGCGAGCTTCACGTTTACCTATGCTGGCGGTAACTATATCATGAATGGCACCAAGACGACGCTGCGTGACCAGATCTTCTTCAACAATTCAACAGATATGTTGCGCCGCTGGACGAAAGCGGGTGATGTAACCGATATTCCCCGCGTGGTGTACAATGACCGTATCTCCAACGGTACGCAGTTTTCCATCAGTGAGAACGTAGAGAAGGGTGATTTTGCCCGCTTGCAGAATGTGGTGATCGGCTACCGGGTGCCAACGTCATTGCTGAGCCGCGTGAAACTGAGTTCGCTCCGTGTATATGCGCAGGCTACCAATGCCTTCCTGATCACCGGTTATACCGGCGCCGATCCGGAGATCTCCACCAATGGCAACAACAATACCACGCCGGGCGTGGAATTCAACTCAGTGGGACAGGCCCGTACGATCACATTTGGTATCAATGTAGGTTTTTAATGCTTTATGTATTTAATGGATTAACATGAAAAAGACATTCATCAATAGAGCGGCCTGGGCGGTGGTAGTGAGTGCGGCGATCGGTATGACCGGTTGCGATAAAATACTCGACACTTCTTCGCCTTCGCAACTGAGCTCATCCGATATATTCAAAACGCCTTCGCGTATTGCGGGGCTGGTCAATGGAGCGTACAAGTCCTTGAAGAGTGCAGGCGGCCGCCTGTTTCTCAATGCCGACATCCGGGGCGAGGAATTCATCAACCTGACCAATAATGCGTACACCGGCTTCGATGGCTGGGCGAATAACTATTCAGGATCATCCGCCGATGTGGCCAGTGTGTGGGAGTCTTATTACGCCACGATCAACAACGTCAATATCCTGATCGATGGATTGGAAAAGACGACCGGTGTGATCAGCGAAGAACAGAAGAAGCAATACGTCGCAGAAGCGCGGTTTATTCGCGCGGTATCTTATTTCAGCCTGGTGACCTTGTATGCGCGCCCTTACGCAGAAGGGAATGGAGCGGGCAAGGCATTGCCTTTGCGCTTGCTGCCGGAAACATCGGTCGCCAATAAGGACCTGGCGCGTAGTACGGTAGCGCAGGTGTACGAGCAGATACTGAAGGATCTTGATGTTGCAGAGACCAACCTGCCGGAAAAATATGGCACCAATGAGTTGAATACGACCAGGGCGCACCGCAACACGGCGATTGCTTTCAAAACGCGGGTGTATTTGAATATTGGTCAGTATCCCAATGTGGTGAAGGAGGCTGTGAAGATCGTGCCGCAGGCCGATGCGCCGTTTGCAGCCACTACCGGTGTGTTGCACGCGCTGCAAACGAATATCGTGACGATATTCAGCAGCAATTATACCACCACGGAGTCGGTGTTTTCTTTCCCGGTAACCCAGGCCGATGGCCCGGTGACGGCATTGGGGGCTTCTTATAATGCCAATGCAGATTTCTCTTTGAATACAGAGGGTATTCATGGCAGCACACAATGGGGCGCCAGCGATGCCCGGCGCAATATGGTGCGGCTGAATACAGCCAATAGCCAGTATTTCCTGACGAAGTATGCCAAGCCATCGCCTTTTTTGGATTATATCCCGGTGGTGCGCTATGCGGAAGTGTTATTGAACTATGCCGAGGCGGCAGCGCGTACCGGCAATCAGTCGTTGGCAGTGAAGCTGCTGAAGGCGGTGCATGGTCGGTCGGATGCCGGCTATGTGTTTGCGGCGGGTGATATCGATACAGAAACAAACCTGGTCAATACCATCTGGAAGGAACGGCGTATTGAATTGCTGGGTGAAGGTTTCCGGTCGAATGACCTGTTGCGTAACCTGCTGACCATCCCGGCCAAGCGCAGCAGCAGTTTCAACGCGCGCGCGGTACCACCCACGGATGCGGCGTATGTGTGGTCGATTCCCAATACAGAGATCGTGTCGAACAAACTCATCAATCAATAGAGTTCATTATTATTCCATCAATTCGATAAAATATGAAAAGGATTTCCCTACTGTTAATGGTGTTGCTGGTGGCTGCCGGCCTGGTGCAGGCTGATACGGGCAATGATCAATTTTCGCTGAGTGGTACGGTGAAGAATTTTACCACGGGTAAGGTGTATTTGCAGAAATACCGCAACAAGATGCTGGTGACGATCGACTCGGCCAAGGTGGTGAACGGCAAGTTTACCTTCAAGACCAAGCCTGAATTGCCCGAGCTGTATGGTATTGCGCTCGATGCTACGGTAGATCTGCTATACCCGTTTTATGTATTCCTGGAAAACAGTCCGATCACGGTGGTGGTAGATTCGGTGGATAGCTATAAGAGCTCCACAGTCAGTGGCTCTAAGCTGCATGATGTATACCTGCAGTATAAGAACAATTCCAAAGGATTCAAGATCGACGAGTATATCCGTCAGAACCCGGCTTCCCTGGCTTCGGCTTATGTGTTGTACCGGTATTATTCCTTTCGTTTATCGCCCGATGAGCTGGAAAAGGACCTGGAGTTGTTTTCTCCGGCTATTCATAAATCCCAGTACTTCCAGTTGCTGCGTACATTGCCAGCCAAGCTGCGCGAGGGTGGGGTAGGGCAGAAAGCGCCTGATTTCGAACAGTGGGACCCTACCGGTAAGAAGTATGTGTTGCATGAGAACCTGGGCAAGTATTTGTTCATCGATTTCTGGGCGGCCTGGTGTCCGCCTTGTAGGGCAGAAATACCAGCCGTGATCAAATTGTATGAGAAGTATCACCCGCTGGGCCTGGAAGTACTGGGCGTTTCCTTTGATAAGAAGAAAGAGGCTTGGGTAAAGGCGATCAAGGATGACAAGATGCCCTGGCACCAGGTGAGCGACCTCAAGTTTTGGGATAATAAGGTAGGGGAGATCTATGGTATCCGCCTGATCCCGGCCAATGTGCTGATCGATCCGCAGGGTATCATTGTAGCGCGTAACCTGCATGGAGAGGAACTGGCAAAGAAGCTGGAAGATGTATTTGGTAAATAATGACAAGCATCCCTTAGGTGGGGTGTCTTGTTGAACAATAGTACCGACCTTATGAAAGAAGGGCTATCCGTGGTGGATGGCCCTTTTTGATGGGCGTCAACGCAGGAGGATGTTTATTTAGTATTCGACGGGGAGATGTTGTACGCAAAGTAGTGCAAGGTTATAAATCCAGTAAACCTGGCGCACGAAAGGTGTGAACGGATAGGGGTATTTTTAAGGTGAAAATCTGCCGTATTTTTGTCGTCGATTTTAAGGCGTTTTTTGCCCGGTAAAATGCTTGGGCAGTCATTCTTCTCTATTGGATTTCGTTCGCAAGATCCTGAGGTTTTTAAACGCATTTAGCAGCGATGTATGATCGGGTGGTGTTGGTTGGCTGCGATAGGCGGATCATATTGTCTCAATATTCTCTACACATTGTCTGCACCCCTTCTGCAATAGGTCTGTCTGTCAGAGAGGCGGCAGAGGATGTGTAGAGGATGTGTAGAAGGGTTGCAGACCGGTTGAGGACCATGGGGCGAGAAATGGCGGTTAACGGGTTGATAATAAGCTTGTTTGTAGCCTTGATAGTCAGATATGCGAAACGATGACGAGAGCGGCGATTTCGCCAGGTTTTGTGGCAAAGTGCAATAATATTTACCGGTTGCTGCTGCTTTCAGGGTTAAATGAGTGAATGAAATGTAACCCCAAGGCAGGCGGTATAGGCGGATACAGTAGGCGGAATGTATGTGTACTGTATGCGGACAACTCCAGGAATGGCCCGGAATAGCTCGGGCACTATACCAGGACTATACAGAGGGGGCAAAGGTGACTGGAGGGTGGGAGGGGACGGAGCGGCGGCTCGGCGAGTCATTTAAAAGGACCTAGAATAGCTGTATAGGATCATGAGCATGAGGGGATTGGGAGCTTTTTGGGCAAAACTAAAAGAGCCATAAAAATATTTTTCGCCTGAAATGCAGACGGGACGGGCCTTCAAAAAAATAATTTAGTTAATGGCCGGATTTCTAGCAATTTCTGTTTGGTGGGAATGAGCAATCTCCCTATTTTTGCAACCCATTTGAGAGAAACGCATCGCGGATTGATCGAAAGGAAAAAACAAAAAAGGCCCCGTAGCTCAATTGAATAGAGCATTTGACTACGGATCAAAAGGTTTCTGGTTTGAATCCAGACGGGGTCACACATACCGCTTATCAAAAGCCGCTCCTGTAGCGGTTTTTGTATTTTATTCAGGCCCAGTAAGCGTTTCGTTGTTTTGTGGCCATTCCTCACTCGTCCTCAAAAGTCCCCAGTTTTCGGCAAATGTTTTACCTTGGTTATACCAACGTTTTACCAAATGCTCAACTTCACGATTCGACCAGTGCTATGGCGCCATAAAGAAGATAAGAAGGGTCTATGCCCGATCATGATCGCAATAACGATAAACAGGAAGGTAAACTACCTCAAAACCTCCTATAAGGTCAATACAGGCCAGTGGGATGAAGATAAGAAGGAAGTACGGGATTATCCCAACCACAAGGCGATCAACGCAAATATACGCAAACAGATATCGGAATTGGAAGGGCATATCACCGTCCAGCAGCTGCAGGGTGGAAAGATAACCGGAAAGCTTCTCAAGCGGGGAACGGTGCAGAAATCTTTCAAGGATTTTGCCTTGGAGCTCAGATCTACACGGGGTGATGTTAAGGAGGTAAATAGATTGCTGGAATTCTGCCCGGATACCTTCCTGACGGATATTGATGGGGAGTTTTTGCGAAAGTACGAACAGCATGAGCGGGCGCGCGGGATGAAGCAGAATACCATAAACACCACCTTTAAATACCTACGGCGTACACTGAATCAGGCCGAAAGAGAGGGATTAATAAAGGTAAATCCTATGGACAATTTCCTGATGCCCAAATACGAGCAAACAGATCGAGTCTACCTTACCGACCATGAACTAAAAAAACTTCATAACCTATTTGACAAGGATCTTCCGGAGTCGGTGTATCAATCGCTTTGCTACTTCCTACTGGGCTGCTATTCCGGGCTGAGGTACAGCGACTGGAAGCAATTTGATGCCGGCAGGATGGTAGAAAATGATCTTCTGAGGCTGCGGGCCAGAAAGAACAATGAGTTCGTCGTATTGCCAATAGGACCTACCCTGGCTGGCATAATCGAACGAGTTAAGAACCTACCTCCTCCTCAAACAAAGGAGGCAATAAATCGCATGCTAAAGGTTATATCATTAATGGCTGGAATTGACCGGAAAATTACGACCCATGTCGGCAGGCATACATTCGGTTACATCTGTGCGTCCCGGAGGCTGCCAAAGTCTGTTACCGCCGAACTGATGGGTATTACAGTGAAAGTGGTTGAAGTGTACTATCACTTGGCCGGGGTAGACATTGTTGAGCAGGCGGCTGTGTTGAAGACTATTTAAAAATCGTCTGCGGGTTTGCTCATATATGATTTAAGACCTACTACTAATTCGCTGATGGTAATGGCAATCTCTTCCTTTTGGCTATTCCAAATTTTATCCATGATCACCTTGTTTCGATAACCCTTTGCTGGATATGCTTTCGCAGTGGTCAATGGACCGGTGTATTTAATGCTTGACTCTTCAATGTCAATGAAATTCTTAAATTCATACTTGTATCGTCCATCCTTTACGTATATAGCAATATCAGCCTCATATAAAATTGGTATCTTATTTTCCTTACCCAACGCTTTATACCAGTGCTGAGATATTACAATGCCTTTTGCCACAATCTCGCCGGTTTCTTTGTCTGCTATTCTTACAACGCTTCTGGCGTCCTTGAAGCTAGCGTTGAACCACTGCCGAGCCTTAACGAAAAGTTCTTCTTTTTTGATGCTGTCACATCTAACGACCTCCGTGAATGATATTACAGAGTCTTGCGCTGTTTGACTGAACGATATAAAAGGAGCAACAAGAAAAAAGAACAGCAATCCTTTCATGATTCTGGTTTATGGGATAAATATAAACTATATATATAACGTATAACTACTGGTTTCCGTATATCCAACTGACTGGATAAGTGGTAACACCTAAAAATTTTACTAAAATGTCCTGTGAAGGATTGTAATGCGAAATGGAATTGTTAGATTTATTGTCCCCTTAGTGCGCACCGCTTCAACAACCTTATCTCAAACAGACTACTTCAAAGGCGTTTCCGAATTTAGAATCCAATCCTATCCTGTCACCATAATTGTTATACCCTAAACCATTGCGCCATGACAAGTGATTTTTCTACGCCTTGCTGGGATTGTCCTGCCCTTGCGGATTGTAAATTGATACGATTCGCTCTTGATGTTCGCCTGCTAACTTGCTTACGTGCGACTCGATCAGAATCTGTTTCTTCTTTTCGCCCCCGGCCTCCTTTTCTGCCTGATACGTTATTGAGGCTTTCAAATCTGATAAAGTGGCAATCTGAAGCTTTACAGATAAGTTCGAATTGATTTCAAGTAGGTTCAGTAATCTATCATTGACAGTATCAACTTTTGTTAGCCTGGCTTCGGTATCCCGTCGCCGGGCTTCTTTTTCGTCCAATAGTTCATTCAGGTAATTACTTTCACTGGTTCCTTCTACTGTGATGACCGTTTTATTGTTGTTGGTAAGTTCTGCGCCAGAAAACGATTTTTCGTCAACGTCTAATAATTTATACGGTGATACCTCCAGAATTTCGGCAATCCTGAAAAAAATATCTACTCGTGGCAGCGTTCCTTTCTCCCATTCTGCATAAGTTGATCGACTTTCTTCTAACAAATCCGCGACCTGCTGTTGCGATAACTTCTTGGTAATCCGTGCGTTCTTAATGTTAAGACATATCTGCACGGTAGTTGCAATTTTCATTTTAAAATAGTTGGACGAAAAATTGGAAATGGACGAAATTTCGTCATATCTTTGATTCACGATTGAAACAAATCTAAATCAAAAATGGCAAAGAAACCTAAAGAGCAGCAAATAGAACTCAGCCAAGAAGTACTCGGCGCATTAGCCGATGCCTTTGGAAAGTCAGTGCTCACCATTTCCCGATGGGTCAGAAAAAAGGATGACCGCCTTATCAGCGATAAGGCTCGGGAAGTGTTCGCTCGCAAGAACGTCAATTGGAACTAAGGAAAGGATCGTGTAGTAGTCGGTAGGAATTCGTGCGCAAAGGAAATACAGAATTGTCAAAAATGCAACCCTCAAATTGTTAAAGTCATGAATCACGAATTTTTATCCAACGGCATGTCTGTCACTGATGGTCCTCTCTTGCCGATTCACTTATTACCTAAGAAGGTAAATGTATTCTTCATTCAGCAGGTTAACTACCCAAAAGGTATTGCAAGGTTTTCATATTTCAATCTCGATGACATGTGCCCCGATAAGAATAACACCGTGGCAATATTCAGAGTAAAATGTAACCCCTCAATTAACTAATAAAATAGCCTTCAATATGTCAAAGACACTCACCCTTACAGAAGCCAAAGCAAAGGAACTATACCCTGCAGCTGATGGCGCTTTCAAATCCATGCTGGAGGAAAACTTTGGTAAGAAGTTCTTCTTGGCCTCAATCATGGACCGCGTAAAGTGCTTCGCAGACGCTTGCCAGGAGCTCGGCATTGATCCTAAATCTGTGACTGACCTCAATGATACTAAGGATGTGGCCGCATATAAGAAGCTGCTGGTAGTTGTAAAGGCCCTCAACGAAGGGTGGAAGGCCAACTGGGGTGATTCTAGCCAGTATAAATATTATCCTTGGTTTAGGGTAGCCCCCTCGGGCTTCGGCCTCTCGTACGGCGACTGCGATCTCTGGCTCACGGCTTCGGGCGTCGGTCTCCGCCTTTGTTTTAAATCGAGTGAACTGGCTGAATATGCCGGCAAACAATTCATCGATCTGTACACTGATTTTATGACCGGAGAATAATGCTTGTATGACCACGGAGCAACGTCTTGACCGAATTGACAAAAAGCTGAATGCCATAATGGCCAAGCAACAGCAGGAGCATTGGGTAACGGCATTCGTGGTCTACCAGGCGACAGGTTGGGATTTCAACGTCCTGAAGGTGATGAAAAGAGAGGGTGTTGTAAAGTGGGACAATATCAAGAAAAGGTACCTGCTTGAGTCGATTCCCAAAGCATTTTTGAAAAACCATCAAATCCAATCCCAATGATCATTCCTTTTATCCTTAGTGCGATAATACTGGTGCTTACCGGTTACCACATTTACTCTGAACGAAAATTCTATAAATAGTTCGACAATGAAAAATTGGTTGTACATACTGTTTGACCGAACTCAAGCTATAGCAGGATGCCTGTTAGACGTGGTGATTCAAATTGGTCTTAGTGCTTTTTCAATGTTCAGGAAGGATCCTGAACTGGACGAATACGAAGAAGAGGCATGGCATCGGTAATGCTCTTATGGTGGTGTTTGATGTTGGTGCTATACCTCTGGTGGAGAATAGAGGTTGCACGAGAAGCGGTTGAGGCTTTGGTTGATGATCAAGGGGCGGAGTGGATGCCGCCCCAACTTTAAAGTTCTTTGTCTTCAGTTGGGGTTTTTAGGGGTATAAAAGCCGGTGCCCTTGGCCGGCTTCTTTAAAGCTCTACAAAAATAGTAGTCGGTCCAGCCTTGCCGGTAGGTTATTCTTAACCCAATCGCATTAATAATGGCCCTGGTAGTTCGGAGGTGCATGGCTGGCCATTTTTCGGAGGTATTGATCACTCAACAGGAAGCCGGCAATCATAGCCTCCCGGCTCAGAATTAATACTGCTGAGTGTGACGAAACGATAGGTTATGAAATAGTTCTTTCTTACCGCAGTTAGTTTTGGCTACCGGCGCTGATTATGTGGAAATTGGAGCGCCGGTTATGGAGATGTAGCTCAGTTGGTAGAGCGCTGCATTGAAGATGCAGAGGCCATTGGTTCGAATCCAGTCTTCTCCACAAGATCCGTTGATGAGGCAGTACCTCATAGCAGGGTCTTATTACAAATAGTGGAATTGATTACTTAGGCCGCTTTAGCCGGCGGCCTTTCTTTAGACTTCTCTCTTTTCATATAGCAAGCAAGGTTATAACGCCGGGACCTGTTCCCAGGTGACCGGCACTTTTTTGTCTCTTATTTACTCATCATAAAAACGCAAGAACATGACGTTCGATCCGAACAATCCCGCTGCAGCTGCAGCCAACACAGACGAAGTAGTTGACACCAACAATGCCGAAGGTGCTGAAGGTTCTCAGGACCAGGTGAAGGATACCGAGGCCGGTGGTGAGTAGTTGAAGGCATAGGAAAACAGAAGCCCGGTAGGGCGAAACCTACCGGGCTTATTAAAGGTTCAAAAGCAAGATAAAGATATGGATCAAAAATCAATCGCCAAGAGCAATGTGCAAAATGAGGTGCCTGCACCTGTGACGCCCATAGTGCTATTGGAGCAGGCTATTGCCAAGGGTGTGGACCTTGATCAGTTGCAGAAGCTGATGGATCTACAGGATCGATGGGAGCAGAAGCAGGCGAAGAAGGCCTTCCTGGACGCGCTGGCTCTTTTCCAAACCCGGTGCCCGGTAATACCTAAAAAGAAGATCGCCAAGATAGCATCCGCGCGCGGATCTTATTCATACCGGTTTGCCGATCTGGGAACCATTCGGGGTGCGATACAGGAGGCATTACAGATGTGTGGCCTTTCCTACCGCTGGGAATTCAAAGAGGCCAATGGCAAACTGAAGGTTGTCTGCCTGGTATCGCATCGTGACGGCCACACCGAAACCACCGAAATGGAAGCGGGTGTTGATGCCACAGGCGGCAAAAACGATATCCAGCAGAAAGGCAGTACCCATACATACCTGCAGCGTTACACACTGATCGGCGCCCTTGGCCTGGCCACAGCCGACGAGGACAACGATGGCGAAACCACAAAGCCCGGAGCTTCAGACAACCAGTCCAAGGAGCTCACTGAAGAAGAGATGTTGGCCCAATGGAAAGAATTGGTCAAAGGTGCTACATCGCGATTTCAGTTGACTCAATTATACCTGAAGAACTTAAAGGCTGTCGATGCGGACGAACGGGTCAAGGCCATTTTTAAAGCCCGCCAGGAGGAATTGCCTGAAGGTAAAACGAAAGCCCCCGTAATGCCATGATTACAGAAAGCCAATACCGCAGCTACGAACCTGAGCAGCTTGAGGAACTTCTGAGCAACTTCCTGGTGAGCAGCTGGAGCTACTCAAAGGTTACCGGATTTGCCCGCAACGAGAAGGCGTTCGAGATGCAGCACATCTACGGTGTTTACTCGAAATCGAGCTCTACTACCATGGCCGGGAACGCCTACCACGCAGCATTGGACTACTACTTTGCCCAGAAAATGGAAGGTAAGCAGATCGATCTAATCGAGATGGAGCAGGCAGCTTTTGATTACCTGGCTTCGACCGGTGCAAATAAATGGAAGCTGCAGAAAACCACTCCGACCGTCGAGGCCGCCCACCTGGATGCAGTGAAAAAGGTTACCTCCCTGCTCAAAAACTTCTGGACAGAGAAAGCACTTTATGAAGAAGACCTGGCCGAAGTTCTCTTTGTGGAGATGTATGGGAGCGAGTTTGTGACAGTGAACGGTGTTGACATCCCCCTGCCGCTCAACTTCAAAATGGACCTTGGTATCCGCCTGAACGACGACAGGATCGTCCTGATAGATCACAAAAGCAAGAATGCGTTCACGCCGGAGGATGAGATGGCGCTATCCATCGGCATCCAGGCGATCACCTACGTAAAAGGTTTTGAGACCAAAACCGGTTTGACAGTTGATGAGGTTTGGTTCATCGAGAACAAGTACAGCCAAAACAAGGACAAAAGCGCCCAGTTGGCTAAGATGCCAGTGGAGATTACCGATAGCACTCGCCGCCTTTATGAAGCATTGTTGTACGAGCCGTTAAGGAGAATGCTCGAGGCAGTCAGTGATGCGGATTACGTCTACCTGATCAATGACTCGGATAAGTTCGTCGATATGGCTGAGTTGTATGACTTCTGGGCCCGCACCATGATCAGCGAGGTGAGTGTGGAAGACTTCAACGTCGAGGAATCGAAAAAGGAGCTGGTCGGCAAGCGACTGAGGAAGATCCGCGACTCAGCGGGCGAGATGATCAGCCCCACTATCATCCGAAAATTTAAGCAAAACGCAGATAAATTTATTCAATACGATATGAGTAACAAAGACATGACCCCAGAGCAGAAGATTGAGCATGCTCTGAAAACTTTCAGTGTTCTGGCAAAGGTTGCGCACGTCTTCGAGGGGTATAGCTGCAACACTTACCTGGTTGAGGTCGGTGCCGGTGTACGGGTTGCTTCGATCTACGGCTATCGAATGGACATTGCCAACGCCCTTGACGTGGCCAACGTCCGGATCAGCAGCCAAATGAAAGTCTACAAAGGTAAATCCTACCTGTCGATCGAAGCTCCCAAGGAAAGGAACGGCATCCTGCTGTTTGAGCCTAACGATCGTGTTGGCAAGAAAATCCCGATAGGCCGGGACAACTACGGGGACGTTGTATACTGGGACCTCGAGAACCATAGTACTCCCCACATGCTGGTATGCGGCGCCACAGGATCAGGTAAATCAGTCTGCATGACCAACATCGTTGAGTACGCAAAAGAGGAGATCGACAACATAATTATCCTGGACCCCAAATATTCAAGAGATTTCATGAAGTACCGCCGCCAGGGTATTCTGGTTATTAACGATATAGAGGAGATAGTCGATGCCATGGATAAACTGGTAGTGCACATGGAACAATTGGTCAAGCAGGGTAAGGAGGAATATACGCTTGTGATTTTTGATGAGTTCGCCGACGCTCTTTCCAACGCAGGCAAGACCCTTGAGATCAACTTGCGGAAGCTTGCGCAGAAAGGACGGTCCTGCGGTATCCGCCTGGTAGCTGGCACTCAGCGGGCCTCGGTCAAGGTGATTACTGGTGACGCAAAGGCCAACTTCCCCGTGCAGATTTGTTTCCGGATGCCTAAAGAAATCGACAGCAAGGTCGTACTCGATGAGGCAGGCGCCGAATCGTTGACCGGTAAGGGTGACGGCTTGATCAAATCGCCTGAGTACAACGACACCGTTCGCTTCCAGGCATACTTCAAACCCGAAACCACTCCTCATGCAATCGCAGGATAAGCAATACACCATCGCTGAGGTAGCTGAAACCCTCGATCCAGAAGATGTTTTCCCGGAGGAGAAGCTGATCGCCTGGGCCCGCAGGACGCATGCTGACAAGATCTTCACCACCAAGGAACTGAAGCAAAGCATCGCTGACCAAAAGGAAGAACACTTTGTACCTGACTACTGACATATACAGTTCGTTCAAGCACACGCATCTGTACGGTCGCGCCGGAGATGAGGTCGAAGAGATCGGTAGCCGGGAGGATGTGAAGATAGTCCAGGGAAAGGACGGACAGCGGTTCCCGGTATGTGTGCGATACCTGACCGACAAAAAGCCCGAGATAGAGAAAAAGTTCCAAACAGAAGCCCCACCACCACAACCTACGAAGCGGCAAACCAGCAAACAAAAACCAGTCACTAAAACACTCTTTTGATATGACATTCAAACTCACTGAAAAGGAAATCCAGGCGCTCTCAAAAAAGGTTGCGGCGCAAAAGACAGAGGCCATCAATGCCAAGAACAAAGCCGCCATCAAGGCGAAGATGCCTCAGGCTAAAATGATCATGACAACGATCCAAGCCCTGCCCGAACCAGTAAGAGACTACTTAACTGATCACCGGTACAGTAGCCAAGCCGTAAACCAAGAAGCAATTGCCCGTGTGCTTGCAAAGGTGGATTTGGATACGACTAAGGTAAGTGCTGACGAATTCGAGGCAGATATCGTGTTGGCTGCGCACGGTTGTACCAGCCTCAGCCAGTTGTGTAAAAAGCTTAAGATCTAACCTGCCGCTCCATGAAGCCTTGCAAACATCCCTGCTGCCCGGACAAAGGCCCGTGTAAAAAGGTTAAGGCCCGTAAAAAGCCAAAGCCTATTAGGAAAGAATCAAGGAAGCAGGCTCGCAGGAATAGGCAGTACTCGGCTCAGAAACGAAAGGAGTTCCAGGACGACAATGTTTGCGCGGTGGCTTTGCTGGAAAACAAGTCGGACGAGGTGATCAAGTTGTTCGCAGGCTGCCAATACCACGCCACCCAGAAGCATCACGATGCCGGCAGGATCGGTAGCCATCTGTTCGACACCGGTATCAAAGTATGTGGCCCCTGCCACCGGGTGATTGAGGAACACCCGAAACTGTCGAAGAGTCTTGGTCTATCCTCATCACGATTAGTAAATCATTAAAGAAACTCATCATGTTAAACATTCAAAGCCCTGAAGTGCAGGAGAAAATCGCCGGATGGAATTCGGAGCTCAAATCTCTGGTGAATAACGATGAAGTTCGCCTCATACCAATCGAAGACAAGGGTCCGCGCTTAAGTCTCGACCAGGTTGTCGAAATAGTAAGCCATGTCACCGACATCACAGAGGAAGAGCTCGTTGGGAAAAAGCGGAAAAGGGCAATTGTAGCGGCCCGACAGCTTATCGCCTATTTCAGCTATGAGGCCCGCATAACAACTTGGAAGATGATTGGCGAGAGGCTTGGCGGCAGAGATCACACTACGGCCTACCACGGTTATTTGACCCACAAGGATCTTCTCTACACAGGCCATTCTAGGACAGTGGAGTTGACCAAGAAGGTGGAGGCATACATCCAAGAGGTGAAGAAGGTTCTTTCCGACCACAACTAGCGAGATCAATAACCTATCGAAAAGATGCACCATGGCCAAGCGATTCACAGATACAAATAAGTACAAAAAGCCCTTCATAAGGTCCTTACAAGGGGCTTACAAGCTCCTTTGGGACTTCCTATACCATGATTGTGACCATGCCGGTATATGGATCGTTGACTTTGAAATTGCGCAGGCCTACCTGGGTTCCGACATGCCAGTAAACAAGGTGGATGCCTTGAAGTTTTTCAACACTGATGGAGATCGTGTAATTGAGTTGGAGGCTGGCAAAAAGTGGTTTATCCCGTCCTTCATCGAGTTCCAATACGGTAAGCTTTCGGAAAAAAACCGGGCGCACCTTTCTGCGATCGCCACGCTTAAACGCTTCAACTTGTTGAATGCCGATCTATCTGTAAAAAATTCTGAAGGTGGTAGCGAGGGCCTTGCAAGCCCCTTACAGGGGGCTATGGAAATGGATATGGATAAAGACATGGAAAAGGATAAGGAAGGGGGTGCGGGGGAAACCAATCCCGAGTTGCTACTGCCCACGATGCTGAAGCAGTTCACCGAAGCTAACCAGCATTACCCGGTAGACCAAATGCTTGACTTACCATCCATGCGACTCATCGCTGGCAAAATACAATCCTGGCTGGGGCTGAAGGGACAGATCACGGATGAGGCGAACCGGGATGCGATCACCAGGCGCTGGGGCGAAATGATCGCCTACGTCAAGAGCGACCAGCACCTGTCGGGTTACGACATTTCCAAGATCAACAAGTACTTCCAAACCATTGCACAAGGCTTATTCGGGAAAAATGGAACCAGTATCAATCAGCACCGCGATCTCAAACCAGACAGGAACACTGGACGTAACCAACTGCTCGAAAGCCTACGTACCGACGTTAACCCCGGAGGAAAACAGCATACTGGCTGCTAAGTATTCAGGGATGCCGATCGGGAAGCTTGAGCCCCTTGAAATGGTCCCGGTACCGAAAGCCTTGTTGCTGAAGATTTCGATCATCACCGGCTGGGTGGTTCCGGAGGATGAGTTCATGAACATTCTGGTTGATCAGTTCAGGCAATTGCTGATCGAGAAGTACGCCACCTGTTGCCCTCAAGAAGTCGAGTATGCCTTCCGGCTGATGGGCACGACCGTGAAGGACTGGGGGAAGCAGATAAACCTGGCACTTATTGACGAGGTGATGATCCCTTACATGAACCGGCGGGCAGAGGTCAGCAAGCATGAGGAAAGCCACAAGCTCGCCAGACTTCAATACAAGCCCAGGGAGGACACATCGGACGCCGGGATGGAGAAGTGGCTTCAGGAAACTAAAGATCAAAATTTGCCCGTCGAATTCCTTCCTGTGATGCTGTACGACTGGCTGGTTGAGAAGGAACGGTTAACGCCAACAAAGCAGGAGAAGTGGGAGCAGCTGCAGATAGCTATCGCCTACACCCACCAGAAGCTGTCAACCCTGGTCACCAACCAGATGAATACCGAGAACCGCGCCGCCCTTTCCAGATTCGTCAAGATGAAGGAGGCGGGTGAGTTTGAGCCAGAACAAGCTGAAAAGCTGCGGGCGCTCGCAAAGAAAATGCTTTTGTATAACTACTTAAAATCAATGTGATGGGAGAAATAAGGCTTTACAGGTTTCCTTCCCAGGCATCAGTGAAACCAAAATCTGATAGCAAGGTATGTTATGGTTGTCCGGATAATGGACCTCAACCACTCAGCGCCTTTCCAATCAATCGGTCATCGGCAGACGGTCATTGCAACAAATGCAAGGCCTGTGTAAGAGCGGCATACCACGAAAAGAAAAAGGAACGCGACCAGTTTACCGCATACTGATGAAAGCACACATGACCATAGCAGCCCTGCAGAAGACCGCCTGCGCCGCCAGGAACCCTCACCTGTTTGCCGGCCAGCACAAGAAGGAGAGGTCGACGAAGCGATCGAAGTACGGCAACCAGGTGGTCGAGATCGATGGGATCAGGTTCGACAGCGCCAAGGAAGGGAAGCGGTACGGTCAGTTGAAGATTATGCAGAAGGCAGGCGAAATCGGTTTTCTGGAGCTGCAGGTGGTCTACGAGCTCGAAGTGAACGGCGGCAAGATCAGCAGCTATGTCGCGGACTTCGTATACGTGATCCAGGCAACCGGGGAAAAGGTAGTGGAGGATGTGAAGAGCGACGCCACGAGGAAAAACCGGGCGTACCGGTTAAAGAAAAAGCTGATGAAGCAATTGTTAAACATCGATATCAAGGAAGTATGATCTACGAAGACTTTTTGAAGAACAAGGTAAAGCTGGCGAAGTCAACTGGCTTCGAGGTTGATCTGAACGAGATAAACCCGGCCTTAAAGCCACACAACCGGTTCATGGTTAAGTGGAACGTCGAAGGCGGACAACGGGCAAATTTCGCATCCTTTGGCCTTCACAAGACGGTTACGCAGTTGGAAACCATTAGGATAATTCTGACCAGGACAGGCGGCCGCGGATTGATCATTGCCCCGCTCGGCGTTCGGCAGGAATTCATCAACGACTCGAGGAATATCCTCGGTTGGGAAACACCGCCAAAGTTTGTGCGATCGATCGCTGAGTGCGAAGAGACCGGTATATACATCACCAACTACGAAACGGTCCGCGACGGTAAACTGGATCCGCGAATGTTTCAGGCGGCCAGCCTTGACGAAGCATCAATCTTGCGCGGCTTTGGCGGTAGTAAGACCTTCCGTGAGTTCATGCGCCTGTTCACGGGTGATGGCGGCCCGATGGGTGATCGCCGCGGTACCCAGTGTGTCCCTTACCGCTTCGTGGCCACGGCAACGCCTTCGCCCAACGACTATATCGAGTTGCTGGCTTACGCGGACTTCCTTGGGGTTATGGATATTAGCCAGGCTAAAACCAGGTTTTTCAAGCGCGACAGCACGCAGGCTGATAAGCTGACGCTGCATGCACACAAGGAACGGGAGTTCTGGCTATGGGTGGCCAGCTGGGCGCTGTTCGTTACAAAGCCTTCGGACCTTACTGACGATCCAGCAGATGATGAAGGGTATATCTTGCCTGAGCTCGACCTGCGCTGGCATGAACTGCCAACGGATCACACAAACGCCGGTACCGAAAAGAGTGGGCAGGGCCGGATGTTTAAAGATATCGCGCTCGGCCTGCCTGGCGCCGCAAAGGAAAAGCGGGATAGCCTGCCGGCTCGTATCGCGAAAATGATGGAGCTGCGCAAAGAAGACCCAGCTGCTCACCGAATTATCTGGCACGACCTGGAAAGCGAACGTGAAGCGATCGAGCGGGCAATTCCAACCTGTGCAACGGTATACGGAAAACAGGCATTGGAAGACCGGGAGGCGATCATTGCCGATTTCTCTACCGGTGTGATCGATGAGATTGGCGGCAAGCCTTCAATGATCGGATCAGGCACCAACCTGCAGCGTCATTGCCACTGGGCGATCTACTTGGGAATTGGCTTTAAGTTCAACGACTTTATACAATCCATTCATCGCCTGCGTCGATTCCTGCAGACTCACCAGGTACGCGTTGACCTGATCTACACTGAAGCGGAACGCGAGGTGCGGAAGATACTCGAAACGAAATGGCGTAACCACATCAAACAAGTAAAAGTAATGACGGACATCATCAAAGAATTTGGCCTATCACAAGCGGCCATGGCCAGCCTGCTAACTAGGAAAATCGGAGTAGAAAGGATAGAGATCAAAGGCGACCGGTACCGGATCGTGCACAATGATGCAGTACTCGAGGCCAGAAGACTGGAAACCGATAGTATTGGCCTGGTGCTGACCAGCATTCCCTTCTCTTCTCAATACGAATACTCCCCTAATTATTCGGACTTCGGCCACAGTGAAAGCAACGAAGAATTCTTCGTACAGATGGATTACCTGACGCCGGAAGTGTACCGTGCCTTGAAGCCCGGCAGGATCGCTGCCATCCACGTAAAGGATCGTATCGTTCCCATGGGTATGACAGGGATGGGCTGTCAGGAGGTGTACCCCTTTCACCTGGACACCATCAACCACTACCGGAAACATGGATTTGCCTACCTCGGCATGAAAACGATCGTCACGGATGTGGTGCGCGAGAACAACCAGACTTACCGACTGGGATGGTCGGAGCAGTGCAAAGACGCCACGAAGATGGGCGTAGGCATGCCCGAATACCTGCTGTTGTTCCGCAAGCCGCCGACCGATCGCACGAACAGCTACGCCGATGAACCGGTCGAGAAGCGCAAGGAAGAGTATTCCCTTTCCCGCTGGCAGGTGGACGCGCATGGCTTCACCAGGTCTTCAGGTAACAGGCCTTTGCTGCCGGAAGAGATAACAGGCCTCGAGCATGACAAGATATTCAAGGTGTTCAAAGAATATTCTCTGAACCATGTGTACGACTTCGAGTACCATGTGGCGATAGGCGACGCCCTGCAGGTAGCTGGTAAGCTGCCCACCACGTTCATGCTCCTTCAGCCGCAAAGCTGGTCCGACGAGGTATGGACCGATATCACCCGGATGCGTACGCTCAACAGTACCCAGTACAACAAAGGGCGCGAAATGCACCTATGTCCCATGCAGCTCGATATCGCGGATCGCGTGATCACGCAGATGTCGGAGCCTGGTGATGTGGTATTTGACCCGTTCGGAGGGCTGATGACGGTGCCTTCCGAAGCTGTAAAGCATGGCCGCTATGGTATCGGCTTCGAACTTAACCACAATTATTTCATCGACGGCGCGGCCTACTGTAAAGCTGCTGAGCAAGGTGCGAAGATGCCAACGCTGTTTGATTACATAGACAAATAAACTGATCTGATGCCCTGCGACTACTCAAAATACCCGGCTGACTGGAAGGAGATACGGCAACGCGTTCTGAAGCGTGACGGCCATTGCTGCAAGTTCTGCGGGGTAAACAACCATGCCGCGGTCCGGTGGGACAAAGAGGCAAAGGAGTACGAACGAGCTGCGGGCAATCAGTACGCCGATTCAGTAGGTCAAGGGTTGCAGGGATATAAGCATGCGCGGATGCTGGCGGACCA
Source organism: Paraflavitalea pollutisoli (assembly GCF_029360705.1). Taxonomy (GTDB): domain Bacteria; phylum Bacteroidota; class Bacteroidia; order Chitinophagales; family Chitinophagaceae; genus Paraflavitalea; species Paraflavitalea pollutisoli. Next base: position 1,922,188 of record NZ_JARKMX010000008.1, on the reverse strand, counting down.
CTGGAACGAAATCGACGAAGATCCTCGATGGACTGTTATCGTCCTGACGATCGCCCACCTGAACCACGATACAACGGATAATCGGGATGAAAACCTTGCCGCCCTGTGCCAGCGCTGCCACCTGAACTACGACAAGGAACTGCACCAGGTGAACGCCCGGACAACACGCGAAAAGAAACTCGGGATACTGAAACTATTTTAATCATACATCAACAACAATTCATGAACACACAAGCATTCCAGGTCGACCGCGCCGTTGCGATGCAGACCTACAACGAGGCCAACGCCGACGGCAAGGTCCTGATCAAGAAACTGCTCGGCGATGCTGACTTCGGCAAGATCACCGACCGGGTGAAGACTTTCGACGACATCTTGGCCATCGCCGGTAAAACCATGGAGCAGCTCTCCGCAGGTTGCGAGACGCCGGACGAGATCGCCTACCGCCAGGTGAAGCTGATCGCCGAGGTGTACAACGAGGGTACGTTACTTGACCCAATGGATACCGAGCAGGTTAAGTACTTCCCTTGGTTTGAGATCACACCCAATTCGGGCTTCGGCCTCTCGTTCTGCGACGACGCTTGCTGGCACTCGTATTCGTACGTCGGTCTCCGCCTTTGCTTTAAAAGCCGCGAATTGGCCATAGACGCCGGTAAAAAGTTCACCGAGATATACGCAAACCTTTTAATCAAATAGTCAATAAATCCATCATGGAAAAGAAAAGTAAATCCTTCATCAAGCTGTGCGCCAAATACGGCGTTGATCCCAACGTGGTCCCTGAGATCACATCCTTCGAGCAGGCCTGTAAAAAGCTCGAACTGTCGCCAACGAACCTGCCCAAGGTGGGCAACCTGCCGGCACGACACAGGAAGCGTATCATCGCCGATTTCAAGCTGACCATCATCGCTGAGGCATTGCGAAACGGCTGGGTGCCCAACTATAACGACACGTCGACAGTGAAATACAGCGCCTGGTTCCGGGTTGAAGCTGACCAGAAAAGGCCCTCGGGCTTCGGCCTCTCGTACGCCGGCTGCGTTTTCTGGCTCACGTCTTCGTACGTCGGTCTCCGCCTTTTGTTCCCTACGTCGGACGTGGCAGAGTTCTTCGGAAAGCACTTCATTAAGCTGCATGTTGACCATCACTTGCTGACCTAAAACGAATGGGTTGTGTGCTGCGTTCTCGCTGCTCGCTCAGGTTCAGGCTTCAGCCTCTCGTACAACGACTACGATAACTGGAACACGAATTCGAACGTCAGTCTCCACATTTGCAAGTTCTACTGCAGCACAGACCTTGGCCCTCGCCAAAAAACAAATCACTTTTTCCGGGGTGTTAGTACCTCAGGGGACCGCTCTCCGCAAAAGCAAAGGCATGAAAAGAATCGGCAACATATACGGGAAGATCTGCAGCATGGACAACCTGATCCTGGCTGACGACATCGCCCGGAAAGGGAAAAAGGACCAGTACGGCATCAAGGTGCACGACAGGAACCGGATGGGAAACCTGGAGGCTTTGCGCGACCAGTTGCTCGGCAGAACATTCAAGACCTCGAAGTACACCACCTTCAAGGTCTACGAGCCCAAGGAACGGGACGTGTACCGCCTACCATACTTTCCGGATCGGATCGTCCATCATGCGATTATGAACGTACTCGAGCCGATGTTTGTTTCCGTATTTACCGCTGACACCTACAGCTGCATAAAAGGCCGTGGCATCCATGCAGCCGCCCGAGCAGTCCGCCGGGCTCTCCGGGACGAACCAGGCACCACCTACTGCCTGAAGTTCGACATCCGGAAGTTTTACCCGACGGTGGATCACCGTACCCTAAAGGACCTGCTGCGTCGGAAGATCAAAGATCAGGATCTGCTGTGGCTGCTCGACGGTATCATTGACAGCGCGGACGGCCTGCCGATCGGCAACTACCTGTCCCAGTACTTCGCCAACTTCTACCTGTCGTATTTCGACCACTGGGTGAAAGAGCACCTGCAGGTGAAGTATTACTTCCGGTATGCAGATGATATCGTGATCCTGGGACCAGATAAACAGGATTTGCACCTGGTGCTACTGAAGTGCACTGACTACCTTGCAGATCAGCTCAGACTTGCCGTAAAAGGCAACTACCAAGTATTCCCGGTGGCTGCCCGAGGGATCGACTTCGTAGGATACAAATTCTACCACACGCACACACTGCTCCGCAAGAGCATAAAGAAACGCTTTGCTCGGACCATGCGGCGACGCCCCAACCCGCAGTCTCTCGCCGCGTACTATGGCTGGGCCAAACACGCAAACTGCATAAACCTTATCAAAACCTTATCACGTGAATCAGTTCAACCAATTCAACATTACTGCTACGTCCCGCGCACTTGTGGGCGACAAAATCAAGATCGACAGAATACTTAACCGGCCGATAGTTGTCGAGTCCTTCCGCATCGAGCCATCCAAATTCGAGGGCAAAGGCAACAGGCTTACCCTTCAGATCAAGATTGACAACAACAGCCATATCGTATTCACCGGGTCACAAGTGCTGATGGATATGATCGCAAAGGTTCCCGCCGATGGCTTTCCGTTCGAAACAAAAATTGTAAAGCAGGACGATTCCAGCCTGCAATTCACTTAAAAACTTATCGACATTGAAAATAGAACAACAGGTATGCACCTTGGATCAGGCCATACGGCTTAAGGAATTGGGCGTCACTCAGGAAAGTGTTTTCTCTTGGTTCCTGGCCAAGGATCGGGACGACATACCGGCCCTCAACAGGTCATGGAAAAGTGATTGTCCCACTTGTGGGCATCCGCAGACGCCCTACTTCGCGGAGGTTTCCGCCTTCACCGTTGCCGAGCTGGGTCAAATGATCGGTTCAGAATTCTATACCGAACGGTTGGGCACCGCCACAAGCCAATACGCCAATTGGGACTGGGTAGGCGCAGAGAACCGCATGGGTCCTTTCAGTACAGAAGCGGAAGCGCGTGCAGACTTCCTGATCAAGATGCTGGAAATAGGAATGTACACGGCCGAAGAGGTCAATAAACGATTGGAGGCATGATCGCTGCCGTTGCCATAACAGCCATTAGGCAGGAAATGCTTGTGTGCCATTACTTCGACAGCGAGGAGGAGTTGTTGAGGACAAAGCCCTTCGTCGTCCGCTGGTCAAGGGAAACCTACGATCGTCGGTATATACGGTATCACTCAAGGGCTGCCATGCGATACTGGACAAACCGAAAGTTCACAGACAAGATTGTGAGCCTTGCTATCCACTATAAAGACGGTAAGGAAGTCAGCAGAAATTATCAATAAATCAAATGAAACCAACACAATTCCGCGCAAAGCGAAAAGACACGGGCGAATGGGTCACGGGGTCGTTGATTGACGACGATTATATTCTCGCTTACATCGATTTAGCTGAAAGCTGGGAACCTGGCACCAGCGACCATAAGCTTACCTGCCGTGCTTACGAGATTGATCGAAAGACGATCGGCCAGCACATCGGAGTAAAGGGCTACATCGGCACTACTCAGCACAAAGTCGACATGGAGGTAAAGTTGTACGAGGGAGATATCGTTGAGGCGTGGAATGAAGGAAGCCGTGCAATCTTCGCAATAACCTGGAGTAGCGAATCTGCTCCGCGCTTCTACCTTTTTCCAGCCTGGCAAGGCAAAAAGATGTGGAGTGTCCACGGCAGCGATGTTGGACGGAAGAAGGGCGACTACTACGATAGCCTCCGGGTCCTTGGAAACATACATGATCACCCCGAGTTAATAAAAAGCAATGGAACCAACTGAAGTTAAACTCGAAGGATTTGGCGCCGCGTTCAGTGACTGCCGGCAATACCGGTATGCCCTGTGGCGCATCTGGAACCCCGATAAAGGCCTCGTAATGTTCATTGGACTCAATCCCTCAAAAGCCAACGAAACAAAGCCGGACCCGACTATTACGCGGGTTATCGGGTTGGCTGCTGCATGGGGATTCGGAGGCGTCGCTATGACAAACCTGTTCGGTGTGGTGTCACCGGATCCTAATGTTCTGATTCAGCACCCTGATCCGGTCGGGGATTGCGATCGTTGGCTTCCCGTCATTGCAGCAAAATGCCAACGAGTGGTTTTTGCATGGGGAGCATTTAAACAGGCCAAGCACCGCGTAGACAAAGTGATCGCCATGTTTCCTGATGCCTACTGCTTGAAGAAAACAAAGGACGGATCACCGTGGCACCCCCTCTATATTCCTAAATCAAACATTCCATTCAAGTTTAAACCATGAGAAAGCAAATACCAGTACTCTTCAGCACCCCTATGGTGCAGGCCGTATACCCGCGTGAGGCCAAAACGCAAACCAGGCGTACCAGCGGGCTGGATCGAATCAACGAAAATCCAGACTTGTGGGAATTCGAACGATTCGAGGAGAACGTTAAAGGCGGACTAAATGCTGTCTTCCGTCCCAAAGGAGGCTTCTCGCTTGATCCAGACTGGAGAGAGTCTGTGCCCTGCCGCTATGGAAGGAAGGGTGATATGCTTTGGGTGCGTGAAACCTGGAGGAAATATTATAAAGTTGATGAAGCTGGGTACACACAGCTCGATGAGGAAATATTCGACTATGCGGCAGATGGCGATCACATTCCGCTGCCTATGGTAGACGGCGATGGCTTCACCATGTATGATAAGAAAGGGAATGAACGCTACATCCCATGGCGTCCCAACATTCACATGCCTAAGGTTCGAGCCCGCATATGGCTTGAAGTAACCGATATCAGGGTAGAGCGGTTGCAGGATATCAGTGAAGAAGACGCGAAGGCGGAGGGAGTAGATCGAGTATACCAGGACTCTGACGGCAACTTCTGGTACGAGGCTTCGGATTTCCTCCGGGAGGATACAGAGTTGCGGACTTATAAAGACGGCTTCAAACAAATCTGGTACATGATCAATGGGAAGAAAAGCTGGACCGCCAACCCCTGGGTGTGGGTGGTATCCTTCCGCGTATTGTCAACGACCGGTAAACCAGCAGGCCTGGAGAAGGAGGTGGGCGCATGACAAAAGGTATCGTTGCGTTTTGCTGCCTTATATGCTTCGCCTCAGGGTTTATATCAGCAGCCATCGGATGGCAACGTAAACCGAATCAATCATTTGAGGGCAGTGTATTCCGCCTTGGCGGACACATAAATGTGGTTTATTGGTCCGACGGTAAGGCAATAGGGAGGGTTGATAGCTGTGATCGGGCCACTCTCCGAATGTTGCTGTATATCGACTCAATCACGGTCGAGACAGCGGTGGTGCCGCCACCACCTATTCCATCACGATACTTTTAACAAAGGAGTTATTACCATGCCAAAGAAGAAGTGCCGGCACAAGCCGAAGTCCGAAAAGCTGGGTTACCTGCAGTGGCACGCCTGGGCCGAGAAAATGACAGCACAGGGCAAGACTCAAATCCTGTGCCCCGTCTGCAAAAAGTGGTTCTTCAAATCAGAAATGTAAAACTATACAACACAATGAAAAAAATTGACATTACCGAAGAGGCTTTGCTGGCCGACGGCTGGACGTTAACTGGTGACGAATCGATAGTTGCCGAGAAAGTTATTGAAAACCGCAACCCTTTAAACGCCAGCGAAGACAGCGAGATCAAGTTGATCATCCACAACATGTATAACCAGAACGCATTTGCGGTGCTGCTGCCGGACGGAGGGATGCTCAACTTCATAGCAAATAGCATGAAAGACCTGCAAGCCTTCGAGCGGGCCATTGACTTCTACGATCCACCATTTTAAACAAAGGAGGAACAACCATGACACACTGCCTACACATGCGCATCGATGCGTTGCTCCAGGCGAGCGACGCCGATATCGAGGAATTGACTGAACAGCCGGCACAAACGGTAAGGCCCGAGCTGGAGAAACAAAAGGCGGCCGGAGATGTCTACGTGCCCATGGCCGGCTGCATAGGGTTCCACCCCGTCACCGGCTGCCCCGGCCATCAATCAAATGAAAAGGAGGTCAGGCATGAGCATACGGTTTAAAGGCAACGAAGAAGCTATTGGATGGCTTCTACGAGACTTCCTCAACTATCTGGAATTTGGCCCGACATCCGATCCCCCGCATTCGCAGCATGACATTATACAGACTTTCATCAGGAACAATGTCAAAAACGAGGAGGGGATGGACGATTTCCATCTCGATATGCAGGAAGTGGACCGAAAAAACAAGCGAATGCTTCGTGCTATCAAATCAGTCAAAGGAAGGTCGTTTTACAACCACGTTCGGGAATACCTTAAAAACATCGAAGCCGTTTATTGGCGCGAATATGAAATAGTTAGGGAGCCACAAGGCGATCCTCAGCAGGTTAGTGAATACGGTCGGGCTATAAAAAAGGAATGGATCGATCAGTGGAGTACAGGGACAGAAGGCGATTCGTTTGACGGATATGCATGTATAGAGCTGAAACCCGGAAGGTACTTGAGAATATATTATTCAATGTAAACCAACATGCAGCCCTCTACTTCCTTCAATGTCGAGCTCGTACAAATCGTTCTTGCAGCTCTCAAGGGCAAGCGGTTCATTCTGCATGATGAGAAGGCCCTTCAGCAGGAGATACACCTGGTGTTGCTGAATCACCTGCCGGCTCTATCTATCCATCGTGAGTACGTTCTGGATGAGCACAGCATTATTGACTTCCTGATCGGAGGATCGCTGGGTATCGAGGTCAAGATCAAGGGCGGCAAGCGCGATCTGTACCGGCAGTGCGAGCGGTACTGCGGGTTCGACCAGGTAAAGCAGCTGCTCTTGATCACCAACCTCAGTATGGGCGTCCCGGAACAAATCAACAACAAAGACTGCTACGTCTACAAACTTGGCACATCATGGCTCTAAAGACATTTGGCAAGCTGGCATATATAGAAGAGAAAAAACACTGGGAAATGACCAACGTGGCGCCGCACGTCTGTATAAAGCTGAAGAGCATATTCCCTGGTATCGCCAAGTGGAAGTCGGCGCCGTTCATCTTCCCAGCGAAGGAGGAAACCAGCCATGACCTGTTGTGGTTCATGGAGCGATACCCCATGGAGATCACCCAATGGGACAGCCAGCACCTGTTCAACAAGCGCATGGAGCACCTGCGGACCGCCCGCGAGATGGAGGAGATCATGATGCCGAACTACCGACCGCCAACTATCCAGTTGAACCCGGGATTTGATGCCCGGGACTACCAACTGAAAGCAGCCAAGTTTGATTCAGTGCAAAAGAGGTTCCTGCTGGGTGACGAGATGGGCCTGGGCAAAACGCTCGAGGCGATCCTGACCCTGACCGACAAAAGGAAGTTGCCGGCGATAGTTACGGTACAAACCCACTTGACGAAGCAATGGAAGGACGAGATCGAGAAGTACACCACGCTCAAGGCGGTGATCATCAAAGGCACCAAGCCTTATGACCTTCCGCCGGCCGACGTATACATCATCAAGTACTCCTGCCTGACCGGTTGGGTCGATATCTTTCAGACCATGTTCTTCAAGTCGGTGGTGTTCGACGAGATACAGGAGCTGCGTATCGAGAAAAGCGAGAAGTACAAAGCTGGTAAGGTCTTGTCGGAATGTGTCGACTTCTGCCTGGGCATGTCGGGCACCCCGATCTACAACTTCGGCGACGAGATCTTCAACATACTTGACCTGATCAAACCCGGGTGCCTGGGAAACCGGCACGACTTCTACCGGGAGTGGACTACGCCACACGGCCAGCATCAAAAGGTAAGAGATCCGGATGCCTTGGGAGCGTACCTGCGCGACAACTACCTGTTCCTTCGCCGTACCCGGGCAGACGTAGGCCGAGAGTTGCCCCCGCTCAACAAGGTTGTGTACACGGTCGGCTACGATTCAGAGGAAGTCAAGCGCTCTGAAGAGATCGCCCGGAAACTTGCCATCAAGGTGGTTGGCGGATCGTTTACGGAGCGTGGCCAGGCTGCGCGGGAACTCGACGCCTTCGTCCGGCATTCAACCGGTGTAGCAAAAGCCCGCGAGGTGGCCGCCTTCGTCCGCATCCTACTGGAATCCGGAAAACCTGTTTTGCTTGCCGGGTGGCACCGGGATGTTTACGGTATATGGGAGACCGAGCTATGGGATCACGACCCGGTATTTTATACAGGAAGCGAATCAGACGCACAAAAGCGTGCGGCAAAAGAGGCATTCATAAGCGGCAAGACGAAGTTGTTCATCATCTCCCTGCGCTCAGGCATCGGCCTCGATGGGCTGCAGCACGTTTGCAACGACGTGGTCATTGGTGAGCTCGATTGGTCCCCAAAGGTTCACGATCAGGTGATTGCTCGGGTTGATCGCGATGGCAGCCGCAACCAGGTCAACGTGTATTACCCAGTGTGCGACTTCGGCTCTGATCCATTCATCATCGGCCTGCTCGGGCTGAAGTCATCCCAGGCACACGGGATCATGGACCCGCTTACCGCCGTACCCGACCAACACAGTGACGAGAGCCGAATCAAGGCCCTCGCAGAATCATTCCTGAACAAGAAAAAGTAACCCAGCAGCCTGTAACAATCGGGGCGATGGCTCGACTAATATTCGTGCTGGGCTATTGATATCAGCAAACCAACACACTAAAACGACATCAATGTTACAACAGGTAATTTTCAGAAGAAAAAGCAGGTCTGGCCCTGCACCGGCCCTTACTTCCGGCAAACCGTACGACGTTCTTGATCGAAAGGAAAGATATGGTTATGAGATGGTGCTGATCACAAACGACAGCGGCAAAAACACTTGGTATCACCTGGATGACTTTGAGGGCTACGCCGACCTTGACGGGGTAGTAACCCTGAAGGATTACGAACAAGTTATCAAGGAGCATAACAGGTTAGTGCGCGAACTGGATGTATTGCTTAATGGTTCGAACGCCGCTAAGCAAGCCAGCTTGGTCGATATAGTTGATCAAGTGCGTGCCGGAAAGAATGTTGGCCAAGCATTAGATCTCGCAAGACCTATGGCTGCATCGCTTCAAGAAGCGCTTGATTGCATGAATTGGATGTGGGACAACATGCGATTGCAGGAAGGGAAGGAATACCTGCAATCAGACGCCTTTAATATTCCTGCAAATGCCATAGACCAGGCACAGAACGCCCTTTCGGCCTTCAAAGCCGTTGAACAAGCCAAAGGTGCAGATGTCGATCCTGTACAACTGTCCGGAAATTCCGAACAGTTGGATGTGCCCGCTGCGTCCGATGAGTACAAATACTGCAACCATCACCACGAGCTTACGCCGGAGCACGAGGTCGTCGATTTTGGCGACGGCCAGTTCGTTGCCAACAAGATGGCCATACCGCTCCTGAAGGCGTTAAACGAAGCAGGACTGCGCACCAGGTCACACCACATCGACACACCCGGCCAAGGCTGGTTTACTATCCTTCTGGATAATGTTGAGTTCGATTTCAGGCGGGTGTGGGAGATAGATGCCAACCGGAAAAAGTATAACGGAAAGCAGGAACTCCTAATATCTTGGGGCAGCCGTCCGCCAATACCCAATTCTGAAATAGAAGCCCGTGAAACGCCCGTGAAATAAGGTTCCACGTGGAGCGCAGTTATGCACATTATTGAATTGGCGAATCTTTGTATTTGCCAATTCATTACTTTTATGTCCTCCGAACTACTTGGGCCTATTTAAACAATAGGTTCATGTCAAAGAATTCTCTCAGAACAATAACCATCCCCGCCGGGATCGGTGATCAATTATGGCTTTGGTCCAAACTTCAGAACGCAGGCGAAAAGTTCAACATACGCATGCCTGATGGTCAACCACAACGCGGTCACCAGGTGTGTGAATTGCTTCCCAACCTTGTATCATCGTTTGAGTATGTCCCCAAACTTGGGTATAAGAAGCTGAGCGACGGCAATATCCAGAACAAAAAGAACGAGTGGAAGAAGATTAACGAAAAAGAATTCTTCCTATCGGCTAACTCCTGGCTGGAATCAGGCAAAAGAATCGAGGGTTTCCTCCCTGACCTTCCCACCTCCTACACCCTTGACTTTGCTACTTCGGAGGAAGATAAAATGGCTGTAGCGTCCCTACTCAGTCAGAAAAAACACTACATCGGGATCTACACCAGCGCATACTCCAATGCCAGGCATCAGCACTACAATGGATGGGGCCCGGACGAATGGCTCCAGTTCTGCAAGCTGCTGTACTCGCAAGACCAAGATGTTGATTTTGTGATCATCGGTGCCAAGTACGATGAAGACCTTGCCGAACTCTTGATGGCCCAACTGAAGGCATCCGACATCCCTTTCACCAACACGATCGGCGAACCACTGTCCATGGTTGTTGAAATCCTTAAGCGCCTCAAATACTTCGTTGGCTTCCCTTCCGGCCTATCCATTATCAATGAAATGCTGGGCAAGGATGGAGTTATGTTCTACGGACATAAGGTAGCCGGATTAATAAACACCTGGGCCGACCCTGAGCGAATTAAAGCAGGAAACATTAAGGAGTGTCTGTTCTGTGATCCAGCGCGTATTTTCGACTGGATCAAGAATGATTACCAACTCTTCAAGAAGCTGCTGTAGTTATGAAGACATTCAGACACGGCGGCAAACTTGGGGATCTCATATACGCCCTGCCAACAATCCGGGAACTCGGCGGCGGTATACTGTATATCCCCGAAAGGACCCCAGATGGCGTGACCAACATGTATAGCAATATGAAGCGTCTGCTGGAGTTGCAGCCATATATTAAGGAAGTCAGGGAATACCCTTCTGGGCTGGCGTACAAAGAACTGGCACCAGGTATTCACATCGATTACGACCTTGACATGGCCAGAGATCAGCCAGCCAAGGGTGTAATCCACATCGTTAAGCGGTACATGGACGCGTTCGGCATTAAAATACCGAACTGGAAAGATCCATGGTTATCCATCGAACGGCACCATGTTGAACGTGGACCAGAATATACAATTTTCAACTATACTGGTCGGCACATTATCAACGACAGGATGCCATCAAGGCCATTTGATTGGAAAAACCTATGGGATAGCATTGAAGGCAATAAGTATTTCATTGGCACGACTGATGAGGTTATTCAGTTCAGGGAGATCGTTAAAAGCGATGTGGATTATGTAGTCACCAACGATGCCTTAGAAGTAGCTATTTGGGTTAATCAGGCCAAAGCTGTCTATTGTAACCAATCTCTTGTTCTTACCCTGGCCCAGGCAACTGGTACACCCTACTATCTGTTCCCCAAGCCATTTAAAACAAACTGCATTTTAAACAACGTTCCATACGAAAATATCCTTAGATGAGAGTTATCGAAACATTCAAGACCGATGATGGTGCGGAATACGCGGTGATGGAAACCGGAGCCATAAAGCAGACCAACCCGCAGCCTTTCATCTACGATGCCGCTTATTCAGCTATCTATGATTCACCTGAGCGAGTCGCACTTTCCAACCAATTGCAGGGCCTGCGATATGTATTTGCGACAACCGCGCACGGAAAGCGTATCAGAAGCCTGACCGATGTCGGCTATGGCAACGGAGCCTTTATGAGGTATGTGCAGCCGCTTATACCTTTTGTGGCCGGGCTGGATATCACTGATGTACCGGTACCCGAAGGCTGCCACAGGCTTAATACGTACCATTCCTGCGATGTGATCACCTTTCACGACTGCCTGGAGCATTTCGAAGATATTTCCTTTGTTGAGGATCTTCCCTGCGAGACTTTGGTAGTCAGTCTCCCTTACTGCCACTACCATCTACGGGGTAAAGAATGGTTTGCTAACGAGTATTTCCACCGCAAGCCCAACGAGCACGTCTGGCACTTCTCGGGGGCAACTCTTGAGGTTACCATGGGCCGGCTCGGCTGGAAGCGCATTGCGCTCAGCAATCACGAGGATATTGTCAGGAAGCGCGATCCGGAATGGAATATTCTTTCTATGTCATTTAAACGTAAATAATTATGATTGATAAGTATGTTGGGAAGAAAGTTCTGATCACCACCAGTGAATGGTTCGTAGGTCCAGACGGTAAAGACCACAGGGCGGTCTGGGGCACCCTAAATGGGGTACATGAGGCCGGTAAGGCATTAGGATTTATCCCTAATCGGGCGCACGCAAACTGGTTTTATGACATAGGTGGAGTTGTTATTATGGGATGCCAGGTTAAATACCTGTGTCTGTGTCCTGATCAGCCATCACCGGACGTTTTAGGGTGGACCATTGAAAAGGATATGAAAGAGGCTTTGCAATATACGGCACCATTCAAAATCCTAATTGCCGAATGACCTCGATCGTGATACCATACAAGGCTTCCCGATACGGTGACACGGAGTTGCGCTTCGCCCTGCGATCGATCCAAAAGCACCTTAAGGGATACGGCGAGATATTCCTGCTCGGGAAGGCTCCCGCCTGGCTGCAGAACGTGACAGTAATACCAACCCCCGATATTGATCGGGAGTTCGACAAGACCTACCAAAAGGAGCGGGCGATTTACGAGAAGATCCGGCTGGGGTGCTACCTGGAAGATGTATCAGCTGATTTCCTGTTTATGAATGACGACCATTTCCTCCTGGAGGATTTTACAGCCGGGACGTTCCCCTTCTTCCACGCCGGCACACTCAACCAGCAGCGAGCAAGGGCGGATATCTACGTCAACACGGTGAATAACACCTTCGAGCATATCAGGGGCAACTACATGTACTACGACTGCCATTGCCCGATCGTATACAACAAGAAGTCCTTCCTTAAGATCATGGAAGCCATGGAATGGGGTAAAAAGTGGGGGTACTGCATCAAGACAGCCTACTGCTATCACAAGAGTATACTGGGTAAAGCGGCTGGCGATATGAAGTTTAGGGAGGATTTGCCCGACAAGACCATCGGGCAGTTATTGGCCCGGCGTTCCTGGTTCTCCACCGGTGACCAGGCAGTCGGCGATGGCATGCGGTACATTCTGAATGTGCTGTACACAACGAAATCTGTCTATGAAAAATGAGCCATTAACCATAGCAGGGATCACAATCAGGGAATGTGCTGCCCTGCCGCCAGATACCTTAGTGATGGTTGGCGATCAGGATGTTTACGTATACCCCGACGGTCCGATGCCAAACGTCAAAGGGCAGGTTAAGGTGATCAAGATACCAAAGATTGACCTTACTATTACTGTGCCTGAGTTTCCGTTTTGCAACCCTGAACGCTATTCATGGTGGCGGGAAAGGTACAGAAATCGTTGATACAAACCCATACCGATATGACCATCCAACAATCCAATAGCGAGATACTGAATTTGTTGAGCGAGGGGAAGACCTATAAGGAGATCACTGCCCAGCTGAAAATTCCATACAGGACGATCTGCCACCGGATCAGTCAACTCAAAAAAGTGCACAACTGTGTAAGCCTGGCACAGTTGCTCGTCAAACTATGTACAAAGAGCCCATCAGCTTCATCTATCGGACCAGGGGAAAAGCCAGCCGCATTGCAGCCGCGCGCCGACGATGGCCCCACCGGGCAAGTCAACTACAGCGGATTATTGGGATGAGTCTGTTCCGGCGCCGTAGGCCTGGAGCCGAACTATATAAACACATTAGAAACTACAACTAAACGAAGCCTTTATGATTTCCAGACATGTATTCGTCACAGTCTTAGTTCTTGTTTCCGGGCTGATTGGACATTTGCTATACAGTAAGGTTAAGTCTGTGACTGCACCATTGCCTATCGTCCTTAAGGCTGATACTGTTTTCCAGCCAAGATTTTTTATTGTGTCTTGGGTTAGTAATGGTACGTTCTACGATGCATCTATCCAATGGGATAGATATCCATCACGAATGGATTTGGGCAAACGCTTGACAGGCGGACCTAATGTATCGATATTGTATATCACGGAAATCTCAGCGACTGATTATGCGTTATACAACGTAAAATAATCTATTGCACATCTATGCAATAGATTGATTCAAGTATTTACCAGAATTTTATATCCCATAAGGGAGCGTCATTCGAGCAGTGTTTGTTGGACGCTTTACCTTATGGGATTTTTGTTTATGGAAGGCAGGCCAACCAAGTATAAGACAGCGTACAATGCCCAGGCCGAGAAACTATGCAAGTTAGGAGCTACAGATGCCGAACTGGCTGATTTTTTCGAGGTCTGCGAGGATACTATTTACGAATGGAAAAAAGTCCATCCTAAGTTTTCCGAGTCCATAAAAAAGGGAAAGACTTTGGCCGACGCGAACATCGCGGACAGCTTATACCAACGGGCAAAAGGCTACAGCCATAAGGCGGTGAAGATCTTTCCAACTGGTGGCGAAAAGCTTAACGAGGAAGGGGAGAAGGAATCGGCACCCCTGCTTGTTCCATACACGGAGCACTATCCGCCGGACACCACTGCTGCCATCTTCTGGTTGAAGAACAGGCAGCCGAAGAAGTGGAGGGATAAGCAAGAGGTTGATATCAGAACGCCTGAAGGCGTCACAGTTCTTTACAAGGCGCAGGCAGGAAACGAACCGCTTCCTGATGATGATTGAGACAAATACCACCCCAGTCTATTGGGCCAACAAGAAGGCCTACGACAAAGGGATATACCGGGTAATTGCCAACCAGGGTAGCACGAGGTCGAGCAAGACCTTTTCCCTGTCTCAGTTGATGATCGATATCGCCAGCGGCGGTATCAACCAAGTAACGGGGCAGCATTATGGCAGGAAGGAGATAAGTGTAGTAAGCCCATCCCTGCCTCACTTGAAGAAAGGTGCACGGAAGGACGTGCTGAGCAACCTGGAAACGCAGATGTTGTTCATGGAGGACAACTTCAACCGTACTGATCAGATTTATACTTTCCCGGCAACGGGCAGCTATATAGAGTTCTTTGGAGCAGATGACAGCCAGAAGGTAAGAGGACCAGGTAGGGATATCCTGTACATCAACGAGGCGAACTTGTTGAACCGGGAAACCTACATTCAGCTTGCCCTACGGACCAGGGAAATGATTTTTATGGACTTCAACCCGGCTGATGAATACAGTTGGGTTTATGAAGTGGCCGATAAGACTGGTAACAAGCTTATCATAAGCACCTATAAAAACAACCTGGCAAACCTAAGCAAGGAGCAGATCGCTGAAATTGAAGCCCTGAAGGACGCCGACGAGAACCTTTGGAAGGTATTCGGACTCGGCCAGCGGGGAACTAGTTCGGAGACAATCTACACCCATTTCAAGGTTATCGATGAGATGCCGGAAAGGGGCGAACAGGTGATGGGGCAGGATTTCGGTTATAACGTTCCTTCTGCCTTGATCGATATCGAGTTCTATGAAGGCGGTCTGTATTGGGATGAGGTTTTATACGAACCTAAGCTGACTACAACCGATCTGATTGAGCGATATAAGGCACTAAAGGTTAAAATGGGTCGGCCGATCTACTGCGATGCAGCAGAGCCTAAAACCATCGAAGAATTGGTTAGGGCGGGCTACAATGCGATGCCGGCGGACAAGGATGTCACAGAGGGAATAAGGAAAGTAAAGAGTATGCCACTCTACATTACGAAACGAAGCATCAACCTCCTGAAGGAAGCCAGATCATATAAGTGGAAAGTGGATAAGGATGGTCGGGTTTTAGATGAGCCAGTTAAGTTTAACGATCACGCAATGGACGCCGGTAGATATGGGACCTTTACACATTTGACCGGTTTTCAGTTTGTTCCCGTAGGTGGGACTTTATAACGTATGAACAAGGCGCAGAAATGGATAGCAGAGAATATATTGGGATTAAAGGACATTGCGCCTGCCAATCCTGCTACGGCCATGATGCCCGAAGGTGTAGGCCGGTTTGTGGAGGTCAACGGAACGATCACTTGGATCAGCGATAACCTCGCGGCATATGTGAAGGATGGGTACAGTGTGAATGACATCGTATTTGCCGCGGTAAACCTGGTCATGGACAAAGTACGGGTTGCTCCATGGTCCTTGTACAAGATAGTAGACGAGAGTTCTTTGAAGCGGTATCACGCTATCATCAATAACAAGCATGACGCTGTAGATTGGGCTGAGGCTCGTAGGCTTCGCAAGAAGGCTTTGGAGCCTATCACGAAGTACGACAGCCGGACAGCCAAGATAGCCGAGTTGCTGAAGTGGGCGAACGACCGGACATCCTTTAGTGACCTGGTGGCTGACGGAGTCGGTTACCAAATGATCACAGGTAACGAGTACTTATGGGCCAATCTGCTGGACGCAGGGGCCAATAAGGGTTTACCGCAGGAGTTGTTCAATCTACCCGCCCAGTACATCAACATCGTTGCTACCAGGGCATGGCCGCAGCGTATCACGGGCTATCAAATGACGAACGGATCGTTGGAGAAATTCACAAAGGAGCAGGTGATGCACTTGAAGGACTTTAACCCTGAATACGGCGTTGCTGGTGAAGGCCTGTATGGCATGTCTGCCCTGAAGCCTGGCAATCGTACGATCACCAGGAACAACAGTGCTAAGAAAGCCGGTGCTACTCAGTTGGACAATAACGGCGCTCCTGGTATTGCGTATGTGGATGATCCAGTCGTGCCACCCACAGGACGAGAAGCACAGGCCAACCTTATGAAGCGCGCATGGGCTAAGGAGCACAGTGGCGCCGATCAGTATGGCAAGGTTGCTTTCTCGGGCTACAAGATGGGTTATGTGTCTGTTGGACTCGCGCTTAAAGATATGGACCTGACTAGCATTGAAGCGACCGATTTGCGCGGCATATTCAACTTGTGGGGCCTTCCTTCGCAGTTGGGCAATGATCCTGAGAACAAGAGCTTCAACAACGCCAAGGAGGCAGAGAAAGCACTTACCACTCGTGCAGCCATTCCCCGCATGACCCGGTTCAGGGACAACTTTAACCGGAAGATAGAGGGTGACTGGGGAGGACTGAAGGGATACTGTGTGGACTTCGATCTTGACGTTTACCCTGAGCTGCAGGAGAACCAGGCCGAGAAATGGGGATGGGTGAAAGACCTTCCTGTCCCCGAGGTGTACAAGCTTGAGCTCATGAATCTGGATATTCCGGATGAACTGCCAAAGGATCTTATTCTGGTCCCCAATAACAGGGTGCCATTGGCTGATCTGACCGGCACTATAAGCGACGAAGAGGCCAACGATATCAACGAAGAGCTGAACAAAAGCGGGCTGAATGACTACCGCTGAACAAATGATAGAAGAACTGGTCAAACGGACCATTCCTATATACACGGTACAGAATCCCCACCCAGTTAGAAATAGGGCCGACTGCAATTTAGAGCGAAACTATAAGAATGGGTTGAGGATGATACTGAAAAAGAAGTTGCTCGCCACAATTGACGAGTATGATAAAAAGGCAAAAGGGTTATGAAGCCAGTAAAATGCACAGGATGTGGAAAGACGATCGCCAAGGCTCAGTTGCCAGCATTGGTTGAGATCAAGTGCCAAAGGTGCGGGGCGCTCAATGATCTGTCGCAGATAACTGTATCACCCGATAAAACCAAGCCATTTGCAGAGCGGCTGCAGCTTGAAAAGAAAGCACATTAAGGCCCAGCAGCCAAGGCACCGCCTGAAGCGTAAGACTGGGATTTAACAATATTGGTCTACCAAAAGTAGAACCCCGGTAAATTATCAGAGGGTCAATAACTCAGAAATGGGTTGTTGACCCTTTTTCATTTTTCAACACAAAACCATGTCAGACACAAAAACAGTTGGCGAACTCAGGGTAAGAACAGCATTCAATCCTTCACAGGATACAGTAGTAGATCAGATTAAGCAGAAATCGGCCGAACTGATCAACCTGGTTGAAACCCTGAAAACAAAAGATGCTCGCCTTGCATCGTTGGCACAGACTGCATTTGAGGAAGCGGCAATGTGGGCAGTAAAGGCTGCCACAGCATAATATGACCAGAACGCAGCGCATAAGGAGATACAACCAGATCCGCAAGCGGTACGAGGAATTCTTTTATGCTCCACTGAAAAGGGTCATGAAGGCCCAAATAAGCTCTTTCACAAAAGTATTGAGATCGCAGGGGACGGAAGCTGTCCGGTCTGTTGTCCGCATAGACGCAGACCTGGCAAAGGTAGTTGAGCAGATCTATGTACGCACAGGCCTGGCCAGTGCTAATGAGACGCTTGGTTACCTGCGAAAACTACCGAAGCGACAGTCAAAGTATCGAACGTTCGGATTCAACGCAGAATGGACCGAGCAGATACTTGAGTACTTCAACCTGAACCTGTACAATAAGGTTGTGCTTCCTATCAGTGAGACCACCCAGGCTTATATCCTGGATACAGTCAGCAGAGGTGTTAAGGAGGGCTGGACGATTGAGGAAATGGTGCAGCACATCGAGCGGGAGGATTACCTGAACGGTCGGGTAAGGCGAATACTCCGGACTGAGATCGGTAGGGCAATCAATTATGGGAATACCCTGTCCGAGGAAAAGTTCGAGTACAAGACCCTGAAGGAATGGAACTCTTTACACGACAACCGTACTCGTCACCCGCATTTGACAGCTGACGGACAGCAGGTGAACCTTGACGGCACCTTCTCAGTAGGTGGGGAACAATTACAGTTTCCGGGTGATCCGGCCGGCAGCGCTAAGAATACGGTTAACTGCAGGTGCCTGGTACTGATTAACGCACAGCGGGATGAAAAAGGTAGGCTGATCCTGAAGAACGAACCAAAGCCGCTGCCGAAGTTGAGAGGAAGGCTAAGGGCAGAGTTTCAAAGTATACTGGCTGAATTAACAAGTTAAATGTAGCAGAATGGAGCGCAAGAACATATACGAAAAGAAGTATTTCCAAATGAAGGCATTGGACGTGGATACCAGCACCAAGCAGGTAAAAGTGGCTATTGCACAGATGGAAGACATCGACCGTGACCAAGATGTTTTTGCGGATATGGCATTCGACCGGACAATAAAGAATAAGGGGCCAGAAGGCAGCAATGAGATTTGGCACCTTTTGGATCATACACCTTCTTCCTTTTCTGCGCTCAGCAAGTTTTCCGAAGTCTACAAGGAAGGAAAGTATGTCGTAGGTGTATCGAAATACAAGAACTCGTTTGCTTGGCGCGAAGTGGCTTGGCCATTATACGAGAGTGGTGACTTTACCCAACACTCGGTTGGCTTCAGGACTATCAAGTCGGAACAGAAGAATGGTTATCGACTCATTACTGAAGTTGAGCTATGGGAAGGTAGTGCGGTCCTGTGGGGAGCCCAGCCAGACACCCCCACTATGCAAGTTCATAAGGGTATGACCTTTCAACAAAAGAAGGATGATCTGCATAGCAGGTTGAACAGACTATGCAAGTTTATTCAGTCTTGTCAGGATATGGACGAAGGAAAAAGCCTGATAGAGATTGAGTTCAAACAGATACAACAACAATTAATTGACCTGGAGAATTCCACTCAGCTCGTCGAGAAGACACCTGACCCGGAAGTGAAGGCGATTAAACGGAGTTGGAGCAATCTAACCGATTTAATTACCATTTAAACATTTCACGATGAAGATGTTTTTCATCCGTCTCTTCATGGAGCCGGAAACAAAGGGAGGTGGTTTTACACCCGAGGAAAAGGGAGAGCTGAAAGCTGCCCTCAATGACGTGCAGACGGCCATTGAAACCAATGTAAAGGGCAAGGTGGAGGAGATGCTGAAGAAGCACCAGGACACCATCAATGAAGCTGTGACCAAGTTCACCGACTTCACAACCAAGAAGGACGAAACCGATGCCGCGAACCAGAAAGCGCTGGACGAACTGCTGACCAAGTTCAAGGACATGCAGGATGCGCGTTCTACTGGTGCTACCCGCATCGAAGCCAAGAGCCTTCAGCAAGCCGTAGCCGAAGCGCTGCAGGACCCCGAGAACCAGAAAGGTATCGCTTCCGTAGGTCGCGGCAACCGCTTCAAGATGATGCTGAAAGGCCCCATCGATATGAGCGCAGCACCGTTGGATTTCTACAACCCCAACGTTGCTCACAAGATGAGCGGCAATCCCTTCGAGCAGAAAGTTGTCGGCACTATGACCGGCGCAAACAGCCTCACTGGCCAGGGTGTGGTTGATTACGGCGGCCGCCAGGTTATCCTGCCCGCTCAAAAGGTCAACGCCCGTGACCTTATCCCCACTGTACGGTCTGAGACTGGTACATACGTGTTCTTCCGCGAGTCTGCCGGCGAGGGCTCTATCTCTCGTCAATCAGCACAAGGTGCGGACAAGACACAGATCGATTTCGACTTTGCAAGGGTTGAGGTAGTTTCTGAATACATCGCTGGCTGGACCAAGTTCGCCAAGCAGCTGATGCGTCAATTACCCTTCCTTCAGAATACGCTGCCACGCCTGTTGCAGCGCGAGTTCTTCAAGGTGGAGAACCGACGTTTCTGGGACATTGTGGCTACAGCTCATGCAGCAGGAGGTACCAACGCAAACAGCACTGAAACCATCGATATCCTCGAGGTGATGGACGCAGTTACGGCCCTGTGGGATGCGGATTATGCCGCTTCTTACGGCCTGTTGCGCTACACCGCGCTCAACCGTATCAACAAATGGCTGATTCAGAACGGTGCATACGCCGGTGCAGGTGGTGTGCTTTCCAGCCAAAACGGTGGCCTGGTAGTGAACGGTACTCCGATCCTGCCTGTAACCTGGATTCCTTCGTTCGACAAGTTCTTGACGTTCGATCGCGACTACATTGAGCGTATCGAAGTTGAAAGCCTGGCGATCGAGTTCTTCGAGCAGGACGACAAAAACGTTCAGCAGAACCTCATCACCGCACGTATCGAGTGCTTCGAAGAGTTCAACGCGATGCAGCCGAAGGCCATCGTGATCGAAGATCTGGGCAATAGCTCTCAATCATAATTTTCTTGCAGTGACAGTTGGGTGTGAAATAGGGGCGGCCTTACCGTCGCCCCTTCTTTAAAGTATGAGATACAACGACAACAGTATAGAGATCCCTGAAGTAATTACGGACGTAACTACCGAACCAGTTACCCTGGAAGATGTCAAGCGGCAGCTTAATCTGCTTTTTGATACTGACGGTTCATACGAGTTCAATGATGACGATTCGTTGCTTGCTCAGGATATCAAGGCCGCCCGTGAGGCGATCGAGAACTATACAGGCCTGTCGCTGGCTACCAAAACGCTCAGGACCATTGTTCGCAATGAGCTTGGCGGAGTGGAGATCCCATACGGCCCCATCCAATCAGTGACGACAATAAAGGATAATACGGGGACAACAGTTACCCCTACGCTCAGCGGAAACCAGTTCAAGACTATCGATTCGCCCTGCAGCTGCTACCTATTGCTTGATTACGTAGCCGGATATGCCAATGGCAAACTTCCTGCACAGCTTAAACAGGCTGTGATCGAAGAAGCTGTTTTCAGGTATACCCATCGTGGTGATCAGCAACAGGAGTACGCAGCGGCAGATGTTTCCCTGTGCACCAGCTCTTTGAACCTGGCGGCGCCATTCAAACGCAAATCCATTCTCGTGTAATGGCTAAGGTTCCCACAGTAGGGCAGATGAACAAGGTGATCAAGTTCGAGTTGATGGCCAAATCCTCAGACGAGACAGGTGGTCAGAACGAGCAGGGTAAATCCTGGTTCACAACCAGAGGTTATTATAAGGAAAATTCAGGCGCCCGTTCCTTCCAGAACGGCCATGACTTCACTGTAACGACCGGAACAATGTGGGTACACTGGAGGCAAGCCATCGAGAATGATATCAGCAAAGACTCTCAGATCATGTATGACAATCGCTTCTTTGAAATCCAGCATTACAGGCTGGTGGATGAAAAGCGAAGAATCTACGAGATCGAGGTAAAGGAGGCAAGGTAATGGCGACCCAATCGGCTCGGGTAACTGGACTTGACAGGGTAATTGCCCTGTTGGAGCAGTTGCCACGTCGTGTACAGCGGGTGATGCTGAAGGAGATTGAGATAGGTGCAACTGAGATCATGAACCTGGCCAAGAAAGATGCGCCAGCCGACCTAAGACAGTTGTCCAACTCAATCTCAAAGAAGCAGATACCCAAGGGGTTTGAGATCGTCGCCCAGTCTATTCACGCTCCTTACCAGGAGTTTGGAACAAAGACAAAGGCTCAAATACCTGCCGGTCTGGAACAAGTTGCTGCACAGTTTAAAGGTCCATCCGGGTCTACTGGCGACCCGATCAAAGCGCTGGAAGCATGGGTTAAGCGTAAGGGAACTACCGGAAGGTACAGCACGAAGACACGGCGCAGGCTTGGAAGCAAGACCAGCAAGGAGAAGGAGGATAGGCAAGCTGCCTTCCTAATCTGGAGAAAGATTAAGAAGTATGGCATAAAGCCGCATCCTTATTTCTTCAAGCAGGTACCAAAAGTAGAGCCTAAGCTCGTAAAGCGTATTGCAGACATAATACAACAGATCATATGATAGATATCGGCACACCAGCACGTAAAGCATTCTTTGACGCTCTCAAGGGTCAGGTCATGGTAGAAGATATCGAGATACCGATCGTTGACGAGAAGCTGGATGACCGCATAACATCGCATGATATGTTCATACTGATCGGCGCGCAGAATGAGCAGGACAGAAGCAATAAGACCCTTTTTGTTGGAGAGGTTGATCTGGTGCTTACGGTATACAACCGGACCAAAGCAACCGCCACCAAAACAAAAATAGAGGCAATCGCCTCCCAGATACTTACGATAGTTTTTCCGACCAGGACAACCTACGGAGTATTTGTATCTGATCCGTACCATCTCACATCAGTACGGTCAACTGATAAGGATTATGCTTTCGAAAAAGCGGACCAAGGGTTTGAAATAGCAAAGCGCATGACATTCAGAATGCGCATTACTCAATCTTAAAAAAAGCATCATGGCTAAAGAAATATCTGGATTACTTGTGGTTAATGAGTATTCCGTAGACAACGGGGCAACCTGGAAGGTAATTGTATGCGAAGACAACAGCCAGATTAGTCACACAGCGACAGCAAATGTGAAGAAAACTAAGTGTGGCCCTTTTTCCAGCACATCACTTGAGCCTGCTCAAATTACTGGCTCCGGTGTTGCTGGCGCAAACCTGGCAACCAACCAGGCAAGCTATCAGGATATTGCCAAGCTGGTAAAAGCAATGACGGAAGTGACATTCCGTCGCCAGAATGCAGCTGATGTACCAAATGGGGTCACAGTTGGGGAGGTAACTTACTTCTACGGCAAAGTGAAATTTACGGAAGCAACAGAAGTATCCAATGTGGAAGAAACTGTCACCTTCAATTGGGCGGCTACAACAACCGGAGATTACGAACTCGTAGACAACTCATAAAGCAACATGGCAAGCAAAAACTACCTACAGCTAGAAATCGATGGCCAGAAGTATGGCCTCAAGTTCAACATTGGCACTTTCAAGATCCTTGGCGAAAATTTGGGTGTCGATCCATTTACCTACAAAACGGCCTCCAAGGAATTCTCCGACGTTGTGAACTGGGTGAAGCCTATTCTGAAGGCGGCATTGTTATCCAACCATCTTACAAAGAAAGAAACGGTTGAGTACACCGATCAGCAAATTGATGACCTGGTGAATGAACTGTCAGTTGCCGACTTAACCTTGATCGGGAACATGTGGAGTAATCCATCAGACAGCAAGCCATCGGTTAACGGGGAGGTGACCCAGAACACACAGTCGGGAACTGACTTGGGATGAACTTCTTGAAGAAGGTCTTGGCGATCTCGGACTTCGACCTTGGGAACTATGGGAATACACAATCCCTGAGTTTCTGGCTATGCGAAAAGGTAGGTTGAAACGGGAGAGACGAGAATATCAGCAGATAAGGCAGTTGGCCTTATGTGTACTTCTTCCCAACGTCAAGAAAGGAACCAAGCTGGATATCGACAAGATAGTTCCAGACATGTACGATAGTAAGCCGCCAGAAAAGCGACTGACTGCAAAGGAAATTTTAAAACGGTACATAGACGCAGGAGTAATCGATGCCGGGCAATCTGATAAATATCAAGGTAGGCGGGGAAGTGGACCCGAATCTGGGCAGGAGCGCGAAAGCAGGCTCTGATGCGCTCAACGGCCTGGGTCGGGCTGCAGCCGGTGCTGTTGGCCCGCTAAATGCTTTAGGTAGCGCTGCCGAGCACACCTTTGATGAGGTTGCCGCAGGTGCCGCTGCCATGGATCGTATTTCAGCGGAAATTGATCAGATGGCTGCAGCAGCCATTCGCGCCAACCAAACCTTTGAAGGGATGGGAGCGAGTGCCGCAAAGGCCATTACCCCTATTTCCACACTTGAGGACCGCCTGGAGCAATTGCAGTCTCAAATCGGCCGTACAGGTACAGTCCAAGGTGCGGCCTTCCTCGGTGTTCAGTTTGATATCGTCAACCGCAACCTTGAGGAAACGCGTGCACTGATCAATCAGGCCACAGCAAGCGCTGTGGGCCTCAGCAGGGCGTTTAATACAATCGCCTCGTCTTCTTCATCGCTGAACCGCTTGAGCCCCGCGATTAAGCCTGTATTGACCGATCTGAAGGTTCTGCCACCGGCTGCCAACGCTGCAGCGGCAAGCTTGGAGAAGCTGAGAAGGTCAGGTGGTCAGGCATCAACTACCCTTACAGACTTCAGTCGCATCATTCAGGATTCGCCCTATGGCTTCGTGGCCATCGGCAACAATATTACCCAGGTAACCGATTCATTTGGCAATCTGGTACGATCTGCAGGCGGTGTCGGGCCCGCTTTTAAACAGTTGTTTAGTAGTGCTACTGGATTTGGCGGCATCGGCCTTGCAATATCAGTAGTGACGTCTGCTATCACCTTTGCTTCTGTGGGTCTGAGTGCATGGACCCGCGGATTCCAACAAAATGAAAAGGCTGCGGAAGAAGCAAGGAAGGCTACTGAGGAATTTGTAAAAAGTCTAAAGTCTGCCGGTGAACTGGCAGGACGAGCTGCCGGCGGGGTTGAAGGACAAATCACGCAGGTAAAGGCATTGGCTTCTGCCGTGCTCAATACCAATTTAGCGTATACAGAGAGAACAGCTGCCCTGCGTGAATTGAGCCAGATCAATAAAAACTATTTCGGTGAATTAACATTAGAGACTGCTCAAACGGGGAAATTGACAGCCGCTGTCAATGAATACACTCAGGCTCTTGTCAACCAAGCGGTAGTTAAAGGCTTTGAAAGCGAAATAGGAAGAATTTCAACAGAACTTTTTACGCAAGAAAAGGCTTTCAAAAAGGCCGAGACTGCATACAAGCAGTTAAAAACGGAACTTGATAAAGTTCCTGAAGGCAAGGCCAGAGAAGGTATGATTGGGTTAGTTCTGGAAACAGAAGCAGCCGAAAAGGCCTTTCTTGAACAGCGAGATGCTATTGAGAAAGCAAGATCAAGCCTTGCGGATATCAAAGGCGCAATGAAGGCCGCTGTTATTGAAGGGTTGAAGTTCACCGATCTAACAAAGGCGCGCACTGAAGCTACCGATAAGGAAGATAAAGCGTTGAAACTGCTTCGCAAAGAACTGGAGGCCTATCAAACACAACTTGCTAAACTAACCAAGTTGCGTGAAGGCGGCGTACTTCCAACTTTCCGGGAAAATGATGCGTTCGAGCTGCAGCGTAAGATTGCAGACACCCTTAAGAAAATCGATGACCGTGAATTGCTGCTAAAGATTAGGGCTGTCCCAGAAATCGATCCAGAGATATCAGAGATTGAGTTGGAGAAGGATCTTGGCACCCTATCTACAAGGTTGGGTAGCAAGCTGGAGCTTAAACCGGTATTCCGCATACGTCCTACGTTCGAAACAAACCAGTTTTCGCCGGCTGCTGTTTTTGGAACAGATGGCATTCCCACCAGTTCATTCGATAAGATGATTGCAGCAGCTGTAAAGGGAGCAGCACTACTTCGGCAGCAATTAAAAGTGAAGTATGCCGAAAGTATTCGGGGTGCTTTGCTTGATGGCGCGGTGGAAGGATTCGCTGGACTAGGAGATGCCTTTGGTCAGGCTATTGGAAACATATTTGGCGGCGAAAGTGTAGGCAGTGCTTTGGCGGCTGCTGGTGAATCTATCCTCAAAATTATTGGTGGGGTTCTACAAGATATCGGAAAGCAGATAATAGTTGCATCAACTCTGGTGCAGGCATTGAAAAAAGCATTGGCTACTCTGTTTGCCAACCCCACTGCCGCTCTTGGAGTGGGTATCGGCCTGGTTGCATTAGGAGGAATCCTTAAATCAATAAAATTCAATGTACCCAAGTTCGCCGATGGCGTAAGCAATTTCGGAGGCGGTTTCGCTATGGTAGGTGAACGCGGTCCCGAAATCGTTCGCTTACCTGGTGGCTCAGACGTGATCCCAAATGAAGCACTTGGCGGAATGGCTGTTGCCCTGGTACCTTCAATTCGCTTCAGTGGCGCTTCTTTTCAAATAATGCTTGAACAAGTAGACCGGCAAAGGAGGCGGATGGGGTAATGGCATATACTCTATACTATACCGCCAATTTCAATGACGAAGCCAATCGCCTTGTTGAGGTCAGCATTTTCCGGAAAGACGGTGCACCAATTGATGTGGTAAATATCGATACGGTAGACCTGAGTTTTACGGATAACGGCGAAACTCAGGATAAGTACAACTGGATTATAATGCGTCAATTGGAGCTTATTCTGTCCGTTGATACTGACACCCCGATCACCTGGGAAACATTTGTTGCTGATGACTATACCGACTGGAAAATAACCGTCTTGATCGACAGCATGCCATTCTTCGAGGGCTGGATAATGCCCGATGAGGGATCGGCGCCATTCCTTGATCCGCCATATGATATCACCATAAAGGCCACCAACGGCCTCGCACTGCTCAGAGAAAAAGATTTGGTTGATGTCAATGGGATAAAATTCAATGATGATAATTCGCTGATTTCATATATCGCCGGAGCCTTGAAGCAGACTGGGTTGGAATTACCAATCCGGACACGCTGCAGTTACTTGTTTGCCTCCATGCTAAATAAGGGCAATGGGCTCGAATACGACATGTTCAGCCAAGCATTTCTGAATTACGGGACGTTCCTTTCGGATGCTACGACATTTAATTCTTGTTTTGACTCATTGAAGCGTATTCTCAACGGCTTCTGTGTATTGGAATACTGGAATGGCATGTGGCAAATTACCTGCCTTGCTGACCGACAATACGTACCTGGTGACTGGTTCTATGTGGACTACGACGCCAACGGGGAAAACTCGACCGGCGCGCAGGAGTTGGAGAATTATGCACAGGTGGGAAAGAGTGTCGATATCTACCCGATAAACGAGAACCAGGAGATCAGTTCCCAGTTTGCCGCCAACGAAGTAAAAACGGTTTTCAAATTCGAGATCAACCCCGAGTTACCAAAAAACAACAAGTTTGATCGAGGTGATTTCGTCTCAGAGGGCCCACAGCCGGATGAGGAAGATAATGATGGAGATGGAAACACCTCTGAAATAATAGGAACCTATAAGCTGTACGACGTCGCTGATTGGGATATTGGACAGGTAGACCTATTCGATGCGCCCGCCTTCATTCTGTCGGCTCCTGAAGGTAACACCTATATCCGCCGCATCTACAACCCTTACGGTATCGAGACAAAGCGGGAGATCCTTATGGAGACGCCAACGAGCAGCGGTACCGGGGACGAGAAGTGGATGCGTAGTAAGCCCATTCCTGTGCGCCTTGGTGATATTCTTCGTATCAGGCTTGGGAAAAGGTATGACACTGACTTTACCGGCGGCGGATCATCTTTTACAATCGTGGCCCGAGCATACATAATTCTGCCCGGTGGAGGAACAACCTATTACTCACTCACCAACGTGGTTGATGGAGTATCGGGCGGAAAGGGTGTTTGGATTCTTGAAGCTGGTACGCCACCAAACTTCTTGGCCATCGATTACGTCGAAGATCAGAACAGCACTAAATACGCCACCATTGATGTGGAGACCCTGCCAATACCGGTAAATGGGACATTCTACATTGCATTTGCTGGGCGACCAGATCCAGGAACAGTGGGAGCCCGACAATTCTTTACCGATTTCAACCTTGAATACCTTCCGTTCATCAGCAATGGTTACCTACAGGTGCAAGCTTCGACGTGGACTAGGACGCAGGCCAAGACCTTTCCCGACAAAATAGAGCACAATGTTCAAATATCGGATACAGTAAAGCCGGTATTGAAGGGGTCTCTGCTGTTCGTAAACGACCTGGTAAATGTCGAAACTGATGGAAACTGGTATCGTTTCCATAGCATAGCGACACCCAATCCAACGGATGAGCACAGGCAATTCACTGAGCTGCTGAATATCGGACAGTTCAATGACGCATATCGTAGGATGTACAAAATATCCGGCGATTTTGATGGAGTAACCTACGCCCCTGACAATGATCAACTGAGCAAAAAGCCGATCGGATTTCATAAAACATACCGGTTTGTGGATATGACCAGCCCACGAGATTTTGTGTTGGTTCCTCCGCTAAAAATCAACGTGGGTAGAGGATGGATCGAAGCAAATTTCCAAGAAGTGAGCGCAGGAGATAGCGACGGAACTCAAACAGGAACAGGAACATTTAATTATAAGTTTCAATGAACCCAGTTGTAGGACAAGACGTTGTGTTGAGCATTCTAAAGGACGGTAGTTACCAGCCTTTCGTATGTGCTATGGACTGTGAGTTCAGTCCTTCGCTGGAAACAAAACCAGTACGTACTATCGGAGATGGCCGTTGGAAGAAGCCGCGCGGACAATCATTTTCTTATTCCGTTTCGCTTTCCGGCCTTGTTGAGCTTGAAGGTATTTATGTCAATGGGTTCCATTTGCTGGAAAACTACTTCATGCAGGCTCTTCCGGTTCCCTTCAGAATGACTTTCTACGAGCCTAAAACTGGATTGATAAAGTTCATAACCGGACAGGCCTTGATAGTGTCAGCACCTTTTACCGGGCCTACTCTGGACTTTGCCAACTGTTCATTTCAGATGGAAGGGTACGGCATACCTGTTATAACAAACACACCCAATAATTGCGAAGCATCGATAGGTTATCTGGCGATTACCGACTCCGAAGCTGGCCAGATTACTATCGAATGGAATTTTGTCATTGGAGCCGTGAGGTTCGACTACACGATCGATGATGGGGGAAGGGAGTCTGTTTATGATCCTGGTAGCAGTGGTACGCTGGTTATCACCGGGATATCTGAAGGCGTTCATACGCTGACTGTATACCCAATATGCGAAAATGGTAATGATGGCTTCCCGCAGGTCATAGAGTTTGAGATGACGGGCGGTGGTGCGGAAACATGTGAGCCTCCTACAACTGTGGAATTTGGATCTATTACCAACAGCAGCGCACTTGCCTCTTGGTCTATACCTGGCAGTCCTCCCGCAGACGGTTTTGCCTGGGAGCTGGCGATAGCCAGCAACCCGGGGGTATCTGTTCAGTCTGGCACTACACCGGACGACTACCTGAATTTAAGTAGCCTTTTGGCGAATACAGAGTATGTCTTACGCGTACGGTCTTTGTGCGAGGAAGGTGTTAGTGAGTCTGGCTGGACGAGCGGCAGTTTCACTACCTCGGCAGCACCAGGAGCTAATGCAGTGTCATATGGGTTTTTCCCCGGCGAAAGCTCCGGGTCTATGACGATCAACAAGAATGGCGTAGAAGTCGTGTTTGTGGACGAACTGACGGATTCATTTTTTGCCGCCATTGATGGCGACGAGATAGAGATCATAGGGACGGGTACAGGGACGGTAGATATTTATGTGGTGGATACTACCAGCTCAACCGTCATCATCAACCACGATACCGGGTCCGGCACGCTTACCAGGTCGTTTACGACTGCATCCGGCCATAACTATAACATTGACGTAACTCTAATATGATGAAGAAGATACTTTTTATACTGGCTCTTGTGGCGCTGAGCGCAACCGCCTCGGCGCAAACAGTCAACCCATTCCCGACTACAGACAGCCTGCGGAAGTTCATCAATAAATGGATCAGGAACAGTGCTGTCGATGCGTTTACGAATCTGCGGTTGAACAGTGCGCTGCTATCGATGACCCGTTTCATAGACAGCTCTATCAACAGCAGCAGCGGAGTAGACACTTTTTATGCGGTGAATCCTACTACACTTAGGCTGGTGACAACGGACGGGCGGGTAATGGATGTAACCATATCTAGCGGGACAGGCGGCACTAATAGCAATATAGGTTCCGGCTATCGATGGGCGGTGCCGGGGACCAACAACATAAAAACCCAGTATGATGGATGGGGGATTTCAATCGACTCGATCAGCAATACGAATGCGCTGACTGTGTTTATCGACAGTGCCGAGGTGGCTGGATATTTCCTAAGGAGGAAAGATAGTACGCTGTACGTGACGCCTACCAGATTGAAAGATACTGCGGCCGCCTTGCGAGTTGCTTTGACTCCATCATTGTCAGAAACATACTATGACTCTATATATCGACGTGTGTCATGGACTTCTGGGCAGTTATCAGCTGATTTTACAAACAATGGGGCTACGGTTTCGGTTAATGGACAAAACAACCTTGCTTTTTCTGGCGGCACAAACACTTGGACACAAACACTTGATCTGGCATATTATACTTGTCTGGAAAAGTGGAGAATTGCCGGACTTGTAGTAGCGACCGAAAAAAGCACCATATCACATGGCTTCGCTTTTGGTACAAGGTCTACAAACGGTTACGGTGCTTCGCATATATCCGGTAGATTCATAGGGACGACTACGGGAAATGGAGGTAAAGTGTCATTACATATAGGATCAGGGTATACACAGGTGGGGTTAAGTGACGGAACCTTATCTTGGTCAGCCGGTGATACTCTTGAACATATTTTTGAAAGAAATGGTCAATACATAACTGTAGGCATAAGAAACAAAACAACAAATTCAGCTACGGTATCCACTTCGTACAGTTTCCAGCTACCGAGTAACCCAATGCCAAATACGGGTCGTTTCGCTGTATACAGTGTTGGTGGATCGTTTGTGGTTGATAGCCTTTCTATAACGTCGGACGCGGTCAAATATGCCAACATAGCAGTAATTGGAGATAGCAAAGTTCAGGCTTACAGCGCATCAGATATCGCTTTAACATGGCCTCAAATATTAGCCTCAAAGTTTGGATCAATAACAAATTTGGGTGGTGGCTCGGACCGATCTACAGAATTGCTTACTCGGGTGGATGAGGTTATAAAGTTGGCGCCAAAGCAAATATTGTTACAAATTCCGTCAAACGATGTTCGCAGCGGGATAAGTGATGCCACCAGCCGCGCAAATTACCAGTCATTAGTTTCTCAATACAGGGCCGGCATACCGGGCGTACATATATATCATCTTACACCTTCTTATGAAACTTCTGTTGACTTGAGTGAGCAAAGAGCTTGGTTACAGGCCACCTATTCTCAGGACAGTATAATAGATGTTTATAAGGCCACTATCCAGGCTGGATCTCTTTCAGTTGATAATGTGCACCTATCTAATACGGGTATGGTAAACCAAGGGGCTTACATAATGAACAGTGGTAAGCTTAGAAATCTTAAAATAGATGGGAATTCTATACAAGGACAAACTATAACTGATCAGAATGCAGGATTCAGGATAAACGGCCCATCGTCCATTAAGAATAGCCTAAACATCGGTGACGGAATTACTAGTAAGGTTCAATGGCGCGTACGGACATCTGATGACGCTTACATTGAAGGCTATAACTTCAGTGGTGCCAACGTCTTAACATCAGTAAATGGCGCCCGTAATGCTGGAGTCCCATTCCAGACATCTGGGTCGACGTGGGAGGCCGGCACCTACACCGGCTCATACAAAGGATGGTTGAATATATCATCAACTGGCATATTAGCAGGTGATGGCGTAAGTGGCACGGCTCAATTTAGAGTGAAGGGAGGTGCAGACATAACAGCTGAGATATACGCCCTGAATGATACAGCATATTATGATGCAGTGAAACTGGATCGATCTACCGGGAAGCCGATAAAATGGTGGGCAAAAAATCACGACTGGGGTACCTTTAATGGATCCTTGTACATTCAAAAAATGAGATTGACTGAAGGCGGAAATTTAGGGATTGCAACGACGAATCCACTGGTCGGTTTGGTTGTTGGCACAACCGACGCCATAGGCTTACCAGTTGGAACTACCGTCCAGCGCCCAACAGGCGCAACAGGATATCTTCGCTGGAATACAGACAGTACCCGCGCTGAGGTATACAACGGCTCTGCCTGGGTCAGCCTTCTTCCCGGAAGTGTCGCTACAGGCATCCCTGCTGGTACCGACGATCGGGTGATGTACTACGCCTCAAATACCATCGGCAGTAGCTCCAACTTCAGGTACAATCCAGGATCGGCCAGTGTAGGCATCGGTGGCACTCCCAGCAGTAACTCGTGGTTGGTGCTCGGTGCGAATAGCACGACAAAAGCAGGTCTTCGCTTAACAAGCGGAACGGTAATGACAACGCCAATAGCTGGGTCAGCCGAATACGATGGCACAAGTCTCTTTTTCTCCCCGTCAACCACCAGGTTACGCGTCCCTCTTACCGACAACTCAATCCCATCAAATGGGCAGATTCCAATCGGGAATGGAACGAACTACACGAATGCCACTCTTACTGGGTCAACGAGCGTAAGTGTCACAAATGGGTCGGGCAGCATTACATTGGCAATTCCGACAACATACATTACTAGTGGAACGTATACGCCTACCATCACCAATGGTACAAACATAGAGTCTAGTACAGCGTTCCAATGCAATTACATGAGGGTGGGCAGCGTGGTTACGGTTAGTGGGCAAGTAAATATAGACCCCACAGCAGCCGTCACTAGCACAGTTATAGAATTGACATTGCCGATCAGTGTATCCTCCGGTGGGACTTCAAGCCTTATTGCTGGGGCGGGGTCAGACGGAGGGGATGAGTCTATCAGGATATATAACAATGGGACTACGAGGGCGGTGTTTTTTGTTACACCTACGACTGTTAACGCTGCAACATATTCGTTTACATTTTCTTACACCATCTTCTAAAACCTTTAACCATGACGTCAACATTTCAAATTCAAGTAGAGACTTTGGCGGAGATAATGGCGCACCCTAATGTTACATGGTCAGACCTGGCCAAGCTGGAGCTTCTGGGGCATACGGTACGCGCAGACGGATTCAACGCAGTTTACATATGGGACTTGTCATCGTCAGCTGCGCACAACTTCCCGCTGGTTATAAAGCAGACACTTGCAGGCGCTACCGGCAGGTGGATACTTTATGTGGGGGACAATCCTGATTGGAATAGTTCTATTGCAGGTAGCAGGGCTACAATTCTTAATAAACCAACATTTGCTGGCGTCGCCACCTCTGGGTCGTATAATGATTTGTCTAATAAGCCAGCTATTAAACGACACGAGTCATTTTCTGGCACCACGAACGCCTCCGGTAACTATGTTGTCACATTTGCGGTCGCCTTCTCTACGGCACCAGACGTGCAGGCACAGCTGATAAACCCAGCAGACAATGATTTTATTCGTGTTATGTCTATCAGTACTACAGGCTGCACGATAAACGTTCGTAGGCGTACAGATATAGTAGGACTGCTGCCCACATTTGCGAACCTGTCAGGAGCCTCCGTTACCGTATTAATAACAGAACGATGACCCAACAAGAAGCCATACAGATCACGCAACAATACATCCGTAACAGCGCGGTGGACGCCTTTACCAATGTGCGGCTGAACAGCGTGCTGCTGTTCCTATTGGCTGGCGGCGGAGTGGCCCCGGAATTTGCCACCGGAGAAGATTTCCAAACGGCAATAACAGACAACCCAGACGCACCGCTACTCGCCTATATAGCGCAGGATGACATCTATGCCTTTGACACAGATGTAGTGCTGATGTATGTGCCTGGCGAAGGTGTCGGGCAGGTAGCAGTAGACTTTGATCTTTAAACAAACGACATGAGACGTACAGCAGGGTTTAAAACAAGGGGTATAGGACGGGTAAATAACGGTGCGCTGCACGGTTTGCAGCGTTTCCAGGAGAGCTGGCCTGTTGAGCTTTTGCCGTTCAGCTTTTCCGGTACGGTGCCGGTGGCAGGCGCTTTTGGGAATATCGCCAACGTCAGCCAGTTTGCGGGTACGATTACCCACTGTGACGGGTTGGTAGTAAAAGTAAGCCGGGACATTGACCTGCTGATCAGCACCAATAACTACCCCTCCGGCAACCCTTATACCACCAGCGACGAGGGGTGGACCATCCGCATCAACCAGGCGGGCACTTACAACATCCCCATGGACATTTACCTGATCAACTCCAAAGAGGTGCGGGTGACGACTACGGAGGCCGTAGGCAGCCCGGAGGTGAAGATATGGGCGTCGTGGATCAACCCCAAACGGATCAGCATGGGAGCGCTCAATACCAACGCCACCCGGGGGTTGCTTATTCTGGGTGACAGTATCAGCACCGGTAAGAACCTACCTCTGCGGCAGTTTCTGGCGGATGATGTGCATACGTTTCAGCTGGAGAATGCGCTGAATGATATATTAATCGAACAGAACAGCTTTGAGATAGTAGGCACGATCATGAAAGCCTATGGCGGCCGGGACGTGACGCACTTTGAAAAGTGGATGAAGAACAGGCAGCTGGACGTCGGCAAGGCCGATATAATCACCTACGCCTTTGGCACCAACGAGGCGCTGAATAGCATGGACCCTAATGTCTTTACACAGTACCTGGAGCGGGCGTATTACAACCTACTGCGCCGCAACAGGACATCACATATTATTTTCACCGGCTGCGCCCCGTTGTATGACGATGCGGTGAATGCCCGGGCGATAACCCTTCGAAACGCAATGGGTGCATGGGTTACCGCGATGAGGGATACAGGGCTAAGGAACCTCAGCTATTGCTCTTTTGGCAATACCATCGACGAGACGGGGCGTAAGAACCTAGCCAACTACAACCTCAACGACGGCGTCCACCCGGGCACTTTTGCCTGGATAAACGCCATGGGGCAGGCGTACAAAGATCATGTTGCGAATCCCGACTACCGGACTGATATATTAAGAGCATTAACACGATAATATATGGAAATTATTAACGGAGTACATTACTATAAGCGCGAAAGCGACGCCAAAGAAGGCTTTGCCATCCGGCCAGCCAAGGGAACAACCAGGCCCGTACTATTGTGCGTCCACGGCATTGGTGAGCGCGGGGCGGGCCAGGTAGACAACCTGATCAATTTGATCGACGGCTTTGACTATGACGGGCCAGGGCCGCTGCCAAGGCAATATGCCTTTGAGAATACTACCATAGAGGTGTTGGCCGCCAAGTACGACTTCCACCTGGTGACCGTCAACTACCCCGATTCGTTTCAACCCAATGATTTCACCTATGTGCTGGGGCAGGTCAGCGCGGATTTTAGCGTTGACCAGACGCGTTTGTATATCGCTGGCTTCTCCTTGGGCGGCGGCGCTATTTTGAAGAAGGTGACCGCCTCTGTGACTGATGCCGCCAGTCTTGCTGGCGCGATCGCTGCGGCTCCAGTGAACTGGGCTACCACGCATAAGAATGTAGCCGACGCCAGGCTGCAAGTGATCGGCACTACCTGCGAGATCGACGACACGGTAAGCCCCGCCAATGTCAAAGATTTCGTGGCAAAGGTGAACGCATACAAGCCGGAATTTCCGGCCTATCTGATCGTGTACTCCGGCCACGCACATAGCGGGTTCAATGAGATATTGGCTGAAGAAAACACTTGGCAGTGGATGGCCGCAAACTCTACGACCAAGCGGATTGCTTTTACCAGGTCTTCTACATTAACGCCTACTAAGCCTGTGGATCCCCCCCCTTCCACGACAGTAAAGGCCGACTTCAATGTCAAAGACACAAAAACGTCAGGCTCAGCCTTCGAGCTTGATGCGTCGGCCAGCGTAGGGGCGTCGGAGTACTACTGGGAGGTGAGCCGGACAACTGCACCCTGGTACAGCCATAAGCTCCAGGGCGGTGCCGGTGGCGGCCCTAAAAAGCTGCTTAGCGGGCTGGTCCCGGGCGAATACCAGGTCACGCTGACCGTCAACGGCAAGGTAAAGACAGATACACGGAAGCTGATTGTGGAGGATGGTATCGCTATAGAGCCGGAAACTCGAAGGCTCACAGAAGCAACTGGCTCCATCGTATTGAAGTATTCTGATGGCACTACCGGTACCGCAAAGGTGTCTGTTGTCGATGGGAAGCTTGTAGTAACTGAATAAATTAATCCTTTATGAATAAAAATCCTGATTTCTGGGCAGTAGTCATTGGTCCTGGACCGATTGGCTTCTTTATGGGGTACCTGGTGATTGCCTATGTCTCAGCGACAATTTCGCTGCTTATCGATGCTAGCAACCGAAACATTTCGAGCACAGCTACTCCAGTGAAATTCAGCTGGGCCTTTCTGCTTGCTGCGAACTGGAAGCGGATTCTTGCAAACTTCCTTGCTGTGCCGCTTTTGATCCGAATCACGTACCAGTATGTCGGCCTTGATATAATGATCCTGGCCGCAATAGGCGTCGGGATGGTGATCGATAGGGCTGCCATGTGGTTAAAGAACATCGGCATCCTCGCAAGCCAGCGAAGCGCGGATAGGCTCAACCAAAGGCTGGCGCCTGATCAGCCGGTTGTTACCGACCCAAAGGCGAACTAAAACCAGATATATGCAAAAGCGCAAGCTGACCGCCGATGACCTTGAAAGAAACCCTGACCTGAAGGACTGGGGACTGAAGGAAGGCCATGAAATCGGAATCCCCGAAGGGGATGAATTAAACCTTACAGATGAAGAAGATCCTGGTGGCATTGAAGTACCTAAGAAACCACCTCCACCGCTTCCGGGCGACGGACAGTAGTTGGATCGAAGTGATACTCGTTTTCGTGGTTTGGAATATTGTAAACTACGTATGGGGATCACACTCTGACGCTTACTACGTCTGGTACTATTCTATGATGGCGATATTCATCGCAACAACTTTCCGGGCGATAGTCGGCCTATTGCCTGGAAAGTATCGACAATACAAAGGGATTCTTAAAGCTTTTCAATGGATAGCAATCTTCAAAGGGGTGTACACGGCGCTGGTGGTAACGGGAGTACTCAGCGAACAAAAGACACTCAGCATAGTGGGTTCACTATTTATTCTATCAATCGGAGTAATAACTATAAAATGGCCGAGACGCTAAAGTACATGCTGAACACTTTGGGATTGACTGTTTACGTGCTTGGATTCCTTGCCAACCTGGGCAATATCATATCCGTGACCCTTGGTATAGTGGGTGTTGCTGTTGCCGTAATCAAGGCCTTTAAAACCTATGAGGACTATAGAATACGCAGGATCGAGCGTATGGAGCGCCAGCGTGATTTTGACAAGGGAAACGAAAAAGTTTTATGAAAATAACAAAAGGACATTACTACCTCGCCGCAATTATTGCCGTGGGGATCATCCTGGGAGCGATAATCTTCCGGGGTGGGGCCAACCTGCCGCCGAATAAAGAAGACGGAAAACAGGTCAAGGCCGTGCAAGAACAACTTCAAAAAGTTGAGCTTGCCAAGGCTGCAGACTCCATTCGCCTGGTGCGCCGGGCTGACTCGCTGCAGTCTATTACAACCGATCTGAAAAACAAGAAGGAGGTGGTCGATAGGGAGCTGGCCGGCCTCCGAAAGGACCGACAGCGTATAAGCAACAAGCTGGATACAGCCCGCGCTAATAGGGACACCGTCGGATATATATCAGCCTGCGACTCTCTTCAGGATCGAACACGCCTGCAGGACGAAGTTATTGAGATGTACCAAGTATACGCCGATTCGGTGGACGCCGCCCAGGAAGCCCAGTTGGATGCTAAAGACTCCCTGCTGCAAAGCCGGCAGGATCTTATCACTCAGCTTAGATCTGCCAACAGCCTAACCTACGACAAATACATTAAACTGTCTTCCGACTACACAAAGGCCCGCAAAAAGTTAAAAAGAGAGCGGACATTGAGCCGAGCTCTTGCCGCCGGCGCCGCCGTTCTTGGGGGACTATTAATCTTCAAATAGCATGAAATACCTACTGTTCCTGTTGCTGATTTCTTCCTGCCTTCCCACGGTCGAAGTAAAGGAAGAAGATGACCGCGAAGCGGCACCTGCCCGGCCTGCGGTGGACTCAGCACACATTGATTCAACTCATATCATTCACTAAATCATATTTTATGGCAAAGAAAGACAACGCACCCAAGATTCTGGCAGTGGCTATTGCTACCATTTTCCTGGTTGCTATTCTGGCATTTTTATTTACCAAAAGCGAGTACTTGAACTATGAGATCACCGGGTGGGAGGTTGTGAAAAGTTACGGTGCGGGATTCTGGGTGTGGGCTCTGGTGGGCCTGGTCGGAGCAGCAGTTGCTGGCTACGTCGCCTACGCCAATTATACAGGGGCAGGAACACTCGGGCGAAAACTCAGGGGGAATATGTGGACGACAATACTTTTGGTCGCCATTGCCCTTATATGCCTTTGTGGACCATGGGGTAGAGCTTGCACTGATAAGGCCAATGGTGGGGTCGGGATAAAAACCACTTCCAAATAACCGTAAAACCTTCTTATGACAGAAAAGCAAGCAATCGCCTGGATACTGAAGGAATTGGGACCGATCATCGATAAGGCACTGACCGAGGCGAAGGCTAAAAATCCCGATCTGATGTATACGACAGACTGGCTGGCTGCTATGGCCTACCGGGAAACTGGGTTCCTTATTGCTCGATACATGGCTCAAAACGCAAAACCAGAGGCTATACATCCCCTTATGAGGGGTGATTATGGCCAACGACCGGGAGAGAGGGAAAAGTCTTACCATGGCTTTGGTTACTGGCAGATCGATATCGGGTCATTCCCTGAGTTTGTAAAATCGGGTGCCTGGAAAGATCCGTACAAGACCTGCGTAAAGGCAATTGAAGTACTGGAAGGGAAGCGGAAATACCTGCAGCTTAAATTCCCGGCGTTAACCGGTGATAGCTTGGCCAGGGCAGTGACAGCAGCATACAATTGTGGCGAGGGCAACGTGCAAAAAGTACTACTGGCCGGCCAGGATATCGACAGCAGAACCCATCAAAAGAATTACTCAAAAGAAGTTTGGCGATTCCGTGAAATCGCCCGAAGTATTTAAGCGATTTTTTGTAGCAGGTAGTTTTGGCCCTGGTAGTCTTACCGGGGCTTTTTATTTTCCCCAGTCCTCGCCTGTCTGGGTCAGAATCAGATCAAGAATTGTAAAGGTAGGCACGTTGAAATGCTTGGCAATAAGCTTCACCTGGCTGATCCGGAGCATGTCAGGGTTTTCCAGTGCCTTATTGACGGTCTCATTGGCGAACCCGCCCTTGGTCACCAGGAGACTTTTGGGATAGCCATACTTCTTGAAAATATCCCTGAACTCTTTTATTTTGCCGGTGCCTATAAGCGTCTTTATTGCCTCGTTGCGAAGTTGTTTATCCATTCGTCGAAGGTATAAAAAGGGCGCTTTTGTTTTACCATTTTACCAATAATTACGCAATTGTTTGATAATCAGATTGTTTCAAACTGTTTTTGAATCCAGACGGGGTCACAAAGCCCTCAGCATTTGCTGAGGGCTTTTTTGTTGTGCAGCGCGGCAAACTTGTTTGCCAGCGCGTAACAGCAAAAAAGCCCGCACCATGCGTTAGCATGGTGGAGGTCTTTGAGTAAGGCAAAAGCGACAGGATCATTTTGAATAATCCAGACGGGGTCACAAAGCCCTCAGCATTTGCTGAGGGCTTTTTTGTTGTGCAGCGCGGCAAACTTGTTTGGGATCAGGTTGAAGAGTTGGGGGATTTGCTATTCTTCCAACAGTAGCACCATTTGTTTACCGTTGTTCAGTTGGGCAATAAGACGCCTGGATGAGACCTGCTTAATACTTTCAAAGTAGATATGGGCCGACTCCTGGGCCCAAGTTTGGTTTTTACCCTTCCGAAGATTGCGGGAAACGATGCTGCCTGACGTATGGACCAATAAATAATCGTCTGTGAACTGGTTCGCTTTAAAGAATGCTGCGGTGGGAAGTTCTACTTTTTCAAGTGTATCTGCATTTATCAAAAAATGGTTGGACTCATTAGGAATATATATCCATTTTTTATCAGCCGAAACTGGCGTGTACTCGGAGAGGTTCATGTTGATGTAACTCCATGAACCGAAGTATTTTTTCGTCACATCCGTATCATTCAGCGATAGTTTCACTTCATAGAGCATCCGACCATTGTTGGGTTCGGCTATATCGATGCAGGCCAACTCTAAGATGCCTTGGGCCGTGTTGAAACGATAGCGTTGAAGTGTATCCATGTTTTGACGTCTTACGGGTTAGTTATGGTAATATACTCTATTTCCGTCTAACACCTGATCCGGTCCGTGAGACAGAAATTTGGTGAAGGGGTCACTTTCATGATAGCATTGGTGGGGCTCTTTTTTCAGGCTAGGCATCCGGCTTCGGATCAATACCAGGTTTGTAGCTCCAGGTTCTCGTCGCAAAAAGATAGTGCCATTATAAGTTAGCACTTTCTATTTCTCTTTTGTGAAAGTTGTATTAAAGGTACCTGTCTCCCTCATTAATTTCGAGGTCATTGATACTGGCGTATCGCTTTTTCATTAAACCGTTCTCATCAAATTCCCAGTTTTCATTACCGTACGCTCTGAACCACTTACCCTCTTTGTTTTTATATTCGTATTCAAATCTTACGGCAATTCTGTTGTCGGTATGCGCCCAATATTCCTTCTTTAGTTTGTAGTCAAATTCTTTCTTCCATTTTTCAGCCAAGAACTTCACTATTTCTTCCCGTCCATTGACAAACACGTTTCGATTGCGCCACTCGCTGTCGATGGTATAAGCCAGTGCTATTTTTTCGGGGTTTTGGCTGTTCCAGGCATCTTCTGCCAGTTGGATTTTTTGTTTTGCTGTTTCCAATGTAAATGGAGGCAAAGGAAGTTTCTGTTCCATCTTGTTTAAATTAAAGTGTTTACAATTTTTTTCGATCTCTCCACCAACTCGTTTGATTTAAAGAGTTGACTTTCTATTATTGAACTTTCAAACAACAGGTAGATATGCGCGGCTAATATTTCTGCTCCAACTTCTTTTTCAAAGAATTTTCTAAGGTCACTTTTATGCGCTTGTATAACAGCCAGAATTGAATCCTGTTCCTTTGATATTTCAGACAGCATATTCAAAAAGCTGCAACCCCTGAAGTCTTCTTTTTCATTCATATAGATAATGAAATCAAAGGCGTTCAAGATTCGTTTTTTGGTACTTTTTGATTTTGCACAATAGGTCGTCAATTCAGCAAACCAATACTCATGCCTGGCATTCAGGAAAGCAATACATAGCTCGTCCTTTGATTTGAAGTGCTGATAAAAACTTGCCTTGGCAACATTGGCTTCGCTGATAATCTGGTTGATGCCTGTGCTGTTGTAGCCCTGCTGGTGAAACAGGAGTGAGGCGGTATCAATTATTCTTTCTTTGGGACTGATCATAGGCCTTGCGCTTTATGAAAGCAAAGGTACAGATAAAAGAATATGAACAGACAAGTCTGTCTGTTTTTTTGTGAAACTATTTTTCTGAGGAGTATTCCGCACACGCTCCATTTTGTACTTTACAAAACTCAAAGTATTGATAGTGTTGCCGGTAATAGGTCAGAAGAGTTCATTTCGCCTGGAGCATGCCCGGGCCGTAGGATGCGTGTGGAAAACCAGCACCTTTCACGCCGCCATCAAATATTCCATCTCAGGTTTCCATTTCAACCATTCATACGACTGGTCGGCTCATCCCTGAAGCCGTGTGGGTAGATTTGTTGGTTGAGTCAGGTACTGTGACGACCTCTTTTAATAAGTGCAAAATGATAACAATGGATTTGATAAATGTCTCCGGGACAATTTTGATCAATAACGACGTGACAACTGTATTTGACTTTTTCGCCAACCCAGCTAATGACGCTTTATGGCGAAAAGAAATCAATAAAAGCGAAGTAGCGGGACCTTTGCAAGAGGGGGTTACTGTTGCTGAATATGCTTACCTGTCAAAACGCACACCCAATAACTTATTGGAGCTAACCTGCGTTCAGTTTATACCCAATGATTCGGCCGTCTTTGAAACACCCGGTCATTCCATGTTTTACCTGAAAAGTCAGCGCAGCGTGCGGTCTGCTGCTGATCATGCAACTACGGTGGATTATCAACTCGAGTTTGATAAAAGCATTGTAGCGTTTGCGGTTGGGGTCAGTTTACCCCGGTTGATCATTTCCTGGAAGGCCAACCGTGATCTGAAAAAATACCTGCAACAATTGAAGAAATGCCTCGAAAGCGTATAGTTCTACGCGCTCCTGGCTTTGCTTTGTTAAGCTGCCTTTTAAATCTTTAATTCGCTATATTGCCGCTTGCCCGTGGGTGAAAATGAAACAATCAGAACACCAACTTAACCCCTAACGAAAAATTGTACCATGCCATTGGATGTAGAGGATATTAACCCGCTCGCAGGTCAAATGAGCTGTAAACTTTGGGAGAATCATCATATCAATCTACCACTGTCGCTTTACTATTCAATGGATATCCCGCTAGCCCCCTTCAACAGCGGACACGACTATGTGGAGCAGCCGACAGTAACATCCTTTATTATAGATTGGATGATTTTGAAGGATCAGTTCGGCGGCCGGCAGGAAAGTAATTGGAAGAACCTCGTCAACAAGCAGTTTAGTCTTTCCTATGAGGATGGGACCGCACAGGGGACAATATACCTTGGGTTTGAACACCAGCAG
The DNA here is from genome assembly GCF_029360705.1 of Paraflavitalea pollutisoli. GTDB lineage: Bacteria > Bacteroidota > Bacteroidia > Chitinophagales > Chitinophagaceae > Paraflavitalea > Paraflavitalea pollutisoli. Next base: position 1,879,446 of record NZ_JARKMX010000008.1, on the reverse strand, counting down.
TTCAATTCGGAGGTGAAGTTCCTATCATTAAATGGGACAACCTTTGACATAGAATTACGAATAGCACCCGAATTTGATATGGAAACCGTCAACCTGGATGCAGACGGTTTTTTGACGCTGAGGTGCGCGGTTAACTTTGACGGCCTTCAGGTTTACCATACTCAACTGCCGACTTTACAGAAGGCGCCCGACCAGCTGTCTTTAATCGGGAAGTTCGTTGACCTGGGTGTTTACCAGGCAAATCTGGAACGGTTTGAAAATAATCACGTTGACTGGAAACACCTGAAGCCGAAACCATAGGCTTTGAACATCCCCCGCCCATTGTTTCTTCGCTCCGCCCCCCAAGACTTAAAACTATGGTAACATTCCGGGGAAAAGTTTGTGCGACATTATTATAGTTTTGCGTAACTTTTCTACCAAAGTAGTTTTTGTTTTCGATGGAGTACAGTCAGGTATCCGATGCTGATCTTTTGCAACTTTGTGCCGGTAACGACCTGCGGGCATTCAACGCCCTCTTTGATCGCTACGTTGGCAAGCTGCACCGCATGGGCCTGCGTTACCTCAAAGATGAACGGGTCGTGGAAGAACTGGTCTCCGACATCCTGTTCAGCATCTGGCAGCGGCGCCACGAGCTCACCATCGAAGCCAGCCTCTCTACCTACCTCTTTCGCGCCATGCACCACAAAGCAGTCGATTGCTTACGCAGGAAAGTCGTAGGTGGGGTCAGTATTCATGATCTGCCGGAAGATGCGCTCGCCACGGATCATACGGCCGACACCCCCGTCCTTCTGAGAGACGCCCAGGACCATTACCAGGCCCAGCTCGCCCAACTCAGCCCCCAACGCCAAAAGGTCTTCCGCCTCAGCCGCGAACAGGACATGAGTTATGCAGAGATCGCCACCGAGATGAATATTTCCACCAACACCGTCAAGAACCACATCAACGCGGCGCTCCAGTTTCTCCGCACGCAGCTCAAAAGCATTCCTTTCCTGTTATTCCTGTTGTTTTGCCAGTCCTGATCACCCGGGCGCCAGATCGGCTTACTGTAGATCAGTTCTTGCCACCAGCCGCAGCGCCTCCCCCGAACAGTTTTTATCTTTTTTTTGACCCGCATTGGTAGTCCGTCTATTTTCTTACGACTATATATACGAAGGGATATCCAGATGCCTAATTATACCAACCTATGACCGAGTCGGAACGCCAATTACTGTTACGCTATTTTCATAATACCTGTACGGACGCCGAAAGGCGGCAGGCCCAGGAATTATTGCGGTCACCCGGGGCCGCACAGTTCCTGCAGGATCTGGCGCAACAGGAGTGGGACGAACCGATAGCTCCGGAGGATGCTGCTGCAGCAGCTTACGAGCGCATGAGAGCCAACGTAGCAGGCCGTATGGCGGCTGATAAGCCCGCACCACGACCTTCCATCCTGGTTCACCTAAAGCGCTACCGGCACGCCGCCAGCTGGCTGGTATTATTGCTGGTCACTGCTGCTGTCTTGTATAAGGTAGTCCGTAAGCCTGAAGCAGAACCGTTGGCCATCGCCCGCATCGTGCAAACGAACCAGCACGGCGTACCGGTGAAATACCAATTGCCCGACAGCAGTGTCATTTACCTCGCGGCCGGCAGTACCATCAGTTATCCCGAAACCTTTACCGGCAATACCCGGGAAGTAGATATGGAAGGCCAGGCATTCTTCGAGGTAACACGCAATCCGGAAAAACCTTTTATTATCCATACCGGCGCCGTGGCTACCCGCGTATTGGGGACCTCTTTCCGGGTGAGTACCCTCGATAGCGGTAACGTGGAAGTGGCAGTGGCCACCGGTAAGGTAGGGGTGAGCCAACAAGGCAAAACCTTCGCCACGCTAACCCCGGGCAACAAAGTGAAATGGGCAGCAAAAGAACAACAAGCTACCCTCGGTAAGGTAGACATTGCCCGCCTGCTGGCCTGGAAGAATGGTGAATTGTTCTTTGAGCAACAAAGTATGCAAGGCATCGCTGCAGAAATGCAATCGCGGTACGGTATTCAGATCGTCTTTAAAGATAAACAAGTGTCCCAACGGATCATCAGCGGCACATTCTCAGCCAATAAAACGGCTACACAGGTGATGCAGGTACTGGCTGTCGCCGGACAGTTCAGGTACGAGATTGATAACAACCAAACATACTCGATTTACAACTCTAATTAGATGATCTTATGGTAAGAGCGCTACAGCTTTTACTGATTGTACTCTGTACAGTCAGTAGCCTCGTATTGCCCGCACAAAACAGCGCCGGCACTAAAATCGACCTGGCTATTCAGGGCACCAGCCTGAAAGAAGCCTTTGTCACTATTCAAAAACAAAGTGGTGTCAACTTCGCCTACGGAGAAGATTTTCTCCGGTATGCCGATACCAAAGTCACCCTGCATAAGAAAGGTATTACGGTACAAGCTGCCATGGACCAATTGCTGGCACGCACCCCGCTGGGTTATACCTGGGTAGGCGACCAGGTGGTCATCAGCGGAAAGAAATCCAGCCCGCCTCCGGCAAAGGCAGCCGTCAATAACGTGCCCAAAGCACAGGCCCTCAAGCCGGCCACTATCAACGGACAAATTCTGGAAGAGGGTACCGATAAGCCGCTGGGCGGCGCTACCCTCACCGTACGGGGAACCACGCAAACCGTGACCACCAACGAATCGGGACGGTTTACGCTCGAGAACCTGCCGGCCAATGCGGTCATTGTCATCTCGATGGTGAGCTATGAACCCATGGAACTGGCACTGCGTGCCCAGCAGAACGGTTATACGCTGGTTCCCGTACAACGCAAACAACTCACCAATGTAGATGCGACACCCGGTGAAACCATCCAGTTGGTCGTTCGCCTCACACCCGCCAACCAGCAACTGGAAGAAGCCGTCGTCATCGGCTATGGTAAGCAACGTAAATCTTTAATGACGAGTTCCGTCGGTTCTTACAAGGTCAAAGATGAAGACGTGCGGCAGGTAGCGAGCCCTACACGCTTGCTCGAAGGCCGCCTGGCCGGGGTCAACGTGACGCTGGGCTCTGGTAACCTCGCTTCCGGTGAGCGCATCAGCATCCGCGGTATCTCGTCGATCACCGCCGGCAACACACCATTGTACGTAATAGATGGAGTGCCCATCAATATGGCCAGTTCGTCGCTGTATGGTTTTGGCGAAGATTATAGTCCGCTCGCCACCCTGAACCATGCGGACATTGAATCCATCGATGTATTGAAAGATGCTGCCTCGGCTGCCATCTACGGTTCCAGGGCTTCCAATGGCGTTATCCTGATCACCACTAAATCGGGTAAAGAAGGCCGCACCAATGTGCAGCTCAACTATACCACGGGTTTTTCGGAATTGCCGAACCGGAATAAGTTAAAGTTCGCCAACTCCAAAGACTGGATCGATGCCTTCAATGATGGCCAGAGCAATTACAACAAACAATACGGTTTGTCGGTCGGTGATGCGGCTTATAAAGTTCCTATCTCCAACCCGTTTGGCGATATGCCCGATTTTGACTGGCTGGACCTGATCCTTCAAAAGGGCTATTTTCAGAATATCGCGGCTTCCATGTCGGGCGGCAACACTAAATCGAAATACTATTTCGGACTGGGCTATACCGACCAGGAAGGGGTGGTAAAAACCAATTCGATCAAGAAGTACAACATCAATGTAAAGTTCAATCATAAGTTTGCCGACTGGCTCGAAGTAGGGGCCAACAATATGGGTAATTACCTGCGCAACAACCAGGTGCCCGGTCCGGAAATGGGTTCCACCATCTTTGGCCGCTCCATCCTGCAACGTCCCTTCGACCGGCCTTTCAAACCCAATGGCGACTACTATGTGGGCGGTACGGATGAATTGCGCTACCACAATGCCGCGCAGATCCTGAATGAGGAGATCGCCTACCTCGACAATTTCCGGTACCTCGGCACTTACTATGGTAAGGTGAATTTTACGCCTTACTTATCGTTCAAGTCGTCGTACAGCGCCGACCTGACCTATACCCGCGATTATACCTACTACAACCTCATCCACCCGTATGGTACCGGGGTTGGCCGGTTGCTCGACAACAACCGCTTTATTCAAAACTACCTGTCGGAGCAGACCCTGAACTTCGATAAGAAATTCAACAACCTCACGGTGAATGCCCTCGCCGGTTATTCGTACCAGAAACAAACCATCGAGAACACAAATGTGGATGCCCGTGGCTTTCCGTCACCTTCCTTTGCGGTGGTTTCTGTAGCGTCGGAGATCTTTACTGCAGCCGGTAACAAATCGGAGTATGCCCTGGAATCTTATTTTGGACGGGGCACCGTGTCATGGGCCGATAAATACATGCTGACCGCATCCCTCCGTACCGATGGCTCTTCCAAATTTGGTAAGGACCAGCGCTGGGGTTTGTTTCCCTCCATCTCTTTCGGCTGGAATGTGAGCAAGGAAAAATTCCTGCAGCAGGCCGACCTCGACCTGAAGCTACGGGCCAGTTATGGTAAAACCGGTAACCAGGAAGGCATTGGCAGCTATGCGTACCTGCCACTGATCTCGGGCGGACAGAACTATGGCAACAAGAGCGGTATTTCTGCCTCGTCGTTCGGCAACCAGGACCTGACCTGGGAAAAAGCCGACCAGGTAGACCTGGGTTTCGATATCTCACTGTTCAAAAGAAAGATCGATGTATCGTTTGATGCGTATTACAAGAAAACCACCGACCTGCTGTACAGCATGCCCGTACATGCTACCACGGGTATGACGAGCATCATCAGCAATATTGGTTCGCTGGAGAATATGGGGTTGGAGCTGACGGTGTCTGGCAATTTCAGGCTGGGTCCCGTGAAGTGGAATTCCAGCTTCAATATTGCCACCAATAAAAACAAGGTACTCTCGCTGACCGGTGACAACACTGCGCTTTCTATCGGCGGCAATAGGGCCTTGCAGGTAGGTAAGGATATCGGCGTCTTCTTCCTGTACCAGGCAGAAGGGCTATACCAATATGACGGCGAAGTACCACAGGCGCAATACGATCTCGGCGTACGGGCGGGTGACGTCAAGTGGACCGATGTCGACAAGAATGGAGTCATCAATGACAACGACCGCGTGGTAGTGGGGTCCTCCAACCCCAAGCTGTTCGGAGGCTGGAACAACAGCTTTACCTATAAGAACTTTCAACTCGATATCCTCGCCACGTATGTATATGGTCAGGACGTGTACGCCGCGTACCGGAACATTACCTCGAAAATGGGCAATGTAGGTGCCCAGGAAGAATTTGTGGTGAATCGCTGGACCGGTCCCGGTACCACCAATGTATACCCACGGTCTATTGCCGGTGAAACGTTCAACACGAGGAACTCGACCCGTTTTCTCGAGGATGGCTCTTTTTTACGCCTCCGCGCCATCTCCTTGGGCTACCGGGTTCCTTCTTTGAAACTGGGTAGTCTGAAGCTCGATGGCATGCAGGTGTATGCGAAGGTGGACAATCTCTTCCTGGTTACAAAGTATTCTGGCTGGGATCCCGATGTGAACAACAACCTGGACCCACGTTTTACCGGTGTGGACAATATGAACAACCCGCAGCCGCGTACCTATAGCCTTGGTGTAAACATTAACTTCTTAAAACAATAGTTATGAAACTCATTTCTTTCTTCGCTGTCTGCGTTGTGCTGCTGGGCAGTTCCTGTGCGAAGAAGCTCGATCTGTACCCCACTACCGGTATATCGCCGGAATCGGTGCAGCCATCCGATCTGCCGGCACTCCGGCTCGGTGTGTACAACGATGTGCAAAGCGATCCCGGTGTACATTCCTGGATCTTGTTTGACCTGCTGGGGGGCGATATCTTCACCGGTACCAACGCGCCCAAAGACCTGATCAATTCCATCCTGTCGCCCCTGAGCACCCAGGTCACCACCGGCTGGAATGGCTATTACGGATCGCTGTACCAGATCAATAATGTCATCTCCGTCTGCGAGAGGATGGCTCCTTCCGAAAGCCGCAACATGACATTGGGCGAAGCCTATTATTTCAGGGCCTATACCTATTACTGCCTGGTGACCCGCTGGGGTGGCGTACCGGTACTGGAGAAGAACACCCTCGAGAAGGTGTCCAGGAATACCGTGGCCGAAACCTGGGCTTTTGTTGAAAAGAACCTGCAAGATGCCATCACCCTGCTGGGCACCTCTGCCAACTATTATTATGTATCCAAAGATGCCGCTACGGCGCTGCTGGCGCGCGTAAAACTGAATCAGCATAAAAAGGCAGAGGCGGCCACCCTGGCCGAAAGCCTCATCAATTCCGGCAAGTACAAGCTGGATGCGTTTGAGAAGATTTTCCGGAAGGTGACGAATACCGAAATCATCTTTGCTTTTGAGAACCTGTCGGAAGAATCCAGCAACAATATCTCGGACCTGTTTTATTCCTATGGTCACCCCAACAAGGGACAGGGTACGTATAAGCTATCGCAGGTATTGGTAGATGCCTTTGCCGGATCCGATACCCGCAAAGCAATGTCGGTGGTCAATATTGCAGGCACCAATTGCATCAACAAATACCCCAGCGGTCAAACCGGTAAAGACCCGGTGATCATTTCACGCCTGGGCGAACTGTATCTCATCAGTGCGGAAGCACAAGGCCGGTCGGAAGGACTGGGCCGGTTGAATGAGTTGCGCCGGTTCCGTGGCCTGACCGATGTGACGCCTGGTTCGGATGAGGCCTTTACAGAGGCGCTGCTGCAGGAAAGAAGGCTTGAACTGATGGGGGAGAATTTCCGGTTCTATGACCTGGTAAGAGCCGGAAAGGCCATCAGCACCCTGGGTATTCTCAACTATCAACTGGTATTGCCTATTCCGGGTCGGGAGCTGCAATACAATACGAACCTGACGCCGAATCCCGGGTATTAATCATCGAACAATACTACAATCATGAAAGCTGTCAATATATTGTCCCTGGGAACTCTGGCATTGGCTGTTGCCTTGCTGCCAGCCTGTACCAAAAAAGATGGACCGCTCAAATCATCCTATCAATTTGAGGCTACACCCCAAACGGCGCTCAGCAAAAAGCTGGTCGACCAAACGGGCCTCATCGCGCAGGTGAGTACCGATACAGCGTACAAACTCGTGGAGGGTGTACAGGTAACAGAGCTACGTTATGTATCCAATGTGGGCAACTCGATGAAGTTGTTTGTTTTTGAAATAGACCTCACCAATCCTGCCGTGACGCTGGAAGCGGCCACGCCGTATAATAAACCCGCCTTCGCCATGCAGCCCATGACCAAGCAGGCCATCTACGAAGACCGGGAAGGGCATAAGGTATGGGGTGGTGTGAATGCAGACTTCTTCAATACGGCCAATGGCACGCCCCGTGGTATCGTATACAAAGAGGGGCTGGCCATCAAAACATCGTTTACCGATGCCGGCACTACCTTCTTCGGTATACTGAAAGATGGAACAGCGGTGATCGGCAACGAAGCCCGGTACAATGAAGTGAAGAACAACCTGGCGGAAGCAGTAGGCGGACGGGTTACGTTGATCGATGATGGCTTGTTGCCCATTCAAACGGATGCCACGGTAGAACCCCGCACCTGTATCGGCGTGTCGAAAGACGGCAAACAAGTGTACATCATGGTGATCGATGGCCGCAATTTCTATTATTCCAACGGGATGAATTATGCCAGCCTGCAGCAATGTATGAAAGCGATGGGCGCCTATGATGCCATCAATATCGATGGTGGCGGCTCCAGCACTTTCTTCATCCGCAATACCCCTGGTTTTTCTGATGAACGTTTCGTGCTGCGCAACTGGCCTTCCGACAACGGTGGACAGGAACGTGCGGTCGCCAACGGCCTCGTGATTATTTCAAAGTAAATCAAGCACAACATGACTACCCCTATACAGCACTTGCGGGTTACCGCGCTTTTGTTACTGATGCTGCCCTTGCTGGTCGCCTCCTGTTACAAGATCGATGCGAAAAGCTTTTCGGTGCCCACACCGGATTTCAAATTCTCAACGTCCGAAATGGCCATCCCCAATAAAGCAGATACCATTGTCATCGCTGTTCAGTCGAACCTGCCGTGGCGGCTCACATCAAAGGCCAGCTGGGTGACTTTACTGGAGTCGAGCGGAACCGGTAATGGCACCGTCCGCGCTGCCATTGGTCAGAACAAGGAGCTGACCAGCCGTACCGCGGAGATCATTGGATATGTAACGGCCGATGCGCCCGTTAAGCTAATCATCCGGCAAGCGGAAGGTGATCCTTTGCCTACTACCTACAAGGAGTACTATGTGAAGACCACCGGCTCCGATGCCAACGATGGCCTGTCGTGGGCGAAAGCGATCACGCTGAATGCGGCGCTGGCGAAAGCAGCCAGCGGTGATTTTATCCATGTGGCTGCCGGCAACTATTTACCTACAGCACCCCTTACCGGCGGTGACGCTACGCTGGCCGGAGATAAGACCTTCGAGATCGATGAGAACGTGACCGTTATCGGCGGCTATCCCGCCGATGCAGCCGCGGGCGCAGTGGCCAATCCGGCCCTGCATACGACGACCTTGAGCGGTAACGATATCAGTTATCATACCGTAGTCATTACGGCACTGCCTGTGGCTGGCCGCCAGGTGAACCTGAAAGGTCTCACCATTACCAAAGGTCATGCCGGAGGTAGTGGTACCGTCACCGTGAATGGAGTAGCGGTGCTGAGAACCTATGGTGGTGGTATGGTGATCGGTAATGCGAAGGTGGTGATGGAGAGTTGCCAGGTGACAGAAAACAAAACGGACCTGCACATTCCGGGTATCTACCTGCTTAACAGCGCGGATGTGACCCTGAGGCATACCAGTGTGTCGTTCAATACCGGATTGACCAATGCCGCTTCTAACGGAGCGGGTATCTGGAACAATGGTGGTACGTTGCGTATGTATGATTCGGAAATCATCGGCAACCAGGTAACGGGCGTGGGTGGCGGTATTTATAGTTTAAATACCAGCATCGTCTCCAATAACTACCTCTACAATGTCACCATCGCCGATAACAAAGTGGGTAGTGCTACCACCGCCGGTCGGGTAGGTGCCGGTATCTACTCGCGGGAGAAATCGCAGTTTACGATTGTAAACTGTACGTTCTACAACAACACGAATGTCAGCAGTGGGGTAACTGGCTTTGGGGCGGGACTTACAGCCTATGGTGGTTCTACCATCAACATCATCAGCTCCACCTTCTCCAAGAATGTCGGGGGGACGGGCAATGCGGCTACCCCGGGTGGATCGGCCATCTTCAATAACAACAGTCCTACTGCCAATACCATCAATATTTACAATTGTGTCATTGCCGGTAATGAAGGCTATGCCACAGAAGTGGGAGGTGCCAACGTGAACCTGAAATCGACGGTAGCCGGCAGCGTGACCTATAACTACGATGGCGCCATCGAAGCGGGACAAAGCTTTGATGCGACTACCATGTTGGGCGCCTACGCCAATTATGGTGGATATTGCAAGACCATTCCCGTGGTGGGCGGTAGTCATCCCGCCACGAACCTGGGCATGTCGAACCTGCAATTGCAGGTATTGGCCGGTAATTTGTTGCTCGAGGAGAATTATTATTTGAAAGACCAGAATAACAAATCGCGGGTGGGTAAAACAACCATGGGCGCAGCCTTGCCGTAGGCAGCCAGCTGTGGCCATCGTCCTAAGATCTTGTCTGTATTATTTCATGCCCCGGCCCGTAGCGGATCGCTACAGGGCCGGGGTCATTTCAACCTGATAAAAGCTAGCTATGAGTTTGTTTAAAACGATTAAAGGAGTATTGGCAGTATTACTGATCCTGCAAGCAGTGGCTGTTCATGCGCAAGCTGATTCTGTCGCAGTACAGCGTGCCAAATGGGCTTCCAGGAAAATAGCGAAGGGAGTCAAATTGAAACACTATTGGTTTGACCAGTCGCTGTTTGGCGCCAATCAAAATATCACGCTCCTGGAAGTGAAGATGGGTGGTAATAACCTCGTGGATGTAGTGGCCGACCCCTCGGTGCTGAAACTGACCAGCCGCTTTGGGCAGGAGGCGAAGGCGCTGGCCGGCGTGAATGGCACCTTCTTCAACATGAAAAATGGTGGATCTTCTTACTATGTACGGGTAAACGGACGTTCCGCAGACAGCAGCTGGGTAGTGCGTAAGGAAAGGAATTTCCGGGAGCGATGCGCGTTGGTATGCCATGGCAACCGGTTGACGATCGAGGCCTGGGATGGCAGTGCTGACTGGGAAAAGCAAATTAAAGGGGAAGATGTGATGGCGGGTGGTCCTTTGTTGATGTTACGGGGGCAAGTGGTACAAAACGATACGGTCAAGTTCAATACCGACCGGCATCCCCGTACGGCGGTAGCCGTAAAGGGAAATACCTTGTGGTTGATCACGGTGGACGGGCGAAACAATAAAGCCGCCGGTATGAGTATCCCGGAGCTGTCCTCTTTTGTAAAATGGTTGGGTGCCGATGATGCCATGAACCTGGACGGTGGCGGCTCTACGACCATGTGGGTGACCGGGTTCCCGGACAATGGCGTGGTGAATCACCCGTCGGACAATCAAAAAATGATGACCTCTGCGAAGTACAAGCCGGGCATGGACCTGGACAATCTCGCGCCTGATATGGAGAAATGGGATCATGGCGGTGAAAGACCGGTGGCCAATGTACTCCTGATCAGTAGAAAAAGATGATAGATATGGTGTAACTTCCAACTGCCTAGCTGCAGGTTACACTAATTCTATCTGACATGAGAAAGCAAACATGGATCTTGCTGGGTTTTCTGCTGCTGAAATTTGTGTTGCAATATATATTGGTAAGTCCCGCGTATGACCTGCAGCGGGATGAATACCTGCACCTCGACCAGGGCGAGCACCTGGCCTGGGGCTATTTATCGGTGCCGCCCTTTACGTCCTGGACCTCCTGGTTGATCCTTCGGCTGGGTAGTCCGCTGTGGTTGATCCGGTTTTTCCCCGCGTTGTTTGGTGCCCTCACGTTGCTGGTGGTATGGAAAGCCATCGAGGCCTTGAAGGGCAGCCTGTTTGCCCTGATCCTGGGCGCTACTGGTGTGCTGTTGTCGGTATTGCTCCGGTTGAATATCCTCTACCAGCCCAACTCATTCGATGTGCTTTGCTGGACGATGCTGTACTACTGCATACTGCGCTACCTGCAGGAGGAGACCGGCAAATGGCTCTATATCGGTGCGATGGTTTTTGCTTTCGCATTCTTGAACAAGTACAATATTGTTTTCCTGTTATTGGGGATGGCCCCGGCGCTTTTCATGACGGAATCGCGGCGGGTATTCGCGCATACGCGTTTTTACGGGGCGCTGTTATTGGGGCTGCTCCTGATACTGCCCAACCTGATCTGGCAATACCAAAACGGCTGGCCGGTGGTGCATCATATGCAACTGTTGGCGAGCACACAATTGGTCAATGTCAACCGCTGGGATTTTCTGCAGGCACAGGTATTGTTTTTTACCGGGGCATTCCCGGTTATTGTGGCAGGGGTGGGGGCGTTGTTGCTGTATAAGCCATTCCGGCCCTACCTGGTGTTTTTCTGGTCGATCGTTTTTACCCTTACGGTGTTTTTATATTTCCGGTCGAAGGATTATTATGCCATCGGCATTTACCCGATATACATTGCCTTTGGAGCGGTGTACCTGGGACAGGTGTTAGATACGGGTTGGCGGAAGTACCTGCAACCTGTTCTCCTGCTGTTGCCGGTGATCGTGTTTATTCCGATGTACCGCGTGGCGTTTCCCAACCATTCCCCGGAATACATAGTAGCACACCAGGAACGTTACCGCCCCCTGGGTATGCTGCGCTGGGAGGATGGGAAGGAACATGCCCTGCCCCAGGATTTTGCAGACATGCTGGGGTGGAGGGAGTTGGCGCGGAAAGTAGATGCTGCGTATGCGGGGCTTCCGGCGGATGAACCTGCGCTGGTGCTTTGCGACAACTATGGCCAGGCGGGCGCCATCAACTTCTACACGACCCGTGCCGTCAAAGCGGTTTCCTTCAATGCCGACTATATCAACTGGATCGATACGACGCATTTTTACCACCACCTGATACGCGTGAAAGAGGCTGCATCGGCCCGGGATGAATTGGGAGAGACGGGGCCGTTCTTTCAGACGGCGGTGTTGTCGGACTCGGTCAGCAACCCGTTTGCCCGGGAATTCCGTACGGCTATTTTTACGTTCACCGGCGCCAGGGTTGATATCCGTCAACGGATAAAGGCAGAGATCGTGGAAGTGAGGGGACGTGCGGCAGGAAATGCAACAAACTAGTATCTTTATCACCAAGCTGTCGGTCTACCCTCGTATCCTTGTCTGTCATAGCTGTCGTACCAATTATTTTCGGGTGTCCCATTTCAAACCATCATTTTACATGAAGGCGATTTTCGTTTGTTTTGTCTGGAGCATTGCTTGTCTGTGTGCCACTGGCCAGCGCATGGACCGTGGGGTATTGATGAAAGGACTCCCGGCGGATCATGTATACCAGGCGGGCGATACGGTGCTGGCCCGGCAAATGCTACAACTATCACAGCAATGTTTGTACAAACCGAAGGAACTGGTGGCCGATATCGACTCTGCCAGGGTACTGCTGCAGCACGCTTTCAAGATCTACCAGGCGCTCCACTATACGGCGGGGCTTACCGCGGCCTGGCGACAGGAAGCTGGCATTGCCATCGAAGCAGGCGATCTCGTTAAATTGGGTACGGTGCTTCCACATATCGAGGTCCGCGAACGACTCAACATGATCAAGCACCTAAGCTGGGTGTACCAATCCGCCCGCAAAGGACCGGGAGTGATCGATAGCTCCTTGCGGTATGCACATATGATGCAAGAACTGGCGCGGGACCATGGTTATCCCGATGTGGCCAATGATGCCGAGTTTCACCTGGCTTTTTGCGCCTTTATCAGTAAAGACCTGCCCCGTTGTAAGCAGCATTTTATGAACATGGTGACTTATCAGCGGAAGAAAGGGGATAAGCGGGCTGAGCTGGAAATACTACATATTTTCTCTACCTATTTGAGCTGGGCCGATACGGTGTCGCCTACCAAGCTGTATGTGATCGATCAAAAGATTGCTGCCGCCCGCCAGGTGGGTGATATGAACCACCTGGTGAATGCGCTGCACATGAAGGGGCAGATCCATATTGTATACAACCAGTTGGACGCGGCCGAATCTTCCTTCCTGGAGGCCAACGATCGGTATGTGCCGACGGCTGGTGTGCAACGGTTTGTTATATATGAGTTGCTATCGAAGATCCACATGACGAAGGGCAATGCAGATAAAGCTCTTTATTTTGCGCGCGCAGCGCTGGACAATGTACTGCTGACGGATACCAACCGGCTGATGCAGAATCTGTACCGGTCGAGGCTGGCGGAAGTGGTATCTAATTTTGGCAAGAAAGAACAGTTCGTGGAGATTATGGCCACCATCTCGGATGGCCGGGCGCCGGAACAATCGACGGAATGGTTTTATATTTTGTCGTACGCTACGGTGATGGAAGCCCGGCAGGGTATTACGAAGGCATTGGCATACCTGCAGGACCGGTATGAAAAAGTACCGCACAACAACCTGGTGTATGTGGCTGGCTATGAAAGACTGGCAGGTCGTCTTTTCCTGGAAACGGGTGATCTGATCAATGCCAAAGAACACCTGTTGAAAGCGGTTGAACACACCAAAAAACTGGGAGATGCTTATGCGGGTGCTTTGGCGGATATCTATATGCATCTGGCACAGGTGCACATCCACAACCGGGCGTTCGATGATGCCGAAGCATACCTGAACAAAGCGGCGAACGTGCCCAAAGCATTGGTGCCATTGTACCGGCAGGTACTGGCAGCGCATATGCGGTTTTCGATCGATAGTGCGCAAGGACGTTATGCCAGTGCGATCCAACACTTCGGTGTGCACAAACAACTCAGCGATAGTGTTTTTAATTTGGAGAAGACGGGGCAGATGGAGGAACTGAACGTACGGTACCAAACTGAACAGCAAAAGCGGGTGCTGGAAGAGCGGGCGCGGGAGATCCTTTGGCTGGAAGACAGGGCGAGGCTGAATGATGATCTGCTGCGGAAAACAGCTTTGACAACTGCGCAGCGTGACAGTTTGCAGGAGCAATATATTCTGGCCGCCCGGGCAGATGCCAAACTGCAGGGAGATTCCCTGCACAACGCCCAGGAGACGAACCGCCTGCTCAATAAAGACCGGGCCTTGCAGGATCAGCTGCTGGAACAAACCCGCCATGTAAGGAACCTGGTCGTCGCAGGCACCGTGTTGTTGGTATTGTTGCTGTTACTGATCTACAACCGCTACCGGCTGAAGCAACGCAGCAACCGGCAATTGCAACAGCAGCAGCAGGTGATCGAATCGAAGAATCATTCCCTCGAAAAGTTACTGGACGAAAAAGTATGGTTGTTGAAAGAAGTGCATCATCGCGTGAAGAATAACCTGCAGGTAGTGATGAGTCTGCTCAATACACAATCGTACCACTTGCAGGACGATGCAGCGATCTCGGCGATCCGCGATAGCCAGCGTCGTGTCAATGCGATCTCGCTGATCCATAAAAAGCTGTATCAATCCGATGATCCGGCCATGGTCGATATGGTACAATACATCAGCGAACTGGTCATCTGGTTGCAGGATTCTACCGATGATCGGCGTGGTATCCGTTTCGTGCTGGACATTGCCCCGGTTACGCTGGGTATACACAAAGCGCTGCCCATTGGCCTGATCCTGAACGAAGCGGTCACCAATGCCTACAAATACGCCTTTGACGAATCGGGTCTGATCACGATCACCCTTCGGCAGGAGGCGGATGATCAACTCCTGCTAACCATCGCCGACAATGGTAAAGGCATGGTGGAACAGGCGCATGGTACGACACCTTCCCTGGGCATGAGCCTGATGCGGGGCCTGGCGAATGACCTGGATGGTCATTTCCATATCGAGCATCGCCCGGGTGTTATGATTGCGATCCGTTTTCCTGCTGCCCCTGATGCTGTTCAGGAGGGCTGAAGTAAGCGGATACCACGTCGACCGAAGAAACGGCCGCAAGCACGGCGAGAGGCCGGACAGGATGTGCTTTTGCGCGACGGCGTTCTATTCCTCACCCCAATGCTGCTGCATATTTTCGTAGGCGTCTTTGGAGATGGTAGATTTGCTTTGGGGACGGGCAGTTCCCTTTTTCTTCCGGGCATTGATGTTGTTGACCAATGAATTCTTTACGCCGAGTTTGTTTTTCTTAGTGGCCGCTTTCTTTGCCCCCTTCTTACCCGCCACTTTCCGATTGGTGGATTTCTTCGCTGCTTTCTTCCGGAGCGAGGCCTTTTTGGCCGCGGCTTTCTTGGCTGGCCTGCCGTTTTTTTGCCTGGCGGGTGTGGCTCGCTGGCGGGCTGCTTTCTTTTTGGTAGCCATAGTTACTGTTTCAGGGAAAACTGCAATTGTTGTTCCCGTATACGCTTGATTAACCAGATCCGGGCTTTGCGAGAAAAACTTAAACATTTAGCAGTGCTGGCTAATTAATTTAGTATTTTAGTGGTATGATAAGTGAGGATCGGATCCGCGAGAAACTGGCCATTCTGGCCGATGCCGCCAAATACGATGTGTCGTGTTCTTCCAGCGGCAGTAAACGGAAAAATGACAACAAAGGGCTTGGCACCACGGGTAATGGTATTTGCCATGCGTATACCGAAGATGGTCGTTGCGTATCGCTCCTGAAGATCCTGCTGACCAATCATTGTATCTATGATTGCGCTTACTGTGTCAGTCGCAAAAGCAATGATATCAAGAGAGCGGCATTCACGGTGCAGGAGGTCGTCGACCTGACCATCAACTTTTACCGGCGTAATTACATTGAAGGTTTGTTTTTGAGCTCGGGTATTTTCTCCAACGCAGACTATACCATGGAGCGACTGGTGCTCATTGCTAAAAAGCTGCGTACCGAACATCGTTTCAATGGTTACATTCACCTGAAGACCATTCCCGGTGCCAGCGATGAATTGATGAAGGAGGCAGGGCTGTATGCTGACCGGCTGAGCGTGAATGTAGAGATGCCTACGGAAAAAAGTTTGCAGTTGCTGGCGCCAGATAAAAAGCGGGAAGATATGATCAAGCCCATGCATTACCTGAAGGAGCAGATCGTTCAGCATACGGAAGAAAAAAAGCTGATCAAAGCCACGCCCACTTTTGCACCTGCCGGACAGAGTACGCAAATGGTGATTGGGGCCACGCCTGAAACCGATCTGCAGATATTGGGAATGGCGGATCAGTTTTACCGTCGCTTTCAGTTGCGCCGTGTTTATTATTCGGGTTATGTGCCCATCAGCAATGATAACCGGTTGCCCGCACTCGGAACACCCGTGCCCATGGTGCGGGAAAACCGCCTGTACCAGGCAGACTGGCTGCTGCGCTTTTATGGTTTTACCGTCAACGAAATTGTATCTCCGGATGCACCATTGCTCGATATGGACATCGATCCCAAACTGAGCTGGGCCTTACGCAACCTGCAGTTATTTCCCATCGATATCAACCAGGCAGATCTGCAGCTCATCAAGCGGGTGCCTGGTATTGGTATCGGCTCTGCCGAAAAGATCGTGGCTGCCAGGAGATTTAATAAACTCAATTGGGAGCATTTGAAAAAGATGGGTGTGCCCATCACGAGGGCGCGTTATTTTATTACCTGCCACAGCGCCGATTTTGAACGGCGCGACCTGACGCCTGTTGCCATTAAACAACAGATCCTCGCCTTAGGCAATAGTAAGTATTCCGCCAATTTTTCACCACAGCTAAGTATGTTCTGATGATCACTGTAGTTACTTATGATGGCAGCTTCGAGGGGTTGCTGACGGCTGTCTTTGAGGTATACGAATACAAGTTGGCGGAGGTTGCTTTCAGCAGATCGTCCAATTACCAGGACACTATTTTTAACACTACTCATCAGGTAGTAGCAAGTGGTGATAAATGTCGGCGCGTGTGGAAGGGGCTGGAACATAAACTGTCGGCGAAAGCGCTCGGTGATCTGTACAAGGCGTTTTTGTCGGAACAACCGGATATTGACAATGTGTTACTTGACTATATAAGGCATGTGTTTGCCAATACGGTTAGTGTTGAGCAGGATTTCAGTCATCCCGCAGTGCTCAGGGTGGTTCAAATGGCCCGTATGGTGCACCGGGAGAAACATCGCATGGAAGCCTTTGTACGGTTTCAATTGACCCGCGATCACTTGTATTACGCGGTCGTTGAACCCGATTTCGATGTGTTGCCGCTTATCAGGCAACATTTTCAGGACCGCTACGCCGATCAGCTTTGGTTGATCTATGACGCGCGGCGTAAATATGGGATCTATTATGATAAAGAATCGGTAACAACAGTTGCTATGCACTTTTCGGAGGAAGTGGCGGCGGGTAAAGATATCCGCAGTATACAGGATGAGCAGGAAGGGTTGTATCAGTTGCTCTGGCAGCAATACTTTAGTAGTGTCAATATCTTGGCGCGCAAAAATACCCGGTTGCATATTCAACACATGCCCAGACGATACTGGAAGTATCTGCCGGAGAAACTGTTGTGAAGGGCGGGCTGTAACTGCCCTCATCCGTTCTTTTCAACCTTTTAAAGGATTTAATTAGGGGAATTTTATCAACGATGCCAACGGGAGCCTGTAGCCTGGCATTATACAGGCCCGCTTTTTGATTTATAGAAAGCTGAAAGATTACACCCACAATTTCTATTAAAATCAAAACAATGAAAAACATTCTTATTCCGTTCCTGGCTTCTTCCGTGCTGGCCATTGCTTCCTGCAAAAAAGATGACGATGATGGAAACTTACCGGAAACCGGTGCTCCCGTAGAAAACAACCCCGCGAATACCCAATACAAACCTGCCTTTGCCGGACAAACACGTATCGGCAGTGTGCAGACTGCAACGTCCTTTCAATCAAAGGTCCTTACTTCAGCGCTGACAGCGCCCTGGGGCGTAACGGCGCTTCCTGATGGCCGTTTGCTGATCACCCAGAAAGGAGGCACCATGCGCATTGCTACAACGACAGGTGAACTTGGTGCAGCCATTACCGGACTGCCAACTGTAAACGCCAATGGTCAGGGTGGTTTATTAGGTGTTACACTCGATCCTGAATTTGCGACCAACCGGATGGTGTACTGGGCATTTGCGGAGCCAGTGGCGGGCGGTACCAACACCGCTGTTGGCAAGGGTAAATTATCTGATGATGAAAAAACAATTCAAGGCGCTACCGTCATTTATCGTGCATTGCCAGCCTATAACGGCACACTGCACTATGGTGGCCGTGTCGTGTTTGACAAAGATGGCAACCTGTTTGTGAGTACTGGTGAACGTTCGGATCTGGCTACCAGGCCATTGGCGCAGGATGTAAAATCGGGTCTTGGTAAAGTGATCCGCATTACCAAAAATGGCCAGGCTGCTCCGGGTAATCCCAACTTCAACCAGTCTGGTGCATTGCCCGAATTGTGGACGATCGGTCATCGCAATGTGCAGAGCCTCGCTATTCATCCACAAACAGGTGATCTGTGGCAAGGCGAGCATGGTCCACGCGGCGGCGATGAGATCAACCTGATCCAGGCTGGTAAGAATTATGGCTGGCCTACCATTACATATGGTATCGAATACAGCGGTGCGACAATTGGTGAAGGTATTACGCAAAAAGACGGTCTTGACCAGCCGGTTTATTATTGGGATCCGGTGATCTCGCCAAGTGGTATGACCTTCTACAGCAGCGATAGTATTTCGGAATGGAAGAACAACCTGTTCATCGGTTCCTTGAGTGGTAAGCATATTGCCCGCCTGGTCATCCGCAACAACAAAGTAGTGGGTGAAGAAAGATTACTGGCTGGCGAAGGTCAACGCTTCCGCGATGTAACGCAAGGCAAAGATGGCGCCCTGTATGCAGTGACCGACGAAGGTCGCCTGTACCAGATCAAAAAGCAATAATATATAAGTATCTCTTGCTATGCAAAAAGGCTGTCCCGGCGGACAGCCTTTTGCCGTTGCCGCCAGCCTGTTGTGGGCATTGAGCTGTAAGTAATTGCCGAAGTTGTGATAGCGTTTCTTTCGTGCAGGTACAAGAACTATCTTTATTGGCGTATCAGGCGCGACGGCCCGACGCGGCCTCAACAGGCTATGCCTGAGCTCTGGTGTAAGTACCGACCAAATGACTGTTTCATGAAGATCCTCTTGTACTGTTTTATATTTTCTGCCATTCCTCTGGCGATCATAGCCCAGTCATCGGAGCGTGCGCGCCTGATGAAAGGGGTGGAGGCTGGTCACCGTATTCAGTTGGCAGATACGGCGTTGGCCGAGCAGATGTTGACACTCGGGAGATCTTGCGTGAGCAAACCCGGTGAGTTGGCCATTGACCTTGATTCTGGCCTGGTACTGGCCCGGAATGCCGGCGTTATTTACAAAGCCCTGCATCACCAGGCTGGACTGGAGGCGGCGAAATACCTGGAAATTAATGTTGCCTGGGAGCGGTCGGACCCGGTAGCTTTGACACAGTTGTTTCGCAGTGGCTCTCCTTTGACTTATCACTATATCACCCGCCTGATCTCTGTTTGCTATTCCCGCAGCAAGCAACCGGGCGCTATCGATAGTGCATTTCATTACGCAATGATGTTCCAGCGCCTGGCAAAGGAGCGGAATAGTCCCGATGAAGAAAATGAGGCCAATTATTATATCGGCCTTACTTATAAAGCAATGGGTAACCTGCCCAAGTTCAAAGAACATTTTTTGGCGGTGACCGATTACCTGCATAAAAAGAAAGATGATGCAGGAGAATTGGGTGCCTGGCAGATCTTCGATGGGGAGATCGGGTGGACGGATACCACACACCCCGAGCGACTCGATGTGCTGCCTAAGGTCATTGCACTGGAGCGCAAGCTCGGGCTGGTCGACAAACTGGTGCAGACCCTGTATGCACAAGGAGACATGTATTTTTTTCGAGGGCGGATGAAGGATGCCGAGCGTGCTTATATGGAGGCAGATGAGCGCTACGTGGCCAAATCGGGCATATCGCGTTATGCGATCTATGAAATGCTGACAAAGATCAACCTGGCGAACGGCAATGCCGAAAAGGCCCTGCACTACGGACAGGCTGCGCTGGACGATGCGTTGAAGGTCAAGGACAATGTCTTTCTCCACAATATCTACCGTGCCCGGTTGGGCGAGGTGTACAGCAATTTTGGCAACACCAGGCAGTATTATGAGAATATGGCTACCATTACCGATGGAGGGCCACCTGAGCAATACCGGGATTACTTTTATATCCTTACGCATGCTGGTCTGGTCAACTACCGCCAGGGACCGCAGGCAGCCTTAAAATACCTGGAAGAGCGGGGAAGCAAGGTGCCGAATACCACGCCGCTCCACCAGGCCGGCTACAAGAAGCTGAAGGGGCAATATCACCTGGCTACCGGCGAACTGACGTTGGCGAAAGCCGAGCTGTTGGAAGCGGCGAAGATCGTTGCCTCCCTCGGGGATGGTGCAGGTGGGTTGCGGGGAGATATTTACATGTATCTGACCCAGCTATCGATCCGGGCAAAGGCGTTTGACGAAGCGGAGCAGTTTCTGTTGGAGATCGACCGGGTACCCAAAACGATGATCACGCTGCACCGGCAAATGACTATCGAATTGATGCGCTACCGCATCGATAGCGCGCGGGGCGATTATTTTACGGCACTGAAACGGTATACCCTGCACAAGCTGTTAAGCGATAGTGTTTTTAACCTGGAGAAACTGGGACAAATGGAAGAGCTGAACCTGAAATACGCCACTGCGCAGCAACAACAACTGCTCGATCAGCGTACGCAGGAAGTGAGGTGGTTGACCGATAGGGCCCTGTTGCGGGATGCGCTACTGGAGACGACACGGTTAACGGCTGCGCAACGTGACAGTATCCAGGATCAGCACCTGCGGGCCGCACGGAATGAAGCGCGGCTGCAGGGCGATTCCCTGCATCATGCGCAGGAAACCAACCGTTACCTGAACAGTGAATCGAACCTGCAAAAGAAGTTGCTGGCACAGGCGCGGGTCACCCGTAACCTGATCGTGGCCGGGGTGCTATTGCTGGCACTGCTGCTGATCCTTATTTATAGCCGCTACCGGCTCAAGCAACGCAGCAACCGGCAGCTACAAAAACAGCAGGAGCTCATCGAGCAGAAGAATAAAACGCTGGAAAAATTACTCGATGAAAAAGTATGGCTGTTGCGGGAGGTGCACCACCGGGTGAAAAATAACCTGCAGGTGGTGACAAGCCTGTTGAATACACAATCTTATTACCTGCAGGATGATGCGGCCATTGCTGCGATCCGCGATAGTCAGCGGCGGGTGAACGCCATCTCTTTGATCCATAAAAAACTGTATCAGTCCGACAACCCGGCCATGGTCGATATGGAACATTATATCCAGGAGTTGGTCGCCTGGCTACAGGATTCTTCGGATGACCGACGCAATATTCATTTCGTACTTGACGTAGCGCCCATTACCCTCGATATCGCCAAAGCGTTGCCGATCGGGCTCATTCTGAACGAGGCGGTCACCAATGCCTATAAGTATGCATTTACCGATGCCGGCACTATTGCTATCCGCTTGCTGCCAGATGGCGACGATGACCTGTTGCTGACCATTGCTGATAATGGCAAGGGCATCTCTGTCATTGAAGAGGAGGGTAAGCCACCATCTCTGGGCATGAGCCTGATGCAAGGGCTTGCCCGGGATATTGAAGGTGTCTTTGAACTGGAAAACCGGCAGGGTACGATCATTGCTGTGCGATTCCCGAAAGGAAATATGGCTGCGGCTGTTGTATCCGTGAATTCAGATTCCGTTTAGCAGATAATGGATGCTCCTGTTTGATCATGCTATCCTCAAAAGATTGGGTGTGTATGTACAAGACCAGTTGAAGTTTTGGAATAACCGTGTACACCTGATGTTGGGCCTGCGGTACAACCGTACGGTTCGTGGTACAGCATTCACGGCTTTGTCGCCTGCGCCTGGAGCCTTACTGGAGTATGGATGCTGCTGTAGGTTATACGATCGGTAGCTTCTTTACGCGCTTCAACGTAACCAACCTCACCGATCAACGTGGATACCTGGCACGCAGCGGCCTGTATGAGTCTATGTGGGGGCGTCGCGCTATCCTGAGTGTAGGCGTTAAATTTTAACGATCACGACCTGGGTACATATTTGAGCAGTACCAGTCCAGATGCATATTGTTTAGATTCCGTCAAGGAAAGATCGAGGCTGCCTGTAGCGTAAAAGTTCGGGCGGCCTTTTTCTAATACGACCGGTACGATCCTCAGGTGGTATTCATCGATGAGGTTGGCTTTCATGAGCGACTGTGATAGGGAGATACTTCCCCATAACACCATATTCTTTCCGGGTTGTTGTTTGAGTCGTTGAACGGCAGCTACCGCATCGCCCGGCTCAATGGTGGCAGCTGGCCATTGGCCCCAGGGAGCTGCTTGCAGTGTTTTAGAGAAAACGATCTTGGGTATGCTGTTGAGCTTGTCGGCAACGATCTGTTCGTCGTTAGACGCTGAAGGCCAGAATTCCACAAACATTTTATAGGTATTGGCGCCCAGGAGGATAGTGTCGAATTGCTGCATTTCTGTCAACAAGTCATCGTCGGAGGTGGCACTGTATACGGGCGATTCAAAGAATTGTGTGGTGCCGGCAGCATCGGCGGCCATGGCATCCAGCGACATGAATTGCTGGAAGATGAGTTTTCGCATGGTGATCGTTTTACGGGAAAGCCGGCAAAAATGAGACCATCTGCGTAGAGGAGCACTAACAAAGGGGCCTGATCGCCGAAGACGATCAGGCCCCTTTTATGTATAGCGCATGGTTTAGTTTAGCCGCAGGGAGGCTGGGCCAAACTCTTCAAAGTGAATATGCTGGTGGTCGATACCCCGGCTGGTGAGGTATTCAACATGTTTTTTGATGAAGGGTGCTGGTCCGCAGATATAGTATTTTGCTTCGCTGTCGAGCGTTTCTGCCGGCAATTTTTGCAGATCGACAAAACCCGGATGTGCCCAGCTTTGGCCTGCGTGGTGGTCGTAAAACAGGTGCAGGCTAATGTGGGCATGCTGATCATCCCATTGGCTCACCTGCTCCTGGAAAGCGTGTACGTCTTCATTGCGACAGCCATGCACCCAGGTAATGGGTTGGTTACTGCCAGACTGGATCAGGCTTTCGAGCATGCTGACGAGCGGTGTTTGTCCTACGCCGCCGCTGATAAAAACTACCGGCTTTTCTGCTATCGGCTGTAATACAAAACTTCCGGCGGGGGCAGACACTTCGATGATGTCCCCTTCCTGTACGACGTTGTGCAGGCGATTGCTGATCATACCGTCGGGATGATGGCTACCGATTTCCTTTTTAACCGAGATGCGATAATAAGCTCCATTGGGTGCGGCAGATAAGCTGTATTGGCGAGGCTGTACCAGGTTGATCTCTGGCAGGAATAACCGAACGCTCACGTACTGGCCGGGTGTAAAGCTGGCCACGGGACCACCATCAGAAGGGTACAGATAAAAGGAGGTGATCTCTGCCGACTCCCGCACTTTGCGTTTCAACACGAAGGGGCGCCAGCCTGTCCAGCCACCCTGCTTTGCGGTTTGCGCCTGGTAGAGCCCAGCTTCGTGACCCGACATGATCTGGGCCAATTGTTTATAGGCGGCCGTCCAGGCATCGAGCAACGCTGGGGTAGCGGCTTCACCCAGTACTTCTCCTATGGCGGCGATCAGGTGCCTGCCGACGATCTGGTAGTGTTCGGGCCGTATGTCGAGGCTGGTATGCTTTTGCCCGATAGAATCGATCTCGGGCAATAATACGGTGGGGTTTTCGATGTGTTCCGCATAGGCGAGCACGGCGAGTGCCAGTGCGGTTTGTTGTTTGCTGTTTTGTTGATTACCCATGTTGAATACATGCTTCAGTTCGGGGTTATGGGTAAACATACGTTTGTAAAAATGTGATGTCAGCAACACGCCATGTTCTCTCAATATGGGTACGGTAGCCGTCACCAGTTCCTGCTGTGCAGTGGTCATCATGTGATGGTATTTTAGATGAATAATAGTATATAAAGACCTTTTTATCCTTTATTAAGGAAAATAAAAAGCGTTTACTTTTTTAGCGATAGCGTTCCTTTCAGCAATTCCTTGTTGAATTGGCCAATCGTGGTGGTGGTCATCATGTGTGCCAGTTGGTTGCGTACTTTCTTAAATTCTTTGTGCAGTGGGCAGGGATTTTTCTCCGAGCATTGGGTAAGGCCCATACCACATCCGCTGAATACTTCATCGCCATCCAATGCCTTGACGATATCGGCCAGGGGGCGTTGCAGGCTGGGTGTTTCCAGGAAGAATCCGCCATTGGGTCCTTTAATGGATTGTATCACTCCTTTGCGACTGAGGTCTTGCAGTATTTTGGCCAGAAAAGACTCGGGTGTATCTACTGCAGCAGCGATCTCTTTGATGCCCACACGCGATCCGTCGGTCGTGCGATGGGCGATGTACAATACCGCCCGTATTCCGTATTCACATGTTTTTGAAAATACCCCCATGGAGCTTTATCGGGTTATTAGAGTGCAAAGATAAGGGGTAATCCTTAATAAAGGATGATTTTATCTTTTATTATGAATTCGTTGGTGGAGGGGGTGATTCACGAATCGAACCGACCGAATATTCGCCTGATCAGGTCGTTGATCTTGTTGCTTTCTTTTTGGATAACCGTTTGCTGGTCCTTCAGGGTGTGAGGGTCGGCGGACTGTACGGCATGTTGCATGTTGTCAGCTGCTGTTGCGATGGTGTGCAGCGGCATTCTTATTTGCGTGATCATGTCTTCGATGGCTTTGCTTTTACGGGCGTTGAAAAGCTGCTGTTGCCGGTGTCCCCAATGCCAGGCAAATCCAAGGATCGTGACCAACAGCAATGTAAGGGTTACAGCGGCTGCGATGACCCAATTCATGCCCTGCAGTACAATAGACCTGGCATTGGGGATGGTGATCGTCAGGCGGTCGGCTACGGGTTGTAATCCGTCTTTTTCATCGAGCATGTGTACAAAAGTGTGGTTGGCAGTAGGTTCCCGCTGAAGTTGTAAGAAATGACGGGAAGTCAGCTGCTGGTTAGCCATGACGACCTGGTATTCAAAAGGGACTTTACCAAGCTCCCGGGCGGAGAAGCTTTGCTGCATCGTGTTTTTGATGATCGAATCGCTTTCTTTGGCCTGGAGGGGGAGGCCCCGGAGTTGCTGGGTAGCCGTGGTCATGGCCATCGAAATATTGGTCCTGAACTGCTCCCATTTCTTTCGTTGTAAGGATTGGACCCAACTGTATTGCAGGATGACGTAACCAGTGATCAGGATACTGAAGAAGATGATTTGTAGTCGTGTAGCATTTCTCCCCATGGTAAGCGTATTGCGGTCCACTACCAATTTAACCTTTAGCAGGGGCGGGAAGTGCCTGAACGCGGGATTTTAACTAAGTTTTAGGTGTTGGAGGTGTCGTGTTACCGGGTCGGTACGGCATACCGCTGAGTAAGCCACTATTCTGAATTATCTTGCCCTGAAATAATGAGGATATGATGACGGAGAAACAAAAAATGATCAGTGGGCAGCCTTATCTATCAGCTGATGATGAATTGGTGCAAGAACGGGAAGCTGCCAGCCAGCGCTTGTTTGAGGTGGCGGCGATTCCGCCCGCCAGAAAAGCGGAACGCTATGCATTGTTGAGGAGGCTGCTGGGTAGCACGGGTGACAATTTCACCATAGAGCGAAATTTTCATTGTGACTACGGGTATAATATTTACGTCGGGGAGAATTTCTATGCCAACGTGAACTGCACGATCCTGGATTGCGCAGCGGTGCGCATCGGCGACAACGTGTTGCTGGCACCTAACGTTGGTATTTATACCGCCGGTCATCCTTTGGAGGCAGGGCCCCGCGTGGCAGGTGTGGAGTTTGCTTATCCGGTTACCATTGGCAACAACGTGTGGATTGGTGGTAACAGTGTTTTGTTGCCGGGTGTAACGATTGGCGACAACACGGTGATTGGCGCCGGCAGTGTGGTGACGAAATCCATTCCTGCCAATGTGGTTGCAGTGGGTAATCCCTGCCGTGTGATCAGGAGTTTGGTGAAGTAGTGGCAGTTGGCTGCGGGGAAATACGGTTTATCATTGGCGAAATATCGTAAACAGTTAAGCGTCGGTTTTTTTCATGGTCCATGGAGTAATTCCTATTTTCATCATATCATATATGATGTTGTAAAAAGGATCGATCCTGTCTTCATTAACCAATTAAAGTTTTATCATGAAAACCAGGATTTTTCTCATTGCCGTATTGTTTGCTGTTACTACTGCCTTTTATCCCGCCGCTCCGGCTGCTTCCAGCGTCAAGTCGGGTACCGCACTAAAAAAGAAAGTATGGAAGAATTATTGCGGAAACATCAGTGCCGGTTGCAACGGCAATATTGAAGTAAAGATCGCCAGTGATCTTTCGACCGCATACCTGCTTGGTCTTACGGTGAATGGTGTGCCGCTTAGTTTCAGCACGGTCTCTATATCTCCGGTAGCGGGTTCGCCGGGCGTGTTTGCTGTAAACGTCAACTACACTTGTAATGGTGTATTGACCAATTACACAGGTGGCGCCTATACAGCTGTTTGTCCATAAACTACCAACTTCGTATCGATACACAGGGCTTGCCAATGGGCAGGCCCTTTTGCTGTTATCCCAGTTTGACGGAAGTCATCGTCAGGGAACCGCCTACAGCTTTATCATTGAAAATCTCTACAGCGTCATTTTTGCCTTTTAATCCAAGCGTGTACAGTAAGGGCAGGTAGTGCTCGGGGGTAGGAATGGCGAGTTGCGCCTCTCTGCCCAATAGTTCGTATTGTATCAGGGGCCGGTGATCGCCGGTCGTAATGAAGTGTTTGAATTTTTCATTGAGCTGTAACGCCCAATCGTATCCATAGGAGGGTTGTTGCATTTTGTCCCAGGCAATCATGCGCAGGTTATGTACCATGTTGCCACTACCAACGATCAATACCCTTTTTTTGCGCAGGGCAAACATTTCCCGCGCAAGCTCATAATGGAATTGTGGTGGTTTGCTGTAATCGATACTTAGTTGTAGTACGGGGGTATTGGCCTCGGGATACATGTGGCGTATAATGGTCCAGGCGCCATGATCCAGGCCCCAGTCGTGGTCAAGTTCCACTTTAGCGGCCTGCAACAAGCCCGCTGTTTCAGCTGCCAGTGCAGGATGCCCCGGGGCTTTGTATTGTACATCGAACAAGGCCTTGGGAAATCCTCCGAAATCATGGATGGTTTTGGGGAAGTCCATGGCGGTTATTTTGGTGCCCTGTGTAAACCAATGTGCGGAGACGACGATCACCGCGGATGGAGTGGGTATCTCTTGTCCAAGGGCCTTCCATTTGGCCGAGAACGCATTGTTTTCAATACCATTCATGGGTGATCCGTGACCGATGAACAACACAGGCATCAGACTTTCCCGGACGGGAAGGGTGCCGGTAAACAGTTTCAGTTCATTGAATCCGGTAATGCCGGCCGCTCCCATCATCATTGTTTGTATAAAGTCTTTCCTTTCCATGATTGCTGACTACGAATTGATGTACTTGTTTGGGGGGGGCGTCAATACACCGGTATCGACCCCGATACCGGTGTAAGGTATTGCTGTGCACTTAGGGTTGTGTAAACTCGCCGTCGGCCTTGATGCGCACATCATCACTGACCAGGGTAGCAGGGAATTTGGTGCCGATGCCGAAGTCGGACCGCTTGATAGTACCTGTCAGGCGGAAGCCTGCGGTCGGTTTCTTGCTCATCGGGTTGGCGGTGGTCCCGCGGTATTCCAGGTCCATGATAACTGGTTTGGTAACGCCGTGGAGGGTCAGTTCGCCAGCAAGTTTATAAGTATTCTTAGCCCCTTTTTTAATAGAGGTACTCTTGAAGTTAAGTGCTGGATATTGCTCTACATCGAAGAAGTCGGCACTTCTCAGGTGATTGTCGCGCTGCTCGACGCGGGTGTCGATGGAGGCGGTTTTGGCGGTCAGGGTAAAGACCGCGTCGGTGAAATCCGGTTTGGTCGATTCGATACTCACTTCGAAGTCGCGGAAATAACCCGTAACGTCGTTGATGCCGAGGTGGGTGACAGTGAAGCCGAGCTGTGTGTGGGGAGGGTCATTCTTCCACAGGGAGTTGATGGCCGTAAAGGCTGACAGGGTGATAAAGGCCGCGGCAATGAGCATGAGCTTTTTCATGGTTCGTAGTTTTTATGTGTAATGAAATTGTCCAATTGCTGACGCAAAACTACCATGCCCGACTTCCCTGGCCATTGCTTTTGGTCAATAAATCGGGTTGATGTGGGGCAATAGGGAGGGGTTTGCTCCATTACTTGTGCAGGGAGATGCGTTTCCTGACACGGCTGAGGGTTTCGGGGGTGAGGCCGAGATAAGCAGCGATCATATGCTGGGGTACCCTTTCTGCAATATGGGGATAGAGGGCAATAAAGGCTTCGTAGCGATCCTCCAGGGTAGCGCTGATGGTGGACGTGAGGCGTTTTTGCATGGCCAGGTAAGCGCCTGTTATATTGAGCCGTGTAAAGGTCTCATACTTGGGTATTTGCAGCAACAGGGTGGCGTGTGCGGACTGACTGATCAGTACTACCTCGGTATCTTCTATGGCTTCGATGTTGTAGGTGGCCGGCTCGCCCGTGAGAAAGCTGTATAGATCGGAAATGACCCAGCCTTCCAGGGCAAACTGGATGATGTGTTCGCGACCGGTGTCGTCGATGCTGTAGGCACGCAAAAGGCCCTTTTCAACGAATGCGAGGTTTTTGCACACTTCGCCTTCCTGCAGCAGGTATTGCTTTTTACGCACCTTTTTGACGGTCAGGTGCTCCTGGAGTTGTGTGGATTCTGCAGCGGTAAGCGGCACCTTTTTATTGAATTGCTCCAGGAATTTTTCGAACATGTAGCTGGTTTGATGTGGTTACAAAGATGCAACTCTTTTTGGTCGTGGGGCAGTGGTTATAAGGTGATGGCTGGGGTGGTGAGATCATGGTAGAGCAGGATGACCCAGTTTTCTTCTTTGGCAGTTTTGATCCATTGCTGACGCCATTGACGGGCCTTGCTGCCGTCGTAATCGCTTTTGTAGGCCAGTCCGGGTTTGAGGTAGGATTTCTGCGGCAGGTTATCGGCTCCGTAGAAAACGGTCTGTGCTTCTTCGCGTATCCAGCAAACCTGGTGAAAGGGCGAGTGTCCGCCGGTGACGAGGTAACTAAGCTGGTCGGTAATATTTCCCTCATTGTCGTTGAGCCAGACCAGATTGGGCAGGGTAGGCAGCAGCCGGAGCATGGCGGGCCGGTAGGATGGGTTGTCGGTTTGTGTCAGGGCATAGTCGTATTCGCGCTGCTGCAGATAGACCTTGGCATGGGGGAAGCGGGGAACGAGCTCATCTTCCGCAACAAAAGTGCCGATGCCATCGAGATGGTCTTTGTGGAGGTGCGAGAGAAAGACGTGGGTGATCTGTTCGGGCGTCGTGTTTTCGCGCCGCAGGCATTCGGTGATGCCCGGGTTGCCAGGTTGATCATCGGGCAGGCCGGTGTCGAGCAATAGCTGGTCGTTGCCTATCTTAATCAGGAAGGGGTTGATGGCCATCTTCAGGCCCGTAGCAGGGTCAGTGGGATTGGCGATGGGCGTGAAGTGCTTGCGTTGATCGACCGAATAATTGCCTTCTCTGAGTGGTATGATCGTCATGGTATCTCTTTAATTGGGCTGTGATATAGATCCGGGGATGTGAAGGTACACTTTCTGCTGATCTATGCCGATACCTGGGTTTGACGTCTTGTTGTATGTTTTACTGTAATGCGCTGTACATCTCTGTGGCAGGCCACAGGTATGTGCTACGATAGCAGGTAAAATAAAGTCCCGACAGGCAATGGTACTATGACGACGTATAACCGACGATGGAAACAATAGCGATGAAAATGATGACCATGGCTGCCTGGTAGTAGCTCCAGAAGATACTCATGTCGTTTTCCTTTTCATACCGTGCTATGCAGATGATAAAGCCGACTACCGGTATCCAGTAAATGAGTTTATTATCCATGTTTTCCGTGTCTCTTAAAGTTACGTAATTATGGAATGTTGTTTCCGGGGGATTTGAGCCAAGATATCGCATACTCTTGCTGCGATCAGTAGTTGCTGGAGTGGCGTTGATACCGGGGAGCAATGGCCGCGGAAGTGGTGTACTCCTGCGGCCATTCATATTTTTGTACCGGTATTGGTCGTTGGGGTGCTTAGGGGTATAAAAGCACTAAACTGCTCGGATGCGCACCTGCTGGTGCTATCATGTGGCCTGTTGGAAGGGCGGATGCTGGTGTGCGAATTACCTCTTGGCGAGGGTTACTTCGGTAGCTACGGGGCCTTTCGGGCTTTTGCCTGGCCAGTAACTGACGAAGTCGTTTTCCTTAACTTGTGATGCCAGGTCGTTGACGTGGAAAAATACACGTTCCCTGGTGTCCGAGTCCTGAATAAATCCGAATCCTTTTGACTCGTTGAAGAAGGTAATGGTACCAGTATTGGGTGTATCCGGTTCTTTGTCTTCCTGTTTGGGAACACCGATCTGGATGTCCTCCTGGTTAAAGGTTTTTTTGATCCGGGGATCTAAAGGTTTGTTGGTCAGGTTGCCATTCTCGTCGAGGTAGGCCATCATGTCTTCAAGAGACTTAGGTTTTTCTTTGCCGGATTTGCGTTCATTCATCTTTTCCTTCTTATCCTGCTGTTTTTTCATGCGCTGCTTTTCGCGCTCTCTTTTTGAGAATGTTTCCTGTGATTTTCCCATATTTACTTTTTAGTGATGCCTGCCTTAGGCGTTATTTTTTATACTGTTATGTTGGAAGTTGTTATCCTGCGTCCTGTACGGTCGTCAGCTTAACAAACTCAGAGCCATTGAAAATACGTGCAAGACTAGTGTCTTTCGATTTCAGGTATTCCTTTACATTCGACTCATTGATAACACGCCAAAAGTTCTTGTCTTTCAGCTCAGTATAGTCATTGGTCTTAATAAAGATACCAGTGAAAGAGTTCCTGGTTTTGAAGCTAACTTTTACCTGATTGCGATCGAATTCGTTGCGTGTCAGGAAAGTATGAATCTGCTCGATGGTCATATACTAATTTAAATGAAGAAATAAGATTTTTTGCGCCAACTTATGACCTTGCCTTACCATATGTTGTAGCTACGATTACAGGTGTAGGGAGGAATATAAGGCTGTAAAGGTACGAATTTTACGGCAGATTTGAAGCATTGCTGCTTCGAATGCGTAAGTGGTTGATAATCTTGTGCTTTGGCGAAGGCTGTTGCTCCGGGCTCAGCCACTGGGGAGAAAGTTACCTATTTCACTTTGATCGATCTGGCTATGACAAATTGTGCCGTGACCACCGATTGGTTGAACCCGTGTGCTGCATTTGGCAGTAGGACGTATTTTTTCGCCGGTACCTGCAATTTGTCGAAATACCGGCGCGTGGTTTCTTTGGACGTGAGAATATCATGTTCGCCCTGTATCAGGTAGACGGGAATCTTGAAAACGGTATTGTCGCGCAGCAGATCGATGCCCGTGCGCATGGCTGATACGCCGAGTGGTTTGTCTCCAATAAAATGTACGAAGGAGTAATCGTCGCCCATTTCCCTGTTGCGCTCATCCTGTTCGTTACTGTACTCCTGGGTTTCTACAAACCACCCTGCGGGTGGCGGTGTGGAGCGGGCTGCTTCATATTTTTTCAGGATGCGGTACAGTTGACCAACGTTGCGGGCTCTTTCGTAAGGCGGGCGGCCCAGCATTTTCAGTTTGTCCAAAGCATCACGGTCATCTCTTCCCTTGGCGATCTTGTAGACTTTATTGAACAGCAGACTGTCGTTGTCGGGTTGTACGATCTGTGAATGGCCGATATAGGCATAGAACAGGTCTGGTCGTGCAGTGGCTACTTGCACGCCTAGTAAGGAACCCCAGGACGTACCTGCCAGTATGAGTTTGTCTTTTTTTAGTTGTTTGATCGCGTATTCCGCGACGGCAATACCATCTGCTGTCATTTGTGATAAGGTGAGCGGATGGTCGTGCAGGTACTCCAGTGTCAACTCCGCTGGTGCCACCTTGCCGAAAGTACGGGCGGTACCTCGCTGATCCCATTGGATCAATACAAAGTCTTTCTCCCAGGTCTTGTACACGTTATCGGCATAGGGCGTGATCGGACTACCGGGGCCACCATGAAAAAAGAGGATGGCAGGTTTGGTCGGATTGCCCTTGATCGTGATCCATTGCTCGCTGCCGTTGATGGTCACATATTTTTCTTCATGAAGATAATGCGTAGTGTCTTGCATGGATGGTGTTGCGGCTGCTGTATGGGCGAATGTGAGCTGTAGCAACAACAGGAGGCCGATGCTGAGGACGATGGTTTGGGGTGTCATGTTAGTCATTGTGTGCTCCGTCGAGGAAGTGTGTTTTCCGGATGCCGAGCTTTTGCAT
This sequence comes from Paraflavitalea pollutisoli, assembly GCF_029360705.1. GTDB lineage: Bacteria > Bacteroidota > Bacteroidia > Chitinophagales > Chitinophagaceae > Paraflavitalea > Paraflavitalea pollutisoli. The sequence goes on along the minus strand of NZ_JARKMX010000008.1, from coordinate 1,846,877 downwards.
TTTTGAGATCAGGGTAGTATGGGGTAATTGTAGTTTGGCGGCAGCGCCAGAAGGGCCAGAGATGCGGCCGCCGGATAACCTTACTATTTTAAGGATATACTCCCGCTCCATATCGGCCAGCGACTGTACCTGATCGGCAGTACCGGGCAATAGTTCGTGGGCATTGCCGGGTAATTGTATGTCTTCGATGGTGGACGAGGTGGTCAGCAGTACCGTGCGTTCCAGCAGGTGTTCCAGCTCGCGGATATTGCCGGGCCAATGGTAAGCCAGTAGCTTTTTCATGGCCGCAGGCGCGATGCTGTCGAGTTGCTTTCCCATATTGCCTGCAAAGCGCTGCATAAAGCTATTGGCGAGCAGGGGGATGTCTTCGCGACGTTGACGCAGCGGTGGCAATTCGACGGGAAACACGTTGAGCCGATAATACAGGTCGTGGCGAAAGCGGCCGGCAGCTACTTCCTGCTGCAGGTTGCGGTTGGTGGCGGCGATGAGCCGTACATTGACCTTGATGGTGGCGTTCCCTCCGATGCGTTCGATCTCTTTTTCCTGCAGGGCCCGTAATATTTTAGCCTGTAGTTCGAGGGGCATTTCGCCGATCTCGTCCAGGAAGAGGGTGCTGTTGTTGGCCAGTTCGATCTTGCCGATCCTTCTTTCCAGGGCACCGGTGAAGCTGCCCTTTTCGTGACCAAACAGTTCGCTTTCGATGAGGTTGGCGGGCAGGGCAGCACAGTTCACTTTGATCATGAGCTGCTGGCTGCGGGAGGAGGCTGCATGGATGGCATGGGCGATCATCTCTTTGCCAGTGCCTGTTTCACCCAAAATGAGGACGGTGGTATCGGTGGGGGATACCTTGCTGACCCATTCCTGTATGGTTTGCATGGCGGCTGATTGGCCAATCATGCTGCCGGTAGCTGGTTGGTGCTTGCTGCGTTCTTCGCGCAGGTAGTTGTTTTCCTGTTCGAGTTGCCTGCGGTACTGGTCGATCTCCTGCAGTTGGGCTTCAATCTTTTCATTGGCCAGGATGTTGGAGATGCCACTGCCGAGCATGTCGGTGATGGCGCGCAACAGGTTGTACTGATCCCGCGTGAAGGAACCTTTTTGCCGGGCATAGAGATAAAGTAGTCCTTTGGGTTCTTTAGCGTGCATGATACGGGCGACGGCCATTTCGCGAATGCCACTGTTGTACCAATGATACACGTATTGCGGAGCGTTGCCCGTTTTGAGTACGGCATCCAGGTCGAAGATGAGGGGTGTTTCGGATGCGATGCCACGATCGAAGATGCCATCGTGCCAATCGTGTTTCTTTTGTATGATGGGGCTTTCGCCGGTCACGCTTGGTATGCTGTCTGGTGTACTGTACAGGAAGGGGGAATGTGTTTGGTCGTTGTCGTTGATGAGGCAGACGGTGTAATAGCTGGCGTGCAGTGTGCTCAGCAACTGATCGGTGAGTATTTCCCAGAGATCGGCACGGTTGCGGGCACCGGCTATGTTGTTGGCCAGGGTGAGCAGCAACTGGTATTGCTGTTCTTTGGTGTTGGCAGTGATTTCCTTGCTATCCTTCATGTGTCCTGCTGGTTACGGTACGCGGGTCAAAGATAACCCGTTTTAATTCCCAGTTTCTTCATTTTTGAATACAGCGTCTGGGCGGGTATGCCCAGTATTTCTGCGGCGCCGCCCATACCTGATACGCGGCCTTTGCAGGCCTTGAGTGTTTTGAGGATGTGGTTGCGTTCGACGGTCTCGAGTGTTTCAAGGTTGGTGTCGGTAGGTAGAGCAGATTGATCGGCCATGGTTAATTCGATGTGCTCGATGGGGTTGCCACCGCTGAGGATGACCTGTCGTTCGATGACGTGCTCCAGTTCGCGGATATTACCCGGCCAGTTGTATTGGGTCAGTGACTGCATGGCCTGTGGGCCCACGGCGGGTATTCCTTTGGGTGAGTTGTCGCGGAACTTGTGCAGAAAGTATTGTACCAGCGAAGGGATATCATCGGGGCGTTCGCGCAGGGGCGGTAATACGATCGGGAATACGTTGAGCCGGTAGTAGAGGTCGAGGCGAAAGCGGCCATGGGCTACTTCTTTCTCGAGGTGGCGGTTGGTGGCGGCGATTACGCGCACGTCGACGGGAATGGTGCGGTCGCCGCCGACCCGTTCGATCTCTTTCTGTTGCAATACGCGCAACAGCTTAACCTGTGCTTCGGGCGGCAGTTCGCCAATCTCATCTAGGAAGAGGGTGCCGCCTTCTGCCTGTTCGAATTTGCCGATCCGCTTTTGGTTGGCCCCGGTAAAGGCGCCGCGTTCATGTCCAAACAATTCCGATTCGAGCAGGGTGATGGGGATGGCGCCGCAATTGACAACGATAAAGGGTTTGTTCTTGCGGTTGGATCGCTTGTGTATGGCTTCGGCAAAGCGTTCTTTGCCGGTACCACTTTCGCCGAGCAGCAATACGCTGGTGGTGGTGGGGGCTACGGCGTTGACCTTGTTGAGGGCTTCGTGTATGACGGCGCTGTTGCCAATGAGGTCGTTGCTGTCGTAGGCAGGTACGGGCGTATGGGTGGTGGCGGGTGCTGCCACTTCTTTGATGGTGCCTTTCTCGATGCCGTACCGGTAGCGGGCAATATCGAGCATGACGAACAGGTCCTGCTGCCGGAAAGGCTTCACAAGGAAGCCGTAGGGCTGTGTCGCTTTGGCGGCTTCGAGGGTTTGCTCATTGGTGTTGGCAGATATATAGAGAAAGGGGATCTTTTGGGCATGCAGTTCCTTACCCAGTTCGATTCCGCTGGTAGGGGTCTTCAATACGATATCGAGCAAGACCCAGTCGGGCTTTTTGGCTTCTATCAGTTTGCGGGCCTGTTCTACCGATGCCGCCATGCCTACCACTTCATGTCCCCCTTTGATCAGCATCATGCGGAGGTCGTTGCCCACGATGAACTCGTCTTCTACTATAAGCAGTTTTTCCTTGCTGTTATTCATAATGATTCGCTGGTTCGTTTGTTATGGTCTGCCAACGGAAGCGCAGGTCGATGGATACGCCCTGGTCGCTGCTGCTGAGTTCATAGGTGGCATCGAGTTGCTCGGCGAGGCCCTGCATGAGGCTCATGCCCAGGGATGGTGCTTCGCCGGTTGGTGGCTGGTCCTGCATGCCGGTGCCGTCATCGGCCATGTGCAGGCTGCACCAGGCATCTCCTTCACTTTTCAATGCCAGTTCGATGGTGCCCTTGCGGCTGCCGGGAAAGGCATATTTAATGGCATTGCTGATGGCTTCGTTCAGGATCAGGCCGATCGGTACCGCCTGAACCACGTCCAGTTGTATGGGATCGTTGTCGATCCTGAAATAGATCCTGCCGGCTGTATCGAATGAGCTTTTCATATAGCCGATGAGATCGGTGATGTAACGGCTCATGTCGATCTTGCCGAGGTTTTCGGGCTGGTACAGTTGCTGGTGAATGAGCGACATGGCGTACATGCGGTTCTGACTGTTTTTGATGGCAGCGATCGCGTCGGCATTGTCGAGGTACTGTGACTGGGTGTTGAGCAGGCTGATGATGATCTGCAGGTTATTCTTGACCCGGTGGTGTATCTCTTTGAGCAGCCATTCCTTTTCACTCACCAGTTTTTTTAGTAACTCATTCTGGTGGTTGATCTCGTTCTGCTGTTGCTCGAGTGCAAAGGTAGTTCTTTTCCGGAGTCGGTAGCGGTTGTACAGCAGGGCCAGGAATACGAGCAGCAGGCAGGTGCCGCTGATGATCACATTGCGTACTACTTTTTCTTTGCCCAGGGAGGCTTGCTGCAATTCGTTTTCCTGTGTCAGGAATTTGATGTCCTGGTCTTTGCGTTCGGATTCGAACTGAAGTCGGAGTACTCCCAGTTGGCGTGATTGGTAGTTGCTGTTGAGCGAGTCGGAGAGGAGCTTGTATTGCTGAAAATGTTGCAAGGCCGCCGCTGTATTGTGCAGCGCGGAGTCGGTCTTGAAGGCGAGGTATTTGCTGTCGGCACGTCGCAATAGGGAGATGGGTGCTTCATCCTGCTCGAAGGCGTGGAGGTAGGGGATCGTTTCTTTGTATCGTCCGCGTGCCTGCAGGTAATTGATAAGGCCCAGGCGTATGATCTGACGGCTGGAGCCGCTGAATACCGGGTTGCTCATGGCGCGGTCGAGTTCGTGAAAATGAATTGCTGCTTTGTTGTATTCTCCGAGGGCTGTATAGTTTTTCAGGTAAATGAGCTCGGGTTGAACGCGTTCGTATTCATTGCCTGGACGAATGTATCGCATGGCGATGGCCAGGGTGTCTATGCTGCGGCGCAGTTCTTTTTTATTGCTGAGTGCATCGGCGATGTTGAGCAGCAGTGTTTTGGTGGCAGAACTGTCATTGTTGGCCCTGGCGCAGGTGAGGGAGCGGTTGAAGAAGTCCATGGCCTGGTCGAAGTAGCGGATGCTGTAATAGTTGAGTCCGACGCGGTTGAGTATAGTGGCCATGAGCGGACCCGTCTCGTGCAGTTTATCGCCGGTTTCCACGGCGAGCAGGTTGTAGCGTAGCGACTGTACAAAATTGTTGTTGCCGTGGTAGGCTTCGCCCAGAATGGAATAGACGCCCTGCAGGCGTGGGTATTTTAGCTGCTGGTAAGCGGTAAGACTTTCGAGGCCTACTTCGATGGCGCGCGGGTATTGACGTCCCAAGGTATACAGGTCTGCCACGAACTCATTGATCTTGGCGGCTTCCAGGGTATCGCCAGCCTCTTTGAACCAGGTGGCTCCCTGCTGGTAGCAGGCGATCTTTTGCGGCAGGTCCTGCTGTTCATTGGTAAAGGTACCTCCCCGCTCAATGATGGCTTGTGCTCTTTCTGCCAGGGTACCGTACGCGTCGAGCAGGCGGATGGCTTCATCACTGTGTTTTTTGGCTGCTGGGTGATCGCCTGCTTCACGCATGATCTTGGCCTGTAGCAGGTGGGCCAGTCCATGGCATCGGTGATCATCGTTCCTGTCGCCCAGCGCATTGATCTCGGCAGCTGCTGCGGTGGCCGCCTGCAGGTCGGCGGCTTGGGTGCCAGACCGGTCGAGGCATTCGTTGCCAAAACGGTACAGGGCGTTTATGCAGGCGGTATCATCGTGCCTGGTTTGAAGGATTTGGCTGATGCGGGTACGGTCGGCGGCTGTTTGGGCTGTCATGGTCAGTGGCAACGCGAGAAAAAGCAAAGCGATCAGGTTGGTGAGGGCAGTTCTTGGGCACGGGATCATTCGGCTGATTTAAGATTGGCGGGGTTTCCGGATAAATAACAGATCACTACGGCGCCTCCGGGCAGGATGATGGCGCTGAGGCCCTGCCAGTGGGCGAGGAGGGCACCGCAAACGCAGCCCAACAGAAACCCGCCGATCAGGATGTATTGTTTGCGAAGACTTTCTGCGACGTCCCTGCTGTTGCTTCTCCCTTTACGCAGCAGGCTACCGAGATCAAGGGCCGTCTGGGTAACATTGCCGGTCATGATGGTGGTGGGGCCAAGGGTTTCCTGGGCGAATAATCGCCCAAAACTGTTTTGCAGTCCCATCGCAAAGACGGTGGTGAAGGTGATGATAAACGCGCCCGTATTTTGCCAACTGCCGGATGCGAACGGCAGGAGGGTGGCTGCTGCGCCGGCCATCAACAACAAAATGCCTTCAACGAGGAGTAGCTTGTATTTGTGTTGCCGGCGATCGGCCATCCAGCCGCCTGCCATGACGGCCAGGATGAATACCGGTAGGGTGACCAGTTTGAGCCAGGATATGCTGTTGTGGGTGCCCAGCACGAGTTGTGCGGCAAAGACGATGAAGTTACCGGTTACGTGCGCCGAAAAGATCGAGTCGCCGGCCACGAAAGTGGCGGTGTCGCAATAGCCGGCGACCCATGCGAGCAGGAAGGTGGCTCCTTGTATGCTGTGTGGTTTCTCTGTCATGTCTGGTTTTGCCTGGTAGTGCCCTGGTAACTCTCCTGTCCGGGTTGCCTGGCTGGCACATGGGTAGGGCAAGTTCGGGGCCAGGTTGTAATTGCTTGATTGGTAGTTGTTTGGTGGCTTGTCTGGCTTCGCGGACTTTACGGTATATCGTAATTTTATGATGGCCATCAGGCAGCTGCGGCCCCGGCTGGTGGGCGATGGTTAATTGCTTGCATGCCCGGTTCCATGCTGTTAAACCGGCTTTTCACACATTATTGGGATGGTTTTGTGCTGCCGGCTTACGATTTTTGCGGCTATGGCTATTGAAATACTTAAGACAGAAGTCCTTTCGAACAATTGGTATACCCTGAACAAGATCACATATGAAATTGATGGGGCGGGCGGTGAAAAGAAGGTGCAGGTCCGCGAAGCGTACGACCGCGGAAATGGCGCAGCGATCCTGCTGTACAATCCTGCGGCGCAAACGGTGTTGCTGACCAGGCAGTTCCGGTTGCCGACATATATCAACGGCAATCCCGATGGCATGCTGATCGAGGTATGCGCGGGTTTGCTGGATAAAGACAATGCGGAAGACTGTATTCGCCGGGAAGCGGAAGAAGAGGTGGGATACCGGATCGGGAAGGTGGAGAAGGTGTTTGAGGTGTATATGAGCCCGGGTTCGGTGACGGAGATCTTGTACTTGTTTTTGGCAGAGTATGATCCGTCGATGAAGGTGCATGAAGGTGGTGGACTGGAGGAAGAGCAGGAAAATATCGAAGTGCTGGAGATTGGTTTTGCAGAAGCGACCAGAATGATGGGCACCGGGGAGATCCGCGATGCGAAAACCATCATGCTGTTGCAGCATTTGCAGTTGCGGCTAAAAGCTAACTAGGCATCGAGGCAACCAGGCAAAAAGCCATCGCGGTAAAAAGGCAATCCCGGCATACGCCAGGACAACGAGGTTACCAGGCAGAGAAGGCAACCAAGTAAGGCTGGCAATCATTGAGAACATGGGTTTGTTGCTATGCATTATAGCGAAGATCGTTGTTTTTTGGTCTGCGAATTCCTGCTTTTAATTACCGGAATGCAATCTGCCTGCAACCTGCTATGGGTGCCAGACCATCCATCCCTGTAATTTGCCTAACTTGCCGGGGTAAAACGATCCCTCTACTTTTCATGGCAAATAACTCTCCGCTGGTATCATCGCCTGTACGTTCCCTGGAATCGCTGGAACAGGAAAGGCAGATCTTGCTCGATCTTGGCAGTGATATTACGCGTGTGCGTGACAAGAACGACCTGATCGTACTGTTTTCGCAGCGCATCCGTAGCCTGTTTGAATTTACCCATACCATCGTCAGCCTGATCGATCTGCAAGACGATACTTATACGCCCTTTCTGCTGGATCATCTTTCTTCGCCATTGCGCACGGATGAACGGTATGCCCAGCTGGTCGTCACTCATTTTAGCCTGAAGGAGCCGTTTATCCAGTCTGTGCTGGCCAGTGATGGCCCTGCCTGTTTTCTGTTGGAAGATATCGTCGATCAACCGGATAGTCCGGTCTTTCTGCGCGTCAACTATGATGCCGGGGTGAAGGAGATCATGATGACGACCTTGCGCAACCAGGGCAAGCCGATGGGCTTTCTGCACATGTATTCGAAGTATGCCCATGGTTTTTCGCCGGAGTTCATCAGCATCATCAAGGGAATCGCGCCGCAGTTGTCGAGCGCTATTTCCAATATCATGAAGAATGATGAGCTGGTCTGCAAAGAGCAGGAGAAATCGTTCCTGCTGGAACTGAGCAGTGATATCGCCGGCGTGCGCACGAAGGAGCAATTGGCGGAAGCGGTACATGCTGCGCTCAGTCAACTGAATCCCTTGCGGGGCTATATCATTCGCCGGATCAATGACGATGGTACTACCCTGAGCCCTTATATCGTTGATGCCACTATCTTTTCGCCCGATGATCCGGAGGTGCAGGTATTGATGCAATCCAGTTTTGAGGTCAATGATGGTTTGCAAAACCGGGTACTGGATAGTTATATTCCTTTGCTGTTTAGCGTAGACCGGGAGATAGAGCGTGGGGTGGGATCATCCTACCTGCCGTACTGGAAAAAGAAGGGCTATAAAACCATCGTGGGCAACCGGCTGCGCAGCGGCGATACCAACCTGGGTATTCTCTGGCTGGGTATCGATGATATCAATATCCCGCTGTTACAGGGCATCTGTGCCCAGATATCTACGGCGATGGCGAATATCCTGGCCAACGAGCGGGTGGCCAGTCAGCAGGCCGAGCAGGCCTTTTTATTGGGGTTTAGTAATGAGGTAGCCCAGGTTCGCTCGAAGGATGATCTGCAGGCAGCGATCTTCAAAGTGCTGGATAAGATATTGCATACCCGGCTCGCGATGCTGCGGGTGATCGATGAAGATGGAGAGCACATGAGCCCGTTCATGTTTGATCAGGGTTTGTTTGAAACCGCCCAACAGTTGTTTATCGGGAAGAGGGATGCTCCGGTGACCGTGGCGGAACACTACAATGCGTTGGTGTTGGCCAGCGAAGAAGGGCTGGTCTTCAGTATAGAAGAGGAATTGAAAAAAGGCAGTAGTTATGCCTTGCTATGGCAAACGACCGGATTGCGGAATGTCTATGCGATGCCGCTGCGTATCCGCAATGCCAATATTGGTACTTTCTGGTTGTTGGCCAATCAGATGAGCGATTGGTTACTGAAAGGCCTGTGTGCGCAGATCTCGATTGCTATCGACAATATACAGGCGAATGAGCGTTTGCTGGCTTACAAGAAGCGGCTGGAAGTGGAGAACGACTACCTGAAAGAGCAGATCAAGACCATCTATAATTTTTCGGAGATCATTGGCCGTGGGGAGAAGATGCAGGAAGTGTTCCGCTTGCTGACACTCGTGGCCGATTCCAATTCGACCGTATTGGTGACGGGAGAGACTGGTACGGGCAAGGAGCTGATCGCGCGGGCGTTGCACAATGCCTCACCAAGAAAGGACAAGCTGATGGTGAAGGTGAACTGTGCGGCATTGCCGGCTAACCTGGTAGAAAGTGAGTTGTTTGGCCATGAGCGCGGCGCCTTTACCGGGGCCATCGACCGGCGCATCGGTAAGTTTGAGCTGGCCAACCACAGCAGCCTGTTTTTGGATGAGATCGGCGAGTTGCCGCTGGAGTCGCAAGCCAAGTTGTTGCGGGTGATCCAGGAGCGGGAAGTAGAGCGGGTAGGGGGCAAGCAAACCATCAAGGTGGATGTACGCCTGATCGCTGCGACGAACCGGAACCTGGAAGAGGAAGTGAAAGCGGGTCGTTTCCGGGCCGACTTGTATTTCCGCCTGAATGTATTTCCCATCGAGTTGCCGCCGCTGCGGGAGCGTGCGGAGGACATTGAACCGTTGACTTATTTCTTTGTCGATAAATTTTGCAAGAATACGGGCCGTAAGATCCGTAAGATCGCCCCACGCGTGATCCAGCAATTGCGCAGCTACACCTGGCCGGGTAATGTACGGGAGTTGGAGCATCTCCTGGAAAGAACGGTGTTGTTATCGACAGATGCCGTGTTGCAGGAGATCGATATGCCACGGCACGCCGCTTCAGACGACAAAGCGGAGCCGGCCATTCTGGGCAACCGTACGCTGGAGGAGGTGGAGCGCAGCTATATCATCGAAGTATTGCGCCGTTGCGGGGGTAAAATATCGGGGGCGGGTGGTGCTGCCGAAGTGCTGAACGTGCCGGGCAATACCTTACACTCCAAGATGAAGAAGCTCGGTATCACAAAGGCAGACTATTACATTTAATGCCTCTCTTATTTTCCTCATTCTATTTAGTGAATAAGCTAGTGCTTTCACTGTATTTCGTGAATAATAATACTGGCCTTTCCTGGTAATCTACTGATTAATAGCGGTTTGATGTGTTGGCATGTCGTTGGCCTTATATAGGGTACTCAACAAAAAATGCAAATCATGAAAATCGTAGTTATCGGAGGCACGGGCCTCATCGGCAGCCAGGTAGTCAATCATCTTCGCGCAGCAGGTCACCAGGTGATCGTAGGTTCTCCTTCTACCGGTATCAATACTTTGACAGGTGAAGGACTGGCAGAAGCCATGAACGGAACCGATGTGGTCGTCGACCTCGCCAATTCTCCCTCTTTTGAAGACAAAGCCGTGATGGACTTCTTCCAGACAGCCGGCAAGAATCTGCTGGCCGCCGAAGTAAATGCGGGTGTGAAACTCCACGTCGCTTTATCCATCGTCGGGGTGGACCTGATGCCGGCGAGCGGCTATATGCGCGCCAAGGTGGCCCAGGAAAAACTGATCCAGGAATCGGGCGTGCCATATACCATTGTTCGCAGCACCCAGTTCATGGAGTTTACACCTGCTGTAGCGCAGGGATACACGAAAGACAATGAAGTGCAGATCTCTACGGTTATTTACCAACCTATCGCGGCGAAAAATGTAGCTGAGTTTGTAGCCCAGGCTGCGCTGGCTGCTCCGGTAAACGGCCACTATGATATAGCCGGTCCCGATCGTGATACCATGGACAAGTTTGTAGGTCGTTACCTGACCCACCTCAACGATCCCCGCAAAGTGGTTCCCAACAATGAAGGCAATTATTTCGGCGCCATCAATAACAAGGGCGAGAACGTGCCTGCCGGTGAAGCGAAGATCGGTGCTGTATCCTTCGATCAGTGGCTGGAAAGCGTAGCTGTACCTGCTTAAAAGACTTGCTTTCGGGCGCAGGGCGGCATGCAGGCGTGCCTGCGCCAGAGAGACTCTTCTCCTTAGTCCTTTACATCTAAAATCTACCAGTATGTTTCATTACCTGATGCATTCTTTCTGGCCTCCGTTTGGCCCCAAGCCCGAAGGCCCTGCGGTGAATCCTTTACACGGCGAAGAGCTGCCCGCCAATGAGGGCGGCGAGTTCCTGGATGATGCCCTTCGGGAAGAAGACCGGCAACGGGATTATACCGAGCTGAACCAGGAGCGCGACGAACTTTTGTAAACCTCTCCATATAACGATTATGAAGCACTATAATAAACTATCCGACGCGGTGAATGAGCTGCGGAACGAAGGTTACGCAGAAGAATTACCCGATGAATCTTTCTGTCTGTATTGCAACAACCTCGAGTTGCGGATCAATCCGGACCTGCACGTGGACCAGCGGGTACACGTAGGTCCGGCTGATCAACCGGAGGCTGGTGAAGTGGTGTATGCTATTTCTACCCCCAATGGCGTGAAAGTAATCGAGGTGGAAGAGGAAGGCAAGCCGCAAGGGCCTCAGGCAGCATAGAGGAAATTTCGGCCCTCCATTGGCAAAGGGCTCCGCCAATGGAGAGCTTCTATCCGGCATTTCTTACGGGTTTCCGTTTTTGGTAAAAGGTTTTCGAGCGTCGGCAGCTACGGTCCTGTGGCTCAAAGGGTTGCCCCGGCGGAAAATATTCCGGATTGCGGGGAGATTTTCCGCATCCGGCATCCGGTTTTGGGTATGAAATGGCAATTTTGCGCCTCAATTGCATGGCTATGTTGCGTAAGACGGATTCCGTTTCGGGTAAAAAGAAGGCTGGGAAAGACTCGAAGGGGCTCGCTAAAAAGCTGGCCGGCTGGCTGCACCTGTGGCTGGGACTGGCTTCCGGGCTGGTTATTGTCGTGGTGGCCCTCACTGGCGCCATTTACGCCTGGCAACCTGAGTTGTCGGAGGCGTTGTACGATCACCTGCACGTGCAGCCCCAGGAAAAACCTTTGGCCCCACTATCTCAGTTGAAGGCCACCGCCGAAGCGGAAATGCCCGGTAAAAAGCCTACCCGTATCAGTTTTGCCGGTCGCGACCACTCGGTGGCCGTCAGTTTCAACAATGCCAAGGCCGGTTACTACTATATCGTTTACCTGAATCCCTATTCGGGCGAGGTGATCCGGGTGCAGAACATGGACCGCGAATTCTTCCGCCAGGTGCTCAATGGACATATGCACCTCTGGCTGCCCGATCCGTATGGCGCCGGCATCATTGCTGCCGCTTCCCTCATTTTCCTGGTCATCATCATTACCGGCCTCATCATGTGGTGGCCGCGTAAGTGGACCAAGGCCATCCGTCAGCAAAGCTTCAAAGTAAAATTGAACGCTTCTCCCAAACGACTCAATTACGATCTCCATAATGTACTCGGCTTTTACGCTTCCTGGGTCATGTTGTTTACCGTACTGACCGGGCTGGTATGGGCCTTCGATTCGGTGCGTGATGCCGAATACTGGTTGTTCAGTGGCGGTAAAAGTTTCCCGGCGCCCGACAAGGTCAAGTCGGTGAAGCCTGAGCAAGCGCTGGCAGACAATCCGCTCGACAAGATCGCGGCGCAAATGGTCGTGCGCTATCCCGATGCCGGCAAACTGCAATACCAGTTGCCTCCAGCGGCTACCGGGGTGATCACGGTGCGGATGTTTCCCGAAACGAAGCGCTTCTACAACGCAGACTATCTCAGTTTTGATCAATATACCGGGATCGAGATCCCGAACGGCCCCCGTGGTCCTTATGCCACTGCCAATGGCGGTGACCGCGCCAACAGGCTGACCTTCGACATCCACACCGGTATGATCGGTGGTGTTCCCCTGCGCCTGGTCGTGTTCCTGGCTGCCCTGGTAACGGCTTCGCTGCCCATTACCGGATTCTACATCTGGTGGGGGAAAAAGAAGAAGCAACGAAAACCCGCGCTCAAAGCGGTACGGTCTGTCAGGCTGCCCCAGTCGGCTGAGTTGGCCAACTAAAGATTGCTCTATGCTATTGTTCTGGTGCGTCTGCTCCCTGGGGAGCGGGGAGGATATTATTGTCCGTGCGTACCTGGTAAGCTCCAGCTGATACTGGAAGAACGTTGTAATCATCTGATCGCTATAAATACTGTAGTATGAACCGCATGCTTTTGTTGTTTTTAGGAGTGTTCTCTTTGACTGTTGTTGCGCAGGCGCAGGACGTGGGTTCTGTGCTTGGCCATGTGCTGCGTGAGCAGGGTGGTGTATTGCCCCTTGCAACGGTCGCTTTGCAAAAAGGCGCTACGACCACTACGGACGATGCGGGTCGTTTTATCTTGTTGAATGTACCGGCCGGTAAGCAATCGCTGACCGTTAGTGTGGCGGGCTATGCTACCCGTACGGTGACGGTAGTTGTGCAGGCTGGTAAAGAACTGACGATTGACCTCACGCTGGCGGCGGATGGCGTGCTGAACGAAGTGGTGGTCACGGCCGGCCGTAAGATAGAAAGCATCCGCGATGTACCTTCTTCGGTGACGATTGTCGGCGCGAAGCAAATTCGCGAACAGGCGGCGATCAATTCTTCGATTACCTCTATTCTCGGTAATACCGTACCTGGCCTGGGTACGTTTACGAATAAAGCCACGAACTCGGGCCAAACCTTGCGCGGCCGTTCGGTGCTGGTATTGATCGACGGTATACCCCAGTCAACGCCGCTGATGAATGGCAGCCGTGACCTGCGGTCGATCGACCCGGCGGTGATCGAGCGGATCGAAGTGATCAAAGGGGCTACTTCCATCTACGGCAACGGATCGGGCGGTGGTATCATCAATATGATCACCAAAAAGCCCGATGGCTCAAAGGCCATCAGCGGGGAAACGCGCGTGGGTGGTACCGGTAACCTGACGCATAGCGACAATACCCTCGGTTATCGATTGTCGCAGACCCTGCATGGTATGGTCAACAAATTCTCCTATGTCGTGAGTGGCGTGTACGAGCGCACGGGCGTACAGAAAGATGCCGATGGCAACGTGATTGCACAGGCTGACGGGTTGAGCGAAACCCGCTTATTCAACGGCTTCGGTAAACTGGGTTACCAGATCAATGCCAACCAATCGCTGACCTTCTCTTTCAATTTCTTTCAAAGTAAACAACATGCTGAGTATATCAACAAGGCGGGTAAGTATGATCAATACCCCGCTGTCGGTGTGCCCGGCGTAGATCCCGGTGAGCCTGCCGGTACGCCGCATAGTCACAATATGTACCTCAGTTACCGGGTGAATAACCTGCCCGGCAGAACGAACCTGGAAGTATTGCTGTATGATCATAAGTTTCAGTCACTGAACCGGTATGTGGAGAAGTCTAACAGCTGGTACGGTCCGGGGCAAACGTATATCCAATCCTGGAAGCAAGGGGTGCGTGCCAACCTGAGCACACCCTGGAAGATCGACCAAGCTGGTTTTGACCTCACCTATGGGGCCGACCTGTTGAAAGATAAAACCAACCAGGTGCTGACCGACGGGCGGGTATTTGTGCCGGATATGAATATGACCAACCTGGCGCCTTTTGGGCAGCTGAAGGTGGACCTGTTTGATTTTGTACTGAAGGGCGGTATTCGTTACGAGAATGCCCGCATCAAGGTCAAGGATTTCAATACCATCGCCAAGGGGCCCAACGGTCAAGGCAGTATTGCCATCAAGGGCGGAACGCTGAACTACAATGCGACCATGTTCAATGTTGGCTTGCGGTACAATAAGCTGGCAGCGTTCAGTCCGTTTGTGAGCTTCTCGCAGGCGTTTGGTTTGAATGAACTGGGCCGTGTGTTGCGTACGGCCACGGAAAATACATTGGATCAGATCACCACCGATCCGGTCATTACCAATAACTACGAAGCAGGCTTCAGTAGCCAGCTGGGCCCAGTAAGCTTTACCGGCGCGTACTTTGTTAGTACTTCCAAGCTCGGCGCCAACCTGGTAGAGCAAGGTGGTATTTTTGTAACACAGCGTGAGCCGGAGCGTATCTGGGGATACGAACTGGTGGCTGATGTGAAGGTGCTGCAAAACCTCAAGGTGGGTGGTAGCTACTCGTATGTGGAAGGTAAAGCGGAAAGCGCCACCGGCAAGGTGTACATGAACGGTGAGCGCATCATGCCACCCAAGGGTACAGGTTATATCAACTACCTGCCGATCCCGGCCGTGAACCTGCAGTTCTCGATGGTGTACACCGGTAGCCGCGACCGCTTTGCGAAGCGCAGCAATGGGGTGTATGGATTGAGTGAAGGGCCGGTCACCGATGTCACTTATTTCAACTTCAATGCGGGCTGGAATATCAACTCGTCATTCAACCTGACCATGGGTGTGGAGAATGTATTCAACCAATCTTACTATCCGCCACGCAGCCAGTACCGTGTGCAGGACCTGGAGTATGTACAGGGCAATGGTGCCAGGCTGAACTGGAGTGTGGGGTATAGATTTTAGGCACCGAGGCATCCAGGCAACGTAGGCAACAAGGGAATGGCATACAGTCAATTTCCCGATCTCATAAATGGATTTTCCAGATAGGGGCAGGATTGAGCGAGTAATCGTTTCAATTTTGCCCCTAAATATTAACTGCAATATGAACCGCGCTCAGCGAATCCTCTTGTGCCTCACGCTCCTGGTTTCTTTTTCTTCGTTTGCCCAGAAGGGCGGCCTTTTCGGTAAGGTGACCACGCCCGATGGTTTGCCCCTTGGCCAGATCAGTATTACCCTGGTGGATACGCGTATCGGTACGCAAACCGATGAAAACGGTGTGTATGCCATTCGTAACCTCAAGGCGGGTACCTATACGGTGCAGGTGTCATTTACCGGCAGTGTCCGGGAAACCAAGTCGGTGACGGTGGGAGAGTCGCCGGTAGAAATGAATTTCAGCATCACGCCAGAGACCAAGCAACTGGAAGAGGTGATCGTGGAGACCGGCAAGATCATGAACCGTGCCGCGTCTACCTCCAACAAACTTTCGCTGAGCAACCTGGAGACGCCACAGATCGTGCATTCCATTTCCAGCGTGGTGTTGCGCAAGCAAAATGCCATGACGCTGGAAGATGCGATGAAGAATGCCCCCGGAGTAACGAAGCTGTGGGACGCTACCAGCCGTCCGGATGGTGGGTCTTTCTTCGTGAGCCGCGGTTTTCAAACGTCTACCAAGGTGCGCAATGGTGTGGCCAATATCGTCAATACCAACGTAGAGATGGCCAACCTCGAGCGCATCGAGGTAATCAAGGGCCCATCGGCCACTATGTTTGGCAGCATCATTTCATCGTATGGCGGGTTGATCAACCGGGTAACCAAGAAGCCTTATTTCAAGGAAGGTGGTTATGCGGATGTATCGTATGGCAGCTATAATTTTTACCGGGCTTCTGCCGATGCCAACTTTGTGCTCACCAAAGACAAACTGGCGGCACGGATCAACGTGGCCGGACAGAACCAGGATAGCTGGCAGGATGCGGGCTTTCAACGCAGCTATATCATTGCTCCCTCTATCTTATACAAACCCAATAACAAGCTGTCGGTGAATGTGGATGCGGAGATCGTAGGCTCCAAGGGCAATGGCAACGGCGGTAATTTCCTATTTGTGCTGACGCCCAGTATGGTGAACGGTCCCTTGCGGCAAATGCTGGGACAGATGCTGCCGCCTGCCCAGGTGGACGCGATCATGTCGCAAGCGCCGCAAACCTTCAAGCAAGCCTTTGGTACGGACCGGGTGGATGAATTCAAAACCAGCTATGACCGTTCTTTCCTCAACGATGATATCTATGCTACTACGCAGTCGAATGCGTTCTTTGGAGAGGTGAATTATAAGTTTTCCCGCCACTGGAATGCGCAGTCGGTGATCACGTACAGCAATAGTCACAACAGTGGTTATACATCTTACCAATACCTGATTCCCAATTATGTCGGCAACTTCATCAACTCCCTGCAAACAGGGGTGCCCAATTTCGGAACGCCAGGGCATGATAGCCTGGGCCGCATGGTGTGGAATCCCGTAGGTAGTACGAAGACCTTCAACTTCCAGCAGAACTTCAGTTCTGACTACCAGTGGGGTAAGGTGCGCAACCGCGCCGTAGCCGGTTTCGACTTTGCTTATTACCGTTCGCTGGTGATCTACAACCGCTACTATGGTAGTCTGTATGGGGTGCCTTACCCCGACCTTTTTGATATCGTAGACATCAACGGTCAGTCGCCCAAGATGAACCAGTTTAACAAAGAGAACGTGCTGAATGCGTTTGCGACGCGCCCAGGTGGTACGCTGCCTTATGACCAGGAGTCGAGCGTGTACAGCGGGTATATCAACAACGTGACGAATATTACCGACTATGTGATCGTATCTGCCGGTGTGCGGGTGGATCATTTCAAGAATAAGATCATGGACCAGGGGCAAACGAAGTGGTCGCCCAAGGTGGGGTTGATCCTGATGCCACTGAAAGAACAGCTGACCGTATTTGCCAACTACCAGAATAGCTTTACCAACAAGTTTGGTGGTGACAAGAACAACAAGCCTTTCAATCCGGAAGAAGCCAATCAGGTGGAGTTTGGTGCGAAGTACAACCTCTTCAAGAACAAGCTGACGGGTAGTGTAAGTTATTATAATGTAAAGGTGAAAGACGTGATCCGTATGGACCTGAGCGATCCGATGTTCAATATCCAGGATGGTGAGCAGCACAGCAAGGGTATCGAGGCGGAGATCGTGGCGAACCCTTATATAGGCTGGACGATCCTGTTTGGATATGGCTACAACGACAGCAAGTATGTAAAGGCGGATGCCGATGTGGAAGGGTTGCGCCCGGTAGGTACCGGTCCGCGCAATACGGCTAACTTCTGGACCAACTACACCTTTACCAAAAATACGTTGAAGGGACTTGGCATTGGCGTGAGTGCCAACTATGCGGGTGAGGCGAATGCCGTGAACCAGCATCCTGATGGTGCTTTGATCCTGCCGGCGTATTCCGTGATCGGTGCGCACGTAACGTATGATACAAAGCGATACCGCCTGGGTGTGAAAGTGAATAACATTACTGATAAAGAATACTGGATGGGCTGGAGTAACTATATTCCTCAGATGAGGCGTCAGTTGATCGGCACCATCGCCGTGAAGTTTTGATTTAAGATCAGTGGCTTCTGCCGCATTGGACCATGCTAATGATTACCAGGCACCGGTGTTCTCGCCGGTGTTTTTTATTGCAATAAGGGGTGAAAACACCCGTACGCATCCGGGTAGAACCATTGATCTTTACGGCGGATTTACAGCGCTGGTGTGCATCAGGCAACGGGTGTTTGTGATACGGCGATCCGGGTTCCTGCTCCCGGCATGGTATTGAGGTTGACCTGGTAGCGGATCTGCCGCGCCCGGTATTGTATATTCTGCAAGCCATATCCTTTTTTGACGGTCTCGAGGTTGAAGCCGGTTCCGTTGTCGGTGATCAGTACCTGTAGCTGGTTGCCCTTGCTGGATATCAGGATATTGATGTGGGTGGCCTGCGAGTATTTGATGCTGTTGTTGATGGCCTCTTTACAGATCAGGAGCAGGTTGCTCTTTTCTTTTTTGGTGAGTCGCCGCTTACCGGTTTCGAAAGATGTTTTGATGCTCGTTTCTATATTGACGGCGGCTGATACCGGTGCGGCAAATTGGTTGAGGCGGGTGATCAACTCGTCGACGGTATCCATGTTGTCGTCGAGTACCCATAACATATCGCGGAGTTCGGCTGTTGCCTGCTCCATGCTTTTTACGATCTGCTGCAGGTTGGTTTCCGTTTGTATTTTATTGAGTGCCAGGTTGGCGAATATCTTGATGCTATTGAGTGTGCTGCCGAGGTTGTCGTGTAAGTCGGCGGCGATCTCTTTCCGGATATGTTGTTGTTTTTGCAGTTGGTAGAGGCGGTATCGGTAGGCCAGGTAGATCAGCATGGCGATGAGGAAGGAAACCAGTACGCGGAACCACCAGGTCTGGAACCATTGTGGTTCGAAACGAAGTACCAGTTCGCGTGGCTGACTCCAATTGGGTTCGCTATTGGCGGCGCGGACCTGCAGGTGATAGGTGCCGGGTGATAGTCCGAGCAGTTGTATAGAGTTTTGTGTTCCCAGGTCAATCCATTCGTCTTTTAGTTCAGCTATTTTGTATTGATAATGTACGCGGTGAGGATTTATATAATTCAAACCATTGAAGTGCACGGTTGTTTGCAGCACATTGTTGCCGATGGTATAGGTGTTTGCTGCGAGGTTGACGGTGTCGATGAATCTGTTGCCGGATTGTTGCAGGGTAATACCGGTAAAGCTCAAAGCTGGTATGGTGATGGGTTCGGCTAATTGTGACGGGTCGATTTCTACCCACCCATTGGAGCCGCCAGCATAGAAATGACCGTTGTACGTGACACCACTGGCTTCTTCGAAGGTGTTGTGTTGCAGGCCGTCTTCTTCGTAGTACTGGCTAAGTTGTTTATTCGCCACCTGAAAGGTGGTGATGCCGAAGTTGCTGGTGAGGTAGAGCAGGGAGTCTTTGTAATTGAAGAGCTCGTATACGCCGGTATTGGTCAGACCGTCTTTCAATCCATATTTCCGTATGAGGTCCCAGTTTTTATTCAGTTGCAGCAGGCCATGGCTGTAAGCGCTGATCCAGTAATGATCTTTTGTTTCTGTTATTTCCATAAAGACGCCCATGGGTTGTTGGGTGCGTGGATCGCGTAGCAGTACTGTTTTGAAGGTGGTGTCGGCGGGGTTATAAATGGCAATGGAATAATCGGAGAGGACGATGGCCCGCTGTTGTCGATCGATATATATGGTGTTGACGTTGTTGGTGGTTAGGTGAATTGCGTCGGAAGTTGAGGCTTTTTGGAGGTGGGTCAGTTGGTGCCGGTGTTTGTTCCATAATAATACGCCGGCGTTGGATTCTGTGCCGATCAGGGCCATGGAGTCGTTGAGGTGACCGATGCTGTTGAACTGCCATTGAGCATACGGCTTGAATTCCAGAAACTGGTCATGTACGGGTAACACGCGGTTGTTGCTGTAAAGCCGAATGCCCGCTTTGCCGGAAATGAGCAGGTCGGTAGGGGTGAGGTGAAATATGTTTTGTACACGGCCCTGACCATACAGCAGCGTTATCTGTTGGCCCCGCACCTGCCACAATCCATCTTCGGTACCTGCCAGCATGTTGTCCGGAGCGAGCGGTTGGAGGGCATATACGTGACCCAACTTGTTCTGGTAATGTTCTCCGTTACGCGTGGGCAGGAAGGGGGATGGTTCGGGACCTATGAGTGCGAGCCCCTGTTTACAGCCTACCCAAATATTGCATTGATTGTCTTCAAAGATATAGGTGGTGTTCATCAACCATGAACTATACTGCTGGTCGGCTGGTTGCAGGGTTTGCAGGAAACGTGTATGCGGGTTGTATTGGTGGAGGGAGGAGCCGGGTATGAGGAGTTGTCCCTCTTTACCGGTAAAGACCTGTTCGGTGATGGTGCTGGTGGTGGAGGGGCTGCTGAATGGTATGGTAGCGGGTAATGCGGAGGTACGGTAGTGGCGATCGTACCGGATGCGAAAGAGGCCCTGTGTTGATCCCAGCCAGTACGTATCACCGCTGGTAAAGGCGCTTGATTTGGGCCAGAAGTTGCCGGCGTCATTGGCTGAAAGAAAGGTGTCGGCCCTGATTGTTTTGAGTAGTTGTTGCGATTTGGTATCGTACAGGAGTAGCCCGTATTTGGCGACGCCAATCCAACAAATGCCGTTGTGGTCCGTGCTTATGGTCCATATCTCTGTGGAGTTGAGGCTGCGGAAGAGTGCTGTCAGTGTTGCCGGGACGGCTTCGAAGTGACCAGTAAGGGTATTAAATATTTCCAGTCCTGCGGAGGTGCCGATATACATCTTTTCGTTGTACAGGGTAGCGCAGATGCGCCATTCCTGGCGCAGGTCGAGGTTGTCGTATGGATAGTTGCGGGTTACGTCGCCCGTAGCCAGATCGATGGTACTGATACCTCCATCGCTGCCAACGACCCACAGTGTTTGCAGATCGTCGGCGAGCAGGATCTCCCTGACGGTATTGGTCAGTAACTGCTTTTGGGGATGCAGGTCTTTGTTGTAAATAGTAAAGGTTCGTCCGTTGAAGCGGTTGAGCCCGTCTTGTGTGGCGATCCACAGGTAGCCGTATTTGTCTTGCAGGATCTTGCTGATATTAGGACTGCTCAGTCCCTGTTTTTGCGTGTAGGTGTTGATGTTGCGGAAAACGGTTTGCTGGGCGCTGCTTGCAATTTGTATGCTTGTCAACAATAAAACAACAATAATATGGGAGACACATCTACGCAATTGGAATGGCTTGTAGTAGCGCTGTTTTACAATAACTCATGTTATGATATAGAGAATCAGGCTGATAACCCAGGATACGTGAAGATGGAACGACAGAAGAATAGCTTCTTTAGTGCTATTAAAGATAGCGCGTTCTCGGACAAGATAAAAATTTTTATCGTAGAAGCCCGGATCGGGAAAACGGCTGAAAACAAGATTATTCAAAGGATCTGTATTTGTGAAAAGGTGGAGAATAAGATCACTGACTGGCTGATCACGCCGCAGGCTAACCTCGCCTTGTTATCCGATAAAGATGGTATTGCCGACATTTTGCGGGCATTGGTGAACGCTTATCCTGCGAAAAAACATATCGTCATCACAGCTGGTCATGGTTCTTGTTTTGGTATCAACTACCTGCCGCTGGGGCAGATCACGGAAGCAGGCGCCAAAGATGATTCGAATAAGGCTGTTTCTTCTGTTATCGATGAATCTGATCCGGTTATACAGCCAGGTTCGATCACCAAAGAAATGGAGACCTTTACCAGGTTCGATATAGGATTCAATGGGAACCCCGACGATCGGCTGTTGTTCAAATTATCGGCAAGCGGGAACGGTATGAAGGAGGTTGAAAAACAGCAGGATGAATTCAACCTGTTGACCAATATCGAATTGAGCGAGGCCTTGCGCAGCGTGTTCGATAAGAGCAACAATGGTAGCAAACTCGATATACTGGTGATGTACAATTGCCTGATGCAAAATCTGTTTACCCAATACGAGTTGCGCGAAGCTGTAGACTACCTGGTGGCGCCGCTGACGGGTATCTGCCATCCGGGATATGACTATCGCTTTGTATTCAAGGAACTGACCGCAATGCCTACAAAAGAAACGGATGTCGTGGCACAGTTGTTTCTCGAAGCGGCGAGAGACGACCGCAAGGACACGCACCGGGCGTATTTCGGAGATATACATAGTACCTGGAAGGTATGTGCCGTGCAGCTGGACAAAGACAAGTTCGAAGACATCCAGGCCAGGTTTGCTTCCCTGCTCGGGCAGGTGGCCGGGTTGATGAACAATCCGTTTGTGCTGTATAGTCTCCGGGTTGCCAACCGGCAGGTGTACAATTATGCGCAACATAGTTTGCCGGAGGTGAAGATCGTCGACCTGCCCATTCTGTTGACCTACTGGCTTGAAAAAATAAAGGCATTTCCAGCTTTGCAGTCACTGGAAATGCCTATCAAAGATCTTTTAGAAAGCCTTGCCCAGGTTAGATCCTTTCACTTTACCGGCAGAGATCTGTACAAAACCGCTTTTTTCTACGTCGACGAGGGACTGGCTGCCACCATGCCTACCGGACTGGGTATCTGGTTTCCGCATACTGCACCGAAGGAGGGTAACCTGGTATTCCGTGAAATTCTGAATCCCAATGGCCTGCAGCAAATTGTTCCCAATTTTGTGGTCAATAGCGCCTACGGACAGGTATTCGGTCAGTATATCAGAAAATTTGGTTGATCAGATAGGGCCGACGATGGGATTCTGTGTTTTGATGTTTTGTGTTTTGCCAACACCGCCCAGGGGGGAGAGGGTAATGACGATGTCGCCACTGCCGCCGTCATTATCTTCTTTGTCCTGGTTGACAAGCATTTTGCCCTCACTGAAAGGGATATCGATGGATTGGCCTGCCGGGTTAAAAGCTTCAAAATAGATCTGATTGGGAAACAGTTTTTCATGCAGGACCGGATCTTCGATCGAGACGCCGTTGGCATCTTTGAAGTCTGCAAATTTACTGATCACATTGGTGGCCTCTGCGGGGGAAATGAATAACTCCAGCGAGAGATTCCAGGAGCCGTCGGCTTCGTTCCTGGTCAGTTTCATTCCTTTCGCGGTGGTGCCATTGATTTCCAGCTCTACTTTCTTACCGCCTGCAAAGAATACCGCGTTTTTCTTGGTGATAGACATGTGTGTTTGGTTTATTTACTGTGATGAATACCGTAAAGTTATGCCGCCTGCCTTCCTGCAATGACCCGTGAAAAGGCCCAGATCCGGTGGTTGAAAACACCTGTACGCATCATTTGGGTGGTAAGGCGAACGATTCGCCGGCCATACAAATTGGTGGTAAAATGAGACGATATGGGGAAGGGTTGAGACGGAAGGGTGTTATATTCGACAAAACTTTAACCTATGTTGAAGCCGGTCGCTTTGCCATCCAGGACTGCTTTACCTTTTCTGCTATTCCTGCTCCTTGCCGTTACGGCATCTTCCCAGTATAACTGGCCCGCAGGCCAACTGTTGCCCACGTTTCCGGCTCCTGCTACGACGCAGGACCTGATCCTGCTGCGCCAATCCAGCAGTCGCTGGGAAGCGGAGGGTGGGTCTATCGGGCATGGTACGGGCCGGCTGGAGACAGATGGCTGGCTGTGCCAGACGGGCATCGACGCGGCCAATGCCCATATGGTGTATGGTCCCTACGACAGCAGTATTCCGCCAGGGCCCAATGTGGCGGAGTTCAGGATGAAGGTCGACAACAACACCGCCAACAATGATCCCATCGTCGATATCGATGTGCGCAATGCGACATCAGGCGCTATTCTTGCCACACAGACCATTACCCGGCAGCAATTTACGGCTGCAGGTTCCTATGTCAACTTTACGTTGCCCTTCACCTTAACAGCGGCCAATCAATCGCTCGAACTGCGGGTATACTGGCGCGGAACTTCCTATACCAAGGTAGACTGGGTGGCGGTGCAGCAGAATGCTTCTTCTGCAGAAATGTATTTGTTTGCCTCGCTCAAAGGCATCGTGAACCGTACGCAACCGCGCATTTTCAGTTATGAAGGCGACGCCTTTGCCGAAGGCCAATATACCTGGCTGCAATCGCTGGGCATGAGCTGGAACGAGCCGGCGGATAAGTGGAGCCTCATCACCAAGTACAGAAGTGAGTTGCTGGGGCTGATCGTGTACGATCCGGCACAAACGGCTACCATCAACCTGGCCACCGTGCTGGCACGGGGGCAGAAGGCATTGATCGCTTCGCCGGGTTTGTTGTCGAAGTTGCAGGGGGCGCCGTATAACCTCCCCATCATTACCGACCTGCGTAACCAATACACCAGCAAGCTGCAGGTATACCAGGCGCTGTACAATACACATTGGCCCAATCTCGATAAACGGGTGCTGATCGGCCTCAACCCGGATGTGCACAAGGCGGCGCTGCGTGAGTACGCGGTGGCCATTGGCGCGGCGACGCTGTGGCTCGATCCCAATGTGGCGTCGGAGAGCACGTTGCTGAATAGCTTCCTGTCGTCGATGCCACCGGGTGCCAATGTGATGGGCTGGTGGCCGGAGGAAGCGCCGGGTGTGCAACGAGCTTCGACCTATGGCATTGCTACGATTGCCAGCGACTGGTGCAGCAACCTGACGATGCACAGCGGCACTGCGCGGACGATCAACCTGCAAACGCCTCCTGCCAAACCAACCCTGCAAAATAAACTCTATGTAGCCTTTATACTGAGTGATGGCGACAACCTGCAATACATCGAACACCTGATGCGCAAGTTGTGGAACAACCCCGACCGGGGCACGGTACCGATGGGCTGGACCTTATCGCCCGCGATGATCGATGCCATGCCGGGTGCGTTGAACTTCTATGCGCAATCGGCTACGGCTAACGACAACCTGATCTCTGGTCCGTCGGGGTATGGGTATGCGTATCCGAATAATTTCCCCAATGCCGCTTCGCTGGACCAGTTCGTGTCGCAAACGGAACGCTATAACCGCAAGGCGGGCTTCCGGGTAGTGACGATCTGGAATACGATCACCGGGGGTATCAATGCGAATGTGGGGCAGAGCTTTGCGGACAATGCGCCTTCGCTGCTGGGATTGACGGCGCAGAATACTGGTGGCGGGCTGACGGTGTACAGCGGTTCGCTGCCGGGACAGGCGCTGTCGTGTAACTACTGTACCAATGAGCAGGCGATGAAAGATCATATTGCAACGGCGGCGTCGGGCTGGAATGGTACCTCACCGCGCTTTATCATAATTCAGGCGCAACCCTGGACGAATGTGACGCCTACGAGTTTCAAGAATGTGGCGGCTTCGCTGGGCAGCAATTATGTGGTGGTGCGGCCCGATCATTTGTTTCAGCTGCTGCGCCAGGCGAATGGACTGGTGGTAGACCCGGGGCCGAAGGGGCAGGATATCACGGATTTTGGCGGCACGGTGAGTGCGCAATACCAGACCGGGTCACCGGCCGGAGAGGAGTACACCAAGCTGATCGATAACCATGTGCGGGCAAAGTATCTCACGTTCAACGCGAGTGGCTGGGTACAATACCAGGCCAATTCGCCGTATACGGTTACGGGATATTCTATAGCGTCGGCCAATGATGCGCCGGAACGTGATCCGCTAAGCTGGACCTTGCAGGGGTCGAATAACGGGACAAGCTGGACGACGATCGATACGCGCACTAATCAGGATTTCCCCAACCGGTATCAAACGAAGACCTTTTCTTTTACCAACACGACTGCCTACACGCACTATCGGCTGAACCTGTCGAATAACAGCGGCACCATTTTGCAGGTGGGCGAGATTGAGCTGTTTGGCACCGGGGCCGGCGCTCCGTTCTTCGTGATGCGCGGGGAGGAGAAGCGGTAAAGTGCGCTATATTCGACGGATACTGTCCAGGAGCGCCGTGATCACGTCTTTGAGGTAGCGCTGCCCGCCCTGGCTGATGATCGGATTGCAAACGGGTTATCCTGCATCCCGCAATCGGCATCAATTCCTTATTTTTGGTTCCGAACTATGAACGGAGCCGATATTTTACAAGCCCATATTGCCAAAATGGTGGCGCTGACGCCCGAGCAGCATGCTGCGATCTTTGACCGCTTTACACCACTGTCACTGAAGAAGGGGCAGTCGCTGATCCACGAGGGAGACCGGGTGGATAGCGAGTATTTTGTACTGGAAGGCTGCCTGAAGTCGTATTTCGTGAACGACGAGGCCAAAATGTTTATTCTTCAATTTGCTATGCCTACCTGGTGGGCTTCCGATTACCAGGCTTTGTACAGTGGTCAGCGGGCCACCATTACCGTGGATTGTATTACCAATGCTGAAGTGCTGAAGCTGTCGAATGCCGACCGGGAGGCCTTGTGTGCGGCCATTCCGGCTGTGGCGCATTTCTTCCGCTGGCGTACCAACCGCGGGTATGTGGCCTTGCAGAAAAGGCTGTTATCGTTCATGAACAACGATGTCAAGATCCGGTATGAAGAGTTGCTGCAGCAATATCCCGAGCTGTACAACCTGGTGCCGAAACAACTGATCGCAGCCTACCTGGGTGTGTCGCGCGAAACCCTCAGCCGGCTGTACCATCCTTAAAGGGGCGTTGCTCCCCGAATGTGACCCAGGTCACACAATCACCTTCCTGTCTTTTCTCAACTTTGTGTTGTCCAATTGCACGATAGCGGTTGCTGTTGGTGCCGGACACTAAACTAATTATTATGCCTTACGTTAAAATCGAGGTGACGCGCGAAGGCGTTACCCGTCAGCAAAAACAAGCGCTCATCAAGGGCGTAACCGATGTAATCACCAGTGTACTCAACAAAGATCCGCACCTGACCCATGTGGTGATCGACGAGATCGACACCGATAACTGGGGCTATGCGGGGGAACAGACCTCTTTATTACGTGAACGCGGCATTACGGCCGACAAAAAGTAACCCATCATGAGTACACAAACGGTGATTATCACCGGTGCCTCTTCGGGCATCGGTAAAGAACTAGCCAGGTATTTCCTGGACAAAGGTGACAACGTAGTGATCAATTCGCACACAGCGGCCAAATTACAAGCCGTGTACGACGAACTGGGCGCAGGCGCTCAACTGGCCATGGTGGCTGGTGATGTGGCCGACCCTAAGACCGGCAAGGCGCTCGTCAAGGAAGCGGTGGACCGTTTTGGCCGGGTAGATGTGCTGGTGAACAATGCCGGTATCTTCGAGACCAAGCCTTTCCTGGAGGTCGATGAAGCCTACCTCGACCGGTTTCTGAATACGAACTTGAAGGGTACCTATTTCACCACGCAAGCGGTGATCCCGGTGATGTTGCAGCAAAAAGGCGGCGTCGTCATCAATATCGGTACACCTTTCGTGTACAAGGGCATCGGTGGTGTACCCATTACCGCACAAATGGCGAGTAAGGGGGCGGTGCATGCGCTGACGTTGCAACTGGCCGCAGAGTTTGGCCGGTACAATATCCGGGTAAACACCGTGGCACCGGGTACGATCAGAACACCGATGCATGGTGACAAGAGTGATCAGACGGCGGGGCTGCACCTGGTGAACCGGATAGGAGAAGTGGGCGATGTAGCGGATATGGTGTATACGGTGGCAAAGAGTAACTTTATCAACGGAGCGATCATCAATGTGGATGGTGGTTTTGGTGCGGGGTACAACCTGCCGGGTATCTGATCGGTCTTAAACAACAAACAAGGTAGTTATGTGGAATCAAACGCGGGTGTCAAAGCTGGCCGGAGTGGATTACCCGGTCATGCAGGGTCCTTTTGGTGGTAATTTCTCTACGGCCGCTTTGACGGCCGTTGTTTCCAATGCGGGTGGTATCGGTGGCTATGGTGCTTATACACTGAGCCCCGAGGCCATCTATGCCGAAGTACAACAGATCAATGCCCTGACGAATAAGCCTTATAACATCAACCTGTGGGTGAGCGATGGGGATGCGCCGGGTGCGGTAATTACGGATGCGCAATATGACAAGGTGAAGGCTTTGTACCAACCTTATTTTGATGAGCTGGGGATAGCGGTGCCCGATAAGCCAGCGCCTTTTCAATCCCGTTATGAGAACCAGGTGCAGGTGATACTCGATGTAAAACCGAAGGTGTTCAGTTTTGTGTTTGGTATTCCGTCGGCGGCGGTGCTGGAGCAATGCCGTAAGCTGGGTATCCTGACTGCGGGGGCGGCTACCACGCTGGCGGAAGCGCTGGCGCTGGATGCGGCGGGTGTGGACATGATCGTGGCGAGTGGTTTTGAAGCGGGCGGTCACCGGCCTTCGTGGCTGGCGCCTGCAGAGCAATCGACCATGGGCACGTTTGTGCTGACGCAGTTGATCAAAGAGCGCGTGAAAGCGCCAGTGATCGCGGCGGGTGGCATTGCCAATGGCAAAGGGATTGCGGCGGCGTTGACGGCGGGCGCTGATGCGGTGCAGGTAGGTACGGCTTTCCTGGCAACGGAAGAATCGGGTGCCATGCCGGTGCACCGGGATATGCTGTTGAGCGGAGATTATACTACTATACTTACACGAGCTTTTACCGGCCGACTAGGCCGTGGCATAGTAACGAAGCTAGCGCAGGACGTGATCGGTAAAGAGTCATCTTTGCTGCCGTTTCCGGTGCAGAGCCAGTTTGTGTCGAGTTTGCGGAAGGCTGCGGTGGAGCAGGAGCGTTGGGACCTGGTATTTTTCTGGAGTGGACAGGCGGCGCCGTTGCTGAAACACCGGAGGGCAGCAGCACTGATGGGGTCGTTGGTGGAGGAGACTGATATGATAATGGAAAGGCAACGAGGCAGCAAGGCATAGAGGCAACTGAGGAAATACAGCGGAATGGCAGGGCGCAAATGCCCTTGTTTTTGTCGCAGGTGGACCTCCTGTGCCTGATGGTTAATTGGTAAGTTTGTATAAAACCTACCAGTATGTTTATTCATCATCTCGAGCAGGATATTCCTGTTTTGTGTAAGGAGGTTCCTACGTTTCCTGAGGGTATTCAGGCGGCTTTCGAAGAACTGTGTGTAAAGGTGCCCGACCGCGTCTATTACGGCCTGTCGCATATGGAGAACAGTGGGCGGATCGTGTACCAGGCGGCTGCCGTGGGCACGGAGCAGGAGGCTGCCAAACTGGGTTATTCCGCGAGCGTGATCCCGCAGGGTGACTGGCTGGTGGAGTCAATCGACGGCTGGATGGAGAAGATTGACGGTATAAAGGACGTATTTGGCCGGTTGATGAGTGACCCGCGGTTTGACCCCGCTTATGAGTGTGTGGAATGGTACCGGACCGATACCGAGATGTGGTGCATGGTGCGTTGTGTTGCCACGAATTAGTATCGATTATTTTTGGAATGCGGGTCGTTCCCGTTGTATATTGTACAGGCGTCTGAGAGCGCCTGTCTTTATGTTTATGTTCTTCTTTTTTACTTTCTCTGAAACGATCAAACCCGCCATGGGATTGAGTATGCCGATTGGGACCAATGTAAACCTGCGTCCCGCCTACGTTTGATATCTCCTGATATGGCTTTGACCCGGAGTTGACCCGGAATTGACCTGCCGCTGACTGCCGGCTGGATAGGCGCGTCTATGGGACAGCTATGGGACAGCTACGGCGTTGCTATGGGTGGAACCAGGGGCAGGCTATTGCCATATGCGCCAGGCAGCCAGTATGATGGTTACGCTTTAACTAGTTCTGGTTTGAGCCCAATGCCTGTTCAATTGTAGTCAAAAATGATCATTTCCCAACATGGGACAGTCAGGATTTGGAAACCCTATCGCATTATCCGTATATTGTATATAAACTTTATTCTATGGCTAAAGTACAGAGCTTTGTCAAATTAAGCGGATCTATTGGAGGAATGACGTTTGTGCGCGGTGAAAATGGTGAGACCTATGCTAAAGAGAAGACCGGCCCTTCGAAGGAGCGCATCAAACGTGCTGCATCCTTTGCGAATACCCGTCGAAACAATGCAGAATTTGCAATCGCCGGAAAGGCTACCAAGGTATTTCGCGCAGCTATGGGAAATTTAAGAGATGGTGTAACGGACCGTTATTTGGCGGGTCGTATCAACGCGTGGTTGTATAAAGGGGTTCGTGCTGATCAGGTACATCAGTGGGGTGAGCGCCGTCTGGAAGTGGGGGACGTGTCTTTGCTGGAAGGCTTTGAATTGAATCGTAAGCTGGCGTTGGATGACCTATTGCCGCTTAACCTGTCTGATTGCTGCGATGTTTCGAACAGCCAGGTGCAAGTGTCTATGGATGGTTTCCGGCTGCGCCGTGCGGATAAGGATGTTCCGAAAGCAGCGACGCATTTCCGGTTGGTATCGGCGATGCTGTATGTGGACTTTAGGAAGGGGACCTATACCCGCGACATCAAGGAGGGTAAGTTAAGCGCGGTTGGTCGCAAGTGTAGTGATGAATTTGTCGCTGAACATGGTGTAGCGCCTTTAAATGGGCAGATTGCCTTTTGGTTGCTGGGAATTGAGTTTTATGCGATGACTGATAAGGGCCTGGTGATTGTGCGGGGAGGTGCGCTGCGGTGTATGAAAGTGGTGCAAGGCAACGAGGCAGCAAAGCAACAAGGCACCGAGGAAGGCGAGGTAGTGGTAGCTGATAGGGAAACATTGCGCCCGCCGGGCGGACGCAATGGGGATCAATCAGTTTTGCTTCCGCAGGTATTTGGTGAGGATCACGATGGTTTGCCCTTCGATCTTTCCTTCAATTTGTTCGGTATTGTCTTGCACGAGGCGGATATTCCTGACGACGGTGCCCAGTTTGGCATTGAGCGTAGATCCCTTTACATCGAGTGACTTGATGAGCACCACGGTATCACCATCTTGCAGCAGGTTGCCGTTGGCATCTTTGTGTAAGTCTACGGTGCCATCATTTTCGTGATCGCCAGTGGCTTTGGCCCAGGTGAGCAGGTCATCGGCCAGGTACAACATATCCAAATTCTCCATAGCCCAGCTTTCGTTGCGCAGGCGGTTGAGCATGCGCCAGGATACGACCTGTATGCCGGGCACTTCGCTCCACATGGCGGTGGTGAGGCAACGCCAGTGTTCGTTGTCGATCGGGGCTTTCTTATCGATCTGCGTTCTGCAGTGGTGGCAAATATTAATGATGTTATCGGCGCTGGCGTAGGAGGCTGGCGGTACTTCATACACTTCCAGTGGTTCTGCTGACTGGCATAATTCGCATTGTTGCTGGCTGCGTGCGCGCACCTGGTCGACTGCTTTCATGATGGGTAAAATTTTACAAGTGCGCGAATGTAGGGTTTTTCCGGAACTTATTGGGTGACCAGGGTCAGGTGGGAAATCTAGAATGGTTGATACGTATGGGTTGTTCGTTTTAGAAAATGTGATTTTGAGGAATGTTTTATAGATGTTGATAATCAGTTTGTTGTTGCTTGTTTTAATGGTTTTGGGTTGAAATTATGACTTACAGTAAGTGTTAGCTAAAAAATAATTACTTTTGCGTGGATATTACTTTTGGCGATAAGAAGTTGGAGGGATATGCTGAAAATAACAAGAAGTGTATCCAGGGTATGGGAAAAAAACGTGCTGAGTTATTCATGAAGCGGCTTAATGCCCTTCATAATGCTTTGACTTTGGAAGACGTAAGGCACCTGCCAGGGAGGTTTCATGAATTAACCAACAATAGAAAGGGACAATGGGCCTGTGATTTGGATCATCCTTACAGATTAATCTTTGTTCCTCACGAGCGACCAATTCCAATCAACGACCATGGTCAATTTATTTGGGTGGAAATTAAGGGTGTTGAAATCGTTGAAATAGCAGATTATCATTAAAACAGTTGTTTATGGCAAAAAAGCACCCATATAGTCCTCCGGTAGTTTTTCATCCTGGAGAAACCTTGTCCGAAAAACTTCAGGAAATGGATATGGGGCCCAAAGAGTTTGCTTTGCGCACCGGTAAGCCGGAAAAGACGATAATTGCCGTGATGAATGGTAAAAGCTCCATTATGCCGGATATGGCTTTGCTATTTGAAAGCGTTACCAAAATACCTGCGGATTTCTGGCTAAGACTTCAGCGAAGTTATGACGAGTTTATAGCCAGGGAAAAAAGACAACAGGTAATCGATAAAGCGGTTGCATGGGCTAAGCGTTTCCCAGTTGCAGATATGATCAAGAAAGAGTGGTTGTCTCCAGTAGAATCCTGGCAGGAGAAGGCCAATGAGATGCTTGCGTTTTTTGGCTTTGCCAATCATGGTGCCTGGGAGGATTATTACTTTAAACAACAGTTGAAAGTTGCTTTCCGAATTTCTCTTGCGCATACTAATGAGGCTTACGCGATTTCTGCCTGGCTAAGAAAAGGCGAATTGGATGCTGCCCTACTTTCTGCCAGACCTTATAATGAGAAGCGGTTTAGGGAATCTTTGCTGGAGTTGAGGTCGGTCATGGCCAGTCAGCCAATTGATTATTTTCAACAATTGCAATCTATATGCCTTCATGCAGGTGTTAAGGTAGTTCATACTCCATGTATTAATAAGGCACCGATCTGTGGGTCGACGCGTTGGCTAGGTGATACGCCATTCATTCAGTTGTCAGGCAGGTATAAGCGCAATGACAGTTTTTGGTTTACTTTTTTTCACGAAGCTGGTCATATTTTGTTACATGGGAAAAAAGATATCTTTCTTGAAAATGTAGTTTATAGTGACAAAGAGCAATTGAAAGAAGAGGAGGCCAATGATTTTGCTAGAAAATGGACATTATCTCTTGATCAAGAAGCTGAGTTGTTGTCTGCTCTTCCTTTGCAAGAATCAGAAGTTCCTCTATATGCTACTAAATTTAATACTCATCCTGCAATTATCGTGGGCCGACTACAGCATTTAAAAAAGGTATCTTATTCATTCGGTACGCAATACATTGTTCCGGTCAGTTTTGAATAAGATTTTGTTTCCTTCCTCCACATGGCTGTCAATCTTCACAATGGGCGGCAATTAGTAAGCTTTCCGACACTATTACTATGGCTCTGCTTATAAATATTCGTATTTATTTACTTCCAGGTATATTTATTACGTTTATAACCTTAAACAGAAAAGCAAGGATCTATCAGGTTGCGCGTTCGGATAGCAGTCGATATGCGATGTTGCCTGGTAAACTATTGGGCAAATATGCAAAGGGCAAGCAGTTTCGACTGAAGATCAAATACTCCTACTGTGACACGTTCAAGTGGGATAGGGTGGTTCGGTCTATACCGTTCAGGTTTGAGGATTAGGCGGCTGGGGCAACCCAGACGGCGCAATTGTGTAGTCAGGTTTTTGCAGGTAGCATGCAACTGATCCAATAATAATCATGACTAAATTCTTATCGATATTGTTTTTCCTGTTACAGAACGGTTGGTGTCAGCGCGCCGGCAATCAGTTGGTGACTTTGTCTGCTACACAGCAGGCTGAAAGCAAGGGTGTGGGTACACCTCACCGTGCTCTCCACCGGCAAGGAAAAAAAATGAATGATCTAAGGAAATTACCGGGAATGGAAGGAGATATGATCAAAATGTTTGATGGGGTCGTGGGACGTGGTAAAGTGTTGATCGGTGCAGTGGTTATTGCGCCATGTTTTATTAAGTGCTATATTACCGGTAGTAATAGATACCATCATGTAGTTTATCGTAACAATTTGTTTGTTTGCTGCCCTGGTCATTGTGTCGGGCGGCTGTCAGGGAGTAGGTAAATGGGATCTTAACCGGGGAGCCACTCCCGGCGCGCCGAAGGATGCCGGGTTTCAATTCAGTTATGAAACGGCGAACCTCCGCGCTCAGCAGCTCATGAAGGACTCTTTTTTCTGGGACGTAGGTGAGGAGGCGGCGCCGTTTGGGAGCGACGATGGCTGGGATGCCGCGCAGCGGTTTCATGCCTGGCGGTTGACGGAAAAATCAGGTGATCCGGTTGCTTTTGTAAACAGGCTGCGGGCAGAATGGAACTACCCTGCATTGGATTGGACGGTCAGCGACAGCGTTCGGATAAAGGCAATACTTGACTCGTCAACGGTGCTCGATGAAGCGATCATCAGCGAACGTGTTAAGCTGTTGAAGCAAGCAGTTGCTAACTCGGCGGATGAAAAAATACGAAACAGCAGTGAGGCAGACCTGCGTAAGGTAGTATTGGAGAATTCGAAGGGTGATATTGGTATGTTTCTGCTTTACACTGATAATGCGATCATAGGCGTGGCCTTTGCTCAATTGGTGGAAGAAGGGATTGTGGAGGCGAATCTAAAGAAGCTAACCATCATTGCACTCAAAAGACAGTTGCTTCCTGTATTGATCAATCGATATGATGAACCTGTTAAGGAAAGGCGCCGTTCGCAATTGACACGCATGCTGTCGGTCATGGAGCAGGCGGTTAGTTGATGGCTGATCGGTTGACCAGCCTGTTAACCGTTTTTGGGATACGGAGGTCTGTGAAGTATAGGCGGAAGCTGTAGTATACTCAAATTGAACCACATGAAAATAGCTGATCTGTTTACGGAAACTGATGCGCTGGTTTTTGTGATTACCCAGTCTGACGCTGCCGATATACTTGATTGGGATATCGAAGTTGTGGAAACGGCGTTAATTCCGGCGGAGTACGGAACCTATCTTGTAAAGGGTATGCAGGTTTTTCCCAGTGCTGCACTAAATTGTTATTTAATGTTAGCCATTCCGGAGCGCATCGTGGAAACGGTCATATTAAATGATGGTATTGGTATGCCGGCGGTTAGGCCTATATACGATATTCCTTTCCGTGTGATTCCTTCCGTGGCCGCGGAATGCTATGGTAATTATGAATTGTACTACGTGAAGGAAAATCCTGCACCAGGCATCGATGTGCTTCGGGCCGGGCTTGATAAGGCGGTCGATAAAAGTCCGGTGGCGGAAGATCTGGGTTATATCCTGCGGGATGAGGGCCGGTTAGAGGAGGCTATCGAAGCATTTCTTGTCAGCATAGCGTCCGGCCCTTCCAGTGAGTTTGTTTTTCTGGAACTATCGCTGTTGTATCAGCAAACTGGTCAGACTGAGCTGTCTTCGAGCTACCATCAATTGTATATGGAGAATGGAGGAGCCGACTAAATGACATCATTGCCAGAGTTGCTCGTCCTAAAGCAGTGGTATATCATGAATGGGGAAAATTTTGACGTGTATATTTATGCCGTAAAGCGCTTAAACACTTACCATGCGGTTGTTAGTGACGATTATATGTTTTATGTTTTCTTCTGCACTGCTGGCGCAGTCGAATTCAAATAAGCCATCTACGGTTCCAGTAAAAACCGAATTTGAGAATCAAGGGGAGCAGGAGGCTACTGGGCGACCCTATTGTTTGATACTGGGTATGTGAAACAGGCGTACGCTCGCTATCAGGGAGCAATCGTAGTGGAGGGGGATAACTTTTTCTGGGGAATAGCTTCCTTGAAAATCATGGATACGGATAGTAGACTCCTGACGATCTTTTCCAAAGGGCTTTTATATCCGCGTGTGATGGGTATTCTTCCGGGAGCAACAGGAAGGATTAGCAGTGTGACCGAATTAACGTTTTTGAACAAGTCTTCTACGCAGAAAAGGTTCAGCTTTTGGTTTTACCGGGGAGGTGTTGCGAATCCCACGGTATTCTATTTTGAACTGACAAATACCAGGGCGACCACCCGTACATCCATAGAAGCATTTATTGAGGGTGCATCGTTGACGTTCTTTAAACAAGGATCGATCATAATATAGGTACTATGAAGAACGATAAAAAGACCATTGGCGCCTATGAACTGATGATGCAAAAGCACAGCGACCGGAAGGATTTTGTTACATTGGAGCGGTCCTGGGGGGATAATCTTACCGGGTTTATACTGGGTATTTCTAAAGACTTTTTACTGCTTCAGATCGACAGGGATTTTGCATCAGACGGCTATGCGGTTATTCCCAAGCATGGTTTCGAGAGTCTGCGTTGCAACCGATTTGACAGGATGTCGAAAAAAATCTATAAGGGGGAAGGTGGGCTGGGTGCTTCCTGGGGTTTGCAGCAACCGGTATCCCTTGATTCCTGGCCTGATCTGTTCCGGAGCCTTCGTGCGCTGGATTATCATGTGATCGTAGAATTGGAAGACCAGGAAGAGCCGGATTTTGTCATTGGTCCCATCAAAAAGGTCCTTAAGACATTGGTTGGTGTTCAATACTATAATCCCGAGGGAAAATTGGATGCACGCACCACTTCGATCCCTTATAGCGAAATCACCATTGTTCGATTTGGCGACCGTTATAGTACTGTATTCCGGAAATACTTAAAATGATTCTATGAAGGCATGTTTACTCGTTGCAGCATTTGCAGTAATGGCAGCATTGTCTGGCTGCGATCCGGCAAAGGTGCTGCAGGTGCGTTCTGTCGATAAACCTAACTATTCGGTGTCTGTGTATGCCAACGGAACCGTATTTCCCGGGTTGCAACGTTCTCCCAATGATAAGGTGATGCTGACACTCCCTTTGCCAGGAGGCACCAGGGATACCTCTTTTCATTACGGCATCGGAGGATGGTCAGATCCGGGAGTGAAGACTTTTGCCAGTCATTTTGATTCCATCATCATTGTAAACAACGGCGTGCCGCTGCACCTGGTTGATCAAGTCTCTATCATTGCTTACCTGCAACAACATCGGCAGGGCTCTATGAATGCGCTTTTGATGATCGAGTCTGATGAGCAGTAATCAGGTGTGCAAGCTTTTAGTCGTACTCGAGGATGTCGTCGATCAGTAGCTTGCCGTTTTGGTGGATGACCTTGATGTCGCGGTGGTAGGAGAGATTATTGTCGACGTCTTCGATAACTACTTTGTAGAAAGAAGCGTCTTGTGTATTGCGCAGCCATTGACAGGTGGTCACTTTACATTTTCCATTGTCCTGCGCTGAAATAAAATACCCGCCTTCTCCAGCCCGGTCTGTGTTGTATTTGTGCTGCCATTTCTTCTTGAACTTTTCTTCGGTAATGGTGGAGTCGCCATTGTCGTACTCCACATTCAATGCGTCCTGTTTAAACTCCTGGTAGTCTTTGGTGAGCGAGTTAATCATGGAGTCGCGCCTTGCATTGGAGATTTCGCTATTCAAAAAACCTTCGATAACTCCGGTAATCCATTTTTGCACGCTGGCCGTGTCGGGTAGGGTGCTTTCCGTCTTTGCGGGGGATTCTGCGCGTGTGTCTGTGGAGGCCGTTACAGCCGGCGGGTTATTGGTACAAGCGATGCCTGAAGTAGCTAATATGGCCGAAATGATATATTTGTTCATGAGGGGCGAATAATAGCCGTAAAGATAATAACTGGCGCATTAAATACAAGTGGAAGCCAGGCCTATTTCAACACTCCTCGCCCCGCCTAAAAAGCTTATTTGTCCAACAAAAGCGCGGATTCAGTGCACTTTCCCGGGTGAATAGCGGTGTAATTTTGTGTTGTGATCAAGGGCGAAGTACATGAAATATACCATTCCGATATTGATGCTGAAGGAGCATATTGCAGGGGTTCATATTGACCGCATCAGTGATGATTACATCGCTGAACGGTTTGGAGACATCGGACAGCCCCATCGGAATGACCATTATGTCATTATTCTTTTGACTGCAGGCCATGCAGAACTGCAGGTAGATTTCAGGAAGGTTAATGTGGCGCATCATTCCATGCTACTGTTGTTGCCGGGAAATATTCAGCGGGCCATACGCTTCCATGATGCCAGCAACGGTTTTATCCTGTATTTAGATGCCAAGCTGATCGATGAACTGGCGGGGAATATCATTGAGCGTTCGATAGTCAGCGATCCCGTGTTGCCCGTTCAGGGTGCTGATCTCGACTGGTTTGTCCGTTACTTTGAACTTCTGCTGCATACCTATCACGATTTTTCATTGGGTAGCCTGCACCGTGGCGCGGTCAATGCCCTGGCCATCCCGGGTATTTATAAGCTGGCTGCTGGTTTTCAAGCCAATGCAAAATATGCCACACGGCATCATTCTGCCAGAAGCATCGATGTGGTACGGCAATTCAAACAACTTGTCAGAAAGCATTACAAGGAGCTAAAGAAGCCCGGTGATTATGCGCAGTTGATGCGCCTATCAATGAGTTATCTCGGCGAAACGATCAAGGTTGTTACAGGTTTTAATGCTTCGTATTTTATTCAGCAGGAAATGCTGCGTGAAGCGCAACGTTTGTTATGCTACACCCATTTAAGCGTCAAGCAGATTGCTGCCAGGGTGGGCTTTGACGACCCCAGGTACTTTAACCGTTTATTCAGTAAGCTGGCTCATGAATCGCCCGGCCAGTTCAGGGCACAATTCAAATCGGGCATTTCTCCAACAGGGTCTTAATCCGAACCAGATGACCATTGATGCATGGACCGGCGTGCGCCGGAACCCAACAAATTTCTCGTGTCCTTACGAAAAGGATGTTTACGAAATCACGCAGCTAATTGGCCATGCCAATTGTAAACCAATTGAACTCAACAAAGATGAAAACATGCAGATCAGGTATATTCCTGAAAATGAACATTTGTGCGGCGCTGTTAGGTGTGTCGGCGGGCAGTGCCCTGGCGCAGCCCACCGATCGCACGGTGCTGAAACTATCGCTGGAGGAGGCGATCCGGTATGGTAAAGCCGCTAACAGGTCGGTGAAAGTATTCAAGATGGAAGAAGATGCCACCCGCCTGGACTGGGAAGACGCGAAGATGGGCATGCTGCCCAGGGTGCAGACCAACGCGGCCTTCCAACGATACACCAAAGTGGTGCTGTTTGATGGAGCAATAGGCGATCCGCATGCTATTCCAAAACCTCCCAGTCCCAATGCCGGGGCGCTGGCGCTGGAATCTTCATTCAATGTATATGGCGGCGGGCGGCAAAAAGCATCGGTCACCGATGGCAAGCTGAGGAGTGAACTGGCGGGTATTCAAACCAAAGAGCAGGAAGCAGCGATCGGTTTGCAGGTAGTACTGCAATACCTGGACATGGTTAAATATATTTACCAGGAACGACTGATCGATGACCAGGTGAACCGGGCTCAAACAAGGCTTAATAATATTACCACTTTCTATAAGAATGGTAAAGTGACCAAAAGTGATCTGTTGCGGGCTGAAGTGCAAGTGGCGAACATTGAATTAAATGCCATCGCTAATAGGAACGACTACCAGATCAGCCAACAGCGGCTTAATACTTTGTTCGATGTTGATGCCGGCACCCAAATCGTACCGGTTGATACAGCCGCGTTGTTTTTGCAGGACAGTGTGGAGGTATCTGCGCTGCTCAATGACCCTTCCGGCAACTATGCCCTTCGGAAAGTGCAGCATCAGCAACTGTTGCAAGAGAACCGCATCAGGCTCACCCAGTCATTCAATCGACCTTCGGTCAGTTTGTTTGGCGGTTATGGATTCAACTATCCCAACACTTTTTTGTTTCCGCCGGTTGCTCAAACCATCGGCGTTGGTACCGTGGGCGTGAAATTGACCTATGATATCTCCTCGCTGTACCAGAATAGTAATAAAGTAAAGGCGGCCAGGCTGCGCACGGTGGCGCTTGGTGAGCAGCAACGATGGGTAGCCGACAATGTGTCGCAGGAAGTGCAGGCGCTGACCATCAAGTACCACGAGGCTGCGCACCGTTTGCGGGTAATACGGAAGTCTATCGAGCAGGCGGAGACCAATCTGCATATTCAAACCACGAAATATGCGAACCAGCTTTCTTTACTAACCGATCTGCTGGAGGCCGACAACCTGTACCAGGAAACGCGGTTCAATTACCTGCAGGCAAATATTGCCGCGACCGCTATTTACTATCGTTTACTGTTTATCTCCGGAAAATTGTAAATCATCAGCATATGGAACCCACAAGAAGAAGTTTTGTCAATGTACTCACCAAACTACTGGCCGTAACGGTGGTGGTGGTATCCCTGATCTACCTGGTCAGGTATCTCGTTCATGCCAGTCATTATGAAACAACCAACGATGCGCAGGTAGATGCCTATATCAATCCTGTGTCGGCCCGTGCGGGTGGCTTTATCAAAAAGGTACTGTTCAGCGAACACCAGCCAGTAAAGCAGGGCGATACGCTGGTGATACTGGACGACCGCGAGTATGTGCAGAAGGTAAAGGAAGCCGAGGCATTGCTGGAAGATACCCGTGCCCAGCAGGAGATACTGATGGCTGCCATACAGGCTGCGCAAACGGCCACCCTGGTCAACAAAGACCAGATCCATGCGGCGAAGGCGCGGTTGTGGCAGCAGGAGCAGGATGTGCGGCGTTTTCAGAACCTGTTGAAAGAAGAGGCCGTTACGTTATCGGATTTCGAGCAGGTGCAAACCAGGTATGATATATCCCAGAGTGATTACAGTGCGGCACAGAACAGCCTGAAGACCGGAGACAGCAAAGTGCGCGAACTGCAATCGAGGTTTGCTGCTTTGTTTGCTGCCAGGAAGCGGGCGGAAGCTTTACTCGGCCTGGCGCGGTTAAACCTGGGCTATACCGTCATTGTATCGCCCTACAGTGGGTACACAGGCAGGAAAAATATACTGGAAGGGCAACAGGTACAGGCTGGTCAGCCATTGGTGTCGGTGGTGAATAGTAACGACACCTGGGTGATTGCCAACTTCAAGGAAACCCAGGTGCATGGCATGTATGTAGGGCAGCCGGTAGTGATTACGGCCGATGCCGTTTCCGGGCGGCAATTCGCGGGCAGGATCGATGCGATTGCCGCTTCGACAGGGTCGAAGTTCTCTTTATTACCTGCGGATAACTCTTCCGGCAATTTCGTCAAGATCATTCAACGCGTGCCGGTGAAGATCCTGTTTACCGACAGTGCTACCCAGGTATTGAAGGCGGGCATGAATGTGCAGGTCAGTATTCAAAAAACTACTCAATAACGCATGATGCAAACGATCTATTTCCACGACCGGCTTGGTGGGTATATGGGCTTCGTGCGGTGCGTATTGCTGTTGATACTCTTTGCGGCGATCGCGCAGTTTGCTTCTTTCGGCATCATTCAGGCCCATGTCGTTTCTTTTTATGGTGCGCAACCTGAAGACATTTCATTTGCCTTTCAATCGGCGTATGTAGGTATTATTGCTATCCTGCCGGTCATGTTCCGGTTGATCCGTTTTTTCAATACGCGCACTTATTTACTCTCGGTTTTCCTGGCTGGCATTGTGCTGAATATTTGTTGCCTGTATGTGCAGGATCTGTTGGTGTTTGCCCTGCTGCGTTTTTTCGTGGGCATTTGTACTGGGTTGGTGGCGGGTTGTATTCTTGTGGTGGTATTCTCCACACTGCCGGCCGCCAGGAGCATCCTGGTAGGGGTGTCGCTTTTCTTTTCATTGATCCTTACGGCCGGGATCATTATTGGTATTGCCGGTTCGCGGGTAATTATCACCAGCGATTGGACAGCTTTGTATTACGGGCTCATCGGGTTGCAGGTGATGGCGCTGGTGCTCTGTCTATTGGTGTTTAAATCCAGCCCCGCCAGGAAGCCCTATCCCCTGTACCAATTGGACTGGTTTGGTTTTTTGTTGTTTGTGTTTGGTGCTACTGCATTTGCTTACGTGATGATCTATGGTCCGCGGCAGTATTGGTTTTCCAGCGCGACGATCACGTATATGGCGCTTCTTGGCCTGGTGATGATCGCTGGTTTTCTCTACCGCCAGGCCATATTGAAAAGGCCATTGATCGATTTGCAGGTATTCCGGTCTGGAAAGTTCTTGTACGGCCTGGCGCTTATGTTATTGTTTTATGGCATTCGTGATACCATCAACCTGTTATACGGCTATGCTATAGCAGTCCTCAACTGGAGCGCTGCCGATGTGGTGGATGCCGGCTTTTTTAATGTGGCTGGCGTGATCCTGTCCACCTTTATCGTGGTCAGGGCCGTAGCCGCCAATAAGCTACACCTGCCCAAACTGCTGTTGGTTGGCTTTGCTGTATTGTTAGGTTATCATTATTGGGTATATCTCTATTTGACGCCCGATCTGTCATTTGCTCAATTGTGCCTACCCATATTCTTACAGGGGTTTGCCTGTGGCTTGTTGTTTGTTCCCATCACCATCCTTTGCCTGGCCTCTATCCCGCCAGCCAGCAATACTACCGGTATCGTGGTGTGCACATACGCCCGGTTCATCGCTGTGCTCAATTCCATCGCGGGCTTTTATACGTTGCAGTTGTATTATAACCAGCACTTCAAAGAAGGCTTTCTCGGCAAGTTGACGCCGGGAACGGCGTTGCTGGCGCAACAGCAGGAGGTGTATGCGGGCTTGCTGACCGCGAAGGGTTTTGCCCCTGCGGAAGCTACAGGGGTTGGTATCGCGTTGATCGCGAAGGCGACCGGTATCCAAAGTCAATTGCTAACGATCAGGGCCATCTTCCTGATCGGAGCGTGGCTGTCGGCTGCGGCATTGATCAGCCTGGTGGTATTTGCGGTGATCAATAAGGTGAAAGCCAGCAGGGAGCAGCCACCTATGGCGGTCGCTGCCTGAGATCCATAACGGATGCTATTTATGGCAACCCAGGGATAAGTTGGGTTGTTCTATAAAATGGTGGTCCGTGCTTTGCCGGGGTGGGAGTTGTCGTACGGGTCATAACCGTTCCTGTTCTTCCAGCTGGGTTGCTTTGCGGGTCGTCAATTTTCCGCCGATCCTGTATTGCAGACTCAGGCTGATGCGGTGTGCCTCCGGGCGATCATTGTACCAGTAGTCTGTTGTATTCGATAAGGAAGTGCCACGTAGCCGATAGGTACGGAAGATATCGGTAAGGCTGATCTGTGCAGTCAGTTTATCCTGCCCGAAATTTTTGCGTAAACCGGCATCTACATAGTACAGCGGTCTCTTTAAGTAAATCCCCCATAGTTCACTGGAATAATAATAAGCTGCGAGTTCGGCCCGGAAACCTGCCGGCAGCCGGAGTTGTTGCTGTAGCTGTACGTTGGCCGACCAGCGTGCGAGGGTTGTTTCGCCGGATAACTGTGACAGCGGATAACGGCTATGGTTGATCCCCGCGTTCAACTGCAGGCTCCAGGGCCCTGCACTGAACGGGGCGGACACCAGGAGATCGAATCGCTGTAGGTTACGAAAGTTGGCCGTCTGACTTTTCACCGCGTTCGCACTGCTGTCCATCGTCAGCCTTTTCGTCAAATAGTTTTCCCGCAGGGCATAGCTGGCGGTGAGGATGTATTTGCGGTGAACCGTCCAGGCGGCCGACAATAGCCAGGCCATTTCCGGTACCAGTGAAGGGTTGCCCGCATAATAGAAATATTGATCCGTGTACCAGCGGACGGGATTGAGGTCTGCATAAGCTGGCCGGTTGATGCGGCGGCTCAATGACAGACTGAGTTTGTGGTCGTGTAATTCCTGGTCAATGGACAAGCTGGGGAAGAGGCTGGTGTACTGCCAGCGATTGAAATTGCCGTCTTTCAACGTTTGGCCTTTGGCGTCGGTGTGTTCGATGCGCAAGCCGGCGACGAAGCTGGT
This sequence comes from Paraflavitalea pollutisoli, assembly GCF_029360705.1. Classification (GTDB taxonomy): domain Bacteria; phylum Bacteroidota; class Bacteroidia; order Chitinophagales; family Chitinophagaceae; genus Paraflavitalea; species Paraflavitalea pollutisoli. Next base: position 1,803,722 of record NZ_JARKMX010000008.1, on the reverse strand, counting down.
GCGCTGTATCTTTTTGAAGGCTGATACGTAGGCGGCTGCAACCCGTTCCTCATACAGGAAGTGGTTAGACATGCTGCTGGCTTCCTCATATCGATCATTGATCAGCGAATCGAAGCGGTAGTGGTTGTCGTTGGTTACCCCGGCATATTTTAGTCCGGCTTTCCATAAGATGGTCGGGGTAGGCCATTCAAGGTCTGCTTTCGCTGACCGAATGGTGATGTACCCGGGCTGGTGAGTCCGAAGTGCATTTTTCTCCAGTAGTGCACCGTCGATACCACTGGTGAGCGTGCTGGTCATGAGCGCGTCCGAGAGATTGCGGTAACTGATATAATGCGCCTCCGTCGTGAGCTTTTTGCCGGTGGTATCGAGCCACCAGGTCCAGGCCAGGTTGGCGGCGTCGTAGTGATAGGGTTCGACGATGTTGGTGGTGGTGCGTACAGTGGAATGTACCTGCTGATCCGGTCCATAGCGATAAACCAGGGCGTCTTTCGGCGCGGTGAAGTCGTCGAAGTAACCGTGGTAATGCGCACTGAGTTGGTGGTGCTTATTGAGTTGGTAATCGATGCCGGCGCGCCCTGTATAAAACTTGATCAGGTACCGGCTGGTGTTCTGGCGATGTAGTCGCAGGGAGGTGCCGTTTTCGGGTATCGTATTGCCGCTGGTGCTGTTCACCTGCCGGTTGGGGGTATTGTAGTCGAAAGAACCATAGAGACTCCATGTACCCGTATTCACCGATGCACTGATGTTTTCGTTGTGCATCCAGGTGCTGCCGCGGGTGACCGTGGTACGCAGGTCGACGGCGTAGCCACGGGTGGTGCGTTTACGGGTGACGATGTTGATGATGCCTGCATTGCCGGCTGCGTCGTAGTTGGCGGTGGGGGTAGTGAGGAGTTCGATGCGTACAATATTGTCGCCACTCATGCCTTTGAGCAGATCGGCGAGTTGCTTGCCGGTGAGGTAATTCATTTTCCCATCTATCAGTACCTGTACGCCTTCACTGCCGCGAAGGCTGATGTTGTCATCCTGCGTGACGCCCACGCCGGGCATTCTTTTCAATAGCTCGAAGGCCGAGGCGCCTGCGGTCAGCGCGCTGTTGGCCAGGTTCATGGTGATACGGCCATTTTCTACCTGCAGGTTGTTTTTGATGGCCGTAACCGTCACGGAGCGCATCGAATCCGTACGCGGAAATACCAGGGTATCCTTCAGGAATGCCGATGGCTGCTTACCGGCCGTATCGGGGAGCGCTGGCTGCGCCCACCCGAAAGCCGGTACTGCTGTTGCCAGCAGGAAGGAAAGGATTGGTTCATGGAACAGGTTCATATAGCTTTTTTTCGATTGAACAAGACATAGCCTGCTGCCATTGTTACCGCGATCAGTATATACAGTCCATAGGTGATGCCGGTGTTGCCGATGGCCCTGGCCTCGTTGAATACCGGGAAGCTTTGGAACTCCGCGGTGCCGAGCCGTTGGTCGGCCAACTGGAAGGGGTAGAGGAAGCCTTTCCATTGCTGCTGAAAGGCGGCTACCTGCCGACGGTAGTGCTGGTAATCGTCGAACCCGGAACCTGCCAGCTGGTTGTACTGTTGCTGAGTGTGGAGTACAGGATTGATGGCAGCCATTTGCGCGAAGTACTGGTTGCGTTGTGTCAATTCCCGCTCCTGGGTGATAGCGGCCCGCTGCACCCTTTTCTCCAATAAATAATAATAGCCGGCTACAAAACGGGTGCTGATACCCACAGTGTCTTTGGCTGGATTACTGCTGCCAGCGTATTGCGGATGTGCAGCATTGAAACTGTCGACCAGCACGCGGGGCGGCATGGACCAGATCTGCTCCGACTCGTGCCGTTGGAGAGACGCCAGTTCACTGCGGAGCGGTACCGGATAACGGGCTGCCACATAGATATTGCTGACGGCCGGCGCTACGATGGTAGTGACCAGCCAGGTAGCGGTGAGCAGCAGGGCGGCCAGCGTGCTGCCCGTGCGGAGCGATACAATGAGCCAGACGATGGCCGCCCAAAGCAGGATATATCCCTGGGTGACCGACAGCCAGGCCACCACTTCTGCCGTGGTAAGCTGGCCAGGTGACGCGATAAAGCCCGCAACGTTGATCCCGGCGACGAGTACGCTGATAAGGGTGATGCGGAAGAGTAGTTTGACCGCTATGATGCGACGCAGGCTGCGGCCCTGGATGCTCAGCAAGGCGGCGGTGCCCCGTTCCTGCTCTTCGGCGTATAGCGGATAACCATACGCAATGATCAGCAAGGGCAACAGGTAGAGCCAGACAAAGGCCAGATCGAAGTTGCCGGCGAACAGCCGCACCGGGTTGCTCACGGGGATATTGGGCGGCTCGGTGTAGTTGGTGGTCGTTTGTACGGCGTAATAAAAGGGCTGCACGTCGCTGATGCCGCCCGACAGTGTTTGCAGGGAGCGCGGTTGCCAGAGGGCGTTTTGTGGCAGTCGGAAATTGACAACGGCGGCAATGCCGGCGGAGCCTGCTTTGGCTTTGCCCGCCGGGGTGGTATCGTTGATGAGTTGCCACTGTGCCTGGAAGTCGCGCTGGTAGGCGTTACGGATACTGTCGAGCTGTTGCCCGCGCACCTGCATGGCTACGCGGCCGGTGTGGATGGCCCCCGCTGCGATGGCGGTGAAGGCAATCAGACTGATCAACAGCAGGCGGCTGCGGACTAGCCGGAACCATTCCAATCGAAATAGGGCGGCGAATAGGTTCATATCAGTAAGCCAGTTTTTGAGCGGTGAAGGGAATCAGTAAGCAGGCGATGCCGAGCCAGGCTATCAAGGCCAGCCAGGCACGACCATGGGTAGCAATGGCGTTGCTGGTGGACGGTAGCCGATACCGGAAGTCCTGGGTGTTGCGGAAGAAGGCAGGACCGACTTTGTAGTCGTACGAGCCATAGTTGCCGCCGTTCTTGGCCAGGTCGAGGTTGAGCGTGCGGATAAAAGCATCGCGGTACACGCGTGCCTGTTGGTGAAAACCCAGGTGGTGGAAATAGTCGGTGGCCGTAAGGCCCATGGACAATTGCTGCAGGGCGATGAAGGGGTTGGCCCAGGCGGCGTTCTCCAGCAAGTGTTGCTGGCAGCGTATAAGGCTGTCGGTGGTAGCCGCAACCTGTTGGTATACCAGAGCGCTGTAGTCTTCTCCGTACTGCATGGAGAGCCCATCGAAGTTGACGGGCAGCTGCTGGATCGAATCTACTTTGTATTGCTGCAAAACCTGTTGTTCGAATCGTTTGCGGCGATCCATCACCGCTCCATCATTGCCGAGCCCTTTGCTATAGCCTTCCTGTAGCTGCAGGTTGAACGCGTGGCGGGAGGGCAGGGGCGCTGCCTGATCGGCCCAGTTGGCAGCGATGCGCGGCAGCAACACGGCGCACCATACCCAGGCTCCCAGATTGATGAACAGTGATCCTGAAGAACTTTTGCTCCAGGCGGATATAATCACCGTCAGGATCGTGATGAGCAGAAAATAACCCAGGTAGGCTACCACGAATGTCCCGGCGCGGGTGAATAAGTCTGGTTGCTGAAAGATCCAGGCGCCTGCTGCCAGGAGCAGCAGGGCGGGAGAGAGGATCAACACGATCATGGCATAGTTGCCGGCGATCTTGCCCGCCAGGAGGGCGGCATGACTGCCGCCCTGGATGCGGAGTAAGCGCAGGGTGTTTTGTTCGCGTTCACGGGTAATGGATCCATAAGCGAGGAGGACGATGAGCAGCGGCACGAGCAACTGGCAAACGAGGGCGATGGATAATTCGCCAAACCGTAACTGGCTGTCGGTATCCTGTATGTTGCTGTGGTTGACCTCGTGTTGCTTGTGTGCTTCCACCCGGTAAGAGATACCGGTGTAGTTGTTGAGGCCGTTGTCGTATACCGTGAGGAAGGTGAGCGGTTTGAACAACCAGGTGCCGAAATGGGCCGCGGAATGCGGATTCGCTTCCTGGTGTTCCCATTCCTGGCGTAGTTGGTCACTGGCCATGCGTTGTTGCTGCTGTGCCTGCTGGTAGCGTGCATAGCCACCGATTGCCGCTACGAGGAGGAGCAACCAGGTAATGGCGGCGAGGGTCAGGAATAATTTATCCCGCCAGGCCTGTCGTATTTCTTTTTTGGCGATGATATGCCACATGGTGGTTTATTTAAGTGCGTAACTGAGGGTAACGAGCCAGTTGCGGGGCATGCCGGGCGTATAAGAATTGCTGACACCGCTGAGGGCGTAGCGTTTGTCGGCCAGGTTGTTGCCGTTGACCTGTAAGCTGTATTGTTTGTAGCGATAGCCGATCAGGGCATCGATGGTGGTATAGGCTGGCATTTCCAATACATACACCGTGGCTGGTTTCTTCGCGCTGAAATAACGGCTATCGACATATTGAAAGCCCCCTCCGAGAAACAGTCCTTTGAGTGTGCCTTTGGTGAGGGTGTAGCGAGCCCATCCATTGGCGGAGTTTTGCGGGTTGTTGGCAAACAGCTGTCCGATGTCGGCGGGATTCTTGCTTTCGGTGGTCTTGGTCTTGTTGTAATTGTAGTTGACGATCAGCAGCAGGCTGTTGAACAATACGCCTCTGGCACCCATCTCCACGCCACGGCTTCTCACTGCACCAATAGCTTCCTGCCATTGCGGAAATCCATCGCGGGGGGCGGACTGCAATACATTCTTCCGCGTGCTTTGGTAGATCGACATAAATGGCTGGAACTGTCCCTGGAAGAATTCGCCTTTGGCACCAATCTCGTATTGACGAGAGGTGAGGGGATCGAAGGGACCGCCGTTCTCGCTGAAGTTGCCGTAATGGGGTTCAAAGCCTTCATTGTAATCGAGGTAGACGGATATAGTTTTCGTGGGTTGGTAAACGAGTCCGAGCCGGGGTGAAAAGTTCTCGGTGCGTTCGGGCTTTTCGTCGTACATGATGTTGTCGTCGTGGTCGACGGCTTTGTAGCGGCGGAAGTAGTTGTTGTAACGGAGTCCGGCCAGGAACTTGAGGTTAGCCAGGAGGGTTACCTGGTCCTGTATATACAGACCGATCACGTTATAGTTAAACTTCTCCCATTTGGAATCGGTATAGCGAGCCATGCCCGTGGTATCGTAGGGTTCGTCTTTGACGGGGGTGAAGACGGGGATGCGGGTGGCGGCATATTGGAGAATGCCCCGTGGGTAATTGTTGACCGACAGCGCAGCATCGGCACCGGTGATGAACTGGTGTTGAAGTTTTCCGTTGCGCAGCTGTCCGGTGAGGTACCCGTTGACGGTGGTTTGCGGGGAGTAGATGTTTTGCCAGGAGTAGGAACGCATGACGGTATTGTCGGTGGCGCGCACGAACCCGGCCGCGAAGTACTGAGCTCTTTGGGCACGTGCTTCGTTGTAGGCGGTGAGCAGACTGAGCTTCCAGCGATCGGAGAAGCTGTGCTCGATGATGGACTGCAGTTGCAGGTTGTTGCCTTTGTAGCGGCTATCGGTACCCGGGTTGAAATCGTAGGGTACGAGGAAGATGCTGTCTTTGCTGCGGCTGTTGTAGATGGGTACGCGTGGCTGGTAGTTGTTGCTGGCGTCGTCATTGACGTAATTCGCATTGACCTGCCAGGTGGTGCGGGTGCCGATCTCCCATTTCAGGGCGCCATACAACTGCAGGCTGCGGCGGTCGAAGGCCTGGGTAAAGCTGCCGCCGTTTTGGTAGCCGGCGCCGGCGAGGAAGTAGAGGTTCTTCTTTTTGTTGAGGCTACCGGTGATATCGGCCTGGGCACGGTAGAGGTCGAAGCTACCAGCGGATATGGACCCATTGAGGGTGGTGAATTTCTTCGGTTGTTTGGTGACCATGTTGACGTTGCCACCCATGGCGCCGGGACCATTCATGATAGCGGTAGGACCGTGCAACACTTCCACGCTTTCAATGTTGCCGAGCAGGGGCAGTTGTCCTTCAGGATAGGGGGAGCCTTTGATGCCATTGGTGGTGATGCTGCCGATGCCGGTGGTGTAGCCGCGGGAGCTAAAGCCCCCGTAAAAGTCGGTGGCCGTGATGCCGGCAGCGAAACGGAAGGCATCGTTGAGCTGCAATAGCTGCTGGTCGTTCAGTACGCTGCGGTCGATTACCTGCACCTGTTGCGGAATATCGCGCAGCGGTGTGTTGGTGCGGGTGAGGGAACTGGTGTTGGACGGTAGTTTGGTGGATGACACGACCACTGCTTTCAGGGTCCGTACAGAATCTTTGTTGTCGAGCTTTTGCTGGGCGGTTCCTGCCATAGCGAGGCAGGCGCCCAGTAGGGTGCAATACAATTTCACTGCTTGCTGATTTTTGGTGTTGGGTAAATGGAATGGTTGGCCGGTCCCGGTGGGGAGGGCGTCATGGTTTACAATGCGTGAATGGTTGACCGATGCCGTGACGGCATAGCCATAATTTACCTGCTGCGTGTAGGTGCAGGTGAAAAACAGGTCGGTTTACGCCTGGGGCGGACCTCTTCCTTCGGTGGTGACTAAGCGGTGTGGGTTGATGGCGGTGAGCAGCGCGGTAAAGGTGGGTGCTGCGTGTACCGGGGCGATGCGGAAGGTGATGTCGCCGGTAAAGGTGGTATCCTTGGACAACTGAAATTCGCAGATGGAACAGTGGTGATGGCTGGCCGCCTGGGCGATGACCTGCTCCTGGTGGCAGTTGCTGGCGTGGCCGGCCGGGGCGTGGGTATGCAGGCTTTTGGTGACGTGCACGATCATCATGACTGCGAGCAGCAGTAACGCGATCAGTTGCCTGGTTTGTATATACCGCCTACGATACATGGTGGCAAAGATAGGGGAATTGGGAACTAATGCAATAGTGTTGCAAATTATATTATTAAGATCCCTGGTGCCTGCGGCCAATATTGGTCGTTAACCAGGGCAGGGAGAAACAATTCCCTTTTATTATCTTCATCAGCCCGAATGGCTACGGTGACGCTGAGGTGCTTTACGGGGCCCGGTAAGATGGGCTGATTGATACTATAACCCCCGATTGATGAAATACTTGTTGATCTTTTGTTTGGTGCTTGTTGCCATTCCTGGTTCAGGCCAGGTAAAACGGGCGTCTGTCACTGAACTGGTGAAAAAGATTGCCGCCTTTAATGAGTTACATGGAGATGCCGTAGGCGTGGCTGGTATTTCCTCCGGTCAGTACCAGTGTTTTGAAAAACTGCGCAGCATCGCCAGTCTGCAAGAGCTTGTATCGCTGCTTGATCACTCCAATGGGGTGGTGAAAGGCTATGCGAGCTGGGCCCTGGCTGACCGGAAGTATGCTGGCATGGCCCCTATTTTCAGCCGTTTTCTTCAATCGGGCGAAAAGGTTCGCGGCATGCATGGATGCATTGTGGCTGATTTCGAGCTGGCTACAGAGCTTTACAACAGAGTCGGCTACCATCAATTTCGCCGGAGGATAAAATTGTCGGATAGTTTGTATTTCCATCAACAGCTTGCTGTATTCGACAGTACTGTTTTGTATAGTGATCGGGATGATCTGTTGCTGTCGAGGGCGTTGGAGAACCAGGCCGGGGACCCCAGGTACTATACGCGTGTGCGTTATTGGGCGCTGGAGCGGAAGGTTCCTGAAGCTATTTGGGCGCTTGGCGTATACCGCAACAAAGAAGATATTGACGCGATCAAAGGATTGGGTAAGGAAGCCTTTGCGGCCATCGTGCGGTTTCCGGATCCTGCTTTCTGGGACTTTCTGCTGTTGTACCGTGGTAAAGAGCTGACCACGGACTATTTCAGCGCCATCGCTGCCTTTCAATCGAAGGCAGCTGCAGCCGAGCTTGCCCAAGCATTGCCCACATTGTCTATCGAGGAAGCCGGATTCCTGGGAGAGGCTATTACCCTTCATGACTGTCCTTTCTACCAGGATATTCACCTGTCTATATGGCGTAAGCACGCATTGATCGATCATGTGGCCACCAACCAATTGATCAAAGCTATTCCTGACAGGGCCGCCCGGGCCTTTGCGGAGGTGCTTTCCAGCGGGCGGGAATTGCATTTCATGGAGTACGACTCAGACTACGGGACAAGTGAGGAGATACTACCCAGGATGCTCGGTCATATTTACCGGCATTTACCGGATACTACCCCGGCGGTTTGCAGGCAGCTCATCCTTGGTGAAGAGGAGGATGCTCTTATTCCTGCATTGGAGATTGCCCGTACTTTCAAGTTGCCTGGTATCACCAGTGCCGCCCTGGAGAAAATGGAAGAGGGTACTTATCCTTATCAGCTTTTTCATTTAGCGGAGACCGTATTGTTGCTCGGCAACAAGGCGGAACGGCAGCAAGCAATGGGCATAATACAGCGGGAACAACCCCAGTGGGATACCGGCAACTGGTCGGGGGCCTATAGAAAACTATTTAAAAAATACAAGATCAAGTTGGTGTAACGATGAAAGAATACAAACTGTCTAAAGGCTGGACCATTTTTATGTATGTTGCCGCAACGGTGATGATCGCTTTATTTGGCTGGTTATTGGTGATACCCTTTCAGGACAGTGGTGCCCAGGCTAAACTGGGCTGGTTCTTGGTGCCGCTATCGCTGGTGATGATCGCAGTGATGGTGGGTGGTATGTGGGACGCCTACAAGCGAAGGTTTATTATCCAGGCAGACCGGTTGACGTCCGTCGGCATCTTCTCCACGCGGGAGTTAAGGTTGGAGGAGATCAAGGGGTACCGTGTAAAAGATAAATACATTGCCGTGGAGCCGTCCGTGCCTGGTAAAAAGCAACTAAGGGTAAGCGAATACCTTGGCGGCTACCACGAGATCCAGTCGTGGCTGTCGGAACGGTATGCGGACCTCGATGCGGTGGCGGTGCAGGAACAAGAGCAGGTGATGCTGGAGGATGAACGATTGGGGGTGACGAAGGAAGAGCGGGCAGCGAAACTGTTGAAGGCTCGTAAGGTCTGTACAACATTAAACCTGGTATCGGCGGCGGTCGCTTTGTGGGTGATGTTTTTCCCTGCGCCTTACTCCTTGAGTGTTGTGCTCGCAATCGCCTTGCCGGTCGTTGGCCTGGCGGTATTGAGGCTATACCGCGGTTTTATCTGGATCGACGACAGGAAGAGCAGCGGTTATCCTTCCCTGGGACTCACTTTCATATTGCCTGCTGTTGCGCTGGTTTTGCGTGCTCTATTGGACTACGATATTTTTGATCATAGCCATTTGTGGAAGCCGGCTGGTATCGTGGCGGCGGTTTTTCTGGTGTTGTTATTGTTTAAGCAGGGAGCGTTCTTTTTCAAGCGGGCATCCGATTACTGGTCGGCCGTGGTGGTAGGCTTGTTCCTGTTGGGTTACAGCTATGGCGTTGTGGTACATATCAACTGTTATTATGATCCCGCCAGTCCGCAGCATTTTACTGCGGAAGTGTTGGCCAAGCGCAAGAGTTCCAGCAAGAGAAGCACGTCGTATTACCTCCATTTATCTGCCTGGGGACCGCAGAATACCGATGAAGAATCATCCGTAGGCCGGGATCTGTATCAGCGGGTAGAAGAAGGCGATACCGTGCACATTTATTTCAGGCCTGGTAAGCTGGCGATTCCCTGGTTTGTCGTGTCTGACAGATAGGGGGCGGTGAGCGACTCCTTGTTGTGGAGCAGATCGGCCGGTGTGCCTTCAAATAGTACTTTCCCTCCTTTGTGGCCACCTTCGGGGCCCATGTCGATGATCCAGTCGGCATTTTTGATGATGCTGGTATTGTGTTCGATGATGATCATGGTATTGCCTGCATCAACAAGCCGGTTGATGATGGTGAGCAGGTGATCGATGTCGGACATGTGCAGTCCTGTCGTAGGCTCATCCAGCACGTATACACTTCCTTTTTTATGCAATTCACTGGCGAGTTTGATGCGCTGGCATTCTCCGCCGGAGAGGGTGCTGAGTGGCTGTCCTAGGGTGAGGTAATTGAGTCCTACATCAGCCATGGCCTGCAGTTTTTTCTGTATTTCCTTTTGTGGCAGGGTGTCGAGTGCCTGTTGTACGGAGAGGTCGAGCACGTCGGCGATCGACAGGCCGTTGAGTTTATAGGCTAGTACTTCCTCTTTGAATCTCTTTCCCTGGCATATTTCGCAGGGGATCTTGATGGCGTCGAGGAAGGCTAGGTCGGTGTAGGTGACGCCAGCACCCTGGCAGTTTTCGCAGGCTCCTTTGGAGTTGAAGCTGAAAAGGGAAGCGCTGACGTTGTTGGCGGTGGCAAAGGCTTTGCGCAGGTCGTCCATAATGCCGGTGTAGGTGGCGGGGTTAGAGCGGGTGGAGGTGCCTACGGCCGATTGGTCGATGACGATGGCGTCGGGGTGCTGCTTAAGGAACACATGGTGTATGAGGGAGCTTTTGCCGGAGCCTGCCACGCCGGTAACCACGGTGAGCACGCCGGTGGGAATGCCGACACTGACGTTGCGCAGGTTGTTGGCTTTGGCGTTTTTTACGGGCAATGCGCCGGTGGCTTTGCGGAAGGAGGCCTTGACGGTTCCTTGCTGTTGCATGTGCCGGCCGGTGAGGGTGCCGGATTGCAGCAGTCCGGCGAAGCTGCCTTCAAACATGATCTGTCCGCCGCGGGCGCCGGCATGCGGTCCTACGTCGACGATATGGTCCGCTTCTTTGATCACGTCGGGATCGTGTTCTACAACGATGACGGTGTTGCCTTTGTCGCGCAGTTTTTTGAGAAGTTCATTGAGCCGGTGTACATCGCGCGGGTGAAGGCCTACGCTGGGCTCGTCGAAGATGTACATAACATCGACGAGGCTGCTGCTGAGGTGCTTGACCATTTTGATGCGTTGGGATTCTCCGCCGGAGAGGGTGCTGGTTTCGCGGTCGAGACTGAGGTAGTCGAGCCCGATGTCGACGAGGTGCTGTAATCGCTCTTTGAGTGTTTTGAGCATGGGGCCGGCAACGGGATCATCGACGGTATCGAGGAAAGCGATGAGGTCGGCTACTTCCATCGAGCTGCAGTCGGCGATGTTTTTGCCGTTGATCCTGCAGGCGAGGGCGGCCTGACTGAGACGGGCGCCGTGACAGAGCGGGCAGGGGGTGAGTCCGATATAGGGCGCTACTTTTTTCTGCGTACGTTCAGACAGGGTTTTGAGGTCGCGTTTGATATAGGCTTTGGTAAACTTTTCGATGATGCCCTGGTAGGTTACGTTGATGATACCGCCTCCGAAGGCCATTTTGATCTTTTCTGGTTGCGCGTGGAGTAGTTTGTCCATTTCTTCCTGGGTGTAGTCGCGCAATTTTTTGTCGTTGTCGAAGAAGCCGGAGCTTTTGTACATTTCCGCTTCCCAGGCTACGAAGCCGGGCACCTGGATGGCGCCTTCGTTGAGGGATTTGTCGAGGTCGAAGAAGGTATCGGCCATCAGTCCCATTTTTTTGCCGAGGCCACTGCATTCGGGGCACATGCCCTGGGGATCGTTGAAGGAAAAGGCATTGGAATAGCCGACGAAAGGTTGTCCGGCCCGGGAGTACAACAACCGCAGTACCGGCGCGATATCGGTGATGGTGCCCATGGTAGAGGTGGAGCCGCCGCCGAGGCGTTTCTGGTCGACGACGATGGGCATGCTGAGGTTTTCGATGACGTCGGCATGCGGCGGGGCGTAACGCGGCAGGAAATTGCGGACGAACATGCTGAAGTTTTCGTAGAGCTGCCGTTGTGCTTCGGTAGCGATGGTATCGAATACGATGGAGGATTTGCCGGACCCTGATACACCGGTGAAGATGGTGATGGCGCGTTTGGGAATGCGGAGGCTGACGTCTTTCAGGTTGTTTTCACGGGCTCCGCGGATCTCGATAAATTCCTGTTTCATGGCAAGGATTTAATGAGGGGGCAAGGTCGGGAAAATTATGATTTGCGGCAGGGGGTGATTGCGACTTGTGTAAGTGGAAGTATTGCGTATATTGGTGCGGTGGAGGGGGATTGTGAAAGGAGCGATCAACTATTAAATAATGTATGGGTATAACTGCGATTCCATTTGCTGTGCGTGTCGATGCTGTCAGGAGCATATTCGGATCAAAAGATCGGGAACTATTAGAAAAGATTAAGAATACGAATCTGTATGGGCATTATGCCGAAATGGATGATTTGCCGAAAGAATACCAGTTCGATTTTGACCAGGCGCTGGAAGATATCGTGTTCGGGTATATTCCTCCTGCGGAACGGAAGTCTGCCAAAGACCGCTTTTGGGGACTGGTGAAGGGCAAGCCGGTTACCGGACTGAACGAAAAGATCGCCCATGGTTATGGCTATGTGTTGCTGGTGGTTTGTGATCTGTTGGGCGAACACCTGCTTCCGCATTGCGATGGTTTTTATGGGGGGAGTACTTTTAAGGCGGCTGCTGCTATCTTGCGGCAAGAAGGCTTGTCGTTCGATCTGCAGGGTATCTTTGAAGGGGAGGAGGTATTTGATCTGCCGAGAATTACAGATTTTCCTGCGATCAAGTTGTATTCCCGACAGGCCATCGATGAGGTGAATGCGGTGATGGAGAAAATTGATCTGGATGATTTGGCGGCTATTGAAGCGTATGATGACCCTGACGAATTGCGGGACATGTTGGGCGATATCAGGGACAGTTTTCAAGCGTGTGCGGAGCGCGGTGTGGAGATGGTGGTGTTTACGCATTGAAGCGAGTGGAATAATAATAATTTAAGGATGATTGTTTAATTCAGTATGATAACCATTAGAAGACATATTCTGTTTGATGCAGCTGGTGATGACCTGTTGGAAAGGTCCGTGCAGTATTTTGAGCAGTCGGGTTTTAAGGTGGTTGATAGGCAGGAACAAGGGTTGACGATTAAGCGTGGGTCGGCGGCGTTGAATATGTGTACTTTCAATCCGTTGAAGGTGAAGTCTGCTATCCGCGTCACGATCAAGGAAGGGATGGTCACTGCTACCTTCGAGGTCGATACCGTCTACCAATTGATGTCGGTAGAAGATGAAAAGCTCTGGGATCTGTTTGTCGACAATTTCAAGCTTTACCTAACGAGCGATATTGATTTTGTGAGCGTGAATGAGCGCGCCTTACGGGCGACTAAGAAAGGCAATCTAAAATACCTTGGCTGGGCCCTGCTAGGAGCTGTGGTGGTGGGTGTGCCTGCCGGGGTGATCGCTTATCTGACGGACATCGACTCCATAGCGTCGACGGGTGTTGCGCTTGGGGCGTTTGGTCTGGTGATGAAAAAGATGAACGATGAGCGGAAGCGGAATGCCAATTCCGACGAGCGTGGTAGCAGCACGATTAGGAGGAGCCTTTGAGTTTTAATTTATTATTTGACTGTATATGGGATTGTTGAGTCGACTATTTAGCAAGATAGAAGCACCGGTTGTTACTTACGATGATTTTTGGAAATGGTTTCAATCGAATGCCGCTGCTTTTCACAAGGTAGTAAAACAGCGTGGCGATCTGGAGAAGGAGTTTTTCGATAAGCTGGGACCGAAGTTGAACGCGTTGAAAGACGGATATTGGTACCTGACAGGCATGTATGATGATCACTGTGCGGAGCTGGTGCTGACGGCTGACGGTGCCTTGGAGAATATTGTCTTTGTAGAAGAGCTGGTGGCTGCTGCCCCTGCCATACCGCATTGGCGGATTACTGCTTTAAAGCCGGCCCTTTCCATCGAAGATGTCAACATCAATATGGATGGGTATGAATTTAAGGAAAGCAATCTTTCTTTTTATGCCACGCATCACGAGGACTATCCGGATGAGGTCGATATCGTATTTGTGTATGATGGATTCAATGAAACTGATCGTGATACCATTGTAAACGGGGTTTTTATCTTCCTTGACAATTACCTGGGCGAACTATACGCTGCCACCGCCATCGATAAGGTGACGGTGCGGGGGCGGGAACAGCAGGAGCAGGAACTGATCCCGATGGGTAAACTGAAAGACTACCTGATCTGGCGGGAAAAGGAATTTGTGGAGAAGTACAGTGACGTATGGCATGATAACGGAGATGGGCAATATGCTTTGATGGAGGGGACACTAAAAAGCGGGAACCCGATTATCGGGGTCATTGACCAGGATCTGCTGGAATGGGATGGTAAGGCCTCGCATCCCTGGATGGTAGTGCTCGAATTGAAGTACGGTGGAAAGGCCTCTCAGGGCATGCCGGACCGTAATACCAGCGACCTGCTGAATGCGATTGAAGATGAACTGACACCGGTGTTGCCGGCTGCAGCGGGGTATTTACATATTGGCAGAACGACTGCCAATAATGTGAGAACGATCTATTGGGCTTGTAAGGAATTCCGGCAGGTATCGAAAGTGTTATTTGCGACGGTCAAAAAGTATGAGGGTCGGATCGACATCAGTTATGACATCTTTAAGGATAAATACTGGCAGTCGGTGGAGCAGTACCGGCAACGGTAGGATAGCTACACAGTTTTCGGCAAAATCTGCACAGTTACCGGCCTAATCTGCACGACTATGGGTTTGCCTGGGGACCGGAAGAACTGTATATTATATTTGAAACAAGAACATTGATGCCGCTTGCGTGGCAGCGGGCGGTTTTCAGTGATTTTGTTGTGCAAACTGTTGGCCGGTGTACCTGTTGGGTGGCCGGCCACTTTTTTGGGTGGGCGGGATCGCATAGCTGGGGGAGTAATCGGTGATTAATTCTTAAGTTGCATCAAAATGTAGTGATATGGGTATGTTTCTTTCGATGACCAGTGTGGTAGGTAAGGGGCAGGAGGCGGTGGCAGGTAGTTTGGCCAATTATATGCAGTCTGCCGGTGGTGGCCTTGCAAAGGAGGAACTGCCTCTTCGGGACGAGCATTGTTTTGTGATTTTGGAAGAGAATGGGAATACCTCCATCTTCCACTCCTTTGACTTTATGGAATGGGACGAGGCGTCGACCTTTATTTCGAAAGACCTGGCGACGCCCGTATTCTCGTTTCATATTCATGATGGTGATCTGTGGATGTATAATTTGTTCGTGAATGGGGTAGAGGTGGATCGCTTCAATCCCCTTCCTGACTATTGGGAGGAAAATTTGGATACGGAAGAAATAGCCAGTTGGGCCGGTGATGCGACGGTGGTTGCCCAATACGTGCCGGGTTTATCGCCGGTAGCGATTAGCAATTACCTGGTGCGGTGGGACCTGGAATCGGATGGCGTGGAGAAAGCCTACGAGGGCGATGTGTATGGCCAGGAGGATTGGCAATTGCTCGACTTTATGCGAAAGTTGAGGCTGCCTTATCCGTTGGATGAGCAACTGAAGCCGTTGGGCGATACTTATAAAGGGTGGACGAAAGAACTTCGTATAAAGATCCAGCCTCCGCGTAAGGCGGCTACCGAGGTGGCGAGCGCTCCACGAGTTATAGTGCATGCTGTAGCTAAGAAGCCCTGGTGGAAGTTTTGGTAGGGGCTTGTGAAAAATGGGGGCTGTTGCGTCTTATCTAAAAGCCCCTATGCGTGTTATCCTATCCCTATCGATAATATTCTTTCTCGCTTGTTGCAAACAGCGGCCTGCCCGAGTTACTAATCTTTCATTGGACGGAATCGTTATTTCGGATACAGCCGTGGTGCCAGACTCCTTCTTGACATGGCGGGAGCATAGCGGCTATCCCATTTACTACCTGGGGCCAATTTTAGATACTATCCGTATCGGTCGGCAATATATTAAAGGCAACACTCCCTGGGCGAATGATTACTGGCAAGTTCGCAGTCGTAGGTATTCTGATAATACCTTGCAGATAGTGGTTGATACTTCGTCAGAAACCGACTCGCCCGAGGAATATTTGCAGGAAAATTACCAGGTGCTGGAAGATTCGACAAACCACTATAAGTCATTTTTATTTTACGTTCGTAATATTTCAGATTCTGCTATTCACCTGGGAGGAATGTTTTCGTTGCAGTTTATGCATCGGGAGGTCAAAGACAGACAGGGAAATTGGATAAAAATTGAAAGAAAGTTGAGTGAATACAGCTTCTGTACGACTGGCGCACCCATTGTATTGTTGTGTCCACAAGATATCGTCATTTCTAAGCTGAGACGGTATAGTGGCTCTTTTGTGACCGATTTTAGGCTGGTTTTGGGTGATGGGGATCAGGCCGTTTATTCGAACGTATTCAGGGATTCGATCGATCCTGCTGTATTCGAAGAGGAAATCATCGGCGATTTGCAGTAGTACAATTGGTTGATTGTTGCATTTGAAGTATTTTGTAATTGACCTACTATTTATGGAAGAACTTCAGAAAAATGTCAAGTATCATACCCTCCGGACGCTGGAATGTATCTCATCCGTCGATGCATTGCTGATGTATAAAAAAGATGTTCCCTTTGTACATGTTGGGCAAGAGTTGTTGGCGCAATGTGAAACGATTGAACGTTGCCTGACATGGGATTGGTTTATGGATTTTTGGACGGATGCGCAGATGTTGGCATTGGAAGAATTTGTGGACGTATATAGTACTACTTCGGATATGTACAATCAATACATGCCGGATGTACCCGAGCTACTGGAGGACAAGCGCTGGCTCCATTTTATGCGTAAAACGAAAGAGTTATTGCTGACGATTGGAGAGTCGACGAAAAGGCCATGAAAAAAATCGAGACGTTTTGAACAGGTGCGTGTGAAAACAGTGGTTAAATCTATATAATAGTATTATGGCATATTATGTAAGAGTTTTGGGTACTCGAGATCCTGACGTTCAAGTTGACGAACTACTGAATGCCCTGGCTGGGGAGGGATTGAAGGCTCAGTTTGAGCTTCTTCAAACCGAGACACCCTCCAGTTGGACAGTACTAAATATTCTAAACGAGCAACGCATTCCTTTGGCACAGCTGGAACGAAGTGCAGTCGTTGATGGCGAAATTGGTCAAAAGGAGCTGGACGAATTCCGGGAGTTTATTAACGATTATAGACCAGTTTCTGCTGTTTCCTGGTTGCAGACCTTTTTTGATACCGTAAAAGTTATTTACGCATTTAGGATACTGAACGCAGCTTTTGATGACGACAACTTTGAAATCATCAATTGTCTTAAGCAGAAATTGTGGAATGTTACGAACGGGATTATACAAGCGGATGGTGAGGGCTTTACGAACGAATTTGGCTATCATATTCTTTGGCAATTCGACGACGATGTGACGGGGGAATGGAGTTGCGCGGTCAGGAATGCAGAAGGAGGTTGGACAAGTTTTGTCATGGAACTGGGGAATACAAGACAAAGGAAGGAGTTTATGGATGGTAAGGTTCCGTATCTTGCAAGACTTGTTTAACTACCTGCCAGACGATGATTTAGGTAGATCATTGTACACCGAGCTGTCTGTTAGATCAAAACCTTTTGTTATGGCCTTACCGTTAATGAATACCGTAGATGTGATCGAATTGATGGAGAACTATGTGGAGGCGATCCGGCCATCGGAGGACATCCGTGACATGCTGGACATCTCTTATGAGATCGAAGATCAAAGTGTGGTATTGTTTGAAATAAGACCCTCCTGGAGCACGCCCGGTGAAAAGATCCACATGCGTTATGCTAAAGCAACGTTTGTCAAAAAGACGAATACCTGGAAGGTATTGTGGATGAGGGCCAGTGGTCAATGGAATATCTACAAACCGATGCCTGAAGTGCCTTTACTGGAAGATTTTCTGGACCTGGTAGAGGAAGACAAATACCGGTGTTTTAAGGGGTAAGTACGTCGACAATGGTATACACCTGAGGTAAGCCTCTTCAGTAACCATCGAACAATACAATACAAAATAAGAAGAAGCTATGAGCCGCATTGCAGGCGGCCAATCGATTACGCACGACGAGGTAAAGAAACTGTCTCAAACCCATTCGGCATTCCACGGGTAGCTGCAGCCGCTACAATCTCCGTGATCCGCTTCTTTCTTGTTTCCGGACGCTGGGCCAGTACGATCCACTGCAATAGCCGCTTCTTGCGGCTGCGGGCGAGGTTGGTGAAATATTCGTTGGCGGCCTTTTTTCCACGCAGGGCCTTTGCCAGGTCTTCGGGAACGATCAATGCTTCGACTTCATCGAGTATATTCCAATAGCCATTGGCCTTGGCCACAGCGATACTATCCAGCCCGGGTTGTGCCAGGCGACCCGCCTTCTTAAACTGCCTGATCTTTTCTTTATTGATCTTACTCCAAACGCTTTTCGGCTTGCGGCGGCTGAACGACTGCAGGAAGTAATGCTCATTCAGCGACTGCGCCGTTCCATCTATCCACCCATAACAAAGGGCTTCGTTAACCGCTTCTGCCTGACTCAAGGTGGGCTGATCCGCATTCTTTTTCGACACCGCCACCCATACGGTGGCAGTTTGCTGGTGATGTTGCGATAGCCAGGTGCGCCAATCGGCGGGGCTGGCTGGACGTAGTATTTTCAATGCTTTGGTCATGTGATGCTTTTGAAAGGGTTAATAGATGGAAGGGATACAGGTCATCGCGCAGTACCTACGATCTCGAGGTAATGTGGGTTGTACATAATGCCGAGCACATTGCCGAAGGGATCGATCACGGAGGCCGTCACGAAATTGCTGTTGGCGCGTTGGGTGATGGGCTCGTATTGAGTGGCCCCCAGGGAGAGCAAACGGGCATATACGGCCTCGATGTCATCGACATGCCAGTAAGTGACAGCGCCGCCTGGCTGCCCCTGAGGCTGTGGGGCGTATTTGGCATCGATGAGGCCGAGCTCATGCTGGTAGTCGCCGATCCGGAACTCGATGTAGGCGGGATCGCCTTCCTTAGGAAAAGCAAAATAAGCATCCATGCCGAGGAAGTTGGCATACCACTGGCGGGCAGCGGACAGATCGTTTGCGAAGAAGGTGATGGTTGCCAGTCCGCGCAATGTGTTGGGTGTTGCCATGATGTTTTGTTTTATCGTTTGTTTGATACAACAAAATTCGGCCGGCGTGGTGACAGCCCTGTGTCAGGGGTGTCAAAAAGGTTTCCAATTATTTCCAGGTTTTCCGGAAATACTCTTCCAGCGACAGTTTGTGGGGTGTAAATTTATCGGGTTGTACCTGTACCTGCACGATCCGGTCCAGCCGGAAGTTGCGAAAATCGTTGCGCAGGCGGCAAAAGGCTACCATTAACCAGTTTTCCTGGGTACTGAGGATGGCAAAAGGCTCTACAAGGCGAATTTCTTCGCTGTCACTGTCGGGCTTGCGGTAGGTGAGTCGAACCACGTTAAATGCCGTCAGGGCCTGTTGTAAGGTCGCTAAATGATTGCTGGTGTGGGCGGCGGCACTGCTGGCGCTGATGGCGGTGCGGGAAGAGAGCAGTTCGACGTTTTCGCGGGCGGTGCTGCGCAGTACGGCTTTTATCTTGTCGATGGCGTCGACATAGGCCTTGACAAAAGAGGCGTCTTTGTTTTTCAGCACGAATTGCTCGGCGGTGATGAGGGCATTGGCTTCTGTTTCGGTAAAACTGACGGGCGGAATGCGGTAGCCCTCCATGAGGTAATAGCCCTTGCCTTCTTCCGTGAGTACGGGCACGCCTGACTGCTCGAGCGACCGAATGTCCCGGTAAATGGTGCGGATGCTGACGCCGAACTTCTCGGCCAACGCGGTGGCAGTCACCATGCGTTTGGCCTGTAATTGGTTGAGGATGGCCGTGAGGCGGGAGAGCCGGGATGTTTCGTTGTCGTTCATGGCAGATCTTCGGGTGTTTGATCGGGATGGTAAGATAAATCATCTGGCGATTGTTTGGTATCTTGGCGGCGAATCTTACTTATTGTTATGTTGAAATGGATTGAATCAGGCGGTGGCCCATTGGTGTTGATGGATGAAAACAGTGTGAAGGGGTGGAGTGGCGTATTGGATAGCCGGGCTTATGCCGACAACAAATTGGAGGATGCGGCCGATTTTATGGATGCCGAACAAGCCGATTATGGCAAGGCATGCCTGGTGGAGGATATGCTGGGCCTGGTGGATGTGGACGATAATCAGGCGCTGGTACTGAATGATGATGCCTTGCCCACTACGGTGTTGCCACCCATCGACAGCGTGACGGTCATTGCCCGGGCTGTATCTGGGGAAAGCTTTGCGAAAGTGGAAGCCTACCTGAAGCAATTGCCCCTTGCGTCGATCACAGATTGGCAGGAATTTGGCATCTTCCGGGTGGTGGACGAGTACCTGGTGCTGTTTGATGCGGCGGCCTATGCGATCATCCTGCGCGAGCCGGATTACTTGGCGATCAACATGCCGGTGGGATCGTATTTTGTGTCGACAGCGATGTATGAGCCCGATGAGCAGACGCAGGTGTTGTTGCATAAACTGGAAAAGGTAGGTTGAGTCAACTGAAAGAATCATGAGAATTGCGATTACAGGAGCCCATGGGGTAGGGAAGACCAGTTTGGCAGAACGACTGCAGGCATCCCTTACCGGTTACGACTATGTGCAGGAACCTTTTTATGACCTGGAAGAAAGAGGATATGTGTTTGCGGAGGAACCTACGGTCGATGATTTTCTTGTTCAACTGGAACGTTCTTTTAAACTGTTGGCCAAGCCGGAACCAAACGTGATCTATGATCGATGTCCGCTTGACTTGCTGGCGTATATCCAGGCTTTGCAGGGTGATGATATCGTTCGTCAATATTACAGCCGCATGGAAGCTGCTATGGCGGGCATCGATTTGCTGGTGGTAGTGCCTATCGAATCGCCCGACAGGATCAAGTTGCCAAAGGAAGAATTACCCCAACTGCGCGAGGATGTCAATGACATACTGATGGAATGGTTGCCTGACCTGGTTATTGATGTTATGGAAGTAAAAGGCAGTTTGGCGGAGCGGGAGCAGCAGGTGGTCGGTAAGATCAGTACACTCGCTATTTAGATAGTTATAATCTTTAATGCGAATTGTGTCCGCACTGCGGACACAATTCGGGTAATGATAAATTACATAGTATTAATCGCTGATATTCAATACTTCTGTTTCCCCCTTCGACAAAATTGATAAGGAATAATAACCAGGATACCTGAGAGGTCTGATCAGTCCCGGGTTGCCTGGTCGAATAAATGCCGCATGTCCATAATATCCACCGACGCCAGGATTTTGCACGTACCAGGAATGATGGGTAAAAGCGCTTAGAGTGTATGCGGAGGGTACCCGGACTGTACGCGATATGGCCTGGGAATGCTCTCCACATTGCACTGACTAGGCCTAGGCATTGCACTGAAAGGGCCTTCCAGTGCAATACGCAGTATATACTGGTGGTTTCCACAGGCCTATAACAGCGCTATAATCATACAGTTAGCGCCCATTTACCATGCTTGGACGCAAATATTCAGTGCACTCGCCACGCCCCGAAAGCGCTACAAGCGCAAGTAAATGAATGATTTAAAGTGTTGTTGGGGGTCTATTTTTAGCCTATGTATGGTATAAAAATGTTATATCATGGGTTGAAAACCTGCTCTAATACTGTTGCAAAAGAAAGTGAAGAAGAAACGAAAAAGAAGTGCCGGGCAGGAACGCCTGCGCGAAAACATGGAAAAGTGAGCGTAGCTACTACCGCCAACAAGCTGATTCGCCAGGCTCTTCTGGAAAAGGGCCGAAGCCCTAGCTATACTGCCGGAGTGGAGCTGCTGGTAGTGCACGCTTGCTGAAGCTAACCTGAAGAATGCGGCCTGCGAACTGCTTTTCAAAAGCCGCCTGCTGTGCCAGCCCCACCTGGTAGACGATGCACTGCTCGATGCCTACCATACAGCAAGTAACCGACGCTACGAGATAATACTTCATAACAAAACATTTAATAGTAAAAAATAACAGCAAAAGCTGCCCGCAGCATTCAATGCGGCTATCGCGCAAGGCCAAATGGAAGCGGAATAAATAGGCGGATGGCGGCTGTTGCCCGACTTACTATTGCCTGTGCGGGTTCGACTGTTGATGGCTGGTATCTCCGCTTTATGCCGAACCATTTGGCGGCCGGTGTGCCGGCTGCCGCATTAATTTGCGGGAAAGGTTTTTGATGTTTTGGGTATGAAGTGGCGTGGTGGTTGGTGGTGCAGAAGCGTACTACGAGTAGGGGTAGGGGCGCTACGGCTGATTGATAGTAGGATTTAGGTGTGTGAACTAAAATAGGGTACGGATCAACGACCAACCACCTCGCAGGCTCTTTGCTGGCATACGGTAAGAAAGCCGTGCATCCACAAAAAATGCGGACAGTCCTCCGTCTTCAACCAGGGGCCCGGCCTGCAGAAGTGAATTGGTGTATTCCTCCGGAAAACCGTAACCAGTTCCCCGGTTACGGCTGCTACTAACCGAGTACTTTGCTATGATGAACCAGCCACATGGTGCTGATCAATTCTTTCAGGTTTTCGTAAAAGAAAATAAGATTGGCGCGTTCTTTCGCGTTGGAGTAAATGCTGTGATCTCGGGTAAGGGCCGCTACCAGCCATTCCCACAGGATCTTTTCGGCGTCGTCGGGATGGTAGTTGGTGAAGAATTCTTCCATTACCTCTTTAACGGGACGTGCATCGATTACGGGTACGGACGGCAGACCGCCCTTGCTGTTTGCGGGCATAGACCTGATTAATGGTGAATAAAGATGGATAGCGATACAGGTTGGAGGAAAAGATCGGATGCGGGTATATGTCTGCGTGGAGGCAGAGAACACATAGAGGCTGAACCTGTTCTTTCCTTTGTCCGCCGGCTCTGACAAAGCCTGCCCGTTGCCGGGCATTGGTCACAAAGGTCATAAGCAGGCCCAACCCTATATGCGCTATAAGATTGGGCACTTACTTACACTTGCGACCCTATTGAACTGTCAGATTCGCGGGCAAGACCTGTAAGCTGTGCCTGTAGGTTGGTCCAGTAAAGATAGGGGAATAATTGAAAGTCAACAGGGCTGTTTACTTATTTTTTTTCGGCTACCGGAACATTGTACCATGGCAGTGATATTAAGCAAAGAGGATCTTCAACTCAAACAGCAAATTACGGAACGACTAAAGCAGTTACGTGAGAGCACCGGGAAAAGCCAGGTGGACTTTGCTTATGACCTCGGCCTGGACAAACAGGCTGTGAACCGGATTGAGAAGGGGAATGGGGCTACGATCTACACCATTTCTAAATACTGCAAGTATTTCGAGATTACTCTGAAGGAGTTTTTTGATTCGGAGTTGTTTAAATAGACTTACTGTTTAAGTATTGCTGTGGTAGCTCATATTTACCTTATGGCTGATAAACTAAATAAAGAAGATATCAAGTTCAGGGATCAAATCGCTGCCCGCTTACGGGAGATTCGTGAAGCAGCTGACATGAACCAGACTGTCTTGTCGCATGAGCTTGGTGTCGATCCTCTGTCGGTGAGCCGGTACGAAACTGGTGGGGGAGCTTCTATCTACGTAGTTCGCAGTTACTGCAAAGTGTTTGGTGTTAGTGTAAAGAATTTTTTTTGATTTCCTATGTTTAATTAAAAAGAAAGCGTAAGCAGGAATATAATTTGTTTATAAGTAAAGTTACTTCAGGCCCGTAGGTCCTTAGGTAGCTCTATATTGTTGAAATCAGATTTATGCAAAAGTTGCAGACAATTAAAGACATTATTGATACGCATCTCATGCGTATAGTTAATATGGGGTTAAACAAACTGCCCGTAAATGTTGAAAGCCTTATGGTCGATCCAAATCAGGATAAGAACGACGAGTGGCAGTCCTGGTTACCCGTTGAAAGCACAGTTGTAGATGAGGAAGTCGTTGAGTTTGAGGGGAGGTTAGGGTATAAATTACCTTCAGCGTATGTGGCTTTTTTGAAACATAAACATTTCTATGAGCTCCATATTTCCTCAGCATCTTTTTGCGCACATCCATCTGATAGTTGGCGAGCAAGGCTAACTGAAATGGTGTTCGACGGCTATCCGAGGGAATTTCTTATTGATAAAGGTTATATACCTTTTGCCGATTGGAGTGACTGGGGTTTATTGTGTTTTGATGCCAACAAGCATGTATTAGACTTCAATTATCCAATTGTATTGTGGGATCATGAGCGTGCAAATGAAGTAGAGCCACACGCCCAGGATTTTTTTGATCTTATTTTTGCATTAGATAAGGCGGAAAAGGAAAGAGAGGTTGAGGATGATGAAAGTTGATTGATGGAGGATGCTTCAATTCCCTCCCACGAAATTGCAGGTAGCTTTACTTACTTAGACCCATCCCATCCCACTCCACCCATCCACCTGTCGACTTCGTCGCCCAATTGAAGAGACCGAAACGATAACCCATGAAATGGGGTAGGGTGTACTCCATCTGCAGGATGTTGCCGATGTGGGTCCAGGACTGGCCGTCGAGGCTGTAGGAGAATGTGCCTTTGTCGGTGCGGTCACGGAAGTCGCAGTCCGCTTTCAGGTACACCGTATTGGCGGTGAGGGGTACGCGTTCTACTTCTACCGGGGCAGTCTTATCGCCATTGATCATCACCAACCATTTCTTCCCGCCTTCCATCTTCACACCCACCCAGCCAAACTTCTTTTGCAACAGGGCCAAGCCAGCACAATCGCCTTCTTTCATGTTCGATACATCCATCAGGGTTGACGCGGCACTCGTAGGGCCAAACGTGCGCTGTGTCAGCATGTTCTTCACCAGCAGCAACGACGTATCTACCCGGCCCGTAGTGATCCGCAGCCAGCCCTTGCGAGCCGCCAGCGACCAGTTGGCATTGTCCGGATTGTGGTTCCACTGCCATACCAATGGTAACGCGCGGTCGTTCTTCTTACGGTTGAAATCATCCGACGCTACAATGCCCGGCATCAAGCCCTTGCTGGCGGGCAGTTTGGCCAACGTATCGGGCACCTTGCCATCCACCCCAATCACCGGCCAGCCATCCACCCACTGCACCGGCACCCAATAGGGGATACGACCCACCGCGCCATAATCGCGGAACAGGTAGGCATACCAATCGCCCTTCGGCGTACTGATCAATCCCCCCTGCGCCACGCCCTTGTCCTGGAAGCCAAGCCGCCCTTCATAAGGCCCCGTGATCTTATCGGCCCGGTGGATCGTGACCGTGCGCATGCCGCCCCGTGGCCAGCAAATATTGAACAGGTAATACTTTCCATTTTCTTTAAAGAGCTGGGAACCTTCCGCCTTCAACCCCATATTGGGCCCGCCGGGCTTGCTGGCGTCCTCTATGAGTACCTGCGGTGTAGTGCCTGCTTTAATTCCGGTGAGGTCTGCCTCCAATTCAGCGATCATCAACCTGCCCCCACCATAGATCATGTACACCTTTCCATCATCATCGAAGAACAATGAATGATCGTGCATCATCGGTTTGAAGGAGATCTTCTTCCACGGACCTTTTTCAATATTCTTGGTGGTGTAGATATAGGTTTTGCCCGTAGTGCCGGCAAACGTGGAGACATAAAACGTGCCCTTGTGGTAGCGGATGCTGCTGGCCCAGGAGCCACTGCCATAGGCAAACTTGCCATTATCCAGGTTGAGCGCATCGACACTATCGAGCACATCGTAACAATAACTCACGATCTGCCAGTTGACCAAATCCTTTGACTTCATGATCGGCACCCCCGGACTCATGTGCATCGTTGTACTGCTCATGTAATACGTATCGCCCACGCGGATCATCGACAGGTCGGGCACATCCGCATAGATAATAGGATTGGTGGCTTGTGCGGGGGTAGTCAGCGGCTGTACAATAAGCAGGGTAGTGACCAACGCCAGGTTGGTCAGGATAGTCTTGATCATATAGCAAGTTGGCAGTAGTGGAAAACTACAGAATAATTAAGTGTGTAATTGACAATCAAATGTAGCGATCCGCCCGGATACGGCCAAGCTGGGCGGCAGGAAATTCTGGCCGGGGCGTCTCAATTACGAACGGGCAGGGTAGGGACGGCCTGGTCTCAAGGGACCACCATGTACCCGGCTAACTG
Source organism: Paraflavitalea pollutisoli (assembly GCF_029360705.1). Lineage (GTDB taxonomy): Bacteria > Bacteroidota > Bacteroidia > Chitinophagales > Chitinophagaceae > Paraflavitalea > Paraflavitalea pollutisoli. Next base: position 1,777,917 of record NZ_JARKMX010000008.1, on the reverse strand, counting down.
TGTATGGTGCTACCCGCTCTTTTTGCTAACTTGCTTTTAGCGTGTATCTTAGCGCCGTGCGCATCCTTTTTTCTTTGCTGTTGACACTGCTGACTGCCGCCGGGACGTTTTTTCCCTGCTGCATGCACGACGATTGTGCCGACGAGGTAGCGGTATCCGTCACCAACCACGAAGAGGAGAAAAAAGATGAGGCCTGCTCTCCCTTTTTTGCCTGCGGCACCTGCCCGGCAGCCGTAGAAGTGGCCAAAGCCCCCTTGATCGATGTACCGGAAACTACCGTGCAACCCGTGCATGGGGCTGTATACCTGGTTCGTCTTGCTACTTTTACGGCCGATTGGTTTCAGCCACCCCGCCTGGGTTAGCACTATCCGTTCTTAACCCATTTACTCCATTTAATCATCGATCATGCGATTCCTTTTGACAGGGATACTACTGTGCTGCCTGTATGGGGCAGCTTCGGCTCAACATTCATTCAAAGCAATTATTCGCGGCGGGGACGACAAAGCCCCGCTGGCCGGCGCTACGGTGGTATGGCAAGGCCCCAACAAATCGGCCCTGGCCGACTCCACCGGCCTGGTGATCATCGCCGGCATACCCGATGGTAAACAAACCTTCGTCATTTCATTTGTAGGATTCGAACCCCAGACGCTGTCTTATATATTCCCCCTCACTACGCAAGCGCCTATAGAGATCTTGCTGGAAGGCGGCTCAGCAGCCGAAGAGGAAGAAGAGGAAGTGGTGGTCACCGCTACCCGTACCAGCCGCACCATCGCCAATACACCCACCCGTACGGAAGTGATCTCCGGCGAAGAGCTGGATGAGAAAGGCAATATGAAACCCGGTGATATCCGGATGTTGCTCAACGAAAGTACCGGCATTCAAACCCAGCAAACCTCCGCCACTTCTTTCAACGCGGGTATACGTATCCAGGGGCTGGATGGCCGCTACACACAATTGCTGCGCGATGGCTATCCGTTGTATGCGGGCTTCTCGGGCGGGCTGTCCATTTTGCAGATCGCCCCGCTCGACCTGCAGCAGGTGGAAGTGATCAAAGGATCGGCCTCTACCCTGTATGGTGGCGGCGCCATCGCGGGCCTCGTGAACCTTGTGTCCAAAAAGCCCAAAGAAGAACGCGAACTGAGCTTTATGGCGAATGCCACCTCCGCCAAAGGACTTGACCTGAGCGGCTTTTACAGCGAACGTTATGGCAAGGCAGGGCTGACTGTCTTCGCCTCCCGCAACAGCAATGCCCCTTTTGATCCGGCTGATATCGGGTTGACCGCCATCCCGAAATTTGAACGCTATACCGTCAACCCGCGCTTGTTCCTGTATGGTAAAAAGCTGACGGCCGATGTGGGCGTGACCTATATCACGGAAGACCGCACCGGGGGTAACGTAAACTATATCAAACACGGCGGCAGCGGCTTTTATGAACGCAACAATACCGACCGGGTAACGACGCAATTGGGTGTAGCCTACCAGGCGGGAGATCATTCGACGCTGCAATTCAAAAACAGCTACAGTCATTTTAAACGCGCCATCGAGATCCCCGGTTATGCGTTCGACGCCCTGCAGCAGTCCTCGTTCTCGGAGCTGACCTGGAACCGCAAAGGGGAACAATCGGACTGGGTAGCCGGCGCCAACTTCCTGACGGACGATCTGCAGGAAGAAAAACGATCCAACGATCCGGTGCGCGATTATCATTATAACACGTTCGGCGTGTTTGTGCAGAACGCCTGGGAAGTATCTGACAAGGTCGTACTGGAGACGGGCTTACGGGGTGACTATACGAAGGCGTATGGTTTTGAGCTGTTGCCCCGTGTATCGGCCATGTGGCGGATCTCGCCTGCCGTTACCACGCGCCTGGGCGGTGGCTTTGGGTACAAGACGCCCACCATCTTTACGGAAGAGGCGGAGCGGCGCCAGTTTCAACGCATCCTCCCCATCAACGAGAACCGTGAGCGCAACGAACGCTCCGTGGGTGGCAACTGGGATATCAACTACCGCACGCGTATCGGCGAGGTAGGGGTACAATTTAATCACCTGTTCTTTTATACCCGGCTGAACAGGCCGCTGGTATTGATCACGGCCCCTTCCGGTATCGCAGCTTTCCAGAACAGCGAAGGGTATATCGATACCAAGGGCATGGAAACGAATCTGCGGCTTAGCTATGGGGATTTCAAACTGTTCCTGGGTTATACCTACACCGATGCCAACACGCATTTCCTGGATACCAAAGCCTGGCTACCACTGACGGCCCGTCACCGGCTCAACAATGTGCTGATGTATGAGGTGGAGGAGAAATGGAAGCTGGGGCTGGAGGCGTATTATTACAGTCCGCAGCAACTGAACGATGGTACCAGAGGGAAGTCGTACTGGATCACCGGCTTCATGGCGGAGAAGTTGTGGGAGCATTTCTCCCTGTTTGTGAACTTTGAGAATTTCACGAATACCCGGCAAACCCGTTTCGATACGATCTATACCGGCCCGATCGATAACCCGGTTTTCCGCGATATCTACGCGCCGGTAGAAGGTTTTGTGGTGAATGGAGGCTTGAAGGTTCGGTTGTGATTGATATTTATCAAGTGTATTCAAGGGCGGCAATGGGCCGCCCTTTTTGCTGACGGGTGTGTTACGCCTTTGTAAATCCGGGCAGGGCGGGGCCCGACGAATGGTGTTTTCTTCGTATATTTTGTGCCCAAGTCAACTGCCATGAGCAAGTTTCTCCTATTCACCGTGTTGTTACTGGCCTGTCAAAAGGAGCCGGATGCCAGTATCCTGGAAGTGCCGGTCACCGTTACTCCCGAAGGATTTGCGGCGACGCCGCAGGTGATCGCCCTAAAGAATGGAATGATCGTGGAAGCTTCGGGTATGGCCGATAGTAAGCGGCATGCCGGTTATTTGTGGGTGCAGGAAGACAGCGGCAACCCACCGGCCATTTACCTGCTCAAACACGATGGTACGATTGCCGATACGGTGCTGCTGGAAGGGGCGGTGAACCGTGACTGGGAAGATATGGTACTGGCCGGCGATCAGCTGTACATCGGCGATATCGGCGACAACAATGCCGAAGCGACCAGCTGCCGCTTTTACCGCTTTGCCGAGCCGGCCCGTGGCGTGAAGAAGACCAGTTCCTTTGATGTGATCGAATTCAGGTATCCCGATGGGGCACATGATGCAGAGGCTTTCCTAGTGGATCCCGGCACCAAAGACATCTATGTATTTACGAAACGCGATGCGGCCAGCAAGGTATTCAAGCTGCCCTATCCGCAAAGCACCACGTCGATGAATGTGGCCGTGCCGGTTCGGGACCTCGATTATACGGGGGTGGTGAGTGCGGCTTTGTCACCGGACGGTAAGGAATTTATTCTGAAGACGTATACCCGTCTATACTATTACACGAAGAGGGCAAGCGACGCCATTCCTTCCGTATTGGGCAACAAGCCGGTTACATTGGCCTATCTGCCGGAAATGCAAGGGGAGGCGGTGGCTTTCCGGGCAGACAACAAAGGTTTTTACACCCTGAGCGAGCGCGCCTTCAATGTGGACCCCTCCCTGCGTTACTATCAGCGCCAATAAGGGTTTGGGCAGTTTGCCCGAAAAATAAAATTGCTGCTAACAATAATTAGTCTTACCTTTTAGATATCGTTTGAGCTAGCATCAGTATCGTTAGTAATTTGCTCTGCCCCTGCATTTTATTCGTTTACTTCTTGCATTACTCAGATATCATTTTAAAAAATAGCAGATGAAAATCTATGTCTCTAATTTGTCTTTCAACTTCCGCGACGAAGACCTTGAAAATTTATTTACGCCATTTGGTAATGTAGTTTCGGCAAGCATCGTAAACGACCGTGAAACCGGCAGATCACGTGGCTTTGGTTTTGTTGAGATGGATGATGACAATGCAGCCAAAGAAGCTATCGAGAAGCTGAATCAAACCAGTGTAGAGGGCAGACCCCTGAACGTAACCGAAGCAAGGCCTAAGCCCGGCGGTGGTGGCGGTGGTGGTTTCCGTGGCGGTGGCGGCGGTGGTGGCTATCGCGGCGGTGGCGGCGGTGGTGGATACCGTGGTGGCGGCGGCGGAGGCGGCGGCTACAACAAAGGAAACAAATGGTAATCCGACAATATTATCTGAAGGGTCCGCTTATGGCGGACCTTTTCTTTTTTAACGAGTTGCCCCATAGTCAACATACAATTAGCGCGAGCAAAAGATTGTAGGTAGAATGCCGGCAAGGACCGTTGATCAGGCTTCTTCGATCTGGATGTAGTGATTCATGAATTGCAGGTTGTGTAATTCATACATCGCTATCATGCCTGCCTCCTGCTCCATCTCGATCATGGCGGTTCCATTGCAACGTCCATCGTCTCCATTCCCGACGAGCCTGGCAGAGCTCAGCAATCCAAAGGGGAAAAAAAGCCTGGTCAGGTGTGTGACGGTAGTCAACCTGTTCAAGTTGCTAATAAGCATACGCATGTTGTACGATTTACTGATGACTAAATTGACCTGGTATAGTGTAGAGGACTAATAGAGGTGGGATTGTACACAATAGAAAGCCGTTTGTGTAAGGTAGTCTATTTAGACAGCGGCGCCTAATTTATTGTAAACGATTTTCAACCCTATTTTTGCAACATGAAACTATAGTAGATCAGTGCATTGGACAGCAGGTCTTTGTGGATCCGGGAACCTTTGGTGCCGGCGAACTGACTGAAGGCCGGGCGCATCCAGCGTGCGATGTGCTGGTTGATCCGCTGTTGCTTGTTCGTGTCTTCTTCCTCGATGGCGTTGCTTACATTGCGGGTGATGTTCTCTTCCGATAGCAGCTGCAGGCCGCTGGCATCCAGTTGCTCCTTGAGCAGGATCATTCCTTCGGGACCGCGCAGGTCTGTACACAGAAATACACCGCCAGGCTTCAATACTCTTTTTACTTCTGCCAGGAACCGGGGTACCGATCCGTAGGCATGGCAACTCTCCACGTTCAATACAACATCGAAACTTTCCGGGGGAAAGGGCAGTTTTTCTGCATTGCCCTGCAAGAAATGCAGGTTGGCTTCCTGGTGGTGGTGCCTGGCCAGGTTAACTGCGTGACTGGCGATATCGATACCCGTTATTTTCGAGGGTTGCAGGTAACGGCTGATATAACTGGCGCCGCCACCGCGACCGCTGCCTACTTCCAGTACGTGTTTGCCTTTGATGGAGGTCTTTTGTGCGAGGTAGTGGTATAGCTGTATGGGATAGCGGTTGATCTCGTCGTGCGGAAGTAAGTCGATGGATGCCTGGGTTGACGCCGGTGCATAACCGTAATTCATGAAATGCCAATCGCTGATCCTGAAGTGTTTCGCCAGTCCTTCATATACCGGTTTCCAGATAAGCCTTCTGAAAGCAGGATACTCTGTGAGTGCCAGGAATGCTTTTGCAATCATAGTTTGTCTTTCGTTGAAGTTACTTTATTATCTCCAAGCGGCAGAGACCGTTTGCAGGCAGAAAATAATTGTGGATTTGTCGATTATTAAGCTTAGCTTTGGTCAATTCATTTGAGCCTCGCATCAGTATTTGACTTCAATCTGCTACTACCATTGCATTTTTGCTTCTACTACTTGCCTTACTCAGATATCATTTTATAAAAGATTTATATGAACCTTTATGTTTCTAACCTGTCATTCAATGTACAGGATGAACAATTGAAAGAATTGTTTGCTCAATTTGGCGCGGTAACTTCTGCGAAGATCATCACGGACCGTGAAACTGGTCGCAGCCGTGGTTTTGGCTTTGTAGAAATGGAAGACGGCATTGCATCCCGTGAAGCCATACAACAGCTTGACCAGTCGTCGCTGGATGGCCGTACCATCAAGGTATCGGAAGCCAACGCCAAGCCGACCAAGTCTTTTAACAAAAGTCCTTTTAAAACGGAAGGTTATTCCGGTAATAAGTGGTAAACGACTTACGCGAGTCCGCCGAAAGGCGGACTTTTTTTTTGTTCTGTTTTGTTGGGGAGAATTGCTATGAAGTATTTAAAAGAGCATCTTGTTCATGCCTATAACTGGTCGGGACCAGGTGCCATATCATTTGCCGGGGCGCCGAGCCGGCGCCGGTTTGATCCGGATAATGGTGAACAGCTATTGTTTATCATTAATTGCTTTTATGAATCGATCGGCCTGACTGCGCCGGAGATTGGTCAACAGTTGGAAAGACTGATCAATACCCAACTTCCTTTGGAGGTTATGAGCGAAGTGACGGTTTTCAATTGGTTGAAGCGGGCGTATATGTACCAGGCCGCAGACCAGTAAGCGGTTATTACAGGACCGGTGCCCAGCGCTTTGGTCAATCCCTTATTTTTGTGGGGTAACACCGGGCGCCCTTCATGAATACAACGGCTCTCTTTCAATATTTTGTTGTTGCTGGCTTGATCAATACCAGCTTGTTTGCTTTCTTGCTGCTGACCAAAAAGAAGCATACGATCGTATCGGTATTGCTGATCGTATTGATGTTATTGCTCTCTTTTCAGGCATTGTTGAATGCTTTTGACACACGCTCTTTCTTCCTGCGTTTTCCGCACCTGAGTAAGATCTCGTGGTTGCTGCCTACCTTGTTTGGTCCGCTCATTTATCTCTTCACCTATCATATTACTTCCCGCAGCCAGCACTTTCACCGGCGGGCACTGTTGCATTTCATTCCTTTCGTCGCCTACTTCGTGTTGCTGCTGCCCTGGTATGTACAGTCGGCCGACGACAAGCGAGCGACGCTGAATGATTTTGACGCGGCCAGTGTGGCCGATTTTGGCTGGATGAACCAGTTCACCATTCCGTGGACGCTGGCTTACCTCTTGTTTTCGTTGCGACAACTGCGCCTGTACCGGGAATCGCTGACGGATACGCATTCGGAGATCAGCCTGTACCAATTCCAGTGGTTGCGGCAGTTCATTTATATCATCCTCGCTATCCTGGGTATTACCATCTTCGGGTTTTATGGCCGCAAATGGGATATTCCTTTCCTCACCAATTTCTACCACTACAATTATGCGATCATCGTGCTGGTCTTGTATTGGGTGGCTTATAAGAGCATTACGCAGCCAGCCCTGTTCAACCTGGAAGGGCGGGGGAGGGCTATCGGGAGCAACCCGGTGAAGCAGGAGTTGGTGGCTGAGCGGGCGGCGATTGCCGGGGCGGTCGATAGTGGGCAGCATGCAGTGGCTGACCGGAAGGGGGTTACTGATGCGGGCAGTGTGCAAGTGACTGACTTATCTATGCCGCTGGTGCAGGAAGTAGCGACCAGGGCGGATGACATGGCGCATACAACTACCGAAGTTGCGCCTGGGATGGATGAACCGGTTGAAGGAAAGAAATATGCCAAGTCGGGCCTCGACGCCGCAACGACGGAGCAGTTGCTGACGCGGCTGCTGGATTATATGGAGCGGGAGCGGCCTTACCTGCAACCTGAACTGACGATCTATACTTTGGCAGAGGCGCTGAACACCAACCGGCACCATCTGTCGCAGGTGATCAATGAACGGTTGCATGTCAGTTTTTTCGATTTTATCAATCGCTACCGCGTGAAGGCGGTGCAGGCCAAGATGGCCGATCCGGGTACCCGGTCGATGAGCATCCTGGGTATAGCCTATGATTGCGGGTTCAATTCCAAGGCTACTTTCAATACTTCCTTCAAGAAATATACGGGTATGACGCCGTCGGCATACCTCCAATCGCTCGGTCAATAGGTACTAGCCTGTCGGCTGAGGCGGTGTGGGGGCCGTGCCGGGATAGTTTTGCTGAAAAATTAATCTATGAACTATTGGGGTTTTGTATGGGCAGGCGTGCTGCTGACGATGCAGGCAGCCGGGCAAGCAAATGCTGGTCGGGAAACGATGACCACCGGGCAAGCGGACCAATCCGATTCGACCAGGCGTTTTACGCCGACGGAACTAAAGAGGGACCTGGCCATTTTTAAAACTGCCTTGCGGGAAGCTCATCCCGGTTTGTATGCTTTTCACGATAGCGTTTACTGGGCGAAGCGATTTGCTGCAGTAGAACAGCAAATGGAAAAGCCCATGAGCGAGCTGGCCTTTTACCGGCTGCTGAACCCCGTGGCGGTAGATATCCGCTGCGGTCATGTGAAATGGTTTCGCGATGGCAAGCCAGACGATCTGTATGCCTTTTATCAAACCGGTCTCTTTCCGTTGCGGCTGCATTTTCAGCAAGGTAAGGCGGTGCATTATTTCAGTTATGGTACCTCCGTGGTGCCGGTAGGGGCAGAGATCGTCAGCATCAACGGCAAGTCCATGGCCGAGGTGACGAGACAACTGCTGCCGCAGGTATTCGTAGACGGGACGGTGGAAAGTGCCCGCTGGCAGTTCCTGGGAGAATCATTTGCCGGATACTATGCAAGTTTTATCGGGCCCGCAAAAGCATTTACGGTGGGGTACCGGGTGAAGGGTGGAGCGGTGAAGACGGTTAGGCTGGCGTCTGTTGGGGTGGATGAAATAAGGCAATCCTCCCGCAAGACTGCGGGAGCGGGACAACGAGGCGATGAACACCGAGTGGATACCTTGGGGGTGACGTTTCCGAAACCAGGAGTAGCCCTGCTGCGCATACCGGTGTTTATGCCGCAGGAAGGCGCGCAGCCTTGGGAGGCTTTTCTGCAAAATGCTTTCCGTCGCATCCAGGCGACGGGTACGCATCACCTGGTCCTCGACCTACGCAACAATGAGGGGGGGATGGACCGCTGGGGCGCTCAATTGTATGCCTGGTTGACGGACAAACCCTTTCGCTACTATGACCACCTGACGGTGGCTTCGGATGGCAACCTTAGTTTCCGTGAATACGCCTGGCTGCCCGAGCAATTTGACCAGTTAAAAGCGTTTATCGTTCGGCAAGGCAATGAATACCTGTTCACGATGAACCCCAGCCTGGGCGAGCAGGCTCCTCAACCAGGCGCCTACACCGGCCAACTGTACGTATTGATCAATGGGCGTAGTTTTTCGGTGACCAGTGAGTTCAGTGCTATTGTTCGTGACCGGCAGCGCGGCGTCTTCATCGGTGAAGAGACCGGCGGGACTTTGACAGCGGATAACAGTGGCGCTTTTGCCAATGTGCGCCTGCCCCATAGTAAGTTGACGCTGGCGGTGCCGCTGGTACGGTATCATATGTCTTTACAGGGAAAGTATAATACAAGCCATGGTATTGTGCCTGAGCACCTGGTGGTGCCCCGCGTGGAGGATTTAGTGGCCGGTCGTGATGTGGTGTTGGAAAAAGCCTTTCAGCTGATAGCGCTTAAACCGTAACGCATGCGTACGCATCACCGCAGGCGGCTGCTCTGGATACTCATTCTGGTACTGATGGCCGAAGTGGTCTTATTCCTGGTCTTGTTTGGATGATCTTTGTTGAGCGCCGTACTCCCCTGGGGTACGGCGCTTTTTATTGTGCGGCTATCTTCCTGGCATTGGTTTTATGCGTTGGCTGGTATGGATGATAAAAAATTACTGACCAACGAACACCTGGCCAATGAGCGCACCCTGCTGGCGTGGATACGCACCGGCGTGGGCATCATGGCTTTTGGTTTCGTAGTGGTGAAATTCTCCTTATTCATGCAGCAACTGGCGATGGTGATGGGTAAGCCTTATGCGGTTCGCTCGCAGGGATTCTCGGGTCCTGTCGGCATTTTGCTGGTGATACTCGGTACCCTCGCCCTGGTCGTGGGCATGATCCGGTACCAGCGTACCAACCGCGAGTTATCGACCGGTCAATTTCACCAGCGCTCCACCTGGTTGTATGTTTTTGCCGCAGGAATGTTTGTATGTAGCCTTCTCCTCATTCTTTATCTTATTGACACATTGTAGTCGCTTCTCATTAGCAATCAATGATTTAATGCCGCTGTTGCAATTGGTGCAAGACATTATTACCCTCCTTTTGGTGATCTGTGCCATGTGTGCACATATGGCAATCGTAGTTTTAGTGCGTTGTATTTTCTGTTAGTGCCGTATGACCTGCCAACTAACGCTTTGTAAAAATTGCTTATTCAAAACGCTTAAATGATTGCTTATGACATGCTCTCCCCAGCCCGGTCTTGCCCCTTCTTGCAGGCCGTTTTCGAACAACTTATGTATGGTACGCGCAGCTGATCTCCCGTAACGGGTAAGCTGCATTTAATTTAACCCGGCAATCCCGAGGGGATTGTGTATGGGTTCGATGGTCACTCGCTGGCCGTCGTGGTAGTTTATTGTCTCTCCATTTCAAACGTCAATTCAACATTTAAACATGAGCTTTTCGCAAAAGACCTTCCGGTTTTGGCTGTCGACAGCGATCGTGCTTTCGATGGTGCTGGTCTATTCACCCCTGCGGGCGCAGGAGGCGCGGTTGGTGCAAGGGGTGGTACTGGATGAAAAGAAGTTACCCATTCCAGGCACTACCGTATCGGTAAAAACAACCGGTATCAGCACCAGTACGACCGCCGATGGGCGGTTCTCCATCCGGGTGCCGGCTGGTAAAAATATCCTGCTGTTTACGTTTGTGGGCAAGATCTCGCAGGAAGTAGCCATCGGCAACCAGACCAATGTGTCGATCGCTTTAAAAGATAGTGTCATTGGTCTCGAAGATGTCGTGGTGGTCGGTTATGGCCGCCAGAAGAAGGAAAGTGTGGTAGCAGCCGTATCACAAACCACAGGCGCCGTACTGGAAAGGGCCGGTGGTGTTTCCAATATCGGGGCCGCCCTGACGGGTAATGTGCCCGGCCTGATCACGGCGCAAAGTACCGGTTTGCCGGGTGAAGAAGACCCGCAGATCATCATTCGTGGCCGTAGCACCTGGAACAATGCCAGTCCGCTGGTACTGGTGGATGGTGTAGAACGCCCGATGACGAGCGTCGATATCGGCTCCGTAGAATCAGTGACTGTACTGAAAGATGCCTCCGCTACAGCCGTATTCGGTTCGCGGGGTGCCAACGGTGTTATTCTGATTACCACCAAACGGGGTAAAACGGGCAAGGCCTCTATCCGCGGTACCATCAACTCTGTCGTGAAGGTGCCCTCCAAGTTACCGGGTAAGGCTGATTCTTATGATGCCTTGCGTACGATGAACGATGCGATCGAATATGAGCTCGCGTTGAAACCCGACTCCTGGAACAACTATACGCCGATGGAGATCATCGACAAGTACCGTAACCCGGCAAACCTCGTGGAAGCAGAACGTTATCCAAACGTGGATTGGGCGAAGGCGTTATTTAAAGATTATGCGCTGTCGCAAAATGCCAACCTGAATATCAGCGGGGGAACCCGTTTTGTAAAATATTTTACCAGTGCCGATTTCCTGCATGAGGGCGACCTGTTTCGTGTGCTGGACAATAACCGCGGCTACAGCCCCGGTTTTGGTTTCAACCGCGCCAACGTGCGGACGAACCTCGATTTCAACCTGACACCTACCACCGTCTTCAAGGCCAACCTGAGCGGTTCGTATGGTGTACGTAAGAGCCCCTGGGGTTTTTCGGGCAACCAATATGGCCCCTGGATCGATGCGTATACGACGGCGCCGGATGTGTTCCTGCCCAAGTATGCCGATGGCAGCTGGGGCTATTTTGCGCCGAACGAAGGCCGTGCTGAAAACTCTGCCCGCAGTGTATCGGTGGGTGGTATTCAGTACCAGACCACAACGCGGATCACTACGGACTTCGCGCTGGAGCAAAACCTGGACATGATCTTACAGGGCCTTCGCTTCAACGGTACCGTTTCGATGGACAATACTTTCATCGAGAGTGACCGTGGTGTGAATGACCTGTACAATGGCGTACAACGCAAATGGATAGATCCCGAGACCGGTATTCCTACTTATAAGGAAACCATGGACCCGGCCACGGGCTTCGATTTCCAGGAAGGTTCCAAATGGTCGCCTGCAGCAGGCGCCATATCCGGCAACCAGCGTCGCCTCTTCTATCAATTGCAATTGAACTACGCCAGGACCTTTGCCCGCAAACATGCGGTGACGGCGATGGGCCTGCTGAACCGGAACATTACCGCCACCAACAGTGCGATCCCTTCGTACCGCGAAGATTGGGTATTCCGTACTACCTATACCTATGACGGTAAGTATACCTTAGAATACAACGGTGCTTACAATGGATCGGAGAAGTTTGCGCCGGCCTATCGTTTTGCCTTCTTCTCTTCGGGTGGTTTGAACTGGATCGTAACCCGGGAGAAGTTCATGAAGGACGTAAAATTCCTGGACCTGCTGAAACTGCGGGCTTCTTATGGCCAGACTGGTTTCGATGACGTCGGCAACCGCTTCCTGTATCTCACCGAGTGGGCTTATGGCGGACAGTCGAGACTGGGTATGACGGGTGAGCAGGCCGAGTTCAGTCCGTACAACTGGTACCGGGAAACTGCCGTGGGCAACCCGAATGTACAATGGGAGCAGGCCGAGAAATACAATGTGGGTGTCGACTTTGAACTGTTCAGGGGCCTCATCCGCGGTAAGGCCGATTTCTTCCAGGACAACCGCAGCAAGATCCTGATGGGCACCCGTACATCGGTACCTTCTTATTATGGAGCCAATCCACCGGTAGCCAACCTGGGCAGGGCCCAGTCGAAGGGCTATGAGCTAGAGTTACATGTCAATCACCAGACTTCCCATAACCTGCGTTTGTGGGCCGACCTCAACATGACGCATACGCAGAATAAAGTGATCAATGGCGACAATCCTGAATTGCTGCCGGCTTATCAAAAAACCGATGGCTACCAGATCGGTCAAACGAATTCTTATGTAAGCCGTGGGTACTACAATACCTGGGATGAATTGTATGGCAGCACGATCCATGATGCTAATGACAACCAGAAATTGCCCGGCAACTATTATATCGTGGATTACAATGGCGACGGTATCATCGATACCCGCGACAATATTCCCTATGGCCACAGCAGCTGGCCGCAGAATACCTACAACGCCACGCTGGGCCTTGACTGGAAGGGCCTGACTTTCTTTGTGCAGTTCTACGCGGTGAACAACGTTACCCGCCAGGTGGTGTTCAACAGCCTGGGTTCACAAAACCACGTGGTGTACGATGAAGGCAGCTACTGGTCGAAAGACAATTTTGGCGCCGACGTACCCATGCCGCGCTGGTTGTCTACACCGGCCGGCTATTACCGGGGTACGCAGTACATGTTTGATGGTTCGTACGTGCGGTTGAAGAATGCTGAAGTGGCGTACACGTTCAACAGTGGGCTGGTGAAGCGCCTGGGACTGGCTTCCCTGCGGGTTTACCTCAATGGTAACAACCTGGTGGCCTGGAGCAAAATGCCCGACGACCGCGAGTCGAACTTCGCCGGTACGGGTTGGGCTTCTCAGGGTGCTTACCCTACGGTGAAACGTTATAATCTTGGTGCTAACATTACTTTCTAAACATGCCAATCATGAAAAAATATATCAAGCCTTTGCTGTTGCTGTGTGTGTTGGGTACGGTGTGTGGCCTGGGTGGCTGCAAACGCTTCCTCGACCGGGAGCCGCAATCGATCGTGTCGGCAGAGAATGCTTTTAAGAACTTTACGAATTTTCAAGGTTTTACAGAAGAACTATACCACTGTATCCCTGATTTTACCAATGCCTACTGGACCAACTGCTGGAACTGGGGCGAAGACGAGATCCAGGGTACGGTGCGGGATTTCCATTTTGTCGTGAAGATCGACAATGGTGATTTCTGGGGCTGGCAGGCGCAGTATGACGGCTGGCAGGCCGGCTGGATGGACCGCAACACCACCAGTACCAACGACAACCGCTTCAACAAATCGTTGTGGAAACTGGGTTGGTATGGCATCCGCAAATGCAATATGGGCCTGGAGAATATGGAGAAACTGACCGATGCCACACAGGAGGAGAAAGACCTGATCAAAGGCCAGTTGCTGTTTTTCCGTGGCTGGTTCCACTTCATGTTCATTCAATATTTCGGTGGCTTACCTTATATCGATAAAGTATTGCCCGGTGATGAGAAGCTGACCCTGCCGCGCCTCAAATACAGCGAGTGTGCCGACAAGGCTGGTGCTGATTTTGCCGAAGCGGCGAGGTTATTGCCCACCAACTGGGACAACACGACGGCTGGTAAACGTACACTCGGCAAAAACCAGCTGCGGATCAACAAGATCATGGCGCTGGGCTACCTGGGTAAGAACTATCTGTGGGCCGGTAGTCCGCTGATGAACTATGTATCGACCGGCAACAAAACCTATAATGTAGAGTACTGCAAGAAAGCGGCAACCGCCCTGGGTGAATTGCTGCAATTGTGTGAAGTAGGCGAGGCGCCTTACAAGCTGCAGGAGTTTGCCAAATACTACAACAACTTTTATACGACCGGCCAGAATTTTGCGATGCCGGGTGGTACCGAGGCGATCTTCCGCGGGCCTTATTATGCGGCGCACCAATCGACGTATAATACGGCTGCGCAGTATGGACCTACGGGAATCCTGGTAGACGAGTCGATCACCTTTGCACCTACCGCGAATTATGTAGATTACTATGGTATGGCCAATGGCTTGCCCATCAAAGATATTACCAAGGCCGATGCCGAGTCGGGGTATGATCCGCAATATCCCTGGCGCAACCGCGATCCCCGTTTCTACAACGACTTCGTGTACGACGGTGTTAAATGTATTCAGGGTACTGCGCCTGTTGAATCCAACCGTTATGCGAACCTGTTTACGGGTGGTACTTACCGGGATGTAAGTACGGGCAGTCGTACCGGCTACCTGTTGTACAAATTCATTCCCATCACTTCCAATAAACATGACCAGGGTTACTCGTATGACAAGGGCCTGAACATTCACGTGCCTTATATGCGCCTGGCCGATGCCTACCTGATGTATGCCGAAGCGGCTGCGCAGGGCTATGGCAGCCCTGCCGGGAAGTCGACCAATTATGGTAAGACGGCTTTAGAAGCCATCAATGTATTGCGCGACCGCGCGGGTGCGGGGCATGTGGCGGCCCAGTTTACCGGATCGCTGGAATCCTTTATGCCGGAAGTGCGCCGGGAGCGTGCGGTAGAGCTTTCGTTCGAAGGTCACCGCTTCAATGATCTGCGTCGCTGGATGTTGTTTATCGATGCGCCGTATACGCTGAAGAAGTCGGTTGAGTTTGACCGGGCTCCGGGTTTCAATCCGGCCGATCCGAAGAACAACCGCGTACTGAACCTGCGTGAGGTAACGATCCTGGAAAGGAAATTCACGGAAAAGCATTACTGGCTCCCGTTGAAAAATGCCGACGCCAACCTGTACATAGAGTTTAAGCAAAACCCAGGGTGGTAGGGAGAAAGGCATCGAGGCAATCCCGACATTCGTCGGGACATAGAGGCAGCGAGAGAGACAAAAGGTTCCTAATTAATCTTAACTAACTAATTCATGAAACAGATAAAAATACTGATCCTGGCAAGTACGCTGGCGGCGATGGGGCCGGCAGCGACCGCACAGGACAGCAGTGAAACTGCGACACCCGTCGTTGCCGACAACCGGGTACAGGTAGCGTTTCGCCGTGTGGAGAAAAAAGATGTGCTCGGTGGCGTGTTGGTGGTCGATGTAGCCAGTCAGCTGAAGAAAAACTATATGACCTATAGCCTGGAAAACATGGATGCCTGGGCTGGTGGCTTTAATGGCAACAGTATGTGGGGCATGGGTAGCTACCTGCTGGTGATCGATGGGGTGCCCCGTGAGGCGACCAACGTGTTGCCTACGGAGATCGACAAGATCACCTTCATGAAGGGTGTCAATGCCGTAGCGCTTTATGGCAGTAGGGCTGCCAAAGGGGTGGTGTACATTACGACCAAACGTGGTTTGCCCGGCGCCCAGAAGATCGATATCCGGGTGAATGCCGGTTTGCATGTTCCCAAAGATTATCCCGAATACCTGGGATCGGCCGAATACATGACCTTGTACAATGAAGCCAGGCGCAATGATGGATTGGCGGACCTGTACACGCCCGAGACGATCTACAATTATGCATCGGGCAAAAACGTATTCCGCTACCCCAATGTGGATTATTATTCGGATCAGTACCTGCAGAAAGCGTATGGGCGGTATGATGCGACGGCCGAGATCTCCGGTGGCAACGACAGAGCGCGGTACTACACCAATGTGGGATACAATACCGCCGGTTCGCTGCTCAATTTTGGCGAAGCTATCCGCAATGACCGTAGCGACCGTCTGAACCTGCGTGGTAATGTGGACATCACTCTCAACGACTATATAACCTGCAATGTGGACGCGACCGCTATTTTTTATACCGGCAAGGGCGTGAATACCAATTACTGGCAAAGCGCATCTACCCTTCGTCCGCACCGCTTTACGCCGCTCATTCCGCTCGATATGATCGAACCGGAAGATGAGGCTTCCCAGGTGTATGTGAAGAACAGCAACCATATCATCGATGGCCGTTACCTGCTGGGGGGCACGCAGCTCGATCAAACCAATCCTTTTGCCGCGATCTATGCGGGTGGCAACAACAAGTATACCAGCCGTCAGTTCCAGTTCAATACCGGCGTCAATGCTGATTTGCGCAATGTGTTGAAGGGGCTGACCTTCCGGGGGGCGTTTGCGGTGGATTACAACGCATCGTATAACCTGGCTTTCAATAATTCCTATACGGTATATGCGCCTACCTGGAATACGTATTCGGGCGTGGACCTGGTCAGCAACCTGGCACCCTTCGGGCAGGATGCTTCTACCGGTGTCCAAAACGTGAGCAACAACTGGTACCGCCAAACGATCTGGGCTACGGGCCAGTTCAATTATGTGAACAGCATCAAAGGCATACACAACCTGTCGGCGGTGTTGCTGGTGAATGGCTGGCAGCAGAAAGAATCGGCGGTATACCACGCCACGAGCAATGCCAATATCGGATTGCAGCTCGGCTATAACTTCAAGCAAACTTATTACCTCGACTTCAGCGGTGCCGTGGTGCACAGTGCGCGCCTGCCGGAGGGCAATCGTTCGGCGATCTCTCCAACCGTTTCTTTGGGATGGCGCCTGAGCAACGAAAAATTCCTGCGTGGCAGCCAGGTGGTGGACGATCTGCGCCTCACGGCTTCAGCAGGCATCCTGCATACCGATCTCGATATCAGCAACTACTATTTGTACCAGGGTGTTTACACGGTATTGGGCAGCTGGTATGGCTGGAAGGATGGCAGTGGTATCCAGGCCACCGAATCGAGAAGGGGTAACAATACCGATATGACCTTCCCCAAGCGCGAAGAGGTGAGCCTCGGCGTAGAAGGTTCTTTCTTTAAGGGCCTGTTGCAAGTGGATGCCAATGTATTTGCCAACCGGATCACGGGTAACCTGATCCAGGCGGGTGTATTGTTCCCTTCTTATTTCACGACGGGCTGGCCTGTTTCTTCTTTCATTCCCTACGTGAATTACAACAATGACCAGCGCGTTGGTTTCGACTTCAATGTACGCGCCCATAAAAAACTGGGTGAAGTGGATTGGACACTCGGACTGGCCGGCACCTATTACAATACGAAAGCCACACAACGGGCCGAAGTATTTGAAGACGCTTACCAATACCGCGCCGATAAACCACTCGATGGTATCTGGGGTTTGCAAAACCTGGGCTTCTTCAAAGATGCAGCAGATATCACCAGTTCGCCCTCGCAGACCTTTGGAGCTGTGAAGCCCGGCGATATCAAATACAAGGACCAGAACGGAGATGGCGTGATCGACTCCCGCGATGAGGTATACCTGGGTCGTGGCGGTTGGAGCGGGGCTCCCCTGACACTGGGGCTGAACCTGAGCGCGAAATGGAAAAACCTTTCCGTACTGGCAGTGGCCGTTGGCCGTTTTGGCGCGTATGCGATGAAGAACAGCTCTTATTTCTGGGTAGATGGCGAGGATAAATATTCCGTCGTAGTACGTGACCGCTGGACACCGCAAACGGCGGCAACCGCGAAGTATCCGCGCCTTACGACCTTCAACAGCGATAACAATTTCCGTGCTTCCGATTTCTGGTTGTACAGCAATAACCGGGTTGACCTGGCGAAAGTGCAGGTATCGTATAAGCTGACTGACGTATTGAAAGGACAGGACTTCATCAAGGACCTGGGTGTATACATCAGTGGCTTCAACCTGTTGACCCTTTCCGGCGAGCGGGAGGTGTTGGAAATGAATGTAGGCAGTGCGCCACAAACCAGATTGTTTAACCTGGGCGTGACCGCATCTTTTTAAACCGTGGCCTGCCGGCCAATCAATAAATGCATATGAAAAGAACAACCCTGATGCTGGCGATCGCGGCGGTCCTGCTGAGTAGCTGTAAGGACCTGCTGGTGCCCGAAATCGAAAATAACCGGGACCTGAACCCGAATCAATACGTACCCAACGACGCACGTTTTCCTTTCGGCATTTTGCTGAACGGGTACAACCGTATACCTACCAACAGCTGGTCATTTAACGATGTGGCCACGGATGACGCCGTTACGAATGACCAGACCAATGGTCTGCTTAAAATGGCCAATGGTCAGTGGACGGCCAACAACAATCCTATCAGCCAG
Organism: Paraflavitalea pollutisoli; assembly: GCF_029360705.1. Classification (GTDB taxonomy): domain Bacteria; phylum Bacteroidota; class Bacteroidia; order Chitinophagales; family Chitinophagaceae; genus Paraflavitalea; species Paraflavitalea pollutisoli. Next base: position 1,759,415 of record NZ_JARKMX010000008.1, on the reverse strand, counting down.
TGGACAAACGCGTTTGCCGGCATCCAATACATCAATATCCTGCTGAAGGATGTGGATACCGTGCAATGGGCGACGGATAAAACCGTGAGCCGGTTGTTTGGTATGCGTGTGAAGGGCGAGGCGTATGGCCTGCGTGCGCTGCTGTACTACCATTTGCTGCAAACGCATGCCGGTATCGGCGAGAGTGGTACCCTGTTGGGTGTGCCCCTCATCCTGGAGCCGCAGGGCAGCGATGCCAACTTCAACCAGCCGCGCGCCACCTTCGAGGCTTGTATGAAGCAGGTCTATAGTGACCTGACGACTGCTGAAAGTTTATTGCCACTCGATTTTGAAAATGTGAACAATGCATCGCAGGTACCGGGCAAGTTTGGTACGGTCACGGCAGAACAATACAACCGGGCGCTGGGTGTAAACTTCCGCGGGCTCGTCTCTGGCCGGATCGTGAAAGCCATTCGGTCGAAAGCGGCTTTGCTGGCTGCCAGTCCGGCCTTTGCGGCGGGCAATAGCGGCACCTGGGCCGATGCTGCCAACTATGCCGGCGAATTGCTGACCATGAAGGGTGGCATCACCGGGCTGGCCGCCAACGGACTCACCTGGTATGCGAATACCAGTGAGATTGCCGGTCTGGCAGACGGTGCCAATCCCGCCGAGATCCTGTGGCGCAATAATCATGGTGATAGCCGCGACCTGGAGCAGCAACATTTTCCGCCCAGCCTGTTTGGCAGCGGACGGTTGAACCCCACGCAAAACCTCGTGGACGCTTTCCCGACACTGACCGGTTATCCGATCGCAGAGGGTGCCAGCGGTTACGATGCCGCCAATCCCTACAATAACCGTGATCCACGCCTCAAGACCTATGTGCTGGTCAATGGTGGTACTGCGGGGCCTTCCAGTACGGTGATCAATACGGCGGTGGATGGGCCTACCAATGATGCCCTCAACAAAGTGGAGACCTCTACCCGTACCGGTTATTACATGCGTAAGCTGCTGCGTCAGGATGTGAACCTGAACCCCAACTCGGCCAATAACCAACGTCATTATAAACCCCATATCCGTTACACCGAGATCTTCCTGAACTATGCGGAGGCTGCCAATGAAGCCTGGGGCCCGATGGGAACCGGCAACAGTGCTTTCTCTGCGTATGATGTGATCAAGGCCATCCGCAAACGGGCCGGTATTGGGTTGACCAATGGTGACGCGTACCTGGAGTCGATAAAGGGTGACAAGGATCGCATGCGCACCCTGATACGCAACGAGCGACGGCTGGAGCTGTGCTTCGAAGGTTTCCGCTTCTGGGACCTGCGTCGCTGGAAAGCGCCGCTGACCGAAACGGCCAAGGGGATCAGCATCCGCAACAACGTGCCTTCGGTGATCGATGTAGAGACACGCCAGTTTCAACCCTTCACGACCTATGGCCCGATACCTTACGGTGAGATCCTGAAGTTTGGTGCACTGGAGCAAAACCAGGGATGGCGCTAATTAATAATGACCTTGAAAATCGTAATAATGAAAAAGTTGCTTTTACCACTGCTGGGCCTGTTTGTACTGTCGGCCTGTAATAAAGAGGCAGAGTTCCCGGATTTTGAATTCCAGACGGTGTATTTCGCGTACCAATACCCGGTACGTACGATCACTTTCGGTGAAGATGTTTTCAACACAGACCTCGATAATCAGGGCAAATGCCAGATCGTGGCGGCCACGGGTGGGGTATACTATAGTAAAAAAGACATCAACATTCCCATCGTCGTAGACCCCTCCCTGCTGGGCAACGGCATGTTGTTTGGTGCCGGTAAGGATGATGTGCTGGCGATGCCCACCAATTATTTTCAGTTGAGCGCCAACAGTATCGTGATCAAAAAAGGTGGTCTGACGGGTGCAGTAGATGTGCAGTTGACAGAGGCCTTCTTCAATGATCCCAAGGCGATCAAAAATACCTATGTGATCCCGGTTCGCATGACCGATAAGGCGGCTGCCGACTCTATCCTGTTTGGGAAAGGCTTTGTGCTGTATGCCATCAAATATGTGAATGACTGGCACGGTAACTACCTGCGTCGCGGCAAGGATGTCATCACGGGTAGTGTCAATAGTACCATCGTGCGTCACAAGCAATATGTGGAAGACGATGAGGTGAACAAGTTGTCGACCCGGGCCAGGAAGGAGATCGAGTTTCCCGTGGTGTACAAGGATAAGAACGGCATTAACGTCAACTGCACGCTTTTACTGCGCTTCGATGATGCAGGCAAATGCACCGTTACCAGCGGAACTGCGAACGTCACTGCAACCGGTAGTGGTCAGTTTGTGAAGAAAGGGGAGAAGAACAGTTGGGGTGGTAAGGACCGTGATGCGCTTTACCTCAACTATTCGGTGAGTTTACCGGATATGCAGGTGGCTGCCACGGATACGCTGGTCATTCGCGACAGGGCCGTGACCATGGAAACCTTTACACCTGTCAGGAAGTAATCTATTCTGCCATTTTTAATTTTTGTTATGCAAAAGCTACTAACGATCGCTGCAGGGATGTCGGTGTTGTCACTGATGACTGCCTGCAACAAATATAAATCGCCTGCCTTCGCCGTCGATAAACCAGCTACGGTAAGCGTGCAGGAAGACCTGGATGCCTACCCGGCTTTGAAAAGCTATATCAACCGTAGCGCACACCCCAATTTTAAATGGGGCGTTGCGCTGGGCTTGCAGGAATACCTTGATAAAGGGGTTAAATACCGGCTTGCCAACAAGAACTTCGATGAGATCGTGCTGGGTTATGAAATGAAGCACGGTGCCGTGGTGCAGGCAGATGGAAGTCTGGACCTGGTAAAAGTGAAGGCATTGCTCGAGACGGCCACCCAAAACAATATGGCGGTGTATGGCCATACCCTGGTATGGCATGCAAACCAAAAAGCCAGTTACCTGAATGGCTTGCTGTCGCCCCTGGTGGTGACGGCGCCTGCCTATAACAATGACCTGAACCTGGCCGGACTAAAAGACAAAAGTTTTACCGGCTGGAACCGGACCAACGCTGGTGCTGGTATTTCAGTGGCTGATAATGGAGGTATGGGGGCAGGAACCAAGTCGCTCAAACTGGTAGCAGGCACTGGCACTGCGGCGACGGACCTGCAACTGGTGACTCCTTCGATCACGGTCAATACCGCGCATAAATATGAAGTGGTGTTGTACATCAAATCGGATCTGCCGGGTGAAGGCCGTATCGCTTTCGAAGGCATGAAAGACAATACGCCTGCTATCGACTGGTCGAAATCGGGTAAGGCGACCGCTACTTTTACCACCGGTATCTCCTGGAAAGAAATACGTTTTCAATTGAGTGATTTCGCGGGTGGACCTATCAAACTGCACCTCGACCTCGGCTACAAGCCCGGGGTTACCTATACGGTGGATGTCAATAATTTTTATGTATACGATACGCAGGGTACGGCTGCTGTTACCAACCTGGTAACAGGCGGTGACTTTGAAAGCGGCTCCGGTTGGGGCGGCTGGGGTGGCAGCAGCACCCGCGGTGTGACGGCCGATGGCCTGGGCGTGGGCAATAAGGGCAAAGCCTTTTTTGTGACCAATCCTACAAAGGCTGCCAATTACTGGGATGTGCAGACGAGTTATCCGTTTGCCGCGAACCTGAGCAATGGGGAAACCTATGAACTCAGTTTCTGGGTGAAAGGTACCGCTGCCGGTGTGATCCGTCCGGAACTGCAAAGCACCGACTATTCCTCCAATGGTTTTGGTCAGGTGAATGTTACCACGGAGTGGAAACAGGTCAATATTGCGACAACGGCCACTTCGGATACCCGTAGCAGACTCATCTTCAGCTATGGTGAATTTGCCGGCACGGTATACATCGACGATGTGGTACTCAAGAACAGCAAGGCGACAGGTGGCAGCACCACCATTGCCGAGAAGAGTGCCGCAGAAAAAACAATGCTGATCGGTGGCGCACTGGATACCTGGATGAAGGGTATGCTCGATGCCAGCAAGGCAACGGTGAAGGCCTGGGATGTGGTGAACGAACCCATGGATGATGGCAAGCCTTATGAATTGAAAACAGGCGTGGGCAGGACACTGGCGACCGATGAGTTTTACTGGCAGGATTATCTCGGGAAAGATTATGGGGTGACCGCTTTCAAACTGGCACGCCAGTATGGCAATGCGACTGATATCCTGTTCATCAATGATTATAACCTCGAGTACAGCCTGGACAAATGCCGCGGCCTGATCGAATATGTCAAGTATATCGAAAGCAAGGGTGCTAAAGTGGATGGTATCGGTACGCAGATGCACATCAGTATCAGCAATGACAAAGCGAAGATCGACGAGATGTTCAAGCTGCTGGCGGCGACGGGCAAGCTGATCAAGATATCTGAGCTGGACCTTGGCGTAGGGGTGAAGACAACGGCTGCTACTGCCGAGCATTACCAAAAGCAGGCGGAGCTGTACAAATACGTGATCGATAAATACTTTGAACTGATACCTGCCAAACAGCGGTATGGTATTACGTTGTGGAGTCCGTTGGATAGTCCGGCCAGTTCGAGCTGGCGCGCCGGCGAGCCCATCGGCGTATGGACAGAATCTTATGTACGCAAACTGGCGTATGGCGCCGTGGCGGAATCGCTGAAGGCGAATACCAAGTAATACGAGGCATTAAGGCAACGAGGCATCGAGGTAACGTAGGAGATGCAAGAGGCATAAAGGCCCTTCATTACAAGCCAACGAGCTTAGGTGCTGTACACCTGATCAAGACATTACATGAGGAAAACGTTAGTGGCTTATTTCATACTACTGGTGTTAGCAGGTGCAGGATGTCAACCCGCACCTGCCGATGCCGTGGTGTTGCAGGCCGGACAATATACGCTGCTGGAAGACGAGTTGCAGGCATTGCGGCAGCAGGGCGGTTACCGGGAGCTGACGGATGTGGAACTGCGTGATCGGTTGGTAGAAGAGGCGCGTGTGCTCGCCTATGCTGCAGAGCACCGGTTCGATACCATCGTTGCGTTGCAGCAGCAACTGGCCTATGCAATACGTTACCAGGTATCGTCGGTCAATGGGTATTTATGGAATAAACAGGTGAAACCACTGCTGCAGGTGTCGCACGATGAGCTGAAAAAAGCGTATGTGCTGCGTAACCGGGAGTATTGGTTGGATTATTTATTCTACCCGGAAACCAGCAACACACCGGCGTCCGAGGGCGTGTCAGTTGCGCAGGCTGCCGGCGAAGGGGCCTGGCCTGCTTTGCGGCGGCGGGTACTGGCGCAGCCAGGTGCGCAGGCCTTCAGTGGCTGGAGTCGCTTCCCTTTTGTACCGCTGGCGGTTTACCTGCCAGCATTGGTGGCCCCACAGGTGGGCAAGGTATATGGCCCTGTGCGTACCCTGCATGGTCAGTGCGTAGTGTATGTGCGTGAACATCGGCCGGCCGCTGCACGTGATTTTGCAACAGACAGTGCGGCGATCTATGGTGAACTGTTGATGGCGTTGCAGGAAGATAAGATCTGGCGGAGCCAGGAACAGGTGATGCAACGGATGCAGCCGGTGTATCATGACGAGGCCATCCATTCCGTGGCGCAGGTGTATGACCCCGGCAGGCGTGCCTGGCCGGGTGTTGACAGCCGTGTGTTGCTGATGGAGTATTCCTGGCAGGACAGCCGGCAAGTGTTTACCCTGGCTGACCTGCAGGAGCTGGTTCGTTACCAACCTGTATTTGCCGGATCATTGCGGCAGGCTGGTGATGTCAAAAAACTACTGGCGGCCCACCTGATCGGCATCAGCCTGTACGACCAGGCGAATGCGCTGGGCATGCAGCAGGATCCTGTTTTTCTGTGGCAGCAAAAACATTATTTACGCGCTCTTTATCTACAGCATTATAAGCAATCCTTTGTTTATCCCCGGTTATCGGTACCGGATGCCGCTGTGCAGGACGCCTACCGGCATCAGCCGGCACGGAACAGTTTTGAGCAAGCGACCGTAGCCCTCTATAGCTATCCCGATCTTGCCACGGCCATGGCTGCCCGGCAATCGTTGCTGGATAGCGCCAGGGGCCGAACGGAAGGGAGCCAGTCACCGGCTGTTGCCTTGAACAAGGAGCTGCTGATCAGAACGGCAGATACCGTATGTGCTCCTGCGGTGTTTGACGCCATTCATCGGTTGACGCCCGGACACTTTTCCCTGCCGGTACTGGCGGATGGACAATATGTGGTGATCCGCTTGCTGCACAAACAAGGTGTGGTGCCGATGCCTTTCAAATATGCTGCTTCGGACCTGCGACAAAGCCTGCTGCAGCTGAAGGAGCGCGACCTGCTGCGGGACCTGGAAGACTCGTTTCCTATTCGCATCAATCGACTCAATGACCTGCTGGTGTTCAACAGCCAGTAGCGATCCATATAACGCCAGGCTTAGCCGGATCAAATGGATACTGTTATTTTTCAATTATTCAAAACCTGACATTATGAAAAAGTTGTTTTTCGTGTTTGCCCTTTTAATCGGATCTGTTGTGAGCAGTTATGCGTTCCAGCAGGCTTTATATGCCGGCCCACCCGTTGGTTATGCCGGTACCCTGGTGAATATTAATATGAATTGCAGTTATATCAAACTCGATCTTTCGTGGACGACACCTTCAGGCGGATCCGGTGGTGGTAGTGGTGTTGCTTATGGCGGCGGCACGCTGATCGGGGAACATACGTTTACACCCGGCTGGAGTGCCCAAACTTATAGTGGTGGCATTTTTTCGTACCAGTATTGGGGAGATGTTCAAATGTATTTATCCGGATCAAATTGTTATGGCACGGCGATCCTGGAATGGATGCCCTAACAGACGATTGTTTTAGTATCATTTGATCTTTGCTACAGCCTGTTCGTTCCGGGCACCCGGCCTTTCAGGGCCGGGTTGCCTTTTTTTAATAAAGAATTATCAAAAGTGAAACACATGCATTTTTTCCGATCTAGTACCCGATCGTTGGTGGTATTGTTGTTGGTGGCGACCTGTTCAGTTACTGTATTGCGGGCGCAGTCTATAACCTTCACCAATCCGATCCTGCAAGGCTTTTATCCCGATCCGAGTATTGTGCGGGCGGGCAATGACTATTACCTCGTGAACTCTACCTTCTCGTATTTTCCGGGGTTGCCCATCTTTCACAGCAAGGACCTCAAGAACTGGAAGCAGATCGGCAATGCCATTGACCGGCCCTCGCAGATGCAGTTCCTGAAACAGGGAACGACCCGTGGATTGTTTGCGCCTGGTATCAGTTTCCACAACGGTACTTTTTACCTGGCCTGTACCAATATCGATGATGGCGGCAACTTCGTGATCACCGCTACCAATCCGGCGGGTCCCTGGAGTGATCCTGTGTGGCTAAAGGACGTACGGGGTATCGATCCTTCGGTGCATTTTATCGATGACAAGGCTTACATCATCTACAACAGTGATCCACCGGAACATAAATCATTGTATCCGGGTCACCGTACCATACGTATGTATGAATTCGATCCCGTTGCCCTGAAGGTGGTCGGCGAAGAAAAGATATTGGTGAATGGCGGCGTTGATATCAGCAAGAAGCCCGTATGGATCGAAGGTCCGCACCTGTTGCAGCGCAATGGGTGGTATTACCTGTCTGCTGCGGAAGGTGGCACGTCTGTCAACCACTCGCAAGTGGTCTTTCGCAGTAAATCGGTATGGGGACCATATGTACCTTATGAGAAGAACCCCATATTAACACAAAGAGGATTGCCGGACAATCGCAAAGATCCGGTGACGTCTACCGGCCATGCGCAATTCGTGGACGGTCCGGATGGAAATACCTATGCCATTTTCCTGGCCTGTCGTCCGTATGAAGGCGATTATTACAATACCGGCCGGGAAACTTTTATTGCCCCGGTGCAATGGAAAGACGAGTGGCCGGTGATCAATCCCGATCATACCGAGGTGCAGTACCAGTATACTGCTCGGTTTCCGGAAGTGAAGCAGGCGGGGGCTTTGCCGCAAAGCGGTAATTTTTCCTACACGGTACAGTTTGCCAAAAGCTGGGATCCTTCTTTGTTGTACCTGCGGTCGGTAGATAGTCATGCCTTTAAACGCGATAAAAAGGGGCTCTCGCTGTTGCTGAAACCTGCCACGGTGCAGGAGATGGGTGTGCCTTCTTTTGTAGGCAAACGACAACAACACCTGTATGCGAGTGCCGAAACGGAATTGCGTTTTGCCGCCGCTGCAGAGCATGAAAAGGCCGGCTTTATGGTGTACCAGGCGGAGAACCATTTTTATTATCTCTGTCAGTCGGTGGCAGCCGGGAAGCCGGTGTTGCAATTGTACAAGGGGCGCAAGGGGGAGGAGATGCAGCTGCTGGCGTCGCAGGAGTTGGTGGGTAAGCCTGGTGCGGTGCAACTGAAGATCGATGCGAAAGGGGGCACGTATGATTTCTCGTATGCGGTAAAGAAAGGTGAGTGGAAGTTGCTGCAGGGCGGTGTGGATGCGAAGTATGTGAGCACGCGGACGGCCGGTGGATTTACCGGTTGCTTCTTTGCGCTCTATGCTACTTCACTGGGCAAGCCTTCTACCTCGTGGGCACAATATGCTTATCTACGTTACAGCGGCAATGATCCGATGTACAACAAGTAAAGTTTCTTTTTCACCTATTAGCAGTGAACGGGGGGATGGTCTCATCCTCCCTTTGTTATTTATGGCCGTTTATGGTAAATTGAGGACTATGATGATTGTTAGATGGAGAATATTACCTGCTGCGCTGCTGTTGGTATTGGTGAGTCAGGTTGCAGTTAGCTATGCACAAATACCCGGTCGGGAGCGTACCAGGATCAATGATGGCTGGCGCTTTATGCTGTACCCCGGTGAGGGAGATTCGCTGGTCTATGATGAGCGACCCGTGGTGGGTTATCGCAATGACAACATCGTGGCGGATACGCGTGCTACAGAATCGGGCAGGGGACAGTCGTCCTCCCGTGCCCTGAAAGCCTGGATATTGCCCACGGCCAATGAATTTATCAAAGACCCGGCGAAACATCACCGGCGTCCGGCTGGTGTAAGTCCTGGCGTTAATTTCCCCTTAGTGCATACGCAATTTGATGACAGCCGCTGGGACCTGGTGAACCTGCCGCATGACTGGGCGATCACGAAAGAGTTCTACAAAGAAGCCAATGCTATCGTTGGTGGAGGCATGGGACGATTGCCGATCCAAGGCGTGGCCTGGTATCGCCGTAAATTGGCAGTGTCTGCTACAGATCAGGGCAAATCCATTTACCTCGATATCGACGGTGCCATGTCGTACGCCATGGTATGGCTGAATGGTGTGCTGGTGGGTGGCTGGCCGTATGGTTATAATTCGTTCCGGCTTGATCTGACACCCTATATCCAATATGGTGGCGATAACCAACTTGCCATCCGCATCGATAATCCCAATCATGCTGCCCGCTGGTATCCGGGTGCTGGTTTGTACCGCAATGTGTGGCTGACGAAAGTAAGTCCGGTACATATCGGGCAGTGGGGCACGTTTGTGCGCACGAAAGAAGTATCGGCGCAATCGGCCGTGGTGGACCTGGTGGTGGAACTCGAAAACAGTAGTGCTGCTGCACAAGCCGAAGTGGCCACCGACCTCTACCTGGTCAATATGCTGACGGGTAAGCCTGGTGGTAAGGTGGCCAGCTTTGAACGGATGTCTGCCACCGTGCCTGCCGGTAAAAAAGGGAAGGCCAGTGCTTCGATAGTGCTCATGAATCCCAAATTATGGGGACCACGCCCCACCGCCATTCAGTCGATGTATGTAGCCGTGAGTCAGGTGTATGTAGGCGGCAAGCTGGTGGATACGTATGAAACGAAATTCGGTATCCGTTCACTGGAGTTTCACCCCACCAACGGTTTGCTGGTGAATGGCACACCGGTGCGTATGCAGGGCGTGAATCAACACCATGATCTCGGGGCGCTGGGTGGTGCTTTCAATGTGCGGGCTGCCGAGCGGCAACTGGAACTATTGGCCGAGCTGGGCTGCAATGCCATCCGGCTGGCGCACAATCCGCCTGCTCCTGAATTGCTCGACCTCACCGATCGCATGGGTTTCCTGGTGATCGATGAGGTATTCGATTGCTGGGAGAAAGGCAAGACGCCCCTCGACTTTCACCTGATCTTCCCGGATTGGTACGAGGCCGATACGCGTTCTTTCATTCGCCGCGACCGCAACCATCCTTCCGTGATTGCCTGGAGTTTTGGCAATGAGGTGGGCGAGCAGTATACGGCCGATTCCGGTGCCATCGTCGCAAAGCGACTGTACGACATCGTCAAAGACGAAGATCCTACGCGGCCTGCCACCGCTTCCATGAACTATGCCAAACCTACCATGCCTTTTCCGGCGGTGATGGATATTATTAGTCTCAACTACCAGGGCGAAGGCATCCGGGATGCACCGGCTTATGCCCATCTCAAGGGTATTCGTACGACGCCGTTGTATCCGGCATTCCACGACGCATTTTCGCAAAAGCTCATCTTCAGCAGCGAGAGCGCTTCGGCGTTGAGTACGCGGGGTACTTATGTGTTTCCTGTAACGCCTGGTATCAGCGCACCTGTGAGCGATTCTACAGGGGGCAACCCGGTGGCTCAGTTCGTGAGTGCGTATGAATTGTATACAGCGGCTTTTGGCGCTTCGCCCGATAAGGTATTTGCTTCGCAGGATAAACACCTGTATGTGGCCGGTGAGTTTGTGTGGAGTGGCTGGGACTATATTGGAGAGCCTACCCCATACTATGGTGCCCGCAGTTCTTATTGTGGTATCATCGATCTCGCTGGCTTTAAGAAAGATCGTTTCTGGCTGTACCAATCCCGCTGGCGGCCCGATCTACCGGTGGCACATATTCTGCCGCATTGGAACTGGCCCGACCGTACCGGTAAGGTGACGCCCGTGCATGTGTTCTCATCGGGTGATGAAGCGGAACTGTTCCTCAATGGTCGATCGTTGGGTCGTAAAAAGAAAGGGCTTTATGAATACCGTTTCCGGTGGGACAGTGTGATGTATACACCCGGTGACCTCAAGGTGCAGACCTATAAGGACGGAAAGTCCTGGGCCAGTGAAGTGATACGCACTACCGGTGTGGCTACCGGCCTGAAGCTGGAAGCTGACCGCAAAACGATTGCAGCAGATGGGGATGACCTGTCGTTTATCACCGTGCGTGTGGTGGATAAGGAGGGGCGTGTAGTACCCGATGCGGCACCATCGATCCGCTTCAGCGTGGCAGGTGCGGGTGAGCTGGTCGCGACAGACAATGGCAACCCAGCTGATCTCGTTAGTTTTGCATCGCCCGAACGCCGGGCTTTCGGCGGACTGGCGCTGGCAATCGTGCGGGCAAAAAAAGGGTTTAAAGGAACCATTACCCTACAAGCTACTTCGAATGGGTTGAATGCCGGCACGATCAACATTCAGGCAAAATAATGTTCGTTGAAAATAACAAGGCGATTGACGGAGTACCCGGCAATCGCCTTTTGTTATTATATTGTTTGTCTATTGATCAGTGCGGAAGGGAGACGCAGGTAATCTCTCCTGGTTGCCCAGGTTGGGATTGTCGGGATTATCGGACCAGGCGTACCGAACGTATTTAGGTTGTGTTACCTGGTCGCTCGATACAACCACCTTGCCGTTTTCGATCCTGGCAGTGGCCCATACAAATTTCTTATCGGCACCGGCGATGGCAAAATTGCTGAGTGGCTCGTTGTCGAGTGCAATGAGTCCGCCCCCGGTATGGGTAAAACTGATGACGATCTTGTTGCCTTCTACGCTGGCCGACTCATAGATGGGTCCGCTGTATTCAAATCCCTTCTCTCCATATACGATAGCGCGCGCAGCGAGTGCCAGGCGATCGCCTACCGATTTTTTATTGTCGGGGTGCACATCATTCCATTCGCCGAGGTCGATGGCGACGGCCATGCCGGTGTTGGGAATGGACAGTGATTTTCTTTGTGCTTCGCGGAAGGTAGCCCAGCTACTTTCTTCGGGGCGGTAGTTGACATCCATATAACCCGGCAGTTGCACGAACAGGAAGGGCAGTTCGCCCTGGTTCCACCGGCTGCGCCAATCCGCGATGAGGGCAGGTTGCAACCTTGCATATTCATCAGGTCGTCCCGCATTGGTTTCGCCCTGGTACCAGCAAAATCCTTTGAGGGTATAGTTGAGTATTGGTGCGATCATGCCATTGTAATTGGCCATGGGTTGGTTTTGTGCAGCAACCGGTGGCGGCACGGGGTTGGTCACGGGTTCAAATACTTCGCCCACTTTGTATTGCCAATAACCCGTTAGACTAACCGTGTCGTTGCCGGCAAATACATAGTATGGTTTGTCGGACACGAATCCACCTTTGCCATTGAAATTGCTGACGCGGATGGCGAAGGTGTTCTTGCCGGCTTTCAGCAATCCTGCCGGCACATTGTATCTTCTTTGCGGATAGAGGTAGGTGGTGTTGCCCACCTGTTTGCCATTGATGTACAATACATCTGCATCGTGTATGCGGCCCAGAAAGACGCGTGCTTCCTTACCGGTCATCGATGCGGGAATGTCTATTTCACGGCGGTACCAGATGGTGCCGTTGAGGTCTTTGATGCCCTGGTCTTCCCAATACCCCGGTATGGCGATATCGCGCCAGGCCTTTGGCTGGTAAGCGGGATCATACCAATGTTGGAGACCGGTAAGTCCTTTGTCTTTGACCGGGCCGGGCTTGTTGGCCGCTGACGCATTACGCTGCAGGGTATTGATGTAGGCGGTATCTCTGTTGCGTTGTATGGTGCTGACGAAGTTAGGAAATGTCTGCAGGGCTTCTTCGCTGATCCAGGATTCGATGGGGGTGCCACCGATAGATGCGTTGATGATGCCGATGGGCACTTTATAGCGTTCGTTGATATCGCGGGCGAAGAAATAAGCAACGGCCGAGAAGTTGCGTACATCTTCGGGATTGGCCCATTTCCAGTTGCCGCCAGCGAGGTCTGCACGGGTAGCGTTCATGTCATTGACATAGGGTATCCAGAACTGGCGTATCTGCGGGTTGTTGGCGGTGGCGATGTCATTGGCATAGCGTACACTGTGCAGGTTCATCTGGTGCACCATGTTGGACTGGCCTGCACAGAGGTATACATCCCCCACGAGTATGTCTTTCAGTTCGATCTTGTTGCTGCCGGCAATCTCCATCATATACGGGCCGCCGGCTGGTGTAGGAGCCAGCCATAGCCGCCACTTGCCATCGGCTGCGGTGGTGGTGGTGTAGCGCTTGTTGTTGAAGCGGACAGTGACCTTTTCTTTGGGCGAGGCCCATCCCCAGAGGCTGACCTTCGTATCGCGTTGAAGGATCATGCTGTCACGCACCAGCCGGGGTAGCTTCACCTGGGCTGAGGTGGTTTGTGTGCCGAGCAGGGTGGTGATCGCCAGTGCTGCAGGCAGCAGTCGACTGGTTTGTAGGGTGTTGGTAAACAATCGTATCATAGGGGACGAACGTACTGTATTTTGTTGCATATTCCTAATACTCCTTTAACCAAGTCGTATCGACTACAATTTGTTTTTGGCACCAATCACGGCGTAGAAGGCAGGCTTGGGGTCATTTTGCCGGTCAAACAACAGCGGGTAATTCGTGCGACCTCCAATGGGGAAGTTGTTGAGCCAGGATTGACCGTCGCCTACACCCCAGAAGGTGATGCGGGTGATCTTGTCGCGGTGCTTAAGGAACAACTGGAAGAGTTGTTCATAGGCCTGGCTGAGCTGGGTATGTACAGAGTCGGGCAATCCGGCTGTGTAAGGATTCATGCCTTCTTTTTTAGTGGTGCTGGTGTTGCTTACATCGGCGGTATTGGCATCCCAGGGATTGGGCAGTACGCTGATGTCGAGTTCTGTGAACATTACTTTTAGTCCGAGGGCATGGTAGGCAAGGATGCTTTTTTCAATCTCTGCCAGCGGCAAATTGTTGATGCGCCAGTGGCCTTGTATACCTACGCCATCGATGCGGGCGCCCGACGCCTGCAGTTTTTTGATCAGCGCAATGGCACCGGCTCTTTTCTTCGGTTGTTCGATGTTGTAATCGTTGTAGTAGAGTTCGGCACCGGGGTCTGCCTGCTGCGCTAATTTGAAAGCCTCTTCCAGGTATTGCTCGCCCAGCAGGTTCAGGAAGGGTGACTTGCGCAGGCTGCCATCTTCGTTGAGTGCCTCGTTGACAACATCCCAGGAATATACTTTGCCTTTGTAGTGACCGGCTACCGTGGCGATGTGGCTGGTGAAGAATTGGCGCAGTGAGTCGGCATTCCGGATGCGCCGGGCAAAGGATGGCATCTGACTGTGCCATACGAGGGTGTGCCCGTTTACTTTCATCTGATGCTGTTGCGCATAGTCGATCAATTTATCGGCAGCTTCAAAACGGAACTCACCCCAACGTGGTTGCAGGTGTTGTGCCTTCATGGCATTCTCAGCTGTTATGGCGTTGAATTGCGCCGGTATCAGGTCGGCTAGTTTCCCATCCTGTGCGTTCACCTGGAAATTGTTGAGCGCTGTGCCGATGAGGAAATCATCTTTGAAGGTGTTTTTCAAAGATGGAGTGGGTGCGGTCTTTGTGCTGGTGGAATGACCGGATTGCGTGTTGGTAGGGCTGGCTGTCTGACTGGCATATTTGCCTGCGCATCCTGCGCCTATCAACGTGGCCAGTGTTGCAGCGATGGTGATGTTGTTGATCTTGTTCATGGGTAAAGCTGGTGGATTGCACCTGCACTAATGTCCATAAAAAAAGACCAGCAATCGCTTGTCGGCCCTTATTGCTGTATTTTTTGAGACGTTAGGGCTAAACAGCTCCTTTCTTGTGCCGCGTAATGTATTCCGAAGGCAGCAGGTTGAATTTTGCCTTGAATGATTTGGCGAAATAATTGGGTGTCGAGAAACCCACCTGGTAAGCGATTTCTGCAATGGTCATGTCGCTTTTTTGCAACAGCACCGCGGCTTTGTCGAGCCGGTAGGCGCGGATGTATTCGACCGGTGTTTGTCCGGTCAGCTCCAGCAGTTTGTTGTAGAGGGAGCTGCGGCTCATGCCTACTTCGCGGCTCAGGCTTTCTACAGATAATTGTGAATTGGTGAGGTTCTCTTCGAGGTAGGCAACGATGCGGTTGAGTAGTTTCTCATCGCCGGTGGTCACACTGACCTCTGGCGCCAATACCTTGATCTGTTTTGTATAGGTAGTCTTCAGGGTGTTGTTGAGGTGCAGCAGGTTGCGTATGCGCGCATGCAATACCTCTACATTGAAAGGTTTGGTGATGTAGTCGTTGGCACCGGTACTGAGGCCTGCCAGTTGTTGTTCTTCGGCGGTGAGGGCGGTCAGTAAGATGACGGGTATATGGCTGGTACGTTTATCGGCCTTGAGTTTTTGCACGAGACTGATGCCGTCCATTTCGGGCATGGTGACATCGCTGACGATCAGTTGTGGATGTTGGGCCAGGGCTTTTTGCCAGCCTTCTTTTCCGTTGACGGCTTCCAGTATTTTGTATTGGTGGCGCAGGTTGTCTTTAAGGTAGAAACGGAAGTCTTCGTTGTCTTCCACCAATAATACAACCGGTTGGTCGGTGTCTGCGGGGGATGCGTAACTGAGGATGGCGGCTGTAGGTTCCTCTTCCGGTATCGGCTGGTCATCGCCAGTGGCCAGTGGGTCGGCTACCTCCGGCAACCCGGCCAGGGTAAGGGGCAGTTGCAGGGTGAAGGCTGAGCCTTGTCCGGGTTCACTGTCTACCGTGATGATGCCGCCCTGCATGGTGATGAACTCTTTGGTGATGGACAAGCCGATGCCCGATCCCTGGTTGAGCACGGCGCCGGTGGTATTGGTTTGGAAGAAGCGATCGAATATCTGTTCCTGTTGTTCTTTGGGAATGCCGATGCCGGAGTCCTGTACTTTGATGCTGACCCATTGCTGGCCGTGGGCGGCAGTCCGTACGGGTGTGTCGATCGATACACTGACATGCCCGCCTTCGAGGGTAAACTTGAAGGCATTGGACAACAGGTTAAAGAGAATACGTTCTATTTTGTCGTGGTCAAACAGGGCAGGCAGTGCGGGCAAGGTACTGCTGAAGCGGAATTGTATGTTCTTGCGTTCGGCAAAATCCATGAACGAGTCTGTTACTTCTTTTACAAAAGAAACGAATTCCCCCTGCGAGAGTTGCAGGCGCAGTTCGTGTTCTTCCATTTTGCGGAAGTCGAGCAGTTGGTTGACGAGGTTGAGCAGGCGCCGTGCGTTGCGCTTGACCATCTGTAATTTGCCGAGCCGGTTGGGGGTGTTTTCGCCGGTGATCAGCTGGTCAACCGGTCCCATGATGAGGGAGATGGGCGTGCGGAAATCGTGGCTGAGGTTGGTAAGGAATTTGATCTTCAGCCGGTCAAGTTCACGGATGCGCTGGGCTTCCTGCCGTTCCTGCTCCAGTTGAAATTTCTTGCGGAGGCGGGCTATGCCTACACGGCGGCTGTATAACAATATACCTGCTGCCAGCAGTACATAGGCGATATAAGCCCAGGTGGTACGCCAGAAGGGCGGTTGTACGTAGATCCGGATGGTACTGTCTTCCGTACTCCAGATGCCATCGTTGTTGCTGGCCTTTACCCGGAAGGTGTATTCACCCGGATCGAGGTTGGTATAGGAGGCGGTGTTGATGATGCCGGTATAGTTCCAGTCCTTGTCGAAGCCTTCTAATTTGTACGCATAATGATTTTGCCGCGGTATGGTGTAGTTGAGGGCTACAAAGCTGACGGCAAAATTCTGCTTGTACGCGAGGTGTATCTCTTTGGCTACGGAGATATGTTCCTGGATAGGGGCGTCGTCACCGGGTTGTACCGACTTGTTGGATATTTTCAGGTCGGTGATCAGTACCCGTGGTACATTGCGGTTAATGGCCAGTTTTCCGGGATCGAAGTAATTGAATCCCTCGATGCCGCCGAAGATCAGTTGTCCGTCGCTGAGGGCGATGCCGGCTGCATGCGAAAAGTTGTTGTTCTGTACACCGTTGAGGTGGGTGTAGTTGCGGAATGTTTTATTGATGGGGTCAAAGCTGCTGATGCCGGTGTTGGTGCTCACCCAGATGAGGCCGTTGCGGTCTTCGATCACCTGGTAAATGGTATTGTTTTGCAGCCCATCTTTTTCCGTATAGGTAATGAAGTTTTTTTGTTGTTCATCGTAGTAACTAAGGCCTTCACCAAAGGTGCCGATCCAGATATGTCCTTTGCTGTCGCGCAGCATGGCCTGCACTTTATCGCTCGGCAACTGGCTGTTGGTTTGGGTGTAGCTGGTCCATTGCCGGTTGTTGGGATTGTATACACTGATGCCCCCGCCGTGCGAGCCGATCCAGATATTGCCCGCCAGGTCTTCCTCTATGGCGCGTACAAACCCGTTGCGGGGCAGCAATTGCTCGTTGGTGGCTCCCGGGGTAGGGGTGGGCGTAAAGCGGGTGATGACCTTGCCATTCCGGAGCAGGTTGATGCCTTCGCCGTTGGTGCCTACCCACAGATCTCCGTTGCTGTCTTCTTTGAAACAAAAAATATTGTTGGAGTTGAGGTCGGCAGGGCCTGGTGCCTGGCGAAGGTATTGCCGGTGGCCGGTTTGCAGGTCGAAGACGACGATGCCCCAGGCATAGGTGCCAACATATAATTTATTATCGCGCGTACGGCAAAGTGCCAGTACCGACAGGGGGTGTTTGCTGTCGACCGGCAGGCCGAGGTCGATGGGGGTAACCTGTTCGGTTTTGTGGTTGAAACGATAAAGGCCACCGCCATCCGATCCGATATAGATGCTGCCATCCGGCGTTTCGGCAAAGGCGCTGATGATGGTGGTTTTGCGGGTTTGCGGGAAAAAGGACTGGCTGAGTTTAAAGTCGAACAGGTTGAGGTGACGGTCATATTTGTTGACACCACCACGGAAGGTGCCGATCCAGCAGATACCCTGGTTGTCGACGTAGGTGGAGCGTATGAATTTGCTGGTGAGGCTATGGATATTCCCATCTTGTGGCACATAGCTGTCGACCTGCTGTTTGCCGGGGTCCACGATGCTGAGTCCATGGACGGTGCCTACCCAGAGTTTGCCGGTTTCATCGACGGCGATGCTGGTGATCTCATTGCTGATGAGGGTGGAGGCGGGGCCGCTGAGGTAGGGATAGTTGATGAAGCCGGACCCATCTGCTTTAAACGTGGAAAGGCCGTTGCTGGTGCCGATCCAGATATTGCCCGCCTTGTCTTCTGTAATGACTTTGATGTCGTTGCTGTTGAGGCTGGCCGGGTTGTCTGGATGATGCCGGAACCGGCTCGCTTTGCGGGTAGCTGGTTCATACAGGTACAGTGCCTGGGTGGCGCCGATCCATACCCTTTGGCGGCTGTCGACGAATAGGCAGTTGAATACGTGGGTAAGGGGTTGCTGCTGATCGGCGGAAGACAGGTCAATGCGGGTGATGCTGGCTCTGCCGGGTGTCAGTTGAAACAGGTTTTCGTACTGGGCGATCCAGAGGCGGCCGGATGGGTCGCTGTCGATGCCACGGACGACAGCATTGGGCGGTAATTCGGGTGTTTTTCCGTCGGTCGGGTAATGGATAAACAGGTCCTGGCGGCGGTCGTACAGACTGAGGCCGCCACCGCTGGTACCGATCCAGAGGTTGCCGGCGGGGTCTTCGTGCAGGGTCAGTATCTCATTGGACCGGAGGCTGGAGGGCACGCCGGGGAGGTGGCGGTATTGAGTAAAGTTGGTGCCGTCGAATTTATTGAGGCCATCGTCGGTGGCAAACCACATCAGTCCGTAATGGTCTTTGATGATGGCGTTGACGGAATTGGAAATAAGTCCGTCGCGGAGGGTGAGGGAGGTGAAGTTGATATGGCCGGTCTGTGCCTGTCCGATAAGTGTCAGCAGCAGCAGGAAGAGCAGGGGCAAAGTTTTTTTTGTAGACATAGGTAGCAATCGTTCTGGCTGGGTTACGGCATGGCCCGGTTTTACTCCCCGAAAATAGGTAATGTAGCCTAATCAGACAATGCTACCCGCTGAAACGCTTCACCCGCTACGGTTTCAGAACATTTGTCGCAGCATTTTCAACAAATGAAGCATCGCTCCGGTGGCTGGCCGGGTAGTTTTGTGGGGTAAGCGATTTGCTATGCGCAGTACTATTTTGATCGTCGGTCCGAGCAGGGACCTTTTGCACAGATTGCGGGACAAGCTGCCGGTTGACTATGGTGTCTATGTGGCACGTACCCTGGCGGCCGGATTGTCGATCGTTGGTAGCCACGCCATACAGCTGGTGTTGCTGGTGCCGGATGGCCTGGCAGATGGGGGCCGCTCCTGGTGCCGGTCGTTAAAAACCGGAGATGGCGGCGAACACCGGCCGGTAGTCATGGTGACCGGCGTGGACGGTGCGGAGATGCGGCAGCGCTGCCTGGCAGCTGGTGCCGATGAGCATATCGGGGGCGCGATCTTCCGGGAGCACCTGGATATGCTGGTGCGCCACCTGATTGCCAACCGGCTGAAGGAAAAACGGGTCATGGCGCACCGGGTGGTGGTGCCGGCGCCGGCGATGAGCGAACAGGAATCTTTGTTGCAAAAGTTGCATGCCTGCCTGCGCGGCCATGTGTTCGGGAAGGACCTGACGGTAGACCGCCTCGCGCTGCTGATGCACATGAGCCGGCCGACCTTGTACCGCAAGATCAAACAGGTGACCCATATGACCCCCAATGAACTGATCAATGAGATCCGGTTGCAGCAGGCCGCCGCTTTGCTGGCAGCCGGTAACTACAAAGTGTTTGAAGTGGCGCAACTGCTGGGGTACACCTCGCAAAGCAGTTTTGGTAAATCTTTTCTCAAATATTATAAAGTGACGCCAGCTACCTATCAACGCACCAAGAAAATGCAGGACGCGGCCTAGTGCTGGTGTGCCAGAGCGATTTCAGCGATAGCTAATTAAGCAAAAAGACTGAGCAGGGTGCTCAGTCTTTTTGCTTTTGGTGATGCGGGCAAGCCCTTAATACTTCCTGTCTTTGCGGTGTTTGGCGACCTGTTTGGCCATTTTGCCAAACTGCCGCTCATTGCGTCGTTTATCTGCTACGCTCGCCTGGAAATGGTATTGCTCGCGCAGCAATTTGCTGTAGCTGCGATACACCAGTTCTGGTAGGTCGCCCTGGCGCATAGCCTCCAGTACCGCGCAGCCGGGCTCGTGCTGGTGGGAGCAATCGGCAAACCGGCAACGTATCGCCAACTGTTCTATCAGGGGATGCGGTATACCGGTGCTGCCCGCTTCTTCCGTAATGCCCAGTTCGCGCATGCCGGGTGCATCGATGAGCAGGCTGCCATTGGGCAATTGAACGAGTTGCCGGGTGGTCGTGGTATGCCTGCCTTTGTGGTTAGCCGTGCTGGTAGCACCTTCTTCCATACGTTGATACCCCAGCAGACCGTTGAGCAAGGTGCTTTTTCCTACGCCCGATGATCCCAGCAGGATGTAGGTGTGCTGTGGCAACAGGTATTGACTTGTCCAGTCCTGTTGTTGGGTGGGGTACAGGGCACTCGTGAGCACTACCGGGCAATGGTATCCCAGTTTCAGTACCTGCTGCCGGTAGGTTTCCGGATCGTGTACCAGGTCTGACTTGTTCAGAACAACGATAGGTCGTATGCCGCACTGGACAATCTGGTGCAGGTAGCGTTGCAGGCGCATGGGGTTGAAGTCGCGATCAAGTCCCTGAACGATCAATGCAGCATCGATGTTGACGGCGAGCACTTGTCGGGCGCTATTGGTGCCCGGTGCCTTGCGGCTGAGCTCGTTGATGCGCGGTAAGGTGTCGATGATGATGCCCTCTTCTTCATAGCGCTTGACCAGTACCCAGTCACCCACTTTGGGGTAGGCTTCCTGTTCGCGGCTGTGGAGCAGGGCGCCGGCCAGTTGTGCCTCGGCCACGCCTGTTTCGGTGATCAGTATATGTTTAAATCCCTGTATGGAAATGACCCTGGCTGCCTCCAGGTCTTGTGTGTAATGGGCATTGAATGATTGTATGAAATGCTCATTCCATCCGTACGACGGTAGTGTCGACATGGTTGTATAATTCTTTCCCCTCGTGTGCGTATAGGCACAGCGGGACGGTTACAATAAATAAATTGGAATCTGTAGACGCAGGTAAAAGAAGGTAGTTAAAGCTGCAAGAGCTTCAGGGGCCTGCGTCAGGCAGCTATGATCGGCAGCAAATGATATGGTAGTTGGCGTGTCATCTGGTACAAAGATACTACAAATTCCATTGCAACCGGTATACCCATACGTGGGGATGGCGGGGTGGACGTCAGCTGCGCAAACGCATGGTTGACAGGAATGGGCCACTTCCGTTCATAGCATGTTTTTGACGTTCCATACGAGGATTGCCCCTGTTTGCACAAGGGAGCATTGTGCACCCTGCGCGGCCGGAATAGCTTTGCGGAAATGTATAGCTATGATGAAGGATGTTTTATATGCCATGAATTGTTTGTGTTTCGCCATCATGATCGGCGGCGCCGTATATGAGCACCTCAATGTGGTGCCGGTGTGGTCTTCGGCGCCGCCCGTATCGTTGAGTATGTTTCAGGGACCCTATGGACTAAAACCGGAACTGTTCTGGAAGATCATACACCCGGTGAACCTGATCTTGTTTGCGCTGACGCTGATCCTGCACTGGAAGACCGGCCGTGCCGGTTCGATAGGCATTGCTTTTACCGGTTATGTGGTCATACTGGTGATTACTTTCCTGTATTTTGTACCATCGCTGATCGCAATTATTACTGCGACCTATGGTGAGGTAGCCGATGCGGATCTCACCCGCCAGGCCCGCCTATGGGAACAACTGAGTCTCGTACGCTTGTGTGTGTTGGTGGTATTGGCGATGGTGTTGCTGACGGGTATGGCGAGGAGCCGGGACCGGGTAACGAAGGTCACCACGTTTAAATCTGCTTAAATATACACGACCTGTTGGGTAGGATGAGGTTGCTCCTGTATATTGTGGGTATGAAATGGATTGCCTGCCTGTTTGTCGCCGCCTGTAGTTATGGTGTGGCTGCTGCTCAATCGAAGCCTGCTATCGTTTTTAAAGTGCCCGATGCGCCGGGAGGCGCTGTGACGGTAACCAAACCGCTCGATGGAAAAGTATTTATCGATTTCCCTGCTGCCGATACGCTAAACGCGCACGGTGAATTGGTGTTGCCCAATACACAAAAGAAAGCAGGACCCTATACGTTTCATTACAAGGGAAAAATATACCGGCTTTTCGTAAAGCCGGGCAAAAATTATAAGGTTACAGTTGATCCCGGTCAGGTGCAAAGGCCTGTGATCGTGGAAGGGGCTGATGCGGCCGGTCAGGAAGCGTTGGGCTTGCTGCAGTTTGATAATTTCCAGGGGCGCGGCATGCGATTGTACAAGCAGGATACTGTGTTTGAACACAACCGTGATAAGGCCTTGCGGGAGATCGACAGCTGCCTGCAGCCTTTCCGGCAATTGCTGGCCAAAAAAGCGATTGACCAGGTATTCTATACCTACACAGAACAGATGGTGCGGAATTATTATGCGTCGGTACTCACGACTACCCTCATGGCACCAGTACGGGCGCTGGTATTCCACAAAGACAGTGCGCGGTTTGATGCGTCGAAACTACGTGCGGTTGAAAATCACTGGCAGGATGTGCTG
Source organism: Paraflavitalea pollutisoli (assembly GCF_029360705.1). Taxonomy (GTDB): domain Bacteria; phylum Bacteroidota; class Bacteroidia; order Chitinophagales; family Chitinophagaceae; genus Paraflavitalea; species Paraflavitalea pollutisoli. The sequence goes on along the minus strand of NZ_JARKMX010000008.1, from coordinate 1,736,767 downwards.
GCCATCAGTGATCCGCGCAATATGGCCACCGCCGCCAATGATACTTACTTCAACTATTGGTACGTCATCAACAACTGGTATTACGTTTATTTTTTGGAGCAGTCCAGGGGCACCTATAAAGTGTCCAAGAACGATGATGACGCGCAGCAGGCCTGGTACAATGCCATCGACGCACATGTGAAACAAGAGCCGATGCGGGAATTTCAGGTAGCCAGCCTGCTGCAGCTGATGGTATTGGAAAAACGATACGAGACGATCATTCCCGGATTGTATGCTGCTTTTGTGAAGCGCTATCCGAAAAGCGTTTATATCCCGTTGCTGGAGCCTGGTATCGAAGACGTGAAGGTGTTTCTGGCTACCCACAACACCGATTTCTCTCCCGATCAGCAATTCGTGGAGCAATATGCGGCCATCAATACTGTCGATGACCTGGTAGCCCGTTTCAAAGGCAAGGCAGTTTTCATGGACCTGTGGGCCACCTGGTGCGGACCCTGTAAAGAAGAGTTTGCCTATAGTCCGGACCTGAAGGCCATGTTGGATAAGAACAATATCGCCATGCTGTATGTGTCGATCGACAGAGATGCGGTAGATGCCCAATGGAAAAACATGATCAAGTTCTACAAGCTGAAAGGGTATCATGTACGTGCCTCCAAAAAGCTGAACGAAGACATCTTCCGCCTGTTCAATAAAAAGGAAATACTGGCCATTCCCCGTTATGTGCTGTTCAAAGATGGCAAGATGGTGTTGGCGGAAGCGAAGGAGCCACGATCCAAGGAAGCCTTGTACCAGCAATTGCTGGAAGCACTGAAATCATAGGTGGTTGCCTGTTTCCGATATTACAAAAGCCCCGCTACGTTGCGGGGCTTTTTGCTGCAGTAGTGCGCTGTACGCCAGCCTGCCTGTGTGTGAACCGTCGCTGTGCTCAACTATTTTTGCGGCTCCTGCGATTTGACGAAGTCGAGGGAGGAACCATCGGAATAGGCTATATGCCAGGAGCTGATCTTTCCGTTCTCTTTCGTGAACCCTATGTCTTTGTATTGTGATTTTTTGGTGGGATAGAGTTCGGCGCTGCCATACTGCTTGACTTTACCATTGCCCGATCCATTACAGGTAAAGGAGCGGTAGTTGCCACTGGCCGGATAAAAGGTAATGGTGTTGTTGGTGAGGCTAACCTCTACCGTTCCTTCTTTATAGCCCAATACCTGACTGCGGCAATTGTAAGCGGTGCTGGTATAGTAAAAATATTCACGGGCGCGTCCGTCTTTGTATAACCTGTAACCGGTGGCCAGCTCAAATGCAGCGCCCTGGTAGCTACCATCATATCCCCAGAAATTGCCGATGGAGGTAGAGCCGGCCAGCCAATAGCCTACGAGGTCGTCAGGTACTGCCGTGCGTGGGTGATTGCCGTAATCGCCGGGGTTATCGTCATTTTTGGAGCAGGCACTGCTCGTCAAAACAAGGCTGACCAGTAAAATGGCCAGTGGGAAATTGCACTTCATGTCCGTATTTTTTTTCAAAAGTAGCAGCAGGGATGGCCGGGAAAATGGCGGGCAGTATTAACTGCACATTCTGTTTACCGAAGCAGCGGCAGGATGCGAAGAAGTGTTTGGGCGCTGGTGGGCGCTAACCGGACTACCGGGATTCCGGCAAGCGGTCTACCTGTGGCCCGGGTAGTGTGCTTATTTTTGAACCAATAAATAGTATAACCATGCATATGCCCCTTCAGCCAGTATTGCAGAAAGAACGCGTGTTGCTGCAGCCATTGACCAACCAGGATTTCGATGCCCTGTACGCTGTGGCCGCCGATCCGGCCATCTGGGCGCAACATCCCAGCAATGACCGTTGGCAAGAGGACGTCTTCCGGTCTTTCTTTGCGGTCGCCCTGGAGAGCAAAGGGGCTTTCCTGATTTTTGACAAGGCAAGTGGCGAGGTGGCTGGCAGTACCCGCTATTATGACTACAACGAACAGGAAAGCAGCGTGGCCATCGGCTATACGTTCTATGCCACCCGGTATTGGGGTACCGGATTTAATCCCGCGGTGAAACGACTGATGCTCGATCATGCTTTTCAGTATGTGAATACAGTATTCTTTCATGTAGGCGCTACCAATGTACGTTCGCAGATCGCGATGGGGCGGGTAGGTGCGCTGAAAGTAGGGGAGATGGATTTCGCGCCAGTGGGGAGTGTGCCCAAGCCTTATTTTCTCTATGCTATTCAGCGGGCTGACTACGAGGAGCAGCGGAAAGATGCCGGCCTTCCAGCCAGGCAAGACCACCAACAACCATAACCTGTCATAGCAGTACCCACGTTTTTTACCTGATAGTTCATGGCTGTATTATGCGGTTGAATGATGCTGTTGGGTGCGCTTATTGTACGAGGTATGCAATAACCTGCAAGGTAGGAAATTGTATTGGCGGATCGACTTTGTTTTAATAGCTTTCCGGCTTAACCACTGCTTATGATCCGGCTGCTATCGATCCCTTTATTTGTATTTTTATTGTTCGCCAGTGCGGGCGCTACGGCCCAGATCGACAGTGCCGAAGCTGGCATACGGCAACTGATGCAGCAGGCAAAAGTGGCTGGCATATCCGTCGCTGTCGTCAAAAACAATCAACTCCTCTACACGCATTCTTTCGGGTTAAAAAATATCGAATCACAAACCCCATTGACAGATGATTGCCTGTTCCGCATTGCTTCCATCTCGAAATCCTTCACGGCTACTTCGCTGATGCAACTGGTAGAACGGAAAAAGGTATCGCTGGAGGATGATGTGAGTGAGCTGGTCGGCTTCCGGGTCAGGAACCCGCAGTATCCCGATCAAAAGATCACGTTGAAAATGTTGCTGTCGCACAAGTCGGGCATCAATGACAGCCAGGGCTATTTTACCCTCGATGCCATCAATCCTGATAAGAACCCCAATTGGGCGAAATGTTACAATAACTATGCGCCCGATGGTGGTTATATGTATTGCAACCTCAACTTCAACCTGGCCGGCACGATCCTGGAAAGGTTGTCGGGGGAGCGCTTCGATCAATACGTAAAACACCATATCCTCGATCCGTTGGGCTTGTATGGTGGTTATTGTGTGGACTCGCTGGACGCGTCGCGCTTTGCTACCTTGTATGAATACAATGCCGATTCGGGCCGTCTTGTTGCTGCCCCCATGGCGTACGCACCCCGCAGTGCCGAGATCGCCCAATATACCATGGGGTACAGTGTGCCCATCTTTTCGCCAACCGGGGGCATGAAGATCAGTGCGCCTGATCTGGCACGCTACATGATGCTCCACATGAACCAGGGAAAAACGCAAGGCAAGCGCTTGATCTCGAAGAAAAGTGCGCGTCTCATGCAAACGCCTTATTCGGACAAAGAGGGCTATGGGTTGGCACTGCTGCAAACCGATTCGCTGATACCCGGCGAAAAGATGACCGGGCATACCGGTTCTGCCTACGGTCTTTACAGTATGATGTTCTTTCAGCCGAAAAAGAAATTCGGCATCGTGGTGATCACCAATGGGTATCAATCGCCGGTGCCGGGTGGACTGAAGCCTTTCGTACAATGTCTCTACAAATACCTCATTCAATAAACACGTGCAAAAAAGAACCGCCCCGCATACCTGGTGAAGGCCAGGCGCAGGGCGGTCTGTGCTACTAATAGAATTATTTTCTGATGGCTGGCTTCAGCACGATCTTGTACGAATCGGAGATACCACCGCCATTATTGTCTGAGACTTCTGTGATCTTCAGGATGCTGGCCGTCAGTTCTGTGATCTGTACACTGTTGTTGTCATCGCTGAACGGACGGTCGTCCCACTCGTAAACAAAATGATCCGGCTTGGTGCTATGCCACTGCCATTTGGCCAGTTCGGCTGTTTTCAGCTTCCCTTTTGAAAAGCGCTGCACGAGATAAGTACCATTCTTACTCATGGTTATCGTGACGCTGTCGACGGTATAACGTATTTCCTGTCCGTTTACGTATTCCCACTCTTCATAATTGAGCAGGTCGGCGCCAGCTGCTTCGGGTGTTACATACCAGGGCTGCTGGCAGAATAAGGTAGCGTGGTCATTGGTCTTTACCGGCTCTGCCTTATTGGAGGTGATGGAGATGGTTTTGCTGCCTGCGCTGTAGTACAGTTTAGACGTCAATTTGCTGTTTTCGATGGCGATACCCGGCAGGTAACCAAAACCTGCCAGTGCGATCGAGTCGCCCGATTTGGCTTCGAATTGCGCACGCCAGGTGGAGTTGTTTTTCAATGGGGTTGGATGTTTCGCGTGCTAATGTAAGGCGGTTGTTTGGATAATGCAAGGGGGACTGGCATATTCAATGCCGGAGGTAGTCGTAGGGCCGTTATTGCTATTGGGTGGTATTACCTGAGCAGCAGTACCTGGCCTTTTTGCCGGATAGGTTTGCCCAGTATATCGGTGCCTTCGGCGATCCAAACATAGGTGCCGGTGGGTTGCGGTTTCTGCTGCCAGTTACCATCCCAGCCCTCGTTCAGTTGGCGGCTTTCAAAGACCAGCTGTCCCCAGCGACTGTATACACGGAAGTATTTTAGTTGGAGGAGGCCCGTGATGCGGATGTGGAGACGATCGTTGTTGCCGTCGTTGTTGGGTGTAAAGGCATTGGGGATGGAGAAAAAGGATTCGTCAACTACACGGATCCCAATGCGACTTGTCGATGGGGTACAATCACCCACTGCGTGTTGTACATAATAAACCGTATCGGACGCGACCTTTTTTCGTACGAACAGACCGGTGTTGTTCTCTTCGAGCAACCGGGTGGCGGCTGCATCGGCATATAGCCGGTAGCTGCCTGTTGCCGGTCCTTTCAGCTGAAGGGTGGCATCGTGGTGGCGCGGTATCACCAGGTCGTCATAGGGTGGGGGTAGCAGGTTGGTATTACTGTTCGTGATAGACAATGCATTCGATACGACGGTGCAGAGCTGTGGGTTGTCTACTGTAAGCGAGTAGTGGCCTGCCTTCGCGTTGGTGAGTGACAGGGTATTCGCCACGATGGCGGCTGTTTCATCACGCCAGGTGTAGGTGACGGCGCCGATCGTACCACTGACCTGCAGGCCCCGGATGCTGCCCAGCGCCTGGTTGCAGGCGTCGTGGGTGACGACCACTTTGCTGGCGTCGATTATGGGTGCGGGATAAGCGCCCAGTCCCACGGAATAGATCTGGCTTTCGCAATGGTTGGTGTCGGTTGCCAGCAGGTGATAACTGCCGGTAGGGAGATTGTACAAGCCTGTATTGGTGCCAAGTGTTTGCCCGCTGTGTGGGTCGATCCACCGATACGTATACAAGGTCGAGTCGTTGGTGAACGACCTGGGTTGTGCAAAGGCATTGCGTCCGTTGCATTTTTCAGAATCTGTATCCACGTCTACGACGCTGATGGGTATAAAACTGGCTACCCGTATGGTAAGGTTGGTGGTGGATGTCTCGCAGCCTGTTGCATTGGTTACTTTCAAACGATATTTTCCAGCGGGCAGGTTGTATACATCGAGTCCCTGGCCTACGAGGTGGTTGACGGTATCGAACCACTGATAATTACCGGCATTGGTAACGTTGATACCCGTGATGGCACCACCGGCGCCGCTGCATTTGGCCGGGGCGATGGTCATGCCAGATAGATCGACGGTAATATCGCCTGCATTCGGAATGGTATGCCAGGGACCATAGGCGGTATCGCAGATGGCGTCGTCCTTATACTTTAGCCGGTAGCGGCCGGGTGGTGCATTGTTCAGGGCACTGTTGGTGGCCATGACCTGCCCTTGCTCGTTGATCCACTGGTGAAACATCCTGCCCTGTACATTGGAAAAGATAATGCCGGTAATACTGCCGTTGGCTTTGCCACAGGTGGCGGATTGTATACCGATACCTGGCTCAATAGTGGGACCGTTTATGTTCAGCACCTTGTAAGGGCCATATGTTTTATTACAGGTAGGGTCGTCCGTTACCCAGGCTTTGAGGTAGTAGCTATCGGGGTAAAGATCTTTCATGCTGTTGCTGCCGGCGACGATTTCCTGCCGGCTGTTCATCCATTGGTAGGATAGATAGGGCGCTGGTTGTACCCAGAGTGAACCGATGTTTTGTCCGCAATACGCGTATTCCATTTTAGCATTGTAACCGGACGGTGGAATAATATCGTCGATGGTATAGTTGGCCTGCCAGTCACATCCATTGGCGCCATTGGCAACACGTAAAGTATAGGTGCCCGGGACCACGTCTTTTAACTGGGGGGTAGTGCTCAATGTATTACCCGACTGGGTCCAGGTGATATGGGTGCCCTGCCGCACGTTGATGCCGGTGATGGTGCCCGTTGGCCGGGAACAAATGGCATGTTTTACCACTACCTGTTGCTGGTCGATGGCAACGGTAGAAAATACAGACGTGGCACTGTCGGGCGTGGTAGCAGTAGCCGCAAGGTTGGGCATGGCGGCGGTGTATGGAAAATGCCATTTACCGGCTGCGTCGGCGGTGACGGAAGCCAGCCAGTTCTTGCCCACGCAAGACGCCTGGCAGTCGTTGGTGTACAACTGGATCTTCGATCCGGGAATGGCCGTACCCGTGATGGTACCATTGTCATAGCTAGTAATGGCAACAAAAGGATCGCCGTCGACATACCCGGCCATCCGGATATTGGTCAGTTGGTTCTTGATGATGTGTATACCCTGCCGTTGGGTGGTAATGGTACCGGCGATACTATTTTGTTCTTGTGGGGCATGGCCACCCAGCTGTACGTCGACGCAGTTTTGGAAACTGATGTCGGTGGGTGTCTGGCAACTGGGGCCGGCCGGATCGATGCCCAGCTTGTTGCCGGTAATGATGGCTTTGTGCAATAGTTTGGATATACGATGCCGCCGGCTGTACTGATGAAATGATTGCCGACCAATTGTGTTTTAGTGGTATGACGGCTATCGTTGTTGTTGCCCGCCAGGTAAAGGCCTCCGGGGAGTTTGTAGGAGATGGTGGAGGTCCAGTCGAGGTTGAACCTGTTTAACCGGATATCGGCAAAGAAGGCATGACTGCTGTTGGGTGATTGGGTGATGTCGACGATGCAGCCGACGAATACATTGCCGTAGGAGGGATCATCGGCCCCAATGGTCAGGTTAGCTGCCTGGGTAAGGGTAATATTGCCGCCTTTGGACGGGGTATTGTCGGCCTGCATACCGAACACATTACCCTGTATGGTGATATCGATGGCGGAATCTCCCTGATGATCCCAGAACTTATTGGTGATGGCATTGCGTACCCCCGTGAAGAGATTGCCTTTGTTGATCGTCCCTATGGAAATATGACTGCTGCCCTTGAGGCCGATGGCGTAGTGGTCGCGGTCGGACATGGTGGGATCACCCATAGAGCGGAAACAAAGTCCATATAGATTGACGTTGGTAGCCTTGTCGATGAGCACATAAATGAATGGTGATACATTGGGCGCGACGAGGACTACTCGCGCTAAACTAATGCCGAATGGGGCACCAACTTGTGTACTGCCATCGATGGTGATGTACGAGGTGAGCGTCGGCAGGCTACTGTTGAGGTAGATGGTGCGGCCGGCGACTGTTGTGACGGGTAGGTTGAAACGAATGAGATCGGGTGAAGCTGTGCCGTTGGCATTGGCCTGCAGGATGGCGGTGCGCAGCGAACCCGGACCGCTGTCTGCATTGGTGGTGACGACAAAATCGGCAGCCGCTGCGGCTTTATATCCGATCATCGTCATCAAGAACAGCAGGACATTTTTCATTGATAGGGTTCTGCTACCAAGTTAGGCAAAATCGTGCATCGGTCAAATGCCCGTTGCCGTTCTTAACAACGAACCGCCCCGAAGGGGGCTGTATGTTTATTCTTGTAATTTGAACACAACGGGCATGGTAAATTTGGTACGCACCTTCATGCCGTTTTTCAGCGCTGGCACAAACTCGAACCCGAATTCTTTCACTAGCCGCAGGGCCTCTTGATCCAGCAACGGATGCGCAGGCGCGCTGACCTGGTAGTTGATCACGTTGCCATACTCATCAATCGTCATTTCTACCAACACTTTGCCTTGTATGTTTTTGTCGATGGCTTCGTAGGGGTAACGCAGTTTGGTGCTCATCCAGCCCAGCCACTCGTATTTGGACATCAGCGGGGTGGGGGTAATATCGAGTTGGTCCTTCACCCAGGTGCCGGCAGTGGTGTAATAGTAATAGGCGGCCGTGTCTTCCTGCAGGTTAAAGACGGCATTGTTGGCCGGGTCGTATTGAAAATCGGGTGTTTCCTGGTTGAAAAATTCCCAGTTGCCCACTCTTTCCCCTTTTTTGTATTGTTTGCGGGATACGACGCGGCCCTTGTACTTGCGCTCCCACACACCGTCTTTCTGGTTGCTTTGATATTGACCGGCTACCTGGAATTGATTGGCATCGCCATGACTTTCTTCGTAGCGTCCTTGTTTGACGGAATCTTTACCGGCCTGGATGGAAAAGGTCTTGTTGACACGTTCCCGGGCCGTGCCGGTGGTGATGGCGATTTGCTGCAAAGGTGTCGTTTGGGAATTGGCCTGTAAGGCAATGAGTAGTGCCAGGGAAACAGAGGTTGGTTTCATGAGGTTAATGGATTTGACAGCAATTATAGGTAATTAACGCTTGATTTGCAAATACCTGCGGCATATGTAGTACATAATAAGCGTCGATGTCTTATCTTGGCGGCCACAAATATTGCCTGTTACCATGAAACACCTTTTACTGGCTGCTCTTTTGGGTGGCAGCTGCTTCACGACCACTGCACAAACATCTGCCGCCACCGCCAATCCCGATTACCGGCCTGGTGCCTATGCCATCAAAGCGGCCCAATTCCGGAGTTATCCCAACTCCACCAAAGACATTATTTTCCTGGGCAACAGCATTACGGCTGGTACAGACTGGGCCGAGCTGCTGGGCAATCCCAACGCCCGCAATCGCGGTATATCGGGCGATATCACCTATGGCATCCTGGCGCGGCTCGATGAAGTGACCGAAGGCCAGCCCGCCAAAGTGTTTTTGCTGATCGGTATCAACGATATCCAGCACAATACCCCCGATAGTCTCATCATCGCCAATTACCGGAAGATCGTACAGACGATCAAAACGGCTTCACCGAAAACGAAGATCCACGTGCAAACCTTGTTGCCGGTGAACAATACTTTCACCCAGTTTAAGAACCACTACAACAAAGACGAGCATATCGCGGCCGTGAACGAAGGCATCCGGAAGATCGCTGCCGAAGAAAAGGTCACGCTCATCGAGCTCAACAAAGCTTTCCAGGATGGTGAAGGCAAGTTGAACAAAAACTACACGATGGACGGGCTTCACCTGACGGCGGATGGATACAAGGTTTGGGCAGGCATATTGAAACCCTACCTGTAAACTATCGCCATTTTAGGTTGATCCGGTCCCAGCTGGTGATGCCCACCTTAAATTGCACAGGGTTTCTGAATTGGTTGGCGACCGAACCTACCACATATACACCGAGCTTGAACTTAGCCAGCGGCGCAAAGGGCCATTTGAATACCCGTTCAATACCGGCAAATACTTCGCCGTACCGCAGGTTGCGTTCAGGGGCCACCAGGAAGCCACCGCCGGCTACTTCCCGTAGTTCCAGCTTCTTCAGCAAGGGTATTTTATTCAGCAGGTAACCATTGAATTCGTGCAGGTAATGCGCCTGGTAAAAACGACGGAAGACGGGGAAGGTGGAATCGAGCGATTGAAAGGCCTCCTGTGGGTTGAGCCAGAGGATTGGATCACCGCGCCGCTGGAATTTATAATCGACCAGGCGCAGGTCGCGCTGGTTGAGGAAGCTGCCGGTGAGCACACTGTAGTTGGAGACACCGGCATGGCTCAGGGCGAATTGTTGCTCGATACCAAACTCGAGGTAATCGAAATCGACCTTGCTGCCTAATAGGCCGGGAATGCCTTTGCGCCAGAGGGCGTAGAAGGTGGGCCAGTCGGACCCCAGGATCGTTTTCTGCCGCGGCTCGCGGATATAACGCTGTCCGGGTGTGTAGGCCAGTTTGATCTTTCCGTATAGCGCATTGTACGGCTCGAAGGGAATGGCCTGGTTCTCTTTCAGGATATCACCAAAGAGGCTATCGATCTTATCGTTGATCTTATAGTCTGCTACCGACCGGCGTAGGGCGAAGTCGAGGTCTGTATGGAGGAACAGTCCGTTGGCGATCTCGAGCCCATGTGCTACACCGATGGCATTGTTGAGGTACACATTGCTGCGCTTGAGCTGGTTGATCCACGCATCACCGGCAAATACAGCCTGGAACTCGCGGCCACCCGATACGCGTACATAACCCCGGTTGAACGGATTGTACATGTGTGCGACACTAACACTGCCATTGAGGTCCTTGTTGCGCAGGCCATAACTCAGGTTGGCCCATACGCGGATCGTTTTCTTGTTGGGATAGGTACGCCAATAGCCTATACTGGGCAATATACGAGCGCCGCCGAAACTGATGGGCTGGTACAAGCCTACCAGCGTAGGCAATGCCCAGGTGCGGTCTTTCTCCCGGTTATAGATGAGCTGCCCCATGAAGACAATCTTTTTCCAGGTGACCTTATTGGTGAGTCGGTCCAGCGAGTCGAGATAGGTTTTGGTATGCGTGGCGTGGTAGATACTGTCCTTGTACCTGATAAACTGTACCTCCTGTGGTGTCAATGGTTCGGTACGTGTGGCTTCCCAAAAACTGCTGTCGCGTTTGTAGGCTTCTTCCGTCGTGGCACTCACCTCATTGCTGAAATATCCTTTGGGAAATGTTTTCTGTAATTCGAAGTGATGGTAGTTGACGGTGGTTTGTCCGGATACCTTGCCTTTGCCCTGTTTGGAAAAATAGGTGAAGGTTTGCCGGGTGATCATCCAGGCCGAATCACCCACAGGTTGGTATTGCTGGTTGACTTCAAAGTAATCGTATTCCGGCAGGTGAAAGCGCGGCAGTTGGAAGCTGGCGGTGCGGATAACCCAGGTACTGTCTTCGATCACGAGTTCGCCTTCCATGGCGGAGCTGCTGAGTTGTCGCGGGCGGAAACTGATCGTGTATAGTTTGCGTCCATTCTCTTTTTCGGTGGTGACCGTTTTGAAGCGGTAAGCGAGCAGTCCGCTGTAACTGACGGGAGAAATAAACGGTATGGCCGACAGTTTGCGTATGTGCAGGCTGTTGTGGTAGAGGTTGAAGTCGCCATCGGTGAGCGAGAGGTAGAAGAGGCCGTCGGGATTACCTCTGCGGCTTACGCCGGTCCGCTCTTCGTGTACCTGTTTGCCGTTGCCCTGATCGTACTTCATAGAGATCTCAGCCATCGCCGTTCGGTTGAAATCGCGCACCATCGTTTGTCGCTCACTGGTATCGGGACGGGCGCGTTTGGGTGGCCTGGCTGTTGAGTCTTTTTTTATGGCACGGATATACGCTTCGCAACTATAAGGGCCAATGGCGTCGAGCAGGCGAGCTTTGTTACGGATCACCTGGCGGATGTATTCTTCCGCCCGATCTTTGGTACGGGCCCGCACCGTGATCTCCGACAGTGAGCTGGATTCACCGGCTTCCAGGATGAGGTGTTGGGTGATGTTCTTATCGACCACCAGGGTGATCTTGCGGCCCTGGTAACCGACCATGGTAATGAGTAGATCGTATTTCCCTGCTTCCAGTTGTAGCTCGTATTTACCATCGGCATCGGTGACGGTGCCCCGTTGCAATTCTTTTACCTGAATGCTGACGTAGGCGAGGGGTTCGCGTTGTGCGTTGGTGATGCGGCCGGAGACGGTAAAGACCTGTGTCCAGCCAGTAAGGCTTCCTGTTAATAGTACAAGGGTTAATAAGCAGTTGCGTGGCATGGGTTGGTTTGCGGGCTCAAAATGTGGTTTTTCGGTCAAAGATTGTCTTAAGGAATTGGTAAAACTGTTCTTTTCTGTGACGGACCAGCCGGTGCCAAAGGTTGGGATGGTATTGTTATTTTCTGGCGGCGTTCGTTGGTTTGTCCGTAATTTGACCGCGCTTTATGGTTTGTATATGAAAAGGATCCTGTTGTTGCTTATATGGAGTGGGGTAGTTGGCAGGTTGCCGGCACAAACGCCTGCGGCTGCCGCTCCGCAGTGGATGCGCTATCCTGCTATCGCTCCCGATGGCAAGACCATTGCCTTTGTGTACGCAGGCGACATCTATACCGTGCCTGCAACGGGGGGAGAAGCCCGTTTGTGGGTGGGTGGCGCGGGCTATGAGTTCATGCCGGTATGGAGCCATGATGGGAAACGGATCGCTTATGCGAGCGACCGCGCCGGTAATTTCGATGTATATGTGCGGCCCCTGGCCGGTGGACAGGACATCCAACTGACCCGACATGTCGCTGATGAATTCCCTTTCGATTTTTCTGCGAAAGATACCAGGGTACTGTTTGGCAGTGCCCGGGTGGCACTGGCGCAAAGCCGCCAGTTTCCCCTGGATGAAGGACACAAGTTATTCGAAGTGCCGTCAACGGGAGGGGATACGCGTTCCTTGTTGTCGACGCCCATGGCGGATGTACGGGTAGGCCCCGGAGGCAAACTGGTGTACGAGGATGTGAAGACCCGCGAGAACCGTTGGCGCAAACACCAGACAGGTGTCGGCGCGCGGGATATCTGGGTGTATGATGCCGCGCAACAGGTGCACCAACGGATAAGTAGCTTTGTCGGCGAAGACCGCAATGGGGTGTATGCTCCCGATGGTAAAATCATCTATTACCTCAGCGAGCGGAATGGTTCCTTCAATATTTACCAGCAACTGGTGGGGGATACTACCGCTGTTGCTGTAACGGCTTACCGGGGGCAGCCCGTCCGTTTTTTAAGTATTGACCGTAACGGCACCCTGTGTTACGGCTATGGTGGACAGTTGTATATTAAACGTTACCATAAGGCGACGGTGCGGGTGCAGGTAAATCCCATACCACGACCCGATGCGCAGCGACGCCAGCTAACCCATCAGCCTGTTACGGAAATGGCCATCTCTCCATCGGGCCGCGAGATCGCCTTCGTCGCCGCGGGGGAGGTTTTTGTGACCTCGATCCGGGATACACGTGTCCGCCAGATTACTGCTACTGCTGCTCCGGAAGCGGGCATTGGCTTTTCGCCAGACGGCAAGCAGTTGATCTATGGCACCGAACGCCAGGGAAGTTGGGAGATCATGCAGGCCACAGCAGTCATGACACCTGACTCGTTGTGGGTATCGGCTACTTCGATAGTCGAGCAGGTATTGATCAGCAATGATGCCGACAACAACCAACCGCAATTCTCGCCGGATGGTCGGGAGATCGCCTACATCGAAAACCGGCAGACACTGAAAGTCTATCATCTACGAACCCGTCAATCGAGAACGATACTCGACCGTCAACTGATCAATGAAGGCGAACTGGATCAATATTTCAAATGGAGTCCTAGTGGACAGCAATTACTGGTACAGTTTCCTGCGCCAGGCAATGGCAATAGCGAAGTGGGCGTGGTGGATGCAGCGGGAGGCGGTGCACTGATCAATCTGTCGCAAAGTGGCTTCGACGATATCCGCCCATCCTGGCAACAGCATGGCCGTGGTATCACCTGGCTGAGTGACCGGGAGGGCCTGCATGGGTTTGGTCGCAGCGGTAAGCGACAGCTCGATGTGTATGGACTTTTTGCGGGGCAGGATACAGCCTTGCCCGCAGCGCAGCGTACACGTTTGACGACGGATGCTGCCTTGTTGTCGGACGCGTTGTTGTCGAACGACGGACAGCGGCTTTATTGCCTGGCAAAAACAATGGATCAATATGATCTCTGGTGTACGGATTTGCAGCAGCAGACAACACGCCGGCTTAGTTCCTTCGGCACAGAAGGTGGCAGCCTGCAATGGGACGATGCCCAACGTTTTCTATATACATTGTCGGATGGGGTGATCACGCAAGTCGATCCGCGCAACGGTAATAAACGGGTGATACCAACGTCGGTAACAATATCGATAGACCTGGAGGCTCAGCGGCGGTCGATGCTGGACCATGTATGGCGGCGGGTAGCTACGGCGTTTTATACAACAGGATGGCATGGCGCCAACTGGCCCGCCCTGCACGATCAGTACGCAGCATTTTTGCCGGGGATCTTCAATAACTACGATCTGGCAGAACTGCTCAATGAAATGTTGGGCGAGTTGAATGTGAGTCATACCGGTGTTACCTATAAGAAAGAGGGCAGCAGAGGAGCAGGAGCAGTGGCTTTCTCGGCGACCACGGATAGTTTGTACCAACGCTGGGTGCAGCGCAACCGGGAGGAGGTGACAAAGGCCAGCCAGGGGCGTATCGGCTATATCCACCTGTACCGGATGAATGATGCCGCGTACCGGCAGGTGGTGGAGGAGGTGCTGGGCAGCATGGATCGCTGCGATGCCCTGGTCGTCGATACCCGCTACAACCGCGGTGGCAACCTGGCACTGGAGCTGGAAGCGTTTCTCAGCGGTACGGCCTTGCGCGACAATGCCAATGACCGCAGCGTGCTGAGCCGGGAGCCCGTGGCCCGGTGGACCAAACCTACCATCGTATTGGCCAATGAAGCCAATTACAGCGATGGTCATTGTTTTGTATACGATTACCGGCTGCTGCACCTGGGCACCCTGGTTGGTATGCCGGTGCCCGGTTCCTGTACCTGGCAATCGGCGCATGCATTAATCGATCGTAGCCTTAGTTTTGCGGTGCCGGTGATGGGCGTCAGGGGCATTAACGGGCGCTACCTGGAAAATCAGGCTACCGAACCCGATATCGAAGTCAGGAACGATCAGGATGCCCTGGAAGCGGGCAGGGATCAACAACTGGAAGCAGCCATACGAACGATGCTGCAGCAGTTGCAACAACCGGTAGCCGACAAGCCCTAACCGGCACCGGAACAAGTATAGTAAGGTATGAATGAGGATGCACTGAATACGCAATATTGGGAACAACTCCGCAAGGGCGACAAACAGGCGCTGTTTGAGTTGTACAATAATACTTATTTCCACCTCGTGCGGTTTGGGTTGAAGATCACAGCGCACGACGAGCTGGTGAAGGACTGTGTTACCCAGCTGTTCTTTCAGCTCTGGGACAAACACACCCGCCTGCAACCAGTGACCCATGTACGTGCCTACCTGTTCACGTCGCTGCGGCGAATGTTGCTGGATAAACTCGCCTATCAATCCAAAACTTCCGCCGCCATCAGCCGTCTCTCGGCCGACGAAGTCGCTGCCGAACTATCCTATGAAGAAATTATCGTACGTGTACAGCACGATGAAGAACTGCGCCAAAAACTGCACCGGGCCATGCAGCAACTGACACCCAAACAAAAAGAACTGATCCGCCTCATGTTCTTTGAAGGCCTTACGTATGAAGAAGTGGCTGCCCGTACCTCCCAAAGTATCAAGACTGCTTATAATACGATCTACAACGCCATCCATCTATTGCGGAAATTACTCAAGTGAGTTTTTGCTCCGGTTAAAATCGCTTTCTCTTCTTTTTTTTAAAAAATAGTTCCAAAATACCCGGGAAATAATCGGCTTCCTGCCCTCTGTATAGATAAAGGCAGCCACATGAATACCCATTTTACTGTTGAAGAGCTGGTGTGCGATGTTTCCTTCCAGCGTTATTGCCGGGGCGACGATGCGTTGGCGGTGGCGCAATGGACGGCCTGGATCGAAGCACATCCTGCGCAACAGGACCTGGTGGAAGAAGCCCGGCAATTGCTATCGATCCTGAACGCCCGGCAGGGCAATGTGCAGGAGCAACGGGGTCAGCTGGCAGATGGCATTGACCGGTACGACCTGCTGAAGCAGTCACTGGCTGACCAGCCAACAGCCACCATCCTTCCGGCCAGGCGGCGGTGGAAATATGTGTCGGTCGTTGCCGCAGCCGCGTTGCTGCTGGCGGTGGCAGGATATTATTGGTACCTAGCTTTCTTACCCACTAAGATATCTCCACCCGCAGTGGTGCGTGCTGTAGATCCAGTCGTAGAGCTGCGTTCGGGCGATGAGCCCCGTAAAACCGTCGTGTTGCCGGATGGCTCGGTGGTGACCCTGCGCAGTCACAGCAGCCTCACCTTGCTGGCTGGTTTTAATCAGTCGACACGGGAGCTGAGCCTGACCGGAGAAGCCTTTTTCGATGTTACCCATCATGTCGACCGGCCCTTTATCGTACACACACGCGCCGCCAATATTGAAGTGCTGGGCACGGTATTCAATGTACGGGCCTATCCTTCGCAGGAACACGTCGAGACGGCTTTGTTTCGCGGTAAAGTGGTGGTGTCGTTGAAAGATCACCCCGAGCAGCAGGTGGTCCTGGCGCCGAGTATGAAAGCCATCGTGTCGGACAAAGGAGGCTTACAGGTAGATGGTGGCCACAAAGCGACGGTACACGTGCTCAAACTTTCTCCCGACCCGGTGAGCCACAAGGCGCAGGAGATCGAGTGGCTGCGCAACCGGCTGCGTATCGAAGACGAACCGTTGTCGGCCATCGCCGTCAAGCTGCAGGATTGGTATGGTATCCAGATCAGCTTTGCCGATGAAGCGGTGAAATCCTATCGCTATACCGGCACGTTTGAAAGCGAAACCGTGGTAAAAGCACTGGAAGCACTGCAACTGTCGTATCCTTTTAGTTTCCAGGTAGACAAAGAGAAGATCATTATCAGTAAATAAAGGAAGAACATCGTATTGATCACTGTAAACCAACTAACGTTATGATGACTGCTCGTGTTAACGCAGTGCGGCGCCGGTTGATTCCCGGCCGGCAACTGTTGTTTTTTATGAAGCTGACTGTTGTGCTGCTTGTTTTTGTCGGCATGCAGGCGCAGGCAAAAACCTTTGCACAGGAAAAGATCAACCTTCAATTAAGTAAAGCAACGATCCGGCAATTGCTGCTGGAAGTAGAGAAGCAAACCGTTTACCGTTTCGTATACCATACGGGGACGCTGCCCGATGATAAACGGGTAGATATCCAGGCAAAAAGTGCCAGTCTGGACCAGGTGCTGAAACAGGCATTCAATGGCTTGCCGCTGGCCTATTCGTTAAAAGATGACCACCTGGTCGTGATCTATGCCACCGACCGCAAACCCGCTCCCGATAAGACCATCAAGGGAAAAGTAACCGGGCCCGATAACCAACCCCTGGCGGGTGTATCGGTGCTGGTGGCAGGTACGCAAACGGGCACCCTGACCAATGCCGCCGGCGATTATACCATCGAAGTACCAGATGCCGCCAAAGCGCTGGAGTTCTCACTGGTGGGCTACCTGGAACAAAAAGTAACCATCGGCCAACAAGCCACCATCAACGTGAGTCTGAAGTTATCCGCAGTCAACCTCAATGAAGTGGTGGTAACCGGTTATACCAGTTATTCGCGTAACAAGTCGGCCTCTGCCGCTACCACCATCGGTGGCGATAAGATCAATGATGTACCGGTAGCCACCTTCGAGCAGGCCTTGCAGGGCCGGGTGCCCGGGTTGCAGGTCAATGCGGTGTCCGGTCAGCCCGGTACCAGTGCCAATGTCGTATTGCGCGGTATCGGTTCTATCGGCGGTAATAACTCGGTGTTGTACGTCATGGATGGGGTACCCATCGAAGCCGGTTATTTTCAATCGCTGAACCCAGGCGATATTGAATCGGTGACGGTGCTGAAAGACGCCTCTGCCAAAGCCCTGTATGGTTCGCGTGGTGCCAATGGTGTGATCGTTCTGACGACCAAAAAAGGCAAGGCCGGCAAACTGGCCATCGAGTACCGGTCTCAATACGGCGTATCGACCCTTACTTCCACCAGGTTTCGCATGATGAACTCGGCCGAGCGCAAGGAGTTTGAAGAAGGCATTGGCGTGGAAACGGGAGCAGAAGCGGGCCCTTTCTGGACCTATTCAAAACTGAATCCCGAATACGCGTCGAAGTCGCCTGCGGAGAAAGCAGAAGCTGACCATATTGTAGATAGTTTGCTCGGCGTGAATACCGATTGGCGCGACCTGTTCATGCGCGACGGTCATTTTATGGAGCAACAGATCAGTGCCAGTGGAGGCAACCAAAATATTCGTTTTTATACCTCGCTCAATTATTTCGATCAGCAAGGGTTGGTGCGTGTGTCGGGATTGAAACGCTATACGTTGAAAAACAACCTGGATTTTACCTATGGCCGCTTCACCGCCAATGTCAACCTCAACGTGGGTTATTCCCGCTCGAGCCTCATTCAAAGTGAAAATGCTACCAGTGGCAACAACCCGTTGTCGGCCGTGTATTACGCGCTGCCGTATGAATACCCTTTTGCACCTGATGGCAAACTGGTGACGACGGGCGATGGTGCCAACTATCCGGTGCTCGATCTGCGCGAAGGCAGTGATTCGTATGAGCGTATGCTGAATTCCTACAACAGGCAGGATCAGCTGAAAACCATCATGGGTATATCGCTCAGCTACCAGTTGCTGGATGGGCTGACGGCCAAAACCAGGCTGGGTATCGACTACCGCGATCAGACCTCCGAGCAGTTCATCAATCCTGATTCCTATGCCGGCAGAAGGGTCTCCAATGGCCGAATGGGTAGTTTTGGCGAAGGACTGGTACGCCGCCTCGCGCTGGTATCCACTTCGGGTCTTACTTACAACAAGACATTTGCCGAAGACCATGATGTGGAAGTATCGGGTTTGTTTGAATACCTGAACAACAAATACAAATCATTTGGCTATACCGGTTATGGTATCAATGGCCGTCTGCCGGGTACACCGGCTGGTGTTGGTAGTCCGGGTGTGTACACCCCAGCCCTGAGTGGTGGTCGTACGGAAAATGCCATGGCTTCCTTTATTGGTTTGCTCCGGTATACGTTCCAGAATAAATATACCGTCAATGCGAGCTATCGCTACGATGGTTCGTCGACGCTGCCCGAGGTAAACCGCTGGCATGGCTTCTATTCATTGGGCGCCAGCTGGGAAGCCAAGCGCGAAGCCTTCCTGGCCGACGTAGACTTTATCAGCAACCTGCGCGTGCGGGCCAGCTATGGTACTACCGCCAGTCCCTTCCCCAGTGATTTTGCTTACCTGCCTACGTATGGCAACGACAGTTATGGTGGCAATACCGCCATCGTGCCTACGCAACCGGGCAACCCCAACTACGATTGGGAGTATGCCAAGGAAGCGAATATCGGCTTTGATCTGGGTGTTGTGAACAACCGTATCCGCCTCACGATGGAGTACTACAACCGTATTACCAGCAACCTGTTCATCGATCAGCCGCTGTCGGCCACGTCGGGTTTCGAAAGCCTGAACATCAGTGCCGGTAAAATGCGCAACCGGGGTGTGGAGATCGATCTGCAGGGCGATATCGTGAAGAGCAAATCGGTGACCTGGACCCTGGGCGCCAATATGGCTTACAATAAAAACAAGGTGCTTGACCTCGGTGGCAGCAATGAGTTTGAGAATGGTTATACCGGTATCATCCGCGTTGGCCTTCCGTATGGATCGCATTATGCCCCCAAATGGGCGGGTGTGAACCCGGCCAATGGCGATCCGCAATATTATACCCCCGACGGACAGATCACCACCGACTACAATGCCGCTACCCTGAGTGTGGCCGAGTTTGGTACCTATATACCGGAGATCACCGGCGGTATCAATACTTCGGTAACGTGGAAAGACTTTTATTTCAACGCCCTGTTCTCGTTCAATGCAAGGGTGTATCGATACAATAATGAAGATTACTTCAACGAGAACCCCAGCTTCATCACCAGCAACCAGTCGGTACGCCTGCTGTACGATCGTTGGAAGAAACCCGGCGACAATGCCATCCTGCCCAGGATCGATGCGCCGCGCAACTTTACTTCCCGCGATATACAGGATGCTTCTTTTGTAAGACTTCGCAACGTGAACCTGGGTTATAACCTGCCTAAATCGGTGATCAACCGCCTGAAGGTGATCAGCGGTATCCAGATCAACCTGCAGGCGCAAAACCTGGCTACCTGGACCAAATGGCGTGGCTTTGATCCGGAAAACGGCAACGAGTATGCCCGGTTCAGCTATCCCGCACCGAGAACTTTTGTGGTTGGTTTAAATGTTAACTTCTAATTCCATCTTCCATGATCACATTACGCACTACCTATAAAAAATGGTTGCCCGGGCTGGCCCTGGTCGCTTTGGGATTTACCGCCTGCAACAAGCAACTGGACCTGACACCCACCGACACCATCGATCCGTCGAAAGCATTCCGCAGCGTGAAAGACCTGAATGAAGGATTGCTGGGGGCTTATGCCAAACTGAATTACTACAGCAGTATCTTCTATACGTCGCGTATTACCGATGAGGTGATGTTGCCCTCCGAGAATAATACCGGTTCGGGTGTGGCTACGCACCGCTGGCAATACGATGGCAGCTTTGTACATGATGCCTGGTTAGACAACTACACTGCCATCGACCGGGCCAACCGGGTACTGGCAGCACTCGACGGCATACAACCCAAAGCAGGGGAGGAAGCCGCGAAGCAACAATACCATGGTGAATTGCTGGCCATTCGTGCCTACTGTCATTTTGAACTGATCCGAAATTTTGCGGCCCGCTACGAAGCCGATTCGCTGGGAGTACCTTATATGGAGCAGTGGGGTATTGGCAGTCCGGCCCGCCTCACATTTGCCGCGACCATGGCGAAGATCAATGCCGACCTCACAGCAGCCAAAGGCTTGGTTCCGGCCGACTTTACCGATGTGACGCGCATTACCTTGCCGGCGATATCCGCCATACAGGCTCGTGTAGCACTGTATGAGAAGAACTGGGACAATGCCATTAAATACGCTACCGAGGCGATCAATGCCGTGCCGTTGGCTGCCCGCTCCAGCTTTACGAATATCTGGCGCGATAAAACGACCAGTGAGGTGTTGTGGAAATTGAAGCGCATTGCCTCCGATGAAGAAACGCCATTGGGCAATGCGTATACCCAGGCCACCTTCCTCGATGATCCGGCTGGTTCTCGCATTTATTACGCGGCTTCTTATAAACTGACAAATCTTTTCGATAAGAACAACGATATCCGCTTCAGC
Organism: Paraflavitalea pollutisoli; assembly: GCF_029360705.1. Lineage (GTDB taxonomy): Bacteria > Bacteroidota > Bacteroidia > Chitinophagales > Chitinophagaceae > Paraflavitalea > Paraflavitalea pollutisoli. The sequence goes on along the minus strand of NZ_JARKMX010000008.1, from coordinate 1,715,748 downwards.
GCCTATATCAAAGTGGATGCAGACCGCGCCGCAGCGGGTAAAACACCCAATGCGGTGATCAAGTACACAAGTGATGATCCAGACAACCGGAACCTGGTCGACATCAAATTGTTCCGTACCGGCGAGCTGTACCTGATCCGCTCCGAGGCGTATGCGCAGAAAGACAACCTGGCCCTTGCCAAGGCTGATTTGAATGCGTTGCGCGCTCAACGTATCAATGGTTATGTTGCGCAGGACTTTGCCAACAAAGACGCGATCCTGACGGCGCTGTTGACAGAACGCTTTAAAGAGCTGGCTTTTGAAGGCCATCGTCATTTTGACCTGCGCCGGTACAACCTGCCGATCAGCCGCAATCCGGAAGATGCCGTCAATGCGCTGGGTGCCGTATTGCTGCCCCCTGATAAGGCGCAGTATGTATGGCCGATACCCAACAGTGAGATAAGGGCCAATAAGAACATGAAACAAAATCCCCGGTATTAAGCATGATGATGAGGTCTATTATACTAGCAGTTTGCGGGCTTTGCCTGCAGACTGCTTCTGCACAAGTCGCGAAGCCACTAAAGGCTTCTTTGGGCCTGATGGGAGATGCCAAAGACGTAACAAGAGTGACCAAAGGCGGTGTAGCCCTGATCGGTGGCGGTGGTAATGTAGATGGTGCTTTTAAATGGATGATCGATCGTAGTGGTGGAGGCGATGTGGTGGTGATCCGTGCATCGGGCGATTACCTCTACCACGAGGATATCGCCAAATGCGGATCCGTAAACTCGATCGAAACCCTGCTGATCAATTCGCGGGAGGTGGCCAATGATGAGTGGGTGGCCCAAAAGATCCGCGACGCAGAGATGTTGTTCATCTCGGGTGGCGACCAATCGAACTACATGAAGTTCTGGCGAAATACCAAAACGTCGGCGGCCATCAATTACCTGCTGAACCAAAAGAAAGTACCCGTAGGCGGCACCAGTGCCGGTTGTGCCGTGCTGAGTGGTTTCTATTACAGTGGTGAGGTGGGCAGTGCCACAGCAGCCGTGGGGATGGACCCCTACGATGTACAAGTGAAACTGTACAACAATGATTTTCTGCAGCCGCCGTATTTGAAGAACGTCATTACCGACCAGCACTATGTGGCACGCAATCGCCAGGGGCGGCATATGACCTTCCTGGCGCGCATCATACAGGATTGGAAAGTGTTACCGAAAGGCATTGCGCCCGACGAGCGCACCGCGGTATGCATCGACGAAAAAGGCGACGCTACCGTAATCGGTGAAGGCAAGGCTTATTTTCTGCTGACCGATGCCGGCAAACGCCCCGAGCGCTGCGAAGCGGACAGGGCATTGCAATGGAAGGCCGGCCTGCAGGCGGTAAAAGTATATGAGGTGCCGGGTAGCCCTACCGGTAATGGTTATTTCTCCGTAGCCGATTTCGATGCCGCCAAGGCGAAAGGCGGCAAATGGTATTGGTGGTGGATGGAGAATGGGAAGTGGGAGCAAAGTCCGATGGATAAATATGTACTCGTCGTGCATGGTGGCGCGGGTACCATCCTGAAAAGCAAGATGACCCCGGAGAAAGAAGCAGCCTATCGCGCAGCCTTACAGCAATCGCTGGAAGCAGGGTATGCGCAGTGGAAGGCAGGTGCATCGAGCCTGGATGCGGTCGTGGCAGCGGTACGTGTACTGGAAGACAATCCGCTGTTCAATGCAGGCAAAGGTGCCGTGTTTACCCACGATGGGCAAAACGAAATGGATGCGGCCATCATGAATGGCAAAACGCTGGCAGCTGGTGCTGTAGCCGGTGTACATACGATCCGCAACCCGATCACGGCGGCCCGTGCGGTGATGGAAAAATCGGAGCATGTAATGATGGTAGGGGCCGGCGCCGAGCTGTTTGCCAAAGAGGTAGGCATCGAACTGGTAGACCCTTCCTATTTCCGTACCGAAGAGCGCTGGAAGGGCTTGCAGGAAGCGCTGAAAGAAGATTCGCTGAAAGCCAAGCTCGACCACAGTGCGGCGCCTCGCAAAGGAACGATCAATGTAGATTATAAATTCGGTACGGTAGGTTGCGTAGCGCTGGACAAGAACGGCGTGCTCGCAGCAGGTACCTCTACCGGCGGCATGACCAATAAGAAGTACGGCCGGGTGGGGGATGCGCCGATCATTGGCGCGGGTACCTATGCCAATGGTAGTGTCGGAGTATCCTGCACCGGCTGGGGTGAGTTTTACATCCGTACGGTCGTGGCCCACGAACTGAGTGCCCTGGTGGAATACAAGGGCCTTACCCTGCAAAATGCCGGAAAGGCGGTCATTGGGCAGGTGGGCAAACTGGGTGGTGATGGTGGCCTGATAGCGCTGGATAAGAACGGCAATATGGCCATGCCCTTCAATACGGAAGGTATGTACCGTGGCGCCATTACTGCCGATGGTAAGATCGAGATCTATATCTATGGCGAGCAATAAGTGATTGGCAGCATGCCCCGTGCAAGGTGTGCTGCTTTGGCAAGATGGTTTAGGTTCTCTCCCTGCTTGAAATAGCACGCAAATCCCGAACCCGCCAGGACAACGCATTAATCACGTTGTCCTTTTTTTATGCCCATAGGCCGCAGATACTCTTTATATTTACGCCCTTATAATGAAAACCATGAACAAGAACCTTTTTGTAGTTGGAATAAGTTGTTTGCTCGGAGCCAGCTCCCTGCAGGCAGCTCCTGCAACGATGACCCCGGTCAGCTTCAGCCTGCTGAATGCAGCAGAACCCAAAGACCTGATCGGTCGTTGGGATATCACCATCGACCGCGATGGTAAGCCCTCACCCTCCTGGCTCGAAGTAAAGCTCTCGGGCAATAGTACCCTGGTGGGATATTATGTAGGTATAACCGGCAGTGCGCGCCCGGTGGCGAAAGTGACTTTCGACAATGGCAAGTTTGGTTTCAGCATTCCGCGGCAATGGGAGCGGGGCGACCAGGACCTGGTGCTGGAAGGCGAAGTAACAACAACCGGTATACAGGGCACAGTGGTACTTCCCGATGGCAAAAAATACAACTGGACCGGCGTTAAAGCGCCCTACCTGAAAAGAGAAGCCGCTCCAACCTGGGGCAAGGCTGTCGAACTCTTCAATGGCAAAGACCTGACCGGTTGGAAAGCCCTTGGTCGCGAGAACCAGTGGGAAGTACGCAACGGTATCCTGACCAGTCCACGTTCTGGATCTAACCTGATCTCCGATCAGAAATTTACCGACTTCAAATTGCATGTAGAATTCCGCTTCCAGAAAGGCAGCAACAGTGGTGTGTACCTGCGTGGCCGTCATGAAGTGCAGATCGAAGACAATCCTGCCACCGACCATCCATCCGCTCATTTGTTCAGCGGGGTGTATGGCTTCCTGACGCCGAGCGAGATCAACTCCAAGGGGCCCAACGAATGGCAAAGCTATGATATCACCCTGGTTGGCCGTATGGTGACCGTGGTGGTGAATGGCAAGACGGTGATCAGCAACCAGGAAATTCCCGGCATTACCGGTGGTGCGCTGGATAGCAATGAAGGCGAACCCGGCCCTGTCTATATACAAGGCGATCACGGTCCGATCGAGTTCCGGAAGATCACGATCACGCCGGCGAAATAGGGGTGATAGATAAATCCCAGGTTGGGACGACCGATCATTGTACAATAATCGCATCCTGATAACAGGGCTGACCATCTACGGTCGGCCCTTTTTGATGAATAGCTGTCAGCCACTCGGCCGGAAGCGGCCAATCCTCAGCGGCGGTTGTTGGCTTGACAATTTTTCAGGAGGTTTGTGCCCGATGAAGGAAATGACACCATATCGTACAACAAAGAGTAGCCGTCGTTACGGAGTGTTGTGGTGTTGCCTGGTAGGCGCCTTGCCGTTGATCGCGCAACAGCCCGCGGAGATTTTTGGTCAGCATATCCTTTTTCAACTCAATACCATCACTACACAGGCCCGGATGCAGGAAGCCATTTACGTTCGGGTGCCGGATACGGCATTGTACCAGGTATTCGATCACCTGCAGGCCGGACCCCGGGAAGGCGTGGTGAAGAACAGTCCGAATAGTCCGCTGATACTTGGTGTAAAATTGAACCCCACGCTGACCAATTACTTTGGTAACCCGGTTAGTTCCGTCACCAGGGACTTTCATAGTTACCGCATCCAGGATAGTTCGGAAGCGGCATTGCTGGCCCTGGGTATTACGCCGGAAAATGCAGGTGATTATCGTTACCACGTCGTAGCCAACGATAGTGTAGAACTGGTGCCCTGGAGCCCTGTGACACAGCTGGAACAGCGCCATGGAGCCCGGAAGCCTTATGCCCTGATCGGGAAGTTTCGCTATCCGGGTAAAACCGTATTGGTAGAAGTGGTGAACACCAAAAACTACGCGAGTCGCGACGGTGTGTTGTTCGACTGGCAAACCGACCTGCGGCCGGTATTGCGGCAGATTACCCTGCAAATGCCCCGCGACTATTTTAACCTCGCTTATCTTGCACGTAACCGTGGTTATGCCACCCGATTTGACCGGTTGACCCATATACCGCTTGATTTTTCCTTTCCGGCCGACAGTGTGTTGCAGGTTACGGTGGAGCTGGAACGAAGGCCAACGGTGGCGTATATCGCCTACCTGTTGCGCCACACAGCCAGGCACCGCGATACGCTGGATGTGGGTTTTGTAAACCCACACGGACAAATCACTATCAACGCTTCTTGGTACCGGGAGCCGGGTAATTATGAACTACGGATAGAACCGATGGCGCGCTGGCCTGTATGGGATCCGGCCCGGATGCTGACGCTTCCCTTCACGGTGTTGCCGGCAACGCGGCAAGGCCGTTATGTGTCGGAGAAAGTATTGCTGGCCTGGCTGTCGGGTTTCGTGGCGTTGGCAATACTGGTGTTCCTGGGGTATCGCCGGTACAGCCGGGGCAGGTTGCAGCAGGAAGCTACACGCAGCCTGCAAGCTCAGCTTCGGTTGAAGGCGCTGCGTGCGCAACTCAATCCGCATTTCTTATTTAATGCCCTGGGGTCGATCCAAAACCTCGTGAACAAACAAAACCTGCTGCAGGCCAATCAGTTCCTGGCGCGTTTTGCGCGGCTAACGCGCAAGGTGTTGCAATCGAGTGAAGAAGACCTGGTGAGCCTGGAAGATGAATTGCAATTGTCGGTTGATTACCTGCAAATGGAGCAATTGCGATTTGGCTTTGAATACACCTGTACTCTCGATCCGGCCATCGTGCCCGCCAATGTCGAACTGCCTGCGTTGCTGCTGCAACCGTTTCTGGAGAATGCGGTCAGACATGGTGTATCGGCCTTGCAAACAGCAGGACGGATCAGTATCAACGTGAAGCCAGATCACCATCACCTCGTGATCTCGATTAGTGATAACGGACGGGGTATGGCAGCTGCTGAACCGCTGCGCGCCGGCGCCTTTGGCCTCAAACTGAGTGAAGAGCGCATTGCCCTGGTCAATCAATTGTATCCAACGCAACCTGTCATCCTGCAAGTCGACTCTACCCCTGCAGGAACAACTGTGCAATTAACCTTAACGAATTGGCTGTAATATGACCCTCAACGCTGTTATCATAGAAGATGAATTGCCCAACCTGGAGAACCTGCTGGGGTTGCTGCGGGATTGGTGTCCTGATGTGCGGGTGGTTGCTTCAGCGGGTACGGTAGCTACGGGCATCGAAGCGATACAGAAACATTCGCCCGCGCTGGTATTCCTCGATATTCAGTTGCAGGAGGGAACGGGTTTCGACGTGCTGAAAGCATTCGATACCGCCGATTTTGAGGTGATCTTTATTACTGCCTATGATCAGTACGGTATCCAGGCCATCAAGTTTGCTGCATTGGATTATCTGCTGAAGCCTGTCGATATACCCGAGTTGCAGACGGCTGTCGGTAAAGCGCAGGACAGGATCGGTGCGCGCCAAAAGAATGAGCAGCTGGAGCACCTGATCAGGATGATCCGTGTACCGGGCAATGACCAGCCCAGGTTGGCCCTGCCCACCTTACAGGAAACCCGGTATGTGCGCGTAGAAGAGATCATACGCTGCGAAGCTTCGGATAACTATACCCGCTTTTACCTGAAACAGGAAGCGCCGGTGGTAGTCGCCAAAACGCTGAAAGAATACGTGGGCTTGCTGAAGGACTATGATTTTCACCGGGTGCACCAGTCGCACCTCGTCAACTTTCGTTATGTGAAAAGCCTGCTGCGTGAAGACGGAGGCGTGTTGCTGCTGGAGGATGGGACAAAGGTTCCGGTGTCGCGGCAGCATATGGAGGCGGTAAAACAAGTATTGAACCGGCTTCCCTGAGCTTGGGCAGGACGCCAGTCTTGATCGCGGGTGATTCGATACTCCGTTATTCCTATTCCCATTTAATAAATCAATTGTATGAAGTATTGTTCGCTGCTGATGGCGGCCCTGTTGTCTATTGCCCATACCGAAGCGCAGGAGCCAGCCCCGCGTATAGCCACGGTGGCGGTGCAGGTAGTGCACCGTACACCGGCCACGCCCCAGGCTTTTGCCGTTCATTTCGTCAATCCCTTTTTTAAAACAACGGTGGCTGCGGCCACCGACACGCTGGGCAGACTGGTGGCCAGGGGCGAACTGGCGGTGGCACAAAACATCACCGTTCGCTACAACGATGTTTTTATCAACCTATGGCTGGCGCCCGGTGATTCCGTTCACCTGCTGGTGGATGCGGCCCGGTTGGGGGAAAAAGATTTTGCCTGGTTGCAGCTATCCGGCGATCATGCCGCGCTATCCACGCAACTCAATAAAGCGCATCAGTATGTATCATCGTTGAAAAGCCCGCGGTACGAGTGGAAGCAGTCGCCCGATAGCATGCGGGCAGCCATCCAGGTCACGCATCAACGACAGATGGGCGCTTACGATAGCTATGCAGCCGGCAGTGCAACTCACCCATTTGTTCGTTCCTTTTTGGAGCGGGATGTTTGGTACGTTATCTCGAATTATGTAACGGATTATGTATTTGATAGTTTGCCCGCCCCTGAAAAGGCCGCTCGTATCGCCCTTTTCCGCGATCCCGTCTTTGGCTTGCATGATCCTGCCAATTTTCAATCCATGATGTTTGCCTACCACCTCGGCTGGTATGCTCAATGGGTAACCGATATGGATAGTGTCGTGCGAAAGGCGCGACAGGCGGGTCGCCTGGAGGAGGCCATGCGGGCGGGCGTACGCGTGTTGGAAAAAGAACCGCGGGGTCTGTGCCGCGACTATATGCTGTACTCTTTTTTACACGGCCTGTGCTTAAAAGAACCGTCGTTGATGGATTTGTTGCCTGCCTGGCGTTCCTCATTTACCAACGCTTTTGTACCAGACTGTCTACAACGTAGTCTGGATCGGGCACTGGCTGTCAACTTCCCCATAAAGCCCCTGTCGGGATTGTACCAACTGGGCGTAAACGGACAGGGACAGGCATTACCAGCTACGGATATGCTGGCGTTGCTGGCAAAGCGTTATGCTGGTAAGGTCGTGTATGTGGATGTATACGCAACCTGGTGTGGCCCTTGCCGGCAGGAACTGCCCCATGTGCCGGCCTTGCAGGCTACCTACAGGCAACAGGACGTCGTTTTTGTAAATATCTGTGTGCAGGATGATAGCAGTGCCTGGAAAAAGCTGGTGCGTACGCAACAGTGGGGTGGGGAACATTATTACCTCGATACGGATGCGAGTAAGCTGTTCATGGGGCATTACCGCGTGGCAGGTGTACCGGCTTACTGGATATTGGATCGACGCGGAAAGCTAGTGACAACCAATGCGCCACGCCCCTCAGCTGGAGTGAAACTCCATCAGCAACTTGACCTGCTATTGAGTAATCCGTAAAAAGAGTAAGGGCCAACTGAACAGTAAAGCAGGTAGCATCCGCTTTCTATTCTGTCGGCCCTTTGGTCACTTAGGATACCAGTTGTTTATTCAAGGATATTTATGGGAAACTACTGCCAGAGGCAGCTTTGGGTACGGCCTATTTCCAACGGAGCACGCTGTGGTGCTGCTACTGAAGTGTTGCAGGGGATACCTCGTAAGAGGTAGGGTCGGATACGGATAATATTGATCCTGATATAGAAGGGTAGGTTGATGCTTATTTATTGGGAGCCTTGGGAGGATAGGGTAGGTCCTTGGCGGCCTTTTGATCGGCACGTTCATCCAGTTCCCATCCCTCTTCTTCAATTTCCTGAGCAGGCAGGTTTTCAGGTTGGGCAGCACCTGCGATGACGGGTGTTTCTTCAGCCGCTTCGTCCATCTTATGATTGGTCTGGTTGATGAACTCTTCCTGCGGCTGTGTCTTCACATCTTTGGGATTTAATTTCTGTCCGTATTCCATAACCAATGTTTTGCTTTACATATAACAATTTTATGCCAGCCCTCCGGGCCGGGGCGCCAGGTGGGGCGTTTTGGGGACAGGTGGAGCAAGGAGTGGCACGATCTACTGAATCATGCCGGGTTAGTCTGTAAAGCTTTATTGGTTTGTACAAAATGCAAGAGGGCCCCGGATCAGCACGTCCGGGGCCCTCTGTATTTTCAGTATGATCATGCAGCAACAGTGTCGCATGATCCTGCTGTGTTATTCAAATCCGTAAGCAGTAGAACCAGTGATCGTGCTGGTACCGCTGAATGATTCGGTTTTTACCACTTTGTCATTCACGAGGATCTCCAGCGTGAAGTTGCCGCCGACCAGCGCCATGCCCGATACCAGGATGACGTCGTACTGCTTGACCGATTTCTTGAATTTCTTCGAGAAGGGCAGGGCAGCAGCGTCATCGGTAGAATGACCGCCGGTTTCGTTGATGTAAGTAACGCTGGCTTTCTTCAGGGTGCTCGTGGTGGTAGTGACACGGTATTCGATGGTCACCTCTTTGGGATAACCGCCACCGCCCGCAGGATTTTCATCTTTGTCTTTTTTGCAGGCGGTAAAAAGGAGTGCACAGGATAACAGGAGAGTCAGGATACGCACAGGGTGTTTTGTCCAGTTCATCTTTATGGTTTTTGTGATCGTGTACGGTATTGGTAAGCAGGGGGCAAAACTACCGGTAGCAACCTCCCGGAACAATACGGCTTCTCCATGAATTTTATCTACTGGTTTTCTGGTATAATGCTCTGTTGGAAATTGAATCCCGGATTTGTTGTTTATTTTGCCGGCATGATCCGTTGTATTGTTCTCTGTTGCCTCTTGTTGGTCACACGGTATGCCGGCGCACAAAATCACATGAGCGGTGAGCGCACCATCGATAGCCTCACGCAGGTATTCCAAACGGCTACGGCCGACAGCGTACGGGCCAAGGCCAGTTACCTGCTGTCGTACAACTGGGCATTCAGAGATCCCGTCAAAGCGAAAGGTTACCTGGCAGAAGGGCGTCGCTATGCCGCCAATTCCTTCCAGGTGGCTGTGGGTAATTTTTATGAAGGCATATTAATGTACGTGACCGGTGCCATCGACAGCAGCGAGGCAGCCTTCCTGCGGGCCGACAGCCTGTTGCAACCCATCGATACCAAAGTAGCCCTTACCTTCCGCTCGGAAGCCTGGCACAACTACGGCGTATTGCAACAGGTGCAGGGCGATGAAAAAGGTTTCGCAGATATCTTATTAAAGCATTCCATTCCGCTGGCACAACAAGCGGGTGATAGCACGGTGCTGGCGAAGAACTTGCACGACCTCGCTTTGACGTTCAAGAATACCTCCCAGTATAGCAAGGCTACCGTGTATATCCTCAAGGCCATCGCGGTATTCCGCGCCATACACGCCCGCAATGAGCTGGCAGTGGCATATATAACAGGGGCGGAAAACTATACCTTATGGGAGCAGTTTGACAAGGCCAAACCCATGCTCGATAGCGCCCATGCCCTCCTGGCGCCTTTTCCCGAATCACCGCTTTTTGTCGATTACTACGCGGCCGAAAGCACCTACTTCAATGCAACCAAACAATACGGCCAGGCGCTGCAAAGCACGGATAGGGGGATTGCCCTCGCCAAACGAATGAACCGGGAGTATGAAGAGCAACGCTTGCAGTTGCAACGCTTCTATGCCTGGTTTGATCAGAAGAATTATGTCAATGCCAAACCCGTATTGTTGTACCTGTTGCAGCAGCCCGGTATGATGGCGCAGATCACCAACCGGCTGCAGATATACAAAGGGCTGGCAGAAACCTATGCAGGACTGAAAGAGATGCCCGAAGCGTATAAATGGTCGAAGATCTACAGCGACCTCAGCGACAGCGTACACGAAAGCCAGCTCAAAACCGATATCCAGGCACTCGAACTCAAATTCAACGATGCCGAAAACCAAAAGCAGATCGCCGGCCTGAAGGCGGAAAATGATAAAGCCCTGTTGACCGCGCAGAGCAACCGCCTGTTGACCTGGTTCCTGGCTTCTGCTGCCATCCTGCTGCTGGTTGTAGCCTTGCTGGCACAGCTGTATTACCGCAACAACCGGAAGCTGTCGGAGCAAAAAGACCTCAACCACCAGCAGCAACTGAAAGAGATCGCCCAGGAGCAACAGATACAGTTTGGCCAGGCCCTGTTGCAGGGAGAAGAGCGGGAACGCCGCCGCATGGCTGGCGACCTGCACGACGGACTCGGTGGCATGCTGGCCGGGGTCAAGCTAAACCTGACCGAACTGACGTATACGTCGCAGGAAGGGGAGCTCAATAAAGTGATCGGACAGCTCGATACCTCCATCAGCGAGTTGCGGCGGATAGCTCGTAACATGATGCCGGAAGCCCTGTTGAAGCTGGGCCTGGAGGCGGCGATGAAGGACCTGTGCGAAAGCCTGATGACAGAACAGGTGCGCATCGATTTTCAATCCCTGGGCGTAGAGCGGTCGCTGGTCCAGCAAACGCAGGTCACCATTTACCGCATTGTGCAGGAATTGTTGACCAATGCGATCAAACATGCCCACGCGACGGAGATCCTGTTGCAGTGCAGCCAGCACGAAGGTATCTTCCTCATTACGCTGGAAGACAATGGCCGGGGATTCGATGCCCGCTCGGCTGCTTTGTCAAAAGGGATCGGACTAATGAATGTCAGGAGCCGGGTCGATTACCTGCAGGGCAAGATGGAGATCAACTCCATCATCAACGAAGGCACCACCATAAATATAGAATTACATGTTGCAGGACAAGGATAAGCTGAGTATCGCCGTGGTCGATGACCACCCCGTGGTCATTGAAGGGTTGCGCAAGCTGCTCGATCAAAAGGAATACCTGCGCGTAGCGGGCAGTTTTACCACCGGAGGAGCATTCCGGGAGTATATGCGGCAGCACCGGGTAGACATCGTATTGCTGGATATCTCGCTGCCCGATGTGAGCGGGATGGACCTGTGCAAGGACATTAAACTATTGTACCCCGCCACCAGTGTGCTCATCCTGAGTAACCACAGCGAACGTAGTATCATCCTGCAGGCCCTGCAGCATGGCGCCAGCGGCTACCTGCTGAAGAATGCTTCCGCCACCGAGTTGATGGCCTGCATACAAGAAGCCCTGGGCGGCCAGATCACGTTCAGCAAGGAAGTGAAAGAGATCATTGCCCGCCCTTCCGCAACCGAATTAAAGGGCATCCCCGCGCTTACCAAGCGGGAGAAAGAGATCCTTCACATGATATCGGAAGGGATGACCACCGCCGATATCGCCACACAACTCACCTTAAGTCCGCTGACGATCGAAACCCATCGTCGCAACCTTCTGCAGAAATTCGATGTAAAAAATGTAGCAGCCCTCATCAAGATCGCTGTCCAGCAAGGACTCGTGTAGCAGCCGATTACCAGGGGCAAAATGGGGATTTTATGCCCGGTGGCTGGCACGCTGTTTTTACCTGTTTAGGTATAACTCAACTAAAAAGGAGGAATCATGAACCTGCGAGAAACTAAATATGAAGCAGATAACCAGACCGGCGTCAACCACGAAGGTCCGGATGCCAATAACCCGGTAAAAAGGCTGACAGCCCATTCCATCATTGGAGACCGGGTGGAGAACCCACAGGGAGATAACCTGGGTAAGATCGATGACCTGATGGTCAACCTGCAAACAGGCGTCATTGAATACGTCGTGCTCGAATCTGGCACCTTCCTGGGGATGGGCGGTAAATTGTTTGCCATACCCTTCCGCGAACTGCGGTTGAATGCGGCGAAGGAAGTATTCGTATTGCACCGTGATAAGGAGTACCTGAGCGAAGCGCCCGGCTTTGACAAGGATCACTGGCCCGATACCAATGATCACAGCTATTTTGACCGTATTACCGCCTATTACGACCGTACGCCGATACCGATGGTACCGCTATGAGACAGAAAGTAAGGGAGTGGGAAATGATGGAGAGAGGAAGTCAATAACAGTTCCCATTCAGATAGAAATTTAGCCAGGCTACCAGGTAGCCTGGCTAAATCTATTTAGGGACCTAACGGCCTATTTCACGTGCTTGCCAACGATCTTGGCCAGTTCGAACATCGTGATCTGATCCTTACCGAAAACGGGTTTCAGCTTGGCGTCAGCATTGATTGCACGTCTGTTCTTCTTGTCCTGGAGGTCGTTCTTCTTGATGTAGTCCCAGATCTTCTTAACGATCTCAGTTCTGGGAAGGGGCTTGTTACCGATCACTTCTGCCAGTGTAGCGCTGGGAGTGAGGGGAGCCATGAAGGCTGCATTTGGTTTACGTGCAGATTTCTTCTTAGCTGCTTTTTTAGGAGCTGCCGCTTTTTTAGGAGCCGGAGCTGCTTTTTTTACAGCTTTCTTAGGAGCTGCTTTTTTAGGCGCTGCTTTCTTAGCTGCCTTTTTAGGAGCTGCTTTTTTAGCTGCTTTCTTGGGCGCTTTTTTTGTTGCCATTGTTCGTTTTTTTTACGATTGATGATGATGTCTAATGCAAGGAGGAAGTGAATTTATTTCCCTGCATCAGACAGGTCAATAATCTTTCCTCCGTAAAATAATGAAGTAATATAGCAAGATTAGGGCATATCAGCATAGCAATTGTCCACGAGTTATTCACTCTATGTTAGTATCCTCATTGGAGAAATGGCATTTTTTCATTGGGAAACGCGTCCGAAGCATCCAATGACCCCTATAACCGAAGCTTCTTTATGACTTCAGTTGCTTCAGGGCGCGGGCTATATTCACCCCCTTGCCTAGCACGGGTTTGAAGAGATCGCCCGTACGTTTGATGCGCGTAATGGCATTGGCGATGGTGAACTTTTGCAGTTGTAATCCCTTCCTGACCTCGCTCCAGTCGAGGGGCATGGAGACGGTGGCGCCGGGCTTTGGGCGAAGGCTGTAAGCCGCTGCCAGTGTGGCTTTGGGCCTGTTTTGCAAGTAGTCGATATAGAGCTTTCCCTTCCTGTTGCGGGTCATTCTTTCTATGCTGGTGAACCCAGGCAACAGCTCATGTACCTGCACCGCGATCAGCTTACCGAAGAGCTGGCATTCATCATAGGTATACCGATGGCCCAGGGGAATATAGATATGTATACCGGTAGAGCCGGAGGTCTTGGGGTACCCCTCGATGCCCAGCTCATCGAGTACCCGCTTCACTGCCCGGGCGGTTTCAATGACCTGTTCAAAAGTATTGCCTTTGTCGGGGTCCAGGTCGAGGCAACACCAGTCGGGATGGTCCGGATGATGGATCGTACTGTTCCAGGGATTCATCTCGATGGCGCCCAGGTTGGCCATCCACAGCAGGCTGGCTTCATTGGTAGGCACCATGAAGTTCTTGTCTTCCCCTTCGCTCGTTGTATAGGGAAATTGCTGTATCCAATCGGGCGACTTGCCGGTCACATCCTTCTGGTAAAAGCTTTTACCATTGATCCCATTGGGGTAGCGGTTCAGTGATTGTGGCCTGTTGACCAGGTAGGGGAGTATATACGGAGCCACCTGGTAATAGTAGTTCAGCATATCCCGCTTGGTGTATTTTTCTTTCGGCCAGAAGACCTTGTTCAGGTTCGTGAATGACAACTCTTGCCCATCGATCACGCGTACCTGGGTGGCTTCCGAAGGGTTGAGCAGGCTTTTACGGTCGTGCTTACCGCCTTTAACCAGCAGCTTTGCGGTAGGGTCCTGCTTGATTTTCTTCGTCACTTCTTTTACATCTACCGCTGTTTCGGCCGTCACGCTGCTGGCTTTCTTATCACTGCGCATGCCTTCAAAGCTGGGATGGCGCATCACGCCATCGCTGGTCATCTCGGCATAACTGACTTCGCCTACCAGTTTGGGTTGTAGCCAGGTAACCGTGGCGTGGGGCGGATCGGGGCGGAAGCGGGAGGGCTTGTTGACATCAGGTACTTCGGTAAACGGACATTTTTTGCTGACCAGTGTTTTGAACTGCTGCATCATCTCCCGCTGCAGCTTGTCATTGAAGCCGGTGCCGATCTTCCCGGTATAGTGAAGCCGCTTGCCGTCGTACACCCCCACCAGCAGGGCACTAAACAGCTTGGGAGAATCCTCGTTCTTCGTAAACCCACCAATGACGACCTCGTGTCTTTTATTGGCTTTCAGCTTGAGCCAGTCGCGGGTGCGTTCGCCCGGCATATAGATACTATCGGCCTTCTTGGCCATGATGCCTTCCATGCCCATCTTCGATGCTACCGCCAGGAAATCGGTGGCCGAGCTCTCGAAGTTTTCGCTGAAGCGGATGATACCCGTTGGGGGAACCAGTGGTCGTAGGATATCCCGACGTTCGCTCAGGGGAAGCTGGGTGAGGTCGTGCCCATCCAGCCACAGTATATCGAATACATAATAGACGAGTTCGCCATCGGCCTCGCTTCGCCAGTTCTGCAGGGAGCCGAAATGCGCAATGCCTTTTTCGTTGACCACACAGATCTCTCCATCGATGATGGCATCGAGCTTCCAGGCTTTTACGGCTTCATACACGGGGTAAAACTTATCGTTGAAGGATTTCTGGTTGCGGGAAAGCAGCTCCACGTTGCTCTTATGGCTTAATGCAACGGCCCGGTATCCATCCCATTTGATTTCATAGAGCCAGCCCGGTTGGTCGAAAGGTTCATTGACCAGGGTGCCCAGCATCGGAGGAAAGGATTTAGGAAAGGCAGCCTTAGGCGCGGCGGACAGACTGGCTAGTGCTTTTTTTTTACGTGTTGGCGTATTGGTTGCTTTCCGGATACCAGCTTTGGAGCGCGCGCTGCTCCTGGTGGTGGCTGCCTTCCTGGGCGCAGCGCTGTTGGTCGCAGCTGCCGTCTTGCGTGGAGCGGCCTTTGTAGCGGGCCTGGCGGCGGCCTTGCCGGCGCTTTTGGAACGGGTAGTGTCTTGGGAAGGCTTGCTGGCTTTGGTGGTGGTAGGGCGCCGCGCAGGAGCCTTGCGCTTGGTGGCAGCTTTCTTGCTGCTGCCGGAAGCCGGCTTTTCTCCGTAAATGTTCTTGCTTGTCTTTTCGACCTCTTCGAGTGTTTTGTCCGATACCACCGAGCGCACCTTGCGGGTTACATCGGTAGTTTTGGCGTATTCGTCGCGGTGCTTGATCAGCAGCCAGGCATTGTTCTCGGCATTTTTGAGTTTGACCAATGCAAACTCTCCCTGCAATTTCTGTCCGTATAACCTGACCTTGAGACTACCCGCCTTCAATTGTTTCAACAGTCCTTTTTCATCTTTCTGCTTATCGCCGGTGGGTTCCAGTGGTTCATAGGTCCCTTCATCCCATACGATCACGGTGCCGGCCCCGTAGTTGCCTGCGGGGATGATGCCTTCGAAGTTGCGGTAATCGTAGGGATGGTCTTCGACCATCATCGCCAGGCGTTTGTCTTCCGGGTTGAGCGATGGCCCTTTCGGCACGGCCCAGCTTTTCAAGACACCGTCCATTTCCAGGCGGAAATCATAATGCAAACGGGATGCGTCGTGCTTCTGGATCACGAAGCGCAGGGCCTTGCCGCTTGCTTTGCCGCCGGTTGGTTCGGGCGTATGTTGAAAGGATCTTTTCTTGCGATAAGTTGCCAGTGCCATAACACATCATTTGGTATAAAGTGCTTAAATAGTGTGCCAGCCTGCATGGCAGGAGGGCTATAGCCAATTGTTGCGGCGAAACCAGTAATAAATAGCGGCAGTTACGAGTACCATGAGGCCAATGGCGGCCGGGTAACCCGCCTTCCAGTTCAGTTCGGGCATGAAGCGGAAATTCATGCCATAAATGCCGACGATAAAGGTGAGCGGCAGAAAGAAGACGGAAAAAATGGTGAGGATGCGGATGATCTCGTTGGTGCGCTGGGCCGATACATTGAAGTAGATGGCCAGCAGCTGGCTGATGTTTTCGGCCAGTGCATCGTATACACTGTGTTGCTTGATATGCAGGTCGCGGATATCGCGCGTCAGGGCATTCGACTCCTGTGGCGGGTCGATCTTGTCGACCACCTCATAACTCAGGATGAGCAGGCGGCGGATCACATCGACTTTGCGTTTGATGTAGTAAAGCCCCTTGAGCATGGGCGCCTTCCGGTGCTTGAGAAATACCTGTTCTTCGTACAGGTCGATGGTGTGGTTCAGCTTGTGGGCAGGGGCTTCATAGCTTTCTAATACTGCCCGTACCACTTCTACCAGGGCCTGTTCGGGCGATTCGCATTCCTGTCTTTTTACTTTCCGTTCGTAGATCATGGACAGCGGCTCCCACGCATGGCGGTGAATGGTGATGATAAATCCCTGGCCGATCACCAGGGCAATCTTATTGGTCAGTTCCTCGACAGTATCGGCATAATTATCCTTTTCGGCAGCGTAGTACCGCAGAATGATAAAGGTGTATTGTTTGAGGCGTTCGTATTTGGGCAGGTGGTCGACGGCCAGCATGTCTTCGATAGACGCATCGTGCAAAGCATATTGTTCGGCAATCTGGTTCAGCTGCGCGGGGGAAGGATCAGTGAGATCGATCCATTCGTAACCATTTTGTTGTTTGTTGGCCAGTTGCTGGGTGCCATTGTCGGGCGCAGTCGCCATGTGCTGCTGTTTGTGCAGGTCGCTGCAATTGGCAGACCCTGTAGCTGACGGCTGCTTTGTACAGGAATATCCTCACCACCAGGATCGGCCCTTGCCGCAATGCACCCTGCAGATTGTCGGGATCGTACAGCTTAGGTACGCCCGATAGCAGGTAGGTTTACAGTATAAAAACAAACAGTATATGCCAGTAAAAAATTACATCGATCTGCCTTATCCGCAACTGGATAAGCTGTTGCAGGAGCTGGATGCCACCGGCCGCGAAGTGTTGGCCGCCCTCTCGGCTTTCAATAACAACAATTTCAATAAAGTACCATTTGCCGGTAGCTGGACGGGTGGCCAGGTGGCGGAGCACCTGCTGAAATCCATCGAAGGCATTCCTTCACTGATCACCGGCAACACCGCCCCTACGGTAGGCCGCGCGCCGGATGCGGAAGTGAAAGGGATTGAAGACATCTTTCTCGACTTCGATATCAAAATGCAGTCGCCCGAATTTATCCTGCCGGGTGATGGTCCACATGACGTAAAAGCTTTGTTGCAGACGTACAGGGCCACCATCGATAGCATCGCCGAAAAAGCCCGTACACTCGACCTGTCGTTGTCGTGTATGGACTTTGAATTTCCGCAGGTCGGGCACCTGACCCGGTGGGAGTGGATCAGCTTTGGCATTTGCCATACAGTTCGTCATGCGCGCCAGCTACGCCATATACACCAGCACCTCACTGCCGTACCGGCCTAAAAAAGCCCCCTTTGTTACAGGGGGCGCTATAATTATTTTGAAGCTACGCGGTCATCAGGCAACACCCGGCTGTTGAGTCACAGCGGCCGGTTGTTTTTTTACTTTTGCCAATGCCAGGCAGAGCATGAAACCGGTAAGAGCCAGTCCGGCACCTACATATTCCGGTGAGGTATAACCAAAGCCGGCGGCAATCGGCAATCCTCCAAGGTACGCACCCAACGCATTACCCATATTGGCACTCGCCTGTAATACGGAAGAGGCCAGCATTTCGGCACCTTTGGCCGAGCTGATCATCAGCATCTGCATCGGGGCGATCACCGCAAAGGCAATGGCGCCTGTTACGAAGGTCATGACCAGGGCAGGGGCTTTGAAATAACTGACCACAGATACCACTAATAGCGCGGCGATCATCGCAATGAGCAAGGAGCCGGTGGTCTTGAGCGGCGAATACCGGTCGGCCAGTCGACCCCCAATAAAATTACCGACGGCCATACCCACACCGGCAACGATCATGATACTGCTGACGCTGCCAGCGCTAAAGCCAGCTACTTCTGTCATGAGCGGCGCGATATAACTGATCCAGGCAAAGAGTCCACCCGTACCGATGGAAGAGATACCAATGATCAGCCAGAAATCGGCCTGCCTGAACACCCGCATGCTCTTGCCGAAGCCTTCTGTTTGCGACGAGGCAATATTGGGCATCCAGCGGTTGATGCTGAGGGCAGCGATCACCGCGATGGCAGCGATGGTGAAGAAGGCATAACGCCAGCCAATCTCGTGCGACATCCAGGTGCCGAAAGGTACCCCCACAATATTGGCCACGGTAAGACCGGCAAACATCATCGATACGGAACGGGCCTCCCGGCCGGGTTCCGATAAACGAGCAGCGGCCACCGCACCCATACCAAAGAAGGCACCATGTGGTAAACCTGCAAATAGCCGGGTTACCAGCAACAGGCCAAAGGAAGGAGCCAGGGCAAACAAGGTATTGAACAGGGCAAAGAGCCCCATCATGCCCATCAGTACATACCGGGGCCGGTATTTGGAGGTCAACGCCGTCATGAGCGGCGCCCCAATCACCACACCCAGGGCATAGATCGCAATCAGGTGACCCGCGGTGGGAATGGATACGGAAAGGTCATTGGCGACATCGGGCAGTACCCCCATCATCATAAATTCTGTCATACCCACCACCATACCCCCGAGGGTAAGAGTGAGCAATCCTGGTTTCATCGTTTTCAAAAAGCTCGTCTGATTCATCTGTTGTTCGTATAATAGGTTCGTATAAGACGACAAAAAATGCCCGCTGGTGCAGGCATTCATGTAGGGGGGATCTCATGTGAGCGCTTGGGCGCTGTTCCCATAGGTAATATCTTATCTCATCATGGGCGGGCAATGTGTCAAAACCATACTGTAACTAAACCAGTCTAACGTGTTTGCCAGCCTGCAATACCTCGGCTACCAGATCCAGATCACTTTTCGCGGCTCCCGATATTACTATGAGGTCTATACTAGAGTCCTCCATGATAGCTCGTTTGTCCTGTACGATCTCCGAGTGCGGATAATGCTGTTTGGTGATCTCAGGAGACACATCGGGGATCAATACCTTCTTGAGGTGAAACCCGTTGCGGTTGCCCAGTGAATCTGTTTGGAAAGATCCTACTGGTTGTTTCCATTCTATGAGCCCCACATTGGTCAGTTGTTCCATTTCTCTCAGGCTTTAGGTGCATAACCCCGAATGCTTGCACAAACCGGGATTATTGGAATGTGTGTTTACGACACAAAACTAGGAATATTTGGTTAAACGTTTAACCGACTTAAGGCCTCTTTAACTTTTATTAATGTGGCTTTAATCCGTTAACTTCAAATATCCTTTTGGTTTTCAGTATATTGCCCGATGCGGGTTGGTTAATGCATTAAGCAGATACTCCGCAAAAAACGGTACGATTGTGATATGGAACGCAAGGTTTCACTAAAAGATATTGCGCAAAAAGTGGGGGTGTCGACCGCCCTGGTATCCTATGTACTCAACAACAAAAGAGAGAACCGGGTATCGAAAGAACTGGCGCAGCGCATCCGCGAAGTAGCGGCCGGTATGAACTACCGGATCAACCAGGTAGCCCGCAGCCTCAAGACCAACAAGACCTTCACCATCGGCCTCATCGTATCGGATATTGCCAATCCCTTCTTTTCGGCACTGGCACGCATCATTGAAGATGAAGCCGAGCAGCACCAGTATACCGTCATCTTCAGTAGCTCGGACGAGAATGCCGCCAAGAATGGCAAACTCATCGATACGCTGCTCGATCGCCAGGTAGACGGGCTCATCCTGTCGCCGCCTGCGTTTTGTGAAGACCAGGTCATCCGCCTGCAACAACAACAGGTGCCCTTTGTACTGGTAGACCGCTATTTTCCCGACCTCAAGACGAATTATGTAGCCCTCGATAATTACGGGGCGGCTTTCAAAGCCGTAGAGCACCTGATCGAAAGCGGCTGTAAACGCATTGGTATGCTGACCTACGATACGGAGTTGTTTCACCTGCAGGAGCGCAAACGCGGGTATGTGGCGGCCCTGAAGCAACACAAGCTGCCTGCCACGAAGTCCCTGTTGAAAGAAGTAAATATCCGGGTAGAGCAGCCGGCCATCGAAAAGGCGATACACCAGTTGCTATCAGGCCCCGAACCGGTGGATGGACTCCTGTTCGCAGCCAACAACCTCGCCCTTGCCGGCCTTCGGTATATCCGCACCTTGCCGGTGCATATTCCCCGTGACCTGCGCATTGTGAACTTCGACGAAACAGAAGCCCTCGATTTTTACCCGGCGCCCTTTGCCTATATCCAGCAACCCCTGGGCGAACTGGGGCGCCTGGCGACCCGCCTGCTGCTGGAAAGCATCAACCAGCGCCCCGCCACGACGCAAATCAACCTCGACGGGCAATTGGTGCTCAAATCGCCCATGCCATTCTGAGGCGCCTGCTTCCTTTTAGAATTTTTTTCGACTTGTTGACTTCCTACTGACATAAGGCTGTCACTGGCCGGTGGTTCCTTTGTGTATCACCAATAAATACCAACTATTATGCAGACCACCGCTATCGCCACCACCGTCTTTATTACACCCGACCAATTATTGCAGCACTGGCAGGGGCATCGTTCGCTCACCCGTAAAGCGATCGAGGCTTTTCCCGAGCAGGAACTTTTCAACTACTCCATTGGCGGAATGCGACCTTTTTCGGCGCTGGCGCTGGAGTTGGCAACCCTCTCCATTCTCGGTGTACATGGGGCAGTGACAGGCACCTGGAAACAATTGGAAGAGATCTATCCGGATAATACCAACCCCACCACGAAAGAGGGCTTGCTGCAGTTGTGGGATGATGCGACCGATTACCTCAATGTGTTCTGGCCACAGATACCAGAAGACCGCTGGCAGGAAACGACCCGGATACTAGGCCAATACGAAGGTACTTTCTACTCGGCCATTCTTTACTGGCTCGATAACGAGAACCATCACCGCGGACAAGGATTCGTGTACCTGCGCTCCCTGGGCATTCAACCACCCTTCTTCTGGGATCGCGGTCAAAGCTGGTAAGGGAATAGTATAGACATGAAACACAAAGGGTGCCCACTGCAGGGCACCCTTTTCACTTAGAGGGGACGATTGGATCTTATAATTATTTATTGTCGTCGGTCAGCAGGCCATTGGCGACGAACTTGATCTGCACCTGTTTGGCAGCATCGGTAGCACCGGGCTTGCCCAGCAACAATACGGTATACACTTTATTAGCTTCCAGCGAAATAGTACGCGTGGCGTCCACGCCGTTGTTGTTCTTGACGGTTACTACCACATTGCCGGCAGTGGCCTCCGTAAACTCATTCACCTTGCCATAGGCAGCCGACTCATTGACGATATTGTTACCGCCTGCTGCGATGGTCACCGTAGAAGCATTCACCGTATCGGTGATGGCATTGATGTACCGTACATAGGCTTTACCGGTGGAGGATGTGCTGTCGAGCTTACCAAAATCGTCGACCGCTACGATGTTGCGGTAGGCGCTGTCGACACCGGTCACGAACAGGGAATAGTATTTACCATCCTCAAACTTGTAACTGGAACTGGTCAGTGTTTTGCCGGCGTTGTAATTGAACGCCTCGATCTGGCGATCGCCTACATAGATATTCTGGTATACACCGGAATAATTGGTATAGCCCAGCGGCTGTTGGGTAAGCAGGTTGCCCGACAGCCGCACCAGTAAATTAGACTGATCGGGAGCCAGGTTGAAGGTCATAAGGCCGGCCGCCGGAATAGGGGTGTTGTCGTAATCCTTGTCTTTGAGACAGGCCGTCAACAATACGCCTGCCGAAACAACAGCGAGCACGGGCACCAGACTTCTGCGGAGATAAGACAGAGCTTTGTTCATTTCATGCGTTTTAATTGTGAAAAGAATTGGAAAGTTCCCGGCAGTAGTAATGGTAAGCGATAAACGTTTAGCTGCGTAAGTCAAATAGGTGTTGGGGGGACTGCAAAGTTATGTTGAAACAACAGCTGTTTTTACTAATGAAATGGTAAAGGATTTGTAAAGCTTCGTTAAAGCAACTGCTTGCAAAAGACAAGCCGGTACGCAGAGCGCACCGGCTTGAAAAAGGTTGCATTAAAGAAGCATTAAATAACGCGCCATAACCCCAATGGCGGCCTTTTTTTCAGGACTGGCAGCAAGGCCGCATAGCAGTTGATCAGTGCCGGCGAGAGCCTACGCGACCTCAGTAGCGGCTTTCGGCTTTCTTTTTAAGATCAACGAACTGATCAGCGCGATCACCACACCGATCGGTAAGATCTCCGTATAGGTCATCAGGATGACGCCCAGCGGTGTTTCATATATTTTGGCGGTACTGGCGATATGCTCTTCTTTTTGGGCGAGCTCGGCAGCCGTGGCACCTGCTTCCCGCGCATTTTTCATCACACACTCACCATACCGTTCTACAAAGTCGGGCATGAACACATAATATTCGATCAGCCATACACCCACATACATCGACGAGGCGATAAGAGCAATCAGCAGTCCGACCTTGAAGGCCTTGCCAAAATTAATGACACCGCCCAGGTGTTTGTCGCGGTAATTCTTAATGCCGACATAAATGAAAGAAAAGGCTACTATGATGGTAGTGAAGCCTAGAATTTCGTTGCCTTTGAAATCAGACCCGGCATACACCTGGGTAGAAGAATAGACCATCATGGCCGTTACAATAAGGCCGCTGAGCAGGCCGAAGATCCAAACGAGTTTTTTCATGTGTACTTGTTTTGTTAGAAGGTTACCCGGCAAAATTGCCGGGTAAATCCATACCAGGCCTCATACTTTGGGGTGATTTTACGGGTGAATCCGAAAATAATACCAATGGGTGATGGGAGTTACTGAATGATATTCAGTTGCTTAGCTTTTTCGATGGCCTGAATGCGGCGTTTGACGTCCAGTTTGACGAAAAGATTGGAGGAATGCGTCTTAACGGTATTGAGCGACACAAACAGGCGGTCGGCGATCTCCTGGTTACTGCATCCTTCGGCAATGAGCTGCAACACCTCGAGTTCTCTTTTGCTGATGCCCGATTGGTTGAGGGCTTTTTCGTTAAGCTGGAAGGGGGGCGTGGCGGGTATTTCTTTTTCCAGGTAGACCGGCTTTTCCACGATCACCGTGCGCACTTTGGGCTTGGTGAGGCGAAGGGCCAGCCAGATGCCCAGCGCTGTAAAGATGATCGCGATGGCGGCGGCATAGAGTTCAAAAGCATGTTCGAGAATGATCAAGCGCAACTGCAGCCAGCGCAGCAAAACGAGCAGCGCGGCCATCGACAATCCATACAGGATCGTTTGTTTATGTCTGGAAATGCTCTTCAACAACATGACTTGCCCGGTCGGGAAAATGACCGGTTTCAAAAATACGATAATTCAGGTGGGAAAGTGTGGGCAGCAGCCAATAGCCCCGAAGCGGTTGGCTTCGGGAGGCATACGGGCAGCAATAACTTCAACGCCGGTTGATCAGGCGTTTTGACTGCGGTTCACCAGCAGTCCAATGATCTTGATCAGGGCAATGAGCACGGGTACAAAGCAACAAATGGCGAGGCAGGCGCAGATGAACGCGCCGGCGGGCATTAGTTCGGCATTGATGGCCACTGTTGCATTTTCAAACAACAGCGCGCCCGCAATGAGTGAAAATAACAAAGTGCCCACCAGGCCGACTCCCAGGGTAATAACGAGGTTGCGGCCGCCTTTTTCCTTGCCATTGAACCTGATCTTGCCAGTGAACAGCAGGAGCAGAAAGAGACCACCGAGCGAGCAGCCCAGCAGGATCTTTACGATGACCGGAATGATTTCATACAATTCCATAATCCGATAGGGTTTTACTACGAGTTTGTTCAGGGTTTATAAAACGGGTCATTTCCCCAGCCGGGGGCACTGGAGAGAAAAGCTTGCTTCTTATTTGTGGAGGTTCCGGCGACCGGACGATCAATAAGGATTGGATAGTCTACAGCTTACACAGGAAAATAATGGAAGTCGCTATCAGGATGGTATGCAACAAATCTAGGTTAAATCAATAATTAACGCCCAACTCGCCGGCGATAAATTTGACACAAGGCAAATTAATTGACATATCGCAAAGAGCTTTACCGGTTTGTTGTATCTTCCGCACTTATACAACCACCACCTGAATTAATTCCGCCATATGACATCAAGACTTAACTTTTTGCAACAGTCGGCCATGGGCCTGGCCGGCACTCTCAGTGTACCACTCGTATCAGCAGCTGCACCCGAAGTAAAAGGAGCCGTAGCGCTCAACACTGGCATCGCAGGCTACACATTCGCTAAATTCGACCTGGAGAAAGCCATTGCGATGATGAAAAAGGTAAACATCAATTACCTTTCCATTAAAGACATTCACCTGCCGCTCAACAGTTCCCAGGAAAAGATCGACAGCGTGAAAAAGCAGCTGGCCGATGCCGGTATCAATGTGTATGCGGTGGGCGTGATCTATATGAAAACCAAAGAGGCGGTGGACGAGGCCTTTGCCTACGCTAAAAAAGTGGGCGTGCCGCTGATCGTAGGGGTACCCAATCCCGAATTGCTCGATCACACCGAGTCGGTGGTAAAAGCGACCGGCATCAGGATCGCCATCCACAACCACGGTCCGGAAGATAAATTGTATCCCGGTCCGGCCAACGTCATGGAACTCATCAAAGGCCGTGATCCCAGAATGGGATTGTGCCTGGATATCGGCCACGCGATCCGTGCCGGCGCCGACCCTGCTACTGCCGTAAAGCTGTACAAAGACAGGATATTCGACCTGCACATCAAGGACGTTACCCTGGCGCAGAAAGATGGTAAGGCCATCGAGCTGGGGCGTGGGGTGATCGATTTTGGTGCCCTTGTTAAAGCCTTGCAGAAGATCAAATACCAGGGCATTTGTGCACTGGAGTTTGAAAAAGATATGAGCGATCCTCTGGCTGGCATTGCAGAATCTGCCGGTTTCTACCACGGTGTGGTAAAAACACTGTCCTAATATAATTGGCCGGGCCCTGCGCCTGGTAACTATAAAAAAATGCCGCCCCAGCGATTGTGCTGAGGCGGCATTTTTCGTCTGCACTATCTTAATAGAACTTCGGGATCGGGTTGAGTTGCGTATCCTGCCGTTGGTGCCAGTAAGGATAAATGGGTTCGCGATCGCTGGCGGCATCCAGTTTTTTCACCTGGTCGGTCGTGAGGTTCCAACCCACCGCAGCGAGGTTTTGTTTCAGTTGTTCCTCATTGCGGGCGCCAATGATGATATTGGAGACTGTAGGCCGCTGCAATACCCAATTAAGCGCTACCTGGGCCACCGTTTTACCGGTTTCTTCGGCTACCTCGTCCAGCGCATCCATGATGTTGTACAACAAAGGCTCGTTGAGGGCTGGTCCATGACCACCACCTTGCTGTACCCGGTTGTCTTTGGGCAGGGGCTGGTTGCGGCGGTATTTACCACCCAAACG
Organism: Paraflavitalea pollutisoli; assembly: GCF_029360705.1. Taxonomy (GTDB): domain Bacteria; phylum Bacteroidota; class Bacteroidia; order Chitinophagales; family Chitinophagaceae; genus Paraflavitalea; species Paraflavitalea pollutisoli. The sequence goes on along the minus strand of NZ_JARKMX010000008.1, from coordinate 1,690,081 downwards.
GCCGGATGCCAGCGGGCTCCAGACAATGGTGCCGATCTTTTGGTCTATGCCCAGCGGCATCAGTTCCCATTCAAACTCCCGGTCGAGCAGGCTGTAGTAAGCCTGGTGGGCGATGTATTTCGTCCAGCCATAGCGCTCGGATACCGACAGTGATTTCATCAGGTGCCAGCCAGAGAAGTTGGAACAGGCGATATAGCGCACTTTGCCACTCTGCACGAGGTTGTCGAGCGTGCGCAGTGTTTCTTCCACCGGTGTATTGCCATCGAAACCATGCATATGATAGATGTCGATATAATCCGTTTGCAGGCGGCGTAGGGAGTCTTCCACCTGTTTCAGCAGGTGAATGCGTGACGAGCCAAAATCATTGGGCGCATCGCTCATTTTGAAGGTCGCCTTGGTGGAGAGGATCAGTTGCTGGCGAATACCCTTGATGGCATTGCCCAGGATTTCTTCCGATACGCCATTCGAGTATACATTGGCCGTGTCGAAAAAATTGACGCCGGCGTCCATACACAATTTGACCAGCCTGTTGGCCTCGTCTTGCTGGGTAGTACCCCAGGCTTTGAAGAATTCACCGACACCGCCAAAGGTGGCGGTTCCAAAACTGAGCACGGGCACCTGTAATCCGGAATCGCCCAAATGTCTGTATTCCATATATGTTTAGTTGATTATACGAGGGAATTAACAACATGAATCGTGCGTTTGTTGCAAGGGCGCCCATCAGTTGTCTGATACAAGGGTGACAGATTTCTGATAACGGCTTCAAATTACCCTATTTTCCCAGTTCTCCAGTTGCCTATATCACGGCTTTTCATGTTGCATTGACGGAATTTGGCAGACTTAACCTGTTGACGTATTGCCACATGTTGTTAGTTGTCGTAACTTTAGTATACCTCTTTTGTTATACATTGCCTGCAACCGTAACGAACCCGATCGTGGCATCGTATTGTTGTGATTTACATTACCAACTAAAAGCACCAATCGTCTGTGGCTAAAGATTATTATTCTATACTGGGCGTTTCCAAACAGGCTAAAGAAGATGAGATCAAGAAAGCCTTCCGTAAGCTGGCTGTAAAATACCATCCGGATAAGAATCCCGGTAACAAGGAGTCGGAAGAGAAATTCAAGGAATTGAATGAGGCGTATGAAGTATTGAGTGACCCCGAAAAACGTAAGAAATACGATGTTTATGGGCCCAACTGGAACCAGTTCAATGGCCAGCAACAAGGCCAGCACCAATACCAGGGAGGTGGGGCAGGAGGTGGATCTTACGAGTACGAGGGTGATCCCGGTGAGTTCTTTGGAAAGGGCGGCGATTTCTCCGACATTTTCGGCGAATTCTTTGGGGGCGGTGGCAGCCGCACAGGATCACGCCGGAGCACCCGTAAACACAAGGGGCAGGATTATCAGTCAGAGGTGACCATTACGCTGGAAGAAGCGTTTGAAGGCACTACCCGCCTGTTCAATATCAACGAACAGAAGATCCGCATCACCCTGAAGCCGGGTGTTTACGACGGCCTTACCATCAAGCTGGCTGGTAAAGGAGCTGCCGGACTCAATGGGGGTGAGGCGGGCGATCTGTTCATTACCATCCGGGTATCGCAGCATGCCAGCTATCGCCGTGATGGTGACGATCTGCGCCGTACGGTACTCGTCGACTTGTTTACGGCCGTACTGGGCGGTGAAAAGGAAGTAGCCACCCTGGCCGGACAATTAAAGATCAAAATACCGGCTGGTACCCAAAATGGCAAATTGCTGCGCATCCGCGGCAAAGGAATGCCGGTCTATAACCAACCAGCGCAACGAGGCGATCTGCTGTTGGAAATACAGGTAGAAGTGCCCGAAAAGCTGACAGATCAACAACGGGAGCTTTTCCGCCAGTTGCAGGAAAGTTTTCAATCATAGAACCTGAAAATATGAACACTATGTTTCCGGATCTTATCATTTACCGACCGTATACCGACAGCTATGCCAATGTGATCGATGATATCAGGGACATATTGATCAGCCGAAAACTGATCCACTATGCAGGTTCGTTACAGGAACGCGCCCTGCTGGATGACGAAGAATTGGCTCAAGCAGTACAAAAAGCGTTGGTCGTATGTGTGTCTGCAGGCATTCTTCCAACGGAGCATTTCAAAAGCATATTCGTCTATGCGGGTGACACGTTGAAAAAAGACTGGCTCGTATCGGACCTGGGCTTGCAACTGATATTGCTGAATGCCGATATCGGCAATCCGGTGGTAGCACGCTTGCAGGTAGAGCTGGCTTCGGGCCGGGTAACATCTTAATTTGAAACTATGAAATCATTTCAGGAACTGATTAATGGCGATATGCCGGTGCTGGTGGATTTTTATGCCGATTGGTGCAGTCCTTGCCGGGCCATGGAGCCGGTGATCCGGGAAGTAGCCCGGGAAATGTCGGACAAGGTGAAGACGATCAAGATCAACGTAGATACCAACCAGCAGGCGGCGCAGGCTTATTCCGTATCCGGCATACCTACTTTGATCCTTTTTCAGCAGGGAAAAGTGTTGTGGCGGCAGTCGGGTATGTTAAATAAAAGTAACATCCTGTATGCGATCGGGCAACATGTGGTGTAGTGAACAGGCGATTCAGGCAGCCCGGCGCAGCATATCGGTACTATACTGATTACCGGTAATATGGCGGCTGCTTGAAATATCCGTACTTTAGCAGGGCGACCATTACGGATATTGTATGAAAATTACCACGATCGGATATCACCTGGGCGGACGTTTGGATCTAAAGTTGATCAAGAACAGCCTCACCTTTCACTGTGTTTACGCAGATCCTACTGAATTGATCTACGAAACCAGCCAGTATTCCTGGTTCCAGGTATTCGATTATGGCAGCGTAGTATTTTTCGGCATCGAAAAGACCCTGCAAACGGATATCATCACCTCCATTCGCCGCATCCTCAACCTGGCAGTTAACGAACTCGAGAGCGAAGAGATCGATATCGAAATGGTGCCGGATTCTCCCACCAAAGCTTTTTTTGACAAGATCATCGTGAACCACATCAATGTAGATGTGGCGAAGATCGTAATGCTTAACATCGCACAGTCGGTAGCCCTCGATTACTACATCGATCAAACGAATATGTTGCTGGAGCAAACCACTTACCTCAGCAACGAATTGGAGGAGAAGGGCAAGTTCTCCATTAAGGGCAAAGCGCTGCTCAAATACATCGGTAAAGTACTCAACCTGAAAAACCGGATTGCCCGCAACCTGTACATCTTCGACAGTCCCGATATTACCTGGGAGGATCAATACCTCAATGAACTGCATGCCAAGCTGAATGTTGAGCTGGATATCCGCATCCGGCACCGGAGCCTGCAGGAGAGCCTCAGCATCATCCAGGAAAACCTGGAGATCTACAAAGACATCAACCAGCACTCGCACAGCAGTACGCTGGAATGGATCATCATCATCCTGATTGCGGTGGAGATCCTCAATATCTTCTTCGATAAATTGTTTTAGGGGCTTTTAGCAGCCCTTCCACAGCCGATTGCTGGCTGCTTATTCATTCACCAGGAAATGAACGATGCGGCAGGCGTTGCCCGTGCTATTCACATTATGTGTGTTGGCGACGCGCAACACCAGTTTGTGCTTCCTGCGCGGCAGGTTACCATCAAACAATACATACCAGGGCAGGTGCAGGGATTTGCTCCACTGGGTAAAGAGGTCGATCTGCCGGAAGGGAGCGCCATCGATCGAGTATTCGACGATGCCGGCATCCTGACCAGACACGATGGCTATTCCTATAGCCGTGCCCTTGAAGGAGAAATTCAGGGTGGCGCCGGCGGTAACGGTGGTCAGCATGGGGACATGTACAAATCCTTTGCGGGTGTTGAGACCATCGGTGGGCGTCCAATCGGGGTTAATAGTCCAGGCGGTATCGGGACGTGCTTCGGTGATGGGAACATAGCGTCCCTTATCGAAGGCGGTGGTGTTGAGGGGGGCGGGGAGGCGGTGTTTGGTGAGGCGGGGTGTGCGACCGATATAGGCCAATGCGATTTTGTCGGCCATCTGCCACAGTTCATAGATGGTTTCAAAATACAACTGGTGTCCGAAAGGAGCGGGGTGCAGGTCTTTGAAATCCTTCTCCCAGGTGAACTCCCTGTTCTTAATACGGTCATGAACTTCTTTGGCGAGGTTGATGGAGGCAAGATTATAATGGGCGGCGACCGTTTCGTGGTTGCTGATCTCGGTGGGTGTAATGCCCTCGTCGTAATCCTTCAATTTATCCGGATCGGCGAAGGACATCAGCACGATATCCATATAGGGATTGCTGCGCAAAGCATGCCGTACGATGCCTTCGAGCGTGCACATTTGTGTAAGGCTATCGGTACCGTTCACGTGGTCGTTGACGGCAGCTTCGAGGAACAGCAGATCGATTCGGCCCGAGTCCAGCACATCACGTTGTAGTCGAAAGGCGTGGGGCAGGCTACCGAGGGAGGGAATGCCGGCATTGATGAACCTGAGTTTATTGCTGGGATAGCGGGCTTGCAGGAAAGAATCTACTTTATTGCGCCAGCCGTTCATGTTGGTGATAGAGCCGCCGAGGTAAGCGACGGTGAACGTTCTGTCGGTGGCATCGAAACCCAGCCGGATGGCGCAGTTGGCGATGGAGCGGGGAGTAATGAACTCCTGGCTCAACAGCCGCTGGGAAAGGGCCGGTAAAGAGCAAAGGCATAGGCTGGCAAGTACGAATAAACAGCAGATACGGCGCATGGCGATCAATTAGTGCCGCAATGTATTCAATAGCTGGCGAAAAGACAACGCTTTCCGCCAGCTATTTAGTGAGCTATGTTGGCCTTCCCCTATTGGGCTGACCACAAGGATTCCCTTTTCCAATGAGTAGTGAACCCCAATAAATTGTAATTAATACCGGGATATTCATCGGTAATTGCAAGCAGCTGCGTTTTGAAAGATGATTTATTATTACAGGTGTTTAACATGTGTTGAATGCAACACATTACAGCATATAATGACGCATTATTGACGACGTCAGCTTCGGCTAAGAATTGTCGACTCCTTTTTTGAGGTAAAGAAGGTGCAAACGTAATTTTTGAATAGATTAATCGTGCATGATGCGCACACTTGTTTCTGATAAAGGAAAAGCAATGCAGCCAGGATACAAAGTGCTTTTTGGTAAGACCGAAATGATCATGTACAGCAGTTTTCTCTTCGCATGGTTTTAGGTTCTCAAATAAAATTGAAAGCGTACCGAATGTAATAATTTCAACCATCATCCATGACGGAGGGAGTTCAGGTGTGTATAGGTCTTTGTAACTTTTCAAGAAAACCTCATCTGGAGCTTTCATATACTCCTCCAGGTTTTTAATATACATAGCATGGTTAAAAGTGTTGGGGATTTCTTCCCCAATTCTTGCGTTTCGTATCATTTGCCTCCTCTCTTGCTCAGAGATGAAATAGTTGGAGTCCAAATACCAGTGCGCCCCATAACCTGCTGCCATCTTGTTGGATAGCTGTGTTTTGACGGCAATTTCTATATTCTCTAAAGCCTCAAAAATTAACATTTTTATTTTTCGATCAAAGAGGTAGAGGTCTCTTACTTCCTCAAACTTTGTTCCCGCAAAATAATTTCCGCTGTTATTCTTGTAGTCTTTGAAACCATAGGAGTAATGCTTAAATCGAAAATAACTAATATGGGATAACCAGTGTTCTGCGGTAGCTTCTTCTTCAATGATAAGCCCCTTTTGCTGTAGGAGAATGAGTTGTTCAGCAATCGTCAATGAAGGTTGCTTGAAAGAGATTTTTTCCAATCGCTTTTGTTTCTTATGGCTATTAAAAGAAGAACCTGTCAGAGTTGCGCAGTGTTCTTTTCAGAACCCGAGGCTTGACAGGTGTTATTACCATAAAATTACAAAGAATTTAATGAATAACAAATTTAAATAATAAATTAAGTTTGGTATTGATAATCAATTTTTTAAAAGCTTCCACCAACGACTTAGGCGTTGGTGGAAAGGTCATCTCACGCCGTCATCACTTTCATCGCCTGCTCGATATGGTGAATGGCTTTGGCCGTCTTGTAGTAGGAGTCCGGCGTCACAGAGATCGAATCGATGCCCATCTCTACCAGGAATTGGGCAAAGTCGGGGAAGTCGGAGGGGCCCTGGCCACAGATGCCCACTTTGATATTTGCTTCACGGGCAGTCTGGATCAACATGGCGATCATCGACTTCACCGCTTCATTGCGTTCGTCATAAATATGCGCTACGAGAGAGGAGTCACGATCAAGCCCCAATACCAATTGGGTAAGGTCATTCGACCCAATGGAGAATCCGTCGATGTGCCGGGCAAATTCCCTCGCCATGATGATGTTGGAAGGTAGTTCTGCCATCAATACAACCTCGAGTCCGTCCTTGCCACGTTCCAGTCCACCCGCTGCCATGGCTTCATACACCTGCAGCAACTCTTTCACCGTGCGACAGAAGGGGATCATGACGGCGATATTCTTCAGCCCCATTTTTTCGCGCGCCAGTTTGACGGCCTGGCATTCCAGCAGGAAGGCCTCTTTGTATTGGGGTGAATAATACCGTGAGGCGCCACGCCAGCCGATCATAGGGTTTTCTTCTTCCGGTTCAAAATGACTGCCGCCAAGCAGGTTGTAGTATTCATTGCTCTTGAAATCGGAGAAGCGCACCAGCACGCGATGCGGGTAAAAAGCTGCCGCGATCTTGCCGATGCCCTGTGCCAGTTTCTCGACAAAGAATTCCTCTTCGCTGGCATAGCCTTGCGTGATCGTAGCGATAGACTTCGACAAACCTTCATCCCCCAACTCGCGGTGGTGCAGCAGCGCCAGCGGATGCACTTTGATGTAATTGTTGATGATGAATTCTTCGCGGGCCAGTCCAACCCCTTTGCTGGGTAAGGCGGCAAACCGGAACGCCCTATCGGGCGAAGCTACATTGAGCAGTATAGGTGTCTCCGTGGGTGCAAAATCATCCGTCTCGTGCCGCGTAACCTCGAACGCTATCGCTCCATCATATACCCAGCCGGTTTCTCCTTCGGCGCAGGACGCTGTGATGAGTTGGTCTTCCTGCAGCGTGGTTGTGATATGGCCACAACCAACGATCGCAGGCACACCCAACTCCCGGGCTACAATGGCGGCATGACAGGTGCGGCCTCCTTTGTTGGTGATAATGGCGGCCGCTTTTTTCATGATGGGTTCCCAGTCGGGGTCTGTGATATCGGTCACCAATACATCGCCGGGGTTGAATACAACGGTATGCAGTTCCTGCTGGTGAATGGAGTGCAGGATGCGTACCCTGCCACTGGCCGCCTTGTCGCCCACGGCGATGCCCTGCGCGAGTACTTTGGAGGAACGATCGCTATCGGTGAGGCGGTATTCGGTATAGTTGCCCGGACGGCGGCGGGAGTGGATCGTTTCAGGACGGGCCTGTACTACAAACAACTCATGGGTGAATCCGTCGAGCGCCCATTCTACATCCATCGGGCACCAGCGTTGGTGTACAGCGCTGTAATATTTTTCAATCTCCATCACCCAGGTGGCCAACAGCAATACCTGGTGGTCGGGCAGGCAGAACCGGGCTCTTTCTTTGGATGTGGTATTGACGATCGCAACCCTTTCGCCGGGCTCTTCTCCATAGATCATCTTCTTCTCCTTAGTGCCCAGTTTCTTTTCGATGATGGCCGGGAAACCTTGTTGCAGGCTGGGTTTGAATACTATAAACTCATCAGGCGACAGTGTGCCTTGTACGATCAGTTCACCCAGGCCATAAGCGCCATTGATCACGATGGCATCTTTAAAGCCACTTTCGGTATCGAGCGAGAAGGATACGCCAGATGACCCTACATCCGAGCGCACCATCTTTTGAATGCATACCGATAAACCAATCTTGAAATGATCATAGCCAAAGCCTTTCCGGTAACTGATGGCCCGATCCGTAAACAGGGAGGCAAAGCAATGTTTGATGGACGTGAGTAGCTGATCGATTCCCCGTACATTGAGGTAGGTGTCTTGCTGTCCGGCAAAGGAGGCGTCTGGCAGGTCTTCTGCAGTGGCAGAAGAACGAACGGCAACATCGGTACACAGCTCCTTATACAGCTCGGAGAGCTCATCATACGCATCACTGATCTGGTCGATCATTTCGGGTGGGAAGGGGCTGCGGTGGATCATCTGGCGGATGGCGGCACCGGCAGCCTGCAGGGAGGCAATGTTGTCGGGAATGATGGTGGCCAGTTGATCGCCAATCAGTACTTCCAGTTTGTTGAAACGAATAAACTTGTTGTAGCCATGTACCGTAATGATGAATCCCTGCGGAATCCTGACACCTAATGGGGTCAGGTGTTGAAGCATTTCTCCTAAAGAGGCGTTTTTGCCGCCGACAAGTTCAATGTCTTTAATGCCTGCCTTGTGCAGGGGCATGATGATCGGGCTAACCATGTGTTTTGTTTTTATGGTGTTATAGGTATGCTCACAGGCGTTGCAGCCCGTAATGATGTCATACGAGATCCATGGAAGGCAAGAAGGACAAACTGGATTGTTGATGATGCGCTGAAAGCTACTGCCGGCGCAGGTTGCCTGATTGGCCCCGGCGATGGTAGTGGATGTGCAGACCGGCGATATGACCAGCTTGCGAGATCAAAAGTAGGCGCAAATGAAATAACTCCTTTCCACCCGATTACCCAGTTTTTGTACTATCTTAACATCGATTGGTGATTGGATAGCCAATTGCATACCATGAAAGTATTAAAATCGATTTAGCATGAAGGCCCAGTTGATGAAGATCCAATTGGAGGCGGAACATTCATTTAGTGTTCGTCATGACCGGGTGCCTTATTTTTACAATCAATGGCATTACCACCCGGAGTTGGAGCTGATACATATTATCAAGGGATACGGGCGTCAGTTTGTGGGTGACCACATTCACCACTTCAAGGCCAACGACATGATCCTGCTGGGGGCCAACCTGCCGCATTGGTTCCGGAGTGATGAGAAGTTCATGCGCAAACAATCGAAAATGCAGGCAGAAGCCATCATTGTACATTTTACACCGGAATGCCTGGGCGCCGATTTCTTCCGGTTGCCCGAAAATAAAGACCTGTTGCGCTTACTCGACCGGGCGCAGCAAGGCGTACGGATCAAGAACCAGACGCGGTTGGCTATCGCATCGTATATGGAGCAATTGGTGGAAGCGCGTAAGTCGGAGCGTATCATCCTGTTGATGCAGATATTACATACGATCGCAGGATCGCGGCAAACGAAGACCGTATGCAGCAAGGGACTCGATTTTCACTACAACGAAATGGAAGCCGACCGCATGAAGAATATCTACCAGTACATCATGAAGAATTTTGCGCGGGAGATCACCCTGGAGCAGATTGCCAATGTGGCGCATATCAGTCCCAATTCCTTTTGCCGTTATTTCAAGTCGAGGATCAAGAAAACCTTTTCGCAGTTCCTGATGGAAGTCCGCATCGGACATGCCTGTAAACTCCTCGCCGAAACCCAGCAATCGATCGCCGAAGTGTGTTATGATAGCGGATTCAATAATTTCTCCAACTTCAACCGGCACTTCAAGAGCATCACGGGCACCACGCCCATGGCCCACCGCAAACATTACCAGGAGGGGCGATAACCGTAGGGGCGTGAGCAGCAGGCGGGGTGTGTGCAATGGCTTTCGTGGGCTATCGATTCATTTGGGGGGTGGCGAACTATGCCGTGCAGGAAGCCCGGTGCGACGGCGCCACCAGGTATGGGTCCAATAAGAGGCGTTCGGAGGTTGTTATACCCCTAATCACTATTTTTTCCTGAACCTATAGCTGCATAGGTGATTTTTTGCGCTTCCGGTATTACTTTTGCACAAATTTCACGATTGAAGCAAATTGGCGCAATAGTATTACTGGTGATCGTGCTGGCACAGACCTTCAGCAAAAGCTGGATCGTGCTCAGTTTTGCCATCAACCAGCGTAAGATCGCCGCCACGCTTTGTGAGAACCGCGCCAAGGTCAACTCTTCCTGTCATGGTAAATGTTACCTGCGCAAGCAACTGGCCACCCAGGATCAACAGGCCAATTCCCCGCTCAACGGGGGCAAAGAGAAGTTTGAGACCTTCTTATTCAACGAAGTAGCTGAAGCGGTGAGCTTTGCGCCGCTTGCAGATCCAGCCGCTGTTTTCCCACACTACCAGGCGCCCATTCTGCAACAGGATGCTGCCGCTATTTTTCACCCTCCCCGAGCTTAGTACGTCGTGTAACCGATCGTGTGTTCCGCTAAGCCAGCTTAACCGGTGAGTTGGCACAGTTGGCGCATGCGATGATTCCCAAAGCCTTTTCGGTCCGGGATAATCTGTCATTTCATGATCCAGAATCTCCACTTCATGCACCCACCCATTGAAGTGGCCCGTTGTTCCATGCACTTTTGCGCAGGCAAAGGATGCTATACTTCATGCCAAAACCGGCGTTTTATGAAATCTATTCTAACAGGCCTCATCGGCTGTTGTGTTCTATTTTTGTGTCAAGTCAGCTACGGGCAGTCCACTGCCTGTCGCGCCAGGATCATCGATGCCGTTACCAAAGAAGCGGTCATCAGCGCGACGATACTAATCAAGCAGTCGCAGCAAACCCTCACTGCCAGCCATACCGGTGAATGCGATATTCCCCTCAATGGTCAGGCTCAGTCCTTACTGATAACCTGTATTGGTTATCAGCCTTTGCAGGTAGTGGTAAACCCGGATCAGGCAACGTTGTTGATCCAGTTGCAATCTGGCAACAACACCATGCCCGAAGTCGTGATCTCGGCCAACCGCGATGTAGCCCGTCGGTCGCAGGCACCGGTGGCCATCAATACCCTGACGGCTAAAACCATTCAGGATACAAAACCCATCACCGTCGATCAGGTGCTCAATAAAGTAAGTGGTGTGTATATGGTCAACCTGGGCAATGAGCAACACTCCATGAGCATCCGCCAGCCCATGACCACCAAAAGTCTTTTCCTGTACCTGGAAGATGGTATGCCCATCCGCACCACGGGCTTGTTCAACCACAATGCCTTGCTGGAAATGAACATGGCTGCCGTCCGGAATATCGAAGTGATCAAAGGGCCTTCCTCTTCTTTGTATGGTAGCGAAGCTATTGGCGGGGTCGTGAATTTTATTACACTCGCCCCGACAGCACTTCCCTCGTTGAAGTTGTCTGTACAAGGCAACGATATTGGGTACAAGCGCGCCGACCTGCAAACGGGCTTTACCAGTGGCAAATGGGGTGTCAGCATCAATGGTTATTATGCCGATAAACGCAACAGCTATATCGAATACAGTGACTTTCACAAAGGGATCGTGACGGCGCGTGTAGATTATCGTTTCAGCGACAAGACCCTGCTGACCAATTCAATCACCTGGCTCGATTATTACAGTGATATGCCCGGGGGGATTGATAGTGCCAAGTTTGCCAGCAAATCATTTAAGAATCCGCAGACCTTTACCTACCGCAAAGTGAGCGGACTGCGCTACCGTACTTCGTTGCAGCACACCTGGAACAATCAAAGTAAGTCCAGCATCAACCTGATGTACCGGGATAATTCCATCGGCCAGAACCCTGCCTATTCCGTCAAAGACGACTATCGCCGCCAGGGCGCCGGCTGGATCGGGAAGAAGGACCTTGCCCACGGTGAGATCAACGATGCGTCTTTTAATAGCTATGTATTCATCGCACAGCACAAACAACAGTTTGACTGGAAAGACGCCGCTGTCATCGGTGGCGTGTCGGCCGATATCAGTCCCTCTACCTACCGGGCTGATTATATCCGCATTAAAAAAGATACGCTCACGGGTAAGTATGACAGCTATCAGCAAAAGGACAGTGTGCTGACCAATTACTTCAGTAACCTCAATAACTATGCAGCATTCCTGAACCTGGAATTGTCTCCTATACCAGCCCTGCGCATCGTGGGCTCCCTGCGTTATGATGTGTTTCGCTACCAGTTCAACAACTACCTGACGCCTTCCGCCTATAGCGGATCTCCCGATACTGTCAACCTTTTCAGCGCGGTAAGTCCGAAGATCGGGTTTACGTATAATTTCAGTCCGCGGGCAGGTATCTACGCCAACTACAGCCAGGGTTTCGTGCCACCCCAGGTGACGGAGATGTACCGGGGGGTAAAAGTGCCCAACCTCGATCCGTCTGTCTTTTACAATTACGAAGCGGGTGGCTGGTTCTCTTTGCTGAAGGGTAAACTAAGCGGTGATGTGAGTGTCTATTTTCTCGATGGTACCAATGAGGTGGTATCGGTTCGATTGGATGATGGCAGCACCGAAAACCGCAATGCCGGCAAAACCGTACATATGGGCATTGAAATGGGCGTGAATGCGAATCCCATACCGGAATTGAGCCTACGTTTCAGTGGTGCTTTCAGTCGCCATGAATTTGATGAGTTCAACGAGAAGGGCGTGCAATACAACGGCAAAGAAATGAATGGCGCGCCCAATTGGATCTATAATGCAGAAGCCTGGTACCGACCCGCCTATGCAAAAGGATTACGCGTTGGCCTCGAATGGCAACACCTGGGCAGCTACTGGCTCGATCCGCTCAATACGGTCAAGTACAATGGGTTTGATGTAGTACAGCTGCGTGCCGGCTATCAGTGGAAGGCCTTTGAGGTGTGGGTGAATACGGTCAACCTGGGCAATAGCTACTATGCCTATACGGCGAGCAAAAGCAGTTTCGGCTATAGCTACAATCCTGCCGAACCCCGCAATGTAACCGTAGGGTTCTCCTGCGATCTTGGTCAATTCCCTAAAAAATAATCATGACGATCCGTCAATATATACGCCGGCACATGTATCGCTGGCACCGCATCGCCAGTTTGATCATTGCTATACCTGTTTTTTTGTGGGCACTCAGCGGCTTCATGCATCCGTTGATGACCAATGTGCGTCCGCAGGTAGCTACACAAAAATTACAGGCACAGGTTATCGATACGTCGGCCATAAAGGTATCTTTGCGGGAAGCGCTGGAGAAAAATAAGGTAGATAGTTTTAGTCAGTTCCGGTTGGTGGCCATGCACGGCAACTGGTTTTACCAGGTGAAGTTGCCCGGGCAGCTGGTCCTGAAATATTACAGTGCAGAGAATGGCAAGTTGTTGCCCAATGGAGATGAGCTATACGCGCGATACCTGGCCCGGCAATTCCTGGAAGGGGATGAACTGGCAGCCGAAGCGACGAAAGGCAACAAACTGTTAGCTTCCCTGCAGCCTGAGCCATTGCCCGGAGGAGGCAGTACACCAGCTTCGGTTGCCCTCCATGGTGAAGAGCAGGACTGCTGTACGAATACGATGGCAGCGATCCTCAACACGACCAAGGGGGCTAAAATAAGCTCGGTCGAGTTCAAGACACAGTTTGACGAAGCATACAAATACGTGAACCGTTACCTGCCAGCTTATAAAGTGAGTTTTGCGCGGGAAGATGGTATTCGTATATATGTAGAAACGGGCTTTGACCGTTTCGCGTTTGCGGTCGACAATAAACGGGCGGCTTTCGATACCTTCTTTTCCTGGTTTCATACCCTGGGTTGGCTCGATGTGCTGGGGCGTGGTAAACACCTGGTAGAGGTAGCCATCATGTTGCTGGCCATCTTTACTACCGTAATGGGGTTGTACATGTTCTTTACCACGAAAGCGAAGAAGGCAACTGGCAACCCAACAGTACGCGCCCGCCTCATTCACCGGTATACGGCTGTTACCGCTTCTTTGTTTACGTTGTTGTTTACTATTAGCGGCGGTTATCATGCTTTGTCGAAACTGAAGCCCGATATCCGGGATCAATACGCCGCTAATGATCATTTCTCCATCAGTCAGGCAACACCCAATTTGGACCGTTTATTGCAGGTAGTAGGGGCCGATCAACAGCTGACCAATCTGTCGCTGGTGAAGATGGGAGCGGAGACCTATTGGCAGGTGTTTTCCAAACGCCGCAAGGCGGAGGAGAAACCTGGTGGTGCTCCCGGCAAAGACCTGATGAAAAGCATGAGTGTGCCGCCTCCCTCCACGCTCTATGTGCGAACATCCGATTATACCCTGCTCCACAATGGCGAAGTGTTGTATGCTCAATCACTGGCAACGCGCTTCACCGGCCGACCTGCTGATAAGATCATCAGTACAGCCGTGGTGACGAAGTTTGAGGGCGAGTATGGGTTCGTCAACAAGCGACTGCCGGTATGGAAAGTGGGCTATGCGGAAAACAGCCACGAGCGCTGGTATGTAGAAACGAGTACGGGTAAATTATCTACCCTGGTCAATGACCAGGATCTCGCAGAAGGGTATAGCTTTGCCTTGTTCCATAAACACCATTTTATGGATTGGGGCGGCAAACTGACCCGCGATATCAGTACGATGTTCTGGGCCTTTTTACAAATGCTCATGATTGGGTTGGGATTGTGGTTCTGGTCCAAAACGCGCAAAAAAGCCTGGACAACGAAGCTGGAACAAGGAGGTTAGTAAGCGTCTTTTGGATAGAGCGGTAATGCCCGGAAAAAGTCATTGAGCGCGACGATCGGCCTTACTGCCCGTATCGGCTCATTATATAGTCAAGCCTGCAGCGACAACTTCACCAAGTTGCCGCTGCAGGCTTTTTTAATGTATCAATACTGCTTAGATGTCTCGTTCATATCACGCTGATAACTCCATCATATCCCGTAGATGTTCCGTATCTATATAGAGACGGAATATCTACGGGATATATACGAGACATCTACGGGATATCTACGGAACATCCTGGTATGGGCAGACAATACGAAACCCATCCGGATCGCTGGTGGCGGCCCGGTGACGGGTATCATAAGTTCATTTTGCTGGATGGGAGGGCGGGTGAAACGGGCTTACAGGAAGCTTTTGCGGTAGGCGAGTGGCGTGGTGTTGGTTTTGTTCTTGAACAGCTTATTGAACGATTGCGGGCGTTCGAAGCCCAGCTGGTAGGCGATCTCTGCCACCGTCAGCTCGGTTTGTGCGAGGAAGGTGCGGGCCTGGTCGATCAGGCGATCGTGGATATGCTGCTGGGCTGTTTGCCCCGTATGGGTACGCAGCATGTCGCTAAGGTAGCCAGGCGACAGGTTGAGTTGACCCGCCAGGTATTCGACGGTTGGCAGGCCTTGTTCGGTGGTTTTGTCGGATTGGAAGTAGTCGGTCAACAGGTTTTGCATCCGGTCGATGAGGTCGATGTTGGCCGCCTTGCGGGTAAGGAACTGGCGCGTATAAAACCGGTTACTGTAGGTAAGCAACAATTCGAGGTGGGCAACGACGACATCCTGGCTAAACTGATCGATGGGACGCCTGTATTCGGTGTCGATATCGTTCATGATCCGCCCGATGAATTGTTCTTCTTCGTCGGAGAGGTGCAAGGCTTCGTTGACCGTATAGCCAAAGAAGCCATATTCTTCTATCTTTTTCGCCAGGGGATAATGTCTGATCAGGTCGGCATGAAAGGAGAGGCTAATGCCACTGAGCGAATAATCCATATCGCTTTGATTGGCCAGCAATTGTTGGGGCGCAATGAATGACAATGCGCCTTCGTCAAAATCATAGTAACTGCGGCCATATTTGAATTTTCCTTTGAACCCGCGCTTCAGCGCCACACAGTAGAAGTTGAGGGCGAATGGCTGCGACAGTTCCGGCGCATTGTGCATGGAGTCTTCCATCCTGAACACGCTGATCAATGGATGCAGCGGTTTTGGCAGGCTCAATATCCGGTGTTGTTCGGCTATTGTGTTGATCAGGTATGGTGATGTCGACTTCATGTGTTAGACTGATAACAGCGCAGACGGCCTATGGTTGTCTGCGCTGTCGGGTTATTGTTTTGGTGCATGCCGATTCGGGGACTGGCTGCCCGATGGCCGTGCAGGCGGCGGTTCCGCGCGGCTATTTACCCACCATTTGCATACCGGACGCATCGTAACGGTCGCCGGTGGCAGTACCCAATGGTACGATCGCTTCCAGCTGTGCTAATTCTGCGGAACTTAACTTAATCGCCCCTGCTGCTATGTTTTGCTCCAGGTATTTGACGCGTTTAGTACCGGGAATGGGTACAAACCCTTTCGATACTACCCAGGCCAATGCCAGTTGGGAAGGGGTGATCTGCTTAGTGGCAGCCATTTGTTTGATGGCTTTGACCAGGTCGAGGTTCTTGTAAAACTGTTCGCCCTGGAAGCGGGGCATCGACTTCCGGAAATCATCTGCCGGGAGGTCGTCGGGTGTTTTTAGTTCGCCGGTGAGCCAGCCGCGGCCGAGGGGTGAATAAGGCACAAATCCAATGCCGAGTTCCTGCAACGTGGCAGTAATGCCTTCTTCTTCTACCGAGCGTTCAAAGAGCGAATATTCCGATTGAACGGCGGTGAGGGGATGAATGGCATGGGCTTTCCGGATGGTGGTGGAAGCGACTTCCGACAGGCCGATGTAGCGCACTTTGCCTTCCTGCACGAGTGCTGCCATGGCGGCTACCGTTTCTTCGATAGGGGTGTTGGGATCTACGCGGTGCAGGTAGTAGAGGTCGATGTAGTCGGTGCCCAGGTTCTTTAAAGAACGTTCTGCTGCTTTCTTTACGTAGGCTGCATTGGCTTTAAAACCCCAGGTGAGGGTGCCGCTATCGTCGATCTCGTAACCAAATTTGGTGGCGATGGTATAGGCGGAGCGATTGCCCTTGATGGCTTTGGCGATGAGCTGTTCGTTGACGAGCGGACCATACAGGTCGGCGGTGTCGAGGAAGGTGCAGCCCAGTTCGCGGGCGCGGTGAATGGTGGCGATGGCTTCTGCTTCATTGGCTTTGCCGTAGATGTCCATGCCTGCCATGCCGGTCATGCCCATACAGCCCAAGCCTATTTTGGATACGATCAATCCCTGGCTGCCTAATGCTGTTGTTTCCATGTGCTTTGATTTTAGAACAACAAAATTCGGCTTCGGGCGTGGGGCGAAAGTTTCCGGATCACGGATAGTTGTATCCAAAACCGGGGAGGGGTTAACTGGCTGAAGCTCCGGCAGGTTGCTGACCGATCGGGCCGGGTTCGCCTGCATCAATATATTGTAGGGAACGCCTGTTGAAAAACAACAGCCCGCCCATCAGCGCGAAAATCATGCCGGGGAGCAGAAACTCCAGGATGGTATTGTTGAGCAGCGCAAACGTACGAGGTAAAAAGCGGAGGCTGATCTGTGTATTGATGAATCGTCCGATGACGAAGGCCGTAAGCCAGGCGATGACCGTGCTGAAGACGCTCCAGTGCCGGCGGCGGCATAGTAGTATGCCCAAGATCAACGCTATCAGTAAGCCTGCTAGTTTTGTGAAGAACGGTATGGCCAGGTAATAAGGCATGGAAGTTTTCAGCGCTACATGACGCCGGGCTAGTTGCTGTATCACGTTTTCGTCAGGCGAAGCTGTGCTAACTGCCTCGATCAACGGTGTGAACCATAGATGTGCCACGCTGTAAAAGGCTTCCCCAATAAACCAGTACGCAAGGAAATGGATCAGCAGCAATCGCCTGTTGAGGGTGAATGATGTTTTGTCGTTGGGTGTTGAACGGGGCATGGGTGCGGGTTATTGTTATGTCGTTGTGGTTTTGCTATCAGTGGCTGGCTTGCTGGAAATACGACCCGTTTCAATAAACGAGATAGCCGCTCTGCTATAGATCAGTAGCAGCGCGATGCTCAGTAACAAGCTGCCATAGAGAAAAATGGCGATCCAGAGCGGAATGATCGTTGTTCCGATGTCAAGCACCAGGTCGTTTATCAGGGGGAAATTGGGTCCGTAGTAGTAAAATAAAACCGATAGTAGTAAGCCCAGGATGGTGTTCGCCACCGCCCAACCTCTTTTTCTGGATAACCGGGTAGTCAATAAAAGGACCAGGCCCGGGCCTGCAAAAGGGATTACCTGTCGTATAAAGGTGATAACAGGAGGCGGATCGGGAGGAAAACACATGACAGGCAGGTCGAGCGTGCCAATAAAGGCCCACAGTTGCATCGCAAATGGAAAAAGCCAGCAGGCAATACTGTGCAATAACACCTGTCGCCAGTTGAAGGCAAATCGATTTTTGAGAGGTGAAGTAATATCGGTCATGGGGTGGTGGGGCGCGATAAGTGCGTAATTAAAACCTGGGGTTGCCTGATGGGCCGGAGCTATTCTGGTTAGTGAACGTATACATCAATCCGACCTGGAAGACGCGGTGAGCGCCGTCGCGGCCACTGCCATTGGGAACGCCATTGGGGTCGGTGGTGATGCCCCTGATCAATCCGCGAAAACCATAGTTGTAGCGCAGGTCGATGGCCAGTTGATTGGTGAGCCAATAACTGCCGCCGGCATCGAGGCCCCAGTCAAAATGCTGGTATCGATCGGTGATATCGTCTTTGTTGGACCCATATTTTGAAGTCGCTTTTACGAGGTAGCCAAATTCAGGTCCGGCATACAATTGAAATTTTGTAGCTACGGGCACCGACAGTAACAGCGGCAGGTTGATGTAATTCATGCGACTGGTCACCTGACCGTTGGCGCCTACCAAGGGCGAGCGGTATCCTTTCTTGGAGTAGAGCAGTTCCGGTTGCAGCACCAATCCGTCTCCAATGGGAATGATGAAAAGGGCGCCCAGGTAATAACCAACGCTGGCTGTATTGGGATTGCTGTCGCGGTACCGGACATTGTTGATGTTGATGCCGCCTTTTACGCCGGCAACGACCTGTGCATCGGCGGAGAACATGGCTGCGAACAGCAGTGCGTGAACGACCAGTAGTTTTTTCATTGGTGGGCAGGTTTCGATCTGCCTTAAATGTACGACGCCAGGCTGTAACGGCAAAGGATATGTCTGATAAGCCGATCTACACCCCGGAAGAGGCCGTTGAGGCGGCTTTTTCGCGCAATGAACCCTGGCTCTCCGTCGAAGAGTAGCTGATGGTGTACTGGTGCATCGACACTGCGATTACAGGAAAGTCAATTATTTAGCGCCTGATACCTTGCAGCTAAATTCCAAGGCAAAGTTTTATCTTGAGGATCTATTATGAACCGGCAACTGACGATCACGGGGTACTCCACCGCACTTTTTTCTACCTGGTATTTTATCGACGAGTTGTCGCTGCTGCTCGATGCCGGCGACGGCGTAGCTGCTGGTCTGTTGCAGAAAAGCCGCAAGGTGAACCATGCTTTCATCTCTCACCCGGACCGTGATCATTTGATGGGCCTGTTTCAGTTTAACCAGCTGAATGCCCGCGAAGGTGGGCCTGTCATTTATTATCCCAAAGATTCTTCGTCTTTTCCCGCTATGCAGGCCTTTATGTCAACATTTGATCCGCATGTATCGGGAACGGTATGGCGCCCCATCGAAGCCGGGGCACGCATCGCTGTCAATCCTGAGATCCAGGTGGAGGCGATCCGTAACGGTCACGTAGAAGTGCCGATGGGCGTTGTGAAAAGCCTTAGCTTTAAAGTCGATGAAGTGAGAACAAAACTAAGGCCAGATCTGGTCGGATTGCCGGGAGAGGAAATCAGGAAGATCATTGACGAACAAGGCAAGGCCAGCACGACGATCGAGGTCCATAAAACCCTGGTGGGCTACTCGGCCGATACGCCGGTAGAAGACCTCGAGCGCTGGAACCATTGCGATGTGCTGATCCATGAAGCCACCTTCCTGGGTGGTGACGATGACCAGCAGCTGATGACGCACGGGCACAAACACAGCACCCTCGAGCAGGTGATGGAGATGGTGAGTGGCTTGCAGATCGGTACGCTGGTACTGGGCCATTTTTCGGTGCGTTATAGTGCTGAACAGATCGACGGGAAGATCCGCCGGCTGTGTGACCAATATGCGATCAATATACCCGTACACCGCATCCTGCCGGGTGAGATCGGCCGGGATATTTTACGACAAACCCCTATCAATGCTTAAAAAACGTTTTACCGCTGTAGTGCGTTTACTACTGGTTGGCTTGCTGCTGATTGGTACGTCGATGACCGTAAAAGCAGATACCGTTGATAATTACCAGATCTACCTGCGGGATAGCCTGGTAGGAAATGAACAGGATCGGGGCGGGGTTGTATTACGGGCCGCGCATATTGATGATACCCTCAAGATCATTTACATTCATTGCGGCATGTATTATGGCGAGCGAAAGCTTGTGCTTAAAGACGATCACGGCAAGGTTGTGTTGCAGGTAGTGTACCCAGAGCTACAGTTAGGAATGATGGTTTTACCTGTACGCCAGATCGCCCTCGCATTGCAAAAACAGCCTCATGTGGGTACGCTGAAGTTTTTTGACGGATATTTCAGAGAGAATGGCGCGTGGATTACACAAATAAGGGTTGATATGCCTTGGTCCGTGTTGACTCCTGCAGAAAGAATTTTGTCAGGCAATCTGATAGGCCCGGGCGGCTGGTTGGTGATTGTAGTTGTCCTGATCACGATCGTTTGGCGTATCATTGCAGGAATAACCAAAACGAGAACCCGTGTCAACCAATAAACCCGCCCATTTCGATCGCAGCCTGCTTGGCCCCGAAGACCAGGCGATCCTGCAGGAGTTTTACGCACGCAAGGAACGGTTTGACCAATATTTACAAGCCCGTCAGGTGCACCTGGTGACCTGCCCCGGCTGTGGCTACCCGACATTGACCCAACGCAAAGGATATGAGATCTGTCTGGTCTGCAATTGGGAAGATGATGGTCAGGACGAAGCCCAGGCCGATGAGGTTTGGGGTGGCCCCAACGGCAATATGTCGCTGACGGAAAACCGGCTGGGCATTGGTGCTTTATTGCAGGCCAAAGCGGCCGAGCAAGGCGCTGCTATCCTGACTGAACCCGGACAGGTGCTGCCCATCCTGGAATACCACCAGGAAGTCATCGACCGCTTTATCGATCAGGGGGTAGAAGGACCCTCGGGTGTGGCCATGTACAAGGTCAAGGTCGAGCAATTGCTGAAGGCGTTGACGGGCAAGAAAGGGTAAATGGTGGGAGGGGTAACTTATAAAGAAAATCCCCCAAAGCTTCGTTGGGGGATTTTTATTGGCCGACCAGTTTTTCTCGTGGAGAGATTCTTGGGGTTTAGAGTTTGAACGCTACGCTGGCAATGAAGTGCGCAGGCTTTTGAGGTGTACCGTTGTTGTTCCAGAAACGCTCATTGGTCAGGTTGTTGCCTTTCAGCGACAGCCTGTATTTGGGAGCGTCGTAAAACAGTGTACCACTTATCAACGTATAAGAAGGCACTTCGAAAGCGTTGGCTGCATCGAACCAGGAAGCGCCCACATAATTCACCCCGGCACCGATGCCAAGGCCTTTGGCTTTACCTTCCTGCAGGCTATAGCTTACCCACAGGTTACCGATGTTGCGGGGGCTGAAGATCACGTTCTTGCCCTTCAGTGCGGCCGTAGAATTGACGTATACGTTTTCATTGTAACCATAACCCGCCACGACGTTCATGCCTTTTACCGGGCTGGCGATCACTTCTGCTTCCACACCGCGGCTACGTTGCGTACCATCCTGACGTGTGAAGGTCTGGCCATTCACCACTTCCGTGCGGGTAGAGTTGGTGACGTCGATCTGATAAACACTTACACTACCGTTCAACTGCGTATTAAAGAGATCAAACTTCACACCACCTTCCCATTGGTTGCCATATTGAGGATCCAATACCAGGATGGTATTGTCTGGTTGTGTAATTGGCGCCAGGTTCACAAAGCCATTCATATAGTTACCGAAAACCGACAGCCTGTTACGCAGTAATTGGTATACCAGGCCAAACTTGGGCGACAGCGAGGTTTGCTCATAAGCACCTGCATACACACCCGTGTTCAGCGTGCGGGTACCGTCTGTGCTAAATCGATCCACGCGTAAGCTCAACATGGCCATCAGGTCGTCCGTGATGTTCACCACATCAGAAGCGTAGATGCTCGCGTTCTTAGATACGGTGCTGGTACCATTGAAGCGGGTGGCGGAAGCTGCATCCAGCGCTGGCCGGCTCATGTCCTTGAGGGGACGGCGAAGATTGATGGTATCAAAGTTGATCGTTGCCCGGTACAGTTCGTTGTAGTTGTAATTGTAGTCGAGACCGATCACCATCCGGTTACGGATACCGGCGATCTTGAAGTCGCCAATGAAGTTCTGCTGAATCTCGATATTGCCGAATGTTTCTGGTGTCTGGTTGCGTACCACGCGGGCAAAGGTTGAATCGGTCAGCATATTCAAAGCCGTCCAGTACAGGTGTTTGTAGAAACCCACCGAGTACAGGTACTTGGTTTGTGATTTCCATTGGTCAGAGATCTTGTAGTCGATCTGGAACTGCAGGTTGTTGATGCCGTTGGCTACATCGGTGCTGTTGTTGATATAGGCTCTGTTGTAATCCAGCGGCAGGTCTTTGAAGCTGCGGGCAGTAATGTTGTTCAGGTTGCCGAGGCCGAATGACTGTACGGTATAGTTGCCGCGGGTGGCTTCCAGGTCAAGCGTGAACAGCAATTTATCATTCACCTGGTACGTGAAGGTAGGCGCAAAGGTGTAGTTCTTGTTGAAGCCCTGGTCCTGGAAGCTGCCTTCCGATTGGGCGGCTGCGTTCAAGCGGAAGAGCATGGTCTTCTCTTTGTTGAGGGGCGTATTGATATCCGCCGTTACGCGGCCAAAATCGTAGCTGCCTGCTGCAAAGCTCACTTCGCCACCGAATTTCTCATAAGGGCGTTTGGTAACATAGTTGTACACGCCACCGAAAGTGGTGTTACGGTTGCTGCCAAACAAGGTGCCCGATGGTCCTTTGATGGATTCAATCCTTTCGAGGATAGCCGGATTGAGGGGAACGATCGCGCTGGTGGCCATACCATTTCTCATACCAATGGTGGTAGAAAAGCCACGCATGCTGAGGCCCATCGAACCACCTGCGGAGAAGTTGGGAACGGCACCGGGCACATTGCGAAACAGGTCGGTACGTTCAATGATCAGCTGGTCGGTCATCAGGGCACGTCCCACTACATTATATACCTGCGGGTTTTCCATATTGCGCAAAGGCATACGGGCGACAAACTCGCTGGATTTATAGACGAATTTACTTTTGGAGTTGGTAACGATCACCTCCGCCAGTTGATTGGTGGAGATGGTCACCTGCAGGTCAACCGTTACGGTCTTATTTTCTTCCACCACCACTTGCTGGCGAACGGTTTCATAACCTACCAGGGTCAATTCGAGTTGCTGGGTGCCAACCGGTACTTTGGTGAGGATATAGGTACCGCCTTCTTCACTGACAGTGCTGCGGCCGGTGCCGACTGCCACGATGGATACAAAGGGGGCGGGTTGATTGTCGCTCGTTGTTACCCGGCCTCTGATGGTGCCGGTGGGGGCTTCGTGCGCCATCGCGTTACAAGCCAGTACTAAGAAAGCCAAAACCAGGTACAGATTCTTCTGCATAAGCGTTCGTAAAATTTTGCGCAAAATTGAGCGCCTACAATCATTTATCCCTTACGCATCAGGAAAATGGGTTTACTAATTTGGAAAAAAAGCACTCCCAGATCGGGAAAAAACGACGAATAAGACCGGACAGTCGGCGAGCGCTCGGTCCAGGAGGCATTGGCTGCAACGTGAAACCTGACTGGTACGTCAATTATATACCAGCCAACAAAGGACTATGCAAAAAAAAGTGCCCCGACAATTGTCGGGGCACCTGCACTTATGTAGAAATCTGTAAACCCAATATTACTCGCTGATCGCACGGTCGAGGTGTACATAGCCACCATCCACGTGAATCAGTTGGCCGGTGGTATGACTGGAAGCTGCCGACAGTAGGAAGGCGGTGGCATTGCCCAGTTCTTCCGACGTGGTCATACGGTGTTCCAGCGGGATCTTCGAAACGATCGACGCCAGTTTGGCTTCCGAATCGGGCAGGCCCTTGATCCAGCGCTCATACAAGGGCGTCCAGCATTCCGCCACCACGATGGCATTCACCCGGATGCCGTAAGGCAGTAATTCTACCGCCCACTCGCGGGTCAGCGCATTGCGACCGCCATTGGAGGCGGCATAGGCAGAGGTACCACCCTGGCCTGTTTCTGCCGTCTTGGAGCTGATGTTCACGATCGCACCCTTCGACTTTTTCAGTTCGGGTAAAGCGTGGTGCGCGATGAGGTAGTAGTGTATGAGGTTCTTGTGCAGCGAAGCGATAAAACCCTCATAGCTGCCGTTCTCCAGGCCTACACCGTCATTGACGCCTGCATTGTTGACCAGTCCGTCGATACGGCCATATTGGCTGATGACGGCCTTTACAGCGGCTTCACAGGCTGTGGGATCGGTGAGCTCTGCCACGACCTGGCCGGCCTGCTGACCCGCCGCTTTGATCTCGCTAACGGTTTTATGGTTGTCGTCTGCATTGCGGCCCAGGATTACGGGGATCGCTCCCTCAGCAGCCAGTACTTTTGAAATGCCTTCTCCGATGCCTTTGGCGCCGCCGGTTACAATGATGACCTTGTCTTTTAATTGAAGATCCATATGGCGATTCGTTTAATGGGTTAGGGTTGATAAGCTTTCGCTACCTGTTTGCTGGTACCGAGTCCGTCGATGCCGAGTTCCATTACGTCACCGGCTTTGATATAAACCGGCTCTGGTTTTTGACCCAGGCCCACACCCGCTGGTGTTCCGGTAGAAATGATATCGCCGGGCAGCAGGGTCATGAACTGGCTCAGGTACGATACCAGGAAGTTGACGTTGAAGATCAGGTTGGCGGTGGTGCCGTCCTGATAGGTTTTGCCATTGACGGAGAGCCAAAGGCGCAGGTTGTTCACGTCTTTGATTTCATCGGCGGTTGCGATCCAGGGACCGAGTGGTGCGAAAGTATCGCAGCTCTTACCCTTTACCCACTGTCCGCCACGCTCCAGCTGGAAAGCGCGCTCGCTGTAGTCGTTGTGCAGGGCATAACCGGCGATATAATCTGCCGCGTCTTTCTCTTCTATATAAGAAGCTTTTTTGCCGATGATCACGGCCAGCTCTACTTCCCAGTCGGTCTTGGTGCTGTTTTTGGGGATCACCAGGTCATCGTTGGGACCTACGAGGGCCGAAGTCGATTTGAAGAACACGATGGGCTCTGCGGGCAGCGCCATATTGCTTTCTTTGGCGTGGTCGGCATAGTTGAGGCCGATGCAGATGATCTTGGAAGGACGAGCCTGGGGGGCAGCCCAGCGAATGTTTTCCGCTACTTCGGGCAACGAAGGATTTTTATCCAGCGCCGCTTTCAGCTGGGCAATGCCGTCTGTTCCAAAGAAAGTCTCATCATAATCACGGGTAATGGAAGACGTGTCATAACGCTTGCCATCCAGTACAACGCCGGGCTTTTCCTGTCCGGGTGCTCCAAATCTGATTAGTTTCATGCTATTCAGTATAGTTTAAAAGTAGAATATACGATGTTGTTTTTGTGCCTGCTCAGCGTTCGATGAGGAACACCTGCATGCTGCGTGGCCCGTGGGCGCCAATCACCAGCGATTGCTCGATATCGGCGGTCTTGGACGGCCCTGCAATGAACACGCCGTAAGCAGGGTTTTGTTGTCCCATGACGGCATACGCGTGGTGCATGTTACCGACCAGCGTATCCTTATCGATCACCAGCACCAGGTGTTGTGTGAGGAAGGGGAGTACCCTGTTGGCACAATCCCAGTCGGTGAGCCAGATCGCTGCATTCTCCGCTACGCCCAGTTGCCCTTTCAATACCACCACGTCGATGGCGGCGGGATCCTGTACCAGTTGTTCGTTGACAGCTGTATCACCATCCACATAGTTCACGATGCGTTGCGCCTCGGGGTACAGTGCTTTTACGGCTGGTGCGATGGGCGTCCCTGCTTTTACCAGGTTGGCCTTGCCGCCCGATTTCTCCAGCGCTGCGCTGAAGGATGCCAGCAGGTCTTCTGCCGGCCAGGCAAAAGCCGGTATCTCCGGTAAAGGTACAGGGGCTGGTTTATTTTGTCTGGCTGCTGCCAGTATTTTATCACGACTCATTATTGGTTTCCTCCGTTTTTCTGGTACCATTCCCGGAAGCTCTCTTTGGGAGGCGTGGGAAGGTCTCTTTGTTTGGCCCAGGGATTCAGTCTCTTGTTCAACGCCAGCGAAGGGAACCAACGCAGGAATTTGCGCGCCCATTTACCGGCAAAGCTATAGCGGGCAGGGGAGGAGAGTACACTCGCCATGGCTTTCATACTGGCCGTTTTGGCGGCGGGCACGTATCCTTCCTGGGTCAATACCTGTCGCCATTGGTACAGCTGGTTGTGGATATCGATCTTGACCGGACAAACATCTGTACAGGAACCACAAAGGGTAGACGCAAAGGGCAGGTCTGCATTCTTGCGCATGTCCAGGTTCGGGGCCAGGATGGCACCAATGGGGCCTGCTGTTGCGTTGTGATAACTGTGTCCGCCACTGCGGCGATATACGGGGCAGGTATTGAGACAGGCACCGCAGCGGATACACTTCAGCGAATTGCGGAAAGCTTCACGACCCAGCTGCGTGGTGCGGCCATTGTCGACGATCACGATGTGCATTTCTTGTCCGGGTGCCGGTTTCCTGAAATGGCTCGAATAGGCGGTGATGTTTTGCCCGGTGGCATTGCGGGCCAGCATACGCAGGAATACACTGAGGTGTTCCGTACGAGGAATGAGCTTTTCGATGCCCATACAGGCGATATGGACTTTGGCGAGGTGGGCACCCAGGTCGGCATTGCCTTCATTGGTGCACACCACGATAGCTCCCGTCTCTGCTACGGCGAAATTGACGCCGGTAATGGCGATGTCGGCAGCCAGGAATTTCTGGCGTAAATGTTCTCTTGCTGCCAGCGCCAGGTACAATGGATCGGATGCGCCTTTTTCGGTACCGAGGTGCTGGTGAAAGATCTCACCCACTTCTTCTTTCTTGATATGGATAGCCGGCAATACGATATGGCTCGGCATTTCTTTGTTGAGTTGCACGATGCGCTCGCCAAGATCGGTATCTACCACTTCAATGCCCTGTGCTTCGAGGTAGGGATTGAGGTGACATTCTTCGGTGAGCATCGACTTGCTCTTGACGATCTTCCTGGCGTTATGCTGTTGCAGGATGCTGTGCACAATGCGGTTGTGGTCGGCAGCATCGGCGGCCCAATGTACGATGACCCCATTGGCCTGGGCGGCAGCTTCAAACTGCTCCAGGTATTGATCGAGTTGGGAGAGGGTATGCTCTTTGATCTGCGAAGCGAGGTTACGCAGTTGCTCCCACTCCGGTATCTCATTGACGATCTTATCCCGCTTGTAACGCACGAACCACAATGTTTCATCATGCCACTGTACCCGCGCCGGGTTGGCGAGGAACTTTGTAGCTGCTTCTGCGTGTGGTATTGTTTTCGTCTCCATGTATGATAGAATAGTGAAAAACTATAATCCGGCTGCCAGTACTTCTGCAATGTGCATGACCTGTACCGGCAGTTTACGTCGTTTGATCAAGCCTTCCTGGTGCATGAGGCAACTGACGTCGGTGCCGGTGACTACCTGTGCTTCGTGTTTGGTGTAGTCGGCTACCCGTGATAGTCCCATGGCAGCCGATACGGCCTCTTCGGTTACACAAAAAGTGCCACCGAAACCGCAGCATTCATCGGGCCGGTCGAGGTTGACGAGTTCGATGCCCTCTACCATTTTCAACAACTGAAGCGGTTTGGAAAAACGCGGCGTTACTGTTTCGGTGGACGCTGCCAGTTGAAGGCCACGCTGCCCGTGACAGCCCTGGTGTACCGCTACTCTTTTGGGGAAGCGGGCCTGAAGCGATTGCACCTGCACGATATCGGTGAGGAATTCGCAGAGCTCGAACACGCGTTGGCGTACCTGGGTGGCTTTGTCTTCCTGCTTCGGGTCGTGTAAATGGTCTTTCACATGCAGTACACAGCTGCCAGACGGTGATACGATGTAATCGTATCCGTCGAAGGCTTTGATGAAATTGGCGTTGCACGAATGGGTCAGGTGTTCAAATCCGCCGTTGGCCATTGGCTGGCCGCAGCAGGTTTGTTGCATAGGAAAGTGGACATCGAGTCCCAGGTGTTGCAACAGTTTGAGGGTGGCAATGCCTACCTGGGGGTAAAACTGGTCTACATAGCACGGAATGAACAGGGCTACACGCATCTCAAATAATTAACTGTTCAACTTAATAAACCCGCCGTCGATGGGGTAGTCGCAACCGGTAATGAAGCCTGCTTCATCGCTGCACAGGTACAGGATGAGGGCGGCCACTTCTTTCGGCTCGGCCATGCGGCCGATGGGTTGTGTTTTGGATAATTTGTCAAACATCTCTGCTTCCTGTCCGGGATAGTTGTTCTTAAGGAATCCATCTACGAACGGGGTATGCACGCGGGCGGGCGATACGGAGTTGCAACGGATGTTCTCTTTGATATAGTCTTTGGCTACCGACAAGGTCATGGCCATCACGGCGCCCTTGGCGGTAGAGTATACGAACCGGTCATTGAGGCCTACCCAGGCAGCGATAGAGGCCATGTTGAGGATCACACCACCGCCGGCAGCCCGCAATTGCGGGATGGCTGCGTAGAGACAGTTGTATACGCCTTTCACGTTGACGTTGATGACACGGTCGAAGTCGGCTTCGGGCGTGGTATCGGCTTTGCCGATATGGGCGATGCCGGCATTGTTGACGAGGATGTTCAGTGGCCCGATCTTGCCGAAGGTGGCGATCACATCTACCTGGTTGGCGACATTGCAGCTATGGCCGGTGGCCTTGCCGCCGGCTGCCGTGATCTCCTGTACGGTGGCGGCCGCATTGTCTTCGTTCAATTCAATAATATGCACTTCCGCTCCTTGCTGGGCAAACAACACGGATATGGCCCTGCCAATTCCGCTGCCGCCTCCTGTAACTACTGCTTTCTTACCAACTAATGAAAACATTTTAATGCTAATATTAAACGTGTAAAATTATACGGATCGACGAAACAACTGTCCTGTACCTGCTGCTAAGCTGCTGCGGGCAAAGGCTTTACTTTATATCCCTTCCAGCCATACCAGGCAACCACCACAAAGCAAACCAATGGAATTAAATAGCCATATTGAATATTGCCTGTAGCGTCGGAAATGCCTCCTAATGCAAATGGAAGCGCTGCGCCACCCACGATGGACATGATGATCAGCGATGATCCCAGTTTGGTATCGGCACCAAGACCATGAATGCCCAGTGAGAAAATGGTTGGGAACATGATGCTCATAAAGAATCCTATGCCAATCAGGGCGTACACGACGGCCATACCCTCGGCAAAGATCACCACCACGGAAAGCAGTATGTTGATGATCGAGTAGATCGTCAACAGCTTTTGTGGTTGGATATAACGCATCACAAAAGTTCCGATAAAGCGACCCGCCATGAAGGCGATGCCATAGCCATAGCCCAGGAACTCGGCAGCCCTTTTTTCATTGATGCCAGCTGCCTTGGTCACAATCACAATAAAGAAACTGGTGACACACACCTGGGCGCCGACATAAAAGAATTGGGCGATCACCGCTCCGGTGAGGTGTTTATATTTAAACGCGTGCAGAAAACTTTTGCTTTCGCCAGCATTGTCTTCTTTGGTGTCGGGCATTTTCGCAAAGGCAAAAATGACTGCAACGGTCAATATGATGAGGCCGAGGATCAGGTAGGGCATTTTTACACTGTCTGCTTCCGATTGAAAATAGGCTTCTCTGGCTACGGCACTCATGGCTGCCAGTTCTTCATCTGTGTGAGCGGTGCCAGACAGAATGAGTTTACCTCCGATCAATGGAGCTACCACGGTAGCGAGTCCATTGAATGACTGGGCCAGGTTGAGTCGTTGGGTGGCTGATTCGGGCGGACCCAGTACGGTGGCGTAGGGGTTGGCGGCCGTTTCGAGAAAGGTAAGGCCGCTGGCGATCACAAACAAGGCTCCGAGGAAGAGTGCATAGGTGCGCGTGGAAGCGGCAGGCAGGAATAAAAAGCAACCACCTGCAAATAGTATCAGTCCAAGAAGGATACCTGCTTTGTATCCATATTTACGCATGATGTAGCCAGCCGGTAAGGCCATGGCAAAATAGGCGATGAAAACAGAGAAGTCCACGAGGGAAGACTCTACCACATTCAGCCGGAATGTTTTTCGTAAGTGCGCTAAAAGAATGGGGTCGATATTGTGAATGAAGCCCCAGAAAAAGAAGAGGCTTGTGACAAGGATAAAGGGCAGTAGCAGGGTTTTCCTGGCACTGGAAGCGGGGTTCGAAACGGTTGGCGAAGCAATACCTGGCATAGCATGAAAAGTTTTGACAAAAGCTGTTATATGTAATTGATCGGGTTGAAATTAGGGCAAAAAGGCGATCTGCTTCGGGCGATGAACGCAATCGTTCCCGGAGCAGGGCAGGCTAGCTGGCCTGCAGGTCGAAGATCTTCTCCATCAGTAACCATTTTTCACCCGGTTTTGCCACGGGAAGGGCCTGCTGGTATTGCCACATCAGCTCTTCCCAGCGTTGTACCGTGGGGTTGGCGGCATCGGCAATACTTTTCCGGTCGAATGAAAACGTATCATTGACTTCCATGATCATGAACAAGCGATCGGCTACCCGGTAGATCTCCAGTTGTACAATACCGCTCTCGCGGATCGATTGCAGTATTTCGGGCCATACGGCACGGTGATAGGCCTCGTATTCGGCAATCAATACCGGATCATTCTTCAGATCCAGGGCAAGACAATATCGTTGGTAGTTGCTCATGCGTAATGGTTGTAAATGATTTGTAACCTCAATATTCATCAATGTTTGTGAATATCCCTATGCCTTGCCAAAATAGTTTATTATAATGGCAATACCATGAAATGGCACTTGCTCTTTTGTTCCTTATTTGCATGCATAACCTGCTTAAACCTGCAATTAATAAAAGACCAAAATTAATTGCCATATCCGTTCCGGCCGGCCAACCGGAATCGCAGGGCTTCAAAAACCCGATTACAAAACGTTCCGAACGATCAGAGCATACCCAATGCACTGACCGTTAACAACTGAAAATTGCATGCTTTATGAACAGTAAGCTCTCCGTGCACCGCCGTGCTCCTTATTCAACGCGGCCATGGTGGTGTATCGCACTCCTCGTTTTGTTTTTTCAACTTCCATTTGGTTCCCTATTTGCGCAGACGAAAACGGTGACGGGTATCGTGACCGACCTGAAGGGTAATCCCCTCTCCGGTGTCAGCGTCAATATCAAGGGTACCACCACCGGTGCTACGACCAGCGCAGATGGTAAATACAGTATCGCTGTAGCCGGCGACAACATCGAGCTGGAATTCTCCTCTGTAGGCTTCCTCGCCAAAGTAGAAAAAGTAGGTACGCGCACCTCGATCAATCTTTCGCTCAACGAAAGCACCTCCAACCTCGATGATGTGGTAGTGATCGGTTATGGTGGCAAACAAAAGAAACGCGACGTCACCGGTTCGATCTCCTCGGTCAATGCCAAGCAGATCGAAGAACGTCAACCCGTCAACATTTTCGACGCCTTGCAAGGGCAGGGCGCGGGTATCCTCGTCGTGAATGACGGTGGTGGCGCTCCCGGTGCAGAAGGTACCATCCAGATCCGCGGTGCCTCTTCGCTCAATGCAGGCAATGGTCCCCTCTACCTGGTAGATGGTGTGATCAACCCCAATGGTGCCAGCATCAACCCGATGGATATCGAGCGTATCGAAGTATTGAAAGATGCAGCTTCTGCCTCTATCTATGGATCACGTGCTGCCAACGGTGTTATCATCATTACCACCAAAAAAGGTAAAGAAGGCAAACCCCGCATCGACGTGAACCTGACCAATATCTTTGGTAAACTGGCGCATAAACTGCCGATCAACAATGCACAGGGCGTACGGGAGTTCCGCCGCCTGCAAAACGATAACCCTACCTCGGGTGGTAATACCGATTCGCTCAACCCCGGTTTCAACTCAGACAATGACCTGCAAGACCTGCTCCTGGGCGAAACAGCCCGCAAGACCCAGGTCAACCTCGGTGTTAGCGGCGGTCGTCAGGGCCTCAGTTACTATACGGGCCTCAACTACCTGGAAGACGAGTCTATCATCCCCAACAGCTATATCAAGCGCGTACAGGCGCGTGTGAATGTCGAGTACCAGGCTACGTCCAAACTGAAATACAGCAACAACATCACGTTTGTATGGCAGAAGGGAAATTCTATCCCGGTGGCGCGTACAGTAAACGTAGTGTTTGACCGTCCTTCTTTCTCGCGCATCTTCTATCCGGATGGGTCTTTGACCAGCTATATCGGTTCCAAAAGAAACCCGCTGGCCAATGCCCTGTACGAAAAGAACGAACTCGAGATCATGTCGGGTCAGTTGAACAACAGCCTGAACTACCAGTTTACAAAGGACCTGACGTTTACGACCATGTTCAATGCCATTCTCGAGAACAGGCAAACCATTCAGTTCTCTCCCCGCATCCTGTCTACCAACCGTGACCAGAACAGCGGTTCGAATGAAATGGGCAAGAACTTCTTCTGGGAGTACCAGGCCTTCTTCAACTACAACAAGAAGATCGGAGATCATAATATCCAGGGTGTAGTAGGTTTCAGCGCCGACAAGCGCCGCAATGACCTGCACCACAGCGAATACAAGAATGTGGTGAACGAAGAGGTGTTCGTTACCTTCCCTTCTTATATCGTTCCTACTGACACGTATACCGGCGCTACCGGTGTTACTTCACAGAACGTATTCACCCGCTGGAACTATAGCTACAAAGGTACCTACAACGTGTCGGGTGTATTCCGCCGCGATGGTTCTTCCCGCTTTGGTCCCGAGAACAAATACGGTAACTTCTTCTCCGGTTCGGCCTCCTGGCGTTTTTCGGATGAGCAGTTCATGGGCTGGGCTTCAGAGTTCCTCAATGATGGTCGCATCCGCGTAGGGTATGGACAGGTAGGTAACGACCAGATCGGTAACTACGATCACCTGACCAAGTACCAATTCGACGGTAGCTATGGTGGTGTGGGTAGTGCTGTTACGAGCAACCGTTTTGGTAACAAAGCCATCAAATGGGAAACTGTAGAACAGAAAAATGCAGCGATCGAACTGAGCTTCTTCAGGGGCCGTCTGCAATTGTCTGCTGAATATTATGTCAAGACGACCAAGGACCTACTCTATGATCGTCCGCTCGCGAATGAGGCCGGATTTACTGTCGTGACTACCAACGTAGGTACGATCCGCAACCGTGGTCTCGAGTTCGTCGTGAGCGGTACACCACTGGTTAGCAAAACTTTCAACTGGGACATCAGCGGTAATATCTCTTTCGAAAGAGGTACCATCGTATCCCTGGCTGATGGCGGTTCCTTTATCGCCGGCAATAAATGGTATGTAGAAGAAGGTGGTCCTATCGGCAACTTCTATGGCTGGAAGAGCCTGGGTGTATACCGTTGGGATGAGTCCAATGCCTATACGCAAAACTGGAATCAACTGACCGTAGAACTCGATAAAGACGGTAAGCCGTTGTATGAAAATGGCAAACCCGTATATAGCTACAATGGCCAACCCTATACCGACCGTGTATACAGCATGTACGATCCCGGTGGCAAACTGAAAGGCGGCGACGCCATCTGGAAAAACCTGAATGGCGATAGCCTCATCAATGACGCCGACCGTCATGTGATCGGTAATTACCAGGCCGATTTCTACCTGGGTATCATCAACAACTTCCGCTACAAACAATGGGGGCTGTCGTTCCTGATCAATGCCTCGGTAGGTGGCGTGATCTACAATACCCTGCAATACAACGCCAACTATCCTTCCAATACAGGCCCTGGTTCACCCATGGTGTTGGCCAATTCCTGGAGAAAACCAGGCGATATCGCCACCCTGCCTTATTATCCGCAGCGTCAGAACAGGGGTAACCTGAAAACAAACGGTAACAGCATCTACCTGGAAGACCGCTCTTTTGTTCGGTTGTCCAATATCAGGCTGACCTATACCCTGAAGCCCACCTGGGCCAACAAGGTATTTGCCAAGGGTATTACTGCCTTTGTATTTGGCCAGAACCTGCTGACCTATACCAACTACACCGGCTACGATCCGGAGTTCAGTTCGGGTAATGCGTTGACGCCTGGTGAAGATTCGGGCAAGTATCCGAAACGCCGTGAAGTGGGTATGGGCTTAAATGTTAATTTCTAAAAACGATTGTAATGCTGCACAAACGAATCTATATTCCGGTCTTACTGCTCCTGGTCATGTTCATGGGAGGTTGTAAGAAATTCTTAACGCAGGACCCGCTTGCCGAGGTGGCGGAGTCGCAGTTCTTCAAAAGTAAATACGATGTCGACGCCTCTATATCGGGTATGTACCGCCTATTTCAGGATGTGATGGTGGGAGAAGCCCAGTACAAGGATCGTTACCATATTTGGGGTGAGTTTCGTTCCGATAACTTCGAGCGTTTTCTGAGCTATACGACTACACAGGTCACAGAGATTACGCTCAACTCGGTGACGCCCGACAATGAGTTCTCTTCCTGGACCGGGTTGTACAATGTGATCTACCGCGCCAACGTCAATATCAAATACGCCGCTAAAGCCGCTGAGTTCGATAGCCGCATGACCAAAGATGCCATCGATAAGGCGCTGGCAGAAAGCTATGCCATGCGTGCGATGGCTTATTTCTACATCGTACGGGTATGGGGCGATGCCCCCATCTGGACGGAGCCCTATGAAAGCCTCTCCGACAGTTCTCAACGTGTACGGGAGTCATCGACCAAGATCCTGGACGAGCTCATCATTCCCGACCTGGAGAAAGCCTATTCATTGACACTGAAGAACCAAACGCCGCTGTTTCACAGCATTGGCGAAGGTGCCATCGCCGCCCTGGCGGCCGACGTGTACATGTGGAAGCGTGACTATCCCAATGCCATCAAATGGATGCAGAACCTGTTCAAGGCCAAAGCACCTACTGGTAAAGTGTATGGTGGTAACCTGATCACCGACCTGCAGCCTACGGCTACCTGGAAGCAAATGTTTACCAGCCCTGCTACCAGTGCTGAAACCATCTGGACACTGGACTGGTCTTTTGCCGCCAGTGGTTGCGCCTGTATGAGCATTTCTTATACGCCCAACAACAAACAATACATCATCGATCAGGATGTATGGAACAAATGGTTCCTGCCTTACCAGAATACGACCGTACTGCCGGATATCCGCGTACGCCAGACGCATGATGTATGGGCCAATAACCGTGATCGCTTCATCAAGTACTATGCTTCTCCGGCCAACCCGACAGCAGCCTACACTTTCCCTGCTACGCCTGAAGAAATACCAGCTTATGTAACGATGTATCGCCTGGGTGATATGTACCTGTTGTACGCGGAAGCCCTGAATGGCAACAACGACCTGGCTGGCGCCCTCAAATACCTCAACTTCATCCGCAAGCGAGCCGGTGTAGCCGAGTACCTGCCGGGTGATGTGGCGGTGGCTGATAAAACAGCGATGGAAGACGCTATCCTGCAGGAAAGACAATATGAACTGTATGGGGAAGGCAAGCGCTGGTTTGACCTGGTGCGTACCAACCACGTACAAAAGGTAATGGATCCTGTGTTGAAAAGAAGGCAACTGGCCGGTGGTCAGGATGCCGTAGGGTTCCCCGACCTGCGCAAGACGCTGTGGCCGCTCAACCGTTCGGTGATGAACGCCAATAAGAAACTGAAACAGAATCCTTCTTACGCCGACTAAAAATAATTATATGAATTTCTCTATAAAGAAGACATTGCAAATAGGCTTGGTGGCACTGCTGGGGTTGACCTTGTTGCCCAGCTGCAAAAAACTGTTTGGACTCAGCCGGCAGGAAGACTTCGAGTATGTGCCCGAAATACTCGATCCGCACATCAACATGACCGCCCGCCAGTTTCTCGAAAACAGGTCGTACGGTGCCACACCGCAGGATACTGTTTTCAAATGGATGCGCATGGGGCTCGAATATGCCGGTGTTGATCTGGCTGAATTTGAAAAGGCAGACCGCACTTATATCTTCCTGCACAATGAAAGCATTCGCCGGGTAGATGCTGCGGGCAAGGTAACGGGTGGATTCTTTTTCAGCTATCCGATCGTGCAGAAAGATGCGAATGGTAACCCGATCCTCGATGCGGTGACTGGCCAACCTAAGACCACACCCGCTACCAAGTGGAACGATTACGATAAAGAAACGGTGAAGAACTATTTCTTATATCTGATCGGTCAGGGAAAATACAATTTCGAAGACCTTAATAACCTGAACAAAGATGTCGTGTCGATCCTGCCGGCCGGCTCCAAGGCCACCAAAGAGTCGACACTCGGCTATATCAATAACGGCAACGGTTTTGACCAGGAAAGCAAGTTCTGGCTCAAGATCAAGAGCAACAATGACCTCGGCCCGATCGTGTTCAATGACAATGCCGACGATCGTTCGGCAGGGTATATCGCCACCAACGGAATAATACACGTGTACGGTGTGGCATTGGCGCCCTTCCGGCCGCAATAGATGAATTTGTTTTGCAGATCGTATCGATCATAAAAGGTGACACCGCGGTACGGAGGTGTCACCTTTATTTCGTCAACGTTTTCGCTTTTATTTAGTCGGTCCGCTACCTATTGAACAGATTGTTTCCAGATATTCGTGACATGAACAGGAATGTATTAAGTTGTTTTGTACTGTTATTGGCTTCCTTGCTGGTAAAAACAGCCACTGCACAAGTTTCCACGCGTCTTTTGTCAGGCTGGGAATACCTCCGCCAGGACCTTGGCGGCATATGGGAAGCAGTGCGTCCGGTTGGAAAGGGTAATCCGGAAAGTGTACCCCTTTGGAGCAACGTGACCTTGCCGCATTGCGTAAACGCCGCCGATGGCGTAGATCCTGACGTCAACTACTACCAGGGACCCGCCTGGTACCGTACGCAGCTGGATATTAAGAATCCTTATACGAATGGCCGTACCCTGCTTCATTTTGAAGGTGCCGGTCAGAAAACGGAAGTGTATGTATACACCACCAAGGTGGGAGAGCATGTAGGCGGCTATGATGAGTTTACCATCGATATCACAGAAGCTGTGCAGGCATTTGCCCAAACAGAAGTGTATCAAAAGCAATTCAAGGGCAAAGTGCCTGTCTCTATCCGTACGGATAACTCGCGTGATCTCGAAATGATCCCTTCCGACCTGTCGGACTTCAATGTTTACGGCGGATTGTACCGGTACCTCAACCTCGTGTACACGCCGGCTTTATCCCTCGATAAATTATTTGCCCTGGCCGAAACGGACAATACCGGCCGTACCGGCAAGGTATCCGTCAAGGCCCGGTTTTACAATCCACAACGCATCAGCAATACCTCAGTGGTCGTTAAATTATTCGATCCTGCGGGCAAGCAGGTCTATACTACCACGAAGGAAATGCTGACGGGTACGGGCGATGCCCCGGTCGTGGATTTTACCATTAAGAAACCCCTGTTGTGGTCGACGGAGTCGCCCAACCTGTATACGATAGAACTTACGTTGAAAAGACCGGAAGGCAGCTTTACCCAACGGGAGAAGATCGGCTTTCGGAGTTTCGAGTTTGTGGACAACGGCCCCTTCAAGCTGAATGGCAAACGCCTGCTGCTGCGCGGCACGCACCGGCACGAAGACCATGCCGGCGTGGCGGCTGCTATGACAGAAGCTCAGATGCGGGCTGAAATGATCATGATGAAAGAGATGGGTGTCAACTTCATCCGGCTGGGCCATTACCAGCAATCGCGCACCATCCTGCAACTGTGCGACAGTCTCGGTATCGTGGTGTGGGAGGAAATTCCCTGGTGCCGTGGCGGCCTTGGGGGTGACGTGTACAAAGAGCAGGCGCGGCGTATGCTGCGCAATATGATCGAGCAGCACTACAACCATGCTTCCGTGATCATCTGGGGATTGGGCAATGAGAACGATTGGCCCGGTGATTTCGCGGAATTCGACAAAGAGAAGATCAGGGCTTTCATGAAAGAGCTGAATGACCTGTCTCACCAACTGGATGCCTCCCGTAAAACAGCCATCCGTCGTTGCGATTTCTGTAAGGATATCGTCGACGTTTATTCTCCTTCCATCTGGGCAGGTTGGTACCGGGGTATCTATACCGAGTACAAGCAGGTGTCGGAAGAGGAGTTTAAGAAAGTAAAACATTTTCTCCATGTAGAGTGGGGCGGCGACAGTCATGCCGGCCGCCATTCGGAGAGTCCGGATAAAGCGCTGCAGGCCATCAAAGCGGCCGGTGCAGCCGATGAACGGGCAGGGGATGCTTCTTTGTATGGGGGCGCCGCTCGTGCCTCGAAAGACGGTGACTGGAGTGAGTCGTATATCTGCAACCTGGTCGACTGGCACCTGAAAGAACAGGAAACCATGCCCTGGCTGACGGGTACGGCCCAATGGCCCTTTAAGGATTTCTCTACGCCCGTGCGTCCTGATAACCCTGTACCTTATATGAACCAGAAAGGGGTCGTAGAGCGTGACCTGACGCCCAAAGAATCTTTCTATGTGTTCCAATCTTACTGGACGGCCAAACCAATGGTGCATATCTACGGTCATAGCTGGCCCATTCGCTGGGGGCAGGAGGCAGAAGAGAAAATGATCAAAGTGTATTCCAACTGCGAGGAAGCGGAACTTTTCCTCAATGGAAAAAGCTATGGCGTGAAAAAGCGCAACAGCCAGGATTTCCCGGCTGCCGGCCTGCGCTGGAATGTTAAACTGGAAAAGGGATTGAACTCCGTCAATGTTATTGCAAAAAAAGGCAAGGAATTCGTACGCGACGCGATCAGCTTCCAGTACCAAACGGACACCTGGGGCAAACCGGCCAAACTGGTGTTGAAGAAAATAAAAGAAGAAAAAGGAGTTGCCACCGTAGAAGCAACGGTGCTGGACGCGAAAGGTGTACCCTGCCTGGACGCAGCCAACTGGGTGCGTTTTGGATTGGCGGGTGATGGCGAACTGATCGATAACCAGGGCACTTCTTCCGGCAGCCGGTTGGTGCAATTGTACAACGGCCGGGCCATCATCCGGATCAATACCAACAAAGGAACCAATGTGGTGAGTGTCAAAAGCGAAGGGCTTACGACAGTCACCCTACAATTGTAACTATGATGCGACTACTGTTCTTCTGCTGCTTGTTGTGGACGCAGTCCCTGATGGCGAAAGACCTCTATGTGTCGGTGAGCGGCAATGACCGTCATCCCGGTACCAGGCAGCAACCTTTTGCTACGCTCGACAGGGCGCGGATAGAAGCCGGTAAGTATAGCCGGGAAACAGTGGTCGTGTATGTCATGACGGGAACCTATTACCTGACATCCTCGCTTGCATTTACAACAGCTGATAGCCGTTCGGTCAAAGCGCCCTTGCGTTTTGAAGCGTATCCTGGTCACCACCCGGTGATCAAAGGGTCGAGGCGTTTGACCTTGATATTTACTGCCGGAGACCATGGTATATGGACAGCGCCGTTGCCGGCAGACCTGGTGGCCATGGATCAATTGTTTGTCAACGGGCAGTTGCAGGTCATGGCCCGTTATCCCAATTACCAGCCTGCCGCGAAACCATTGCAGGGTACGGCTGCTGATGCGATCAGCGCTGCGCGCGTGCGTGGCTGGCAACAGCCTGCGGGTGGTTATATTCATGCTTTGCACGGCGGCGAGTGGGGCGGCATGCATTACCGCATTACCGGTAAAAAGAATGATAGCACCTTACAATGGGAAGGAGGCTGGCAGAATAACCGCCCATCTCCCCTGCACAAGCAATACCGTTATGTAGAGAATATCCTGGAAGAGCTGGACAGCGCCGGCGAATGGTATGCAGACCTTTTCCGGCGGCTGTTGTATTACAAGCCGTCAGCAGGTGTTGATCTGCAAAAGGCGGTGATCGAGGTACCGGTATTGGAAAATCTGGTCAGCATACAGGGACAGCCCGGCAACCCGGTACAGTACATCAGCTTTAAAGGTATTCGCTTTGAGCACAGCCTGCGCACGTTTATGAAGAACCGGGAACCGTTGTTGCGCAGTGACTGGACCATCGATCGCTCGGCAGCTGTTTTGTTTGCGTATGCTGCTAACTGCTCGCTCATCGATTGCGACCTGTTCGCACTCGGTGGTAACGCAGTATTCTTCAGTAATTATAATGTGAAAAATACGGTGCAGGGTTGCCATATCCGTGACATCGGCGCTGGCGCCATCAACTTTGTCGGTAACCCCGCTGCGGTGCGTTCGCCCTCGTTTCGATACGAAGCTTTTGTTGCCTATCACGAACTGGACCTGACGCCAGGCCCCCGGGGAAATGATTTTCCGTCGAACTGCCTGGTGCAGGATAACCTGGTACACGATATTGGCGGAGTAGAAAAACAGGTAGCGGGTGTACAGTTGTCGATGGCGCAAAGTATCAAGATTGCGCACAATACCATCTACAACGTACCGCGTGCGGGCATCAATGTTAGTGAAGGTAACTGGGGCGGGCACGACATCGCTTTCAATGACGTATTCAATACCGTGCTGGAAACGGGTGACCATGGTGCTTTCAACTCCTGGGGGCGGGACCGGTTCTGGCATCCCCGCCGCGCTACTATGGATTCGCTCATGGTAGTCCACCCCGATCTTTGGAAGCTCGATGCGGTATTGCCGACACGTCTCCACCACAACCGGTTCCGTTGCGACAATGGATGGGACATCGATCTCGACGACGGATCTTCCAACTACTATATCTACAACAATATTTGCCTGAATGGTGGCCTCAAGCTGCGGGAAGGTTTTCACCGGGTAGTAGAAAACAACATCATCCTCAACAACTCCTTTCATCCGCATGTGTGGTTCAATAAGAGCCTGGATACGTTCCGGCACAATATCGTGTCTGGTCCGTACCTGCCTATCCGGATAAACGACTGGGGAACTGCCGTAGACGATAATTTCTTTCCCGATTCCGCCTCGCTGGCGAAAGTGCAGACCTGGGGCGTAGACAAGCATTCGAGGGCCGGGAAGCTGGTCTTTGCCGATGCATCCCGGGGGGATTATTTTGTGATGAGCACCTCGCCTGCACTGGCGACCGGTTTTACCAATTTTGATCAGGCGGTGGGCACACGTAGCAAACGGCTAATCAAACTGGCCGCTAAAGCGCCCTTGCCGGTGCTAATGACCTCGGCTGGGACCGGTGCGGAAACCGTGGAATTCCTGGGATTGAAAGTGAAGAACCTGACGACGCTGGCAGAACGTTCTGCTACCGGTATGGACCGCGAAACCGGTGTGCTGGTGGTGGAAGTACCTGCTTCTTCTGTTTGGCATGGGTTCGTACAGCCCAATGATGTGATCCTGGAATTGGGTGGAGAGACCATCAACAAAGTGCCCGACCTGCTGAAGGCACGTATGAAAGTACAATGGCATGCCACCGTGCCTGTGATAATATTCCGTGATCAGAAAAGGCAGGAGATCAAACTGCCCTTGAAATAACAACGACTATGCTTAAAAAGATTGCCTCGCTGCTGTTGCTGGGTATTGGCTCGTTGAAAGGATACAGCCAATCCAATCCCTCTTTAAAATTGTGGTATAACCGGCCTGCCAAAGCCTGGGAAGAAGCCTTGCCACTCGGTAATGGTAAAACAGGCGCGATGGTATTTGGCCGCGTTAAGAATGAACGATACCAACTCAATGACAATACGCTGTGGAGTGGGTTTCCCGACCCGGGCAACAATCCCAATGGCCCAACGGTATTGCCGGAAGTAAGAAAAGCGGTGTTTGCTGGCGACTATACGAAGGCTGCGGAATTGTGGAAGAAGATGCAGGGACCTTACTCGGCCCGTTACCTGCCGCTGGGTGACCTGCACCTGCAGTTTGCCCAGGATGATACGGTGGGTACTGCCTACTACCGCGACCTCGATCTTACTACAGCTACTACCACCGTTCGTTATACAACGGGTGGTGTGCAATACCAGCGTGAAGCGTTTACCAGTTTTCCCGATAAGGTGATGATGGTCAGGCTGACGGCCAATAAAGGCAAGAGCATCAGCTTTACCGCTACGCTGACCAGCAAATTGCACTTCACCACGGCTGCCACGGCCAACAATCAACTGGCCATGACCGGTAAGGCGCCCAGCTTTGTCGCCAATCGCGAGTCGGAACCTAAACAAGTGGTGTATGGCTCGGACGGCGAAGGGATGAACTTCATCGTATACCTGTTCGTAAAGAACGAAGGGGGCATGGTAAAACAATCCGGCGATAAGGTTACGGTGACGGGCGCTGACGCCGTGACACTCTACCTGGCCGAAGCCACCAGCTTCAACGGATTTGATAAGTCGCCCGGCAAGCAAGGCAAAGATCCCGGCATCGAAGCGGGTACGAACCTGAAGAAGGCATTGAATTTATCCTGGGCGCAGCTGCGGCAACGCCATGTGGCCGATTACCAGGCTTTGTTCAACCGGGTGAAGCTAGACCTGGGGACCAACGTTGCTGCCGCCAAATTGGCTACCGATGAACGCCTGCTCAACTTTGCCAACACCAAAGACGATAACCAGCTACAGACCTTATACTACCAGTTTGGCCGCTACCTGCTCATCGCCAGTTCAAGGCCAGGCTCCCGGCCGGCCAACCTGCAAGGGATCTGGAACGATCATGTACAGCCACCCTGGGGCAGTAACTATACGACCAATATCAATACAGAAATGAATTACTGGCTGGCGGAGAACACCAATCTGTCTGAATGTCACCAGCCCTTGTTCGACTTCATGAAGGAGTTGGCGGTGAATGGTGCGGTGACGGCTAAGGTCAACTACAATATCCAGGAAGGATGGGTCACGCATCATAACTCCGATCTATGGGCCAAGACCTCACCACCCGGCGGTTTTGAGTGGGACCCACGTGGCATGCCACGCTGGAGTTGCTGGCCGATGGCGGGTGTTTGGTTCAGTACGCACCTGTGGGAGCATTACCTGTTTACGGGTGATCAGCAATTTCTGAAAGACAAGGCCTGGCCTTTAATGAAAGGGGCTACCCAATTTATGTTGCATTGGCTGGTGCAGGACAGCAGTACTACGTACCTGTTGACCAATCCCTCTACTTCGCCCGAGAATACGATCAAGCTGAACGGTAAGGAATACCAGGTGGCGCTGGGCAGCACGATGGATATGTCGCTGCTGCGGGAGTTGTTTACCGCTGTGGTGCGGGCCGGCAAGGCGTTGAAGACCGAGCCTTCTTTTACAGCACAGGTGCAGGCAGCCCTCGATCGCTTATATCCTTATCATATCGGTCAATATGGACAGTTGCAGGAATGGTATGGCGATTGGGATGATCCGAAAGATAAACACCGACACCTGTCGCACCTGTTGGGGTTGTATCCTGGCAGTCAGATCACGGTGCAGCAGACACCGGAACTGGCGGCGGCCGCGAAGCAGTCGTTGATACATCGTGGTGATGTAAGTACAGGTTGGTCGATGGCGTGGAAGATCAACTGGTGGGCCCGCTTGCAGGATGGTGATCATGCCTACAAAATATTATCGGATGCTTTTACCTACATCGATCCCAACCAGACCCGCGAAACCATGGGTGGTGGCGGTACGTATCCCAACCTGTTTGATGCGCACCCACCTTTCCAGATCGACGGCAATTTCGGCGCCACAGCTGGCATTACGGAGATGTTATTGCAAAGTCATGCCGGTTACCTGAGCTTATTGCCAGCCTTGCCGGGCGCCTGGCCCGCCGGCAGCATCAAAGGGATAAAGGCCCGGGGCAACTTTACCGTAGCCGTCGATTGGAAGCAGGGTAAGCTGGCGACCGCAAAGATCTATTCGGGTTCGGGTGGCGTTTGTCGTATTCGTACCACCACACGGGTTAAAATAGTGGAAGTAAAAGCCAATACGGTGCTCAGTAATACTGTCAATCCGTTGAATATTGCATATGGAAAACCTCCTTATGAAAAGAAGCCGAATGCACCCCTGGTGGCCATCGGTCAGGAAGGTGGCTATGTGATCGAGTTTGCTACCGTGAAGGGCAAAACTTATACGGTGGTGGGCTTGTAGCTATTGAACAGTACTACAATACATGCTATATGAAAGAACGTTGTCGACGCTTATTGATTGTTTGTTGTTGGCTATTGGTGGCTGCTCAACTGAGTGCCCAGGCGCCAGCCTGGACAGAAGTGGCACCCGGTGTGTGGAAGACCATCATCGGTAAACCGGAGTCCTTCGACTTGTTGAAGGCATCAGGAGCC
Source organism: Paraflavitalea pollutisoli (assembly GCF_029360705.1). Classification (GTDB taxonomy): domain Bacteria; phylum Bacteroidota; class Bacteroidia; order Chitinophagales; family Chitinophagaceae; genus Paraflavitalea; species Paraflavitalea pollutisoli. The sequence goes on along the minus strand of NZ_JARKMX010000008.1, from coordinate 1,645,900 downwards.
GTTCCCGACAAAGCGGCTCTGGCTGCCATTCGTAAGGCCGGATTCCCCCTCGTAAGAACTGAAATCGCCGGCCGCGTGCAGGATGGAAAGACTTACCTGCGTTTCCCCTTGCAAAGAGAAGAACAGGTATTTGGATTCGGTCTCAATTTCCAGACCGTGCATCAGCGGGGTAAGATCTTACAGCTGCACGTAGATCATTTTGGCGGAAAAGACAATGGCCGCAATCATGCACCTACACCGTTTTATGTTTCTTCCCTGGGTTATGGGGTTTTCATCAATGCAGCGCGTTACCTCGATGTGTATGCTGGTTCCGGTGTTCGCAAGGATAGCAAAAATCCACCGGTCGCGAAAGACCGCAATACGGATAAAACCTGGGCTTCCCGTCCTTATTCGGATGCGGTAGAGATACTGGTGCCAGCGGGTGGGGTAGAAGTGTATGTGTTTGAAGGTCCGACCCCATTGGATGCCGTACGCCGTTTCAATTTGTTCAACGGTGGTGGTTGCTTACCTCCACGCTGGGGACTGGGCTTTACCCAGCGGGTACAAAGGCTCTACAACGCTGCCGATGTCAACAAAGAAGCGGAAGAGTTTGAACAGAAAGGATTTCCCCTCGACTATATTGGTTTGGAACCGGGCTGGCAAAGTAAGTCTTATCCCTGTACGTTCGAATGGGACAAGACACGTTTCCCCGAGCCTAAACAATTCGTGCAGGATATGCTGAAGAAGGGTATCCGGCTCAATCTATGGCTCAATCCTTATGTTTCGCCCGATGCCTCCATGGCGAAAGCAATAGCACCCTATACGGGTTCTCATACCGTATGGGTGGGTGCCGTGCCCGACCTCACGATGCCGCAGGCACGCAAGATATTCTTTGGTCAACTGAAGAAAGACCAGGTGGCTATCGGTGTCAGTGGTTACAAGATAGATGAAGTCGATGGCTACGATCATTACCTGTGGCCCGATGTGGCAATATTTCCTTCTGGTCATAGCGCCGAGCAGTTGCGGCAGACCTATGGCGTGTTGGCGCAACGCTACAGCACCGAACTTTATCGTCAGCAGAATACCCGCACGTTTGGCCTCGTCAGGGCTTCGAATGGGGGAGCTTCTTCTTTCCCCTATGTTATCTACAATGATTACTATAACCACGAAGATTTTATCACGGCGCTGATCAACAGCGGTTTTGCCGGTGTGTTGTGGACGCCCGAAGTAAGGGCTTCTAAAACAGGTGAGGAATGGCTGCGCCGTTTTCAGACGGTGATCTTTTCGCCGATGGCGATGATCAATGCCTGGTCGAGTGGTACCAAACCCTGGACGTATCCCGAAGTGGCGGATCAGGTGAAGCAACTGGCTTTGCTGCGTATGCAGATGATGCCGTATTGGTACAGTGAGTTTGCCAAATACCGGTTTGAGGGCACTCCGCCTTTCCGGGCGATGAACCTGGAACCCGGGTTTACGCAGGAAGTGAAAAAGGAATCGGTCAATGAAAACCTCGAGCAGAATCCCTATGCGGAAGCCGCTGCGAAGGAGATCAAAGATCAGTACATGGCGGGTGAATACCTGTTGGTAGCGCCATTGTTTGCCGGTCAAACGACGCGTAAAGTGATCTTGCCCAAAGGCAAATGGTATGATTTCTATACGGGTGAATATGTCGGAGAAGGACAGGTGATCACGGTAACACCTGGCTTGGATAAGATACCGGTGTACGTAAAGGATGGAGGCATTGTACCAATGATGCCAGCCAGGCTGCATGCCCCCAAGGCAGGGGAGGTGGTAGACCTGGAGGTGCGTTACTACGGCGATAAGCCCGGCACCTACAAATTATACGATGATGATGGGGAGACCTTCGATTATGAACAGGGCGCCTATAGCTGGCGTACCATCAGCATCACGAAAGATGCGAATGGACAGGTGAAAGGTACCCTGACAGCCCCGGTGGCGGGCAAGCCCAATACCATTGGACAGGTGACCTTTACCAGGATGACGAAATAGGTTGGTGCGCTTGGAGCACCGCTAAACTTATACTTATGAAAGTGAAACATATTGGGTACACTGCTGCCGGTCACCCGGTCCGCATCACATCGATCGGCGTCATGGCTTTGCTGTTGTTGCTCATGACACCGGCAGTGGTGACAGCCCAGTTACAAAGCAGTTTTGCAAAACAGGTATCGGCCATTCTACGCAAGCAGGTCTTGAAAGAGGCCAATTGGGCGATGACGCAGCAGCCGGTAACCGTGACGGATAGTTATTCACCACGCAGTGCGGGAAGTCGTCATGATTTCTATTCGGAGGGAGATTACTGGTGGCCCAATCCTGTATCGGTGGATAGTCCCTATATACAGAAAGATGGGATGACCAATCCCGAGAATTTTGTGGCGCACCGGCAGGCGATGATCCGCTTTAGCCGGATCATGGGGGCGCTGGGATCCGCGTATCAGCTTACGCATGACCAGCGTTATGTAGCGCATGCCCTGAAGCATTGCCGGGCCTGGTTTATCGATACGGCCACCAGGATGTATCCTCACCTGTTGTACGCACAGGCGATCAAGGGCCGGGTAACCGGACGGGGTATCGGTATCATCGACACCATTCATTTTATGGAGGTGGTACAGGCCTTGCTGGCGATGCAACAGGCCAAAGGCATGGAAGCAGGCTTCTTGTCGGCGGTGAAGAATTGGTTTGCTCAATACCTTACCTGGCTCACGACCCATCCTTATGGGAAAGATGAAATGAACGCCGCGAATAACCACGGCACTTGCTGGGTGATGCAGGTGGCGGCTTTTGCACGATTTACCGGTAATCAGCCCTTGCTCGACTTCTGCAGCGACCGGTATAAAACAGTCTTATTGCCTAATCAAATGGCAATAGACGGCAGTTTCCCCCTCGAGTTGAAACGGACCAAGCCCTATGGTTATTCCCTCTTCAACCTCGATGCCATGACAACGATCTGCCGTATCCTTTCTACCAAAGACAATAACCTGTGGGCTTATCAAACGGCCGATGGCCGGTCGATCCGGAAGGGTATTGAATTTATGTATCCGTTTGTGGCCGATAAGAGCAAATGGACTTTTAAACAGGATGTGATGTACTGGGACAATTGGCCGGTAGCGCATCCCTTTTTGGTATTCGGTGCTCAAGCGTATGGACAGCAGGAATGGCTAGCGACCTGGGCCCGGCTCGACCATGCGCCCACGGTAGAAGAAGTGATCCGTAACCTGCCGGTCAGGAATCCCCTGATCTGGTAACCTAAACATTGGCCAATGAAGAGATACACCATAAGCCTGCTCGCAGCAGCTGCGTTTTCTGTAGCCCTACAAGCGCAGACGGCGGGCGACGAAGATAAGGAGATGTTTAACCGGGCTAAGTCGCGCGATCAGCAAGTGATCGATGCGGCTGTGAGGGGCTGGTGGACAGCCTCCATGAAAACACATGAGCAACGCGTACAATGGTGGCGTGATGCCCGATTTGGCATGTTCATCCATTGGGGCGTTTACTCGCTGCCGGGCGGCGAATGGAAGGGCAAGCAGGTGGGAGGGTATGCCGAGCACCTGATGCGGAAAGAGAAGATCACCCGGGCCGATTACCTGGCCCTGGCGCACCAGTTCAACCCGGTCCGCTTCAACGCGGAAGAATGGGTGTTGCAGGCGAAGCAGGCGGGCATGAAATACTTTATCGTCACTGCCAAGCACCATGATGGCTTTGCGATGTATCCATCTGCGGTATCGGATTTTGATATCGCCGATCAAACGCCTTTCAAGCGCGATCCGATGGCAGAGCTGGCAGCGGCCTGTAAGAATCATGGCTTGAAGTTTGGCTTCTATTATTCACACGCTTTTGATTGGGAGCATCCCGACGCGCCGGGTAATGATTGGGAATTGAACAATCCCGGTGGTGATAAGCTGTTGCATGGTGGCGCCCGTTGGTTTGATGAACATCCGGAGTTGCTGCCCAAAGCGCAAAAGTATGTCGCAGAGAAAGCGATCCCACAGATCAGGGAGCTGCTCAATAAGTATCATCCGGATATCTTATGGTTTGATACGCCGCATAAATTGCCATTGTCGGAGAATATACTGATCCTGAAAGCTATTCGTGACACCGATCCGGACGTAGTCGTAAATGGCAGGCTGGCGCGTAGTGCGGACATCAGCTTCGGGGATTATAAAAATACGGCTGATCGACCCGCCGAGTTTTTTCCGGTGACGGGTGACTGGGAAGCCATTCCCACCACCAATGAGTCGTATGGGTACAGTAAGTATGACAGCAGCCATAAGCCGGTCGCCTACTTTATTCAACTGATGGCGAAGGCGGCATCACGTGGGGGCAATCTGCTGATGAATATCGGACCCAAAGGCGATGGTGCTTTCGATACGCGTGACGTGGCGATCCTCCAAGGGATTGGCGCCTGGACCCGCCTGAACTATGAAAGCGTGAGTGGGGTGGAGGCGTCTGGCATGCCGCTGCAAAATTGGGGTGTCACTACCCGCAAGGGTAATAAACTGTACCTGCATGTATTCAACTGGCCAACCGATGGTAAATTACAGGTAGGCAGTATGCCAGCTGCTGCCCGCAAGGTTTACCTGCTGGCGGGTAAAAAGTCGTTGGAGTTTGGTAACGTCTCCACGAGCGATGGTTATGCGGGATTGGAGGTGCGGCTACCCGCTACATCCACCGATACAGCCAATACAGTAGTGGTGGTGGAGCTGGGGCCGCAGGCCAGTAAGCTGGACGATCACACGTTTGTCGCCGCCAATATACCCGTCACCCGGTTACTCACCTTCGATGCGGTGCAAACCGGCAAGGGCCTGCAATATGGTGATGGAAAAACGGATAAGTACTATGTATCGGGTTGGAAGTCGACCGACCAATGGCTGCAGTGGAATATTAACTTGAATAGCCCGGCAACATATAAGGTGATCATTAAATATATTGCGGGGCCATCCGCTGGTGGATCGTTCTCCCTGTCGGGGGGCGGGCAGCAGCGGTCGTTCAACGTCGTTACTGGTCAGCGGGAAACTGACGTGCGCGTACAGGAGCTGGGGGAGTGGGCGTTGAAACCGGGTCGCCAACAGTTGGTGTTGAAGCCGGTATCTGTGGGCGGACAAGAATTGATGAAACCTTTGGAAATACAATTGATCAAAATACAGTAAACTGCATTATATGAGACTACTCGGAACATTAGCAGCAGGTGTTTTATTGCATGGCGCGTTGCAGGCGCAGGTCAAGTTGCCGGCGGTATTTGCCGATGCGGAAAAACAGACCGAGGTGATGCTGAAGGCGGTGCCGGAAGCCAGGGAAGGGAAAGCCGACCTGGTGTCTCCCCGTACGATCGAAAATGGCAAATTGAAATTGGTGGCTTCCCGCGACTGGACCAGTGGCTTCTTTCCCGGGGTGTTGTGGTTCCTGTATGAGTATACCGGTAAGTCCGAATGGCAAACCCAGGCTCGTGCGTATACTGCGAATATCGAAAGAGAAAAGACCAATGCCGGTACGCATGATATGGGGTTCAAGGTGTATTGCTCTTTCGGTACGGGTTATCGCCTGACAAATGATGCCGCGTATCGAGACATCATTATACAGTCTGCCAAAACCTTGTCAACCCGCTTCAATCCGAAGGTGGGTTGTCTGCGTTCCTGGGATCACCACAAAGAAGTGTGGGGTTTTCCGGTGATCATCGACAATATGATGAACCTCGAGTTGCTGTTTGAGGCGACCAAGCTGACCGGTGATTCTTCTTTTTACAAGATCGCGGTGGCGCATGCGAATACCACGATGAAGAACCATTTTCGTCCTGACTTTAGTTCCTTTCACGTGATCGACTATGATACGGTGACGGGTGCGGTGGTGAAGAAGAATACCCACCAGGGGTATAGTCATGAGTCGGCCTGGTCGCGTGGACAAGCCTGGGGTTTGTATGGATACACGATGTGTTACCGGTATACGAAGGATCCTGCCTACCTGCGGCAGGCAGAGCAGATCGCTGCTTTTATCCTGAAGCATCCACGTATGCCTAAAGACCTCGTGCCTTATTATGATTTCGATGCGCCCGGTATTCCCAATGAGCCGCGTGATGCTTCTGCGGCTGCTGTCATAGCTTCTGGGTTGTATGAATTGAGTGGTTATAGCCAGCAGGCGAAGTACTATCGCAACACGGCGAATAAGATCGTGACCAATCTTACCAAATCCTATCGTTCACCCATTGGGGAGGATTTCGGCTTTATCCTGTTGCATAGCACGGGTTCCAAACCCTCCAATAGTGAAGTGGATGTGCCGCTGAACTATGCCGATTATTATTACCTGGAAGCGTTGTTGCGGGGGAAGAATAAATAACAGGATGACCTATAATATGAAAAGCCTCCAATTGGAGGCTTTTCATATTATAGTCGGTTTGATTATTAGAGCGATTTGAGCAATGTCATAAAAATATGTGCCTGCTCTTTGGTCTTGATCATTTTGTGCAGGGAAGATTGCTCGCCTGATTTGAGGGTGAACTTTAAACCCGAGGATCCATGTTTTTTGGCGTTCTTAACGAATTCGTCGACGTCTTTCATGACCTTTTTTCTAAGTTCGTTCTTTTCCATTGTTGTAAAATTAGGGTTTATTTATATGGATTCAAATTAAAACTGTTTACGCTTGTTTTTCCCTAAAAATGAAGTAGTTGTATAGAGTTTGGCAGCTTATGTTGTCAGTTTCTGTGATTCTTTTGGGTACTATAATGAAGTCGTCTTTTTTGTATTCAATGTCTCTGTATAATCTGACGTAGTAGTTAACCCTATATATGTCGAATAGCGTCTCCAGATAAGCAAAGTTATTCATGATACATCTATAGTATAAATAGGCTCTTCTTGTATCTGACCCATCAATGCCAATAAATTTCCCTTTGTGTATCGTCAGGAATGTTACGCTGGCAAATACGATTGTTGAAAATACTTTTGAATGATCGGCGTGCGTAAGTTTTATGCGATCATCAATTTCGTTTTGTTCATTAAAAGGGCCAAATGCGAGGTTGTGAACATCAGGAATCAAAGGATGCACTTCTTCACTGATTTGTATGGCAATTAATTGCTGCCTGCCATCTGACAGCGAAGAGTCAAAGGTGTAATAGCGAAAATCTCCGTCAGGATAAGTAAGCTTGTATCTGTTTTCTATATCAATTCTAATATTCAGCGCCATTCAATAGGTGATTGATTGCATACTATACGTTTTTTTATTATGCCTGGATTTCCCATCCTCGAAATAGTTCACTGCTATCATTGGTAATCCAGTTTTCCTGGCCAATCGTATATTGCGTGCTCAATATTCTGTATGCGTAGCTGTATCCCTTTCTTGTTCATGTTGGTAATTTGCGCCTCCTGTCAATCGCATAAAAGCAATGCGGTGAGTCTGCCCTGGCCCGCCGTTACTGACAGCGTCGTCGTCAGTCAGCTGGCTGGTAATTGGTTGGCAACCCCAGCTACGAATAACCTACTGGACAAAAAGCAATACAAGAAAGATTCCATCTACCTAGAGTTGCGTGCCGACTCCTCCTTCCGGGCACGCCTCCCCGATTGCCTGGATGCTGCTGTGAAAGGTAATGTGAGCTGGGACGCGATCGGGACCTGGAAGCTGTTCAACGATGCAGGAAACTGGAAGCTGGGCATGTCATTCGTGGCTGGCCAGCTGTTTCGTTACAGAACCTTCACCACGTTTGACCTCGTGCTGATCGATTCACAACTGACCATCTCCCGGTTTGTGGGTGACCCGGATAAAAAAGAAGCACTGCAGTTTACCCAAAGCAAATAGACCTACTCATCGTTAAAGTATAGCCTCATGCGTCAGAAAGTGTTAACTGTCTTACTGATGGTGTCTGCAACCATGGCATCAGCGCAGAAACTGCCCAGCCTGCTGAAACAGTTGTCGATATAACGCAATTCTATACTATCCTGCTGACATAGGGCTGTCACTCGCAGGCTGTTTATTTGTGTGATAAAACCTCAACAGCTATGCAAAACGTTCAATTTGATGCTGCAGGCGACCTCGCCATAAGCCCATCCGATACTTCTTCCTTCAGCGATTTCGACTTTCTGATCGGAAGCTGGCAGGTGCGCAATGTTAAATTGAAGACCCGACTCAACGGCTGTACAGAATGGGTGGAGTTTGTGGCAACACAAGAGCTACGCACCGTATTGTTTGGCCAGGGAAATATTGACCATTTCAGGACAGATTTTTTCGGCAAGCCATTCGAAGGGCTTACCCTACGTTTGTTTAATCCGCTAACACGACTTTGGAGTATCTACTGGGCCGATAGCAACGCTGTAACGCTCGATGCGCCTGTAAGCGGTTCCTTTCAGGACTACATTGGTTATTTCTTTACCAGGGATAGTTTTGAAGGAAAGCCGATCATTATGCAGTTCAGGTGGGATGCCACGAATCCGGAAGAACCGGTGTGGAGCCAGGCATTTTCCGCCGACAACGGACAAAGCTGGGAGTGGAACTGGTATATGTATTTTTCACGGCTATAAAGCCAATCACCTACTTTTCCCGAAATACCATCCGGCTGCCAAAATCGTTGACTAGTTGGTAAACCCTGCACGTCGCCGTTCGGGGTTTTATGTTTTAGTTGTGTTGTGAATTGCCCCTGCGTAAATAAAAAACTAATCCTTACTTTAGGTTCTGCTAATCAAAAAAGTTTGCAATATGATCAAACAGGCTTTAAGTCTCTCCCTCGCTTTGCTGGCCTATTCCGCCCAGGCGACCGTTACCCTTCCCGCTTTGTTCGGCAACGGCATGGTGTTGCAGCAACAAACCAATGCAGCCATCTGGGGTACCGCTAAACAGCAAGCGACTGTTGTAATCACTACATCGTGGGATAAGAAGAAATATACGGTTCGTGCAGGCAGCGATGGGTCCTGGCGTACTGCCGTACAAACGCCGAAAGCGGGTGGCCCCTATGAAATCACGATTACTGATGGAGAAATACTGAAGCTGTCGAACATTTTGATCGGAGAAGTCTGGATCTGCTCCGGGCAATCCAATATGGAAATGCCGGTGAAGGGGTTCAAGAACCAACCGATACTCGATGCAGATGATATGCTGTTGAATGCGGATGATACGGCCATTCACCTTTTTCGTGTGGAAAGAGCATTTACCAAAATACCGCAGGCCGATGTGAAGGCTAAGTGGGAAATGGTGTCTCCAGATGCTGCGAAAGAATTCAGTGCCGTGGGATACAATTTTGCCCGCATACTGCGGCAACGACTGAAGGTGCCCATTGGTATTATCCAGACCACCTGGGGAGGGACGCCCATCGAAGCCTGGATGAATGAACCCAGTCTGAAGCGGGTAGCGGGTGTTAAATATCCTGCTGCTGATGCAAAAATGACCAAAAACGACCCGATGGTATTATTCAACGCCATGGTCGCACCATTGATTGGATACAATATCAAAGGAGCATTGTGGTACCAGGGAGAGTCGAACCGGTTGCAGCCTGAGATCTATGCCAGCCTAATGCAATCGATGGTAACAGAGTGGCGCAGTTTATGGAATACCGGTAACTGGCCCTTTTACTATGTTCAGATCGCTCCCTACCAGTATCCCAGCGGCCGTCCGCTGATACCTTATCTGCGAGAAGCACAGGACAAGGCACAGGCTTTAATCCCCAACAGCGGTATGGTGGTATGTATGGATGCCGGGGACCAGAAAACAATACATCCGGCCAATAAAATGGTGGTAGCCAAACGGCTGGCTTATTGGGCACTTGCCAAAACATATGGTAGGGAAGGGGTACCCTATCAGGGCCCGGTATACAAGTCGATGTCTATTAGCGCAGACACTGCCCGGCTGACTTTCAACAATGTGCCCAATGGTCTTACTACCTACGGAAAAGAGTTGGTAAGCTTCGAAATAGCAGGCAGCGATAAGAAATTTTATCCGGCGCAGGCAAAGATCACCAATGAAGGGGTCAGCCTGTACAGTACACAGGTAAAAGGCCCGCTGGCAGTACGCTATGCCTTCAAAGATTGGCCCGAAGCGGAGCTGTTCAATACCGATGGTTTACCCGCGGCTCCCTTCCGTACCGATGATTGGGCGCTCGTGCCATAACGCAGATTTATTGATATCGAAACGATATAGGGTCCCGGCCTGGCCGGGACCTTTTTAATGCTCCCATGCCGGATGACCGGCCTTGCTAATTTCGTTGAATAGTATGCCAATCGCTGGCTTCCCATGACCCGAAACCTGCCTAATTTGCTGTTGTTACGACTACTATTTCCCATAAATTATTGCACCCATGTTAAGACGATTCATTTGCCTGCTTTCCGCCTCCTGCATCCTGTATACCGCCAAAGCCCAGCCTGCTCCAGCTGCCTCCAAGGAACAACGGATGGAATGGTGGCGCGAAGCCCGGTTCGGCATGTTCATTCACTGGGGCGTGTACGCGGTACCTGCCGGCACCTATAAGGGGCAAAAGATCAACCGCATTGGCGAGTGGATCATGAATCGCGGTAAAATTCCTGTGGCCGATTACCAGCAGTTTGCCGCGGCATTCAATCCTGTTCACTATGATGCCGATGCCTGGGTAAAACTGGCGAAGGACGCGGGCATGAAATACATCGTCATTACCACCAAGCACCATGACGGGTTTGCGCTGTTCGACAGCAAAGCCAGTAAATGGGATATGGTGGATGCAACACCGTATGGCAAAGATCTCCTCAAGCCACTGGCTGAAGCCTGCCGGAAACACGGGATTAAACTAGGGTTCTATTACTCCCATGCCCAGGACTGGAACAATCCTGGTGGCGCTGCTGCCCGTAAAGTAACCTCCGAAGGATGGGCCAATCCCGACTCTGCCCGGATCGATGCTTATACAGCGGCGCATAAAGGCCACTGGGATCCTGCACAGACCACCAAGACCATGGATCAATACATCGATGAGGTAGCCGTACCGCAGGTGAAGGAGTTGCTGACAAACTACGGCGACGTTGCCGTGTTGTGGTGGGATACACCAACAGACATGACCGATGCCTATGCCGAAAAGTTTAAGGAAGTATTGAAGCTGCAACCGAATATCATCACCAATGACCGGCTCAAAAGACCCAATTTCGCGGGTGACTATACCACACCCGAACAACGTATTCCCAAAGTAGGGGAGATGGATGGCAAGGATTGGGAAACCTGTATGACGATGAACGGTTCGTGGGGATACAAAAGTTATGACAACAACTGGAAGCCTACAGCGACCCTGATACAAAACCTCATCGACATTGCCTCGAAAGGGGGGAACTACCTGCTCAATATTGGCCCCAAGGCCGACGGAAATATTCCTGCTGAAAGTATTGAACGCCTGCAGCAGGTAGGTAAATGGATGAAGGTAAATGGAGAAGCGATTTACGGCACCAAGGGCAGTCCGCTGGCGCCCATGAGCTGGGGCCGTTGTACGCAAAAGACAGAGGGCGGCAAAACCTTTCTTTATTTGTCCGTATTCGAGTGGCCTGCTAACGGTAAACTCGAAGTGCCAGGTGTAAAAGCTAAGGTGGCAGGCGCTTCCTTGCTGGCAGGTGGTGTGAAAGTGAAGACTGGACAATCTAAAGACATCCTGACTCTTACAGTGCCTGCTCAGGCGCCGGATCCCATCGCCTCCGTGATCAAAGTTGAATTGAAAAGCGGTTTGTAGCACAACGGTTATACAATCTTTTTTACGGGTCCGGCTTTCGTTACAGATGCCGGACCCATTATTTTTAATAATGCAGCTTGCTTGTTTATGCAGTATAATCGAATGGTTCTTGCCTTGTTGTTAGGGGTAGGCCTTTGTCAGGCACAGGCCCAGGATGAAATGTGGGATAAAACTTCTTCTGGTAAAAATCATCCCAATATCCAATGGTTCAAGGATGCCAAATTTGGGCTGTTCATCCATTGGGGGCTCTACTCCCAGCTGGGTGGTGTCTGGAACAATAAGCGCTACTATGGTAGTGGTGAATGGTTGATGAACCAGGCAAAAGTGCCCGCAGCTGACTATGCTGCTAAAGCCGCACAGTTCAATCCGGTCAACTTCAATGCCGATGAATGGGCTGGCCTGGCCAAAGACGCTGGTATCCGCTACATGGTGATAACTGCCAAACACCACGAAGGATTTGCCATGTACGATTCTAAAGTAAGTAATTTCTCAATTGTGAAAGCCAGTCCCTATCGAAAAGATCCGATGAAGGCGCTGGCGGAGGCTACCCGTAAACGGGGCATTCAGTTTGGATTTTATTACTCGCAGTTCCTCGACTGGCATGAGCCGGATGGTGGCGGCAATCGCTGGGATTTCGAGGAGTCGAAAAAAGACTACCTCCGTTATTATCGTGAAAAGTCCATTCCACAACTGAAAGAATTGATGACCAACTACGGGCCGCTGGGCATTGTATGGTTCGATATGCCGGGTGGTCTTACACGTCAACAGACGCAACAGCTGGTCGATACGTTGCGACAATTACAACCCGGTAGTCTTTTCAGCAGCCGCGTAGGGCAGGGGTTGGGCGACTACCGTGACTTTGGTGACTCTGAAGTACCACCTGCACCGATCGAAGAAGTATGGGAGTCCATCTATACACACAATGATTCGTGGGGCTATATAGAGCATGATATGAACTTCAAGTCGCCGGCCGAGATTATCCGGCTGCTGGCCAATGTGGCTTCCAAAGGAGGCAACCTGATGTTGAATGTAGGGCCCGATGGGAAAGGGAATATTCCTTCCTACTCGGCAAAATACCTGCGTGAAACAGGACGCTGGCTGGCGGCCAACGGGGAAAGTATTTATGGTACCACCTATGGGTTTGTGCCGGGGCAGCCCTGGGGCGTTACGACGGCCAAACCGGGCAAGCTTTTCTTACATGTGCTGGACCGCCCACGGGATGGTAAGCTGTTATTGCCAGACTGCTCCGTGACTGCGACGAGGGCCTACGCCCTGGTGGGCAAAAAGCCGCTGGTGATAGATCGTAGGGGAGCTGACCTGTATGTGCAATTTCCTGCTGCGGAACCAGCAAGCCCCAATACCGTCATTGTACTTGAATACACGGGTAAGGCGCCAGCTTATAATACAAAAGCACCGGTGACCATATCTGCCCAGGTCAATGAAAATATTGTGGAGGCTGTACACGCAACCACGGCGGATAGCGCTGCTGTAAAAAGCCTTACGTATAGCCATTATTTTGGCGACTGGAAACACGCTGTGTGTGTCACCGATATGCAGGGGGCGAATGATTCAGCTACCTTCCACCTGCGCATCACGGAGCCGGCAGATTATAAGATCGTGCTGGAGTACGCCTGCCCCGCCGAGAGTGCCCGTCAGGAAGGACAGTTGACCATCGGTGGGCAATCATTTCTATTCCGCACGCTCCGCAGTTCCGAATTCGATAAGAGCAATCCGCTGCTGTTCATACAGCATGCAGTAGCGATTACCACCATCGGGAAGCCGGGGTTGTACAGTATAACGGTAAAGCCAAGACAGCAGGGCAAGGAACTGTTTAAGTTGAAAAGCATCCGTTTGTTACCGGTGCATTGATGCTTGCTGGTGACACTGCTAAAATAGGTGAATAGGAAGTAATAACACTCGTTGCACTATCGCGAAAATAGCCGTCAATTGCAGTTGTTAAGTATTGGCGGGCATAGAATATAGCAATGGTTTACAAATAGCATGAGCAAGCGATTACTCAATGATGCTTCCTTTACTCAACACATTGTAAGATAGGTCACCTCCGGATGGCGGGGGTGACCGTCTTATTCATATTTTTAAACGATACGTATGAACCCAACGATCAAATGCTTGCTCCTGGCAACAGGAATAACGGCGATGGCTACCAATAGTGGCTTTGCGCAATCGAAAAAAGAAACAGGAGGCTTGAAATCCTGGCCCGAGGGCGCCTCTCCTGCAGCAGTAGGGAAAAAAGTAGCCGCCCGCTTTGTGGCCGTGCCGCATCCCAATTTTGGCCGCCCTACACCGCCTAAGGTGATCACCTATCCGGAAGTATGTGCCTGGTATGGTGCACTGACTTTCGCCCGGGCCAGCAACGACAAAGGCTTAACCGGACAACTGGCCAATCGTTTTGAACCATTCTTTACCACCGAAAAAAGCATGATCCCCATTCCCGATCACGTAGACTACGCGGTATTCGGATCGGTACCCCTCGAGCTGTATATGCAGACCAAAGACGCGCGTTACCTCGAAATGGGAAAAGGTATTGCGGATAAGCAATGGGGGCCTCCTGAAGGGCCTCGGGTGAAGCCGGAGAGCCATGACTATTACAAGCAGGGGCTTACCTGGATGACGCGGATGTGGATCGACGATATGTTCATGATCACAGCTGTACAGGCACAGGCATACCGAGCCACCGGCGATAAAGTATATATTGAACGGGCGGCCAAAGAAATGGTCGTATACCTCGACTCGCTCCAGAAGCCCAACGGGCTTTTCTACCATGCGCCGGATGTGCCTTTTTTCTGGGGGCGGGGCAATGGCTGGATGGCGGTAGGGATGGCAGAATTGCTGCGCTCCCTGCCAAAGGACAATATCCACCGCGCGAGGATCATGCAGGGGTATCAACTGATGATGACTTCTCTGCTGAAATACCAGGCCGATAATGGTATGTGGCGTCAATTGATCGATGATCCTGCTTCCTGGGAAGAAACGTCGGGAACAGGTATGTTTACCTATGCCCTCATTACCGGCGTAAAGGAAGGATGGCTGGATAAAAAAGCCTACGAGCCCGCCGCCCGCAAAGCCTGGCTGCAATTGATCACGTACATCGACGATAACGGCGATATCCGCGAGGTGTGCGAAGGAACCAACAAGAAAAATGATCACCAGTACTACCTCGACCGTAAACGCCTGGTAGGTGATATGCACGGGCAGGCACCAATTCTGTGGTGCGCCACTGCCTTACTGCGCTAAAAAAGAAACGGCTGGCTGACTTTCGCAGATAGCAAAATGACTGCGACAGTGAGGCCTTCGTGAACATTTTTAAAACCTTTAACAAAGGGCGGCTCAACAGGGCCGCCCTTTGTTATTGAGTGGTTATTTTAACATCTTCTTTCTAACTATTGCCCCTCATTTGCAGTCTATAAGGTATAAAAAGTTTGTTATGAAAAAGCTGCTATTTGTATTGTTGTCGGTTGGATTGGCGGTAGGCGCATCTGCCCAGAAAAGAGTAGTAGTTAGAGGAGGAGGACCGGTAGTCAGACCACGCATGTCTGTTGGTATGGGCTTCGGATACGGACCTTTCTATCCTTACTACGGATATGGCTTCAACCCCTGGTGGGGACCCTCCCCTTACGCTTACGGGTACAATTCCCGGCCGTCGCGCCTGGACCTCGAAGTTCAGGACATCAAACAGGATTACACCGACAGGATCCAATCTGTCAGGTTACAGGATGACATGACCGGTCGCGAAAAGCGGCAAACCATCCGTCAGCTGCGCGTAGAGCGTGACAACGCCGTGCTGCAAGCCCAGAAGGATTACTACCGCAAACGTTCCGAGTCGAGAAGAAAGCCAGCTCCCGCTCCTGACCAGGGTCAACCGAACGACAACAACGAAAAACAAGAAAACAGGACCGAAGGTTAATGCCTCTCTACTGAAAGACCAGGTGGATCCCCGTGATCCACCTTTTTTTTGCCTGTAAGGGGGATGCAACGGTTGCCCCACACCGGTTGTCAACGATGAAAACATTACCTATGCGTGCTTTTGCCATAGCTTTATTACTGTTGACTGCTGCAGGATGTAAAAAAGACCAGCAACCCGAACTGATCATCGACCCGGTGATTGAAAAAATCGCCTTAAAGGGAACTTTCCAGCGCAATACAACTGTGGAAGGGCCGAAAGTGCCGGTGGAATTGGAAGTGGGTGCAAATGGTGGCTATAGAAACAAGGGGGCGGCTTATGCCAACCGTTACCCGGTGATTGGCTACGGCCGTTTTGAGTCAGGGGTAGATTTTATCAATTTTATTGACTCTTCCCATTATACCGCCGACTTTGACTGGAGCCTGATCCTGCAAGGTAAATACCAGGCGTCTCGTGAAGGTGATTCGATCGTATTGACTAAGGTATATGGTACGCAGCAGAAGGATATTTACAAATTGAAAATGGTAGCTGCCAACTAAACGGTGGCCTCTTCTTCTACCTTGATGAGCGGCACCACCACCGCAAAGGTTTTCTCATCTTCCTGTACGATGATGTCATCTTGCTTCAGCAGCTTGTATTTGTTGACGATATTGTTAAGCCCGACCTTATTGGAAGAAATACGTTTTTTTCGTTGAAGGTTATTGGATACGATCAATCGGGGACCGGCCACTGTAGTGATCACGATCTGCAGTGGCCGGTCTTTTAACATCATATTGTGCTTGACGGCATTCTCCACCAGCATTTGTAAAGTAAGCGAGGGTATCCTGTACCAGACCAGCTCATCGGCAATATTCATCTCCAGGAAAAGACTGTCGCCATACCGTGTTTTGAGCAGGTGATAATAAGAATTAATGAACTGCATTTCCACCCACAGTGGCGCCAGGTCGTCTTCATTGTTGCGCAACAGGTAGCGGTATACCTTACACATCTCATCCAGGAATTTCTCCGCTTTGGTCGGGTCTTCGCTGATCAGCGAAGACAAAGAATTGAGGCTGTTGAAGAGGAAATGAGGATTTACCTGCGCTTTCAGACTTTCCAACTGCGTTTGCAGGTTTACTTTTTTGAGGTGTTCCGCTTCATCGGTCACCTTTTTCCATTTTTCATAAAAAGCCACCGCTTCGTGAAAACTGGCAGCGAGTATGGCAAAACCGGCACTGATGATACAGGCCATCAGCATCCTCCAGGGATCCAGTTGGTAGTGGAAGAAGTTGAGCCGGTCGTACAATACAAAGACCAATGCTACGGTGATGATGGTCACCAGCACGTGCAGCACCATGGAGGTAACAACCCGTCGCAAAGTCTGGTTATTCCCGGGATACCGCGCATTCATCAGCAGGGAGATCAGCAATTGCAGGTACCAGGAGATCATACCAAAGCCTGCCGTCAGCAGCGACGACCACCAAAAGACAGCCGATCCGGAAAAGTACGATTTCCCGAAAATGCAGTAATTGACCAGTAAGATGACCGGAGGCAGGAGCAGTCCGATGATCACCCAGTTCTTTTTAGTGTAATAGGCACGCTTCATAGTAGAGCAACGCAGGCTAAAATAAAGGCTGCCCCGGGCTCAACCTAATTTCAGTGCATGAATTGCGGGTTTTTGCGTTTGAATTGTCATCCGCCATGCAACTGCCGATACTGCCCGGTTGTCATTGTTACACGCCACCCGCTGCAGCCTGTCCGGGCTGTACAATCATTGACAAAATTTCTACCATGAGAAGCTTTTTGTTGCCAGCCATGCTGGTGTTGGCCTTGCCGTGCATGGCCCAGTCGTCCTTGTTCGATTCGATGGTGGCCTATCCCGTCAAAGAACGGGTGAGCAGTTTTCAGGTAAAAGACCTGACCGGGGACGGTATTAAAGATATTCTGGTGATGTATCCCGCACTCAAGGAGCATTTTGGAATACTGACGGGGAGAAGCGGGGGAACTTATGGCCAGGAGCAGATCCATGCCAAGCCCGTCAATTACGGGCGAAGCAGCATTGCAGACTTCAACAAGGACGGCTGGCCCGACCTGGTACTGTCCAGCTATTGGGACAATGGCATCCGGGTGTACTATGGCAACGCTACCGGTCAATACATCAACAGCACCTATTTTGCTACCGGCGTACATGGCCGGGAGGTGACCTGCGTCGATATCAATAAAGATGGATTCGATGACATCATTGCCACCACCAGCGGCTCGGGCAATACGATCTCCCTCCATGTATTTATCAATAAACGTGATGGTTCCTTCCATCCCAAACAAACCTATCCTTCTATGCTCGATACCTGCCGGGAGATATTTATTACCGATAAGAACAAAGACGGACTGCCGGATATTGTAGTCAGTAGTTCCTTTCCCTGGGTGCTCTTCTATTATCAGCAGCCCAACGGCAGCTTCGTGCCTCGCTACCGGCCCACCTACACCGCTGCCCGGGTAGCGATCGCCGATGTCAACAATGACCTTAAGGATGACCTCTTACTGTTGTACGCCTCGTTCGACAATATGCCTGGTTCCGACAGCCTGGTCATCTTATTGAATACGGTAGATACAGCCTATGCACCTGGCTATAAAGTGCCTCAATTTGCCAGTCATAAACTGCGGCCCACCGACCTGCGCGTGGCTGATGTGAACCGCGATGGCTACCAGGACCTGGTGATGAACCAACTCGATCTCGACGGCGCTTACACCGATACGGTGTTTTACCTGACAGGTCAACCAGGTGGCACTTTCAGCCCGCCTGTTGCGGTTCCCCTGCCTGCTAATGTGCAAACGATACAGCTCGCCGATATTGACCTGGATGGCTTTCCAGACCTCCTGGCCGTTTGTGAAGACAATAAGCTATACACAATTTTCAACCACAAAGCATCAGAGCGATTGCCGGTACAACAGCTAAGGGTATTTCCGAACCCCGCCACCGGTCATGTGTCGCTCGGCGGGTTGCCCGTAGGGCCACACCATATTGGGTTGTATACTGCCGGTGGCACGAGGATACAGGCGTGGAGCAATAACGCGACGCAATGGAGTACGTCTGTTGCACAGCTGCCGTCAGGTATCTATCATTTTCGCGTACAGGGTAGGGCAGGCAGCAGTACGGGAACGTTCAGGAAGCTGTAGGAGGTGTCAGAGGGGGAGGTACGATTTCTCGAAACGATGACGAAAAAGGGGAGCTTTTTGCATAAATATTTCCGAAAATAGTTGCGTACCTTTAGAGCCGCCTGTTTAATAATGTAAGTGTTATATGGAACCTGTTAACCTCAAAAGACTCGCCAAAGAGCTGAACCTCGCTATCTCCACCGTGTCACGGGCTTTGCGCGACAGCTACGATATCAGCCCCGAAACCAAGAAGCGCGTTTTCGAACTGGCCCAGCAGCTCAATTACGAACCCAATCCATACGCAAGCAGTTTACGCAAACAAAAAAGCAGGACCATTGCCGTGGTGATACCGGAAGTGGCGAATAACTTTTTTTCCCTGGCCATCAATGGCATTGAATCCATTGCGCAGGAGAAAGGTTACCACGTACTCATCTACCTGACGCACGAGGACTACCAAAAGGAAGTATCCATTACCCGTCACTTGCAGAGTGGGCGGGTAGACGGAATTCTGATGTCAGTGTCTGCCAGCACAGAGGATACCAGCCATATCGTGGAATTGCACAATAAAGGCATCCCCATTATCTTCTTCGACCGGGTGTGCGATGCCATAGAAACCTCGCGGGTGACCACGGATGATTATGATAGCGGATTTAAAGCCACCGAACACCTGATCCAGAATGGTTGCCGGCAAATCGCCTACCTGTCGTTTTCACAACACCTGTCAATCACCAACAAACGCATGAGGGGCTACCTGGAAGCTTTGGAGCATTATGACATCAAACCCGATAGGCGGCTGATGGTACAATGCAGTATTGACAATGGACAAAGTTATCCGACGCTGCGCAAAATGCTGTCGGGCAAAAAGCGTCCCGATGGGATTTTTGCATCTGTAGAGAAACTGGCCATTGCCAGCTATCATGTATGCGAGGAGCTGAAAATATCCATCCCCAGGGATATCAAAGTCATTAGTTTTTCCAACCTGGAAACCGCCTCACTGCTCAATCCTTCGCTCACCACCATCACACAACCTGCTTTTGATATTGGCAAAAAAGCAGCTTCCGTGTTATTTCGCAGCCTTGAAAAAAACAAACAGGTACAGCTCACGGAAACGGTGGTGCTGAATTCTGCCTTGATTGCAAGGGCTTCTACCAGGTCTGATAAATAGCCTGCCTGTAAAGCTGAAATCGATTATGTTTTTTTTCTTGCCTGCAGCTGTGCCTGGTATAGCGAGGCTGGCTGTAATCCGGCTTGATTTTGCCCTTCCCATTCACCATCGGGTCTGCCTTTCAGGCGCCCCTCCGCTTTGCCTCCTTTCATGCCGATATTATAGTTCTTGCCCGATACCCAGGGACTTTGTATCGCCGCCTTTTTAGCTGTACAATTCCACAACACCTGCGTTACGCCAGCCCAGCCATGGCCGCTGCCCCAATTGCCGCGATCCTGTACGTTGATCTCTCCATCGGTAATGATGTTGTCGTATAAAGTGCCTACCGCCCAACGATGGTGCGGGCCAATATCTGCATGTGTTTGTTTGGCCGTACAGTTATAAAACACATTCGGGCCAAGGGTGCGGGCACCGGTTACAAAATCATGACGGCCTTCGGTTGTGTGGCAATTTATGAAGAGATTACACTGTCCATTGTTGTTGAAAGAGTATCGACGGCCTCCGGTGATCTGCGATTTCGCATCGAGGCATTTACTGTCTTGAACGGTCATGTACCGGGCGCCGCCACCGAGGTTAACACAGGAGTATCCAAAGTAGCGGGAGGTTACATTCCGTACCCAGCCCTGCTCCGCCTTGTTGATGGCAATAGCATCCCAGCCGTGGTTTTCAGCGGTATCGCTGGTATAAGCCGATTCCAGGAACATGTTTTCTATACCTACTTCACTGATGCGGCCTTCAAAGGAGTACGGATAGATCTCTCCACCGCCGTACTGCGTATCAAGGGCCTGTACAATGGGGTTGTCGATGTGAACCTTGTTCCCCTCGATACGGGTAATGGTGCGTTCAAAATCCAGATCATATTCTTTGGGCCGCCATTGTTTGGTGCCGCCACGGTCTTCGATCTGATCCATCTTGTTATCCCTGATCCACTGTTCCGTACCCGGGCTGAAAACAATGATCGCATCACCTGCCTTCAGTCCCGTAGCGTCTGCCACGGTAAAGGAGAAACTGCCTACCGGTACATAAGGGTCGGTTATTTTGACGCGTTTGCCGATGGGTTTGATGCCACCAATGCCGCTGACGGAAATAAGGGGCTTTTGTTGATCGGCAGTTAATAGGAGCCTTGTGCCCTGCTCGCTATCGCCTTCTCCACGCAACACGATGCCACTCGCATTGATCTGCAAGGTGGTGGGAATACGATAGGTTCCTTTCTTCAGCAGGATGGCTCCGCGAAAACCGTTTTTGTCGGGTTGTTGTTGAGACAATGCATCAATGGCGGCTTGTATCCGCGCGGCGACCTGTTCTGATGGCTGTATAGTGGTAACTATGGGCAAGTTGGGGATTGCCCGATCTCCCTGGTGATAGCCCACCCGGCTAAAGTCGGGAAGTATGTTCCCTTTTTCATCAGGTGTATAGGTAAGTTGACCTTTCTTATCTGTACGCACAAATTTCGAGGTCCAGTTTACGGAACGGACAGTGGTAAAAGCCGTGATGGCCAGGGTGCCTGCGGCAAACAAAGCAATAGATCGGGTAGGTGGGATAAAAGCCATACGCTGGTATTAGAGAATGAAAATAAGCACAAAACAAAGATGGCAGGGTTCGTTGCCAGAATTGTTGAATGCTTTGCTAATCGCGGCAAGCGTAAAGGGTGGAATAATGCCGGCAGCTAAAGTGTCACTTGGTAGTACAGGATTTAAAGGCAAATTACTGCTATGCAGTTGGTATAATGAAAAGGCCGGGCAGTCCACTGTCCCGGCCTTTTTTATGGAGGTGCTAATTGTTATTGTCTCACCAGTTTCTCGGTAACGATACGGCTGGGACCCGGAATGGGGTAGCCATATTTCAACCAGAATGTTTTGGTGGCAGGATCGTACCGGTTATTGTAGACCGGATCTCCGGCAATATTCGCCACGGAGGCCGTCGTGCCGGAGGTGCCGGAACCTGGCGTGATGGTTACTGTATTGTCGGCATTGATCCGGATATTGATATTGGTACCGGTGAGGTCTCCCAGTGTTTTAGTAACACCACGCGCACTGATGGTGCTGAGGAAATCTTCCTGGTCAATGTCCCGTGGTGCGGTAGGGTGTTGAAAATACCCCGTCGTATGATAATCGCCTTCATAGGCATTGGTGACCAGCAAGCCGGCTACACCGCCTTTAAGGTTGCCACTGATCAGGATACCCGGGTTGTCGACAGCCGTGATCTCAAAACCCAATGCCCAGTCCTCACCCTGGAACGACAGGGGCACGAATTTCAATTGCAGGTAGCCGATATCCGACCCGCGGGGAATGGTCACCTTTCCGCCGGCATTGGCGATGGTGAACAGGTTGGCCGGAGGTACCTTGAAGGCCGTACCATTGGCGGCATTGTATTGATCGACCAACGCATTATTCTGCGTCACGGTCACGTTGATGTCTTGCGCTGCCGGGCCCGAAGCCAATGCTATCGGGATCAGGTTGACGGTAGTGTCCTTGTTGGAGTCGCCGAACACAAAAGGTAGAAAATTGATCGTCGAGGTGGCTGTTAATCTCACCTCCACCACATTGGTCGCCCCTCCTGCCAAAGACTGGATCTCGCGGTTGTCGAATGCATCATCCTTTAGACAGCCGGCCATGCTGGTGCCCAACAACGAGCCGAGGGTAAGCATGGATAATAATCTTATGGATAGTTTCATAACTAGATTTTTTGGGTAATCAAATGATTAAGGCTGCCAGAATAATTTAGACGTAAACTGGTTCTGGGTACCCTGCGCATTCACATTAGCACTGTTGGTCGTGTATTCGCTTTGCGGATACAATAACCGGACAGGAATGGTATTGGATAACCTGCCAGGGTTGACGGAAATATACCCGTTGTTGGGTAACATATTCAGTCTCCGCTGGTCACTCCAGGCTTCCAGTGGGTTGATGCCGGCGAGCGCTATATATTTCTGGTAGGTGATGAACTTGGCACGTGTAGCGGCTGTGCCACCAGCATTCGACCAGTTGGCGATGGGGGTACTGGCCATATAGGTGTTGGCGGCAGTAATCGCATTGGGTACACCC
This sequence comes from Paraflavitalea pollutisoli, assembly GCF_029360705.1. Taxonomy (GTDB): domain Bacteria; phylum Bacteroidota; class Bacteroidia; order Chitinophagales; family Chitinophagaceae; genus Paraflavitalea; species Paraflavitalea pollutisoli. The sequence continues at coordinate 1,622,990 of NZ_JARKMX010000008.1, read as the reverse complement.
AGCCAGGAGAATGATTCGCGCACCGCATCTTCATAGGCCGTCTTGGCATCGCCTGCCATCCAGCCGCGGGCAATGGCTTCTGCTTCCAGGAACATACTTTCTACCGAAGTCATGATCCACTGGTCCTGTTCGGCACTACGTGCCAGGCCCGGCCCAAAGGAAGAACTGTTGGCGCCGACCGGGTTGCCCGCAGCCAGACCGTAGGTGGTGCCAGTAATGGCGCCGCCGTTGGCAGGTGCCTTGAAGAAACGGTTGAGGCGTGGATCAGACGTATTGCTCAGCAGGTCCACAAAATATTTGTTGGCCCTGGTGGCGGTGCTGGCTTCTGCACCAGTTGGTGTGAGACCATAATTGGCGTAAAATGGAGACTGTTTGTTGACGGCATTCTGATAGCCAGGATTCACCGAGATGGATTCTCCTTCATGCAGTACGCCGCCATTGGCGACGATCTTGGCGATCTCTGCAGCCGGATTGAATCCGGAGACCTGCGATTGCCTGATCAGCATACGCAACTTGAGGGTGTTGGCAAATTTGATCCACAGTTCAGTATCGCCACCAGTCACGATGTCTGCCGTTTCAAAAGACGACCGAACGGGACCGTTGAGGTAGATGATGGCAGAGTCGAGACTGGTTTGCAGGCTCGCATAGACAGTCTTGGCGTCATCAAAAGCCGGCTGGGTATACTGGTTGTTTTTGAAGGCCTGTGAATAGGGAATATTGCCGAAGATATCGACCAGGTCCTGGAACAATTTGGCAGATAATACCATCGAGGCACCAGCCAATACGGAATCACCCTTGGCTTGTGCTTTCACTTTTACCAGGTTGAGGTCAAACAATACATTGTATTGGTTTTGCCATAACGCGTCTCCAAAGGTGAAGTCGATGTTATAAGTAGTTTCATCCTGTTGTATCGCAAAGTCGCCCGACTGTGCCCAGTAGCCCATCCAATTATTGATGAACTGGAAATTACCACTGGAAGAACGGGCGCCGGTGGCCTGTGCAGCCTGCGGAAATAACAGTTCGGGCGTGATGTTATCATCCGTAACCCGGTTTGGATCCTGGTTCACATCCAGCCATCCCTTCTTGCAACCCGCCAGTCCTGCCGCACCAACCAGCAGAACAACGAATAGTTTATGATATATGGTTTTCATGTAATTCAGTTTAAGTATGAGTTAGAAAGTAACCTGCAGTGAACCACCAAACAGCCTGGAGGCCGGTGATTGATAGGAACTCGCCAAACCGAAGGTGTTGCCTGTCGAGGAATAGTTGAATTCCGGATCACCCCACTGGTTCGACTTGGGTACGAATAACAGCAGGTTACGACCAATGGCGCTCACCGTGATGCGTTTGATCACTTGCTGGTTGCCAAACCATTTCATGGGCAGGTTGTACGAAATATTCAACTCACGCAGGCGCCAGGCGGCTGCAGATGCGAAGTAGTTGGTGGCGATCGCCGTATTGACCGCTGCACCGGTCCAGAAGGCATAGTTGCCGTCCTGTACCTGAACATTGGTATTGGGTACGTATTTGGAACCATCCCATACACTGGAGTTGGGGAATATGAAGCGTTGACGACCGTATTCACCACTGCGGCGGGAAATACCGGAGAAGTCCATATCGCTGCCCAGACCAGAGTAGAAGTTGTGACCACCTTTGTAGTCCCAGGTCATGCTGACGGAGAAACCGCCCAGCGTAAAGGAAGGAGTGATACCTATCACCCACAAGGGCAATGAACGGCCTCTTACAACCAGCTCAGCTGCTTGTGAAGGATAGCCTGTTGTGCCATCCACGATCACGCGGCCCAGTGAGTCGCGTTGATAGTCGGTCAGCTGGAAAGAGAAGGCAGGTTTGCCAACCACGGCGATATTGTTTGCAGTGGGAGAGCTGACTGAGTTCTGAATAAAGCCCGAGTTACCACCGATCACAACTGGAATGTTGTTGAGGGTGCTGGTAACTTCGTTGTTGTTGTAAGTGGCGTTGAACTTGATGTCGATGCGTCCTTTGCCGATATTCACCAGCGGGTTCAGGCCCAGGTCCATTTCCACACCATAGTTCTTGAAGCTGGCGGCATTGGCCAGTCCGATGGTATAACCGGTAGTGGAAGATTGTGATACTTGCAGGATCTGGTTGTCCGATTTCTGGTTGAAGTAAGTTGCTTCCAGGTTGATCCGGTTACGCAGAAAACCTATTTCACCACCAATTTCAAAGGTCTTCACAAACTCCGGCTTGAGGTCGGGGTTAGGAATGGTTTGGTTGGCAGTAAAGCCTGCTACGTTGCCGTAGGGGAAACCACCCGGCTGTGAATAGGTAGCCTGCAGCGAATAAACGCCTACGTTCACGTTACCGGATTTGGAATACGCGGCCCGCACTTTGGCAAAAGAGATCAGCTCGCTGTTCTTGATGCCAGGGATGGCATCAGATAGTACCACGGCGCCGTTCACGCCAGGATAGAAGAAAGAACGGTTGGATGCCAGCAAACGGCTGTCCCAGTCATTCCGCCCGGTTACTTCGAGGAAGGCCCAGTCGCGGAAGCTTAGCCCCACACTACCATACGCGGAGAGCAACCTGCTCTCCGTAGTCGCATTGCTGGGATAGAGCGGTACATTGGCGTCACCACTGCGTACCGCTACATTATACAGGTAGGGCACTACCAGGTTGTTGCCGCCTACCGAAACATCCTTGGTCCGGTTTTGACGAGTCATTCCCCCAGCGAGGTATTTGATGTTGAAATCTTTGTTGATGTCGTAGTCGCCGTTCACGAAATAGTCCAGGTTCAATACGGAAGTGAAGGCCTGGTCGTCAAATACACTGCCGGGACGGTTGGTGTATTGCGTAGCGTTGCGGTGATCATGCGCCCAGTCGGTCACCTCGATAGGAGCGGTCGTGTTTTTGAAATTGGTAAAGGCCAGATTGGTGCTGGCGCGTACCGTACCTTTCAGCCAGGGCCAGAACTGGTAGCTGACATCGATATTGCCAATCAGGTCATCCTCGCGGCCCTTCTGGCGCAGGTTGCCAATGATCCAATAAGGATTCACGGCGAATTCATTATAGTAATTGGAGAACTGGGCGTATTTGTTATTGCGCCAATCCTTATAAGAGGTCAATGGCACATTGCTGGGCGTTTGCAATACGAGGAAGAAAACGCTGCCGTTATACGCTGGCAACAATCCAGCCATACCGTTTTCATTGACTACATCATAATTCTGCAACACATAGTTCAGGCCATAGTTGACAGAAAGATTGCCGTATTTTTTACCGCCATTGAAACGAATACTGGTACGCCGGTTCTGATCTTCCGGCATCAGGCCTTTGATCTTCGCATCCTGGATACTTACGTAGAAATCTTCTCCCGATAAGGAGATGGAGTTTTGATAGGTAAGACCGGTATTCCAGAATTTGGTCTTGTCTTTTTTATGCAGGTTGGAATAGGGGCCTCTTTGTATATCGCCATCTTCCAGTTCAATACCGATGTCCTGCATGGTGCCGTCGAAGCGCGGACCGTACATTTGGTTTTCGTACGGCACATAACCGTAGTTACCATATTGGTCTACGATCTCACCGGCACCGGCACCAAACTGGTCCTGCAGTTTTGGGAAATAGGCCACTTTGGTAGCCTGTACGGTACTATTGACCGTTACACTCATTTTCTTGGTCGCGCCTTTTTTTGTGGTCACGAGGATCACACCGTTGACCGCATCCGGGCCATAGATGGCAGCCGATGCGGCGCTCTTCAGTACCGTGAGGTCCTGGATATCGTCTGGAGGAATAGACGACAGTAAGCCCAGTGGAGTAGGGGCCCCATCTACAACCAGCATGGGTTGGTTGTTACCCGTAAGCGACCGGATGCCACGGATGTTAATCTTGGCGTTTTCGAAAACGCCACTATTAGTGGTCGCGATCGATACACCAGATACTTTACCGTTTAATGCTTGTTGTACATTGACGGCTTTACCTTGAACAATTGTTTTGTTGTTGAGTGAGGTGGCTGCGTAACCCAGTTCCTTGGCTTGCCGCTTGATACCCAACCCCGTGGTTACAATTACGGCGGTTAACTCTTCGTTGGATTTGACTAGCGTGATTGTCAGACTTTCTCCCTGACCAGCAGTGTTGAAAGTCCTTGATGTATAACCAGATGCGCTGATTTCCAATACGGCGCCCTGTGGTGCATTGATCCTGAAGAAGCCATTTTCGTCAGCAGCAGCGCCGGTGGTGGTGCCGCTGAGCTTGATGGATGCAAACGGTATCGGATCCCCTTTTTCATCGGTTATCCTACCCGTAAGCGCTCTTGTCTGACACAGCACCATGATACTCCATAGTAATACTACAGGTAGTAATAGAACTTTTCTCATGTTTAATGATTTGATGGTAGAAATAGTTTCGAGAGAATTGATTTCTAACGGTAAAGGACCGCTGTTTGAAAGAAAGCAAAGCCCCCATTTGCCTATTGGACAGGAAGCATCGTGTAGATGCTGCGTATCATGATAAGAAGGTAGGTTATTATTTTAACGCGTTAACGATCAGTTATAGATTAGACAATATTAAGCCGGGGATGGGTAATTAATTATACAGCGATATTTAGTTATAAAAGTTGTGCCAGGTAACTGCAATCTGTAGGTGAATTGGACAAAAAATGTAAATGTTATTCGATTGTTATTGAGTTGTTATGCTACTCTCGTAATTACTATGTATTGTATAAATTACTTCTCACGACGCTAATTATTCGGTAATTCTCATGTGTCTTAATAGGTTAAAAAGAAAAGCTCCCGGTTTCTTCCGGGAGCTTTGTGTTTTTCTCCAGCTTCGCTGGAGATTGGTAGCTTCTTTTATTTAAGCCTGTAAGCGGTCACGGTTTTACCAAAAAAAGTAGGTACGTACACAATCCGCTTGACCGGATCATACCCGATATCGGCCGTATTCTTTTTTTGCGGGTGTGTTTCCAGTAAGGTTTCTACTTTGCCGTCAGCATGGACGTAAAACAGGTAGCCCACCCAGGCGGTAACGAGGTAGTCGCCATTGCCGATTGGTTCAATGCCGTCTGCTCCCTGTGGTAAATCGGCGATCTTGGTCAGGTTTTTCTTTGCATCAGCCTTTAAAAAGGATTTGCCGGCACCAATGATCAGGTCTTCCCCAACTGCTTTTAAACCATTTAGGCCCGGCAGGCTTTCCAGGTACAGTTTCAATTGACCATTCTCCAACTTCCATACCTTAAAGGTTTTAGAGTCTGAAACATAGACCTCGCCTTTCTCAGATACAGTGACGTCATTGAATGATTTAGCGCTGTCGTGGGTGATCTTTTGGAGGATCTGTGCGGTCGTACGGTCGATCACCACGACCGTGTTGTAATCCGCTACATACAGTTTGTTGCCGGATATGCCCAGGCCTTTGGGGCAATGGAGGCCTTGTAACCAGTTGGGGTTATAATGCTTGCCATCTTCGCTCAGCGAACCAATGCCGCCTTTCCCATCTGCTTCCCAGGGTTGACCATCGATCAGTGACACATACAAAAAGGGCTTACCGGCTGAATTCAGCGCAGGAAGCACCGATTCCGGTACCGCTACTACGGTATCTGTTTCCCAAATCTTTTCGAGTGAATGGGTTTGGGTCCGGGCACTGATGGCCAACAAGGACAACAGGGCAGCAAAAGTCATTTTCATGTTGTTAGGTTTTAAGTGGGCCTAAGATACGGTATGCAACCAAAAGTTCATCCCCTTTGTGCGCAATGGTTGAACCGGCACAAAGGGGATGATGTATAACGCGAACTGTAAAACGAACAATAAGAACCGGATCAGGAAATGAATTCCTTTTGGTAGCTGAGCGGACTTTTACCCGTGATCATTTTAAAATACTTGTGAAAGCTGGTGAAGTTGTTGAAACCGCTTTCATAGCAAAGCTGTTTGATGCTGAGGTTGTTTTCGATCAGCAGTTTACAGGCCTGGCCTACCCGGATCTCGATCAGGAATTGCGAATACGTTTTACGCGTCCTGGATTTGAAATACCGGCAGAAGGAATTGGGACTGATGTTGGCGACAGCCGCAATCTCTTCCAGTTGTATCTTGCGTTTATAGTGTTTCAGGGAGTATTCGTAGATGGCATTCACCCGGTCATTTTCGGCGTCGACCATATCGTGTTTGAAACCGATCGATGAAAGCGTAGTCAGTTGCTTGCAGTCGGCAATGACGTGTAATGCTTCCATCAATATGATGATACGTTCGGGGCCATCCGTCTTGAGGAGGCGTTCCAGGAGTTCTCCCACTTGTTGACGCGTTTTGCCCGTGATCTGCAGCCCTCTCCTCGATTTTTCCAGTACAGTACGGATGCCGACATTCTCAGGCAGGTGCAGGAACTGCTCGCCCCAGAAGTTTTCGCAAAAATGCGCTACGCGGATATCGGCCGGAGCAGGCATTTCTTCTTCAAAAAAGTTATCGTCAAACCGCCAGTAATGCGGCAGGTGAGCGCCTACCATGACGATATCGCCCGATTTGAACCGCTTGATACTGTCGCCGATGAATTGGGTGCCTTCTCCCTTTTTAAAGTGGATCAGCTCGATCTCGGGATGATAATGCCAGCGGTTGTTGATATAGGGAACCAGGTCGCGGCGTACGCTGAAAGAGTGGCGCGGGCCGGTAGATACTTTAAGGAGTTGCGGTCGCATGCAGTGTGTGTTTGGAGTTCGCGGTTTTTTAGTCGATCCGATCAGCGTAGTAACGCAGTCTGCCGGTCGGAAAATACGTTTTCGGAAAAAGAAAGCGCTATTTCCGGAAAAATGTTCGAAACTATTGCGGGGGAGGCGCCGTGGAATCGCCCTGTCGCAGCAGGTGGTAATGGGTGCCCGGAAAGGAGATACTCCTGGCATGAACAACCCGTCGCGGGCGTGAAAGAGGTAGGTTTTCAGTAAGGAAAACAGCAACCTGGTAATGGCAGTATACCATGGCAAGCAAATTTTGATGAACAGAATACAGCATTTACTATCCTGGTACAAATTGCCCAATTTTTCTCAAAGCGGTATCAGCGCATAATCACTTTATTTATGCAAACGTTTTCGAAAATCAGGACGGAACAGGATACTTATTTTCGTTGCAAAAACATCGATCCGGGACGTTTGGAAAGGATAAAACTCCTTGATAACAGGCTTTTTATATAATTTAACCATGCCAATCCAGCTTATTGAATTGACAACCTGATGGGGTTTTATACTTGCCGACATATATTTATTTGTACTAAAGAATATTGGCATCAAAAAAATTATGGAACATACACACAAATACCTCCAGATACATCCCGGCGACAATGTGCTGGTGGCTTTACAGGACCTGCCCAAAGGGACGCTGATACAACACAAAGGCAGGCAATTTCCGCTGACCGATCAGGTTGCTGGAAAACACAAGTTTACCCTGCAACCCCTCAACCCGGGCGATAAGATCTATATGTATGGGGTGCTCGTGGGCAAGGCAGATACTGCCATTCCCGAAGGTGGCCCCATCACCACCCAGAATATACACCATGCGGCAGAAGATTTTAGCCTCGGTCAGCGCCGGCTCACGTGGGATCAACCAGATGTTACCAAATGGGCCCATAGAACGTTCAATGGCTTCCACCGGGCCGATGGTACAGTGGGTACAGGGAATTATTGGATCGTGATCCCCCTGGTATTTTGCGAGAACCGCAATGTGGAGGTATTGAAAGAAGCACTGATCGATAAACTGGGCTACAGCAAAACAAAGGCATTCGAAGCTGATGTGGAAAAGCTCGTAAAACTGTACCAGCAAGGGGCCGATGATGTCTCCATACTGGCCACGCCCTTCGAAGAAGTATTTACCGAGCGGAAGCCGCAGCGCGTATTTCCCAATGTAGACGGCATCAAATTCCTCAACCATGACATGGGTTGCGGCGGCACCCGCCTCGATGCCAACACCCTTTGTGGCTTACTGGCTGGTTACATCACCCATCCCAATGTAGCCGGCGCTACCGTTTTGAGCCTCGGCTGCCAGCATGCCCAGGCATCTATCCTGCAGGACGAGATCAGAAAACGCGATCCGCAATTCAATAAGCCCCTCGTGATCCTCGAGCAACAAAAAGAAGGTACGGAGCAGCAATTGCTGAAAAAAGCCATCAAGCAAACGTTTGCGGGATTGATGCAGGCCAATGCCATCGTTCGTCAACCAGCTCCGCTGTCCAAATTGTGTGTGGGCCTCGAATGCGGTGGCTCTGATGGATTCTCCGGCATATCGGCCAACCCGGCACTGGGATATGTTTCGGACATCCTCGTTACGCTGGGTGGATCGGTGATCCTCGCTGAGTTTCCCGAACTCTGTGGGGTAGAGCAGGAGTTGAGCGATCGGTGTATAGATGAAGCTACCGCGCTGAAGTTTATGGACCTGATGCGTGTTTACAATGCGAAAGCAGAAGCAGACGGTTCCGGCTTTTATGCCAACCCTTCACCCGGCAATATACGGGACGGATTGATCACCGATGCCATCAAGTCGGCGGGAGCTGCCAAAAAAGGAGGCAACTCGCCCGTTACCGATGTCGTCGATTATCCCGAACGTGTTACCAGGCCAGGACTTAATCTTCTGTGTACGCCCGGTAACGATGTGGAGAGCACCACAGCAGAAGTAGGCTCAGGGGCCAATATCGTCTTGTTTACTACCGGGCTGGGTACACCTACCGGTAACCCTATCGCACCCGTTGTTAAGTTGTCGACCAATACGAAAACGTTTTCGAAGATGCCAGACATCATCGATATCAATTGCGGCACCATCATCGAAGGCACTGAGACCATACCCGAAGCGGCCGACCGCATCCTGGAGTATATGATCGAAGTGGCCAGTGGCAACGTACAACCCAAGGCGGTATTGCTGGGGCAGGATGATTTTATTCCCTGGAGAAGAGGCGTAAGTTTATAAAGCATTCTGTTATCTTCGTTCCCTCAAACAATAAACCAGATCAATATTCATGAGTAACACCGCAGTAAAGCCGACGCCCCTGATGGAACAATCTTTTAGATGGTTTGGTCCCAAAGATCCCGTTGGACTATGGGATATTCGTCAGGCAGGCGCAACAGGCATTGTAACCGCTCTGCACCATATTCCCAATGGAGAGGTGTGGCCGGTAGAAGAGATCATGCAGCGTAAAAACGAGATCGAGGCCGCCGGATTACGCTGGAACGTGGTAGAAAGCATACCGGTGCATGAGCACATCAAGATCCAGCAAGGTGACTACAAACAGTATATCGAGAATTATAAGATGAGCATCCGCAACCTTTCCCGTTGTGGTATAAAGATCGTTACGTACAATTTCATGCCCGTGCTGGACTGGACACGTACCGATCTCGCCTATACGGTCGAAGATGGATCGAAGGCCCTGCGTTTCGAACGTGCTGCACTGGTAGCGTTCGACGCATTGCTGTTGAAGCGTAAGGGAGCACGCGGTGAATATTCGGATAAAGAACTGGCCGCCGCCGTAAACCGGCTGGAGGGCATGAGCGACTCCGAAAAGACATTGTTGCAGCGCAACATCATTGCCGGCTTGCCGGGTTCCGAAGAAAGTTTCACCCTGGCACAGTTTCAGCAAGCCCTCGATACCTACGATGGGATCGATGCGCAAAAGCTGCAACAGCACCTGATCTATTTCCTGCAACAGATCACCCCGGTGGCAGAAGAGGAAGGTGTAGTATTGGCCATTCACCCCGACGATCCTCCCTATGCGATCTTTGGATTGCCCCGTGTGGTCAGCACAGCCGCTGATGTACAGGCCCTGTTCGATGCAGTGCCCTCTAAGGCGAACGGACTTTGTTTCTGCACCGGCTCATTTGGGGTACGCGCAGACAATGACCTGCCAGGCATGGTAAAGCGTTTTGGCGATCGCATCAACTTTATCCACCTGCGCAGCACGCAACGCGATGCAGACGGCAACTTCTACGAAGCCAATCACCTCGAAGGCGATGTAGACATGTACAGTGTCGTAAAAGAAATATTACAGGTGATGAATAGCCGTAACCTTTCCATACCCATGCGGCCCGATCATGGACACCAGATGCTTGATGACCTCAAGAAGAAGACCAATCCAGGTTATTCTGCCATCGGCCGCCTGCGCGGCCTGGCCGAACTGCGTGGTCTCGAATTAGGCATATCACGTAGTTTACCACGATAAATGAATGGAACGATGTAAAAGATCAAGGCGGCAGTAATGCTGCCTCTTTTTTGTGCCTTTTCGCCACAAAACATGGATACTGCGGCAGTACCTACCTGGCTTATCGGGATCTTCATAGCACCCACGGCCAGCGATACGATAACGGCCACCGACAATAAACCCGCCGTCACTACGAAAACCAGTCTCTTTTTCAACAAGTAATAAGTTTATGCTGCATCCTTAAGGATGAAGCTTGTCATGCAAATCTTTGATGGCTGCCGGCAGTCGGGTAGAAAAATTCACCATCAACGGACCATACACTTCCACGATGCGTTGGCGCTTACCAGCCGTCGTCAGTGACATCAGTGGAGGCGCCCGCGCCACCGGTATTCAGATGCAGGGCTTCTCCTCAGAATACATCATGGTACTCATCAACGGGCAACCCATGACCGGACGCAACAGCGGCAACTTCGATCTTTCGCGTATCAGCGTAACCAATATCGAACGGGTCGAGATCATCAAAGGTGCGTCCTCCTGCCTGTTCGGCAGCGACGCCCTCGGCAGGGCCATCAACATCGTCACCCGCCACGGCGCCAAACAACCCCAGGCAATGGTATCTATATTATATGGTAGCCTCAATACCGTCGATGCTATCCTGGAAGGGGAGACCCCTTTCTCACTACTTCACCCACTACCAGTCGGATATGAGCGTGGCCTGGCAACAGCAAAGCGGTCCTGTCAGCAGCGAAACCTTTACCCAAACCCTGCACCGCCTGGAGCAGCAGTTTGCCTGGGCAATGGAGGACCGGTTGAAATTTACCGGTGGATTGGGAGGAAGCGTCGAGATCATGAACACCAGTTCCTACAAGACCGGCAACAACATGGCGGCGGGATTTGCCTGTCTGCAAACCAAGTATAACCCGACCCCCACCACCGAACTGACTGGCGGCCTTCGCAATGACCGCCACAATACCTACGGCGGCAAGTTGAACCCAAGCATCGGCCTGCAGCAGAAGATCTACTCCCAATTTACCTTTCGGGTGTCAGCCGGTACCGGATTCAAGGCGCCGGATTACAAAACTCGCTACCAGGTATTTGTCAACCCACTGAGTAACTATATGGTTGTCGGCACCGAAGTGCTGGCAGCCACCCTTCAACAATTGGAGAAGGCCGGCGAGATCAGCGAGATCCGGCAGCACCTGCTCAGGCAGCAGGCCGGCATCAACCTGTCTTGCCGCGTCAACTACCGCGGCAAGTATCCCTTCGGAGATGCCAATAACAACTATTTCATTGACCGTTACGATGCCTTTGTGGACGGCTACTTCCTCCTGTATGCCACCAGGGAAAATCCTTTTTACAAAGACCACCTGAGTGCCCACGCCACGGTCGATAACCTGCTCGACTACACCGATCGCCTCATGCCGGCTCATCCCGGACGTATCCTGCTGGTCGGCGTCCAGTATCGGTTTTTGAAAGATTGACCGGTATACAGGCATACTACTTTTCTACTACAAGGCGGGGTATTTTAAAAAATACCGATGCGCGAATGATTGTCAATCAGCCTGTTTCATTTTGTGTGGAAAGATTATAAGCTGCGGCCAGCTTAAAAATGAGGATTTGCCCCCTCTATTATGTTTCTTTGCCCCCCTGATTTCGATTGCGCACTTATAATTTTAGGATTGATAGGATCGTTTTCACTCTCCAAAAATTAACGAATATGACTGTTGACTTGCCATGGATGGTGCTGCCATCCCCAACTGCTTTTATACCACCACCCGGCAAAACCCGGAGATCGAAGCTTCCATCAGCTACCAACCGATCAACAACGAATACCCTCTTTTCACCGGCTTAAATCACATCGCGTCTTTCCAGGATTGCGCCTCGTCCGCGTAGCCTGATATTATACTTTTCGAAATACTTAATGATTCCAGGGGACCGCAAACCAGGCTCCCGCTGCTGTATTAAAAACAAAAATTGCTGCTGTTATGCAAGAAATTGACATCTGGGGACGGACCGGCAAGGCTGACCGGTCGCCCCTACTAACCAAGTTGCTATTATCCCTAACTTTTTTACTGTTGACAACATTCGCCTTTGCGCAGGAGGCCGTGACCGGTCAGATCCGTGTCGCCGAAGGCCCTGCAGTAGGCGCCACCATAACCGTAAAGGGCTCTACGGTGTCGGCGCAAACCGATGCAGAAGGAAAGTTCAAGATTGCCGCCAAACCTGGCGACAGACTCGAAGTGACCTATGTAGGTCATGAAACCCAAACGCTGACGGTTCCATCCAGTCGTCTGGTATCCGTATTACTGTCTGCCACTTCCAACAACCTCGACCAGGTGGTGGTAATTGGATACGGACAGGCCCGTAAGAAAGACCTGACCGGCGCCATCACACAGATCAAGCCCGATAAACTGGCTGATCAGAACCCCAACACCGTACAGGATGTACTGCGTGGTACACCCGGGCTCAGCGTAGGTCTCGATCCCAATGCCAAAGGCGGTGGTTCGATCCAGATTCGCGGCCAGCGTTCCGTGTACACGGATGGTGGACACAATGACCCTTTGATCGTATTGGACGGTATGATCTTCTATGGGGAATTGTCTGAGATCAATCCCGACGACATCGCCCAGATCGACGTACTGAAAGACGCGTCGGCTGCAGCTGTATATGGTGCCCGCTCTGCCAACGGCGTATTGATCGTGAGCACAAAACGTGGTCAGAAAGGAAAACCCAAGATCAACTTCACCAGCAACTTCGGGGCAACGACCATGGCTGCCAATCGGAAAGTGTTTGATGCTGCCGGCTACATGCGTTATCGTGAAGACTGGTATACCGCAGCCACCTATGGCCCCAACACTGCTACAGGTACTTACGACGCTTACCAGACACCCTTGACACAATGGAGTGGCAACAAAAGACCTGGTTACTATGCCCAGGCCACCGCTGAAAACCTGGCCAAATACGGTATTACCATCGACCAGTGGAGAGCCTATGATGCTGCACCGGTTGCCAATAACGATGGAGTATGGGCAAGACGCCTGAACATGGCCGACGTTACGCTGAAAAATTTCCTGGATAATAAAACTTTCGATTGGTACGATCAGTCATTCCAGACCGGTACCAACCAGGACTACAATATCAGTGTATCCGGCGCCAACGACAATGCCAACTATTACCTGTCTGCCGGCTACCTCGAAAACAAAGGGATTATCGTAGGCGATAATTACCGCGCGATCCGTTCCAATCTGAAGGTGGAGAACAAAGTGACCAAATGGCTCGAGATCGGCGCCAACGTCAACTTCCAGAACCGAACCGATGGAAGTATCGCTACGGATTGGCAAAAGCAGGTAATCCGCAACTCACCTTATGCGCAGTATTATGATGCCACCGGTAAACTGGCAGTACACCCACAGGGCGACGCCATGCTCAATAACTATGGTTACAATTATGACTTCGACAAGCAATACCTGACGCTTGACAAAGGTTATACAGTCATCAACGCGATCATCAACGCCAAGGTGAAATTGCCTTTCGGTATCACCTATTCGTTCAATGCATCGCCCCGTTACCAGCAGTTCCGCGATCGTTACCATGAGTCGGCCAGCCACCCCGACTGGAAAACCACCAATGGTCTCATCAATCGGGAGCAGACCCAGCGTTTCGATTATTCACTTAACAATACCATCAACTGGGAGAAGACATTCGCGACCAAACACCGCGTAGCAGTCACCCTCGTACAGGAAGCGGAAAAACGCCAGGGTTGGAAAGACAGGATCGAAGCCCGCGACATCCGCCCGAGCGATATCCTGGGTTACCATGAAGTGCAGAACGCCGACAAAGCGAAAAGTAACTTCGACTCGGAAGACATTACGGAAGCGGCCGATGGTTTGTTAGGACGCCTGTTCTATTCGTACGATGACCGCTATATGTTCACCGCTTCTTTCCGTCGGGATGGATACTCTGCCTTCGGATCGGATAAAAAACGCGCCAATTTCCTGTCTGCTGCCGTAGCCTGGACCTTCACCAATGAAAAGTTCTTCAACTGGGAGCCCATGACCTCCGGTAAATTCCGCTTCTCTTATGGTCAGAACGGTAACCGTTCACTGGCGGATGTGTACCTCGCATTTGCCAACCTGACGGCAGGTACCGGTGCTACACAAGGTTACCTCGACAACAACGGCAACCTGGTGCAATACAAATACCTGTTCATGGACCGCCTGGCCAACACCCAGCTTTCCTGGGAGAAAACAGAGTCTGCCAACTTTGGCCTGGACTTCGGATTCCTGAATGACCGTATTACCGGTTCATTTGATTACTACATTACCCCAACGGTAGACATGATCATGAACCGTACACTGCCCGGTTATTCTGGTGCTGCCCGCATCGCTTCCAACCTCGGTAAAGTCGTGAACAAAGGTTTCGAGATCACGATCAATACCACCAACATCAAGACCAAAGACTTTACCTGGAATACTACCTTTGGGTTCTCCAAATACAGAAGCGAGATCCAGCACCTGTATTACGAGTACACGACGCCTATCTATGATGGTGCAGGTAACATCACCACCTACCGTGAGCGCGACGACGTAGGCAACAGGTGGTTTATCGGTCAGCCGATCGGTGTGATCTGGGATTACAAGGTGACCGGTATCTGGCAGAAAGAGGAAGAGGCTGAAGCAAAGAGGTATGGTCAGCGCCCCGGTGATCCTAAAGTGGAAAATTCTTACACCGCGGATGATATCAAGAACCCCAACGGAACTGTTACACCACAGTACAACGATAATGACAAGCAATTCCTCGGACAGTCTGCTCCTCCGATCATGTGGTCACTGCGCAACGACTTTACGTGGAAGAACTTCAACTTCGCTTTCAACCTTTATTCCTATATGGGGCATAAGAGCCTTGCAGGTATTTACCTCAACCAGGACAATGGTACTTCTCTCGTGACCAACCTGGCCAATACCTGGAAAAAAGATTACTGGACCGTCGATAATCCAACTACAACGGTAGCCCGTCTGGACGCGAAGGGCGTTACTGGCGTAGGCGCACCCGGTATGCTCTATGATCGTTCTTTCATCCGCCTCGAGAATATCTCGATCGGTTACACGCTGCCCCGTAACCTGGTGGGCAAAGCCGGCATTGAAAGAGTGAAGGTGTTTGCGAGTGTACGCAACGTGGCCGTATGGACCAAACAAAAGAATTGGGAGTATGGTGATATCGAGACGTTCAATACCAGTGGCGACGCCAATCAGATGTTCCGCTCCGGAATGGCGCCCAGGGCTTTCAACTTTGGTTTAAATGTTACTCTCTAAAAACGATTGAGCATGAAAAAGACAATTCAAACGATCATCAATAGAAAAACAGCGGTGGCCATGATACTGGCCAGCACGCTGGCCACTCAGTCAGGGTGTAGCAAGGAGTTTTTATCACCCGAGCCTACCTCTTTTTACGAGCCGGATAAGACCCTGGTCAATAAGGCAGGGCTCGATGCGGCGCTTGCAACGGCCGACCGTCACCTGCGTACCTACTGGTCTTATTTCAACTACCAGGACCTGAGTTTGCCGATCAGTACTGAATATATGTTTACGGATATGGCGGTGGCCAGTAAGACCGACGACGGCAATATCCTGGCAGATATCGCTACCCGGGTTACTCCTACTGAAATGCCCGAAAGAATGATGTGGTATTGGGATGAGACATATAATGGTATCAAGTATGCCAATACAGTGATCAACTATGTCGATAACGCTACGGATGTTAGCGACAATGACAAGAATATTTACAGGGGCCGGGCTTTCTTTCACCGTTCGTTGCGTTACATGGACCTGGTATTCAAATTCAAAGATGTTCCCCTCGTTACCAGGATGCTGAAGCAGCCAAAGGTAGACTACAAAAGCACCAAACGTGAAGCCATCCTGCAGATGATCACTGCCGATATGGAGAAAGCGGTAGAGTGGGTGCCCGATCAGAAGAATATGAGCCTTGTCGGGATGATCAATAAGGCTGCCTGCCGTCAATTGCTCATTAAGTGTTATATGGCAACCGCGCAATGGCAAAAAGCCATCGATCAGGCCAATATCCTGATTGACCAGTCGGGCTATTCGTTGATGACGGCACCTTTCGGTTCTTTCATCAATCCTTATCCCCAGACCTGGCCCATCACCCGTAACGTGATCTGGGACCTGCACCGTCCGGAAAATAAAGGCATTGGTGCCAATAAAGAAACCATCCTGATGATGGTGAACCGCAACGGTACAGATGCCGGTACTAAAATGAACACGATGCGCAACTGGCTGCCCTGGTTCGATGCAACCGGCACCACGATGCCTACCGGAGGACAGGCACTGCTGTATGTGGCTACTTCCAATGCCAACTACCGTGTTGCTTATGACTACACGCATGCATTGGGACGTGGTATCGCGCATATTCGTCCTACGTATATGGCCACCAACGAACTGTGGACCAATATCAGTGATGCAGGTGACCTTCGCCACAACAGTACAGTAGGAAACTGGGTACGTGTCGATTCATTGAAGTACAATGATCCCAGAAACACAGCCTGGTATGGTAAGAACCTGCGCTTGTACAACGATGCCGGAGCCATTCTTTGTAATGACACCATCCGTCAGTGGTTCGACTGGCCACATTACAAGTATTACATCGAAGATCCGTTGGAAACGGGTAATGCCAACGAAGCCAACCACCGCGGTGGAGCCGGCGACCTGTATTGCTATCGCCTGGCCGAAACCTACCTGCTGCGTGCAGAAGCTAAGTTCTATGCTGGCGATCCCGCCGGTGCTGCGGCCGACGTGAACAAGGTAAGGCAACGTGCAGGATGTACTACGCTGTTTACTACCGTAAGCATTGGAGACATCTTCGACGAGCGCGCCCGTGAACTGAACATGGAAGAATGGCGCTTTACCGAGTTGAGCCGTGCTTCGTATTGCCTGGCATTGAGTGGCAAGGCCGATGAGTGGGGTAATACCTACAATGTCGAAAACCTATCTACCAAGAGCTACTGGTTTGCGCGTGTATCCCGTTACAATAACTATTACAACAAGGGCAAAGCCGTGGTGAAAGGCCGCGCTTACACGATGGGTGCGCACAACATTTGCTGGCCCATACCACAAAACGCGATCAACGCGACAGGTGGCGCCAAACTGTGGCAAAACCAGGGCTACAGCGGCTACGATCCCGCAGTGGTAAGATGGGATAAGTGGGAAGATGCGGTGAAGGACGAATTACCTAAGTAATCCCAACCCAACAGTTTTTGGATAGCATATAGCATCTCCAGAGGGTGTATCAAACCGATACACCCTCTTTTTATGATAGCAATACCAAGTGGATGTAGTCAGGTGTTGAGCAGGTCAGGGCAGTTGAGGGCGGTAATGTGGCCGATGCAGTTTTTCCAGTGCTACCTGCTTGTACAACCGTCCGATAGGGATCTCCAAAGCACCCAGGTAAATAGAAAGCCCATTGTAACCGGATATCTTATCCGCCGGGACCATGTACGACCGGTGTACCCGCATAAATTGGTACTCCGATAACAGGCCCTCCATAGCAGAGATGGATTGCTTCACCAGCAGAAAATTGCCACCAGTCAGGAATACCTTTACATAGTCCTTCCAGCTTTCGATGTAAAGAATATCTTCCACAAATACTTTCTTCATGTCCTTATCGACCTTTAGGTACACATAAGGAGTATAGGGTAAGGTGGCCGGTATGGCTGGATGAGGATGCACCTGGGTTTGTATGCGGTTCAATTTGGAGATGGCTTTGAAAAACCGGTCGAAGGAAACGGGCTTGAGCAGAAAGTCAACAGCATCCAGCTCAAATCCTTCAGCAGCAAATTCCCGGTGGTCCGTCACGAATACCACCTTCGGTGGATGCGAGAGACTCTTCACGAAATCGATGCCCGAAATCCTGGGCAACTGAATATCCAGGAAGATCACATCCACGCGTTGCTGGTGTAAGATGCTCAGCGCTTCGATCGCATTATGGCATTGCCCCACAATGTCGAGGCCGTCAATGGCGTCAATGTGTTGCGCCAACAGCTTCATGGCAGCCGGATCCTCATCGATCAGCAGACAGCGCAGTTTCATGAGAGGCTGATTTGAGTGATCCAGCAGGATGCATACCGACATGGAAAATACTGGCTGTAACGGGAGCCACTGCCATTCCCTGCCTCGCAAAACGTTGTCAGTGATGGTGCAGGTGGTTGCGCCGGACCCGTGGCCTGCAAACAGACCAGGGGAGCAAAAATATCGTTGGAGCAGGTAGTCATGTTTTGTTACAAATTAATCGATTTGAGACAGCGCCGGGATCACTCATTCGGGTGATTTTGTGCATGCAAGGAAAGGCGAATTTGCAGCGCTCCATCGTTCGCTCGTACGCGATTCGGCTGGCCGGGAATTGATCATGCCCATGTCCACCCTCTATGCCGATGTCAACCCGCAGGCTACCTGGCGCCTTGCACATACCCTGCACGGCAGAGCGCTGAGCGACCAGTTGCTCGCCGATTTTCAACAACAGGAATTCACGCTCGTCGATTCGGGCCATTTCCGCGGTCTACAGGGAAATCAACATCGATATATGTCACCCCGATATCCCGGTAAAGTATTGTACACCAGTACCACCTACAAGCCCTGGTATTGGAAAGGGTTGTATAAGAACGTGACCTGGCCTTGTTATGTATTTGAGGTTCGGAATGGATGAAGCTAAGAACACATCGGTCGCTGAGATTTTCAGCGCTTTAGCTTGTTCGATAGCATGGTCGGTCACTTCGTTATCGCTGGCTTTTGGGAGAACTGGTAGGCCGCTGCTGGATTACAAATTTTTTGCTTGTTCAATGGCCCGAACGATCTCTTCGTTATCGGTGGCCTTCGGAGAGCCGGTAAGGCTAAGCAAATACAGTTTGTCGTGCCGCTGGAAAAAATAGTACCGCGCAAAGAACATCAACTTGGATCCGTTGATAAAGGTGAAAGCATTTTTCCTCACTTTCATGCCGGCGATCGTCACCTCAGATTGCTATACCGTTTGTTGCTCACCGATATCGATATTGGCCCGGTCTTTAAAACGCCGGATGATAAATTGGTTGGCGTCTTTAAAGGTCTTTGCTATAAACTGATCCGTGCTGCCATCCTGTGTAATTGCCTCTTTGACGGTGATGGCCGTCATCAGGATGCTTCTCTTCAGCGAATCCTGGAGGTTGACGCAAGCCGGTTGCCATCCTTGCAAAGTTTCCTTATTGAACGATTCTTTGACGGCTTTATCACCCCGTTGACTCAGCACATTCAATGGTGACGAATCCAGTGAACGGAACCCGACAGGAATCAGGAAGGAAAGGCCCAATTCGCGGCAACTGATTTTCACTTCCGGCATCTTGGTGCCAGTATTCGTAACATATAGTATACCTATGAGCAAAAGACTTTTGAGTAGATGGATCATAACCTATATCTAATTGGGCGGCAAATTTCGTGTTGTTGACGGGATCGAAAACAGGTGGTGTATTACCTTTTTATGAAAGTTCTTCGTTGAGGATGTCGGTTTGTTTTTGTAGATCGTTTACGCCAATGATTTGGAAAAAATCAAATCCTATCCGTTTTACCACGTCGATAGGCATTTTTGATCCATCAGAAAGTTCAACCAGGCCATTTGCATCTACTTCGTCAGTAGCCTCTTCTTCGTAGTTAAAGCCATAGTAGGCGGAAAGAATAACCGCAAACGTATCACAACCAAACTTGTCGATATAAACATGCTCGGCTGGCCTATTATTGATCTGTTCTTGTGTGAAGTCCATGCCAAACAGGGCGTCATACCCGTGCTTACAGCCATCAAAAAGCAGTGTTTGCTCGTGGGTGATTTCGCTATATGCGTACAGCAGAGGGCGCGATGTTTGACTGCCGAAGATCAACGATGACCCTTTCTGGCGCTCGCCATAAAACTTCAGCTTGAACCTGATTTCTCCCCTTGGCGAAACCAGCTTTCGCCGCCACTCACGCGGCTTCAAATTCCTCGGGTTATCGATATGCGCGGTCCAGCCATCGAGGTGTAAAGGACCCAAGACGCCATTGTCGGTGTTGGTGTTTTTGTTACTGCGAAACCTGTCGAATAGCCCCATTGGAAATGGTGGTTGATGTACAATCTGTGCCTGAACGTAATTGACCGTGTCGTGACGACCAATTCCACGACCAGGCTGTCGGGGTATAAAAATAGCACCTCCTGGTCATGTTTGCAATGGGCAAGCAAACTTGACGGCATGAATGTTTTCTGGTAAGAAAAGTTATGCGTACTATACGAGATGGCGGCGGCGTGTCATTGCGGGAATTCCCAATTAACCGTAGTTTTGCCACGCATGCAGCAAATCATTCATTACTTCCTGCACTTCGGTTTCCCGGTTTTCGTAGCCCTGCTGATCGACCGTTCGCGGTGGTTTCGGATCTATGTGGTATTGCTGCTGACCATGCTCGTCGACCTCGATCACTTGCTGGCTGTGCCGGTCTTCAACCCCTGCCGCTGCAGCATTGGTTTCCATCCCTTGCACAGCTATTATGCGATTGGCGTGTACATTCTGCTGTTGTTTCCGCGTAAGACACGTGTCATTGCGATCGGACTGCTGTTGCACATGCTCACGGATGGTATCGACTGTCTCTTTATTATCCGCAACACCGGTTGTTAACCAGATGGGCACCTGGCAGGCGCTGCAAAAGCGGCGGTCTGCTTTTCGTACAGGAATCACCAATGCCTGTGCTGCACACGCTGCCGATGGAGGTAGTCCGCCGGGGTTTGCCGCTTCGCTGGTCGCTGTGGCTGTACTGCGGGGAGGTGCTGATGCATGACTGGATGCGGGAAGCACTGCCGTGTTTTCGGCGCTTTTCTGCACGTCCCCTATCGCCATTACACCACCGGGCAACTCCGCAAAGGTTCCATCCGCCTGTTGCGCGTAGAAGACCACACCGATCGCTGTCAGCAGGATAGACGCCGGCAATACCGCCACCGTCGTGCTTATCGTCAAGGGAGCGTGCATCGTATTAACAATAGGCAGGTAGGGCGATGCTGTACATTCTGTGTTGAATTCCTGCTGGTCAAATTGCAGGCTGGCCACCTGCACGATTAACCGAATATGGGTGGTATTCTTCACGGCCTTCAGGTAACGCTTCAACCGGCAGGGCGCCAGTTGCAACGTAGCAGTACCTGTTATTGGGTCGAGTCGTTGTGTGATGGGCGCGCGGAATATCTTGTCAAACGCCTGCTCTTTCTCCTCCCGGAAAGCAAATGATTGCAACATCTCCAGTTGCCCCTGGCAAATGCGCCGTTCTCCACGTTTACTGGTGTGATCCGATTTCGCGACGGCCACTACGATCTTATTGAACCTTCCTGATAGGTTCCTGTCTGCAAGCGCATATCCCTTGATCAGGTTGTCGAGGCTATAGCGTACGAGTGCAGCTCCGCTCACCGCCCGCCCGAACTCCGTAAAGTTTTCGCGGGAACGCACGCAATTCTCGTTGTATAAGATCTTTTCGGCAGCACCTGCCGGCTTTTCCCGTGCTACCACGTCGCCATTCGGCTGGGGTGAATAAGTGATGTTTCCGATACTGCCGGAGAGCTTTCCGTTGGGTAAAAGTTTAGCCATTGATTTGATAAGGTTTAATAGTTGTAAATGTATAACGTACGGAAAAACAGGTAGGTTAGATGTGTTTTAGCAAAATAATTATATACCTGAAGACCTAAGCTCGTTCTAAGTCCTGCCTAAAAAAGGCCGCCGACCTAACAAGCTGCAAGAGGGGGTTTAGGCAATACGCAGAGCAGTCCCCGACCTATTGCAGGCCAGTAACCGAGCAGTAAGAGTGCAATAAATCAGGAGATAAGGAGCCCGCGCGGAGTAGTTGGCGAAGTCAGCAGCTGTAAAGCGTTTGCTGTGGCCATGGTGACCGAAAGTAGAAGATGGGTGAAAAGGATGCCATTGCCTGAAATGACCCGATGCAGGGCCTGGGAGGCCCCTCGTGGATGCCGTACCAACTTCTGACTAACTATAGCCCAACCGTAGCCCAGGTGTAGCTGAACGGTAGCCGTAGGCCGGGTGCCAACAAGCAACAACCCGGTCATTTGACCGGGTTGCAAACCAAAAATCGAATTATTTGAGCTGATAGGCATCATTCGGGTTGAATCGGGTGAAAACAGCGCAAGGCATCCTACATCAATGTTTTACACTTTTCTAAAGATACGAAATTGAGCCTTGGTCAGATTGATTTTGATGAAATTCAGGGGCATAAACTTTCCTAATTTCGATAATTGAACTTGGTCATCTGATGAATTCTCCTACCTTTGACTCGTCATATCATCTGATGAATACGGAACAAGGCATTACCCGGCGCTCCCTCGCGGATGAAGTAGCGGCCCGGTTACAACAACAAATCACATCCGGTCAATACAAGGTGGGCGATAAGCTGCCGGTAGAACCCGAACTCATGACCCAGTTTGGAGTGGGGCGTTCGTCCATCCGGGAGGCGATCAAGGTACTCGTCAACTCTGGTCTGCTGCGGGTACAGCAGGGCATTGGTACTTTTGTAGAAGAAAATACCGGTGCGGGAGAACCCCTGGTTCAACGGCTGAAACGCTCTGAGCTGCCCGAGATCGATGAAGTGCGGCAATTGCTGGAAATGAAGATCGCAGAGAAGGCGGCTGCCAACCGGACGGAGCAGCATATCGCTACCATCGGCTTGTACCTGGGCGAGCGCGAGAAAGCAGCGCTGGGAGGAGATATTACCGCCTGTGTGGAGGCCGATATCAACTTCCACAATGCCATCGCCGATGCCTCCGGTAACGGCGTCCTGGCGGACCTGTATAAATCGTTCTCCGCCCGTATCAAGCATGAATTTTTAAGCCGGTTTAAAGACACGTCGGATTTCGTGGAAACGATGCGGCTGCACAAAGAATTATTGAATAGTATCATCGATAAAGACCCCAAAAGAGCCTGGCTGTTTGCCGCCCGCATCAACGGACACATTACAGCCTAGTGATCAATTCGTGTAATATTAATCAAGTAAAATGAACACAACCACAGCAGCCGCCAACCCTAAGGCGGTGGTCAATGCCACTGTATTTCCCATCCTGTTCACGATCAGCTTTGCCCACCTGCTCAACGATATGTTGCAGTCGGTGATCCCCTCTATCTATCCGCTGATTAAAGACAACCTGCACCTGAGCTTCTCACAGATTGGGTTGATCACGTTTACGTTTCAGATCACGGCTTCTTTGCTGCAACCTTTCGTGGGACAGTATACTGATAAGTTTCCCAAACCTTATTCACTCGCGGTCGGCATGGGCTTCACCCTCACGGGCCTCATCGTATTGTCGATGGCCACGGGCTTTTATGCGATCCTCGCAGCCGTGGCATTGGTGGGTGTAGGTTCTTCCATCTTCCACCCCGAAGCCTCGCGTGTGGCGCACCTGGCGTCTGGTGGTAAACGTGGGCTGGCGCAATCCATCTTTCAATTGGGCGGTAACGCCGGTAGTGCCATCGGGCCGCTGTTGGCGGCTGCCATTATTGTACCACATGGACAGTCCAATGCGATCTGGTTTGGTATTGCAGCCATCATCGGTATCATTATCCTGGCAAAGATAGCCGTGTGGTACCGCGATCACCTGGCGCTGCGGGCTGCTAAAAAGATCACCGATGTCATGGACAATGGTTTGTCTACCAGCCGGGTCGTGGTATCTATTACCATTCTGCTGGTACTTATCTTTTCCAAGTATTTCTATATGGCGAGCATGAGCAGCTA
The DNA here is from genome assembly GCF_029360705.1 of Paraflavitalea pollutisoli. Taxonomy (GTDB): domain Bacteria; phylum Bacteroidota; class Bacteroidia; order Chitinophagales; family Chitinophagaceae; genus Paraflavitalea; species Paraflavitalea pollutisoli. The sequence goes on along the minus strand of NZ_JARKMX010000008.1, from coordinate 1,599,081 downwards.
TTTTACCTTTTACCTTATCGATAAGTTTCACCTGAGTGTAGCGCAATCGCAGGTATACCTGTTCATCTTCCTGGGTTCTGTAGCGGCCGGTACCTTACTGGGCGGCCCCCTGGGTGATCGCTTTGGCCGTAAGTACATCATTTGGATATCGATACTTGGCGTTGCGCCTTTCACCTTGCTGCTGCCGCATGCCAATCTGTTCTGGACGGCGATCTTATCCGCCATCATTGGGGTGATCCTGGCTTCTGCTTTTTCTGCTATCCTGGTGTATGCCCAGGAGTTGGTGCCCGGTAAGGTGGGCATGATCGCAGGTCTCTTCTTTGGTTTCGCGTTTGGTATGGGCGGATTGGGCTCGGCACTGTTGGGCAAACTGGCCGATAACACCAGCATCAACTATGTATTCACGGTATGTGCCTACCTGCCGTTGATCGGTATCGTGACGGCCTTTCTGCCAAACCTGGGTGGGAAGAAGAAAACCGCTGCCTGATCGGTGGTCAATCTATAAAAGTAAAGCGGATGCATCTTTCGATACATCCGCTTTTTTTATTGTGAAGCCTTGTTCCTAGTAATGCCATCTTACAAAGGCCTCCATGGCTGCATACTTGGTAAGACCGAGTTGTGCATAGAGGTTGGCGGTATTGCTGTTGCGGTCTTCGGCCCGTTGCCAGAACTCGCGTGAATCGCTGCCCTGGAAGGGTACCATGTCTTTCTGCGACTGGTGAATGAAAATACCGTGACGTTTCTTCATCACCTGGTCGGGGCTCATGGGGATCGCCATTTCGATCTCGCTGATGTCCCACTCCTGCCAGGCGCCTTTGTACAGCCATACCCAGCAGTCCTTGATCCATTCGTCACCATCGGCCTTGATGCGGCGCAGTGATTCGAAGATGATGTCGAGACATACTTTATGGGTGCCATGCGGGTCAGCAAGGTCACCGGCGCAGAAGATCTGCTGGGGTTTCAGCTTGCGCAGCAGGTCGATGGTCAGGGCGATATCGGCTTCTCCCATCGGGTTCTTTTCGATGGTACCTGTTTCATAGAAAGGCAGGTTCTGGAAGTGATAGTTGTTATCGCTCAGGCCTACATATCGGCAGGTTGCCTTCGCTTCACAACGGCGGATAAGGCCTTTGATGGCGCGGATATCTGCGGTATCGATCTGGTTGTTCTTTTTCTTTTTGAGGTATTGACGTGCTTCTTCCAGAATCTCTTTGCTCTTGGTGCTGTCGATGCCGAACATATCCTCAAAGCCCACGGCGAAGTCCATGAAGCGGGTCACAAACTCGTCGGTCACTGCAATGTTGCCGGAAGTCTGGTAAGCCACATGTACATCATGGCCCTGGTCGTGCAGGCGCTGGAAGGTGCCGCCCATCGAGATGATGTCATCATCGGGGTGGGGGGAGAAGATCACACAACGTTTGGGATAGGGTTCGCTGCGCTCGGGATGGTTGGGCAGGCTGGCATTGGGTTTACCGCCGGGCCATCCGGTGATGGTATCGCGCATCATATAGTACACCATCAGGTTGGTCTCATACGCGTCACCTTTCTCTACCAGCAGGTCGCTGATACCATTATCGCGGTAATCGCTGTTGGTGAGGCTGAGGATGGGCTTACCTACTTTCAGGGCTACGTTGACCACCGCTTTGCGGATCATCGAGGGTGTCCAGTCGAGGTCGCCGGTCAGCCAGGGCGATTTGAAGCGGGTCAGTTCGGCAGCGGCGAGTTCATCGATCACAAAGGTGCAGTCGTTGTGTTGCTGCAGTAAAGAGGCTGGTACCTGCTCGTCTACATGGCCTTCAACGGATCGCAGTACGGCGGGTGCTTTTGCAGGCCCCCAGGCCATCAATATAATGCGCTTGGCTTTCATGATGGTGCTGATGCCCATGGTGAGTGCCAGGCGGGGAACTTGTGAAATGGTGGCGAACTCATACGCATTGGCGATGCGTGTCGAGTTGTCGAGCGTTACGAGCCGCGTACGGCTGTAGATGCTGGAACCGGGTTCGTTGAAGCCGATATGGCCATTGTTGCCGATACCGAGTACCTGCAGATCGATGCCGCCGGCCTCTTCGATCTTTTGTTCGTACTGCAGGCAATGGGCTTTGATATGATCTTTGGAGATCTCTCCATCGGGGATATGAATGTTTTCGGGTTCGATGTCGATGTGATCGAAGAGTTGTACCTGCATGAAGCGGTTATAGCTTTGCAGTGCATCCTTTTCAATCGGGTAGTACTCATCGAGGTTGAAGGTGATCACATTTTTGAAGCTGAGGCCTTCTTCTTTGTGCAGGCGTACCAGCTCTGCATACAGCGACTTGGGGGTAGAGCCTGTAGCGAGGCCCAACACACATTTTTCCCATTTAGCCTGCTTGCTGCGGATCAGGTTGGCAATTTCTCGTGCTACCGACTTGGAACCTTGCTTTAGATCAGAATAGATGTTAACGGGGATCTTCTCAAACGAATCGACCATGCTCATAGATACAATTTTGTATGCGCGAATGAATTGAGTGCACGAAATTAATAGCAATTTCAGTAATTCACAATGAAAAAATAAACAACTGTCTACTTGCTGCCTTTTGCAACCGGTTGCGCAATCGCTTGCTGATACTGCATTGCAGCCCTTATAAAGGCGCAGGAATGGCTAGGACAGTAAGAACAAAGGGAGCTTTTGCAGTATCTTTTTCATGGTCTTGATGGCTTGCGACAACAGGTTACGGGCCACCTGGTAATTGATGTTCATGATGTCACTGACTTCCTCATAGCTAAGGTTCTGGTAGAACTTCAGGTAGATGATCTCTTTCTGGCGTGCCGATAACTGATCCAGGGCGCGGATCACCTTGCTGGTTTTCTCGGCATGTTCCTGTTTATCAATGATAAAGGTTTCGTGGCTGATCTCGAATAACAGGTGTTCGTCCATATCGGCCTGCAAGCGGGTATGGGATCTTTTATGCAGTGCCTTCAGTAACTTATACTTGATGGCTTTCAGGAGATAAGCTTTGACGGAGATCGAGGGTGGCGGATTCTTGCTTTGCCAGATCTCGATGAACAATTCCTGGATACAATCTTCCAGTACTTCCACATCGGGGCAGATCTTGTTTCCATAACGAAAGAGGTCGGAGTAATGGCGCCGGAACAATTGGCCCAATGCCTCCCTGTCACCTTGAATAAAGGCTTGCCAACAGGCAGTGTCCTGGTTATGGTGGTGCAGTCCTTCTGGCATTCGTTGATAGCGAGCAAACGTAAACTACCCGATAAAATGTAAAAAATCAACCGTTAGCAAAAATATTTTTAAAATTGGCATTACAAAAGCTTTCAAACCGGAACTTGTTAACGGAAACACGCTGTGTATGGAACATACTTTTTCAACTATAGAGGATATAATAGCTGATGAGGCTTTCCAGGCCTGGTACCTGACGGGGCATGAAGTGGCCCGCGTTACCTGGCAGCAGCGCATGGAGGCCGATCCTGCCCTGGTACCATTGGTCAAAGAGGCCCAGGCCTGCATGGATGCCCTCGCTATCCGCGAAAAAGAGCTGCCCCAGGATCGACTGGCGTTGGCAGAAGCCCGCCTGATGCGTAACCTGCCTGCTACACCAGCCACACCGGTCGTGGCGATGCAGCGTCGCACCAGTCGCTGGTGGTGGGCCGCCGCTGCCGCAGTGCTGCTGGCTGCGAGCCTGGTGGTGATATTCAATAAGCCAACCGATCCATCGACGTTGCAAACGGCCTATGGCGAGATCCGGAAACAGCTGTTGCCGGATGGGTCTACCGTGATGCTCAATGCCAATAGTGAGATCAGTTATCAGGGCGGATGGAAAACCGGCAACACCCGTGAGATCTGGTTAAAAGGAGAAGCTTTCTTTCATGTGGCCAAAACACCGAATAAAGCCAAGTTTATTGTACATACCGACCGGTTTGATGTAGAAGTGACCGGTACCCAGTTCAATGTGATGAATCGTGCCGGTAAGACCAATGTGATGCTCACGGAAGGTAGTGTTACCCTGCATATGAAAGATGGCCGGGCGTTACAGATGAAGCCCGGTGATTTTGTAGAGTTCGATGACCTGCAGCCCAGTATCAAAACAGCTAAAGAAGAGAACGTACTCGCCTGGAAGGACAAGAAACTATATTTTGAGAAGACCCCCTTACGCATCGCCGCCAAACAGATCGAAGAATTGTATGGCGTAAAGATCACCCTGGCCTCTAAGCAGATTGGCGATAAGATCATCAGTGGTATCGTGATGAACGACAACCTCGATGCACTGCTGCAGGCACTGGAAGCTGCGACGGAATTGCATATTTCGCAGCACAATGATGAAATACTGATCCAGGAATAACTAATTGGAATAAGGCTCGTTGATTGGCTGGTGACGCTGCGCGCAGCGTACCGGTGATGAACTGTATGTATTGCTGCTGCTCCGGAAAGCAGCAAGCCATGCCATAGCCATACCATAACTATCACTAACTAAACTGCTATCATTTTAAATGGATTGCACTATGAGAGTTGATCACATCAAACCAATGCTGCTGGGCTGCTTGCTTGGCTGGCAACTGATCGCTTCTCCGGTAGTGTCTGCGCAGGACTCTTACGCTTACGCAGCCGGAAAACAACAAGTCCCCCCACAGGGTTCCGCCAACCGCAAACCGGAAGATGCTTCGGTCAGGCAACCACTTTTCAAAGTCTTAAAGGAACTGAATAAAACAAAAGGCGTTTATTTTCTCTATTCGGATGAGTCGCTGGGTGAAAAACTGGTGAACCCCGTGAAGAAAGATAATGCCGATATCGAGAAGATACTGAGTCAGGTACTGGACAATACCGGATTGAAGTATAAGAAGGTCAATGATAAAACCTTTGTCATCCTGCTGGCCAAAGAACTGGCCAAACAGGAAGCTGCCGGCACCACCGTGATTACGCCTGCGTCGAACGAAGCCGGCCGCCAGCAGGCCGACGAGGTGACCGGTAAGGTAACCGATGCCACCGGTGCGGGTGTGGCGGGTGTAAGTGTATCTGTCAAGGGCACGCAACGCGGTACCACCACCAATGCGCAGGGCAATTATACCCTGGCGGTTGAGCGGGAGGAAACCCTGGTCTTCTCTGCGGTCGGTTATGCCACGCAGGAAGTGGGGATAGCCGGGAGGACCGTAGTGAATATCTCACTGGCTGCTTCGGGGTCGCAAATGACCGAAGTAGTGGTAACGGCCCTGGGTGTAAGCCGTCGTTCGCGTAGTGTGACCTATGCCACACAAAAGATCACGGGAGAAGAGTTGACAGCGGTGAAAGACCCTAACCTGGTCAATAGCCTGAATGGTAAAATAGCCGGACTTACCGTGAACCGCAGTGCCTCTGGTGCCGGTGGATCGGTCAAAGTGGTGATGCGTGGCAACAAGAGTACGCAAAACAACTCACCCCTCTATGTGATCGATGGTATTCCGATGTTCAACAGTTCGGTGGCACAGCCCGAAAACCTGTTTGGCCAGTCATCCGGTACAGCCAGTGCTGGTCGTGATGGGGGCGATGCCATTTCGAATATCAACCCAGAAGATATTGAAAGCATGCAGGTGCTGAAAGGTGCGTCTGCCGCAGCCCTCTATGGCAGCCAGGCCGCCAACGGCGCCATCCTGGTCACCACCAAGAAGGGGAGGGCAGGATCGGCGCGGGTCAATGTGGCCAGCAGCATTATGCTGGACAAGGTGATGCTGAAACCCGAAGCGCAGTTTGGTTATGGACAGGATGGGGCCAACAATGAAAACGGCTGGGGCGCCAACAATGGTAAAGGCGATTATACCGATGACTTCTACCAAACCGGTGTTACCTGGATCAACAGTGTAGGCATGATGGCCGGCAGTGATCGTGCGCAAAGCTATTTTTCCTATTCCAATACCGACAATAAGGGCGTGATCCCTACGGCCAAATTCAACCGTCACACGTTTACCTTCCGCGAGAATGCCAAATTCTTCAACGATAAACTGACGGTGGATGGATTGGTGACGCTGACGAAACAGCAATCAACCAACCGCCCTTCTTCCGGGTTGTACAACAATCCACAGGTAGGCTTGTATTTCTTCCCCCGCAACCTTGACCTGGCGTCGTACAAAAACAACTTTGAAGTCTTTTCACCAGCACGGGCACTGATGGTGCAGAACTGGTGGAATGTGAAATACGATGCCGGCAGTTTTGGCAATGAATACTCACAGAACCCCTGGTGGATACTGAACCGCAATACCCGGGAGGACAGTCGTGACCGGGCTTTCAGTTCGTTGACGATGCGGTACCAGCTCAACAAAGCATTGTCGGTACAGGCCCGTGGTAGTTACGATGTCAGTGTGGACGATTACGATTCGAAGATGTTTGCGAGCACCAATCCCATTATCGCCGATCTCAATGGCCGGTATACCTGGGAGCGCGCCAAGAACAATGTAGCCTATGGTGATCTGTTACTCTTCCTCAATACCCGGTTGGGTACAGATATCTCCTTGTCGGCGACGTTTGGTGGCTCTATCACGGATGCACGCACCAACGACCGTACTTTTATCGACTCCTATGGCGCGGTGAATGCCGATGGGGTGAAGCAAGGCCTCAGTATCGCCAATATATTCAGTGTACAGAATATCCTTTCGGGCAATGCCACCAAACAGCAAGGCGTATTGCGTTCACAAACGCAGTCGGTACTGGGCAGTGCCTCGCTCGGTTATAAAGACATGTTGTACCTCGATCTTACCGCCCGCAATGACTGGTCGTCTGCCCTGACCTTCACCGATGGCCTCAGCTTCCTGTATTATTCGATCGGGGCCACCGGCGTGTTGAATGAAATGGTGCACATGCCCGAAGTCGTGGACCTCGCGAAAGTGAGGATCTCGTATGCGCATGTGGGTAATAGCGTACGTCCTTTTGCGACCAACCCGCCATTATACCGGGTGAATCCGGTTACGGGCGGTCTCATCAAAAATGTACGGGCGGGTTTTCCCAACAGACCGCTGAAGCCGGAGGATAACCGTTCTTTTGAGATCGGTACCGAATGGCGCTTCTTCGGCAGTCGCCTGGGGGTTGACCTCACCTGGTATAAAAACGACAACTACAACCAATACTTTGAAACTCCGGCCCCGAGCAGCAGCGGTTTCAATACCTATTTTCTGAATCTGGGGCAGATACGCAATACCGGTTGGGAGATCATGGTAACCGGTGCGCCGGTGAAGAGCCGTGACTTCGACTGGAATACATCTGTCAACTTTGCCACCAATAAAAATACGGTGGTCAACCTGAGTGAGGATGGCGTAACAGGACCGGATGGTATGTTCTTCCTGACCACCTTCGACAATACCTATGCTTCTATCGTACGGCAGGGAGGTAGCTTCGGTGATATCCTGTCGTTTGGTGCAGCGCGGGATGACAAGGGCAACCTGGCCCTGGCCGATAATGGTGCCCCTGTGCGCAATACGGCCGATCGCAAACTCGTGGGTAATCCCAATCCCGACTTTACGGCTGGCTGGAGCAACAACCTGCGGTACAAGAAATTCGACCTCAGCTTTCTCATCGATGGACGTTTTGGTGGAGAGGTGATGAGCATTACCCAGGCGGAGCTGGACCTGCGCGGATTTAGTGAAGCGACGGTAGACGCCCGCAACAACGGTGGTGTATTCGTGAGTGGTACCAAGAACGGAACGCCCTGGGAAGGGAAGGTGGACGCGAAGGCTTACTACAATGCGATTGGTGGCCGTGCCGGTATCGGGGAGTTTTACATGTATGATGCTACGGTGGTGCGCCTGCGGGAAGTATCGCTGGGCTACAATATACCGGTGAAGTGGAAAGGGGTGAACAGCCTCCATCTTTCGCTCATTGGCCGCAATCTCTTTTACCTGAAACGTGATGCGCCTTTCGATCCGGAGATCTCGATGAGTACCGACAATGGCCTGCAGGGCGTGGATGTATTTGGATTGCCCGCCACCCGCAGTTTGGGTGTAAACCTGAAAGTAGCCTTCTAATTGACCATTTTAAAGCATGCATAGTATGAAACCTATCGATAAATACTGTAACCGTTTCATCCCCGCCATCGCACTGGTTTGCGTGCTGGCCACAGGATGCACCAAACGATTCGAGTCGATCAATACCGATCCTTATGGCCTGAGCGAGCAAGACCTCAAGGGTGACTTCGCACTTTATGGCGCGCCATTCAGTCAAATGCAGTTGGGGGTACACTTATTTGCCCCGGAATGGCAATACCAGCTGATGCAGAACCTGAATGCAGATATCTTTTCGGGGTATATGATGACACCTACGCCGTTTGCCAACAACGTCAACAATTCCAGCTACGCGATGATGGATGGCTGGAACAACAATATCTGGACACTGGCTTACGACAATGTAATGTCGCCGGCACAAGCGGTCATCGACCGTGCCAAAAAAGACGGCTATCCCAACTTCGAAGCCTGGGCGCTGGTCCTAAAAGTGCTGTCGTTGCATCGCGTCAGTGATGTATTTGGACCGGTGGTATACACGAATTTTGGCAAGATCAATAGTGATGGTAGTGTTAGCTACGATTCGCAGCAGGAAGCTTACAATGCCTTTTTTAAGGACCTGGATGATGCGCAGGCTAAGTTAAAGCCTTATGCACTCAGTGCCGATTCTTCTAAAAAGTTCAAAAACTTCGACCTCTCCTATGCCGGAGATTATACCAAGTGGATGAAGCTGATCAATGCGTTGCGGTTGCGGCTGGCGATCCGCATTGTGGGTGCCGACGTGGCGAAGGCGAAGACGGAAGGGGAGAAAGCGCTCTCCAACGAATTCGGGCTGATCGAAACCAATGAAGATGATTATGTCATCAACAGCAAAACGCTCAACAATCCAATCTCGGTGATCTCCAATAGTTGGGGTGATATCAAGATGGGCGCTCCGATGGAATCATACCTGAAGGGATACAATGATCCCCGTCTCTCCAAATACTTTACCCCGGCCATCGACCCGGCGGTGGCTGGTCAATACAAAGGTATCCGCAACGGGATCGATCTGCCGAATGACCAATTGTACCGGAAGCTGTCGAGTGTGGCCAACCTGGGTACGCGTATGCCGATGCTGACATCGGCGGAGGTCTGGTTCCTGAAGGCCGAAGCAAAGCTACGTGGCTGGACGGTGCCTGGTGCGGCCACGGTGCAGGAGGCCTATGAGAAAGGTATACAGCGGTCGCTGGCACAATGGGGCGTGGAAGGTTCGTTTGATGCGTATAAGAACAGTTTGGCACAACCGGCTCCTTATACCGATCCTTTCAATGCGGTGAACAATGTGGCCGCGGGATCGCCGATCCTGAGTACGGTGAGCCCCAAGTGGAATGAGGGCGGCAGCACGGCCCAGAAAATGGAGCAGATCCTGACGCAGAAATGGATCGCTTTGTTTCCGGAGTCGCAGGAAGCCTGGACGGAATTCCGGCGCACGGGGTATCCCAAATTGTTTCCCGTGGTCATCAACAACAGCAATGGAGTGGTTCCTGCCGGGCAATTCATCAAGCGGATCAATTTCGCGATTTCCGAAAAAGAAACCAACAAAGCAGGCTACCAGGGAGCCGTGCAGAAGTTGGGTGGCACAGACAATATCAATACCCGCCTTTGGTGGGACAAGCCATGAGGAATATTGGGGAGCAACAGCTATAAATTGCAAACGGCTGACCATCGATGATAGGTCGGCCGTTTGCATTTAAATTCTAAGTGTATAATTTATCCGCTTGACGGATAAGTATTGTAGTGTATATTAATTCCTTTGTTCCTACCTTAGCCGCGCGCCGGCCTTTATCTATTGATATTGCTGGTGACATGATTTTCTGCATTAGTAGCATTTCCCATCTCCTGAGATCATTATCTAACACTGACCGGTAGTCCGTTTTCGAACTGGGTACACTTTCTTTTGATTTACTATTAGTTAATCAATACAACACCTATGTGTAAAATTTTACACCTGAAACTGCGCTTTCCCTCACAAAAGAGATTGAGCAGAAAAGTCCAGTGCACGCTTTTACTGTTACTGCTATCTGCTTCAAACGTCGTGCCGGTTATGGCAGGGCCCGGGTTTTCCGGCATGCTATGGCGGTCGAAGCAACAAGGGGCTACGGCGCCTACATGGATGAAAGCCGTAGCATTCGCACCCAATGCGGATGATGATAATGATGGGTTGACCAATCTGCAGGAGGGCAGGGGGTATGATCCGACGGGGGATGCCGACATCGACGGTATTCAGAATTACATCGATCCGACTCCGGGATTGCCGATTCTGGTGCCTGCTTTCACGGATACCAATAGCGACGGTATCAATGATTATTACGATGCTGACCTGGATGGTAAGCCCAATCACCTCGACATCGATTCTGACAACGATGGTATTCCTGACCTGATCGAAGCAGGCGGTATCGATACCAATGGCGATGGACATCGTGATGCACCAGCTTCTCCTTTGCCTCCTTCCAACTGGGATCAGGATGGAGATGGCGTTGTCAATGAGTATGATCTCGACAGTGACAATGACGGTATTCCCGATATCCTGGAAGCAGGTGGTACCGATCTCAACAATGACGGCCGGGCCGACCAGCTTGCAGACACCGACAACGATGGACTGGTCAACACCTATGATCCTGACGACAACAACGATGGTACGTTGGAGAACCCCGAGCAGGCGCTCATTCTCACCACGAACACGCTGGATGCCGCGAGCCAGGCCGGTGGTTATACGCGTGCCAACTTCGACAGCGATCGCTTACCCAATCCTTATGACCATGATTCCGATGGCGATGGTATTCCGGATGTGATCGAGAATGGCATTTTTCATGCACATGGCACTGCTACGACTTCGGGAACACCAAGCGCGGTTGATGGCTGGGACCCTGCAATCAATGCGCAGACGACTTTCATCTTACTGAATTCCGATAATGATATCCGTCCCAATTACCTCGATATCGACGCCGATGGGGATGGTATCACGGATAACGTAGAAGGATTGTACACCAATTATTACAAGCTTCCCCTTTATCTGGATACCGACAAGGATGGTATCGATGATGAATACGACAGGGATGATAACTTGCTGTATACAACAGAGGGCATCGATCCTGCCAACTTCCTCGGCGGTACGGATCCGGACGATTACCTGGATACGGATACCGATGACGATGGTTACCTCGATATCAACGAAGGGCACGATGGCAATGGCGATGGTTTCAATGATTATCCGCCTACCGGCATCGACATCGACAATGATGGTCTCGATAATGCTTTTGACCTCGATAATACAGGCCCCAATGTCATCATGCAGGGCATGAATGCAGTAACGACAATAGGTTTTCAGAATCCGCCCGCCAATCCGCCCGGAACGCTTGGCGCCCGCGGTCCATTGCCGTTGTCTGCATTGCCTGCCAGCCAGCTCGACCGGGCCTGGCGTACCATTAACCCGGCTGCGCTGCTGCCAATTACGTTGGTGAGCTTCAACGCACAGGTAACCGATGGCGGTGTTGCCCTTAGCTGGGAGGCCGATAACCAGGTCGACTTTGGCAACTTCGTACTCGAGAGAAGTGCAGACGGTACCAGTTTCACCACAGTGGCTACCATTGCAGCGAAAGAAGGCCTGAAAGCGAATTACGATTACCTGGATCATCCGGCCACGTCAGCTGGCAGGTTCTATTATCGCCTCAAACAGGTAGATCGCAACGGCTCATTTACCTACAGTCGTGTATTGATCGTTCGCTTCGAGATCTCCGGGCTTACGGTGGGTGTGGCTCCCAATCCGGCTGCTGAATTTGCCAACGTCAACATAAGTATCACCAAACGGCAACCGGTTGTGGTGCGTGTCATCGACAACATGGGTAGAATACTGATTGAAAAACGTACGATCATCGAGAAAGGTGATAATGTCATTCGCCTGGATAAGGTCAATGCCCTGCAAAACGGTCACTACACCGTTGTTGTCACTGCGGGTGCAGAAAGAGTAACCAAAAAGCTCATGATCCAGCAATAGGTGTTCATTTCGTGTTTCATAGTAAAACAAATGGGGCCCTCTTCACGGGGCCCCATTGCTTATTAGCTAGTTCTGCCGATTGATCAGTTCACCGAGATCTCATCCACAAATAACCAGGCCTTGCTGCCTGCACCGGGGTTGCCGTCGGCGATGGTGCCATGGTTCCTGGCAAACACTTTTACATAGCGGGCTTTGGCCGCAGCCGGTACTGTAATAGAAGCCATATTGTGGCTTTCTTTAACCGCTTGATTTGATTTGCCGGTAGATTGAAAGTTCTTACCATCTTCAGATACGAGCACTTCTACATATTCTGGCAGATATACCCAGCTCGGTTGTTGATCAAGGAGGTGGACTTTAACGGAGGAAATGGATTGTATTTTTCCGAGATCAATGATAGCTTCCATATCGGGGCCCTGCCAGCCTAACCATTCATCACCCAGGATGCCTTTTTCGGATTGGGCGCCATTCACCAGGCCAAAAGTGCCGCCATTGCCCCGGCGGTTTTCGGCAGTCGGTGTGGTGATCGATACTTTTCTGCCGGTAGCTTTGTTAAAAGAAAACTTCTGGTTCACTGGACTCAATTGCTGCCCGTTCACTTCCAGCATGGCACCGATCTGGTCGTCCATTTTTACAACCAGTGGCTTGCTATACACACTCACTTTGCTATCATAGCCGTTTAGCGTATAGAGTATCTTGCTGTTGGGCGCAGCTGTCTGCAGGCTGTACAGGATTGATCCATCATAGTTGGGAGTGGGGGCTATGCTGGCCTTCAGGTCAAAATAAGCCTTGCTATAGCTGGAACCCCACAGGTCGTACCGCTTGAATTGTGTTTGCAGGCGTTTCTCAAAACTGTTCCAGTCGCGCTTTTCTTTAGGGCTCCACAATACTTCACTCAAGGCCGTAGCGCGGGGGAAGATCATGTATTCTACTTTGCTGGGGTAAAGAATATATTCTGTCCACAGGTTGGCTTGTGCACCGAGGATGTATTTGCCTTCTTCTGCGGTGAGTTCCTTGGGGATGGGTTCGTAGCCATATACTTTTTGTAAGGGAATGAAGCCACCGATCGTTACAGAATCTTCACTTTTTGTTTGTGAGTAGTCGAAGTATACATAGGTGGTCGGTGTCATGATCACCTGGTGTTTTTGTTTAGCAGCTTCGATGCCACCCGCTTCTCCGCGCCAGCTCATCACTACCGCATTGGGGGCGAGACCGCCTTCCAGGATCTCATCCCAGCCAACGAGGGTTTTGCCTTTGCCATTGATGTACTTCTCCATGCGCTGGATGAAATAGCTCTGCAGTTCATGCTCGTCTTTCAGGTTGTGGTCCTTGATACGCTTTTGACATTTGGGGCATTTCTTCCAGCTGTCTTTGGGGCACTCGTCAGCGCCTACATGCACATATTTAGCCGGGAATAAAGGAATTACTTCGTCCAGTACATCCTGCATGAAATTGAATACGGTATCGTTGCCTGCGCAGAATACGTCGTTGAATACGCCCCAGGTTTGCTGCACCTGGTAGGGGCCACCAGTACAACCAAGATGGGGGTAGGCTGTCAACGCGGCGGAGGCGTGACCGGGCATCTCGATCTCGGGGATAACGGTGATATATCGTTTGGCTGCATATGCCACGATCTCCTTCGCTTCTTCCTGTGTGTAGAAGCCGCCATACCGTTGATGATCATTGCCCGTACCGGGATAACGACCGATGATGGTGCCATTACGGTAACCACCTACTTCGGTAAGTTTGGGATACTTCTTGATCTCAATGCGCCAGCCCTGGTCATCGGTGAGGTGCCAGTGGAAGTAGTTCATCTTGTGCATGGCCAGGTAGTCGATGTATTTCTTCACAAAGGAGATGGGGAAGAAATGGCGGCTTACATCCAGCATCAGACCACGGTATTGAAACCTTGGATAATCTTTGATATCGATATAGGGTACTTTGAGCGAAGCACTCTTTTCTACGGGTAACAATTGAAGCAAGGTTTGTACACCATAAAAGGTACCGGCCTCATTATCGCCGGCAATATAGACCTGACCCTTGCCGGACCGGAGTACGTAAGCGCCGGGATAGGTGTATTCCATCTTCTCATAATTGAGGTGGATACCGCCCGGGGTAGACTTATCGGTTACCTTGAGGGTGAACCCATACACCTGTTGCAGGTAGTCGTTGAGGAAGTTGGCGGAGTTCTCCAGTCCCGATCCTTCCAGTACGATGGGCGTATTTTTGGTGATTACAAACTGGCCGGCCACTTTGGGCATCTTCACTTCTACCGGCTGCGGAATGATGTTTACCTGGCTGAACAGGGCCGCATGGCTGCAGAGCAGAGCAATGGTCAATAGCTTTCGCATAGCGTCTTTTTGTAAAAGGTGATATAAGGTGGTCAAATGTAACCATTCCCCGACATGAAATTTCCTAATAGGATATCAAATTGTTGCGCAACCGGTTGATTCCGCAGAAATGCAAAAGCCGCCTCAAGGGATTGGTGAGGCGGCTTTTGCTATCGTGGTGACCGTATGTTATTGAGATGTTCGATGATCAACAGTACTGCCTTATCATTTCAACACTGGTAAAATGAGGTTGCTGCTATTGACCGCATCGTGGAAGAGATGGATCGTCGCTGCCTGGAAGTCGCTGTCTTGTGCGTCATAGATGTTGACAAACTTTTGCGGGTTGCGGTCGAAGAGCGGGAACCAGCTGCTCTGGACCTGTACCATCACCCGGTGGCCTTTTTTGAAGGTGTGCGCTACATCCGGCAATTCAAACTTTACCCGTTCTATCTTATTGGGCTTGAAAGCTTCGGGCTTTTCGAAGCTGTTGCGGAAGCGGCCACGCATGATCTCGCCACGTACCAGCATCTGGTAACCTCCCATGGGATAATCGCCACCGCCTGCACGACCTGCTGGTGCTACGGCGCCGGGATAGGCAAAATCATCGGGGAATACATCGATGACCTTAACGACAAAATCGGCATCTGTACCGGTGATGCTGGTAAGCAGGTCCGCTACCAGGGTGCCACCAAGCGTCAGGTCTTCTGTCAATACAGGGGTTTGAAAGGTGAGTACATCGGGCCGGCGGGCAGCGAAACGCTGGTCGTCGGTCATGTATTCGCGGGTTCGGCCCCAATGGATGCCATCTGCATACGGTACGGGAGTGGCGGGGTCGCTTACATACGTGCTGAAGCTGTTCTTTACGGTTGGTTTTTCCCAGGCCAGTCCGCCATTGGGCTGCATGTAGAGCGGCTGGTCGGTTTTATTGGCAGCAGGCCATTGGGGGAATTGCTTCCATTCGTTGGCGCCACTGAAGAAGATGGTGGCTTCGGGTAATTTGGAAATGTCTCCCTTGCCTTTCAGGAAATAATTAAAGAAAGGGATCTCGATATTGTTCTGGTACCAGTGTGAGGTATTGGCGCCGAACCGTACGTTGCCGAGTTTGGTGCCGTCGAGTGATGACCATTGTCCATGGTACCAGGGGCCCATCACGATCTTGTTGTAGGTGCTGGCCGGGTTCTTTTTTTCGATGGCTTCATACAAACGCCAGGCTCCATAACAATCTTCCGCATCGAACAGACCACCAACGGTGAGGATGGCTGGCTTCATGTTGTCGACGAAATTGCGGGGATTGCGTGCCTTCCACCAGTCGTCGAGGTTGGGGTGGGCGTAGAGGTCTTTCCAAAAAGAAAGGCTATCGCCGGTCAGCTTCATGAAATTGGGCAAGGCGCCGATGTTCAGGAAGGTGGCGTAGTTATCGTTGCGGGGGATCTGCAATTTGCTGGGGCTGCCTACTGTGGTGGGTTGAGGCCGGGGGAAACCAAATCCGCCGGTGTAGAAGTTGAAGCCGTCCATGAGGGCGAAGGCGCCGTTGTGGTGAAAGTCATCACCCAGGAACCAATCGGTTACGGGCGCCTGGGGGCTCACGGCTTTCAGGGCCGGGTGACCGCTGAGGGCTGCCATGGTCGAGTAAAAGCCGGGATAAGAAATGCCGAACACGCCGACATTACCGTTGTTGTTGGGCAGGTTTTTGACCATCCAGTCGATGGCGTCGTAGGTATCGCTGGCCTCGTCGTTCTCGGTGCCTTTTTTATTGGGGTTGAAAGGGCGTACATCCACAAACTGTCCTTCACTCATCCAGCGGCCCCGTACATCCTGGGTCACGATGATGTAGTTTTCGCGGGTATAGTAACGCAGGTGACCGATCCAGAGACTTGCCTTGTAGTTGTTTTCACCATACGGCGCACAGCTATAGGGGGTGCGGGTCATCAGGATAGGATGTTTTTCGGTAGCATCCTTGGGCAGGTAGATGGAAGTGAACAGTTTCACGCCATCCCGCATGGGAATGTATATTTCTTTTTTTGTATAGTTGTCACGCAACCAGGCCGAGTCTTGTGCTGTTTGCGGACTTAATTGCCCCTGGGCAATAAAAATAATAAGACAATTGGTCAGGAAAAGGAATAGTTTTCTCATGTAACCTTTAATTTTAATGTCCGAAAGTAACAAAAGTACATTAACCCGTAACAACCGCTTATGCATCCTCACCAACAACTCATCGAAAAATTCTACACCACCTTCGGCAGGCTGGATGCAAACGGTATGTTGTCCTGTTACCACGAAGAGGTCACTTTTTATGACCCGGTATTTGAAAACCTCAATGCGGCAGAAGTGGCTGCGATGTGGACGATGTTGTGCCGCAATGCCAAAGGTTTTTCGGTTGAATTCAAACACGTAGAAGCAGGCAATGAATATGGAAGTTGCGAATGGATCGCGACCTATACCTTTTCCGCCACCGGACGTAAAGTGGTGAATCAGGTAAAAGCTCATTTTAAGTTCCATGATGGGCTGATCATCGAGCATATGGATGACTTCGATATGTGGGCCTGGAGCCGCCAGGCATTGGGCCTTAAAGGGCTTTTGCTGGGGTGGAGTGGTTTTGTGATCAATAAAGTACGCAAGACGGCAAAACGCAACCTGCAAAAGTTTATGCAACTTGCCGCCAATGCCTGATGAACGGAGCGGGCCATATCGGCCGATTTACTGATATTGCAACCCGTAGCACCCCATTGGTGCTTTATTCACAAGAGAAACCTGCTATTTGTTATGTCTACCAGAAGAAAATTCCTCCGCTCCTCCGTCATGGGATCTGCGGCCGTTTTGGCTGGCCAATCATTGGCCGCCGCGGAACCTGCACTTCCTGCTGTTGTTAAAGGCAATCCGATCGTGATCTCTACCTGGGATTTTGGCAAGGCAGCCAATGCCGATGCCTGGAAAGTGCTGTCGGCGGGTGGCCGTGCCCTGGATGCGGTAGAGGCGGGTGTAAAAGTGCCCGAGGCCGATGAAAGTAACCAGAGTGTGGGGTATGGTGGCTTGCCCGACCGCGACGGTCGCGTGACGCTCGATGCCTGTATCATGGATGATCAATACAATTGCGGATCGGTCATGTGCCTCGAGCACATCATCCATGCGATTTCCGTGGCCCGGCTGGTGATGGAGAAAACACCCCATGTGGTGCTGGTGGGCGATGGTGCCCTGCAGTTTGCGCTGGCCAATGGCTTCAAAAAAGAAAACCTCCTGACTCCTTCCTCCGAAAAGGCCTGGAAAGAATGGCTCAAGACCTCCAAATATGAGCCGGTCATGAATATCGAGAACAAGTTATATAAGAAGGAAAACGATCCTATGCCCGGCGGTATCAATAACCATGATACCATCGGTATGGTCGCTATGGATACCAATGGCCTCTTGAGTGGTGCCTGTACCACGAGTGGCATGGCGTACAAGATGCATGGACGTGTAGGCGACTCACCGATCATCGGTGCGGGGCTGTATGTCGACAATGAGATAGGGGCTGCTACGTCTACCGGTGTGGGAGAAGAGGTGATCCGTATTGTGGGTTCACACCTGGTAGTAGAACTTATGCGGCAAGGACATAAACCGGAAGATGCCTGCCGCAAAGCGGTGGAGCGTATCATTGCCCGCAGCCCGGAAAAAGCGAAGCAGGTGCAGGTAGGCTTTCTGGCCCTGAATAAAAAGGGAGAATTTGGCGCTTATGC
This sequence comes from Paraflavitalea pollutisoli, assembly GCF_029360705.1. Taxonomy (GTDB): domain Bacteria; phylum Bacteroidota; class Bacteroidia; order Chitinophagales; family Chitinophagaceae; genus Paraflavitalea; species Paraflavitalea pollutisoli. Next base: position 1,581,061 of record NZ_JARKMX010000008.1, on the reverse strand, counting down.
CTTGCAGCCTGGCTTTACCTATGCTGTGCGCAGTGGTAAGGAGGAAAAGGTGTACAAAGCCAAAAGCGTTTATCAATAACCCTACTGTTGCCTTCAAACAAAGAGCTATGGCCGATAATATTGTACTCGAAGTGTGTGCTTTCAATATCCAAAGCAGCCTGGTGGCTGCCAGGGTGGGGGCTACGCGGGTAGAGCTGTGTGATAATCCCGGGGAGGGCGGTACAACGCCTTCGCATGGTGCGATCCTGCGCGTGCGGGAGCAGATCGGTCTCGAATTGTATCCCATCATCCGCCCGCGCGGCGGCAATTTCCTGTATGACGACGATGAGTGGGCGATCATTAAGAAGGATATCCTGTTGTGCAAGGAGTTGGGGTGCGACGGTATCTCTACCGGGGTGCATTTGCAAAACGGTGAAATTGATATCGACAGGATGAAGCAGATCATGTCCTGGGCCTATCCGATGGGCGTAACCTGTCACCGTGTATTCGACCGTACGCCCGATCCTTACCAGGCGTTGGAGCAGCTGATCGAATTGGGCTGTGAGCGGGTGCTTACGAGCGGCCAGGCTTCCGGTGCACCGGAGGGGATCGACGTATTGGCCAAACTGGTTACCCAGGCCAACGGGCGGATCATCATCATGCCTGGCGCCGGTGTACGCGCTGCCAATATTGCCACACTGATCAAGGGCACCGGCGCCGTAGAGTATCATACTTCGGCGCGGGTGACTGTACCTGATACAGTCAGCTATCGCCAATCGGCCAACTTCGACTTCGGTGGTTTTCCCCTTGCCAATGAAGAAGAGTTAAGCTTGTTGCTGAGCAACGCACAACAAGCAATGAATGACATTTGATCGACTGTTTCTTACAGCACAATATTGATCCTGGCCGCCGGTAACAACCGGCGGTCTTTGTTTTTCAGGAAGTCCTGCAACAGGACTTCTCTATCGGATTGCAGGGTTACGGTATACGCTGGTTTTTCGTTGATGTAAAAGGTGACGGGTTTGGAGAGGTCTACCAGGTCGGGGTAGGCGTAAAATATGATTTCCTTTACGCGCGAGGTATGGATGTAGACCCTATTGTTGCTGATGTTGGCCATAATGGCGCCCGACCGGCGCCGGTTGTAGTTGAGTGTATCTCTTTTGTCGTTCTTGCCCGGTACGGTTGGGTTGTGGTTGACATGCCAGGAGGATGGGGTGGCCAGGGTGTCGAGTTGAGCGATCTGCATCCAATAATAACGTCCGTTCAGCGTATTGTCGGTTTGCCATTGCAACTGGCGGGGAAATGGATCGCGGCGTTGGTTGATGAGGCTGTCGTATATAAACCTGATGGGTGATGGTGTATTATAGGGCAGGCTATGGCTGCCGGGGACTAGCTGGTTGTACCAGTTGGCACCGATCTCCCGGCTGTAGTTATAGATGCTGCTGATCATTTCTTTTTTGAACAGATGGTCTTCAGTGCCACTGATCCCGTAAAAACGTTGTGTATTGCGCAGGTTGCCCAACGAGGTGTTACCCAGGATTATGGAAGGGAAATAGTTTAGCCCGAGGAAGGCTGCAAAAGGTGCGGGCCGGTTGATGGCTAGCCAGAACACACCGCGACCGCCATCGGAGTGACCGGTAGCATAAACCTTGTTGTCGTCGATGTTGTAGAGTGACTTCAGGAAGGCGATCTCGTCTTCGATGGCTTTGAAGGCGGCGGGATGGTAGAGCCAGTTGATGTCTTTGCGGGCGAAGGGGTAGAGGATAAAAGCGTTTTGCTCCATGGGCTTTTCGATCACTCCCTTTTCATAAATGGCGGGTTGTCCTTTTACGGCGAAGGACGACCGGTAACTCACCGCGCCCTGCAGGAATAGGTACAACGGTGTTGGTCGATTGGGACGGTAGGTAGCGGGTATGTAGACAAGGAAGGGGACCATCAATGTATCGTTGACACGGATATCATATAGCGTCCAATGCCCGGTTTTCGGTGGGCGCTGGTATTGGTTGAATTGCCTGATGGAGCGGTACAGGGCTGGGAATGGCATACCGGCTGCCCGCTTGCGCCAGGCAGCGGTGTCGGTCAACTCCGAACGATTGAGCCGGTTGGTGGTATCGGTGATGGAGGCGTAGTAAGCCTGTGTGGCAGCCTGTACGGAATCGTAGGGTATTTTGAAAGAAGCCATGGCGGCTTTCCAGTCGGGGGTAGCTTTGAGGCAGTTGGCGGCGGTGTCGTTGACAAAGAACTCGTAGTTGTAAAAGTCGCCGCCATGTTCCACAAACTCGTTGAAGTACTTGAGTGCTTTGGCCGGCTGACCGCACTGGCAGGCACACACGGCCGCCTGGTATAGCGGGTAGTTGACCTTTTGGTATTCGAAAGTTTTCTCGTACCACATAAATGCATTGCAATAATCGCCTTTCAGGTACAGGTCATATGCCCGGTTCGAAAAGGTGTTGGCCGAGTCTTTTTGTGCCTGGAGTGATCCGCTCAGCAAGATCGCTGCCAGGGTGAAAAGTCTTTTCATACTACTTGAAATGGTTGCTGCCGGGTTACCGGTCTGTACCGTTTTTCCGGCTGTTTATTGTTTATTGCCGACCAATGCAGCCAGCTTGTTGCTGATCTCTGCTCTTTCTGCCGCTTGCTCTGTTTCCGTAACAAAAGGATTGTTGCATTGCAGGGCTTTGTTGAGGCACTCTTTGGCTTGGGCGCTGTTGTGTTCCCGCTCGTACAACTCTGCCAGGCTGAGGTAAAAAGCTCCGAATTGCGGATACGCGCGACTAGCCTGCCGCCAGATGAATCTGGCCAGCTCGTATTTCTTATCTCCCAGTTGGTGCTTGCCATAGAGGTAATGGCTGGCGAGGGAATTGTAGAATGTAATATCGGCCTGCACGGGGTAGCCATACAGGTCCGATGTGGCGGCTAGTTCTTCCTGTATGTACTGCCGTAGCTGGGCGGTATCTGTCGTGAACGGTTTGGCGAATGTTCTGTTGAGTGTCAGCGTATGACGGCTGAAGAGGCTATTGAGCGCATCGGGTACGGTAAGACCCGGTGTCATGTTATGGGTGGCATTGGCGTGAAAGTAACTTTTCCAGATAAAATTGGCGGGTAGTTTTTTCGCGCGCAGGTATTGATCCAGTTTGGTGACAGTTGCCTGATGGCCATCGCCGCCGGGCAAGCCACTCAGTAGGGAGTCGCCGGTGGAGAAATAAAAAAAGCGCTGCTGCGGCAGGCGGGCAATGGTATCGAGCCCTTTTTCAAAGATCACCTGCTCCTGCGCACTGCCGAAATCGAACAGGCTGGCGCTGCTGGCGATGATGCCGTTGATATCACGCGGGCGTGCCATGATGGCGTGTTGGGAAAAGATAGCGGTACGGGAATGACCGATCAACAGTTTGAAATTGGCCGCCTGGTATTGTTGCTGCAGTACGGGAAATAATTCGTCGAGCAGGAAGGTCAGCATATCGTCTGCTTTGCCGCGGGTACCATTGTAGGCTGGCATGGTGCGGGGCGTGCGGTTGGCCCCGGTATACGAAATGCCAACGATGATGCAGGCCGGCATGCGCATCATCGCTGTGGTATAGTCAATGTTGTTGAGGGTGTTTTGGTAGATGAACCTATTTTGCTTGTCAAATACGAATACCACGGGATATTTCCTGTGCTTGCTGGTGCTTAATTCTTTGGGCAGTATCAGTTCTACCGTCTCCGTGTCTTTCATGGCGGGCGAAGGCACCCTGAGTTGAAGGGGCGCCTGGTACATGGATACGGACTGTGCGCTGGCGGGTGCTGCCTGCAACAGGAGGAATAAGAGGCAATAACCAGCTAGTCTTCTCGATGTGCTATGGTTCATGAAGGGGTGTTTTCTCAGTATGCAAAGTAACGTGAACCAGTTATCGCATAATTGTAATTTTCGGACAGATTACTACGGTAATGGAAACCTTGGGACAATCCCATTCCTGCTATCCCGGAAGTAAATCTTGGTCTACGAAAAAGCCCCGGCTGTCCGGGGCTGGTATCGTGCTGCTGCATCGCACTCTGGAGGCCTGGGGGCTGCTTGTCAACATTTATTGTTTGGGTACTGTGTACAACGTGGGGCCTTTGATCCCTCTTTCTTCCATATTGGCTTTGTTCATCTCAAAATGCATATTGGTCATCAAATTGAGGTATTCCTCGACTGTGGGCAGCCCCACAGCTTTGCGGCGGTCGTTGATATGGGTACTGTCATCCGTAGGCTTTGGATAGGCCTGGCAGATATCTCTGCGATAAATTACCTGCGTACCGTACAACTGCTTGCGACCGGTATTCAGGTACAGCCGATCGGTGAGGTACGCGAAGTTCTTCTTATCGGCATTGTTGCGTTGTACCTCTTTTTGCATGGCGTTGAGTACTTTTTCCTGAAAAGCGGGGTTGTGGTCGCTGTGCTGCACCATCAGCCAGAAGTCATGTTCACCTTCTTTACCCACGAAATCGATGCCTGGGTAGCCATGCTGGTCAAAAAATTTCTCCAGGATTTGCGCATGTGTTTTGAATACGCTGTCTTTGAAATGATCCCAGGCTTCCAGTGTGTAGTCTTTGTACTTTCCCTGGCGAATGTTGGCGGCTTCCTGGTCTACGATCGTCATGCGACGCAGCGAATCGGCCAATACTTTGTTGAAGGTGCGTTTTTGGGGTTGACTGTAAGCGGTGGGCGCTCCTGCACTCAGCAGCGCCAGTAAGACGATCCAGAATTGTTTTGTCATGCTGTTGAAATTGGTAATTGGCTATACGATTGGTACACGATGCCCGCGTCGGAGTGAGGGTGTCTCGGGGGAGGGCATGGCTATACGGCGTCGTTGGACACAAAGTAACTATCCCTTGGTGCGGTGGAATTGTATTTTTCGGACAAATGGGCTATTCTTTCACAAACCGGAAGATGAGGTGGTCATCGGCCAGTTTCTCGATGCTCTTGAAGAAAGCGCCGGGGTTGGAGCCCGTCAGTTTGTTGTAGACTTTGATAAAGTAAGACTGGTCGTAGAAATTGCTGTCGTAACCAATCTCGGTCAGCTTTTTGAACTGGGCGTTGAAGAGCTTGTTTTTAAGCGAATGCCGGAAGCGTGCGATCTTTTTCCAGGCCACCGGCGAAATGCTCATGTGTTTGTGAAAAAGCCGGTTGAAGGAGCGGGTGGTGAGGTTGAGGGTAGCGGCAACATTTTCGATGGAATATTGATCCTCAAAATCACTCAGCATCGCTACAGCTTTGCTAATCAGAGCATGTTCTGCCTGGGGATGGCAAATGGACAGCAGGAAAGTTTCGAGCAGCTTTACCCTTTCTTCATGCCCATCAGTGGAAAAAAAGGCCTGTAATAGTTGTTGGTAGGCGGGTAGTGTATCCCAGTCTGAAAAAGCCTGCGAATCGACGGAGGCAATCTCGCTGAAAGGTCGGCTGATAAAAGGAGCCATGCCAGCCGCGTTAAAACAGATGGTTACTTTGTCGACCGGACCTTGCAGGTTGACCAGCAAGGGCTGCTGAAAACTTCGTTGCAGTAGCGCGCCCGGTTTTCCGTCTTTGGTGGCCTGCACCGCCGTTGCATGTTCTTTGATCTCATATTGTATGGAACGATGGATGCTGAGCGGGACTGCGGTGTTGGGAAATGCGTAATAGGTAGTCTTGAAATCGGGCGAGTCGGCCTTCAGGAAATAATAGTAGTCGATGTAATTCCTGAGCGTGTCATTTTGTGGATAGAATGTAGAGATGTCCATAGTGTACTACAGTACCAAAAATACAATAAGAAAACCGAAAAATAATGCCAGACCCCGTACTGACCCAATTGCGCCCCAATATGCGCCTTTTGCGCAGTAAAGGCTGAAAAAAAACGGTTCGTGGCACTGTATTTTTAGCTATTGCAGTAAGATCAATTGTTCACTAAAAAGCATTAGTTATGAATTACGCACAGAATAATTGGAGATCGGTGTTTGCTGCACTGTCGATCGTGGCCGGTAGTTTATTGATCGGATGTCAAAGTAATAACAGCAGTTATGATAATGGACCTATCAATAGCGAAGCACCTGCAGGTGATGCGACCACCATGGATAGTACGCAAGGTACTGCCATCAATGAATCGCCCAATTCCGGGGATAATACTTCTGAACGCCCTATGGACAATACAGTAGTACCAGGTGCCGATAGAAGGACAGATAACAGCAATGTAATGCCAAAGAAAAAAGGGACACGCGGCAAAGCCTCGCTCAATATGAAGGACATGCCGGTCGTGAAAACATCTGTCGCTGTACGTGATGCAGATGGAGTTTACTCCCGTGCAGATGTAGCGCCTATGTATCCGGGCGGTGAAGATGCCCTGCGTCGTTACGTAGAAGACAATATCGAATATCCCGAAGACGCCATCGAGCAAGGCGCGGAAGGTGATATCCGTATTGCTTTTACAGTCGACGAAAAAGGTAATGTCATGGACGTAAAAGCCATGAACGAAAACAATACTGAATATACCTTGAAGCAGGAAGCCATCGACGTGATCAGCAAAATGCCCGACTGGACACCTGGTAAGGTGAAGGGTAAATCGGTTAAGACACGTATGTACATGCCGATCAGTTTTCAGATCATCGAGTAGATAGGCCTTTCAGGTTATTAACAATACTGACCTATGAAAAATGAAGCGGGACGCCGGAAGGTAGTCCCGTTTTTTTATTTAATGTAGGGGCAAATAAGAAAGCCCGCCGGGAAGGGCGGGCTTCGATATGGTAAGGGCATGCCCGTTGATTATTCGACTTTGGTGATCTTGAGGGTATTGGTAGGCAGGTGCAGGTGTACGGGCACGCTACCAGTGTTGACCACCACGCTACCGGGCTTGATGAAGCCGCGTTCTTTCAGGATGTTGATCTGGTCGAAGATGATATCGTCCAGGCTCTCTTCTTCGTCGTAGAAGAAGGCGCGTACACCCCAGCTCAGACTCAATTGATTGACCAGGGTTTTTTCCTTGGTAAATACATAGAGCAGTGATTTGGGGCGGAAGCTGCTGAGCACAAAAGCCGTGTAACCACTTTGCGTCATCCCTACGAGGGCGTCTGCATGGGTATCGTTGGCGAGTTTACAGGCATTGTAACAAACGGCGTCACTGAGGAACGAAGGAGAGTGAGGCTGTGGCTTCAGGTCTTCTTCGCGGTTGTAGCGGTATTCTGTTCTTTCTACTTCGAGAATGATCTTGCGCATGGTTTCTACCACCAGGGCAGGGTGTTTGCCGGTGGCTGTTTCACCGCTCAGCATTACGGCGTCTGCACCTTCCAATACGGCGTTGGCCACGTCGGTGATCTCACTGCGGTTGGGCTTTACGCGGTCGATCATAGACTCCATCATCTGGGTGGCTACGATCACGGGCTTGGCGCGGTGAATACATTTGCGGATGATATCACGTTGTGCCATCGGTACTTTTTCTACCGGCAGCTCGACACCGAGGTCACCACGCGCTACCATCACACCGTCGGACTCTACCACGATGTTGCGCAGGTCGACGAGGGCTGAAGGCATTTCGATCTTGGCGATCACTTTGGATTTGCTCTTGGCTTCGGCGAGGCGGCGCTTGAGGTCAACGATGTCTTCGGCCTTGCGTACGAAGGAGAGGGCGATCCATTCTACTTCCTGCTTGATGATGAACTCGAGATCGACGAGGTCTTTCTCGGTCATGGCGGGCAGTGATATTTCTGTATCGGGCAGGTTCACGCCTTTTTTGGGAAGGAGAGTACCGCCATAGGTAACCTGCACTTTTACGTCGCCTTCTTTGGTGATATCAACTACCACCACTTCAAGCTTACCGTCGTCGATCATGATCTTGTTGCCCACTTTCACATCTTCGTGCAGGTTGGGGTAAGAAACATAGATCTTCTCTTTGGTGCCTACTACCTTTTCTTTGGAGGTAAAGGTGAGGATATCGCCGGGAGCGATGGGCAGGGCGCCGTTCTCGATCTCACCAACACGCAGCTTGGGCCCTTGCAGGTCGGCCAGGATGGCAATATTATAGGGTTCTCTACGATTGATCTCTTTGATGTGGGCAATGATCTCAGCTTTGTTCTCATGGGTGCCATGAGAGAAGTTGAGACGGAAGATGTTAACCCCAGCTTTTACCAGTTCCAGCAATTTCTCGTACGTATCGCAAGCGGGGCCTACGGTGGCTACAATCTTGGTGCGGTGGTTGATGTGTTCAATACCGGCTTTTTTATCCATTTCATTGTGCAGGTATTTCGAAAGATCTCTGGCCATGTTTATTGGGATTACGTGATTTCTATTCTTGTTTCATATTACCAAAAAGCGCAACAATAGCAGGCTAACCGGTAAAGGCGGCGAAGGTACACGAATTGCCACCAAAATGATTAAACTCATTCGATTTAGCTGGCTAAGATCTTCACGATCTTCATCCATTCTTCGCTGATCTTCTGCTTCGACTTGACTGCTTTTTCAAGCAGGGTATACTGCATGCGGTTGTTGAGGATGCCCACCATCACGTTGTGACGGCCTTCCATCAGGCATTCTACAGCGCCATAACCCATACGGCTGGCGATGAGGCGGTCGAGACAGGTGGGGGCACCACCACGCTGAATGTGTCCGAGGATACAGAGGCGGGTGTCGATATTGGGCAGGCGTTCTTTCACCAGGGCGGTTACTGTTTCGCCACCACCAAACTCATCACCTTCTGCTACCACCACCATGTTCACCAGTTTCTTCCGGCGCTCTTTTTCCTGGAGCGATTCGATCAGGTGTTCCATATCGGTTTTGCGCTCGGGGATCAGGATGTGCTCTGCACCGGTAGCGATACCACTGTGCAGGGCAATATAACCTGCATCGCGGCCCATTACTTCAATAACGAAGAGGCGGTCGTGTGCGTCGGCCGTATCACGGATCTTGTCGATCGATTCTACGGCAGTGTTGACGGCGGTGTCGAAACCGATGGTGAAATCGGTACCGGCAATGTCTTTATCGATGGTACCGGGGATACCGATACAGGGAATGTCGAATTCGCGGCTGAATACATCAGCGCCACGGAATGATCCGTCGCCGCCAATGATCACGAGACCGTCGATACCGAGGGCTTTCAGGTTGTCGTATGCTTTCTGGCGGCCTTCCTTGGTCAGAAATTCTTTGCAACGGGCAGTTTTCAGGATAGTGCCTCCGCGTTGAATGATGTTGGCCACGCTGCGGGAATGCATCGGGATAATATCATTTTCCACCATGCCGGTATAACCGCGCATAATTCCAAATACTTCCAAACCGTAATAGATACCCGTTCTTACAACGGCGCGAACAGCGGCGTTCATACCGGGCGCATCACCACCCGAAGTAAGAACACCGATTTTTGTCACCTTTTGTGCCATGAATGTGTGCTGTTAGTTATTTTTTAAGAAAATCTCGAAAATAATGCAAGATATATTGATAATCAGCGCGTCTTTTTCAAAATCGGCCCAAAAATAAGGTTTTTAGTTTGATACACGAACGGTGGTCGTTGATGTCTGAAAATCAGTAATCTTGCCATAACAAACCGTGTGATATGATTAAAAGCTATATATTACCGATTATGAGTTTATTAGCGAGCAGCGATCTGATAGCCCAGACCAGCTATCCCAATTCCCGGAAATCGGACCAGGTTGATGACTACCATGGTGTTAAAGTTGCCGATCCGTACCGATGGCTGGAGGATGACAACAGTGCAGAAACAAAGGCCTGGGTAGAGGCCCAGAACAAGGTGACCTTCGATTACCTGAACAAGATCCCTTACCGGGCGCAAATGAAGAAAAGGCTGGAAGACCTGGCCAATTACCCCAAATATTCGGCGCCCAACCGCAAAGGAGACTATTTCTATTTTTATAAGAACGATGGCCTCCAGAACCAGGCAGTGTTGTACCGCCAAAAAGGGCTGGACGCGGTGCCCGAACTGGTCATGGACCCCAACAAGTTATCGGCGGAGGGTACTACCCAGCTGGCCGTATTCAACCTGTCGAAGGACGGACGTTACGCTGTATGGGGTATTTCAAAAGGCGGATCCGACTGGCGCACGCTGTATGTCCGGGATATGGCCACCAACAAAGACCTGACAGATTCGATCGAGTGGGTGAAGGTATCGGGCGCAGAATGGCAAGGCAACGGGTTTTACTACAGCCGCTACCCGGCACCCGAAGCGGGCAAAGAATTGTCGTCGAAGAATGAAAATCACCAGGTGTGGTACCATACCATCGGCACCAGCCAGGACAAGGATGAGCTGGTATATGAAGACAAGGCCAATCCCCAGCGCTTTCATTTCCTCAGTACGAGTGAAGACGAGCGGTTTGCCTATCTCTCCATCAGCGACCGCGGGAAAGGATTTGATGGTAACGCACTTTATTACCGCGACAGCAAGAGTGGAGACAACCGGTTCAAACCCATTGTGGCGGAAGTTGGCAAGTACAGCTACAGCCCTGTCGACAATGAGGGCGATAAAATTTTACTCTCTACCAACGACGGTGCGGAGAACAATAAAGTGGTGTTGTTTGATCCGGCCAGTCCTGCCAAATCCAATTGGAAGGTGATCATTCCGGAAGCCAAAGAGCCTATTCAAGGTGTTGGTACCGCCGGCGGCAGACTGTATGTAAGTTACCTGAAAGACGTAGCCAGCCGTGTGTATGAACACGATTACGCTGGTAAGCTGATCCGCGAGATCAAGTTGCCTGGTATCGGCACGGTTGGTGGTTTTGGCGGCTTGCAGGATGATAAATACTTTTTCTATACCTATACTTCTTTCACGTTTCCGCCAACGATCTATAAATACGAGATCGCGACCGGCACCAGTTCGGTATTCCGTCGTCCGGAAGTAGCTTTCAACCCGGAAGATTACGAAACCAAGCAGGTGTTCTATACCAGCAAGGACGGTACGAAGATCCCGATGTTCATTGTCCATAAAAAAGGACTGAAACTGGATGGCAACAACCCCACCATGCTATACGCTTATGGCGGTTTCAACATCAGTATGCAACCGTCGTTCTCCAGCACGCTGATTCCCTGGATCGAACAGGGGGCAGTGTATGCTGTGGCCAACCTGCGTGGTGGGTCGGAGTATGGCGAGTCCTGGCATGAGGCCGGTATGTTACAAAAGAAACAGAACGTATTTGATGATTTTATCGCAGCAGGTGAATACCTGATCAAAGAGAAATATACCTCCAAACAGCGGTTGGCGATAAGGGGAGGCTCCAATGGTGGCTTGCTCGTAGGAGCGGTGGCCAACCAACGGCCCGACCTGTTTAAGGTGGCCATACCGCAAGTCGGTGTGATGGACATGTTGCGCTTTCACAAGTTCACCATCGGGTGGAACTGGATCGCGGAATACGGTAGCAGCGACAGCGCAGCCGATTTCAAGAATCTCTATGCTTATTCGCCCTTGCACAACCTGAAGGCGGGTGTGAATTATCCGGCTACCCTGATCACCACGGCAGATCACGATGACCGGGTGGTGCCGGCGCATTCGTTCAAGTATGCGGCGATGCTGCAGGCCATGCACAAGGGCGCTAATCCGGTGATGATCCGTATCGACACCAACTCGGGCCATGGCGCCAGCAATATGGCCAAGGCGCTGGAAGGTATTGCCGATATCTATTGCTTCACTTTCACCAATATGAACTTCACGCCGAAGTTTACCGGTGGTGGTGTGGGGAATGGGAAGAAAGGGTTTTAGGAGGTTTCGAGGCAGAAAGGCAACTAGGCATTGAGACAATCAGGCAAGGTGCCTGCCATGTAAATACAGGAAATAGACTCTGACGCAGTTCGGAATAATTGTATACCAGAATGACCGGCATTATTTGCCGGTCATTCTCTTTTTGGCAAGGATGAACAAAGGGCCTTGGGGATTTTAAAGACGGCGGCTTATTTTTGACACATGAAAGTATTGGTAACTGGCGCAAACGGCTTATTGGGACAGCACCTTGTGCAGCAATTGCTCGACAAAGGATATACGGTAGTAGGAACCGGCAAAGGGGACGCCCGCCTGCACCTGGCTGGTTATGACGACCGGTACCAGTATCGCACCCTGGATGTGAGCGACGCTTCCGATGTACAGGAAGTCATGGATGAGGAAAAGCCGGAGGTGGTGATCCATGCGGCGGCGATGACACAGGTCGATGAATGTGAGCTGCACCCGGAACAATGTGAAAAGGTGAACGTGACGGGAACGGCGCTGATCGCGGCTGATGCGGAATTGTATGCCAAACACTTCATTTATGTATCGACCGACTTTGTGTTTGATGGCGAGCAAGGCAATTATAAAGAGGAGGATGATCTGAAGCCCATCAGTTATTATGGCTTTACCAAGATGCAGGCCGAGGCGATCACCGAATCCAGCACCATTCCCTGGGCTATTGTACGCACCTGCCTGGTGTACGGCAATATCCTGGAAGGTACGCGCAGCAATATCATTACCTGGGTAAAGGACAGCCTGGATCAGGGCAAGGATATCAAAGTGGTAGCCGACCAATGGCGTACACCCACTTATGTCGAGGACCTGGCAAAAGGCATTGTATTGATCGTCGAGCAACAGGCGACTGGTATTTATCACATCTCGGGCAAAGATCTTCTGACGCCTTACGATATTGCTATCCAGACAGCCGATCTGTTGCAGCTCGATAAAAGCAAGATCACCAAGGTTGATGCTGCTACGTTCAAACAGCCTGGTAAGCGTCCGCCGAAGACTGGCTTTGTGATCGATAAAGCGCGCAGGGAACTTGGCTACGAGCCTGTTACTTTTTCGGAAGGATTGAAGAAAATGTTATCCAGATAATCAACCTACATGTCGACCCTGTTTCGGATACAATACGGTTTTGGTAAAATGGTTTTGCTGATGGCAGTTGTTACAACGTTCATCGTTTCAACGAGTATGCGTCGGCTACGTATCTCGGGGGCTGATAGCCAGTTGGCCGGGAGGCGCAGGCTGATAACAGGAGTTGCGGAGGACACTGTACAGCTGCAATTGGCCCGGCGGTTAATCAAAGCCTATCCCGACTGCATTGCTGCCGTGCAGGGCAATCAGGTGATCTTTAAGAATGGCGTGAAGTTGCCGTTGGATGATGGGCGACAGAAGACGCTGATACAGGAATATGCGGAGGCGGATATTGAAGACCAGCTGCGTACCCGATACGTAAAGGGGAAGACACCGCGGCCAGCGGAGTTGGATGACCCGGGCAGAATCCGCAACGACAGTCTGTTTAAGGTAATGTATGGTGCCATGCCTGCAGCGGTACAACGTAATTTAGTGACCATTACCTGGTTGCCTAATACAGCACCACAACAACTGCGGGTCACACGAATCAATGGGGTAGATAAGAAGTTACAGGCAATTTCAGCAGAACTGGAAAAGCTACCGGCGATGTTGCCTTATGCCCGTGAGGCTGCGGGCACCTACAGCTGGCGGGTGATCAAAGGCACCACCCGGCTGAGCACCCATAGCTATGGCATTGCCATCGATATCAATACAACTTTCTCCAACTACTGGCAATGGGATAACAAGACGACGGATGAGCACCGTAAGATCCCGCAATATGTCAACCGCATTCCTCAACAGATCGTCGACATCTTCGAAAAGCATGGCTTTATCTGGGGTGGCAAATGGTATCATTACGATACCATGCACTTCGAGTACCGGCCTGAGATGCTGGCGGATTGATGGCCAGCTTCGCGACAGCGATTGCTGGTACCTGATGGAGCCTGATTACCTTATTTCTACCGGATCGTATACATCCAATTCATGAGCATGGTGAATGGAGGAGAGTAACCCGTTTTGCCCGTAGTCTTTGTAGCGGGTAAACCGGATCCTTTTGCCAATGATGCGCATGTCGGCAGGCAGGTTCCTCAGGTATACGGCATCGGTGCAGTTATATTTAGGTCTGCCTATATCCGTAGGAATCTTGCACAGAAAGGGCTGCGTGTCTGGATTGGGGTTTGACACGGTCGCCGCAAAGGTCGTGGCAGTGCCAGAAGTTGATTGAGCCACAATCGTTACGGTAAAGCTATCGTTGTGCTTTTTATCCTTTTTACAGCTTATGGAGGCCAACAGGCTGACGGTCAGCAATAGGTAGATGTATTTCATGTTGGGTTTTTGTGTGAGACAGCGCTGTCCGGGCCATCGTTGCACGATGGCTGCTCAAACGACTATTTTGACCTGCAAGGGTGTGGAAATAGCCGGATGGGCAGAAAACCCAGCCGGCATATTATATTATTCGGCTATGCGTCGTTCCAAAAACACTTCGGCCATCATACAGCGGGCGCTGCCACCGCCATTGGTTTCGATGGTTGACAGCGGAGCGTGGATGATGCGGTTGTAGCTGCGCAAGCGATTCAGTTGCTCGGGAGCCAGTGCGTGGTAGGCCTGTGAGCTCATGACCAGTAAGGTTTCACCAGGAATGGTCGCTACCTGCAGCATATTGCCGGCAAACTTGTTCATTTGCTCCAGGGTGATGGTAATGAGTTCCTTACCCGACTGGTCGATGGTATTGCGCAACAGTTCTTTTTCTGCTTCATTGGGTACTGCATCCAGGCAGAGCACGATATAACGGTCGGCCACACACATCACGACGTTGGTATGGTACACCGGCTGGCCGGTACTTCCCACGGCATCAAACACGATGGGTTGAAAGTCGAGTGCCCGGCACCATTCTTCCAATACTGCGCGGTCCGTACGGGGGCTCAGGCAGGCATAGGCGATCTTCAGGTCACGGTCGAGCACCATGCTGCCTGTACCTTCCAGGAACTTATTGTCGCGTTCATAATGCGTCAGGTCATAGGTCTGTTCTATGATGAAGCGTTCCTGTATCTTTTCGATGACATGGGGTTTGCGTTCCTGCCGCCTGTTTTCGGCAAACATGGGGTAAAGGCAAACCGTACCATCTGCATGGAAGGATATCCAGTTGTTGGGGAAGATAGAATCGGGCGTATGCGGTTCGGGTGTGTCGTTGACGACGGTGACATCCACGCCACTGTTGTGCAGCACCTGTACAAAGCCATCGAATTCTTCCTGTGCTTTTTGCTGGGCCTGGCCGTCGTGGCCGGCCACTTGAAACTCATTGTTGACGGCCGTTTGGGCATTGTAGCCAAAAAGCACGGGCCGAATCATGAGTATATAAGGCGTTACTGACATGGTATTGAGTTTGGATATGGTTTAGGCCTCGGTGTCGATCGGTTCGCGCAACAGCGGCATGCTCATACAATGAAACCCACCCCTTGCGCGCGACAATTCTGCCGAGGGCATCAGGATCAGGGTATTGGTCAGGTCTGCCGGTGTTGATTTGCCGGATTCAAATTGTTCGAGCAGTTCTTTGACGTTGACAATGTTGAAGCCGGCCTGGCGGAAAGCATCGACCGTTTTATCATTGCGGTCATAGCCCAACACGACGCCTTCGCGCAGGGCGAGCAGGTTACAGCTATCTGTCCACTGTTCGCGGGTATCGTAGGGAAACTGGTTGTTGCCGGAATAGATGAATTTGATCTTGCCTTCGGAACCAAGGTCGTTGCGGCTGATGTCGAACAGGAGGTCTTCGAGGCTGTCGAAATATTTGGGTTCTTCGATCGACTTCTTGCGAAACTGGATGATCTTGATCTTCTCATCTTTCTTCAGTCCCCCTTCGAGAATACGTTCTACGGCATCATCGTCTTCGTGTTTCATCACTTTACGGGAGAAAGCGCCCAGCATCACCCATACATCCCGCCTTACCTGGGTGAAGATGGTGTCGATGTGCATGTAGTCGCGTTTCTTGGGTATTTTGACTACGGTAATCTTTTTCACGATACTCTTTTCAAACAACATGTTGATGACCTGGTGGGCAGCTTCCATCGAAGTGCGTTCGCTGACGCCGATCAGCAGGTGGTCTTTGGTAACGACCATGACGTCGCCGCCTTCGAGGGTCACTTTCTTTTCGTCGCCGTCGCGGGGCAACAGGAAATGGTGGATGGTGTCAGGTATTTCGAGAATATGGTCGCGGTATCTCTCAAACAGGGGGTGGTTGAAGAAGATGTATTTGGCCAGCAGTGCTTCCCGGGTACGGGCTTTCTTGGCCGGCTTGTTGAGCAATACGTAATCGTTGATGACGATGCCGATATCGCGGGTAAAGATAAAATTGGGAATAGGCGGAAAGAGCAGATCATCGCCGGCGAGGGTACCGCTGATGATGACTTTCGACAATTGGGCCGGGGGCAGTTCCAGCAGTTGTGACTGGCGGGTATAAGAGCAGCCTTCCACGGCACAAACGGATGCAATGAGTTTGAGGCGGATCTCATGATCTTCCAGTATTTCTGCCAGCAACCATTCCAGTTCTACTACTTTGTCGCTTTTGAAGAAAGCGGCTTTCTCGGGTTTGTAGAAGTCGCGTTTGCTGTCGGGAGCGTCGATCTCGTGCAGGCGCCCCTGTATCTTCTCCGGATCGAGGAAATAGAGTAATATTTTGGTGTAATAATCGTACTCTTTGCGACGGATGGTGTCGAGGTGTACAATGTCTTCAAACAGCCAGTCCTGCGCTTTGGAGGGCACTACACGGCCGAGGCCGCTGTCGGGACTGTGCACCAGTAAACGTTTGAGGGTTCCTACTTCGGAAGTAACCTGCAAAATGGTCTTCTCTTTTTTGGTCATATAGGCGATATTGATCTGTACAACAGGATGAATAATGGAGCCGGGAATGTATCTACAGGGGGACGCTAACCAGGAATGTAGTGGTTAACCGGCAGCAACAACTGCGCAAACGGAGCGATGTATGACGAAATGGATGTCATTCGGGGATCAAATATACGGAAAAGGCCCTTGTCGCGCGACAAGGGCCTTTTTAATATGGTTATCGTCCAGGTTACGCGTACGTAACGCTGAGTGTGATGGGTACGCTGAGTGCTTTGGAGATGATACAGTTGGCTTTGGCGCCTTCTGCGATCTCGTTGAACTTCTCGGCAGAAACGCCTTCGATGGGCTCCGCTTTCAGTTCGAGGTGAATACCATTTACCTTGAGGCCTACCATGTCGAGGTCGAGGATGGCCTGGGTATCAAGGTTGCCAGCTGCAAAACCCGCCTGTGTGAGGGTAGCGCTAACTGCCATGGTAAAGCAACCGGCATGTGCAGCGGCCAGCAATTCTTCGGGATTGGTGCCTACGCCTTCTTCGAAACGGGTCTTGAAAGAATACTGGGTCTGGTTCAGGGTTGTGCTCTGGGTAGAGAGGGCGCCTTTACCTTCTTTTAAATTGCCGTTCCAGTGTGCGTTTGCTGTACGTTTCATAATTAAATGGTATTTGAAAGTTTAAAGATATCCAGGAATGAAAAATCCATGCCAGCCTTCTTGCCGGCTTCGATGATAAGAATAACATAAAGCTACGGGATTTAGTTCAACCGGGCGCTCGGCCGCGTATTATCTACCTAAGAAACCATGATCGGGACAAACGGGCAGTGCCAGGTTGTACCGTCTATTCCACTACTTTGAAAAAATGCCTGCCGTGGATGGCCCCGTCGCCGGTAACGCCCTGCAATACGCACACGAAGCGGCCATTGAGGTCATTGGTAGAGAAGGGGAGGGTGGCTTCGCCGTTCTCGTCCGTAAAGACCTGGTAGTTCCAGTAGATCGTCGACATCAGCTCGGGCTCGGTGGGGTTGAACTTTTCATAATCTGCTACATAATACTCTTTGGGCCATGCGATGCCATTGATTTGTAACAGAAATGCCGGCGGCTTGTCGTTGCCACAACCCTCATAGATCACCATCCGACCACGATAGGAATATTGCTGGCCACTCACCGGCATGGAGCCGGTAGGGTGGTTTTGACAATTGAGGATATTGTACATGCAAACCCAATCGTTGCAGGTAGTGCTCTTGTAAGCCATGCCGAAAGGCGTGTCTGTTTTCTTCGCCACCACCACCACGGCCTGCAGGGATTTGCGCAGGTGTTCCTGCTCCTGCACGGAGAGGACTGCTTTCATATAGCCGGTCGGGGGCCAGTATTGTTGGGCGACCGTGGTATCTGTTGTACTGCATTGGTTGTCGAGAACGATGCGGTAATCTGTTGTGTTCTTCGGGTCACTCGCCAGTATCATTGGCTTTTTGCCTTGCTCCGTAGCCAGCAACGTGTGGTCTATGGAAAAGAAGCCGGCTGAATCGGTGGAGAGCACATGGCTACCTGATGTACCAATGATGATGATGGGCACTGGCTTTTTAATGGTTTTTTCTCTAAACAACACATGACCAGTTTCGCAGGGTTGATCGACTGGCTGTACAAAGTCGGTGGTTTTGTTGAATGCCTCCCAGCGGTAGCGTGTCCAGTACCTTGTCAGCAGCAACTGTTCGATATTGGCATCACTGGTGAAATAATCTACGCCCGGCATAGCGGTTGCCGACGGCAGGAAACGGTCAAACTGTATGAAACGTACAATATCACCTGCACGGGTTGTATCGATGCGCGACGCGAGCACGCAAGCCAGTGAGAACATCGAGCGAACGGGTTGCCCTTTGTAGTCGGTGACCTTTACTTTCAGTTGTAGTTTGGACCGGTGGTGGTATACGGCCGAGTCGGTCGACAGCGATACCCTGACCGGTATTTTGCGCCGTATAAAGACGGCTCTCTCTGCCTGTGGGGTTCCAAAGGCATCGAATAAGGTGAGGGTGACGACGCCTTCCGGCATATCGGCGGTGGAAAGCCGGAGGAGTGAACGCTGTTTGCCGGTGCGGAACGTGCCGGAAAAAAATGCTTCGCGGTAGTTGTGTACCAGTATATGACAGGCGCCGCTGCCGGGTGATCCGATCTCAACGCGAAAGCTGGAGTCGGCGATCACCGATTCGGGCAGGTGAAGA
Source organism: Paraflavitalea pollutisoli (assembly GCF_029360705.1). Lineage (GTDB taxonomy): Bacteria > Bacteroidota > Bacteroidia > Chitinophagales > Chitinophagaceae > Paraflavitalea > Paraflavitalea pollutisoli. The sequence continues at coordinate 1,562,276 of NZ_JARKMX010000008.1, read as the reverse complement.
CTATAGCCAGTGGCACGTATCGTCGGAAACGTATACGACAATCGATAGCTGCTATCGTTCAGTCGTAGCATGTATACTAAGTCTTTGTTGGGTAGGAAGGGCAGGGTAGCAGTGCCCGACAGGCTGGTTTGAAAAGTGGTGATCAACTGGCCGTTGGCAAGCAGTTGACCGCTGGTGGCGATGGGGGTGCCAACACCATTCCTGATCTCAAGGGCGAATTTGGTCTCGTGTAAATGGATAAAGTCGCCGCCTTCGGGATATAGTTTGACCTGTGCTTCGTTGAGCAGGAGTGGAACATCGGCACGAAAGGTTTGTTTGTTCTTGTCCCTGGTGACGGTGGCCTGCAGTTGAATGCGTTTACCCTGTACGGCTTGTTTAGCCATTACAAAACTGACTTCGCCGAAGGGGTCGATCTTTCGTTTGCCGTTTTGCAGCTTGTGGCCATCCGCCAATAGCGTATAGACCATTTCGCCGCCGCTGGCCAATCCACTATACCCCGTGAGTACTTTGTAGGTGAAGTAGACCGAGTCGCGCCAAGCGGGGTTGTTGTCTGGTTTCAATTCCAGGCGGAAGATATTCTGTTCACCGCCTTTGAGGGTGATCGCCTGTTGAAAGATGGGTTGCTGCGGATAGCTCCGGTACTGGTTGGTGTAGGCCAGCAGCCTGTATTCTCCCATCGGCAGGCTGTCGGGCAAAAAGATGGCGCCACCGCTGGTACCTTGGGCGATGACAAAACGTTCGGTGTTGAATACTTTTTTACTGGCTTCTTCGATGAGGACCGTATGCAGGGTATGGTGTGTCAAAGCGGTATCGCCACCGAGGATATAGGCGCTGAACCAGATATTCTCTCCGTGAACGTACACCGTTTTGTCGAGGTGCAGGAAGAGGTCGGTGGGTTGCTCCTGGGCCGCACTGCGCAGGAAAACATCTCCGATGGAATCGAGTGTGCGGAGTTCTGGTGCTTCCTGGGCACGGGCAATAAACACCATGAAACAACTGATCAGGCAGGGTAGCAAAAAGGTTCTGGCTCGCATAAGTCGGGATGAATATACGAAGAAAGGGATAAAGGCATCGAGGCAACGAGGCAAAAAGGCAACGAGGCACGAGGGCATTCAGGTGAGGTAACGAAGAACCTTCAACGGCGCAGGCGTTGCAGCAACAGGCCGGTCATCACCTGGCAAATAATATTGGCGCCGGTGGCCCGTCGGTAGGTATTGATCCGGTCGGTGATGAAGGGGCCGCTACCCAAGAATGGTCTTACGTAAAGGCGTTTTTTTCTGCTGTAGGTAAGCCTGGATTGGGTCGTGATGCTGCGCAACCGATTGCTGCAACCGGTTGCGCGAATTTGTGCTGTAGTCCCCGTTGCTGCCTTGTATTGGCTACCTTTAAAGCGGTATTTGATCACCGCTTTTTACGCATGAAGAAACTGATGTTAGCGGGATGGTTTGTGGCAGCACCTGTGATGATGATCGCTCAATCCATTCCTTCGCCCCTGCAATCGCCCGAGATTACTTCCATTAACCGGCTACCCATGAAGGCGACCGCTTTTGCTTTCGAAAGCCGTGCCCTGGCCAACAGTGCCGACAAGTCACAATCCAATCATTTCATGTCCCTCAACGGTACCTGGAAGTTCAATTGGGTGCAGGACCCCACACAGCGTCCGACCGATTTCTACCGCAATAATTTTGATGATTCGAAATGGGACAATTTCAAAGTGCCTGCCAACTGGGAGGTCAACGGCTATGGATTACCGATCTATGTCAACCACCCCTATGAATTTACAGGCCGTCAGAAAACAGGTCGCAACCTGAACCCGCCCTTCGATATTCCCGAGCACAACAATCCGGTAGGTTCTTACAGAAAGAAATTTACCCTGCCAGCTGGCTGGAAGGGGCGCCAGGTATTCATTCACCTGGGGGCTGTGAAGTCGGCCTTTTTTATTTGGGTGAATGGCGTGCAGGTTGGTTATAGTGAAGACAGCAAGCTGGCTGCCGAGTTCGATATTACCCGGTATGTTCAGGAAGGAGAGAACGTGGTAGCGCTACAGGTGTATCGCTGGAGCGATGGCAGCTACCTCGAGTGCCAGGATATGTGGCGCATCTCGGGTATCGAGCGTGATGTGTACCTCTACAGTACTCCAAAACTGCACTTAAACGACTATAAGGTGATTGCTGACCTCAGCAATAATTATACGACTGGTGAATTGCGCATCGATGCGACGATCAACAACTATAAGATCGATCAGCGTACGTTGCACAGTAAACCCGATACTTTTTCGGTGAGTATGGAACTCGTGGATGCCGCCGGCCAGGTGGTGTTGCAGGATGCGACGACTGGTATTCACGCTGCGTTGGGTAACTATCATGCCACGGTACAGTTCAACAGGCAACTGCCAAACGTACAAACCTGGTCGGCGGAGCTGCCCTACTTGTATACGTTGTTCCTGACCCTGAAGAATAAGCAGGGTGAAGTGCTGGAAGTGATCCCGCAACAGGTGGGCTTCCGCAATGTGCGGATCGAGAACGGCAACTTCCTGGTAAATGGGAAGCGGGTATTGCTGAAAGGTGTGAACCGTCATGAGCACAACGCTACGCAAGGACACACGTTGACCCATGAGGATATGGAGAAGGACATGGAGATGATGAAGAAACTCAATGTCAATGCTGTGCGTCATTCGCATTATCCCCCCGATCCTTACTGGATGGGATTGTGTGATCGCTATGGTTTGTATGTGGTGGATGAAGCCAATATCGAATCGCATGGCCGCTACTACGACCTGGAGACGACATTTGCCAACGATCCCTTGTGGCTGAAGCCGCATATGGACCGTATCCTCCGCATGTACGAACGTGATAAGAACCATGCTTCGGTGGTGACCTGGTCGCTGGGCAATGAGGCGGGCAATGGCAGTAATATGTATGCAGCGTATGACTGGCTGAAGCAACACGATAGCCGCCCCGTGCAATACGAACGTGCCGAAAACGACTACAATACGGATATGATCGTGCCGCAGTATCCTTCGCCCAACTGGCTGCAGCGGTATTCCCAGCGCAAACCCGACCGGCTGATGATCATGAGCGAGTACGCGCATATCATGGGCAATAGCCTGGGTAATTTCAAAGAATACTGGGACCGCATCGAGGCACTGCCTTCGCTGCAAGGTGGCTTTATCTGGGAGTGGATCGACCAGGGCATCGATACGGTCAGGAATGGTAAACGCTTCCTTGCGTATGGGGGGGATTTTCCGCTGAGCGGTCCGGTGAATGAAAACTTCAGTGACAATAACTTTTGTGTAAAAGGGGTGGTGACCGCCCACCGCGGATTGACGCCCATGGCGATCGAGGTCAAGCAGGTGTACCAGCACATTAAAACGAAGCTGGCATCGCCCCAATCGGTGAAGGTGCGCAATGGTTATTTTTTCCGTACACTCGATAACCTGCAACTGAACTGGGAGCTGTTGCAGGACGGCAAGGTAATCGAAAAAGGCAGCATTGCGCAATTGCCCGTGGCGCCTCAACAGGAGTCGACGGTGGCTATACCCTATAAACATACACCTGGTGCCGGGCACGAATACTTCCTCAATATCTCGTATACATTCAAGAAAGCCGAGCCTTTCCTCGAAGCGGGGTATGTGATAGCAGCCGAGCAATTTGCAATGAGGCCCCAGGTTGTCTATTCGGCTGCTGTTGCCAAAGGTGGCAACGTACAAGTGAAAGAAGCCGGATCACAACTGACCCTGACCGGCAAAGACTTTGTAATAGACTTTGACCTATCGAAAGGTAGTTTGTTGAGCTATACCCTCAAAGGACAACCCTTGCTGCAACAGGGACCGCAACCCGCTTTCTGGCGGGCACCTACCGACAATGACATCGGTGCCGGCTACAACCGTTCTTTGCGTAAGTGGCGCAATGCTTATGAAAAGGGCACTGCGCTGACCGTGGCCAAACAGGCGGTCGCCGGTGGCTACGAGGTCGTGTTTACCAAGCAGCTCCTGAGCGGCGATGCGGTAGCTGAGCAAACCTTTACGGTGTACGGTGACGGCGCTGTGAAGGTCGATAACCGGTTCAAGGCGGTCGGCGGCAATCATAAATTATTGTACCGGGTAGGTAATGACCTGCAGCTGGCCGGTGGGCTGACCAATATCCGTTTCTATGGTCGTGGTCCCTGGGAGAATTATTGGGATCGTAAGGCGGCATCGCCAGTGGGCTTCTATGCACAAACTGTCGAGGAGCAGTATTTCCCCTATGCGCGCCCTCAGGAAAGTGGCAACAAGAGCGATGTGCGTTGGGTGGCGCTGACCAACAAGCAGGGTAGGGGCTTTCGTTTTGAGATGGTGGATAGCCTGCTCAATTTCGCGGCGCTGCCTTATAGCCTGGACGACCTCGATCCGGAAACCGACAAGAAACAATATCATTCGGGCGAACTGGTTCCCCGCAAAGAAATCTACCTGCATATCGACCTGCAGCAACTGGGCTTGCAAGGCATCGATAGCTGGGGTTCACAACCGTTGGAAGAATACCGTATCCCTTATAAAAACCACCAATACAGTTATTGGATCAAACCCCTCAAATGATGCGAATGAATTGGCTGGTGAAACCCGTTTTGCTGTTGCCCGTGTTGTTTACGTTGCAGGAGCTGCAGGCTTGTCCGTTGCCGGCAACTTTGCCGCCACCACCCGGTAACACCGATGTGGCTGCTATTGAGGTGCCACTGGGTGGCAATACCTGGGCTTACAGCAACAATGAAAAGAAACCAAGGGTGACCGCCAATGGTATCGAGCAGTGGACGGATGCCGGTGCGTATTATGTTACTTATGTACGGGTGAATAGACCGGGCTCGATGCTGGTGAAGCTGAAAGCAACGGGTCAACAGGCATGTAAGCTGTCCATGACGATTGCCGGGAAAGAGAAAACGATCTGGGTAGGTGCTGTGAACAACGAGTATGTTACTGCCGGTGAATGGCAGTTGAAAGATACCGGCTATATCGCCATCAAACTGGTGGGTATTTCTAAAGAAGGTGCTTCGTTTGCATCCGTCAGTGATTATGCGATCAGTGGAACGGCGATCAATACTGCCACCACCTATGTGAAGAACAATGAAGGCAATTTCTTCTACTGGGGACTCCGGGGGCCCTCGGTTCACCTGAATTATCCTGTTGCCGACAGCGTACGGGCGGAATACTTCTACAATGAGGTCACAGTACCGGAAGGGCAAGACGTGATTGGTTCGTATTATATGGCCAACGGATTTGGAGAAGGCTATTTCGGTATCCAGGTGAATTCGGCCACGGAAAGAAGGATTCTGTTTAGTGTTTGGAGCCCTTTTACGACCGATGACCCCAAGAGTATTCCGGAAGATCAGCGTATCCTTATGTTGAAGAAAGGGGCTGACGTGCATACCGGTGAGTTTGGCAATGAAGGATCGGGTGGGCAGAGTTACCTGCGTTTTCCCTGGAAGGCAGGCGTTACCTACCGCTTCCTGCTGAAGGGTGTGCCAGACAACAACAACCATACAACGTATACGGCCTGGTTTTACGATCCTGCGCAAACGAAGTGGCTGCTGATTGCCTCTTTCAAAAGGCCGAAAACGAATAAGTACCTGACGCGTTTTCATTCTTTCCTGGAGAATTTCAGTCCGGACCAGGGTGCGATATCCCGCAAGGCATATTTCGGCAACCAGTGGGTCCGTACGGCGCAGGGAAACTGGATCAAACTGACGCAAGCAGGCTTTACCTACGACAACACCGCTGCAAAGGGATACCGCAAGGATTATGCGGGTGGTGTGGAAGGCGATCGATTCTATTTGCAGAATTGTGGATTCTTCAATACATATACCAATTACCGTAGCCAGTTTGTTAGAACGGGTGCTGCCCAGCAACCGGTCGTCGACCTGGAACAATTGCCTTAAGACTGTATATTACAGGTATGAAAGAACTGATTATCAAAGAAATTTCGATAGCGGATGTCAAGGATTTCCGGGCTATCGACGTTGCGCTGGATGCGTTGCCCAAAACCTCCATCAGCGAATCGCCCTGGGCAGCCAGCTATCCCTATCATCCGATGGTGCAGTTTGCCCTGGGATATGGGCCGGCGCACCTCTTTCTCAAATACTATGTCACGGAAAAGACTATTCGTGCGGTGACCAACCAGGTGAATGGCATGGTGTGGCAGGACAGCTGTGTGGAGTTCTTCATTACCCTGGATGAGGTTGCCTACTACAATATCGAGATCAATTGTATCGGCACGGCTTTGGTGGGTTTTGGTCCTTCTAAAAATGAACGGAATCGCCTGCCGGCGCCGGTGGTGGAGGAGATCGGGACGAGTAGCCATATCCGGCGCCTGTCGAATGATAAGTTGTTTCACTGGGAGCTGACGGCTTGCATACCGCTGACGGTATTCCTGCATCACCAGCCCGTTTCGCTGAAAGGTAAACGGCTGCGGGGCAATTTTTACAAATGCGGTGATCTGTTGCCCGAACCGCATTACCTGTCGTGGCAGCCGCTCGACAGTGCAACGCCTAATTTTCATTTGCCGGCGGCTTTTGGCAGCCTGCATTTTGTATAATCATCCACCAAAAACTACCGTACCATGTCGGATCACAAACTGCCTACTGTAAAATTGATTGCCAAGCAACTGAATGTGTCGGTGTCGACGGTGTCACGAGCGCTGAGCGATCACCCACGCATCGGACTGCGTACCAAAACGCGGGTGCAGGAACTGGCCAAGGAGCTCAACTATGAACCGAATGCCAAGGCGATCTTCTTCAAGCAGCGGAAGACATTCATCGTCGGTGTGATACTGCCGTATATCCGGGAGGAGTTTTTCAGTCAGGCCATCAGTGGTATCGAGGCGGCTGCGATGGAACATAACTATACGATCCTGTTTGGTCAGAGCTATGACAATCCCGATCGTGAGCGGCAGGTGGTAGAAGCTATGAAAAAGCAACGGGTGGATGGTTTGATCATCTCTTTATCGAAGGATACGAACAAATACGATCACCTGCTGGCCCTGGAAAAGTTCGATATTCCTGTGGTGTATTTTGACCGGGTACCGGTGACGGACCAGGTACATAAAGTGTATTGTGACCTGTACAAGGGCACTACGGAGATGGTGAATTGGTTGTTCAACCGTGGGTATCGCCGGGTAGCCTTCATCAATGGTCCGGATAAGTTGCCGGCCAGTAAGGAACGGATGAAGGGATACCTGGAAGGGGTGTCGCGGCAGAAGCTGAAGATCGATATGCAGATGGTGGAGACGACAGACCTGTCGCGCGAGAGTACACACGAGGCGATGCGGAAACTGCTGGCGCTGAAACACCGGCCCCACGCGATCGTGAGCTTCAATGATTATGTACACATGGATGCGGTGCAGTATGCCGAGCAGCAGAACATCCGCATCAACAAGGATATCGCCTTTGTGAGTTATGCCAACCTGCCGATCACGGGTTATACGGCTTTTCCGCCGATGGCGTCGATCGAGCAGTATCCATTTGGTCAGGGCAATAAAGCGATGGAGTTGATGATCCGTATCCTGAACCAGAAGGGTGATGTGGTGAATGGTCCGTTGGGCTATCAGCATGAAAAGGTGGAGCCGACGTTGGTGATGCATCAGCCGGTAGCTAGTAACTTGAAAATGTGAGACAATGAAATAGCAATACAGCTTTGTATAACGTAAAAACGGCAACGACTACAGGTGTGGTCGCTGCCGTTTTTTACATAGGTCTTTAGTAGTGGGCGTTAAATACTTGTCGCCAGGAATCCTGTGCTATTGTGGTGTGGCTCTTCGTAAAGGGTTCGTGTACTCCATTGCCTTGTTGCCTTTGTGCCTATATGCCTTGTATTAAGGCTTGGGAATGTTTTCGCTGCTGATGACGGTCCAGTCTTTGCCGCCCACGCCTTTGGCGATCCATTGGTCCATGGTTTCGGCGATGGCCGGGATAGCGGTGAGGGTGGTGCCTGTGCTGGCTGCCTGATCGAGGAAGAGCTGGGTATCCTTGCGGGCCATGTTAAGCTCCCAGGAGGGTTGGTCGTAGGTGCCGGCGGTCATGCGCTTCATACGGCCGTGTAACATACCGGCCGGGTTCCACATTTCAAATAGTTTGGTGACATCGCTTTGTGGCAGGTCGAGCGACTTGGCCAGCGCGAGCGTATCCGAGAGGCCGACGGTGAAGGCTACCAGGAAGCAGTTGCCCATGAGTTTGATGGCGGCGGCTTGTCCCTCGTTGGGACCGAAATTGAGCAGCTTGCCGGTCATGCTTTCCAATACCGGTGTGTATTTCTCTACGACTGCCTGATCGCCGGAGACGAGCATGAAGCCCGAGCTGTCGAGTGCATTGGAGGGGCCCATGAATACCGGTGCATGAAGGTAGGTATATCCCTTGGCTTTCCAGGCGGCTGTGCGTTCGATGGCACCCTGTTTGGATGTCGTGGTATGATCGATGATGGTGGCACCGGGTTGAAAGCCTGCTGCTGCTTGCGCCAGGACTTCGTCTACGGATGCGTCATCCTTGACGGTGATGTGGATGATGTCTGCTCCTTTCACGGCGTCTGCTACGTTGGCAAATGCTTTGGCCCCGTCTGCTTCGAGGGCAGTTGCCCGTGATGTGGTTCGGTTCCATACCTGAACGGCTTCTCCTTTCTTCAAGAGCGCTTTTGCAAAATTGGACCCCAGGAGGCCCATGCCTAAAAATGCCCGCATATAGAATTATTTTGATAAAGGTAGGGAAAAAGGCGATGAGGCATCGAGGCACCCAGGCATAGAGGCAACGAAGGAAAGAGTATGCGGTATAGGAACGGGAACAGAAGGGTAATCACCCGCGAAATGACCGGATCAAGCGGAGGGCGTTGGCGATTTGTTCATAAAGTGGTTATGCGCTATTTTGGCGCATACATCTTAATTTGAATCATGGGGTTTACTGATAAAAAGATTGAAGCCATCATGGATGAGTGCGGTTGGTACGAAGGCAGAAGTATCAATATAGAATATTAGTTTGATGACTTGGAGCGGGCGGGGTTGGCTATTCCGGAGGGGCCGCTATTAGCATTGCTCAAGGAGTTTTGGAATATACGGGTGGAGTTTTCCATGCCGGATGGAAAGTTTGGTGAGATATTGTTGAATATTGAAAACGGCAGCGGTATGACTAAACCCAAGGAGCTCCTTTCACTAGAGCGTGTTCTGCAAACTACTTTATATCCCGTTGGAACTTTGCATTTTGATAATGGCTTACTGCTAGCCACCCCTGACCTCCTGTTCTATATGTCCTGCGAAGCAGGGATTTACCTCTTGGGTAAAACATTTGAAGAATTCCTCGACAATACGATCAATCAGAAGCCCATCCTGCGTTACCACTTTTGATGCTTAAGGGTGGGCTGTGTACGCGTACGGGCTGTTGTATGTGCTGTACTTCAGCAGGAGCCTTTCTTTATCAGTTATAATATCTCTTCGGCAGTGTAGGCTTCCGTAATGCGGTAAGATTTATTTGTGCAAGTAAATGCTTGCGCATATATTTGCAAGCAAATACTTGCCTATTTATGGAGACACGCAGAGATGTATTCCAGGCGATCGCCGATCCTACACGGCGGCAGATCATTGGTATGGTGGCTGCAAAGCCATTGAATCTGAATGCCATTGCCGAGCAATTCGATATGACCCGCCAGGCGGTGTCGTTGCATGTAAAGATCCTGGAGGAGTGTGGTTTGCTGATGGTCATGCAGCAGGGGCGGGAGCGGCTTTGTGAAGCGAAACTGGATAAGCTACAGGAGGTGCAAAGCTGGGTAGACCAATACCGTCAGTTCTGGGAACAGCAATTCGATTCGCTGGATAAATATTTACAAAAAACACAAAAAAAGAAAGCAGATGTCAACAGCAAACGCAACAAGTAATGCTGCTTCCCTGACGGTGAAGCGTGCGGTGAAAGCGCCGCGTGACCTGGTATTCGGAGCCTTTGCCGACGCGGCGGCCTTATCGGCATGGTGGGGGCCAATGGGCTTTACCATGACGGTCACCGAGTTTACTTTCAAACCGGGTGGTCATTGTCTGTTTAAAATGGAAAATGGTGATACGGTTATGTGGGCTAAGCTGGTGTATGGTGCCATCGAGCGGCCGGATCGTTTGGAGATCACGTTGTCTTTCTCCAATGAGTCGGGTGGTTTGACGCGTGCCCCTTTCTTTGCGCACTGGCCTGCCGAGATCATTAATGTCTTCACGTTTACCGAGCAGGATGGCATCACGACGATCACCAATCAATGTTGCCCGGTAGATGCTACGGATGCCGAGGTGGCGAGCTTTGAAGAAAACAAGCACAGTGTACGTGGCGGTCTGGAAGCATCGATGGACAAGTTAGCGGTACTGCTGGAAGGGTAGTAGCTGGTCTTTCTTTACGCGTGTGGTCTTTCGTATCTTTGATCGGAATGATCCTAAAACAGTCGTTATGCCGGATGCCGATAAAAAACTACAGTTGATCGCTGAGATCCTTCACATTGAAGACGAGGGGTTATTGGATGCATTGGAAAGGCTCGTGAACGAGCATAAGGTTCTTGCTCTGCGTCAGCAAGGGGGAAGAGGCGCAACTGCTACCTGGTCGACGAACGATGTGGACGAGATGAACCGGATGATCGAAGACGGGTTTATGTAAGATGCATCACATGGGTTGGTAGATATTATTGAAAAACGCGGCCGATTTGCCGCGTTTTTTTTGCAATGGGGGGTAGGGTGACTGTATCTTCACTCATCTATTTACTGCTTTCGCTTTATGCCGGGAATTCTCCAAAATATCTTCTCTCAAACGATCAAACCCGCCATGGGATTGCGTTTGCCAATTGTGGATAACGTGAATCCGCGCCCCGCCTGCATTTCACCTTCCGGGACATGGGGTTGACATGGAGTTGACCCGGCGTTGACTACCCGCTGATATGTATCATCAATTAAGCCACTAGGGGAGCGCTATATTATAGATATACAGTTACTACCTACTTTTTATTACTTCGTCTGTTATGATCTTTTACGGGTATGTTAGGGGCGTGGATAGACTTGCCGAGGTGACCGGTGCTGTGTTGCATGTCAGTCTATTTTGGTTCAAAAACGATCAAAATGGTTCAAGAATTTGGAACCCGCCCTGCCGGAATCGTACCATTGCAGAAACTTTATCCTATGGCAAAATTAGATGGTCTTTTGAAATTGCGTGGCTCGGTGGGGGGGCTTACGTTCGTGCGCGGAGAGCATGGTGAAACCTATGTGAAAGAAAAAAGCGGTCCGCGGCCATGCCGGCTGAAAGACGGGGAGGACTTTGCCAACTCACGGCGGGCGGCGGCAGAATTCAAGACGTCGGGGAAGGCGACCCGTACTTTCCGGTACGCCATGGATCGTCTGCTGGCAGGTGTGGAGGGACGCAGCCTGACCGGGCGTATCAATGCCTGGCTGTTGCGGGCGATCCAGTCGGACGCGGTGAATGAATGGGGCTACCGCCGTGTGGAAGCCGGGGATCTTACTGTACTGGAAGGATTCGAATTCAACGAGTCCTTACCGCTGGAAGAGCTGCTGCCGCTGAACCTGCGTGATCGTGTACCGGCAGGCCGTGACGAGGCCCGGATCTCTGTGCCGGGATTCCGGTTGCGGCGTGCCGATAAAAATGTGCCCAAGCTGGCTACCCATTTCCGGATGGTGTCGGCGATGATCTTTGTCGACTTTGATAAACACACGTATTCACGGGCCGTACGAGTTGGGCCAATGACAGCTATTGGCCGGAAAAGCGGAGCCGATTTCGACTTCGATCATGGTATTGTGCCGAAGCCGGGTGAACTGAGCTTTTGGCTGTTGGGGGTTGAGTTTGTAAGGCAGGAGGGCGATAAGCCTGTGGTCGTGCGTGGTGGGGCTGTGCGTTGTATGCGGGTTTGGGGAGCTTAATTAGTCATTTTTCCAGATTTGTTCTGTATGGACGCAATGCCCCGGTGATTGCCATACTGCCGTACTTTTCGCATCGACCTCAATCATGTCGTGGCACCGTCTCTTTTACTCCTTATATATATTATCTATACCGCTCCCCGGTTGCCGGGTTGAACATGCTATCTGACGACGGGTGGTAGGGTAGAGCATGATGTAATGTATGATGTACCACGCTACCCAAACACCCAGTATTACCAGGTCTCCTGTAGTGCCTCTTTTGATGCAAGTGGGGTATTCTGTTAAATGAGGGGGGACGATCTGGTAGGCCTATTGTAGCCGCAAAAACAGGCAACTATACGCCAGAAAATGGCGAAGTAGTAGGCCTGCGTAGGGGTGAATTAAACTAATTGATTGATTATCATTACCTCAATTTTCCGATGTAGAGGAATTGACGTAGCTACTATTTTGGTCTTTCCTACACGAAATGCAAAATTGCATCCGTTATTTCAATCAAACCCCAAACGAAATGCTTGCACACTGCCAACTCTTTTCCCGGAGTTCCTCCGGTCAACTTCATAGGATTACTCTTCCTACTTCCGGTTTACGATTAACAAAAGGCTCTTAAGAATTTCATTTATCACCAAACAACTTTATGAGGATGATGACCAAAAGTCAACTTTTGTGCCGACTCCTGTTGTTCCTGCTGACGATTGCCGTCCAACAACAAAGTTTTGCACAAACCCGCAAGATCAGTGGCACCGTGAAAGACGAAAAAGGTGCACCCGTGTTCGGCGCCTCCGTCTCTGCGGAGAAATCGGGTGGTCCTTCAGTCGGTACTTCGACTGACAAGGATGGCCACTTTACCCTTACGATCGATGCTTCTTACAAGAAACTGGCGATTACCAACCTGGGTTTTGCCGGTCAGGAAGTGACGATCGGTAACAAGACCGTCTTCGCTGTAAGCCTCGAGACCGCCGAAGCCGCCAGTCTGACCGATGTGGTCGTGGTAGCTTATGGTCAACAGAAAAAGGCGTCGGTCACTGCCGCTATCAGTACCGTGAACGCTAAAGAAATCGTTCAATCGCCGGTATCCAACCTGAGTAATGCACTTGCAGGCCGGTTGCCCGGTTTGATCTCGATGCAATCATCGGGCAAGCCTGGTAATGACGCCTCCACCCTGTACATCCGTGGTGTAGGTACCTACAATGGCAGTACTTCGCCGTTGATCATGGTGGATGGAATCGTGCGTGACACGTACAATGACATCGACCCCAATGAGGTGGAAACGATCAGTATCCTGAAAGATGCTTCTGCTACCGCCGTATTCGGTGTACGTGGTGCGAATGGTGTGATCCTGATCACGACCAAGCGTGGTAAGGAAGGTAAGCCCAAGGTAAGTGCGACGGTACAGTCGGCCCTGAACCAGTTTACCCGCATGCCGGATTACGTCAACTCTGTACAATACGCCACCCTGCGTAACGAACAGGCTTTCGAGACCGTTTGGCAAAACCTGGCCAATGATCCCGAAGTAGCCAATAAGGCCGACGGCTGGGCCAAGTTTGTGGAGAAAAGAAAGACGGCCTATAAACCGCTGTTCAGCGATGAGGACCTGAAGTACTATGCCAACGCGCACACGCCCAAACTGCCCGACGGATCGCCCAATCCTTATTATGATCCTTATTTTCACCCCGACCAGGACTGGCAGTCGCAGATCTATAAGAACACTGCGCCTCAAACCCAGGCCAACGTCAATATCACCGGTGGTACCAAGGGGGTGAAATACTTCCTGTCTGCCGGTTATCTCACGCAACGTGGTTTGTTCAATACGGATTATATGCCTTTCTCTAAAGAAATGGATTACCGGAAAGACCGTTATAACCTGCGCGGCAACTTTGATTTTGATGTGAACGAAAACTTCAAGATCGCGGTGAATGTCGGTACGCAATTCGTCAATATATCGGGGATGAGCAATGATGGTTACAATTACGAAAAGAACCTGATGTGGACCAACCCGATGGGTTCTCCTGGTTATATCAACAATCGTTTTGCTTTCATCTGGCAACGCAACGCCGAGCAGTTCAATCCCCTGTACAGCCTGGCTCAGCGGAACGAGTATAACCTCAACAACAACAGCACGCTCAACTCGGCTTTGAAACTGACCCATAAGCTTGATTTCATTACGAAGGGGCTTTCTGTGAATGTGCAGGCTTCTTACGACAGCTATTTCTCCAGTACTTCGAGTGGTAGTTCAACCCCGGTGATGTGGGCAGTGCGTGAGAATCCCAATGGGGACAAGCTCGATCCCATCTGGGTGCAGCTGAACAACGAGGCGCCTTCTACACGCGCGGCCAATTATTTCAGTGGTAAGTGGCGTACCTGGTACAGCGAATTTGCGATCAACTATAGCCGCACCTTTGGCGACCATGCTATTACCGGTTTGGCGATGGCCAACCTGAGCAAGAACTTTAATCCAGATCTCGAATACAGAGTGCCGCATGCTTACCAAAGTCTGGTAGGCCGTTTTACCTATGCTTATAAAGGCAAGTATCTCGCGGAAGCTGATATGGGTTATAATGGATCGGAGAATTTCCCCGATGATATGCGTTTTGGTTATATGCCCGCCTTTTCGCTGGGCTGGATCGTAACCAAGGAAGACTTCTTCCCGGACAACGACTACCTGACCTTCCTGAAAATACGGGGATCATTCGGCCGGGTTGGTAACGACCGGATCGGTGGCGCCCGCTTTTTGTACCTACCCGACGTATGGTCGTACAGTGGCGGTAGCAGTGCCGGTACGATGGATGGCTACTTCTTTGGTCAGACAGGTGTGAACCGTCAATACGTACAGTCTGCCCGCGAAGCCCGTTTGGGTAACCCCAATGTGACCTGGGAAACGGCTGAAAAGGCCAATATCGGTTTTGAGTCAAACTGGCTTAAGGACAAGTTGACCATCGGCTTTGATTACTACACAGAAAAGCGGTGGAATATCCTTTCTTACCGTGGAACTGTGCCCGGTATCGTGGCCGCTACTTTGCCTCCTTATAACCTCGGCCGGGTGAATAACCACGGTATGGAGGTCGACCTTTCTTATCGCGATAAGATCAACAAAAACTTAGGCTACTGGGTGAAGGGCAATTTTGCTACCAATAGCAATAAGATCATTTTCAGAGACGAAGCGATCGTGCCAGGTCTCGAATACCAGGCTGAAACCGGAAAGCCCATCAACCAGCAGTTGTATCTGCAGGCCAATGGTCTCTATACTTCCTGGGCCGACCTGTATGAAGTAGATGCTTCCAACAATCCCATCCTCAACAGGCCTGTACTCGCGAAAGACGCTAATGGCAAGCCTTATAAGAATGGTGCTGGTAATGATGTGTACGAGAAAGACCTGACATTCGGTAATGTACCGTTGCAGCCCGGTGATGTACGTCTGAAAGACGTCAACTTCGATGGTGTTGTAGACGACAAGGACCGTGTAAGATCCAACTATACGGATATCCCCCGCTTTACTTTCGGCTTCTCTTTTGGCCTCAGTTATAAAGGATTCGATTTTTCGGCCTTGTTTCAGGGAGCTGCCCAGGTTGCCGCCAATCCTATGCGCGCGACGAACCTGCACTTCAATGGTACTACAGAAGCTTTGTTTGAAGTAGACTGGACGCGCTTTACGCCTGAGCGTTACGCTGCCGGTGAGGAGATCAATTTTCCCATCGCTGCCTACAACCGCCAGGCTTACCGGAATACCTATTTCAACATGAATACTTCTTATATCCGTCTGAAGAATGTGGAAGTAGGGTATACGTTCCAACGTGGCATTCTGCAAAAAGCAGGATTGGGTTCTGTTCGTATTTACGCGAATGGCTTTAACCTGTACACCTGGAGCGAAAATGATATCTGGGGTGATCCGGAGAATATGGGCTTTATGGGTTATCCGCTTACGCGCACTTACAATGCCGGTATCAATGTAAGTTTCTAATTGTCGAATCTGATTAAACGAAAACAGCATGAAAAGGATCAATATACCATTAGTACTCCTCGCCACTTCGGTAACGATGGGTATAATGACAACGGGTTGCAACCGGGATTTCCTGGAAAAACCCAAGGGGAATGATGTGACCGTGGATACGGTGTTTCATACACAACGGCAGGCTCAATATGCTGTGGCGGATATGTACGCCTGGTGTGTACCTACCGGCTTTGTACAAAACAACTCGGCCGACAGCCGGGAAGATGTACTGACCGACCAGGTGCATTTGCTGTTGCCCGGTGCGAACTGGGTGGCTGGCAACCTGAACTATCAATTTTATGTGGCCGGTGGTATGGGCCCCAACTACAGTATTGACCGGGGGCCGGTAACGCAGCGTGGCTCTACCGGTACAACTGCGTTCAGCAGCTGGTACCGTTCGGTGCGCAGGGCTAACCTGGTATTGAAGAATATCGATAAGGTGTCGGATGCTCCCGACGAGTGGAAGTCGGATGTGAAGGGACAGGCTATTTTCTGCCGTGCCATGGCGCATTACAGCGCTTTCCGCCTGTATGGTGGTATTCCTATTGTATCGGATGTGTTGTTGGGTGATGGTAATGTAGCCATTCCCCGTGCTTCTATCCAATCACTGGTGGATACCCTGGTGACCTGGTGCGATCAGGCGGCGGCATTGTTGCCTCCTACACGCCCCACCACCGATTATGGCCGTATTACCAGCCTGGCGGCGCTGGCCTTGAAAGCGCGCGTGCTGTTGTATGCTGCCAGTCCCTTGTACAATACGCCCGAAAACATGAAGTCGGCTATCTCCGGTGCGCGTTTTGGCGACGCCCGTGATTCTGTGTTAGCTTATCCTGCTTACAACAAAGAACGTTGGAAAAGAGCTGCCGATGCTGCCAAAGCGGTGATCGACAATGCCAATGCTTCCGGTGTGTATCTCTACAATACGGGTAAGCCCACGACTACGGTTCGTACGGATAATTATGCAGGCCTTGGTGACTACGAAGCTGTTTCCAACAACGTGATGGGTACCACCGGTACTTATGGCAACCCGGAGATGATCCTGGTCAACACACGCCACATGAACGACCCCAACCGTTATGGCTGGGCCGACTGGGGACGTTACAACTCTTCGAAAGTTCGGATGAGCGAGTGGGGTGCTAAGAACAATGTGCCTGTCGAGTTCCTGCAGCAATATGAGAAAAGAGATGGTACCAAGTGGACGGCGACGCCCACCGGTACTGATTTCAAGGCTTATTTTGAAGGGCTGAACCTCGATCCCCGTGCTTATCAATCCATCGCCTATGCCGGTCAATGGTGGAATAATGGCCGTCAGTTCCTGGCTTACTACAAAGCATCAGGTGCGACTGATGGCGCTTATGCAAAGGGGTTGCTGGTGGATGATACCAATGCTGGTGATGGTATGGGTAGTGCGGTCGAGTGTACCAAATTCGTAGCCCGCGTGGACAACAACAATGATGGCCATTTCGTGTGGCCCGTTTTCCGCCTGGCCGAGTTTTACCTGGCTTATGCTGAAGCGATGAACGAGTATGCAGGGCCTTCTGCTGAAGCCTTCAATGCCATGAATCTCATTCGTCAAAGAGCGGGTATGCCCAATAAGGATGCTTCCATGCTGCCTGATCAGCCTGCTTTCCGTGTGGCTATTCAAAACGAGCGTTCGGTAGAGCTGGCTTTTGAAGACCACCGCTACAATGACCTGCACCGCTGGTTGACTGCGCATGTGGTGTTGAATACCAACCTGCGTGGATTTGCGGTGACGGCCTCCAGCAACGGCGTTACGCCACGTCCTTCCAATCCGTTCCTCAAGTGGGAGTTGGTGTCTTATGGTGCACGTACTTTCCCTACCAAGTATTACTATGTTCCTTTCCCTTACTCGGAGATCAGTATGCGGTACCTGGGTGGAAAAGATTGGGACGGTCAAAACCCCGGTTACTAACCAAAGCTTCGTGAACGTTTAACTGCAAACAATGAAAAATAAACATGTCAATATAAAAGTACTGATCGCGCTGGTGTTGTCGACGGGTTATTCCGCGGCCAAGGCGCAGTCGGGTACTGCTGTGCTGCCCGATACGATCGTTGTGCCTGCCAAGGCTTCTTTGGTGGATCAGGGGATCCGGAGTGAACAAACCTGGAGAACGACTGGCGCTACTTTTACAATTACCGGTGAAGATCTCGCGCGTACGAATGCCGGCAACCTGCTGAACAGTTTGCAAGGTCGTATACCTGGCCTTACGGTTACTACGGGTTCGGGCGAGCCGGGTTATGATAACCCGACGCTGTACCTGCGTGGTCAAAGCAGCTGGAATGTGGCGGGTAATGCTATCGCCGTTTTCCTGGACGGATTCCAGGTTGACCTGAACGCGTTGTCGGCGCTGTCGCCTTTCGAGATCGAAACGGTGACGTTGCTGAAAGATGCGGCGGCTACTGCTATTTATGGATTTAACAGTGCTACCGGCGTATTGAGCGTGCGTACCAAGGAAGGCACGCAAACCGGTAAGACGAAGATCGAGGTGAATGGCCGCTATGGTAACCTGCGCCCCATCTCGATGCCGCAGGTGATGGATGCCTATGGTTATGTAACTGCGTACAACCAGGCTTTGAAAAACGATGGCTTGCCCATCAAGTATTATAATCCGGAGTTGTACAAGGCTACCGATGATCCTTTCCACCCGAATGTAAACTGGTATGATAAGATCCTGAACAATAGTTCCTCTAACCAGGACTACAGCGTGTCTTTCCGGGGTGGTAATGACCGCGCGCGTTTTTTCGTGCTGGGTGGTTTTACCGACTTTACCGGTGCATATAAAGATGCCACGGCTATCAGTCAGGACAATGGTACGAATGCCAAATATCGCCGGTTGAACCTGAGGGCCAATGTGAACCTGCAGCTGAACAAGAACCTGTCGGTGAAAGCAACCGTATCCGGTATTACAGAAGACCGCAATACGCCTTCCGGATTTACAGCGGCTTCGCTATTCTCGAACCTGATGAAGATACCTGCTGCTGCTTTCCCCGTGAAGAATCTGAACGGCAGCTGGGGCAATAATGCGGTGTACAATTTCAACCCTGTACAGCTGCTGCGCCAGAATGGTATCTACAGCTCGCATACACGGAGTTTGCAAACCAACCTGAGCTTTGTACAAAGGCTCGATGCGCTGGTAGAGGGCTTGTCGGTACACGGCGGCTTCTCGTTTGCGAATCAATATGTAGGTGTTTATAACAAGAGCTTTTCCGTTCCTTCTTATGAGATAACGAAAGATGCTTACGATAACCCCGTGCTTGATGCCAACGGCAATGCTGTTTACAGGGTGCTAGGCGCTGTAGGGCAAAATATCGACGATGCCGGTAATCAGCATTGGAACAGGAACACCCTGCAGTTGGGGGTGAATTATGACCGCCATTTCGGACGGCATAGTTTTACCGGACTGTTGCAGGCCAACCGTACCAGTTATGACCACCAGGATCAGATCTATGAGGTGGCGGAGCAGGGACTGCGCGGTGCGGTTACCTATGATTTCGACCAGAAGTATGTAGCCGACCTGTCGTTCTCTTATGCCGGATCGGGCGACTTCAAGGCAGGCGATCGTTATGGTTTGTTCCCGGCCATTGGCCTCGGCTGGATCGCCAGCAAGGAGTCTTTCCTGCAAAACAACAAGGTGGTTAGCTTTCTGAAGGTGCGTGCTTCTTACGGCGTTACAGCCAATACCAATGAGAATTTCCGTTTCCTGTTTGAAAGATGGGGTATTAGAAGCAGCGACATTCTCCTGGGTACGAACAATGCAACTTTCCAGGGCCGTACCGAAGGTCCTTATCCCAATGCCGACTTCTCCTGGGAGCAAAAGCAAACCCTCAATGTGGGTGTTGATCTGACGTTGCTGGATAAACTGAATGCCAGCATCGACCTGTTCCGCGAAAAACGTAAGGGTATCCTGGAAGCGCCGGTGAATGTACCTGCCTATACGGGTTTTGCTCTGCGCTCCACTAATAGTGGCGAAACGATCAATCGCGGTATCGAGCTGAGTTTGCAGTACCGTGATAAGACGGCTTCTCAATTCGAGTATTATGGAGGCGTAGGTTTTTCATTTGCCCGTAATGAAATTACCGCCCGTGCACAGGATGCTCAGCCTTACAGCTACCTCTATGAAAAAGGGTATCGCATCAACCAGTTCCGTGGCCTGCAAAGCACCGGCTTTTACCAGACTGCTGATTTTGATGCCAATGGCAACCTGTTGCCCGGTGTTCCCAAATCGACCTATGGCCAGGTGCGCCCCGGCGACCTGAAGTTTGCAGACGTGAATGGCGACGGTATCATCAATAACTATGACAAGAGTCCGTTGAAGTTCACCAAGCTGCCTGAGATTACCCTCGGCGTGAATATTGGCTTCAAGTATAAAGGTTTCGATCTCGATGCTTTTGTACAAGGGGTGACGAACAGAACGGTCAGCCTGCTGGATGATGCCTTCGATTACACGCATCCTTTGGCCAACAACAACAACATCACGGCTTTCTCCAGCAATCCCTGGACACCAGAAACGGCCAACAGTGCTACCACGCCCCGTTTGTCGACCCTGGTGAACAACAACAACAACCAACAGGCCGATTTCTGGCTGCGTGATGGTGGATTTGTGAAGCTGCGTAGCGTAGAAGTAGGCTACAGTGTTCCTGCAAAAGGGATGCTGAAGAAATTCGATATTCTGCGGGTGTACCTCAGTGGTAACAACCTGCTGAGCTCGAAGATCGAGGGACTGGAGCCTGAGCGTTTGTCGATGGGTTATCCCCTGATGAAAACCGTTACTGTAGGCCTTAAAGCGAAATTTTAGTATTCACAGTTGAAAACTACGAGGATGAAAAACAAGTTTTATATCATGCTATATGTGCTTCTTGCGGTTGCGGGGATTACCTCGTGCAAGAAGGACTTCCTGGATTTGAAGAAAATTC
The DNA here is from genome assembly GCF_029360705.1 of Paraflavitalea pollutisoli. GTDB lineage: Bacteria > Bacteroidota > Bacteroidia > Chitinophagales > Chitinophagaceae > Paraflavitalea > Paraflavitalea pollutisoli. The sequence goes on along the minus strand of NZ_JARKMX010000008.1, from coordinate 1,541,459 downwards.
CGGCTGATATGCCGATCGAGATGATGTACAAGCGGTACGATTATATCCAAGGCATCGTTTGGAATGCTTATACCTATCTGCCGGATGGTTTTGCCGCGATGGATATGGAGGCTGCCACGGATGATGCCTATCATACCAACGTCAACAATCGTTCGCACACCTATAACTATGGTGTATGGAACCGTTTCGACAATCCGGATGCGCGCTGGAATGAATCTTTCAACGGGATCTTCCAGACCAACCTGTTTGTGAAGAACCGGGATTCGGCGGACCTGACATACCTTGCCAACGGCATCGTAAACAACGACTCCGTGACGTACAAGCGTGCGGTGAACAACCTGAAGTTTATGGAAGGTGAGGTTTATTTCATCAAGGCGTTCCTGTACTTAGACCTGGTGAAGCGTTACGGTGGCGTGCCGATCATCGACAAGGCGCTGGATTATAACAAACCGGAGAGCTGGCAAGGCTTGCCCCGTAATTCGGTAGACGAGGTATTCAAGTACATTGTGTCTTTGTGCGACAAAGCGGCGGTGATCATTCCGGATAGTGTACGCACCAGTTCGGCGACGAGCTGGTACGAATCGGGCCGTGTGACCTTTGCGGCCATCAAGGCGCTGAAAGCCCGTGCGCTGTTGTATGCTGCCAGTCCCTTGTTCAAGGAAGCGGGTTCAACTTATACGTGGGCAGATGCTGCTGCGGCGGCGCGTGAGGTGATCGCTATGAATGTATTTAACCTCGATGCTACCTATGGCAACCTGTTTGGCGCTACGAACTTCAGTTCTACGGAGTCGATCTTCTTCCGGCGCCATGGCAACCAGAATGGTCTGGAGCGTGCCAATTTCCCCATCGTGTTTGAGAACAGCAATGGCAACAGTATTACCCCGAGTCAAAACTTTGTGGATGAGTTTGAGGTGAAGAGTGGCAGTACCTCCGTTCCGTTCGACTGGAGCAATCCGGCACATGCGAATGCGCCTTATGCCAACCGGGATCCCCGGTTAGCGGCTTCGGTGATCTTCAACGGTGCTACGTACAAATCGACCACGATCCAGACTTACTATGGTGGTAACAGCGCTCAACCCAAGTTGAATGCTACCAAGACTGGTTATTACCTGTCGAAATATGTCAACTCCAGCGTGGACCTGCTCAACAATACGACTACCGCGCATCAGTTCATGTACATCCGCTATGCGGAGGTTCTGCTGAACTATGCGGAGGCGATGTTCAATGCGTATGGTGCTACGGGCCTTCCGCCGAACTATGATTTGACGGCCTTGCAGGCGATCAACCGGGTACGTGCCCGTGCTACCATGCCTGCGCTGACGACCCTGACCGCTGATGCGATCGTGCATGAGCGTCGTGTGGAGCTGGGCTTTGAAGGTCATCGCTGGTGGGATCTGCGCCGGTGGAAGAAGGGTAGTGTATTGGGTTCTCCTGTAAGAAGTATTTCAATTGCGCTCAGTGGTGGTGCCTTTGTGTACACGCCAACGAAGCTGGAAGACCGTGTATGGGACGACTCGAAGATGAACTGGTATCCTATTCCTGAGAGTGAGATCATCAAAACCGGCTGGACACAAAATACCGGTTGGTAAGAGCCCCTGATACAGGTTTTATTAACGCTACAAAATCTATAGGTATGCAATCTGTTAATCGATTCAATATAATCAAAGCGCTGCTGCCACTGGCGGTAGGCGCCAGCGTACTGGCGAGCTGCGAAAAGAGCAGCAATGACAGCTACGAAGTGTATGCGCCGGTCGATAGCCTGGTGGCCACCTTTACGGTGACCCCGGTGCCGGGTAATGACGCCAAATTTGTGATCACCAATACAACTAAGGGCGATGTGGTGGGCACACGCTGGGATGTGGGTAAGACGGGCAGTGCCCTGACGATGGGAAAAACAACGGATACGGTATTTTATCCGCTGGCCGGCACTTATACTATTAAAATGCAATCACTCGATAAGCGGGGCAAGCTGTACAGTGCGCCCAATGTCAGTGTGACCACTACCAAAAATGACCCTGCCTACGACAACCTGATCAAGGGTGGTAGGTTCAATGCCGGTGATGAGCAATATTGGGGTAAGTATGATGCCAATGCGGCCAAGATCATCTGGACGCTGGGCAACAATGCCTATACCGCTACCACGGCTACCAGACCGGTGACGGCTGGTGTGAATGGCGGTATTTACCAGGCTGTGCAGGTAGTGGCGAACAAGACTTATCGCTATACCATGAATGGCGCTTATGGGGTTACGCAGGATGCGTGGTTCCAGATCCTGTTTGGCCAATCGGTTCCGGCAGATGGCAAGGATTATTCCGATAACCAGAAGATCAGTTTCATCAACTGGGGTACCTGGACGGCCTTCAACGGCACCAAGACGGCTGACATGACATTTGGCGCCAGCGGCACCATCTATGTGGTGATCAAGGCAGGTTGTAATGCTTCAGCCGGTCATTTCAGTTCACAGGGCCTGGCGGTGTCTAATGTAGATTTCCGTCGCATCCAGGAATAATTTCCGGCTTCAAGTACTAGCAATCGTTTATAGGTCGCCGCCTCCAGTTTTGGGGGCGGCTTTGTTTTTTGGGGAAATTGTATATTTTGAAACCGGCTATACGGGAGTGGCCGTACGGCCCGGCTTTCGCTGCGGTGTGAATAAGCCGATGGAGCGTGGGCAAAGCGGCGGCCGTGCTTGATTATTGTAGCGGGATGGGTTGTAATACGCTCTTTTCCCATTGGGCGTACATCTTTTTCAACGCGTTGAAAACATCAGGATGTGTGGACTTCCGGTCATTTATCTCGCGCTGGTCGGTACTGAGGTCGAACAGGAATTCGCCCTTTTCGTCCTGCAGGTATTTCCAGTTTCCGTGCTGGATCGCTTTCTGTTGACTGCGTTGAAAGGTGCGCCAATAGAATGTACGGTCGATGTTAGTTTTTCTGCCCGTCAATATGGGCATCAGGTTGATACCGTCCAGGGGGAATGCGGATGCGGGCCTGGCACCTGCTGCCGATAAGATGGTGGCTGTCCAGTCCATGGTGATCGCGGCCTGTTGTGTAATGGTGCCAGGACTAATTCTGCCGGGCCATCGCACAAGGGCGGGCACGCGTATGCCTCCTTCCCACAAAGAGCCTTTGGCTTTAGAGAGCCCTGCCTGATCGGAGTACCTTTCTCCGCCATTGTCGTTGGTGAAAATGATGATCGTTTGCCCGGACAATTGTTCTTCTTCCAGTGTTTTCATGATCGCACCAATACCGTCATCGAGGCTTTTCATCATAGCAGCGTAGATGGCGGCGGATCCTCCTGTTCTAAAATTGACCGTGTCGGCATAAGGTGGATCCTGCGGGCCTTGCCAGGGCCAATGCGGGGCATTGTAGGCGAGGGTTATGAAAAAGGGTTTCTTACGTTGCTGCCTGATGAAGGTTATGGCTTTTTGGGTGAACAGGTCTGTCAGGTATCCCTCTATGTATACAGGAGTGTCCATTTCATAGAGATCGTTTGTTTTCCTGTCGCCTTTGTGTGACCTATAATCTGCTGCGCCACCACGGATGCCGAAGAAATAATCAAATCCCGCTTTCACGGGGCTGTGCTCCGGGCGAATACCCAGGTGCCATTTTCCAATGAGGGCTGTTTCATATCCTGCCGCTTTCATCAAAGTGGCAATGGAGGTATAGCTGTTGGTCAATCCGATCGTGGTGTCCTTGCCTTCTCCGGTAAGCGGCTCATAGAGACCTACCGGCGTTCTTGCAGGATAGCGGCCCGTCATAAAAGCTACGCGGGTGGGGGTGCACAGCGGAGCAGCAGCGTAAGCATTGACAAACTTTATACCCTGAGAAGCGAGTGTATCGAGGTTGGGGGTTGCGTATTCTTTACGTCCGTAACCGCTCAGGTCTCCGTATCCCATATCGTCGGTCATAATGTAAATGATATTGGGGCGTTGTGCTGGTGTGTGCAAAGTAATCAACAGGAGCACTGTAATCAGCGAAATCCGCGGCCGTAAGTGGCTATGTGTAAACCTGCTCATAGATAGATGTTTTTAGCTTCCCCTATTATTAAAGAACCGGTATCACAAGGATCCATAAAGACATAGAAGGTAATCTATTTGACGGTGCGGGCCGCGTTTTTTATGGTTGGGCGTTTGTAGACGGAGCAGAGGTGCTGGCAGGGTGATCTATGAACCGGCAAAAACCATTATGCCGATCCGGGAAGGCCTGGCTACGGCGGTTCGGCCGGATTTTAGGAAAAATGGTTGCTTAAGTAACTGAAAGCTATCGCCGTTAACCGGGGTAGCTTTTAACGCGGAGTAGGCGTAGGAGCGTCGGATATCCGTGGAAATGGGTACGGGCTGTGCTGGGATTGTGTTTCACGGGAAGGGAATCTGGCGCAGGGAGGGTAGGGCGCCTGGTCAACATCAGACTATGTCATTCGTGTGGAAATTTTACGATGTATTATACACAGGCTGTTGATTTCTTCTTTGCCCCCCGATCAAAAATATCCTGACCTTTATCGACCCGCTCAACCAAAGTATCGCTACAGTAATTGGTTGATTGTGCGGGGCCAATGGCAGGTTGGTCCATGACATTGTTTCATGTATAAAGAATTTTAACTATGGGATTATTTGACAAGAGGGTACAGTATAAGCCATTTGAATACCCTGAGGTGCTCCAGTACACCAATGCTATTAATAAGTCTTTCTGGGTTCATTCGGAAGTTGACTTTACAGCGGATGTGCAGGATTTTCATGCCCATTTGACACCTGCAGAACAAAACGCGGTTAAGAACAGTTTGTTGTCCATCGCCCAAATTGAAGTGGCCGTAAAATCTTTCTGGGGCAATCTTTACCAGCATTTTCCCAAACCGGAGCTGAACGGACTGGGTTCTACGTTTGCAGAATGTGAATTTCGTCACTCCGAGGCGTATTCCCGTTTGCTGGAAGTGTTGGGTTATAATAATGAGTTTGAACAATTGTTGAAGGTGCCCGTTATTCAGGAACGTGTGAACTACCTGTCGGCGGCACTGGCCAATACTAAATCGACCGATAAGAAAGAATACACTGTTTCGCTGATCCTGTTTAGCCTGCTCATTGAGAATGTGAGCCTGTTCAGCCAGTTTGCTATCATCCTGGCCTTTACCCGGTTCAAGGGCCTGATGAAGAATGTGAGCAATATCATTGCCTGGACTTCGGTTGACGAGCAGATCCACGCCAATGCCGGCATCTTCCTTATTAATAAGATCAAAGAAGAGTATCCCGAGATCTTTACGCCTGATACGATCCAACAGGTGCAGGATATCGTTCGTCAGTCTATCGACACAGAGAGCCGTATGCTGGACTGGATTTTCAATATCGGAGAGATCGAGATCGTGAAGAAATATGACCTTACCAACTTCATGAAGAGAAGGGCGGACGACAGCCTGCAGCAGATTGGTCTGCAGCCTATTTTCAACGTCAGCAGCAAGGAAGCGAGTGCGATGCTTTGGTTTGAAGAAGAAGTATTCTCGAATAGCCTGGATGATTTCTTTGCCAAACGTCCGGTGGAGTACACCAAGTTTGATAAGAGCATTTCGGCGAATGACCTGTTTTAGTGATCAGATACCATTATTAGTTAAAGAGCTACGCAAACCCATTAAGTCTATTGAGTATGACAACATTATTTGAAACTGCCTTGCCTGCTTCCGAGCAACTGCCGGACATTGCCGGAAAATACGAGCAGGAAAAATTATGGTGGAAGAATGAAGAGAGTGAGCAGGTCCTCAACAGGGGGTATTTACTGAAAGGTGAAACCGTTGAGGGCGCCATCGAACGTATTTGTGCTGCTGCTGCTGCCCGCCTGTACAAACCTGAGCTGAAAGACGCTTTCAAGGAAATGGTGGAGCGCGGATGGATGAGCCTAAGCTCACCGATCTGGGCCAACATGGGTACGGAGCGTGGATTGCCGATCTCCTGTTTCAATGTGCACGTACCCGATGATATCGAAGGCATCACGCACAAGCTGGGTGAGGTGATCATGCAAACCAAACTGGGTGGTGGTACCTCTGCTTATTTCGGTTCATTACGTGAGCGTGGCAGTGCTGTTACCGACAACGGTAAGAGTAGCGGTGCGGTGAGCTTCATGCGCCTGTTCGACACAGCGATGGATACCATTTCACAGGGTGGTGTACGTCGTGGGGCTTTTGCTGCCTATATGGACATCGACCATGGCGATATCGAAGAGTTCCTGTCTATTAAAGATATTGGTCACCCGATCCAGAACCTGTTCAACGGTGTATGTGTTCCCGATTACTGGATGCAGGACATGGTGGATGGTGATATGAAGAAAAGGCAGATCTGGGCTAAGGTGCTGGAAAGCCGCCAGCAAAAGGGACTTCCTTATATCTTCTTCACCGATAACGTGAACAGGAATAAACCCCAGGTATACAAAGATCAGAACCTGACCATCAACGCCAGCAACCTTTGTTCTGAGATCATGCTGCCTTCTACCATCGATGAGTCGTTCATCTGCTGCCTGTCGTCGATGAACCTGGAGCTGTACGACGAATGGAAAGATACCAACGCCGTTAAGCTGGCGGTGTTCTTCCTGGATGCTGTATTGCAGGAGTTCATTGCTAAAACCGAAGGCAATCACTTCCTGGAAGCGGCTAATAAGTTTGCACGTCGTCACCGCGCCCTGGGCCTTGGTGTATTGGGATGGCACTCTTACCTGCAAAAGAATATGATCCCCTTCGAAGGTCTGCGCGCAAAGCAATTGACCGTGGCGATCTTCAAAGATATCCAGGACAAGGCCATTAAGGCCAGCAAGGACCTGGCATGGATCTATGGTGAGCCCGAGTTGCTGAAAGGATATGGCAGAAGGAATACGACGCTGATGGCGATTGCGCCTACCACGTCTTCCAGTGCCATCCTGGGTCAAAGCTCTCCCGGCATCGAGCCATTCAGCAGCAACTATTATAAAGCTGGTTTGTCGAAAGGCAACTTCATGCGGAAGAACAAGTACCTGAAAGAATTGCTGATCAAGAAAGGCATCGACAATGAGGATACCTGGAGAGGCATCATGCTGAACCATGGCAGTGTTCAACACCTGAAGGAACTGAACGAGGTCGAAAAAGATGTGTTCAAAACGTTCAAGGAGATCAGCCAACTGGAGATCATACAACAAGCGGCTATCCGCCAGGAGTATGTGGATCAGTCTCAGAGCCTGAACCTGAACATTCCTTCGGATCTTCCCGTGAAAGAAGTGAACAGGCTGCTGATCGAAGCGTGGAAGCTGGGTGTAAAAACCCTGTACTACCAACGCAGCCAGAGTGTGTCGAAAGAGCTGGTGACCAGCCTGGTGACCTGCAAGAGCTGTGAAGCTTAAGTTACAGATGATTTATGATAACTACGGCGCGCCAGGAAAGGCGCGCCGTTTTCTTGTGCGCCTGTTTCGATTTGTTGGCATGTTGATTTTGTTGTTGTTGCACAAAACCCTTACTTTAGAACATCGATTTTCTCCGACCTGTTATTTCCTCTTTCCATCTACCCCCGCCTTGAACTCACGGTCTGCCTGTGCATCCCCAGCATGACCAGTGCAGCCTGCCGATCTATTATTCATCCATAAAAACTTGATCATGGGCAAGTTTGTCGTGTCTACCCGTTCCAATGGAGAATACCAGTTTGTGCTGAAAGCCGGTAATGGTGAAGTGATCCTCACCAGCGAAGGCTATAGCAGCAAGGCCAATTGTCACCACGGCATCGAGTCGGTGCGTAAGAATGCACCTGACGTGGACCAGTATGACCGTAAACACTCAGCCAATGGCAAACAGTATTTCAACCTGAAAGCCGCCAATGGCCAGGTGATCGGCACGAGCCAATTGTATGAAAGTGCTTCCGGTGTATCGTCGGGTATCGCTTCGGTACAGCACAATGCACCCGATGCGACCGTCGAAGAGCCTGCGGCTGTATAGACCGCTTACCGGCTTGCCGGTACCTGTTTCTTTTTCTGCTATCGACTTTTATCTGCTCCACCCAATCTGTCGCTCGTGTCGACGGATCAGGTATTCCTGTCTGTTACCGAAGCCCTGGTCGCGTCGTTTACCCGTTGCGCCCGCTATTCCAATAGATTAACCTAAATATTCCATTATGTGGTTTGTTGATGTACTGCGTCAATATCCAGAACTTGCTGTATTCCTTACGCTAGCCCTTGGTTTTTTTATCGGCCCCTTGAAGTTGGGTAAATTCTCGCTGGGTACCGTAACCGCTGTATTGCTCGTGGGTGTACTGATCGGGCAACTCGATATCGAGATCTCTCCTCAGGTAAAGTCTGTTTTCTTTCTCATGTTTCTGTTTGCCGTCGGCTATAGTGTAGGTCCGCAGTTCTTTCGCGGCCTTAAGAAAGATGGTATTCCCCAAATGGCTTTTGCTGCGCTGGTGTGTGTGCTGTGTCTTGTTTTTCCCTGGCTTTGCGCCATCGTCATGGGGTACAATGCCGGACAGGCCGCAGGGCTGCTGGCGGGTGCCCAAACCATCTCGGCCGTGATCGGTGTAGCCAGCGATACGATCCAACAACTCAATATCGAGAAGTCTGCCCAGCAGTCGATGATCAATGCCATCCCCGTATGTTATGCCGTTACTTATTTGTTTGGCACTGCCGGTTCTGCCTGGTTTCTGGCCAGCGTAGGGCCCAAGCTATTGGGAGGTCTGGAAAAAGTGCGGCAGCAGAGTAAGGAGCTGGAAGCGAAAATGGGCGGCGGTGGTGAGTTTGATGAACCCGGCATGATCGCTGCTGACCCGGTGATCTCATTTCGTGCCTTTCGGGTAACCAGTCCCTGGTTTGCCGGTGGTAAGACGGTGAAGGAGGTTGAGCAGTACTTGTTGCAGCAGCAACACCGCCTGTTTGTAGAGCGCATCCGCCATGGCCGTGACATCGTTGAGGCAGCGCCCACCGCCGTTATACAACCCGGGGATGAAATGGTATTGAGTGGCCGGCGTGAACATATTGTGGGTGAGTTTGGGCTGGTGGGGCCGGAGGTGGTGGATGGTGAACTATTGCATTTTCCGGCGGAGGCGTTGGCTGTATTGATCAGCAAAAAAGAGATCAGTGGTATGTTGGTAAAGACCTTGCGCAGCCAATCGTATATGCACGGTGTTTTTATACGGGAGATCCGGAAAGCGGATGTTCCGGTGCCGGTGTTGCCGGATACGATCATCGACCGGGGCGATGTACTGGTATTGGTAGGCACTAAAAGAGATGTGGAGACGGCGGTAACGCAGATAGGCTATGCCGACCGTGCAACGAATAAAACCGACATGTTGTTTGTGGGCCTGGGCATCGTGATTGGAGGTCTGGTGGGCGCTGTAACGTTTCATGTGGGTGGTGTACCACTTAGCTTGAGCACGAGTGGTGGCGCCTTGATCGCAGGCCTTTTCTTTGGGTGGTTGCGCTCGCAGCATCCTACGTTTGGCCGTATTCCCGAACCGGCTTTGTGGGTGATGAATAATGTTGGCCTCAACATGTTCATCGCGGTGGTAGGGATATCGGCTGGTCCCAGCTTCGTAGAAGGTTTCAAGCAGGTAGGGCTGGGGCTTTTTGTGGCTGGTGCTGTGGCTGCCGTGGGGCCTTTACTGGTAGGGCTACTGCTGGGCAGGTATGTATTCAAGTTCCATCCGGCGCTTACGCTGGGTTGCACGGCAGGCGCGCGTACGACGACGGCAGCGCTGGGCGCGATCCAGGATGCCATCGGTAGTAAAACACCGGCACTGGGCTATACCGTAACCTATGCGGTAGGTAACACCCTCCTGATCATTTGGGGTGTGGTGATCGTGTTGTTGATGAAATAATTAAATCCTCATACATGGCTAAACTCACTAAGATCAGCACTTCACGTGCTCAGGAGAAGGAGTTGCTGCAATTGAGTCCGTTCGAACTCAAGAATACCCTGATCGGGTTGGCACAGGCTGGTACGGAAACGAATGCCCGGGCGATGCTGAATGCCGGAAGGGGGAACCCCAACTGGATTGCCACTACGCCCCGGGAAGCTTTTTTTACGCTGGGATTGTTTGGGTTGGAAGAATGTAAGCGAACGGACCATGTGCCCGGCGGACTGGCTGGTATTCCGGACAAGAAAGGCATTGCGCAGCGGTTTGAGAAGTTCCTGTCTTCCAACAAAAAGGCGCCTGGCATCGAGCTGCTGGCCGGCCTGTATAAATATGGCATCCGGCAACATGGGTTTGATGCCGATAGCTGGGTGCATGAACTGGCTGAGGGTATTATCGGCGATCAGTACCCGGTGCCCGATCGTATGCTGCGTTACCCGGAGAAGATCGTTCATGACTACCTGGTGCAGGAAATGTGTGATGGCAAAGTACCCCGGCGGCCCTTCAAACTTTTCGCCGTTGAGGGTGGCACGGCGGCGATGTGTTACATCTTCGATAGCCTGATGCAGAATTACCTGGTGCAGAAGATGGATTCTATTGCGCTGATGGTTCCTACGTTCACACCTTATATCGAGATTCCCGAGCTGGAACGCTACGAGTTCAATGTCGTCAAGATCAATGCTTCGGCGATGACGCGTGAAGGGCGCCATACCTGGCAATATCCGGACAGTGAGCTGGATAAACTGAAAGATCCTGCCATCAAGGTATTGTTTGCGGTGAACCCGAGTAATCCGCCATCCAGGGCGATGCATCCGAATAGTCTTAAGCGTATCGTACAGATCGTCAAAGAGCACAATCCCAACCTGGTGATCGTGACGGATGATGTGTACGGCACATTTGTGCCCGGCTTTCGATCGTTGATGTCGGTGATCCCTTACAACACCATTGGGGTGTATTCCTTCTCCAAATACTTTGGGGCTACGGGCTGGCGCCTGGGGGTGATTGCGATCAACGAAGACAATCTCTTCGATACGTTTATCGACAACCTGCCGTGGAAACAAAAGCAGGCTTTGCGCGATCGGTATGGCACGATTACGCTCGATCCGGATGAGTTATTGTTCATCGACCGGATGGTGGCCGATAGCCGGCAGGTGGCGCTCAACCATACGGCGGGTCTGTCGTTGCCGCAGCAAATCCAGATGCTGTTGTTTGCCGCTTTTGCTTTGCTGGATAAACGCAATAAATACAAGAAGCTGACCCAGCAGCTGGTGCAAAAGCGGCTTTCACTGTTGTGGAAGGAGTTGCAGATACCGCCCGTGTCGGATGCGCTCAATGCTGGTTACTATACCGAGATAGATATCCTGGTGTGGGGACGTAAGGTATATGGTGACGAGTTCAATGAATGGCTCAAGCGAAATTTCGAGCCGGTAGATATTCTCTTCCGACTGGCCGAAAAATCGGGGGTGGTATTGCTGAATGGTGGTGGCTTTGAAGGGCCGGAATGGTCTGTGCGGGTGTCGCTGGCCAACCTGCCTACGGAGATGTACAAGACCATCGGGCAATGTATCACGACCGTGATGAAAGAGTATGCCGCCAGCTGGAAGGCAGGGGAGGGGAAACAATAGCTGACCTGGTTTTATATCCTACATTCTTATCCAACAAGTTTAATAAGCGGTTATGAAAAAACTATTGCTGATCGTAGCGGGTGTACTGTTCATGACAGTATGCCTGGCGCAAAACAATTTACCCAAGATCATTATCCTCGCGACCGGAGGCACCATTGCAGGAACCGGTGCATCGGCGGACCGCGCTGCTTATACAGCCGGTGAATTGCCGGTAGGCGACCTGATCGCTGCTGTGCCCGGTATCGATAAGGTGGCGCGTATCTCGGGCGAACAGATCGCCAACGTCGGCAGCCAGAATATGTCGGTAGAAATCTGGATCAAGCTCAACAAACGGATCAATGAGATATTCAAAAACAAGCTGGCCGACGGCATCGTGATCACGCATGGTACCGATACGCAGGAGGAAACGGCTTATTTTCTCAACCTGACGGTGCGCTATGACAATCCGGTCGTGCTGACCGGTTCGATGCGTCCTTCGACGGCCATCAGTGCCGATGGCCCCAAGAACCTGTATGATGCCGTAACGGTGGCGGCAAGTCCTTATTCGAAGGGGCGGGGCGTGTTGCTCACTTTTAATGAGTCGATCTTCGATGGACGTGATGCCGTGAAGACGAGTACGACCAAGGTGAATGGTTTTGCCGCGCCCAATGGGGCGCCGCTGGGGCAGGTGTATGACGGGCGGGTGATCTACTATCTGAAGGCGGCGCGTAAGGCCAATAAAGAAACACCCTTTGATATTACCGGATTGGCTACCCTTCCGAAGGTGGCCGTGGTGGAGTTGTTTGCCGATGCACCGGGTATTGGGGTAGATGCTTATGCGAATGGAGGTTTTGATGGTATAGTAACGGCGGGATTGGGTAATGGCAACCTGAACGATGCCAATACGGAGGCGGTGATACGGGCCATCAAAAAAGGCATTGCGGTATGCCGCGCCTCGCGGGTACCTACGGGGAGGGTGACGCAGTTTGATGAAACGGACGACGACAAGCTGGGCACCATTGTGAGTGATGACCTCAATCCGCAGAAAGCACGTATCCTGCTGATGTTGGGGCTTACCAAAACAAAAGACCGAAAGAAGCTGCAGGAGTTTTTCTTTCAATATTAATTGCTGACGGGAGTATGAGTACCGTCCTCCCTTTCTACTTCACCATAAACTACGCCTATGAGGTATTTTATTATGGCCGTGTTGTTGTTGCTGTGCCTGTCACCAGTGGCGCAACAGCAAAAGCAGGTCGATACGTTTACGGATAAACATCCGTTGATTCCCGAAGCCAAACAAAAGTTGTTGAGCAATATCAGTGTGATTGCCAATATGCAGAGTTCCTTGCGCAATGAGTTTGTCGATGGCGAGTACACTAAGGGGCGATTTCTGATGAATCAATTTCGTCTCGAGATCAAGGGGAAGATCCATGACCGGGTATACTTCCGTTTTCGTGACCGGTATACCAAGCAAACCGAACCTCAGTCGGAGGATAATATGAGTGCGTCTACGGACCTTGCCTATATCCAGGTCACTGCTACGGATAAGCTCAGCTTTACCATTGGCAAGTTATGTGCCGATTGGGGCGGCATCGAGTTTGATATGAACCCGATTGATATTTATCAGTACAGTGATATCGTGGATTATTCCGATAACTTCCTATTGGGTATGGGGCTACAGTACCAGGTCAATGAAAGGCATTCGTTGAGTTTTCAGGCCTTGAATTCACGCACCCGGAGTTTCAGTGAGATCTATGGCAATGTGCCTGGTATTACGGAGGCTGCCTTTCCTATTGCAGCCGTGGCTAACTGGCGCGGTAGCCTGTTCAATGGCAAGGTGAATACCATATGGTCTTACAGCATCTTTAAGGAGGCGAGGTCTACCTACATGAACTATATAGCATTGGGTAACCAGCTGGTGCTGGACCGTTTTCAACTGGCCTATGATTTCAAATACAGCAATGAACAGCTCGACCGGAAGGGAATTGCTTCCAGTATCAGCGATCCGGCGGGCAATTTACCGGCCGATGAGGGTGTGGTCTATTCGAGCCACTGGTTGAAGGCGGATTACCGGATCGGCAAGGTTAACCTGTCGGCAACGGGGTTTGTGGATTTTGCTTATTGGAAAGGCAATCCTGATCCGAATAAAGACGACAAACTACGTACGGCCTGGGGGTTTATTCCAACGGTAGAATATTTCCCCTTCAAGGACCTCAACCTGAAGTTTTTCGTAAACTATGTGGGCAGGGTTTATCGCTATACGGACTATGCGAAGCAGGCTTATGGTTCCGAGAACGGCACCACGGGCGTGATCTCGCTGGGATTTATCGCGCCACTGCACGTACTCTAGCGGGAGGGATGCGTAGCAGATGGATAGTGTGTGCGGGTGGCTTCCCGGTGACGTTTGCGCAGGCGCAGCGCCAATGACAACAGGATGAAGCCCATCACCAGCGCATAGAAACTAAATATAAAGGTGATCGTAATTGCCCCGGCTATGGGATTGGATAGGAGCAGGACGCCGAAGAGAATGCCCAGTATACCCGCAAAGATGTACCATGCTTCGCCTTTGATGACCTTGCGCAGGCGGATGGCGACAATGATCTCGAGCAGCCCGATAGCGATGGCCCAGAAAGCCACCAGGTAAATAAGGGCAGCGCCGGTCACAAAGGGATTGCGGAAGGTAATGATGCCAATGATGATGCTTAGGATACCACCTGTCAGCATCCAACCCCAGGCGTCGTTGCTTTTGCGCGCGCTGATGGCGGCTGCCACGGAAAAGATACCATCGATAAACATGTAGGCGCCCAGGAAGATGATGAGGGTGGTGAAGGTGACGCCGGGCATCAACAACGCTATGATGCCCAATATGACGGCAAACAGTCCCCTTAACAAAAAGATCCACCAGTACTGCGTGAAAAGTGGCGACATAATCATTGATTTATGTGAAAGAAAAAAATGCCAGTTGATGGAGGAGGAGAAGGCCGGCGTGTCGATGGCCGGCATGCAGTAAGGCGAGGGGTATAAAGTTAGCGATTAATGCAATACGGCTGTCAACAAAAAAGCCTCAACAAACCAGCCGGTTTTATCCGTGGTTGTTGAGGCTGGTGCATGTTGTAAAAGCTGCTCTCAGTGCCACTCTACAAATACGCCTTTCTAAAGATCAGATCCATCATCATCAAACGCGGGCCTGCGCCTGCAGACCCGCGCTGACAGTTATATATGTGAAGGGTTGAATTCCCCTTCGTGTACGTCTTTGTGTTCGTAGTTCTCTACCATGAGTTCGGCGATGTCCTGTTTTTTCTTGCCGCGGTTGAGGCGGTTGACGATCTTGTCGAAGATGGCATACATCACCGGTACCACTACCAGGGTGAGAAACAGCGAACTGATCAGGCCACCGATGATTACCCAGGCCAGGCCGTTCTTCCATTCTGCACCGGCACCTTTGGCAATCGCAATCGGCAACATCCCGATCACCATTGCGATGGTGGTCATGAGGATGGGACGTAAACGCGCATGGTTGGCATCGATCAGCGCCTGGTAGGTGCTGGCGCCTTCTGCTTTACGCTGGTTGGTAAAGTCTACGAGGATGATCGCGTTCTTGGCTACCAGACCGATCAACATGATCATACCCAGGATGGTGAACAGGTTGAGCGAATTGTTGGTGAGTGCCAGGGCCAGGAATGCGCCGATGATCGCCAGCGGTATCGAGAATAGTACCACGAACGGATATACAAAGCTGTTGTACAGCGCCACCATGATGAGGTAAACGAGTACGATGGCCGCCAACAGGGCGATACCCATCGAACCGAAACCTTCGCTCTGGTTTTCCATGTCACCGCTCCATACATACCCAACGCCTACGGGACGGGGTAATTGATCAAACAGCTTTTGCCATTCGGCCGCTACCGTGCCGGAAGGACGACCTACGCTTTGCGCCTGGATGGTTACCGAGGTGCTCTTGTCGCGGCGTTCCAGCTGGCTGGGCCCCGAACCTTCTTTCACGGTTGCAAACTGCGAGAGACGCACCTGCTGACCCTGGTCGTTGATGAAGATCAGGTTGGCTACGTCCTGTATGCTCTGCCGGTTGAAGTTCTCGTACCGGATATTGATATCATATTCGTATTCTCCCTGGCGAAATTTGCCATCGGTGTTACCGCTGAAGGCGGTTTGCATGGTGCTACCCACGGTGCCGAGTGACAGGCCCAGAGCGGCCATCTTATCGCGGTCTACCTGTACGCTGATCTCGGGGTTACCGGCTTCTACGGATAAACGCATTTCTGTAGCGCCGGGTACTTTTTTCAGTTCGGCCATGGCGGCATTGGCAAAGGTCATAACGCTGTCCAGCTCAGGACCTGTTACCACCAGCGCCAAGGGGGCCTGTTCGGCAGTACCCAGGATGCTCACCGGTACCGTTTTTACTTTGGCACCAACCAGTATCTTTTCCAGTTCACGCTTGGTCTTTACCGCGTAGATATTGGCTTCGTCGGCGCGTTCCTGTTTGGGAACGAGCTGTACGTCGATCTCCGATTTGTAGGCAGTAGATTGAGATGCGCCCATACCATCACTGCTTTGACCGATGGTGGTGATGGTCTTGGTGACCTCTTTCTTCGTTTGCAGAAACTCTTCTGCCTTGCGCGTCATGGCATTGGTTTGCTCGATAGAGGCGTCTTTGGGCATTTCGATCTGTACGAGGAATTCGCCGCGATCGGTTTTGGCAAAGAATTCGGCCCCGATAAAGCCGGCGCCTACCAGGTAGAAAGAGCCGAAGAACAACAACAGCATGACGCCGAGTGTGGTCTTCTTATGAGCCAGGCACCATTTCAGGATATTGGTGATCCAGTTGGTGAATTTGTTGAGTCCTTTTTCGAAGCCTACGATGATCTTGCCGAAGAAGGTTTTGCCGGTGATATGCTCCAGCTTACCGAACCGGGATGAGAGCCAGGGTACAATCGTGAAGGAGGACAACAACGACAGCAGGGTAGCGATGGATACCGTTACGCAAAACTGCTTCAGGATATCCGCTGCCAGACCCGTACTCAAGGCAATAGGAATGAATACGACCACGATTACCAGGGTGATCGAGGTTACGGTGAAGCCGATCTCTTTGGTTGCATCGTAGGCAGCGCGTACGCGGTTCTTACCCATTTCCATGTGGCGGTAGATGTTTTCCAATACCACAATCGCGTCATCCACCAGGATACCTACCACCAGCGACAGGGCCAGCAGCGACATCAGGTTGAGCGAATACCCCAGCAGCGACATACCGATGAAGGTGGCGATCAGCGAAGCTGGGATGGCCACCATCACGATCAGGGCGTTGCGGATGCTGTGCAGGAAGAACAACATCACGAATGCTACGAGTACCACGGCGAGAATGAGGTCATGGATCACCGCGTCGGCCGATTGCAGAGTGTATACCGAGCTGTCGTTGGCGATGTCGATCTTCAAACCGGTGGTGGAATAGTCCTTCTGTAGTTTTTGGATGGCCGCTGTAATTTGTTTGCTCACGGCTACCGCATTGGCGTCGGATTGTTTGATGACCTGCAGGGCGATCGATGCCTGCTGGTTGACCCGGGCCAGTTTCTCTACATCCTTCTGTACATCCTGTACATCGGCAATGTCTTTCAGGCGCACCTGGGCGCCATTCTTGTTGAGCACAACAAGGTTGCGCAACTCGTCGACGGTCTTGTATTTACCGGCGAGGCGGATCAGGATATCCTGCTCGCGGGTTTGTACGCTACCGGTCGGGAAGTCGAGGTTGGAGGTCAGGATCGCCTGTTGCACCTGTCCCAGCGAAAGGCCAAAGCCTTGCAGGCGGGTAGCATTGATGTTGACCTGGATCTCGCGTTCCTGACCACCGATGAGGTTTACCTGTGCCACGCCTTGTACCCGTGACAATACGGGAGCTATGCGTTTGTCCATCAGGTCGAAGAAGGCTGCTTCGCCGAGTTTGCCCGTGGCCGACAGGGTCATGATGGGCAGGTCATCGAGCGAGAACTTGTTGAGCGATGGGGGATCCACATCGTCGGGCAGGTCTTTCAGGATGGCGTTCACTTTACGCTGGGCGTCGTTGAGTGAATAATCTACATCGGTACCGCTGTTGAGGGTAATGGTGATGATAGAGATGCTCTCGAATGATTTTGTTTCCAGTTTTTTGATGTTCTCCATGGAGGATACCGCGTCTTCGATCTTTTTTGAAACGGTATTCTCTACTTCGCTGGGCGAAGCACCCGGATACACGGTGGTGATCGATACTACCGAAGGGGAGAACTTGGGCAGCAGCTCATAGTTGAGCGAGGTATAACTTAACAAACCGCCCAGGATCAATACTGTAAACAGTACGATGACCAGGGTAGGCCGTTTGATCGATATTTCTGCAAGTTTCATGAATCTTTTTTAAAATGAGGATAGTGCCTGTCTTATTTCACGATGGTGATCGGTGAGCCTTCCGACAGGTTGATCTGTCCGCTGGTAATCACGGTTTCACCTTCCTGCAATCCTTGTAATACTTCTACCTGGTCGCCCATGACGCGGCCGGCAATGACCTTGCGCAAGGTGGCCGAACTATCGTTCTTTACTACAAATACCTGGTTGCTGCTGACGCTGCCGATAAAGGCAGAGCGGGGAACCAGCATAGCAGGCGCCTGCGACGGGAAGTTGAAAATAGCCGTGGCATACATCCCTGCTTTCACCTGGTTGCCGGGATTGGCTGCGAGCAGTATCTCGATGGGGAAACTGAGGGCTGCATCCGATTTGGCGGCAATGAAGGTCACCGTACCGGTATAATCCTTGTCGGGAAATACATTGACATTGATCTTCACTTTGTCACCGACTTTCAGGTTGGCGACCTGGGCTTCATTGGCATTGACCTGCAGCTTGAGGCGGGAGATATCCACGATCTCAAACAGTTTGGTGCCTGGGGCTACCACTGCACCAGGTTCGATGTACCGTTTGTTCACGACACCATTGATGGACGCGCGGATATACGCATCACCTACTTTGATCTTTGCCTGCGACACGCGGGCTTCGGCATTGGAGAGGGCCAGGTTGGCCTGGTCCAGTTGTTGTTGCGTAACGCCGCCGGTTTTAAAGGCATTCTCATATCTTTCTTTATCCTTAAGGGCGTTGCGGTAATTGGCCTGGGCGCTCTCGAGGTCAACATTCAATTGGTCGGTCTTGATGACGGCCAGGGTTTGTCCTTTGCTGACCACATTGCCTTCATCGACGAGCACTTGTGTTACACGGCCCGAGTTTTCGGCCATGAAGTCCATTTGCTGACCGGGAATGAAATTGCCGTTTACACCAAAGTCTAGTTCAAGCGCCTGCTTTTCCACTTTGGTCACGCGCACCGCCACGTCGCCATTACTTTCTGCCACGATCGCGGTTTTGGCGGCATTCTCTTTTTTATTGTTGGTAAGCACCTTCGCTATCGCTACTACCGCAGCGATGATCACTACGAGTGTGATGATGGTACGTACGATTGATCTCTTTTTCATCCTGGTTGTATTCTTAGTTTAATAAAGTTTTTAAGTTGCCTTGTGCCTTGATCAGCTGGATCTCTGCGACGCGGTAGGCGAGCAGGGCACCCGAATGATTGTTCTGTGCTTCGGTCATCGAGTTCTCAGCATCGAGCAGATCGGTCAGGGAAGCCAGTCCGTTGTTGTAGTTGTTCTGGGTATTGAAGTACACTTTCCGGGCAAGTTCAACATTCTCGGCCTGGGTGTTGAGTACGATGATGCTGTTGTTGATCTGCGTTTTCGCATTCTCGTAAGCGAGGTTGAGGCCCAGGGAGGTCTGCGAAATGTTTTCCTGCAACTTGCGGATGTCTACATCGGCCTGGCGGATGCGTGAGCGGGTCGCAAAGCCATTGAAGATGGGTATCCGGAGGCTGAGGCCGGCAGAGGCATAATCAAACCAGTTGACGCCTGCGCTACCTGGCTGAAACCAGGGAAGCTTGTTGCCCAGGCCCTGGTATGCATAGTTACCGTTGAGGGAGAGGGTAGGGAAGTATTCTGCCTTGTACGCTTCCTTCTGGAAATTGAGCAGCACTTCCTGCTGTTTCAGCAATTTGATCTCGGTGCGGTTGGTGGCATCGAGTACATCTCCGGCTGGTACGGCCTGGGTTTGTATACTGGTATAGTCAAATTCCGGCATGGTGATGGGTGTCTGTATAGACAGACCCATGGCATATTTCAGCTGGTTTTCCATCAGCGTAATGGCGTTCAGCAATTGCTGGCGCTGTGCTCTCATGTTGGAGATGTTCACCGCCACGCGGTCCAGGTCGATTTGTTTGGCCAGTCCGTTCTCAAACTGTCCTTTCAGTACGTTCTGGATCTTTACCGCATTGTAAATGGTGGTGTCGATCACACCTACTTTCTGGCGTTGTACCATGACATCGTAATAGGTAGTGGCTACCTGCTCGATCAGTTGCTCGTCGGTGAGCTGTGCGTTGATGCGGTAATACTCCTGGGTCGATTTAGCGGCTTTGAGGCCGGTAAACACGCCTTTGTCGAACAGGTTTTGTGACAGGGAGATGCCTGCGCCAGAACTCCATTTTTGTCCGAAAGCCACCATCAGTGTTTTACCGGGTTGGCCGGCCAGTTCGCCGGGTAGTGCACTGAGCTGCAGGATCGGGTTGTAGTTAAGGCTCGCATTACCGGTGATCTGGGGCATGGCCCTTGACTTTACTTCGTCGATCTGGTACTGGGCATTTTCTACGTCGAGGCGGGCTATACGGGCCGCCTGGCTGGCTTTGAGCGCATAATTGAGTGCGTCCTTCAGTGTTAAAGGTCCCGACTGCACGGTGGTGACCATGCTGTCCGGTACCGCGGTCTGTGCCACCGCCTGGGTGCTGCCCACTCCTGCGAGGAGCAAGAGGCCCAGTAAGCGCGGTTTCATCATTCCCTTGTTTTTCACATCCATAATCGGTCTGTTTATAATTGCTGTTTGGTGTTTACTTAGTGGTTGGTGCCGGTAAATTCCTTCATGTATTTTTCGATCATCCGTATACCCTTGTTGCTGGCGAGGCCATGCAGGTAGTGCAGGATGAGCTGTTCGTTGACGGTGGCCTGCGGCCATTGCTGTTCCTGGTTGATCTCGCGGCGCGTGTTGATGCCGGTGATCGAGACCTGAAATCCCGCGATCAATTCTGGTATCACTTGTGCGCGATACAGCTGTTCGGTTTGTCCCCGGCGGATATTGTTTAGCAGCAGCTGGTAGAGAAAGCCTCTTTTGAAATGGGTATAGCGTTCATAAGCGGCATGGTGGTACTTCTGCAGGTCGTGCAGGAGTGTTTCATTCATGGTGCCGATCGTTTGCCTGACCGATTGCCAAATAAGGAATATCTCGTGTATGGCATTGGTAGCCGGTTTCAGTGTCGCTGTAATGTCTTTTTCCAGCTGGGTAAGGGGCTGGCCGTATACGGTTTCCACCAACTCGTTTTTGTCGGTGAACCAGGTGTACAAAGTCTTTTTCGATATGCCCATGCTGCCGGCGATCTCGTCCATCGTGATGCTGCGTACGCTGAATTTGTTAAACAGGGCGGCGGCTTTCTGTGCGATCTCTTCTTTCATCTTGACACAACTATTTAATCTTCATGTTTAACAAATTTGTCAAATTCGGGATAAAAAAAAGCCCCTTATTTAAAGAGCATTTTTAAAATGATCTCTTTGCGGGCGATCATCATTTGCCGGTATTGTTTGTCGGAGTAGTTGAACAGCTTTTTGAACAGGGGTTGTATCACGACCGGGTGCGACAGCAACGACATCAGGTTCATGAGGAACTGTACGGGGTCGATCTTCTCGATGGTTCCTTTCTTGATTTCAGTGTCGATATCACGCAGGAAGTTCTTCAGCCTTTCTGTTTTCTTGAGGTCGGTGATGATCTGGTTCTGCCTTTCCACGTCTTCATTGATCCGCGTTACCATGTAAATATCGAGGTACGGATAAGTGAAGGACTGCTCCATGAAGATGTCGATGAAATGCTCGATCTTCTTCTTGAAGTCGGTTTCGGCGCTCATAGCCATTTCCAGGCGGAGGTCCATCGTAGTGCGGGCTTCCTGGAGGATCTGGTCGAAGAGCAAGTCGCGCGAGCGGAAATAGTAATTCACCAGTGTACGGTTGACACCGGCGGCATCGGCAATTTCCTGGGTAGTCGCTTTAAACCTTCCTTCAGTGAAGAAAAGCTTGCGGGCGGCATCCTTGATCTGTTGTTCGGTATGACTGTCTTTTACTGCCATTAACAATAAAGTTTGACAAATTTGTCAAACAAAGGTACTCTCCCGGCCCAGATTTCCAAATTTCGGGTAGGTTAAAAACTTCTTAATGGTCGTTACGGTGGGTGTAATTGGTTGTTTTGGAGTGTTTTGGGCGGTGCAAAAATTTTATGCACAAGAAGGTATTGGAAACGACTGGCGGGAAGAAAGTTTCCTGTGGGGGCTGCTACTCGTCAATAGAAGGGAGCAGGTTGACCCGGTGTTCACGGGTATAGTCGTGGTGTATGACATGGGGCTGGTAGTTCACAGTTGACCATAGGCCAGCGTTAATGACATTGCATTGTTGAACCAATAGCCGTCGCCTGCCCGCAGGAAGTAGAAGACAGGGTCGCTGACAAAATCATTACGCCGGAGGAGCCCATCACCGACCAGTCGCCCATGGGCACCCAGCCGGAAGGTGGTGAACAAGCCCAACCAGGAATGTGCATTGTGGTTATACTGTTTAGTGACCTGGGCCTGTACTGGCCGGCAACATACCTGCGGACAGGAGCAGACATTGTACAACTCGATGGTATCGGTTCATGTGGTCTGGTTATAGCAGTATACTACTCAGTAAAAAGGCAACGGCCACCGTAACGGTCACGGCCACGAGGCCGGGTATGATGAAACTGTGGTTGATCACGAATTTGCCAATGCGGGTAGTTCCCGTACGGTCGAAGTCCATGGCTGCTACAAGGGTTGGATAACCAGGTAACAGGAAGTCGCCGTTGACCGCGGGGAACATCGCCAGCAGGTGTGGGTTGCTGATGCCCAGGGCGACCCCCATGGGCATCATGGTGCGGGTAGTGGCTGCCTGGCTGAAGGTGAGGGCGCCCATGAGAAAGAGCGCGAATGCGAAGGTCCAGGGCGCATCCTGGGTGATCTCGCCAAAAGCTTTTTTGATCAATGGCTCATTGGCATCCATAAAGGTGGCGCTCATCCATACCACGCCAAGCACAGACACCACAGCAGTTGCCATAGAAGTAAACAGGCTGGTTTTGGTGACGGCTGCCGGCGGTGTTTTCGTCAGCAGCATGATGAGGGCAGCGGCCGACAGGGTAATGATGATAATGAGGGTCGTGAGGTTGAGTGTACCGTCGGTGTTCACACTAAAATTAGTGTGCCCTGTTCCTACATTGGGTACCAACGCGGGGAAGGCACCGAGTAAGATGATGAGCAGGATGGCGGCACCAAAGATGCCTACGGCCAGTTTGGCGCCCGGCTTAATGGTAGTCTTCTGTTCGCTGCTTTGCTCCAGGCTGGCCGCAAAGGCCGGGTCTTTTATCTTCTCGAGAAATTCGGGATCATCCATCAACTCTTTGCCTTTTTTGCGTACCACGAGTATGCCGGCCAGAATACCGATCAGGCAGGAGGGGATACACACCTTCATGATATCGACCGAGGCCGATGAGGTGGCCAATACACTGGCCATGGTGGCCGTGGCGGCACTCATGGGGCTACCGGTGAGGGAAAGGTGGGAGGCGATTACCGAGATGGTCAATGGCCTTTCCGGGCGTATGCGTTTCTTGGCCGATACTTCGGCGATGATCGGCAGCAAGGAGTAAACGATGTGGGAGGTTCCCGCAAACAGGCACAGGAAATAGGTCGTGAAGGGGGCGATGAAAACGATGCGGGAGGGATTGCTGCGGATGATGCGCTCTGCGATGCTGACGAGATAGTCCAGACCACCGGCTGCCTGCAAGGTGGCGGCTGTGGTGACGATCGCGAGGATGATCAGCAATACTGCCACCGGTGGTTCGGCCGGTGGCAGGTGAAATACCAATACGAAGATCAACAATCCAATCATGCCCATCACGCCCAATCCGATGCCTTTCATCCTG
Source organism: Paraflavitalea pollutisoli (assembly GCF_029360705.1). Taxonomy (GTDB): domain Bacteria; phylum Bacteroidota; class Bacteroidia; order Chitinophagales; family Chitinophagaceae; genus Paraflavitalea; species Paraflavitalea pollutisoli. Next base: position 1,517,920 of record NZ_JARKMX010000008.1, on the reverse strand, counting down.
GAGCCAATGAGGATCATGGCGAGCAGGATGATCAGTTGGATGATGGTGATCATTGGGTAATGAATTTGGGATTGATGAGGTTCTCCACCGAATAGATCTCGTCCCATTTTTCCTGGGTGATCAGTTTCTTTTCCCTGACTGCGATATCGTGTACAGATTTTCCGGTCTTCAGGGCTTCTTTCGCAATGGCGGCCGATTCTTCGTAGCCGATGATGGGGTTGAGCTGGGTCACAATGCCGATGCTTTGCATCACCTGTTGCTTGGTCCACTCGGCATTGGCGGTAATGCCCACCACACATTTTTCGCGTAAGGTGTTGCAGGCCTTGGTAATATACTCGAGCGAAGTGAAGAGTGCAAAGCTGATGACGGGCTCCATCACGTTGAGCTGTAGTTGGCCGGCTTCGGCTGCCATGGTGACGGTGAGGTCGGCGCCGATGACGTAGAAGCAGGTTTGGTTCACCACTTCGGGGATCACGGGATTCACTTTGCCGGGCATGATGGAGGACCCAGGCTGCATGGCCGGCAGGTTGATCTCTCCGAGCCCGCAACGAGGGCCACTGCTCAGTAGCCGCAGGTCATTGCACACTTTGCTGAGTTTGATGGCACATCTCTTTAATACGCCACTGAGTTGTATAAACGCGCCGGTATCATAGGTGGCTTCGATGAGGTCTTCGGCGAGGGTGACGGGAATGCCGCTGACGGCGCCGAGGTGCTTTACACACAATTCTGCATAGCCTTCGGGGGCATTGACGCCCGTGCCGATGGCGGTGGCGCCCATATTGACTTCTGTGATGAGTTGTTCGGCCTCACGTAGTTTTTGTACATCTTCTCCGATGGTGGTGGCAAAGGCATTGAATTCCTGGCCCAGTGTCATGGGCACCGCATCCTGTAGCTGGGTACGTCCCATCTTTAAAACATCGGCAAACTCTTTTCCCTTGTCATGAAAGGCTTTTTGTAATTGCTCGAGTGCGTCGGCGAAGGCATCCATTTTCAGGTACAGGGCCAGCCGAAACGCAGACGGGTAGGCGTCGTTGGTGCTTTGCGACAGGTTTACGTGGTTGTTGGGATGCAGGTGATCGTATTCGCCTTTGGCGTGGCCCAGGTATTCGAGCCCCACATTGGCGATCACTTCATTGGCATTCATATTGGTGGAAGTGCCCGCACCTCCCTGTATTAGGTCGCTGATAAACTGGTCGACGTATTCACCGGCAATGAGCCGGTCGCAGGCATAGACGATGGCGTCGGCTATTTTGGGATCGAGTACGCCCAGCTCTTTGTTGGTCAGCGCTGCTGCTTTTTTGATGTAGCCAAATCCTTTGATAAAAAGTGGTTCGCTGCTGATGGGGATACCAGTAATGTCGAAGTTCTCTTTGGCCCGCAGGGTTTGTACGCCATAATAACAATCATTGGACAACTGTTTTTCGCCGAGAAAGTCATGCTCTGTACGGTAAGTTGACATAGCCTGTTTATTTGAATGGTTTGTGAATACAATGGTAAGGTGCGGTCCTGCGTGTATATAGCAGGTTGCTACCGGTGTTGCGGTCGGGGTGTCTATGAACGGGGAAGACCACAGCAGGTTACCGGCCGTAGTATGCATGGCCGGTGGTCGATGAACCAAATATAATCAAACCGGATTGGTTTCCAAGAAAAGTGGGGGAGGCTTGGATGATTTTGGGCAGATCTGTTGTGCGGCATCTGTACGGAACAGTCGCTGTTTTTTTTGATGCCGCGCTTACTGAAGTCGCAAGCAGTTTGTCTGCTGCTTCCGGAACACTTACTGTTGCATCAGGCGTTTTTCCGTTCGTGGTCGAGCAACCATTGTTTGCGCCAGATGCCTCCGCCATAACCTGTCAGTTGTCCGTCGGAGCCGATAACGCGATGGGAGGGGATGAGAATGGAGATGCGGTTGAGTCCATTGGCATTGGCTACAGCGCGTATGGCCGAGGGTTGGTGCAGGTGTACTGCCTGTTCTTTGTAGGAGCGCGTAGTGCCAAAGGGGATGGTGGTCAGTTCCTTCCAGACGGCCTGTTGAAAATCGGTGCCGGGTGCATCGAGGGGCACGGTGAAGGTCTTTCGTTTGCCTTCGAAATACTCCTGTATTTCGCGGTTCAATTGGTCGAAGTGGACATGGGAGCCTGGCAGCAGCGGCGCTTTCAATAGTTTGTTGAGTTGCTTCAGTTCCGTTTCCAGCATTTTGCGGTCGGTAAATTCCAGCAGGCAGATGCCCCGATCGGTGGTGCCGGCCAGCATGGGGCCCAGCGGTGTGGTAATGCGGGTGATGGTAATCACCTGGCCCGATTTGCTGGAGGCTGGTACAAAGCCGGTATTTTTTTTAAAGGAATAATTGAAGCCACTGAGGGAGTCGTATCCGTTTTCAAACGCGGCACTCGTTACTTTTTCGCCATAGCGGATCATGCTAAAGGCATGGTTAATGCGTTGCAACCGTTGAAAAGCCTGAAAAGTGAGCTGGTGATGTTTCTTGAACCAGCGGCGCACCTGGGAGGGTTCTATACCCATTTCCCGCAGCCGGTAATCGGTGATCTTCTGTTCAGGTGCTTCCTGTATCAGGGCCAGCAATTGTTTGATGTAATCAGGCGCTTCGTGTTGTTGTTCGAGTGGTGAACAAACCTTGCAGGCGCGGTAACCATGCTGCAGGGCTTCTTTGCTGGTCGCATAAAACTCGACATTCTCGAATTTGGGTTTGCGTGCCGTACAAGTAGGCCGGCAAAATATGCCCGTGGTCTTCACGGCTGCGAAAAAGACGCCCTCAAACTGGCTGTCTTTTTTAACCAGCGCGGCGTACATCAGATCCGGTGTCAATGTGTTCATCATAGCTCGAATAATAGGCCACAAAAATACTGGCGTCCGTGTTGCGTGGCAACCGAAAATTGAACACCCATTTTTTCTGTCCGGCAGCTATGCCGAAAAATGGCATTGTTTGTGAAATACTACCTCCCTAAAATCGACTTCTTTGACGACGACCCACCCATCCGTATTGATTACGGACCTGCTAAAAACAACCACTTTAGCTGCCCACCAGCAGCTGGAAAAATGGATGGTATATGCCATCAAATCGATGCATACGCAGGAACAATATCTGTCATTGCTTTCCCTTTTTTATGGTTTCTATCAGCCGGTACAGCAACAGGTGTTGCCACTGGTGCGCGAGATCGTGACCGATTGGGAAGAACGCCGTCAATCGGAGCTATTGTGGCAGGATATGCAGGTGCTCAACCCTTTGCTGAAGGAGGTGCCGCTGTGTAGGCACACGCCAGTCTATTCCAGCGTGGGCGAGGCTTTGGGCGCTTTGTATGTTTTTGAAGGGTCGACCCTGGGTGGTTCCATCATCGCGAAAATGGTGCGTGACCGGCTGCCTGGTCTGCCCACCGGCGCGCTGCAATTCTTCACGGGCTATGCGGACGCGACGATGAACAAGTGGGCGCAATTCCGGCAATACCTGTTGTCGTTTGCCGATTCCGAAGCAAAGCAACAGGCGGTTATATTGGGTGCAAACCAAACATTTGAAAGCTTTTATGAATGGCTGCAGGGCCATTCCATAACCCATACGAAATGAGTAAAAAGAATTATGATTCTGCTTTTTGCGGCAGCCTGCCGCTGCACAAGATCAACCTTATCCAGGCGCATGGTGTGTTGCTGATCGTCGGGTTTACCGACTTTTTGATTCAACAGGTGAGTGAGAATGTGGAAAAGCTTCTACAAAAATCGCCCGCTGAATTGGTGGATACACCGTTGACCGATTATTTCTCGCCGGTTCAACTGGCAGATGTGAAAAAAAAGTTTGAGGATGCTTCGACTGCTAAGCTACCCTATACGCTGACCCTGGAGTGGGGTGGGGTGGCCCGGGATTTTTTGGCCATCATTCACCGGAAGGAAGATGCCCTGCTGATCGAGCTTGAATTGTCTGCCGCCTCCGATCGGTCGGCCGCTTTCACCGACATTTACCTCGATCTGCGGCATGCGATGGCAGCCATGGATCAGGCTGGTGATATTGCCGGGGTAGCTGCCATTGCTGCAGAAGAGATCAAGCGGGTTTCGGGTTTCGATAAAGTATTGATCTACCGTTTTGACGCCGATTGGAATGGTACGGTGATCGCTGAAGTGCTGGAAGAGGGGATGGATGCTTATTTGGGGCTCACTTTTCCGGCATCCGATATCCCGCAGCAAGTACGCAACCTGTACCTGCGCAATCCGTATCGCATGATCCCCGACCGGGAAGGGGAACCTGTTGGTTTGTACCCGGTGATCAATCCCGTGTCGCAAAACTTTGTTGACCTGTCGGATTGTGACCTGCGTATGGTGGCCGGGGTGCATGTGGAGTATATGCGTAATATGAAGATCATGGCGTCGATGTCGATCCGCATTATAAAGGATGATCTCCTGTGGGGATTGTTCAGCTGTCATCACCGTACACCCCGGCAGTTGTCGTTCGAGACCTGCGCCGTGTTGGAGTTTCTGTCGAATATTCTTTCTGCGCGCATTACCAGTCTCCACAACAAGGAACGATTTGCTGCACTCACGCGTTTGCAGGAGGTGCATGCCAAACTGGTTGAGCAAGTGTACCAGGCAGATGACCTGGTGGAGGCATTGACCACGTATCCTGTAACGGTGCTCAATGTGCTGGGTGCCGAAGGTGCCGTGATCCTGTCGGAAAAGCGTATCGATACCATTGGGAAAACGCCATCAAAAAATGATATCAAGGAGTTGGTATTATGGCTTTATAGCAACAATTTTGCGCAGCTGTATCAACATGATTCGCTGGCTTCGGTGTATGATGAGGCGGCTGGCTATGCCAGTGTGGCCAGTGGTGTCCTTTCGTTGCCGCTCAATCCGGAAAAGCGTGAATATATTATTGCGTTCAGGCCCGAGGTATTGCAATCCATCGATTGGGGTGGAGATCCATCGACGGCTCTCACGTTCGATAAGGACAATATCCACTATCATCCGCGCAGTTCTTTTGCCAGCTGGCAGCAAACGGTGAAGCGTACGGCTGTGGCATGGAAGTCGTATGAGCTCGAGGTGGCGGAATCGTTCAGGAATTTTTTATTGGAATATAAGCTCAGGAAGCATTCTTTTTAAACTGGTCAATGAAAAAACAGCCAACCATACAACGCCCTGATAATGGGACGGAAATATTGGATAAACCGGATTATGTGATTGCAGTCGGTGCCTCTGCCGGCGGGCTGGAAGCGATCCATGAATTCTTTGATAATATGCCCGAAGGGGGCAGTTATGCGTTTGTTCTCATCCAGCACCTGTCACCCGATTATAAGAGCCTGCTCGTGGAGCTGGTGTCGAAGCATACCAGCATGAATGTGCTGGAGGCTGAGCACAATGTGGTATTGCAAAGTGGTAACGTTTATGTGATCCCCAACAACAAGGTAATGACCATCAGCCAGGGTAAGGTGCAACTGGTGCAGAAAGCCCTGGATAAGCTACCCAACACGGCGGTGGACTCCTTCCTGTATTCGCTGGCGCGGGATAAAGGCAATCATGCGATTGCCGTGATCCTGTCAGGTACGGGTTCGGATGGTACCAAGGGTATTGAGGCGATCAAACAGGCCGGCGGTTTTGTACTGGTGCAGGCACCGGATACCGCCCGGTTTGACGGAATGCCCAATAGCGCCATCCATGGTGGTAATGTCGATCATGTGTTGTCTCCGGCTGCCATGCCGCAGGAGATCGTGAAGTATACGACCAGGCATTTTACGCCCGTGGAGGATGAGGAAGAGCCGGACATTGTTCCCACTGCCAGTCAGGAACAGCAGTTGGCGGCGATTACGTTGCTGGTGAAGCAGCATACGGGCAACGACTTTCAGGCTTACAAGCCCGCTACTATATTACGGCGTGTAGAGAAACGGATCAGTCACCTGTCGTTGAAGTCGATCGACGAATACATTCACTACCTGCATCAGCATCAGGAAGAATCGAATACGTTGTTCAAGAGTTTTCTGATTGGGGTTACCCGTTTCTTCCGCGATAAAAATGCTTATGAGGTCATTAAGAACCAGGTGTTGCCTGCTTTGGGTAAGACGAAGCAGCCTGGTGAGCTGCTCAAGGTATGGGTCAATGCCTGTAGTACTGGTGAGGAAGCTTACTCACTGGCGATCCTGTTTGATCGGTACGTGCGCCAGCAGGACCTCCAATTAGACATCAAGATCTTTGCGACCGACCTCGACGAGGCGGCGATCGAATATGCGGCCAAAGGAACGTATCCTTTGTCGATTGAAAAGGATATCGATCAGGATATCCTCGATGAATATTTCGTGCGGGAGGGGAAGAAGTATGTGGTGTTACCGCGTGTACGTAAGATGGTGGTGTTTGCCCGGCACAATGTGCTGAAAGATCCGCCGTTCATTCACAACGATTTGGTGAGTTGTCGCAACCTGCTGATCTATATGGATAGCAGCCTGCAGCAAAAGGTATTGGATACGCTTGATTTCGCCCTGCGGGTAGGTGGTTATTTGTTCCTGGGTTCCAGTGAACATCTTTCCGTACTCAAGGAAAACTATGTAGAGGCAGAAGGCAAGTGGAAGATTTTCCGGAAGATCAACCTGAAACGAAGGAGTTATATTGAACCCTCTTACCAGCCTGCCAAAAGTTACCGTCCTTCCCAGGGTAGGGTGGAATACCCTATCTATCGTAGTCAAAAGAAGCAGGATGAATATGTATTGTTGGAAGCTTTTAAGGATTTGATGGCTGAAGAGCAACGGTATGCTGCTTTGTATATCGATAACCGTTACGAAGTGAAAGATGCGATAGGCGATTTCACCCGATACCTGTCGTTGCCCGAGCACCGGCTTAACTTCAACCTGCTGAAGATGCTGTTGCCCGAATTGTCGGTGGCGGTCAATACGGCCATTCGGAAGGCCTGGAAGGAGAAGAAAAAAGTACATCTTCGTGCGATCCGGGTTAAGCGGGAGGGCGATCATTGTTTGGTGAACGGTATTGTCAATCCTTACCTTCCGGAGAAAAGTCTGAGTACATTGGTGGTATTGTGGGAAACGGCCGATACCGTCGGCGAAGATGCGGAAGTGATCAGGGGGCAATTGCCGGCCGATAGCCAGTCATTGATCATGGAGCTGGAGGATGAGTTACAGGAAAGCCGGCTCAATCTGCAGATTGCGGTAGAGGGCCTGGAGACTGCCAATGAGGAATTGCAAAGCTCCAATGAGGAACTGCTGAGTGCCAACGAAGAACTGCAAAGTTCGAACGAAGAGTTGCAATCACTCAACGAAGAATTACATACGCTCAACACCGAGCACCAGCTGAAGATCAAAGAGCTGATCGAGCTAAATGATGACCTTAATAACTATTTTGGCAGTACCGATATCGGACAGGTATTTGTCGATGCCGACATGCGCATCCGCAAGTTCAATCCCGCAGCTGTCAAACTCATCAATCTGATCGATTCTGATGTAGGGCGCCCCATCGATCATATTTCCAATAATATCGAGCATAGTACGCTGACGGCCGACATTAAACAGGTACTGAAGTCAAAGAAGCTGGTAGAAAGGGAAGTCAAGCTATACAACCACACGAGTGCCCTGATGCGGGTGTTTCCCTATATCCGCTCTGATAAGAAAACGGATGGCGCGGTGATCTCGTTCATCGATATTTCCATGATCAAGAACCTGGATAATATCATTACGGGTATTTTCAATTCCACGCTTAATGCGATCATTGCTTTCAAAGCACAACGGAGTGCGTCGAGTGGCATCGCAGATTTTCATGTCATTACGGCTAACCAGGCCGCAGATAAGCTACTTGGGCTTAGCGGCGAGTCGGCTGTAGGGCTCTCGTTGAAATATGATTTCCAACACCTATGCAGCAATGGTTTTTTCCCGAAACTGGTGAAGGTGGTGGAAGAAAACAAAGTGTACCACGACGAGTGTGTGATCACTACCGGTGATTCGCCGGTGATCTATGAAATGATCGCCGTGAAGATGATGGATGGCCTCATCATTACCTATTCCGATATTACAGAAAAGAAAGATGCCGAGCAGCGCCTACGGAAGAGCTATAGTGAGCTGGTGATCGCCAAGGATACCCTGAAGCAACTGAACCGCGAGCTGGAGGAAAAGGTGATGGATCGTACCCGCGAGCTATCGGGCAGTGAGGAGCGTTTCCGCCTGATCTCGCAGGCGACCAATGACGCGATCTGGGACTGGAACCTGACCAACAATTCTGTGTGGTACAGCGATACGTTTTATGAGTTGTTCGACTACAAGAAAGCAGAAGTGCCACCCCAACGTAATTTCTGGATCCAAAAGCTGCATCCCGATGACCGTGCGCGGGTCAATGAACTCATCAACCGGATCATCAATAAAAAAGAAAGCAAGTGGTCGACAGAGTACCGCTTCCTGAAAGGAAACGGTACCTATGCCTATATTCTCGACCGCGGCAACCTGTTGCAGGACGAATACCATACTCCTTACCGGATGCTGGGCAGCATGATGGATATCACCAGTCTGCGGGAAGCTGAGAAGAATGCGCTGGTAAACCTGGAAGAGAAGGAGTTCCTGGCAGATTCGATCCCGATGATCGTGTGGACGGCGAACCCGGACGGGGTGATGGAGTTTGCCAACCTGCAGTTTCCGGAGTATACCGGTATTTCTGCCGAAGATGTGTTGGATAAGGGATTGGAAGTATGTATCCATCCGGACTATATAGATGCTTACCAACAAGCCTGGCACAACGCACTGGAGGATAAGAAAGAGTTTTCTATCGAATTGCTGATGCGCCGGTATGACGGTCAATATCGCTGGCAGCAATTGCGGGCCAGGCCAATGATGAACGAAGGGAAGGACCTGAGCTTGTGGGTGGGCAACATCATGGAGGTGCACGAACGGAAGGTGGCCACCGAGGTGCTGGAGTTGCGGGTGAAGGAAAGGACCGAGGAGTTGCAACGCGCCAACCATGAATTGGAGAAGAGCAATACCGAGTTGCAACAGTATGCTTTTGTGGCTAGCCATGACCTGAAGGAGCCCACGCGGAAGATATTCATCTTTAGCAATATGATCAAGGACAATTACCTGCACGATACGGAATCGAAAGCTACTGACCTGGTAAACCGGATCATCAAATCATCACAGCGGATGATGCGCCTGATCGAAGACCTGCTCAACTATTCGAAGTTGTCGCAAAACGGTAAGTTTGAGCCCATCGATCTCAATCATACCATCCGCGAGATCCTGTCGGACCTCGAGGTGGTGATCGCCGATAAGCAAGCTGTGGTGCGTGTGGGACATTTGTACCAGGTGGATGGCATGCCCGGGCAAATCAGGCAGGTGTTTCAAAACCTGATCAGCAATGCCTTGAAGTTCTCGCGGGAGGGCGTACCACCGGAAGTGCAAATTCATGCACAGCGTATTGCCGAACGTTCCTTTGAGGCGCCGGAAGATGATAATGGGTCCTGGTGCCGCATCGAAGTGCGCGATAATGGAATAGGGTTCAATGAACGATTCCTGGATAAGATCTTTACGCTTTTTCAGCGTTTGCATACGCAGGAGCAATATGAGGGTACTGGTATTGGCTTGTCCATCACCCGTAAGATCGTCGAGAAACACAAAGGGATTATTACGGCACGCAGCAAAGAGGGGCTGGGTACCACTTTTGTGATCGTATTGCCGCTGCGGCAGGAGGGATTTTTATAAGCATTACTTGCATCATACTATGACGAAGGCCCGGTCATCATGCCCGGGCCTTCATCATTTTCCCTATAGGTTTTATATATTCTTCAACTCCTTTTGGGTAAAGGCATTGTCGACATTGCCGGTATTGAGGGTGCCTGCGGGCTCAAACAACAATACTTCTACTTCTTCAGGTGCATTGGGGCGGTGTTCTACGCCCCGGGGTACGATAATAAACTCTCCTTCGTTCAGCACTACATTTTTATCGCGGAATTCCATGATGAAGCTGCCCTTCACGACCAGGAAGAGTTCGTCTTCGTGCTCGTGGTGATGCCAGGTGAAGGGCCCCTGAAACTTGACGAGTTTTACATGCTGTCCATTGAGTTCACCGGCGATCTTGGGATTCCAGTGTTCTGTGAAGCTGGCAAACTTGTCGGCGAGGTTGATTTTTTCCATAGCAATTATTTAGGTGTAGAACAAGTGGTGGTGGTCATTAGTTGCGTCATCGGGTTGTCGAAAACGGTTATTGGGTGGTTGATCAGGCCATCACGGAAACCATGTCGAGGGCCACTTCTCCCAACGCCCGGTTGCCCATGATGGTGGTATAGGGTATTACCTGTGGCCTGCGCCAGCTTTTGGAGAAGAGTTTCCAGGCAATGCTGCCATCGATGGTGGTATGGGCGGCAGGTGTGGTGGCGGGTTGATCGGTCAATACCCATCCCGCTTCCCGGGTGATGAACCAGTCACCGCCGCCGGTTCCTGAAATACTGACTTTTACGGTAGTACCGGCGGGGGCGGCCGTACCCCGGTATACTACTGGCAGGGCACGCATAAAGGTATCGAGCAGGGGATGATACAATTCAGCAGTCATGATACCGGGTTTGTTGACGGCATCCCGGATCTGTTGCTGGTGGTGCCATTTTTCGGTGTATTCACGGGCGATGTGAAACCAGTTAGCAGAGACTTCTTCACCGGCCCAGCCAACCGAAAAGATCGCTTGTTCCAATGGGGCGAGGGTAGCGAGGTAAGCGCTGGCCTGGGGGCAATACACGGCCAGCAATTCGGTGAGGATGGCCGGGCTCAGGCGTTTGCTCGCGTGTACGTAATCGGCATTGAGCCGGTTGAGGTAATCGATCAGGTCTTGCGCGGAACCGATGGCGCCTGGCGGGTCACCAACATAACCATCCCTGGCAATCGACAGTGTCCGCAGGTGGGTGTCGAGGATATGGGCAGCCACATCCTTGACGGTCCATAGGCGGGCTACCGTGGGCAGGTTCCATTCTTCCGGTGTAAGGGAGCGCAGCAACTCGATCAGTTTTTGATCCAGTACCGGCAATAAGTGCACTGTTTGGATAGGGAGGCTCATCACCAAATATAAACAAAGCTGCGGGCAAGGTGCGGGATAAATGTCCCTGTTTCCTGCCCGCAGCGTATGGCTTTCGATAGCTTATTCTGCAGCTTACTATTTACCCCTGATCACCAATCCGCCCTTACGGCTATCTACGGTGATAGTGTATTTGCTATTGCCTTGCACGATCCAACGTACGGTCACGCTGCCCTGCCCGGGAATATTGGGTACCACAATGGTGGCGGGTTCTGTTTGCTGCTCGGTCGTGATGCCAAGATCGCGGTTGTCGACCATCATGCTGGCTACCACTTTAGCGCCTGTCAGGGTGATGTAATCGGGCCGTTCGATCTTGAACTTCAGGTCCTGGCTGGCATGCGTCGGTATGATACGTTCGTTGTATACCACGGCCGTGATCTCTTTCAAGCCGTCGCCGAGGTCTTTCTCGGCAATGGAATCGATGGAGAGCTTAGGAGTCTGGTAGCAATGGAAGATGCTGAACGACATGTTGCGGTGTGCGTCGGCTTCGAGCAGGAAACCGGGGTGCATACGGCCGAAGTTCTTTTTGAAACCACCGATCTCGATCTTGCCATATTGCGGGTGGTCGTATTCGTGCCATTCTACAAAGGCATCTTTGAAGAGGAGGTAGCGATCGAACTGGTAGGAGGGATCCACGCCGTTGTCGTCGTCATCGTTGCCTTTGTTGAACATCAGGTAAGAGGTCCACAGTTCGTTGGAGAAGGTATATACGCCCCGACCGCCATAGAACCAGTCGAGTTCGCCACCGTAGGCTGAATACAGGTCTTTGTATACAACGAGGTAGCGGTAGCCTGGCAACAGCTCTTCGCCTTTTTTACCCAGTATATCGTAGATGCGTACGTCGTTTGCATTGTAAGTGCCTACGTCTTCCTGTCCACCGGGTCCACGCAGGATCATACCGCCCGAGTTGTGGTACGATTGTGCGGCAGCAATGTTGGGATGCTTCATCACGAAGTCCATCACGGCGCGGTTCTCTGGCAGGGAGAAGGGATATTTGTAGGCACCATTCTGAATATAGTTTGGCTGCCATCCCCATCCCCAGTCGCGGTTGGGGTCATACTCGAAGGTGTAGCCATCTTCATTCACGAGACCATCGCCATCATTGTCGATGCCTTCCTGGCCCAGCAGTTCATATTCCCCTTTTTCTTCGGGACCTACCATCACCATTTTGCGGGGATCTTTGGTGTCCTGTTTCCAACGGCCATTGGGATTCTTGCGGCGCATCATCACGATGTGACCATCTTTGTCGAGGTCGTCATAGCCGTCTTCGTCTACCTGTCCGTCGCGGTCGTTGTCGACGGGAATGAGGCCGGAGCGGGGTGAGCTGGCGGTGTTGGCTTCATGGAAGAAGTTGTCACGCGCATCGGGATTGATGGTGGGCACGATGTAGAAGGTTTTATCGGCCAGCAGCTCCTGGATGTATTTGGTATCGGCAAAGGATTCTGTCAGGTACCAGGCTGTATACAAGGCGAATTCACTGCCCTGTACTTCATTGGAGTGGATATTGCCATCGATGTACATAGCGGGTTTGCGGCTAACATCACCTCCTTTTTTGAAATCGCTGATGGTGAGGCACCACAGGTCGCGGCCCTGAAAGGATTTGCCGATGGATTCCAGTTTACAGAGTTCGGGATGCGCGGCTGCGATCTTCTTGACGATATCGGTGATGCCTGCATGGTCGTTGTAGCGGTTCCAGCTCATGGGCACTTTGGGGCGTACGGGGCTGCCGGCGCCTTTGAATACCTGGTTGGGTTGCTGGGCCTGCAGAGAGAGGCTGCCGATAGCGAGGCCGCAGCTGAGGAGTACTCGGGATATATTGCGTTTCATGAATGTCTGTTTTGTGTAGCGTACTAAAGATTGATGTCGGTTTTAGCAGTGCCGGTGGTCGGGCTGCCGGCTTCGATGGTGACTTTGCCGCTGCCTTTGATCAGCCAGGTGAGGGGCTGTGCACTGAGGCCGTCGAGGGAATTCAGCAATTGGTTCTTGCGACCGCTGATGACCGTTTGAGTGCTCGCGGTATTCACCTTCACCTGTATGCGTTTGATCCAATAACTTCTTTCGCCCAGTTTGGTGTGAGAAGCGAAAACGCCTTTGTTGGCTACTTCGAGGCTGATGCGGGTGAGACCGTTGCCCAGCTTTTCCGTTTTCACGTTGACCAGGTCCAGCTCGGGTTGGTAGGCTGCTACCTGTACGATGAAGCTCGTGTGTTTTTTCACGATATCGGGTACCAGTTTATACGGAGGATTGATCAATACGAAGGGATCGATGCCGCCTACTTCTGCTGTTTGACCGGCGAAGTCTGGGTGCTGTATCGCTTTCCAGGGCGTAAAGGTATTGGTGATGCCTTGTTGTGCTGCCCAGCGCAGGTAGTTAGCGGTGGGATCGTCGACAGACAATGCCTTTTCTTTTTTAGCCGTGTCGGGTTTGGCTTTGGGTACAAACCAACCGGGTGTGCTGAAACTGTAGCGGGCATAGTGGTAGTAACCCCAGGAGCCGAAATCTCCGCCGGCCGGTGTCGATTTGGGTGCTTCTTTCATGCCTGTTACCTTGTTGTATAGTTCTGATACCAGGGCATTGGCTTTGGCATCGGGCTCCAGGTAGCCGGCTACGATGCGCTGGTTGGCTGCTGCGGGGTTATAGGCTATCGGTGAGGACAGGTTGTTGTCGGTGCTGAAGCTGAATACAGCGTATACATTGAACAGGTCAAACAACTGATCGACCAGTGCCCTGTTTTCTTTTTCGGATACGGCAAATTCACCGGAGCCGGGGGTGAAGGAGGGATGTTTGTAGGTGAAGTTCCTGTTGAACGAGATACCGCCCGGGCCATCTTCATTGTACAGTTTGTCTTTGTCGTTGTCGATGCCTTCAGCATACAGCAGGTATTCGCCTTTTTCGCCTTTGGCGGCGTCGGCTTTGATGAGTACGCGTGAATCGTCGGGGTGCAGTTTATAAATACCCAGGGGAGATTTAACGCGTAGCCAGGTGATCTTGCCGTTGCCATCGAGGTCGTCATAGCCGTCTTCGTCGGTTTTGCCATCGCGGTCATCGTCGGTGGTGGTGGCGTTGCCAGAGCGTTCGTATTTCAGGGCCGCGAAATACTGTTCGCTGGCGTCGGGACTCATATTGGGAAATACGTAGAAAGTTGTTTTGTTGAGCAGGGCTTTGATGCTGTCGGAGCTGCTGCCTTTGAGCAGGTCTTCAGCAAAACCGATGGCAAGTTCGGCCCCCAGCAAATGTTGGCCTTCAACGCCACCTACGATGGCAATGGCTGGTTTGCTGGTGTTATTGCCGCTGCCGATGGTGAGCATCCAGATGTCTTTGTTGCCGTTGGTGCGGGCGATCGATTTGATGCTGGCCAGCTGCGGATACTGTTTGGTGAGTGCCTGTAGCCGGCTGGTTTGTTGCTGGTAGGGGGAGTAATCCTGTTGTGCCTGTGCCGTCAATGCGGTCAGGGCGGCCAGCAGGATCGCTGTCGTGTATTTTCTCATGTACGCCTTGATTTTTAGGGACTAAATATAATTAAAACCGCCAAAGCCGAACAGACAATAGGATGGGTGGCGAGTCCTGGCATAAAAAGGGCGCTCCGTAAGAAGCGCCCTGATGAATTTGGTATTGACTGCTATTTTATACCCGCACCGATTTCGGTTGCAGGGAGGTCAGTTCGCCGATATTGATGGGCTTACCGGTATCGATGCTGTTGCGGGCAGCGATGCCAATGAGGATAGACATGGCGCCATCGCGGCTGCCGGCAGCCTGCTTATACGGATCATCACCCGGCGTGAACACCTGCTTGCGTAAACGGGTGTCGCCACCGCCATGGCCTGCTTCACGGTTGGGAATGCGGATGATCTCCCGTTTGCCGAAGTTTTCCGTGATCTGTATCTCGTCGAAGCCTTCTTCTTCCCAGGGCTGGCTTTCCTTGATCCACGCGTCGATGCGGCCCTTGGTACCGTTGAAGGCGATGCGGTAGCCTTCATAGGGCGAGTAGGCAGTCAATGAATAGCTGACCTGCGTTTTGTTGGCGTAGCGGATCTGCACGGCCATCTTGTCGAAGATGTCGATGTCTTCTTTCCACACGCAGCCATCGCGCAGGTAGCCGTCGTGGTGTTCATTGGCGGCATACAGTTCCATCAGGCTCTGGCTTTTGGTCATATCCCAGTAGAACTTACATTCTTTTTTATGGGGGCAGGGGCGGCAGTTCGTATGTCTGAAGCTGTTGTTCTTGCCATAGTGTTCGAGGGATCCGTAGGCAAAGACCTGTTCGGGTTCGGAATTGATCCACCAGTTGAGCAGGTCGAAATGGTGGGTGGCTTTGTGCACCAGCAGGGAGCCGCCATTCTTGCGCAGGCGGTGCCAGCGGCGGAAATAATCGGCACCATGGGAGGTATTGAGGTACCAATGGAAATCGACCGAAGTGATCTTGCCGATGGTGTCGTTGCGCAACAGTTCGTATATCTTTTGCCGATGAGGTGAGTAGCGGTAGTTGAAGGTGACGGTTACTTTCTTGCCGGTCTTTTTCTCGGCATCGAGGATGGCCTGGCATTTCTGTTCGTCGATGGTCATGGGTTTTTCGGTGATGATGTTGGCGCCATATTCCATGCCTTTAATGATGAACTCGTGGTGCGTACCATCAACCGTCATGACCATGAGCGTGTCGGGTTTGGTTTCCTTCATCATCTTGTCGAAGTCGGTGAAGGTAGGGCAGGAGAGCTTGAGTGATTTGCGGGCTGTTTCCACGCGGCCGGGGTTGATATCGCAAAGACCGACGAATTCAACCTGGTCTTTAAACTCTTCGATGACGGGTTTGCCCCACATGCCGATGCCGCGTACGCCGGTGCCAACCATGGCGATGCGTTTTTTGGCGAATGGGGCGGTCAGGTTTTCGTTGGCGAGTACGGAATCGGCAAGAATGGTTCCGGCGAGGAGGCTGCCGGATTGTTGCAGGAAATTTCTTCTGTGCATAGCAATCTGATATTTGATTTAAGATACCGATTGCACCGCAAAACGGAAAATACATTTACGATTTTGGGTAAAATTCCTGTATAAAAGGTTGTATTTGTTGATCATGCGATCAGGATGGAGCAGGATGGTGGGGAAGTAAGGCAATTAGGCAGCAAGGCAACCAGGCATCGAGGAAAAAAGGCATCGAGGCAACCAGGCAAGAAGTTGTCGAGGCGTCAGGGGAAGCTGGCAGGAAAGCTACTATGGGGTGGCCAGGTGCGCGTTTAACGCCAGCAACCTTTCGTGCACCTGCATCACCTGCGGAATTACTGCCTGCTGTTCGTCGTTGGTAATGACAAAGTCGCAGAGGCGCATTTTGATGGATTGGCTGATCTGTTTGTCCATTCGGGCGATCACGGCTTCCCGGGTTACGTTGTCACGCTGCATGGTACGGTGGATGCGCAGGGCGTCGGGCGCATACACGCCGATCATATAATCGAGCTGCGATTGGGTGCCACTCTCGAAGATGATGGCCGCTTCCTTGATCGCATAGGGATCGGTTTGCTGGGCCATCCATTGTTCGCCGGCGCGTATGGTGGCGGGATGAACGAGCGAGTTCATCAGGGCGAGTTTCTCCTCGCTGTTGAAGACGATCTGTGCGATGTATTTGCGGTTGAGCGGACCACCTTCATAGGCGGCTGCTCCAAAATGGTGTATGATCTGTGCCTTGAGGTCGGGATCATCATTCATGATCGACCGGGCTACGTCGTCGGCATAGTACACGGGAATGCCCAGCACTTCAAATACTTTGGCTACGGTGCTTTTGCCCGATCCGATACCGCCTGTCAGTCCGATCTTTAACATGGCGCAAAGCTACTGCGTAAAATCCTGTTTTAATAGGGCCTGTTTAATTAGCATCAACTGCACAAAAAAAGCCGGAACCATTCGGTTCCGGCCGTATAAAAAGTTCACTGGTAAACTTATTTGGCTGGTGTAGCAGCAGTGCCTTTGTTCACGTTGTTGCTCCACTCGATAGAGATAGCGCTCTTTTCGATCTTGATGGTGCTGCCGGGGCTTGTTTCCAGATCGATGGTGTTGTCTTCGCTATTGATCCGGTATACCTTACCGTGGATACCTGCGATCGTTACCACTTTGTCACCCTTTTGCAGGTTCTCCTGGAATTGTTTTGCCAGCTTCGCTTTTTTAGCTTGCGGACGGATCATGAACAACCAGAAAATGAGGATCATACCACCCAACAGGATCAGTTGCATAGAACCGCCGCCGGGGCCTGATGCCTGCAATAAAACAACTAATTGAGAATTCATTCGTATGTCGGTTTTAAAAAATGTTTAATAATTACTTAACCAGAGGCCGCAAGATACGGCAATCGGGATAATTAATTGCCCTTCATCTCTAAATCAACTGTATATTAACAGTTTACTTTTTCTCGGCAGCTGGTTTTACATCCACCATGAACTGCAGTCGGTGTTCTTTAGAACCTTCCGTATTGGCCACTACATAAATGCTTTTGGAGTTGGGGCCGGGTTTGCCTGTGCTGTTGAAAGATGCTTTGATGATACCTTCTTCACCGGGGGCAATGGGCTTTTCGGGCTTCTCGGCCACGGTACATCCGCAACTAACATTTACCTGTTCGATCACCAATGGTTTGGTACCCGCATTCTTGAAGCGGTAGGAGATGTCTATTACCTGTCCTTCCGTCACCTGACCCATTTCCTTCAGGGTATCGACCCATTGGATGGTGGTGAGTTCACCGGGTTTTGGTTGCGCTGCTTTGTTTTCAGAAGCGCTGCTTTGGCAGGCTACGGCAACTACGCCGATCGCCAGGGCCAGGAACATGAGTTTTTTCATCTGATAATTATTGATGGGGTATTTGAAATCTTCGATTAAGATGGTTTGAAAGCCACTTTATGCATCCGGTCATCCTTCACCAGGTCCTTGTGAATATTGTCCAGGATACCATTTACAAACTGACCGCTCTGGGGGGTACTGTATTCCTTCGCCAGGTCGATGTATTCGTTGATGGTGACCTTGGGCGGGATGGTTTCAAAGAACAGGAATTCACACACACCCATCCGCATCAGGATCATATCGAGTACAGCGATCCGCTCGGGATCCCAGTTCTTCAGCTTGGGTTTGATCAGCTCCATGGTCACGTCCTTCTTGCCGATCACCGTCTCCAGCAGTCCTTTGCCAAACAGCCATTTCTCCCGGCTGATCAACTCCTGGAAGTTGAAAGCAGCTGGCTTGTTGAGAAAGTTCTGTACCAACACGCGCAGCATGTCCGCATCATCGTCCCAATTGGTAAAGTTCTCTTCCACATAGCTGGTGAAGGCCTCATTGGGCAACAACAGGTCGTTGAAGATGAATTCGAGGATCGTTTTCTCGTCTTTCTTATCCCGTCCTGCTACTGCAATATATTGCTGGTATTGGTCTGTATCGACCAGTTGCCAGTAAAGTTTACGTAACATGTCAGGACTGTCCAGTAATTCTGGTCTTGTTTCCTTGACGGCTTTCTGGTAAGAAGGGTATTCGAGGATCTTCCACAGCAGTTCGTTGCCGGCCAGTTTGATGTTCACGTTCAGGTCTTCCTTGGAGGGAAGGTGTTTGCTGGCGCGGTTGCGTGAGTCGGTTTCTGCATAGCGTGCTACCTCTAAGAGCGAATGAATGAGGAACACAAAGAGCTGGTGGGTCTGGTCGAAATGTTTCTGGAGGAGCTTAAACGGATCGCCTGGTTTTTCAT
Organism: Paraflavitalea pollutisoli; assembly: GCF_029360705.1. Classification (GTDB taxonomy): domain Bacteria; phylum Bacteroidota; class Bacteroidia; order Chitinophagales; family Chitinophagaceae; genus Paraflavitalea; species Paraflavitalea pollutisoli. The sequence goes on along the minus strand of NZ_JARKMX010000008.1, from coordinate 1,499,184 downwards.
TCGTTTCCTGGCTTTCTACGGAATAGAGGGCCTGCATTACCTTCACACGGATGTTTCTTCTGCTGATCATGCTAAGAGCTTATTTTGAACCGGCAAAACTAACGTTTTCCGGTGGAATAAGGAATTTGGATACCGGAAATAGGGGTGAATGCCAGCGGTTTCCGCACGGAAAGGTTTCCAATATACTGCCAGCAGCCCGGCCTGCCGGCGGACTGACAAACAAGGTGGTCTGCCAACTTTCGTTGCAACATTGATCCGCTGCCTGCTAATTTGGCATTGAAGCTGAGGCGAATAGCCTGCTTCGCGCGGTACTCCCTGTCAGCCTTACGGTTAGAAGCTGAAAAAATGACCTGTAAATCCGGTTTGGTATGGATTATGTTTACCTTTGCGGACTTTCCACCGGGGCTATTCCCGGACAGAAAGGCGTTTGAACCACTATTTAAACATTAGTAATCAATTTCACCAAAATCAAAAAACTGATAAACTATGGCTAAGAAGCTTAATGTTACCCCCTTGCACGACCGGGTAATTGTGAAACCCGCTAAAGCGGAAGAGAAAACTGCCGGAGGTATCATCATCCCCGACACTGCCAAAGAGAAGCCCCAGCGCGGTACCGTGGTAGCTGCAGGTCCTGGTAAGAAAGACGAGCCGGTAACAGTTAAGGTAGGTGACACCGTATTATATGGTAAATATTCCGGAACAGAAATCCAGATCGAAGGTGATGATCTGCTGATCATGAGAGAGAGCGATATCTTAGCGATCGTTTAATCTTTTTTATCTCGCATTTCCAATTATTCAAATTCTCAAATCAAGAATATCATGGCAAAACAACTGTTCTTCGATATCGAAGCACGCAATAAAATGAAAAGAGGAGTTGATGTCCTCGCAAACGCCGTTAAGGTAACTTTAGGTCCTAAAGGCCGTAACGTAGTGTTGGAAAAGAAATTTGGCGCTCCTGCTATCACTAAGGATGGTGTGACTGTAGCCAAAGAAATCGAACTGGAAGACCCCATCGAGAACATGGGCGCTCAAATGGTGAAAGAAGTAGCTTCCAAAACCGCTGATATCGCTGGTGATGGTACTACTACGGCTACCGTTCTGGCTCAGGCGATCATCGCTGAAGGTCTGAAGAACGTAGCTGCAGGCGCCAACCCCATGGACCTGAAGCGTGGTATCGACAAGGCTGTTACTGCTGTTGTTGCCAACTTGGCCAGCCAGTCTCAGGTTGTAGGTTCCGACAAAAGAAAGATCGAGCAGGTTGCTACCATCTCTGCCAACAACGACGAAGCAATCGGTAAGCTGATCGCTGAAGCGTTTGGTAAAGTAGGTAAAGAAGGTGTGATCACTGTAGAAGAAGCAAAAGGCACTGAAACTACCGTTGACGTAGTAGAAGGTATGCAATTCGACCGCGGTTATATCTCTCCTTATTTCGTTACCAACAGCGAAAAAATGGAAGCTGAACTGCAGAACCCTTATATCCTGATCTACGACAAGAAGATCAGCGCTATGAAGGATATCCTTCACATCCTGGAGAAGGTTGCACAAAGCGGCCGTCCCCTGGTGATCATCGCTGAAGACCTGGAAGGTGAAGCACTCGCTACACTCGTAGTGAACAAGCTCCGCGGAACCCTGAAAGTAGCAGCTGTAAAGGCTCCTGGTTTCGGTGATCGTCGTAAAGAAATGCTCCAGGATATCGCTACCCTGACCAAGGGTATCGTGATCAGCGAAGAGCAAGGTTACAAGCTGGAAAACGCTGACCTGAGCTACCTCGGTACCGCGGCTTCTATGACCATCGACAAAGACAACACCACTGTTGTTGGCGGCAAGGGTAAGAAAGAAGAAATCGCAGCCCGTGTAAACCAGATCAAAGCACAGATCGAAGTAACTACTTCCGACTACGATAAAGAAAAATTACAAGAGCGTCTCGCTAAGTTGAGCGGTGGTGTGGCTGTACTGTACGTAGGTGCTGCTACTGAAGTAGAAATGAAAGAGAAGAAAGACCGTGTTGACGACGCCCTGCACGCTACCCGCGCTGCTGTTGAAGAAGGCATCGTTCCTGGTGGTGGTATCGCGTACATCCGCGCTATCGCTGGTCTGGACAAGCTGAAGACTGCGGCTAACGAAGATGAGCAAACTGGTATCGCGATCGTTAAGCGCGCTATCGAAGAGCCCCTGCGTCAGATCGTGTTCAACAGTGGTATCGAAGGCAGCATCGTGGTACAAAAGGTGAAAGAAGGTCAGGCTGACTACGGTTTCAACGCTCGCACAGAGAAGTATGAGAACCTGTTCAAGGCTGGCGTTATCGATCCTACTAAGGTATCGCGCATCGCTCTGGAAAATGCCGCTTCAATCGCCGGTATGTTGCTCACTACTGAGTGTGTAATTGCCGACAAGCCTAAGAAAGAAGAGCCCCATGTACATGGTGGTGGCGCTCCTGGTATGGGCGGTATGGACTACTAAGATCATCCGTTTTACGGAACTATATCGAATCCCGCTGTTTCGCTCGTCGAGGCAGCGGGATTTCTTATTGGTGCCCTTACCGTTTGCCCGTCTTTACCGGCAGGCCCCTTCATATCGGCAGGCGATTGCGTTGCTTCAGAAGTCGTTATGCCCAATTCTGTACAATTGCGACAACGGTCGTTGCCGCCCGTATAAATCCCCGCCAACGGCTGTCCGGCTCCTTTATATTTATGGCTCCTTAATGTAATCAACATGAACAAAAGAATGCTGTTGTGCCTGCTGGCTTTCGTAGGTATGAGCCACCTGAGCCAGGCCCAGAAAGCCGAAGATTCTGTGAAAGCGACGATCAATCAATTGTTTGAAGGCATGAAAAGCGCCAATGCCTCGATGGTGCAGGGCGCTTTTGCCGACAGTGCCGTACTGCAAACCATTATTACCCGTAATCGGGAAGGCAGAACGGTGATCAGGAATGAGCAGGTCAGCGCGTTTGCTGATTTTGTAGGTAAGCAAAAGGCCGGAGCGGCCGATGAACGCATCCAATTCGAAACCATTCGCATCGATGGCCCGCTGGCTATTGTATGGACGCCCTACAAATTCTATTTCAACGGCAGTTTCAGTCATTGCGGGGTCAACTCCTTTCAACTGGTTCGCCTCAATGGCCAGTGGAAGATCCAGTACCTGATCGATACCCGCCGCAAAGAACCTTGTGAGTAGAGAGGGATGGAGCCACGGCTCCTCCGGCAGCGCGCGACGGCTTTTGAGGCATTGTGCTGTGCCGGACAAATAAAAGGGCCATCCCGTCTGGAATGGCCCTTTTGTATGAATAGGGGAGTCTGGTGCTGTTATTTCTTCAACCGGTATTTTCTGCGCACTTTAGGGCTGTCGAAATAGTCGTTCAATTCCCGTTCTGTCATGTCGTTGGTGATCTCGATGGGGACATCGATCAGCTGCACCTGTATCTGCTTGAGCTCATCTTTTAGCTTGGCCGTTTTCCGGCTGATGTCCGGATCACGTTCGCCGACCAGGGTTTGATCCTTGACCATATAGTCAAGCCGCTTGATGGCAGCACGCACGGAAGAGGCCTGGTTCTGATCGAACACCTTTTGAGGGGCTACGGCTTCTTTGATCGGTACCAGTGATACGCCGACGCTGGGCAGGATCTTGCCGGTTTTCTGGGTGCCAGCGCTGGTCGCCGAACTCATGATGGTACCAGTTAATGCCGTGGTAGAACTAGTGATGTCAAACCCCGTCCGAGCATTTTTGGTTTTCTTGACGCCTTTATCCAATTGTACAAAGGTGTATTTCAGCTGTAAAATATAGGTTTCAATATTACGGGCCGACAACTTGTATTCCTGCAGCGCAAAAGGATAATTGAGGGCATCTTTTACGATCACCCTGACTGTTGCCGTATCGCGAACCATAAAGCGGTTGGTGCCGATAAAGCTGAGAATCAGGATCCGCTCCTTGCCGGGATCGGTTTCCTTCACAAAGTCGAAGGGGGGAGACCAGATGAAGTCGTCCTCACATTTCTTGACGTTGGTGTATCCCTTCATGGGCAGGTTGGCCAGCATGGTAATGTTCTCGATCGGGAAGCTGCCAAACTCACACTGTACTTTGAAAGCCAGGGTGTCGCCTTCTTCGATCGTAATGGTAGAGCTGATGGACGGCTTGACCCGGGCCGGTACGATCTCGGTGTTGTAGAACACGATCACGAAGGAGGTGTCTACCCGTTCGGCCGGATTGTCCAGGCTCTGTACCCCCAGGTTTACCCGGTACTCATTGTCGTACCGCAGTTTACCGCTCAGGAAGTAAGATTTTTCAGCTTTAAAAGTGAGCGTACCATTGTCTTTACTGATCCGCAGGCCCACGGGGGAGTTGCGGAGGTACCAATAATACTTGGATTCATCCTTATTGATCTCCAGCCGGTAAATGAGGGTGGAGTCTACATGGAGTGTAAAATAAGGATTGAGGTTCTTGATGCGCAATAGCATGTCTGCCGAGTCCTGGTGCGTGGGTGGGAGGGCCACCGTGTCAACAGATTTCGGAATAGTGTCAGTCAGTCGATCTTGCGCCGTTAACCAAACTGTGGGTGCGATCATACATACGATCAACACCAGCCATTTTTTTGCGAAGGGATTTGGACTTATCATGTTGTAAAATCGTGGCCGAAGTTAATAACAAAACAATAAAAAACCCATCCCGATTGATATCGGGATGGGACTAATAACCAAAACCAACTGCTTATGAAAAAAGTTTATGAAATATTTAAAGCCTTTGCTTACTGAATGTTAATTTGTTTAACACTTGCTTTAGGCTGTTCCTTCTTGGGCAGATGCAGTTTCAACACGCCTTGCTCATACTTAGCCTGGATATTGTCTACATCGATGTTCTCATCTACCGTGAAGCTTCTTTTAAAGCTGCGTGTTGCAAATTCCCGGCGCACGGTCTTGTAGCCTTCTTCCTTAGTTTCTTCTTTCTTTTCGTAACCGATGGTCAGCAGACCTTCTTCTACTTTGATCTGAAAGTCTTCTTTGGCCAAACCGGGTGCGCTCAACTCAACATGATATGCATCTTGTGTTTCATGAATGTTGACGGGGGGATTGTGCAGGGAACTGTCTTTCCAGGTAGCCGGAAACTGATTGAACAGTTCATCAAATACATTATTGAAAACTCTGTTAGCGGGACGGTTGTTAAACTTTACCTGTGTCATAGTCTTATGCTTTTTTTGTTTTTGAAAGATTGTACAGCCCCATGTCCAAATGGTGTACCAGTGCCAAAATCAGAGGTTTGGTCAGACAAAATGGAAGGAAATGAGTGGCTGGTAAGACAAGTTGGCGGTTTGTGTTGGGTTTATGGTGACATAAGGGCAGTTTATCCATTTCAAAACAAGGCGTCAACTTTTTGCGTAGATTTGCGTTCTAACAATTGAACTTAAAAACATACAATAATTATGTATCCAGCTGAAATAGTGCAGCCCATGAAAGAGGAGCTGACGGATTATGGCTTCACCGAATTACTGACCCCTGCTGATGTTGACACGCAAGTTGCTCAGCAAGGAACGACGCTCGTAATGATCAATTCTGTATGTGGTTGCTCGGCGGGATCTGCCCGTCCAGGTGTATTGATGGCTGTCGCTAATGCCAGCAAGAAACCCGACCACCTGACCACCAGCTTTGCTGGATTCGATGTAGATGCGATCAAGAAGCTGCGCGAGCACCTGTTGCCTTATCCTCCGTCTTCTCCAGCGATTGCGCTGTTTAAAGATGGCCAACTGGTTCATTTTATCGAGCGTCATCAGATAGAAGGACGCCCGGCACAAATGATTGCGCACAACCTGATCGGTGCTTTTGATCAGTACTGCTAACCGGTTTCAAAGGCCCGGTCACAAGCGGCCTTTATGAAATGGAATTATGCTGATTAAATCAGCTTTGTTCATAGTGATAAACCTTCCCATTCCTGGGAGGGTTTTTTATTGCTGGAACCTTTTACTTATCATTGCACATTCAAATCCTATAACCGTTCTCATTAAATTCAACTACGCTCTTCCATGTATCCCAATTTATATTATGCTTTTCGTGATCTGTTTGGCCTTGAATTAAAAGCGTTGCGCTTTGTGAATTCATTTGGGTTCTTTGTGGCCCTTTCTTTCCTGGCCGCCGCCTGGGTGCTTACGCACGAACTGAAGCGCAAAGAGCGGGCAGGGTTGCTGGGGTATCAGGAAGTAAAGATCGTAGTGGGCAAGCCGGCTTCATTGGCCGATCTGCTCCTCAATTTTATATTGGGTTTTATCCTGGGCTTCAAAATACTGGGCCTGTTCTTGTCGAAGGATCCTGCTGCTGAAGATCCGCAAGCCTTTATCTTCTCCGGAGCGGGCAACTGGCCGCTGGGTATTGCCCTCGGCGTCGTGTTTGCTGGTATCAAATGGTGGGAAAAGAACAAGCAAAAGCTTGCCAAGCCCGAAGAGCGTACCGTGCGTATCTGGCCCCATGACCGGGTAGGAGACCTGGTGATCTATGCGGCGCTGTTTGGTTTCCTGGGCGCCAAGATCTTCCATAACCTCGAAAACTGGAATGAGTTCTGGGCCAGTCCGATCGAGGCCCTGCTGTCGTTCAGTGGTCTTACTTTTTATGGTGGATTGATCTGCGCAGCGGTGGCTATTTATTTCTATGCGCGCAAACACAAGATCGGTTTCCGTCATTTATGCGATGCGGTAGCGCCGGGCCTGATGATCGCGTATGCCATTGGCCGTATTGGTTGCCAGGTGGCAGGTGATGGTGACTGGGGCATTCTCAACAGCGCCTATATCACAACACCGGAAGCGAAAGTGCAACTGGCAGATACCACCCAGTTCAGAACGACGCTGGAGGCCAACAACCGATTTTACCTGAAGACTTTCCAGGCACAGTCGCTGGACCAGATCCATCACAAATCGGTGAAAGCGCCTTCCTGGCTGCCCGACTGGATGGTGGCCTACAACTATCCCCACAACGTGATCAATGAGGGTACGCCCATCGCCGGTTGTACCGATCCTCAATATTGCAATCAATTGCCCATCCCGGTGTATCCGACACCCTTTTATGAGTCGGTAGCGGGCTTCCTGTTGTTTTTCCTGTTGTGGTCGCTGCGCGGCCGCCTGAAAGTGCCGGGTACCATCTTTGCGGTGTACCTGATGGTGAATGGGTTGGAGCGTTTCTTTATAGAAAAAATTCGGGTCAACACTACCTATTCTATCTTTGGTTTTCACCCTACCCAGGCAGAGCTCATCTCCACGGGGTTGGTCATTACGGGTCTCATATTATATTATGTATTGACCCGGAAGAAAATTGCCGATTCGGCAGTGCTGGAAAAAGAGATCAAAGGATAAGGGCAGGTGTTATTATTGAATATAAACACATTACATATCAAAAGCGGGTTTATGCCCGCTTTTTTTGTGCCCGGGCAGGTTTCTGCCATTCATCCCCGAATGCCTGCCGCTCATCCCAACCTGCCACCTGCCTGTAACCTTCTCCGCCGCTCTGCGTCCTATTATCGTTCCCCGTTATTTACCGAACATCAGTATTAGCAGCCATCTGACACTTGGCAATGTACTATGTAACACATAGTACCTACTTTTGGACTGTAATAGCAAAGACAAAGTATTCAACTTCATAAAGAGTATAGCCATGAGAACAAAACTGATCTTAGCATCGATGATGCTGACTGCCGTGCATTTTGTAGCCGAAGCCCAACAGAAGGCTGGCAAAATCACAGGGTCAATCGGTGGCGGCGACAAAGCCGCTGTGCAAGCCGCCACCGTTTCCTTATTAAAAGCCAAAGACTCCGCTGTAGCTAAAATTTCCGTATCAGACAAGACAGGCCAATTCGCTTTCGAGAACGTCCAGGAGGGTAAATACCTGCTCCTGGTGTCTGCCGTTGGTCATGAAAAGAAATATACCAGCGCCTTTGAAATGGCTGGTTCCGACGTAGCCGTCGGTAGCATTGCGCTGATCGCCGTTTCCAAAGACCTGAAGTCCGTCACCGTAACTGCCAGCAGGCCGATGATCGAGCAAAAGATCGACCGCACCGTGGTGAATGTAGAAGCCCAGGTTACCAATGTAGGCGCTAATGCGCTCGAAGTGCTGGAAAAAGCCCCTGGTGTGCAAGTTGACAAGGATGGCAATATCAGCCTGAAAGGCAAGCAGGGTGTGGTCGTGATGATGGATGGACGTCCTACTTACCTCACCGGCGCGGAACTCGCCAACCTGCTGAAAGGTATGCAGGCCTCTCAGCTCGATCAGATCGAGATCATGACCAACCCGCCCGCCAAATATGATGCAGCCGGTAACTCGGGCATCATCAACATCAAGACCAAGAAGAACAAGGTTAAAGGTTTCAATGGTAGCGTGACTGCCGGCGTTGGCCAGGGTGTTTATTTCAAGACCAACGAAAGTATGAGCCTCAACTACCGCGATGGTAAGGTGAACCTGTTCAGCAATTATAGCTTTGGGTACAATGAGAATTTCCAGCAGCTGGACATCTACCGCCGCTTCAAGAATCCCGATGCCTCTACCCGCGCCATCTTCGAGCAGGTTGCCTTTATGAAAAGGAAGAACCGCAACAACAACCTGAAATTGGGCATGGATTATTACCTGACCAATAAAACCACCCTGGGTGTGGTGTTGAGTGGCGCCTTCAATCCGGAAGAAAGCGATGGTCGTAATACCAGCTATCTTAAGAACCCTCAATCGCTGGTCGATTCCATCAATACCGCCGATTCCTATATCAAAGAAGTATGGAAGAATGTAAGCGTCAACCTGAACCTGCGTCACCAGTTCGATTCTACAGGTCGCGAGTTGAGTGCCGACGTAGATTATATCCGCTACGATGCTACCAACGATCAGCGTTTCGTGAATACCACGTATGATCCTAAATGGGTAAAGCGCTACGATGAGCTGCTGAATGGCGACCTGCCTTTGTCGATCAATATCTATTCTGGTAAAGTGGATTATACACATCCGCTGAAAGGCCAGGCGAAACTGGAACTAGGGGTGAAGTCAAGCTATGTGAACACCGATAACAGTGCTAATTATTTCCAGTATGCCGGTGGTCAGTGGGAAGCGGATCTGCAGAAGACCAACTTCTTTACCTATAAAGAGAATATCAATGCTGCCTATGTCAGCCTGAACAAACAACTTAACAAGAAATGGGGTATACAGGCGGGTCTTCGGTTTGAAAACACCAACCTGGAAGGCCGCCAAACAGACATCAACGTCAATAAACCCGATTCTTCTTTCAAGCGCACCTATAATGGATTTTTCCCTACGGTTTATATAAGTTACAATGCCAATAAGGACAACCAGTTTGGCGTTTCTTTCGGTCGTCGTATCGATCGTCCCTCTTACGAGAACCTGAACCCTTTCCTGTTCTTCATCGATAAGTTCACCTATGGTTCCGGCAACCCCTTCCTGAAGCCACAGTATTCCAACAACTACGAAGTGACACATATCTACAAGGGATTCCTGACTACGACGTTGAACTATAGCCTGACAAAAGACCTGTTCAATGAAACGTTCAGCCAGGAAGAACTGGCCAACGGTGACAAGGGCTATGCCACCATCGTTCGCCAGGGTAATATCGGTCGCCGGGAAAATGCAGGGGCGTCGGTGAGCGTGCAGCTGCCTGTTGCCAAATGGTACACGATGATGGTGTACACCAATTACAACTATACCAAGTACAGTGGTGTGCTGAATGGCGAACAACTGGATGTGCAGGCGGGTAACCTGATGGTGAACATGAACAACCAGTTCAAGTTCAACAAAGGCTGGAGCGCCGAACTGAGTGGCTGGTACCGCACCAAAGGTCCCGAAGGACAGATCCTGCTGGAAGCTTTTGGACAAATGTCGGCTGGTATTGCCAAGCAGGTGTTGAAGAGCAAAGGCACTGTTAAACTGAACGTACGCGATATCTTCTATACACAACAGCCCCGGGGCGATATCAATTTCCAGGAAACGGAAGCCCGCTTCAGGAACTATCGGGATAGCCGGGTGGTCAATGTCACCTTTACGTATCGCTTTGGTAAGCCTTTGAAGAATGGCAACGGTCAGCAACGCAAGAAAGGGGGTGCTGGCGACGAACAGAATCGTGTAAAAGGTGGTGGGGAATAACGCAACCGTTTGCGGGTGCTAACGGCCAATCACACAACCGAAATCATCGCAAGGCATACCACTTTCCGGTAATTGTTGCCTGGTATGAGGATTGCAACACAAAACGTGTTTCCCAAATTGAACCGTTTGACGTCAAATGGGAAAGTGCATCACCTCGGAAAGAAAGTAGCATGAAAAACAAACAGATCAAGTAGCCGCAGGGAAGTCAGTGACCATCGATCCGGATGATATTGGGGGTAAAAAATATTCAGGCGGAAAAGATGGTCGCTGACCATGTGAGGGATGTTAATGAACCGTTATTGATACGGTAATTCGGTTGCTAAATGCGTTTAGTGGTGGACATTTGACTTGTTGCTCTTTTAAATCGATTGGTGCTGCTTTTGGAAAATTTTAACAGGTGTTGGTACAACCTTTTCTTTTTAAAATGGTCTTATATATATAGCCAACGATGAAGAAAATTATACTGATAGCGATAGCACTAATGTACCTGGTAGGATGTGGAATTTCGTACATGTAAAATAAAATGGACAGTGCCGTCGTTTATAGATTGTTCGAATGATGCAGCAAAGGACCGGGAACAAAGCAGATCGACAAACGTTATTCTTATATAAAGCAATTATAAATTTTTTCTCATAAGCAGTTAGTTTTGGTTAACGGGCCCCATGTCTATGGGGCCTTTTTCATGTACCTACCTTACTGATTCTCCCGTTCATGGAATGAATTACCGCACAGGGAATGCCATGCTACAAATGGGAATTTGTACAAATGCGGGAATTGATTACCGGTAGGAGACTTTATAGAGCTCATTAACCGGATCCGATTGCCAATATTCATGGGTGGCTACATTCATGATGGTAATTCTTCCTCCTCCTCCGCCTCCTGTATCGATATTGTAAATATTGGCCGCTTTCATGGGTTGGTCGGTATCCCACATCAGCGTGCGGGTATGACCGATGAATACTTCCTGAAAGGGTGTATCCATATGGAATTTTGTCTTCCTGATTCTGCGGCGGTTGGTGGCTTCCCAGGATAGTGCCTGCAGCCATAGGTGGCGATCCCAGTAATAGATCTCTTTGGGTTGGATGTTGATGGGGAGCGTTCTGTCGAACCCGGCATGTACATAGCAGTTGTTGAGGCCATCGATATGGAATAATCGTTGCGCGGCAAAGAAGGCACGGTGGGAGCGTGGTATCTCCGCGGGCTGCAGGGCGCTGGCGGGTGTATTGCCGTACAGGGGGATCAATCCTTCCATGCCCAGCGCCTTGAGGTAGGAGCGTAGGGTGCCTTCGCCGCCTTGCGCCCAGGATTGAGGGTGGAGCCCGGTTTCCAGGAAGTGGAAAAACCATTGGTCATGGTTGCCCCGGATCGCCACGTGGTTGTCGATCTTCAGCAATTCTTCTACACAATCATAGACCTCATCGTACCCATCGGCGATATCACCCAGCTGTATCAGGGTATCTTGCCGGTAGTTGAACCCGGCCCGTTGCAGGCATTGCACCATGGCTTTGTGGGCGCCATGGATATCTCCCATTACATAGGTGTTCATCGCAGGAAAGATTTCTCCGGCAAATTAGCATATTATGTTTTGGATACATTCCCTAGCTTTGCGCAAAATGTTGCCATGCCCTCATTCGACATCGTTAGTAAAGTAGACGCCCAGGCATTGGACAATGCCGTCAACGTAACCAGTAAAGAGATCACCAACCGGTATGATTTTAAAGGTACCCATGTGGTGGTCAACCTGGATAAAAAGGAATTCAAGATCAAACTCGAGACCGAAGACGAGATGAAAATGGGTCAGCTGGTCGATGTGCTGATCAATCGTGCCCACAAGCAAGGTATAGTTCCCCAGGCTTTCGATACGTCTAAAGAGCCTTTCCCCAGCGGTAAATTGATCAAGCAGGAGATCAGTGTGCGCAACGGCCTGAAGCAGGAAGATGCCAAAAAGATCGTGAAGCTGATCAAGGATTCGGGCCTGAAGGTGCAGGTAGCAATCATGGACGATATGGTACGGGTAACCGGCAAAAAGATCGATGACCTGCAAGAGGTGATCGCGCTGTGCCGGGGTGCTGAACTGGGCCTGGCGCTGCAGTACGAGAATATGCGGAGTTAGGTCCCGATGTGCATAACCAGGTGCAGAACTGGTGCATATCGAAGCCGGTGAAAATTTGGAATCAGCCTATTCGTAATAGTATCTTAGATGTAGATAGTCGCTCAAAATTCAATCAAAAGTGTTGAGAGCGCAAACAAAAGCATTGGATTAGTAAACTATACAAGCCTACGCAAGTATAGACTATTAACCCGGTGCTTTTTTGTTTTTATGGTTCTGTGTCGCATGGTGCAGGCATCCACTATCCCAGAAACGTCCTGGCCTATGTTTGAGTTGCCGGTTTATTTGTAGCTGAAAGCGGTATTAACTACCTGTTTGAGGTAATTAGGGGGCTTTTTCGGTAAAAAGGGTGTTTTTTTGAAAACTTGGTGGATCTATGCGGATAATTTCGTATATTTAGGCGTAAGCTTTTAGACTCCAATAGGTTACCAATTGCCCGGTGATAGCCTACAGTATGCCTGCATATTGCCTACACACCGGGAAAACATGGCCTCCGCTCATTGAGCGGCCAGGCAATGTGTAGGCAATCCGTAGGCAATCTGCAGACAGTATGGGGATACTATGCTGTTAACTCACAGGCCGTATTTCCTGCCACTGCCTCCTTTCTGACAGGTCTGCCACCTGCACGAAACTCCCCGGAAACTCCTAGTACACTCGAACTGCTATATAGAGGATCCATACCAGTAGTATACCAGTGTCATACCAGTAGTATAGGAGTAGTACCGCCGTGGGAAGGTGGTGGGATAGAAAATCAGGGGCACCACAACAAGTTAAAGGTTACGTAAAGCGTCTTATTGCCGGTTGTAGCAGGCTGCAATTGGTCATTAAAAGACTTTAATCGACGAATGGTAGTGTTTTCTCTTAAGTTTTCTTTAACTTACTGGTCTGCAACCTGTGCGCAATGGTATCCATCTTTATAATGAATTGAGGCAACGCAAACGATTGAGTACAGGAAAACGATTGACCTTAGTCAATAAACAGTGTTGTAACTGTAATTTTGTTAAAGTTAAATTGGCCGTGAATTGAATTAAATTTAATTTGGCGGTAAGACAGTCGGGAAGTAATTTTGCGGCTTTGTTAATATTAAAACTGTACGGCAAAATCCGTACAACCTTTAAATCAGAGAGTTATGAAAAAAGGCCTCCATCCCGAAAGTTATCGGTTCGTTGTTTTCAAGGACATGAGTAATGGCACAATGTTTTTGAACCGTTCTACGGCTCCTACAAAAGAGACGATTAAGTATGATGATGGGAACGAGTATCCCCTGATCAAGTTAGAAATTTCGAGCACTTCGCATCCTTTCTACACTGGTCAGAATGTGTTGGTTGACACAGCCGGTAGAATTGACAAGTTCAAAAAACGTTACGAAAAGAAGAAATAAGCTTAACTTCAGCATAACATTTTTTGTTTTTCATGGCTATACTTTCCCTTTCCTATTCTTAGGAGAGGGACTATTTTTTTAGGCCTATCCCAGTCAGTTTTTTTAAGTTTCACCCGCATTCAGCTGACGCCTTTCTCCGTTCTAGACGCCCCTGTTTTCTTTTATCTTCCCCGCTCACTGGAATCAGGATTGCATAGCAGGATGTATTACATTTGAAACCCAGTCGGTAGACTGTCCAATTTTTTACGCTATGGTATTCCTGAATGACAAAGAAGTACGCCAGCATTTATTCCCTTTTACAGAAGTACGACCCACCTCCGATATCCGTATCGGTATCCTGACGATCCGAGAAAAGTGGGAGGGCCTGCTTGGACAGCCTGTGCAGGTGGTGGGTGATGACCAGCAGGTGGCTTCACCCGATGCAGCCCTGTTTGCCTCCAATATCATCCCTTCCGCCCGTTTCATCGCTTCGCTGCAGCAAGACGATAAAACGCTGAAAAAGGATCCGGACTGGGAGGCCATCAAGATCCTGCAGTATCCCTGGCATATTTTCGAATGGAATGACTGGGCCCTGCGCGAAGATTTTGCCCTGGTCACCAAAGACCGGGTAGGGCAGGTGATCCCTGAAAGCGTGCAGGTGATCAATGCCAAAGACATATTTATCGAGCCCGGTGCCCGCCTCAGCCATTGTATGCTCAATGCATCTACCGGACCTATCTATATTGGCAAAGATGCCGAAGTGATGGAGGGAAGTTTTATCCGCGGGCCTTTCTCCCTGGGAGAAGGCGCCGTCGTGAAGATGGGTAGTAAGATCTATGGAGCTACAACCATCGGACCTTATTGCACGGTGGGGGGCGAGATCAAGAATTGCGTGTTCTTTGGCTACTCCAATAAAGCCCATGATGGATACCTGGGCGACGCGGTGATCGCCGAGTGGTGCAACCTGGGCGCGGGTACCTCCAACTCGAATTTGAAGAACAATGCCACCGATGTAAAGGTGTGGCACAATGCGTCGAAAGACTATATCCGCGCGGGCATGAAATGCGGTCTGCTCATGGGCGATTATTCACGTGCTGCCATCAATACTTCTTTTAACACCGGTACGGTGACGGGCGTTTGCGCCAATATCTTTGGCGAGGGGTTGACGCCTAAATTCATACCCAGTTTTACCTGGGGCAGCAAGGCGTTGTCACGCTATGAGTTTGAAAAAGCCCTGTCTGATATCAGTAACTGGAAAAAACTGAAAAAACGGGAACTCACAGATGCGGAAGCAAAGCAATTGAAACATATTTTTGAGCAATCATAAAAATCAACCAATCTCATGCGTAAACAAATTGCTGCTGCGAACTGGAAAATGAATTGTACCTACCAGCAGGGAGAAGAGTTACTGGATAATATCCTGAGCGAAAAGATCGCGCTGGCCGATCACCAGCAGGTGGTTTTTGCCGTGCCTTTCCCTTACCTGATCATGGCCAATAGCGAGGTAGCTGACGAGAAGAACTATTTCATAGCAGCACAGAATTGTTACAACAAAAAATCCGGCGCTTATACCGGCGAGGTATCGGCAGAAATGCTGCATTCCATCGGTATCAAATATTGTGTTCTGGGGCATAGCGAGCGTCGTGAATACTTCCAGGAAAGCAATAAGGCTTTGGCTGAAAAGCTGGACCTCTGCCTGGAAAACGGCATTACACCCATCTTTTGTTGCGGCGAACCTTTGTCGATCCGCGAAGCGGGTACACAAAACAGCTTTGTAGAAGTGCAATTGAAAGAATCCCTGTTTCACCTGCCAGAAAATGTGATCTCGAAGATCGTGATCGCATATGAACCCATCTGGGCGATCGGAACAGGTAAAACGGCTACCTCCGACCAGGCGCAGGAGATGCATGCGCATTTGCGTAGTGTACTGGCCAAGCAATACGGTCCGGTACTGGCCAACACCATCCCCATCCTGTATGGTGGCAGTGTGAAAGCCAATAATGCGGCGGATATTTTTTCCCGTCCCGATGTAGATGGTGGACTGGTAGGCGGCGCCTCCCTGAGTGCTGCTGAATTTATCGCGATCATCAAAGCATTGAAATAAATCATAGCCTGGTACACTGGCCGGTAGCGCCCGCTATCGGCCTGTGTGCTGGTTCCCGTTTGCCAACTCTCGGAACTGCCAACTCCCCGATTGCCAGCTCCCCGCATTTCCTGGTGCCCGCTGCCTTTTCTCCCCACTGGCCAAATAATGTTAAAGTTTTCCACATTCAACGGATATGGAGTAAAAATTGAATAAGCAAGGTCAAAGGAGGGATTTATCATGGAGCGTAACGCCGTATTAAAACCATATTTGGACCGCCTGGCCTATGAGCGCGAAACCTGCACCCGTCTGCTGGGTTTATTTCTATCCGGCAAGAACAGGGAGGGCGTCAGGACGGAAATCGTCAATTTCTGGAAGAATGATCTGCGCAAACATGTGGATGCCGAAGAAGCACGGCTGATCCCTTTTCTGATCCAACACCACTTCAACGAACAGTTTACTGCATTGCTGCACCGGGAGCACGATACGATCCGTATACTGGGCGAAAGATTGTCGGGTAATGAAGGGAATGATTACCCCTTCGAGGTGTTCATTAAACTGGTGCACCAGCATCTGTTGTTTGAAGACAATGTCGTGTTTACGCATATCGAGCAAACAATTCCAGCACCTGAGCTCGCGCAATTGAAACTGGTTGCCTGACGGCATTGAGGAGCGGTGACAGAGGTCGTTTACCGGGAGGCTTGTGAAGAAGTTGCTTTACTGAGTTGGTGACGGCAATAGGCGTTGAATTCTTCTTCGTCGGCGTCATCCTCTTCGTCATCTTCTACCTCTCGTTGCAGTATTTTGTTGTTGGTGAAGTCGAGGGTGAGCAATCCATCTTTCAGTACGATATTGTCGAACTGGCTCCACTGGTACCTTTTTTTGAACAGGGAGTTGACGACGATCTCTTTGTCGGCGAAGCCAATTTCCAGGGCGTATTTTGCCTGGTATTCGAGTAAGGCCAAAATGATAAGCACGAAGGTGAGCCATTGAAAGTAGGG
Source organism: Paraflavitalea pollutisoli (assembly GCF_029360705.1). Classification (GTDB taxonomy): domain Bacteria; phylum Bacteroidota; class Bacteroidia; order Chitinophagales; family Chitinophagaceae; genus Paraflavitalea; species Paraflavitalea pollutisoli. Next base: position 1,482,527 of record NZ_JARKMX010000008.1, on the reverse strand, counting down.
CATCTTCATCCATACGAGCGCGGCGATCAGCAAGGCGCGCGAGTAATATACTTTTTTGCCTTTGGATGCCTGCACCACATTCCAGACCAGTACCGCTACCACGGCGATGGACCCTACGAGATAGGCCACATGCACGCCTGCCGACAGCAGCATTTCCCGTACAAAAAACAGCACAGACAAAATAGCCAGCAATAGACCGATGAGGTCGATGCTCCTGGTCTGTTTATTTTTCAGACTTACAACGTATTGGTAGATCATGTGTCGGGGTAGCTTATTGGTTGCAAGCTACCAGTAAATTACTTAACTTCCATAAAACACGGGCACCAACATTCGCATCCCATTCGTTTTCGCCAACGCCCACTTCCGTGAGGTCGAATCCGATGAAATGGCGGCCGCTTTTAATGACTTTTTTCAGTAAGTAATACACCTGTTGGGCTTCGAAGCCACCGGGCACGGGCGTGCCGGTATTGGGGCAGAGTTTCGGGTCAAGACCATCGATGTCGAAGCTGAGGAAAACATGTTCCGGCAGTTGTTCAACGATCTCATCCACGATGTCTTTCCAGCACTCGCCTTCATAGATCCTTTCTTTGATCGTTTTATCGAGGTAGGTGACCACCCGGTCCTTGTTGTTGCAGATATAGTTCCATTCTTCTTCGCAATAGTCACGGACACCAGCCTGTACCAGTTTGGTGAGCTGTGGTACTTCGCGCAGGGCGTTGTACATGATACTCGCATGGCTGTAGCGGAATCCTTCGTAGTTTTCGCGCAGGTCGCAGTGCGCATCGATCTGCAGGATACCGAAGGAGGGGTATCGTTCCGCGATCGATTTATAATACCCGAGGGCCGTGCTGTGGTCGCCGCCCAGCAGTGCCACTAGTTTTCCCTGCTCGAGCAATTCTTTGGTTTGTTCGTATACCCAGGTATTCAGGTTGGCAGCGCCTTCATTGATCTCTTTGAGGGATTTGCACATGAAGGAGTTCTTGGCCACCTCATCTCCTTTGGAAATATAATCGATGAGTAGTTCTGCTTCTTTGCGGAGGTAATCGCTTTTCAGCAGCACCTTTTTGTCGGGACTGCGCATGAAGAAGCCCTGTTTCCAGGCATCCTGCACATCGGCGTCGTAGAGGTCCACGTGCATACTCGCTTTGAAAATATGGTCTGCCGCCCGGGCGGTGCCTGCGCTGCAACTGACCGTTACCTCCCAGGGCACGGGTAATATTACAAGTCGGGCATCTTCTTCTGTGAAGGGTAATCCAAAGATGTTGTTATTCGGATTACTAACTGCGTTGGGATCAAAATGCGATAGGTCTGTCATTGTTGAAGAGGTCTCTTCTTTAAAAACGCCGTGCAAGGTAGCACAGTATTAGATAGAAGCAAAATTATCTCTTTGCGTTGCATACGGGCGTTCGTAAGGGGAGGAAAGGCAATGAGGGGAGGGCGGGGATCGGCCCAGGCAACGAGGGGGAGGAAGGCAATGAGGCACAAAGGCATTGAGACACCGGAGGGGGAAAGGGGGCTCTGTGGGTGCACGACCTTATGACGGCAGGCTCGAGGACGCCTTTGCAGCCGCTCGCCCGCCGGCTGTAACGGGTGGGATTTTGATGTGATGCGGCGCCGCGGCCAGCCGCGCCGGAAAAAGACGGCGAATATGACCTATGAAAAAGATTTTCAAGATTTTACAAAAAAATGAACAAAATCTAAACGGCCTGGTTATACAGGCCGTAAACCCACAAAATTCACATTAACCCGAACCGCATTTTGAGCTAACTTTGCGGGGAATTGTAATAGGTTATGAAGAAGATCCACATTGTTATTCTTGTCGCTATTGCTGCCGGTATTATGGTCCTGCTCAGCTTTATGGGCGACCTTTCCACCTACGAAACCCTGTCGTCTGCCCGGCAGAAAGCGGGAAAAACAGTGACGGTGATCACCCAACTGGACAAAAATTTTCCGATCGAGTATAATCCTGCCGTCAATCCCAACCTCACTACCTTTCATGTGACGGACTCCCTGGGCAACAAGGCTCGGGTTGTTTATTATTTCGAGAAACCTTTTGATATGGAAAAAAGCGACCGGATCGTGTTGAAGGGAAAGATGCAAGGTGAGGTGTTTGAGATCAGCCGGAAGGATGGTATCCTGATCAAATGCCCATCGAAATACAAAGACGACCCTAAAGCAGCCTATAATAACCTCTCTCAAAAATAATCACCCTGATGGATTACATTGGTGAACACCTGTTGCCTGGCCAACTGGGCCATTTTCTGGTCCTGTTATCCCTGGTTGCTTCTATAGTAGCCTTCATTGCCTATTTCAAATCTGCCAATGCCAAACAGGTCGACGAGGCCGTAAGCTGGCGTAAGATCGGGCGAATCGCTTTTATGACCGATGCTTTTTCGGTGATCGCGGTTTTCCTCATCATCCTGTACATTATCGTACAGCATTACTTCGAATATTATTACGCGTATAATCACTCCGATAAAACCCTGTCTGCCAAATTCCTGCTGAGTAGCATCTGGGAAGGGCAGGAGGGCAGCTTTACCTTGTGGACCCTTTGGCACGGTGTATTGGGCCTGGTGCTCATCCGTACTGCCAAGAAATGGGAAGCGCCGGTGATGGCCGTGATCAGCTTTGCGCAGATCTGTCTGGCCACCATGGTATTGGGTATCTATGTATTCGACCTCAAGGTGGGCAGCACGCCTTTTATGCTGACACGCCACCAGTTTTCGAATGCGCCCATTTTCAGTCAACCAAATTACCTCGAAAATATTACCGATGGGGTAGGCCTCAACCAATTGCTGCAGAATTACTGGATGGTGATCCACCCGCCGGTATTGTTCCTGGGCTTTGCGTCTACCATCGTGCCTTTTGCTTTTGCCATTGCTGGCCTCTGGAAAAAGGAATATGGCGGTTGGGTGAAGCAGGCCTTGCCCTGGTCGCTGTTTTCCGGCGCCATCCTGGGCCTTGGTATCATGATGGGCGCCTACTGGGCCTATGAATCGCTGAGCTTTGGTGGTTACTGGGCCTGGGATCCGGTAGAAAACGCTTCCCTGGTACCCTGGCTGATCCTCGTGGCGGGGATTCACACGCAAATCGTGTACAATTCTACGGGCCACTCGCTGCGGGCTACTTATTTCTTCTTCATCATGCAGTTCCTGCTGGTATTGTATTCTACTTACCTGACGCGTAGTGGTGACCTGCAGGATACTTCGGTGCACGCCTTTACAGGCAGTGGTATGAACTGGCAATTGCGTTCACTGCTGTTCGTATTTGTAGTGCCTGCACTGGCACTTTTCATCGCCCGGTACAAAAAGATACCTTCCATCGCCAAAGAAGAAAACTCGTACAGCCGCGAATTCTGGATGTTTATCGGTTCGTTGGTGCTGTTCCTCTCGGCGGTGTTCATCATCATTGCGACCTCATTGCCGGTGATCAATACCATCACCGGATCGGCCTTTACCATTGGTGAAGACAAGGAGTTTCCGTACAACCGTATTCAGGTATTTGTAGCCGTGGTGCTCGGCATCCTGACGGCCGTGACCCAATACCTGAAATATAAAAATACGGCGAAAGCCACCTTCTATAAGAAATTGCTGATACCGACTGTTGTGGCGCTGGCCATCTCGCTGTCGATCAGTTTCTGGGGTAATATCAACTACAATACCTATGGTCCAGGGTTCCTGGCGGCCATTCACCTGGCCCTGTTTGCCAGTGTGTATGCGGTGATCGCCAACGGAACCTATATCTGGGGCGGGCTAAACGGTAAGCTGAAGGCTGCCGGCGCTTCTGTAGCACACGTTGGTTTTGGGCTGATGCTGGTAGGCATTCTCATTTCTTCTTCCAAAAAAGAAGTGTTGTCGATGAACTTCCTGAACCCGCTCAATTTTGGTCCCGAGCAAAAAGAGAAGGGCGTGGAGAACCTGACGTTGTACCAGGGTGTTCGTACCGATATGGGCAAATACTGGGCTACTTATGCCGCCGATTCGGTGACCGGCAAAAAGGGCAATGTAACCTATTTCCGGATCGATATGGAGCGGAAAGATGGTTCAGAGCGTTTCCCGCTGTATCCCGACCTGATCAAGAATACCAAGGGACAGGAAGGTTATTCCAACAACCCCGATGCCCGTCATTACTGGAATAAAGATATTTTTGTATACGTTAACGCTTCCTCGAAGATCCAGGAAGAAAAAGATACTACACAATTCCGCGCACACGAAGTGAAGGTGGGTGACACCATCTTCTACTCCAACGGTTTTATCAAGCTGGATAGTGTTACGGCCAATCCTCCTTCTGGTGGTTATTACCAGGCTGAGGCTGGGGATGCCGGCATCCGCGCCAACCTGAGCATTGTGACCCGCGAACAACAAAAGCTGAGCGCTCATCCGATCCTCTATGTACGTAACAACGAGGTGGAGCATGTGATGGATTCCGTCTACAACCAGGGGCTGGCGATCGCCCTGTCGAAAGTGATCGACGACAAGCACATCGAGATCCGTGTACGGGAAACTTCTCAACTGGTGCCGTTCCTGGCCCTGAAGGTGTTGCAGTTTCCGTTTATCCGTCTGGTATGGCTGGGTACGGTGCTGATGGTGATTGGCTTTGTAATGAGTATGCTGTACCGCATCCGGTTGCTGAAACCGGTGGGGGCCGAGCGTGCTTTGCGCAAAAAAGAGCCTTCCACACCGCCACGGGAAGTACCGACTGAAATTTAACAAAAAAATTTAACGTAATTATTTGCAGCGACTGGGGTTACCAAGTTGGTCTTACCTGTATTATTCCTTAGGAATAATTCCTATTTTGTGTAAGAACAATGGTTTTCCCACGCAGCATATGTAATTATTTTTTCCTGCTCCTCCTGTGCCTGGGCGGTAGTATGGGGCTGTGCGCGCAAACGCGCGACACGGTGCCTCCGATACCGGCGGGTGTAGAGGTGCCAGAACTTGGGCCCAACGATACCATCCCGGTTCCCGGTCTCATCGTCAACAACCAGCTGATACCGTCGGGCAATCTCGAGTGGTATTGGGTGACGGCTCCCTATCCCAAACATTTACTGAAAAAAAGACAGGAGTGGACGCGGCTGCGCAATGCAGTGTATGTAACCTATCCCTACGCGAAGAAGGCCGGTGTGATCATCAATGAGATCAATGCCCGCCTGTCGGGTGTTACCGATAAAGAGGAGCGTAAGAAATACCTCAAGACGCGGGAAAAGGAACTGAAAAAGGAGTTTGCCGATCCATTGAGCAACCTGTCTGTATACCAGGGTAAGGTGCTTATGAAGCTCATCAACCGGCAAACCGGCAACAACTGCTACGATATCATCAAAGAATACAAAGGCGGATTCACGGCCCGTGTGTACCAGACAGTCGCTTTTTTCTTCAACAGCAACCTGAAGCAGCCTTACGATGCACAAGGTAACGATCAGGAAATTGAAATGATCGTGCAGGAGGTACAACGCATGTACCGGATGTAATTATTCGCTTACAGCGTATTGATCTTACCGATCAAGCCGGTGGTAGAATAGCCTGCTACAATGGGGTTGATGACGACCCTGCCTCCCTTTGCTTTCACCTCTTTAGCACCCACGATCTGCTCTTCGGTATAGTCTCCGCCTTTTACGATCACGTTGGGCAGGATGGCCGTAATGAGCTCAAGGGGTGTGTCTTCTTCAAAGAGCACGACCGCATCCACCATCAACAGGGACGCCATCACGATGGCACGTGCCTGCTCGTCGTTGACGGGGCGGCTATCGCCTTTAAGGCGTTTAGTGGAAGCGTCGGAGTTGAGGCCCACTACGAGGTAATCGGCTTCTGCGGCTGCTTGTGAGAGGGAGGCAATATGTCCACGATGCATGATGTCGAATACACCATTGGTGAAGGCGACGGTTTTACCGGTCAGGCGCCACTGGGCGATCCTTTTGTTCAACTCGGGTAGTGTGAAGATCTTGTTGGGTATGATGTCCGCTTTGCGCATAAGAAGCTTTTTGCGTCTTGTTAAATATTGGCAGCAAAGCTAAGGCAACAAATCCACTGATGAGCATCTGGAAGAACTGAACTGTCCACATGAGCAATCCGAAGGCTAGTGCAATACCGTCGTTGGTACCATACAGGATGAGGGTTTGCTGTACGAAGATGTGGTACACACCGAGACCACCGGGTGTGGGCATGATCATGGCGAGGCTGCCTGTCGACAATACCGACAAGGCTTCTTTGATGCCATAGATGGAGGTTTCCTCGAGGGAATAAAGGCCGATCCAGGTGCTAACGAGGTACATGGCCCAAATGAAGATGGAATGGAAAATGAACCAGCCTTTTTTCTTTACATAACGAATGCTGGTTACACCACCCCAAACACCGGCCACGATCTTTTTGATCTTCTGGATGATACCTATATGGGAGAATTTTTTAAAGACGAAGATGGCGCCACCGATCAGTACGAGCAGGGCGATGACCATCATGATGATCTTGCCGGGGGTAAACAGGGCGGCTTTGGATTCGATGATGCTGTTGACCTGGGTGCCGACGAATCCGCCGATCACATCCAATTGGGAGAGGGTAGCGAGGGTGATCACGACAGCGAGGCAGATCACATCGACGGCGCGTTCGGCGACGATGGTCCCTACCAGTTTATCGGCGGGTACTTTTTCATAACGCGCCAGTACGGTGCATTTGAGTACTTCTCCCAGCCTTGGGAAGGCCAGGTTGGCCAGGTAACCGATCAGCACCGCGAGGTAGGTATTGGAGGTACGGGGTTTATAGCCCAGGGGTTCCATCAATATCTTCCAGCGGATAGCGCGGCTGTAATGGCTCAGCAGGAGGGCACCCATGACGGGTATAATCAACCAGTAACGGGCCTTGCTGATAGCGAGTTTAATATTGTCCCATTCTGTGGCAGGAATTTTGGAGATTGACCACCAAACCAGGAAGATTGCCAGTCCTAAAAACAATGCATACTGAAGGTAACTGACAATTTTCTTGTTCATATCAAAAGGCGGTTAGTGTTCCTGACAAAAATAGGGACAATATATCACGCGAATATTATTATAACGGGATTGTTATAATTTATTGCCCTCTTTAGGAAATACCAACCAGGGTTTGAAAGCTTTGGCTTTTTCAAAATCCATGCGGGCGTAGGAGATGATGATCACGATATCCCCGGCAGCACCCTGACGGGCAGCGGGACCATTGAGACAGCAAACACCGGAGCCTCTTTTTCCTTTGATGAGGTAGGTTTCGATACGCGAACCGTTGTTGACGTTGACCACCTGGATCTTTTCGTGTTCGATCATATTGGCTGCTTCCATCAGGTCTTCATCCAGGGTAAGACTACCTACATAATTGAGGTTGGCTTCTGTGATCACTGCCCGGTGAACTTTTGACTTGAGCACTTCTATATCCATGATACCTTTTTATTTGTGTTATAGGGGATGGTTTGCATTGCCTGTTGCTACCTGTTACTGCAACCCGGTTGGGGGACAGATCAGCCTTTGGCCGTGCGTTCATAAAAACGGCTGCAAAGCTATAAAAGTTTACGCATTTTCGAACGTTAGTTAGTCCGAAACGGATGAGTGGAAATAATAATGTCAGTTATTGGGTGATTACCAGGTTGTCGATCAGCCTTACCTCTCCCAGAAATGCGGCGACCAGGGCTACCAGGCGCTGTTTTCCATCCCAGGTTTCTACGGGGGCCAGGTTATCGGCATCGGCGATGGCGACATAATCGACGCGGAATCCTGCACCATCCAGGATGGCCACAGCCTGTTGCAGTCCGGGAGCGAGGTCGCCGGCAGCGAGGTGGCTGCGGAGGTGGTCGAGCGCCCGGTAAATGGTGGTGGCCGTATTTCGGTCGGCAGGGGCAAGCCGCATGTTGCGGCTGCTCATGGCGAGTCCATCGTTTTCGCGCACGGTAGCCACGGGTACCAGGGTGGTGTTATTCATACCGAGGTGTTGTAATAACCATTTTACTACCATACATTGCTGATAGTCTTTTTGCCCCATGAAGAGCTGGTCGGGCTGCACCATGTTCAGCAACCGGCTCATGACCTGGCATACGCCCTGGAAATGGCCGGGGCGGAAAGCGCCTTCGAGTATCGTTTCGAGGTAGCCGAGCGGATAGTGCTCCAGTTGCTGGAGGCCCTGCGGGTACATCTCCTCGACAGATGGCAGAAAAAGTACATTTGTGCCTGCTTTTTCGAGTTGGTAGATGTCTTTGTCTAGGGTATTCGGGTATTTTTTGTAGTCGTTGGGATCGTTGAATTGGGTTGGGTTGACGAAAATGCTACAGATGGTAATGTCCGTCTGTTGCCGCGACTCCCGGATAAGGGTTAAATGCCCCTCATGGAGGGCTCCCATGGTGGGAACAAAGCCTGTTTTCCGTTGCATCGTACGTTGCTGACTGAGATACCTGACCAGGTCACTGACCTGCTTAAAAATGATCATTTTGAGACGTTTAAAAGCATGGGACGGGCTATTCTGCCCGTTTTTCTAATAAAATACCTTAACTTTGCACCCTGTTTTCAAAAAAATGGTTTAGCGCAACCAATTATTTTCATAATGCTGACAAAGAAAAGAATTTTATTTATTGCCAACGAAATGTCTCCATATCTGGAGCTGACAGAATTCTCGGAAACTGTTAACCGACTGGCGATAAAGGCAAATGAAGGTGGTTTTGAAGTACGTTGCATTATGCCCCGATTTGGGGTGATCAATGAGAGGAGGCACAGGCTTCATGAAGTGGTTCGGTTGTCGGGTATCAATGTATCTGTCGACAATGACGATTTCCCTCTCCAGATCAAAGTGGCTTCCCTCCCCAACGCACGCCTGCAGGTTTATTTTCTGGATAACGAAGATCTGTTCAAGCGCAAGAGTATTTTCCACGATGACGATGAAAAGTGGTTTGATGACAATGGCCTGCGTACCGTATTCTTCTGTAAAGGTGCACTGGAAACCGTCAAGAAATTCGGATGGCCACCGGACATTATCCATTGCAGCGGCTGGATGACCGGCCTGATTCCCCTGTATCAAAAGACTGCCTATAAAAAAGAGCCTGTATTTGCCCACAGCAAGGTAATCTACACGATGGGCAACACCAGCTTTAAAGAAAAGCTGGGTGCCAACTTCCTGAAGCTGGCCAATATAAGTCCGAACATCAAGGATAAGGACCTTGAGCCATTCAAGGAATTGAATAATGTTGCCATGATGCGTGGTGGTGCTACGTATGCGGATGCGGTTACTTTCGGTGCCGAAAAGGTAGATAAGAAACTGGTAGAGGAGTTTGGTAAGGTGAAAGGTAAAAAGGTACTTACCTACAATGCTGAGTCCGATTTAACAGACTATTTGCAATTGTATACCGACCTTGCCAAATAAGTTTTATTTCCGTAACTGATAACAATCTCAAGTGAATAGGAAAATTTTTCTATCTGTCAGCGCTGCTTTGACCGGATTGATCCTCTATAGTTCCTGTACCAAAATAGACACTACCGACCTGGGCAATGAACTGATCCCTGCTGTCGACAACGTAAAGACCTTTGAGACGGTGCTCGACGTACAGACGGATAATTTCCTTTACGACGATTCTACGAAGATCACTTCCAATTTGCTGCATGCCCTGGGTATCATCGCTGATGATCCCGAGTTTGGCGGTACGGAGGCCAATATCTATTCCAATTTCAGTCCCGGCACAGCGGCTACCAATCCTTTCGGCAGCGTCACGGATTCCGTGATCATCGATTCGGTGGTATTATCGCTGGCTTATGGTGGCTACTATGGCGATTCCAACACCGTTCAGCATCTGGAGGTGTATGAGATCGACCCGGCTCCCGGTAATTTCATCGATTCCACGTATTATATCCATACACCTGATTTTAAAGTGTTGCCTTCTTTATTGGGTAGCAGGGATGTGCTGTTTACGACGTTGAACGATTCTGTACTGTACCGCAATGGGAAAGACACCATCAGAACGATCAGTGAAATGCGGATCAAGCTGGATACGGCTTTCGCCCGCAAATTTGTGAACTATGATACGGCCGTTCAGTATAAGACCGACTCGGCCTTCCGTACTTATTTCAAGGGATTGGCCATCAAGGCTACCAGCGCCGGTGCTGTAAAAAATGGGTTGGCTTACTTCAACCTGACCAGTACTTCCAACACCAAGCTGACCTTTTATACACGGGTAACCAATGATGGTAAGATCGATACCACTACGGCCACCTTTGCTTACAACAGCAACAACCAGGCAAACCTGGTCAAGCATACACCCGCTCATGCGTATCAGCAATACCTGACCAATGGTACGCCTAACGACGATAAGGTTTATATTCAATCTACCCCTGGTTCTTATGCTACGATCAAAATTCCGGGCATCGATACATTTGCCCAGGTAAACCGGGTAATCCATCGTGCTGAACTGATCATCGAGCAGGTACCTTCGATCCAGGATAATATCTACACGCCACCAGCCCTGCTGTTCCTCGATGCGGTAACCAATGTGGGTGATTCTATTGTTACCATCCGTAACGACTTTACATATGACAACCAGGGGGGATATGATATCAGCACCTTTGGCGGAAACTATACCAGTGGTAAATATGTATTTACCTTGTCCCGGTATCTGCAAAGTGTGGTGACGAAAAAGCAGGCTTTCTATAGAACCATGCGTATCTATGCGCCGGTGATGACCGATCCTTATATCCAGGATACTTACGGGGTATCGAGGGCCTCACAATACCAGGTTGGTGTCAATACAACCGTGGCCAATGGCCGGGTAGTAGTAGGGGGCGGTAGTCATCCTAACCAAAAAATGCGCATACGAATTATTTATTCCAAAATTTGAGTTGGACGCTTATCTTTGCGCGAGTTCTGAAAAAACCCATTAAAGATTCTGTTTTAACCTTTATCAAATTAAATAGTCATGCCGTATTTATTTACTTCGGAGAGTGTGTCGGAAGGCCATCCCGATAAGGTAGCCGACCAGATTTCTGATGCGCTGATTGACAATTTCCTTGCATTTGACCCTCAGTCCAAAGTAGCCTGCGAAACGTTGGTTACCACTGGTCAGGTGGTACTGGCAGGTGAAGTTAAATCTGCTGCTTATCTCGATGTACAGGAAATCGCCCGTAACGTGATCCGTAAGATTGGTTATACCAAAAGCGAATACATGTTCGAGGCCAGCTCCTGCGGCGTATTGTCTGCCATTCACGAACAATCTGCTGATATCAACCAGGGTGTTGACCGCAAGAAAAAAGAAGAGCAAGGCGCTGGTGACCAGGGTATGATGTTTGGTTATGCAACCAACGAAACCGATGATTACATGCCCTTGGCATTGGATCTGGCGCACAAGATCCTGCTTGAACTGGCCATTCTGAGAAGGGAAGGCAAGCAGATCAAGTACCTGCGTCCCGATGCAAAGAGCCAGGTAACCCTGGAATACGATGATAACAACAAGCCTGTTCGTATCGATGCGATCGTGGTATCTACCCAACACGATGACTTCGCTACTGAAACGAAAATGCAGGATCAGATCAAGAAGGACATCATCAATATCCTGATCCCCCGCATCATCGCCAAGAACAAGAAGATCGCCCACCTGTTCAACAATAAGATCAAGTACCATATCAACCCTACCGGTAAGTTTGTGATCGGTGGTCCTCACGGCGACACTGGATTGACCGGCCGTAAGATCATCGTTGATACCTACGGTGGTAAAGGTGCACACGGTGGTGGTGCCTTCAGCGGAAAAGATCCTTCCAAGGTTGACCGTTCAGCTGCTTATGCTACCCGTCACATCGCGAAGAACCTGGTGGCTGCCGGTATCTGCGACGAAGTACTGGTACAGGTATCTTACGCTATCGGTGTAGCCCAGCCAATGGGTATCTACGTAAACACGTATGGTACTGCCAAGGTAAAGCTGTCCGACGGCCAGATCGCCAAGAAAGTTTCTGAAGTATTCGACATGCGTCCTTACTTCATCGAACAACGTTTGAAATTGCGCAACCCTATCTATAGCGAAACCGCTGCTTACGGCCACATGGGTCGCAAGCCAGAAGTTGTGGAAAAGACATTCACCTCACCAGATGGTAAAACTGTTAAGAAGAAAGTGGAATTGTTTACCTGGGAGAAGCTGGACTATGTGAGCAAGATCAAAAAGGCATTTAGTTCCAAATAGTTGCTGAAAAAAACGGAAAGGCCCTGCTGAAAAGCGGGGCTTTTTTTGTTGAGGGCCTTGGGGTAAATTCGCAGCATGAATGAGCAGCACAACCCCTGGCAGATCAAAGGTGAAAAGCAGGTCTACGATAACCCCTGGATCGGCATTACGGAATTTGATGTGATCAATCCGTCTGGTGGAAAGGGTATTTATGGTAAAGTGCATTTCAAGGGTTTTGCGATCGGTGTGTTGCCGTTGGATGAGGAGTTGAATACCTGGCTGGTAGGGCAGTACCGTTTTCCGCTGAACCAATATAGTTGGGAGATACCGGAGGGAGGTGGACCACTGCACCTGACACCACTCGAATCGGCGCAGCGGGAGTTGCTCGAGGAGACCGGACTGGTGGCTGCCGAATGGACCAAGATCATGGAAATGCATCTTTCCAATTCGGTGAGCGATGAACATGGCTTTATTTATGTGGCCCGTGGGCTACGGCAGGAAACAGCCTGCCCCGAAGAAACGGAGCAGCTGCAGATCCGGAAACTGCCTTTTGAAGAGGCATACCGGATGGTAGAGGAAGGCAGGATCACCGATTCCATGTCGGTGGCTGCGATTTTAAAAGTTAAACTCATGTTACTCGATGGAAGGATATCATAAGAAACCGGGGATCAAGAAATCATCTATGATCATAGGAAGGCAGCCGATTATTGAAGCTATTCAATCGGGGCGGCCCATCGATAAAATACTGTTTCAACGCAATGTGTCCGGAGACGCGATCGGTACGATCCGCCAACTGGCGCGTGAGCAAAATATACCGATCCAGCAGGTGCCGCCGGAGAAATTGCATGCTTTGACGAAGGCCAACCACCAGGGCTGTATTGCCATAGCTGGACTCGTTCAATACCTGGACCTGCAGCAGGTGATCGACCATGTCGTAGGTGCCGGCGAAACGCCGCTGTTCATTATGCTGGATGGTGTAACGGATGTACGTAATATCGGCGCCATTGCCCGTACGGCGGTTTGCTGTGGTGCGCAGGCGCTGATCATTCCTGACAAAGGTGTCGGTGCGCTGAATGAAGAAGCGCTGAAGTCGTCGGCGGGTGCATTGGAGAAGATCCATGTGTGCCGGGTCGGCAGCCTGATGAAGGCAGTGGATACGTTGCACCTGAATGGCATCCAGGTGTTTGCTTCAGAGATGACAGCCACTAAACTGGTAGCGGAGCTGCCTTATACCGATCCTTGCTGTGTGATCATGGGCAGCGAAGACAAAGGTGTGTTTCCCGGTTTGCTGAAGATCTGTGATGGTGTGTTCAAGATACCGATGGCCGGCGAGTTCGAGTCGCTGAATGTTTCCGTGGCCGCTGGCATTATTTTGTATGAGGCGATGAAACACCGGATGGGGTAGACTAGTATATTTTTTTCTGTTCCAATAAAGGACTATTGGCCAGCATAACGGGGGAGATCAGTTTTTGGTGCAGGGGTATATTTTTACCGTAGCGTTCTTGGAGCATGGTCTTGACGGCAATGCCCCGTAAATCCATTTCGTAGAGGTGCTGCAATTCGCCCAGCTCAAGCCCGGTGGCTTCCTTGTATACTTTCCAGATCAATTCCGAGCAATAGAGGCGATCGTCGCTCCATTCGAAATACGGATCGTAGGGTTTTCCTTTAAAACGCCTTAGTGCCTTGTCCATACGGGCAATCACCGCTGGTGTCAGTATTTCGCCGGCGTTCTTAAGGCGGCTAATGGCATAGGTTTGGTTGATCCCTCTGTTGATCCATTCCTGCAAAGGCGTTATTTTTACGGGTCCTACAGCCTCCCACACATACGTTTTATGATCGACTATCCGGATCAGGCCGCAATGGCTATACAGGGCATGCGTGGCTTCTTGTATGGCAGCGCTTTGCCGGGAAGGAGAGCGGTGGAAAATGAGGTCGCCATCGCGTAGCACCAATGGCGTATCGGGTTTTGCCGGTGGCGGACTGTATTCTACCTGGGGTGGCCGTTTAGGCTTCTCTGGGGCATCACATGCGGAAAAGTGTGCACTCACTATTACCAGGAAGAAGACTATCATGTCTACACGGGAGAAACTGATTTGCGTATTGGCCATCCCGAAAGATAGGCGTTTGCATTGGTAAATACAATGTATGCGACAAGTGTGTAGGCGAAAATGCCACATGGCGTCAAAGGCCAGCGATACAAGGAGCTGTTTCATGTGCGTTGATTGTAGGGGAAAGGGTTGGCTTATAGAAGGTACGACAAATCCATGCGTTGATAAATTCTCATACTGCAATAGCGCTGCAATCCGCTGGCCCATTCACGAATATAAAAGTGGCCAGGTGCAAGCCTGGCCATGAAACATCAGAAAGACTGCTTCAGCACTAAAAACTCTTCTTCTCTACTTGCGGGTACTGTATGCCCAATTGCTCGAGGTAGGTTTTGTATTTGGTAGGATCGTAGTAGTATTTCTTCAGCAGCGGTTTGAATTCATCCATCGTGCCCTTGTTGAGGTGAATGGCTGGTGGCGTTTTGGCTTCTACAAACGGAATGTACTTTATGTCTTTGGTCTGCACATTGCGGAAATAATCCCAGGCATCGGTAATAGTCTTGGGATTCGTGAGCATATCCAGCAGGGTGATAGCAATTACTTTACTACCTGCGACTACACCTTTGTGTGCGATGGGGGTAGCCATCGAAATGGCATCTACCCAACTGTGGCCGGGTGTGCCGGGTATGTTGGAGGCATAGCGAAATACGACGGTGGGTATGTTCCAGCCAATATCAGCGATATCATCACTGCCGCCACCCCAGGAAAACTGCACGGGGCCGTTGAGTGAATCCAGCTTCAGCGCGAGTCCATCGATAGGCTCACCGCGCTGGTTTTTTTTAGGTGCGTTGCTCATTTTCTGTACCGCCCTGGCGAGTTGCTGGTCAGCGGTGTCCCAAACAGGCAGGCCAACTGTTTGAATGTTCTTATACACCAGTTCTGCAATGGGTTTGTTGAAATGCCCAGGCCAGGCCGTGCCGAGTAATTTGTGCGAAACCGTAGTACCCGTCATCGTGGCTACCGATTTGGAATAAAGAACTGCTTCGTCGTACATGGCCTTGATGTCTTCATAAGTCCGCTCACGCAGGTAATACCATACCGATGCTTTGGAGGGCACTACATTGGGCTGATCGCCGCCGTCGGTGATCACATAGTGAGAGCGTTGGGTAGGCTTCAGGTGTTCTCTTTTATAGTTCCAGGCTACGTTCATCAGTTCGACCGCATCGAGGGCACTCTTGCCTCTCCAGGCCTGTCCGGCTGCGTGCGCCGCGGTGCCTTCAAATTTGAACTCTACCGATACCAGACCGTTGTTCCCGGCATCGCCCCAGGACACGCCCATATTGCTGCCGACATGGGTAAAGAGACAGGCATCTACGTTCTTGAAATAGCCATCGCGGATATACCAGGCTTTGGAACCGACGACTTCTTCTGCAACGCCTGGCCAGATAACGAGGGTGCCGGAGAGTTTTTCGCGTTCCATGATCTTTTTCACTTCGATGGCCGACAGGATCACCAATGGCAGGCCTGAGTTGTGGCCTTCACCATGACCAGGTGCGTCTTCCACGATAGGGTCTTTATACGCCACACCGGGTTTTTGAGATGCCTTCGGAATACAATCTACGTCGCTGCCAAGCGCAATGACGGGCTTGCCGTTGCCCCATTTGGCCATCCAGGCCGTGGGGATGCCACCAATTCCTTTCTCAATGGTAAAGCCATTCTGCTCCAGGATACCGGTGAGGTAGCGGGCCGTTTCCGATTCCTGGAAACCCAGTTCGGAAAAGCTGAATACCATGTCGACCATTTCCTGGGCGGTCTTGTACTTGCCATCCAGGGTTTTGATCGTTTCTTTTTTCCAGACTTCCACCTTCGCATTGGGCGCGGGTGCTTTTTGGGCAAACAAGGGCATGGATATAGCCAATGCAGCAGATAGCCATGTTAGTCGTGCATGTAACATAGTCAGTGTAAAATTTGAGTAAACGAAAGCGGGTATCGGTACCTTCGGATTGCAGGTACAGGCGTACAATTGTTGATGGAGAAGCCAAGATAAGAAAAAAAGAGGTATTGAATGGAATGTTACCTTTATCAACCAATTAGTTTTCATGAATCAACCAATAAAACTGATCGAATGCCCACGCGATGCGATGCAGGGCTGGAAGGAGTTCATCGCTACGGAGCGTAAGGTAGAATACCTCAACACCCTGTTGCAGGTGGGGTTCGATACCCTCGACTGTGGTAGCTTCGTTTCGCCGAAGGCTATCCCGCAGATGGCCGATACCGCTACCGTATTGTCGAAGCTCGATCTCTCCGGATCGTCGACCAAACTGCTGACAATCGTAGCCAATGAGCGGGGCGCTGTAGAAGCGGTGGCCTTTGAGCAGATCAGTTACCTGGGATTTCCTTTTTCTGTGTCGGAAACCTTTCAATTGCGCAATACAAAAAGCACAGTTGCTGAATCGCTCGACCGGGTGGCAGGTATTCAAAACCTGTGCGTAAAGAGCGGCAAAAAACTAGTTGTCTATATCTCCATGGGATTCGGTAATCCGTATGGTGATCCTTATTCACCGGAGCTTGTATTTGACTGGGTCGATAAGCTGGTGGCGATGGACATTGGCATAATCTCCCTGGCGGATACGGTAGGGCTGGCAACGCCCGAACAGGTAGCGTCGATCACGGAATACCTGGTGAAGGCCCTGCCCGGTACTGAAATCGGTGTTCACCTGCACTCAGCACCTTTTAACCAACAGCCTAAGTTGGAAGCGGCGCTCGGGGCAGGCTGCCTTCGTTTCGATGGTGCATTGAAAGGTATCGGCGGATGCCCGATGGCCAATGACGACCTGGTGGGCAATATGAATACTGAATGGATGATTGCTTATTTCGACCAGTTAAATAGAGGCCCCAATTTGAATAATGATGCTTTGCAGGAGGCCGGCCGGCTGGCCGACCTTATCTTTGCGGGTCATTGATAAAGGCCGGCCTTCACCTCAACGTTTTGTGTTATGGATTTCATGTTGGATGTAAACATACCCTCGCCGCAAGAGCTGCTACACTACGGGCAACCTGTTTTGCTGACGGGCTCCTGCTTTACGGAGCATATTGGGAATAGTCTCCAGGAGCTGAAGTTCGATGTCTTGCAAAATCCGCATGGCATTCTCTTCGATCCGGCCAGTGTGGCGTCGAGCCTGGTTTCTTACGTGCAGAACAAGCAATATAGCGAGGCGGACCTTTTTCAATTGAACGAGGTGTGGCAGAGCTGGCAGCACCACAGCCGTTTTTCGCATATCGACGCCCGCAATAGTCTGGAGCTGATCAATGCCTCCCAGCAGCGGGCACATGAATTCCTAAAAAGATCGGAGTGGCTGATCATCACCCTGGGTAGTTCTTTTTCTTACCGGCTGACGAGTCAGGCTCCGGCACCTGCACAGGTAGGATTGAATGCAGCTCCTGGCAGCGAAGGAGCGGTGGCCAACTGTCACCGGGCACCGGGGCAGTGGTTTCGCAAACACCTGATGACGATCGAGGAGATCAATACGGTGCTGGACAATAGCCTGTACCAGGTGTTGAAATTCAATCCCCGCTTAAAGGTAATCTTTACCGTAAGTCCGGTGCGGCATATCCGTGATGGTGTGGTGGAGAACAACCGTAGCAAGGCACGACTGATCGAGGTGGTACATCACCTGACGAATAAATTTGACAGGCTGTATTATTTTCCTGCCTATGAACTGGTGATCGATGTATTGCGCGACTACCGCTTTTATGATATCGATATGGTGCATCCCAACTATCCTGCCACCCGGTTTGTATTGGAAAAGTTTATGAAGTATTTTACGGATGTCGAATCGCAGCAGATTGCTGCTGAAGTGCAGCAGATCGTGATTGCACGTAAGCACAAAGCTTTTCATCCGGCTACTGCCGCGCATCAGAAGTTTCTGCAATCCCATCTCGAGAAAGCGCGGGAACTGCAAAAGAGGTATCCTTTCCTATCGCTGGCAGAAGAGATCGACTATTTCGCCCGTGGAGGGCAATAGATCACAATATGCTGGTCTGTTCACTACCTGGCGGTTCACACGACGGCGGGCTCCAGTTCTGCTACAAACGCTTCCAGTCTTTCCAGTAAAATCAATTGATTCAATGCCCGGTTCAGGTTTTGCTCGGGGTACGTGATCTTGTAGTACACGTCTTCGTTGAGGTAATCGGTAACGAAGCGCAGCGACTGCATATAGGCCATGATGAGTCCTGCTTTGTGTATATGCTGCTGTTCGGCGCTGGTAAAGGTATCGCCCATGCCATCGAGGTAGCCGGCGATAATGGCCTTGTAGAAATCACCGTTGATGGTGATGGCTTCCCATTCAGTGCTGTTTTCGTCTCTTGTGGGAGCCATACTACGGATCATGTCGCCAACATCCGAGAAGAATAGTCCGGGCATCACGGTGTCGAGGTCGACCGGGCAGATGGCCTGGTGGGTATTCTCATCGAGCAGGATATTGCTCAGTTTGCAATCATGGTGCATCACCCGGATGTGGTAGTCGGCCGGATGTTGTTGCACGTGTTCATAGAATGATACCAGGTGCTTACGCTGACGTAATTCTGCAATAAGATGGGTGGCTTTCAACAGGCGGTTGATGCCGGCGCCAGCTATGGCTTCTTCAAACTGCGCGTAACGGAGCGAGAGGTCATGAAAATGTGGTATGATGATCCGCAGCTGTGAGGTGTCGATGCTATTGAGCGACCGTGTGAAATGGCCGAAGCACTGCGCCGTCTTATACACCTCAGCGGCCGTATTGGGAATGGTCTGCGTGTAGGAGCCTGCTACAAATCCGGTAGCCCGCCAGAATGACTGCTGATCATCTACCCAGTACCATTTGCCTTCGTGGCTGCGCAGTAGTGGTGCCAGGTGCAGGCCGTTATGTGCCTGGATACCATCGTACACTATTCGGTAGTTGTGGATGATGTATTCCGGATGCCTGAACATATGCCGGTTGATGGCCTGCAGTACGATGGGAGCACTGCTGCCTTCGCCGGTAAACTCCACTTTATAGGTATGATGGATCAGCCCATTACCAAGGTTGCTGACAATGGGCTGACCGTGGCCAAATTGCCGGGCCGCTGCTGCTGTCATGTCTGAATTCATTAATGATTCCAATGCTTCGCTTCGATCGTTTCTTTTAGCGCGTTCCTGTCGGGCCGGTTTAATATTGGTCGTTGAGTGCAAAGTCGTTTTTACGGTACATCCACTGGCCACCGGTAAAGTCGGGAAACTCGACGGTCTCGTTACCCAATTCAATGCTCTTTTCGCTGAGCGGGGTGATGGCACTCCAGGCAGCTGCATCGTATACATCCATCGGGGTGGGTGTTTTGCGTTTGATGGACTCCACAAATGCGTGCAGGACGAAGAAGTCCATCCCCCCATGGCCCGCGCCTTCGGTTTCTTTGCTCCAGCGTTGCCAGAGTGGGTGGTCGTATTTGTCGAGGTAAGACTTGGCGTCTTCCCAGGTATGTCCCTTCGGGCTAACCCCTTCTACATAGATCGACTTGTTGACGTCCATCCAAAGACCTTTGGTGCCCTGTACACGGAAGCCTAATGAATAGGGGCGTGGCAGGTTGGTATCGTGCTGTAACAGGATCGTTTCGCCATTGGCGCAACGGATCATGGTGGTCACCACGTCGCCCAGTTTGAATTCTACTTTGGCATTGGGGTGTTGTTCTCCGCCTTTCTTCACGATATAGTCATGCAAGCCTCTTGACTTGGTCGAAAAACTGGACAGGCTTACAAAACGGTTGCCCCGGTTGATATCGATCATGGTGGCTACAGGTCCTACACCATGTGTGGGGTACAGGTCGCCGTTGCGGTGTACGGAGTGGTTGGTACGCCAGTGGGCTTCTGACCAGGCTTTTTCGCCAAATTCCACTTCCGGACCGGTACCGTTGTACCCGTTATTGAATTTTACCGCGCGCAGGTCATGCTGGTAACCGCCCTGCAGGTGGATGAGTTCTCCAAAAAGACCCTGGCGTACCATGTTGAGTACGGCCATGACGTCGCGGCGGTAACAAACGTTTTCCAGCATCATCACCTGGGCTTTGTGGTGTTCGGCTGCTTTAACGACATCCCAATGTTCCTGTAAGGTGATGCCCAGGCAAACTTCTGAGCCTACGTATTTGATACCCGCCTCGAGTGCTCCAAGGATCATGGGGCTATGCCATTCCCAGGGGGTAGAGATGATCACGCCGTCGAGTTCTTTCAGCTCCACGAGTTTCTTCCAGGCGTAAGGATCGTCTTTGAATATTTTGGGTGTTGCTTTGCCCGACTTCTTGATCAGGTTGAGTGAGCTCTGCAACATGCGTTCATCGATATCACAAATAGCGACTACTTCCACATCGCTACGGCGAAGGGCATTATCGAGGTGGTTTTGTCCGCGTAATCCAACACCGATAAATCCAAGCTTTACTTTCTGTTGGGCGGCGAAAAGCTGGGTGGGCGAAAGGATGGCGAATCCGGCGGTGGCAAGTCCGGCGTTTCTGACAAATGATCTGCGGTTCATACCTTAATTGATTTGGTGTTCTTTAGCGAGGGCAAAGTAGATAAAAATGCTGAATGGGAGCGGGGAACGGCCAAATCTTGCGCAATCGTATGTGCGCAATCCAACGGGTAAACAAGGGGCTATCAAACGTTTGCGGAGCCATTTGTGCACAAAAGACGAAGCCTCCCGGATGGGGAGGCTTCGCATAAGTCAGTGTGCTATGGGTGGCTTACATTCTTTCGGGAACGCGAATACCGAGGATGTGCATGGCCGAGGCGATCACGTGTACGGTCATTTGAGATAACTGCAAACGCAATTCTTTCTTTTCCGGTGTTTCGGCTGTCAGTACCCGAAGCGCGGAAACAAAAGTGCTGAATGTCTGTGCCAACTTGTAGGTATACACGGCAATTGCTGATGGATTCATTTCCAGTTTAGCCTGTTCGAGTACCGCTGGGTATTTTTCCAGTTCGATGATTACATTCTTTTCCATAGGAAGTAATGCGTCGCCGCTATTGGCATTTTGCGGTAATTCCTTTCTCAAAATAGCACTGGTTCGTGCATAGGTGAATTGAATAAACGGCCCGGTAAACCCGTGGAAGTCGATCGACTCTTCAGGATTGAATACCATCCGTTTTTTGGGGTCTACCCGCAACAGAAAGAATTTCAGGGCGCCAAGACCGATGGTGTCGTACAATCCTGCCAGTTCGTCTTCATTGAAGTCCTTTACTTTACCCAGCTCTTCTGTTTTTTGGCGGGCAATGTCGACCATGCCATCAACCAAGTCATCGGCATCTACGACCGTACCTTCGCGGCTCTTCATTTTACCCGTCGGCAACTCCACCATGCCATAGCTCAAATGGAAGATGCCATCGGAAGCGGGAAGGCCCAGCTTCTGGGCAATCAGTTTCAATACCTTGAAGTGGTAGTTCTGCTCATCGCCCACCACATAAATGCTTTGATCGCAATGGTACTCGTTGTATTTGAACACGGCCAGGCCAATGTCCTGGGTGATATATACAGAGGTACCGTCGCGGCGGCGAACGATCTTTTGATCCAGGCCATCGGCCGTCAGGTCGATCCAAACACTGCCGTCCTCTTTCTGGAAGAATACACCTTTTTGCAGGCCTTCTTCTACCAGGTCTTTGCCGAGCAGGTAAGTATCACTTTCGTAATAGGTTTTATCGAAGTCGCTGCCGATGCGCTCGTAAGTGGCATTGAAGCCGGCGTACACCCAGCTGTTCATCTCGCGCCAGAGTGATAGGGTTTCGGGGTCTCCCTGTTCCCATTTCAACAGCATGTCACGTACTTCCTTCATGAGGGAGGTGTTATTCCTCACGATATCGCGGATCTCTTCGTGTATCTCGTCACTCTTTTCTTTGTTGTTTGCCAGTGCCGGCAGTTTGCCCAGGAACAGTTGCAGTTTGTTTTGGTCTTCGTCGGTGAAGCCGCTGACGTCACCCGCCATTACCTTTTCCAGGATCGGCGCCGTTTGGGCTTTCAGTTCGTTCTCGAATTTCACATAATAGTCGCCCACGAGGTGATCTCCTTTGATGCCGGTACTTTGGGGCGTGGCGCCATTGCCAAATCGCTGCCAGGCCAGCATCGACTTGCAAATGTGTACACCGCGATCGTTGACGATACAGGTCTTGATCACTTCATATCCGTTGGCCTTGTAAATTTCGGCGATGCTCCAGCCCAGAAAGTTGTTGCGCAGGTGTCCGAGGTGCAGGGGTTTATTGGTGTTGGGGGAGGAGTATTCCACCATCACTTTTTCACCCTGGTGTGGCTTGCGGCCATATTGGGGATCGTTGTAGTTGGATTGCAGGAAATGCAGCCAATAGCCTTCTGCGATGGTGAGGTTGAGAAAACCTTTGATGACATTGAACCCGGAAAAAAGCTGGCTGTTGTTGGCGACGAGTTTTTCACCCAATTCCTTTCCCAGGGCCTCGGGGTTCTTTTTGAGCGTTTTGACGAGGGCAAAGAGTACGACGGTATAGTCGCCTTCGAACTCGGGTTTGGTTTCGGTAATCTGGATAGCCGAAGCTTCCAGCTGTACCTGAAATAAAGACGCTATTTCCTTGCTGACTACCGATTGTAATGCCTGAACAACTGCCATGTTTTCTTTTTGAGGCTGCAAAAATAGTACAATGATGTTTCAGGTCAGCATTTTATAGGCTTTTAGCGTTGCCAGGGTATGCTGGGAGGACTGTTAACACCAAAATAACACGGATCCATGCGATCGGGTGGGGTGTTGATCAACGGATGCTGCGAAGGGGAATAAAAATCAAAAAGCTGCTCCTACTCGGAACAGCCTTCTGTAGATCTAGGGGTTAAACAACAAGTTCAGGATCAAATATGTGGCATTTTGTATGATTAATTGTCAACCTTACTTTTTATTGATCGCCGTCAAAGATTTGCTACTAAATCGCTATAGTTCTATGCTTTAGGAGAAAAATGCATATGATGCAAAAGTCTGAATGGAAATTACGTTCTTCATTACACTACAGCATGGAAGGTTGGGTGTTTTGAATTACTTTTGCCGCGCAACAATTAACTGATGCTCAAGGATTACATAACAGGTATAATCGACTTTTTCTATCCCCCCTTCCGTAAATACATGAACCAGCAAACTTTCAGGTATGCGGTATGTGGAGGGGGCAATACCCTGCTGGATATCTTTCTGTACTGGCTTTCTTTTCACTTTATCTTCAAAGAGGCCGACGTTCATGTACCTTTTATTACCGTCAGTGCCAAGATCGCGGCTTTCCTGTTCTCTTTTGCGATCAGCTTTCCTACTGGTTATTTCCTGAACAAGAACATTGTTTTTCCAGGTTCTTCGCTGCAGGGGCGGGTACAGCTGTTTCGCTACTTTGTGCTCGTGGTGATCTGTATCGCGCTCAATTATATCTGTATCACCCTGTTCGTAGATCGTTTTGGCATCTATCCTACGGTAGCCAAGGCGTTGACTACGGTAGTCGTGGTTTCTTTCAGTTACCTTACGCAAAAGAAGTTCACCTTTAAGATCGACAATGCCGGCGACGAATCCCCGGCATCGGCTGCTGACAGCAAATAAACATCCATGGCTATCAGTGTTCTTTGGGCTGGGTCATGCTGAACCAGTTGCCCACCCCGTCGGTGATGATGCACTCTATACCGTAAAACACTTCTTTGGGCTCGGATTTGAAATGAACCCCTTTTGCTTTTAATTCCTCGTAGGTTGCCCGGCAGTCGGGGGTATAAAAAACGCCGGCGCCCATAATGCCTTTATTAAGCAGTACGTTGATCGCGTTGGTCGCTTCCTCATCCAGCCCGGCGACAGGCATAATTATGATCTCCAGGTCGGGCTGATCGGGTGGGTTGAGGGTGAGCCAGCGGTATTTTGGCGTCTTGCTACCACTTTTAGGGGCGTCCCCATCCTCGCAGGAGGAATCGCCACTATCCATCACAACGTCGGTGTTGACCTTAAATCCCAGTTTGTTGACATAAAAATCGTAGGCTTTATCCTGGTCGAGTACGAACAGGGTGGTGTGCGACATTTTGGTGATCATATTACTTGTTGTTTATAAGGTCAAATCTATCGATAAGGGAAGATACGGGCTTCTTGAATATTGCTTTTTCACCAGGCGGCGTTTCCGGTCGGAACGATTTGTTTATATTTGGTTCATGCATTCCCGTATGGATTTGTCTACCGATGTATATGAGCGGATCGTAGCCGCGAAGCTGTTCATGGACCAGCATTTTCATGAACACATCAACCTGGATGGGATCTCGGGCAGGGCATGCTTTTCGCGGTTCCATTTTCATCGTCTCTTTAGCCGGGTATACCGTACTACACCTCATCAATACCTGACCCGCAAACGGATCGACAAAGCACAGGAGTTGCTCGCCGGCAACAAGCCAGTGACGGATGTTTGCAACGAGGTTGGTTTTGAAAGCGTGGGTTCCTTCAGCTCCTTATTTAAGAAGGAAGTGGGCATTGGTCCGCAGCATTACCGTAATATGCAGATCATGCGCCAGCAACAGGCGAAAGTGCAGCCCCGCAGTTTTATTCCCCACTGTTTTATTGAAAGTTATAAGCTCGATCGGCAGAGATGACCTTCCTGATCGCTGACTTGATCGTCCTGGCTAATTATTGGCCGGGTTTTTCCAACCTTTGGTGAGGCGTTCGATCGTTCCCTGGATCCTGTTGGCCCGGGTTTCTTCTTTTTTAGCCGTGATGATCCATTCAACGTATTCCCGGCGATGGCTGTAGGCGAGGGCGTTGAACAGCTTGCCGGCTTGTTTGTTTTTGGTGAAAGCCTTAGCCAGGTCTTCGGGTACGATGACTGTTTTGGTGGCCGGATCGGCATATTGCAAAATCAGTCGTTCCTCCTGGGGTTTGGCGGCCTTTTTGACGTCTACCGCGGTTTTGAGGCGGAAGGAAAAGGTAGACCAGGTATCGTTGAAGGAAACCAGGTTAAGCCACTGGATGTCGTGCGCCAACAGTAGCTCCCAGCCTTTATCGCGGGTCAGGTCGGTTTGGATGCCGGAACTGCCTTTCGGATAGTACGCCCAGCAGGTAGCGCCCTTATTCAGCAGTCGGAGTACCTTGTTCAGGTCTTTCTCTACCTGGGCCTGGTTGAGGACAAACCAGTGGATCTGCTGAAAAGCTGCCCCGGTAGTGGTGACCGTCACGTTGGGCGGAAGGGGTGACAATATTGCTTCAAAATCGCGCGGCGCATGGAGGATGAGCAAGTTATAGCCTTCCCGGATCTTCAATTTTGCAGCAATGGTGGCAGCCATAAGGGTTAATTTATGCCAAGGTACGGAAAGCCTGTCAGGTTGCCTTTACGCGATCTTGCTATTTAATAAGTTGTTAGACACTCGCTACCTGGCTGCGTAATGCCCGGGGGAAGCCCGATTCGGGCAGGTGCGGGTATGCAGGACCAGCAACCGGCGGCGACAGGATGTGCCAGGGACTGACAGCCTTTAATTGGCATAACTGCCATTTTTGCATTCCGGGCCGCCGCGGCATAATCATTGATAACCATAAGGGAACATTAAATTCAACACAACTATGGGAAAGATAATAGGAATTGACCTGGGTACAACCAACAGCTGCGTCGCGGTGATGGAAGGTAATGAACCCGTGGTGATAGCCAACGACGAAGGGCGCCGTACAACCCCGTCTGTAGTGGCTTTCCTGAAAAATGGAGAGCGTAAGGTAGGAGATCCGGCTAAACGTCAGGCGATTACCAACCCCCATAATACCATTACATCGGTAAAGCGTTTTATGGGTCGCCGGTTCGACGAAGTGACCGAAGAGATCAGCCACTGGAGCTATAAAGTGGCAAAAGGTGACAATAATACTGTACGTATTGACATTGACGGTCGTTTATATACACCGCAGGAAATCTCTGCCATGGTTCTTCAGAAAATGAAGAAGACGGCCGAAGATTACCTCGGACAGGATGTGACCGATGCGGTGATCACCGTACCCGCTTATTTCAACGACGCTCAGCGTCAGGCTACTAAAGAAGCCGGTGAGATCGCCGGTCTGAATGTACGCCGTATCGTAAACGAACCTACTGCTGCTGCCCTGGCTTATGGTCTGGACAAAGGCAAGCACGATCAGAAGATCGCCGTATTTGACCTTGGCGGTGGTACGTTTGATATTTCTGTACTGGAGCTGGGTGATGGTGTATTTGAAGTAAAATCAACCAATGGTGATACACACCTCGGTGGTGACGACTTCGATAAAGTGATCATGGACTGGCTGGCAGAAGAGTTCAAGAAAGACGAGAACATCGATCTGCGCAAAGATCCAATGGCTTTGCAACGTTTGAAAGAGGCTGCTGAGAAAGCAAAAGTGGAGTTGTCTTCTTCCAGCGAAACAGAGATCAACCTGCCTTATATCACAGCGCTGGACGGCGTGCCCAAGCACCTCGTAAAGAAGCTGACCCGTGCCAAGTTCGAGCAACTGTCGGATAAATTATTCGAGCGTTGTCTGAAGCCCTGCGAGCAGGCGTTGAAAGACGCTGGTATGAGCACTTCCGAGATCGACGAAGTGATCCTGGTAGGTGGTTCTACCCGTATCCCTAAGGTACAGGAGATCGTAGAGAAGTTCTTCGGCAAAAAGCCCAACAAGGGTGTGAACCCCGATGAAGTGGTAGCCGTAGGTGCTGCTATTCAAGGTGCGGTATTGACCGGTGAAGTGAAAGACGTACTGTTGCTCGACGTAACGCCGTTGTCGCTCGGTATCGAAACAATGGGTGGTGTCATGACCCGCCTGATCGATTCGAACACAACGATCCCTTCCAAGAAATCTGAAACTTTCTCTACTGCCAGCGATAACCAGCCTGGTGTTGAGATCCACGTACTGCAAGGTGAGCGCCCAATGGCCAATCAGAACAAGAGCCTGGGTAAATTCAACCTGCAAGACATTCCCCCAGCGCCGCGTGGTGTGCCCCAGATCGAAGTGATCTTCGACATCGACGCCAACGGTATCCTGCACGTAACAGCGAAGGATAAAGGCACTGGTAAAGAGCAAAAGATCCGTATCGAAGCCGGTAGCGGTCTGAGCAAGGAAGAAGTAGAAAAGATGAAGGCGGAAGCCCGTGCCAATGAAGCCACCGACAAGGCTGCCCGTGAGAAGGTAGAAAAGGTGAATCAGGCCGATAGTCTGATCTTCCAAACCGAAAAACAGTTGAAAGAGTTTGGTGACAAGGTGCCTGCCGATAAGAAAGGACCTATCGAATCAGCACTCGAAAAACTGAAGGAAGCACATAAGTCACAGGATGTTGCTGCGATCGATACGGCAGTAGCTGAAATGAACAATGCCTGGACGGCAGCTTCTGAAGAGATCTACAAGGCACAGCAAGGTGGTGCTGCTCCTGGTGGTGACGGTCAGCAAGGACCTAACCCCGGCGGTCAAGCCAATGCCGGCGGTGAGAATGTAACCGATGCCGAGTACGAAGAAGTGAAGTAATTCCTCCGGGAATTCCATCGAATACGAGCCCTCCGCTTTGCGGAGGGCTTTTTTTATTTCTAAAACCGTATCGCCACCGTTGCGCTGAAGTCATGGCGACCTATTCCTGTTTGGTGTGCGCCATCGATACGAATGGTACCTCCCAGTTTTTCAGAAAGCGGAAAGTCGGCGCGCAGTGATCCACCGAGCCTGGTGCGGGATGCCGACAGATAGGTAAGGTTGCTGGTGAGCATATCATACTGTGCTTTGTCTCTTGATAGATCGGCCCAAAAGCCGGTAGCCTCGATGTTTTCCTGCCTTTGCGCCTGTGCTGCCAGCGTTAGGCGGGTGCTGCGGAATGATTTGGACACGGTGAGGTCGATGCCTGCCAGCCAGTGGCTGTAGGATAATTCCCTGTTGGGCAACCGGTATTCCTGGATACTGTTGACATAACCTGCTTCCACGCCAGCATACCAATCGATCGTACTGCCGGTATGGCCATAAACGGTGCGGGCTTTTACTTCGGTAAAATCATGTGTATAGCGCAGTTCATCGGCAAGTTTGTAGAGGCGAAGAACATTGCTGCTGTCCGGATTGCCAAGTATGAATTTGCTTTCAATGCCATCCCTCAACAGCTTGGTGCCCCGCACCTGCACGAGAAAATGCCTGCTGGTGGTTTCACGCTGATAGCCTACGGTAGCTGTAACAGCTTGCTCCTTGCTTGTGCTCAGCTCATCCAACACGCCGCTTTTGAATTTTTCAACCGTGAAACTCTTATAAGATGCGCGGGCAAATAGACCTTTGTACTGCAAGGGAGACAGCACGAGACTTGCCTGGTAGCCAAGACCATTATATCGCAGGGTCACTAACCCGGATGTGCTCGTGCCTTTCATCAACTCGTTGTACATACCAAGGCCTGCTTCCTGGTACACCATCGGAACACCCAGTTCGCTGACGAACGTGAGGCTGTTGTTCTGGTTGTATTTGGTACCACCGAGATCCAAGGCCAGCGCATAGTTACTGTTGATGCGGCGCGAAACCGAGAGTAGGAGGTCCAGGTTGGAACTAACGTTTTTGGGCCGTGGATCTCTGTTGCGGTAAGCCTGTTCGCCCCGGTAGCCCCCCTGCATGGCGAGTTGATAACGACCCATTGCCTTGGCGATGCCGGCCTGAAATGCGTAGCTCTCGGCCTTCATATCGCCACCTACGGTGTCACTGGTCACGTACGGATATACCAGGTGGTAATCGGAGGTTTCGTTGAAGGTTACTTTTTTGATCAGGCGGTTGTGGTAGGTAGCATGCCCCCACAATGTTGTGGTGGCATTTTGCCGCAGGTAGGTTTCTGAGTGAATGGTCATGACCCTTTGCCCGCTACCTTCCTGCTGCAAATAAAGCTTCTGATCATTGTTGCGATAAACGGCGCCAATCTGCGAATAATTGTTTTGTCGCTGCCAGGCCCGCAATGAAGGACTGGAATAAATGCCATCGCGCAATTGCGTGACGGGCGACAATTGCTCTGATAGAGAGGCAGA
This sequence comes from Paraflavitalea pollutisoli, assembly GCF_029360705.1. Taxonomy (GTDB): domain Bacteria; phylum Bacteroidota; class Bacteroidia; order Chitinophagales; family Chitinophagaceae; genus Paraflavitalea; species Paraflavitalea pollutisoli. The sequence continues at coordinate 1,453,354 of NZ_JARKMX010000008.1, read as the reverse complement.
TAATGAATCCTGGGCATCCGCCGTGCGGACGCCCAGGATCAATAAGCAAAAGGATATTTTATGATACCAACGCATTCATTAAGGCATTAAAGAGGGCTTTACCTCTGCATCGAAATCTACGGTTGAGTTGTTGTTGTCTTTCAAGATCACACGGCCGTCAGGATTGGTAGAAAGTACCTTGCGACGAACTGCTTTCCCGAAACGGGTGGCATCGGAATCTATCTTGCCGCAATAGCTCCAGCCCATATCGAGCGCCGGTGCTACCAGGTTCCATTCGTAAATAGAGGCTACCGACAGGTTTACCGCATCCTGGATCCAGGTATTGGGAATCTTGTAGCCGGTAAATGGCATCAACTTATCTCCATTCATGTAAGAATAAGTGTATGTATTGGCTGTTTTATAAGAATCTACGGTAAGATCAGCAGGCATGCGGGCAATGACATACGTTTTAAAACCGCGGTTGTGCATGGTCATGGCGCCGGTCACATTTACCAGATCGGTAACCTGGGGGTTGTCGACGTTGATGGTAGAAAGTAAGGTCAGTTCGAAATCAGACTTGCTCAGGTCTACTGAATTCGCGTTGACTTCCTTGTGGTTGATGGCGTTGTTGGCAATAACCAGTTGCTTGCCTGGATAAACGGGGTATTGTTTACCGGTTCCGGGAATCATGACAATGCTGCCAGCAGTGAATGTTTCAGCCATGATATCTGGCGTATAGGCACGTTTGGTTGTAGTCAGGAAAGCCGCTTCTGCAATGATCAGGTGATCTGCATAGAGCGTATCATCGGAGTTGTTGTACAGGATGAAATACTTATCACCATTGTAGGTTTTGCCCTCCGGCGTTTGTGTGCCAGTAAAGAAGATCTCTTTGAACACAAAACCAGCTGTGTCGTCATACAGGAACAAGGGCAGGCTCAGGGTAATAACGTCACCAATAATGGCCACATCTTTTTGATAGCCCCGGATCTTTTTGCTGTATTCTACACCTGCATCGGTGTATTTGATGTCACCTTCCAGGGTAACTTCGTACGAACCCTGTGACGCAGTAAACGTTAATGAGGCTGTGCTCGACAGGTTGTAGGTGGTGGTCGTATTCGTGTTTACCTCACGGATCGTCAATACCAGGTTGGAGGTGCTGGCGCTTTGCAGGCCGCTCGGGCTGCTCAATGCCAGGCTGACGTCGGTTGTTTTGATGCCGTCTTTCTTACAGCCAATGCCCACAGTCAACATGACTGCTGCCATCAATGATAAAAGTGGTCTGGATAGTTGCATATATCTATAGTTAAAATTTCAGGTTTAGTTCCATGCCAAAATAGGGACTGATAAAAGCTTGCCGGGTGAATGTTACACCGTAAGCCGTGTAGTCGGGTGTATAGGTCAGCAGCCTGTTGACAAACATGGAAATGGCCGCTGTCTTTTTAAACTCTTTGGTTACTTTAAGATTCACCTGCAGGTCGAGCGGTACGGTCCTTTTTCTGAAGGAAGTATAATTATACATCCTGTCGAAGAGCTTTAATGCCGGATCCAGCTGACTCTGCTTGGTATAGGGAAATACTTTTCCGTTGATATCCATATAGCTTGTTGGAAGCGATTCAGCTGACGGAACCTGCAAGCTGGTAAACCATAAATTTTGCAAGCTGGTGGATATGATCAGACCCAGTTTGGGCAGGTAGCTGTCAATAGTCAGGTTGGTATTCAGCTGTTCGCGCAGATAGTTGGAGGCTGCATCGGCGTCATACGTAGCAACGAATTGACCTGCCTGCTCTTCGGGTACCTGCAGGCCAGAAAGCAAAGCATAGCTGGTCATGCTGTTGACGTAGGTGGTGCTGAACCAGGCGCCATTGATCGTAAAACGGGTGTTGATGCCCTTGAAACGTTTAGTAGAAAGCTGGTATTCAATCCCTTTTTTATTGATGCGGCTACCATTGGAGGGTAGGGAGTAGGAATAATATCGTCGCTGATTGGTATAAGTAAAGTCACTCGTCTGCGGCGGGGCCGTCAGGTTGGCCGCGTCTACCGATCGATTTGGTATCATATCGTTTATAAGCAAGCACCTGGAAGTTGGTGATATCCCGGAAACCGGTACTCATGGTTTCTTTAAAGTAGGTGACCGATAAGCGATTGCCCGCCCATTCCAGGTCACTGTTTACTTCCCATTTGTAATTGATGGCAGGTGCCAGCCCGAAGTTGCGGCGATCAGTGATATAGGTCACTGCATTGGCTTGGCGGTAAGCCGGGTTGTTGTGGTAAAAATTCAATTGTACAATGTCGTCGTACTTGTCGTTGGGATACAATTGGCTGAGGGTAGGCATTTTGGTTTGCACACCATAACCGCCACCGACGGTGATGAGCAGCATTTTGCCGGCCACGCTCGTGCGGGGCAATTGCCAGCGGATATTGATACGTGGATCGATATAGGGCTTGTTGGCCAGGCTATACTGGCTGTTCATCCCCAGCAAACTCATGGCGCGGATGCCAGCTTGTGTTGTAATAACGTGATTTCCCCAACGCATGGTGAGCATGTCTTCTGCAAACACCGATTGGTTGAGCATGGCTGGAATACTGTTGAATGCCCTTGGCCTTACTGTAATCCCTCCGGGATCGGGTGGATAGTTCAGGTCATACTGCTGGCCATCGCCAAGATTTTTACTGTACCGTGTTTCGAGTCCCAGCTTTGCCTGGTGTTTGATGCCGGCCGTATGAAACTCCAGCGAGGTCATGGCTTTGAAGAAGGCGTTGAGTGGTTGATCGTCTACCTTAAGATTGGCTGCATATCCACCGCCGGCATAACTCAGGTCATGGTCTCCGGCTGTGGTGGCATTGAATAAAATGCCGACAGATAAAGGTTGCACCCATTTGGTTTGGTCAAGCGGTGAGTTCGTGTAGCTGATGTTACCCGACAGTTCCCACGACCTGACCAACGACGTAGCATTGCTGGTAGTGTGGCGTAGGATGGCGCCAAAAGTGTAATTATTGCTACGACTTACGTACTTGTCAACAGGTGCAAAGCCATTGTCCGGATCTACCCGTTCATTGTCAATATTGCTGGAAAGATCCAAGTTGGCGCTCCAACTGAGTGTACCCCGACGGCGTTCCCAAGCTTTTTCAAGGCGAAGGCTACCATTGATACGTTGATAGGTTTCAAAGTTATTCGTGGGCTCGTCTTTGGCATCCAGGTAGCCAAAATCAATATTGAGTGAAAGGTTTTTCTCCGGGAAAAAGAACCCTTTGCCCAACGCGACCAGCTTGCTGAATCCATCGCTCTTCAGACGGGCATTATATGGTGAGGCGCCTTTTCTCCGGGTAATCTGAACAACGCCACTGGTCAGATCGCCATGTTCAACAGATGGAATACCCCGGATGATATCTACCCGTTCGATCTGATCGGTGGACAGTGTACGCATATCCACTCCTTTATTAACAGCACTGCGGCTTGAATTGGGGCTGGATAGTACATAGCTTCCGGTTGTCTGCAAAGCGGCAGTAGTATTAACGGGTGCACCATCGATCACGAAGGCGGTACCGAGGGAGGAAATATCGTATTGGTTTCCTGATATACCGACTTCCCGCAACCTGATCTGGTTTATGCCGGTTAAGTTGGGGTCAATGGCCCTTCCGCCCGGCAGCAACTCCAGCAGGTCGGTAAAGCTTGAAGGTTGCAGGTGCTGCATCGCTTTGCGATCGATGATAGAGGCGCTGGTCATGCCTTTTGATTCCGAGGCGGTGATCACTACATCCTGCAGGGTAACGGCTACTCGCTCGATCAGGAGATCGGTAGTATGGTCTTGCTGAAGGTGTACTGTCAGGTTGCGATACCGAATAAAAGTCTGCATATTACTGTTGATTCAGAATAAAATTCTGAACATTTTGTTTTTGCAGAATTAAAGTCTGTATATTTAGATCCTTAAAGTATAGCCATGCAACCTATCGCCATTGCGGCTGCTGCCCCCACCAGGGTAGCAGCCATCGCCCGTATTGAGTCTATTGACCTTTTACGCGGCCTTATTATGATCATTATGGCCCTTGACCATGTCAGGGACTATTTCCACGCCGATGCGCTGGTAAACGATCCTACCGATCTGGCCACCACTACGCCCGCACTGTTCTTCACCCGCTGGATTACCCATTATTGCGCGCCGCTATTTATGCTCCTGTCGGGCGTATCCGCACGTATCTCCGGTGAACGGAAGACTAAAAAAGAACTGACGCGTTTTCTCCTGACGCGTGGTCTTTGGCTCATCTTGCTGGAGCTGACCGTAGTGCATTGGGCCTGGTATTTCAATATCCTTGGTAAAGGCGTCGACCTCACCGTGATCTGGGCATTGGGCGTCAGTATGATCGTGCTGGCTGGCCTTATCCATTTGCCAGGTTGGGCCATTGCTTCGATTGGTTTGGCAATGGTCTTTGGGCATAACCTGCTCGATGGGGTGACCGTACCAGGCAATACGCTCCAGGGGTCCGGCTGGGCCCTGTTGCATGAGCAACGGGCATTTTTTGTAGACGGTTTCATGGTATTGGTCGGTTACCCGATCATTCCCTGGGCCGGTGTCATGGCATTGGGTTATTGCCTGGGCCAGGTTTATGCGAAAGACTATCCAGCCCAATCGCGTAAAAAGTTACTCGTTGTGTTGGGCATTTCGGCCATCGCCTTGTTTATTATCATACGCGGTATTAATATATACGGTGATGGACATCCCTGGAGCCAGCAGCCTACGCTCGTGTACACCATGCTATCATTCCTCAATACCGTTAAATATCCACCTTCTCTCTTGTATTTGCTGATGACCATCGGGCCTGCCTTGCTCTTCCTGGCCTGGACGGAGCGACAGCCCGGATGGCTGGGCCAGCAGATCTCGGTCATAGGTCGTGTTCCACTGTTTTATTATATCCTGCACCTGTACCTGATTCACCTGCTCGCCTTGTTCGCTACAAGCTTCAGTGGACATTCCTGGCGGGATATGGTGTTGGATTACGCGTTGTGGACGGGCCGTTCCTCGGAACAATTAGCTGGTTACGGCTTCTCGCTGGGCATCACCTGGCTCGTATGGGCATTGGTCGTGCTCCTGTTGTTTCCCCTTTGCAAATGGTACGACCGATACAAACGTTCCCATAAAGACCAATGGTGGCTGAGTTATCTCTAGATTCCAACAATCGATACACTAGTTGTATCAAAAGCGGACAGGGTACGGCGGGTGCTGGTTTTCGAATCTGCTGATTATGAATGCGCTGCACAGAGGCATTGTCTTTGGTACGGTTAGCAGGTCATCACTGCTTTTGTAACCAAACCCGTCGCAATGCTCCTTCATCACCTTCGGTTTGCCTGGCGTAACATCCTCAAAGATCGCCGGTTTACCCTGCTCAACCTGATTGGTCTGGCCTCCGGACTAGCCTGTGCCTTGCTGATATGCTTGTGGATCTCCGACGAAATGGGGATGGATAAAGGGCACCGGGAAGATGCGCGGTTGTACCAGGTGATGCAGAACATAGAGTCCCCGCATGGCGTCAGTACCATGGACTATACGTCTGGCTTATTGGCGGGTACATTGGCCGAAACCCTGACTGAGGTGGAGTATGCTGCTACGGTGCTGCCTGCGTCTTGGTTTTCGAGCAAGGGCATCATAGCACAGCATGAAAGCAAACTGAAAGCCCGTGGCCAGTTTGTTAGCAAAGATTATTTCAAACTCTTTACGGGCCGGTTTCTCGCCGGCAATCCCGACCAGCTGTTTGCTGATAAACGTTATATCGCTGTGTCCGATGAGCTGGCGATGAAGCTTTTTCATACGACCGACGTTCTTGGCAAAACCATTGAATGGAACCAGAACGAATTCAATGGCACCTATACCATCCAGGGAGTATTTGAGAAAAACGCCCCGCAGGTATCTGATCCCTTCGATGTACTATTCAGCTTTGACCTCTTTATAGAAAAACGCCCACATATTATGGAATGGGGCAACAGCGATCCCAATACCTATGTATTGCTGAAGCCGGGAACGGATATCGACCGGTTCAATACACATATCCACGCCATGTTGCTGGATAAGGACAAAAACGAAAAGAAAACATTGTTTGTCCGGAAGTTCTCCGATAAATACCTCTACAGCCAATACACGAATGGGAAACAATCGGGTGGGCGCATCTCGTATGTAAAACTATTTGCCCTCATCGGCATTTTTATCCTGCTGATCGCCTGCGTCAATTTCATGAATTTGTCGACTGCGCGTGCTGCCAGCCGGATGAAAGAGGTGGGGGTGAAGAAAGTGGTGGGCGCCAGCCGTTCGTCGCTGGTGCTGCAATACCTCAGCGAATCGGTGCTGATGAGTACCATGGCACTGCTGTTGGCCCTGGCCCTCATGGCCCTGTTGTTACCGGCCTTCAATACTATCACCGGTAAATCGCTAACGCTGCACCTGAGTTCCTCCATGTTCATGGCGGTCGCCAGTATAACCCTGCTGACCGGCTTGGTGGCGGGTGCCTATCCCGCGTTGTATCTTTCACGATTCCGTCCGGTGGCGGTGCTGAAGGGGAAACTGTCCACAAAAGCAGGAGAACTATGGATCAGGAAAGGGTTGGTCGTATTTCAATTTTCCTTATCGGTGATGGCGATCGTCGCCGTACTGGTGATTGCAGCACAGATAAATTATATTCAATCCAAAGACCTGGGGTATCATCGTGACAATGTGGTGTCTTTTCCTATTCCCCTGGATGAGGAACCGGGTAGTATGACCAACGGTGTTACTTTTATCAATAACCTCAGGAATATTCCTGGTGTATTAAGTGTGTCGTCTTATTACCACAACCTGACCGGCGATCACGGAGGTATAGGACGGTTTCAGTGGCCCGGTAAAGATCCGGCCAACAACATCGAGTTTGCCAACCTCGAGGTGGGGCAGGGATACATGGAGACGATGGGTATGCAACTCGTCGCGGGCCGCGATTTTTCCAGCAATGCCAGCGCCGAACGGGAAATCATCTTCAATGAAGAGGCCATTCGAAAGATGGGCATCAAGGATCCTATCGGAAAAATGGTCAAATTCTGGGATCGGGAAAAACGGATCGTTGGTATCGCCAAAGACTTCCATTTTGAATCCTTGTATGCCAATATTCAGCCTGCTTTTTTTCAGGTGTATCCTGCCATGCCCAATATCATCGTTAAAGTGAAAGCGGGTACAGAGAAGCAAACGTTGGCGGCTATTCAGCGGGTGTTTACCGGGTTTTACAAAGGCCTTGATTTCGAATACCGCTTTCTCGATGAAGAGTACCAGTCCATGTATGCTGCGGAGAACCGGGTAGCTACTTTGTCCAAATATTTTACAGGTCTGATTTTGTTGATTGCCTGTCTCGGCTTATTTGGACTTGCTGCCTTTACTGCACAGAAACGCCAGAAGGAGATCGGTATCCGGAAAGTCGTAGGGGCTTCTGTCAATAGCATCATCGTACTGTTGTCGAAAGAATACCTGGTACTGATCCTCATCGCGGCACTGATTGCATTACCATTGGTCGGCTGGGGGATGCACCAGTGGCTGCAGGCTTTCGCGTACCGGGTCTCGATCGCGCCGTGGATATTCCTGGTTGCCGGTGGCACGGTACTGTTGATCACGTTGCTGACGGTGAGCTTTCAGTCGATCAAAGCGGCGCTGGCCAATCCGGTAAGGAGCTTACGCAGCGAGTAGTCTTGAAACATTACATGAACTATTTTGTCATTGAACTATAAACGTTATTAATATGATTTCCCATTATCTGCGCATTGCTTTTCGGAATATGTCGCGGCAAAAAATGTATGCGGCCATTAAAGTAGGTGGTTTTGCCATTGGCATCGCTGCCTGTTTATTGATTGGCTTGCTCGTTCGCCATGAGTTAAGCTACGATAGCAACTATCAGGATGGAAACCAGATTTACCGCATGATCGGTATCTACAATGATAATGGTAAGATAGAGAAAGGCGTCAGCTTTCCAGCTCCCTATGCGGAGGCTTTGAAGGATGACTATCCCGAGGTGGAGCAGGTGGCGCGTGTGATGCCCTCTGCTTTGTTTTACGGGGCTGGTAGCAATCAGCTTCGCCGGGAAGACAACCCCATGAACACTTTTGAAGAAGGATTTGCCTATGCCGACCAGTCATTGCTGGATATGCTGCAACTACCCATGGTGTATGGCAATCGTAATAAAGCGCTGACCGAACCGAATACCATGGTCATCACCCGCAGCAAGGCCGATAAATATTACCCGGGCCAGGATCCTGTTGGGAAGATCATGTTCCTGAATGACAATACGCAACAGTCTTATAAAATTGGCGGCGTGATCGAGGATTGGCCCACTACCTCCCACCTGCAATATGATTATCTGCTTACCCTTGCCGGCAAGTCGTTGTGGGAAGGTGAGCAGAACAATTGGATGGCGAGCAACTATACGACCTACGTAAAACTGAAGGCCGGAACGGATGCAAAGCAGTTTGGCGAGAAATCCATTAAAGGGACTTTTACTAAATACATGTTGCCGGCGTTTAAGGCATCTGGCCGGTCAGATGCCGGAGAGCTGCTTGGCAAGCTCAGTATGTACGTGCAGCCTCTTCGTGATATACACCTGAAGTCGTATGATATTTATGATTGGGAGACGCGGGGTGATAGTCGTTTCGTATGGATGTTTGTAGCGGTGGCTCTATTTATTCTGCTCATAGCTTGTATCAACTTCCTGAATTTATCTACCGCCAGGAGCGCCAACCGCGCCAAAGAGGTAGGCCTGCGCAAAGTGATCGGTTCACAGCGAAGCAGCCTGATTACGCAGTTCCTTACCGAGTCTATCCTCTATAGCGTGTGCGCTTTCGTATTGGGATTTGTGCTGGCGTGGGCAGTGCTGCCATTGTTTAACCAGATGACAGGTAAAGAACTGGCGATACCATTCCGGGCCTGGTGGTTGGCTCCGCTGTTTGTGGTGGGTGCTCTATTCATTGGCGTGCTGGCTGGTTTGTACCCGTCATTCTATTTGTCCGCCTTCAAACCCATTCAGGTGTTGAAAGGCAACCTGGCGAAGGGATCGCGTAACTCAGGACTGCGCAGCACGCTGGTGGTGTTTCAGTTTACTACCTCTATCGTATTGTTGATCGGTACCGTGGTGATCTACCGGCAAATGCAGTTTATCCTGCATTCCAAAATCGGGTTCGATAAAGAACAGGTGGTATTGTTGCAGGGAACCGGTACACTTGGGCAAAAAGTACAAACGTTGAAACAGGAGCTGATCAAACTGCCGCTGGTCAGCAATGCCTCGGTGAGTGGCTATTTGCCAACCGAATCCAAACGGGACGGTAACCCGTTCTGGAAGGAAGGTAAAACGAAGGAAGAGGCATCCGTAGGCGGTCAAAAATGGTATGTAGACGAAAGCTATATTCCCACCTTTGGCATCAAAATAGCTGCGGGGCGCAATTTTTCTCCCCAGATGCCAACAGATACACAAGCAGCTGTGATAAATCAATCTATGGTGAAAAAGCTGAACCTTGCTGAACCCGTGGGCGCAAAGATCACCAATGGCTGGGAGCATTTTACCGTGATCGGTGTCATGGAAGATTTTCACTTCGAATCCATGAAGAAGGAGATTGTCCCCTTGTGTTTGACGCTTGGTCGTGGTGGAGACGTGGTGTCGGTAAAATTGAAGCCAGGTAACGCAGAGAAAGCCATAGCTGACATCTCAGCCGTATGGAAAAGCTTTGCACCTAATCAACCGATCCGGTATAGTTTCCTGGACGATAATTTTGCCCGGATGTACAAAGACGTGGAGCGGACGGGCTTCGTATTTACCAGTTTCGCGGTGTTGGCCATCATCATAGCCTGCCTGGGGTTGTTTGCGTTGGCAGCCTTCATGGCCGAGCAACGCAACAAAGAGATCAGTATCCGGAAAGTATTGGGCGCATCTGTATCGGGGCTCTTTATGATGCTCGTCAACAACTTCCTGAAACTAATCATTCTTTCCTTTCTTATTGCCATACCGTTGGGGTGGTGGTTGATGAATCGTTGGTTGCAGGATTATTCTTATCGCATCTCCATCACCTGGGATGTATTCCTGGTGGCGGGTGTGGCCATCCTGGTCATAGCGCTGCTAACTATCTGTTATCAGTCCATACGCGCTGCCATCGCAAGTCCGATAAAGAGCTTGCGCAGCGAATAAATCTTTGTTTTGTTTACTAATTTAGAATCGCCCTGGAGCTTCTGCTCCGGGGCTTGCTGTTGTTGGGACGGAAATCAGCTCCGGTACCGCCTGCCAACTATGCAGCCGGTAGGGTACAAGGGGCCATTCGTATACCGGAATAGGGAAATCCTGCAGGATTTCGTACCTTATAGGCATAAACGTTTTGCCATGAAATATTTGCTGGGGTGCCTGTTGCTGCTGGCACAACCGGGCTGGGCCCAAACTTCCGAGACTGCCGTGGGAGAAGATAAGATCAGTACTGCTTCTGGTAATCCTTTTCTCTTCAAGGACTGGATGGAGGGCGTTGTGTATTTTAAAAGCGGTCGGGTCGTAAAGCAGTTCAAACTCAAGTTCGATTGCGCCCGTAACCGGCTGATGATGCAGTTTGAAGGGAACTCTTTTGCAGCTGAAAGCCAGGTAAAAGAATTCGTCATCTATACGGCTTCCAAAAAGAATAAAGACTCCGTGCTTTTCCGGAAAGGCTATCCGGCCATCGACAAGAATACAGAAGAAACTTATTACCACGTACTACTGAACGGCAAAGCGGAGCTCCTGCAATTACATACCAAAGTACTGATCGAGGAAAAGCAACTGGTCAACTCGGCCAATATGAGTCACCTGGAAGACGATGAAGCTTTCTTCGTTTGCCTGAATGGTGTTATGATTCCTTTGCCGCGTAATAAGGAGCAGATTCTGGAGAAATTACCGGTGCAGTCGGATCAATTGAAGGAGTATGTTGCACAACAAACCTTGCGCATGGACAAAGCCGAAGACTTTGTGAAGATCATGGCTAAATACAATGAACTGGTGCCCTGAAACTACATTGAAGATACTGCACGACTGTAAACGGCCGGCAGCATCTTCAATAAGCTTGGACACTTTTACATGCCCGATACATGATCGTTCCTTTAGCACCTTGCCAAAGGCCCTTTTTACGGATAAAAACGGGTTGCAGAGATAAAAAGGAGCGGGTATGGACAAAAACTGTTCTATTGACGGTGTAGAGAATGGAAGGGTTGCATAGGGAAGGTAGGCTATGCAAGGATCGTTATTGCCAGATGAAGGTGTAAGGGTGTATAGTTACAGGCCCTGTGTACTAAAATTAGCAAAAATTAATCCAATTCTTCTATAATTGTTTAAGCCGGATCTTTTTCCAACGTACTTTGATACCGCCGCCGTCGTGAATTTGAAGGGCGATAAAGCCGTTCGCAGAGGCAATCTTGTCGTCGGTCAGGTTGATCATCTGATGCCCGTTGAGCCAGGTCGTAACGGTGCCATCCAGCACCTTAATGCGTAGGGTGTTCCATTCGCCTTGCTTCAGCCATTGTTCATCTTCCTTTTTAGGCTGAATCATCCAGCCGCGGCCATACGATTCATAAATGCCGCCGGTGTGGTTGTTCAAGGGCGCCACTTCTACCTGCCAGCCACTGATCTTGACACCCTCTATCGAGGAACGAAAGAAGACACCGCTGTTGCCATTGGCCTCCTGTTTGAATTGTAACGTAAGATCGAAATCCTTATAAGGTTGATTGGTGGAGAGGTAGCCATATTGTTTGTCGGGGCCGCTTTCACAGACCAGCTCTCCCTGGTCCACATACCATTTTTCCGTACCATGAATGGTCCAGCCGGTCAGGTCTTTTCCATTAAATAGTTTTTGTGTTTTCTGGGCAATCGTCAGGACGGGTGTTGCGAGCAGCAGCAGGTACAAGAGTTTTTTCACGTGTGGGAGATTTATAGTCGGAAGTTAAGGATAAGCAGTGAGATCCGATTCGGAAAATGGGGCAGGATCAACCCTCGCGGGTGAGTGCGGCTATCAATGCTGCCTGTGCGGGATATTGCAGACTGAGTGCCCTGCGGTCGGCCAGTTCGAAATCGGCAAAGTCGAACCCGGGAGCAACAGTACATCCCACCAGCGAATAATCACCACCGGCTTTTACCCGGGAGGCAAACCAACTGCCGGCTTTCACCACACACTGAAAATGCTGCCCCTGGTCGGGGTCATTGCCGAGCAGGTGTTCTGTCAATGATCCGTCTGCTTCGATCTCATACACCACCAGCGGATCACCGTAGTAAAAATGCCAGCATTCATCACTTTTGATGCGATGGAAGGCAGAGAACTGGTCCTGTTTCAGCAGAAAATAAATGCTGGTACTGATGTTTCGTGGGGCAGGGAAGGTGTGGGGTAAAGCAGCTGGCACTACTTGCCAGGCCGAGCGATAGACTTCACGGAAAGCGCCGCCTTCCACGTGCTCGGTTAGCTGCAGTTTCTTTATCCAGTATTCAGCGTTTCGCCGTATAGCCATTATTGTTCAATACGTACTTTAACGGGTTTCGTGCCATAATACCAGGCATTGAGCGAATCTTTGATACGGCCCGTGTCGGCTGGTGTGGCAGGCATCACTACGTAAATATTGTAGGTGAGCGAATCCTTGGTTTCTAATTTGATGTTCCGGTTGAGCGAGTCCAGAAAAGCATGGCGCTTCAGGGCCCGCGATTTGCGGGTGGTCGTTTCGAAGATGAATTTATAGTTGCCAGCTGGTAAGTTCGTTACGGACGATGGCGCAGGAGCGACGCTGTCTGCTGGTTTGGTCGACACCGAATCGGGTGCAGGTGTGGCAGGCGTATCGACGGGTGCGATATACGTTTGGGCAGCGGTTTGTTTACTCTCGCTATTGTTGTTATAGAGCATATAGCCACCCCAAACGATCACCGCCACGCAAATGACGATCAGCGTGGTCACCAACACGCCTTTGCGGCGTTTATGATGGGCCTGGATGCGGCTATAACCATCTTCGTAGGTTGATTTTGCAGCTGGTTGCTGGCGCTCAGCCGTTTTGGACTCGGGAGCCAGTTCTACTCTCTCGATGGTGGGCTCGCCAGGCTCAAAATCGTAAATGCCCAGTTTGTTCTTGGACAAGGTTCCAATACCGTCGATGTGAAAAGGCTTGCCGATATTCAGCAGCAATTTACCATCGGCCAGGTACGATTCAAGGTCCGATTCGGCCAGGGGCTTGATCTTTCCGGTATGGGTGCGGATGAAATCTATCAGGCTGTCATCGGCCTTGGCAACTGGTTGTTGCTTGAATTGCACGTATTTAAGAAACTCCCGGAAGTTCTTATCGTTCTGGTCGGGTACTGTTACCGCAGCGTCGAGGCTGAAGGTGCCAATCGTGGGCAAATTGAGTTGCCGGTGCTGATAAAAATACTGCGCTAAAAGGATAGATAATTTCAAGGTATTGCAGATTTAACTTCCACAAGGTAAACATAAATTACTGGCAAGCAAGCAATTTGCTGGCTCATCTGCAATTTTTGCATCACCTTTGCCCGGAAATCGTCCGTATACAGCGCATAAAATTGACAGTATGCTAAATGAACGTGAGCAGGAATTTATCCGCTATTGGGAGGCCAACCGGCTACGCCAGAAACAATGGAAATACCAGTTGCTGAGCGGTATTCCCATTGGGCTCATCTTTGCCGTCCCGGTCCTGGCGATCGCTTTTACCGGCAAATTGTGGTACAAACGGGCAGATATGGCCATGAATGCCCAGGTCAATCCCCTGGTACTGGTGCTGGCGGTCTTTGTAATTACCGTTTTTGTGTCTATCTTTTACAAAAGGCACCAATGGGATATGCGTGAGCAGCAATACCAGCACCTGAAGGCCAGGGAAGAAGCTGCGCAAAAGGAATAGGAAGCAGGAGTGCAGCTATCATCCCGGTTGAATTGTCTTTTAACCAAACTATCATAGCAAACAGCTACCCATGCGGAAAATTGCCTTGTGCCTTGCTTTGCTGGCCCTATTATGTACCAATTGCTTCAAGGATAAGAATGATGACTGTGTTCCGCGCGATATCGTAGCGTCTTCAGCCGAACAAAAAATGGTGCTCGATTACCTCGTTGCCAATGGCATCAGCGCCACCCACCATACGAGCGGACTGTATTACCAGATTGTTCAGCCAGGCGTAGGACTGGCACCTGCCATCTGTTCTTCCATAAAAGTAGGCTACACCGGAAAATTGCTGGATGGTACCGAGGTGGAGCGCGATGAGAACATGGTGCTCAACCTGAAGCTGATGCTGGAAGGTTGGCGCATCGCTTTACCGCTGATCCAGTCTGGTGGAAAGATCAGGATCTGGCTACCACCCACCCTCGCTTATGGCCGTGAAGGTAAAACGGTCAACAACAACCAGGTCGTTCCCCCCAATGCGGTACTCTTCTACGAAATTACTTTGAAAGAAGTTATGTGATCTACCGTCTCCTGCTTGCCCGCACACATTAGGTGCTTTAGTGCATTTTACTACCTTTGCAGCAAATTTAAATTCATTGCCGCACGAAGCTATTTCTGTATTCGATATGTTCAAGATCGGGGTAGGACCCTCGAGCTCTCATACCCTTGGCCCCTGGCGGGCAGCCCAACGTTTCCTGGAAGGCGTAGAAAAGAGTGGCCGTTTGTTTGAGGTAACCGCTGTACGCGTGCTGCTGTATGGATCGCTGGCCAAGACTGGCAAAGGTCACGGAACGGATGTGGCCGTGTTGCTGGGATTGAGCGGTGATGACCCGGTCACCTTCGATGTACACCAGATCGATCCGAAGATGAATGATATCCGCGCGATGAAGAAATTGCTGTTGCACGGAAAACACGAGATTGACTTCGATCCGGCAGAAGATGTTGAATTCCTCATGACGGAATCGTTGCCATACCATCCCAATGCATTGACCTTTCTCGCAGCCTTTCACAATGGTGATTCCATCGCTGAAACATGGTACTCCATCGGCGGAGGTTTCGTGAAGCGCGAGGAAGAGGAAGAGCAGGCTGGCGTTGCTGCCGTTCAATTACCCTTTCCCATCGATCATGCCGAAGACCTGTTGCACTGGTGCCGTAAAACCGGTCTCAGCATCAGCGAAGTGGTCATGGAAAATGAGCTGAGCTGGCGCGCTGAGCAAGACACCCGGATGGGCATGCTGCACATCTGGCGGGTGATGAAAGAATGTATCTATCGTGGCTGCAATACACAAGGTATGTTGCCGGGTGGTTTGAATGTAAAACGCCGCGCAGCAGATCTCAACAATAAACTACTGGGTGGCCGAACCTACACCGATTACAATTCCTGGTTGGAAGCGGTGCGTGAAGGCGGCCACCATTTCAAATACACCCTGGATTGGGTGAGTTGTTTTGCCCTGGCCGTGAACGAAGAAAATGCTTCGTTCGGTCGTGTAGTCACTGCGCCCACCAATGGAGCAGCCGGTGTCATCCCCGCCGTATTGCAATACTTCGTTACTTTCTGCGACGGCCATCGGGAAGACAAGATCCTGCAATTCATGTTTACGGCAGCGGAGATTGGCAGCATATTTAAGAAAGGAGCTACCATCTCGGCAGCGATGGGTGGTTGCCAGGCAGAGATCGGCGTTTCATCGGCGATGGCCGCGGCAGGCCTCACCGAAGCCATGGGCGGTACGCAGCGACAGGCATTGATGGCGGCAGAAATAGCCATGGAACATCACCTTGGCTTAACCTGTGATCCGATCGGCGGCCTGGTGCAGATACCCTGTATCGAACGCAATACCATGGGCGCTATCAAAGCCATTACCGCTTCCCAACTGGCCCTGCAGAGTACACCCGATTTTGCGAAGGTGTCACTCGACAATGTCATCAAAACAATGTGGGATACTGCCAAGGACATGAGCTTTAAATATAAGGAAACTGCTGAGGGTGGATTGGCTGTACATATTCCAATCAGTTTGCCGGAATGTTGATGCGGAGATAGGAATTGTTTTTCGTAAATTAGAAGTATAACCCTGGCGGATATGTCTCTCACGAGAAACTTCAATACGATCAGTCCTTCTGCGGGTGCTTTGCTGATGCTGAAAGCCCTCACGGATATTCCTTTTGCCAAAGAAACAGCAGCGCTGGTGGGCGACCTGGAAGGCTTTACCCGCACTGCCAGGGAGAAACGCTCCCGCGTTATGCTGGGCCGCATTATTCATTTCGAAAACCGCTATAAAACGATCGACCGCGCACTGGCGGATATCAATCCCTGGCAGGTACTGGAACTGTCTTCGGGATTCTCGTGCCGCAGCCTCGATATGACCCGTAGAAAAGAAATGATCTATGTAGATTCCGATCTGCCGGAGTTCATTGCCAACAAGAAAAAGCTCATCGATGTGTTGATGGCAGAACAGGAGCTACACCTCAAAGGGCGACTGCACATCGAACCCTTGAATGCGATGGATACAGCGAGATTTCAGGAAGTGGCCATGTTGTTTCAACCGCAGCCCATCACGGTCGTGAATGAAGGCCTGCTGGTGTACCTCGATACGGCGGAAAAAAAGGAGCTTTGCGCCACCATCCATCAGTTATTGAAAGAGCATGGAGGCTATTGGGTAACGGGCGATGTGTACATCCGGCGCGATATGTCGCGTTTATTGGAGCAGCCGCAGGAAGCGTTCGATGAGCAACTCACCAAATTCCTGGAAGAACACAAGATCGACGATAATAAGTTTGAAAGTTTTGATGAAGCGTACCAGTTCTTTACGGGCTGTGGTTTTGCCGTACGCCGGAAGATCGATATTGCCTACAATTCACTGAGTTCCCTAAAGCTCATAAGCCGGGAAGTGGAGGAGGAGAAGGTGCGGGAGTGGATGCAGGGAAGAGAAACCTGGGTACTCGAAGCCATATAGCCGGGCACCCAGGTATTGAAAATGATTAGTTCAGCAAGGGGTTCACTTCAATTTCTTTGATGTCGATATCGGAATAGTCCCTCAACTCATTGTACAAAGTATCCCGCTCTATAGGTTGACGTTTTACCTGCTTGATCAGGGTTACCAGTTGCGCTGTGCTCAAGGCTGGATTTTGTTCTTCCGAGCCAGCCATGGAATAGATCTTCGTGCTGTCATCGATGGTGCCGTCGATATCGTTTACACCAAAAGATAAGGTCAATTGCGCGCTTTGACGCCCCAGCATAGGCCAGTAGGCTTTCAGGTGTGCAAAGTTGTCCATGTACAGACGTGCAATGGCATACATGCGCATGTCTTCAATGATGCTGGCTTCATCCACATCACTCATGTCGTTTTGTTTGTTGCGGAACTTGAGCGGGATAAACGTGTTGAAGCCACCAGTTTTATCCTGCAGCTGCCGCAGGCGCTCCATATGATCGATGCGGTGCCAGTATTTTTCGATATGGCCATACAGCATGGTGGCATTCGTGTGCATACCCAGGTTGTGGGATGCTTCATGAATACGCAGCCAGCCTTCGGCATCTACCTTGTCGTCACAAATTTGTTCGCGGATCTCCGGGTGGAAGATCTCGGCGCCGCCACCAGGCAGGGAGTCCAGACCGGCTTCATGCAGGTAGGCCATGCCTTCTTCAGCCGTTTTCTTGGCTTTGCGGAACATATAATCCAGCTCCACCGGGGTAAATCCCTTGATGTGAAGCTCCGGACGATGGGCTTTGATCTTGCGCAGCAGGTCGGCGAAGAATTCCAGCGTCAACTTGGGGTGCACGCCACCAACGATATGTACTTCGGTAACGGGCTTGCCGTCATATCCCTTCACGATGTTGAGCATCTGGTCGGTGGTCAGTTCCCAACCTTCTTCGCGATGGGCGTAAAGACGGGAATACGAGCAGAATTTACAGGTAAACACACACACATTGGTGGGCTCGATATGGAAGTTGCGGTTGAAATACGTCTTGTTGCCGTGCAGGCGCTCGCGCACAAAATTGGCCAGGGCACCTACGAAGGGGGCGTCGGCCTTTTCAAACAATAGAATACCGTCTTCGGGAGTGAGTCGTTTCTTGTTGATGACTTTGTTGGCGATGGCCCGGAGGTCCGCATTGGGTTCGGCGGAAATGATCTGCTGAATAGACATGCTCATGATTTGCAAAGTTACACTACGGCCCTAACAATCATCAGGATAATCTTGTTCGCCAGGCATTAATTATCGCTAAAAAGCGGCGTATTCTATGCCAACGCCCCGGCCACACAGCCACACATCAGACAGGCAATCGTGCCGCCGATCAGGGCTTTTACACCCAGCTCCGTGAGGTTGCGGCGCTGACCTGGAGCTAATTGACTGATCCCCCCAATCTGGATGCCGATAGACGCGAAATTGGCAAATCCGCACAAGGCATACGTGGCGATCAGCAGCGACTTGGGGTCCTGGATCACGTTATGAGCCTTCATTTCTCCCAGCGAGATATAGGCTACAAACTCATTCAGGATCGTTTTTAAACCCAGCAACTGACCTACGGCGACCATGTCCGTTTGGGATACGCCGATCAACCAGGCTACGGGCGAAAAAGCGTAGCCCAGGATCATTTCCAGCGATAATTCTTTATAACGTCCGCCGGTAGAGCTGGCTATCTGTTCATTCAGGTGGGTGACATCACCTATCCAACCCATCAGGCCATTCACCACCCACATCATGGCGGTGAAAACGATCAGCATGGCGCCTACATTCACGGCCAGTTTCAAACCATCGGTGGTTCCCAATGACAGGGCATCGAGGAAATTGTCGCCCAGCTTTTCCTTCGGTACCGTCAGGTCTTTAGACACCATATGCTCATCGGTTTGCGGAAACAGGATCTTGGAGCAAACGATCGCCGCCGGAGCACTCATGATCGACTGGCTCAGCATGTGCAGGGCAAAATAATGCTGCTGATCGATATCGGTGCCTCCTAGCATACCCACATACGCGGCCAGCACACTGCCGGCTGTATTGGCCATACCCCCGATCATGATACAAAGGATCTCCGACCGCGTCATCTTCTCCAGGTACGGACGGATCATCAGCGGCGCTTCTGTTTGTCCCAGGAATATATTGGCGGCGGTAGACAAACTTTCTGCACCCGAGATCTTTAATTTATTGAGTACATAAGCAAAAACATACACGATCACCTGCAATACGCCCAGGTAGTAGAGGATAGAGGAAAGGGCGGCAAAAAAGATGATATTGGGCAATACCTGGATCGCGAATACATAGGCCCAGGATTGACTCGGATCAGCCAGTTTACCAAACATAAATTCGGTACCCTGGTGACTGATATTGATCAGCGCCACAAAGACATTGGAGATGGACTGTAAAATGATCTTGAATATCTGCGGATCGCAGACACTACTGTACACGGCGCCGGTCAGGAACACACAAGACAGCAGGATGTTCCACTTCATGAGTTCGCCATGCCGCTTACCCATCCGGAACATAAGGCCCAGCAACAACAAACAACTCAGGAAGATCGATAGGTTGGCCCATTTGTCAAACAGCCGGGGGGCCAGGATCAGGCCTATGACCATCACTACCTGCCACACCAATGCACTGAATAAGCTACCGCTATCGTACGTGATCTCATTGCCGGGCACTTTGAGGCGAACCCGGTTGAACTTATTATAGATCGTATACGCCAATATAGCACCGAATGCCAGCCAGAATACCGGTTGCCCGCCAACGGTGGTATGCAGTACACCCATCGCAAACATCACCTGGGCAAAGACACCCATGCCTACCAATTTCCAGTTGATGGCCCGGCGGTTGTTGCTAAGCAGGTAACATACCAATAACAGGAAGAACATGCCTAGGGCGCCGCGTGAAATATTGACCAGGACGGGATTCATGCCGGAAATTTGGTGAATAAAAGATTGAGCAATTTAATAATAAATCACAATCCGGGTTGAACCAATCGGAAATCGACAACCTGATGGGGAAAAACGGGCGCATTTTGTGGATGCGAACCGATAGTTATAGGGTTTTGACAACTTTTACCCTGAAATTTACATTGACCGGCACCGGCACATTCGTAGCACTGTCTACCAGTGTGCCCGAAAACGCTCCGGCAATGAATTCGCCCGGCTTCGTGCCAAACTCGCTCATGGTCGCCGTAATCTCACCACTCCGTATATAGGTCTTGTCATCTTTGTAAATATAAACGTCCCGCACGCGGTTGGTGGCACCCGCATACCGCTCGCCATTCATCAGGAACGAAATGGGCGCAATGGTCGTATCACGGCCCTTATAAGCCCCGATGAGTGTACTGGTGCTGATGGTGATGGCCACCAGGCTATCTGTAGGATACACCACGCGGTGATCGATGCCGTTTAGCCGATAGTCGATGAACTCGGTCAAGGCCGTGCCGCAGGCCAGTAGTTTGCCGAGGTTAAGCGTATTGCCGGTAACGGTTGCGCTTCCCTTCGAACCCGTTTCTTTGCCGGCGAGATCGGTGGCCTGGTAGCTGACCGTTGTAGTCGCTCCACTGCAACGGGTGATCGTCGTAGAGAAGTTGCCATTCGTGATGGGGAGGTTGTAATAAAGACCTTCCAGCTCTACCATCACAAATCCATTGGTAACGGGGCTCAGGTTGCAGGTAACAGCTTTTCCACTGATGGTTACCTGGTGCTGGGCCGATTGAATGACGATGTCATCCAGGGTAACGTCACCCGCAAAGGGCCCGACTACATTTTCAGATTGCAGGTTGCGGCATTTGTCGAATACCTTGATCTGCAGTTTACGGTTGGCAGGCAAATTACCCTTCACCTCACCCATTGCGTTGGTGATGCCGCTGCCGGTCGTATTGCTACCTCCCGACGATGCATCGGCGGTAACGACGACCTCCATGCCGGCCATGGCCTGTGCCTGTTGATCTTTTACCCTCACCGTAAAATTGACGATCGGAAAGGGGGCGTCGCAATTCCAGAAAGAGAAATGTGATACAGTACCTACATATTCGTTGCCGGCGCGGGTAGCTGCGCCTTCTTCCTTCCACAAGCCCGATTGCTCATCGAAACTCCACAAAGGAATAGTAGCCGGCGCCTGACTACGCAACGATTCGGGAATGGGGAAGTGGATGGTGGCCTTTTTGCCGGGAGCCAGTTGCAGCTTCTCACCGCCGGTGCCATTGAGTTCGACAGCCATCATGCCGAATGATTGCAAGCCGGTTTGTTCGTTATTCGCGGTAATGCCGCGCAAGGCACCAGGCATGATGTCTGCAAAATTGGTGGCAGAAGGATCGATAAAAAAAGCATTTACATTGACATTACCGGTATATGGTTTGTTGCCAGTGGGGTCTACCACACTATTGCCTTCAAATTGGATGGTGCCCCCATTGTCGGGTACACTAATGTTGCCACCCGTAGTGCCACTGATACTACCGGCCACTGTTTTTTTAATCAGTTGGATCGTTACTACACTACTGCCACCGGCCTCGGTCAACAACGTCTTGGTGCCTGGAAAATAGCCGTCTTTCAATACTTTGACAAACGCAGCATGCTTGTCGACGTAAACATTGTTGAGTGTGAAGTTGCCATTGCCGTCGGTGGTAACCGTTGCAGACCCTGTCACCACTTCTGCGTTGGCTACAGGTTGCTTATTTTCATCGGTAACACGGCCGGTAACACTTGCTTTGACAAACTCGATGGGGCGTCCCGGGCCTTTGCCGGAACTCCCGGATTTGGTGCAGGCATACAAAGCAGCCAGCAGGATCAAACACAGACCTGCGAGGCGGAGGTAGGGGTGTTTCATGACTATCGGATCTTGGGTTTATGCAAAGTTGATCGGCGACAAGAGTACGCAAAAAGGCGTTGAGATACAAGCGTTTGGAGCAGGGAAATCCGCCATTTGCCTTTACCATGGTTAGCTGGCTGGTACATATTTTCAAAACTTCCGGTGTATACGATAAACGGCCCCTCGTGGGCCGTTTGTCGTATCGTAAAAGATAACTTACTATTGTTTATACTTAAGTCGGAAAGATCCCGTCAAAGCACCCATTGCTTTATTCGAGATGCTGTCTTTTACCTTTCCGGTAAAATTACCTTCCACATACCCACCTTTCACGGCATTATAGGCGGTGAGCGTCAGGGCGGTTGGTCCATCCTGCACAAAATAGTACTTGGAATTGGTATAGTCGTTCAGGGCAAAATAACTAAAACTGCGGTTGCCCGGTTGCTGTGCGCCTGCAAAAGCCATAAAGGCCGTGGGACGACGAACTCCCTCGTTGCTGGAGGAGGTAGTTATTTGCGTTATAAATGTTTCCTGGTTGGAGCCCGCTGAAATACCTGGTTTGTCTTCTGGTTGCTTAAACAGATAATTTGTCTCAGCAGCCGTGATGATCAGGTATTCATCGGGCATGTCTTTACAGGTCTGGAGCGCAATGCCTTCTTCCGACTGATCCGTAATTGTTTTTGTCACCGATGGAGAGCTTTGCTTTTTATCGAGGTCAAAGGCCGCGATCGTCGCGGTGGCTGATGTTGCATGGCAACGAAGAAGGCTGATACTGAACTTTCCATCCTTTACCTGCGCCTTATAGTTGAGGTTGTCCAATGAAATGTCCACAACACCATTGGTGATCGTAGTGGCGTTGCAGCCGGTTACAGTTCCGGAAAAGGTCACCGTTGGCATATTGACCCCTATATTGATAGTGCCCAGATCGGTGTTGGCATTAATGGGGCCGATGGGTTGACTATGCACGGTATTGCCGCATTTGTCGATCAACTTCAGTATCAGTGAACGATTGGCCGGTATCATTCCCCTGGCTTCACCCGATGTATTCGTATAACCACTGCCGGAGATATTGGCATCGCCCCCGGTGAAACTGATCACGACAAGCGTATTGATCAGTGGTTGTTGCTGACTATTTTTAAAGATGGCTGAAAACTCTACGATGGGAAAAGGAGCATCGCAATTCCAGTAAGAGAAGTGACTTACTTGTCCTACGTATTCACTACCCAATTTGGTGGCGAATCCTTCTTCCTGCCAAAGTCCCGTCGAATCATTGAGGAACCATAAGGGAATGGTAGCCGGTGCTTCGCCTTGCAGGCCAGCGGGAATGGGGAAGCGCAAAGTGGCTTTCTTACCACCAGCCAATTGTAATTTTTCGCCATTGGTGCCCGACAACTCCACGGCCAACATACCAAACGACTGCAATCCCATCACATTGTTATTGGCATCGATACCACGCAGGGTACCAGGCAGCACCTGCTGAAAGTCTGGTGCGGTGGGATCGATGAAAGCGGCGTGAACGGTGACGGTGCCTGAATAGCCGGCTTTGTTCACGGGATTCATCAGGGTATTGGCTTCAAAAGCAATAGAGCCACCGGCATGGGAAATGGTGATGGTGCCACCCATCGATCCGCTGAAAGTACCAGCCGATTTCCTGGGAATGAGCTGAACCGATACATCATGCTGTTTGCCATCTGTAACGGTAATGGTGCGAAGACCTTCAAAGAACCCTTCTTTTTGCACTTCGATGAGCGTGGCGGTTCGATCTACCTGGATATTGGAGAAGGAAAAGTTACCATTTACGTCTGTAGTCGCCTGGTTCAGACCGACTTTAACCACGGCGCCCGCTACAGGAAGCCGCTTGTCGTCCGTGATCCGTCCGGTGACGCCCGCTCGTACGGTTTCTATAATATGGCCTTTACCTGGCGCTGGAGCGGCTGGCGTGTCTGTTTTCTGGCAAGCCAGGTATATGAATGAGGCAAGCACAACGGCCGCAAAGGGTAAGAGAGGGAGCTTTTTCATACGATTCGGAATATTGGATAGGAATATAACGTCGCATGACGCCCGAAAAGTATGTGCCGGCCGGGTACATATAGGCACAATAAAAAAGCGGCCCGATTAAGGAACCGCTTTTTCAGTTATATAGGTGACGGCTACACTTAGATGTGCTGCTCGATCTTCTTTACGAAGTTGGCTTTCGGTTGTGCACCTACCAGCTTGTCAACCACCTTACCACCTTTGATGAAAAGGATGGCCGGGATAGACGTGATGCCGTAGTTCACGGAAATCTGTGGATTGTGGTCAACATTCACTTTACCAACATTTACCTTTTCAGCGTACTCTTTGGAGAGGTCTTCAATTACCGGCCCGATTGCGCGACAGGGTCCACACCATTCAGCCCAAAAGTCTACCACTGTCAGTTTATCGGAAGCGATCACTTTCTCCTGGAAGTTCGCGTCGGTGAATTCTAAAGCCATAAATCAAAATTTAGATGTAAAGTTAATTGTTTTATTGTTTATTGGTAAGCCTGGAGCGGGTTTCCCGTTGCGGGACTCATTCCTGAACTCACTACTAAGAATCGACAAATTTATATCCAATTCACAATTCCTGACCGCATGGCGTTTTCCACATTTACACAGTGACAACCTGTACATCTACTTCCGGTTTATCCTGTAACCAGGCCGACATTTCGTCATTCATTTCAAATCCTGTCTCCAAACTGTACATGCTGATCTTATAATGCTTCTTCGATTCCTTGATATTGAACTTGATACCAGCCTTGCCAGGATGCGTTTTAACATTCTTTTCAAGGAAGTTGACCATATCCTGGTTGATGTAGCGGGCCTCGATATCTAATATAACCTGTTTGGTCATGTTTTGTTTGATATTGTCCAGCAGTACGATCTTGTCGACCTTGAACTCAAACTCGATCTTGTTGAAGCGAGGTTTGAAAAAACCGGTTATGAATAGGTTTTTACCTTTTTCCATGTAGTTGGAGAAACGCATATAATCATCACTCCACAACATGAACTCACTTTTGCCGGTATAATCTTCCACAACAAACGATGCAAATTGACGGCCAGTCTTTGTAACACGGTGTTGTGCATCGGTCACCAGCCCCGCCAGGCGGAAGCTGCGACCCGGATTGGATTGCGTCGAAATAGAATCTTTGAATTCGTTAAAGTCGACAATGGTCGTAAACCCATAATGCTTCATCTCGAAACGGAAGTGATCCAATGGGTGTCCGCTCATGAACATCCCCGTCACTTCTTTCTCACGATCCAGTTTTTCCGTCAACGTCCAGTGCTCACAGGGCAATATTTTGGGCAACGCGATATCCATATCCGATGATTGGCTGCCAAACAGGGTGTTGGTAGACATCGTGTTCTGCGCCTGGTAAATATTACCATATTTGATGATCTTTTCCAGTCCGGAAGCCGTCTCCCCCTGTGGAATGGTAAAGTACTGCGCCCGGTGAAATTCCTTGAAACAGTCGAAGGCACCGGCATAGACGAGGCATTCCAGGGTCTTTTTATTGACAGCGCGCTGGTTGATGCGCCGGATCATATCATAAATATTGGGGAAAGGTCCACTGGATTCCCGCTCGGCGATGATGGCTTCTACAGCAGCTTCACCAACCCCTTTCAATCCACCCAAACCTACGCGGATATCCCCCTGTTTATTCACGGAGAAGCTTTTGCGCGACTCGTTGATATCCGGACCTAATACGTTCTTACCCATTCGTTTGCACTCCTCCATGAAGAATGTGATCTTTTCAATGGCACCGGCGTTGTTCAATACCGCTGCCATGTATTCGGAAGGGTAGTGGGCTTTCAGGTAGGCAGTCTGGTACGCTACGAAGGCATAACAGGTAGAGTGCGATTTGTTGAAGGCGTATTGGGCAAAGGCCTCCCAGTCGGTCCAGATCTTCTCCAGTTTGTCTTCTGGATGGCCCTTGGCGGCCCCGCCTTTTACAAACTGAGCCTTCATTTTATCCAGTACCGCTTTCTGCTTTTTACCCATCGCTTTACGCAAAACGTCCGCATCACCCTTACTGAAGCCGGCCAGCTTTTGGGCCAGCAACATCACCTGTTCCTGGTAAACGGTAATACCGTAGGTGTCCGCCAGGTATTCCTCCATTTCGGGAAGGTCATAGGTAATGGGCTCACGACCGTGTTTACGATCGATGAAGTTGGGGATATAGGCCAGCGGACCGGGGCGATACAAGGCGTTCATCGCAATCAGATCCGCAAACTGGTCAGGCTTCAGGTCGCGCAGGTACTTTTGCATACCCGGACTTTCAAACTGGAACGTACCGATGGTATCAGCCCGTTGGTAGATCTCATAGGTCTTGAGATCGTCCAGTGGTACATCGTCGATGCTGATCTCCACACCGTGGTTCTGCTTGATCATGTCCAGCGCGTTCTTGATGATGGTCAGGGTCTTCAGACCCAGGAAGTCCATCTTGATAACACCGGCATCTTCGATAATGCTACCCTCAAACTGGGTCACCCACAAAGGTGAGTCTTTCGCAATCGAAACCGGGATCAGCTCGGTCAGGTCTTTCGGGGCAATGATGATACCGGCCGCGTGGATACCGGTATTACGTACCGAACCCTCGAGACGTTCGGCTTCATGCAACACCGAGCCATTAAGGGTATCGCTTTTATAGATCTCCCGGATCCTGCGTACGCTTTCCAGCTCGTCAGGTCCCAGGCCTTCTTTCTCTTCCAGTGATTTTTCGCCTTCCTTGGTCGTGATAGGCGCTTTCAATACACGGCCCAACTCAATACCCGGTTTATCGGGCACCAGCTTGGCCAGCGCATTCGATTCCGCCAATGGCAGATCGAGCGCACGCGCCACGTCTTTGATACTCATTT
Source organism: Paraflavitalea pollutisoli (assembly GCF_029360705.1). GTDB lineage: Bacteria > Bacteroidota > Bacteroidia > Chitinophagales > Chitinophagaceae > Paraflavitalea > Paraflavitalea pollutisoli. The sequence continues at coordinate 1,426,818 of NZ_JARKMX010000008.1, read as the reverse complement.
TGGCAGCCATGGTGCCGTAGGTGATGATCTGCGCTACCTGGGCTTTACCATATTTATCCACCACATAATCGATCACCCGTTGACGGCCTTCATCGTCGAAGTCCGTATCGATATCCGGCATCGACTTACGGTCGGGGTTCAGGAACCTTTCGAACAGCAGGTTGTATTTGATGGGGTCGATATTCGTAATGCCGACACAATAGGCCACCGCACTACCCGCCGCCGATCCACGACCAGGACCGATGAATACACCCAGGTCACGACCCGCTTTGATAAAGTCACTCACGATCAAAAAGTAACCGGCAAAACCCATCGTTCTGATGGTAAACAATTCGAAGTCCAATCGCTCCTGTATCTCAGGCGTGATATCGCGGTAACGCTGGCGTGCACCTTCGTAGGTGAGGTGATGCAGGAAGTTCCACTGGTTCAGGTTGCTGTCTTCCGTAGTCTGGAATTCCTTGGGCAACGGAAACGCCGGCAGTAAAATGTCCTTCTTCAAGTTCAGCACCTCCACCCGGTCAACGATCATATTGGTATTGTCGATCGATTCAGGAATGTCGGCGAAGAGTTTCTTCATTTCATCCTGGGTCTTGAAATAGAACTGATCGTTGGGAAACTTAAAACGACGCTCTTTGACGTTGAGGTCATCGTTCACAATGTCATCATACCCCGGTGTACTCTTCTTTTCGCCGGTGTTGATACACAAAAGGATGTCGTGGGCATTGTAGTCGTCCTGGTCCGTATAGTGACTGTCATTGGTGGCAATGATGGGCACATTGAACTTCTTCGAGAACTTCAGCAGCACTTCGTTGATCAGGATCTGCTCCTTGATATCGTGACGCTGTACTTCAATAAAGTAATCTTCACCAAACAGGTCCAGCCACCACTTGAATTCTTTCTCCGCCGCTTCCTCGCCATCGTGTAAAATGGTCTGCGGTACATAAGCACCAATACAGCAGGTGGTGGCAATAAGGCCTTCGTGGTATTGTTCGATCAGTTTTTTATCGACGCGGGGATACTTACTGTACATTCCTTCGATATAACCGAGGGAAGTCAGTTTGATCAGGTTTTGATAGCCGACTTTATTTTTTGCCAGCAGTACCTGGTGGTAGCGTTCATCTTTTACTTCTTTGGAGAAGGTCTTTCTGTGGCGGTCTTCCACCACGTAAAACTCGCATCCGACGATCGGCTTTACTTTCAGCGAGCCGTCGTCATTTTTGTTCTTATGGGCCTCGGCCACGAACTCGAAAGCCCCAAACATATTACCGTGGTCGGTAATGGCAATGGCGGGCTGGCCGTCCTTGATGGCTTTCTTGTACAATGACTGGATCGAAGCTGCTCCGTCGAGCAGGGAAAACTGGGTATGGACGTGAAGATGCGAGAATTTACACATTGCGGGTCAGCGTTTTCTGGATTCCTGGTAAGTAATAACAAAAGGCAAGACACAAAGTTCCTTAACAATTACTAAACACCGGGCAATAATTTCCCACATTGTGAGTTGTGTGTAAGGCTGACACACATGAAGTTATAATGCAATGTGGCAGTTAATTGGCAATGTATTTGTTATCTTTGCCCCGTTTTAGGATGAAACAGGTGACCCATGTATAAAATGTTAAAATTGAGTTGGTTCATGTTGCCGGTGGCCCTGGCGGCTACCAGCTGCAGCACCCAGCGCAAATCGACCGCGTCAACCCCGTCGGCTGCCAGTAACAAGAAAGCATCCGGATCACCCCGGTTCATCGACAATATATCGATCAAACCAGCCGATAGCTCCCGCCGGTACGGATTCGCCCATGCCAATGCCGATCGGTACGCCCCCGGACCTTCGGTGCACACGGCCACCCTGATCGAGAACAGTGATCCCCTCCAATTCAAATATTCCATCTTGTTGGGCACGCCGGTAGAAGACCTGACCAATGGTAAAATGATCAGTTTCATTGAAGATTGGTACGGTACCCGCTATAAATACGGCGGCAGCGATAAAAACGGGATCGATTGCTCCTCCTTCTCCCAAACTTTTATCAGCACCCTGTATGGGCTTTCCCTGCCGCGCACCTCTGCCCAGCAATTTCAGAACAGTCGTCGGTTGAAAAAGGGCGAGTTGCAGGAAGGTGACCTGGTATTTTTTAAGACCCGGGGTCGTAAAGCGGGGGTTTCCCATGTAGGCGTTTACCTGCGCAACAATAAATTTGTCCATGCCTCCACCTCTGGCGGCGTCATGATCAACGACCTCGATGACACCTATTACGCCGCCCACTACGCGGGCGCTGGTCGTATCCTGTAAGGTAAATAAGCTTTCGTCGGCTGAAAAAGCCTGCTGGCCTGCTTTCGCACCAATATTTGTCAATCTCCCAAAGGATCAATAAATTTCGGTGGGAACATGGGCGGTCCCTCGCCCCAAAATACCCCTGTGAACCATGGCGACCGTAATTTTAATATATCTCCTCATCGCGGCCAACGTAATAGTATCCTGGAAAGGGTTTAAAGACCGGGCGTTTGTAGACCGCTATATGTTCAGCGTGGATGGCATTAAGCTGTTCAAGCAATACGATCGGCTGTTCACTTCTGGATTTCTCCACGCCAACTGGCTACACCTGATCTTTAATATGCTTGCGCTGTATTTTTTTAGTGGCCCGGTAGCTGCCGTACTCGATTGGTGGGGTATGCTGCTGGTGTATTTCGCGAGCCTGATAGGAGGCGACCTGCTTTCCCTGTTCATACACCGCCACAGCGGTTCGTACAGTTCACTCGGAGCCTCGGGTGCGGTAGCCGGGTTGATCTTCGCCACCATTGCCTTGTTCCCCGGTATCGATATACCCCTGATCGTTATCCCCATTCCCGGCTGGTTATTCGGATTGTTGTTTGTCTTGTTCTCCATTTATGGCATCCGGTCTCGCAAAGGCAATGTAGGCCACGACGCTCACCTGGCAGGTGCGCTGGTAGGGCTGTTGGTAGCCATCCTGCTGCAACCATCCGCCTTGATCAACAACTATATCACCATCCTGGTCATCGCGTTGCCGGCGCTGGCTTTCCTGTACTTCATCATAACGCGTCCGCATGTATTGTTTGTAGACAATCTGTTCTTTAAAAGGCAACAGCACAACTATACGATCGATCAGAAATACAACGAAGACCAGCACAACCGTCAGTTGGAGATCGATCGCATCCTCGATAAGATCAACCGGACCGGCATGCGCAGTTTAACCCGCGCAGAGAAAGAAAAACTGGAAGACTATTCTAAAAAGATTCGCTGATAGGCGCCACGTCATTAAAAAGCCCCGCTATTCCTGGAACAGCGGGGCTTTCGGTATAACGCAAATCATTAATTTACTTTCTTCGTGGTGATGTAGAAGTTTCTGTCGGCTTCAAAAGTCTTACCATCATACCACTCGGCCAGTGTGTTCGACTTCCATTGCTCCGTAGGCTCGATCAGGCGTACCTTGTCATCGGCCAGCTTTACTTTCACCGGCATATTGAAACCAGGCACACAGTTCGTCCACCGGTAGCTGATGACGGGACCTTCGGTTTTGTATTCCAGTACGGGTATCTGCGTCGTGCGAAGGTATTGATCATACACTTTCGAGAAATCACGGCCAGCCTGCTTGCTGATATAGTTTTCGATATCTTTCGTATCGACGGTCTTGTGGTAGAAAGTCTTGTTCAATCCACGCAGTATCTGGCGGAACTTTTCATCGTCGCCGATGATATTGCGGATGGTGTGCAGCATATTGCCGCCCTTGTAATACATATCGCCGCTGCCTTCCTGGTTCACGCCATAATGCCCGATGACAGGGATATCGTTGGCGATCGCTTTGCGCGTACCGATCACGTAGTCGTTGCCAGCTTCTACACCATATTCGCAGGTGGTGAAGATGGTTTCCGAATAATTGGTAAAGCTCTCATGGATCCACATATCGGCAATATCGTTGCTCGTGATATTGTTGGCAAACCATTCGTGACCGCTTTCATGCACAATGATGAAATCCCATTTAAGTCCCCAGCCAGTACCGGAGAGGTCGCGGCCACGGTAACCATTCTGGAAATTGTTGCCATACGCAACAGCACTCTGGTGTTCCATACCGAGATGCGGCGCTTCCACCAATTTGTAACTATCCTCATAAAAAGGGTAGGGACCAAACCAATGCTCGAAGCATTTCAACATGGTAGCAGCTTGCTTGAATTGCTCTTTCGCTTTCTCCAGGTTATAATCCAATACCCAGTAGTCGCAATCGAGCTTGCCTTTTTCTCCGGCAAAGTCTTCATGCCAGGTCGCATATTTACCGATGTAGGGAATGATGTTGTAGTTGTTGATGGGGCTGGTGACATTCCAGGCATAACTAACCAGGCCATTGCCGGCCGCACGCTTGTTGACCAGGCGTCCATTGCCCACTGCTACCAGGGTGTCGGGCACCGTCATCGTCAGTGAAGCACCTTTATCAGGTTCATCGCTCTGGTGATCCTTGCAAGGGTACCATACACTGGCGCCCAGGCCCTGGCACGCCACGCTCATCCATGGACGGCCTTGTTTGTCCTTTGTCCAGATCCAGCCACCATCCCAGGGCGCACGGACCGCTTCACGCGGTTTTCCGTGAAAATGCAAAGCCAGCGTAGGATCTTCGCTATTCAGGTGCTGGTAGAATGACTTTGTCTCTGCCCACCAGGCATTGCCTTCCCGGCGAAGGGGCGCTACAAAACGCGTCATCGATTTGCCTTTATGCAGTTCGAATACCACACTGTCGAGGATCATCGGCTCCTGCAGGTCGATCTGCATCAGGGTCGTATTGGATTTGCCGGTCTTTTTGATGTGCATGTACACCGTGCCGCCGATGGTCTTGCTGGTATAGTCGGGCGTCACGTGTATATCGTACCGTTGTACGTCCCACCAGATTCTTTCGGGACGCAGACTGCCACGCAGACTGTCCTGCCGGGTAAAACCTTGTTTCTGACTAAGGGGTTGCGCGGAGCAGGAACTGGCAATGGCCAACAAGCCGACTGTCGACAGGGCGGCCGCTGGTCTGGCGAGACCAGCAAAAAAACGCACAGCATTAATTTTGATACGGTTCAAAGCGATATGTTTTTGAAGTGCTAAATTTAGCGCAGAATATGAAAGTTACCCCACTAATTTTTATTGGTTGTTTGGCGTCCATCACCCAGTTCACCGCCTGTGGTGGCCGTTCTGCCGGATACGGCCAGGTATTCCGCTACAACGAGTACAGCGGCATCGCCTCACTCGATCCTGCATTCGCCAAAAACCAGTCCGTCATCTGGGCCGTACACCAATTGTACAATACCCTCGTTGAAACAGACAACAACCTGCGCATCGTGCCATCGCTGGCGTATCGCTGGGACGTGTCCGACGACAGGTTGACCTATACCTTCCACCTCCGCAACGATGTTTATTTTCACGACGATGCCGCTTTTGCCGATGGAAAGGGGCGCCGGATGACGGCCTACGATGTGGAATATAGCTATAAGCGGATCGTAGATCCCGCTACCGCCAGCAGCGGCGCCTGGATCTTCAACAACCGCATCGCAGCAACAGACGGTTTTAAAGCGCTCGACGATTCCACGTTTCGGCTCACCCTTTCGCGCCCTTTTACACCGGTACTGGGATTGTTGAGCATGCAATATTGCTCGGTCGTGGCGCGGGAAGCCGTGTTACGATATGGACCGGATTTTCGTAGCCATCCGGTAGGCACCGGCCCCTTCGCCCTCAAGGTGTGGGAAGAAGGACAAACGATGATCATGGTGAAGAACCCCCGGTATTTTGAAAAAGATAGTGCCGGCAACCGCCTGCCTTACCTCGAAGCCATCAAAACCAGCTTTTTCGATAGCAAGGCCACAGAATTCATGTTGTTTCGGCAGGGACAACTCGACTTCATTAACGACATTGAGGCCTCATTCAAAGATGAAATACTGACGAGAAAGGGACAACTGCGCACCGATTGGGAAGGCAAGATCCGCCTCACCAAACATGCCTACCTCAATACTGAATACCTGGGTATCATGGTCGATAGCAACAATGCCCTCGTACGACAATCTCCTTTGCGGATGAAGGCCATCCGGCAGGCGATCAACTACGGGTTCGATCGCCGCAAGATGATGATGTACCTGCGCAATTCCATTGGTACGCCAGCCGAAAGTGGCTTCATCCCCTCCGGCTTACCATCCTTCAATGATTCCATCGTAAAGGGATATACGTTCGATCCGGACAAAGCACGGCGTTTACTGGCAGAAGCCGGATTTCCCGAAGGCAGGAACCTGCCCGCCATCAAACTGCTGACCATCGCCATCTATTCGGACCTCGCCAGTTTCATAGCCCGGCAGCTGGAAGAGGTTGGCCTGAAAATACAGGTAGAGGTCGTACAGAAAAGCCTCCTGCTCGAGCAAACCGCCAAATCACAGGCATTGTTCTTCCGGGGCAGTTGGATGGCCGATTATCCCGAAGCTGAAAACTACCTGAGCGTATTTTATGGCAAGAACCCGGCACCCCCCAATTATACCCGCTATAACAATGCCGCCTTCGATAAATTGTACGAAGCGGCGATCATCACCGAAAACGATAGCCTGCGCTATACGCTGTACCAGCAAATGGACCAGCTTGTCATCCGCGACGCACCTGTGGTGCCCCTTTGGTATGATGAAGTGATACACCTCGAGCAATTATGGGTAAGCGGCTTTCCGGCCAATGGGCTCAACCTGCTGGAGCTGAGACGTACAAAACTCAACCGGCCCCAATAAGGCCCGTCATCCGGTAGGTTCGCTACCGTTATTGATTGATTTCAATAGGTCGTCTTTAAAGCTGAGACCCACCGGTAGGTCGAGGTCGCGCATTTCCACCTGGTTGTTACGGATGGCCGTAATGAATGCGATCGATGCAATGTAGGATCGGTGGATCCGGATAAATTGTCCGTCGGGCAGGATCTTCTCGAAAGCCTTCATGGTGGAAGATACCATCATACTGCCCGTGGTCAGGTGCAACTTGATATAGTTCTGCATGCCCTCCACAAACCGGATATCACTGAACAATACTTTCACGAGTTTGTGCTCCTGGCGCACAAAAGTGTAGTCGGGCGCCGGGGGCGCAGCTACAAAAATCCTTTCCTTATAACGGGCCCAGGCCTTATCAACCGCCTGCAACAAACGTGGCAGGGCGATCGGTTTCAGCAGGTAATCCACCACGTTGAGTTCGTAACCTTCCATGGCATATTTGTCGAAGGCGGTCGTAAAGATCACCAGCGGTGGATTTTTGAGCGAGCGTAAGAAGTCCGTGCCCGATATCACCGGCATCTTGATATCGAGGAACAGCAAATCGATCTTGCCGGTCTGCAGGGCCTCGTAGGCTTCCATGGCACTGCGGCACACACCGCCGATCACACAACCCGGTATAGACGAGATATACGTGCTCAGCAGCTTCCTGGCTTGTGGTTCATCATCGACGATCAGACAATTCATAAGTGGGTGGGTATATGGTTAGGGTGACAGAAAAATGGTGGCCACTATCGTCGATCTGCATTACATGACGACCGGGAAAGTAATGCTGTAGCCGCTTTTGCACATTTTGCAGACCAATGCCCCCACGGTGCGTAGTTGAATCACGGGCATAGTCGTTGCTGCACGTGAATCGCAGCACGTCGGTCTGGGTAATCAACTGTACATAAACATTGGCCGCGGGCAAGGAATGGCTGAACTTAAATGCATTTTCGACCAGGGGCATCAACAACAAAGCCGGTAAAGAGTAGGAGAGGGTGCCCGCCTGTATATCGGATTGTATCGTTGAAGCCTCATCATACCGTACGGCCTCCACGGCCATATAGTGCTGCAGCAATTGAGCTTCCTGTTGCACGGCCACAAACTCACTTTGACAATCGTAGATCGAAAAGCGCAACAACGCCGCCAGCCGGTTCAGCAGGTCGACCGACTTCTCCTTTTCATCATGAATGATGTACGATTGAAGGTTGTTCAGCGAGTTGAACAACAGATGCGGATTGACCTGCGCCTTGAGAAAATTCAGTTCCAGCTGAATATTCTCTTTTTCCAGCTGCACCTGTTTCCATTGTTGGCGCCAGGCGTAGCGGATAAACTTGATGGCGAGTGGAATATAGATGATCGACAACAGTCCGGTGAGGCTGCTGAAAAAGTATCTGAAGAGTGCCGATGGGTTGAGTTGATGGGCTAGCAGTCCTTGCAGAAAGTCCTGCCCCGAAAAGAAGCCGCCTTCCCGGCCGTAGAGCGACACCAGCAGGTCGATGTGCAGCGTGCGCAGCACAACAGCCACCGCATAATAGGCAACAAAAAGACTAACGGCGGCAAACCATCTCCTGCGTTGCAACAGGGGCACAAGGCCATACACCAACGGATAAAATAACCACAGGCTGAGCAAAATGCCGGTGAAGGTGATCACAACCGGTTGGTCGACCTGGATATGTACCACCAGGTTCTCCCGCAGCCAGTAAAACAACAGGAAGGTCCAGAAACAGGTGTGCAGGATAATACGGTACCGCCGATCAGTAAATGAGCGCTCCCAGGCCCGCAGGACCCATTTTTTGCCGGGCCTCAACCAGGTAAACGGACGGATATGAAGGGCGGTGCTGCTATTCATCGTGCTGATTTAAGGGGCATAAATTTGATCCATTTTGTACAATTACCACCAGGATGTTGACGAACGGTTAGATGACTCGTATCAATCCGTTGAATCCGCTGACCAATCCGGTAGGAGAGCAGTCGAAACCAACTGGCCATCCAAAACCAGCGGATTGATAAGGTTGATCAGGATATCTGTCAAACATTTTTCGGGAGGTATCGGTTTCGGGGTTCTTTTGAAGAAATAATCATCGTATGTATGCAACACCCCGGGGCCATTCGGGCCTGCTTCAAAAGATAAGAAGAATTTCGTTAACAGGCGCTTTAGGGATCGTAAGTATCATCAGTTGGGCACAGGCGGGTACCGTACAACCCGATCGCCCAAGTTGGGGCGATACCTTGCAGGTGAGTTACGATACGGGGCACGCTGCTGCCCGGTTGTGCGGTCCGCGACCCCTGTTTGCCAAAGTGACTGCCTGGATGCAGGACGGCAGTTATCAGTGGCAGGTATTGCCGTTATCGCCAGATGGAACTGTCAACAAAACCTGGGCGATACGCGCCGGCACAGCGTCTTTGACAGTACGCTTCTACACGCTGCAACAGGACGATGAAGCGGCGGGTGGGAAAAAGTACCTCTATGATAAATCAACCGGACAGCCCGTCGCGGGCGCGTATTGGGAAGACTTCTTCACCGCGCCCATACGCCCCTTGTTTGTAAAGGAGCGGGCGGCCTATCCACAGCATTACCTGGGCTATGCCAAATACTTCAACGTAGTATCCATGCTGCTCGGCACGGAAGACAGCCGGAAGACCATCGATTCTTTAATGCCGGAATTGGAAACTGCCCGGACGCGTACGACCACTCCAGCACCCGGGTTGCTGGCGGCGCTCTGTGTAGGGTATGCCAAAAGCGGCAGGCTACAACAGGCAAAGCCCGTATTGAAGCAACTCTTCGATCGTTACCCGGCCGCTGCCGAAACAGACCTCGCGTTTTCTTTGTACAACTATGAGTATTATAAATCTTCCGGTAAGCAAGTGGAAGAGGATGTGCGCCAACAGCTCAAGGCCATCTACCTGCAATTTCCCGCCGCGGCTTTAAGTGGCAATACCAATGTAACCTACTACCTGGGGCAGGAAAAAGATATACCGATAACTGCTTTCGAAAAAGCCCTGCTGCCGCGCTATGCGGCCGGTAGCCTGGCCTATTACGGAATGGATAAACTGCCGGAGCTATATATTGACCGGGGCGTGAAGCCAGACAGTGCCAAAGCGATCCTGCTGAGGGTGATCGATGATTGGCATACCGGCGCCATTAATCACCAGTACCGCTTATCATCCAGCCAATACAGTATGTATATGCCGTTTTTACTCCTGCTGCTGACAAAGGCCGAATGCCAGCTGTCGCAATATAGGGAAGCAGCCTTACACGCTTCTGCCGGTATCGCGCTGGTTACCGGTAGCAACTACCAAGGCAACCTGTTGCCCGATCTGCTGGCTATACGGGCACGGGCCTATCGCGCCAGTGGTAACCTCAACCTGGCGTTGGAAGACTACAAGCAGCTCTATAAAATGGGGGGCGAAGCCTTCGCCGATTCGATCAGGGCGATCTTTGCAGAATGCACCCTGAAAGAAAAGAATGCCACCATTTTACTTGCCTCATTGCGACAAAAGGCACCGGCACCGACAACAGCAGTTGCGGAACAAGCCCCCAGCTTCCAAGGGGTAGACCTGCACGGTAAACCGGTGTCTTTGGAAAGTCTGAAAGGTAAAACGGTTGTCATCAATTTCTGGAGCATCGGTTGTGGCCCCTGCATTGGCGAAATGCCCGAACTGAATAAACTGGTCGACAAATACCGCAACGATTCAAACGTCGTGTTTCTCGCGATCACGGGAGATAGCAATGAACACCTGCAACAGTTCTTTAAGAAGCGGCGTTTTCAATACCACATCGTGACCGAGGCCGGAAAAGTACAGCAGGACTATAAGATCGAGAGCCTGCCAGTACATTTGGTCATCAATAAAAATGGCACGATTGTCAACAGATCTGTGGGAGCGCGCGCCGATATACTGACATACCTCGATGGCGTTATTCGCAACAATCCATAAGTCTGCTAACACCAATAAAAAGGGGCCACGCAACGACGACGCGGCCCCTGACACTAAACGTACGGATTACTGAGTTCTCAAAAAGGTTCAATCAGGTAAGAGAAGTAGTAGTCTCCATAGGGCAACAAGTACGGCTGCATGGGCATAGAGCGCCAGCTGTCGATACCGCCAACCCCCATCTGTTTCCAATCGATGTTCAGTTGGGTTTGCGGGCGCTTCACCAGGTCTGCAGCATGGCGTTGCTGTCTTTTGGCGCCATCGTCCAGGTCACTGTCGAAGTAGTGGAGGGCGCTGATGCTTAGTAACGAATCTGAACTGATACGGATGCCGTGCCCTTTTTTATTGCTGATGCGGTACCAGCGGATATCCGTTTTGTTGCCCGTTTCCTGTGGCATTACATAGGGAAAATATTGTTCCGTAACTGTTTGCTGGTATACCCCGACATGTGCACTGAAATTCCTGTCCTGGTAGTTCTCCTGCGGACCGCGACCGTAATACTCCAGTTGCTCGAAGCCGGTTGGTAAGATCCAGGTCATGCCAAAGCGCGGCATCACGGGGATCTTTCCAATGGAGTCCCTATAGGCCCGGATGTCCTGCCGCACCAGGATCTTGCCGGCAGCATTGATCACGTATTGCTGGTGCAGGATGGCCGATACGGAGGGAAGCCGGTAGCTGGCGGTAATCATCGCTATACCGTTGTAGAGCGTGTCCCGAAAATCGATCAGCTCGGGTGATAGGGTCGCGTCTTTCCAGGCCTTCAATACCTTCGGCGTATTGGCGCCAAAATCATTGTCATTGGGTGCCCGCCAGAAATTGGGCCTTGTGCGGAAAGCTGTATCGAGGAGTGGAGTACCCAGATAGAGGAACTGTTTGATCGAACCAGTCGATTTGTCGAAAGTTATTTCCGCTTTCTTGCTGCTGATGGTCAATAGATCTCCGGTTTGTTGCCGGGTCAGCACCCCGTCACTGGTGATATTGGCCACCAACAGGTTGAGTTTTCCCAATGCGAGCTGTTCGGTCGCCAGGATATGTCCGGCGGGTACCAATGGTTGGGCTGTCTTACTGCGATAGGTCAGGTTCAGGAAGACTTCACCGTTAAGCGGGCGTTTAATGGGGAGATAAAGTCGCCCGGTCTGCTGCGGCAACACCTGGATATGGTCAATCGTACCCGACTGTTGTTTTTTGCCATCCACTATTATGTCCCACTGCAGTGTCACATTGGAAAGGTCAGTGAAGAACTTTTCATTGAAGATCGAGATGGAATCTTCTCCAGCCAATGAAGTATGAATATCCTGGTACAGCTTTTTCATTTCCCAGGCATGCGGATAGGGCGTCCGGTTGGCATAGAAAATACCTTTGGAGGCATAGTTCCAGGAAGTGATCGCTTCCTGCGGTTCGTAGTCGCCCCCATACGTATATACCGTATCGCCCTTATCGTTCACCCGCTGAAAGCATTGGTCTACAAAATCCCATATATAGCCACCCTGGAAATGGTGGCGGTTGTTGCGGATCACCTGCCAGTAGTCCGTGAAATTGCCCAGCGAGTTGCCCATCGCATGTGCATATTCACACATGATAAAGGGGCGTTGCGGACGGGGATTGTTCTTTACGTACTCAGCCATACCGCCAGGTGTAGGATACATCGGTACCAGGATGTCCGAATTCCATTCCCAGGTAAAACGACGATAGTCAGCAACTGCTCGTTCGTATTGAACAGGGCGGCTCTTGTCCCTGTCTTTCATCCATAGATAACAACTGTAGAAATTATAGCCATTACCCGCCTCATTGCCCATGCTCCAGATAACGACCGATGCATGGTTCTTGTCGCGCTCCATCATGCGCTGTACCCGAAGCAGGTGCGCATTCATCCAAGTAGGCCGGTTGGCCATCGTCCAGGTAATATCATACCCCATACCGTGCGATTCGATATTGGCCTCGTCCACCACGTACAGTCCGTATTGATCGCAGAGATCGAGCCAGGTCTCACTATTGGGATAGTGGCTGGTGCGCACTGAGTTGATATTGTACTGTTTCATCAACAGGATGTCTTTGATCATGGCGTCGCGCGAAATGACCTGCCCCGTTTGTGGGTCGGTTTCATGGCGGTTGACACCCTTGATCAAAATAGGTTGGCCATTTACCAGCAACAAACCATTCCTGATTTCGACCTTCCGGAAGCCGATCTCCTGTGTCGTCATTTCCAGTAATTGCCCATTGGTATCTTTGATCCGGATCTGCGCCTGGTACAAAACAGGCGTTTCAGCAGTCCACAACAACGGTGCTGCAACAGGAATGCCAAACGACAGTGTTGCCGAATCAAAAGACTGCGTTTGCGTGGCGATGGTCTTATTGTCTTTTACCACGCTTACTTCTGCTTTCAAGCCTTTCGCAGGAGCCTGATTGAGCAGCAGGCTCACTTGCAGCGTAGCGTTTTTATACGCATCATCGAGGTCGGGTCGTAGTTCCACATCGTATAGATGCGTCGTGTTGCGGGCTGCCAGGTAGCAACTGCGGGTAATGCCACTCAGTCGCCACATGTCCTGGTCTTCGATATAATTGGCATCACACCAACGCATTACTTTTAAAGCGATCAGGTTGGCGCCTTTTTGCAGGTAAGGAGTGATATCGAATTCGGATGGCAGTTTGCTGTCTTCTCCATAACCTACATACCGCCCATTGACCCATACCGATAGGTTGGATTTTGCGGCACCAATATGGAGTACCACTTGCTTACCATCCCATTGTGGCGGAATGGTGACTGTTTTGCGGTATACGGCTGTAGGATCAAAGCTCATGGGCACTGCCGGCGGATCCATCCTCCGCATCAGGTAACGGAATTCGAAACCTGACGTGGTATACATCGGGAATCCATATCCGTGCATCTCCCAGTTGCCTGGCACTTTAAAGAGCGGCCATTGCCTGTCATCGTGCGCCGGCTGTTCAAACCCCGCTGGCAGATCGGCGGGTTTGTCTACGTATTTAAACTTCCAGTTGCCATCGAGGCTTAGGTAGTTTTGCGATTGTTGCCAGTCACCCTTACTGGCAACGGCTTCGCTTTCGTAGCTGTAGAAACTGGCATGCATGGGCATCCGGTTTTGCTCGATGATGGTTTCATCGAGCCAGGGTATACCGGGTTGTGCAGTGGTGGTGTCGGAGCGACGGTTGCTCCTGCCCGCACCCGTTAGGGTAGGGCTCGACTGAGCCGTGGCTTCCAAAACAAGGCCCATCCAAAGAAAAACGAAAAACAGGCTGCTGCGATAGTTCATCATACAAGAGAATTGTCGGTTGTTATCAGCCTTTTTTGTTGAATTGTTGCAGGTTCCAATTGTCAACCCATTCAATGACCACCTGGCCATCCTTGAATTGGATGGGCAGCCATTGATAACGGCTGTCTTTCAGATCCTTTGGATTCCAGCGGTCGCCCATATAGATGAACGTATTTTTTTTACCGGGTACCGGAAGTACATAGGTCGATTGGCCACCGAATGTCTTGTTGGCATTGGGACCAGTCATTGGATCACCCACCAGCGTCCACGGACCAAAGAGCGACGAAGACGTATGCAGGCTGGCCTGGTTGGGCGCCCAGCCCGTACAACCACTGGTGATCAGGTAGTACAATCCCGCATTCTTAAATAATGCAGGCGCTTCACGCTGGCGTCTGAATAACAAGCTATCCTGCGTTGTTGGCGACAAATAGTCGTCGGTCAGTTTGGCGAGACGCAGGTCCATGTTCTCATCCGACGAATAGATATGGTAAGCGCTGCCATCATCATCTACAAACAGGTTCATATCACGCGACATATTGCCATTGGGGCGGAAGCTTTTGAGGAAGGTAAAGGGGCCTGCAGGTGTGGAACTTACAGCTACCGCGGCACGGGCAGCAGCATAACCACGCCCCCGCAACTCCAGGTGTACCCACATCACATATTGCTTCGTTTTTTTGTTGTAGATGACCTTCGGTCTTTCCATCAGGCAACCCTCTGCAATATCGCTGGTGGTATCCTGGGAGGGTGATAAGGCCAGGCCTTCAAATTGCCAGTTGTACAGGTCTTTGGAGCTGTATACGTTCACTCCTTCAGATTGGCTGCGGCCACGCTTCTCCCCATACCAATACCAGGTTTTGTGTTGGTACAACAGGCCGCCACCATGGGCATTGATGACCTGACCTTGCGTATCGAGCCAAATGGAGTCGGACAGGATGGAGGATTTTTTCGTTTGCTGTGCATGGGTAGAGGAGCTGCCAAGCATCCATGCCAGGATGCCAGCGATCAGTGCTTTCTTCATCATTTCAATATTTTTAAGATGGCATAGGCAAGCAAGCGGATAGAAGGGCAGGCCTATTACTTGTCGAGCACAAACGTCGTTACCGATCGGGCAGGCAGGTTGATCGGGTGTTTGATATCGGGAAGGGGGTATGCCTTCAGGTTGTCGGCTGCGGCACCAGACGTCTGGTATTTTCGCAGCGACCTGATCTTGCCGAAATGTTTAACATCGAGTTGAATGTCCTGCGTGTCGGTGGTGTAGTTGATGGCTACCACGACCAGTTGTTGGCCATTGGAATAAGCTGATAACATAATGTGTTGAGAAGCCCCCAGTTCATCACGGTGGTCGCTGCGCGTGGTCACTATGCGTTGCATGCCGGGCCTGATGAACCGGCTGTAGTTCCCCATGGCCCACAGCCCTTTTGTTTGCTGAAACTCTCCGTCGGTATGGGTGTCGTTGGGCTTCAGGGATATCAGGTAATAGCGGGTATCAAAATCGGGATTGCCCGGTTCGTAGCTATTCCACAGGTGCCAGGCACTCGCATTGGCCACGGTAAAGTCGGTATGGATCATCTTGGCCAGGAAGAGTGCGCAGTCAATAGCGCTTCTCCGACCCCTGGTTCCCTCCCGGAACCCATCGGCCAACATGGAATATTCAGTTTGCCAGAAATCAACACCATATTGCCTGGCCGTATCACGCAACTGTTGGCGTACCCGGATGCGGTTGGTGTCGCCGGCATCGGTAAAGTAGCTATGGCCACCCACAAATGGAGCCATGTGCGCAAGCTTTGAAAGCTGGCGGGGACTGCTCTTACCAAAGAACTGTTGTATTTGCGTTGAGGCAGGACTGTTGTTGCGGAAGAGATAGTCAAGTGTGCCCGCTTCGGTGATCATGATCTGCGAGCTGAGCTTTTGCGTGCTGAGGGCACTGTCGAGGGCCAGGGATATCTTGTAGATGTCCGCATTGTGCCAGGGACTGCCTTCCTGACTGGCCTCTCCCGGTTTATTGCTCCAGTCCCATTGGGGTTCATTGACCGGACTGATATACTTAAAGTGCAATCCTTCCTTGTCAAAATGTTTGAGCACGTCAGCCAGGAAACCAGCGTAAGCCGGATACCGGTCTTCACGTAGGTTGGTCTGGTAGTCCTTGACCGTCTTAAAACCGCGACCATTTTTGGTGAATTGCACCGGTGGGGTGTTCGAAAACGCGATCAGGTTCTCTACCCCATATGCTTTTGCTTTTTTTACAAACCATACATAACCCGCTTGCTTGTTCCAGTCATAGGTGCCATCCGGGTTTTGAAAGCATTCTACTCTTTTTCGAAAATCTTTGATGCCGCTGCTATCCCCCTGTTCCGTGGTGCCACCGCCTATATTGAAGCGCCAGGCCGAAAGGCCGATGCCTTGCGGGCTGCCGTCGGGGCTGGTGGCTTTACTGAAAAGCCATTGGGCGATCTGTTCTTTCTTGGCATCCGGCCAGTATTTACCGATGCCCTCCGAAAACCAGCAGCCGGAAGCGCCGATATTGTCGATCACCTGGGCTTTGTGTTGAAGGTTGATCGTAAAGGTGGTCGTGGGCTTGGGTTGTGCCATCAGTCCTGCGGGAAGGCAGAGCAGCAAGAGGGAAGGTAATTTCATGTGTAGGTAAAACGTCTTTAGTATGGGTAATGAACCTTATTCGACGATGGCAATACAGGCAATCTTGCGTGCAAAAAAAGGAGAGGGACCGCTGGGCGGCCCCTTCCTGTAGAAATCAGCACATAGTTATTCTTTCAGGAAAGCGAGGGATACATTCCTGACCTTGAAATAAGAACCGGTAGAGCTATTGCCTGGCATATTGGCCACAAAACCGATGCAGACATCTTTTGCTTCTGTCACTTCAAATTCGATGCGGGCAGTACCACCAGAAGCCATGGTGGAGAAATTGTAATAATAGGTCGAGGTCGTGACGTTGGCGTAGTCTGGCAAGGTATTGCCAAAGTTCACCGCGATATACTTCGTACCGGCATTGCCCAGATCATACACCGGTACCGAGAAGCGCCATTTGCCGGCATAGGGGAGGTGAACGACCTGGTAGATCTTGCCATTGTTGACAGCCGGTAAGCCCCACCCACCTTCCATCGACAATACACCGGCTCCGC
Source organism: Paraflavitalea pollutisoli (assembly GCF_029360705.1). Taxonomy (GTDB): domain Bacteria; phylum Bacteroidota; class Bacteroidia; order Chitinophagales; family Chitinophagaceae; genus Paraflavitalea; species Paraflavitalea pollutisoli. Next base: position 1,409,726 of record NZ_JARKMX010000008.1, on the reverse strand, counting down.
CGCGGTATTCATAACCGCCATACGTGTTGGAGCCAGCGTTTTTTACGTCGGTAGATGTGGTCCAGTCTGCCAGTATACCCCAGCGGCCATTATCCCAGGAAGAGCGCTGGAAAGGGCTGCCGGCATTCTTCACCAGTTGCGTAGATAGGTCGATCCAGGCTGCGCCGGATACGGGTTGGTACTTGTCGAATGGAGTATAGAACGTATCGATACAGGACGAGTCGGGTAGATACCAGCTGCGGAAGATCACCTCGCTGCCGTACTTGTGGTCAACCAGGAAGGTGTCAATAGTGGCAAGCGGTACATGACAGGCCATGCTGTCGCCTGAGGTCGAGAGATACCGTATTTCGGTATTGATCACGCCAGTCGCTTTGTCCATGCCGACCAGCGAGACGCCGGTTTGCAGATCGGAGTTGAGTACACTGTTGATGATACGGCGGTTGATCAGCGATTCCTGGTAGCGGCTGCCATAAGAAGTCGCATTCATGAAAGAGGAGATCGATTTATTGCCGTCTGCGTCGAAGGTGACAAATTCGAAGGTTTGTTCACTTTCGGGAATGTTGTCGATGACTCTTTCTATCATGCCCCCGGCTTGTGCATGTGTAACGGCTACGGTAACGGAGTCTGCCCGGCCTCCCCAATATACCTTGTATTGAGTAATCCGTGGATCAGCATTAAGTTGGGCAATGAACTTGATACGGTTGCGCCCGGAGAACATGCTGATGCTGTCGATTCGGCCGGTGTAAGTCTTTTCACCGTCTTTGACATATTTCTCTTTGTAAGCATCCATTTTAGAGCAGGCTGCCAGCAGCAAGAGGGCTGCCAGGAACACTGCTGTTATCGGATGCGTATAGGATCTTTTCATTGTCTGCTGTTTGATGGTAATGAATGTTATCGGGGATCGCCATAAACCTGCACTTCTGCCAGCGCCAGGAAATACGAACCAGCCCAGTTTTGATTGCACTTGATGCGGATATACCGCATCTTGGGTACATCGGAACGGAGGTCCCAGTTGAAACCGGCAAAACCTGCAGTACGGTCCTCATTGGTCAATTGACCATAAGGCAATCCGGAAGGTTTGATCTCTTCGCAGGTCGCCATCAGCGTCCAGTTGTTCCAACTGCCATCGAGCGGTGGGTTGGGGCTTGCCCAAATCTCAAATTTTCGTGGATTACCGCCGTAGAAAAAGCCCCGGCCCGAGTTGAGGTATTCCGGGTAATCCCAGATCACCATGCGGCTCACTTGAGTAAGACGGCCAATATCGAAGGTGATGACAGAGGGGCGCCCCAGGTCGGTGGTAATATTGACCATTGGCCAGGTTTCCGTATTGCCATCCCACAGGTTGGCAACCCGGTTCGACGCCCAGGCAGAGGGCGCGTCGCCCGGCAGCGTGTATTCCCGATAACCACTTTTGGCGATCGCTGTTTCGTAGAAGGGCGTCAGCGTCGAATACAGCGTATCTGTTTTATTTAGGAAACGGTCGCGTACAAAGAAGGCCAGTTTGGTAGGCACCGTATCCATACCGCGAATGGCCTGGTTGATAGAATCGGTGGCCGTATAGATGCCATTGTAAGGGAACCACTGCCCCAAAGAATCCTTCAGGATCTCGATCGCGAGGTTAAAGCGGCTGGGATTCTGCGTGATGACACGGATGCCGGCAAAGTCTGGTACCACCCGCATATCTCTGAACACTCCCCAGATGGGGTTCTCCAGTGGCTTCACGGTGACCGTAACAGGTTCCGATGCTACTTCTGCCTTGTTGACCACACTCACCTTTACCGTATGTTGCAGGGTATCACCAAAGCCATCCAATACCAGCTTGTTGTCGTACACACTGGCTTTTACTTCACGGATATGACCGGTGACCAGCTCATAAGTGGCCTTTACATAGGCAATGTCTGGTACATTCGGGAGGGTATAGGTAAGGATCGCCCGGGCGCTGTCGTTTTTTACCTGAATGTTGGTGACGCTTCCCGGCACACCCATGCTGGGTGTTAGCGGCGTGTTCGTATCGACTTTGCTGCAGGCCGCGATGAAGACCGCCGCACTCAGTATCGTAAAGGGTAAACTGTATTTTCGTTTCATGCCTTTTGTTTTTGGAGTTAATGCCTGTTACCAGCCCGGGTTTTGAACGAGGTTGGGATTCACAGAAAGGTTGTAAAGCCGGATAGGCCACAGGTAATCACGGGGAGCAATGAACCTTTGCTGAAAAAGGGTTCTCACCTGGTAGTATGATTCATTGGTAGTACCGGTGATGCTCCATCCTTTTACAGGTTGATTGAGCTCGTAAGCCGCATCCTTCCAACGGCGAAGGTCCCAGAACCGGCTGCCTTCAAAGGCCATTTCAATCGAACGTTCGCGCTTGATGATATCGCGTAACCCTGTCATGGTCGTGTATTTGGAAGGATTGATGCTGTAATTGGACCACGCCGATTGTACAGAGGGCAAGCCAGCCCGTGCCCTTACCTTATTGAGCCATGAACAGGCTTCATCGGTAGGCGCACCCGATTCATTGAGCGCTTCCGCATACAAAAGATACATATCAGCCAACCTTACTTCGGGCCATTCATACGGCCTGACGGTTACACCGCTCGCACTAAAGGAGAAGTTCCAGTCTACCAGCTTCTTAATGAAATAGCCGGTTTGGTTGATGCCGCCGCCAATATCGGAGCCACCGTACTGATTCGCTTTCGCCTTCAGTACAAATGTGCCGGAATCCGATTGGGTGGGGCTGCTGTACAGGTACCAGGTACCACCGTCAAAACCAAGATTGGCATAAAAGCGAGGTTCCCGGTCAAAGTTCAATCGTGCAGAAACATAGCCAGGCTCCATCACATAGCGCTCGCTATCTACCGCCATGCGGGTCGTATAACGATTCTCGAAGTTGAGCGTTTTGTCTTCCGTGATGGGTACGCCATTTTTGGTGTGAAAGAGCTCAGCCATTTTCAGGGTAGCACTAAACATAGCACGGAGGGTGGTATTGGAAGCTACATCCGCGCTGACACGTGCCATACAGGTGGTTTGCAACCGATTGGCCAGGCGGCCGGAATTACCCCAGATCTTTTCACTGTTCCAGCGTTCGCATATCGCCTGGCGAATGCCCATCTGTGTAATGGTTTGTGGCGATAGCTTGAAGGTGCTGGCCGGGAAATAGTATAAGGCCGATCCGTTTTGCTCGGCCAGCTCGATGGCTTCCTTACATGCCTGGGCAGCCCTGGACCACTTGGTTTGGTCAACACCTGCGGTGTACAACGCAGTGCCATCTGGATTCTTGGCACTTACCAGGTCGCCATTGCCGTTGAACTGCGGACTGGCAGCCATGACCAGCATGCGGGCCTTGATAGATTTGGCGATCGCCGCGGTCACACGACCAAGCTCGTTGTTGCGGTCCATGATAAAGGGAGGCAACACGGCGGCGGATTCGTCCAGCAAACGCGCAATATAGTTCACGCAACTATCGAAGGGCATGCGGCTCACCTTTACGTCGGCGGGCTGGGCCGATACCGGTATATTGGTTTCGATCAAAGGGATCGCGCCATACATGCGCAGCAGTAGAAAATGATAGTACGCCTTCAGGAATTTGGCTTCTGCCAGCCATCTTTCCCGTTCGGGTTGTTGCAGGTCGGGCACCTTGCTCAGGTCAGATACATTCTCCAGAAAGATATTGCACTGGCGGATCGCCTCGAATGACCGGAGGCCATAGTTGCCCCCATCCCAATAGTTCACATAGGGGTTGCCGGCATTCTGGTTACCCCGGGCAATCTCCCAGTTCCACAGCGTGGCATCAAACTCCCGGTATTCGAGTGGAAACCATATTTCATCGCCACCCAGAAAGCCCACATTGGACTGTGGATCGGAAGAGGCAGGCAAATACGCATAACAGGTGAACAGGAACTTCTGCGCCTCATTACGCAGCGTAAAAGCATAATCGAGCGTCGGTGCATTGTCGGGCACGATGTCGAGGTACTGCTTACAGGAAGGCAGTAAGAACAGCGATACGATGAACGAAAGGAATATATTTTTATGTCTGCACATAAGTCGGAGTTTTAGAGGTTGAAGTTGATACCGATATTGAAGACCCGCTGTACAGGATAACCCAGGCCTTCTCCACCCATTTCAGGATCCCACATATCAAACTTGCTCCATACAAAAAGATTGGTGCCATTTACATAAGCCCTGGCTGTTTTGAAGCCGATGCGGCGCAAAAAGGTCGTGGGGAATGTATAGCCCACTTCCATAGTCTTGAGGCGAAGGAACGAACCATCCCGCATCCACCAGGTCGACGTTTGGTTGTTGTTGGCTACAAAATAATTGCTCATGCGTGGCCAGAAAGCATAGCTGTTCCGTACGTCTTCGCTCCAGTGGTTGTCGGCAATCACCTGCAGCAAACCATTCTGCGCACCACCATTGCGTACGAATGGGGAGATGTTCTGCGGGTCGATAAAGAAGGAAGAGCGGGCCGAACCCTGGAAGAAAGAACTGAGGTCAAAGCCTTTGTAACCTACCGAAAAACCAAAGCCATAAATGATCTCGGGCGTGGTAGGGTAACCAATAGGCACGATATCGTTGCTGGTGATAAAACCATCACCATCCATATCATGGTATTTGATATCGCCGGCCATCACATCTCCATAGGTTTGTGTAGGCGAGTTGCGCACTTCTTTATCGTCGTAAAACAGCCTTTCGGCGATAAGTCCAAAACGCTGACCGTTGGGACTGCCCACACGATACAGGTGGGTCAGGTTATCAGCGTACGTTGGCTCATCATACACCAGGATCTTACTGGTAGCATACGTAAAGTTGCCCCTGGCTTGTAGCCATAGATCCCTGTTGATCGTTTTGTCGTAGTTCAGCATAATGTCTACACCCTTGCTTTCAGCTTTGCCGACATTGGCCGATACCACCGACTGAAGACCCATGGTCGTCGGTATATACGAACGTTGCATCAGGATCTGCGAACGGAGGTTTCTGTAAGCATCTACCGTCACGGTAAAGTCTTTATACAGCGACAGGTCCATACCCACATTCAGCTGGCGTGATTTTTCCCAGGTGATATCGGGGTTGGCATAGCGCGTAACGGAAATGCCATTGCGGAAATAATTATAATCAAGGCCGAACGTGTAGCGGTAATCTTCATTGTTCATGTTGGCACTGGAGAGGTAAAAGAAACGGTCGACCGAACGGCCGATCTGGTCATTACCCACAATACCATAAGTTGCCCGCAACTTTAAGTTCGTGATCTTACCAGCCAGCGGTTGGAAGAATTTTTCATTCGATACATTCCAGGCAAGGCCGAAGGAGGGAAAGAAGCCAAAGCGGCTGGTTTTGTCAAATTTCTCGGAGCCATTGTAGCCAAAGTCGATCTCGGCCATATAACGATTGTCGTATCCATAGGTGAAGCGGCCGGATACGCCCAGGTTACGGGCAGGTAAGCTCGCTTCCAGCGTGCCTGCATTGCCATTCAGGTAGTTGCGCACCACGCCGATCAGCATACCCGATACTTCGTGTTTTTCATTGAAAGTATGCGCGTAGTTGAGTGCTGCCTCCGTATAAAAAATGCTGTTCACACTCTTGAATCCTTCCCGGTACCCCAGGAACTCGGTACCCACCGTGCCTACAGATCCGGTGCTGCCATCATTCAGTACCAGCAGGCCCGAGATGGTTCTGTCATCCAGGGTAATCGGACTATAATAGAAAGGATTGTAGCTACGACTCATATCGAAGTAAGCATACCGGCGGGTGTATCCCATCACACGCGCCGAAAGACCAGGCAAAAGGGCATTGAGGTCTTGCTTTACTTCTACCTGCGCCTGCAGGGTAGAGGAGTTGATCTGCGCATACCCCGACATCATCGATGCATAAGGGTTGGTATACAAGGTCCCCATCGTTCCGGGAACGATCTTGTTACCAAACAGGGGGTGGTTGATATGCGGCAGGTACGACTGCGGGTACACAGCAGGGAACATTACCGGATTCGACCAGATAGCCTGGCGGAATACGCGGCGGCCACCGTTGGCCATCGTGCCATCTTCATTGATGTCGCCGATAGGGCCATCGTAGTCATCAAACTGACCATACAACCTTACCGATGCAGTGGTACTGTTGGTGAAGCGCAGGTCGATATTGGAACGAATGGAATAGTTACGCAGCTTGATGTTGTTGTCGAAGCCATTCAGCTCATTGCGTTTGAGCAAACCATTGTCAACATTGTACGTACCGGCCAGGTAATAACGCGCCTTCGGACTACCGCCACTCAAACCAAAATTGTAGCGTTGGTTGGCGGTGTAATCCTTGATCAGCAGGTCGATCCAGTTGTTGTCGGGATACAGCAGCGGATTGTCGCCGGCTACCGTACGGTTGATCTTCGTTTGCGAATAAGGTAAGCCTCCCGGCGAGTTTCTTGTCAGGGCTGCCTCATTGGCCAGCTCCATATAAGTAATGTTGTCGGTCAGCTTGAAATTGCGGGTATTGGAAGAGATGCTGTTTTCAACCCTTCCGGTCAGGGAAGTAGCCCCGGCTACACCAGCCTTGGTAGTAATGATCAATACGCCGTTGGCTCCACGGGCACCATATACCGCGGCTGCAGTGGCATCTTTCAATACAGAGAACGTCGCGATATCGTCTGGTTGCAGACGGGCCAGGTCGGTATTGGTCGACTCGATACCATCCACCAGGATGAGTGGATCGACTTTGCCGGAACCAAACGACCCAAGACCACGTATAAAGAAGGAGGCATTGTCGGCCCCCGGCTCACCACTACGCTGGTAAGCCACCATACCGGAGATGCGACCGGCCAGCATATTGGTCAGGTTGCTGGTAGGCCCCTTCAGTTCCTTCGGATTGACCGAAGTGATGGAGCTCACCATGCTGGTTTTCTTTTGTGTGCCAAAGCCAACGCTGACCACGACGGTCTCCAGCGACTTGTCGTCGGGCACCAGCTTGATGTCTATCTTGCTATTGCCTTCGATCGCTTGCTCGATGGTCTGGTAACCTATATAGGAGAATACCAGTGTGCCATTGGCCGGAACGTTAATGGAGTAAATACCCCCTTTCAGGGTTTGGGTGCTTTTGGCGGGATTGGCTTTGAGGGAGACCGAGACGCCCTCCAGCGCAGAGGAATCACTCCGCACTTTTCCCGTCACGGTGATTTCGGACTGAGCCAAAACGCCGAGATGTGCCACGAGCAGCAACAGCATGACGAGCAGGCCCTTGCTTCCCGGTTGGTAAAACCAGTGTCTTTTTGTCATAAACAGCTTTAGTTTGATAGTTGTGTGTTTGGGTAGGGGCAATGGCAAACCATGGCCGCCAATCTGCAAAATGGTAAAGTTGAATACAAGGTTATGGGGGGTAAATCGCCGATTCCCGTGGTCAAATTCGTAATGACCCGTATTTACCCCTGCTTTTCTAATTGCTGCTGGGCAATCCGTCTTTTTTCATCCCCTGCATGATCAGTACGTTGGTGATGAACAACATTTCGGCACCGGTGTCTTCGTTGGCTCCGTTGATGCCATACGGCCAAAAATGCAGGTTGTCGCCTTTCAGGGACTCCGCCGGGTTGCCGGTCATGAAGCGGAGCATTTTGTTGGCGTAGTACCCCTGGTAGACACCCCCGACGATCAGGTTATTGCTCCAGAACCAATGTTGACCTACCCCCACGGCATGGGCGATCTCATGAAGCGCGGTGCCCGTTTTCTGATAACCAGCATTGGCCCCTACGCGAATATTGCCCGCAATGGTAGCATCGGCAGTGGCCACACCGGGGTTATAAGTAACCCGCAGGGTTTTGGTGATCGAAGTGTAATTGTTGTAATAGAACATCGCTTCATCAAAAGCCGACTTGATCCGCGCATAGGCAGCTTGTTCTTCCGCAGTTGGAAAAGTATTCTGCTCCAGCGTATAGGTTACATTGCCTGTAGCGATCGTCGCTATTTTTACATCCTGGCCGTACGAGGTGGCGCCATAAAAGTTGGTGGCATAGCTCCTGATATGGTATTCGGTGGCCGGCGTAAGGTTATTGATGCGCAGGAACAGGGATTGTTCGTTGGCGCTGGCCGCGGTTTGTTTGGCGTCTGCGATAGTAGGATTCGCGTTTTTACTGTAACAGATGCCAACCTCTTTTAATACGACACCCTTGGGGTCCACGATCTTGCCGGCAACAAAAGCGGTGGTAGCACCTGTTGCAAAGATGGTGTCGGTGGTCAGCTCGGCAACCGGTACACCGCCGGTATTGAATTGTACATCATTGGTGTATACAGTGCCCTTGCTGTTGGTTGCATAGCCCCTTACATAGTAAGTCGAATTGGGATCTAGCCGGCTCAGGTCTGCCTGGAATTCGCCACCGCTGCGATAAGCCTGCGCACTCGTTTTGTTGGTGGTGGGGGTGCTTGTTTTACCCCAATAAATACCCCGGTCGGTCAGGGTTTCGCCGCCATGGCTGGTTACTTTACCATAAAAGACGGCACTCGATAAAGTAATGTTACCGACACTATCGGCTTTGACCGAAGGTGGGGTCGTTTCAATGGTGCCGGTAGGTGGTGTGGTGTTTTCTTCTTTGTTGTTTTTGCTGCAAGAGAGCGCGCTAATGAGCAATAGCCCTGAAAAACAAGGCAACAGCATCGCTTTTTTCATAATGCGTATTTTGGTGAAGGGATTAGGAACATCCATGTCACCTGCAAAATGCAGCCTCGGCGCGCTGTTGAATGGGGTAGGAATAGGCTTTTAACGGGGTGAAACTCGTAATTACTCCTCCGGTAATTTGATTTTCATGGCCTTTTCGTGCACCGTATAGTTTTTTTGAAAAGCCTGGTGATATCTCTTTTTGTAGTCGGATGGGTTCATGCCAAACAGTTTGGCAAATTGTACCCGGAAGTATTTGCTATCGGAAATACCGACCTGGAAAGCCGCCTCGTTCACATTGCAATCCGTGCTGATGAGCAACCCCGCAGCCCTACGTAGCCTTATAAACCGGATGAAGCTGTTGATCGACTGACCCGACACCTGTTTCACCCGTTTGTACAGATTCGAATGGCTCATCCCCATTTCCTTCGCAAAAAGCTTAATGGAAAAATCGTCACGATCAATATTCGCTTCCACTGTTTCGATACAACGCTCCAGGAAGACTTTGAACTCTTCCGAGATCGTGAGTTCATTTTTGCGCAACGTAATTTCATTGTAGAAGTACTTCTGCAGGTTGTTGCGGCTTTTGAGCAGGCTCGCGACCCGTGCCAGGAGGATATCTTTCTCAAATGGTTTGGTGATATAATCGTCGGCACCGCATTCCACGCCCTTGAGTTTAACCTCTGCCGAACTGCTGCCCGTCAGCAGGATCACCTGTATATGGCTCAGTGCCGGATCTTCTTTGATGGCCGAGCAGAATTCAATCCCCGTCATCTCCTGCATGACGATATCGCTGATCACAACATCGGGTAGATGTTGTTTGGCCATCGCCAACCCCTCCTTACCATTCGTAGCTTCGATGATCTTATAATTGGGCTTGAACAGTTGAGAGAGATAGGCCCGTATTTCAGCATGATCATCCACCAGCAAGATCGTGTGTTCACTGGTGATCAACGTGTCCATGCTGCTATCCCTGGGAGGCGGTACATTCGCAGCTTCCAGCTCGGCGGGCAGCAAAGGCAGGTTGTCGGTGGCCTGCAATTCTTCGAGGATCGTTGATTTTTGCGCGATATGGTTTGTCAGTTGATGAGGGGCAAAATGTTCGGCCCCTTTCAACAGACTGATGCGGAAAGTAGTACCCTTGTTGACCTGCGTCTCGTAGCAGATATTTCCCTGGTGGGCATCGATAAAACTTTTGGCCAGGAAAAGGCCGATACCAAAGCCGGTCTTGGACGCAATCTGGCCCGACTGGTAAAATCGTTCAAAAAGCCGGTCACCGGTTTCCGGAGGAATGCCACAGCCCGTGTCTTCTACACTCAGTTCAACCTGTTGGTCTTTTTCCATCAGGCGCATCATAATGCTACCTCCCCGGGGAGTAAATTTCATGGCGTTCGATAAGAGGTTGAACAGCGCAATCTCAACTTTCTCCCGATCTACCCAGGTTTCAATCACATCAGCCGAGCTCTCAAACTCGTACCGGAGCTGCTGGCTCCTGGCTTCTTGCGTAAAGCAGAGAAACACCTCCCGGCAAACATGGCAAAGGTTTACTTTCACTACCCGCAGGTCATCGACGCCACTGTCGGCTTTTTTGAATAGCAATAGCTGATCCACCAGGCTCAACAGTCGTTTGCTGTTACGGTAAACCATTTTCATTTCCCCGGGTCCTGGTCCGGCATCCGGCTTGAACAGAAAATCCTTGATGGGATTGATGATCAGGGTGATCGGTGTACGAAACTCATGGGCCACATTGGTGAAGAAGTCCAGTTTGCGCTGGTTGAGCTCGCTTTCCCGCTCCGCTTGCAAGTGCGCGAGACGTACTTCATAGGCAAGCTGCGATTGTTTGTTCTTGTACCGGATATAAATAGCCACTACGGCAACTGCAAGTGTAATATACAGCAGATAGGCCCACCAGCTGCGGTACCAGGGAGGTAATACGGTGATGCGTATCGTTCTTTCTACATCGCTCCATACACCGCCGGCGTTGGTCGATTTGATGTGGAAGGTATAATGCCCTTCATGCAGTCGACTATAATTGGCAGTGCGCAATTTGCCACTGTAGTTCCACCCCTTGTCCCACCCTTCAAGATAATAGGCGTAGGATACCTGGTCGGGGCTGCTGAATTCAGGAGCCGCAAAATCGATCGACAACACCGCTTTATCATAGGGTAGGGTGAGCTCCCGGATATCGTACAATACCTGGTTATCGGTTAGCGCCGTACTCTGGGCAAAGGGAAGGTTGTCGATGCGAAGATCGGTGATCAGTAGTTGCAGTGGCCTATAGCTATGCGCCACACTGTCGGGGTAAAAGAAGTTCATGCCTTTGAGGCCGCCGAAAAAGAACTGGCCACCTGCTGTGGCATAAGCAGCATTGTAGATAAACTGGTTGGAGAGCAACCCGTCTGATTGAAAGAAGTTTTTGAATTGTCCGGTGCCGATATTCATCCGCGATAGCCCATTGAAGGTGCTCAGCCAAAGATGATCACTACGATCTTCCAGGATATTGAGTACGGCATTGTTGGCAAGCCCTTCCGCTTCGGTAAAAGCTTTGAAAGAAAGTGCCTTCCTGTCAAATTGCAGCAGACCGCTGCCCTCGGTCCCTACCCATAGTTGACCGTGCCGGTCTTCGTGAATGATGCGTACCGGATTCTCCGTCGCAAAATAAGTATGCTGTTTGTGCACCCGGTCAACCTTGATCAGTGCATCGAAATTGCCGGCCCATAGCGTGCCTTGTTGGTCTTCTGTAAGACTGAGAATGTCTGTCAGTTTGTGGTCAAAGAGGTCAAAATGATTGGTTTGCCGGTTATACCGGTATAGGCTACCGGTAACAGTGCCTGCCCACAAGGTGCTGTCACTGCTTTCATACAAGGTCCAGGCATTGGCGTCGCGGTTACCCGCCACCGGGTTGAGGCAGATATAATTGTTGAATCGACCCGTTTTCGGATCGTAGCGGTCAATACCACTCCCATAAGTAGCGATCCATAGATAGCCATCCCACGATTGTCTGATGCTGGTGATGAGGTTGCTGGACAGTGCGCTGTTCTCGTGTGTGAAGCTCTTGAATTGGTTGAGCTGGCGATTCCATACATTGATGCCGTATCCATCGGTGCCGATCCACAGGTTGCCGGCCCCATCTTCCGTAAAGGCAGACACGAAATTGGCCGACAGCCCTTTGCCCGTCGATGGGTCATGCGATAGTGCCGCGATGACACTTTTGTCCTTATTAACGCAATGTAGTCCGCCGCGTAGGGTGCCTATCCACTGGTTGCCCTGGCGGTCGCCATACAGCACGGAAATGGCCTTGCTGGTGAGTTTGGTCGTAATTTCCGGCGTGCCCAACGGGTTGAAGGTTGCCTGTGCGGCAGCGGTTGAAAAGGTGATGCCACCGCCATCAGTACCGGCCCAGATATCACCATTCTCCTGCGTCTGCAATGCCAGTACGATATCCCCATTGGCGGAGGCTTTGCCACGCCAGTTACAACTATTGTCGGCCGGCCGGTATTCATAAACATTGTGGCCCCAGGCCATCCAGATATGCCCTGCCGGGGTCATTTCCATGACAGAACAGGAACCGATATAATTATTGACGAGCCGCAAGCTATGCCGGCTGCTGTCGTATCGGCAAAGACCCTTGCTTTGCACCATCACCCACACGGTGCCATCCTTTGCCGTGCGTACACCTTGAATGTCCAGGTTGTAGAATGGGTTATTATTGGCGTCCACATAAGGAACTTCCGTAATGAGCCCGGTTTTCTTACGGTACAGCAGCAAGCCGTGACCGGCTGTGCCGATAAATATATTACCCTGCAGATCGGCTTTCACTTCATTGGCAGGTGCGTCAATTCGCTGCCGGGCATATTGTTGATGGTGGGGTTGGTACCAGGCTTGTCTGAACCGTTGCGTACTGCCGGAGAAAATGCTGACGCCTTTTTTAGTACCTATCCACAGACGGTTTTCCTGGTCCTCGGCTACATTGGTAATCCGGTTGTTGATCAGTGACGTGGAGTCGTTCAAACGGTGCCGGTAAGTTTTAAAGCTATATCCATCGTAGCGGCTCAATCCATCATAGGTGCCGATCCACAAAAAGCCATAATGATCCTGGTAAATATTGGTCACCGAATTATTGGCAAGACCATTTTCAATCCCAAAATTATTCACCCGTATCTGTTGGCCAACAGCGGATGTCGACAACAACAGCAGTACAGCCAGTAATGCTGCAACACCAGAAGAAGGGATTACGGAGTGGGTTCTCATTTGCACCGGTTTTGGGACGCTGGGCGACAGATTGCAATTAAAACTATTGTCACCGTATTTTATTGATACATTTTAAGTTTTAATAACCATATAGTAACATTTTAATAAGGAGTGAGCGCCAGGGTTCGATTTTTATACATGATGGTGCAGGATGGTTGAATAGGGTTTTTTATAATAGGTGATCACAGACGTATCTACACGAAAAAGCCGCATCGGTTGATGCGGCTGAATGATTGTGTAAAGAAGTTCAATTCTATTCCTGGTTGTCAGGCTGCGTCGAATCAACAATGTCTTTTCTTCGCTCGTTGTTCCAACGTATGTCGGGATTGCCTTTATGTCTCGCTGCCTTTACTAATGCGCCTTCTTCAACTTGTCCTTGAAGACCTTCTCAAACTTCTCCATCTTCGGCTTGATCACATAATAGCAATAAGGAGCTGATCCGTTATTGTTGTAGTAATCTTGGTGATAGTTCTCGGCCGGATAGAAAACCGATGCCGCCGTGATCTCCGTTACCAGGGGCTTGTCCCAGGCGCCACTCTTGCTCAGCTCAGCCTTGTACTTTTCAGCTTTGGCTTTTTGATCGGCATTGTGATAAAAAATGGCGCTGCGGTACTGCGTACCTACGTCATTACCCTGCCTGTTCAGCGTGGTAGGGTCATGCGTTTGCCAGAATACTTCCAGCAGTTCGTCGAAAGTGATCTTTTCAGGATCGTATACAATCTCCACGCATTCGGCGTGACCAGTGGTACCTTCGCATACTTCTTTATAGGTAGGATTGGGCACCTCGCCACCGCTGTAACCAGAAGTGACTTTCAATACGCCATCCAATTGTTGAAAAATAGCCTCCGTACACCAGAAACAACCGGTACCAAAAGTGGCGGTATCCGTGCGGAGGGTGTTGTTGCCTTCCGTTGAGGCAGATGTTAAGCTACTCGTCATATATTTTTGAGGATTTTCTCTTACTGCACAGGAAAAAAGCGTCACTACCGAAAGCAAGGTCGTTGTAAACATCAATTTCATACTGCGTCGTTTGATCAGGTCGGCCATTTGTTTTCAGATTTTACTACCCTAATAAACGGTTTTTGAGGGCGATAAGTTGGCAGGTTGGCCGGCAGGGCACTGCTTTTATCATTCAGTTAACAGATCCGGGGGCTGCAATACCGTCTTGCAACCCGGGCACGAATTTCGTACCTTTGCACCTCATAAAAATAAGAGGATATCAGCGATAATCATTTATGAAATTTTTTCCCGAGTCGGCATTGGTGCAATTGGAATTCGAAAAAGTGAAAGCTTTGTTAGAGGAGCATTGTAATACCCTGTATGCCAAAGAAAAAGCGAAAGAGCTCAGAATACACACCCGCAAGGACTTTATCGATCTGGAACTGCAACAAACCCACGAATACAAAATGCTGGTGCAGTATGGCCAGTATTTGCCCAATGACCATACCCTGAATATTGCCAAGGAGTTGAAACTCATGGGGATACCGGGGGCTGTATTGGCAGAAGACCAGTTCATGCTGGTACGCAAGCTGGCCGAAAGCCTGCAAAGCATTTTCCGCTGGTTCGATTCAGACCGCCGCACCGCCTACCCGGCCTTGTCGAAGGTCATTGCCGACACCTATTACGAAAAAGTCATCCTCGAACTGATCGACGATGTGCTGGATGAGAGCGGACACGTAAAAGACAACGCCTCCGAAGACCTGGCCCGCATACGCCTCACCCTCTATAAACGCCGCAATGAGCTTCGCCGCTTATTCGATCGGATCGTATCCAAACTGACAAAAGCCGGGTATGCCGCCGATATCGAAGAAGGGTTCCTCAACGGACGTCGGGTAGTAGCCATCTTTGCCGAACAAAAACGCCAGGTAAAAGGCATCCTGCACGGCGAAAGCGACACCCGTAAAACAGCCTTCATCGAACCGGAGGAAACCATCGAACTCAACAACGATATATTCTCCCTCGAAAATGAAGAGAAACGGGAAGTTTACCGCATCCTGCGCGAACTCACGTCCAGGCTGGCCATGTATGCGCCCCTGCTCAAGACCTACCACGATATCCTGGGCGAATATGACTTCATCCGGGCCAAGGCCAGGTTTGCCAACGATGTGAACGGTAACCTGCCGGTACTCAACGATAAAGCACATATACACCTGGTACAGGCATACCATCCCTTGTTGTACCTGTACAACAAGCGAGCGCAAAAAACGACCATCCCCGTACAGGTAACCCTCGACGAAAAGAACCGTATTCTGGTGATATCAGGACCTAATGCGGGCGGCAAGACGGTTACCCTCAAAACAGTGGGCCTGTTGCAACTGATGCTGCAGAGCGGCCTGCTGGTGCCCGTGCACCCCACCTCGCAGTTTGGTATCTTCAAGCAGATCATGA
Source organism: Paraflavitalea pollutisoli (assembly GCF_029360705.1). GTDB lineage: Bacteria > Bacteroidota > Bacteroidia > Chitinophagales > Chitinophagaceae > Paraflavitalea > Paraflavitalea pollutisoli. Next base: position 1,394,471 of record NZ_JARKMX010000008.1, on the reverse strand, counting down.
TCCATATCGGCGATACCCAAAGCCTCGAGTTCGAGTTGAGTACCTATAGCTCGCACCTCAAGAACATGAAGCACTTCATGGAGGTCGCCAATGGCAAAACGCTCTTCTTCATCGATGAGCTCGGTAGCGGTAGTGATCCCAACCTGGGCGGCGCCTTCGCCGAAGTGATCCTGGAAGAAATGGTGCGTAAGCATTCCATGGGCATCGTCACCACCCACTACCTCAACCTGAAGATCATGGCCAACAAAACAGCCGGTATCGTCAACGGCGCCATGGCATTCGACGAAAAGAACCTGCTGCCGATGTACAAACTCATCATCGGTAAGCCCGGCAGCTCTTATACCTTCTCTATTGCCGAACGCATTGGACTGCCACCGGCACTCATCAAACGCGCGCGCCAACTGGTAGATGAAGAACATTTCAAGCTCGATAAATTACTGAACCGTACCGAACAGGACCTGCGGGAGATCGAGGTGAAAGAAAAAGACCTGAACAAACAGCTGAAGGAGAATGAACGTATCCGGAAGGACATGGAAACGCTCATCGATAAAGAACGGCATTTCCAGCAGATCGAAGTATTGAAACACCAGAACAAAGTGTCTGAAGAACGTATCGCCTACCTGAAGGATATGGAGCGCAAACTGAAGCAGATCGTGCTCGACTGGCGCAAAGCCAGCGTAGACGATGATAAAAAAGAGCTGATGCGCCAGCTCCACATGCTCCTCTTTGGTCAAAACCAAAAGCAGAGCAGCGAAAGGGTACAGAAAAAGATCGGCTCTAAATACAAGGAGGTAGGCGGAGAGATCGCCGTAGGCGTTAAAGTGCTGATGAAGAAAAACCACAAGGTAGGAGAGGTGAAAGAGATCCGTGGTCGCAAAGCGGTGGTACAGCTCGGCCTGATGCCCATCACCGTCGACATCGGTGACCTGACGGTAGTGACAGAAAAAGCACCGGAGCAAACGAAATAGTAACCGGGCTACATAAATAACCAGCGGGACGGCCAATCAGGTCGCCCCGTTTTGTTCGTGGCAGGTATATAAGTTATTGAGAACTTATCCTAAAAATACGCCACGCGCTACCCAAAAGATATAGAGCACATATAGAGTACATAAGGAAGAGATATAGAGTACATATAGAGACGTCCGCCGATGGATGGTTATGGTTCGTTGCCAGATTACTTATGGTCGCTTAACGGGCCTCCCGTACCCGAGCCGTACCGTACCCGTATAGGAAGGGTATACCAGGATTTCACAGCAAGCCACGGCCGCCGACGATCCAAAGATGCCGTGAGGCCCGTCAAGCCTGCTTCCCATCTTACTGAATGATCTGCTGTTGAATCGCCGTCTTGACGAGCGATACGATGTTCTTGGCCTCGAATTTGGTCAGCAGGTTGCGCCGGTGCGTCTCGACGGTCGTTACACTGATGAACAGCTTTTGCGCGATCTCGTTATTCGTCATGCCATCGGCGATCAGTTCCAAAACTTCTTTTTCGCGACGGGTAAGCACGATCTTACGCGTGTCATCCTTTCGCATCGTTTGCGCAGCTTCCCGGCTGAAATAGGTCTTGCGTTTCAGTACCGTTTGAATGGCCTCCACCAGTTCTTCCCGGGTCGCATTCTTCAACACGTACCCCGAAGCACCGCTGTTCATCATCTTTTCGATGAGGCTAAACTGGTTGAAGGTGCTCAGGCCGATCACGAAAATACCGGGATACTGTTTCTTTACTTCCGCACAAAGGTCGATGCCGCTCATGTCGGGCAGGTTGATGTCCATCAGGATCACATCAGGTTGTTCTTTTTGCAGAAAGGCCAGGCAGGAGGCTGCATGGGTAGCATGCCCCATCCATTCCATACCCGGCTCATGTTGAAGCAAAGAATGGATGCCCTCAATCACCATGTAATGGTCGTCGACGATAAACAACTTATGCGGCATAAAGTAATGTATTTTTGATGAATCCAGTCGGCGCTTAGGCCTCCACTTCCACCAGGATGGAGCTGCCTTTGCCGGGCGCCGAATTGATGTCCAGCTTGCCCTTCAGAAACTCGACCCGGTTCCGGATATTGTACCAGCCAATACCGCCCGACTGATGCGTCAGGGCTTCCTCGAAGCCTTTGCCGTCATCTTCCACCGTCAGCGATAATTGACCGTTCGACAAAGATAACTGTACAATGGCATGTGTAGCCTGCGCATGTTTGATCGTATTGTTGATCAACTCCTGGGCGATCCGGTATACCGCAATCGCTTTGCTCTGCTCGATGGCAGCCTGCTCCAGGCCGATCGATTGGTAGTCCACCCGCAGCGCGCCACTCTTGTTGATGTCGATGCAATAGTCGCGCAAGGCGGTATCCAATCCATACTTGACCAACACCTCCGGCATCATGTTGTGCGCCACCCGCCGCATTTCCCGGATCGAACTGTCGAGCATATCCATGCTCCGTTCAAAAGCTGCCTGGTTCTCAGGCGTCATGATTAAATTGCCCTGCATAGTCGTAAAGGAATGTTTAATACCACTTAACATGCCCCCGAGGCCATCGTGTAGGTCCTTGGCCAGCCGGGTGCGTTCCTGTTCTTCTCCTTTCAATACGGCTTCAGTTGCGGTAAGTTGTTTTTCGGTCTCCAGCTCGTTGATGCGTTGTAGCTGCAGCTTTCTTTTGTTGCGGTAGTTGCGGTAAGACAGCACCAATATAAGGATTAACGCGATGGCGCTGCCGATAAGAATATAATTGATCGTGTCTTTTTGCCGGATGGTGGCCTGCTGACGAAGCAGCTCATTGTCTTTCTTCTGCGTCTCGTACTTTTTCTCCAGGTCGAGGGCAAAGGTTTTTCTTTCGCCTGCCTCGATAGAATCCTTGAGTTCTACGTATTTCCAGATATGCTCATTAGCTTCTTTAAAACGTCCTGTTTCCTCATAGATCTTGGTCAGCAGGCCATGGCATTCCTGCATGAAGTTGGGAATGCTGTCTTTCTCTGCCAGGGCCAGCGCCTCTTTCGTTACCACTTCTGCCTGTGCATACTGCTTGTCGCCGTAATAAATATGACCGATCTGTATCTTCGGTTCAACCATATTCCAGGTGGCATGATTGGCTTTTGCATAGTCGTAGGTCTGGTTGTAATGAACGATGGCACTGTCGTTCATCTTGAGGTTCTGGAAAGTAATGCCCGCCAGTAAATGGTATTGACAGGCAAACCGGAATTCATACTGGGGGTCGAAGTATTTGAACGCACTGTCCAGGTATACCTTGGCACTGTCAAACGGTCCCACCTCGTTGTAATAATGCACCAGCACCAGATTGCCCGCATAGATATTCCTGGGGGTACCACTCTTTCTGGCCGCCGCCAGCGATTTCAGTGCATACTCCTTTTGTAGCTGCGGCAATTTCAACTGCTGGTACAGTGCGGCCATATTGTAATACTGCGTGGTCAGGTTGGCACCTACGCTTTCCAGTACACCCAATCCTTTGATGAACCAATGAATGGCACTGTCGTATTGAGAATTGTACCGGTACCACGAGCCCACTTCGGTATAGGCGTTGCCCAGTTCCTTTTTGGCTTTGGTCGTATTGACTGTGGAGAGATAAGCGATCGCACGTTGCAGGTTGTTGATCTCCATGGCGCGGTTGCCGGCGATGTGGTAGGGGGTGGCCTCAAAGCGCAGGGCCATGCCTGCATAATAGGGAATATGTTTGCGCACACTGAACTCGACGGCTTGCTGGTACAAGACATGTGCTTGCTCCATGTCTACCGGTTCCATATACATCGCATGGTACACCAGGTGCAAAGCATGGACGGAATCGGGGGCGGGTTGATCGAGCAGCTTTTTTACGCTGTCGGCCAGGGCCTGCTGAGCGCGCACAGGAGAGAGGGCGCCGAAAAGCAGACCGCCGATCAGTAGAAAAACATTCCTCATAATGGGTAACAAGGTAGGTAGCAGGCTGTTGACCACCTATACTGTTTTTCCGGGATTTTTGGAGCGCTTAAAATCCTGTATAGGCAGGATTGGTTCCGGTGCGTAAATGAAGCACCTTTATCGAATAAATAGATACGCATTCCTTCGCACGGACAGGCCCATTGGCGAATCAGTAGAACCAGCATAAAACATACAACATGAAACAACTCTTGTGGCTATTACTATGGCTGCCAGCGGCAGCTTTCTCCCAACGCGACAAATCATTTGGGAAATTTACCAATGCAGATGGTGCCACGGTAAAAGGCTCATCCCAGGCCAGGGGCTACGAACGGCAGATCGAGGTGTACAACCTCAGCGCCAGCTCGGCCAACAACAATACAACGGTCGCCTTCAGCATGCCCGTATCTCCCGCAACTGCCGCTTTCCGTGATGCCGCCAACAGCAACAAACCATTGCGTACCGGCGAGATCGTCGTACTGGTGCCAGCCGGCGATGTAGAAAAACTATCGTACAAGATCAATCTGGAAGAAGTGGTCGTGGTGGAATGTGTCGACAACAACAACATTACCAAAGTACAATTGCGGGCCACCCGTATCGGTTGGACCTATTACTCCACGAGCATCATAGGCAGTACAACAGTCGCGACAAAAACCGGCTGGGATGCCGGCGCCAAAAAAGCCTGGTCAGGTTTCTGACGCCACCGGACATCGAATCCGGTAAGCTGTCAAAAGCAACTGGGCTGACCCAAAAGGTTGTCTCCATCACCTACCCGAGAATGCGTACCCTTTTTTGTCAGCCCCGTTTTGTTAGCGCGGGTGACCGCCCTGCAGCTTAATGCGCTTTCAATATACTGAATGACTTCTCCTGTTTGCCGGTGCGGAGCGTGATCCGGTAAATGCCCGGCGCCAAACCCGCCATCGATAGCACATTATTGCCGGTCTTCAGCGGCTGTTGTACTATCACCGGGCGACCTGCATTATCCGTGATCCGCACCGTTACTTTGCCGGTCAGGCTCGTCTGTGGCGATACCCGCAGGTGCAGTTGGTCGTGCACCGGATTGGGAAACCAGGTGATGGCATAGCCCTGCCATTCCACATCATTGGTGGCAGTATAGACAAAATTGAGTTCGTCCGAACTGATCGCACAGGAGGAGAGGTTCGTGACGACGACCCTGTACAAACCGCTTTGACTGGCTACATGTTGTGCACCATTCGCTCCAATGATGGGCGCATTGTTGAGGAACCAGGCATAGCTGGTATAAGTGGTGGCCACACTCAGGGCGCTGCTATTGACTGTAATAGCCGGTTTGGCCGGCAAAGCTAAAAAGCTCACCGTGGTGCTGGCGCTCACAGCCGATGCACAACCATTGGAAGTTTGACGCACCGTATACGCGCCGGCTACCTTAGCCCGGTAGGTTGGCGCCGTGGCGCCATCGATCAGTTGATTGTTCCGGTACCACTGGTTGCCGGCAACGGCCGATGATTGCAAGGCCACACTGTCGCCGGCACAAACGGTCGGATTGGGCGTGCTCACGGTGGGGGTGGCTGGGATCGGGTTAATCGTAACCAGGAAGGGGGCACTGATGGCCGATGCACAGCCACCCGGATTCACCTGAACCGTATAGCTGCCCGACTGCTCTACAAAAGCCGATTGAGCCCCAAAGCCAAGCGGTGTATTGTCTTTGTACCAAACATTACCCGTAGATGCCGTCGACTGCAATTGCACTTGCGTGCCCGCGCAAGCCGTGGCGGAACCCACCGCGGAGATGACCGGCATGGGCGGTACGGGCGTTACGGTCACGACTAGTTTATCCGAGTAGTTGTGGCAACCCGAAGCGCTGTTGGTGATCCGCACAAAATAACTACCACCGCCGGTAGCGGTATACTGTTGGGCGGTGGCGCCATCGATCGGTGCATCATCACGGAACCATTGCAGCTGGTTGTCGATGCTGCCAGTTAGTTGCACACTGCCACCCGCACAGAAGCTGGTAGGTCCGCCGGCTGTAGCTACCGGCTTGGCCGGCGCTTGCAGCGTGGTCACCACAATCGCGTTGGAAGGCTCCGAATAACAACCGCCATTGGTCATACGTACGGTATAACTACCTGCTGTCTTCACCCATAAGAAATTGTCGGCCCCATCGATCGGTTGACCATCGCGGTACCACTGATACGCCCCGGAATAATTGGCTTGCAGCTTGACAGAATCGGTCGTGCAAAAACTGGTTGGCCCTTCTGCCGAAATGGTCGTTTGGTTGGCCAGAACGGGACAAGCGGAGAAACGGAACTCGGGGCAGGTCCAGTTCGTATTCGGCGCATTCGAAGGCCGTACACTCCAGGTATAGGACAGACCGGCGGTAGGCGTAAATTCATAGGAGGTATCGGTAGTCGTGATATCCACTACCACCGAAGTGCCCTTTTTGATGCTGAGCTGATAGCCGGTAGCGTAAGGATCTTTCCGCCAGATAAACCGGGTAGCCGTCCAATGGGGGATACTGCTGTTGTGGGCAGGATTCGTCAGCGTAGGGCACGAAGGCATACCTGTATTTACCTGGTGGATGTTGTGCAGGTATGAGAGCGAGTTGCTTTGGGAGTTGGCTGTCACGATGTCGGGCGCACCATCCCGGTTCAGGTCGGCCACTACAACCTCGCCACAACCGGTGTTGGTGGTGTAGGTGACAAACGGGTCGAAGGCGATCGTGCCGGCGCTGCTCTTGTTGCCGAGTATGGCTACCGTAGCGTCGATAAACCAATTGGCAGTCAGTAGTTCGGGTTTGCCGTCACCATTGATGTCGGCTACAGTCATGCCACGGGGACTGCCGCCGGTGGCCAGGTCTACCCGGTTCGCCAATGAAATGGCACCCGTACTCGTATTCCGGAATACAGATATGGTACTGGAAGAAGTGTTGCTCGCCAGCAGGTCTGGCTTGCCATCACCATCCACATCGGCGATCTCTACATCCCAGGGCCAGGAACCGGCTGCCAGGTCTTGTTTCGCATCGAAGGCAAGGGTGCCCGGCGTCGATTGGTTCCTGAATAGACTGATGCCACCCATGGCGCTGTTGCCGGCCACCACGATCTCCCGTTTGCCGTCGCCGTCGAGGTCACCAATGGCAACCCCTTCGGGCCCTGCCGTGGTAGCCAGATCTATTTTGGTACTGAAGGAAATATTACCACCCGTCGAGGTGTTGCGGAAGATCGAAATGGTATGGGCATTTTGGTTGGTAATAACGATATCGGGTTTCCCGTCATTGTCGAGGTCGCCGATGGCAAAATCACGGCAGCCATCAGTAGCTGCCAGTGTCACCGGTGGCCATTGAAGGTTGATGGTACCCGGTGTGCTATTGTTCTTGAAAATGTTGACACAGTCGTACATATAACTCAAGACCAGCAGTTCGGGCAGCCCGTCCCCATTTACATCGGCCGCCTTTACGCCCAGGGGATTGGTGGTTCCACCCCAGACTGACTCCTGATACGAGAAGCCAAAGCCATTACCGGTATTGTGTAGTATCCGGACCTCATCAAACGAAAACCGGGTATAAAAGAGATCGGTATAACCATCACCGTCCAGGTCGGCCGTGCTCACATCGCCACCGCCTGATAGATTTATGGCCGGGCGGAACATATTGCTCCCGATCGTACTGCCAATCGCTGTATACGTGGTGATAAATGATTGAGCGCTATAGGTACTGAGGCCATTGACGAGCACGGTGATCGGTTGGGTCGTAGCACCTGCCGGAACCGTCACGGTCAACGAAAGGGGAGAGGCGCTCACCACCGTGGCTGGCAGGGTACCAAAATAAACTTTGTTGTCGCCGGTGTTCGCGCCAAACTGGTGGCCGTTGATCGTCACTTGCGTGCCGGCGGGACCCGAAACGGGAGAAATAGATTGAATAATAGGAACTTGTCCAAGGGCCAGGGAGGTGCGTAACGATATCACTAGCACCAGCAGTAGTAGTCTCATGTGTTGGTCAGGTAGTTTGGGTGACAGGGGTTATGCCGATAAAAATAGGGCATTCAGGGGGAAAAAACCAGTGGTGGAGGGCGGATCACCGTAATCGATACAAACATACCCGGGCAGTAACAGCAGCCGTTAAAGGGCAAAAAAAAGAGCCCCGCATCGCGGGGCTCCGGCTGCTCCAGGGGGTAATTGGAGCGATCATGATTTATCGTGCAGAATGCAGGTAATCTTTTAATTGTGTGATCGTTTCTTCGTGCGACAGAATGGTTTCTTTTACCACATCATTGATGGAGATGATGCCGATCACTTGCTCACCATCAAATACCGGCAGGTACCGGATATTCCTGTCTGATAACAATTGCATACAGTAATCGATCGAGTCAGCCGATGTAACACGCGGAAAATCATTCGACATAATCTCGCTGATCGGTGTATCGTTCGAACTGCGGCCCATCAATACGATCTTGCGGGAGTAGTCCCGTTCGGTCATAATGCCCAGGTATCGACCGTCTTCCATAACCATCACAGAACCAATGTTCTGGTCAGCCATGATCTTTAACCCGTCCAGTACGGAGATCGTTGGGGGGACGGTGGTAATGTTACTGCCCTTACGTAGTAAAATGTCTGCTACTTTTTTGTTCATACAGCTGAATGTTTTGGTGATGCAATCCGTTACTGTAATATACGACATTTTAAGAATTCCTGCCTCAAAATATCCCCGGAAATGGGGATGCTGATATCCCCAAATTTGTGCAAACCGATGATACAGACAACCATCGCCCGCAATACGGTGTCAGGCTGACAATAAATACACACCACTATGCGTACAAAATCACTGATGCTGTTAGTAAGTATCCTGAGCCTAAGTGCCTGCCGTAAAGACAAATGCCCCACAGAACCACCACCCAATCCCAAACCCATCAACGATATACCGGCCGTTCAACTGCGCACCATGAGTGTCGACAAGCTGCCATCCCCCTGGTACGCGTTTACCTACGATACAGAAGGTTATATCACTACCTTGAATCACGCCGCTGGAGTCATCCGTTACGATATCGACTATTTAAATGGGCGGGTGCGTACCCTGCAGGCCAATAAGGGCGTACCCGGCAACGTCAACAAGGATATATTGCGGTATACCTACAGCAATAGCCTCGTGGCTACCATCACGGTAACCAACAGCAATAAACAGGTATATCGTGCTGCCAAACTAACCTATACGGCAGCCCATCAACTGCAACAGTTGACCTGGCAGATCGATACCGGTAGCAACGTGTTGATCGATGAACAAACACTTACCTTCAGCTATTATCCCGATGGCAACCTGCGCACCATCGACTTCCACCAGTTACCGGTAAGCCCTTTTCTCGACACACGCTATGCCGATCATTTTGAACAATACGATACAAAGGTGAACCCCGATGGCTTTGCCTTGCTCCATACGCCTTTGCACCATCCCGTATTACTGCCCTCAATACGGTTGCAGAAAAACAATCCGGGCCGTTATTACCGTACCAGTGCTGCCGCTGCCACGTTCGATGCACGCTATACCTATACCTACGATGCGGCGGGCAGGCCAGTGCGCAAAACAGGTCCGGTAAGTTTCAAAGACACCAATGGTACCACAGGCACTTATACATCGATCATTGATTTCACCTGGTAAGCACGCAGGGCAATAGGTGCTACTTTTGGGGATGTGGCCTTCCGGTTAGCACAGCATGCAAGCTATCGTTGCGATGCCGATGATCTGCGCCGACCTGTTTACAACCAACGGGGTAGGGGACGTATCACGCCACGGCGAATGTCGCCCACAAAAGAAAGCTGCCCCCTGTAGAGGAGGCAGCTGGGGAGGTACGGTAAACCGACTGAATAGTCCCGGAGATAAGCCTGATGAACGATTGTATTTTTTGTGTTGAGCGCGTATCGTTCGCTTATTGAATCGTAGCGAGGAAGTTGTCAACTTCAGCCTGCGTAGCCTTGTGGATCGGAGCATCAACATGCAGGTTGGCGCTGATGGTGATGGTTTGCTGACCAAACTGTACGAAACCATCGCTGTCCTTGCCGATCAATACGAGGTAAGCCTGCAGGCCGATAGGCAAGGAGTTACCATATGATTCAAATTTCTGCAGGCTGCTGTTGAAAGGGAACGTGACCACTGTGCTGATGTTTTTGAACACCAGGAACACCTGCAGGTCTGTTACCTGGTTGTTGTCCTGGAAGGCAGGCAATACCGTCATGGTGGTCTTGGGGTTCGGATCGCTGTAGAAGCGGTCGCAGTTTACCCAGGTAAAACCAGGCAAGGTGAAAGAATAGCTATTGGGACCGTTGCCAAAAGGATAGTAAGGTGCAGGAGCCCAGGTCAATGGAGACTGGTTGGTTGGCTGGGGGACACCGTTGGGGCCAGGCTGTTCACGTCTTTTCTCCTGTACAAACAGGCCCATATCCTGGTTGTTCATCACTTTAGGTACTTCCACCTTGATGCCGTTATCACCCAGGTTGGGATTGATGCGCAGCGCCTTGCCGTCTTTATCGGCCTTCACTTCCAGCTCACCGCCCGATTCGAGCAACTGGCCGTTGGATTCTGTCATTACACCGGAGAACATAACATCTTTTTTGCTCAGTACTTCCTTCAGCGTAACGGCTACTGTACCGGTGACAAGGCCGCCATCGCCATCGATGAAAGCATTGGCAGGAAACTTCACTTTGGTACCCTTGGCGCCGGTAATGGTAAAGCCGGTGGTTGCATTGCCGGTGAAAGATTGTACCGGTATGGCATGCGCTTGCAGGAATGCTTCAGCGCGGGCATATGAAGGAGCATCTTGATTTTTCTTGCAGGAAGAGAACGTTGTGATCGAGGCAGCGATCATAGCGGCTGCGAATAAAGAACGTTTCATATCATTCGATTTTGGTAGTGCCTACTCTTTGTCGGGCTTTTCGGCATCCGCCCCTTGCGTGTTCACAGGTATATCAGCACCCCGGGATTTTTGTTACCCCCTTGCCGTCACTTTTTTTTGATTATTTTTACCCGCTAAGAAGATTTGGTAGCTTGTGCAGTGGATATCATTCACTTATAAAACCTGCGATGATCTCACCCCTTATACATAAAGACCACCGGTACCTACAGGCGCTCCTCGACAACGACCAGCGTGTGGTATCGGAGATCTATGATCAATATGCCGGCACCATCCGCCGGTATATATTGGCCAATAGTGGTACGGAAGACGATGCGGCCGATATTTTCCAGGAGTCCCTGATAGATATCTATAACCAGGCAAAGTACAAAGCCCTACAGCTGACCTGCCCCTTCGAACCATTCCTGGTGCTCGTCTGTAAAAGAAAGTGGCTCAATGAATTGAAAAAAAGAGGGAGGCAGCCGGTAACAAAAGAGATAGATGATGTATCTATTGGCGAAGATGTATTCGCCCTGGCCGAGCAGGTAAAAGGGCAACAGCACAAAATGGAGGTCTTCCTGCAATGTTTTGAAAAACTGGGAGACACCTGCAAAGAGATCATCCGTAAGTGCATGGAAGGTGGCGACCAGGAAAAGATAGCCGCTCAACTGAAAGTTACCTACGGCTACCTGCGCAAGAAGAAAAGCGAATGCATGGCCTCGCTCACCCAAATGGTACAACAGCGTTTGCACCAGTGAGCGCAGGCATTTAAAATAATTATCGATCCGTTATGACATTCACAAAAGAAGACATACCCCGGTACCTCGATGGCGATATGTCGCCCGATGAAGAAGCCGCTTTTGAAAAGGCGTTGCCCGACAATCCGGAATGGCAGGAACTCATCGCCCTGCAACAGGAAGTGGAAACCGGATTGCAGCAACACTTTGGAGCGGATGAAACACGGGAACAGCTGAAAGCTACGATGCAACCTTTACGGCAAGCGCATTTTGGCGGCGGCAACGACCAGCAGCCAGGGGAGGCTACGAAGTCTGGCAGGGTAGTACCTTTCCGGAAATACCTCTCCGTCGCTGTGGCTGTCGCAGCAGTGCTGATCGTTGGTGTATGGTTGTGGAACCCGTCCAGCGATAAGCTCTATGAAAAATACGCGATCGCACAAATGGACAGTCAAACGGAGCGCGGCAGTCATGCCGATTCGGTATTGGCAGCAGCGACCATAGCCTTCAATAGCAAGGATTATGTGGTGGCAGCGGTCGACCTGGCCGAGGTGGTGCAGCAGCAACCCAACAATACCTATGCAGCCTTTTATCTCGGCGTAGCCCTGTTACACACAGACCAGCTGACGCAGGCCAGGGTGATATTCGAAAAGCTCATCCGCGGCGGTTCCGCCTTTAAATACGACGCCACCTTCTACCAGGCGCTGAGTTTCCTGAAAGAGAACGATAAAGAGACCGCCAAAGACTGGCTCGAGAAAATACCGGCCGATGCCCCGCAATATGCCAAAGCACAGGAACTGATGAAGAAGTTATAGTGTATTATCCTGCAGGTGGTTCAGGTTTGGCGGAGTAAGTAATCAACAAACGCAGATCGTCAAAAGGACTGGACTGCTGCTCATGCATAATGGGAGAGAAACCTACAGGACCAGACACCCCTTACTTGATCTGCGACTGAATCAGTTTACCCACCTGCTCCACCATGGGCGCAGGACGTTGCTGATCGATGACCCAATTGTCGCCCGATTTGGAGAGGTTGCCAAACATGGTTTCGTTGAGCACCACGTGAAAGGAGCGTGGCATACCATTGGCATGATGTTCGTCCGAAGGCGTTACCCAACCCTGGTATTGAATACCATCATACTCCAGCGCAATATCGAAAGTTTTGTAGTTCATACGGGCATGGCTGCAAAGTAAATGCCACGCGGTAGCCGGTCACCCGCTACAGCTCCAACTGATGAAAAGCATCCGCCAGGTACTCCACCAGGTCCGAGGCGATGAGCGATGTTTGAGAAGTATAAGAAGCCGCAATATCACCCGCCAGGCCATGGATAAATACGCCGGCAATCGCTGCATGAACCGGTGAGTAACCTTGTGCAGCGAGACCAGTAATGATGCCGGTGAGCACGTCGCCGCTACCACCAGTCGCCATTCCGGGATTGCCCGTGCTGTTGAAATAAGCCACCCCCTCAGGCGTCGCCACCAACGAATAACGCCCCTTCAAAACGATCACGATCTTGAGCGCCGCCGCTCTTTTCAACGCCAGTTGAATACGCTCGAAATCATTGGCTGTTTTGCCAAACAGCCGCTCAAATTCCTTGGGGTGGGGGGTAAGGATCGTATGGGGAGGCAGCTTGCCCAATAGTTCCTGGTGCAGCGACAACACATTCAGTGCATCTGCATCCAGCACCAGGGCATTTTTACATTGCTGAAAGATCGTTTCCAATAGCTCACGGTGCGACCCATATTGACCCAGTCCCGGCCCCGCACCGATCACGTCGTATTGGCCCAGGCTCACCGCCGTTTCCACATGTTCCTTGCCCGCTGTATAGGTCATCGCTTCCGGTACGGCGATCTGCATGATCGTATACCCGATCGCCGGGATATGCGCGGTCAGTTTGCCCACACCGCTGCGCAGGCAAGCGCGCGCAGCCAGCGTGGCGGCCCCCATCATGCCCTGGCTGCCGGCAATGATCGCCGCATGACCATAAGTCCCCTTGTGCGAGAATGCGCCTCTTGGCCGCAGAATGGATTGCACCATCGCCTGATCGATCCATTGGAAAGGACTCGGCTGGGTAGCCGGATAGCCGGGGTGCAAACCGATATCCAGGATGTGCAGCTGGCCGATATAAGCAGCATTCTCTGCCACCAGAAAGGCCGGCTTGTAACATTGAAAGCTCAACGTATGATCTGCCTGGATGATCGTATTCCCCGTAGCGCTGCTATCGGCCATAAGCCCTGTCGGCATATCGATCGAGATCACCCGTAGCCCGCTGTTGTTGATATGGCCTACGACCTGTGCGGTAAGTCCTTCCAGCGGGCGGTTGAGCCCCGAACCCAGTAAGGCATCGATCACCGTTTCGCCGACCGTCAGCGTTGGGATATTCTCTGCAGCAGAAATGAATTTGATGACGGCACCACTCTCGTGCAGGCGGGCCAGGTTGGTCTGAAAATCCTCCGTGCCCAGGTGACCAAATTCCAGAATATATACCGTTACCGCATGATCGGCCTCCGCCAGCAACCGCGCAATGGCCAGCCCATCCCCGCCATTGTTGCCCTTACCGCAGAAGACGGCGTACCCCATATTGTCTGGTTGATGCTGTTGCAGCCAATCGACACAGGCCAGCGAAGCGCGTTCCATCAGGTCGATGGAAGAGATCGGTTCATGTAAAATGGTATACTCATCCCAGGCGCGGATGTCGGCAGCGGAAAAGATGTACATGGTGGGTGTTGAATGTATCTCTAAAATACAGATTTAAACAATAGCACCCGTAACCGCATCCGGGGATAACACACCGTTTACAAAAGAGAGGAGGAGACCCCTCCTTACAAACTGGGCCGGCACATCGTGAAGGTCAGATTGCCTGGTCCCCATAAAAAAGCGGGTGTACCTTTTAATACACCCGCTTTTTATGGCTGCCCGCAAGGAGCAGTGGATTATTTTTTACCAGACTTGGTCGTCTTCGATTTGGTCGATTTGCTGGCCTTGCCTGCATAAGCCGTCGTCGTAGAGCGCTTGCCCGTGGTTTTCTTCTTAACGGTATTTTTTGCCAGCGCCTGCTTCCGGGATACAGTGCCGCGCTTGGCCTTGCGCACCACGGGAGCCGCGGCTACCCGTCCATCTTCATCGCCCCGGTCGATGCCCTGCATATAATCACCGAAGTAATCGGCCATCTCCTTGGCCGTATAAATATTACGCGAGTCGTTGTTGCAAAGTGCTACGATCGTTACATGCTCGTCGAGCAGACGTACGAAGATCGTCCGGTTGCCATGCCACCAACCGGTGTGATAGATCAGTTTCTTGCCATTCTTCAGCACGTACATGCGCCAGCCCAAGCCATAATTATGGGTGCCTGGTTTCTCATTGCTGTAAGGGGTATAGGCTGCATCCAGCGTAGACTGTTTGAAAAAGCGGTTGCTCGACAGGGCCTGATCCCACTTCACGAGGTCACGTGGCGTGCTGTAAATATTTTTATCACCGTATACCAGGTCGAGGAAGTCGAAGGCGTACTGGCGACCGTTATAATAGTAGGAGGGAAGACTGCGGGCCGAATCGGCGCGGGTATATACATACGTATCATGCATGCCCAACGAATCGAGGAAAGTATGTTTCAGGTAATCGCCGTAAAACTCGCCGCTTACTTTTTCCACGATCAGTGCCAGCAGGGCAAAATTCGTATTGGAATAACTGAAGCCACGATCCGGGCGACCCACGGGGATCTTCTTGCGGTTGGCGATCAGGAAATCCAGCACGTCCTGGTTGGTCATGATCTTCTTGCGGTTCCAGCCAAGGCTGGCCATATAATGATCGTATTTGGGTAGGCCGCTGCGGTGGTTCAGCAACATGCGCACCGTTACGCCCTGGCAGGGAAAGCCGGGCAGGTAAGCACTTACCAGGCTATCGATCTGCAGCCTGCCTTCATCCCACAACTTCAGGATCGACATGGCCGTAAAGGTCTTGGATACCGAAGCGAGGTGAAACGGCGTAGTGGCCGTAATTGAGTCGCCATAACCCCGTGGATTCTCGAACCCCGAATATTTCTCGTACAGTACGTTGCCGTCTTTGGCCACCAGGATACTGCCGTTCAGCTTTTCGCCAAAAGTAGTATCGATGAACCCCTTTACGAGTGATATATAGTAACTATTTGAATCTGATGTGTTTGAATGCGAAGCAGCAGCCGACACGGCCACCTGTCCATTGGACGGCGTCAACAAAGACGGTTGTTTATCACCCCATTGTGCACAACCAAGGGCAAAAAGACTGAATGGTATGACCCTCAACATGGTTTTCAAAAGGACTGTTTTAGTTGGGTTAGTGATCAGCAAAAGTATGGATTAAATCACGGAAATTGGGCGCCCACCAAACAATTTCACACAATTTTTGTAACATAAAGCACTGATAAATACTTCTTTCTATCTGTTGCGGCTTACCCGCTGCGCAATCGTTACCGGTCTTCCCGTTTTTCCATGTCCAATTTTTACGACATATTTGCAGCCCGGAACATGGAAAGCATCAAATATTGATCTGTGTTGAAGGATTTTTATGGAACTGGTGATTCTGGTAGATTTTTTCCAACATTCTCCCCAATTCTATAGCTAACCGCGAATCCTGCTGGCTTGCCTGACATGCTGTTTTGTTGAACCGGAACTAACGGACCCAGATTGTTTAACGCAAAAGATGAGCCATCATTATGAGCGAGAAAAAAAATACAAGTTATCCGAAAGACAAGGTAAACATCCTCTTTCTTGAGAACATCAGCGATGCAGCCGTAAAGAACTTTAAAGACGCAGGGTATGCTTCCGTCCGCAAACTGGGAGGAGCCCTGACTGAAGAAGACCTGATCCGCGAAGTGAAAGACGTACACCTGCTCGGCATCCGCTCCAAAACCCAGATCACCCCCGCCGTACTGGCCGCCGCCAAAAAGCTACAGGCCATCGGCTGCTTCTGTATCGGCGTCAATCAGGTTGACCTGAAAAGTGCTACCGAACATGGCGTGGTCGTGTTCAACGCACCGTATTCCAATACCCGTTCCGTGGCAGAGCTCGTGATCGGCTTGTCCATCATGCTCATCCGACGCATTCCCGATAAAAATACCGCCGCCCACCAGGGTACCTGGATGAAAGAAGCCAAAGGCAGCTACGAAATGCGTGGCAAAACCCTCGGCATCATTGGGTATGGCAACATCGGTTCGCAGGTAAGCGTACTGGCCGAAGCGCTGGGTATGCACGTCATCTTCTACGATGCGGTCACCAAGCTGCCCCTGGGCAACGCCGTAGCCCGTAAGACGCTCAAAGAAGTGGTGAGCGAGGCAGATATCATCTCCCTCCATGTGCCCGATAACAAAGCCACCCGCAACATGATCAACGACGAGGTGCTGCAGCATTTCAAGAAAGGCTCTATCCTTATCAACTACGCCCGCGGCGAAGTGGTCGATCTCGAAGCGCTGGCTGCCCGCCTGAAAAGCGGACAGATCGCCGGTGCCGCCATCGACGTATTCCCCTGGGAGCCCGAAAAGAACGGCGATAAATTCACGACCCCCCTGCAGGGATTGCCTAACGTGATCCTGACGCCGCACATCGGTGGTTCTACCGAAGAGGCCCAGGAGAATATCGGGGAAGATGTGAGCAACAAATTATACCAATTCCTCGAAATGGGCGTTACCAATGGGTCTCATACAGTGCCTGCCCTCAACCTGCCACCGCAGGAAGGAACACACCGCATCCTGCACGTTCACCGCAACGTACCGGGCGTACTGTCGGAGATCAATACCCAACTGTCCAAAAACAATATCAACATCCTGGGCCAATACCTCAAAACCAATGACGAAATAGGGTATGTGGTACTGGACGTGGACCAGAAGCTTTCCGATACTGCTTTTCAATTGTTAAAACAGGTGAAGGAGACGATCAAGGTCCGGTTGTTGTATTAATTTAACAGCATGAATGACCACATAAAGAGCCTGCAGGAAGCCCTGCAGGTTTCCCCTGATAACGTACCATTGCGGATACACCTCGCCGAAGTGTTGATGCGCGAAAAACGGTATGCCGAGTCCGCAGAACAGTACAGTGAAGTATTGCACCGCAGCTATGGAAATACCAAGGCCCAGCTGGGCCTGGCCGAAGCATATTTTTACCAGCATAAGTATTCGGCTGCTATCATTATCTACGAAGAACTTTATCCCAACCTTCCCACCGACGCCATGGTGTTTTTCGTGAAATCACTGATCCGCGAAAACTCCCTGCAGCAGGCCGTGGAGGTATACCAGAAAGTGATCGCCCTCAATCCCGGATTTGCCGACGAAGAGATCGATGGCAAACTGCGGGTAGGCAATGCCGACGCACAATCATCCGACCAGGATGAGCTGAACGATAACGACGAAGCGGGCAACCACGGCAGCGATTTCTTCCTCGAAAAACCGACCATCGATTTCTCGCACGTAGGCGGCATGAAGCGCATCAAGGACGAGATATCCATGAAGATCATCCAGCCGCTCAAAAATCCGGAGCTCTACAAAGCCTTCGGCAAAAAAGTAGGTGGTGGCATTCTCCTGTACGGACCTCCCGGTTGCGGCAAAACCTATATCGCCAAAGCTACCGCCGGTGAGATCCATGCCAAATTCATCAGCATCGGCCTGCACGATATCCTCGATATGTGGATCGGCAACAGCGAAAAGAACCTGCACGCCATTTTCGAACTGGCACGCAAGAATGCTCCCTGTGTCCTCTTCTTCGATGAGGTGGATGCCATGGGCGCCAGCCGTGCCGACCTGCGGCAATCGGCCATGCGCCATGTCATCAACCAGTTCCTGGCCGAGATGGATGGTGTACAATCCAACAATGAAGGGGTATTGATACTCGCTGCCACCAACGCTCCCTGGAGCGTCGATGCAGCCTTCCGCCGCCCCGGTCGCTTTGACCGCGTTATCTTTGTGGAGCCACCCGATGAGCAGGCCCGCGAAGAGATCATCACAGCGATGCTTAAAGACAAACCCGTACAAAACATCGATGTACGGAAGCTCGCCAAAGAAACACCCGACTACTCTGGCGCCGACGTGAAAGCCATGATCGATATCGCGATCGAAGACAAGCTCCGCGACTCCATGGCCAGCGGCAGCCTGCAGCCATTGGGCACCAAAGACCTGCTGAAAGCCGCCAAACAACACCGGCCCACCACCCTCGAGTGGTTTGCCTCGGCGCGCAACTATGCTTTGTACGCCAATGAATCCGGCCTGTACGATGATATCCTGAAATTCCTAAAGATCAAAAAGTAGCGATGACCGATGTAGCGCCTTTGCTTGAGCGGGCACAACTCTTGTTGGCCCAGGGCCGTCCCAAAGATGCAGAACGTCAGCTGACCGATGCCTTGCGCATCGATCCGGAAAACGATTATGCCCTGGGGTTACTGGCAAGGTGCAAATACGATCAGAAACAAATACACGAAGGCATCGAAGCGGTGAAGAACGCCATCCGCGTGATGCCCCACGAAGGCTATTATTTTTACCTGCTGGCCTTCGGTTATTACCAGCTCGATCAGCACGAACCAGCCTTGCGTTACCTGCAACGGGCGGTAGAGCTCAGTCCCTGGAGCGCTGAATTCTTTGGTCTGTGGGGATTGGTGTTGCTGGAAGAGAAACAATTCGAGCTGGCTTTGCAGAAAGCCAATGAAGGGCTGGCTGTGGATCCGGAAAACATTACCTGCCTCAACGTTCGATCTACTTCCCTCAATAAGCTTCACCGGGTAGAAGATGCCATGGAGACCATGCAGGATGCGCTCGAGAAGGACCCGGAAAACGCCTGGACCCACTCTACCGTAGGCTGGAACCTGCTCGAGAAACGCCGGCACAACGAAGCCGCCAAACATTTCCGCGAGGCCCTGCGCTTGCAGCCCAACCTCGAAGGTGCCCGGGAAGGGCTCAAACAATCCCTGAAGTCGAAGATCCCACCCTATAAATGGTTGCTGCAATACAGCTTCTGGATCAACAACAAGGGAAAGCGTGCCCGTTTGTTCATCCCGATCGCCATTTATGCGGGGGTACAACTGCTGGGACAATTATCCGTGAAGGGTGGGGGCACCCTGGCAGCTATCGGTTACACACTGCTTGCCCTGTACGTAGCATTCGTGATCACCAGCTGGGTGATTAATCCGCTCGCTAATTTTTTCCTCTTCTTTCATAAAGATGGTAAGTACGCCCTCAGCCAGCGCGAAAAGACCAATGCTATTGCGCTCGTAGCTGCGTTGACGACAGGCCTTGGCCTCGTCATTGCCAGCCTCTTCATCCAGACAGGCTCCGTGCCATTGCTGTTGGCCGGACTGGTCACGCTGTCGCTCGGGTTGCCACTCGGTCACATGCAGTTCCCGCTTCGGTTAACCGGGAATTCCTGGGTGCAATGGTTTTCGATCGGTCTTATTGTATTTGGATTGTCGGTGATCGCCATCATGCTGGCTACGTCGCTTCCCATCGAGCAGATCGGAGGCGCTTACTTCGTATCCTTTGTACTGTATACCTGGGCCAGTATATTTCGCCGTTAGCGGGTTGCTCAACGCACCTTGCTGAAATTGACCAATGCTTCGGATCCTTTCACCAATTGTACATTGCCGGGAATGCCCCGGGAGAAATACGTGCCATTGCGCGAGCCGGCATAAATGATCTCCTGTTGGGGAAACATAGACGACAGCTTGTGCAGGTATTCGCTGAGGTCCATCCGGATGAGGTTGGTGATCAGGTGGAAGTAGACCTGGGTGATCGGATGCTCCGGATGTGCTGCTTCAAAGTGCTGGCAGGTCGTCGCCAGCGTATCCAGTTTTACATTACTGCCCAGGTACAGGAAAGGAATGCCGTTCCGTTTGAGCATGTACTGCATGAATAATAAGGGAATTTCGTGCGATTCGCCGTAGGGCGTAAACAATACCACCCGGCGCCGGCTGGTGGGAGAGGGGCGTTCCAGCTGGTCGATGGCCACTAGCAATTTCCGCACAATGATGGCACTGGCAAAATGCTCCTGGGCAGGCATTACGCTGCCGGCCAGCCACAAATGACCAACCTGGCGCAACAAGGGAAACAGGACCGACAGCACAGACTGCTCGATATCGTTTTGCGCAAAAAGCTGGTCCAGTACGCGTTCAAACCGTGGAGGATCGAGGTCGATGGTGGCCTCGGTCAGTTGGTTGACGTAGATGTCGAAGTTTTCCTTGTCGGGCCGCAGTTCCAGCGAAAGCCGGCAGATATCTTCCTCCGTTAGGTTCGCAATACGGGAAATCTTGTACCCGTGTTTGTACAGAAATGCCACCCGCAACAGCTGTTTCAGGTCTTCATTGTCATACTGCCGGTGATTGCTTTCTTTGCGCCTCGGCCGTAGAATGCTGTGCCGTTGCTCCCAGATTCGGAGCGTATGTGCCTTAATACCAGTAAGATTTTGGACGTCGCGTATGGAAAAAAAGTTCATATTGCTGTAACAAAACGAAAGATATGCCAACTAATACGAATGTTCAAATCCTGTTGAGGGGGAGGTATGACCGTTTCCAGCCGTCAGGGTACAATATAATAGCAAAAAGCTGGTTAATACAGGGTTGCATTGACAATTAAAGCGGTATTTTTGCCCGGAAATTTCTAAACAAGACAGCATGAGTTCACACGATCTGACCGTAATTATCATCATTTCGCTGCTGATAGTCGTATTGCCTGCCGTAGGGTTATACAAAATGTTCCAGAAGGCAGGTATCCCCGCCTGGAAAGCCTTCGTTCCCTTTCTCAACACCTGGGAGATGGTGCGCGTTTCGGGTATCAAACAACACTGGTTTTTCTGGCAATTCATACCCGTGGTAGGTTGGTTCATCAGCCTGTGGATACTGGTAGAGTTCGTTAAACTGTTCAATAAATTCCGGTTCTGGCAACATGCCGCCACCGTACTGGTCGGATTCGCGTATCTGCCCATCGTAGGATTCGATGAAAAAGAGAAGTACTACGGTCCCGATATCGTGAAGAAACACAAGAAGTCGGCGGCCCGCGAATGGATCGATGCCGGCGTTTTTGCTATCGTAGCAGCTACCCTCATCCGCACCTTCGTGTTTGAAGCTTACACCATTCCCACCGGCTCGATGGAAAAGACCCTCCTCGTCAACGATTTCCTGTTTGTGAGCAAACTCAGCTACGGCCCCCGTATCCCGAATACGCCCCTGGCCATCCCGTTTGTACACCACACCCTGCCGGTGACCAATACCAAATCGTATTCTGAACTCATACATATTCCGTACACCCGCTGGTTCGCCACGCCGATCAAAAGAAACGATGTCGTTGTATTCAATTTCCCCGCCGGTGATACGGTCATCAACCTCGAAGAGTACCAATCGCGCAATCCTTATTATGATGTGGCCTGGCAACTGGGCGACCGCAATATGGATGCAGGCCGGGAAAAGATATTGTCTAATCCCGATCAGTACCCCCTCATTGTACGTCCCGTCGATAAAAAAGAGAACTACATCAAACGTTGTGTAGCCATTGCCGGCGATACGCTGCAGATCATCGATGGTGTCTTGTACATCGATGGCAAAAAAGCCTTCCTGCCTCCCAAGATGCAGTTGTACTACGAAGTGACGGTAAAAGTGCCGCAGCTCGACTACGACCTTTTGAAAGATGAATATGATTTCGATAAGATCGAAGAAGAACTGATGCCCATTGGTGGCAACCGCTACCGCATGATGCTGACCAACGAAGCCAAAGACAAGATGATCAAAAATGGCCTCATCGACAGCGTTAGCGTACTGAAGATCCAGGACGATAAGATCTTCCCCCGGGACAACATCCATCACTGGCAGGTAGATGATTTCGGTCCGCTCTGGGTACCGAAGAAAGGCGCTACCCTCACCATTACGCCTGATAATTTCAGCATGTACGAGCGCGCCATCCGGGTGTATGAACACAATGAACTGGACGTGCGCGGCGGCAAATACTTCATCAACGGTCAGCAAACAGACAAGTATACCTTCAAAATGGATTACTTCTGGATGATGGGTGACAACCGCCACCAATCACAGGATAGCCGTTTCTGGGGATTTGTACCCGAAGACCATATCGTCGGAGAAGCCTGGCTGATCTGGATGAGCTGGGATAAAGGCGTTCGCTGGAACCGTATGTTCAGCAGCATCCACTAACCGATAACATACCCGCTCAACGGGTAATGCATTAATATAATTTGAAGTCCGAAAGGCAGCCAGTAAATTGCATACAGCAATCTGCTAGTTGCCTTTCGGCTTTATTATAATAGGACACGATGAAAACAACCGAGTACAAATTCAGTTACGAAGTATATGAGGATAGCACAGAGCTGGCACCGGCCGATGCGCAGCTGCTGGAAACCGCCCGTACCGCCACCCAACGAGCCTGGGCGCCTTACTCGCATTTCCGCGTAGGAGCGGCTGCCCGTATGCAAAACGGTGAGATCGTTACCGGAGCCAACCAGGAGAATGCTTCTTATCCCGCCGGCATCTGTGCCGAAAGTGTGTTGTTAGCCACCGCTGGCGTCAATTGGCCCGGCCTGCCCATCGACACGCTGGCCGTCAGCTATCAGGGCGATGATATTCTCAACGATCATCCCATCAGCCCCTGCGGTATTTGCCGCCAACGGATCAAAGAGTTTGAAGAACGCACCCAACAACCCATACGTCTTATACTGGCCGGACAAACCGGGCAGATCTACATCATTCCCGATGCTAATCTACTCATGCCGCTCGCCTTTACGGCCAATGAGTTGCCATTGTAGGGACCTGGCGTTCCTTTTTTCCACAAGATTCTTATTATCAATAGATCGTGTTGAATTAATACGACAGAATACCTAATTTGTACTTTATAATTTGTTTAGCTTGCTTATGGGGAGAATCCTCTTATTGGTATGCCTGATCCTGGTGGTGAATAATGTATGGGGACAGTCGCACGGGTTGCGATTTTCCAGCCATGAAGTCGTGCCCGAAAAACGCACCAGCCTCAACCTGTCCACCGACGGTCCCATCTGCAGTGCCAAACCCACCACAATTAGCTTCGATCTCTCTTTCACGCCGCACCTGGAAACCTATTTCGGCTACATCGTTCGCCTGGTGAGCAACAACCACCAGAACATCGATATTGTCTACAACCAACGGTTACTGCAATTCAATGCCGTGATCGGCGATACCGTCACCGCCACTTTTACCATCGACTCTGTGCAACTATACAGTCAGTGGAACCGGTTTACGATTGCGCTGGATCCCACTACCCATGAGGTGACTTTTTACCTTGGCAAAGACCTGAAAGGAAAAGGACGCGCCAACATCGACAGCCGCACCTGTTACCAGGTATTCTTTGGTACCAACGACCTGCCGGGTTTCAAGATCACCGATGTGCCGCCGATGAATATCCGCGACATCAGTATCGAAGAGAACAAACAACAACGCGCCTATTATCCCCTGGATGAAACCAGCGGACAGCGTGCTGCCGACAAATTGCAACAGGTCGTGGCGCGGGTGGATAATCCCGTTTGGATCAAACCCCGGCACCAGAACTGGGCACCAGCGACACTCATTCATATGAAGGGCGTAGCCAGCGTGGCCTTTGATAAAAAAAAGGAGTTGCTGTACATTGTCAGCAAAGACACCCTGTTTCAATATGCCGTCCGCAATGCACAACTGACTGCCATCCCCCTCAGTACCCGGCGCGATACGCTGCCGCCGGGCAACCAGTCCATTTACCACGCTGCCGGTGAAACACTGTACAACATCGACATCGACGAAAAAGAAGTGAGTAGCTGGCAACCTGCCAATGCCCGGTGGAGCAATAACTTCACCCCCGGACCGCTCACGATTTACTGGCAGGCCAATAAGTTCCTGTCTGCTACCGATAGCGCCCTGTATATAATAGGAGGGTATGGACAGTTGCAATACCGCAATGAAGTACAGCGCTACCACCTCCCCTCCAAAGAATGGGAGTCGATTGATACCAAAGGAGATTTCTTCATGCCCCGTTACCTGGCAGCATTGGGCAGTAGCGAAACGGGCGATACAGCCTGGATCATGGGTGGTTTTGGCAGTAAAACGGGCGATCAGTCCATCAATCCCCGGTACAGTTACGAGTTACTGGCCTTCGATGTTAAAAACAGTGCTTTCAAAAGTATCTACCACCTGCCCGATCCCGCAGCCCCTTTCTGTTTTGCCAACAGCATGGTCATCGATGCGGTAGCTGGTGAATACTATGCGCTGACACATCCGATCGACCGGTTCAACTCTTCTCTGCAACTGATTCGTGGCTCGCTGACAGCGCCGCGGTACGCATTGATGGCAGATACCATTCCCTATGCGTTTCACGATATTGAATCCTTCGCCGATCTCTATTACAGCCCCGCCAGCCAGAAACTGGTGGCCGTTACCATCTTCACCAACAAGCAGAATGAAAGCGAGGTGAAGGTCTTTACCCTCGACTTTCCCCCCAATAAAATAGAAGTAGCGCCACCACCACCCAAAGCCGCTTCCAACGATTGGATATGGTTTTTAGCGGCAGGCATCGTGATTGCCGGAAGTGTGGTGGTCTTGATGCGCAAGCGAAAACACCGACCCTCCGTTCCGGCCGTAGCGCAGCCCGCGAATGTGGCGGTGACGGCTCCGGCAGTATCGGTATTACCGGCAGCGGAAACCAGCGATGGCACAACGGGGGAAGGTGTGTCGCATAAAGACACGGCCTCCATCCACCTGTTTGGCCCCCTGGAAGTATTCGATAAAGAAGCCAACGACATCACCAAGCTGTTTACGCCCTTGTTGCGCGAGTTGTTCCTGTTGATGCTGACCTATACGGTCCGCGATGGCAAAGGCATTGCCTCCGAAAAGCTGTATGAGCTGTTGTGGGGCGATAAGCCGTTGAAGGATGCGCGGAACAACTTTTCCGTCAATGTGGTCAAGCTGAAAGGCATCCTGGAAAAAGTAGGCGAGTGGCATGTGGGCAAAGAATCGGGTAAATGGAAACTCGAAGTATTGAATGACAGCGTCACGATCGACTACCAGCGGTTTGCCCTCCTGGTGGCAGCGCCCGAACCGGCCAACAAACAATATATCCAACAATTGATACAGGTAGCTGGCCGGGGCAATTTCCTCAGCACCATCCACTACAACTGGCTCGATGACATCAAATCGGAAGTATCGGGCAAGGTCACCGATGTCCTGCTCGACTATCTTTCCCGCGCCGACCTGGCGGCCGATGCCGAATTCATCATCCGCGTGGCCAATTGCATGTTCCTGTTTGACCAGCTCAACGAAGATGCCCTGGTCTGGAAATGCAAGAGCCTCACTTACCTGGGCCGCCACGGCCTGGCCAAAGAGGTGTGGGTGAAATACACCAAGGAATACCGTGAGAACTACGGCCAGGACTTCGACCGGCCCTTCACTGACATTACCGGGCTATAAATGCTTCAGATTTATTCATGGTATAACTTATTAGGCTGGTTATCAGTTAGTATGCCTGCTTCGAGACCCCTGCTCGCCGGGTGCTCACCTAATGTATTGATAATGTACGCGGTTAGAGAGGATGCAGCGGAGATGCAGCGGAGATGCAGCGGACATAGAGCGGAGACATAGCGGGTCTATCTAGAGGCGCTGCATCCCCGCTCCGTTGGTGGTGCGATCCCGGTCTTTGAGCGCAGCTGCTAAGGGGCTCGTTCGGGTCAAACGCGCACCAAACGCACACTAAACGCGGACCAAACGCGCGTATGGCCGCGTTTGGTCCCTCATTGATCCGGCTTTGGCACGGCGTTACACTGCGTTTGCCCCGACGTGAACCCGGGTTTGCGCAGGCCTAAACCCTGCTCAGTGCTGGTTGCTTTTACTATCTTTTCCTGCATAAGCTTTACAGGTAAGCAGGTTTTTCCTGCTATGGCTTTACAATAGTAGATCCTATTCCGGAAGTGACTTTACAGCCGGGACCTCCTCGGGCAAGCACTAACCTCTTTGATCGGAGCGGGCCGGCCACCTGGCTGGTCAAACCGGTGAGGTAGGCTCCCGACCGCCGACTGGCCCTTTGTGGCCGCTACATCCCGCCCGACGGCGGGATTAACTGCCTTTTGCCATAAAATTCTAAAAAACAAGCAATTAATTTCTCAATTAATAGGTTTATTAATGCCTTTGTTAGTCTCTTCGGGCTTTCTTGCAGGTAGAAATTTCAACGAAACTGTTTGCCTGCAATATGAAAAAGCTACTGCTATGGGCATTGCTAATCAGCCCCGCATCGACTTTATTGGCGCGTCAGCCGGCCCGGTCCGTCCGTCCCGAACCCGCGAAGTCCGTCCTTGATTATGTGGACCCCACCATCGGATCGGTGGGGCATCTATTGGAGCCCACCCGACCCACCATCCAGTTGCCCAACCAGATGATCCGGGTAGCCCCCCAACGAAAAGACTACCTTGATAATCAGATCGCCAGTTTCCCCCTCAACATCGTCTCGCACCGGCTGGGGCAGGTATTTGCCATCAAACCCAGCGTAAAACCCGTTACCGCCCAAAGCTGGCAGGCTCGCTATACCTGGGATCATGACCTCGAAGTCAACCATCCCTGGCATTATAGCACCTGGCTGCTCGATGACGAAATAGGGGTGGAGTTCACCCCCGGCCGTAAAACAGGCATCTACCGGTTCCGTTTTCCCCCATCGGCCCATAAGGCCATCCTGCTTGATGGGTACAATGGCGACGAAGGTCAATACCATTTTTCCAGCACCACAGAGGTCACTGGCTACGAAACCTGGCATGGTGACATAAAAGTATATCTCTATGGCACCTGGTCGGTGCCCGGTAAACCCGGTACCCTGGCCAACGGCCAGTTACAGACCAGCCAGACCGTTACCGGCAAAGGCGCCAAAGCCTGGATCAGTTTTCCTGCCACGACCAACGAGGTGGAGTTGCGCTATGCCCTCAGCTACGTCAGCGCCGAACAGGCCAGGCTGAACTATGCAGCAGAATTGACTGGCAAAAGCTTTACGACAATCGTGGCCCAGGCCCGCAAAGCCTGGGAAACCGACATCGGTCAAATACAGGTAGCGGGCGGTACCGAAGCCCAGAAGCGTTCCTTTTACACCGCGCTGTACCGTTGTTACGAACGCATGGTGGATATAACCGAAGGAGGCTGTTATTACAGTGGCTACAACAAACAGGTCAACAAAGACCAGCGTCCTTTTTATGTAGATGACTGGGCCTGGGATACCTACCTCGCACACCACCCCCTGCGGATGATCCTGAACCCGAAGCAGGAAGAAGACATGCTGCAATCGTATGTACGCATGTATGAGCAAAGCGGCTGGATGCCCACCTTCCCGGTACTGTTCGGCGATCATGCCTGCATGAATGGATTTCATTCCTCCGTCGTTTTTCTCGATGCCTGGCGCAAAGGGCTGCGCAATTTCGATATACAGAAAGCCTATGCGGGCATGCGCAAAAATGCGACCGATGCTACCATCATTCCCTGGCGCAACGGACCCAAAACTGCCCTGGACGATTTCTACCACAGCAAGGGCTATTTTCCCGCCCTGTCGCCGGGTGAAAAAGAAACGGAGCCCCTGGTGGATAACTTCGAAAAGCGGCAGGCCGTAGCCGTTACCCTGGGCACCAGCTACGACGACTGGGCACTGGCGCAACTCGCCAAAGACCTGGGCAAGCAGGCAGACTATGAGCTGTTCACGCCCCGCGGACAGAACTATCGTAACCTGTGGCATCCGGAGAAAAAGTTCTTCTTGCCCAAAGACAAGCACGGCAACTGGATCAACATCGATCTCAAGTTTGACGGTGGTCCCGGTGGTCGTGATTACTACGATGAGAACAACGGCTATACCTATCTCTGGCAGGTACAGCAGGATATACCCGATCTGATACGGCTCATGGGCGGTCGGCAGACCTTTGAAGAGCGGCTCGATCAACTCTTCCGCGAGGGGCTGGGCCGTGGCAAACATGAGTTTTGGAACAAGTTTCCCGACGCCACCGGCCTTGTTGGCCAATTCTCCATGGGCAATGAGCCCAGCTTCCACATTCCGTGGTTGTATAACTACACCGCTTCTCCCTGGAAAACACAAAAGGCCGTGCGTTTCCTGCTCGATGTATGGTTCAAAGACAATGTATTTGGTATTCCCGGTGATGAAGATGGGGGTGGCATGACGGCATTCGTCGTATTTGCCTCCATGGGTTTTTATCCCGTTACACCGGGACAGCCGCTGTACACCATTGGCAGCCCATTGTTCAGCAAGGTGGCGATCCAGCTGCAAAATGGCAAACAGTTCAGGCTTACGGCCAACAACAGCAGCGTTCAAAACAAATACATACAAAGCGCGAAGATGAACGGCATCGCCCTGAATACACCCTGGTTCACACATGATCAACTCATGAACGGTGGCCACCTGGAGTTGGAAATGGGGCCGAAGCCGAACAAGCGATGGGGCACTGCCACCGCAGGATTCTAACGATCAACGAACTATTTATTTCAAACACCAAAACGATGCTATCCATGAACAATGCCAGCTTTTACCCGCCATGACACCCATTCGGTACAACGACCAAAACCTTCATCAATTAAACAATTAACTGAATTATGAAACGACTGTCTTGCATGCTACTCATAATGCTTTGCGCGTTGCCCGGTTGGGTCGTCGCACAGCAGAAGACCCTGAGCGGGAAGGTCACCGACGCAGCCCGGAAACCATTGCCCGGTGTAACCGTAGCCGTACGAACCACCAATGGCACCGCGCCTGGTACCGATGCCTATACATCGGCAGCGACCACCAATGCCGAAGGTGCTTTTTCCATTACCGTTCCGGCAACCGCCACTGAACTCATATTTTCTTTTGTGGGAAAGAAAGATCTGGTCGAAAAGATCGGCACCCGCACCATCTTCGAAGTGACCCTCGCTGATTCAGACGACCAGTTGTCGGATGTAGTGGTGGTAGGATACGGTACGCGGAAGAAAGAAACACTGACCGGTTCCGTCAGCAATATCAGCAACAAGGATATCCAAACGACGACCAACGTCAGCCTGGCGCAAAAACTCCAGGGTAAGGTGGCGGGTCTCCAGATCCGCCAGCTGGGTGGCGAGCCCGGCACCTTCGAAAACATGATCAACCTGCGGGGTTTTGGAACACCGCTGTTTGTGATCGATGGTATCGTGCGCGATGGTTCCGGCGAGTTCCAGCGCCTCAATGCGGATGATATCGAAAGTGTCTCCTTCCTGAAAGATGCCTCTGCCGCAATCTATGGTTTTGGCTCTTCCAATGGTGTCGTGATCGTGACCACCAAGAAAGGAGCAAGAGGCCGTGCTACCTTCAACTATACCGGCGTCGTGGGTTTTTCACAACCTACTGATGTTCCCCGCATGGCCAGCGCCTCTGAATGGATGCAGATGCGCAACGATGCTGCTCTGCTGGCTACCGGCGCTCCTTTTGTGTCTAAAGAAGAATTGCAGAAATGGATCGATGGTGCTCCCGGTTATGAAAGCACTGATTGGTACGATGTTGCCATGAAGAAAACCGCTATCCAGCAACAACACAATATCAGCACCTCTGGTGGTAATGAAAAGACGCAGTATTATATCGGTCTGGCTTATGTAGATGAGAACAGCTACCTGCGCAGCAATGATATGAACTACAAGCGGTACAATTTCCGCTCTAACATTACGACCGAACTGGTGAAAAACCTGAAAGCAGAAGTGCTCATCGGTGGCCGCTACGACAAGCGCACCACACCGGGTGAAAACTTCTTCAATATCTTCAAGGGTACCCGTGTGACGTTGCCCACAGAACGTCCTTACGCCAACAACAATCCTGAATACCCGGCTGTAGTATCGCCCTCCAACCAGAATCCGCTGGCCCTCTCCAATGCCAACCTGACTGGTTACAGCGAAACGGTCAACCGCAATGTGCAATCAACCTTCTCGTTGATCTATGACGTGCCTTTTGTAAAAGGCCTGTCACTGAAGGGTACGGCGGCGTATGACCTCAACAGCTACCAGGGCAAGGATGTGTCCAAGCCGTACAAGCTCTATACCTATGTCAATAACGAATATGTACTGTCGCCCCAGCGGGTGGGCACCGGTGGTATTTCGAATGGCTATGGCAACAGCAACCGCTTCGTGGTGATTGCGCAGGCCAACTACGCTACTACCATTGCCAACAAACACAACGTGTCGGGCCTGGCAGCCTTCGAGCAACGGCAGGACTGGGGGCGCAATGCCGACCTGAGAAGGCTGTATGATTTTTATACCATCGATCAGATCAACGCGGCCAGCGCCAACAATATGACCAACTCCGGCGGTGAAGGTCAATCATCTTCGCAAGCCGTACTGGGCCGTTTCAACTACGATTACGATAAGAAATACCTGTTGGAAGTCGCCTTCCGGTACATGGGTACGTTCGCATATCCGCCCGAAACCCGTTGGGGCTTTTTCCCCATCATCTCTGGTGGGTGGAGACTGTCGGAAGAGAACTTCATGAAGAATGTCAGCTTCATCTCCAACCTCAAACTGCGTGGTTCTTATGGTGAGGTCGGCGAGCAGGCGGGTGGTCCCTTCCAGTGGATACAGGGTTTCCCGCTGGGCGGTGGCGGACAGTATGAGTTTGAGAACGGCGCAGGCACCGCGGGTGCTTCGGCCCCTGGACTCGTCAATCCTTTGCTGACCTGGGTGACTGCTAAAACGACAGACATTGGTATCGAACTGGGCTTGTTCAACAACCGGCTCACGTTTGAAGGTGCGGTGTATCGTCGTGACAGAACAGGTATACCCGCTTTGCGCAACCTGTCATTGCCCAACACCTTTGGTACTTCGCTGGCACAGGAAAACCTCAACAGTGATCGTACACAGGGTATCGAGTTTACCATTGGCTATAATGATCGCGTAGGTAAGGATTTCCGGTTCGGCGT
Organism: Paraflavitalea pollutisoli; assembly: GCF_029360705.1. Lineage (GTDB taxonomy): Bacteria > Bacteroidota > Bacteroidia > Chitinophagales > Chitinophagaceae > Paraflavitalea > Paraflavitalea pollutisoli. Next base: position 1,363,086 of record NZ_JARKMX010000008.1, on the reverse strand, counting down.
CTCTGGTAACTTCAACTTTGCCCGTTCTCAGAATTTGTATGTGGAAAGAGGCCCTTTCCAAAGCAGCTGGGATCGTTGGAAAAATGGTAATGCTTACCGTTATGACGACATCATCTGGTCTTATACTTATCTCGGACAATTCCAGAACCCCGATGATATTGCCAGCTATCCGCTGCAAAATGGTGACCAGGCCAATATCCGTGAGTTGCCCGGCGATTTTAAATATGCCGATATCAACAACGATGGGATGATCGACGACAAGGATATGTTGCCCATGTACCTCGGTGCCAATGGTAGCAACGACAACCAGAACCCACGCGGTAAGAACCCCAAGATCAATTTTGGCCTTACCCTCAATGCTTCTTACAAGGGTTTTGACCTGAACATGCTGATACAAGGCGCTGCGATGTATACAGTACGTTTCAGCGAAGTATATGCAGAGGTGATGGCTTTCCGCGGTAATACACCGGCTTATTTCTTTGATCGCTGGCACCTGTCGGACCCGTATGATGCGAAGAGCCAGTGGATACCCGGTAAATGGCCTGCTTCCCGTTTCAATGGAGATGTGGGCAGCATGTACAAGGAGAGCTCTGTCTGGCGCAAAGATGCTTCTTATGCACGCCTCAAGAGCCTGGAGCTGGGTTATACCTTCCCCATCGAATGGTTCAGCGGCAGCGGCATCCGTAAGTTGCGCCTCTATGCCAGCGGCTTCAACCTCTTCACCATTGCTGATCCGTTCGTGAAGGCCTTTGACCCCGAAAGACTGGAAGGTCTCTTCAATGCGGGCTTCAACTATCCTTTGTCGAAGATCTACAACGTAGGCATCAACCTTAACTTCTAAAAGCGCTTGCAATGAAACTGACACATTACAAATACATCATACTGGCGGCAGCCTTATCAGCTACAGGTTGTAGCAAGGTGTTGGACCTGCAGCCAACCGATAAACTGACGGCGGATGCCATCTTCGGCGATCCGGCCGGTGTTAAGGTCTATATGGCCAATCTCTATTATCAATTGCCGATCGAGGATTTTGCTTTCTTCCGCGGCGGCTTCAACCAAAATGGTGGTGACCCTAATAACGGTGGCTTTAGCGCTGCCATGGGTACCGATGAAGCGGTACATACCGAATTCGGTGACTTTATCGGCGACGGCGATTTCCATTGGTGGGACCAGGGGTACAAGCTCATCCGCGATGTGAACCTGCTCATCGATTACATTCCATCGCTGAAGATCCGCGACGACGAAAAAGCAGCGCTGACCGGCGAAAGTGCTTTTATCAAAGCCTTTGCTTATTATGCCCTGGCCAAACGTTATGGTGGCGTGAGCCTCATGAAGAAATCGCAGGTGTATACCGGTGATGCGGAAGCCCTGAAAGTACCCCGCAGCACGGAAAAGGAAACCTGGGATTATGTGATGGAACAATGTGATATCGCCATCAACAACCTGGGTACTGCTAAAAGCCGTCGTGCTTCTAAGTGGACTGCTTATGCACTGAAAGCTCGTGCTGCTTTGCATGCTGCTTCAATTGCCAAATTCGGTAACCGCATTACGCTCGACGGCGATGCCGTAGCACAGAAACTGGTAGGTGTGGACGCAGGCGCTGCCAACGGTTATTACAAAGCAGCGGCGGATGCTGCCAAGGCCATCATCGATGGCGGTGGTTACTCCCTCTTCAGGCCCAGCCCGGCCACACCGGCAGAAGCGGCAGAAAACTACCGCACGTTGTTTCAGAGCCCCAATGATGCAGCCAGCTCCGAAGCTATTATGATCAAAGGATTCACCCTGCCGGGTGCCAACCAGGGACATAATTATGATATCTGGTACCAACCGGCCCAGGTGGCCAATGGCTGGCCGCACCCGGGTCGTATGAACCCCACACTCGACCTGGTCGATCAGTATGAAAGTTATACTACGCCAGGACAGGCATCGCCGGTCAATACCCGGGTGGATGGCAATGTGACCGACTACAATGGGTTCAACAGCGGCACGGCTTATCGCCAGTTCGACAATCCCAACGAGATCTTCAAGGATAAAGATGCCCGTTTGTGGGGTACAACGATCCTCCCCGGTACTGTGTGGAAGAATACCAATATCGTGATACAGGCGGGTTATGTAAAGCCTGATGGCAATGCGGTGATCCGTACCAAAGACCAGATTACCATTGCGGGCACCACCTACCATACGTATGGTGCAGCTGATGTGACCATGTATTCCGGTTTCGATACCTACGGCGGTAACAACACCCGTTCTGGCTTCTCTTTCAAGAAGTTCATGAACCAGAACAACCCTATTGTGCCCGGCTGGAACCAGAGTACTACAGACTGGCTCGAGTTTCGCTATGCGGAGGTATTGCTGATCTATGCTGAAGCAGTAGCTGAAAGCGGACAGGGCGACGCGGCACTGGCGGCCAAATGCATCAACGATCTGCGCAAGCGTGCCGGTCATACCACCACTATTGCGCTCACGGCGGAGAATGTACAGCGGGAGAGAAGGGTGGAGCTGGCTTTCGAGAACAAGCGTATCTGGGACCTGATCCGTCGCCGGGAATTCCATACTGAGTTCAATAACCGCTTTTTGCACACGTTGTTGCCTTTGCAGGACCTGCGTGCATTACCGGCCAAGAAGTACATCTTCGTACGGGTGAATACGCCCAACACCAATCCCAAAACCTTTCAAACCAAATCCTATTACCGGTATATTCCAGGTGTTGGCTCGAATGGTTTGGTGCAGAATCCCCAGTATTAATATCTCCGTTAAAACATTTATATGAAAAAGTTACAGATCATACTACTGGCTTCGGTGATCGCGCTGGTATCCTGTAAAAAGGATAACTATGATGCGCCCAGTGCAGGCCTTTCGGGTAAGTTTATCGACGAGGCGACCAACGAGCAGGTGCAAATGGACATCATCCGCGGTACGCGCATAGAGTTTATCGAGCACGGGTACGAGAATCCGCAATCGCAATTCATGGTGCTCAAGAACGATGGTTCTTATGCCAATACGCTGATGTTTGCCAATGCTTATACCATCAAGATCAGCGAGCCCAATTTTATTCCCATCGCGCCTCAAGACATCGAGATCAAGGGTCAAACTACGCTCGATTTCAAGGTGACACCCTATATCCGGGTAAAGGATGCCAGCATCGTGAAGAATGGCAACAAGATCGTCGCCACCTTCAAGCTGCAGCAAAACGTGATCAACAATGTACAGAAGATTGGCTTGTATGCCCATGCTGACTCACGGGTGGGAGAGACGATGCGGCTGGTGGCCAGTGAGCAGAATTTGAACGCCGTGACCGATCCCAATCATGTATACACCCTGGAGATCGACCTGCCTTCGAATAGTGGTCAGTTGAAGCCCGGCAACAACTATCATTTCCGCATTGGTGCCCTCATCGGCATCGGCGGTTCCAAACCCAATTATGCGCCGGCTGTGAAGCTGGGCGTTTAGATCCGCTGGCCAGGTCGCTCTGGACAGCGCATGTGCAGGAAGGAAGGGGCTGGCTCCTGGCAGTGGGGCCAGCCCTGGAATTCTGCACGGGTCACTAAAAACTTGATCATATGAGATTCATTGCAACACTAATCGCGTTACCTGCTTTGTGGGTGGTGATCTGTTGCTCCAAAAAGAATGGAGGCGACAATCCCAACCCACCCGGTCCGCCGGACCCTCCCGTACAGGAAGTGGTGTATGATGAAACCGGTTGCCTGTACACGTCGTATAATAAGCTCGTGATGGCGGGCTACCAGGGATGGTTTGCTGCGCAGGGCGACGCCTCCGAAAGAGGCTGGTATCATTACCAGAACGGACAGTGCGGCGGTTTTTTGCCGGGCTGCTCGGCAGTTGATTTCTGGCCGGATATGAAGGAGTATACGAAGACCTATCCGTCGCCGTTTCAGTTTGCCGATGGGAAAAACGCTCCTTTGTACAGCCCTTACGACGAAGAAACGGTAGACCTGCATTTTAAGTGGATGAAGGACTATGGCATTGATGGGGTATTTATGCAGCGGTTTGTCGCGGAGATCAAACCCTCCAACGCAAAAGGCAAACGGCACTTCAATAAAGTATTGGAGAATGCCTTGAAGGCGGCAAAGAAATACAGCCGTGCGATCTGCGTGATGTATGACCTCAGTGGCTGCAGCCCCGAAGATGTAGCCTACCTCGAGCAGGATTGGAACGAGTTGCAGATCTTGTTCGCCCTGTTCGACAACAAGCAGCATCCTACCTACCTGCGGCACAACAAGAAGCCGTTGGTGGTGATCTGGGGGGTAGGGTTCAATGACAACCGCCGGTACACAACCGCTGATGTCGACAAGCTGGTCGATAAGATCAAAGGACCCTCCAAGAAAGTGTCGGTGATGCTGGGTGTACCTTATTACTGGCGCAGCCTTTCGAAGGACACGGAAACATCGCCTGCTTTGCACACGCTGATCAAGAAAAGTGACATCGTGATGCCCTGGGCGGTGGGCCGGTACAACAATGATAACTATAACAACGTCGCTGGTGGTGAACTGGCGGGCGATATACAATGGTGCAATACCAACAAGATCACGTATGTGCCGCTGGTGTTTCCTGGCTTTAGCTGGGGCAACCTGCGCATGGATCCCGCTCAATACAATTCCATACCGCGGCTGAAGGGTGAATTCCTCTGGCGGCAGGTAGCTGGTGCGAAGATCAGCGGGGCGCAAAGCCTCTATGTGGCCATGTTTGACGAGATCGACGAAGGTACGGCCATCTACAAATGTGCCCGCGAAGCGGACCTGCCTTTACACGGTAGCCGCAAGTTCATTGGTATTGAAAATGAACTGGCCTCCGATTATTATTTGTGGCTGACGGGTGAAGCCGGCAAATGGGTGCATGGCGCTACCAGCTACAGTGCTACCAAACCGACCCGATAAAGAATTTTCCATAATGCAAGTGAACATTCCAACCCCGGTTTGTGTCCACCTACCGGGCTTGAATGTTATTCAACTCCAACAGACCATTCCAACTCATGACAATGAAATCATTCTACTGGCTGATGCTGGTATTAAGTGCAGCTTCCATTGGGCAGGCACAAACCAAACACCACCAGCAATCAAAGTATCCTACTTACAAAGGATTGGTAATGGCCGGTTACCAGGGCTGGTTCCGGGCCCAGGGTGACGGCACGGGTGCCCGTCGCTTTGCTTATGGCAACGAAGAACGTTCTGGTATCGATATGTGGCCGGATGTAACTGAATATGACAAGACCTATGAAACGCCGTGGAAACTGGCCAATGGACAGCCGGCGAAGTTCTTCAGCAGTCATGATAAAAGTACGGTAGACGTTCATTTCAAATGGATGCAGCAGTATGGGGTGGATGGCGTATTCATGCAACGCTTCTTTGGCAATGCCAAGGGAAGGGATACGGTGTCGGCTACCATTCTGAAGCATGCTTTCGAATCTGCCTCCAAATACGGCCGGGCCATTGCGATGATGTATGACCTGTCGGGCCTACGTGGTTCGGGTGAAGATTGCAGTGCGTTGATCGAGGACTGGAAATACCTGGTCGACCAGTTGAAAGTCACCAACCAGGCGGGGCAGAAAACCTATTTGCAACACAACGGAAAGCCGGTGGTGGCGATCTGGGGCGTGGGTTTTCCCGACCGGCCTTACAGTATCCGTAATATCGGGCTGGACCGGCTGATCGATTTCCTCCAAAACGATCCGGTATATGGTGGTTGTGCGGTGATGATCGGGGTGCCGGCTTTCTGGCGCACGCTCAATGCCGATTGTCTGCCCGATCCTTATTTGCACACGCTGATCAGGCAATGTGATATCGTGTTGCCCTGGAATGTGCAGCGGTACAGTCCGCTGTTGCACAACGATATGGATCGGTTCCGCGATAATACGATCGCCGACATTGAATGGTGCCGTCAAAATAAGGTGGATTACGTGCCCTGTGTGTATCCGGGATTTAGCTGGCACAACCTGAGCAAGTACGAGTTTCCGGATGATGTGAAGCCGGTGGCGTCGATACCGCGGCAGGGCGGCAGGTTCTACTGGCAGCAGATCGCTACGGCCATCAATGCCGGCGCTTCCATGTTGTATGTGGCTATGTTTGACGAAGTCAACGAGGCGACCGCGATCTTTAAAACGACGGATACACCACCCGTGAGTAAGGTTACTTCTTTCATCGGTAACGACGGCAAACCTTCAGACCATTACTTATGGCTGACGGGTGAAGCGGCCAGGATGCTGCGTGGGGAGAAGGCATTGACGCTGAAGATGCCGGAGCGGAAGTAGCATTTTTCCTACCTTTGTTGCCTGCATGAAGGTATCTATCTCCCAGGCGATCGAGCGAGAATGGAAGGCGTTGTTTCAATTGAAGAAGACAGAACGCTTGTGGCATATTCCTGTGCTGGCCTCGCTTTGTGTAGGCATTCCGTTGCTGGCAGGTGTTTACTTCGACAAACTCAATTATGGTATTATAGCCTCCACCGGAGGATTGGTGATCCTTTACCTGCCGGGTGGAACTGTGGCAACCCGGATGATCACGCTTATTGCCTGTTCATTCGGGTTTATGGTTGCTATGGCGATTTCCTTGTGTTTTAGTTTCAATCCCTGGATGGCCAGTATCGCCTTAGGTTGTTTTGCCTTTGCGGTGCATTGGGTCAAGATGTATTTTCACATGAAGCCACCTGGTAGTTTCTTCTTCATCATGATCGCTTCCATTGGCAGTTGTATGAAGTTTGACCTGTCGGCGATCCCCACCCGGGTCGGGCTTATCGGTATGGGTACCATGTTGGCTTGCATCCTCGCTTTCTTTTATAGCCTGTATATCACGCGTGTCTACCCGCCCAAGCCGGAGACGCCTGTCGAGCCAAAGAAGTATATGGACGTAGTGGAGTCGATCATTGTCGGCGTGTTTATGGTCTTGTCGATATTGGTAGGTCATCTGCTTCACTTGAACTTTCCCTATTGGTTGCCCATCTCCTGTGCAGCTGTGATGCAGGGCGTCAGTTTGCAACATGTATGGCAGCGTAGCTTTCACCGTATCCTGGGCACATTCGTCGGTTTGGGTTTTGCCTGGCTGTTGCTGCAGTTGCATATGACGCCGCTCAATATCTGCCTCAGTATACTGGTTTTGCAGTTTATCATTGAAGTACTGGTGGTGCGACACTATGCGCTGGCCGTAATATTCATAACTCCGCTCACTCTCTTTCTTGCAGAGGCGGGCGGCTCCCTAATCGACTCACCCAATCAACTCATTACGCTTCGTTTCCTTGACATCACGTTGGGTAGTCTTATTGGTGCCCTGGGTGGCTGGGTGCTCTACCACGAACAATTGTATTATCATGCTTCGCGCCAGTTGCGGCGTACGAAATATGTATTGACGCGTATGCGCAAGAAGTAAACGCCCTAAAAACATTTGATGAGACATCGGCTGTTTATTATCTTGGGGGTTATGGCAAAAGCAGCTAAAAAGATAGCCTACACAACAGTCGATGAATTTATTCAGGCCCAGGAAGGGAGTGTAGTCAACACTTTAAAGGCCTTGCGGAAACTGCTGCTGAGTATCAAGGGGGTAGGGGAGCAGGTGAAATGGAATTCCCCCGCCTATTACTACACGGGTGAGATGAAAGCTTTCGATGCCAAAGATTATAAAAGGGATCTTGCCGTGGTCAATCTAAACAGGAAAGAATATGTACTACTGGTATTTCCTACGGGTGCCCGTATTAAGGACCCCAGCGGGTTGCTGGAAGGTGATTACTCGGATGGTCGACGGATGGTGAAAATCGTCGACGTACAGGACCTGAAGGCGAAAGAGAAGGCCTTACTTCAGATCGTGAAAGAGTGGCTGAAAGGCGTCCAGAAGTAGGTTACTCCACAAACCGGTAGCTCGCATGGGTATCGTAGTCGATGCCGTGTTTTTTCTTTAGTTCCTGAATATACGCATGTGTTTTCTTCGTGTGAGGGCTGGCAACTCCTTTGTCCTCCCCCAATACTTCGAAAGTGTGCAGTAGGGTTTCTTCCAGGCAACTGCCGATGGTCATGCCCTTGTGCTCTGCCAGGTCGGCCAGTAGGGCCGCTAACCTTTTTTCCAGTCGAACCGGTACTTCTACTCTTTCGATAGGTAGGGCCGGTGTCTTCAATTGTATATAGTGACCAAAGGATAACTTGTTGCCCCAGGGATCACGGATGGCATAGTCGCGCAATTCGTAGGGCCGGTCTCCCGGTGGAAACAAGATGTCGACGCCCTGGCTTTGATGGTAGCCATACAATTCATCTGCGTCGTTGACGACGAAATACACCGAGTTGTCGGCTGGAGTTCCTTCGTACAGGTGCACGGACACCTTGCCCAGGTTTACCCCGGCGATTTCCGGTGGTTCGCCCCAGGTAAAGACATGGGTGAAGCCAAGTTTGCCGACATAAAATTCCACGGCCTGTGGAATGTTATTCACGATGAGTAAAGGAATCAGTCGTTCGCAATCCGTTTGTGGCACTGGTAATGTTGACATATACCCGCTTTTTCTAAAGGTAACAAATGTGCCCGAGCCTGACGAACAGGAGGGAGCGGCGACTTGCATTTTTAATAAATTCAGGACAAGCGGTGCGCGGACTATGATATATCCCGTTCGCTTGCTAACTTGCTGATATGTACGAACTGCCACCATCTATTACCGCCCCCGCTTATTTTACCGCATTGTCTTTTTCGTATATCGAAACTTTTTCGATAGGGCGTAGTCTGGCGGCTATTGAAAAGCAGGCAGCCTTCAAGGCGGAATACAAGGAACTCATGCAGAAGCGGATCAGGCGCATCAGTTTTACCAGTAAGGACGAAAAAAGGATCTGGGAGGTTGAATCCCTGATGAACTCTTTGTACAGTCTCTATGATGTGCATGGCGGGATTAATTATGCTGCGGAAAGAACCCATACGTTCAATGGCAACCATGTGCGTACAGCGGAATTGCTGCATGCCCTGCAAATACCGGTGCTGGACATTCCGTATTATATGTGCGCTCCTATTTACCGGGATGGCGTTGTATTTTACGATGTCGATGGAAATGTCGTTTCCATGTTGAGTGTTTGCCTCTCCTGTTATCAGCTGCAAATCGCCGATGGGCGATCCATCGACGCGGATTGTGCGACCTATGACCACCTTAAAAAGTTTTTTATTGACCTCGGGCACGAGGTGGAGCATCCGGATGTGTCTGGTGGTGAATCTATCCGGTCGTTTATGCGGGACGGCAGCGCGGCTGATGACACGCCATAGCCTATTTATTCAGCCAGGGCCTTCGTGATGGCCTCCTGCAGGGCGACTTCAATAAAACCGGCCTGTACGTAGCTGACGGTGCCTTTCCGGTCGATCAGTACGTAATGGGGAATGCCAGCCGCTTTGAATTGCTTTTCAATGTCACCATTGCTCATCAATTGCCGGAAGGCAATTTTGCGGATCGTTAATAATCGACGGGCTGCTTCGGTTTGCGACGTATCCGTGAGTATGCCTACCACTTCCAGTCCCTTGCTTTTGTATTTTTCCTGTATGGCATTGACCTTGGGCAGCGACTCGATGCAAGGCGCGCACCAAACCGCCCAGAAATCGAGCAAGATCACTTTGCCGGCCATCGATGCCAAAGAGGTTTCACCACCATGAAGGCCGGTCAGTTGAAAGGCTGGTGCTGGCTTGCCCAGCAAAGTCAGGTAAGCAGGCTTTTCCTCTTTCGGTTGTTGTAAGGTGTAACCCTCCAGGAACTGCTTGTTTGCCAGGTTATCAGGTTGACGCACGTTTTCGCCAAAGGAAATCGACAGTAATTGACGGGTGATCACCTGGCGCTTGCCCAGGGTAGACTGGTGCCAGTAAGACCGCACTGGTAGCAGGGCTCTTTTGTCGATGTAGAATAGCTTATATCGTTGGGAGACATCGTATGCTTCCAGATCGGGGTAGTCGAGCCGTAGGATATAACAAGAGTCGTTGGTAGTCACGCTGGCGCTGTGGTGGCCTGTGGTATCCAGGTTCACCAGTTCTGGAAATAATACCTGGCCACCCGGATGTCCTGTAATGAACTTGCCAGGTCGCATGTCAACAGCGTAGGTTTTAGTGTCGGTATTGATGTAAAATGCCTTTCCGCCGGTATAGACCAATTGAGATGGGAGGTCGGTTCGCTGCCCGCGGAAGGAGAAGCCAAATAGTTTGTCTGCCGGGTCCACGCTAATATCACAAAAGCCACTCAGGTTGCGCACCGTTCCGTCTACAAAGGTGTCTACCATCCGAACGGTGTAAGCCAGCCGGTTCAATTGGCTTTGTTGTTGTAGTACCTGTGTTATGAGTTGTTGTGGGTTGGTGATGTCCTGTGCCTGGGTGCAATAGGACGCGAGTAGTCCAAGGCTGATCAACCATGTTCTCAACAGGAAGTACGGTGCCTGAAAAATGGTCATGGGCATGATGGGTTTTGTATAAGAGGAGGCAATCGTCGAAAGGTTGGAATCCGGTTGCCGGATTTTTTTACTGCGAGGCGCCGTAGAATATACATTTTTTCCCCCGATCTATCAATTGAAGCTTACCAGCGGGTCTGCTACCTTTAGCAGCAACCGCCAACAACCTTCCTACATGAATGTTTCTATTACGCACATCGATACCGCCTGTATCCTGATCGATATCAATGGGTTTACCATCATGACCGACCCCACGCTCGACCTGGCAGGCAACACCTATTACCACGGCTATGGCGCCGTGTCGCGTAAAACAGATGATCCAGCCCTGCCGCCCGGCGCCCTCAGTAACATCGACCTGGTACTGCTCAGCCATCACCAGCACAAAGACAACTTGGATACCAACGGGAAGGCTTTTCTCGATACCACGACTGCGCCGATCCTGTCGACAACAAAGGCCGCCCGGGACTTGCCACGCGTGACCGGGTTGGCCAACTGGCAAACCATTGCCATCGATACACCCAAGGTCAAAGGCCTGCGCATTACGGCTACGCCGGCGCAACACCATCCCTGGTGGATACCGGCATTTATATCCGGTCCTGTTATCGGTTTCGTGATCGAATACGACGGCCAGGAAAACGGTGTGATCTATATTTCTGGGGATACCGTTTACTTCAAGGGTATTGAAGAGGTGGCGCAGCGCTATACCATCGATATTGCCATCCTGCACGCCGGCGGTGTACAGTTCCGTTACCTTACCGGGGCGGGTATTTATACGATGAACAGCGATCACCTCCTGCGTTCCATCAAAGTGCTTGAACCGCGCAAGATCCTGCCCATACACGTCAGGGGTTGGACGCACTTCAAGGAAAAGGAATCCACCCTGCACCGTGCCATCCACAACAACCCGTTCATCGCGCCCCGGACCATCTTCCTGCGGTCGGGCGAACCTGTCATGATTGCGAACTAGGCAATAAACGAACACGTGCCAGTCCGAAAACGAACAGTAGGATCGTTTATGGAATTTTTAACGAACTGAATCATATGCGATTAACACTGGGCATGTATTTTGGTGCCCGTTCAATAAACCACCTCCAACAATCGCACTATGAACCAGCAATCCTTTCGACCGTTGTTCGTCGTCTTAGGCGCACTATTTTCCTTTGTATTGTTATTACCTGGCACCGCCGATGCACAGGGAAAAGCCACCGGGTTCAAGCTGCCCACGCCGGCAGGCTATACTACCGAAGAGTTTCCGTTGCCACCTGATTTTGCTCCCTTATTTACTTACAAAGGGTTTGAGGAGATCCGCTTCCATCCTGGCTGGGGCGATAGTACCAGCAAAGGTTATTGGAGTTATGTGTACCTGTGGTGGCTCGATGGGGCGCCGGCGATTACCACTCAGGCCCTCACCACCAACCTCTCCGCATATTACGATGGACTGGTAGGGCGCAACATCAAAAGCAGGAGCATACCGGCTTCCAAAGTAGTGGGGACCGTCGTGGCGATCAAACCCGCCAAGACGGCTCAGCATGATAAAGCCACTTTTTCGGGCACCATTGCCATGCTCGACTACATGATTAAAAAGCCCATGACGCTCCATGCCATCATCCACGTAAAGGATGCCGGCAAATCGGGTAAAACGGCCGTGATCATCGAGGTGTCACCGGCGGCTCCCGGTAGCCCGGTCTGGAAAGAACTGGACCAGGTGCCGGATGGCTTTACGGCTTTCTGATCAAATAGTTTATTGATACCTGTGATCGCCCGCGGCCGCCCGTGGGCGATTGCATTTTCCTGCGCCTTCCTTAGTATTGCCGCGTCACCAGTTGATAATAAGACAATGGCATGTGGTGGAGAAATACATTTTTCCCATCAAAGACATGCGCTTTGTGGTAGGCCTCATCGGGCATCAGGATGATGGGGGTGCCGGCTCTCATGAAATTGCTGCCAGGGGCGTAGGCGGGCTGCTTCAGCTGGGGCAGTGTTTTGCGTACCTGCTTGTACACCATTTTGCCGAGGTATTTCTGGAACTTCTTTTGCGAACGCCTGGCCGTGCGTCTCATGGAATTGAAGGAGTGGTTGAGGTAGGTACGTGCTATCCAGGGCAGTTGTTTCAATGATGCGCTTACATTGACAAAGGGATTGACTTCGTTGAAATCATCCAGCGACTGCAGGCTGAACGGCGTTTCGGGTACCCAATCCAGCGCGTTGACAACTGTAAAGCTCCAGCCGACGCGCGTGATAAAATCATAGTCATACACGTAGGGCATATTGCCTGGTTTGGGTGCGGCACTGCTGTAGGTTTTATAGACGATATCCTTGGGCAAGGCACCGCTTTGGGTTTGGTAATGCAGCCAGGAGCGTGTCAGGATGGTCAGGGCGCCTCCCTGGCTATGTCCTACCACAATGAATTCTTTGATGCCTTGCTGGTACCAGGTTTTGATATGACTGGCAATATCGGGTGCCATATGGGCCAGGCCGACGAGCCAGCCTACGTGCACGGTAGCGGCGGGGCTTTCTGCCAGCTTGTACGTAAAGGTCGTGCTGTCGTTGATCTGCAGGGAGCCGGTGGCTGGTACGGTGGCGGCATAGAAGTTCTCAAGCCAGCTGGCGGTGGCGGCGACGGTGCCCCGCAAACTGATCACGCCTACTTTTTTGTCCTGGCGGATCCAGAGCTGCCACTGGTTCATCAGTCCAACCTCGGGCGATTTGTAAACAGACTTGTATTCCAAGGGGGCAGCGGACATCTCCTTCGCCAGGGCGGAATCCGTAATATGGCCTGCTATGCGCAGCATGTCGAGGTATTCGCGCTTGTCAAAGCCGGGCTTGAGGTAGGATTGAGCACAAACCCGGGAAATCAGGCCCGACAGGAGCAGCAGTGTAGCCAGCAATAGGGCACGGCGAATGACCAGGGTGCAAAGAGTAAGGGATCGCAGCATAAGGACGAGCATTTACATAAAACTATCGAATATTCAAGACAGGCCCCAGCACCATGCGGTCCGATTTTGCCCGGATTTATGCAGCAGCCGCCTAATCCTGGCTGTATCAGTGGTAATCGTCTGTGCGTTCATTGGGTGCTGTCATTCCGTGGGCACCAGGTCCATGGCAGCCCAGTTGCCGCTGGACGACCGTAACGTGTGGTAGAGGAGGCCTCCGATCGTCTGGGCATATACATGCAATTCATTGTATCGTGTATCCAGTATCACCGATATTCCGGTAAACTCTACCACGCGTTGCCAGGCAGGGGTGCCCTTTATGATCTCGGACTGTATATTGACCGGGTTGTAGTTCCAGTTGCCATTGGGCGGCTGTTCCATGTACCACAGGTCTGCCTGTGTGCTAGTATCCACGATGACGATACGCGCTACTGCAGAGCTGTCTGTAGCGCAGGCAATATGTTTTGCGCCGGTAACCGGCAGGTTAGGAAAATGGGCATGCAAAGCGTCCAATGCCTTTGTGTACATCTTTTCGTTATTGCTGTATTCCACGACTTTCGAATAGCGATACCATATTGTACCACCGGCCTCCAACACGAATGCGTGCAAAGCGTCGCGATACCTGGTGGAGCATTGGGCCATTTCGGTATACTCGTTGGGTATATTGACCCACTCATTGCCGTTCCCCCCGATCCATTGGCCATTCATTTCCGAAATGACGACCAGGGTATTGTTGCTGGTAACGATGGATGTCATCCGGTCCGTTTCACTGGCATCGTCAACCTGACAAGACATCCAGCGGATGGGTGATTTGGCATGCTGCAGAAAGTAGTCGACGAGTGATGTTAGTTTGGGTGCAGAGGATTGTTCATTCCAGGCCACCTCCCATACTTTACCGGTCGTATCGAGCAATAGCATTTTTTGGTGACGGCTGTTCGACTCTCTGGAGGAGGCCGCTATGAGTTGTTTGGTGGCTGGGATCTTATCCGATAGGGGGATTGGTGTGGGGTGGCTGTCCCATTGTCCGTTGGTGCAGGTGATTTTCATCATCGCTCCTGCCTGGTTGGTCATAAACACCTGCTGCTGCCTGTTATTTGTATCGTTGCACACGATTGCGGCGAATGAGGTAAGGCCATAAAGGGGAATGCCCATTTCGAATTGAAGGAGATTGGCAGGGTCGTATTTGGTTTTGATCGTTTGCAGCCTATTCAGGTTGTCTGCATAATAGTGTTTCAACCATTGCAACCTGCCGGCGATGGTTTTGATATCGGCCCCCCTGTCCATGTCTTTGTCGGGGAAGTTGAGAAAGGCGCCTTCTATCAGGGGGATGAGCGTTTGCTGATCGGTGAGGGCCAGGTGATCCCTGAAATCGGCGACCCATTGTATGGCGGGGTTGCTGATAGCGGGGTCAAGTGAATCCCACCAGACCTGCATTTGCATCAGGAAGGGTTTGTCGCGATAGGGGAATGCGGTGTCGTTGGAGCCAATCTCACTGATCTTGCCGCCCATGCTTTGCAGGTTGATGTACTTGCTTACACCGGCGACAAAGACGGAACGGTTCAGTATATAGTCGGTCAGTTGATCACTTAAGCGATCCCAGTTGCCGGTGTCGATGGGAAAGCAGGAAGATATCTTGTGGGGGCGTTTTTGCCCGCCACAGGTGATGGCAGGATCGCTGGTCTGTTTGGTCGACAGGTTTTCGATGAATTGTCTTACCGGTGTAATGGCTGGTGTGAGGAAACCGCTCAGGAAGTCGTTCACATCGTTTTCTGTTCCGTACAATACACTGGCCATGACAGCGGTCTCTGCTTTGGGGTCGTTGATGTCGGCCACTACATTGAGGCGCATGCTGCAGGTGATGCTGGGTATCAGCCTGGTTTTCGCAGCATCGGTGTAAAATCTTGCATCCAGGTCGGACAGCCGGCCAGTAAACAAGGCCAGCCAACGGTCCACCGCCGGCTTCATATTGCCGGGCGACCAGGCCAGGATAAATTGCCAGGTTGTTGTCGTGATCGGATACAGCTGTACCCGGTATTGGGATACTACGCCAAAATTGCCGCCTCCGCCTCCCTGCAGCGCCCAGAATAAATCACTGTATTCGTTATGGGCAGTGGCGGATACCGTTTGCCCGTTGGGCAATACGACGATGGCTTCTACCAGGCAATCGCAAGTGAGTCCATACATTCTGCTGGAGAATCCCCAGCCGCCCCCCGGCAACAGCCCGCCGATGTGTACCGACTCGCAGGTGCCACCGGGAAATATAAGTCCGGCGGCAGTTACTTCCTGGTATACCGTACCCGGCATCCTGTCATCTCCCAACTGTTTGCCCGCGGGTATCCAGGCGGTATGATCGGGTAGGAACCGGATCGGTCCATTCATCTTCGATACGTCGATGACCATTGCATCGTTGGCGGAGCTCATGCCTTCGTGGTGGTGGCCTCCCGACCGGATGCGTATGGCTACGCCATTGCTGGCGGCATAGCGTAGACAAAATGCAATATGTTCTTCGGTTTGGCAAAAAGCAATCGCGCATGGCTTCAGGTCGAAACGGGCATTGCAGATGGCGCGCGACGCATCGTAGGAGGAATCGGCAGGAAGTACAACTTCCAGTGCAGGCTTGAAATTGCTGGCGGTGGCTTGCTGTTTAAGGTTTTCGCAACTCATTGGTTTTGATTAGTGGTGTGGGAATATGGCATCTATCTTTGCGTGGAGAGGCTGCTGTGGGGTTGCTATCCTTTAAAAGTCAGGTTTTCTGTTGATAGTAAAATGGGTGTTATCACCCTCTTTATTCATTTTCCTTACCTTGTGCCCCAAATCGCGACCACACATGAGTAAGGTGATCATCTCGGTTAACAACCTGGTAAAGCATTATGGCCAATTCGAAGCGGTGAAAGGCATTAGCTTCGACGTACTGGAAGGTGAGATATTTGGTTTGCTAGGTCCCAACGGTGCCGGCAAATCCACGACCCTCGAGATCATCGAAACCCTCCGGGACAAAACGGCCGGCCAGATCACCGTCGACGGGCTGGACCTGGACCGGCAACCCAACGAGATCAAAAAGATCATCGGGGTGCAGCTGCAGACTTCGGGCTTCTATCCGGGCCTCAACCTGATGGAGCTGATCGATCTGTTTGCTGGTCTGTACAACCGTACCGTCGATGCCCGTGAACTGCTCAAAAGCGTGAACCTCGAAGACAAAGCCAAGAACAAATACAAAGAGCTGAGCGGTGGGCAAAAACAGCGGTTCTCCATTGCTACGACCCTCATCAACCAGCCCCGCATCATCTTTCTGGATGAACCTACGACCGGCCTCGACCCGCAGGCCCGTCGCAACCTGTGGGACCTCATCCTGCATATCCGCCAGCAGGGTACTACCGTGATCATCACCACCCATTATATGGATGAAGCAGAGATCCTCTGCGACCGCATCGCCATCATCGATTCGGGCAAGATCATTGCCCTCGATACACCCGACAAACTGATCGATGACCTGGTGGCGACCGGTTTTGAACGTCCCAAAGAAGTAAAAAAAGCCAACCTGGAAGACGTGTTCATCAACCTCACCGGCCACAAACTGCGGGAAGGGTAGGTGTATCGCCCCGACAGCCACCATCATCATTACTATTTAAAACGCCGCCTATATGGATCTACGCTATCCCATTGGTCAATATGAACCGCAACCTTTTTCCGACAGACAGAAAAGGGAGTGGTTGCAGGATATTCAGTTTCTACCCGGCCTGATCGAGCAGGCCATCGAAAACCTCGATGAAAAGCAATTGGAAACGCCCTATCGGGATGGAGGGTGGACGATCAAGCAGGTGGTACACCATGTGCCGGACAGTCATATGAATGCGTATGCCCGTTTCAAACTGGGGCTTACGGAAGACAATCCCACTATCAAGCCCTACGATGAAGTGAAATGGGCCGAACTGCGGGATGTGGAAGTAGTGCCCATCAATATATCGATCACTTTGTTGTATGCGCTGCATACGCGCTGGCATGCTGCCATCCGTGATATCTCGAACGAAGCATGGAAGCGTACGGTGTACCATCCGGGTTCGCAAAAAGAAATGAGTCTCTGGTACCTGTTGGGCAGTTATGCCTGGCATGGCAAACACCATGTGGCGCACATTACTTCCCTGCGGGAAAGAAAGCGCTGGTAAAATACTGTATATAGCTGGAAAGGCCGGCCAGGATGTAGGTAGTCCTACAACCGGCCGGCCTTTCGTATTCGTCAACATCAGTCTGCAACAATCTTTATGCGATGAACGGATCGACGATCGCCAATACCTGTGTGTCAGTGAGGGGTTCGTCGAAGGCTTCTGTAGCTGCATCCACCGAAATACTCATACCGTTGATATTCGTTATGGTGATGCCTGCCTGTACGGCCAGGTCTTCTCCATTGTAGCTTGCCTGAACGGCTGCGCCGATACCGCCGGTGTCTTTGCCGGTGATCCAGGGTTTGATCGTCGTATTGCTCAGGAAATTCCGGCGCATGTAACGAATGTGTGCAGCATGTCTTGCTTCTACCGAATGGATCTGCAGGGCGGCTGTCAATACATCGTTGTTGGAGATCAATTCAGCTGCGCGACCTTTGTAGGCACGCACACCTGTATCTTCAAACGTTTGCGCTACGGCCAATAGTAAGCCGTAATCAGTGAATACAGCTTTGAACGGACCATTGCCACTGCCATTGCCGGCACTGAAGTCGAAGGTGGGCTTGGCAATGGGGGTACCACCACTGGCAGTAATGGCTGCTTTCAGGAAGGTTACGTGTGCATTTTCATGATCGCGGATGGTGGTGAAGGCTCCGGTGGGGGCTCCTGCGGGAACGATGCCGCTGGCTACTGCCTTGGTATAAAATTCGGCTTCCAGGTATTCCAGTGTCAGCGCGTATTGCAGCACTTCGAGGATGGTACCATTGGTGCCACGGCCGTAGGCTTTGCTGAACATACTGCCCAGCGCGAGGGGCACGGCACTCAGTGCCAGTTTGCCACCCAGCTTGGCGAATTGCTGGATCACTTTGCGGCGGGGATTCATCCTGTCATAGACTTCCGGGTCAACTTTTTCGATCTCCGTGATTACTTGTTGGATATTCATGGTGCCGTATTTTTAAGTGGTAGGTAAATTGTTTGCGTTGATCTTTGATTTGAGGAAGGACGATGCGGTCATCAATACATCTTTGGGAGCCTTAGCCAGATCGAGCCCATTGGCATCGATGACGGTGTTATCGGCGAAGCTGCCGTTGGAGATCAGGTCGCGGATCAGTGCGGCATGCCGGGCCTCTACCGAAACGATCTTGCCGGCCAGGAGGAGGTAGGCCGGATCGGTGATGAGTTTGCCGGCGCCATTGTACGCCGATACGCCCAGGTCTTCAAATGCTTTAGCGGTACCCAGTACACTGTCGCGACTGGCAAAGTTGATCGCTGCGAAGTTTACTTCGAGTGCCACGATCGCTTTGGAGCCCAGCGCATTCTTGAAGAATTCGCGGTGGGCAATCTCGTGATCCCGGATGTCTGTCAACAATTTCTTTTCGGTGTCAGTAATTCCACTGAAGGGGGAAGCGACTACCTGGGTGTAGAACGCTGCTTCTAATTGTTCCAGTGCATAAGCATAGTTCAATATGCCTATATCTCCACTGCCGAGATCGATGCCGTTGTTGTTGTTGTCTTTGTCTTTTTTACAAGAGTCTGCCACGGCGGCGATGGTGAGCAGGCCGGCTGTTTGTGCCAGGAACTTTCTGCGTCCCGCGGCTTTTGTGGAGGGGACATGCTGGTCCTCTGAAACGTTTGTGCTGATTAGTTTCATAAATTGTTTTTACAGGTTGAGACAATACTGATACAAGATGGTCACGGTGTAACCATCGAAAGGGCATAATGGACGCGTACAGGCTTACCCAGGCACAGAGGCCTTTTGTTCAGGACCGCCTTGAACTTTCCCATTACTATTCAACAACAATAAACAGGGGTAGACACGAAGTAGTGAACCGGACTTTATGCAACTGACCTTTTTAACCGGACCGGTGTATGGTTGTGAAGCCGTTGCTGAAATATATACGAAGTAAAAGTTTGTAAAAGTTTTAGTGCGCTTATAAATAGTTGGAACAAAATTTATAAGACGTCGAAGACTGCTTATAACCCGAAGGTAAATCGTATATGTGGATGATTGGGTGCAGTTTTTATTCGCTAATGCTTTATTGCAGGCAGCACCTGATGATAGTTTACTTGATGGTTGGCCATTGGCCATGCGTGTTGTGAGGTTATAGCTGCAGGGTGAGGAAGAAGTAAAGAAGTGCTACTTGCAGGTCGGCGTGTTGTGTTGATATGAAAAAAGGAAGGCCGGCAAAAGCCAGCCTTCGAAAGAGCCATTTTTTAGCTCCTGGGTAACACCACATGATCGATCAAGTGTATAATAAAAAGATTGTACTATCTATTGTTGCCAGGTTAACTGACTACGGCTATAAGCGGAGTTAATTTGGTAGCGTTAAAATAGGTACGTAAAAGGGTAGATGCTTGGATTTTATATTTTATCATTTTTTTGAAGGGCAGAAAATCCAAATTTCTTGGAATTCCTGCGGCGAAAGCGCGAATATCCGCCCAGCGCTGTATTTTTACCTTTTTAACAACAACCCGTCTTTAAATTACTACCATGGCCTACTGGCTTGTAAAATCAGAACCTTTTAAATACTCCTGGGACCAGTTTGTGAAGGATAAAGAGACTTTTTGGGATGGGGTTCGTAATTATGCCGCCCGTAATTTCATGAAAGAGATGAAAAAAGGGGATCAGGTGTTTTGGTACCATAGCAATGAAGGGTTGGAGATCGTAGGCATTGCCAAAGTGACCAAAGAGTTTTACCAGGATCCTACGACCGACGAAGATGCCTGGGTCGTTGTGAACCTGTCGCCGGTTAAAAAACTCAAGCATCCCGTCACCCTTGCCCAGATCAAAGGGGAAAAGCGACTTGCCAATATGGCGCTCGTTCGCCTGAGTCGTCTTTCCGTAGGTCCGGTCACTTCTGAGGAGTGGAAGGTGGTACTCGAACTTGCCGGTGATAAATAGCTTTCCGTTTTAACAAATTTTCCGGGTTACTTTTCCCGCATCCAAGATATCAATAGTCGGACCCGGCTATTGCCAGGGCCTCCACCAGGCCCTTTTTTATTGACCCTGTGCAGATGGCAGCCGATCCTTTGTTGATCATGGCATCTTTGTGCCACCCCTCTTTATTTACTAACTATATATCATGGGTGTGTAAGATAGCTTTCGTTGTACAGCGAAGTTGATGGCGTATGGCCGTACCGTACCGGATCTGGGTTTGAGTGTCCGCTCGCGTAATACGTCGGGTAGGGGCTGCCCGGGTAACGGGTACTTGCTGCCTCAAT
Source organism: Paraflavitalea pollutisoli (assembly GCF_029360705.1). GTDB lineage: Bacteria > Bacteroidota > Bacteroidia > Chitinophagales > Chitinophagaceae > Paraflavitalea > Paraflavitalea pollutisoli. Next base: position 1,342,378 of record NZ_JARKMX010000008.1, on the reverse strand, counting down.
GCCTTTTTTAGCCCTCTTTGTGTAATCCGGGAAATACTGCATCCTATCATTACTTACCAATAAACAAGTTCGCTATGAAGTTTAATACGACATGGCAGCTGTCACTATGCACCGTGGCACTGCTCATAACCCTTATTGCCTGTGATCAAAAAATCTCCGAATCCAAGGCTTTACAACCCGCCTTTTCCGCGAAGGATGTGGCCCTGGAAAAAAAGAAGGACCCCGTATCCGCCAATGCGCGTCTCAAAGAAAAAGAAGCAGCGCCTGGTGATTACCGCGACGATCTGGCCAGTTACGCTGCTGACTCTACCGCTACGTCGCTTACTTCCGAAAGAGCGGAAGAGGAGCAAGCCCCGCCAGCTCCCCGGCAACAGCATCCCCGTCAGCAACCCGCTCCTGCTATTCAACAAGTGCCTGCGCCCCGCGTAGACTGGGATAAAAAGATCATCAAGACGGCCAACCTGCAAGTGGAAGTGGCCGATTACAAAAAGTATCATGCCTTGTTGCGTACTGCTGTACAGGCGGCGGGTGGCTATATCGCCAACGAAGAACAAAGTGAATCGGACTATAAGATCGAAAATACGCTCACGCTGAAAGTGCCGGTCGATCAATTCGATGCCGCCGTGGCTGCCCTTACACCGGGTGCCGAAAAAATACGGGTGAAGAAGATCACCGCCGAAGATGTAACCGGTGAAGTGGTCGATACCCGCTCCCGCCTGGAAGCTAAAAAACAAGTGCGGCTCCGTTACCTAGACCTGCTGCGCCAGGCCAAGAATATGGAAGAGATATTACAGGTGCAAAATGAGATCAACAGCCTGCAGGAAAATATCGAAGCGGCTGCCGGCAGGGTACAGTACCTCACGCATGCCGCTGCTTTCAGTACGATTCAGCTCAGCTTTTACCAGGTGCTGAATCCTTCTGCCGTCAATAACGATGTGCCACCAGGGTTCGGTCAAAGGATATTGCTCGGTCTGGGAGCCGGACTGGCCTGGATCGGCGAGTTGCTGATCGTGTTGATCACCTTGTGGCCGCTCTGGGCAGTAGTAGCCATCCTGTGGTGGCTTGTACGGCGCTATAAGCCTTTCCGGAAACAGAGCAAAGGCACGCCGGTTTTTGTTCATCAACCCATCTCCACGTCAGGAGCTGTGCAGCCGACCGTTTCTGACACGGATAGCAATAGCTAGTTTTCTTCGTTCCTGTCTCCCGGTCTTCTTTAATGGCAGCATGGCGTTGCGGTAACTTTGGCGTTGCCGGACGCCTGCTGTATTTTCGTGCCTATCTTAAACAACCGATATGAGCAAAAAGAAACTCGTGGTATTAACCGGTGCCGGCATCAGTGCAGAGAGTGGATTGAAGACCTTTCGCGACAGCGATGGCTTGTGGGAAGGGTATGATGTAACGGAGGTGGCCACGCCACGTGGCTGGAAGAAGAATCCTGAACTGGTGCTTGACTTCTACAACCAGCGCCGCGCCAATGTACGCGATGCGGCGCCTAACGCTGCGCACCAGGGGCTGGCCGACCTGGAAAAGGATTATCACGTACACATCATCACCCAAAATATCGACGACCTGCACGAACGGGCCGGCTCTACCAGCGTGCTGCACCTGCATGGTGAAATCTTCAAGATGCGCAGTGAAGCCGACGAATCGCTCGTGTACGATATACAGGGCGATATAAAATGGGGTGATAAAGCCGAAGATGGCGCACAACTGCGACCCAATATCGTTTGGTTTAAAGAGCCGGTGCCGTTGATCGAAGATGCGGCTTTATTGGTCAGGAATGCCGACCTGTTTGCAGTGATCGGAACTTCGCTCGTGGTGTATCCGGCCGCGGGGTTAATCAATTACGCACCCTGGCCTATCCGAAAGTTCATTGTCGATAAAACAATTCCTTATACGGCGTCTGTCATGAACCTGACCAAGATAGAAAAGCCCGCTACGCAGGGCGTGCCGGAATTGATGGCGATACTACGTGGTACTGCAGGTTGAGGTATCATGGGGTGAGTGGTTGTGGCAGGTGTGATAGCTGTGAAAGTAAGATGATATACAAAGAAGAACCGGGCTGCGTGAGGCATCCCGGTTTTCTTGTTTCTGAGCCGTCCTTGTAATTAATTTATTGAATGAGTTTGATCTCACCGAGCTGTGCAGTTTGTCCTTCCTGCACGTTGGCGTCTACCATAATGTTTTTGAAGGGGCGATTGGCTTCTACCAGGATCTTCCAGTTGCCTGGGGGTACTACAAAACTAAAGCCGCTCACAGAAGGTTTGATCTTTACAGAATCGTCGCCGTTGATGGCTACGACAATGCCCGCTGCGCCGGTGGGATAGATGGTTCCTGAAATGTACGACTGTTGCATAACTCTAACGGCATGTAGACTGGCTACCGCGATTACAATAACGAGGAGCGTAGCGACGGTCTTCTTCATAATAGATGGTTTTTAGCGATGGTACAATCATAATCCGTCCACTAAAGGATGGGATACATTCACAAAGGCGACGGTTATGTCAGGAAGAGGGGAACGGATAGCAATCGCAGGTTGACTATTATTCAATTTCTATGCCATGGTTGACAGCCTGGCAATCGTTATTGCATCAGTAAGTGGTTGGATAATGCGGAAAAGCAGCACGAGACAGGGTTGTAGCGTTTTGGGATAGCTTAAAGCGTTATCTGCCTTAACCGGAATTTAATAACCGGCATGGGCCAATCCGAGTGCTTTGGAATTAATACGGGTAATAACGTAATCAACTGAAACACCCCGATTGGTACGTGGCGCCTCAACTGTTTTCTGCTCCCCCGGCGCCAGGTCATTGAACAGGAGCATTTGCGTTTTAACCACGCGCTTTTCGGGACCGAGGTAGCGCAATGCTACCTCTACCTGGTCGAGTGGGTAGCCGCTGTTATTGGAAAGCGTCAATTGTAAGTCGGATATGCCGCCCAGCACGCCGATCTTGTATTTGTTGGCATCGACGGCCACCTGCTGGTGAATGCTTTCCCGTGCTTTTTGCACGTCGTGACCGCTGGGGGGCGTTTCATTCGTTCTGGCGGCCACCATAGCGGGGATCACTTTCACCGTTTGTCTTTGCGATACGTCTTTCACCGGTACATTTTCTTTCACGACCGGCGCTTCGAGCGAGTGGGTTTCCGTTGCGGGCGTCGTCTTGGGGCTTACCCGTGCCGACTCGTTTTGAGCAGGCGGTTCGGCAGGAACTGCTTCATCGGTGATCGGCTGAGCAATCGCTTCCCCCGTGGTAGTAACGGCATATTGCGCCACTTCGCGCTTCTGGCGGTCGCGCTCCTGGATCTGTTTTACCAGTTGGTCGAGGGCTGTGTTGTCGCGTTGCTGGCGGCTATTGCTGATCATTAATCCGATAATCACGCCAACGAGCAACAGGCAGGCAGCGGTGATGCTGCGCATCACCAATTTGCTGTTGTCACGGCGAATGTTGATGACCGGGGCCAGCTGATCGTCCGTATGGGGATGGTTTTGCCCCAGGATGACCGCAAAACCAGGCGTTTCCACGATTGGCTCCGCTGCTTCCGCAGTGGGCGTTATAGGGTCTTGCTGGATGGTCTTTTTATTGCCCGTTGAAGTGGGTGGGTATGTGTCCGTATTGGCGGCACTGATGGCGGCCTGCCGCATCTTTTCTTCGCGCAGGCGGGCAAATTTCTCATCCAGCACCTTTTTGGCGGCAGCCACCTGTGCTTCTGTCACGGCCTCTTCTGCTGTTTGCACCGGTTGCTCCGTGGTGACAGCAGGCGTGCTGGGTATTCTGCTGGTCATACCAGCCGGCAGAGTTACATAGATCTTTTTATTGGCAATGACTTGTTGTGTAGGTATTGCTGCCACCGGTGCAGGTTCTTCGGTCTTGCTGGTTTGCTGCTGGGTATTGTTTGCTGCAGTGGCTTTGAGGGCGTTCTGCTTTTTATAGAACCGGTCATACGGTTGTTCTTCCACCGTGGGGGCAAAGGCTTTCAGTTCGGCAATTTCGCTGGGATACCGCCAGGCCGCACTTTTCCCATCCAACCATACGAGGTCATAAGGTTTAAGGCCCTTTTTGATTAACTCCTCCACTGAGTAAGGCCCCGTTTGCTTGTTATCACGGAGTAATAAATACTGGTTCATAATTCATCGATAAGCATGTACAAGAGCAGTATAGCTTTTGTCGAGGTACGACGACACACCGGTAGTCATTCAGGGGGATTGGAGTCGGGCGGAAATTGGATGGGAATATTACAGCGTACTTGCAAGTTAATAACTTGGTCTCACTTATTACAATAACCGAGCCGGAAATTTGTTAAAACTGTGAGAATACGTTGATTAGCTGTGCAGTCTGCGATTTCGGATGAATGTGATCGGTGTGGATAAGTTAATCGGGGCTGGCTTTCTTTGCAGCAATTCGTTATTTTTACAACTATCTCATTTATAGCTACATTTTATGGAAAAGACAGGAGTTATCAACCAGCAGCCCATCCCATTGTCACTTCCCCGGCGCCATGAGGTGCCGGCCAGCGGTATTACCGTGCTGGCAGGGGATATTGGCGGCACCAAGACCAACCTGGCCACCTATAAGGTGACCCCGGAAGGCATCCGGCAGATCCAGGCAGCCCGTTACGCCTCTACCGAGTATCAGTCGCTGACCTCGATCATACAGCATTTTATTTCCGACTACGACCAGCCATTGCCCGACAGGATCAGCCTGGGGGTAGCCGGTCCGGTACTCAACGGTAAAGTAGACCTCACCAACCTCAGTTGGGTACTTGATCAGGCCGAAATTGCCCGGTCTACCAACGTGGAGAAGGTGGTCCTTATCAATGATCTCGAAGCCATGGCTTATGGCCTCGCCGCTTTAAAACCCGAAGACTTTATTACCCTGCATGCCGGTAAAATACCCGCGGTCGGTAATATGGCCATCATAGCCCCCGGTACCGGACTGGGACAGGCGGGCCTGTTCTGGAACGGCCAATCCTATTTTCCCTTCCCCACGGAAGGAGGGCACTGCGACTTCTCGCCACGTACCGACCTCGATATGGAGCTGGCCAAATACCTGCAGCAAAAAGAGGCTGTCGTAAGCTGGGAAATGGTGGCTGCCGGTCCCGCCATCACCAGCATCTATACCTTCCTGCGCGACGTGAAGCGCAAAGAAGAACCAGCCTGGCTCACCGAACAGCTGGCCACGGAAAAAGACGATTCTGCCGTGATCAGCCAGGCGGCCCTGCAAAATAAAGCGGCCATCTGCGTAGAGACCATGGACCTGTTTGTACGCTATATCGCCCGCGAAACGTGCAACCTGGTGCTGAAGATGAAAGCCACCGGCGGTGTATTCCTCGGTGGTGGTATTCCTCCGAAGATCGCCCCCTTGCTGCAGCAGGAGTCGTTTTTCCGGCATTATATGGACAGCGACCGGATGCAACACCTGCTCGAAGGCGTGCCTATCCGGATCATCAAAAACGACAAGACGGGGTTGCTGGGGGCTGCCTGGTTTGGCGCGTACGGCGATTGGTAGGTGCTGTCGCCGGCCATCCCGCCCGCGACGATCTTGCCTGTTTCATCGGCTGGCTTGCCTGTTTCATGGAATTGGCCGCCAACTTGTTGATGAGTGGAAAACAATTACTTCGCACGATGCGTTACATTTGACAGAGCGGTCCCGTTGCACTGCCAGCCCATTTATGGCAGCACCAGGCCTGGGAGATTCCCATTCTACATTCGAAAACAATCCAAGTATGAGTATGCGTAGTGGATATCAGTTGGTCTTCTGTACCTGTTTGATGCTGGCAGCAGCGCCTTCTTTCGCCCAGAAAAGTAAAGTCACCGAAAATGTCGACCTGGTATTTCACAATACCGCCGACATGTTGCAGCATATACACTATGCCCCCAAAACGCTCGATGATAAGTTCTCGCAGCAGGTTTTCAAGTCTTACCTCGAGCAACTCGACAAGGACAAGCGATTCTTTCTGCATGAAGACATACAGCAGTTCAAGAAATACGAACGCCAGCTCGACGACGAGATGAAAGGCAAAGTGGTGCAGTTCTACAAAGTGGTGAACAAAACCTTTGTGCAGCGATTGAAGGAGTCTGAAACCATGCTGGACGAGCTGATGAAACAGCCCTTCAAGTTCACGACGCCCGAGGTGTACAACTCCAATACGGATAAGCTGGATTATTGCAAGAATACCGATGACCTGAAGAGCCGCTGGCGCAATTACCTCAAGTTTCAGGTGCTGTCGAATTACGAAGACCTGCTCGATATCAATACCCGGGATACGGCCAGTAAGCTGACCGATGTGCAGCTGGAAGAAAAAGCCCGGCAGACGATCCTGCGGATCGAGAAAAGATTTATCGAAAACCTGAAGAAGCTCACCACCGATGAAGAGGCTTTCAATACCTACGTCAACAGCATTACCAACCTGTACGATCCGCATTCCAACTATTTTCTGCCGGTAGACCGCCGGGAGTTTCAGGAAAGCCTGAGTGGCGTGTACTATGGCATCGGTGCGTTGCTGTCTGACATGAAAGGCATGATCGGCATTGGCGAACTGATGATTGGCGGGCCTGCCTGGAAATCGGGTTTGGTCGAGAAAGGCGATGTGATCGTCAAGGTAGCGCAGCAGGGCGGCAAGCCCGTTGATGTGGCGGGTATGGCTATGAGTGATGTGATAAAGCTGACCCGTGGTCAACAGGGAACAGCGGTTACCATCACCTTCCGTAAAACCGACGGTAGCCTGAAAGACGTTACGCTCAAACGTGAGGCGCTGCAACTCGACGATACCTTTGTGAAAAGTGCGATCATCGAAGACTCTGTGAAACTGGGTTATATTTCCTTCCCTAAGTTCTATACCGACTTTGGCGATGCCAACGGACGTTCCTGCGCAGCCGATATGGCGCGTGAGCTGGCCCGCCTGCAGCAAGAGAATGTAAAAGGCATCATCATCGACATTCGCGATAATATCGGTGGTAGCCTGGGCGAGGTGATCAATATGCTGGGTCTTTTCATCAAGGAAGGACCGGTGGTGCAGGTGAAAGGGCCATCGGGCGAACCCTATGTAAGCCGTGTACGTGGTAAAGCTGCTTTGTATGAAGGCCCGTTGGTGGTACTGGTCAATGAAATGAGTGCTTCGGCGGCCGAGATCTTTGCCGGCGCTATCCAGGATTACCACCGTGGTATTATTGTGGGCAGCAGCTCTACTTACGGCAAAGGATCGGTGCAACGGCCCTTTGGTATCGGCGACACCCGTATGGGCAACAGCGATCCCAATACAGACCTGGGTACCTTGCACGTTACGCTGCAAAAGTATTACCGCATTACCGGCGCTGCTACGCAGTTGAAAGGTGTAGCGCCCGATGTTCTGCTGCCTGGTATTTACGAGCCATACAAAATGCAGGAAAAGAACAATCCTACCGCCCTGGCCTGGGATACGATACAGGCCGTGCCGTTTGCGCAGCTGGATGAGCAAGGCGTGATCAATAAAACGGTAGCCCTGGCCGGTCAACGTATGCAACAGGATACCGTGTTGATCTCCCTGACCAAAAACCTGCGCTGGATGCAGAACAGGAATGGCATCTATCCTTTGCAATTGGATAAATACCGCGACGATGAGAAAGCGGTGCAAAACAAGGTGAGCGCTATCCGGAAGCAATTGGTATCTGCCAAGCCGATGGGGGTGAAGAATACGACCGATATGGAGGAGTCGCTGAAGAGCAAGGAGCAGTTCAAGAACGACAGCAATAAAGCGTGGATCGGTTCGCTCAAACGCGACCTGTTTTTATCGGAAGCAGTATACGTGATGTACGATTACCTGAAACAGGCTACCAACAGCTAGTTTCTAAAGACTTTACATAAGCAAAAGCCGGAACCACAGGTCCCGGCTTTTTATATAGCGTGTATGTGTTAGCGAATGATGCAACCGGATGGCCATCCGGGTTCACCGACGAAAATACCCGGTCTAACCGGTATAAATCGCAGTCTACCTAAAGAGCCTTTTCGCCAATAGTTTGCCGTCGTAGCTTTGTATGGTAATGATGCAATAAACAACCTTTTTATACACTCTTTTCACCGGTAGGTTTAAGGTGCACCCCAGGGAGGCGATCTGCTGAACAATGCGTTCGGGAGATGGCCTCTTACCGGTTTATACATCACCAGGCATTCATGTGATCTTTGTTGACGCGTTCGCGACGGGCAGGCGGGTTGGTACGCCAGTTCTTATCATACCGCACAAAAAAGGCCAACCACAGGGTGCGCGACACCCGCATCAACCAGGGTTGCAGCACGATCAGCAATACGCCGTTGATGCCCATCCACCAAAAGAAACGGTTGTCTTCCGTACTCATGCCGATCAATACCCACCAGGCTACCAGCGTGGCTGCGGTGAAGGCGATCGATAAGCTATAGCTCACATAGCTGGAGCCATAATAAAATCCTACTTCCAGGTCGAACGGCTGTCCACAAACGGGGCAGGTGTCATACATCTTCATCGTATGCCGGAGTTTGTAGGGGTTCTTTTCTGCAAACATGTCGCCCTTGCGGCAACGGGGACATTTGCATCTTACCAGGTTGAAAAAACTGGGTTTGGGTTCCTGCACATCGGGTGCGCTCACTGGTGTATTCAGCTTGTCCATGATACGGTCATTTTCAATGAGAAAATTGTTTACGAAAATCGTCGGGCGTTACACCCGTATATTTCTTGAAAAAACGGTTGAAATAAGAGTTGTCCTGAAAGTTCAGGTCATAGGCCACTTCGGTTACGGTCATGCGGGCGTTGGTCAGCAGTCTTTTGGCTTCCAGCAATACGCGGTCGCGGATCAGCTCGCCGGCGGTTTTGCCCAGCAGGTCCTGGCAGAGGGCATTGAGGTGGTTGGGGGTGACGTACAGCAGGTCGGCGTATTCCTTGGGCAGGCGGATCGAGCGGTAGTGGGTTTCGATCAGCCTCCGGAAGCCCCGCAGCAAGACCAGTTTTTGTTGCGGAATGCCTTTGTGCCGATGTGCTGCCAGCGAATCATCGATCAGCAGGAACAATTGCAGCAGCAATACGCGCACCATATCGGTATACGTTTTCCAGTCGTGACCTGCATACCGCAGCATCGATTCCAGCAGGGTAGTGGCTTGCTGGTGGATCTCGCCGAGCAATGTCGACACTGCTTCTTCGGGAATGCCGCTGAAGAAGGGGAATCGCTCCAGGTAATGTGGGTTTTGCAGGAAAGACTTGAAATAGGTATCTGAGAAATTTAAGATATATCCGTCTGTTTTGCCGGCAAAATGCCAGCTGTGCACCTGTCCCGGCACCATGAAGTATACCTGATAGGGCTTTACTTCAAAATTGGTAAAGTCGATGGAGTGGGTGCCATGTCCTTTGGTGAACAATACCAGGTGGTAAAATGAATGCCGGTGCGGGAAATGCAGTTGTGCGTAGTACTTGTCGAGGTAGTCGGACAGCCGGTCGGCCATGAACTCCTCACTGGCTCCTTTTTCGCGGCTGATGCTGCAGATATCATACACTGGTATGGATTCCCTGGACATGTACTGGTGTTATTTTGCAAAGCTACCCTTTAAAAGTGCAATTTCTATGGAATAATTGATTGGATTAATGGTACTATTTACCGATGCCGGGGTCGAATTTAAATGGTATATTCAAGCGTCAAAACTAACCTATGTTCCGGAATATACTGCTCGTGACCTGGCGTCATCTCCTGCGACACAAAGCTTACACCTCCATCAACCTGCTTGGCCTTGCCCTGGGTATTGCTGCCTTTGTGCTCATTGGGGCCTATGTGCAGTTTGAACGGAGCTATGACCAGGACCAGGCCGATGCCGACCGTATCTTCCGTGTCGAGAGCCGCTTTTACAAAGGCGAGGAAATGACAGACGACTGGGCTTCCAGTACCAATGGGTATGCGCCGGCGATGTATGAACACCTGCCTGGGATCGCTTCTTATGTCCGCATCAACCGCAATAACTCCGAGCGGGTGGTGCGCTACAAGGATATCAAGTACCGGGAAGAGCAGGTGTGTTTTGCGGACAGCAATTTCTTTTCCTTCTTTAGTTATCCTTTGCTGCAAGGCGATGCCGCCACGGCCTTGCAGGGCGTCAATAGCCTGGCGATCTCTGCCTCGGCAGCGCGCAAATATTTTGGCCAGGACGATCCAGTGGGCAAAATACTGGAAGTGTCGACGCAGACCAGCAGCTATCCCTGTATGGTTACGGCCGTTTTCCAGGATTTTCCTGCCAATTCGACCCTGCAGTTCAACTTCCTGCTGTCGTGGGCTACTTCCGGGCGCTGGACCCGTAACTACTGGTACCAGCATAGCAGTTATACTTACCTGAAACTGCAACCAGGCGCTTCTGCCGCTGCGCTGGAAAGTGGTTTTCCGACGATGGCCGAGCAGTACAAGACGGAACCTGCTTTGAAAGATCTCCGGTGGGGCGTGCACCTGGTGCCCTTGAAAGACATACACCTTAACACCGCCAAGAAGTACGAGATCGAGACCAAGGGCAATCGTTTCTTCATCGGTTTCCTGAGCGTGATTGCGTATGTGATCCTGTTCATTGCGTATATCAACTATATCAACCTGGCTACCACGAAGTCGCTCGACCGGGCGCGGGAGGTGGGCATTCGCAAGGTAAACGGAGCGCCCAATAGTCAGTTGATCATCCAGTTCGTGTTGGAGTCGGTGATGCTGAATGTGGTGGCCTTGCTGCTGGCCATCGGCATCGTGCTGGCGACGACGGCCTGGCTGCCGACCTTGTTGGGCGCCAATGCCTGGAATGGTTTGCTGTTTGACCGCACGGTGTTGTGGCATACCGCGACCGTATTCATTGCCGCCACGCTGGTGGCCGGCATGTACCCGGCGCTGGTAATGGTGAAGCTGAAGCCGATGAGCGTGCTGAAAGGCCGTTTCAGCTTCTCCAAACGCGGGGTGTTGCTGCGCAAAGGGATGGTGGCGTTTCAGTTTGTGGCGGCGATCTTATTGATTGCCGGAACGATTGCCGTGTATCGCCAAGTGCATTTCATGACGCGTGAGCAAACGGGTGTCAACCTGGAGCAGACAATTGTGGTGAAAGCGCCGGTGAAGACGGCTGATTATGCCCAAAAGGTCAGCAGCCTGAAGAATAGCTTGCGGGCTTTGCCGGGCGTTGCTGCGGTGAGTAGTTCGGGGTCTGTGCCTGGCCGTGCGGTGGGCAAGTCGCTGGCCAATCGCCGCTTTGGTGCTTCGGCAGCCGATGAGCGGACGTATGAAATGCTAAAGGTGGATCATGCCTTTATTGGCATGTACGGGCTGCAGGTGATTGCGGGCCGCGCCTTCGATCTTAGCCGGCCTGCCGATTCTACTGGGCTGGTGTTGAATGAATCGGCGGTGCGCCAGTTTGGTTTTGCGTCGCCGCAAGCGGCCATCGGCCAGCGGGTGTGGCTAGAAACGCTGACACAGACACCCAATGAAGTCATTGGGGTGGTGAAGGATTATCACCAGCAATCGTTGCAACAAGATTATACGCCGTTCATCTTATTCATGGACCGGGCGCTGAACTGGATCCCTGCCGAATATTTTTCCGTGAAAGTTCATACCACCGCCATGCGTGGCCAGGTGGCTGCGCTGGAGCATGTGTGGGGACAATTCTTTCCGGAGTCTTCTTTCGATTATTTTTTCCTCGATGAATTCTACGGTCGCCAGTACGAGCAGGAGCTGCATTTCAGCCGCAATTTCCTCGTCTTCTCTTCGCTGGCCATATTTATCACCTGCCTTGGCTTATTGGGCTTGACGGCTTACTCTACGGCCCGTCGTATCCGCGAGATCGGCATTCGCAAAGTGCTGGGTGCATCGGTACAAAACATCCTGCTGTTATTGACCTGGGATGTGATCCGCCTTATTTTGCTTTGCAGCGTGGTGGCTTTGCCGGTTGCGTGGTGGCTGATCCGGCAATGGCTGGATGCTTATGCCTTCCGTGCCGCATTGACCTGGTGGCAGTTCTTGGCGCCGGTTACGATGCTGGTTCTCATCGCCTTGTTGACCACGGCTACCCTAACGGTGCGGGCAGCGCTGGCCAATCCTACCAACTCCCTGCGTAGTGAGTAGGAGTGTACCCGGTCAATAATTGTCAATATAACAAGTAAAGATTACGCTATAACCGGTTAATATATGGTTGCCCGGTGTAGGGCGACGTTAGTATATTTATAACTGATAGCAAATACTCCCCTGGCTTTTTACTTTCCCTTTTGCAAGAGGTATCCTTACCCGCTTTTTATTGCTGCGCAGTAATCAACGATCTGCTGCCATGCCTGCCTGTTCTTTATGGCCGGCTGATAGCATCGTACAGGACTTTTATTGCTTAAATTAAACCTTCTGTTTTATGAAGCCTATCAAGCTATGCCTTGTTATCATTTATTGTTCACTTTTTATAAACTATGCTACGGCGCAAACCAATGTGGCGCCACAGGCAACCGCTACCACTTCCTTTGTGTCATCCTGGGAAACGATTGCCGCCCTCAATGATAATTTTACTCCTGCCAACTCCAACGACAAATCACATGGCGCTTATGGTAACTGGAACAATCCCAACTCGCTGCAATGGGTGCAATACGATTGGGCGCAGACCTATGCGGTCACTTCTATCCAGGTGTATTGGTTTGACGACAATGGTGGTGTACTAACGCCTACTACGGCGTATGCAGAACGGTGGAGCGGTACGGCCTGGGTGAGCCTGGGTAATATTCCGCTGGTCAAGAATGCCTTCAATACCCTGAGCTTTACCTCGGTCAACCTGTCGCGTATACGGGTAACGATGCGCAACACCACCCAAAGTACCGGAATCCTCGAGTGGCGGGTGATGGGTACCGTAGTCGGCGGTGGCGGTGGTACGGGCGATCCGTATACCTGGCCTTCTTATTCGCCCAATATCAGTTATAATTTTGCCGATGAATTTCCTTCCTTGCCTACGCCTGCCAATGTACTGAATGATTGTCCGCAGGTGGTGGGTACGCAATCATCCAACTGGTGGTGTTTCCGTTGGGGACCCAATAAGAATGCGCTGGTAACGACCAATTCCATCACGCCGATGCTGGCGCGTATGAATACCGACTTCCAGTATTTCCGGAATACGATGGGCTGGCCTCCGGACCTGCGTGCCAAGAATGGTTACCGCAGTGCGGTGTATCTCTATGGTTCGGGGCTGTGCACCGACAATGCGCCCAATACCGCGTTGGGTGGCTGGCAGAGTGCGATCAGCTACAATGGTACGAACTGGCCGATGGTACTGGCTTCTTATTATCCCATTTACAGTTTCGACCCGGCCTGTACCTATTCGGACCGGGTGGCGCAGCAGGGCGCGATGGTGCACGAGGGTATCCACTCCTTGCTGGCCGATCTGCCTGGTGTGAAACAATCGGCCTGGTTTCATGAAGGGGGTAATGTATGGTTGCAGCAAACGGCGGATGCACGCCGTACGAATAATTTCAGTTCGATGGGTGACCTGAATGGCACCGATTTCATTGCGCCGTTCATGCCGATCGAATGTTATTCGGGCTGGTTGCAAGATGGCAGTTTTGGGGGTCCTTCTGCCGAGGGCGTGAACCGTTATAATTCCAGTGGTCAGCAGTTGTGCACATGGCGTACGTACCTGGGTGGTCACCAGTACAGCAGTTCGTTCCCGACCTTCCTGGGTAATGTATTGGGTGATGGTGCTGTGCCCTGGATCTGGCGCAACTCGCCTACCCGTGTACTGGCAGGTATTGCTTCCGGTATCGGTACGGCGCAAACGCGTCGCCTGATCTCTGAATACCGGGCCAAGCAGGCGCTGGTGGATTTCGGTCCGTGGAAGAATGCGATACTGGCATTGCTGAATGCGCATTTTGGTCAGTCGATCGGTGCGGAATGGCAGCCATCGTGGATGACGCCGGCCGTATGGACGGCTACGCCTTATGTGGCTACGACGAATGCCAGCAACCTGCTGACACCGGAAGCGCGTACACTGCCGGGTTGGTCGGGTGCCAACCAGATACCGCTGACGGTAACCGGTAATATGGTGACGGTGAACTTTGAGCCGATCGGCGCGAATATGACCTGTCAACTGGTGTACCGCACTACAACCGGTGTGCCGGTGTACAGCCAGGTCGTTTCTTCGGGATCGCTGAGCCTGCGCCTCGATCAACCGGCTGCCAGCAATGTAGTGATCGCGGTGATCACCAATACCGATCATATCTACAATGGCGAAAGCAGCCGTACGACGAAGTATGATTATCGCCTGCGCCTGGTGACTGGTATCAGCGGGGCTGCGAATATCAATACCAAATGGTATCAGTCAGCCACCCTGGCTTCTTCGCGGATAGCCGGTGGAGAACAGCCAGGTGAGGTGGGCATCGATATGTCTAAATACTGTAACCATGCTTATCATGCCACCCGCGAGGTAGCAGCGGTTACGAGGATCATCAATCCCGACAAATTCCAGATGTATCCCAACCCGATACAGCCTACGCAACGGTTGTCGCTCGAGTTCATCAACCCTGCCAATGATAAAACGGTGATTACGATCCTGAACCTGCAGGGGGCGAAGGTATTTGAGACGACGACCAACGGTAAGAACTATATCGTTGATCCGCGCAAATTACTGCCCGGCAGTTATATCGTACAGGTGAAGAATACTTCCGGCACCAGTACACAGAAGTTGCTGGTAAAATAGCTCATTGTTTAAAGCAATGATTTGGTTAAACGGCGTGCTTTCGTGCACGCTGTTTTTTTGTGCCATTTCGGCTAATTTGCAGGGCGATGGAAGATCCCGACCTGTTGTACAAGATTGTGCCGCCGCCGGCTGCGCTCGCCCCATATGTGGAGAGTTGCTGGATGCTGGTGAACCGGGCCGGCCACGCGAAGCAGGTGGTGGTATTGCCCGATGGGCGGGTAGACCTGATGTTTGCGCGGTCTGCCAACGAGCCCTTTCATGTTCTTTTGCTGGGTATCGACAGTAACGCCTCCCAAACGGTGCTGGCGCCGGGTGCAACGCTGTTTGCGGTCAGTTTCCGGTTGCCGGCGGTGGAGTATGTGTTGCGTACTTCCATTACGCCGATCCTTCATTCGGCGGCTGTGATGCCGGATGATTATTGGGGGCTGGGCGAGGCGGCGCTGGCCGACTTCGATGGGTTTTGTGAACAGGCATTCGGGTTGATCGGTGATGCCTTACCGGCTACGCCTGATAACCGCAAGCTGGAGCTGTTTGCCTTGCTGTATGCCTCGCAGGGGGCCATCACGGTGCAGGAGCTGGCAGACAAAGTATATTGGAGTGCCCGGCAGATCAATCGCTATTTCAACCAGCAATTCGGGCTATCGCTGAAGGCCTATGCCAGTATTCTCCGTTTCCGTGCATCCTTTCCACAGATCGCCGCCGGTAAATTATTCCCCGAGGACCATTTTGCCGACCAGGCCCATTTTATCCGCGAGGTCAAGAAGTTTGCCGGGGTAACGCCCCGTGCCTTGTACAAGAATCAAAACGGCCGATTTATTCAATTCAGCACCCTGCCACGTTCCTAGCTTTGTGTCATCAATCGAATGATTATGACAGCTATTCGTACTAAACAAATTGCCATCATTGGTGGTGGTCCTGGCGGCCTTACCCTGGCCCGCCTGCTTCAGCAACAAGGTGTATCGGTACAGGTGTATGAACGCGATGCCAGCCGGCAGGTGCGGGTGCAGGGCGCTACGCTCGACCTGCACCAGGAATCGGGACTGCGTGCGTTGGAAGCGGCAGGCCTGCTGGATGCTTTCAAAGCCAATTACCGCCCCGGGGCCGACAGGATGCGTATTGCCAACGCGCAGGGCGAGTTGGTGTTTGATGATCATGCCGTCAAGGAAGATGCGGCCTTTGATTCGGCCCATTTCCGGCCGGAGATCGATCGGGGTCCGTTGCGGGATATCCTGTTGGACTCCCTGCAGCCTGGTACGGTGGTATGGGACTGTAACTTCAAGGCGTTAACGCCTTTTGGAGATGGCTGGATGATCCACTTTCAACAAGGGGAAGCGGTGTATGCCGATATCGTGATCGGGGCAGATGGGGCCAACAGCAAGATCAGGCCGTATGTTACTTCGATTGGTCCCTTCTATTCCGGATATACGGTGGTGGAAGGATCGGTGTATGAGGCTGCCACGCAGGCCCCTTATTGGCACGAGCTGGTGGTGGGTGGTAAATTGTTTGCGATGGGGCACCAGCAAACTTTGATCCTGAGTGCGAAGGGGGATGGTAGCCTATCGTTCTATACCGGTTGCCGTATGCCGGCGGATTGGGTTACGAGATCAGGCATTGACTATAGTAATCGGCACGAAGTGTTGGCCTGGTTTAAGCGGGAGTTCCCTCAGTGGTCGCCGGTATGGTATGAACTGTTTGACAATGACCAGGTGCATTTCGTGGTGAGGCCGCAATACTGTATGCCGCTGGACCAGGTGTGGGACGCTCAAGCGAACATCACCCTGTTGGGCGATGCAGCGCATTTGATGCCGCCTTATGCCGGCGAGGGGGTGAATATGGCGATGCTGGATGCGCTGGAGCTTTGCAACTGCCTGGCGGAGGAACGCTTTTCCGATACCCGTACCGCCATCGAACAATATGAGGTAGCGATGCGCGCCCGTGCGTCTGCTACGGCAGCGCTTACCCTGGCGCAAACGGACGCGTTGCATGCGGAGGGGGCGCTGGCCTACCTGGTGGGTATGATGAAGGGAGCGTAACATCACCGGGGCCGCAATTGCCCCCTGCGAAAGTCGTATTTGGGTGTGTCGTGAATGTTTGTTGCCCTGTATGTTTGTAGCTACGTAAAATGATCCGTATGCGCAAGCTCAAATTACAAATGCAGATCAGCCTGGATGGTTTTGTGGCTGGTCCGAACGGCGAAATGGATTGGATGGTGACGGATTGGTCGGCCGACCTGAACCAGTATGTAGGCCGTATCGTGGCTGACATCGATACGATCGTGCTGGGTCGCAAGCTGGCGGAGGGATTTATTCCTTACTGGGCTGGCGTGGCGGCCGATCCGACGCATGCGGAGCATGAGGGTGGACGCATCTTTACGGATACGCCCAAGGTGGTGTTTACGCACAGTATGGAGCAATCGCCCTGGGCCAATACGACGCTGGCCAAGGGTGGGATTGGTGACGAGGTGAGACAGTTGAAACAGCAGGCAGGTGGATCGATCTATGCCTGTGGCGGGGCGCGATTCGTATCGTCGCTGGTGCGCCATAACCTGATCGATGAGTATTTCCTGCTGGTGAATCCTTCGGCGATCGGGGCGGGGATGCCGATCTTCAAGGAAGCGGGTGGCCAGCGGCCACTGCAGCTGGTAGAGGCGGTGCCTTTCGCTTGCGGCATCGTGGCGATGCATTACCGCCCGAAATGATCTTTTATTAGGAATCGCCTTCCGGAAACTGTATATTGCTATACCGCTCATTCTCAGGGTGGTTTACTGTATGAAATGGCGATTTTCTACTTTCTTCCATTTGATCAAACCCGCCATGGGATTGGTTATGCCGCTGCGGGAGCATCTAAACCCGCGTCCCTCCTGCATTTGATGGTTCCCGACATGGGGTTGACCTGGAGTTGACCCGGGGTTGACCTGGCGTTGACTACCGGCCGGTACGCCCCATCTACCCGGTAGCTATGGAGCAGCTACGGGGTAGACAGGAGGTAGCCATTCGGTTGCTATTATTTGGACTTTTCGGGCACGAGCAGGGGGCTTCCTTTGGCCCCTACGAGGAAAACTGCCAGCTTCACTGCTTTGGTATTGCTCAGGTTCCTGGTTTGGTTGTGGAGGCCGCCTGGTTCTTCCCAGAACACATCTCCCTGGTGGTAGGTCTTTTTTACGCCTTCAAAAGTCACTTCGATATCGCCTTCCAGTACGTAACCGACAACGGCCATGGGATGCCGGTGTGGTTTAGAAATTTCGCCGGGTGCATATACAACATAGGCTACCTCGACCTGCTCTTTGGGCAGGTTGGTGGGGAGTTGTTTGTTGAAGAGGATCTTCGGTGGATTTTTGGTGGGTTCGTGGCCTGCATTGCCACCGTGCTGGGCTTTTGTGGTGAGGGTAAAAGCCGTTAGCAAGGCTGTCAGACTGATTGCAAACTTTTTCATACTACTTTGTTGAGTTGATATTAGCTCCCTGCTGTTGGGAAGGAGCGAAAATGATGTTGACGTGGTGGTCATCCAAAAGCTGTACCCTGTGTGCAGGAGTGATGTGCCTGGTAGAGGGGGGGCGCGGGAAAATGTGTGCTGGTCAGGGTTTCGCGTGGTCGAAATATTTTGGATTGCTGCGTTTTGCGTGGTATTATCCTTCGCATTTGCCACTTTATTTCGTGTAAGCGCGACGTTGGGCACTTGTATTCGTGGGAGGGCTATACGGTGTGGTGGATTTTTATTATTTTTCTGGCGGAGCATGACAATATGAACTGACTAATATTATTTAATGGGAAAAACTGATTGGATGATGACTATCAAGAAGACGATCGTTTGTTTTGTTGGTTGCAGTGCTTTGCTGGCCTTTGGTGGCTGCGCCTCCTCAGACTCCGCTAAGGTGGCCCCTGCTCCGGTGGCAGTTGTTGCCGGTCAGACTTTTCCGGTGCATGATCTGGCTGCTGCCGAGCAATTGCTGATCCGCCAGTACGACAATCTGGCTAATGACAAGGCTATTGATCCGGATAGTCTGGGTTATCCCGCAGGCGTTTTTCGCCAATGGATGGATAGCCTTACGTCGTCGAATGCTGCGAGTATCACTTACCCTTTTAATAGGCTGCAGGATTCGGCACAGGTTTCCATCGTTACTGCTGCTGATGGCCAATTCCGCATCTATTCCTGGGATAACTGGACGGGTGGCACCATGCATAATTTTGACGCCGTGTATCAGTGGAAGGGGAATGACGGTGTACATGCGACGAAGCCTGTGCCTGATGGCGAGGGCGATCCCGGTGGCTGGACTTCGCGCATCTATACCGTCACTATAAACGATAAGCCGCATTACCTGGCGGTGTCACATGGGGTTTATTCCACAAGCCTGCGTGGTCAATTGGTCAAGGCGTTCACGATCGATGAGGGGAAACTGATCGACACGGTACAGGTGTTCAAAACAAGGTCTGGCCGGTTGAACAGTATCGATGTGAGTTATGATATGACGCAATATGATGAGCAGCGCGGCGACGACCAGCAATTGATCGTGTACGATTCTTTGAAGCAAGTTCTATATATACCCGTGGTGCAGGAGGGTGGTATACTAACAACAAAGAACCTGGTCTATGCCTTGAAAGCCGAGTGCCTGCAGTATGTAGGCGTGGAAGAAGCGAGACGTGGGGTGGATAGTATGGTAAGGCCATAGGCCTGAATCAGAGCGTCTTGCGAAAAAATATCGCGAAAAAATTCTCCTATTTTCTTGAAATATAAAAATTTGGGTTACATTTGCACCCCCAATCGTAACTACTTGCTGATTAGGCCAGTAGTTCGGAACTAAATAAGTTTCGGGACGTAGCGCAGCCCGGTAGCGCACTTGCATGGGGTGCAAGGGGTCGCTAGTTCGAATCTAGTCGTCCCGACTTTTAGAAAAGCAGTTTCGTAAGAGGCTGCTTTTTTCTTTTGTAGCAATTCCCTTGTGGAGTCTAAGGGGTGTCTTATTATTCAAAATCGTTCTTCAATCCCCTTTCTTCACTACAAATCTCCTAAAGTAGATCGTATTGGAGCTATCTTTCAACTTATTGGCAGTTTCTTGTTTTAATTCTTCGCCGGTGTATTGGGTTAGGTAACAATTCATCGCTTCTATTGCTTTTTTTTCATCCTCAGCGGTATAACTGACTTTCACATTGAAATACTGATCGCTTACATAACCGCCCTCTTCCACGGATTGTATTCCTTTTTTCCAGGCGAAATGGTATAGCGGATATTTTTCCACCCAGCCTTCTGCAAGTAGCAATTCTGTCACAGTAGCGCCGACGACAATGTGTTCCGAATGATGGGTGTCGCCGTCAGGTCCGGCAGTAATTATTATATCAGGGTTCATTAACGGTATGCTTACTCTTAATGAATCCATGAATCGCTGATGTTCTCTAAAGTATTTACCTGTTCCGATTTTCGTATCTAGTCTTTCAATGCCGAGAAATATTGGAGGCTCTACTCCCAGTTTCTTGCAGCCGCAGATGGTCTCTGCTTGTCTCATCTTGCCTAATGAATCTCCGGCGGGAATTGTCGTAACCCTTGTACCGTCTTTGCGTCGGTTGCAATGATGACAACCACTTTATTCCCCAAACTGGCATATTTGTGCAGTACTTCACTGATGGCTGTTTCATCGTCTGGATGTGCCCCGACAAAAAGGATCGACCCTTGATTGTCCATTCGTTCCGATGGGTAATGTTCCGATGGGAAATTGTGAAAATATAAAATATGTGAAATGTATCCAGGCAGTGTATGAAGAGATCGTTTTATTAAACAGGGATGGGATGAGCATAAGCTTTATTGGCCGGAAATTGTCTATTCCAAAACATCCATACTGCGAATGATAGTCAAGTGCGCAGCAGTAGTTAGCAATCCTGTGTACAATGAAGTAAATCAGGAATACAAAGTAGTCGAATTGTACACTTTTATTGGCAGGTTTGAAGGCGGTTGCTGATAGTCCCTGGGTGCGGGAAATAAGGATAACTTTCAAGGCGGGACAAGAATTGAAGGAGCACACAGCGTCTCAACCCATACCTGTTCAAGTGCTGGCTGGCAGCATTGATTTTGGCGTGGAGGGTAAAAAACACCGGCTTGAGCAAGGAATGCTCATCGCGCTTGTCAAAGGCGTTCCCCACGATCTGAAAGCTATCAGCGATGGTATTGTGCGCTTGTCTTTGCATAATACGGACAATCAATAGCTACACCCGTAAACGTCGGGGGTAAAAATTTAATGTGCGCATTTTGTAGTAATTTTTGTGATTTGCTCGGTATATAGGCAGCGCTAATGCCTATGAACGAAAATGTCTCCCCAAAACGACCGGATGAGCTTGAAATGCTGCGCCCGGATGCCGCTCTTGCTCCAACTCAACGGACAGTTAAACGTTGGCGGTGGCCTGTATTTGTCATACCCGCGGTGCTCTTTGCCATCGCAGGCGTTTTACTATTGGTGTTTTATCGGCCCCATGGTAAGTTGCCCGACAATCATGCGATCGTAGCCGTACAGGTCTTTAAGTCGACCGGCGGAAAAGATACGCTTGTCATGATCGAGTTGGCCAATGGGGTGCATTTGCCTATTGGGAAGTCTGATACGGGTATTCTGGCTCAGCAGGGTAGTTCTGTATTGTATCGCGACGTGCAAGGACAAATTATATACAGCCATTGGGATACAACTACTTACAATACGGAACTGACCAACAAAATTACTACCATGCCCCGCCATCCTGTGCAGGTCGTGTTGCCAGATCACACCACCATTTTGCTGGAGCCCTATGCTACATTGGGCGTTCCTATTGCTCCGGACGCGCACCGAAAAGCCATTGAATTATCCGGGCCCGCCTATTTTTCTGTTGCCAATGACACCACGAGTCAACTCTCTGTCAGCACCAATGGGCTGGTGATCGAGGCTACGGCCGCCGAATTCCTGGTAAAGGTCGAAGGGGATGATAAAACGATCATAGGTCTGGTAGCGGGCAATGCAGCCGTGGCGCACGGCGCCAGGTTTGCCAGGCTGAAAGCCGGGGAGGTCTTGCGCGTCAGTGTGGCTGGACAATTTGAATGGATCCGGGCAAGTTTAAGCAGTTTAATGAGCTTCAGGAAAAATACCTTTTATTTCAGCGAAGCGCCCCTGTCTATCATCAAGACCGAGATCGAGCGTTGGTATGCTGTTCAAATCGTTGACGACAAATTGGCCGATTCGATAAGTACTTACCACTTTGGTCCGGTGTCCCGCGACTTACCTTTGCAAGCTGTCATGAAAAAGCTGACCATGCTGACGGGGCATTCCTTGCAAGCTATTCCGCTTACTGATCGTTGAGCGCCGGGAGTAGGGAAGGTGCGTTGTCTTGTCCCTGGTGTTTATGCCCACCCCGGGTTGCAGCTCAAAACTAGCCTATTCTGCAAGCTCGCGCTTGTACGAACCCCTGAATTTCTTATACTTACAGCAGGTTCACCCAATCACCGTCTTGATCTCCAAAAATTCTTCCAGCCCGATCAAGCCATTCTCCCGGCCGATACCGGAATGTTTATATCCACCAAAGGGTGCGAGCGGGTCATGCTTCAGGGTGTTGATGAGTATGCGCCCTGATTTGAGCTCACGCGCAAGTTCGGTGGCATGGGTGTGGTTACCGGAGCTGATATAGGCCATCAATCCATAGTCGGAATCGTTGGCCATGTCGATGGCTTCCTGTTCGCTGTTATACGTGATGACCGACAGTACGGGTCCGAAGATCTCTTCGCGGGCAATGCGCATCTGGTTGTTTACGCCAATAAAGACGGTAGGTTTTGCGTAATAACCTGCCGAGAGTTCTTCGGGATGCCCCAGGCCGCCTGCCAGTAAGGTGGCACCTTCGTCGATGCCGATCTGTATGTACTGCTGAATGCGGTCGTATTGCCGTTGATTCGCCAGTGGCCCCAGTTTGAAATCGCCTTGCCGGGGATCACCCACCGTGAAGGTGTCGGCTGCCTTGATCAGCAAAGCCTCTATTTCGTCTTTCTTTGATGCGGGGATGAACAACCGGGTGCCGGCTATACAAGCCTGTCCGTTGTTCATGAAGGCGGCTTGCAAGGCCATGGGGATGGCTATGGACAGGTCTGCATCTTCCAGGATAATGTTGGCCGATTTGCCACCGAGCTCCAGCGTCAGCCGCTTCATCGTATCAACGGCTCTTTTGGCCAGTATTTTTCCGACCAGGGTCGATCCGGTAAAGGATATCTTGGTGACGGCAGCACTTTGCATGATCGCTTCTGTGATCACTTCGCCATGGCCATTGACCATGTTGACGACGCCAGCCGGCAAACCTGCCGCATCGATGCATTCCATGATGATCTCCGCTTGCCAGGGACAAAACTCGCTGGGCTTTAAAACAATCGTGCAACCTGCGGCCAGGGCCGCTGCTACCTTTAAGGCGATGGCGCCGGCTGTCGCATTCCAGGGCGTGAACAGGGCCGCTACACCGATTGCTTCTCTGATCACCGTCGATTCGTTGACGGTGGTGGTAAACGCGTATGTTCCCAACACTTTTGCCTGGTCGGCAAAGGTCGTGGCGGCGATGAGGTTGGCCCATTTGGCCCGTTCTCTCGGTGCGCCATACTCGCGTATGGTGACGTCGATGAGGTCATCGATGCGCTTGAGGATCTCGTCGTGGATGGCGATCAAGTATTGGGACCTCTGCGTGGCGGTGGTTTTGCTGTAGGTTACCAATGCCTTGGAGGCTGCCTGGATGGCTTTCTCCGTATCTGTCTGGTCTGCATACACGATGCTGGCGATGGGCTGTCGATCCAGCGGACTGATGATGGCTGCTTTTTCTGTTCCGTGGGGTGTTTCAAATTTCCCGTCGATATAAACGCTATTAACTGTTTTCATAAATGAAATGCTTTATTGTCACTACAAAGGTGACTTGTTGTTGGGTATTGCCTTTTGTTGTACAGCTCAGAATGCTTTGTTGGAAAGCTCATGATTTGCGCGCTGTTGCTGTGCTGTCGTAAAGCTATCGCAAGGTTTGCTGTGTACTTGTGGTGAATAGGGGCAGCCGGACAGATAGCTTGCCGGGGCAGACAAATGGTGGCTGGAATCGGATGGGGGAGATGGCTGGCCTGCGGGCGTTACCTGACCGCCTTGTTTATTGTCGGAATGTGCCTAATTTTGCGGCCGGTTGGCCCCGGATGGGCATTCCGCACCCTAATGGCAACAATCAGTGAGCATAGACAAAAAGCATAGGATCACCTATTTTCCGGAAGCGACCATCGAGGGTATTTCTTTACCTGCCCGATTTACCTTCCCTTTTTATTATGAGCCGCATGCGCTGGCGCATATCGCTGCTAAGGAGCTGCAACAATACCTCGACGCGCAAACTCACCTAGATCATAATTTTGGCTTGCACACCGACCAGGATGGTATGGCGATCGGTAAGATGTTTGGCGTTTTGGTGGTGCAGGATGTCGCCGGCAGACTGGGTTATCTGTCTGCGTTCTCGGGCAAACTGGCGAATTCCAACGACCACCCGCTGTTTGTGCCCCCTGTATTCGATATGCTGGCCGGGAATAGCTTTTTTCTGCAGGGTATTGTACACATCAATAGCGTGAACGACCGCGTGAAGGCCATAGAAGCCGATGATCATTATCGGCAGCTGAAAACGGACCTGGATCGTGGTACTATTCAATCCCGTGAAGAGATCGCTGCTTTCCGAACGCAGTTACAAGTAAACCGGGCCCATCGTAAACAGGTACGCATCGCGCAAAAGCCGTTGCTAACCCCGACGGACTATGATGCGTTGGAAGCCCGTCTTGTGAAGCAAAGCCTGCACGA
The DNA here is from genome assembly GCF_029360705.1 of Paraflavitalea pollutisoli. Taxonomy (GTDB): domain Bacteria; phylum Bacteroidota; class Bacteroidia; order Chitinophagales; family Chitinophagaceae; genus Paraflavitalea; species Paraflavitalea pollutisoli. The sequence goes on along the minus strand of NZ_JARKMX010000008.1, from coordinate 1,317,919 downwards.
CAAGCACCAATTGAATGTGCTGATCAGCCAGTGGGAGCAGGCGCTTGAAGCATTGCATACCGCGATCGCGCCCTACGAAGTGGAGTTGGAGGCCCTGAAAAATGAACGCAAGGACCGGTCGGCCGATCTACAGCAACAGCTTTTCATACAGTATTCCTTTTTGAACAAAGATGGCATCTTCAAAAGCCTACACGAGATCTTCAGTGAAACGGCTTTCGGTAAACCGCCTGCGGGGGCTGGCGAGTGCGCTACGCCCAAATTGTTGCAATATGCTTTTGTGCATGGCTACAAACCGTTAGCAATGGCAGAGTTTTGGTGGGGCGCGTCGCCCAAATCGGAGATCCGGAAACACCAACAGTATTATCCGGCCTGTACGGGCAAATGCAAGCCCATACTGGCGCATATGCTCGAAGGTATACCGCTCGACGATAATCCATTATTGCGTGTACCGGAAGCGGGCCGCGAACTGGAGATCGTTTATGAAGATGAGAGCCTGGTAGTGGTCAATAAACCAGCCGGCCTGTTGTCGGTGCCCGGCGTAAACATCAAAGAATCGGTCTATACCCGGTTGAAAGACATCTGGACGGCGACAGAGCCGTTGATCGTGCACCGGTTGGATATGGATACTTCCGGACTATTGGTGGTGGCTAAAACGCCGCAGGCGCACCGGCATATTCAGCGACAGTTCCTGAAGGGTACTGTGCGGAAACGCTACCGGGCTTTGTTGTCGAAGGTGCTGGAGTCGTCGGAAGGGGAGATCAGTTTGCCCCTGACAGCCGATCTGTATAACCGCCCGCGGCAGCTGGTGTGTTTCAAGACGGGCAGAAAAAGCATTACCAGGTGGAAAGTGACTACCCGCTACCATGATACGACCAAGGTCGATTTTTGGCCGCTGACGGGGCGCACCCATCAATTGCGCATGCACTCGGCGCATGAGTTGGGGTTGAATGCCCCCATTGTAGGCGATGATCTCTATGGAACGGTGTCGACAAGAATGTGTCTTCACGCGGCTACCCTTGAATTTATACATCCCAAAACAAAAGAAACCGTCAGTTTTACAGCGGGGGAAGATTTTTAGGACCCGGTGAATGCCTGTCCGGAAGCGCCACCAGCCGGGTGGTTGGGCAAGAATTCGCTTTTGTTGCGATCAATTCCGACATTTGCCCCGGAAAGCATCTGTCAACCACGTTAAAAGCTATCTCTTTGGACAATTCTATCAGCCTCAATAAGTTTATCAGCGATACGGGTTATTGTTCACGCCGCGAGGCCGACAACCTGATCACAACCGGACGGGTATTGTTGAATAACCGGCCGGCCCAGCTGGGCAACCGCTATAAACCGGGTGATGTGGTAGAAGTAGATGGCAGCATCGTTACGGCTGCCAAAAAAGATAAACGGGTGTACCTGGCGCTCAACAAGCCAACGGGTATTACCACGACGACCGAGTTGCACATCAAGGACAATATCATCAGTTTCGTCAATTACCCCAAGCGGATATTTCCCATCGGCCGGCTCGACAAAGATTCTGAAGGGCTGATCCTGCTGACCAATGACGGTGATATCATCAATAAGATACTACGGGCCGATAACCACCACGAGAAAGAATACATTGTGCGGGTGAACAAGCCGATCGATCATGGCTTTATACAGCAAATGTCGCAGGGTGTACACATTCTCGATACCGTTACCTTGCCCTGTAAAGTGTTCTCTGTTGGTCGCCAAACGTTTCGGATCATTCTTACACAGGGGCTCAACCGCCAGATCCGCCGCATGTGCGAACAGCTAGGGTACAATGTAGTGGGTTTGCAACGGGTGCGCATCATGAACATCAAGCTCGACAAACTGGCTGTGGGCAAATGGCGTTACCTGAGTGAAGTAGAGTTGGCCCAACTGATGGAGAGTATTGAAGATTCGCAGCAAGAGAAGAGCAAACCCAAGTCGAAACCGGCTTCTCCTAAAGGGAAGAGCGTTGCCGGTGAGGGTGTTTCGCCTGCCGGCAAAAAATCTTCTCAATCGTCGAAGAAAGAAACTGCCTCGCAAAAGACTACGCCCTTCTGGAAGAAAGAAGATTCGGATCCCAAAGGGGCGAAGTCGTGGAAAAAAAATACAACCCAACAAAAGGGGGCCAAACCCTGGAAGAAAGAAGATAAGGATTCCAAAGAGGCAAAGCCCTGGAAGCAGGAAGCGCCCGCACCAAAATCTTCTCCATCCCGGCCCGGCAAAGCCGGTCGTCCGGACAGAAGTGCCGGTAAGGAAAAGCAAAGTACTGACAGCAAGCGAGCCAGCCGGAACGGTGAAAAGGGTTCGTTCAAGAATTACAGGAATAAGGGACGCGGCAAGGGGTAACTTACAAGACCTCTATCACGCAATCGAAGTATCCCGCATTGTTGCTGTAATCTGCGTCATTGATCGCAATCTGCAAGGCCCCGTCTTCTGATGCCGTATAAATATTTTCGGTGCCAAAGAATACCCATTTCTTGTTGACGCCACCAATGATCGCCGCATGCGGTATGGATTGGATCAGGCTGTAAGACTGGAATCCGTAAATTCCGTTGGGTGTACTGACACCTGCAAAGGTTCCCAGGTTTACCGTGCCGTAGGAATTCACTTTTACCTGTTGACCTTTTTTCAACGTGATATCGGTGGTCAGCGTGGAAGTTAACGTGCCGCCGTAAATTTTTTTGCCTCCTTTTGTATAGATGTATTCCAATCCATTGATCACTTTCTGTTGACTCATCCTGCGGCTAAGTGCTGTGCCAATCGTTGAGGCAAACAATGATCCCAGTGGATCAGATCCTTCGTTTACTCCTACAATATCGCCATCGGAAGTTCTGTATAAGCTATAGTGATCGCTAAAATCAATACCGCTGATGATATTGCTCATTTCCTGCTCCCTGATCCTTTCTGCATTGTTGTCACGTTGACCTACACCATTGTTATAGGCCTGGTTGGTCCAGAACCTGGCTTTGATCGTATTCTTCTCAATTACTTTTCCCTCTTCATACATATTGCCGAGCAGGGCCATCGCTTCCGCGCCTCCTGACTCAGCTGCTTTTTTGGCCCAGAAGAAGGATGTTTTATCGTCTTTGGGTATGGCGTCGTTGACACCGCCAAGGTAGAGGTAAGCGATCGTCGTCATGGCTGTCTGGTCTCCGAGGCCGGCTGCCTGCTTTAGCAATTCAAGTGCTTTAGTCGGATTTTTAGGAACTCCTTCTTTTCCGCGTAAATAAACACCTGCCATAAAATTCAGCGCATCGGGATAGTTCATGTCGGCCGCTTTTTTGGCATACTGCATGGCTTTGAGGGCATTCGGTTCTATGTCTTCTCCGTCGGTATACATGAATGCCAGTTGCATCAGGTTGGCAGGATCTCCAAATGCTTCTCCTTTTTTGTACCATTCGATCGCTTTTTCACTATCCCTGTCTCCTACGAATCCTTTGCGGTGCGAGAAGCCGATGTTCAGAGCGGCCTTCTGGAGGCCTTTTGCATAGCAAGACTCCAATAGCTTGAGTCCTTCTTCGTATTGTTTGGCTTTTTGCTGAAACAAGCCGTAATCATACATTGCGGGGAGAAAGCCTGCATCGGCTGCCCGTTGCAGAAAATCTTTGGCGGCTTCCTTGTTGGGTACGCCTGCTATCCCCATTCCAATCGCGTAAAACATCAGGTATTGACATTCTGCATCACCAGCCCGGGCGGCTTCCTGCACGGCAGGAAATGCCTGTTTGGCGATCTTTACTCCCTCATTTTCGTTCGGTGGATATCCGCCCCATCCCAGCGTGGTAAATACCGCTTTCCACATCAGCGCCGGCTTGTTGCCGGTGGCAGCCAATGCATTCAATGGTGTCACTACCGTTGCCCAGGTTTTTTTTCCAAAGCCGTAATAACCTGCCAGGGCGTTCAGGGTAATATCGGAGCTTTTGCCGACCGTAGTGGTTTTGGCGGTGAAAAAGGGTTTGGTGGCCAGGGCAAAGTCACGGGTGAATAGGGCTGCCCCTTTGTACATGCCTTCGATGGTAAAATGAATACTATCGCTGATGAGGTTGTAGCCGGTAACCAGGTAGATGCCCCCTTTATCAGTTTTGAATTTTGGTAGTGACATGGTACCGACTTTTCCTTCCGTGCCCTGGATGCCAGTATTTTCTTCCTTGATATTGAACAGGATATCGAAACTGGCCAGGTTTACTTCGCTGTTGTTGGTGAAGGTAAAGGCGAGCGTGCCTTTATCGTTGAACAGGATATCGCTGGAGCCTGCGCTGTTGGTGAAGATGACACTGTCTAATGAAACCAGGGCTGGTTTTGCAGCCGCTGCAGTACGCGATGCACCAGCGCCACTTGCCTGCGGGCTGTTGGAGCCCGATCCAGGTTCCGGTTTGGTGGCAGCGGCATATTGCGGCGGGTAGTCCGAGCTTTTCTTCACCAGGTCGCCGTTGTACCCGGATGTGATGTAGAGTTGTTCATTACCACTATTGGTACTGTGTCTGAAACTGAGTAGCTCCAGTCTCCATCTGCGTGGACCATCTTTTTCTACGATCTCTTCTTCTTTTACCTGGAGCTGACCGTTGCTGAGCGTCGCTGTCAGGTTGATGGTAGCGCTGGATTTTTTCTCCAGTACTTTAGGAATATTAAGCCTGCCGTTGCCGGTGATCTTGATGGGCTTTTTTTCTTTTATCTGCACGGCTCCTTTGTAAATATCGCCGGCTATTTGTACCAGGTAAATAGTGACAGAGAAGTCGTTGTCGCCCTGCGCCAAACTTCCCTCCCAGGTGCCGGTAAGATCCTGCGCATAAGAATTGATCAATAATAGCTGCACCAGCAGGAAAACAAGAAGGCGTCGCATGGGTGGTAGTTGATGGGTGAGGCCGTAAACTATCAATTTAATAGGTGTATCCCTACCGTGTTTTCACCTTTTCTACCCAATGTTTGTGTAATCCACCTTTTCGGGGCATCTATTCTCAAAAGCGCCCATGAAATATCTTTTGACACTATTCGTATGGTGTGCGGGCATCTTTGTGCTTGCCGCTCAATCTACCATTACCGGAAAAATTACCGATGTGCGGGGAGCCCCGATTCAGGGCGTCAGTATCACCTGTAAAGGAACGAGCATGGGCACGACCAGCGACGCCAAAGGTGCTTACTCTATCCAGGTGGCAGATAAGCAGGCCATCCTTGTCTTTGCCATGGTGGGATATAATAAACAGGAAATAAGAGTAGGCGCTCAGACCGTTATCAATATAAGGCTCAAAACATCGGAGCATCAGTTGCAGGAAGTGGTGGTGACTCGCCTTGGTGCTCCGTTGAGAAAGGCTATGAATAATAGTAGCGCATACTCGGGGCGTGTTTACGGCATGAGTTTCAATAACCAGGGATATATTTCCGGCGGGGACAAAGGCGACTTAAACCGGGAAGGCTATGATCATATCAAAGAGAACGAATTTCAGCGGGTAACCAACCAGCCTGTCTCTACCTTTTCCATCGATGTCGATGCGGCCTCCTACAGCAATGTACGTCGCCTGATCAATGAAGGTCGGCTGCCTGAACCAGGCGCTGTGCGGATTGAAGAAATGATCAATTACTTCTCCTACAACTATCCGCAGCCCAAGGCCGATCAGCCATTTAGTGTTATTACAGAATCAATGGCCTGTCCCTGGAACGAACAACATCAATTGGTGATGATCGGTTTGCAGGGTAAGAAAATTGAAGCTGATCAACTACCTCCTTCGAACCTGGTCTTCCTCATCGATGTAAGTGGTAGCATGCAAGCTGCCAATAAATTGCCGCTGGTGAGGTCGTCGCTGAAATTGCTGGCCGATCAATTGCGTCCGCAGGATAAGATATCCATTGTTGTCTACGCAGGTAGTGCAGGCCTGGTATTACCAGCTACCAACGATAAAAACAAGATCCGGGAAGCCATTGATGAGTTGGAGGCCGGCGGCTCCACCGCAGGTGGTGCTGGTATTCAACTCGCCTATAAAACGGCGCAGCAACATTTTTTGAAGGGCGGCAACAACCGGGTTATTCTTTGCACCGATGGCGACTTCAACGTAGGTGCCAGTAGTGATGATGCCCTGGAAAACCTCATCGAGGAAAAACGGGCATCTGGCGTATACCTTACTGTGCTTGGCTTTGGAACCGGCAATTACCAGGATGGTAAAATGCAAAAGCTGGCTGGTAAAGGCAACGGGAATCATGCCTATATCGATGATCTCCCTGAGGCGAAGAAAGTGTTGATCAGCGAATTCGGGGGTACCCTGTTTACCATTGCCAAAGACGTAAAGTTGCAGGTAGAGTTCAATCCGCAACAAATAAAAGGCTACCGATTGATCGGTTATGAAAACAGGTTGCTGGCTACCGAAAATTTCAATAACGATAAGAAGGATGCCGGCGATATGGGCAGCAATCATACGGTAACTGCGTTGTACGAAGTTATTCCCGCCTCCTTAGCGAGTGATCAGTGGCTGGCGCCGGTAGATATGCTGCGATATCAAACTGCTCCGGGTAAAGCTCCCGGTACATCCTTCTCGCGAGAATGGATGTTTGTCAAGCTACGGTACAAAAAGCCGGATGAAGACAAGAGCCATTTACTGGAAGTGGCTGTGAAAGAAAATGGTCAGGTTGCCAGCAACAATATCCGTTTTGCCTCGGCGGTAGCTGCCTTTGGCATGGTGCTCAGGAACTCTACCTTCAAAGGCAGCAGCAGTTACAAGCTGGTGCGGTCCCTGGCAGGCAACAGCATTCAAAACAATAACGATCCGTATAAGAAGGAGTTTCTTGATCTCGTGAAGCGGGCAGAAAACCTGAAAGCAACTGCGCGGCAGGAGGAGGAAGAATAGGGAGACAGTTTAACGCTGTAGATCGTTCAGTTGCAATAACACCTGTAGGCCGTCGGGGGATTGGCCTGCAGGTTTGGTAGACAAAAAACACCATGCCCTCCGGGCAAGTATCTACATACTTACCGGGAGGGCATGGAAAATAGAATGGCTGATTTAGCCTTTGATGAAGGCGAGGATGTCTTTGTTGATCGTCTCGGCTTCGGTGGTAGGCATACCATGCGGGAAGCCAGGATAGGTGATCAGCTTTCCGTTCTTCAGCAGTTTGGCGGCTGCTAAGGCAGTGATCTTGTATGGAACGATCTGGTCGTCTTCTCCGTGTAATATGAGCACGGGAACGTCGACATTCTTCAGGTCTTCCGTAAAATCTGTTTCAGAGAATGCTTTGATACACTCATAATGGGCCAGGATGCTGCCCATCATGCCCTGGCGCCACCAGTTGTCGCGGATGCCTTGCTTGGGCTCCGCGCCTGGGCGGTTATAGCCGTAGAATGCCTCCGAAAAATCTTTGAAGTATTGCTGCCTGTTGGTAGCGGTTTGCTGGCGGATCTCGTCGAAAATGCTCTCGGGAACGCCATCGGGGTTGTTGGCATTCTTTACCATAATGGGCGTTACTGCACTAACGAGTATTGCTTTGGCAACACGGCCTTTACCGTACTTGTTGACGTAACGGATCACTTCACCTCCGCCGGTAGAGTGACCGATGTGAATGGCGTTCTGCAGGTCCAGTGCTTCTACCAGTTGTGCTACATCGGCAGCATAGGTTTCCATTTCATGGCCGGTGGCAGTTTGTGTAGAGCGACCGTGACCGCGGCGATCATGAGCGATTACCCGGAATCCCTGCTGTTGGAAAAATATCATCTGTGCATCCCAATCATCGCTGGAAAGGGGCCAGCCATGGTGGAATACGATGGGCTGACCAGCGCCCCAATCTTTGTAATACAGTTCTGCTCCGTCTTTAAGTTTTACAGTACTCATGATTCTTGCTTTATGGTGTGAAGGAATTTACTGACCGCTATTTATAGACCAAAGCCGTGCCGGCTTATATCTTTTTGATTTGCAATACAGTATCGGGAAGAGGGGAGTGGCGCCATTACGGCATTTCGTAAATTTATGAAAGGTTTTCATAAGGCTATCAGCTTGTTTATTAAATCATAGTAGTATTCGGCAGAAATTGATCTGGCCAGCTTCAGTGGCTGTAAAAAGCGAAACCCTCCGGTATTACCAGAGGGTGGCTACTATTTCACGATCAGGGAGAGGGGCGATAACCAATGGAGCGATGATTAATCAGCCGTCATTGGTTGACGTTTTCTACCGTGGGGTACTTGGTCGGGGTTTTTTGGGTCTGTCTAGGATATTGCCAGTGCTGATGGCATGTTGGACTTCAAATCGGATTACGGGGCAAAGGTGCCCCTTTCCAGGCAGGCATCCAGCTGCTGCGACTGGTAATTGCCGCTTTACCGTAGTTCGACTTAGTGCCGCTAATGTGAAACACCTAGTGTTAATTTGTTTTTAATGTGCTCTGTGACTTGCATGCGCGTAGGTCAGAATGGCTGATTGTACTTGCCGGTCAGTGCTTTGTTTTCAATGCTTTTGGCGAAATTGGGTGTTTCTTCCCGGTTGTGTGCATCGGAGGCTGCCTGACGGGCGGCCGCCGCGCCCTCCAGGTGAAGGCCACGCTCCTTCAAGTAGCTGAACATTTCCGGCGTCGCCGTCGCATGGATCTCGTTCGTGTACAAGGTGGTTTTGTCATCGATCCTGGTGGCCTTCAATTCCCATAATACCTGCACTTTCGTCCGGCCGTTTGAAGTGATGGAATCTGAGATCGATAGCATTCGACAGTAATCGGGTCGATGAACAACAGCCACGTAATGTTGCACCATCAGGGCGTCTCCAATGGTTTCTACATTGATTGACACGGGTTCTCCTTCGAAGGTAGTTGTGATGCCTGCGCCGATGTGCTGGGTGGAGCATCGTTGATACTCTGCATCTGGCAGGTTCAACAGCCAATCGGCAATATTTACTTTCTCTATGGGTGCTTTTATGATCGCGCTTACTGTTGAATGCGATAATGCATTGGCGGGTGTTTGAATAATTTCCATGATGGTTGACTTTTAAATGATTGGTTTATTAGTCAAACCTAGTTGTATTCAACCCTGTTGGTAGTGGCCACTCAACGAGCAGGCAAAAGCTGTCGACGAATTCCAATTTAAGAACGTTCTGAAGTATCCTTTGTGAAAAGCAATGTCCGTTTCAATCCCTGTTCAATGCCGGCCCTGATCATATTGCCGTAGCCATCGTGGTTCAGGTAGGCAGTAAATTCGGAGGCATCCTGGTAGCGAAGCTGTGCTGTCGATATCTCTCCCAGGTCCTCATAACATTTGGCGATATTCAGGTATAGCGACGGCAGGTATTGTTTGATGCCTTCGTCGGAATGGTTCAAGGCGTGTTGCAGGGCGATTTCATCCCAATGCAGTTTTTCCGCAACGCTGTCCTGCTGCCGGGCGAGGTAGTGGGCGGCCGTAAACTTTTCAAAATCGTTTACAGCCAGGCGCCAGGCCTGTTCGTAACAGGTTTTGGCGGTCGCCGGCCTGCCTTCGCCTTCTTCCGTGATGCCCTTTATACAGAGGCGAACGACTTCATTGTCTGGGTTGAACTCCATGGCGGCTTGATGCTATTGCCACCGAAGGTAGTTTTTTATTCTAAAATGGGTGCAACTGGCTGGAATAGAATATATTGTTAAAATCAGGCCAAGTTGGCCTCATCTGCCGGGTAGCATTGGCGGTACGGAAAATTGTACCTATATTTATAATGCCTCACGCGGATAATCGCTCAATACTGTCTCATTGCCTCTTCGACAGGGATTTTCCGGTTCTATCGTTTTCAGTCAGTTATCAGCTAGTATTTCAGTTTTCGTATTTCAGTTCAGTTTACAGGATTGGTAAGTCTTTATTAGTTAACACTTAAAAATTAACGGTATGAAGCTTTCTGAGTTTATCGTAATGAATGAAGCGGAGAAAAAGCGTGCTGTATCCACCAATGCCGTTGCCATTGCTAAAAGAACCTCTCCCGGCCTGGTGATCTTCTTGTTTCAGATCGACAATTTTTATGTAGAGGCCTACTGTAATACCAGCGCCAACCGGATAGAGGAGTATTGTGTGTTACCTGACACCAACGCTATCGGGCATTACCTGGAATCAATTCCCATCGATGGACTTTTTGGTTGACGATTTTTGCGGTATTTTTGCTGTGCGAGGGAAGAAGTGGAGTTCCGAAAGGAAACTAACTTAGAATTTATCTGAGGAAGTATGAAAAAAATACTATCTTTATGCCGATATTTTGAGTCGCATTAGTATTTTTAATTACATTGCTTAGTACCACTGCATTATAGTTAGTTACTTCATGCTTTCCTCAGAAATTATTCAATCAATTTAATTTCACGGAATGAACATTTATGTTTCAAATCTGAGCTTCAACGTACAGGATGAAGACTTGCAAGAATTTTTCGCTCCCTATGGAGAAGTTACTTCAGCTAAAGTAATCACAGACCGCGAAACCGGCCGTTCAAGAGGCTTCGGTTTTGTTGAAATGCCTGATGATACTGCCGCTCAAAAAGCGATCGCAGAATTGGATGGTGCGTCTGTAGAAAACAGAACTATCAGCGTAACTGTAGCTAAGCCTAGAGAAGATCGTAATTCTGGCGGCGGCGGTCGTGGTGGTTTTGGTGGTGGCAACCGCGGTGGCGGTGGCTACGGTGGCAATCGCGGCGGTGGCGGCGGTGGTTACAACAAGCGCTACTAAAATTTTCGCTAGTAATACGAAAAAAGCCCCTTTTGGGGCTTTTTTTGTGTGCCTACCTGATTAAGAAGCTGGCAGGATAACTTCCCTGCTTACCGCTGTTGCCGGAATACACGCATGGCCAGCAATGCCCCGCCAGCCGCCAGGATGCCAAATAACTGAAAGGTTTCGTTTAACCCCAGATCGATGAGCAGGCTGAACGCGAGACTTCCCCAGCCATACCCCATAAACATGACAAAGGCAAAAAGATCTATGGCGACTCCTTTCTTCGGTGAGAGTGTAGTAACGATTGCCGCAAACAAAGGATGCGTAAGATCGAAAGCCAGCGATAACTTACCAAGCCACCCTCGACAAAGAAGAGTTGCTGATCACCGATGGCGCGCTGCAGGCGCTGTACATCGCCCTCGCAGCAGTATGTGAGGCAGGTGATATTGTAGCTGTAGAAAGTCCCTGCGTGTTCTCTGTGCTCGAGGTGATCCGGGTGCTACGCCTTAAAGTGATCGAAATTCCGGTTGATACGCAGACAGGATTCGATGTCGATGTGTTTACCCATGCTTGTGCACACAACCCGATAAAGGCGGTCATCGTAACGCCTAGCTTCCACAACCCAACAGGTATATTTTTATCGGACGAACAAAAACTGGCCTTGCTGAACATCGCGCAACATCACCACGTAGCGATCATTGAAAACGATATTTACGGTGATCTTCACTTTCATGGTCAGCGACCTTCCACCATCAAAGGTTTCGACCACAGCGGGCTGGTGCTGTATTATTCGTCTTTTGCCAAAACGCTGGCGCCCGGTATCAGGCTAGGTTACCTGTCAGCGGGCAAATTTCTGCAAAGGGCAGAACAGATCAAGAAAGGCTTCATCCGGCAGGAGGAGGCAGGCCAGCTCGATGAACTGTCCTTGCCATCGGTGTACCTGGTGTTCGGTAATCATCCCAAGGCACCCCATTACCGATAGAATCAATATCTTGCCAGCATGTTGGAAGCTGTACTATTCGACATGGATGGGTTACTGATCGACTCGGAACCGTTCTGGAAAGATGCCGAAAAAGAAGTATTTGGCGCTGTAGGCGTGGATGTAACCCCCGAGTTGGCACTACAAACCTGTCAAATGACCACGAAGGAGGTTACCGCTTTCTGGTATCGTCATCAACCATGGCCGCAAAAAGGGTTGGACGAAATCGAGCTGGCCGTGATCAACCGGGTAGCTGAGTTGATCGAAGCTGGTGGCAACCAGTTGCCTGGTGTAGTGGCAATATTACAATTGATCAGTAAAGCTGGTTATAAGATTGGTCTGGCTACCAATGCACCACTGGCGCTGGTGCCAACCGTTTTGCGCAGACTGGCTATTGAACATTATTTTCACAGTACCTCGTCGGCCGAGTTGGAGGAAAATGGCAAACCCGCTCCTGATGTATACCTCACCGCCGCCCGCAAATTGCAGGTATCCCCGGCTCATTGCCTCGTTTTTGAAGACTCGACATCGGGCGTGTTGGCGGCGAAAGCTGCGGGCATGAAAGTGATCGCTGTACCGGCCAAACAACAATACGATGATCCAGGTTTTGCTATTGCCGACCTGAAGCTCCCATCGCTCGAAGTATTTAGCGAGGAACATATCCTGCAATTATGGCCTGGTAGCAACGCGGTTGTTTAAAACCGACGAACCGGCGTACCCTTACACGGTGTCGATGGATTGGTTTTGCTGCCGGTATTTATTCGGCGGTATTCCCGTTATCTTCTTGAACAGTCTCGAAAAATAGGGGAGGTTCTCAAAGCCTGTTTCGCTCGCGATGGCTGCATACGATAGATTGGTCGTCGTGATCAGGTACTGTGCCCGCTCAATCCTTTTGATGTGTATGTATTGCAGCGGCCGCTCTCCGGTCGACTGCAGAAATTGCCGGGAGAAATAATCCGGATGCTGGTTGACACGACTGGCCAGCAACGCAATCGTCAGTGGCTGCTTGAGGTGTAGTTGTATATAGCTGATGGTATCGAGTATCTTGGATGGGATAGCTACGGCGTCTGTTGCAGCCGATTGGGCAGTACTGACGAACCGGGACAGCAACTGTAGCAATATGCCCTGCGTTTCGAAGTACACGGCATCGCTCTGCCGGTTGTTCAATTCCTGGTATTCGCGGTAGAAGGCGTTTTTTTCGTATACTTTGGGATTGTCTGACCGGTTGATCCCTCTTCCCGGATTGATCTCCAGTAAACGTTTGATGTTGGCCATGTCGGTCTCCCCAGCCTTTATCGTCAGCAGGTTCCTGTTGTTTTGAAACAGGGACATGCCATCCGGTGTTTCTTCGAAGAACTGGATGAAATACTGACTGAGGTAGTGGCCGCAATAGAGGTCGCACAACGTGAAACTGGGGATCAGGTACAGGTGACCCGGCTCCAGGTTGATCGTTTGTTGTGCATTGGCAATCCTGCCTTCCCCTTCGTCGATATAATACAACCTGTAATAGGGACTCAGCACCTGTTTGTAATTCCAGGTATGATTCAGGTATACATGGTCGATGTGCAACAGGGAAAAAGTATGTCTCAGCAGCCGTGTGTTCATAAGGAAAACAATCCCCTTAAAAGTACAAAACCAGCAGCGATTCTTAGCGGCTCTCCCGCTTTTCCTGGCTGTGCCGTTAAACGGCCCCTGTTATCCTGTAAACGGCCGCTATCGTCTCGGGTTGGTTCTCCGGCTGTTTGATCAATAAGCCCTGGTCGGTATTTTGCCATTGTAAACTGGCCGAACTACCCAGTAGTGCCACCTGTGTAATGGGTTTGCCCTTGAGTGTTTTGATCAGTATTTCCTGGTGTGGATTACCCATGGTGGTAGCATACAGGGTTTTCTCTTTTTGGGTAAAGCGTATATCTGCTGCGGTAAATGGCTTGCCCTTGCCTTCATTGAAACCTTGCGCGCTGAGCGCGGGTGCGTTCTCCATGGCTGGTCCTTCACCATATACCTGGTAGGGAAGTGTATCGTAGATCGCTTCGCTGTTTACTTTCATCCAGGCGGTAATGCCTGCAATGATGGCTTTCTCATCACTATCGATGGTGCCATTGCCTTTTACCGGCACACTCAACAACAGGTTGCCATTCTTGCTGACAACATCTACCAGTGTATGTACCACAGTGGTGGCGGTTTTATAGCGGTGGCGTTCCAATACGCGCTGGTCGTAATGCCAGTTGCCGATGCAGGTATCCGTTTGCCAGGTGTAGGGCAGTATTTCATTGCTTTGTCCGCGTTCTATATCCCATACCAGGCATTTGCGCTGCTGTTCGTTCAGGATCTTACCGTTGATGACAGCCTGTAACTGGCCATGCCGCCTGATACTGGTGTTGTAAAAGTGGGCTGCAATCTTCAGCCCTACATCACTGGCGGGCCATAGGGGCAGCGCCGTATCATCGAAGTACAGCAGGTCGGGATGGTATTGATCGATCAGGTCGATCGTTCGCTTATAAAAGGTATCGCAGTATTGTTTGGAAGGCGGCGTAACGCCATTGCCCCAATCCCATTGCCGGTGGATCATGCCGTTGTCCTGGCTGTTTTGGCTCAGTGGATGATCTTGTGCGTAGAGGTCCTGCGGATCATATCCGTTCCACCACTGGCCTTTGCCGTCGGCTTTGCGCAGTTTACCATCGTAGGCGATGCCTGCCAAGGGACCTTTGGTATCAGATCGTTGGGCTACCTCCATCCAGCTCCAGGCATGGGCTGCGTGTACGCTCACGCCGAAATGAAGTCCATGCGCCCGGGCGGCTTTTGCCCACCCCGCGATCAGGTCTTTTCTGGGTCCCACCCTCACCGAGTTCCAGGGTTGGTATTTACTATTGTACAGATCCAGGTTGTCGTGGTGGTTAGCTAGCGCTACAAAATATTTGGCGCCGGCTTCTTTGTACCATCCTACCAGCTCATCGGGATTCCACTGATCGGCTTTCCAGGCGTTGATGACCTCTTTGAATCCGAATTGGGAGGGATGCCCGTATTTTTTTACATGGTAGTTGTATTGATCGCTCCCTTCCTGGTACATGCCGCGTGCATACCAATCGCCGTACTCCGGTTCGCATTGAGGCCCCCAATGGGCCCAGATGCCAAACTTGGCATTCCGGTACCAATCGGGGGTCTTGTATTGTTCCAGCGATGGCCAATCGGGTTGGAAGGGTCCTTTCGCGATGGACAGGTCGTCGAGGGCAAATGTGCTCAGCGGATGATTGACGAGGTAAGCAGCCGGTGCCAGGCCCAGCATATTTTTCAAGAGGGATCTTCTGTTCATGCGTTCATTTTTCAAATTCAAGCAATGAACAAAAATAGGGTGGACCCCAACACCCGGCTTGCATAGAGCCGACTTTATGTTATTCAAATCCGACCTGGCGTACCCTGCGCAGGTCGACGGGGCAATCCAGGTCAAGTGCACTTATCTATTCAAACTTAATCCAATCTATCGCCACGGGCGTATTTCCCTTCGAGACCAACACTATGTTCTGTATACCGGAAGTGTGCTTTGATACCCTGGCTTTGATGGTCTTCCAGTCGCCGTTTGCCGCTACCCTGACGGTCGCGATAAGCGGGCCTGTGGCGCTGCCGCTGTGTATTTCGAGCTCGCCGGGGCCTTCCGCCGTCGCTTGTATCAAAACCGATTTGAAGGGCTTATTTCCAAAATCGACCGTGTTGTATTGTACCCAGGCATCTGCCGCCGACAACACGGTTTTCCATCCTTTGAACCTGTTGCCGGTATCCAGAAAGGCGATGGCAGCCCCGCGGCTGCTGATGGCCGAATACCGGTCTGGCTGTATTTCGCTATTGACAGGGGTGACGCCAATGCCTCTCAAACTGGGTATTACCTTCCGGATGGTGCCATCACCGTTGAACGAGAGGCTGTCCGCCCGTATTGAGCGTGCTTTATCGAACCCCGGCGAATAATCGTTGTGGTGGTAAAAAAGGTACCACTGCTGTTTAACTGGTAGAATGGAATGGTGATTCGTCCAGCAGCCGGTAGCTGATTCGTCCATGATCACCCCTGTCATCTTAAAAGGACCCAGGGGGCTTTGGCCCATGGCATACTCCAATCTTTCTGTTTTATTTTCCACATGCGGGAAGGTGAGGTAATAAATGCCCTCGCGCTCGAATACATAAGGCCCTTCTTTCAGTCCCTTTGCCGGCAGATCCTGGAAGATGACCGGTTCCGATGCCAGCTCCAGCATATTGTCCTGTAGTTTGGCGCCATAAATATTTCCCTGCGACCAATAGAGGTAGGCCTGGCCATCTTTGTCGATGAACACATTGGGATCGATGCCATGCACTTTTTTGATCGGCGTGGGCTGTGGTACGTATGGCCCCCAGGGATGATCGGCTACTGCCACCCCAATGGCAAAGCCCCTCCCATAAAGTGAATCCGGGGTGGCCGGAAAGTAGAAGTAATATTTACCATTGCGGTAAATACAGTCCGGCGCCCACATACTGTAGCCATCCGGCTTTGCCCAGGGCACGTTGGTTTGCGTTAGTATGGGGCCATGGTCTTTCCACTCGGTCAGGTCTTTCGATGCGAATACATGGTAGTCTTCCATGCAAAACCAACCTACGCGTCCATGTCCGGGCGTGGCCAGTATATCATGCGAGGGGAATACATATACACTATCGCCAAACACCCTGGCGGAAGGGTCTGCTGAATACATATTCCTGATCAGCGGATTCTGTGCCATCGCACTTTGCAGGCATAGCAGCAGGCAGATAACACCTACTTGTCGTAAACGGATCTTTTTCATACGGGTAATGCTATTATTTGAATAACCGGGGTGCAAAATCATTGAGGGCCCTGCGCCAGGTAAGCCATTCATGCGCCGTGCCGGCTGATTCGTGGTATACCAGGTTGCTGATGCCATGGTTCTTTAAGCTGTCATAGGTTTGCCTGGCGCCCTGACCTTCTTCGGTGCCAATGCTGATAAACAACAGCTTCATCTTTTTATTGAAAGCGGCTGCATCCTTGAAGGCCCCATTGTATCCTGTTTCAATGGTGGTGGGTGGGGCATTGCGGTTGAAGGGATTGGGACCAAAGCGGCCTGATCCACTGAAGCCGCCCATCCAGGCAAACTTGTCCATGTTGTTGAGTACGGCATTCCAGGTCTGTGCACCGCCCCTTGACAAGCCAGCCATCGCGCGGTGGTCACGGTCTGTGTAGGTGCGGAAGGTTTTGTCGACATAAGGAATCAGGTCTTTGATCAGGATATCCGTGATATCGCCCGATGCCTTGCGTACATCCGAATTGGTTTTGATGTCTCCACTGGGCATCACGATGATCATTGGCACGGATTTGCCGGCGGCGATCAGGCCATCCATGATATTGGCCAACTGACCTTGCACCGACCAGCCGTTTTCATCTTCTCCCCATCCATGTACCAGGTAAAGTACCGGGTATTTCTTTTTCGGATTCTTTTCATATTCGGCCGGCACATACACGTTGATGTGACGCTCGAGTCCATTGACATCAGACCAATGGTACAGGGAGCGGATCTCGCCATGCGGAATATTCCTGTTGAAGCGGTAATAGTCTCCTTCGGAGCCCTCGGGAATTTCAATACCGGCAGATTCCCAATTACTGCCGAAATAGGCTTCGCTGCCCCTGTCCATGACCGGCACACTGTCGATCATCACAGCATAGTAATGGAAGCCAACGACCAGTGGCGTTGTCGTGTACCACCACACGCCCTTGTCGTCTTTGGTCATGGCGTGTTTGCCCCCCAACTGCAGGGTCACATTTTGCGCGTATGGGGCCACGACCCTAAAGGTGGCCTGGCGGGTGGACGCGTTGACGGCAGGATACTGCGATAAAAAGGTGTTGGTCGAAGCCGGCTTGAAGCCTTCCGGCAGCGGCTGTTCGGCGTTGTTCTGAATGCCTGCAAATTGGGCTGTGAGGCCTCCGTAGGACAGGGCGGCTACCAGCAATAAAGCGATCTTTTTCATAATGGATCAATTTTGAAAGAGAGCCCACCGCACCATCGGTGGATGGGCTCCTTGTACTATGAGCTGAAGTGAATAATCAATAGCCAGGTGTCTGTACCAGTTTAGCATTTTGCGCCAACGCCGTTTGTGGGATCGGGTGCATATACTGCCTCAGTTTGAACGCGTGCGGATGGTTCAAGCCTACTGGCGTGTATACCCAGGTACCACTGTTGTCGGCCTTGGTATTTTCGATCTTCATGCCATGCAGATCGACGGTCAATACCTGGTCGGCGATCTTCCAGCGAATGATGTCCTGGAAGCGTTTGTTTTCGAAGCACAATTCTATTCTTCTTTCCTGGCGGATGGCCTCCCGCATCTGGCTTTGGCTTAATCCGACAGGCAGGTCTGGCAGGTTGACGCGGGCCCTGATGGCATTCATCGCACTGTATACCGAAGCATCCGGGCCTACCGCTTCGTTTTGCGCTTCGGCATATCCCAGTAACACCTCTGCATAGCGGAAATAGATGTAGTTGGCGCCACTCAATCCCGTTGCAGGGCGGTTCCTGGGATTGAGCTTTTTCCGGAAGTAATAACCGGTATTGCTGACGTCTGTGCTGGCAAAGTCGATCTGGTTGGGCGAGGGACGTACCTTGTCGATGCGTGTGTAGATGGTATCCTGTGCCGACATCCAGTCCAATTTGTAAGGAGCGCCATCGTACACGATCCATTTGTAGAACCTGCGTTCGCGGCCTACATAAGGACGTTGGGGGTCGTAACCGGAACCAGGATCGGTGATGGGTTTTCCATTGGCCATGAAGAACTGATCGACCAGTTCCTGTGTGGGATTGTAGTTACCCCAGGTATAGTAGGAGCCAAGCACGTATACCGGACCCCCATACTGTTCGTAATTGGATCCCTTTACATTGGCCACATGCTGCCGGTCCCAGATCACCTCCGCGTTGTATTCGTTTTCCTCCTGCCACAAGGTGGAGTCTTCCGGGAAAAGTCCATAGGTTTTTCCGCCGCCCCAGTCGTCGATGAATTTTTTGAAGGAGCCAGCCGCCGTCGCCCAACGCGATACATCTGCATTGCCAAACCCGGCTATTTTGTTGGGATCGGCACCGCCCACATAGGAGGCTGCGTTGTAGGTGGGACTGGCTGCCACCAACTGCAGGTATGCCTTTAACATCAGCGCCGCTCCAAGCGTAGCTCTTCCTGCATCGGGATTTCCTTTGTTGTATTTAACAGCCAGGTATTTGTTGTTCAGCACCGTATCCAATGTTTTGGTCAGAAAGTCGAGTGTTTCTGCGTACGTGCTTCGTTTTACAAACAAATTGAGGGTGTCTGCCCTGACCTGTGGGTCGAGGATAATGGGCACACCACCCCAGTGCAGGAAAAGGATGCTGTAGTGAAACGCCCTGTTGAACCTGGCTTCGTCGATACGTTTATTGAACCAGGCCGATCCATAATTGGTTTTGTGTGCATTGACCTGTTGTATAAAGGTGTTGCATTTGCGAATGGAGGTGTAGAGCGCGGGCCAGTTGTACCGGCTTACCGTTTGCACGCCGGTAGCGCCGCCGCCAAACAAGGTGTAATTGGTAGATGCCGGATCCAGGTTGCCGTCTTTGTACTTCCACGAGTTGTAATAGAAACCCGCGTCGTTGTCATCGGTGAAGTTGTCAAGGTTTTCCGGTTGGGAATACATATCCGGTAGCTGGTCGTACACATCATTCAGGAAAATATCGGCATTGGATTCGGTGGCCCATTGTGTATTATCATCCAGGCTCACTTTCTGCTGGTTGTCGAGGTCTCTGTCGCAAGCTGATAAACCCAGCAGTACTGTTACCAGGCACGCGTATACGAGCGTATTGTTAACTGATCTCATCTTGTAAGTTTTTAATGGTTAGAACGTGGTGTTGAAGCCAACCAGGAAGGTTTTCTGAATAGGATACCCCTGTTCGCCGGTTGTTTCGGGATCGGTGAATTTCAGCTTACCGAATGTGAAAATGTTCTGACCAGTTACATATATCCGCAGACTCTTCATTTTTACTTTTGAGCTGATGCTGGTTGGAACGGTATAGCCCAGTGACGCGGTTTTCAGGCGCAGGTAGGAGCTGTTGATGAACCAGAAATCAGATGTCTGTCCATTGTTGTTGGTAGGCGCTGAATAAGCTCTGGGATATTTCGAATTTTGATTGTCGGGCGTCCACCGGTTGTTGTAATACTCGTACGAAGAGTTGCTGTTGTTGTTGAAATGGGCTACGGTCATAAAGCCGTATACATTGAAGCTCGACAGGCCCGAACCCTGGAACAAGGCTGACAGATCAAATCCTTTCCAGCTCGCATTGACCCCAATACCGTAAATGATAGCGGGTGTTTGCGGACGGGCAATGACGGTTTCATCGTAAGAGTCGATCTTTCCATCTGGAACGCCATTGGGGCCTCCGAGGTCGGCATACCGGATATCCCCCGGGCGCAGCGTGCCGAATTGAGCGATGTTGTAACCATCCGTACCATTGATGATACCATCTCCGTTTTTGTCATCGGCGGAGGAGAAGAGGCCGAGGGATTTATACCCAAACACGGTATTGAACTGACGGCCCGTTCTGCTTCGCCGGGGATCGTTTTTCGTGATGGGTGACTCGTACAGCTGCACGACCTTGTTTTGGGCATAGGTAAAGTTCCCATCAACAGATAACTGCAGACCATTCTTGAATTTCTTCGTGGTTCCGATCGATAATTCAATGCCATGGTTTTCCATGATACCGGCATTTTCCTGTGCCAGCTGTAGCCCGTATTCCTGTGGTACCACCACATTGGGCGACAGCAGCATGCCTTCCCTTCTTTCATGGAAATATCCTGCTTCGAGTCGTACCAGACCTTTCCATAAATTAGCCTCTACCGCGACATCGGTTTTCTTGCTGATCTCCCAGGTTATATTGGGGTTGTTCTCTATAGATACATACGAGCCTTGTACCAGCGTACCATCGCCATAGGCATAAGCATTACCACGTAGCGGATAGCTGCTCAGGAACTGGAATCCGGTACTGGTGAGGTTGCCTGATTTACCCCAGGAACCCCTGACCTTGAGATAATCCACAAAGGTGACGGAGCGGAAGAAATTTTCATTGGAGATGATCCAGCCTGCAGAAAAGGCGGGGAGGTATACCCATCTTTTGCCGGGCGCAAAATAATAATGCCCGTCATACCTGCCGGAGGCCTCGAGGAGGTATCGCCTGTCGTACGCATAACTGGCGCGGTACACATAACCCACCTGGCTACCTGTGCCAGAACCGCCGGCAATGTCAAAGTCATTTTTATTGGAACTGCCCAATGACAGTTCGTCGATATTGACCGCATAGTTGTTGATGCGCGCTCTGAAGTCATTTTGCTTATTGTTTCTCTTTTCTGCCACCACCAGGCCGGTGATATCATGTTTGCCAAACGTGTTGTGGTAATTCAGGTAAGCCTGCCAGGTGTTGGTGTTGTTTTGCCAGTATTGCTGGTTCAGCCACGAGAAAATAGTGGCACTGGTTTCCTGGGTTGAGTAAGCAGGGGTATACGTATAGGGAGGAGCTGCCCCGCTTTGTGTCCAGTAGATAAAGGGGCGGTGCCATTGCTTTTGGGTGTAATAGTAAGGGTCGTAGCTAAACGATCCCTTTATACTCAGTCCTCTTACAAACGGAAGTTTTTGTTCGAGGGTGACGGTGCTCAGCAAATTGTTGGTGTTTTGGCGGAAGTACCCTTCGGAGTTGATGACGCCAAGCGGTGCATTGCCCGAACTTTCTCCCCATAAGCCATTGCTGAACCGTAGTGGCGCCACCGGGATAAATTTATACACCCCCCTGAACAACTGGCCGGTGCCGCCGTCGACATCCGTTGTTTTTTGAACCGCGCCGTTGAAGGACACTGCAGCGGTGGTGGTAGGCGTTATGTTGATATCGAGGTTCACCGTATAGTTGAACCGATCATAACCCGACCGGTCAAACATACCTTCCTGTTTAAAATAACCCAGGCCGGCATAATACTTAATGGTGGGCGACCCTCCACGGATGGAGAAGTTGGTCTGGTAAATGGGCGAGTGCTTTCTGACCACATCATTCAGCGCATCGGATATGGGGTAAAGATCCGGGTCTTTCGCGTGGTTGTCGGCATAGGCGTCGATATAGGCCTGGCTATAGGTGGGGTTGGTGCCGGTGGGGTTTTCCGTTTTGTAAGCCTCCAGTTTCAGCTTCATATAATCTGTTGCGCTCAGCATTTTGGGCAAATACGTGGGTTGCTGATCGCCATAATATCCTCCGAGACTCAGTACCGGAGCTCCGGTGACGCCTCTTTTAGTCGTGATCAATACGACCCCATTGGCACCGCCCAGCCCGTAGGCGGCTACGGCAGCCGCATCTTTCAACACAGATACGTTTTCGATGTTATTGGGGTCTACTTCATTGATATTATTCCGGATCACCCCATCTACCACAATCAGGGGCGTGGTATTATAGGTGACTCCGTTAACGGTGGTACCCGTGGTGGCTATGCCTCGTACATATATAGTAGCATTGTCTGCCCCGGGGCGGCCGCCGTTGGCACGGGTAATGACGCCGGTAGCCCGGCCGGCTAGCGAATTGGAAATGTTGGCAGCGGGAACTACCGCCAGTTGTTCTCCTTTTACCCTGGCTACGGAGGCGGTAGACAATTGCTTTTTCTGGGTGCCGTAGCCAATCACGATGACGTCTTCCAGTGAATTGAGTCCCGGGCTCAGGCTGATCATCAGATCGGTCGTTTCCGCTTTGACGGTTACCTCTTTCGACTGGAAACCGACATAGGTGATGACCAATACGGCAGATCGTTCCTGGATAGTAAGGCTAAAACTGCCGTCGGCGGTAGTCGTGGTCGCATTGGTGTGGCCCTTTTGCGCTACGGAGGCGCCTACCAGTCCATTCCCTTTTTCATCCAGCACTTTTCCGCTCACCGTAAAGGCAAACAGGGGCGGGTGATTGCCGTAGCCGGCATCATTGGCCAGGGTGGCTGCGCGGCATAATATACACGCAAGAAAAAACCATAATCTGATGTGGCAATCAATTCGTTTCATACAATGCTTGTTTTTGGTTATTAATGAAGGGTTCTCATCAGGTACGGCGCCGGTAACTGATTGTGCAGAATGGCATGTAGGTAACAATGCGGGGAAATAATACCGGAGTACAAAGTGGGATGGTTAGGAGGCAATGCTCCCGGGTGGGCAATCTTGTTCATAATGGCAGCAGTTTGGCAGTTACAATCACTGCGCTTGGTGAAGCAGTGTAATGCAATCAGTTAGTAATAATACAGCCAGTAATATTTTGAACTGGCACGTGCATAAAATTCGATAAATTGACTATCGATGCATGGGACATTTGTTGGATATTATGTCATAAATGTTCGGCATTACTTGTCAATTTTACTATTAATCTGATCTTGCACACCGGGCTTTCCATATACTGCTTGTCATGAAATATTTATACCTACTGCTGCTGTTGCTGCTGGCCATCACGGGTTATGCACAGCCAAAGCATATTAATTTTACCTCCATCACGGTCAAAGACGGGTTGCTGTCGAATTCCATTTTTGCCATCTTAAAAGACCGGCACGGACTGATGTGGTTGGCGACGACCGATGGACTCAATAAATATGACGGCACCAATTTCACGGTGTATCGGAATATCCCCGACGATAGCAACAGCCTGCGGGCCAACGAAGTATTGGCTTTACACGAAGACAAGGCGGGCAATTTGTGGATCGGCACGGGTGGGGGAGGGCTGAGCCTTTACAACCGACGCAAAAACACTTTCGAGCATATTACCATTAACAATACGGGGTTGACGGGTAATGCGGTCATCAAGAGCATTTGTAGTGACAATCGTGGTAAACTCTGGATCGCAGCATACGCGCGGCTATACGTCATGGATATTGCTACCCGTTCTGTTTCAGAAGTTTACCTGCCGGATGCAGACGGCAACGCCGTAAAGACAGTGGTGGAAACGGTCGTTGAAGACAGCCAGCACCGCATATGGATCGGTACGTACGATGGCCTGTTTTGCTATACGATCGCCACCAATACCTTCAAACGGTTCGTGAACCGGGAAGGTGACCCCGCCAGTTTAGCCAATAACCATGTACGGGCGGTGGCGCAGGATGGCACCGGAACGATCTGGGTGGGCACGCGAAATGGTCTCAGCCGGCTGTTGCCTGGCGACCAGGCCTTCCAGACCTACTGGCATGTGCCTGGCGACGAAGCGTCTTTGAGCGATAATGCTGTGACTTGTATCACGGCCGACAATGAAGGGCTTTTATGGGTGGGTACCAGGAACGGACTGAACGCCCTGGATATCGCTACCGGAAAACTGACGACCTACCGCGCCGAAGACGGCAATATCTTCAGCCTGACCGGCAAAGCGATCAGTTGTGCCTGGTTTGACAAAGACGGTATTTACTGGTTCGGCACCTTTATGCGTGGTATCAACAAGTATGATAAGAATATCAACCTGTTTGGCCTAAAACTGAGCAGTTCCTTTAAGAATAATGGTGGCGTACCCCTCATCGTGACCAGTTTGGCCGAAAAGCCTTCCGGTAACACGTATGTCTCCACCTACGATGGCGGTCTGTATGCATTCAACCACAGGAACGGCCAGGTAGCTCCCCTCCCGATCCGGTTGCAGGGACAGCCCCTGCCGCCTCTCCCCATCATGGCCATCCATTTATCACAGACCAGCAAATTATACCTAGGTACTTATGGAAAGGGGGTGATCGTATGGGACAGCCATACGGGCCAGGCCCGGCAAATACCAATTGAAAACCCCTCTGGTAACCTGTACAGCCAGGATATTCATTGTTTTGGTGAAGACAGCCGTGGTAACACCTGGGTAGGCACCAACGGCGCCGGCGTGTATGTTATCCGTGATGACAAGGTGGTGGAAACATATAGCCCGTCACCCAAAGGTGCCGGGGAACGTTTTTTGCCTATCAATGGTTATATCCGGGCGATCGTAGAAGATGCGGATAAAAATATCTGGATCGGCACCCACGGCGGTGGGCTGGCCGTCTATGAACCCGACAAAGATGGCTGGACGATCTATACCCAAAGCAATAGCCGGCTACCGAGCAATAAGATACAATCTCTGCTTTGCGATAGCCATGGCAGGATGTGGGTGGGGACCGATGGCGGGGGCTTATCGCTTTTTAACAAGCCGCAAAAACAGTTTACGCGCTTCACGGAAAAAGACGGGTTGCAGAATACGACCATTTACCAGATCGTGGAAGACCTCGCCGGTCAACTCTGGCTCAGTACCAATACGGGCATCAGCAGCATGGACCCGACCGCTCAAAAGTTCAGGAATTTTACCTATCACAATGGTGTGCAGAACAGCAACTTTTTTCATGGGGCTGGCATACGGTTATCCGGTGGGGATATCCTTTTCGGTGGCCTGGATGGGATCAATTATTTCAACCCGGCTGCACTTACGGTAAACCGCAATGTACCCAAGGTGCTGTTAACCGATCTCAAAGTGTCGAACAAGTCGGTTGTTGCCGATAGCGATGCGCCAATTCATGAACATATTTCCATTGCGGAGGAGATTACGCTCGATTACAAACAAAATTTTGCGTTGAGTTTTGTGGCATTGAATTATACACTGGCCAAACAAAACCTCTACGCCTATCACCTGGAAGGACTGGATAAGGACTGGAATTATACCGGGACCAACAATACGGCTTCTTATACCAACCTCGATCCGGGTACGTATGTATTTCACGTAAAAGCCAGTAACAACGATGGTATCTGGAATACCGCGGAATCGCGGATAAAAATAGTCGTGCGGCCACCGTTTTGGCGTACCACGGCTGCCTATGTTTTTTACGGGCTGTTCATTGTTGGCCTGGTGCTGTACAGTCGCTACCGGGTGCTGTTGGCGCTTCGACGAAAATTGGCCCGCGAACAGGAGCAGCAACAGGCGAAACGTTTGCTGGAACTGGATCGGCTGAAGTTGAAGTTCCTGACCAACCTGAGCCATGATTTCCGAACGCCGATCTCCCTGATCGCAGGTCCTGTTGAACAACTGATCGATGGCGAAAAAGCCACTGGCAAGCTCGATAAACTATTTATCGTGCGGCGAAATGCTAAAAGATTGCTCAACCTGGTGAATCAATTGCTTGATTTCAGGAAGCTGGAAGAACAGGAACCGACCTTGCAGCCATCAAAAGGAGATTTTATTGCTTTTGTAAAAGATACGTCGGAATCGTTCCGGGACCTGTCTGAAAGAAAGCATATCAATTTTTCGTTCAGCAGCACGATCGATCACCTGGTCACCTTTTTTGATCATGATAAAGTAGAGCGTATTCTATTCAATTTATTGTCCAACGCTTTTAAGTTTACCCTGGAAGCAGGACAGATCAGCGTGGTGGTAGACCATGCTCCTGAGAGGCAGGATGGTAACCATGCCTGGGTAAAATTGCAGGTGATCGATTCAGGCATCGGCATTCCGAAAGAAACATTCGACAGGATCTATGATCGCTTCTTTCAACATGATGCTTCTTCGGCTATTCTGAATTACGGCACGGGGATCGGCCTGTCGATCACCAAAGAATTCGTGAAGGCGCATGGCGGAACCATTCAGGTGGACAGTGAGAAGGATAACGGCAGTACGTTTACGATCTATTTACCGCTTGGTGTTGACGCCGGGGTGGCTGATGAGATCGCGCACGCTATACCGGAGGTCGGGAAAACAGGAGCAGCTAAAAAGGTGAACGGGAAAGAACACAAGAAGGCCTTACCCATCCTGCTTTTGGTGGAAGACAATGACGATTTCAGGTTTTACCTCAAAGACAACCTGGGAAACGACTATATGGTCATTGAAGCGGTCAATGGAAAAGAAGGTTGGCAGAAGGCGCTGGCGCATCATCCACAGCTGATCATCAGCGATATCAGTATGCCGGAAGTGAACGGGATTGATATGGTCCATAAATTAAAGGCCGATAAACGGACGAGTCATATTCCGGTCATTTTGCTGACGGCCCTGAACGATCAGCAAGAACAGATCAAAGGCCTGGCTACCGGGGCCAATGATTATATCACCAAACCATTTGATTTCGAAGTGCTACAAGCCAAGGTGAAGAGCCTGCTCGAATTGAATAGCGCTATGAAGAGCACGTATGTTAAACAGATCACCATTACACCAGAGGTTAGGATCGATTCGTCTGATGAAAAACTACTGCAGGAAATAGCCGCTTTTTTGGAACAAAATATTACCAATCCCCAGCTCTCGGTAGAATGGATGAGCAAGCAGTTTGGCATGAGCAGGAGTACTTTATACACGAAATTGTTTGAGATCACCGGACAAACGCCGGTCGAATACATCCGTTCTTTCAGGCTGGAGAAGGCGACTTTGTTACTGGATAAAAGCAATATGACGATTGCGGAGATTGGTTATCATGTAGGTTTTGCCACGCCCAATTATTTTGCCCGGTCCTTTAAACAGAAGTTCGGCATGCTGCCTTCCGAATACATGGCTGGTCAGCGCAAAGACAATGCAGGGCAGCGGGGGGAAATGAAACATACATAATGGAGATAACGTTGAAGGGCATGATGCCTGTGGGTTTGATTGTATCAATTGTCTCAAAATGATTGGCGAGCCGATCTGCAGCACGGGAAAGTTTATATTTAATGCTGCTGAATGGCAACCTCGTTGCCTGTTTTAATCGGGTAGCCCATTATTATTGAACCAACTGCCATATGACACTACACACGATCTGCCGGCTGCTAGTTACGACCACGTTGTTTTTCTCCGTTGCACCAGCCAAGGCCCAGCCGCCAAGAGGGCCGCTGGTGATCTCTCCGCAAGTGAACGCCGACAAATCAGTTACCTTTTGCTACCTGGCCCCTAAGGCCCGGGAAGTAAAGCTTAGCGGCCAATTTATTAAGGCCCCCGTTTCGATGTTGAAGGATACGGCAGGTATCTGGCAGGTTACTACCGCGCCCATACCGCCCGATATCTATCCCTATAGTTTTATCGTGGATGGCGTCAATGTGATGGACCCGGCCAATGTCGCTTTCTTTCCCAATGAGCGATTCAAGGCGAGCCTCGTCGATATTCCCGGCGACACACCTTTGGTGCATTCCCTGCAAAATGTGCCACATGGCGCAGTTTCCTATACCTATTATCCATCCCTTTCCGGTACCACCGGTTCGTTGGTTGTTTATACCCCACCAGGGTATGATAATGATACCAACATAAAATACCCTGTATTTTATCTCATCAGCGGTACTACCGACACGGAAGAGACCTGGTACAAAGTGGGTAAAACTAATTTCATTCTTGATAACCTGATCGCTGCCGGCAAAGCCAAGCCGATGATCGTGGTGATGCCTTATGGCAACCTGGAGGCGAGGGTCGCCGAACAAAAAGGTGGCATCAAGCCAGGTGATCCCAGCTCCCGGGAAGGCGCGGATGCGCTGATGCGGGCGAAGAACTTCGACAATGACCTGCTCAAATACGTAATACCTTATGTGGATGCGAATTACCGGACCATCCCTTCACGGAACAGCCGCGCTGTAGGCGGATTTTCCCGTGGTGGCGGTCAAACGCTTCGGGCGGCCTTTGGTCATATGGATAGCTTTGCCTGGGTATGTTGCTACAGCGCTTATCTCTCAACCCAGGAAATGGAACGCAGCTATCCCTTCATCTATGAAAAGGCAGATAATACCAACAAACAGTTCAAGCTGCTGTGGGTGAGTGTCGGAACGGATGACTTCCTCTACAAACCAACGGTGGAGTTTTTGGACTTCCTGAAAGCCAAACAGGTGAATTACAAAAGCCTCATCACCGATGGTGGCCATACGTGGATGAACACCAGGAAATACCTGGCTGCTACCGTTCAATTGTTGTTTCAATAACAGTCTGTATGATAAAAAGATTGCTGATCCTGTTGCCGGTGCTGACACTGGCGTTGCAAGAAGGCCTGGCACAACGCCCACCCGCTATTCAATCGCCTGAAGTGCACACCGATCATAGCATTACCTTTCGTTATTATTCACGCGTCGCGCAGACCGTTACCGTCAAAGGTGAGTTTGCCAATACGTCTTTTTCACTGGTGAAGGATACATCGGGTATCTGGAGCGTGAGGGTGCCGCCTGTGCAACCTGATATTTATCCGTATAGTTTTGTCGTTGACAATGTAGAGCTGGCGGACCCCAACAACACCTATATCTTCGCCAATGAGCGTTTCAAGCGAAGTATTGTAGATATCCCTGGCGATACACCGCTCGTTCATGTGCTGCAACAAGTGCCGCATGGGCAGGTAAGCTACCGCTACTACCATTCCACTACGCTGGGTGTTACGCGTACGCTGCTGGTGTACACGCCACCCGGGTTTGCTGCCGGAACCGGTAAAAAGTATCCGGTGTTGTACCTGATCCACGGTGGTTCCGATACGGAAGAAACCTGGACCAAGGTAGGGCGAGCCAACTTCATTGCGGATAACCTGATCGCGCAGCGGTCGGCTACGCCAATGATCATCGTAATGCCCTATGGAAATGTACGGCCCAGGCCCATGGCAGATTTTACAAAAGATGTAGTGAATGATATCATTCCCTTTATCGAGTCCAACTATCCGGTATTGCAAGATAGTAAGCATCGCGCGGTTGCCGGTTTTTCGGTAGGCGGCGGACAAACCCTCAATATCGGCCTTACCAATACGGATAAGTTTGCCTGGATCGCTTCGTACGCACCGTACACCGCTACCGAAGAATTTCAAAAGAATTTTTCCAATTGGACTCCCGATGCCAATGTCCTCAACCAGCAACTGAAATTATTTACCATCAGTGTGGGTACAGAAGATTTCCTGTACGAACCTGTCAAAAAAAATATTGCGTTCTTCACAGAGAAGAAAGTCCGCGTGAAACCCTATATCGTTGCAGGTGGACACACCTGGATGAACTGTAAGCAATTCCTGCGCACTACGCTGCAGGAGATTTTTAAATAGTGTAAGTAATTACTACATCATGTCGAAAAAGTGTGTATCCGTTCTGTTGGCAGCTCTCCTGCTATTGGGGTCTGGCACGTATGCCCAGGACCCCAATTTTTATGTTTTCCTCAGTTTTGGTCAGTCGAATATGGAGGGCAATGCGCGGTTTGAGCCGCAGGATACCGTGTCGGTCGACCCGCGGTTCCGGGTGCTGGAAGCCGTGGATTGTCCCAATCTCAACCGCACGATGGGTAACTGGTATACGGCGCTACCTCCTTTGTGCCGTTGCCGCACGGGATTGACCCCGGTAGATTATTTCGGCCGCAGGCTGGTAGCCTCCTTGCCGGCCAATGTAAAGGTCGGCGTGATCAACGTGGCGGTTGGCGGCTGTAAGATCGAGTTATTCGATAAAGACCACTATGAATCTTACGTGTCTACAGCACCTGATTGGCTGAAGAATATGGCGCGTGAATATGGCGGCAATCCGTATGGGCGGTTGCTGGAGATGGCGAAGCTCGCGCAACGGGATGGCGTTATCAAAGGTATACTGCTGCACCAGGGCGAGTCGAATACGGGTGATACTACCTGGCCATCAAAAGTGAAGCTGGTCTATGACAACCTGCTGAAAGAACTCGGCCTCAATGCAGCCGCCGTGCCACTGCTGGCCGGCGAGGTCGTCCACGCCGACCAGGGCGGTGTATGTGCCAGCATGAACAAGATCATTGCTTCCTTGCCCCAAACGATTACCAACGCTCATGTTATTTCGGCTGCCGGGTGTCCAGATGCGGCAGATAACCTGCACTTCAATGCGGCAGGCTACCGGATGCTGGGAGACCGGTATGCGGAAAAAATGCTGGCGTTGCTTGGCGTTAAGTAGAAGATGTCGGTGAGTGGCATCGACACGGGGAACTTGTTGACGAAATGGTGCTAAAATGTTCTAATCTTCTCAAAACCATGCCGGCAGGGGCGGGGTGACGGGCGATGTCCCGCGCTTTTGGTACTTTCATACCTTACAAAAGGATCATTCCTGCTAACCTATTCCAATCATTCGCCATTATGAAGAAAACGCTATTCCTGCTATGGAGCGCCGGCCTGATCGCCGTAACGACGCTGGCACAGCCTGCTGTTAAAGAAGCACCTGCTGGTTTCGATTTCGTACGTGACGGCATTGCACACGGTACGATCGATACCATCACCTATGCCTCCAAAACGGTAGGCAGCAACCGCCGTGCACTGATCTATACGCCTCCGGGGTTCTCGAAAAAGAAAAAGTATCCTGTCCTGTACCTGTTGCATGGTATCGGCGGTGATGAAAAAGAATGGTATACGCACGGTAAACCACAGATCATTTTAGATAACCTGTATGCCGAAGGTAAGCTGGAGCCGATGATTGTGGTATTGCCCAATGGTCGTGCCATGAAAGATGACCGGGCTACCGGCAATATCATGGCGGCTGATAAGGTGCAGGCTTTTGCCACCTTCGAGCAAGACCTGCTCAATGACCTCATTCCTTTCGTCGAAAAGAAATACCCGGTCTTGAAAGACCGGGAGCACCGGGCTATTGCCGGCCTGTCGATGGGCGGTGGTCAATCGCTCAACTTCGGATTGGGTAACCTGGATCGATTTGCCTGGGTAGGTGGATTCTCTTCTGCCCCCAATACCAAACTGCCGCAGCAACTGGTACCCGATCCGGAAGCCGCAAAACGTCAACTCAAACTGTTGTGGATCTCTTGCGGCGATAAGGACGGACTCATTACCTTCAGCAAGCGTACGCATGATTACCTCTACGAAAAAGGTGTGCCGCATGTGTACTATATCGAGCCGGGTGTGCACGATTTCAAAGTGTGGAAGAATGGCCTGTACATGTTCTCTCAATTCCTGTTCAAACCAGTTGATACAACGACCTTGACCTCCTATACGTTGTTGGGCACGGCCGCAGCTACCAATGTGCGGTCGGCGGGTTATCCGCAAGTGATGCCCGATAGCCGGGTGGCTTTTCGCATCAAGGCGCCCGATGCTCAAAAAGTGCAGGTAGACCTGGGCCGTAAGTATGACCTGGCGCGTGATACCGGCGGTTACTGGAAGGTAACCACCGATTCGATCAGCGAGGGTTTTCATTATTATTCCCTGTTGATCGATGGGGTGCCACTGGCCGATCCTGCCAGTGAAACATTCTACGGCATGGGGCGTATGGCCAGCGGTATCGAGATTCCCTTCAAAGGGGGCAGCTATTATGCCTTGAAGGAGGTGCCGCATGGCGATGTACGCATCAAACGCTATTTCTCGACCGTCACCAACAACTGGCGCCGGTTCTACATCTATACACCACCGGGGTATGATCAAAGCACGGCTGCTTTGCCGGTATTGTACCTCTTGCACGGTGGTGGAGAGGACGAACGTGGATGGGCCACACAAGGCAAAACGGATCTGATACTCGACAACCTGATCGCTGCCGGTGCGGCGAAACCTATGCTGGTCGTGATGATGGATGGCAATCTGGGAGGTGGCGCAGGCGGCGGAATGGCCGAACAGGCGTTGCGGAGCTTTGAAAACGAACTGAAGCAGGTGGTGATCCCCTTTGTGGAGTCCAATTACCGTGCAGCGAAAGATGCCAAACAGCGGGCCCTGGCGGGTTTGTCGATGGGCGGTATTCAAACGTTGTATGCAGGTATCAAAAATACTGACCTCTTCGGCTACCTGGGGGTGTTCAGTTCCGGATGGCTGCCGATGCAGCAAACGATCTCCGATGCACAATACAAGTACATCAGTGATAACCTGCCTACAGTGAGCAATAACCTGCAACTGCTCTGGATTGCCATGGGTGGTAAAGAAGATATCGCATTCAATAATTGCCAGGCAATGATGAAACGCTTCGATGACCTGAAACTGAAGTACACCTACAGCGAATATCCCGGTGGCCATACCTGGCCTGTATGGCGTAATAACCTGTATACTTTTGCTCCACTGTTGTTTAAATAAGATACCTTTTGCTGTAAATAGTTTCGCATGTACAAATTGTCGTTGTGCTTACTTGCTTTTTGTTTAGTGCAAACCGGCCGGGGCCAGGGGCCAACCGGTTTGAAATTGTGGTATGATCAGCCTGCCGGTCGGGTATGGGAGCAGGCTTTGCCGGTGGGCAATGGCCGGCTGGGTGGTATGGTGTATGGCAATGTACCGCTGGAAACGATTCAACTCAATGAACACACGGTATGGAGCGGCAGTCCCAACCGCAATGACAATACGGCCGCCCTGGCGGCGCTGCCCGAAATGAGGCAGCTTATTTTCAACAATCAGCACAAGGAGGCGGAAAAGCTGGCGCAGCAGACGATCATCAGCAAAAAATCACATGGACAGATGTTTGAGCCCGTCGGTAACCTGCAACTGGCCTTCCCGGGGCATGCATCGTATAGTCATTATCACCGCGACCTCGACCTGGAACAGGCTGTGGCAAAAACGGCTTACCAGGTAGATGGTGTGACGTACACCCGCGAGGTGATCGCTTCCCTGGCGCAACGGGTCATCGCCATACGGCTGACGGCTTCGCAACCGGGCAAGCTCTCCTTTCAGGCATATTGGTCCACCTTACAGCCCCGGGCATCGCGTAGCGTCACAAAAAACAACACGCTGGCCCTGACGGGCACCACCATCGATCATGAAGGCGTACAGGGGATGGTGCAGTTTACGGGTTTGGTATCCATTAAACCGGAAGGTGGCCAGCTGCTGCGCAATGATACGGCGATCACGGTGCAGAACGCCAACGCAGCCACCCTGTATATTTCCATTGCTACCAATTTCAATCATTATGCAGACCTCAGCGGTGACGATAGCGCGCGGGCAGACAACTATCTTCGACAGGCGGCAGCATTGCCGTTCGCCTCGATCAGGAAGGCGCATATAGTTGCGTACCAGCGTTACTTCAACCGCGTCAAGCTGGACCTCGGCACTACCGCTGCTGCACAACTGCCGACCGATCAGCGATTGAAAAACTTTGCTGCTACGCAGGATCCGCAGCTGGCTGCCCTGTATTACCAATATGGCCGTTACCTGTTGATCTCTTCGTCGCAGCCAGGCGGGCAACCGGCCAACCTGCAGGGTATCTGGAACCACCAGATGCGGCCACCGTGGGACAGCAAGTATACCATCAACATCAATGCAGAAATGAATTACTGGCCGGCCGAGCGCACCAACCTGGCCGAGCTACACCAACCATTTATTCAAATGGTGCGCGAGCTCGCGGTAACGGGACGTGAAACGGCTCGGACTATGTATGGTGCCCGTGGTTGGATGGCCCACCATAACACCGATATCTGGCGGGCTACCGGCGCCGTGGATGGCGCGCTGTGGGGTGTGTGGAGTGCCGGCGGGGGCTGGATGATCCAGCATTTGTGGGAGCATTACCTCTACAGTGGCGATCGCCGGTTCCTCGATTCGGTCTACCCTGTGTTGCACGATGCGGCGTTGTTCTATGTAGATTACCTCGTCGAACATCCCACTAAAAAATGGCTGGTCGTGAACCCGGGTATGTCACCGGAAAACTCGCCGGCGGGTCGCCAGGGTGCTTCGGTCGATGCGGGTGTTACGATGGATAACCAGATCGTATTCGATGTATTTACGACCGTGATCCGCGCGGCGAAAGTGCTGGGCAGGGATGGAGCGTTTGCCGACACATTGCGCGCCATGCGTAAACGCCTGCCACCGATGCAGGTGGGCAAGCATGGTCAGTTGCAGGAATGGCTCGAAGACCTCGACGATCCCAACGATCACCACCGGCATATCTCGCACCTGTACGGGTTGTTTCCGGCCAATCAAATATCAGCCTATCGTACACCGGAACTGTACAGTGGCGCCCGGAATACCCTGGTACAACGTACCGATATCTCTACCGGCTGGAGCATGGGCTGGAAGGTAAACTGGTGGGCACGTATGCGTGATGGCAACCATGCCTACCAGTTGATCCAAAACCAGCTGACACCGGTGGGGACTAACCGCGAGGGTGGGGGCACTTACCCCAATCTGTTCGATGCACATCCCCCGTTCCAGATCGATGGTAATTTCGGCTGCACGGCGGGGATCACAGAAATGTTGTTGCAATGCGCCGATGGTGCCCTCGACCTGTTGCCTGCGTTGCCGGATGCCTGGCCATCGGGCAGTGTAACCGGACTACGTGCCTGGGGAGGTTTTGAAGTGGTGGAACTGGTGTGGAAGGAGGGCAAAGTGGTCAAGGCGGTTATCCGCTCCAAACTGGGGGGCAACCTGCGTGTGCGAACGCCCAATGCCCTGAAGATGGGCGGTAGCCACCTCCGGGAGGCGCAAGGTGAAAACGTTAATCCCTTCTATTATGTAGAGCCGGTCGCCAACCCCGTGGTATCGCCGCAGACGACCATCAGCACCCCCGAACTGAAAGCGACGGTGGTGTATGATATCCCGACCAAGGCGGGAGGGGTGTACACGTTGGTGCCTGGCGCCAGCGCTGGCCAATAACAACCTGTTTGATTGAAACTTATTGATGACTCCCGGTTCAGCAACGAGCCGGGAGTTCTTTTTAGGCGGACATGAAAAAAGCCCGATGTGGAAACATCCGGGCCTATATTGCTAAAATAAAACTACTGCTGTAAGCTGCCTGTTACCCTGCCGTTGCTTGCTTACGGACTATGCTGTTTCGGAGTAACAGACAGTTACAAAGTTGCCGCTACTTAACAGCTTTTGCTGGCTGAATTGTTGCCAATCCTAGCACAAATGTTCGACAGTACGGTTCGTGATCTAAAAAGTCCGGTGTAGCAACTTGCGGATCATTGGCTACAACAAAGCCAGTTGCCCGCAGCGGGGACACAAAAGTGGTTGCCCCGTACAGGCAACCATTTTTTTTGATTGTATGCGCTAGTACGAAACCAGTGTTGTTACACTTGAAGCGGGCAGGTTAATGCCAAAAGCGCCGCCAGTGATGGTAAAGCTATCGCTGGTGAGGTTGCTGGTACTGGTGGTGCGGTACCGGTTGAAGCCGGGCACGGTGACGCCGCTAATGGTGAAAGGCTGATAAGTGATGGCCGTATTTTGGTTGACGGCTACGATCACGATCTTCGACCCGCTTTTATAGGCGGTGGTGTACACGCCGGAGGTCGGGTTGGCGGTGCAGGAGATCTTGTTGTAACCCGGTCGCACCCATTTGGCCCAATGAGCGGCTACATATCCCCGCTTGGTGATGTTGCCGCTTTCATCGAGGAAGCCGTAGCTGCGGCGCAGGTACCACCATACGTACATGCTATAACCGGCATTCATGCAGTCGTGTATCTCTTTCGCGACGCCCAGTGCATCGTTCCAGTTGTTGGCATCGTTGGTGTTGGTGTAGTGTTCCGTCATCCATACTTCCTTACCGGGTGAATACACATACGGTGTTTTGCCATAGATATGACCACATACATACGTTGTTTTGCTGGCAGCGGTGGCATTGGCCAGATAAGTATCCATATAGGTCTTATCCATGTTAAACGTCTCTGGGGCCATGACCGGGGCACCCAGGTTGCTGCCTTCGGCAGCAACAAAGGCGGCTACTTCGGCGGCTGTGAGCAACATTGACTCATAGGTTACCGTGATATTGGGCTCATTGATGGGGCTGATGGCTGATACGCCTCCCACGGTGGTGCAGAAATTACGCAGGTGCGTAGCATATGCGGCGTAAGACGCCGTATTGAGTTTGCCCCCAACGATGTTGTTGTTGTTCTTCATAGATGCCGGCGCAGTCCATGCAGAAGCAATGACGGTAGCGCCAAATGATTTGGCGGCATCGATGGTGGGTTTCTCCGCTGCGAAATCGGCGCTGTTGGGTGATACACGCACCCGTAGAACACTCAGGCCAATGCCGCTGGAAGGGGAGAAGGCGGTGGTGCGTTGGGCGGTCGTGAGATCGGCGATCCATCCGCGGATGCTGGCGCCGCCATAGCCGCGGATATACTGTTGTACAGTGCCGGCATTAACGACGGCGGTGGCTTCTTCCCGGGGCTGGCGGCCCGGCGTTTCGTCCTGATCGATGTTGGTAGGCGGTTCGATGGTTGTCTGTTTGTCGCAGGCGGCAAACAGTACCGTGATGGCAAGTAAACCCGTTAGCATTCTTTTCATAGATGGGCTATTTTTGATGGTTATAAAATGACATGGAAATGGTGCCTGGATGGCGACCAGCAAACGGGGAGTTGCATCAAAAAAAAGCAGTGGAAGTAGTACTTGACTAAGTTATCGAATGTTTGGTAGGTTGATCAGGAGGGGGGGTGGTCCATTCGTCTCAAATTGAGTTGGAAAATTTCCTTATTTCAGTCGGTGACCGGGGAAATTTTAGCGACTCATCACATTACTCATAACCATACTTCCGTAAGAAATCACTCCTGAGCTTTGCCACCTGTTTGCTGAACCGCCTGTCGAACCAAATATAATGTGGAGCGCCTTCGAGGGTATGAAACTCGAAATCATTACCCAGCTTCGTCAGACTGTCGGCCAGTTCTTTGGCAAATGCATAATTGACACTCTGGTCGTTGGTGCCATGAATAATGAGGATAGGAGGGGGTCCCGGTCTCAATAGGTGCAGTGGTGATATTTTTTTGACGAGGCTTTTATCTTTCAGGTCGCGGGATATCCAGTCTGTATGCTCGTCTGCCACCAGGTTGTAAGCCCCTGCATTGACCAGGGCGATATTGGGCGAAGCACTGTATTGACGGTGGTCGGTTTTTTCATTCCAATCGTCGGCCAGTACGGTGGTCAGTACGAGGTGGCCACCTGCAGAATTGCCGGAAGCCACGATGCGGTGGGTGTCGATGTTGTACTCGCCGGCATGCGTCCTCAGCCAGCGAATGGCCGACCGGGCATCTTTTACCGCTTCAAAGGGTGTGGTCTCATAACGATCTGCCACCCGGTACTCGACCGACACGGACACCCATCCCTTTTTCGCATAAGCGGCACAATTATAAAAATCCCATTCCGGGTTGCCTTGCGTCCAACTGCCGCCGGAGAAGTAAACCATTACCGGATATTTTTTAGACTTGTCAATGCTATCCGGCAAAAACAGGTGCAGGTCCAGGTTGAAGCCATCTACCGTTTTATAGGTCATTATCAAATGTCCTTTTCTGGCTGCCGTGCTTTCTGTATATAAAGAATCTACCTCCCGCTTGTATCGTTCATTGGTGCAGGTAGCCTTGAAGGAGGCAATTACCGGCGCCAGGTTTTTGCTGCCCCAATTGTCGAGGTGTGTAGTGATGTAATGATGTTGCCAGTACTCCCTGCAGGTTGGGTTGGTAAAATAAACCGGTATCAGGTTCAGATAGGCATCGAGCCTTTTATTGTCTGACCGTTGGTAGGTCTTCTTCTTTACTTCCAGGGTCGTCTGGTGACGCAGGAATGCTTCGATGTAGCCACGTACATCCCGGCTATTTAGATACACCGGATTGTTGAAGTCTTGCCGGTGCCTGTCCAGCCTGCTTTGTGTGGCTTTCGATAAGACCACCTTTTTGCCTGCGTGCGTATCGTGGAAGTAGGGGTAGTCCAGGAGCATCCTGTCGAAGAAATAGTCGATGTCTCTTTGCTCTGTGGATAGAAAGGGGGTGTCGGCTTGCAGGCTGCTTTCCTTATACCTGGTCAGGTTGTGTTCGAAAACAGCGCGCAGGGAATCGATGGTCGCCAGGAATGCGGGCTCCGGTAACGCGTATATTTTAGCCCGGTTTGGGTAGTAGTAGGCTGCAAACTGGTTGCTGATCGATTTTTGGGCAGTCATATAATTTTTGCGTAAGGAGTCTGCCGCAGCTGGTTGCTGGGAATGGGCAGACAGGGAGACTGCTAACAGGAATACAATAGAGGTTCGTGCCATGGTCGACAGTTAGTTGGTAGGTGCAGTAAGGTTTAGTCGTAAGATAGCGGATTGTGGCCATTTACAGAAAGAATGCTGCAAACGCGTCGCCCCACAATTGTATTCACTCGTTCTCCAGAATAGGTATAAACACGGTATTTTTGTAGCCGCTCTGTCGTAAACTCGCGTTGGACAATACCCTTCTTTTTTTACTGTATGCTATCATCTTACACCTCAGCGTGGTGGGCTTCCGGCGCCATTTGCCTGCCGCCCGGCCGTTTTTAATCGTCCATATAGTTGTAGTCGTCAGCATGTTGGCGATCCCGCTCTATCACTTGCTGACCGATTTCAATGGTATGGGCGATCGTAGACAGTTTGTTGACACGTGTTTTTGTGATCCATAGCGGCCTGCTATTGGTGGCTAAAAAGCTACTGGTAGCAGGCTGTTCGTCATTTTGGCTACAACAAAAGTCAAACGGGCAACCTGTAATTGGTCGATCCTGCCGATCTTTGGTCAACAAATATGAAATCGGACCCTAGCATACCGCATTCATTCGATTCGATCTCTGCCTTGCACGAGGTATTGGGGTTTCCCAAGCCACTGCATCCGTTGATCAGCCTGGTCAATTATGCTGATATCGTAACGCCCTTCGACGAATTGCCGACTACGTTGTTGCTGAACTTTTATAAGATATCCTATAAGAAAAGCCTGACCGGTAAGGTCCGGTATGGACAAGGTTATTATGATTTCGATGAAGGGCATCTTTCCTTTGTATCGCCCCATCAGCTCATATCGGGGGGAGAGGAAGGCAATGACTATGCAGGGTATACCTTGCTTTTTCACCGGGATCTGCTGCGTAATTACTCGTTGGACGCAAAGATTAAAAACTATGGTTTTTTCACCTATGCTTCCAATGAGGCATTGTTCCTGTCTGATAAGGAGAAACAGGTGATCTTCCGGGTGTTTGAAAATATTAAGGAAGAACTAAACAATCCGATCGATGACACCACCCAAGAGGTGTTGGTGGCCCACCTGGAAGTGTTGCTGAACTACAGCAACCGCTTCTACAAGCGGCAGTTTATTACGCGCCAGGTCGTCAATAGTGAAGTGCTGACGCGGCTGGAACAATTGCTCCATGACTATTTCAATACGGACGAGCCTTTGCAAAACGGGATACCTACCGTAGAGTATCTCGCGCAGCAGCTTAACGTATCTCCGCGCTACCTCAGCGATATGCTGCGCTTGCTCACCGGTCAAAATGCCCAGCAGCACATACATCATGCCTTGATCGAAAAGGCCAAGGAGTACCTGGCCAATACACAACTCTCGGTAGGTGAGATCGCTTATCAGTTGGGCTTTCAACAGCCTCAGTCGTTCAATAAGCTGTTTAAGAAGAAGACCCATCTTACCCCGATCGCCTTCAAGGAATCATTCAAATAACAGTATGAATATTCGTGCATTTGTAAATGACTGGCTGTCGGCAGCCAATGCCTACGATATGGATCGATGGGTAGCTTATTTCCATCCGGATGCTACACTCGACGATCCTTCGGTGGGTAGCTCATTTATTGGTCATGAGGGCATCCGCCGGTATTTCGAAGATTACTTTATTGGGTATAATACCCAAACGAAATTGGTGAAGCTGACCGTGTCGGGTGAAACCGGAGCCCATGTGCTGGTCGATTTTACGGGTGGTTTTCCCGGGGGGCAGGTAGGGGGCACGTTTGAGTTGACGTTTCGCCATAACAAGATCGTGCTGGCGAAGGCGGAGTTGGTGTAGGGTTAGTAGCTGCTACGCTTCTATGTTGCCTCATTGAGTTATGTTGTAGCCAAAATAGCGGTTGGTAGCAGGTGGCCTGGCCTGGATGTTATAACTTTTTATTGTATACCGGCAAGAGGGAAAGTTATATCTTTGTGCCGTTGAAAAACTGGAAACTTCATATTGCATGTACTTTTCTGATTTGCCTGGGCTCCTTGTTGCTGCCCGGAAAAGGGGTCGCTTGCGACCATATGAAGGGTTCAGTGTCTACAGTCGCTACGCATAGTTCCCATGCAAGGGTTGCCGGCAAGGATATCAAACTACAGCCATGCGCTAAAAGCAGCCAAGCTTGCAACGGCAAAGAAAAATGCCAGGGAAAATGTGGCCATCAATCCTGCACCTGCACAGGTAGTTCCGCCTCTGCCATTCAAGTGTTACTCCATGCCAGGAGTATTGCACCGTTTGATATAGCGCGCCCACTGCGCTTCCAGGCCGGTATCGATGCCATCTCCCCTGGTTTCTGCTCCACCTGGCTCCTTCCTAAAATAAGCTAAACTTCAAGCCCCGACAGCCATCAGTGTGTCTATTCGTAGCTATTGGATGCTACGCGATCACGGTGAGGCTGTCCACAAGCTTCCTCTAGCTTCGCCCTTTACAACACGAGGATGGTATAGCCGTGCTTTTGAGTCTGGCAATATCTTCCCATGGGGGCCATGGTATCTAAATTATTGAACTTTCTATATACAGACAATATGAAAACATTTGTAAATAGCATGCTGTTGCCGCTGGCTATGCTGGTAACTGCCAACAGCTTCGCCCAACTCAGCAACGCAAAGACGCAGACCATAAAGATCAATGGAAACTGCGGTAGCTGCGAGAAGATAATTGAAAAAGCCGGGAATCAAAAAAAAGCAGCCATACTCGATTGGAACAAGGATACTAAAATCGCTACCATCACCTGGGATAGCACCAGTACCCAACTGGATGAAGTGCTACAACGGGTAGCCCTCGCCGGGTACGACAATGAACAATTCCTGGCGCCTGATGATGTGTATGCCAAATTACCAGCGTGCTGTCAATACCAGCGTGAACTCAAACCTGCTGAGGCAAAAATCGCCCACAGTGGTGTTGATACGTCTGGTGGTCATCAGTCGCACGGTGGTCATCAACAGCAGGGTGAGCAGGATAAGTCGCACGATGTACACAACGCTGGCAAACCACAATCGGTATCCTCACTGCAAGCAGTGTTTGACGGCTATTTTTTACTAAAGGATGCATTGGTCAAGTCTGATGCTACAACGGCAGCAACGGCGGCGAATGGCCTGCTTAAAGCCATAGCCGCGGTAGATATGAATAAGTTGGAACATCAGCAACACCTGGCCTGGATGAAGGTCGTCAAGGAGATCGAGGCCGCCGCAAATCGTATCGCGCAAACGAAAGACCTGGCTAAACAGCGGGATAGCTTTGCCCAGATGGCCGCGCCATTCGCAGCCCTGGCGAAAGTGGCCAAGCTGGCTAATACGATCTATTACCAGCATTGCCCGATGTATGGCAATGGCAAAGGCGCCAACTGGCTAGGCCGTGAAAACACGATCAGGAACCCCTACTACGGTAGCCAGATGCTGACCTGCGGCAGCACGGTGGAAACAATTACCAACTAGTAAGTTCCTTGATTGGGCTTGAAACTTTTATTTCGATTACCATGAAGAAAGCAAACGAGAAAAGGAAATTATATATTACCACTGCCTGGCTGTTGCTGCTTAGCGTGGGGGCTTTTTCGCAAAAGGTGATTCACTA
This sequence comes from Paraflavitalea pollutisoli, assembly GCF_029360705.1. Taxonomy (GTDB): domain Bacteria; phylum Bacteroidota; class Bacteroidia; order Chitinophagales; family Chitinophagaceae; genus Paraflavitalea; species Paraflavitalea pollutisoli. Next base: position 1,275,988 of record NZ_JARKMX010000008.1, on the reverse strand, counting down.
CGATCTGTACATGAAAGACACGGTGGTTAGGTATGGGGGCAAGGATAAAAGAGCCATTGCGGTCAACGGCCAGATCCCGATGCCAACACTGACCTTCACGGAAGGCGATACGGCGGAGATCGTGGTGCACAACCAACTGAAAGAAAGTACTTCCCTGCATTGGCACGGTATATTTTTACCCAATAAAGAAGACGGGGTTCCCTTCCTGACACAAATGCCGATTCCACCGGGTGCCGTTTATACTTACCGGTTCCCCATCATTCAGTCGGGCACCCACTGGTACCACTCGCATTCCGGGTTGCAGGAGCAGATCGGTATGTATGGTAGTTTTATTATGCATAAGAAGTCTGGCGACAAAACCTTCAGAAAGGGAATTGACGATCTGCCCGGGATACCGATTATCCTTAGTGAGTGGACCAATCTAAACCCCAATAACGTGCACCGTATGTTGCATGCGGCCAATGACTGGTTTGCCATTCAGAAGGGCGCCACACAGAGTTATGTTGAGGCGATCCGTGCCGGTAAATTCAAGACCAAAGTGACCAATGAGTGGAAGCGTATGATGGCGATGGATGTCAGCGATGTGTATTACGACAAAGTGTTAATGAATGGAGCCCATAGTACCCATCTCAAAAGCATCGATGGCAAAGCGCTCAAAGCCGGTGATAAAGTGCGTCTGCGTGTGTCGAATGGCGGCGCTTCTTCTTATTTCTGGCTGCGCTACGGCGGCGGGAAAATGACGGTGGTGGCCAGTGATGGCAATGATGTAGTACCGGTAGAAGTTGACCGGCTGATCATCGCCGTTTCCGAAACCTATGATATCGTGGTGACTATTCCGGCAGATGGCCTTTCGTATGAGTTTTCGGCAACGACCGAAGATCGTACACAATCTACCTCCTATTTCATTGGAGGTGGCCTGCGCCAGACCCTTTCGCCGATGCCACGCCTGAAATATTTTGAAGGCATGCAGATGATGAACGATATGATGAAGATGAATGGCGACCTGGACGATATGGGGATGAAAATGAGTTGGAACCAGATGGACATGAATGTGGTCATGTACCCGGAGATCACTGGCGAGGCAAAGAAGAAAGGTAAAGGTATGGCAGCGGAGATAGACCACAGCAAGATGGATCACAACAAGATGGATCACCATAACATGGTGGATACCGCCAATCGGTACAACGCCAATGCGCTCAGCGATATCGTTACGCTTAACTACGCCATGCTGCAATCACCACAAGGTACGCAGTTGCCGGCCGGAGCACCCGTCAGAGACATTCAATTTACCCTTACCGGTAACATGAACCGCTACGTGTGGAGTATGGACAATCGCGTGCTGACCGAGGCCGACAAGATCCCGGTAAAAAGGGGCGAAGTGCTCCGGATCACCTTGTACAACAACTCCATGATGCGTCATCCCATTCACTTGCATGGTTTTGATTTCCGGTTACTGAATGGCAAGGGTGGCCAGGCGCCCCTGAAAAACATCATTGATATCATGCCCATGGAAAAGGAAACCATCGAGTTCCTGGCCAATGAAGAAGGGGATTGGTTTTTTCATTGTCATATTCTATACCATATGATGGCAGGCATGAACCGTGTGTTTGCGGTGGGGGACTATAAGAATCCCGCCTTGCCTGATAAAGCCAAAGCCTACGGCATGCTGCAGCATGAAAGCAATATGCCGCACCTGATGGCGCAGAATGATTTCGCCACCAATGGAAATGATGGCGAGGCCATGCTGATGAATGCGCGGTGGAACCTGGGTACAGAATGGCGCCTTGGATACAATGACATGCACGGCTATGAGGTAGAGACACACCTGGGCCGATTTATTGGTAAAATGCAATGGCTGATGCCTTTTATCGGCTTTGATTGGCGATACCGTAAAATGGGGATCGATGAGCACGAAAAAAACCTGTTTGGTCAGGTCAATAAAAAGGACAACCGGGCGGCGGTCAGCCTGGGCGTCCTATATACCTTGCCGATGTTGGTGAACGTGCAGGCAGAGGTGTACCATGATGGTATTGTACGCCTGTCGATGATGCGCGAGGATATCCCGGTATCGAAAAGGCTGCGTGCAGGATTTATGGTCAATACCGACCTGGAATACATGGGTGACCTGCGCTATATTTTTACCCGTAACCTGGGCGTACGTGCGCATTATGATTCCGATATGGGCTTCGGTGCTGGGGTGGTGCTGACGTATTAAGTTGAAACCTGGCAAGGATGCCGCTGGAGCCTTTCTGCACCGGGCTATCCATTATCGGAAACTTGTCGAGGCCTGGAAAAAGTAAATGCCGTATAAATGGTATTTAGCCCTGAGCCTGTGTAAGGCATTGAAAACTGCGAAAATGACCAAAAAACGCCCGATTATCGGGCGTTTTTTTATGCCATGTTGCAAAAAAAAGCAGGCATTTAGTAAATGTCATACCAATTGATCCGGCGGTTGAAAAGCAGTTGTTTTGCTTATCTAAAATGATTGATATGGCAAGATGCATGCACTTAGCTGATCTCTTTACTGCCGGAATTCCGGGCCTGATCTGGTGGCTGATGGTCTGCTTTATGCCTGCAGATTGCCTACGCTCCTTAGTAAAATGGCCCCCGCTTCATAGAGCGTTCAGGCAATCCGTAGGCAATCCGGTGGCCATGCGGAGGCTTTATGGTGGCATACGGCAACCAGCAAGTGGTACTGATGCGTTCTGTGCGACAGGCTTTAACGGCTGCACTTACCTGCCGAGGTCGAATGAGGTACTGGCGATTGTAAGAAAACTGCCACGGCGTTTTTTCTATCTCGTTAGGTTTTAGTAATATAGAGCCTGTTTTACAACCAACCCCAATGAGCCATCCACCTGTTGACATAAAGCATATTTCGCCCTACCGCCGGCAAATGGGGCCAGCTTACGAGCAATTGCACCCGGAAATTCAAAAGCGATTTGATTTTTCAACGGCCAATAACATAGCCTTTATTGGGAGGGGGACCATGGATAGGATCTGGAACGGCAATAAGCTGGCTGTCTTTATTCTCAAGCTTTTGTCCAAAAGCAATATCCTCTTCCCGAGAGTAGGGAAAGACATTGCATACGAGATTCACAATTATCCGTACGTCGACAGATTTGGGAGAGAGGTGCATTCTATGAACCGGGTGTTTTATTTTTCGGACAGTGAACAGCGATTTGACGGGACGGCGACCTATAGCGAAACCAAACACCATATTGTGGAGTATTTGGGACTGGACCACCGGATGGTATTTGAAATGGGTTTGTCGGCTGAAAATGGAGCGATCCGGTTTACTTCAGGCAGACAATTTGCCTTTGTGGCAGGACTTAAGCTGCCGATACCAAGACTCATCAGGGGTAATATTGAGTTGTTGGAATGGTATGATGATGACAAGCAAAAGTTCTATCTCGACCTGAAAGTGACGAGCAAGCTATTTGGTCCGCTATTCGGGTTTACCGGGTGGTTCGATGCAGCCTACATAGACTTCCGTGGAAAGTCGATCCCTGAAAAGTTCAGGCCAACCAGACAGGAGAGCAGGGAGTGATCAACGAGAAATGAATGCCTGCTGTCAAACTACAGTAGGGCCACGACTTATAGAAGCGCTGTCGATCACACATCGGATTCAAATACTTGAACTGAAATACCATGTTATGACATGTGAAAGTTGTAAAACACGAGCCGCTTCCCTAGTTAGTTTTCAATAATATAGGTTCTGTATGGTTTTTCCAAATCTGCATAAAATAATGTTTGTTGTACATCTGTATAAAACATGATTCACCAAGAAGAAATATACGCAAAGCAGCTATACCGGGAATTGAAATCTGAATTCCGGGACAAAAGGAATAGTCTTTGGAGGTTTTTCGGGCTGAATGCCAGGCTGACAAAATCAGACATCGGAATCGTGCTAACCGCAGCTGGAACGCAATCTAACTGCTATGTTGCCAAAGAAGACAGGCAATGCACGGTTCATTGTTTTGACGTTAGCTTGTTGACTTTAGGTTATAAGGGTCCGGAGTTCTACATCAGCTTCAAGGAGCATGATGAAATTTTTGCGAGTGGGAGAACGTTTGATAAGCGAGTTGCTATCGAATCCATTAAAAATTGGATAGGAAATGAAACGCTTGAGGAGCTATATGGTAAATATCATTTCATTAATGAAGAAAAGAGGCGTTTAGAAAAGTTGCGATCTGACATAAACGCATCAAATGCTGAGTTGCTGAAGATTTCACAAAATGAGGTCATGGGAGAGCCCCATTGGTCTTACAAACTTTGGTTCAAGCATGAAAACAGAAGTTGCTGCGTTGACTATTATGGCTACGATGCAAATCCAAGGTATGTCTTTCATTGGCATGATGCCATTATTTTCAAGGCATCTGGCTCAAATTTAGAGAGACTTGATTCCTTAATAAAAAGATGGGTTTGTGACAAAGCCATGCCTTCGGTCTTGCAAATGGAATTTCCGACAATAGATTTTGGTAAACTTTCAGCTTATTACGAAAGTGGTATCGGTGTGGAAGGTGAGTTTGTCTTGAGTTGGGACAGTATTGAGGATTTTTATAAAGAACTTCAGCTTGATAACAAGACTGAAATTCTTCGCTTGATTAGGCGAATGAGGGAAAAGGGTTTTGATAGGACATTAAGAGCAGGTCAGTCTTTATACACCTTGGTACTTTCAAGATCTCGCAGGCATGGGCTCCGGGAAAATCAAAATAGTGTTTCATTTTCGTTCTGCTACATCAAATCAGTCATGGAAATACGTACGCAAAAGGGCGAAATATTTGAATTCGATAAAGTCGAGTATAACGACTCTGTTGAAACAATTTTGAAGGGGATTGAACTTGAAACCATCAACTGAAAATATGACCATAAGGGATAATATACAAAAACTCATAAAGCAGAATAGAGAAGTGGATGGTTTTCTGGAAACTGCCAGTAGCAACCATGCTGACGATGCATTAATTGATTATTTAAACTTTCTAAAGCAGTCAGGTTATAGCGGTGCTATGAGTTTGTATTTTGCTAACTTGCTGCAGTTTGTTAGCGATCCGGATCTGTCTGAACAATTTGGAGCAGAGGACATAGAACAACTATACGATAGCTTCCTGAAATTGAGTGAGAAGTGTTCAGATATCTATATTGATGCTGCGAGTTTTGCAGATCACACCTTGAATGACAAGGCTAAGGCGAAAAGAATAGCAGAACTTGGCATAAAAAGAATGCAAATTCAGATTGCCGAACTCGAAGCGTTATTAAGGGATGTTGCTTCCTGACAGCACACCAGTCTACATCTTATCCATCAACAGCACATTGAACCGGTGACCATCCGGATCGGCAAAGACCAGTACAAAGTAACCTGCCTTGTCCCTTCCCGCTTCCCGGAGGATGGTGCCACCTGCGGCCTTAACGGTAGCTGCAAATTCCTTCACTTCTTCTTCGGTATCGGCAGACAGGGTGAAGATGATCTCAGCACTGTCGCGCGCCCCCGTTTCAATGTACTCATCGATCTGTGACCCCTGTTCAAAAAAGTGAATGACAAATCCATTGTCGCCAAATTTATAGCTGGCCAGTTGAGGATAATCGTTGGCGCCATTTGGCGTAAAGCCAAGGGCCGTATAGAATTGGTTGGTACGTGCTACGTCCTGTACGCTGAAGTTGGCCCAGATCATTTTCGGTTTCATATGGTGCTTGTTTTACCGAAATATACGACATTAATAGCCAGATCGGGTAACGGTTGTGTTGCCTATTTGCCGGTAATCACCTTTCTATGTTTGATGCCCCAGTCCGTCAGGTTGTTGATGATGGTCTGCAGCGATTTGCCATGCGCCGTTAATTCATATTGTACCGTAACTGGTTGTGTGTCGAGTACCGTTCGTTTGATCAGCTGGTTTATTTCCAGTTCTTTCAGCTCTTTACTCAGCATCTTGTTGGATATACCATCGATGTCGCCGAGAATGTCGGAGAACCTTCTTTTGTTGTAATAACAAATAGACGAGATGATCGATATTTTCCATTTGCCGTACAATACATCCATCGAGTCCTGTACGGCCCGCATTTCCTTTTTGTACGCTTGTTCAAAATTGTTGCATTGCATATGTTACTTTGTTACCTCTGGGTTACTGTTACTTTTGGTAACAAAGTTACTAAAATAAATAAGACTGCTCTAACTTTGCAGTTCACCTAATAAATATTGGTCAAATGAGTAAGCTAACGAATAAAGTGGCGATCGTAACCGGCGCCTCTAAAGGGATTGGAGCATCTATTGCTCAACACTTTGCAGCAGCAGGCGCTAAGGTTGTCGTGAACTATGCCTCGAGCGCGACCGGCGCTGAAAAAATTGTTAAATCCATTAACGATAACGGCGGAACGGCCATCGCTATACAGGGGGATGTATCCAAAGAGGCCGATGTCGAGCGGCTGTTCGCGGAAACAGCAAAGGCTTTCGGCGGGCTCGATATCCTCGTCAACAATGCGGGCATTTATCAACACGCACCCATCGAACAGGTATCGGCGGAGTCTTTCCACCAGCAATTCAGTGTGAATGTATTGGGTTCTTTGTTTGCCATTCAGGCTTCGCTGAAGTTGTTTGGCGATAAAGGCGGCAGCATTATCAACATCAGTTCAGAAGCAGGCAAGATGCCGATGGCCGCTGGTTCTGTTTATTCTGCCACCAAGGCTGCGTTGGATGCGGTAACGATCGCCCTCTCGAAAGAGTTCAGTGGTAGAAAGATCCGCATCAATTCGATATTACCCGGTATTGTAGAAACGGAAGGTACGCATGCAGCGGGTTTTATTGGCAGTGAAACGGAAGCCAAGCTGATTGCCACTACGCCATTGGGGCGTTCCGGACAGCCAGCAGATATTGCTAAAGTCGCCGTATTCCTCGCTTCTGAAGATGCAGGCTGGATCACTGGAGAAAAGATCTCCGTGTCGGGCGGTGTATATGGCGTTTAATCATTCATGAAAAAGTAAGTATGAGTAAGTTAATCAACAAAGTTGCCGTTATCACCGGAGGTAATAGCGGTATCGGTTTCGGCATCGCCGAAGCATTTAAGAATGAAGGTGCGGTGGGTACGATCACCGGCAGAAATGAGGCGACCCTCAACGCTTCCATAGAAGCATTGGACAACCGCTTCATAGGTATCAAAGGTGATGTCACCAATATGGCCGATCTGGAGCAGGTATTCAAAAAGACCAATGACAAATTTGGTAAAATTGATGCCCTGGTGGTCAATGCCGGTGGCATAGTAGATGGCGTTCCAATGGGTGCCATCAGCGAGGTGACAGAAGAAAGTTACGACCGTTATATGGAGCTGAATTTAAAGAGCGCGTATTTCACCGTGCAAAAAGCACTTCCTTATTTGAGAGATGGAGCATCGATCATCCTGATCGGTTCCAGTGCTGCACACCGGGCAGCGCCTGGTATGGCGATCTATAGTGCTGCCAAAGCAGCGGTGATCTCATTGGCCAAAGGTTTGTCGCTGGACTTGTTGCCGAGAAAGATCCGGGTGAATACCCTGTCGCCGGGCTCTATCGATACGCCCGTGTTTGGTAAGATCGTACCGCAGGAGCAACTGGACGCTGTGAAGCAGGTGTGGATCGATATTACTCCCGTTGGCCGGCAAGGCATCCCGGCAGATATCGGTAAGGCCGCTGTCTTTTTAGCATCCGATGATTCGACGTTTATCGTGGGTACAGAAATCCTTTCGGATGGTGGTATGACCAATATCAGTTTGATGAAGTAAGGTTCGATCCTTGTAAATTGTTAATGAAACGTAAACCCGCGGCGTTGGCTGCGGGTTTACTTATTTACCAGTTTGCTGTTTTGTTATTTTGTTTATTTTCGGGCCCACGATTGGCTGGCCTTCCCTGTTATAAACTATCAACATGAAAAAGCGCCAGTGTAATCCTGTTTTTTGTAAAGTCATTTTTTCTGTCTTTTGCCTTTTGTTAGTCGTTGCCCAGCCTGGTTATTCGCAGGCCCTCTCCAACGAAAACGTACAATCAATCGTGCAAAAGCTGGCCACCAGCCTGGCTGATCAATATCCCTTTCCCGAGATTTCTGCGAAGTACAGCGCCGCCTTATTGAGTAATTTAAAAAGCGGTCAATACAATAACTATAGCGAAGCTGCACTGGCCAGCCGGTTGACGGCCGATCTGGCGAAGGTGCATAAGGATGTTCACCTGACCGTATTTCAGAACGAAGGTGTGTATAAAAGTCTGACGGGTACTCATAACAATGAGGAAGCTGCTGCAGCTGGTCCGGACCGGGAAGCAGAGCAGTACCGTCGTATCAATTACGGTATCCGATCCGTTGAGCTGGACCCGTTGACATCCACTGCCTATATCAACTTTCCCGGACCCTTTTTGGCCAGGCAGGAGGCCTTTGACGCGGCCGCTGCTGCTATGAATGTAGCCGCCAATAGTAAATATGTGATCATCGATGTGCGGCAGAACGGCGGAGGCTCCGGTGTGATGGGCCGTTTCCTGGCGTCCTATTTTTATGACGCGGGCGACGAACAGTTTTACCTGAATGGTTTTCACAAAGACCGGACAAAAGATGTGCAGGAGTGGACCTATGCTTTTGTGCCTGGTAAAAGAAATCCAACAGCCAAAGTGTATATCCTCGTAGGAAAGGGAACTGCTTCTGCGGCGGAAGGTTTTGCGTATGCACTGCAGAAGCTGCAACGTGCTACCATTGTAGGCGATAGTACGGCGGGGGCAGGCATTGCTGGTTCGTATGCACCGCTGGGCAACAACCTGGTTGTTTTTCTACCCGTCAAAATGGTGGTGGCGCCACATTCCAATACAGGCTGGGAAGGAGCGGGGGTAATACCGGATGCCTATACCGGAAATAAAGATGCCCTGACCGAAGCGCGCCAACTGATCATGAAAGAAATGTTGCAAGCGCCTGCGTCACCGGAAGAACGGGAGATCGTAGAATGGTTGATCGATGAAAATAACGTTGCGAAGCGCCCTGCTGCTGATGTCAAAACCAGGTATGCCGGATTAGCCCGCAAGTACAACAACAACCTGTCCATTACGTATGTCAACGATACATTTACCTGGGTAAGATCGGAACCGGGTAAAGCGATACAAAGTTTTACCCTAAAGGAGATTAAGCCCGATGTGTTTACGATCGTAGGCTTGAACAAAGACCATGGTGAGAGCAGTTCCCGTGTTTACATCGTTAGAAATGCCAGCGGACAAATTGAAAGTCTGACCCGCAAAACGCTGCTAAAGAACGGCACACTCTATACGGCAGTAAAGGCTTTCTTACCGCAATAATTAGCCAGCAAGGGCTTATCGTTCAGGTAAAGACAGGCAACCCTTGGGACTTCCATTCCAGGGGTTGTTTTTATGATCAGTGTCTAACGTTTTATCCAACACTTGAGCAAGTCGGACTCCAGCGACTCTACTTCTTCGTAACCTGGGGGCATCCTGTTCTCCAGTAAGTGGTAAGTGACTATTCTTGCCCCCACTGGTTGCTTGTCGAGTTTATCATACAGGCATTTGGTATAGTAATCGAACAGTGTGATCGAGTATTTTATTTTGTTATCAATCTGGTTTTCGTGTGCCAGGTGCTCATAAAACGAATTGAAGAAATAGAAGTGATCGTATTGTTTAAAATCGAGCCGGGTAAAATTGCCAGACAGAAAACGAACATTTGGCAATTGCAGTATGCTTTTGGCTGCGTTGGCATGGGCCACCAGGTCCGTCCGTTGTTCAATGCCGTAAAAAGAGGCCTTGGGAGCATAGTGAGCCCCAGCCAGGCAAAACTTGCCGACCCCGCTTCCAATATCCAGTATTTTTACTCCCTCCGTGGGAGTCAGAAAATTGGTGGCATATTCAGCCACCTTCAGGGAGGTCCATTGTTTAGTGGCCAGCCGGCGAATTTCCCGTGGATACAATTGGTGAAAGTCCTGATCTGATCGAAATGAGAAAGGACTTTGTGATTGGCTGGATGATTGAGACATGCATTAAAGACTTGGTGCACAAAGGTACTCATTGGGCATCCAATTTCCAGCAAGCGAAAACTTGCTCTCCGCAATAGGGTGGTGTTCATCTCGTATTTGATCATCTTATAATATATTTGCGGCTTTATTTTACACTATGAGTAAGTATATCGATCGTCTGCAACGCGACATTGAACCGCTTCGGCAACAGTTGATACAGCATCCTGTGTATGCAGCTACCAATAATGTTGATCGCTTACGGATCTTCCTGGAGCACCATGTTTTCGCCGTGTGGGATTTCATGTCCCTGCTTAAATCATTACAGCGTAACCTGACTTCCGTTGAACTGCCCTGGATACCGGTCGGTAGTCCAGAAACCCGGTACCTGATCAACGAGATCGTGTTGGGTGAGGAGTCGGACGTGGACCAGGAAGGACGCAGGACCAGCCATTTTGAATTGTACCTGAAAGCTATGGCGGAGGCCGGTTGTAGACTCGCAGTGATCGATGGTTTCATCGATAAATTAAAAGGCCGGCAGCCTGTAACAGCAAGTCTTCAAAATTCCGGTGTGCCACAGGCGGCTGCCCGTTTTGTGGAAGGTACTTTTGCCGTTATCCATGCGAACCAGCCTGCTACTCAGGCGGCCGTATTTACATTTGGCCGGGAAGACCTGATACCCGGTATGTTTATATCCTTTGTCACGGAGCTTAATAAGCAAACAGGCAATCAATTCAAGACCCTCAAGTATTATCTGGAGCGCCATATCGAGGTTGATGGCGAACATCATTCGCAATTGGCTTTCCAGATGACAGAGGAATTGCATGGAGAGGATGAACAAATGTGGCAGACTTCCACAGAAGCAGTAAAGCTGGCGCTTCAGCAACGGATCGAGCTGTGGGACGCGATTGCCCAAAGTTACAAGTAATAGCGGAGCTAGTCTATTGCAGGTCATCAGGCAATAATCATTTGCCATTCATAGGCACGTACGGCTACATAGTCCCAGGTCGGTGCGATTTTATGGGATGGATGATTTTACGTGTACGTTGCTCCTTCCCGCCTCAACCCTGTTGTCACCTCTTTGCCTCCTCATTGGGTCCTCGGGATCCGTAGTGCAACAGAGGTGGAATCGAGGAGGAACAGAGAAGGAATTGAGGAATGTGTTCCGTTTAGCTCACAGTTATGGACGAATATCACTGGTTTTGTATCCGCCCGTCCCTGAAAAAAAGAAAATCCGAGGCCAACTGCCCGTTCGTCACACAAACGGCCGTAGGTCGTCACTTGTTTCCGGGAACGCCACCCCATTTTCTACAGCATGGGGTAGGTGACGGGCTATTTTTGTGTCGCCGGAAAAGCCTTCGGTCATACGGGGGGCTTCTCAATCCAAATAATGCCGTATTTTTCGCCCCTCTTATCCTAAAGGTTTCATATTTAAACGCTACATCGCACATGAAAAAACTACTATCATCCCTGGTCCTGTCCGGATCGATCCTGGGCCTGCAGGCACAGCAGGAGGCGCGCTTACTCCGCTTCCCGGCTGTACATGGCAACCAGGTTGCTTTTACTTATGCAGGTGACCTCTATGTGGTACCCGCCACCGGTGGCGTGGCCCGGCGCATCACCAGCCATCCCGGCAACGAATTGTTTGCCCGCTTCAGCCACGATGGTAAATCCATCGCTTTCACCGGTCAATACGATGGCAATACGGAAGTGTTCCTGATCCCGGCTACTGGCGGCGAACCCAAACGCATCACTTATACCGCCACACTCGGGCGCGATGACCTGGCCGACCGTATGGGCCCCAACAATATCGTGATGGGCTGGTCGCCCGACGATAAACACGTGATCTATCGCAGCCGTGGTACGTCTTTCAATGCTTTTAAAGGCAAGTTGTACCTGGCGCCCATCAATGGCGACCTGAGCCAGGAATTGCCTTTCTCGGTGGCTTCCTGGGCTTCGTACAACGCGGATGGCTCGAAGCTGGCCATGAACCGCGTATTCCGCGAATTTCGTACCTGGAAGAACTACCGGGGCGGTATGGCGGATGATATCTGGGTAACAGACCCCGCCACCGGCAAAACGGAAAACATCACCAACAACCCGGCGCAGGATATTTACCCCATGTATTACGGGGATAAGATCTATTTCGTGAGCGAGCGCGACAAGACCGCGAACATTTTCGTGTATGATACCAAATCGAAGCAGACGCAGAAAGTGACCACCTTCAAGGAATTTGATGTCAAGTTCCCTTCCCTGGGCGATAAGTCCATCGTATTTGAGAATGGTGGCTTTATCTACCTGCTGGACCTCACGAATAACCAGACCCGCAAACTGAACATTACCCTGGCGGAAGATTTCGCCTCCGGCCGTTCCAAGCAGGTGTTTGCCGGTGATTTCATTTTTTCGGCCGACCTGTCGCCCGATGGCAAACGCACGGTATTCAGTGCGCGTGGGGATGTGTTTACCGTACCTGCCAAAACAGGGGTGACGCGCAACCTGACCCAATCGAGCAATGCCCATGACCGCAATGTAGGCTGGAGCCCCGATGGCAAATGGATCAGCTATATTTCTGACCGCACCGGCGAAGATGAATTGTACGTGCAGCAGCAGGATGGACTGCAACCCGCCAGGCAATTGACCAAGGGCGGTGGTTCGTACAAGTTCAGTCCCGCCTGGAGCCCCGACAGCAAATACCTGCTCTTTGGCGAACGTGCACAACACCTGACGCTGGTGGAGGTTGCTTCGGGCAACAGTACCCGGATCGCTCATTCCGATGCAGGTACTTTTGGGTCCTACACCTTTGCGCCCGATAGCAAGTGGATCGCGTATACCGTGCCTGGCAAGGCGCGTGAGTTCACAGTGATCAAGCTGTATAATATCGAATCAAAAAAGAACATCGCTGTTACTGATACCTGGTATAATAGTGGTGGCCCCGAATTTAGTCCGGATGGCAAACTGTTGTATTTTTCATCACAGCGTGACTTCAATCCTACCTATAGCAATACGGAATGGAACCATGTGTACACGGATATGTCGCGCCCGTATTTTGTACGGCTCAGTGCCGCCACGCCTTCTCCATTTGCCGACAAAAGCGATGAGGTTGCGGTGAAAGCGGAGGCGGATAGCGTCAAGAAAACGGGTAATGCCGATAAGCCAGCTGGCAAGGGAGTGACTGTAGTGGTGGATGAAGAAGGCCTGGCCGACCGTATCGAAAGCCTGCCGGTGATGCCCGGTTCCTACGGCGGCTTCGTGCCCGTGGAAGATGGTGTTTACTATTCTGCTGCCGGACGTGGTGGCCGTGGATTCAAGTTCTTCAGCCTTACGGATCAGAAAGAAACCGAGATCGGTAGCTTCGGCGTTTACAGCGTAAGCCCGGATGCGAAGAAGATCCTGGTGCGCATGGGCACTGATTTCTTTATCGAAAACCTCAATAAGGCAAAGATCACGCCCTCCAATAAGATCGAGTTGAGCGGACTGAAGGTCAATGTAGACCTGCGTGCCGAGTGGAAGCAGATCTACGACGAAAGCTGGCGCCAGATGCGCGACTATTTCTATGATCCCAATATGCATGGTGTGAACTGGAAGGCCATGCACGACAAGTATGCGCCCTTATTGCCTTATGTCAACTATCGGGATGATCTTACTTACCTGATCGGTGAATTGATCGGTGAGTTGAATATTGGACACGCGTATGTGAACAGCGGCGACCGTCCTTCCACCAACCGTATTCAGTTGGGATTGCTGGGTGCCCGTTTCAGCCGCGATAAAAGCGGCTTCTACAAGATCGATAGTATCCTGTCGGGCCAAAGCTGGAACAAAACCCTGGTATCGCCTTTACGGGCGCCGGGCATGAAGGTGAAGGCTGGTGACTACATCATTTCTATTAATGGTACTTCACTCAAATCGGTGGGTAATCTCTACGAACCACTGGTGGGCAAAGCCGATCAGTTGATCGAGATCGAAGTGAACAGCACGGCATCGGCTACCGGTGCCCGCAAATTGCTGGTGAAGCCCATTGCCGATGAAGCTGCTTTGTACTACCACGAATGGGTACAGCAGAACATTGCCAAGGTCAATGCGGCCAGTGGCGGACGGATCGGTTACGTACATATTCCCGACATGGGCGTAGAGGGCCTGAATCAGTTTGCCCGTTATTTCTATCCCCAACTCGACAAGGAAGCGCTCATCATCGATGACCGTGGTAATGGTGGTGGCAATGTATCGCCGATGATCATCGAGCGGTTGTTGCGACAGCCTGGTTTGGGTACCGTAATGCGGAACAATAAAACGGCGTCGATCAAACCCGATGCGCATGTAGGTCCCAAAGTCTGTCTCATCGATCAGTATTCTGCTTCTGATGGCGACCTGTTTCCCTGGCAGTTCCAGCATTACAAAATAGGACCCTTGATCGGCCAGCGCACCTGGGGTGGGGTAGTAGGTATCAGTGGTTCGTTGCCCTTTATTGATGGTGGCGATATGCGGAAGCCGGAGTTTGCCCACTTTGCTCCTGATGGTTCTTCTTTCATCATCGAAGGGGAAGGAGTACATCCGGATATCGAGGTGATCAATGATCCTTACAATGAATACAAGGGCATCGATACGCAATTGGCGCGGGGTATTAAAGAGCTGCTGGACAAGCTGGCACAAGGCGCCAAAACAGGCGTGCCGAAGATCCCGGCTTTTCCGGATAAGTCGAAGTAATACATGATCGTCAGCTTATATCATTACAACAGGAATACGAGTTCGTATTCCTGTTGTGTTTTAGGGGCAGGCTACTTCCTGACATAACAGAGCACATTGAAATTGCCGGTGAGCTGATGCGCTTTTCCAACAATGCGGCAGTCGCTACTGGCGGTGTCTTTTTGTACATTAGCCATGGTACCTTTTATCGTTCCCTGAATTCGCCTGACGTTGTATTGTTTACTGGCATCCTGTTCTGCTGCGACGGCCGTAATGACAAGCGTCAATGGGGTGAGCCCTAGTGCAGGCGCCTGGTGGGCGACCTTTGTCGCGCTATCTGTTAGCATCGGGTCTTTATTTAAGGGACCAAATCGCGCCATCTGTTTATTTCCAGGCGTCGGTTCACTGCATGGGCAGACAGCGTCGCAGTTATAGACCTGGTAAGTGCCGGGTTGCAGATCGGGCAGATAGGCTGAAAGGGCAAACACCCACTCATTCCTTTAGCTGACATACCCCAGTAACAAATGTGCATCTTCGAAAGAGGCGGTGAGGATCGGAGCCGGGTCGGTCGTTTTTGCCAGGCCATCCACGGATAATTCGATCTTTTGGTCGCTGAGGTCAATGGGGTGGTTGTCTTGGGCGGCTGGTCCCTGGCAACTGAGCAGCAAAAGAATGGACGCCAGGGCCGAGAAGCTCGGAAGGGTGTTTTTCATATGAAACGACTGGATTTTTTGTTAGTTGAAAATGCCGTTCATTTCCGTCAGGATCATTGGCTTGCCATCTGTCACTACGATAGTATGTTCGTGCTGCGCCATAAAGCCGCCTTTGTCGCCGACCATCGTCCAGCCATCGCTCAGCTCTTTGGTGTAGGAAGAGGAGGTGGAAATGAAGGTTTCGATCGCAACGACCGAATTCTTCCTGAATCGTCGTTGATCGTACCGGTTCTTATAATTGAGTAGCTCACTGGGCTCTTCATGAAGGCCTCGGCCAATACCATGGCCGCCCAGGCTTTTAATGACTTTAAAGCCTCTCTTTTTAGCCTCTGTTTCCATCAGGTGCCCGATGTCGGCTATTTTCACGCCACCCCGGATATGGTCGAGTGTGATACGCAGAATGTCTTTGGAGGCATCGACCAGCTTTTGGTGCTGGTGCAGGTCATTGCCCAGAACAAAGGAGCCGCCATTATCGGCCCAGAAACCATTCAACTCGGCAGATACATCGATGTTGATGAGGTCGCCTTCCTGTAAAATACGTTGGGTAGAAGGAATGCCATGGCAAAACTCATTGTCGACGCTGATGCAGGTGTGACCGGGGAAATTATAGGTTAACAACGGGGCCGATTTGGCGCCGAGGCTCGCCAGGATATTGCCACCGTAGGCGTCCAGTTCTTTGGTGCTCATACCGGGCTGGGCATAGGCTGTCATGGCCTTCAAGGCATGGGCCACTGCTTCACTGGCTTTTTGCATCCCCGCTAACTCTGCTGCGTTGCTGATCGACATGGGTAAATCCTCCTTTTTTATAAATGAACAGGGTGCAAAAGTACTCTTTTCTGAGTAAGTGCGTACAGTGGCTACTGTACACGAAAAAGCCCGACATGATCGGGCTTTTTCGTGTGTCGTGGTGCAGTAGGCCTAAAATTTCAATTGGGCTGTGGTGGACGTGAACAGGATGTTTTTACCCGGACCTACGTCCTGCAAAAAATCACTGGCCTTGAACCACGTAAACTCGCACCGGAAATAGAAATGCCGGTTGGGTATATACTCCAGGTGGGTCGAGTACTGCCGGCCAATCGACTTTTGCGTGCTCTCCTTACCCGAATAGATCAGCGCCGTGCTGGGACCGTAGATGCCGTCGTGGCGGCTGTAACGCCAGAAGATATCATAGTCCATGTTGAAGTACAGTCCGCGCCACAGGTCCAGGGTGACTGAGGGGTGTATGTCGAACAGGTTGGCCGGGCCGATCAGGGATACCAACCCAAAATAACCTCCGCGTGGAAACAGCGGGTTGAAGGTTTGCAGCTTGTTGTCACCATACCGGCCATCTCCACTGATCACCTCTGTTTTTACACCAAACTCCGGCTTGAGTGCGGTGTTGGCAAACTTATAGCTCGTATTGACCGAGAAAGTCCAGGCAGTTATTTGCTTGCCAGCGAAGTCGCCAAACTGATACACGCCTTCGATATCGTAGCGCCAAAACTTTTTGGCATCCCAGATCCTCGTCCCCACGGAATGCCTCAACTCTTCACCGGTACCATCATCGAACTTTGCACTCTTTCTCTGCAGTCCGAAATAATACAGATCGACGTTGCGTAAGAAAGGGATTTTACGCTTGACGAGGTACGCACCCCAAAAACGTGTATTGTTGGTCACCCCATCATCGAAGATCTTTGGCTTCGACTGTACAAAACGGGAATAGAACACATCTACCTGCCAGGTACGGCGGGCGTACAACAAGCGGGCGGCATCGAAGGCCTGCCGGTTATTGGGCCCGTCGCGCACCGCGACCAGGCGTTGCGATCCGTACAACAATTCCTGGCGACCAATCCTGAGCGTTATCGAAGATGCCTGTTTCCCTGCAAAGGCGAGATCGACAAACGCCTGGTGCAGGTCGAGCTGATTTTCATCGACCGGCGAGGGCGGGGCCACCTTCCCATTGGCAAAACTGCTTTGCAGTTGCACAAAGGTCCTGAAGTGTTTACCGGCATGGAAATCGGCATGCGCCAGGTAGCGGGTCAGCACGAAGCCGTCATTGTCTTTCGGCGCGGCGCCCCAGTTTTCGTTTTTAAACCACTGGTATTGGTACCTGATGTCGCCACCCAGGCTGAGATACGTATGCCCTTGCTGCGATAGCGGTGTGTATTTAAGGGCTTTGTACCAATCCCTGCTGCTGTCTTGTCGCAGCAGGGAGTAGTCCTCATCGTACCGGAGTTGTTTGAAGGCTGCCTGGTGTTGAGCATGACAGTAATAACAGGCCAGGCTCAGCAATAGAACGAGTAGTTGTTTCATCGATGGGGGGATCATTTGGCCAGGAAGAAATCCAGCAGATCTTTTTGCACCTGGGTCGTATTCTCCTGTACGATCCAGTGGCCGGAACCTTTGATGTTGGAACCGGTTACGTTTTCTGCTACCAGCTTACAATGATCTACCAGGAAGGCAGCACCAAAGTACTCGCCACCCATTGCCAGCAAGGGCATTTTGAGTTTTGTTTTCATGAACTCTTTATTATCCACGGCGTCCTGGTCAAAAGCGCCGAACCAATGGAAAGCGCCGGTGGTTCCTCCTTTTACAGCGTAAGCGCGTATGAATTCATTGATCTCTTCGGTGGTGAAGGGATCTTTGACATGACCTACCACTGGCCAGAAATTAGTGAGGAAGAGGCGCTCTTGTCCGGCAACCAGTTCACCGGAAGCAGGGAAACCAAAGAAGCCAAACCACCAGGCCGATGCTTTCACCTGGCTCCACACCGGTTCTACGCCGGGTAACAGGGCATCCAGCAGGGCCAGCTTTTTAACTTCTGCGGAGAACTGGGCAGCATAGGCATAGGCTACCATGAGACCGATGTCATGACCCACGAGGTTGATGTGCTCATGGCCCAGATGCTTCACCAGTCCGTGGATATAGGTGGCCATCGTTTTCTTGTCATAGTTACCGGCCAGTTTTCCCGATTCGCCGATGCCTGGGAGGTCTGGCGCAATCACCGTAAAGTGTTTGGATAACTCGGGCAGCAGGCGGTTCCACATGTACCAGTTCTGTCCAAAGCCATGCAGCAATACCAGGGGCTCGCCGGTGCCGCCAGATACATAGTGAATATCGACGCCATTGACATTGGCTGAGCCATGTTTAAAATTGGACGGTGGAGCGGCTGGTGGCGTGCTTACCGTCGTGTTGCTACTATCGGCCGACGTAGTAGCTGGTGTTTCCGTGTTCTTGGGTTCGCCATTACAGGCTGCCAGCAAAAGGCTGGTAATAATGAATACTGACATCAGGTGTTTCATGATCCGCGTTGTTTTAATGTATGTGATGGTTTGTTGTTTATGGAATCGGTCAGGCCAGTTTGCCGAGCCAGTTGAGGATGTAGTCGGCATCTTCCTTCCAGGTGGGCTGCCCCAGCACGAAATGGTTTCTGCCGGTAAACAGGGCATAGTCGGTGGTGGAGTTGCTCTTTTGGTATTTCTTATAATTGGCGTAGTTCAGCGAAGCGGGTATGGTATGGTCGTCGCTGCCGGCCGTCAGCAGCAGTGGGGCATGCGGATTTTCGAAGTTGACCCTGGCGGCAGGGGTGATGGTGTCGCGTACGATGAGTTTCGATTCGGGAATGGCAAACTGGTAATAGGCTTCTTTCTGCGCATCGCAATCCATGCCGTTGGTAAAGGCATATTTCCATTGCTCGAATGACATCAGGAACGACCGGCTGGTAGGGGTAAAGAAGCCCAGCGGTCCCCAGCCCGCCTTGAGGAAGGAGAGCTTGAAAGTAAAGATGCCTTGTGGCGGCACGGAATGAATGGCGACACCGGCCCTGCCCAGGCCTCTTTGAAGCAATAGCTGTACGATGAGTCCGCCGATGGAATGGCCGATCAGGACGGGTGGCTGATCAAGTTGTCGTACTATCCGATCAAAATGGTCGGTTATTGCGGGAAGCCGGTTGGCTGCTATATCTTTGTTGGGATGACTGTTGCGCAGCGTTTCGGGACTGGCCGATTTATGTGGCCAGGGGGGAGCAATCGTTAGAAATCCCTTACTTTCGAAATAGGTTTTCCAGGGGTTCCAGCAGCTATGATGTACAAAGGCCCCGGTAATGAAAACGACAGTTGGTGGTTGTGTAATTCCCATAAGTAATAGGTTAGCTGGATCCATACCAATTACGGTACCCAATTTGTAAGTGTGTGCTGTTCAATAGTTTGATTCGGCGAAAGGAAATTGGCCACCGTGATATTTCGCGGTTTGACGAAAAATGGACCGTGAAACTTCACGGTTGAGTAAGTGTAATTTTGATCAAGAAGATTTCCGGATGTTTAAAATGCTCATGGCTGTTTTATGGATGATGGCTACGGTAGTGCCGTTGTCGGCGCAATTGCCGGCTGGCTTGTCGCGCGCTGCGTTACAACAGCGCCTGGAGGTGAGCAAGCCGGATAGCAACCGGGTGCTGCTGTTGATGGCACTGGGTAAAACTTATTTTGGAGAACGGTACAGCGATGATAGAGCCCTATTGATGGATTCGGCAATTGGAATCTTCCGGCAAGCGATCCAGCTGAGCGAGCGGCTGCAATTGAAAAATTGGTGGTTGGAGAGTATGCAGTTGGAAGGGGATGCGCACCTGGGGAAGTTAGAAACAGATACGGGTATACAGCTTTTTTCCAGGGTAGCTGGTATTTATCATGCGCAGGGCGAACCATCGAAGGAAGCACATGCCTGGTTGCGGCTTGCCCGGCAGATGAGTTGGGGGCCTCCCTATTTTGTCCAGATACAGGGATTTTACGACAAGGCTATTCACCTGTTCGTGCAGACGCATGACCTGGTAGGAGAAGCTGATGCCAGGGTATCCCTATCAGATTATCTGTGGGCAGGTAACCATTTCGATGCCACAGAAAAGGAATTGCTGCATGCGATCGATTTACACCGGCAAATGAAAAGCACCCGCGTTTCACCCATGTATAATTATCTATCCGAGGTGAACCGTTACCGTGGCGCTTATGAGAAATCACTCCGGTATGCCACCACCTGCGTTGACAATGCCTTGCTTCACCATGATACCATTCGGATTGATTTGTACTATGGAGAGCTGGCCCTGGTGTACGATGAATTGGGGCGATGCGAAGAAAGTAGCTATTGGTATCGAAAGACCCTTCAAAAAAGAATAGATCGAAAGATAAACCGGACCGAATTGTTCAAGACAGCGAATCTATTGATCAGGCAGTTGGTGAAATTGCAGCGAAGCAGGGAGGCCCTGGCGATGATGGATAGCCTGGTCAGGACGCATACACCGAAAACAATATTTGAAAAGGCTATTGCCCTGCAAAACTATGCGCTCTGTTATGACGCATTGAAGCAGTATGCTGCCGCAGAAAATTACTATAATTCGATGGCTGCTTATTTCCGGCAAGCACCGCTCAATGAAGAATATGTGTTCGGTGGCAACCTCGACATTGGCAGGTTCTACCTGCAACACGGTCAATATGTGAAGGCCCATGGTTACCTGGATTCTGCGCTGGCTTACCGGGGTGCCCGGTTAACGGATCAAAGGGCCTTGCAACATATGTTGTTTACGGCCGATTCTGCGCTGGGTAACTATACGGCAGCCATCAGAGACCTGCAGCAATACGAGCTGTTGAGCGATTCCCTCTACAACGAAAAAAAGAGCCGGCAGATCGAAGAGTTGACCATTCAATATGAAACGGAAAAAAAGGTGCAGAATATCCGCTTACTGGAAAAAGAAACCCGGTTTCAACAGGCGGAACTGAATAAAGAGAAAAATACCCGGCGCTGGATGTTGGGTGTCGGAGTGTTGCTGGTCGTTATCGTGGCCTTGCTCATCAATTACGCGCGCTTAAAACAACGCACGAACAGCAAGTTGCAGGTGCAACAGCTGGTGATTGAAAGGAAGAACGATGACCTGCAACACCTGGTGGAGGAAAAGGAATGGCTGGTGCGGGAGATCCATCATCGGGTGAAAAACAATTTCCATACTGTGATGGGCTTGTTGCGTACGCAGTCAGCCTACCTGCAGGGGGACGAGGCCATCGAGGCCCTGGCGGAAAGCCAGCAGCGCATACAGGCCATGTCGCTGGTACACCAGAAATTGTATCAGTCGGATAATTTATCGGCCATCAATATGGCCGCTTATATCCATGAGCTTGTTGACTATCTGAAGGATAGTTTTCACACGGGCCGCACCATTCGGTTCAACCTGCGCATCGAACCGGTGGCGCTGAACATATCGCAGTGTATTCCGCTGGGGCTGATCCTGAATGAAGCCATCACGAATGCCATCAAGTACGCATTCCCGGATAAGCGCGAAGGCCGGATCGATGTGGTGTTGGAGAAAACGTTGCCCGATCATTATATCCTTTCCATTAAAGACAATGGGGTGGGCTTGCCGCCTTGTTTTGATCCGGAAAAAAGCCGCACGTTGGGGATGAAACTGATGCGGGGACTGAGTGGTGACCTCGATACCAGCTTACAGTTGATCCATGATAACGGTACCGAAATACGGCTTGACTTTGTCGCTGAAGCGTAACTCAATAACAGACCATGAAAGAGCAAATATTGATAGTTGAGGACCAGTTTGTAGAGGCAGAAGATCTTCGCTTGTTGCTGGAGCAGGCGGGCTATGGGGTGACGGGCGTTGCCCGGTCGGTACCGCAGGCCCTGGACATGATCAAAGAACGGCGACCCGATTTTGTACTGCTTGATATTTTGCTGAAGGGAAAACAAACCGGCATTGATCTGGCGAAGCAGTTGGCGATCGATCATATTCCCTTTGTTTACCTGTCTGCCAACTCCAACGAGGAGATCTTGAATGCTGCCAAGCAAACGCAACCCTATGGGTTTATCGTAAAGCCGTACCGGGAGAAAGACCTGTTGGTAACGCTGGAGATCGCCCGTTACCGGCGTGTACACAGTGTGGAGGCGAAATACCAGCAGGAAACCGAGTTGCGTAAGCAATTGAAACAGGTGGTGAGCAGTACCGGTACCTGGTCGCAGAAATTGCTGGCGGTGACGGCCGCGCTGCAGTCTTGTATTCCATTCGATTTCCTGGTGGCGGGGTTCGATCACCTGAAGCTGCCACGGTTCAAAGGCATGTGCTTTTTAAGAATTGGGTTTGATGAATACCAACTGATCGATGCGCAGGCGTTGAGCACGATCACGGGCAAATCGATCGACGAGCTGGTGGCTTTGCAGGCGGGCAGTCCGCCGGTGAACCAGGCTGTTTATTATGATGAGGTCGTTTTTGAACGGATGTGCCGGCAGCCATCGCTGCGGCAGCTATTTGCCGATACTTTTCAGTTGCGGTCCAACCTGGAAATGCCGATGCGCATCCTGCAAAAGAGATCATTCAGTTTTTGTTTGTATAGTCGTCGCCCGGATGCTTACAGTGCCGAGCAGTTGGAGTTGTTTGAAAGGATACAGTTCTCGCTGATCCAGACCATTGAGGATCTGCTGGAGGGGGAGGTCGTTGAAAAAGATAGCTTTTCGACTGAAGTTGGATCGGTGGTGGAAGAGAGTAAAACTGAGGAAGGTTTTGAAGGCATTGTGGGTAAAAGTCATTTGCTGCTGCATGTGTTTGACCACATCAAGCAAGCGGCTCCTACGGATACTTCCGTGTTGATATTGGGCGAAAGCGGGACCGGAAAAGAAAAGATAGCTAACTGTATACATGACTTGTCTGCCCGCAAAGGCAAACCGTTCGTGAAGATTAACTGCGCGGCGTTGCCGGCAGCGCTGATCGAATCGGAGTTGTTTGGTCATGAGAAAGGTGCTTTTACCGGTGCGCTGGAGAGACGGATTGGCAAGTTTGAACGAGCAGATAAAGGAACTATTTTCCTTGATGAGATCGGTGAAATGCCGATGGAGTTGCAGGTGAAATTATTGCGGGTATTGCAGGAGCGGGAAATAGAGAGAGTAGGGGGTAGGGAGACGATCAGGGTGGATGTGCGTTTCATTGCGGCGACGAATAAGAACCTGGAGAAGGAAGTGGCGGAGGGCCGCTTCCGGTTGGATCTGTATTACCGCTTGAATGTGTTCCCGATCACGCTGCCGGCTTTGCGCGATCGCAAGGAGGATATTCCTGCGCTGGCGTATCATTTTATGAATTACTATGGCCAGAAGGCGGGGAAAAAGTTGAATGGCGTGTCGGAGCAAGTGTTGTTGAAGATGATGGCGTATCACTGGCCGGGCAATATCCGCGAACTGGAGCACCTGGTAGAGCGGAGTGTGCTGCTAAGCAAGGGGCTGTTGATCGAAGATGTGCTGCTGCCCACGGTAGAGAAGAAGGATACTGCCGCCACGGCAGATGATGCCACGTTGAAAACGATCGTCGAGAATGAAAGGGATTATATCCTTTCGGTGCTGCGCAAGTGCCATGGCCGCATCTGGGGGCCAGGTGCAGCTGCTGAAATATTGAACATCAACCCTTCTACGCTGAAGTCGAAAATGAAGAAGTTGGGGATCAAGAAAGAGTATATTAAGTAACGTTAACCATCGCTCCCGATCGCATTAGTTTTTGTACTTACATTCAAACCGATAGTCAGCCATAGCTGTGTAACGATTGCTAAAAAGAGAAGAAGCGCCTGCAAAAAAACGCAAGTAGCCGGGTTTAATGGGTATTATTTGTTAACACACAGATAATAATCCTGTTCCCATTATTTCGCCACTTTTGCACCCGAAATTCTATCTCTAAACAGTACATGCATTGACCCTCATTACGGACATAAAGAAAGGAGATCAGGTGGCCTTTCAGGCTGTGTATGACGTATTTCATGCCAAACTGTTTCATTATTTCCTGAAAAGGATCCGTACAGAGGAATGGGCAAAAGAACTGACCCAACAGGTCTTTATCAAATTGTGGCAGTCCCGGCATACCCTCACCGAAGCCCATACGGTTGATGCCCAGCTTTTTACTATCGCCAACTCCATTTACATCGACTACCTGCGCAAACAAGCCGTTGAACGTCGTTACCACTGCGAGCTGGATGACAACCTCGATGAACACTCCACGCTGGTCTATCACTCCCATCAGGACTACGAAACGGCTGATTATCTCCACGCCGTATCAGAAGACCTGCCCCCTGTACGTAAGAATGTATTTATATTAAAGGTCGACAAAGGTTACTCCAACAAAGAGATCGCCGAAAAACTGTCTGTCTCCATCAAGACGGTCGAAGACCACTACTCCAAGGCCTTAAAGCACGTGCGTTCGATCGTTATGATCGCCTTCCTGCTGCGTATTGTGTTGTTGTCGCATTAACTTAATGTTAACAGCAGGGGTAAATGCTCCTCCTCTTCGTATTCTCTATTACAAGCTCATGAAGATTACCAACGCCCTCATTCAAAAGTTTCTGGATAACCAGTGTACGCCCACTGAAGCGGAAGCTGTATCCCGGCACCTGAAGCAGTACCCGGACCTCGCAGCTACTTATTTGCGATCTTCCTGGGGTGCTGCTGAAGGGGCGAATGAGTTACCGGCTGGTTACAAAGCCGCCATGATGCAGGAGATCCAGGTACAGATCGCCCGGCACCGGCGCGTGGTGCGATTTCGTTGGGCCGCCGCTGCCGCCTCCCTGCTGATCGGCACAGCCGCTGTTTGGCTCTTTATGCCCAGCGCAAAGACGCCCGCTGCAGCCCTGGCCGAACGGACGGAGAAAAAGCCAGTAGCGACCGCGAGCTGGAAGGTGCAGACCAATACGGCCGCCAAAGCCTATCGTTTCAAGTTGGAAGACGGTACCCTCGTGAAACTGGCTCCCCATGCGGTGGTCAGGTACCAGGAACCTTTTGGCCGGGAGAACAAGCGTACCATCTATATGGAAGGTGAGGCAGATTTTGACGTGGCACCCGACAAAGCAAGACCATTTACCGTACACACGAAATGGTTTGCTACCACCGCGCTGGGTACCGCATTCAAAGTCTCGGAAAAAGCGACGAGCTGCCAGGTCAGGTTGTTTCACGGCAAAGTGCTGATCAAATCGCTCGTAAAGTCCTTGAAAGGCTGGAAGAAAGATGTGGTGCTGCTGCCCGGCCACGAAATGAAATACAGTGTGTCGGCCGGTACCGTTACCGTGGAGCCATTCCAGGTGGCACCCAACCGACCAACGTCTACCGCAGTCGATCAAGTTCCTTACCAGGATGAAAACACCCTGGTGTTTGATAATACCCCTTTACCTGTTGTGATGAAGTCGCTGACAGACAGGTACCATACTACCATATTCTATGATGAAGAGCAGTTGAAAGGAAAATACTTTTCCGGTGAAGTGCTCAAAGGAGATTCCTTATCCGTATTGCTGTCTGTAATTGCAAACATGAACGGTTTGTCGGTTACTAAAAAGGAAGATATCTATATAATCACGCAATCTAAGTAAACATACAGGACCTGTGTCCAGGGTGAGTTAGCTGCTTACAGGCGGCCCTGCCATTCTATGCATACTGGTCAAACACTAAAATTATGAGACTAACAATGAAAAAAACACGAAGTGGCACAATCTGTTTATGGGTTTTGTCCCTTTTATTATTCAACGTAGCGGCTTTTGCGCAAAGCACGGTAGCCGTGAGTGGTACCGTGTTGACCGAGAAAGGGGAAACGCTGCAAGCAGTGACCGTCCTGGCAACCCGCCGGAGCGATGCCGCACGTAAGCCGTTGTCTGCGTTCACCAATGATAACGGCATCTTTACGTTTCCGCAGTTGGTGATGGGGGAGATATATGATTTTACTTTTTCTTCTGTAGGATATGAAACCCAGTCGCTGAGAGGCTTTACTGTAAAGCAAGCCGGTAAATCCAATACACTGCTGATCCGCTTGCGGGGTAAGTCTGAAGCCCTGAATGAAGTGGTGGTAACGGCGTTGGGCATCAAGAAGTCGGAAAAGACCCTGGGTTATGCCCTGACCAAGGTCGATAGCACCCAACTGACCAATGCGATCAGTGCCAACTGGACCGACGCCTTGTCGGGTAAAGTGGCGGGTTTGCAATTGATCCGTTCCGGTTCTGGTCCTGCCGCCTCTACCAAGATCATCCTGCGTGGTGAAAACAATATTACTGGTGATAACGAGGCGCTCATTGTAGTAGATGGTGTGGTGATCAGCAACGGTAGCGGCAGGCGCTCTGCCAACGGGAGCGACCAGGTGTATGCTACCAATTCCGATAACCTGCCGGCCGACTACGGTAGCTCGATGAACGATATCAATCCGGCCGACATTGAAAGTGTATCTGTGTTGAAAGGACCTGCTGCCTCTGCCCTCTATGGACAGCGTGCGGCCAACGGTGCTATCATCATCACCACCAAGTCTTCTAACCAGAAGAAGAAAGGCCACTTCAATGTGCGCTATACGATGAATGGTAACCTGGAGCAAGTGAACCGGGTGCCCGATCTGCAATATGAATACGGGCAGGGTACCGGCGGTGCGATCCATTATTCGTATGGCACTACAGCAGATGGCGGCAGCACCAGCGGCACCAGCTCGGCTTACGGTCCTAAATTTGACGGTCAGGAGTATTTTCAATACGATCCTGTACGCCAGGCAGTAGGCTTAAAGCGTACGCCCTGGGTAGCTTACGATAACATCAACGATTTCTGGGACCTGGGTACCGATCTGCGCAATACCCTCAGTGTAGATGGTAAGGTCGGCAATACAGGCGTACGTATCAACGTAGGTTCCGAAAAGAACAAATGGATCGTGCCCAATACGGGATTCGATCGGCAAAACATCGGGTTGAGCACCAACTCGCAGATCACTGACAAAATCAAACTCTCTACAAAGATCAACTATGGTTTCCGTCAGAGTGATAACCTGCCTGCAGCCGGTTATGGTAACCAATCGCTGATGTACTGGTATATTTTCTGGCAACCCAGTGCGGATTACAACTGGCTCCGGAATTACTGGGCAGGTGGTCCTGGCAGCACATACGATAGCTTGTACAAATTGATCCGTTATCCGTTCTCCTCGTTCCCGGAAAACCCATTTGCCATCGTCAACGAGTTTTTGAACAAGACGAGAAGGAATAATGTAACCGGCAACGTAACCCTGAACTACCAGGTGACCAAGGACCTCAACCTGTTGGTGCGTGGTAACCTGGACTGGATGAACGACAAACGGGAGCAGCTGCGTCCTTACGACGCGGGTACCCGGTTGCCCAGAGGTTCTTTCCGTCAGCAGAATATCTATTCGCAGGAAAAGAGCTATGACGTGATGGCGCGTTATACCAAGCAGATCAACAGCGAGATCAATATGACCGTGACTGCCGGTGGTAGCCAGCTCTGGAATAAATACGATAAATCCGATGTACGCAATGATGGTCTTCACCTGCCTGGTATCTATACCCTGGAGAACAGTGAGTACGGACTGACCTACATACCAGACACCAGCCGTTACCGCCTGAATAGTATCTACGGTATCGTGAACCTGGCTTACAGAGATTTCCTGTTTGCTGAGATCACCGGCCGGGAAGACTGGAACAGCGTATTGGCTACACCCAAAAGGACTGGTCAATCCGGATTCTTCTATCCTTCTATCAATACCAGCTTCCTGCTGTCGAAAGTGGTAAAGCTGCCCAAAGACATCAATTACTGGAAATTGCGCGCTTCCGTGGCGTCAGTAGGTAGCGGTGGTACTACACCCTACAAAACGTTGTATACCTATCCGTACGCCAATGCCGGCATTTATCCCGACAGCGCACAGACCAGCCCCACCATCATCCCGAACTATAACCTGGAGCCGCTGACAACAACAACCTTCGAGTTGGGTACTGAAATGCAGTTCTTCAACAGCATGCTGAGCCTTGACCTGGCTGTTTATTTTGGTAACACCACCAATCAGCACCTCACTAGAACGATCGACGCCGCATCCGGTTATCAATATCAATACATCAATGCGGGTAAGGTGCGCAACAATGGTGTGGAGATTGGTATCAACGCCAAACCCATTGCTGCCCGGACGAAAGGCGGTTTCGAATGGTCGCTGATGGGAACCTTCTCTTACAACCAGAATAAGATCATGTCGATGCCCGATAGCGCTGTATTGTTGCGTGCGGGACAGATTGCCAGCGGACAGATCGTAGCTTCTGTAGGCGGAAGCCTGGGTGATCTATACGGTCTGGGCTATCAACGTAGCCCGCAGGGTGAAGTGATCTTCGACACCGCTACTGGTTTCCCCAAAATAACGCCCAATATCATTTACCTCGGTAATACGATCCCCAAATTCAAATTCAGCCTTGGCAACAACTTCAGGTACAAAGGCTTTGCATTGAGTGTATTGTTCGATGCCCAGGTGGGTGGTGTTGCCTACTCGCTGACCCATTACAAAATGGTGGAACAAGGTAAACTGAAATCTACACTGCCTGGCAGGTACAATGGTATCATCGGCAACGGTGTGAAGGAAACCAAAGAAGGTCATTATGTAAAGAACGATGTGGTGGCTACCGATATCGATCAATACTATCAATACAGCATGGGTAGCTACAATGCAGAAGGCAGCACCTTCAGCACGGACTTCCTAAAATTCCGGGAGGCTTCGCTGAACTTCACCTTCGGTCCCAAATTCCTGAAGAAGCTGGGATTGATCACTGCCAATATCGGTATATATGGTCGCGACCTGTTTATCTGGACGCCCTGGCCAATTTTTGATCCCGAGTTCGGCACCTTGTCTGGTTCCGATATTGTGCGCGGTTTTGAAGTGGGCCAGTTCCCCTCCACCCGCAGCATGGGCTTCAATCTGACGGTTGGATTCTAATGCGGAAGCAGTAAATCCGACAAATCGTAAACAAGTAAAAAACAGACGATGAGAAAGCAATTATATGTAGCCTGTATGTCCTTGATGGCGCTCCCGATGCTCCAGTCATGCGATAAAGGATTTGAGGAACTGAACGTAGACCCGATCAATGTGCTGGAGACTACGCCCGACAAGTTGCTGGCGCCGGCACTGGTCAACTCCCTGTGGCCCGGTATGAGCCGCAACAGGAGCTTCAACAACGAACTGATGCAGGTAACCGTATCGCAGAGCGATGGTGACAATACCGTGTTCCGCTACGCCTTCCGGTCCAACGTGTCGGACTATTTGTGGAATGCCTGGTTTGTACAGTTGACCAATTTCAAGCAGATCGATAGCCTGGCGCGCCAGGAGAAGATTGCCAACACCTCTTACCAGGGCATAGGCCGGCTATGCAAGGTGTGGTTGTTTGCCAACCTGACCGATACGTATGGAGATATTCCTTACTCCAACGCCCTGAAAGGGGATCAGGGTAATGTAATTCCCACCTTTGACAAACAAGAACTGATCTACCAGGATCTGTTCAAAGAACTGGAAGCCGTCAATACCTTGCTGGCGGCTGGTCAACCGATCGTGGTAAGCAGTGACCCTATTTACAAGGGGGATATCAGCAAGTGGCGCAAGTTTGGCAACTCCCTGTACCTGCGATTGCTGATGCGGGTGTCGGGTAAAGCAGCGGTGAAGGATCAGGTCATTGCCAAGATCAAACAGATCGCGGAAACACCCGGTACTTATCCCATCTTTCAAAGCAATGCTGACTGTGCCCGTTTGCCGTGGAGCGGCGGTACCAGCACGACCGATCCCTATACGTCGCCTTATGTAAACGGCGTACGTGCCCAGGATTTCCGGGCCCCGGCCATTTGCAGTTTTTTCCTGAATAACCTCGTTGCCTGGAAAGATCCCCGCTACGTGTCTGCCCTGCCTTATGGCTCGGGCAGTATTGGCCGGTTTGGTATATCGCAAGCCAGTGGGGGCGGATGGTTTGGCGTGAAGAGTGCGTACCTTCCCGGAACGGCCGATGCCAAAGGTTGTTATTTCCAGAGCTATGACAATACATCTACCGGCGGTACCTGGTCGCTGCAGCAGAATGCGAATACCGGTATCATCATGCAGTATGCGGAAGTACAGTTCATCCTGGCGGAAGCGGTGATCAAAGATTGGATCGCCGGCGATGCGAAGGCTTATTATCACCAGGGTATGGTTTCCGCCATCAACTACTGGGTGCCTAATTTCCCGGAAACAATTCCTTCTGCCGATTTCACGGACCATTTGGATAATATGGATGCCGGTGGTGAGTTGTGGGATGATAATTTTTCGATGGACAAGAAAATGGAAATGATCCATATACAGAAATACTATGCCCTGTTCCTGACGGATATGCAGCAATGGTTTGAGTACCGGCGCACCGGTCACCCGATATTGCCGAAAGGGCCCGGGTTGCAGAACGGTGGTGTGATGCCAGCCCGTCTCGTATATCCCGTATATGTACAGGCGGCCAATCCTACCAACTATAAAGCAGCCGTGGCGGTACAAGGTCCCGATGAGATCTCCACGCAGGTTTGGTGGCAGCGCCCTTAGGTATATCATTCTTTAAAAAACAAGTAGATGAAATATATAGTAAGTCTCTCCCTGGCGATCATACTGGCTGTTGTGTTGAACAGCTGTATAAAAGACACGTACGAAAATTACTCGGGCGCAACTCCCAGCGACATCATTTCCTGTCTGGATGTGCGTCCGTTGTACAAAGGAACCGACGTGGTCCTGACGAAAGAGAATATGTATGGTGGTACCAAACTGGCGGCCGTGGTGGTATCGGACCATTCGGCCAAAAACCTGCCCGAAGGTTTGTTGGTAGTGCAGGACAGCCGTCGCCTGGACACGTTGCGCGGTATGTCGATCGAGTTGGGCGCTGCTGCGGCCGACTACCATCCCGGCGATTCCGTGTGGGTGGAGATCGAAGGCGGTACGTTGACGCGGAAAAACGGTATCCTGCTGATTACGGGTGTCACCGCACCCAAGGTGACAGCCAAGGGCAAAGGAACGCTGACGATCAATGTCGTGACCTCTATGCAATTGTATTCCACGCCCCAAAATTGGGAAAGCACCCTGTGTCTGCTGAATAAATCGAGCTTTGTGCCCTCTCTACCGGCGGGTGCTGTGATTGGTGGTAGCAGAAACCTCAACGATGGTTTTGGTGATGTTACCCTGTTTACCGATCCTGGTGTTAGCTACGCGAATGATGCCCCGCTGGCGTTGGGTGCCTATGTGGGTATACCGTTTCGTACGGCTGAAGGAGGTGTACAATACAGAACCAGGAACGGTGACGATATCATCAATATGGGTGTGTCGGCACAAGACCTGCTGATCACCGGTATTCAAAGCGATCCCAAGGGTGGTGATGGTGGTTATGAGTATGTGCAAATGATGGCTACTACCGATATCGACTTCAAGGCAACTCCTTACTGCATGGTGTTCAATGGCAATGCTGGTACAGCGAGTTCGGCCACACCGCTCGATGCAGGATGGGCAACAGGCGGTCAGCGCACGATCAAGTACAATATGGATTCAGGGATTGTAAAAAAGGGTAAGTTCGTATACCTGGGTTTTCAGAATAAGAAGATCAACGGGTCGGCGGGTACTTATTCATTCCCCAATTCCACTTTCTTTATTCAAAAGAATTTTCTGACTACCGGTACGAATCCCAACAGGGGCGACGGTGGACTGGTACGGGCCAGTCAGTTTGGAACTTCCGGTCCCTGGGCCAACAGTGGTAACACCTGTGGTGTAGCCATCTTCAAGGGCACGACAGTGACTGAGGCTTCTGTACCGGAAGACGTGTTGTTTATTGCTACCGGAGGCGGTAACGCCATCTACGACAACACCAAGTCGCCCATCCTGGGTTACAGGATCTGTAACAACGACTGGTATTCGATGTATTCGGTAGATATCGATCAAACCACTTATAAGCCCCGCGTAGTGCCTTTCCTGCACTATCGTTCGGCGGTCAACATGACCAATATGCCTTACCCCATCACCGACAAATACCCCGCGGCACCTACCGACGCCGGCCTGTTCAATATGATGGGTGGTGTATACAATATCAAGCTGGCCCGCTGGACCACTGCCCGTAAGCAAACGGTGGTGGAGCTGGTGCAAACGACTGCCACTGTCGACACGCTGGAATTGCATCCGGCAGTGACGAAGCTGGTGGATCAATAAGACGTACGAATCCAATATACTCAAAAGGCTGACTTCATTCGGAAGTCAGCCTTTCGTATTTTAGGTAGGGCCGGTGGTGATGAGCGGCCGTTTTATACGAAGCTTGGGCCGCCTGCCTTGCGCAATGCGACGGAAAGTCGTTGCGCAAACTTCTCCTGCGCCTTACCAAACCCGCCGATCGATATTTTGTGAATGGGCTTTTTGAAATCATCCACTTGTATTTCCACCCCTTTGAGGCTACCTCCCAGTATCGATTTAATGCCGGTTACCTGGTTTACGTGGTAGGTATGGCTTCTGATCGTTATCGTTTTGTCGAGGAAGTGCACTTTTACGCCATGTTGTTCAAAATAGTCCTCCCTGACCTGTAATCGTGCGCCCCAGACCTTTTTATAAATAAAGTAAACGGCAGCAGCTACGGCAATGACAATAAGTAAATTTTCCATAATCGATTAGTTGATCGTTTTTGTATTAGAGATTGATGTCTTTGTCTTTTCCACGATTATTTCCGGTTTTTTTAGGTGACGCCGGTGATTGGTCCGATAATTTTTTTTGCTTCATCCACGCTTTGTTTTTTTCCTTGAACGATTGTTTGTTCCTGAAGAAAACCAGGCTACTGGCCCGCTCTTGCTCGTTGACCAGTTTGTGTTCAAACACTTCGCCGGTGCGGGTGTTTTCGATGGCGTGTGACGATATGTCGTTGACCGGATGTTTATTCTTGATCTTCGCCAGGGCGTCGGGATCTGGGTATAAGTCTTTTTGTACGAAATTTTTGTCTGTCCCAATGCCATGCGTTCTTTCCCTCGCCTGTTTATCGTTTTGTAGGATTTCTTTAGCTGTCTCGAAATGCTTTTCTTCTTCCTGCAGTCGTTGTTTTTTTCCCTCGTCTTTTCCTTGTTCATGCACGAGGTCTTTGAAATGATATTCGGCCCGGGTATTGTTGGGCTTCCAGTCTGGTTGTTGTTGTTTGTCCGTTTCTTTTTTCATATGGATTTGTTTATGCGCCATTTATCGATGCCGGGTTCCCCCAGCAATTGGATATCGAGGATCAGGGCGCCGAGTTCTTTTATGACCAGCAGGCTGTCTTTGGCTGGTTGCCCACTCATGGTGCTGCGGGGCGCCTTACCTGCATGGCTGGCCGGTACGGGCGCTGTCACCTTCATCACCGGTAAATGGCTGCCCCGGGTATGTACCCGCAGGGAGAAGGCTGCTTGTTGCGAGAACCTTACAAGCGCATAAGCCATGGTGGCAAGGGCTACCAGCAAAGCCGGCAGGGAGGAGCTAAAGGGGGTATAACTGACGGCATCTTTTGCAAGGGTACTGATGATGCCGAGTCCGATGCCGATCAGCAATAGTTCTTTCCAGGAGCCGTCTTTAGCATGTTGTCTATGGGAGACTGGCTGCCGGTTGAAGCCATAGGCGCCATAGACAGCCATGGCAAACAGCAACCACACCGTTGCCTGGTAGGAGGCCGGGGTACTTTGCAGCGACAGCAACGGAACGTTGGACAGGACAGCAACAGCCGGTACCCATCCTGCCAGCAGCAGCGTTCCTGCGAGTAGCCGAATCCCATTGAATCTTTGTGCCCGGTATATATTGATGCCGGCTACCTCCGACAGGGGCACTTCACAATGAATGATATGGGGGGTACTCAATGAATGACCGCTTAGCTCCTGCAGCAGTAACCGCTTATTGGTAATCTCCAGGTAGCCGTAAGCCGTCATGTTAAACACCAACGACCGAAGACTGGTGCATACGTAGGACTTGACGGAAAACTCGCCTTCCGCAGGAGCGATCGACTTGTTCAGGATCATACAATGGCAGTCAGGATTTGGTGATTGCATCTTGCTGATGCTGTATGCAATATGTGCCATACCCATAAGAGTTCGTTACCAGGTGCGGTAAAGGAGGGTGTTTTCTTTCTGAAACCAGTGTTTTCTTTTTTGAAACTATTTTGTGCATCGTCGTTAAAAAAGAGTAGGGGCGCGGGTTTTGAAATCAACGGCAGAATAGTATTTTTGGTTTACACCTTTAAACTAGATTCATGAACAGCGGAAACATTTTAATAGTGGAAGACGAGCTGATCATCAGCAAAAGTATCTCACTGATACTTGAACATGAGGGTTATACCTGCTCGATGGTCACTTCCGGCGAAGAGGCGTTGGAGCAGATCCCACTATATGCGCCGGACCTGATATTGATGGATATCGGGCTGGGCGGCAAGTTGGATGGCATCACCACCGCCGGTATTATTTCCCACCAGTATAAAGTGCCTGTGATCTTCATCACCGATCATACCAACTACCAGGTATACCGGCAGGCACAGACGGCGTTTCCATCGGACTATATCAGCAAGCCTTTTTCGGAAGCTGCGTTGGTGAAAGCGGTGGCGGCGGCCTTCGCCAAAACGGCGATGCCGGATATGGTGGCCGGCAACGTGCAGGCATTGGGTGAAAGGGTGGAGAATGGTATTTTCGTGCTGTCGAATGGTGCCTACCAAAAAGTTCTTTTTTCAGATATCCTGTACCTGGCAGCCGACGGGGCCTACACGAAGATCCATTGTTCCAACAGCCGCCTGTATACGATTACCATGAGTTCGAATAATGTCGTGGCGCAGTTGGGCTGTCCGGCCATCGTCAAGACGGCCAAGTCTTTTTATGTAAATATCCACCGGGTAGATAGTATTACAGCTGATGCACTCGTTATCGGCACTAAGCAGATACCGCTTACGCAGTCATTTAAGCCGGATGTGCTCAGCAGGTTGAAGAAGCTGGTTACGACCAATAAGTTGCAATCGCCTAATGATGTTTTTGAATGATAATCCTGTTGTCAAAACAACAGGGTGGTGGTGGTGCCGGAATCGTTGCTTGCTGTCTTCAGTTTGCCCTTCAGTTGTTCGCTCAATGTTTGAATCAAAAATAGTCCCATTCCTTTATTGCCCTTTCCTGGCGCCGGATGCCAGGGCGCACAATCATCAGCAATCGTTAACAGGTATTTCTTGTCCGATCTTTTCAGGCTCACGCGGATCTCTCCGCTGTTGTGCCGGGGTGTGCCATGCTTGTAAAGGTTAGTCAATAATTCGTTGATAAGCAAGCCGATGGTTACTGCCCGGTTTCCTTCGAAAGGAGCAGTGTCGATGTCCGTGCGAACTGTAAAGTGGATCGATGCCTTCGCGTAAGTATTGTTGATATGCGTTACCAGGTCGTTGATGAAAAGGTTCATGTCTACCTGTACACGCTTGTTGTAGGCAGGGGCCTTCAATATATGATGGATAGATGCCATGGCGTTGACACGCTCTTCGAGCGTCTGGAGTGCGGCCTGCTGGTCCGGATCTTTCGTGGTATATTTTTTCAGCGTTAGCACGCCCAGCAGGATCTGCAGGTTGTTATCTACCCGGTGAGCCAGTTCTTTGAACAATACATTGACCGTGTTTCGGGACCTGATCAGTAATATGGTGGCCAGGATCAGCAAGGCCAGCAGGGTCGACAGCGCTACGATGAATATTTTTTGCCTGTTGATCTCGATCGTCTGCTGGTCTTTGAGCTGATTGACAAATGCCAGCTCCTGTTCTTTTTCGAGGGCTCTGTATCTTGTTTCGGACTGTGTAGTGGCCTGTGCGATATCCCGATTGAACAGACTGTCTTTCAACTGCAGGTTGAGCAAGGCGTAAGCCAGGGCTGCCTGGGGGTTGCCTGTTCGGCGATTGATTTCTGTCAATACACTGATGTTATCGATCCGCTGCTTGGGATTATCGAGTTGCTGCGATAAGCTATCGCCTTGTTGTGCCAGTTCGGATGCCCCTTTCAGGTCATTCATCTCGATGAGCAATTGGCAGAGCCGGTTGATGGTGGTGATAACGCCTTCTTTATCGTTGGCAGCTTTTCTTTGGGCAAGCGCTTTCCCGAAGTAGGCCCTGGCTTGTCCATACTGGCGTTGCTCGAGGTATACGACGGCGATGTTATCGATGGTGTTGGCAATGGATTTGGGGGTACCCGATTTTTCTTTGATAGCGAGTGAAGCGGCATATTGCTGCAACGCTTCCGGGTATTTTTTCTGGTAGCGATAGATATTGCCGATGTTATTGAATGACTGCGCTATACCAAAAGAATCATCGATGGCTTCGCGTAGCCGGAGCGCTTTGTGGTGATATGACAGGGCCAGCTCATACCGGTTGAGGTCTTTCAGGCTATTGCCCAACGAGCTATAGGCATCGGAAAGACTGCGTTTGTCGTTGGTGTTTTCCAGGATAGCCGCCGCCTCCGTGGTGGCAGCCACGGCTTGTTCATGGTCGCCTTTGTTCTTATATAGAATGCCTATGTTTACAAGGCCCTGTGCCAGACGCAGCGAGTCCTTTTTTGCCCGGTAGATAGAGGTGGCCGATGTATAATATTTGATAGCGCTATCGGATTCGGCCAGGTCGTCCCAGGCCACTCCGATATTGTTGAGCGCTGCTGCCAGTTTTTGTTGGTCCCTGGTTTGTGTCGCGATGGAGACCGCTTGCTGGAAATGCTTTTTTGCCTGCAGTGCCCTGGACTTATTCAGGTATAATTCTCCCGCCCTGGTGTGTAAGGCTACCCGGATGCTGTCGTTGCCCGCCAGCGCGGCCAGTGAATCTGCCTGCAGTATCAAGGCTATTTGCTGGCTATCGGGTAAATTGGCATCCTCCAATTGGTGTGTGAGGGCATATAACTTGTCTTTGGCAAATGGTCGGCAGGCCTGGATGAACAGCAGGGTCGTCAGTATACAAACAATTGGTTTGGATAGCATAATAAGCAGTGTGGTGTTTAAAAATAACAAAAACATCCGGAATTGTTAGATTCCGGATGTCGGCGTATTTTAGGGTCTGATGATGATCTTTCTGTCATCGTCTTCGCCATCTTCTCCTTCACTGGTTGAGTCGGCGGCGGCACCTTCCGCGGCGAATGTTTTGATGATGATCTTTCTGTCGTCATCCTCTCCTGCGGATGATTGTTGAGTAGAGTCGGGTGAAGTGGTATTGTTTGTTGGTGGTTTGATGATTATTTTACGATCATCGTCTTCGCTGTCTTTTTTGCTGCAGCTATACAGGGCTGATAGGAGCATGAGTAATGCTATTATTTTCTTTGTCATTGTTTTTTGATTGAAATTGTTTTCGGAATAGCCATGAGAAGTCCGGATGGTCATTGCTGACCAGCTTGATGTCATCGTGCTGGGTGTCTGGAATCTCGGGCTGGTGAAAAGAACCCTGGCCAGGGAACTGGCGAACGGTCAACCTGGTTACTTCTCCGGAGGATAATCAGCGCTGTATAACCGCTGGTGTTGTGCCGTTTGCTGCATCAAATGTCAGCAAGGCTTATGAGAAGATGTGATCAGTTGGAGCTATTTAAAAGGGGGCGTGCGTCACTGTTTTCTCATAACCGTACAAGCATTTCTCATAACGTGCTCTTATTTTCTCCTGAAGGACCAGGACATTCTCCTGTAGCCCGGGAAAATTGTAGGGGATATTTAGTACAACCGTCTAATTCGTTGATATATGATGATTTGGCGATTCAATGAGGAAGAGTATAACCGGCAGCTTTGGGAAAAGGTGCGGGAAAAATGTGCCGGAAAGGCTAGAATATTGTCGACCGATACGGACATTTCTCCGGCCCAGGCTGCACGCTATCTTAAAAATGATAGCCTGGGTGATCTGCACGCTGACACCCGGCAGCTATTTCTGACCTATACAGGGTACAAAAACTTCGATGTCTTTCGACAGGCCATGGATCAGGAGGTGTTGACAGCCTCGATAGCTGCACCGGTCGAAGAATCAGCTGGCACCTTTCTGCATTCAAAATATCACATCAACATGCCGGCAAGGCCTGAACTATTCCTGGGTCGGGGTGAACTGTTGCGGGAAATCCATGACCGGCTTACGGACAGGAGACAACGTGACAATGTGTTGTTGTTGACCAGTATGGGCGGAATGGGAAAGACCACTTTACTGCACGAGTACCTGAACAGGGACCTTTGCCGCCAGCACTTTAAATGGATCATTTCCGTATCGGTGCATAGGAACCTGGAGAGTGCTTTTGTGCAGGGGGTGGCCGACGCGTTGCAACTCGATCTTTCTGCGGTTTTTGCCAGGGAGAAGCGGTTGGAGATGGTGATACAGGCTATGCAGCGGCAGGAGGGCGACAACCTGGTAGCCATCGACAATATCAACGAAGCCGATTATGATGAGCTGGTGAGCATGTATCGTCATTTCAGGAGAACAGGCTGGAAGATATTGATCACGACACGCACCAACCCCGATGGGATGGAGTATATCGATGTAAAGGAGCTGGACCTGAAAGATGCCATGTTGTTATTTTTGCATTACTATGTGCCGGATATGACTGACCGGGAAGAAACGTCATTGTTCCAGTACATGAAGGAGCGGCAACTGCGGCCCGACCTGGAGAAACTGCTCTATCATATTCGCTGTCATACCTTATTTACAGAATTACTCGCCAAAACAGGGTATAAAACGCGGGCTACGCCGCAACAATTGCTGGAACACCTCAAGGCTGCCGATCTTCGGCACCCGGCGTTGGACAGGCCTGTCAATACCGGAGCGCACCCTTTCCACACTTCCAACAGCCTGAGCAAAGCCACCCTGCACCAGTACATGCTGAGTATATTCGATACCGATTACCTGCTGGCTGCAACAACCGAAGAGTCTGTGGCTGCGGAGAACCGGCAAAGGGTTAGCATGTTGCAGTTCTTTTCCGTTTTGCCCTCCGTAGAGATCCCGATCAATCACCTGAAAACACTTTGGCAGGTCAAAGAGCAGCAGGCCAATGATTTTGAGGAGCGGCTGGATATCCTGAAGCAAACCGGCTGGATAAAAAGTGAATATGCCGGTAAACAGGGCTTGACCTATAAGATGCACCACCTGATACAGGAGGTGGTAGCCGAGAAGTTAAAACCTACTATGAAGAATTGTGC
This sequence comes from Paraflavitalea pollutisoli, assembly GCF_029360705.1. GTDB lineage: Bacteria > Bacteroidota > Bacteroidia > Chitinophagales > Chitinophagaceae > Paraflavitalea > Paraflavitalea pollutisoli. The sequence continues at coordinate 1,236,722 of NZ_JARKMX010000008.1, read as the reverse complement.
TCCTTTGGTGAAATCGTTAACGGAGATCATGCACGATCGGCGAGCCATGTCAGACAGCGAATTCACCGCCTATAAAAAGTATTTGCGGGCCGCGTCACGTAAGTTGCCGGAACTGTCAATCAGTAAAAAGTAGTTATTCGATGCAGGAAGAAACAGCAGGCGATGAGGCCCTGGTTTGGGCGGAAGGCGTATTGTCGATCGCTGAGCCGTTGCAGGAAAATGGAGAATACCGGGAGGCGCTGGAAGTGATTGAACAGGCAGAGGCGCTTTACCGTGCTGCCGGGCATATCGGTTATACCACTTGCCTGCTTAACCGGGCGAATATACTGACACAAATGGGGCAGCAGGATGCTGCTGCTATGGTCTATGAAGAACATGTAAAGGCACTGGGCGGTTACCTCGAAACGGTTGGTCCGGCCGTCGATAAAGCATCTTTCACGAGCGAGATGCTCCAGTCGATAGACCGGTTGGGCCGTTATTATTTTCAACAAAAACAATACGATCGGTCTATTCATTTTTTGAGCACTGCACTGGTGGTGCAGGAGCAGCTACACCGGGAGTTCCCGCTGAATGCTTACTACTACAGGAATTACCTGCTCTCCTTCGAGGTGTTGGGTGAGGTGTTGTTGGCAAACGGGCAGGTGAAAGAGGCTTCAGCTTGTTTCCGGCAATTTTATGAACGTATGCAACACTTTGCGGGTTGGGCTGGCGGTGACAATGAGCTGCCTTTCGACCTGGCCAGGGCTTTGGGCAAAATGGGAGCTGTTTACCGTGACAATGGTCAATTGGCTTTATCGCTTTCGTTTTATAAACAGGCTATCCGGCAATACAGGAAGTGCTGGCCGTCGATGAAGCAATATGCGGAAGTGCAGAAGGAGTATGGAGTGGTGTTGATGGACACCGGTATGGCCTATCTTACGTTGTCGATGCACCGGGCTGCTGACAATTGTTTCCGGGCGGGCGAAAACCAGTTGCGCGACCTATGCGATCGTTTTCCCGAGAACTTTTGGTACCCGGAGATACATGCTATTTCGCTCAATAGGATGGGGGGCGCCTACCGGGCGGCCAACCAGTTTGATAAAGCGTTGGAATGTTATGGTGAATGCCTGGGTATCAGGGAGAAATTGTTGCACAAACAACCCGGTTTGGTGCAAATGAGTGCGGGCATGGCGACGGTGTATATGCACATTGGAGATGTTTATCTGGCACGGCAGCAATCCGCAGAGGCCCTGGCGCAGTACCTGCGCTTTGCGGAGTACGCCCAAGCGGTAGCCGTGTATGAACCGGCCTATCGCGGTCAGCAGCGATTGAAAGGGCTGTCGCTAGGCCGGCTGGCTGCAGTATACAGTACTGCAGGTGATCATGTGAAGGCATTGTCTTTTCTTGCGGATCAATTGTCATTGAGTAAAGAATTGTGCCGTACGCATCCGGAGGTGATGCAGTATCAGGACGACCTGGCTATCGTGTACCAGGACCTCGGACTGGCCTGGTGTGCCTCGAATGATATACGTAAGTCATTGTACTATTTTTTACTGTATTACCGGGCATCCATGCAGTTTGTGCATCGGTCGCCCGGAGATCCTGGCTACCTGGCAAGCGTTGGCTGGGTGATCAGGAAAATGATCGGGTTATATCCCTCCATTGGCAGAAGGCTAAATGCCTCGTATTTTTTTAAGCTTTCATTTCCTGCCTAAACATTTACTGCACAACGTTATTGGGTCAATGTCTGGTCTTTTGTGGGCGTAATGGGCCTCCCGGTCGGGCCGGTGAAAAAGTATTTTATGGATTTGGGAAAGAGTTTTCGGGTGCAAACCATACAACATGTATGGGTGTTTGCCGGAGTTGAATTTCTTTGGATAAAATATTATCCCATGAGCAAATTCAGAGACAAAGCAGATTCCTTTGCCGATAAAAACGGCCCTTCCGACGCTTCGAAGGCCGGTAAGTCGACAGAGGCTACAAAAGAGAAAGAGCCGAGGACCAAAGAGCAAAATAAAGAGCTCAAGGACGATCATCAGAAGAACGGCAATGATATTACCAAAGTACCTGTCCCGAACAAGACGGATGCTGAAAAATACACGCCCAAGCCTAAGCCCGGTAATAATTTGAAGTTATAACCTACACGAATACCAAAAAGCTGTTTATGCTGACATTTTTATTCCCAATTACTCACCGCCAATGGTTGAAAAATAAAGAAAAGGGGCTGGAGAATTTCGCGTCGCATGTCGTTACCAAAACCGTGAAACGCATCAACCGTCAACTTTCCTTTTTGTCGAAAGACCACCAGTCATTTATTACCGACGGAGATGTGGTGAATATGACAGCGAAGCGCAATGTGTATAAAAATTCGCTATTGAAGAAAGCGCTTTTTCTCGTTGTTTTTGTCGCCTTGCTGATTGCAGAATCTTCCCTCAACTATGAAAATATGGAGATATTTATCATGCCGGGGGAGGAAGGCATCCGGGCGGTATCCATGCGTGTATTTACGGCGCTGATCCTTACCCTCGGTAGTATCATTGCCGCCGATCTTACCCTCGAGGTGTTGTTTCACCACTGGCTTGAAAGCGATAAGGAGAAATTCAATTTCCCGGACTCGACCAATATTAGTTTTTCTCAAAAAATAGGGGTAGGCGAAAAAAGTCGTTTGCTTTTCCTGGTACTTAGTGCGTTGATGTTAATAGGTTGCTTATGGGCAATTTTCCTGTTTTCCCAGAAGAGGGCGGAGGTGATGGCACAGGCTGCAGGATTGACGGTGACAGGCAATGGTATGTTGGTATCGCCGATCACCCTGGTGGCCTTGTTGCTACCTTTCCTGGGAGGGATTTGTATGTTGCTGATCAAGAAGAACCACAACATCGTGTCTGCCTATAGGGCCATGATCCGCTACCGTCATATCGTTGAGTACGATAAAAAGAAGAAACTGAATTTCATCGATGTGTTCTCTGTGCGGCGGGCAAGAACCCTCAATAAGGAAATTGCCAACAGTTATCGTCGTGTGAACCGGTTTCGCAATTACCTGGAAGGACTGAACACAAAAATGCGTTCTGCAGAAGGAAAGCAAGAGCGGTACAATACCTCCGGACTGCCCCATACCACTGACCAGAATCAGCTGAAGGAATTTGTCAAACAGCGGCTGGAGCCGGAAACCTTACGCATACTTGAAAATGTTGAAAACCCGCTCAAAACTGCCGTATGATCAAGAAATACTTCCCCTTACTGATTATTCTCTCCATTCCTTTCCTGAGCGGTAAATGCCCACCGGATTTCCGGCCGGAAATAAAAAATATTATCTGCCTGGTAGATTTTTCGAATAGCCTGGAGGAGCGGCAAATGTTATCTTATGCCGAAGGTATCAAGACGATCCTGTATGCGATGGGACCCGAAGACCGGCTCATCGTGTACCCCATCGACGGCGGTTCAATCACCGACCGCGTGGCCATCGTATATGAAGACTTTCGCAGTGCGACCAATACAATGGGTGTTACTTTCAAGCATCTTAACCTGCCGGATTCTATCAGTCCCCCATTCAAAAAGAAAGGAGAAGACGCATTCACGGCGGCATCCCGCAAGCAAAAACGCCTGGATGGGTATGTAAAAGTAATAGCGCCGATGATCGTGCGACGATTGGACTCGCTAAAACAAGTGCGTCGTCCTTATGGTCGGGAAACGGATATCTTTTCAGCGATCTATAGTGTGAAAGATGATATGGTAAAGCAAAAGGAAAAATCAATGATTTCCGGTGAGGACAATGTGAATTACCTGGTAATTTTCTCCGACCTCGTGCAGGAAAGTGAACTGGCAAATTTTAATACCAAGAAAGGGATACAGCACAGTGAATTTCAGCCGCTGTTTACGTCGTTGCGGGAGAAGAAGCTGCTTTGTAACCTGCAACAGGCGAAAGTGGTGGTATATGATAGCTATTCTACTTCTATTGTATCCCAAAGTCCTATGGCCAAGATTAATGTACGTAATTTCTGGGAAGAGTATTTCTCGGATACAACGATAAACGTATATCAGCACCAAATGAAGTACTTCAATACTACGACGATGGACGAATTGTACAACGTAATAAAGACTTACTAATAAAAACTGCTTATGGACCAGATATTTCGTAACCTGGGAAGGCCCTTGCTCTTCCTGTGGAAGGAGGGTGCTTTCGTGATCGCGCTTTCTTTGTTGACAGCCAGTATTCTTTACAATGTGTATGTGCATACCGAAGCGCCGGGCACGACGGCGATGCTGGACGATTTCCTGTTGAACATGAGCGACCCGGTGGCTACTTTGAGTAAGCTTGTGTTGCTATTGCTGTGCTTTGGCGCTTTCTACTTGCTTTTTGTGAAATCACCCTTGAAGTTCATCAACAATGCCTTCTTTAACGGGTTATCACTGGTATTTCTTGGTTACCTGTTGTACAGGATCTCGCCACTGGCCTTATACCTGTTGGCTGGTATAGGCCTGATACTGATCTTGTACAAGTACCTGGTCAAGGGTGGGGATTTCAATTTCGATACACCTCCGGGCACTTTTGGCGAATCGCGTTTTAGCCGGTTCAAGGAGTTGGAAGGCAAAGGTATGACCGAAGAGAATGGGTTCATCCTTGGCCGGGACCCCGATAGTGGGGCCATGATCGGATTTCGTGGCGAAGGTCATATCCTTACCGTTGCGAAGACGGGTTCGGGTAAAGGCGTAGGGGTGGTAGTGCCGAATCTGCTCAACTACAACGGATCGGTGGTGGTGATCGACCCCAAAGGGGAGAACTTTATTCGTAGTGTATATGCCCGGGCAAATCTGCATAAACAGGAGATTTGTCTGATCGATCCATTTGGAGAAGTGCACAAACAGGTAGAGCGGCAGCTTAGCCGTATCCAGCTTATTGAAGCAAGTAAGCATGATTTTCCGAATATCGCGGAGATCAAATCTTTTTATACCGGGTTGCTATCCCGCGTAGCGCCACCTGTTTTTGAGGTTGATGGAACGCTGCGGCAGCCCTCCGGCGACTATTACAAGGGCATCAATCCACTTGAGCCGATAACAGCACTAGCTGCTGCCGGCAATTACCAGGAAGTGATCGACCAGGGGGCTGTGCTGGCCAATATGATCGTGGTGAAAACAAAGGAAGAGTCCGATCCGCACTGGAATGAGAAAGCACGCATGATCATTAAAAACATGATTGTTTTTCTGGTGTTGCATGAAATGTATGCGGATGAGCCGAAGAACCTTGTTGAATTGAGAACATTGATACTGGAGGTTTTTGAAGACGAAGAAGCATTGACCGCTTTCTACAATGTTTGCCAGCAGAGTAAGCATGCTTACTACCTCAAGGCCATGGCCAGTGAGTTCAAACTGATGGGGGCCGAAGAAGGTAAATCTGTCTTGTCATTCGTCTTGCGTCACCTCGAGTTTATCGGTTCACCTATGGCTGGCAATAACCTCAGTCGTGCAGACTGCAGCCTGCTGGATATCAAAGAAAAAGCAAGGTCGATCTACCTGGTCCTGCCGTCCAATAAGATAGACACCTATAGCCGGTTGGCGCGCATCTGGATCGCCTCGATCATCAGTGCTATTTCCATCAGCCCGGAGCTGCCGAAAGAACGTATCCTCATGTTGGTGGATGAAATGGCCCAATTGGGAAAAATGGAGCCGCTGATGCAGGCGGTAAGTCTGCTGCGTGGGTATGGGCTGAACCTGTGGATGTTCTTCCAGGATATTCCACAGATGGAATCGATTTATGGGGCGAATGCCTGGAAAACTTTTTCCTCCAATGCCAGGGTACAACAGTTCTTTGGGGTCTCGGACCAAACGACGGCAGAGTATGTTTCTGCGCTGGCAGGCATGACGACGATCACGACCGGCACCATCGGTGTGCCTGGTGGGTATAACGGTAAAAATGCCACCCATTCTTATACCAGCCAGGAACGCAAGCTGGTATATCCCGACCAGTTGTTCAGGACCTCTCTGCAGTTGATCTTTACCGACGAACTTTATCCCATCCGGGCCAGAAAAATAAAGTTCTTCAATGATGGAAAGTTCAAGACAGGCATGCATTTTCCCTTCCAGTTGGCACCGGGGTATCAAAGTCTCTTTTAGCGTAGGTTAGCGAGCGGTCTGTACAACTGATAGGGAATATGATACTTTTTTGCGGGATGTTCGGTTGTTGATTAACCAAACACCCGGAAAGAAGGGGTGGTGCGCCGGTTTTTGGAAAAAATGGAATATTTTTAGAACCATGATTGCACAGACCTGTACCAACCCGCCCCGGACCAGCCGATCCCTGTTGTTTTTGTCTTTTTCTGTTGCCCTGCTCGCAGCCTGCCGGCAGGAACCCGCCGACAAACGCATCAAACAAATAGAGCCTGCCAAAGCAGCCAGGATGGCGGCATCTGTAGACTCTGTTGTCAAACCTATTATTACGGATACCAACCTGACCCTGAAATTATGGGGCATCGATTCCCTGGTGATCTCCCCGATTGCCATCGATATCGATGATGATGGTAGCCTGTATTATACCACCACGAACCGGCAAAAGAACTCCGAGTTTGATATTCGCGGCCACCAGGATTGGGAGATACCTTCCATCCAGTTGCAATCCATCGACGATAAACGTGCCTTCCTGCACAAATACCTCTCATCGGAAAACAGCCAGCACAATACCTGGCTGGCTGACCTGAATGGCGATAGCTCGCACGACTGGCGGGATATGACCGTGGAGAAAGATAATATATACCGGTTGCGGGATACCGATGGCGACGGGGTCGCCGATCAGTCACAACTGGTGGTGGATGATTTCCATGACGAGGTGACCGACGTTGCCGGTGGCGTGATGAAAGATGGTGAAAACCTGTATGTGGCGGTAGGCCCGGATATGTGGCGCATGAGAGACAAGAATGGGGATGGTATTGTCGATGAAAAGACGTCCATGTCGAACGGCTATGGCATCCATATCGGCTTTAGCGGCCATGGTATGTCGGGGGTAGAGATGGGGCCCGATGGCAGGATCTACTGGCAGATCGGTGATATTGGTTTCAACGGGGTTGACCAAACCGGTAAACGCTGGTCTTATCCCAACTGCGGTGTCATTGCCCGCAGCAATCCCGACGGCAGCGACTTTGAAATATTCGCACACGGTTTGCGCAATACCCATGAGTTTGTATTTGATGACTACGGCAACCTGATCAGTGAAGACAATGACGGTGACCATGCCGGTGAAGAAGAGCGCCTGGTGTATGTCGTAAACGGCGCCGATGCCGGCTGGCGTGCCAACTGGCAATACGGAAAATACCGTGATCCGCTCAATAACACCTATAAAGTGTGGATGGACGAAAAGATGTGGAAGCCCCGCTGGGAAGGACAGGCTGCTCATATCGTGCCTTGTGTGGCCAACTATGTGAGCGGCCCTGCCGGGATGGTATACAACCCCGGAACGGCTCTGAGCCCCGCTTTTAAAAATATGTTCTTTATCGCCAAGTTTGTAGGTAATCCCGCCCAGTCGGGTGTGTATGGTTTCAAGCTGAATGCGAAAGGCGCCGGTTTTGAATTGGGCGACGATACCCTGGTGGTTGGCGGCATATTGCCGACGGGGCTTGACTTTGGTCCCGATGGAGCGCTCTACATCGCAGATTGGATCGATGGTTGGAAGACGCATGACTATGGCCGTATCTGGAAGCTGGATGATAAACGCGGAGTAGGACAAGCAGACCGTAAACTGACACAGTCGCTGTTGGTAGCTGATTTCTCCCAAAAGCAACCCGATGAACTGGGCGCATTGCTTTCAAATGCCGACAAACAGGTGCGTATGAAGGCGCAGTTTGAACTGGTGAAACGCGGTGCAGCGGGAGAGGAAGTATTTAAGAAGGTATTGGCGCCCAACAGCCAGCAGTTGTCAAGGGTGCATGCCATCTGGGGATTGAGCCAGCTGGCCCGGAAGGAGGCAAAATACGCACAGGCTTTGCTGCCGCTGCTGCAAGACAAAGATCCTGAGATCCGGGCGCAGGCGGCCAAATGGCTGGGCGATATCAAATACAAGGAAGCAGGTGAAAAGTTGGTCGTGCTGCTGAATGACCCGTATAGCAGGGCGCGCTTTTTCGCTGCCGAAGCTATTGGTAGAATTGGGTATGAACCTGCGGTGAATGCCCTCATCGGTCTCTTACGCAATAACAATGATGAAGATGTATATATCCGCCATGGGGCTAGTCTGGCGTTGGCGCGGATCGGTAAAGCCGAACCCCTGGTGGCATTGGCCAAAGATCCTTCCCGCCCGGTGCGTATTGCTGCCGTCGTAGCATTGCGCCGGATGGAGCATCCGGGTATAGCTTCATTCCTCCAGGATACGGATGAATTCATAGTAACGGAAGCAGCCCGGGGTATCAATGATGACCTGTCGATCAGGGATGCCATGCCGGCACTGGGCGGCATCCTGCCGACCACTATCTATAGCAATGAAGCCTTGCTACGGCGCGCTATCAATGCGAACCTACGACTGGGCACCAGCGAGGCAATGGCCCGGCTGATCGAATTTGCGGGCAAGGCCAGTGCGCCCGCCGCTATGCGGGCGGAAGCCATCGATGCGCTGAGCACCTGGGTGAAGCCTTCGTTGGTGGACCGGGTGGACGGAAGGTATCGTGGTGAGTTTACCAGGGATTCGAACGAAGTGAAAGCAAAGTCAGGAGATGCGCTGACCAGCTTGCTGACTGATAAAGAAGAAAAGGTGCGGCTGAGTGCCGTCAAGGCTGTCAGCCGATTGGGGATTGCCCAGAGCAACCCGGTGTTGTTGGGCCTTTTGCAACGCGATGCGGTACCTGCGGTGCGGGTAGGCGCCTTGAAGTCGTTGGCGAAGTTGCAGTATGCGCAGATCGGTGAAGCGATCAAGCTGGCAGTAGCGGATAAAGATAAAGCCGTTCGTGTGGCAGGCATCGACCTGATCGCGAAGATGAATATCTCCAAAGAGTTGATGGTGTCGTTGCTGACCGATGTGATCAATACGAAAACGACGGAAGAACAGCAGGCGGCTTTGCTGACGCTGGGTAACCTGCCCGTGCAATATTCGCAACCGGTGCTGGAAGGTTTACTGACTAAAATGTCGTCGGGTAAACTGCCTGCTGTCATGTACCTCGAGTTGGCGGAGGCGATCGATAGCAGCCGTTCATCGGCCCTGATCGCAAAATACAAAACCGTGAGCAATGGCCTCTCCGGTGATACGCTGAGTGCGTCTTATGCCGGCAGTCTGTATGGTGGCGATCCGCAAAAGGGTCGCAGGATCTTCTATTCCAATCAGACGGCACAGTGTATTAAATGTCATTCGTACGACGACTATGGTGGCAACGCAGGCCCCCGGTTGAATGGTATTGCCGACCACCTGACGCGTGAACAATTGCTGGAAGCCCTGGTGAAACCCAGTGCGCGCCTGGCGCCTGGTTATGGTGCTGTGATATTGAAATTGAAAGATGGTAAAACGTTGACCGGCATCCTGACCGGCGAGACTGATAAAGACATTACGCTCAAAGTGGGTGATAAAACCGAGGTGGTAGCCAAAGCTACCATAGGCACCCGCACTGATGCAGCCTCCAGCATGCCCGAAATGCGGTACCTGCTTTCGAAGAAAGAAATTCGGGATGTGGTGAGTTTCCTGGCGGAACTGAAAGAAGAAAAGAAGGCTGGCCGGTAAAGGCCGGCTTCGCTTACGGTAGCAGCAAACTGATGACGGCTGCTACCGCCAGTGTGATCCACATGGTGGCCGGCGATACTGTCGTTAGCTTACGGATGCCTGGCCGGCAGACGCTATACAATACGCCGGCCCAAAAGATGGTCATGGCGGCGGTGAACATGAGGTTGGGCAGAAAACGGCTGTTCTTATTAAAATAAACAGACTCCTGGAAATAATAGGGTAGGGTCAATATGCTCCCCAGTAAATGGTACACCAGCAGAAAGGTCAGTAATACCCAGCCCGGTTTTGTTTTTAGCCAAAAGAAGAACAGGGCTACAGGGGCTATACCCATGATCACCAGCGAGCGCATATTGATGCGTCGCAGGCTGGGTGAGGGGTAATCAAGCCCGTCAATGGTGCGCGGCGCAACCTGTATCGTATTCCACAACCACATAACGCCGAGAATGATCACGATCAACCGGATCATTTTTTCCGGACTGGTATCGGATGCCTGTTGCGGATCGATGGTGTCGAGTAACAGCCGGGTATTTTGTTTGATCTTCCTATCCAGGTCCTGTGTCTGCTCCTGTTTTTTAGCGGCCCGCGATTGGGCCGCCTGATTGGCACTGGCCAGTTGCTCTTCACTCAATTGCCGGCTGTTCAGTTCCTCCCGGGCAGCGGCTACTGCGATGGCCTGGTAGGCCTCCGGGTTATATACGATCTTCAGCAGTTCTTCATCGGAGATCGTCTTGTAGTATTCGGCAAAGTTGATGAGGGGTTCCATGGGTTGATTGCGTTTGTCCGGTTAGGTTGGTGGCAAGTTACACATCTACCGGCAACTAACATTGCTACGGGCAGGTTTGATGCCGGCCCGTAGCTTTATTGGTGGATAATGATATGGTCCGGGACTAGGATTCCACCGGTAACGGACCATTCATTGCACGAAACTCCATGCGAAACGATTCGGGTGTTTCTTCTATGACGCCTCGGTAAAGGAGGTCGTCTTTTTCGTAAGTCTTATTTTGGTCGTAGCTCGCCAAGGACCAACGGCGGGCGCTCGTCAGCATTTGGTTGATGTACAGTCCGAAGTTATTCTCTATTTCTGCTTGTTGCCGTGGTTGGGTAACAAAGGTGAGGATCGGCAGGGTAGAGCTGGACATATTGTACTGCGCTTTCACCATAATGTCGAAATACCATTCATTGGTCAGCTCGGCAGCGACCATGGTCAGGTTGTCGAGGAAACCCATGATGGGGTGGTTGAAACCTGAACGCTGGTCTATTTTGATGCGGATGCCGGTAGACTTCGACCATTCGGCCCGCTCATCGGTCTCTCCGTTTGTCGACTCGCCGAAAAATGCGACTACATATTCCAATGAACCGTTGGGCGTTGGTTCTTCATAATTGATCGGCTGTGCCAGCAGTTCTTCCGGTACCTGCGCTATAATGGGATCAAAGAAACGGGCATCGCCGAAATAGCTCATGCCGGTAATGCCGAGTTGGGGCAAGCCGCCTGCGCCATAGCGGCACACGGTACTGTCCCGGTAGATCTTCATATGTATAGCGTCCTGATCGTTGGCTGAAACTTTGATGAGAACGAGTCCTACTTCACTGAGTTGCATAATCTGTTTATATGGGTAAGATGCTTTTTATTGGGCGCTCAATTTAGCCAATGGATCGCACTTCGGCAAGCGACCCCGGGATTATTATTCCCGGGGCCTTTTGCCGGCTGCATTTATTTGATGACCGTTCCATCCTTGACTTCGTCGGTGGCATGCAGGATGATCTCGTCGCCGCTGCGAAGGTCGCCAAACACTTCAGTGGAATCATTGGTGCGTAACCCTTCCTGGATGGATACGATCTTAGCCTTACCGTCTTTTACCGTGATCACATACTGCCTTTCGGTAGAGCGCACGATCGCGTTATTGGGCAATAACAGCGATTGGGAGGCTGTCAGTAACGGTACTTTCACTTCCGCATACATGCCTGGCTTCAGTTCGCCGTTACGGTTCTGTACATCGATCTCGATCGCCTCCGATCGCAGGCTGCTCAAGGCATTGGCAGAGCGACTGATGGTAGCCTTGTTCTCCCGGCCGGGAATGGCATTGTAGATAAAAGTGACCGGTCGTTTGAGGTCTACCTTGTCCACATAGGCTTCCGGAATAAAGACTTCGAGCCTGAGCCTGGCCAGGTGCTGCAATACCAGCATCGGCAGGTCGTTGGATTTGCTTCCTGGCCCTACCAGGGCGCCGGCAGAGATATTCCTTTGCACGATGAAGCCATCGAAGGGCGCCGTAATAGTGAGGTAGCTTTTGATATTGCTCATCGATTCCATATTGGATCGTTCCGACAAAACGATCGCCTCATCGGCCCGCATCCTCGACAACGCATTGTCGAGGTCAAGGGGAGCTACCGCTCCCGCTTCCTGCGCAGCTTCCTTGAGGCGTTTGTATTTCTCGCGGCTGGCAGTCGCATTTTCCTGTGCCTGCACATATTTGGAGGTAGCCGCCTGCAGCTGCGATTCCAGCTCGGGTGCCTCCAGCGTAACCAGTGTTTGCCCCTTGCGTACCATGGTGCCCCGGTCGACCAGTACTTCACGTACAAAGCCATTGACCTTGCCGTAGATGTTTACTTCTTCAAAAGGTTTTAGCTGGCCGGGTAGCTTGACATAGGTGGCCAAAGGCTTCTTCACGACCGTGCCGATCTCGTATTTACTTTGGTGGGGATCGGCTTTGGCGCCCGTCAGGTCGACGGGGTTTTCGTGTCCACCACAGCCGGCCAGTAAAGCCGCCGTGATTACTATCGTTGTTATCCAGATTGTTTTCATATCCTTCTGTTTATCGTAGTGGTAATATTATTTTGAAAGATTGTCGTCGTTGGTCTCCGGCATCAGCGAGGGTGAACGCAGGCTGGCCTTGTTTTGCGCCCAGGAAAATACGTGGGGGAGTACGAAGAGGGCCGCGATGGTGGAGGCGGCAAGTCCGCCGATAACGGCCCTGCCCAACGGAGCCGATTGCTCGCCCGCTTCTCCCATACCTGAGGCCATGGGGATCATGCCCGCGATCATGGCGAAGCTGGTCATCAGGATCGGGCGCAGCCGGATAGACGCACTCGTCGTCGCAGCCCTGGTGGCATCCCGGTAGCTGATGCGAAGGCTTTCGGCGTTGGTCACGATCAGGATCGCATTCGCTACTGATACCCCTGTAGACATGATCATACCCATATACGATTGCAGGTTGAGCGTAGAGCCGGTGATCAGGAGCAGGATCAGTGACCCGGCGATTACCGCAGGGATGGTACAAAGCACCGTGAGGGCAAGCTTCACCGACTGGTAATTGGCCGCCAGCAACAGCAGGATCACGATGATGGCAAATAGCAGACCGGTTTGCAGGCTGTCGAGCGTTTCCGTAAGTAGGCTGCTCATACCTCGTACTTCCGCAATGGTTCCTTTGGGCGGGTCGCCCGCCGCAGCAATCGCCTGCTCGACAGCCTTCGTGGCAGCACCCAGGTCTTTGTGGTGGATATTGGCACTCACGGTGAGGAAGCGGCGGGGCCCTGCACGATCATATTCTCCGGGGGCATAATCGGTTTTGAAAAGGGCGATATCGCCCAGCACGGGGCTGTTTTGTCCTTTGATCAGGGGAATCTCCTTGAGCTCGTCCATGGTATTCATCACGTATTCGGGCACCTGTACCTGCACCTGGTAGGTATAGGCCTTGCTTTCATCGAGCCATTGGTTTTTTTCGGTGAAGCGGCTCGAAGACGTGCTGGCCGTTACGGATCGGGCAATATCGGCTACGTTCAAGCCCAGTTGTGCCGCCTTCAACCGGTCAATGCTGATGGAGATCACCGGAAAATGCAGGGGTTGAGCGATCTGAACATCCCGTAGAAAGGGTACGCCTTTCAGTTTGGCCACGAGTTGGTTGGAGTAGGTTTCGATCTCTTTCATATCCTTGCCCGCTACCCGTACTTCGATAGGGGTAGATGCTCCCTGGCTCATGATCTTCTCCGTCATGTCGATGGGCTCAAAGCTGATGCGCATTTCCGGCAACCGGTGTTTGATGTTGCGGCGTAAGGCCTCTTTCAGGTCGTCCATATTCACTTTGTATTCCTTGTCGAGATTGACCTGTACGACCGCTTCGTGGGTGCCCGTATTAAACACATACAGGTTGCTGGAGCCATAGCTGCTGGGGATAAGGCCGATATACGCCGAGCTGATGGCTACCTGGTGGTTGACCGTGGTATCGATGATCTGCAATACCTGCCGCACCTTGTCTTCCGTGCGTTCCAGCCGGGTGCCATCGGGCTCTTTGAGTCGTATCTGGAATTGTCCGTTGTTGATCTTCGGCATCATGTCCTTGCCAATGATGAGATAACTAATGGCTGCAAGGCCGATAGACACCAGCAGGTAAAGGGGGATCAGCCATTTTTTGCGCGGCATGTTCTTGTTCAGCACCCGGATATAGCGCAGCTTGATGCGTTCAAACAGGTCGTTTTTATGGGGTGCTGCCTGTTCTTCCTGCAGGTGTGCGGCCACCTGTTTGATTTCCTTGTCATCGAGTGCCTGTCCGGCATGGGCGTGCACCTGACCATGGTGGTAGTTGTATTTTTCCGCCCTGATCATCCAGTTCGACAATATGGGCACCACCGTCAAGGCCACGATATAAGACACGATCATGGTGAGGCCGATCGATAAAGACAGCGGCAGGAACATGGCCTTGGGTACGCCATTCATGAGAAAGGAGGGGGCAAAAACGGCGAGGATACATAGCAGGATCAAGAGTAAGGGGAAACTCACTTCCTGGCAGGCGTCGTAAATTGCTAACCGTTTACTCTTACCCATTTCCAGGTGCTGGTGTATATTTTCAATCGCCACCGTGGCCTGGTCTACCAGGATGCCGATGGCCAATGCGAGGCCACTCAGGGTCATGATGTTGATGGTTTGCCCGAAGAGTTTGAGCAACAATACACCGATCAGGATCGATACCGGTATGGTGATCACCACGATGAGGCTGCTGCGCAGATCGCGCAGGAATAGCAGCACCATGAGGCCCGTGAGCAAGGCGCCCAGCGCTCCTTCGGTAATGAGGCTTTCGACGGCATTGACCACAAACACCGATTGGTCAAACTCATAAGAGAGTTGTACATCATCGGGCAGCAGGCTCTGCATATCGGGTATTTTTTGCTTTAGCTGCTTCACCACTTCCCAGGTGGAGGCATCGGCTGTTTTGACGACCGGGATATAGACTGATCGTTTACCATTGATCAGGGCATAGTCTACGGTGATATCGGCCGCATCCGCCACCCTTGCGAGGTCCTTGATCAATACCGGTACGCCGTTTTTGGTGACCACCGGTATATTCCCAAATTCATCCACCTCTTTGATCAGGGTATTGATGGTGGTGAGGTACATGGTATTGTCGAGCCGCAGGTTGCCGGAGGGCGACATCACATTGAACTTCGACAGCGCCGTGACAACCTCATCGGCGGTGATATTATAGCTGCGTAGCTTGTTGGGGTCCACGTTAACGGTGATGGCCCTCGAGTTGGCACCAAAGGGCGGTGGTGCAGAAAGGCCGGATATGCTGGCAAAAGCGGGGCGAACCCGGGTGGCGGCGAGATCGTAGATCTCTTTCAGACTACGTGACTTACTCGAGATCACCAGCTGGCCCACAGGCAGTGAGGAAGCGTCAAACCGGATTACCTGCGGTGGCAGGGCACCCGGAGGAAAGAACTTCATCGCCCGGTTGACCTGCAGGGCCACCTGTGCAGAAGCTTCCGCCATATCCGTCTCTTCGTAAAAACTCAACTTTAAAAGGGTAAGCCCCTGGATATTCTTGGTGCTGATATTTTTAATGCCGTTCACATACAGGAACTGGTCCTGCAGGCGGGTGGCAAAAAAACCTTCCATTTGCTGGGCCGACATACCTCCATAGGATTCGATCACATAGATGGTAGGCAGGTTCAGTTTCGGAAAGATATCGATGGGTATTTTCGTAGCACTCAGTACGGAAAACAGCAACAGGCTGAGCGTGATCACTACCGTGGTAATGGGCCGCCTGAGTGCGGAAGTAGTTAATGACATCGCAATTATTTTAAAGCGTTCAGGAGTACGTCTACCTGGTTTTCATTCAATGCTTTTTTGAACAGGGCCAGGCAGTAAGCATAACGGGCGTTGATGAGGTCGGTTTCTGCGCGGTACAGCAGGTTGAGGGCGGCATTCAGGTCAACGATATTCGTCAGCCCGGTTCTGTACAAAGAGAACTTCTGCCGGTAGGCTGCTTGTGCGGCCACCAGCTGATTCGGTATCTCCTCAAGGCGTTGGTGGGCAATGCCCAGCTCTGCATCCGACTGGTTGATGCTGGCCTGCAGGTTATTCTGCTGTTCTGCCAGCTTTTGTTGCGCGAAGCGGGTATTCGCCTGTTGTACCTGTAATTGAAGGTGCTTGCGTTTGTTGTCGAAAATATTGTACGTGACACCCAGGCCCACCAGGTAATTGCCTCTTTCGAAACCCAGTCCCTTGATCAGTGGGCGAAATTCATCGGCAGCACTGAGGCTGGCGCCACGGCCCCACACGGCTGCCTGCAGGGATATTTTCGGGTAATAACTTTTGCGCGTGAGCTCTTCCCGTACCGTGCTATTGGTAATGAGGGACCGGAAATAACCGATTACCGGATGGTTGATGGTATCGGCGTCTGCGAGTATGATGCCTTCCGGTAGTTGCAGCAGCTGTGGAGCATAGTTGGTGTCGGGCACGATCCGGTCGGGTTTGATACCGGACATCGCTGAAAGCTGTAGTTGCAATTGGCGGTATTGGTTGGATAGCTCCAATTGTACCAATCGTGACCGGGAGAGTTCGGCTTCGGCAATGCTGGTATCCACCCCCGCGATGATGCCGCTTTTGGCCAATGCCTGTATCGACTGCCGGATCTCGCGGTTGCGTTGGATATTGAGTTGCTGGATGGATTGCAGGTCGTATAACCGAAGTAGCTGCAGGTAGGTGAAGATAGAATAGGCTTTAACCTGGTATCGGCTTTGTTCGTAGCGCGCTTGCTCTACCTGCACATCCGCATGGGCTGCTTTCTGCTGTGCTTCGAAGCCGCCAAAATTATACAGATCCCAATCGAAGGCGGCAACACCCAGGTCGCTGAGTATCGTATTGCTATTGCCTTCCACGCGCACCCGCGAATTGCCGGGTACGATGCCGTAGGAAAAATAACCGCCCGGCATATTGTTGTTGGTGCCGGCATCTACCTGGTAATTGAGCCGCAGGTTAGGCAGTCGTATACCCGCTGTGGCGCTTTCCTGTGCCTCCCGCCATTGTACAGCGGCGGCATCGGCCTGCAAGGCGGGTGAATAGGTTTCTACGCCGGTGAGTAGATCTTTTAGCGGGAGCGCACGTGTTTGTGACCATGCCGGCAGGGATACCAACAGGCATAGTAAGCCGTACCAGGTACGGCCCGATGAACTAGTTCTCATGATCTGTATACATTGTAGTGGCGCCTGCCGGTCGGATCGGCAGGCAGAAAATAATCAGGTAGCGATCCGGTGGTCGGATACCGGACAGCGACACCCATAACTGTAAGTGGTGGTCGTCCTATCAGGCTGTTGCGGGAGGGCCGCGGAGATAGAAATGATCGGTAGGAGTACTACAAAGTGTTGGAGTGGTAGCGGGATAAACTGCCTGCACCAGTACGTACATGGCTGGGGCAATGCCGACGGCTGGGAAAAGATCGTTTACCTGCTGTGGCAGGAACCGTTTGTTGAGTTTGCCTTCGGCTTTGGTGGATTTGAAATGCTCGCCGGCAACCTTGTATCCTTTGGGAGCAGGGTGCTGCGTTGCTTGCGCTGCCAGGGTAACTCCTGGGGTAAAGAAAGACAGCAGCGCGTAACGGAGGTGCAGGTGAACGGCAAACAGCACAAAATATCCCCCCAGCAGTAGGGCCTTTGCCAGCACGGATGGTTGGGGGTGTTTTCTGTACATCGGGTGAAGTTACTAAATATCAGGGCATTGATTGGCCGTGATCACCTCAATAACAAAATGTTTTCAAGTAATAGGCTCCAGCTCTTCTTCCAGGTAGCGCCTTTTAAGCGGTTTACCGTTTACCAGGATCTGATAGTAATTGTTATTGTCATCGTCTTGCCGGATGCGGTGTAGTATGTACCCGATATGAAGTTGGCGAACCTGGGTACTTAATACGGTTCTTACTTTTTGTCCCGGGCCGAAGCGAAAGCCGGCATGGGGTCCCGGCGAAAAAAGTTCTCCCACCATCAGGCTGATGGCGGGCGGCGCTATTTCGGTGACCTGCGTCAGGATGGTTTCATAGGTCGTATCCATCCAAAGAATGATTGCCGGAATATCGACCGGTTTGGACAATACTTCTCTTTCCCTGTTTCCCTGCCGGTAACTGATGGTGAAATTCAGTTGCGCATGGGGTTGAATGGTCCAGTGCAGTTGTACGGAACCGTTCCTGTAAGGAAAGCTATATTGGAAGGCTGTTGGAGCAGAAGAACGTACCGACTGGCCCAGGTCGTGGTAAAAGGCTACCAGCTTTTGTAATGGCAGCAGGTCTGTGTCGTTCCAGTCAAAGATTTCCCCAAAACCTACCGTCAGCCTCGCACCGCAATAGAGCTTATCGCTGGCAGTCCAGTTGTCGTCGGGGCTGGTAACACGGCTGCCTCTTTTGATCCTGATCTGTAATTGTTCAAACAAGTGTGTATAGATTTCGCGGGACGAATTTAGGCTAGTCTTCCTATTTGTATATATTTACCGCTAAAACGGACCGCCGCCTGTGAACATCCCTTCACCATTGCCCAACGAAAAATGGCTATTTGCCCAAATAGCAGATGGGGATGAGGCTGCCTTCCGCCAACTGTTTCAGGCCTACCTGCCTTCCCTGTATCCCATGATTGCCCAGGTGACGAAATCGGGCCCCGTCGCGGAAGACATTATCCAGGAAACTTTTTTACGCTTGTGGATGCACCGCGACCGACTGACAACGATCGAGCATCCGCGCGCCTGGATCCTGCGCATTGCCTATTTTCAGGCGTTTACCTGGCTGCGGGATCAATCCATCCATCAGAAAGCCATTACCCGGCTTCGCCCTGGTGACCAGGATGCCGATACCGAGCAGCAGTTGGCCTTCCGGCAAACAGAAGCTCTCATCCGGCAGGCAGTAGCCCAATTGCCGGGACAGCAGAAAAAAGCCTACAGCCTGAGCCGCGACAGCGGACTTAAAAACGCCGAGATTGCCCGCAAAATGGGCCTATCCGAACAATCCGTGAAAAATACGCTGGTGAGAGCCCTGAAATTCATCCGGGAGTACCTGGAGAAGGCAGGCATTACCACTTTGGTATTTTTTTTAACGCTTATAGGTACTAAACCATGACCTGAGCGTCTTTTATAACTGTATAAAAAGGGGAATATAATGTTACAGGAAGCCCGGTTGAAGGAGTTGTTGGATAAAGCGCTGGCAGGCAAGGCCAGTGACGGTGAATTGCGCGAACTGACGGACGCGCTGCACCACGACGCCGACCTGTCTGTTACGCAGCAGATCACCTCCTTCCTTGATCAGCGACCTGCCGACGCAACCTATACCCCGCCAGCTGCCGATAACATATCGGCCATGGCCGACCAAATCCTGGCAGCCGATAAAACGGCCCCAGATGCCCCGGTTCAACATACTCCCCTCAACTTCTTTGGATTATGGAAAAGGATTGCGGTAGCGGCTGCATTTCTGGCCATCGTATCGGTGGTTATTTTTTATCTTACCCAGACCCAACCCACGTCGGGTGCCACGGCGCCTGTTGTTTCGGCTGATTCCAAACCTACGGAGATCAAGGCTGGGAGCCATAAAGCGCGGCTCATCCTCGCCGACCGCTCGGAAGTGGTATTGGATACCGCTGCCAATGGGATTGTTTCTGTACAGGCCAATATGCGGGTCTTCAAAGATGCCGACGGTAAGATCGCCTATTCGGCCGACCGGTCCGCTGCCAACTATTCCCGCACCAACGAAATCGTGTTCAATACGATCGCTGTACCACGCGGCGGCTTCTATCAGCTGAGCCTGGCAGACGGTACGCTGGTATGGCTGAATGCCTCCTCTTCCCTGCGTTTTCCGGTATCCTTTACTGGTACCCAGCGCCTGGTTGAGCTGGAGGGAGAAGGGTATTTTGAAGTGGCCAAAGATGCCACCAAGCCATTTATCGTGCGTACCGGACAAGCCGATGTAAAAGTGCTCGGCACCCATTTCAATGTCAGCGCCTACGCCGGAGAAGCCTGGAAAGCCACGTTGGTGGAAGGTTCGGTGGAAGTAAAGAACAATCACGACCTCGCATTGCTGAAACCGGGCAACCAGGCTATCGTAAACAATGGGGCCCATCTCTTTAGTATGGTGGCCGACGCCGACCTGCTGGAAGCTACTGCCTGGAAAGATGGCTATTTCCAATTCAACGAAGCGCCTGTGACCTCCATCATGCAGCAGGTATCCCGCTGGTATGATGTTGATATTGAATACAAAGACTCGCTGCCAACTTCACACTTCAATGGACGGATCGACCGCGACATTCCCTTGTCGGGTGTCGTTAATGCCCTGAAGCAGGGCGGGATCAAATGCGCCGTCGACCGGAACCGCTTAGTGGTTTATCCTTAGTGAATAATTACTCCTGAAACCCAATAGGGTAAAGGGTTGTAAAATATGATGATTTTTTACGGTAACAGGTATAAAAAACATAAATTGCCGGGTGCCGTACGAATTTCATTGATGTAAACTGCCGTAATGCGGGTCATCTACGCTTTGCTTACTACCTTACTACTGCTGATCAGACTGGACTCCTATGCCCAGGGCATAACTATTGTCCAAAAGAACGTACCACTCGGTAAGGTTTTTACCCTCATTCAGCAACAAAGTGGCTTGTCACTTTTCTACGACAGCCGCCTCATCAAAAACGACCGGAAGATCAGTATCGATGTCCGGGAGGCAAGCGTACAAACGGTCATGGACCTTTGCCTGAAAGACCTTCCTTTTACCTATGTTATTACCGACAACATCATTGTGATCCGCGAAAAGCTGGTGGCTGGTCCGGAACAGAAGCCCCTGCTGGAGATCCGCGGAACGATCCTCGGCAAAGACAGTCTTGGTCTGCCGGGCGCATCGGTGATGCTGAAAGAGATAAAACGGGCCGCCCAAACAAATGCGGCCGGGCATTTTGTAGTAGACCACGTTCCACCAGGTTCCTACACCGTAGTGATCTCTTTTGTGGGATACGAGTCTATACAGCAGTCGGTGGTGGTAGCGCAAAATACGCCGCCCATCGAGGTATCGCTACCCAAAACGGAAGACCGGCTGGATGAGATCACCGTAACGGCGCTGGGCCTGGCGCGTAAGACACGTTCGCTTACGTATGCCACACAAAAGGTGAACGGTGAAGAGTTCAACACGGTAAAGAATACCAATATTCTCAATAGCCTCAATGGTAAAGTAAGTGGTGTACAGGTAAATCGCACCTCCGGCGGGGCTGGTGGCTCGGTGCGGGTGGTGCTGCGGGGCGACAAATCGACCCGTAACAGCCAACCGCTGTATGTGCTCGACGGCTTGCCCATTGTTAACCCGACGGGTGGTCCGGTAGCAGGGTTGTACAACGACGCGCCCGATGCCGGCGATATCATCAGCTCCATCAATCCGGATGACATTGAAAGTGTCAGCATCCTCAAAGGTGCGGCGGCCTCGGCATTGTACGGTAGCCAGGGCAGTAATGGGGTGGTACTTATTACCACCCGGGGCAGCAATCCCGGGCAGGCGAGGATCAACCTATCCAGCAGTGTTACAGCAGAGCAGCCCATGGTATTTCCCGAAACGCAGTTTAATTATGGACAAACCGCCCTGGGCGATGCCACCAACCCAGGCAGTGAAGATAGCTGGGGCGCTGGCGGTACTACCTTGCCCAGGCGGAGCTACATCAACGATTTCTTTCAAACAGGGCTTACCTTTATCAATGGTGTCAATATCACTGGTGGCACCAACCGGTCTTCTCAATACTTCTCTTACTCCAATACCAGTAACAAGGGTTTTCTGCCAACCAGCAGTTTTAAACAACATACCCTGAGTTTCCGGCAAAGCGGCAAATTCCTGAATGATAAACTGGTGATCGACGGCAGTTTTCTCGGTAGTCTGCAAAGCGCCTACAACCGGTTGACGCCAGGCATTTATTACAATCCATTGACCGGTTTATACCTGATGCCGCGCGGGTTTGATTTCGATCCATTCAAGCAGTTTGAATTCTTTTCTCCCACGCGTTACCTGAACGTACAAAACTGGTGGAATATCAATTACGAGAAAGACCTGGCCAGTGGCGGCGGCTGGGGGGGACAGGATTATCAGCAAAACCCCTATTGGGTCATGAACCGGAATACGGTGCTGACGACCAACCAGCATGCCTGGTTATCTGCTTCTCTTAAATATTATTTCAACAACGGCTTCACCCTGCAGGCGCGTGGGTATGTCAACCATTTTGTGAATGAATACGACCGGCATATTTATGCCACGACACAGGCTACCTTGTCGCGCTTCAATGGGATTTTTCATACGATCAAAACGGCTAACACGACCGCCTACGGCGACGTGTTGCTGAGTGGTAGTCACAAGTTCGATTACAATTGGGAAATGAACTTTACGGCAGGGGCGGCCATTCAACACCACCAGGGCACGATGCTGTGGGTGGCGGGTTCTCCTACGGTGCCCAATGTGTTTCTGGAATCGGCCCTGGACCGGGCTACCATCGATATCCGGAATTTCAATGATAAGAACAGTACGCCTGCACGAAAGCAAGTGCAGTCGTTGTTGGGTACGGTGCAGTTGAGTTACCGCAATAAGATCTTCTTCGACCTGTCTGATCGCAACGACTGGTCGTCGACGCTGGCCTACACGGCTTCGGAAAGAAGGGGCTACAATTATTTCTCCTTTGGTACGGCACTGGCCCTGCATGAAATGTTCCGGTTGCCGCCCGTGCTTGATTACCTGCGCCTGCGTGCTTCGTATGCCGTCGTGGGCAATGATATAGCGGCGTTTAGCAGTTATCCCCTGTACACTTTTCAGGGAGGTAGTGCTGTTCCGCCCGTGAGTGCGCCGGTGGGGGTGCCGGGTAAGGGACTGAAACCGGAGAAGAACCGTTCGCTGGAGGTAGGCCTGCAGTGGAAGTCGATGGACAACCGGGTGCAGTTGGATGCATCCTGGTACCGGTCAAATATCGTGAACCAATACTTTAAAGGAGTGGCATTGCCACCGGGCCTGGGTTCTGGTGGGTATGCCGATATCAATAGCGGTAATATCAGGAACGCGGGCGTGGAAGGCAGTGTGCGGGTAAGCTGGTGGAAGGCTACGGATTTCGAATGGGCTACCACGTTCAATGCGTCGCACAACAGCAACCGGGTGTTGGAACTGTTTGATCCCGCAATCGTACCGAGTACCACCCCCAATCAGCTTTACCGCTTGCAAGGCGGTACGGGCGGCTACGATGGTATTTTGAAGCAGGGTGGCAGTTATGGCGATTTTTATGGTAGTGGCTACCAGCGTGACGATCAGGGGCGCATCATCGTGTCGTCCGTATCTGGCTTACCCCTGGTGGCGGATGACCTGTTCCTGGGTAATCCCAATCCCAAACTGATCCTGGGCGTGCAAAACAGCATCACATTCCGCAATTGCACGGTCAGTTTTGTGGTGGATGGAAAATTTGGTGGTAAGGTAATGAGTATTGCAGAAGCTTATATGGACCAGTTGGGGGTGAGCAAGCGTTCGGGCAATGCACGCGACCGCGGCGGCCTGGTATACCTGGAGCATGCCGTCGATGAACATGGTCAGCCCTGGAAAACCGGAATCGAAGCTGAACGGTTCTATAAATTCATTGGAGGCAAAACGCCGCTGGCAGAAGCTTATATGTTCGATGCTACGGCCATTCGCTTGCGGGAAGTATCTGTTGCTTACCGGCTGCCGTTGCGCAACAAAAAGCTGGGCGACCTCCGGTTTGGTATCGTGGGCAGCAACCTGTTGTTCCTGAAACGTAGTGCACCCTTCGACCCCGAGCAGGTGGCGGGCGTAAACCCTGGTGGAGTAGGAGTAGATGTGTTTGGTTTGCCTTCCTACCGCAGCATTGGTTTTAGTCTGCAGTATTCGTTATAAAAAAGGTTAACTTTTTTTTAATTCAATAGGTACCCTTTTTTCGCCTGTGAGTCTTTTTGGAGGACTAATCATCAAACCTCTAAAATGATTGCTTATGAAACGATCTCTCCTTGGTTTCGGGCTGCTATTTGTTTCCGTAACGGTTTTCTCCCAAACCCGGACCGTGTCGGGCGTGGTCACAGAAGCCGGTGGTAAAGTAGTCAGTGCGGTATCCATCAAAGCAAGAGTGAGTGGCGCAGGGGCCGTATCCAACGACAACGGCCGCTTTACGATCGGGGTAGTCAACAACGATACCCTCGAGATCACCTCTACTGGTTTTGCGCGCCTGCTAATGCCCGTGGGCAGCAGCAATGAATTATCACTCGTACTCCAGGCCGATGCTAAAAATCTTGAAACGGTGGTCGTTACGGCCCTCGGTATCACGCGTAAGGCCAGGTCGGTTACCTATTCCACGCAGAGTATTGGTAACGAAGATTTGAGTACGGTAAAGAACACCAACGTACTGAACAGCCTCAATGGTAAGGTGGCGGGTGTGCAGGTCAACCGAACCTCTGGCGGTGCTGGTGGTTCCGTAAGGGTCACCTTGCGTGGTGACAAATCTACCCGCAACAGCCAACCGCTGTACGTGGTAGACGGTATGCCCATCGTGAACCAGATCGGCGGTCCGGATGCAGGCCTATATAATGGTGCACCCGATGCCGGCGACCTGTTGAGTACCATGAACCCCGACGATATCGAGTCGATGAGTGTGTTGAAAGGCGCCTCAGCTTCGGCTTTGTATGGTAGCCAGGGTAGCAATGGTGTTATCCTCATTACGACGAAAAAAGGTAAGAGTGGCACCGCCCGGCTTGATTTTTCGAGCAGTGTAACCATGGATAAAGTATCTGTATTGCCCAAGCTGCAATACGACTATGCGCAGTCTACGCCGGCTACGGCTGCTTCACCCGGTAGTGAAGACTCCTGGGGGGCAAAAGGCGCCGCCAATACTTCCGGCGACTATGTGAAGGACTTCTTCCAGACTGGTCTTACCTTCATCAACTCGGTAGGGCTTACCACGGGTAACGACAAATCGACCAACTACCTGTCTTATTCCAATACAGACAATAAAGGTATCCTGCCTTCGAGCACCCTGCGTCAACATACGTTGACCTTCCGTCAAACGACCAAGTTGTTGCAGGACAAGCTGATCCTCGACGGTACCTTCACCGGTAGCCTGCAAAAGGCACACAACCGGATGACACCGGGTATCTACTTCAACCCGCTGACCGGTCTGTACCTGTTTCCCCGCGGACAGAATTTCAACACTTTCAGAGACAATTTCGAATACCAGTCTCCTTCCCGTTACCTGTATGCACAGAACTGGTGGAACATCAACTATGACAAGGATCTCGCCAATGGCGGCGGTTGGGTAGGACAGGATTACCAGCAGAACCCTTACTGGGTAATGAACCGCAATACGGTAGATACCCGCAACCAGAATGTGTATGCTGCCTTGCTTGCCCGGTACGCCATAACACCCTGGTTGAGCCTGCAAATGCGTGGTAACATCAATAATTTCATCAACGAGTACCAACGTAATGTATACGCCAGTACGCAGGGAACACTGGCCCGCTTCAATGGTAACTACAATTCCACGCGTACCAATACCACCAACCTGTATGGTGATGTACTGATCATCGGTGATCGTCAACTCACCCAGGATATTGGTTTGAACTTCACTGCCGGTGCGGTGGTACAGGACCAAAGAGGTAAAATGCTGATCATAAACGGCTCGCCTACCGTTCCCAACGTATTCCTGGAATCGGCCCTCGACAAGGCTACGATCGATGTGCGCAACTACGACAATGGCAACCCTGCCCGTCGCAAAGTACAGTCGCTGCTGGGGTCTATTCAGTTGAACTGGAAGAACAGGATCTTCGTAGATTTCAGTGATCGTAACGACTGGTCATCTACGCTGGCCTTTACGCCTACCGAAAAGAAAGGCTACAACTACTACTCCGTCGGTGCGAGCGGCATCCTGAGCGATCTGTTCCGGTTGCCTGCTGCTATCGATTTTGCGAAAGTACGCGTGTCATACGCCGTGGTGGGTAACGATATCGGTGCGTTCAGCACGCTGCCGTTGTATACCTTCAGCCAGGGCGGTATGTCTTCGCCTCCCAACAGCTATCCATTGAGCGCTGCCAATCTGGATATCGACCTGAAGCCTGAAAAGAGCAAGGCTTTTGAGGTGGGTACACAATGGGGCTTTATGCAAAACAGGTTAACCCTCGATGTGACCTATTATAAAACGAACACGACCAACCAGTACTTCAGCGGTCTGTCGCTGCAAGGGTATTCGACCAAGTCGGACATCAATACCGGTAATATCCAGAACAGTGGTGTAGAAGCTTCCGTATCGTACAAAGTATTCAACTCCAAAAAGCTGAACTGGACTACAACGGTCAACTTCTCCCGCAACCAAAACAAAATCGTGCAGTTGTTTGATCCTGCCGTGGTGCCTGGTGCTACCAAAGATGCGAAGTATGTACTGGGTCAAAGCGGAAGCTATACAGCCCTGATGGAAGGCATTGCTTTCGGTACACTCTTTGGTCGTACATTCAAGACCGATGCACAGGGACGCACGGTTGTAGATGCTACGACGCACCTGCCTGAGTTTGTGGACAGCTTCTTTGCGAATCCCAACCCCAAATTCATTTTGGGCTGGAACAATACCTTCACGTTCGGCAACTTCACAGTCGGTATGCTGATCGACGGCAAGTTTGGTGGTAAAGTGCTGAGCATTACCGAAGCTTACCTGGATCAGTTTGGTGTGAGCCAGCGTACCGCTGATGCCCGCAACAGTGGTGGTAAGGTGAAGATCGACAATGCTGTCGACAATGCAGGCCATGCGTGGAGTGGTGATGTAGATGCTGCTACGTACTATCGCCATATTGGTGGTAAAACACCTGCGGGTGCGGCCTATTCGTACAGCGCCACCGCAGTACGTATGCGCGAGATCTCTATCGGCTACCAGATACCTTTGAACAGCAAAGTGGTGAAGAACCTGCGGATTGCTGCTATCGGCAACAACCTGTTCTTCTTCAAACGGGATGCACCGTTTGATCCTGAGCAAGTGGCTGGTGTCAATGCCGGTGGGGTAGGTATCGATGCGTTTGGTTTCCCTGCCTACCGCAGCTATGGTCTCAGTCTTAAATGTTCTTTCTAAAACAGGTATTTCTCCACGAATAAACGCATTCAATTATGAGCAAATCATCTTTATATAAATTGACGGCTGCCTGTTCGATTGCTGCGATGCTGGGAACAGGGTGTGCCAGGGATTTTCAGGATATCAATACCAATCCGGCGGGTGTAACAGTGGATGTGTTCCTCGCCGATTTTCAGGCGGTCATCCTTCCCCTGCAAAATGGACAACGTAGCCTGGTGCATTATGTGAACTGGCAGTACCAACTGCAGCAGAACCTCAATGCCGATATTTACAGTGGCTATATGATGAGCCCTACACCGTTCAATGGGGGCAACAACAATGGCAACTACTTCATGATGGACAACTGGAACGAGTGGGTGTTGAACATCGCTTATGATGGTGTGCTGCAGGCGACTTCCGACTTCGATAAATTCAGCCAACGTTATAAGGGCGCAGACCTGAATGACGCTGCAGCCATGGCCAAGATCCTCAATGTGATCGGTATGCACAAAGCAGCCGATGTATTTGGGCCGGTGATCTATACAAGATTTGGCAAACCCAATCCCGATCTGTCGATCGACTATGATTCGCAGCAGGATGCCTACAAGGCTTTCTTTGCCGACCTCGACGTAGCGGTGACCAACCTGAAGCCGTATGTAGCAGGTACCAAGAAAGTGGGTACGGCGTTCTCGAAAGCCGACCTGATCTATGGCGGCGATGCGGCCAAATGGTTGAAGCTGGCCAATACCTTGCGCCTGCGCCTGGCGCTGCGCATTGCTTATGCCGATGCGGCTACCGCGAAAACCCAGGGCGAAAAAGCACTGGATCCTGCCAATGGCGGATTGCTGTCGTCGATCGCAGAAGATGCCCTGGTAAAATATGGTACAGAAAGTCCCATTGGTGTGATCATCAATGATTGGGATGATATCCGTGCCGGTGCACCGCTGAGCTCGCTGATGAACGGTTACAGCGATCCCCGTATTGGTAAATACCTGTCACCCGCTTCTGATGCGGCTGTGGCTGGTCAATACATCGGTATCCGTAATGGAGTAGCCATCGACGCCAAGGCGCGTTATTCAGGTTATTCCAAGCCCATTGCATTGGCTGCTGTCGGTAATTATTTCGATAAGGCAGGCGGCCGCGCGAAGATCGCTTCTTCGGCAGAAGCCTGGTTCCTGAAGGCAGAAGCAGCGCTGCGTGGTTGGGCCAATGCCGGCGATATTCAGGTGAACTATGAAACCGGTATCGACCGTTCTTTTGAAGAATGGGGGGCTGGTTCTGCTACCGCCTATAAGGCGAACTCCACGAGTAAAGCGGCGCCTTATGTAGATACCAAATCACAGGTGGCAGGGGCCAACAACGTTCCTGCGGGGAATGCCAACCTGAGCACCATTACCATCAAATGGGATGGCGCTTCGACCAACGAACAGAAACTGGAAAGGATCATCACCCAGAAATGGCTGGCGGTGTATCCGGATGGCCAGGAAGCCTGGAGCGAGTTTCGCCGTACAGGTTATCCCAAACTGTTTCCGGTAGTGGTGAACAACAGCGGTGGTACGGTGACTGGTTTTATCAAGCGCCTGCCGATCCCGTCCAAGTTCAAGAACAGCAACAAGGCCGGTTACGACAAGGCGGTTGCTACGCTGGGTGGTCCCGACAATCCCGGCACCAAGCTCTGGTGGGATAAAAAACCATAGGCTGACCCAAACAACCAATAGTTGAGCATTTGCAAAGCCCGGGCGGGGGCCCGGGCTCTTTTTTTGCCCCATCGATAGGTATTCGTAGTCAGTACGTGCCATTCTCCCGATTTGCACCCCAGGCACCCTCTTCCGTGCCAGTATAACCATGGGCGGTTACAATAGCCGCATCAACCGTTAACCCCACGAAAGCAACCCTTGTTGCGTGCCGGCCCTTTACTACACGATCCCGACTCTCCGCCGAACTGATCTTATTTAGTCACCAAACCCGGTTGCCTATGGTAGCATGAACGATCTGTGCCCGTAGCGTATTCTTTTATTCATTAAACCACTTATTATGGTAAACCTATTCTATCTGAACAAAAGAAATCTAACGGTATCGGTCCTCTTAACGATGGCTTGCTTAACTTATTCCTGTAACAAAAACATGCCTGGCAACGATGAAGCCGTGACGGGCAACGATGAAGAAGTGGCCACCAATGCGGTCGGTGTAGCCGGCCCCAAAGCGGTGGTGTATGTAGAGGTCAACAGCAATGATTTTGCCAATGTGGGCAAGTATTCGCTGTCGACGGGTCAACCGCTATTCGACATCGGGATCATCTTTGCCGCCAACATCAATTACAACACGTCGACACAGTCGGCTTATCTGCACTTCAATACGCAGGTAACGAACGTTCTCAACAACCGCGCTACCACCATTCAACCGGTGCAAGCGAAAGGCATCAAGGTACTGCTGTCCATTTTGGGTAACCATCAGGGGGCAGGCATTTGTAATTTCCCCAGCCAGGCCGCCGCACAGGCTTTTGCCCAGGAGCTGGCCAATGCGGTCAACACCTATGGGCTCGATGGCATCGACTTCGATGATGAATATTCAGACTACGGCACCAATGGTACGGGCCAGCCGAATGCCAGTTCTTTCGTATACCTGGTGACGGCTTTGCGCAACCTGCTGCCCAACAAGATCATTTCCTTTTATTACTATGGGCCTGCTACGTCGCGTTTGTCGTACAACGGCGTAACAGTAGGCTCCAAAGTGAACTATAGCTGGAATGCGATTTACGGTACCTGGTCGGTGCCCAATGTGCCGGGGCTCACGGCCGCCAACCTGGGACCAGCTGCCGTCAACATCACATCGACCAGTTCTTCCACCGCTGCCTCCCTGGCCACGCAAACGAAGAACAACAACTACGGTATCTACCTCACCTACAACCTGCCCAACAATGATGTGAGTGGCTACCTCAGTAATATTTCCAATGTGCTGTACAGTCAGCCCACCGTGTACAACGGCGGTACGGGAACTACGGGCGTGAAGTTTTACCAGCACATCAATTACGGGGGCACTGCTACCAGCAGTATCCCGAAGGGCAATTATACGCTGGCACAGTTGCAGGCCTATGGGTTTGTCGACAACTGGGCTTCTTCACTCCAGGTGCCTGCCGGGTGGACGGTCATTATGTATACAAACAACAATTGGACGGGTACGTCCTGGACCCTGACGGCCAACAACGCTAATTTCACGGCGCTGTCGCCGACTGCGAATGACGTCGTTACGTCTGTCAGGATCCAATAATAGCAGTTTTAGTAAGCAAGGCCGCGTGCGTCTGCACGGGGCCATTTTTTTGCCTGCTATTGTGAGATCGATCCAGCGGGGCGAATTGGGGGCTGCTGCCCGGACGCATTCCGTATGATTTGGATACCAGGGGATTAATTGAATAAGGCAGGGGTATGCCTGCATAAGACAGGAAAATGTACAAGTTTTCCCCTTATTTGTCAATTGAAGGGGTTGGTGGGTAACTGTACTTTTGGGCTACAAACCAACCAGCTTATGTCTACCATCAATTCAAAATCAGTCATGTTCGTTACCGGCGCCTTCGTTATTCACAAGGGCTGGGACGACTGGGTCAAATACTTTGAAAGTAAAGGCTACAACTGTATCGCGCCCTCCTGGCCCTATAAGGATGGTGCTACTGCAGCAGAACTGCGCAACCGTCAGCCCAATGACACCAAACTGGCGCGGCTTACCCTCGCTGAAGTGATCGACTCCTATGCCAAACATGCGCAAAGTTTCCGGGAGAAACCCATCATCATTGGCCACTCGCTGGGTGGTATGATGACACAGATCCTGGTGAACCGGGGCTATGCGGCGGCTGGTGTAGCCATTCACCCGGTGCCACCATTGGGTGTGTTCCCTTACGAATTCTCTTTCCTGAAAGCTGGCTGGAAATCGCTGGGATTGTTTACCTCGCTAAACAAGACCTACCTCATGTCGCTGAAGGACTGGCAATATGCTTTTGTCAATGGTATGCCGCTCGAAGAGCAAAAAGCTACCTGGGAGGCCAATACGATTCCGGAGTCGAAGACGGTAGCCCGTGGTGGTCTGTCATCGATGGCCAAGCTCGATTGGAAGAAACCTCATGTGCCGTTGCTGATTACATCGGGTAGCGAAGACAATATCATTCCCGCGCATTTGAATTACCGCAATTACAAGGCGTACAAGCAAAATGGTTCTATACTCGAATACAAAGAGTTCAAAGGACGCAACCACTATGTACTGGGACAATCTACCTGGAAAGAAGACGCTGATTATATATTAGACTGGTTGAAGAAAATTTAGTTGTAAGGGTCAGGCATTTTAGTTTAGGCAGGCAAAAAAGCAAACAGGATGGAGGTAAGCCATCCTGTTTTGCTGTTTATGGTAGACTATTTTGTCTTCCTTGTTGCCTCTATACCTCGATGCCTTCCTCTACCCAATCTTACGACCAGTATTAATCACATTGACGCCTTCAAACTTGGCGGTTGAAGAGCCATGTGATACAGCGCTTGACTGCGAAGGTTGTCCTTTCCCATCGTTGAAGGTGCCGAAGAGGCGATAGTCGCTCTGGTCGGCGATATCTGTCATCGAATTCCAGAACTCCTGGGTATTGGACTGATAGGCTACATCGTTGAGCATGCCGACGATCTGTCCGTCTTTGATCTCATAGAACAGCTGACCGCCAAACTGGAAGTTGTAGCGTTGCTGATCGATGGAGTAGGAGCCCCGGCCTACGATGTAGATACCTTTCTTCACACTCTTGATGATGTCTTGTACGCTGCGCTTGTTCTTGTTGGGCATCAGCGATACGTTGGGCATGCGCTGGAATTGCACACTATCCCAGCTATCGGCATAGCAACAACCCTGCGAAGCTTTGAGGCCCAGGATATGAGCCTGGTCGCGAATGGTTTGGTAATTGACCAGGATGCCATCCTTGATGATGTCCCACTGTCCGCTGGGTACGCCTTCGTCGTCGTAACCAACAGCGCCAAGCGAACCTGGTTGCAGTTTATCGGCCTGCACGTTGACGAGCTTACTGCCGTAGTTGAAGTTTTTCGATTTCCATTTGTCGAGGGTCAGGAAACTGGTACCTGCATAGTTGGCTTCATAGCCCAGAACACGGTCCAGTTCGGTAGGGTGACCCGTCGCTTCGTGAATAGTGAGGCCAAGGTGCGTAGGGTCTAGTACCAGATCGTACTTGCCAGGTTCTACACTTCTGGCGGTGATTTTCTCGTGTACGTGTTGGGTAGCCGCTTTCACGTCTTCCAACATATCATAGCGTCCTTTGTACAAGGTAAGCGGACCATTGTTGACCTTGTGCTCCGGACCGGCATACATATACTCGTATCCCATGCCCATGGGAGCACTCAGCGCATCACGGGTCTGGAACTTGCCACTCGCCTTATCGGTCTTTGTAACCGTGAAGGAGGGCCAGATGCGGTGTACATCCTGATCGATATAAGAGCCGTCGGAGCTGGCGAAATACTTTTGCTCGTTGATCATGAAGATCGAAGCATTGATAAAGTTGGCGCCGCCTTTCAGGGCTGCATCGTTTACACTCAGCAGCAGGTCGACCTTTTCCTTTACCGGTATCTCAAAGCCATTCTTTTCGATGGGTGTTTTCCAGCTTACTTCACCCAGCCCTTTTTGTGGCGCCAGTTGCACGGACTCGATGATGAGTTTCGAATTCCCTTTGGCAATGGCGACGGCAAGAGCGGCTGTTTTCGCAATGCTGTCGTTGTCGAGTTTTTCGGTCGCAGCAAAACCCCAGCTACCGTTGGCGATCACGCGGATGCCGATGCCGTAGCTTTCGGTATTGGCCACGTTCTGTACGCGGTTGTCGCGTGTAATGACTGCCTGGTTAAGGTAGCGACCGATGCGTACGTCGGTATAGGTGGCGCCTTTGCTGCGGGCTGCCTGCAGGGCAATATCTGCCATGCGTTTTTTAGCGGCAGCATCGGCACGTTGTACCAGGAATTCCGCTTCTTCAATGGTGCGGCCCAGAACCGGGAATCCCTGTAGCAGGG
This sequence comes from Paraflavitalea pollutisoli, assembly GCF_029360705.1. Taxonomy (GTDB): domain Bacteria; phylum Bacteroidota; class Bacteroidia; order Chitinophagales; family Chitinophagaceae; genus Paraflavitalea; species Paraflavitalea pollutisoli. The sequence continues at coordinate 1,203,692 of NZ_JARKMX010000008.1, read as the reverse complement.
CACCTGCGGCGCCCATGCCGGCGAGTCCAATAAAGTTTCTTCTTTTCAACGCTGGTAGTTTTAATAAAGGTTGCGGTAACCGAAAGGCCGGGCCTGCCGTTTACCGCAACCAGGTATAATTTGCTTAGATAGCGTCGGAGAGTGACGTGAACGTGAAATCCCGGATCTTCATCGGTGGCAGGATGGAGGAGCCGCTACGTACGGGCTTACCCAGTTCTTCCACATTGTTGAGCATGATGATCGGGCTTTCATTGAAACGGAAGTTCTTGATGGGGAACTTGATCTGACCGTTCTCGATGAAGAAAGTTCCGTCGCGCGTGAGGCCCGTTTGCACCAGTGTTTGCTGGTCGACCATGCGGATATACCAGAAGCGGGTCACGAGGATGCCTTTTTCCGTATTCTTGATCATTTCTTCGATGGATGCGGTGCCACCGGCCATGATCATACCGCCACCGCCAAAACGTCCACCACCAGGACCGGAGAGGGGCTGAACGCCTTTTTTCTGCGCCCAGTAACGGCTCACCGCCAGGTTCTTGACCACGCCATTCTCTACCCAGGTTGTTTTCCCTACAGGCATGCCATCTCCACTCCAGGTAGAGCCGGGCAACTCGGGGTTGAGTGGATCGCTCCAGATATTTACTTTTTCATCGAAGAGTTGTTCACCGAGACGGGTACCACCTCCCTTCTTGCTCATGAAGCTGCGGCCTTCGTCGGCAGTACGCAGATCGAATCCACGGATGATGCCGCCGAGCATATCGCTGGCTGCCAGTGGCTCGAGGATCACGGTATAACGGCCTGGTTCGATCGCTTTGGCACCCACCGAGCTGGTGGCTTTGTTGGCAGCGATCTTCGTAAGCGCGAGTGTGTCGAGTTTGCCGACATCGTTGTAGCTGTGATCTACATAACCAGAGCCCGTGCCTTCCTGGTTCCGTACAGTAACGGAGAAGGCTACATCGGTACTCTTGTTGTAGGCAAACAGCCCTTTGGAATTCATGACAGCGCGGAAACCGGCACTGTTCTGCAGGAAGCCTGCTGCTTCCAACTTATTGTCTTTGGCTACTTTCAGACTCTTGGCAACCATTTCAGCGCGGGTGTCGGGCGTCATGGCAGCGGTCTTCTCATTGTAGCCAATGGATTCTGCAAAATTGGAGGGGCCGAGGAGTGGCATGTATTCAGGATTCTCGGGAGCCAGGCGTGCCAGCTCTTCTGCGCGGCGTACGACCTTTTCGAGCGAAGCGTCATCAAACTCGTTGATGCTGGCGTTGCCAGTTCTTTTTCCGAAGGAAGAGCTTACGCCCAGGCTCAGGTTACTTACTTCACCTGCTGTAGATACCGCATTGCGGGCTGTGCGGATATTGCCGCTTTGTGAACCACCGAGGCTCACTTCTGTTTCGTCGGCTTTCGCGAAACTCAATACCTTTTTCAGAATGGCCTGGGTATCGTCTTTACTTAAAATAGCCATGTTTTTTATTGTGCTTTAAATACTGTTTGAAAATGTGTTTCTGCATCGATGCGGGCTTACTCTTTGCCTCGATGCCTTGGTGACTTCTTATCCAATCTTACGACCGGTATTGATCACGTTGACGCCATTGAACCGGGTGGTAGAGCTACCGTGCGATACAGCGCTGCTTTGACCAGGTTGTCCTTTACCGTCGTTGAACGAACCACCGAGGCGGTAGTCGCTTTCGTCGCAGATGGCTGCGCAGGAATTCCAGAACTCCTGGGTATTGGACTGGTAGGCTACGTCGTTGAGCATGCCGGTGATCTTACCGTTGGTGATCTCATAAAAGGTTTGTCCGCCAAACTGGAAGTTGTAGCGCTGCTGGTCGATAGAGTAGGAGCCATCTCCCAGGATATAGATACCTTTCTCTACATTTTTGATCATGTCGTCTACACTCAGCTTTTGCTTGCCGGGGCGCAGCGATACGTTGGGCATACGCTGGAACTGGATGTCGTCCCATCCCTGCGAGTAACAGCAACCTTGTGATTCTTTGAGGCCGATGATATGTGCCTGGTCGCGGATCGCCTGGTAATTGACGAGTACGCCATCCTTGATCAGGTCCCACTCTTTACATTTTACGCCTTCATCATCCCAACCTACAGCGCCCAGTGAGCCTTTTTGTAATTTGTCGGCTACGATGTTGACGTTCTTGTTGCCGAAGTTGAATTTCTTCGACTGCCATTTGTCGAGGGTGAGGAAGCTGGTACCGGCATAGTTGGCTTCGTAGCCGAGTACGCGGTCCAGTTCGGTGGGGTGACCAACCGATTCGTGGATAGTGAGCCACAGGTGCGAAGGATCGAGGATCACATCGTATTTGCCGGGCTCTACTGATTTTGCTTTCAGTTTGTCATCTACGTCTTTGGTCGCGTTCTTGACGTCTTCCAGGATATCGTAGCGGTCTTTGTAACGGGTAACGATGCCCTGGATCTTGTCTTGCGGACGTGCGTGCATGTATTCGTAGCCCATGCCCATGGGGGCACTGAAGGCGTTGCGTTGCATGAACTTACCAGCCGCACGATCGATCTTGGTCACGTTGAACGTGGGATAGATGCGGTGGATGTCCTGGTCGATATAGGAGCCGTCGGTAGACGCAAAATATTTCTGTTCGTTCACTGCAGAGATCATGGCCGTCACGAAGCTGGCGCCATTGGTGATGGCGATGTCGTTCACCTGGAGCAGGAGATCGACTTTTTCCTTGATGGGCACCTCAAAGGCATTGATCTCGATGGGACATTTCCAGTTCACCTCGCCATATCCTTTCTGGGGGGCGAGTTGCACGGGTTCCCCCTGCAGTTTGGCATTCGCTTTCGCTACTGCCACGGCCTGCTCGGCACATTTGGCGATCGCGTCTTTGGTGACGGTGTGGGTAGCAGCAAAACCCCAGGCGCCGTTGACGAGTACGCGGATACCGACACCATAGTTCTCGGTATTGGCAACACCCTGTACCCGCTTGTCGCGCGTGGCAACAAACTGGCGCAGGTAACGACCAATGCGTACATCGGCGTAGGCAGCTCCTTTGGATTTTGCAGCATTCAAGGCTACATCGGCCAGTTCACGCTTTACAGCAGCGTCAACGCCCTGCAGGGCTTCGGCCGGATCGATGTCGCGCGAGAAGGCGGACATGCCGGGGAGCATGAGCGATCCAAGGCTCAGCCCCGTGTACTTGATAAAGTCTTTCCGTTTCAATGTAGATTCCTCCGCAGTTTTAATGGTTCAAAAAAAGGATGATTTATATCGTGTTCTAAATCTACTGTTTATCTCGGGCCATGCCCGCTTTGGGTGATCAGGCCGTTGCCCGGGCCTTTTTTTCCTCCCACCACAAATAACTACAACAAGACAAGAAAACCAGCAAGAATATGACCGGCGGTACGGGTAATTGCTGCCGGCTGACCGGTTCCCGCTTAGACGCCGGTTCGCGGCTGGTTACTGCGCTGTATTGTTGATTGTTGTTGATGGACGTAAAGGCTTTTGCAGCAGCCCAGTCGGTGGCGCCAAACACATACAGGCGGGTACTGTCTTGCTCCTGGCGCAGGGGCTGCCAGCCTGCCTGCAACGGCCACCAGGTACCTGTAAACTGGTGGAGCAGCCAGGGATGTTGTGCCAGGGCAATGCTGCCATCGGGTGTTTGCAATGCCGGCAGTCCTGGCGTGTTTTTCTCGATCGTGAGCTGAACGGGCTGCCCTACGGTTGGCAGCGCGGTGACCTGTTGAAAGGTAGCCGCCGAAGAAGAGCGGCGAGCCGCTTTTTGCAATAAAGCCGTCCAGAAACGGGCGTAGTCGGCCTGGTGCCCGCCGAGCACCCAGCTATAGGTAGGGGCGATCGTATTGAGTACCAGTTTGCCGGCCCCGTACAGCGTAGCGGCTGCGACCAGGTGCCCCTGCTCATCAAGGACCAATGGTTGCACCAACGGTTGCTGGTCGATGGATAGCCATTGCGCCGGCTGTAAGGGGGCAGTCACTTGTTGGCCGGTTGGCACTACCAGCGTTTTCGCCGGTACGGTGGCCCCTGGTTGTTTCCTGACCTGCAGGCCGGCGGTCATCGGGTCTTTTCCGTCGGTACTGTCGACCTGGAGGATGATACCCATACCTTGCTGTACCTGCGCACGAATAGCATTTTTTTCACCGGGTGTAATGGCTGCCAGGGCACCCGCGTCGGCGATGACTACATCGAGTGGTTGTAGCAATGCCGGCGTGATGGATTGTAAGCCCGTCGCCGGTTGATTGAGAAATTGTTTACTGTATTTGTTTTGGCTTACCGTACTGCGAACAGCCACCTGGTATTGGTGATCGTGCAGCCAGGCGGCCAGGAACTTGTTGTCGAAGTCAGGTGATGAATTCAGTACCAACACCTGCAGTGGACTGGCTGCGGCAATGATCACAGGTAGTTTTTCCGTGGCCAATACCTGGCTGGTGGTGGAGGCTTCCAGTTGATACAGGGTTTGACCCAGGTGTTGCGGTTTGCACCGAAGATGGAATGGTTGCGTGGTTGATGGCGGAAGGGTCACCGAATCGAACCGTGTGCCGACGCCCGTCAGTACGATCCGTACACTATCACGGGTATTGTTGTGGTATTGTCCCTGCACTTCCAGCCATTCGCCTTTGCGCAACTGGCGTGGCCATCCTGCGGCCACAAAACCAGCCGGAGTAACGGGGACCTGATAAGTAATGGCGATTTGCCTTTCGCTGAGCTGATGCAGCAAGGCGGGTTCAAGACCGTTTCCGTATAATTGAATCGTTGTAATGCCTGGGTGCGCTTCGAGATAGCCTGGTAGGTTGGGGATATAGGCGATCTCGCGGTTGGAAAGGGTAGGGTCTGTCGTATAGGCCTGCTGCCGGGCAGTTGACGGAAGGTTTTTCCGATCGTATCCCGTCGTCAGCAGCAGAAGTGGTTGTCCGTCGTTGCTGTTTGCGGTCACGGTATACATGGGCGGAAAAAGCAGGGCTGCCAGAGCAGCTAAGGCGACCAGGCTACTGACGATGCGCAAGCCACGGTGCTGCCGTGCTGGTCGCTTCACTTCTTTCCAAATGAGAAAAGCGGCGAGTAGGGATAGTAATATGATAAGCGTGATGATCAACGGCTGTTTGCTTTCAGGTGTTTGTAATAAGCATCGGTCAGGCTTCCGGCAGCACCCTTGCCCGCCTGTTGCGGTAACACGGCCGGTGTTGCCTGCAAGCGTTGTAAAGCGGCCTGTGCTTTGGTAATGAGGGCTTTGCTGGCCTTGTCGGGCCCCTCACGAATGGTACGGAGGGCATTGAGCGCAGCCAGGTAATCAGCAGGCGCTTTGACGGCCTGCTCGCCGATCAGTTGTGTGGCATGGGTCAGCGCGGGCAGTAACAACGCAGCATCGTATTGACCGTGCTTCAGCGCTTCGAGTTGGGTGAGTGCCTGCGCTAGTTTGATAGCGCGTTCATCGACCTGCGGTGCTTGTTTGCTCGCTGTCGGGGTGCCAATCTTGTCCAACTCTCCCGTGAGTCTTTTTTCTGGTTTGAGGGGCGGCATTTTGACCGAGGTTTTGCTGACATACGCCCTGGACTTTTGTTGCATGTCTTTGAGCATGCGCAGGGCTTTGTAGGCATAGGGCAGCGCTTCGCGTGGATAGTAGGTGCGCAGCTTCAGCTCGCTGCTCCACATTTCATTCAGGATTAGTTTTAGTTGTGCTTTTTGTGCGGGCTCCAGGTATGAGGCGTCTTCTGCATTGTCGTGTTTGTGGGCATACTGGTCTTCGATGGCTTTGATGTCACCGATGGGCACCGTTTGCTCGGCGTGTTTTTCTTCGCCATGTTCTTCACCGGCGTGTTCCCCGTCGTGATCGTGCCCATCACCGGGAGTATGACCACCACTTTCCCATTCTTCACCTACAAACTTGCCATAACGCAGGCGTAGCAGTTTTTGATCGTCGCCAAGGATATTGCTGCGTTGTTTGAAGCTGTCGGCCGGTATAGCAGGTTGTTCTTTTAACAATTTCTCGATATCGATGATGATCTGCCGTTGGCTTCTGAAATATTCGGGTACCTGGCTGATACCGGATTCCATACCCGACATGCTGAGCAGTTCTGCGGTATCGGGCAGACTGATGAAATACATATCAGACCGGCTTTCCTGCCCGTGATTGTCCAGGGCTTTGATGTAGAAATAGAGTTCATCACCAGCCTTCAGGCCGAGGGCATGCAGGTCGAGTGTTTTGTGCAGGGTAATTTGTTGTTGGCCTTCCACCGGCGTATTGAAGGAGAGCTGTTGCTCCTGGAAGGAGACACTTTCTCCTTTACCACTGGCTTTGGTGGCCACAATACCTGCCTGACGGATACCATAATCGTCGGAGAGCTGCACCGACAAATTACTGACGGCAGCACGGCCGGGCTCTATCACACTGTATTGTTTGGGCGTGAGAATATGGATGTCTACCGGCTGATCGGGTATAGCCTCCAGCGTGTATAACTGCGAAGCCTGTCCGGCCAGTACTACCTGGTAGAAGCCCGTTTCCTGTAGGTCTTTTTGAAGTGCCCATTGTGTGCTATCTCCTGCAGCAGGTTGTAGCAGGAGGGTGTCTTTGGCGTTGAAGACGAGTTGTACCTGGTGCAAGGGTTGATTGGTATGGATCGTCCATTGCACCAGGCTGCCGGTTTCTGCTTTCACTGTGAACTGCTGTTGTTGCCGGGCAGCGCGATGGGTATAAGCGGGCGGGGTAATGTGTACGCTAAAGCCGCTGATGCCGGGTAATATTTTTTCAGTGATGACCGGAGCTGTCGATGCTTCCTCATCCTCTGAGGGCGTGCGCTGATGGGCAAATGCCATGGAGCCTGCAATGATCGTGATGCTGATGAGTACGCCTGCGAATAGCTTCCAAAAACCTTTGGTAACCGGCTTTACGACGGCTGGCGGCGCAGGCAGCGCTTCCAGTACCGGTGTTATTTTAGTTACCTGCAGTTGCTGCAGGAGGTTGAGGGATGGCGTGGGCACCAATAGCAATTGTGTGCTTTCCTCCAATTCGGGATAGGTATGGTTGAGGTAACTGGAGATATCGCTGGTGGTAAGGGTGCGTGGTCGCTTGCTGTACAAAACGACGATGGCGACAACGAGGGCCGAAAGCGCAGCCCCCCAGAGGGGCAGGTTGGCCACGAAATAAGCCAACGCGGCGACGGGCAATGCAGCGGCGATTGCAGTCAGCAGGGCGCCTGCGCGGTTATTACGGGTCCACCTGTCTGTAAGGGCCTGTAGCGTAGGTAGGCTTTGTTGTTCAGGCATGGTGGAGTTTGTTTTGTTGACGGTAAACCAATAGCCGTTCTGCCGCCAACGTGAGTATCACGAGCATTCCAATAAGCGTGGAAAGATCAGTTTGGTCATTGGCGTTATTGGTTGTCATATCCGCCCTGTTGAGTGGACGTGGAGTGGTGCTGGTAGTGGGCATCGCCTGTCGGTCGTCGATACTACGGATATCGTTGTCGCTCGTGGTAGCAGGTGTGGCGAGTACCAGGGGTAATAGCTGTTGTGCAAAATCACCAGACCATACCAGGTCGCCGGCAGCCGGATTAAATTGTGCTTTGAAGCGGAACACCTGTTTGCCGGCTGTGTCCTGTACCGTGAGCAACGGTTGTCCATTGGCCAACGTCCATAACGGTCTGCCTACCTGTTGACCGGGTATATAGCTATACGTTCGCTGCATGCTTGTACCGAGGGATACCAGGCCATCGGCTTGCTGCCAGCTCGCGTGACTGACCAGCTTGCCGGTATCGTACTTCAATAGTTTTCCTCCCGGGCTAAGTGCATCAAGTGGCAGGGCAGGTGTGGCATTCAGTTGAATGATCAGCTGTTGTGGTGCCGCAGGTAGCTGGCCTGTCGAAAGGGTTGAAATATCAAAGCGTAGTTCACTGACGTCGCCGATCGCTTGCAGAGCTGCCTTGAGGTAACGAGCATCGGCAGTGTTGGCGCCGGGATAAATGGCTATACGGTACAACGCTGTATCGACTTCGATGTCTTGCGGGAGGGTGTTGGCCGTCGTTACGGCATACTGCAGGGCGGCAGGGGTGGCTGTTTGCACCAGGGTCTTTATAGCCTGTTTGGGGCCGATCCAGGCAGCCATATTCGTCGTGATGGAAGAATCCGCGGGCAGGTAGCTGTGCCAGCGCAACGATAGGCTGGTGGCCGGTCGGGTGCCCTCGTATTGTGCCAGGCGATTACTCGTGAATACCTGTACGGCATAGCCGGCAGGTAAGCGGCTATCGAGTTCCTTCATCAGCGACCAGGTAGAGATAGCAGCTGTTTCCGTTTCGCCGGCCAGGTAAATACGGGGTGAGCCGGCGCCTTTATATTCCGATTGACTGGGCGGCGCGATCGGTTCGGAAATATTGAATGTCCTGAATCCTGTTCCCAGGTCATGCAGCTCCCATTTGGCAGCCAGCAAGGAGTCGATAGTAGTTTTGTATTGCGTATAAGCGAGGCGCCTTTCTGACTGGGGTATCAGTATCCATCCTTGCTGAACACCCGCTTTGGGTTGTTGTTGCCAAACGGGTTTTGCCAACAACAGCGCCAGCAGCAACACCAGCAAACAACGTAAGAGAAATAGTGGCCAGTTGTAGATGCGCAGGCTATTGGATTGGGTGCGGTTGCTATTCGCCAGCAGCCGGATGCTGCCGATGCGCAAGGTTTTGCCGATACGTTCACGCCAAAGGTGTACCAATACCGGTATCAGCACCGCGGTGGCGGCCAGGAGTCCTATGGGATTCAATAATTGTAGCACGTTTCTCTCATGTTTTTATACGAGGCAACCAGGCATCAAGGCAACGAGGAAACCCCCTGAAGGCTTCCAATTGCCACTCCCCATGATTATCGGTGTCTGCCCCTCGCCCTCAGGTAATCTCTCAACGCCTGGTCTATCGGTTGGTCTGTGATCATCAACCGGTAATCGATATGTCGACCTATCAGTTCTTTTTTAATGCCGTCCAGATGGGCGGCAAGTTTGGTGTCGTATTCCTTTTTCACGGCAGCGGTGTCTACTTTGATGGTTTGGCCCGTTTCCAGGTCTTCCAGCGTGGTATAGCCAGGGTAATTCAACTCCATTTCATTGCGCGCCATGAGGTGCAATACGATGATCTCGTGGCGCAGGGCACCCAGCAGGTCGAGGAGTTGATAGATCTCGTTATCCTGCTGGTACATATCCGTAACAAAGATCAGCAGCTCGCGCGTGCGGCCGCCGGCATAAATGTCTTTGTAATAAACCGACTCGGTAAACTTGCCGGCAGGTCCGGCTTGCTCCAGTTGATAGAACAAGCGGTTGAGGTTTTGAAAACCCTGTCGGGCGGCCAGCGAAAAAATGCCATCTTCCCGCATTACGTACAAGCCCACCGCATCGCCTTGCATATTGGCGAGGTAGGCCAGACTGGCAGCGAGGTAACGGGCATACTCCATCTTGCTGAATGATCCATCACGGTGCTCCATCGAAGCGGAAGCATCGACCAGCAGGCGCACGCTGATATTGGTCTCCGACTCCGATTCACGGATGTAATACCGGTCACTGCGGGCATACATCTTCCAATCCATCCAACGCAGATCGTCGCCCGGCATATAACTACGGTATTGGCTGAACTCCATACCGCTTCCCTTGATGGTGCTTTTGTTGGCGCCCGTCATGAACCCGTCGATGGTGGTTTTAGCCGCCAGCGCGAGGTTCCTTAAAGACAGCAATATGTTTGGGTCGGCTAATGCCATTGTATACTATTCATTACAGGTGATGCCCTGTGTAGGCAGGGCCTTTGTATTGCATGGCTGTATACCTGAAACGGGGTAGCCCCTAGAGGGCTTTGGGTCTTTCGATCACTTTCAACAGGTTGGCAGTGACCATATCCGAAGTAACTCTTTCTGCATCGGCTTTGAAGTTCATCAATATGCGGTGGCGCAGTACGGGGTAGGCCATGGCCTGGATATCGGCTGGTGTAACGGCGTATCGTCCGTGCAACAGGGCTCTCGCTTTGGCGGTAAGGATCAATGCCTGCCCCGCACGTGGACCGGCGCCCCAGCGTACCCATTCTTTTACATAGTCGGCAGTAGTGGTATCTGGCCGGGTCGCACGAACGATCTTGCCAGCCCAGGCTGTCAGGTCATCACTGATGGTAACATCCCGTACCATGTTCTGCAGCTGAATGATCTCTTCGCCGCTGACAATGGCTTCTACTTTATTTTTCTTTGAACCGGTGGTATTACTGAGAATGCGGATCTCTTCCTGTTCGGATGGGTAACCGATCTTCACATACAGCAGGAAGCGATCGAGCTGTGCTTCAGGCAGGGGATAGGTGCCTGCCTGTTCGATCGGGTTTTGCGTAGCCAGGATAAAGAAGGGACGATCGAGGTGGTAGGTTTTACCGGCATAGGTCACTTCAAATTCCTGCATGGCTTCCAGCAGGGCCGATTGTGTTTTGGGAGGTGTACGATTGATCTCGTCGGCCAGTAGTATATTGGCGAAGATGGGACCTTTGGTAAAGATGAACGAACGTTTACCGGTTACCAGGTCCTCTTCGAGAATCTCTGTGCCAACGATGTCGGAGGGCATCAGGTCGGGCGTAAACTGTATGCGGCGGAAACTGAGGTGGAGTGCCTGCGACATGGTGCGAACCATGAGTGTTTTGGCCAGGCCGGGAACGCCTTCCAGCAGACAGTGGCCACCGGCGAGCAAGGCTACCAGTATTTCTTCCAGGACCTCATCCTGTCCTACGATCACTTTCTGAATTTCCTGTTTGAGTAGGGAAACCTTTTTAAGCAGGTCGCCAACTTTTGATTCTGTCAGTACCAACGTCAATAGTAGTTTTGGTTAAGTGTCTTTCAATGGGTCAGCAATGGCGTCTATGAAGGTTTAATTGATAGGTGCTTTTTTACTCCGTAGCGACGGAAGTTCGGGAATTTTGACGTCAAATCATTTCTTTTTCTTTCGCCGAGTTTAAAATATTTCAATTTTAATGTCAATTTTATTCCGGTAATTCGCTTCCTTGCATCCGACACCAGTGGTAACTGGTAGCTGCAGGAACTGCATTAAGGATTCAAACTATGAGGCACGGCAACAAGTTTACATTTACCCGCATCAGCTACCATTCCGGCGACTGGGATACGGACCAGCGCATGCCGGTAAATTTATTGAACTCATTGATCGAGTACACTACCATTCCTGTAAATCCGCAGGAGCGTGTGGTGGCCTTGGATAGTGAGGATATTTTTTCCGCACCTTTCTGCTACCTCAGTGGCCACAAACTGGTACAGTTCAATGCACGGGAGCAAGCCAATTTCAAAAAATACGTGCAGAATGGTGGATTTGTTTTTGTAGACGACTGCAACCACGATATCGATGGGCTGTTTGCCAAATCTTTCGAGAACCAGATGGCTACGACGTTTGGGCAACAGGCGCTCAGGAAGATCCCCAATAACCACGAGCTATACCGCTCCTTTTTCACCTTCGAAAAAGGGCCTCCCCCAACTTCTTTCGAACTCAATGGCTGGGGCGATGACCTGATCCATGACTACCTGAAAGCCGTTGAGATCAACGGACGCATCGGAGTTTTGTACAGCAACAAAGATTATGGTTGCGAATGGGATTATGATTTCCGCAACAAGCGTTTCATGGCTGAAGACAACACGAAGTTTGGCTTGAATATTATCCTGTACGCGATGCAGGCATAGCCTGCCCGACGCTGTAGGGGGCTGCTCCCTGATTGCGTTACAACTCGAAAACGTCGATTTCCCCTATGATTGAGTACCACCCCGGTAGGAGTAGTAGAAAAGTGTTCGGCTTATAGCAGGCTGGTTACCAACCAGTAGCAAAGATTTTCCCGTAAACCCCAAAAACCAGCGTTCAACAAAGGGAAATACGGTAAAATGACGAAGCGGCATTCAAATTTGCACAATGCTTATTTGTTGATCCTTGATGAACAGGTCAATACTACGGTCGGAGAATCTGGACATTTTTTATGCTTGACAATGCTAATTTATTTAGTATAAATGCGTACTTTTAACTAAATATATTAACGGTCAGTTATGGCGAATATCGAGATCACGGGGAAGGGGATTCAGCGGGTACTGAGCAAATTCGATTATAAGCAGGCGATTGCAGAATACATCTGGAATGGCTTCGATGCGCGGGCAACGACGGTTAGGCTGGATTATGAAGCCAATGCCCTCGGTTTTGTAGCGAAGATTGAAGTGTCGGATAATGGGTATGGTATCGACCGCGCTAAATTGTCGGAGAAGTTTTCTCCCTTTTTCGATTCTCAAAAGGCCATCGAGATAGAGTCCCCCAAAAACACTTCTGCCGTGCACGGCAAAAACGGGGTGGGGCGACTGACCTTCTTTAAGTTTGCTGCTGAAGCTACCTGGCGAACTGTGTATGGGGAGAAGAAAAAACACTACGAATATTTTATCAACATCAAGTTTGGATCGATCAACCGCTACGAAAGTCCTGACTCTGGTATACGGGAGGTAAAGAAACCGACCGGCACTACGGTTACCTTTCACAACATCCTGCCCGATATCATCGAGGCGCGGCTCCAGGATGAGCTGATCCCCTTTCTCTGCCTGGAATTCGGCTGGTACCTGGAGCTCAACAAAGACAGCGGGCATGCCTTGCTGATCAACGGTCAGCCGCTGGATTACTCGGCGATCATCGGCGATACTGCCCACTTCATGTTGAATCATGATGATACCGGAAATGCCTTTGAGGTACAGTATGTGCGGTGGAATGAAAAGATCAACAAGGAGTTCTCCAAGTATTATTATATCGGATCGGATCATACGGAGCGGTTCAAGGAATTTACCTCGCTCAACAACAAAGGCGACCATTTCTTTCACAGTGTCTATATCAAGAGCCCCTATTTCGACCAGTTCCGTTTTAAAGGCGGTATCGGTGAAAACCAGTTGACCCTGATCGGCGGCAACCGGATGGATGCGGTATTCCGTTTTCTGCACAAGTGGCTCAACAATTACCTGCAGGATAAACGCAAGCCCTACCTGAAGCAATATACCGATGTTTTGATACAGCAATACGAAGCAGATAAGGTGTTTCCCACCTTTGCGGCAAACAGCTGGGATGGCATGCGTAAGGCAGAGTTGGAGAACCTGGTGCGCGGGCTTTACGAGATACAACCCAAGTTGTTCCTGAACCTCAATATCGAGCAGAAAAAAACCTTTGTTCGCCTGCTCAACCTGTTGCTCGATAGTGAAGAGCGCGACCGGCTGTTCGCCATTCTGGAGGGGGTGGTGGAGTTATCGACCGAAGAGCGGCAGCAGATGTCGGAGTTGATCAAAGTAACGCGCCTGTCGCGAATCAATCACACGATCCGGATGATCGAAGACCGTTATAAGACGATCGATGGCCTGCGGGACCTCCTCGTGCGCAAAGAGCTAAAAGCGAATGAACGGGATCATCTGCAACAGTTGATCGAAGCACATTACTGGATCTTTGGGGAGCAGTATCACCTGGTGACGGCAGCTGAGCCGAAATTTGATGAAGCCCTGCGCCGGCACATACACCTGTTACGTGGTGAGCAACCCGCCAAACCAGTGCAGCACGAAGACAAGTACCGGGAGATGGATATCTTTCTGTGCCGGCAGGATGTACTGACCAATGAGATCAGGAATATCGTGGTGGAGCTGAAGCATCCGGCCTTGAAACTGGGCGAGCAGGAACTGGCGCAGGTCAAGAAGTACATGAACGTGATCATGAATGAAGCGCAGTTCAATGGCGCCAATATGACCTGGACTTTTTACCTGGTAGGTACCGACTTCAACAGCAAAGGAGAGATCGAAGCGGCGCTGGACAACGCCCGGCCGCATGGTGAGCCATCGCTGGCATTCCGGACCGGACAGTACAAGATCTATGTGAAGAAATGGAGCGAGTTGATCAACGAATTTGAGATGAAGCACAAGTTTCTCAATGATAAACTGCAGTTGGAGCGCAAGCTTTTGTACCAGCCTGCTGCTACTGCTACAGAGACCGTGCAAAAGGTAAAGCGAAATACAGCGGCCAGGCAAGCTGACTGACAACGTGGTGGTGGAGTGCTGCCTGTTTTGTCTATTGTTCATTAAAGAAAACTGCCGTCTACAGTACCTGGTATTTCCGGATAAACCAGATCAGGTTGTACAAGAGGAAGAAGATCACCAGGGCTGCATGTACCTTTTCATTGCGCGACCGGATGGCCACCAGGCATAGGAGCACATGCACCATGATCCGCACCAGGTATTCGGTGCCCAACGACTGATAGTATTCGACGCCTTTGAGAAAGGTATCGCCCACGTCGAACAGAAAGGAGATGCCCAGAAAGGAGAAGATCCATTTTTTGCGGGAATAGTAATATCCCTTGTAGCCATCGTACTCCTTCATGTCGTCGGGGAAGAGCAGCGAGCAGATGATATAAAATACGACCACATAACAGATAATGAACAGGTAAGATTGAAAGCTCCATTCTTTAACGCCTTTCAACCTGATTTCCCACCACCAGAAATCGATGAGCGTTAGGAATATATACAATACCCAGGATAGGTGCACCCAATAGAGTTTTACTTTGGTGGGGTGCTCGATTAGTTTGGCAACCCCTTTCAGGAGTGTCGCCACGCTGAGACTGACGATAATGCTCATGAGCATCCGGATGTGGAAGAATTGGTCCATGCGATCGTGTTGGTTATTGAACGGTAGGGCAGGACTAGGATGTTGTTTTCAAGTAACTACAATATACTGAATTGTCGCAATACCCCCTGCGATTTGTCAGGTAGGTACCCGGCCAGGCTGGCACGGGATTGTTAGCTTTGTTGAACACACTTTAACGAAACCGTTTTGCTATGGACAATAAACAAATTTTGAATGGATTCCTGGGCGCATTCGACAGGAATGATACCGAGGCCATTTTAAGCTATGTTACTGATGATATGCATTGGGATATGATCGGGGATATGACGATTGATGGGAAGGATGCGCTGCGTAAATTCTTTACGGACAATGCGGATATGAAATTAGTCAGATCTACCCGCACTCATTTTATCTTGCAGGGCGAGGAGGCGGCTATTACAGGGGAAGTGCTGTGCCGCAATGACAAGACAGGTAAAGAGTACCATATGGACTATTGCGATGTATATCAGATGGAGAACGGGAAGATCAAAAAAATGGTAACTTACAATATCGATAAAAAGAAGTAATAGCCTCCTTATAAGTGAATCCTTGCTGTATGGTCGCAGCAGGGATTTTTTATGCCCTTTGTTTATTGTTTTTTATGCCGCATGGTGATCGTGTAATCATTGGAGCTGGTTAATTTGACATCCTGTTGCTCGTAATCCGAATGCGTGAACGTGAGCACAGAATCTTTCTCCTTCACAGGTATGTAGAATACGCCATCGGCCTGCGTGCCGGAAGTACGGTTGGTTCCTTTTACGGCAACCTGTACACCTTCTACCGGTGTATTGTCATCGGCAGTAACAATGGTGCCTGAAATGGTTCGATCAGCAGTTACAGACCAGGCCGCTGGAATGATCCAGGCCGTGAGCAATAATAGACGGGTGTATTTACGCAACATAGCCACGAGTTTAGTAGTCCACTAAAAATATAGACAAATATAGGCGATTATTTGGTAGAGTGTGTGTGATGCTATTATATTTGTTGTCTTCATCAACGTGGTCAGCTCCTTCTTGCGTACGAAATAGAGCCGTATTTATTATCTATTCAATAGTTGTCATACACTCAATACCTGTGTTTTTGACATAGGGTTCCTTTCTCCCATTGTAATGAGGTATAGTAATTAGAAGCAACTATTGGCAGCATGTTCTGTCCTTTGCCAGGAAATTTGAACTTGTTAGCGGAAGGGGAAGAAGCCCGCAAACATTGATTAAATGAGCGCGTGTTTATATTTGAAAGTAAGACGGCCCCTGGTGTATACAGGGGCCTCTTCATTCTCAGGAAGACCAGTCAATCGGCGAATTGTACAGAATGGATCATGGGCAGGTAATTGTTGACCACCTGCCAGTGTTCGCCTTTGTCTGGGGAAAAGAAGAGATTGCCGGTGGTAGTGCCAAAGGCAACACCATGGCCGGAACTAGTTAGGGCATGGCGGTATACGATGTCGAAGCAGTTGGATTGAGGAAGTCCATGGCGTTGCTCCTGCCAGGATCGCCCCCCATCATCCGTACGGCAAATACATAAGGCTCCATTTATGGCCGTACGTGTTTCATCGCTGTTGGCGGGTGCTACCCAGGCTTGCAATGGATTGTCGTCGGCTACTGCAATGGCAAAACCGAACCAGGCCGGGCCACCGGGTTGTCCTACATCTTCCCATTGCCGGGCTCCATTGACAGAACGAAAGATACCACAATGATTTTGTTGCCAGAGATGATCGGGGTTGCCCGGAGCGGCCACCAGTATGTGCGGATCATGCCCTACATCCGTGCTGGGGTCTGGCAGAAAGTTAGCGCGCAGTCCATGGTTGCGCACGTTCCAGGTTTTGCCGGCATCGGTCGTTTCGAATACACCGGCACAACTGATGCCGATATGAACATGATTTTCGTTGCGTGGGTCCACGACAATGGAATGTATGCCAGGCAGGTCGCGTCCTCCGCCCATCCAAAACTCTTTGCGGGAGGGGTGATCCCACAATGATGTTACCAACTCAAAACTATTTCCTTCGTCTTCGCTCACGAAAAGTCCGCCGGGATCGGTACCTGCCCACAAACGGGAGGGGTATTGTATGCCGCCATGTGCCATCGACCAGATATAGCGTGTGGAAGCGGGCTGACCATCTTTTACTTCGGCTCCTTCCGGATAGGCGGGTGCGGCCACCTCTTGCCAGTTGCGGCCCCGATCTCTGGATCGGTGGAGTTTTACACCCCAATGTCCATGGTCCAATGCCGCCCACCAGGTGCCATTACGAGGATCGGCATACGCGATGGATACGGGTTGGCCCTCGAAAGAAAGGTTGGCCGATTGCCAGGCACCATGCCTGTATTCATAGGCGATGAACCCTTTGCGGGTTCCCAGCAATAGCGTTGTTTTCATATAACGTTGGTTGAAGTGTTATCCGCCCGAAAGGGCTTGCAGGATGTAGATCTCGCTGTTGTCGTTGAAGGGGTCTGTGAGGTGTGTTTTGTCTTTGATGAGCGCACCATCGATGAAGATGTTTACATGTTTGCGCAGCCGGCCTTGTTCGTCGAGTAGATAACGGCGGATACCAGGAAAGTGCCCTTCCATTTCATCGAGAATGGCAGCGAGCGTTTTTCCGCCGGCCTGCATGTTCTGCAGGCCGGGGAAAAAACGTTTGAGAGCCTGGGTAAACTTGACGGTAGGCATGCCGGTACATTATTGCTTAGGAAATCCGGCGTCGGCTTTTACTTCACGTATTTGTTGTGTGTGCCGGTTGGTATGAGCCGCCAGGAACAACAGCATCTGGTAGCTGTCTACGCTGCCGAAAGGCATGGTCATCACGTGGCCGCGCAGGTCGTCGTTGGTGGTCTTGATATAGTCCTCCAGTTTTGTGCGACCTGTCTTGAACGCGTCGAGTGCCTCAGCCAGTGTGGCGTACTTGGTGTTTTCTGGTTTGAGCTGGTCGGAGGTCTTGCGCTTTTCGCTGCGGTCCTCAACCATCTTAACGGCTTGTTCGTCGGTCACTTTGATCTCACTGCGTTTTTCGGGATTGGCAGGCTGCTTGATAGCGGCTTCTGTCATTTGCCACAGCATACCTTCTGTAACTACAATGTGCTTCACACATTCTTCTACGCTCCAGCGATCAGGGGAAGGCTTGTACTTGAGTTGCGCTTCACTCAATCCTTTGATCTCATCCATCAATTCTTTTTGCGTGGAATGCAAGAGGTCGATGGCATCTTTTCTTTCTTTGTCGGTCAGCGGATTGGTAGGCACGATAAAAGCAAGTGTGGCCAGTGCCATGGCCATAAAGATCATCTTTTTCATAGCTGAGTAATTGTTGATGAATATGTTTTGATTCGTTGTGCGGGGTGCGGATCGTAGGCAGACTAAAATTACTGATATTTAGTACAGTGGCGGGGTCCGGCAGGCAGTTTGTCCGAATTGCCCCGCTATTTGTCGTTAACCACCCCTATACAACGGCTTTTGACCTATCATCGACACCCTGCCATTGCTCGTCCATACCCCATAGTACAGGATGAGTATGTTACAGTTATTCACCATTTTAGGGAGCGTTTTTGCACAACACACTACGGATAATGCCTTGCTATATGATTGCCTTCCTGCCCGTTCGCCACTGGCCGTTTTTCCTGATTTTACTCATCTTATTGCCAGTTGGGCTATTCGCCCGGCAGGCCGATCGTTTCCACCTGGTAAGCAAAGCCGGAACCGCTTCCATTGTATACCAGTCGGGCGGTGAAAAGCTGGATTCCATAGCGGCTCATTTATTGGCCGATGATATTCAGCGGGTCACTGGTAAGCGGCCTCCCGTGGTCACCCGGTTGGCGGGGGCTGGTAGGTGTGTGGTAGTCATCGGTCGCGTGGGCGCGCCATTGATCAGTCAGGTGATGGGCGTACATGGCCAGTGGCTGACTTCTTTATCAGGTGGCTGGGAGCGCTATGGCGTACGAGTGGTGAATCGCCCTATGCCTGAAATAGACCAGGCCCTGGTGATTGCAGGCAGCGATGTGCGCGGTATGGCTTATGGGGTATTTGCGCTGTCGGAGCAGATCGGCGTTTCTCCCTGGTATTGGTGGGCCAATGCACCAGTGCGGCGAAAAGCCACGTTGTCGATCCACCAGGCGCCGTATTTGTCACCAACGCCTTCCGTTAAATACCGCGGCATCTTTATCAACGATGAAGATTGGGGTTTGCAACCCTGGGCTGCCAAAACGTTTGAACGCGAAACGGGTGATATAGGCCCCAAAACCTACGCAAAGGTTTTTGAGTTGTTGCTCCGCCTGAAAGCCAACCTCATCTGGCCGGCAATGCACCCCAGTACCAAAGCATTTTATCACTATCCCGGTAATCCTGCGATGGCTGAAGCTTATGCCATCGTAGTAGGTACTTCTCACGCCGAACCTATGATGCGCAACAACGTGAGCGAATGGGAGGAGAGCTCCATGGGCCCCTTTAATTATATCACGAACCGCAACCGGGTATACCAATATTGGGAAGAACGGGTTCGGCAAACCGGCCAGCAATCGGTGATCTATTCAATGGGTATGCGTGGTGTACACGACAGTGGTATGGAAGGCATCAAAGATCCTGCAGCAGCCGTGCCTTTACTGGAACAGATCTTTCAGGACCAACGGGGGTTGCTGGCGAAATACCGACAAATGGATACTGCGCGTATCCCACAGGTATTCACGGCCTACAAAGAGGTATTGGATATTTACGATAAAGGGCTTCGGTTACCGGATGACATAACGCTGGTATGGCCCGATGATAACTATGGCTACATTCAACGGTTGAGTAATGAAACGGAACAAAAGCGCAAAGGCGGTGCCGGTGTGTACTACCATGCTTCTTACTGGGGGCGGCCGCATGATTACCTGTGGCTCGGTACGGCCCATCCCGGGTTGATGCGCGAAGAAATGATGAAAGCCTACGACCATGGTGCCCGGCAACTGTGGGTGTTGAATGTGGGCGATATCAAACCGCTGGAGTACAACACGCAACTGTTCCTCGACATGGCTTACGATGCCAGCGCTTTCAAAGACGGGCTCAGTCTGTACGGTCATTTGAACCGCTGGCTGGCCCAGCAGGTGGATAGAGGAACAGCGTCCGCGCTCTCTTCCATCATGTGGCAGTATTATCAAATGGCCTTCGAACGGCGGCCCGAGTTCATGGGCTGGAGCCAGACGGAGCCGACTACAAAAACAAGGCTGACGGGTTATAATCATTTTAGTTATCGCGACGAAGCCCAAAGACGTATTGATGGGTATTCCCGACTGGAGCAGACTGTGCGCGCTTTGCGCGGGCAGCTGTCAACTGATAGTCGCGCCGCTTTTTACCAACTGGTTTACTATCCCGTCATGGGGGCATCCTGGCTCAACAAGAAATTCCTGTACCGCGATAAAGCGTGGATCTATCACCAGCAAGGGCGTTTGGTGGCCAATGATTATGCGCGCTTGAGTAGGGCTATGCAGGATAGTATTGAACGCGAGACGGCCTTCTACAACGAACAACTCGCCGGCGGTAAGTGGAAGCATATTATGTCGATGCAGCCTCGGAATTTGCCGGTGTTTCTTCCCCCGGTATTGCCTGCAGGCAACCCGGCCGTGCAACGGGATTGGGCGGTGGCCGTGGAAGGGCAGGATACTAATACGGTCCATAACGCTGCTCCTGCCTTACCCGTCTTTACGGCCGGCCTGGAGGAGCAGCGGTTCATAGATGTTTTTCTGGGTGATACGATGGCGGTCGAGTGGACGGCAAAAACTTCAGCAGACTGGATACGGTTGTCGGCAACCCGTGGTCGGTTAACACAAGGCTATCCCAATAACAGCATCCGGCTTTGGGTGAGTATTGATGTTGCAAAGGCGCCAGCAGGTACTGTATCAAGCGGGTACATCGTTTTTCAGGCCAATGACCGGCAGGAACGTGTGTTGGTCAGCGCCAAGAGGCCAGGCATTGCAGGCTGGTCGGCGTACAAGGGGTTTGTGGAGCAAAACAAGCTGGTGTCAATAAAGGCTGCGGGAAGCAGTCTGCTAACGACTGGCATTGGCAGCTCCTGGCGTAGGGTGGCGAATCTCGGCCACTCTGGCGCATCGGTAGAAGCGAACGTCGAACGGCGCGCCTATGTCGCTTTGACCGATAGCCTGCCGGCAACAGGTGCTGCCACCATAGCGTATACGTTTTTCTCGCTCAGCCAGGAACCGCCTGTTGCTCGTATCTATACACTGCCTACCCATACATTGCACAACAGTGTCAGTATGAGATATGGTGTACGGCTGGATGATGGAGCTGTTCAGGTGGTGGATACCAGAACGTTGGGCCGCAGCGAAGAATGGAAGCAGAATGTGTTAAGTAATACGACGGTCCGTCAAATAGCATGGCCTTCTTTATTGCCCGGCAAACACCGGCTGACCATCTACGCCATCGACCCCGGTGTGATACTTGATAGAATACTGATCCGTTTTGGAAACGCGGCACCAGCTTACGGTGTAGTTCCAGAAACCATTAAACGTTGACGTTTATCGCACAAACCGGTACGTGCATTTCACCAGGAAGATATTTCTGGCCTGCTCGTTGCTGAAAGCATTGTTGACCAGGCTTCGGAACAGCGGGCGGTCAAGGTCCTGCGAGGCGTCGGGCGTATTGCCCTGCGACCATACCAGGTAAAGCTCCGAACCCGGTTTGTATTCCCAACGTATCACCAGGTTGGAACGGAATTGCACAAAATTGAAGTCGGGCTTGCGGAAGGTGTAATCGGTGACACCGTCTTTGTTTTCGTCAACCGAAAATAGTCCGTTGTTCTCACTGATCTCTCCCGGCTGATAGGGGTGGAAGCGGTTGTCGTAATGGCTGGCATGCGGGTCGGATACATATCCAAAATGATCATACAGTGGGCGGGTGGTATAAGGTTGTCCATAGTATTGCAGGGTAAGGTCGGGCGTAATATTATAGCTGAGGCGACCCGTGAAGCGCAGGGTATTTTGTGTTACTTCGCCCACAATGGTCCGGGTCATGCCGTTGAAGTCCGCGGTCGATACATATTGATCCTGCCGGCGCCAGTAATGCTGGTAGGCGCCACTGATGCTGAATTGCAACGCATTGATGGGTTGATAGGTAACACCAGCATTGATTTCATGGTTCTTAATGCTGTTTTCAGATCCCCACACATTGTAGAAGGAGAGATTGGCATAGACCTTTTTGCGCATATCGCTGTTCAGGTAAATGTTATGAGCCAATGCACCTGGCTGGCGCATGGACGTCGAACCACGTAAAGCGGTGTTGCTGACGTCATATACTGTCCAGGTAAGGCCCGTACCTGCCTGGTAGTTGTTGTTGAAAGTAGCGTGTGTATTGGTGTTGAAAGCCTGGTTCAGGAACTGGCCGCCAAAATCCCAGCGCGACCAATGGTTGTAGTTGATCCTGGCCTGGCGGAATACCAGGATAGGTTTTTGCCATTGTACACCAGCCCAGGTAAAATGGTTGATCTCATTGGCGGTCAGCATAAAGCCGATATCATTCAGCTCCAGCTCCGGTGACCGGAAAGTAACGCCGGTTTCAAAACGCAAGATCTCCCCATGTTTTCCCCTCTTGCCGCCTATTTTTCCAAAGCGGATTGTACCACCCATGCCTGCCAGTGAAGTGCGGTTACTGTCTACTGATACTTCGGGTGCATCCAGCCGCTGGAAGAGGTGCTCGAAGGCGGTTTGTGTATGCAGGATAGCTTCCTTGCTGCCCTGCACCTGGCTGAATACGATATTGCCCCGCAGGTACCACGCCCTGTTGCGCCAGTATTGTAGAAAATCGATGCCGGCCGAATAGGCACTTTTATGCAGGAAGTCATGAAGCCCTTTCTCGCGGTTCACGGCGGTGAAGATGCCACCGATAATGGTATTGCCCGATTTGATGTCTTTTTGCAGGCGCCCCACAAAGTAATTGGTAAGCGGTTCTACCAGTTCTTTGCGGCGATCACCGCTATGGTCGATGGTAGCCATCTCACGCTGGGTCACGCTCTCCAGGATGCCGATACTCCAGCCTTTCTTCGTTTTGCCGCTGAACTTGGCAGCCCCCAATATGGAAGTGTTTTGAGGCGATTTCATGTACTCGCCATTGCCGAGGTTGGGATAGCCATGGGGTGAACTGCCAACACGCCGCGAATAAAACAACAGGTCGGAGTCGTAATCGCCACCTGCTTCAGAACCGGTCAGTTGGTAATCAAAGATGTTGCGGCTTTCAATGAAGAAGGGGCGGCGCTCTTCGAAGAAGTTCTGGAACCCATCGATGCGCACTTGTGATGGATCGGCTTCTACCTGCCCGAAATCGGGGTTGATGGTAAAGTCGAGGATGAGGTCATTCGTAACGGCCAGTTTGCCATCGAGCCCTGCCGTAATTTTGCCATCGAGGCCTTTGGCGAAGGGATTGCCAGGTTGTTCTTTGTATTTATCGACTTGTGCAATAACATAAGGCGCAATTTCTACCTGGCGGTAAGTGGGGATGTCTTTTAATCCGCGCAGTTCACCAAAACGGCTCACCCATACGCCGGAGTTCTGCGGAATGTATTGCCAGTAGGAACGTTCTTCTTTGCGAAACAGGCGTCGGTTCACCTGCAGGCCCCATACCTTATCGGGTTCATTGCCATAGCGAAGCTGGCTAAGGGGAATCTTCACTTCGGCTGTCCACCCTTGTTGATCGATGCGGGTTTTGGCAAACCAGATGGGGTTCCAGTTGGCATCCCAGTTGTTGCCGTCATTGGAGGCGAATTCTTCGCTGCGTACACCCGAGGCAGATAGGGTGAAAGAAAATCAGGTACGCAGGTCATGGTAGCTGTCGATATTGATCTCGACCCAGTCGCCGGGAAAACGGTCACGGCGGTCCATGCGGCGCACGATAGAGTCGGGCGCCGAATCGTGGCAGCGATACGCTACGTAGAGAAATTTTTCGTCGTAGAGGATCTTGAAGCTGGTGGGCTGGGAGGGAGCGTTGCCTTCATGGGGTTGCCATTGGGTGAATTCGCCGCCCCACGGCACAGCATTCCAGGCTGCTTCATCGGGCACCCCGTCCAGGGTGATAGTACCTGTAAGACGTTGGGTATAATATTGTTTGCGAACGATGGCGGTATCGCCCTTGACGTTCTGGGCGGTAGCGAAGAAAGTACTGGCTATACTTACGAGTGCAAGCAGGGTTGTTTTGATCATGGCTCAATGTTACTAGGCGTTCCGCAGGCAAGATAGGTTTTTTGACCAAACGCCGCTTTATCATGATGTACAGGCGGCGTTTGGTCGGTCCTAACGGAGGCATTAACAAAGTGCTAACGGTACCCTGCTGTAGAGACTGGCTTAGGGGCCAGTCCGTTTGATCGTGTCGACCCAGCCATCATTCCAGTATAACTTAACGGTATCAGCTAGTCCCTGATCGTTTACGAAGAAGGCTACCTGCATGGAAGCGTTCACCTGAAACAGGTTCCGTTCAATAGATACTAGCCTGTTGGTTTGGTTGGACTGGTGTTTATTCACACAGACCAACTGACCATCGCGAACCAGGAAGACAAATTCTTCAAATTCGCCAGCCAGCGTCTTCAGTTCGTTGGCGGTGGGTGTCCACGCTGGTTGCTGCGCAGTCAGGTAGTTGATCTGCCATTGGATCTTTCGTTGTTCGTTTTCATGGGTGGTAGTCGTGAGTTGTCGCTGCAGGATGAGCTTTTGTGCTTGGGGCAAACTGTTGTTTTCTGAAGCGTATACATCCGGTAGCACCCCTGTGCCCTCCCAATCAGTATGGGTGACGGCGTTTTCGTGACGGGTGAAGGGAATAAAACCAACAAACCCATTGCCGAGACTGAAGCTGCGGGTAAGATGTGCACCACCCCGGGTCGTGTCACCTACTACGGTCGCTTTGCGTAATGTTTGTAACGTGTAGGCCAGTCCTTCCGCAGCTGAAAATGTGCGATGGCTGGTTAACAGGTAGATAGGCATATTCATATACAAGCCCTGCGTTACAGCGGGGTTGTTTTGTAGCCATTGATCCGTCCATTGATTGGTCAGCCGGTTGTAACTGCGACCGCCAAAGATTTTCTTATCGAAGAAGAAACCCGCGAACTCACCGGCCAGGATTCCATTGCCACCATAATTATTACGCAGGTCAATAATGATGGCGTCCGTATGCTCCAGAAATTGCAGCGCGGCCCGGATGGTTTTACGGGCGGCTGCGCTGGTATCAGCGAAATTGGTGAATTCGAGGTAGCCTATATTGGAAGGTAAGATCTCCAACTTCCTGAAGAAATAGTTCTGGCGTTGTTCCCTTTGTTGGTCCGCAGGGTCTGAACGTTTCGTGGTGTTGAAAGCGATAATCCTTTTTTGGAGGTCGGGGTCGAAGCGAATCACCAGGTGCTTGTCGTTGTAGATGGTCCGCAGGTCTTTATTCAGTTGGTTAGCCAGTTCGGCAGCACTGGAAGCGCTGTCGTATCGGTTGTTGCGCAGTTGTTGTGCGATGTGCCGACTCATCCCGTCGGCTTTATCAGGGTAGACGTAGTAGTGGTTGAGTGCGTGGGAGAGACTGTCGACCAGGGCCTGTTTTGTTCGGGTATCTGGTAGCGGTTGTGTTTGCGCGATGCAGGGGTACGGGAGTATGGCCAGCAGGGCGGCATAAAATTGCTTCATGGCGGTGTTTTCGGCAAAATTGCAGTGTCGCCCAGGCTAACCGAAATGATCTCTACCAACTGGCGCATCATGTCGACGTACAAGGCTGAATCCAATTCTCGATTGCCTGAAATGGTTTTGCAGGCCACATTGGTAGGGCAGGCATAAAAACAGGGGAACCGTTGAAGGTTCCCCTGGTACGATTAGATCTCACTGTATTTCACGGTGACAATTGGCCGCGTATGCGTTACTTCCTGCAGATAAGGCATATGATCCAGTATGTCGCCGGCCTCTTTATAGGCAAAGTCGAACTCCTGGATATAGCCGTTCGGAAAATTACCCGATCTATCCAGCAATTCACTGAACTGCTGACGGTAGGCTTTGCGTTGTTTCTCTTTCAACACTGTTTTCCAGTATTTCATGGTGTCGAAGCGCGAAAGTTTACGCCCGGCGCCATGGGCGCAAGAGTACAACGCATCGGCTGCTGCTCCCGTCGCTTTTACAAGAAGACTGCCGCGGGACATCGATAAGGGGATCACGGCCGTTTGCCCCGGTACTAACTCGGTACTGCCTTTGCGGTGTATCACGGAACCTGTCTGCCAGCGCAGGTGATTGTGCATGGAGTCCTCCAACCGATACGGTGTACCGTGCAGCACTCCCTGTGCATCGATCTGTCGATAGTCTCTTTGCGGGTAATCCCTCGGGATCGCAGGTTTGTGTGCCGCCAGGTAATTTGCCTGCTGCAGGAACACCAGTGTTTTCAGGCAAAATTGCTTCCGCCTTTCGTAGCCGTATTGCAACGTATCGTTGTAGTACCTGATAAAGGATTCGGACAGAAAATCACGGTGAACGAAATCCACGGATCGGCCATATTGCCTGGAAAAATCACGCGTCAGTTGAATACATTGCTGGTAAAGCGCAATGCCCCTGTCGCGGGTTCCGGTATGGCACAGGAGGTAGATATGGTCGTCGTCTTCCTCGATAGACAGGAAATGATTACCGCCGCCCAGTCCGTCGTCGGTCATTCTGGTATGCGCCAGCAGAAAAGCCCGGTAATGCTCCTGTTTGTTAAAGGGTTTGAGCCAATACTGTTTGCTGACCTTCAGGTACATCACGCCGCAGCCGATATCCTTCCCGGTGATCAGTGGGTAGCAATGATCGGTGGTTTGAAAAGCCACGCCTACCGGCAAGGCTTTTTCTGCGCAGAAATGGATATCTGTGAAAGCACATATTTTGTTGACATCCGGTTGCTGCGCATACTGTTGTAGTTGTTCCAATGCGTTTTGCTCAATGCTTTGTGCATCGCAATAGAATGCAATAGTTTGCATGTTCTCTAATTTGGGAAAATTTGAAAGATTAGTTCGTGGGGCCTTGGTAGGAACATCCGCCCCGTACAGAGATGTCAGCAGCCGAAATGATTCGGGAGGGCAAAGATAATAAAAGCGCTGGATTTGTCAAGTCCGGCAGCTGGTCGTCCTGCCGGGCCGGTAATTGCCACGCCTGTGTTAGCCAGCTTGCCGTGTATTTGTACAATGTTTCTTTGCCAAAAGGGTCGCGGAAACGCTGTGAGGGGCTACTGGCAGTTGATATGTACAACAGTCGCAGGTTGTTGATTTTCAGCGTTTATACGCAGCTGTTTCAGCGATTTGTTCCTTAGCTTTGCTGAGCGCCACCACAAACCTAACTGCACATGAAATTACTTCCGCCAACCTGGATTCTGTTGAGTGGGTGTACGGTTCGATCACCACAGCCAATAAAAGTCCAACTCCTGTTCATGGCCGGCAGGGAGGCTACAAAAGGCCGTAGCCATGCGTAATGCTTTATTTTTGCGGCGCAAAGGCAGCGGCGAAACGATCGGCGTAACACTGCCTGCATCAGCTATGTTGAAACACTTTTCAGTTACCCTACTTCTATTCTGTATTTTATCCAATGGTATTGCCCAGGATAAAGCGACTGCCACCATCCCCGAATTATTACAACAACTACGAGCTGCCAGTGGCCAGCAAGCCAGGGCGTCCCTGCTGCTCACGATTGCCGACGCCTATATTCTGAAACCAGGCGAAGAAAAGAAAGACCTGGATTCCGCCGGACGGCTCATCAGCCAGGCAATAGAACTCAATAAATCCATTGGTAGTAACGAACTGACGGGCATCAGCCTCATCGTACAGTCGAAACTATACCGTGAACAGGGCGCGAGAGAAAAAGGCAGGGCCTCGGCACAGCAAGCGATCGTGTGGGCCGATCAATACCACCTGATGGTGCAGATGGCCTATGCGCACGCAGAAATGGCCACCTATTATACCTGGGAGAAGGTGGAAGAACTGGATCCCAAAATAAAACACCTGCAAGTGGCGGCGGACTACTTTGGGAAATCCGACCGCGTGGAGATGAAGGCCCGTACCCTGGAGCACCTGGGGGATTGCCTGCTGGTAAAAGGCGACGACGAAAGCGCCCTGACCGTATTACACCAGTCTGTAGACTTGTATAAGCTGGCGGGTGTGGCGGAAATGCATGGGGTGTATGACCTGCTCGGTGGCTTATATGCAAGTCTGGGTGAGTACAAAGAAGGTCTCCGCTATGGTTTGCTGGCCGTCAAGACGATGGAGCAGGTCACCGATACATCCACCCACTGGCTGGCTATTTACAACTCCGTTGGTCTTATCTACAATCGCCTCAATGATTTTTCGGAGGCTGTAGCTTATTTTAAGAAGTCGGCCCGCATAGCGGAAAAGTTCAAAGACAGTGCTGCCCTGCGTTTGGTGTGGGGTAATATGGCCGTCGGTTATCAATCGCTGCATCAGCTGCCGCAGGCATTGCAAATGATCCAGCAGGTCAAAAGGTCTTTTCATCCGCAGGACGGCGATCCCATTTCCGTTGGGTTCTTTCACGCGGCTTTTGGTATATACCTCGATCTGAAACAGATGGACAGTGCCCGCGCCTACCTGCGTCGTATCGAGCATATTCACCAACTATTGCCCGCCGATCATCCGCGCAACAGTTTCTATTACTATGTAGCGATACGCTATAACCTGGCGATAAAAGATTTTACCAAAGCAGGCTCCCTGGCCGACAGTCTGCGGAATTTTGCCGAAAGGGTACACCTCAAACGCGAATTGGAGCGCTCCCATTTTTATAAATTCCAGGCAGATTCAGCCCTGGGCAATCTGTCTTCCGCCATCCGTCATTACCAGCAGTACATTACTGTCAAAGAGGCTACCCTGGGGGAGGCCACCCAACGCCAGATCAACCGGCTGAAGGTCGAGTTCCAGACCGAGAAAAAGGATTCAGATATTCAGGTATTGCAACATGAAAAGCAGGAAAAGGAAGTGCAGCTGCAACAAGCCGGTCTGCGTTTCAAACTCATCGTAGCCGGTATTGTGGTGTTACTCCTGTTACTGGTGCTGCTGTATAGCCGCTATAGCATCAAGAAAAAAAGCAACCGCCTGCTGCTGGAGCAAAAGCAAACCATCGATAGTAAAAATGAATCGCTCGAGTTGATGAATGCGGCACAACAAAAGTTGCTGGAGGAAAAAGAATGGCTCATCAAAGAGATCCATCACCGGGTCAAGAACAACCTGCAGATCGTGATGAGCCTGTTGAATACACAATCGTCCTTCCTCGAAAGCGCCAAAGCCAAAGATGCCATTCTGCAAAGCCAGCACCGCATGTACGCCCTGTCGCTGATCCATCAGCGACTGTACCAGACAGATAACCTGGCCGTCATAGCCATGCGTAGTTATATCGGTGAGTTGGTGGGGTACCTGCGGGAAGGGTTACAAAAGCCCGGCAAGATCCATTTTGTCCTTGAAGTGGATGATATGACCCTCGATACCGCGCAGGCAGTACCGATCGGATTGATCCTGAACGAAACGATCACCAACGCCCTCAAATATGCCTTTCCCGGAACACGTGCCGGCCTCATCACCGTACGGCTGAACAAAGCAGGTGAGGACTTGCTGCGGCTGGAGGTGACCGACAATGGGGTAGGCCTGGCAACCGGCATAGACCTGTTGGACAGTAATTCGATGGGGATGAACCTCATCCAGATCCTGACGCGGCAGCTGGAGGGCGAACTTCGTTTCTCCCGGCACGGCGGGCTCTCGGTAGAGGTGGTATTTCCCCTCACGGTGCCACCCGAAGGCCCGTCGGCGCAACCGGCTAGCGAACAACCGACTGCCGTTCACTGACGACTCGGGGGGGATGTGTCTGTTTCTGGCATCACGGCAATTGATCCATGAAAGAGACCTGCAAATGGCACAATAAAAAAGCTGAAACCTTCATCCGATGTATAGACAGCCATTTATTTTCCTGGTATTGGTGATGGCTGCGAGCAGTATCGCGGCGCAGGATAAGCCTGTCGATCCCATCCCGGTACTACAACAACAATTAAAGCAGGTACGGGTCGCAGGCGCCCAGGCCAAAGCGATGCTGGTGCTGGCAGATGCTTACATTTTAAAGCCCGGCGCAGAAAAGCAGGATATGGATTCCGCTTTGTTACTCATCAAAGCAGCCGGAGCCCTTGACAAAGGAGCGGCCAACCGCGAGTTAAAGGGGGTAAGCTTGATCCTGCTGTCCAAACTCTATCGGGAGCAAGGGCAACTGGATACCGGAAAACAAAGCTGCCTGCAGGCATTGAACTGGGCCCGTCAACATCAATTGCCCGTACAGTTGGCGTATGCCAACCGGGAAATAGCCAATTATTTCTCCTGGGAAAAGCCAGACGAACTGACTGCCAAGATTGGATACCTGCGCCAGGCGGTTGAGCATTTTAAGCGTACGGAGCGCATCAACGAAGAAGCACAGGCGCTGGAGCTGTTGGGTGATTGCCTGTCGTTGCAGGGCGATACGGAGGAAGCGCTCGGGGTATTGCATGCATCATTGGATCGTTACAAGGCTTCCGGTACTGGCGATCTACAGGGAGTACACATATTGTTGGGCAGGATCTACCTGCGGATATCCGAGTACCAGCAGGCGCTACGGTATACGATGGCAGCGTTGCGGTCGATGGAGTCGAAGAAAGATACCACCGTATACTGGATCAATATCTACAATGAAGTCGGGTTGAGTTACTCCAGGCTCAACGATCACCAGGAAGCGCAGTATTATTTTGAAAAAGGATATTCGCTGGCCGTGCGGTTCCAGGAGAAAATGGCAGAGCTATTGCTGGCCACCAATATAGCGCAAGCCATCTCCTTGCAGGGACGCCTCGCCGAGGCCATCGGTCGTTTAAAACGATTGGAGCCGGAACTGCCGGACAATGACAACGTGCGGGGCAATTTCTACCAGACCATTGGCAATATTTACATCAGTGCAAAAAGGCTCGATAGCGCACAGTACTATTTGCAGCAGCTGAACCGAATACATATCCGGTTGCCACAAGACCATTTAATGCAACGGCAATTTCTCGCGCTGGCGACGCGGTATTCCCTCGAAGCAGGTCAGTACGACAAGCTTGCCCTATTTGCAGACAGTAGCCGGGCCAACTCACTACAGATCAAAGATCCGGTCGGGTGGGTATCGTCATATTATTATCATTATAAAGCAGATTCGGCACGTGGGTTGTACCAGGCGGCAATCCGTAATCATGTACGGTTGCTGGAGATCAAAGATTCGTTAAATGCGCAAAAGAAAAACCGGGAGTTGAACCGCCTGAAAGTGGAGTTTGAATCCGAAAGAAAAGACGCGAATATCTTGTTGCTGCAACAAGAGCAGGCGTTGAAAGACCTGCAGTTGTCAAACGCCGCCCGGCGTATGAAATGGATCGTTGCCGGGGCGTTGTTGTTGCTGGCGTTGTTGGGTGGCTTGTACAGCCGGTACCGGTCCAAGCGCCGCAGCAATGAACTGTTGTTGCAGCAACAGGCGGTGATCGATGAAAAGAACCAGCGGCTCGAACAGGCGAACCAGGATCAGCAGCAGTTGCTGGACGAAAAAGAATGGCTGCTACGGGAGATCCATCACCGGGTACGCAACAACCTGCAGATCGTACTAAGTTTATTAAATACGCAGTCTGTATACCTGGACAACGACAAAGCTAGGGAAGCCATCCTGCAAAGCCAGCACCGCATGTACGCCATGTCGCTGATCCATCAACGGCTTTACCAGGCAGAACACGTATCGGCGATCGATATGGAGCCCTATGTGCTGGATATGGTACAGTACCTGCAGGAGGATGCCGTCAACAACAAGCTGTTGCAGTTTGTGGTAAGCGTGGATACCATCAGGCTCGATGCGGCGCAGGCGGTGCCCGTTGGGCTGATCCTCAACGAAGCGATCTCCAATGCGATACGGCACGCTTTCCCCGATGGCCGGTCGGGCACCATCCAGGTGTCCCTGCGCAGGCAGGAGGGGCTTATAGTACTGGAGGTAGTGGATGATGGCATCGGGTTGCTGGCGGGTACCGGCGCAGAAGAGCCGCACTCGATGGGTTTGGGACTGATCGCCGTGCTGACCAGGCAACTGGATGGACAGCTTGATATGGACGGCAAGAATGGATTGCGTGTTCAGATCACCTTTACACCCGACGACGCGCGAAGCCAGCGGATGAGTGGGGGAGGAGAAACGGTGATTGTCGTGTAACGCTTAGCAGGGATAGCGTGTTCCTTTTTGGAGTTGCCGAAGTATTTTGTATTTTGACGACGTGTGTAGGTAAACTTCATCATTATACCGTGAGTACTATCAAGTTTTCCGAAAAGATCCGCATAGATTGTAGCGCAGTGCGCGCTTTTGACTATACCCAGGATTATGGTCAGCGCCTGGTATGGGATACGTTCCTGAAGCGGGCCGATTTGATCGGGGGGGCGCAGGCTGCCGCGCTGGGTGTGAAAGCCTATTGCGTCGCAAAGAATGGGTTGGGCATGGAGACCGAGTATGTGTCTTTCAGTCGGCCCAAAGTGACCGCCGTCAAAATGACGAAGGGTCCCTATATGTTCAAGTCCTTTTTAGGGTCGTGGAATTTTAAGGAATTGGGCGAAGAGATGACAGACGTCGTCTTTTTGTATTCCTATGAGCTGCGGTTTCCATTCAATCTTGTTACTCCTTTCATCAAAAAAAAATTACGCTCCGACGTACGACAAAGATTGGTAGATCTGAAAACCAGTCTTGAGACCAAATGATTGCTGAATGATTACGACAGAAACCATTGCCCGTAAACTTACCCTGTTTATTCTCCGGAATTGGCGGCGCATGCTCAGCTGGGCAATGTTTGTTGTGGTAGTGGTGTGGCTGGCACCGATGCAACATGATCTTTACCTTTCGCATGACGTATGGCTTTTTCGTGTCGGTAGTTTTCAACGTGCCATGATCATAGCTGCGGCAACTATAATAACCGTGCTATTGGCCCTGGCGATAAAATATCGAAAGCCGCTGGTCCGTGCCCTATCGTGGTGGCTTTACGCATCCTTTTGCACGATTTGCCTATTGTTTATCTTTCACCAGGTATTGTTGGCTTCAGCTTTATTTGTCAACAAAGTGTATGTGAGGGAATCGGGAAATCGGGCATTTGTTGCAAGATACTCGTTGAGTACCAATGGAAAGCACCTTTTCTTTTCGGACCTGAAGGGGCATCACATTGATGTCGACTCGAAAATGCATGATGTCTTGTCTCGGGCACACGTAGCAGGAAACGACACAGTGCATGCCACCTGCGCAACCGGACTGTTGGGAATCCCCTTTTACCCGGACCTGAAGAGCACCACGATAAAATAATCAGAGAATAGCGCCGCCTTCCCAGGCAAACGACGCTTTCCGCTGACTGATATTAATTCGCCTGCACCTTCTCCCCGTCGTATTTCTCTACTGTTTTATGCAGCAGCTCACCGTACTTGAAAATATCGTCGACCGTGTTGATCTCGTGGCGGGTTTCTTTCTTTTGCTCATCGAAAGTGCCGATGTACTTTTTAGAACCGTTCAGGTATAGCCGGCAGATCGTTTTCCGGTTGTTGTCGTCGAGCAGAATGGCGAAATAAGATTGTGCATCCCGGTACACGATCCGGCTGGAATTGATACGCTGCCGTAAAATAGTTTTTACGATCAGGAACCCTTCTTTCTCTTCGTCGGTCGTTTCGATCTTGGATTCTTTTTCTTCCGCTGCTACTATTCCCGCTTCACTACCGGCTGTGGCCTGTTCTGCCTCGTTTTCCTTTTTCAGGGCCGACTTGAGGCGCTCCGTGATCAGGTCATTGATGTATTGCTGAATGGATCGCTTGGTCAGGCCTGTAAACTGCTCCACGATCTTGGCAGTCAGCATGCCCTGGTAGATCTGTTTGGCGAAATGCCTGACAAATCCCTCTGTGGGTGTTTGAAACTCCACGTTGATCAGTGTCTTTAGCTCATTCATGAACTTCAGTTCGCTGGCCGTATTCTGGATATTGCCGACATCGAAGTACGATTTGTGAAATTTCTTGAGCTCTTCTATCTGGTTATCCTTGATGTCGGTAACGTTAAATTCAAAGAAAGGCTTTTCATCCATCTTGTTGGGCTCTATCAGGTCGGTATAGAACCTGAAGATGATGCCGTTGGACAACAATCCAAACTTGGCTGAAGTGGTATGGAAATAGCGAAAGAGCTGCGAGTTATGCGGGTCCAGACTTTCGCCCCAATGTTTGCATTCCACCAGTATACAGGGCTCACCATCTTTCATGATGGCATAATCCACCTTCTCGCCTTTCTTGATGCCGATGTCGGCAATAAATTCAGGCACCACTTCAAAAGGGTTGAATACATCATACCCCAATGTTTTAATGAAGGGCATGATAAAGGCATTCTTGGTAGCTTCTTCCGTATTGATCTGGTCTTTCAGTTTTTCGACCCGGTCACCAAACAGTTTGATTTCGTCTTTGAAGTCCACGGCAATCGTTTTAGAGTTTATAAATGGGTTGTAGCACTTTCATTAAAAAAGCCCCGCATAGACATGCAGGGCATACACTAATCAAATTCGTTAACCATTAAACCTTATCCTTTATAGTATAACAACAAAACCCGGTTTCGGTACTAAAAGAAATATCGCTTTTTTCTGAAAATCTTTTTTGCGCTTGATCTGGGTTAAGTATTACGGTTACCATGTTGGATTTTAGCTCAAGGTGGTGCCTGCCGCTGCCCGTATCGGGTCTGCTGCAAGTTTACGCCTACTACTTCACCAGAAGTTTCCGGGTTTCCGTAATGCCCGAAATCAGTACGATCCGTATGTAATAGCTGCCCGGCGCTGCCGCAGGCAACGCAAATCTCGTCTGAAATCCTTTCCAGGTTTTCAAGATGGCCCCCGAGCTATTGTACATCGCCACGGAGCTGACCTTTTCGGGCAGGGTACCGGCAATGGAGAACCAGCTACTGGCCGGATTCGGTTGCACCTGGAGGGCTACCTCGGTATTGTCCGGTGCCACCTGCACGGAAGGCGACAGCGTATATCGCCCGTCCAGGTCCGTTTGGCGGATGCGGTAATGCAGCCATCCGGTATGCTGGGGATGGTCCGCCCGCAGGTATACCTGCGGTGTCGCCTGGTTGGTGGCTGGCACCCGGGCGATCGCCGTCGTCCAGGACTGGCCATCGTTACTCCGCTCTACATCAAAATGACTCACCTGCTGCTCCTGCTCCGTATGCCAGGTGATGACCACCTCCTGGTGTTGCCGCTGGGCCGTAACAGCGCCCCAGGTCAGGGGTAGGGCCAGACTGCCAGCCAGTATGAGTTCTCCCAGGGCCAGGTTGGTAATGCCCGTAGAGATCACCGTATTAACAACAGGATCTGGTGTACTCACGCCGGCATTTTGCCAGGAGCTGCCGTTGTACACCAGTAGAGAAAGTCCCGCCTCGGAGAGCCCATTCAATTCCGACTCGGCATATTCAAAAGCAATATCACCCGTAAACACGGGAGGCGAGGTGGTGAAAGTAAATACCCTGGTCACATAGGGATTGGCAAAGGGATGAGTGACAGCGCTACTCCGGTCCAGGGTGGCGCCGGTGAGTGTCAGCGCAGCTGTCGGCCTAAGGGTAAGGCCATTTCCCGTAAAGCTATTGCCGGCGTGCAAAGTGACCTGTCCACCATTCCCAATGACGATCTGCTGGGCCACAACAGGCTGCAGCAGGCACAGCAGGGTGCAGGCTGATAGAATTCGCTTCATGGTATAGTTATTTGGTGGATGGTTGAGCGTTGCGGCGGATCGTCAGTACAACCAGCAACAGGGCGCAGCCACCCAACGCAATCGTTAGTGGCAGACCGGCCTGGTTACGACCTGTGTTTTGCTCCAGTGTCTCCAGCCGTTTGCGCAGCGCGACATTTTCAACGGCCAGTTGCTCCAGCGAAGCAGCCTGTTCACGCGATCTTTGTTCTAGTGCCTGGATGCCGGCAAGGGCCACACCATCGGCGTCGACGGTGCCAATGCTTTTGTCATCATTGCCCAAACCAAAGCTGGCATAAAAGTCCTGCGCCATAGGGCCGATATGACGAATGGAGGCGTCTTCCGTATTATACCCCCAACTGCTGATCGGCAACTGACTGATCTTTTGCAGGATGTCGGCCGTGGCGATTGGCTGTATATCGTGTTTGCGGTTGATGTCGGAAGCGTTTTGCCATACCCCACCCGTCGTCAAGAGGGCGCCGGTAGAGGTGGAAATGACAGCGCTGGACTGCCCCCAGTTACTGACGCTGGCGCCGCTTTGCAGCGTAACACCCGTGCTGAGGTTGGACGAAGTGAAGATGCGGAAGCCGCCTGAAGTGCGCCAGTTGGCCGAATGGTTGACACCGGCACGTAGGGTGTCGACAGAAGACCGGTCGCAAAACACAAAACTGCCCTGGCGCGCATTGGTGTGCGCATGGTACCCCATAGCAACAGACGCGGCCCCGGTGGCAGTGCTCTGTTCGCCAATAGCAAAGGCAGATTGCTGCCCGGCCCAACAACGGAGGCCTAAGGCAGTGGAATTCGGATGAGATGCACGGTTGTCTTCCCCAAGCGCCACCGATCCATTACCGATATTGGCATTGTCCCATTGGGTGCCCGTCACCATGCCTGCCCGGAAAGCCGCTTTCTCGGGAAACCAGAGTAGCCGGGTGCCAGGGTCGCTGACTACTGGTTGCACCAGATCGTCCCCGGTATACGTGCCTCCAATATAGAAGCCACCATTGACATGCAGGCTCATGCGGGTGACTGCTGCATTATTGCGCAGCGCGATCAGGGTGTCGGGCACTTGTGCCTGTATTGTTTGCGTGCCACACACCAGGGTAATGGCTGTAGCAATTAGTAGTCGGCGAGCACCGATATAGTTTTGTCGATGCGAACCGTTGACCTGTCTTAAACGAAGGATCGTAATCATATGCTTGAGTTATGGTTTGTGAACAGACCGATAACGGCACAGGGAATGGCGTACACGCCGAAGGAAGCATGTGCGTTGCCGGGGTGGTGTGGTGATACTCGTGGTGGCGAACGGAGGCAACATTGGAAGTGAAAAGCGCTTCGTAGGATACAATGGAGATCAACATGGCAGCAGGTTAAACCTGGACAGCTTATTAAAGATAGGTGGTAGGTAAGAAAGATAAAAATTATTGTGGAGATTGACCGTGGGCGGGTATGTTTAACAACTGAAGTAACAGGACTATTGTCGCTGTTGCTGCTCTCGTAGTACGGCGGCTTTGAATTTTTGGAGCTCCCCGGCGATACGCTTTCGATAACCTGCCGGATCTACATAGGCCTTTACCCCCTCTTTTTCCGCTGCCCGGCGTTTCTGGTCAAATTGAAAGAAGTCAGTGTGAGGGGAAAGCCAGATATCGGGTTTCAATTCCGAAAGTCCTTCAAAGGTTTGCTCATATTCCTGCTGAATACCCGGGTAAGATGGATTGACGGAAAGGTGATAGCCAGGATTGATCGTGGTGCCGTCCGGACATACAATGTGGTACATACGCGCAGAGTCCTCTACATCAAAGTACCAGGTGGTACTTCCCATGGTATGGCCTGCTGTTAACAGGGCATGCATCGTAATATCGCCGAGTTGTATAGAATCACCATCGCGAACAATATGATCTGCCTTCACCGCTTCAAAATGAAAAGCCGGATAAGCACCATACTGAAAGTCTGTTTTGCCACCGCTTTCCAGCAGTTCCTTTTCCGCTTCCATGATGACGATATCTGCTCCGGATACCCGCTTCATGTAGGCATGTCCTCCTACATGGTCGATATGCGCATGGCCGCTCAGTATATACCGGATATCTTCCGGGTGAAAACCCAACGCGCGGATATTGCTGTCGATCATGGGCCCGCTCGAAGGCATGCCGGTATTCAACAGGATATGCCCGGCAAAACTGGTGATGAGGTAAGAAGCGAGCCCCCTGGTGCCTACGAAATACACTGGGCCCACGATCCTGGTTGGCCTGGCTGGTTCTTCCCAATGAAGTTGTTGTGCGGCCAGTTGAATAAACAGGTTGGGATTGTTGGCCAGTGAGTCGCGCGATTGTGACAATAAAGGAATGGGGAGGATATAAGCGATCCCCAACAGTATGGTACAAATGTTATGACGAGTTAACGCGTTTGTCACGATGAATTGCTTAGGATGAATGCCCGACGGTTACTGCTTCACCACCGGTGGAGGAATATAATTTCCCTGCAGCATCGCAGAGCTTGGCCAATATACGCGCATCAGCAGGTTGAAGTGGGAAGGTGGTGCGGGTAGCCAGTTGGTTGTTTTAACGCCTCCCGGGTCCCTTTGCTGCACATAAATGTCGATGGAGCCATCTGCATTCGGGCGCAACTGACTTCGGTCGCCGATGGCGTAGCGGTTGATCGGGTTGTTGACAAAATAACCGTCCTGGTCATAAAGGGTAAGCGACCAAAAAGCCTGGGCAGGAGGCGCCCCTCCCTTTGGAAAGTGGATCACGTATGGTTGGTTCCCGTCCAACGGCTGACCTTGCTGATCTACGTTGCACGATGGATAAATAGCATCCTCTCGCAGGTTAGCGCCAAGCCCCCATACTGCTACGCCCGCCCGGCTGGTGTAGTCTGTGCCATAGGTGCCAATGACCAGCGTGCCCATATTCCAGCCATTCACCAGCGAGGCGCTGGATGTTTTGGACTGACGTATGGCATTAAAAACCGTATGAGGAATGCTGTCTAATGTTGCATAGAAGGTCGTGGGAAGCGTGGGTCGTTGGAAGGCCTTGCCTGGCACGATACCAACGGTAGTCAATCGCCGAATTATGGGTGAATCAGCGGCGGGAGGCGGATTCTTTAGCATAAGTTCATTCAGGTAAGTAAAGAAACTGTCTACCGGCATACGTTCAAGAAGAGCATTGGGGTCGCCGATAGGGGCGGGAGGAGATGGCTTATGGGTGATTGCTTGCTTGGTGAAGGGTGTCAACCGTATTTGGTTTTGTAGCGGTACAACGGTTGCCTTGCCATCTTCCCGGCTATTGACCTGAATGCGCCCAATGATCCAAACGGTGTTGGTGGGGGCAGCTATCTCCTGCACGCCGGCGGGTACTGCTCCGTTCCAGCCAGGTCCCTTGATCAGCAAATCGACAGCCCCGTTCCCTGTTGTGCGGGTACCCGGTGCCGCAAAAACATTGGACCACGCATCCATCAGGGGCATCATATAATACCGGCCGTTGGTAGCTGGTAAAGATAGTTTTACCGGACCACCCGATAGGTCCAGCCAGGAGATAGAATAATACGTGTCGGCGTTGGGCCGCACTACATTCCGGAAGGAGGCGTCTGGAAAAGCATTATTATGGCGGAATTGATTGACGGGACTATACAGCGCCTTGTTCGACGGGTCCGTCATTTGCCGGCGGGTAATATCCATCAATACCAGTGGTAATCCATAAACGTATGCCTCGCGTAATACTACCAGCTGACTGTCTGGAGAAATACTGCTACCTGTGGATGGATTGGTAGCTGTTGGGGAACCGCAAGCTCCCACTATACCACCTATGAGTAGTAAAGAACCGGCATTGAGAAAGCGCATAGGAAACGTGATGGGCTTTTTAATGCTGCTGGCCAAAGAATAACCCGACCTTCTGCGCCCGATAAAAGACACTTTTCAGCAATAGTTTCCGCCAGCCGCCCTCATTAATGTCCCGAACGCTTGCGTAACTCGTTTACTTTCTGCGTGGCGTACATGGGCTCTATATCGCGGATATTCTCAAAGTGCTTGATGGCATTGGCCCACTGCTGTTTTTGTTCGTACAGCAAGCCCAGGCTGTTCTGCGTATTGAACCACTGATCGGGATAGTCCTTTTTGTTGTAAATAGTCAGCGCCGCTTCAAAAGCTTTCACCGCCTCGTCAAGAAGGGCCACGTTGCCACCGGCCGCACGGCTGTTTTCTTCCCATAAAGTAGTGCCCAGGTTGTATTGTGTACTGGCCCAGGCTGTGGGAGAGCCTTCTTTGGTACGCACCGTCAGGGCCGCACGAAAAGCCTCCACAGCTTCTGTCAGCAGATTACGGCCATCGATGCGGCGCCCTTGCTGAAACAGCGATACCCCGAGCTTGTGTTGCACCCAGCCGTACTCGTCGGGATCGTTCTTCGCCGTAAAAACCGTGAGGGCGGCTTTATAGGCTGCTACCGATTGCTGGAAAAGCGACAGTCCTTCACCACCTTTCGCTTCAGTCGCCTTGAACTGGTACATATTGCCAATATTGTATTGCGTCAGCGCCCAGTCGGCGGCATGATCCTTTTGCGTGTAAATATCCAGCGCCTCCCGGAAAGCAGTAATGGCTTCCTCGATTTTGCCCAGCTTGCTTTGGATCACGCCGATATTGTTCTTCATACGCGCCCAATCCTGCGGGTACTGGCCACGGGTGTACACCATGGTGGCTTCCAGGAAGGCATCATGCGCTTCTTTGTACAGGCTGTCGCCGCCTTCTATCAATTCACCCTGGGCTTCCAGGATAGTGCCCAGGTTGCTCTTGGTGCGGGCCCATTCTTCCGGGTAGGATGACCTGCTATAGCGTACCAGCAAGGCGCGCTCGAGGCTCAGACCCTGTGCTAGCAGCAGGTAGCCTTCGGTATCGCCAATGCGGCGACCTTCTTCGTAAAGGGCGGCCGCCAGCAGTTCTTCCACGTAACTTCTCATGGCCAGCAGGGGAGCTGGCATCAGGCTCGCATTCCCAAACGACAGCAGGCTGTCGGCACGGCGATACAAGCGTACTGCCCGAACGTAATTGCCCGCTTCGTTGGCGCTGTTACCAGCCAGGTACCAGGCCGTTACGGTATTGGCAATAGCGGGTGCAATGGTTACATCGTGCAGGTCTTCTGCCTTCAGCCGTGCGGGCAATACCACTTCCTGCTGCAGGGCCGATTGCTCAAACTGTTCGGAGGATTGCTGTAAACGGCGTAGGTAATAGTAGCGACTCGCCTGTACCTGGGTATTGCTGTCGGCCACCACCGCAGGCGATTGTGCCCATCGGTAGAGATAGCTGTGTAAGTTTTCTGGTGTAAACTGGTATTTGGCCGCAAAAGCCGCATAGCCAGGTGTTTTGTCGAGCTGGGTATGCCCACGTCCGGTCAAAGTGTGTTCGCTGACTTCGTAAGAGAGGTGGTTGAGGAAGGCAAGCAGAGAATCTTCCGGAATGACCGGCCCTTGAGCCACAACAGCTGAGAGAGAATCTGGCTGATGGGTTGTCGTGGAATCCTGTGCGGATAGCTCCAATGACCAGCATAGACCAAGAACC
This sequence comes from Paraflavitalea pollutisoli, assembly GCF_029360705.1. Classification (GTDB taxonomy): domain Bacteria; phylum Bacteroidota; class Bacteroidia; order Chitinophagales; family Chitinophagaceae; genus Paraflavitalea; species Paraflavitalea pollutisoli. Next base: position 1,162,807 of record NZ_JARKMX010000008.1, on the reverse strand, counting down.
AGGACTGCAGGGGTAAATCTTTTGCACATAGGCTGTACGATTAATGGTGGAAGGGTACGTACAACGCGTCGTTCAAGAGCAATACCATAGCGGTATTAGTGGATCAGTGCCCAAAGATAATAAAAAAAGCTGCCTGAAACCCGGGAATATCCTGGTAGGTCTATTGACGGGTGATGCTGACGGAAGCCGAGGGGGTGACTGCTTCCCGGGGGCTTCGGCTGGGGTAGGGCAGGAGTTCTTGCAGGTGTATCTTGTAGCGGCCGATGGTAGTGTCATTGATAAACCTTCCAGCAGAAGTGGTAGACAGTGTCAGCGTATGGCGGTTGTTGTTAACGGTAAAGGTGAATTGTCCGATGGCAATGCCCTCCCAAACGCAGTTCACTTCTTTAGGACAACGCGAATCTTCGATCAGCGTTTCATAACAAAGAGATATTCGGTCTCCGCTCACTTGCTGGCTTTTGCATTGGCCCAGGGAAAGAGATTCTTCCTGAGTGCCTTCTGCCTGGTCTTTATCGCAGGCGGTAAAAGCAATACATATAACGGCGAGAAATAATAAGCGTCTCATTGTTGGCAGTTTGCATCATTGACACGAAATTACTGTAGGACGTTGCATGGACGGGATTACGCCAGCACACACTCCTGCGAAAAATGAAAAGAGCAGGAGCTTGCAACGCCCCTGCTCTTGAATAACTGCGGATCATCGGTCCCAAAGCCGGTTATTTCGCAATCATTAATTTTTGAGTAGTCCAGTTGCGACCGTCAAAGACGCGCAGAAAATAAGTACCGGCCGACAGGTCGGCCACCTGGTAGGATACCTGACTGCTACCCGGTGCATATTTCGTAGTGCGTAGTAGCACGCCCTGTATGTTGGTCAATTGAATTTCAGCAATGTAACCGACTCCGGTAGTTGATTTGCTGACGACAGCTTTTTGCTGATCAACAGCAATCGTTACCTGGGTGCTGGCAGGGTTGGGCGACACCGTCAATGCCATAGCGCAAGGTGGTGCCTCGAAAGCCACAAACTCCCTGGCAGAAGTGCCGCAGGGGGTAACGGCCTCTACACCCAATACATAGCTGTTGTCGCAGTCGTTGCGGCGTGTCGCAATCGTTACGTTGTTGACGGTTGTGTTGGTGCTGAAGGTGTTGTTTACATAGCAGTTGTAAGATGTGGCACCCGGCACAGTTTTAACCGTGGCTTTGATCCTACCGATGATGTAGTCCAGGTAAGCTACCTGGTAAGTAGGTGTTTCTGCCCCAATGATTACCGATCGCTGAATGCTGAACTGACCACAAGCCCCAAAGATATTGGCCGTTAAGGTGATCACCCCATTGCTGACGCGGTATCAGCCACAAGATCTTTTTCTCATACCATACTTTCCCGTTGTACACTTCTGTGGTGCCCGATGCGGGCGTTGTTTTAACACGGAACGAACATTTGATGTCGTTTCTGCCAGGGATGATGCCCAACAGGAATTGGGGGAAATTGGTATGCGAACCAATAAGGGCAGCAGGAATCGTGAACAATAAGGAGCCTAGCAACGTGGTATTGTAATGTCCCGACAGCCTGAGCAGGTCATTACCCGGCGTCAAAGGCAGGCCGGCCCCACATTCTGATCCATTGGCGATGGCGACATTGCGGGTGTTGACGGGGTAGCCCATACCTTTAAGGGTATTGTACAACTGGTCATGTGCGTTGTTGTACATCGTGAAACCATTTCCTTGCCTGATGACATAATAGGTGAGCAACTGACGGGCTGCAGGAGTTTCATAAACTTTTAAGGGAGATACGAAGTTGCCCACCGTCGTGATGTACGAGATGGGACCACCAGGAACACCAATCTTTACAGAAGTACTCGATAAGTGTGTATTAAGCGCTTGTAACCCCAGGGGAACATTGGCGCCCTGGTAGGGAGCGTCGAAGCTGACAAATAGCCGGGTCTGGTGACTGGTTGCATTCTGTTCCATTTGGCGGAGCGCGTAGCGGGCTACCAGGCCACCCATAATAGGGAAATGATACATGCAAAATGTCGTATACTAAAATTTTAATCTCGTTGTTGTAAGATCATAACGTAACCAGGATCCGTAGTTGTATTGGATGTGGCGGTGTCTGTATCCGGTATGTTCTTGATAGTCAGTATAGCTGGTCGTTTACAGGAACTGCTTCCTGAACTGGCTGGGCGTCTGGTCCTTCACTTCTTTGAACTGCTTGCTGAAATGAGCCCAGCTTTTATACCCGCTCTCATAACAGATCTCCAGGATGGGCTTGTCCGTACTCGTGAGTAGCTTGCACGCGTGGCTGATGCGCAGGTCACGGATAAAATCGAAGTAGGTCTTCTTGATGTTCTTTTTAAAGAACCGGCAAAAGGTGGGAATGGTCATATTGGCGATCGCTGCGATCTCATCCAGCGTTACCGGCTCCAGGAAATGTTTGAAAGAGTAATCGATGATCTTCTCGATGGCCGGGTTCACCGCCACCGCCGGATCATGGAAGTCTTCCGTCAGTACTTTGTATTGTGTAGAGCCACCGATCAATTGCAGGCAGCTGAACAGGCGCATCAGTTTGTCGAACCCTTTTGCCTGGTGAAGCGCCTGCATGGCCGGCAGCACCTCCTTTTTCAGTTTCTTTTGCAGTTGAATGCCATTGTTCTTTTTAAGCAAAGCTTGCACCGACTTCATCTCAGGCATTTGTAATAAGCCGTTGCCCCAGCAATCATCTGTAAAATGTACCACCAGTACCGAACAGCTCATTTGTGGTTGGTGCTTGCGAAACCAGTGGGGGAGGTTGCCCGCAATAAAGAATACGTCGTTGACCTTGTAGTCGCACACATGATCGCCGATCAGGGCCGTGCCATGCCCCTTGAGGATCGAGATGAGCTCAAATTCCGGATGCTTGTGCCAGTTGGTTTCGAAATTAGGGGTTTCATATACCCGGCAGGCAAAACTCTGGTTGACATCCGGTTCTACTTTTTGGATCAGCGTCTTCACTGGTGAATAGAAAGGATTTTATCAGTATTTAGCCCTAAATGTACCATCATTTGATAAGATAGCATATTTTCTTTTCATAATAGCGGTTGTTGACCGCAGTAAATCAGGCAATATTTGCAACGTGTATAAACATTAAAAACGATTATATGAAAATTGTTACTGGTGCTACAGAATTCTTCAAAGGAATTCCCGCCATTAAGTATGAAGGCTTGCAATCCGACAATCCATTTGCGTACCGCTGGTACGATGAGAACAAAACGGTAGCCGGCAAACCCATGAAAGAATGGCTTCGCTTTGCAGTGGCTTACTGGCACTCGTTCGTCGGATCAGGTGCAGATCCCTTTGGTGAAGCGACCCACCTGTTTCCCTGGGATGTAAAGACTGATGCTGTTGAAAGAGCCAAAGACAAAGCAGATGCTGCTTTTGAATTCATCACCAAACTGGGACTGCCCTACTACTGCTTCCACGATGTGGATGTAGTAGACTATACCAATGATATTGCCGACAACGACAAACGCCTGGCAGCGGTCACGGCGTACCTGAAAGAAAAGCAGGACGTCAGTGGTGTGAAGTTGCTGTGGGGTACGGCCAACCTGTTCAGTCACCGTCGTTACATGAACGGCGCCTCTACCAACCCCGACTTCCACGTGCTGACGCATGCTGCGGCACAGGTGAAAGCAGCCCTCGATGCTACCATCGCACTGGGTGGAGAAAACTACGTATTCTGGGGCGGTCGGGAAGGCTATATGAGCCTGCTCAATACCAATATGAAGAAGGAAAAAGAGCACCTGGCGCGCTTTCTTCATGCTTCTAAAGACTACGCCCGTAAAAATGGTTTCAAGGGTACGTTCTTCATCGAACCCAAACCTTGCGAACCTACCAAACACCAATACGATTACGATGCAGAAACCGTCATTGGCTTCCTGCGTCAGTATGACCTGCTGAACGATTTCAAACTGAACCTGGAAGTGAACCACGCCACACTCGCTGGTCATACCTTCCAGCACGAAGTACAGGTGGCTGTAGATGCAGGCCTGCTCGGTAGCATGGACGCCAACCGCGGCGACTACCAGAATGGCTGGGATACCGACCAGTTCCCCACCAATATCAATGAGCTCACCGAAACCATGCTCATCATCCTCGAAGGTGGTGGTTTCAAAGGCGGTGGTATCAACTTCGATGCGAAGATTCGTCGTAACTCTACCGATCCGGAAGATCTGTTCTATGCACACATCGGCGGCATCGACGCCTTTGCCCGTGCCCTCATCACGGCAGATGCTATTCTGGAGAAGAGCCAATACAAGAAGCTGCGTACCGATCGCTACAGCTCCTTCGATAGCGCCGAAGCAAAAGCATTCGAGAATGGTCAGTCCACACTCGAAGACCTGCGCGCCTACGCTGTTAAAAATGGCGAACCGGCTGTACGCAGTGGTAAACAGGAGCTCATCGAAAACATCATCAACAACTACCTGTAAGATGAAAAAGCTAACGATTATTCCTGCTGCCGTACTGGCGGCGCTTGCTATGGCCAGCTGCAACGACAGCGGCCACGAAGAACCCGGAAAAGCCGAAGCGGCCAAAGGCGATTCGGTGGTGAACGACAAATACCTGTCGCAACCCCTGGTCAGCCATATCTACACCGCCGACCCGTCGGCGCATGTGTTCAATGGCCGCATCTACGTCTATCCTTCACACGATACCGCTACCGGTACACCGGAGAATGACAATGGCGATCACTTCAATATGATGGACTACCACATCCTGTCGATGGACTCCGTAGGCGGTACCGTCACCGATCATGGCGTGGCCCTGTCGGTAAAGGACATTCCCTGGGGAGGACGTCAGTTGTGGGCGCCGGATGCCGCATTTAAAGATGGCACTTACTACCTGTACTTTCCGCTGAAAGACAAGCAGGATGTGTTCCGCATCGGCGTGGCTACCAGCAACAAGCCGGAAGGACCTTTCACGGCCGAAAAAGAACCCATCAAGGGAAGTTATAGCATGGACCCCACCGTCTTCAAAGACGACGATGGTTCGTATTACATGTATTTCGGTGGTATCTGGGGCGGACAGCTGCAGCGCTGGAACAACAACAAGTACGACAGTGCTGGTAAGTTGCGCCAGGGCGATGAACTGGCAGTGTTGCCACGTATCGCCAGGCTATCGGCCGACATGAAGTCCTTTGCAGAACCGGTACGCGAGATCAAACTCGTGGATAGCGCCGGTAACCTCTTCAAAGAAAAGGAAAACGACAAACGCTTCTTCGAAGCGGCCTGGATGCATAAGTACAATGGCAAGTATTACTTCTCGTATTCTACCGGTGATTCGCACAACCTGGCTTATGCCATTGGCGACAATCCCTACGGACCGTTCAAATACCAGGGTATTATCCTGTATCCCGTGGAAGGCTGGACCAACCACCATTCGATCATCGAAAAAGATGGCAAGTGGTATTTGTTCTATCATGATGTGCAGCTGTCGGGCAAAACCCACCTGCGCAACGTGAAAGTAACGGAGCTGAAGTACGATGCCGATGGAAAGATCATCCCCATCAGGGCACAAAAATAGTTAGTGTAATAAAGTGGGAAAAACGAGCCCATGCCGGCAACGGTGTGGGCTTTTTTGTTGTGCGGTCCCAACCGGGAACAAAGTTGCTTACTCAAAAACGACAACTGTGTTGGACGCAGGCATTGCGCGCTGAACATTTTTAGCCGCGATGCGCGTAAAGGTCACTTTACCAAACTGGCTGAAGTCCGGGTAATGGCCAATTTGCGTGAATCGATCAAATTCAAAAGGCACGCCTTCCGCACCCAATGGCGAGTTGCGATCAGCTACATGGAAGTGAAGGTGTGGACCAGTGGTTTGTCCCGTGAATCCCAGCCGGGCAATTACCGCACCTTTTTGTATGCGTTGCCCCGGTTTTACAGCAATAGAACCTGGTTGCAGGTGCTCATAAAAGACATATCGGTCAGGGGCAATCTTTAGGGAGATATAATTGCCCGTCGCTTGTGCGGCAGTGTAGGCGGGATGGGCGGCAAGGGTAGCGCTCTCCGGAAAGCTGTCACACACCGACGCAACTTCGCAATCGGCCACTGCCAGTACCTCGGCCCCATAACCAAACCAGGTAACGATGCTGTCTTCCTGACGGGCGTATTGGATCGAATCGACTTTCATGAAATCGATCGCCAAGCGACCGGGTATATGGGGGGCGCCGTCAGTAGTGTAGACAACGCGCCGGTGACCCCGCGTCCAGGAGGGATCATAAATGGCCGTCCAGTTGCCGCCGCGGAGTGGGGGAGAAAGCAATACCGGCTCCACCAGCTGCCAACGAAGAAGGTCGTTGTACAGGATTACATCGACAGCATCACTGCCGTCCAGTTGGTAACGCAGCAGGTGTTGCAGGCCAGGCGTACGCAGCTCGCTACTGCTGACCTCGATATATAGAATAGAAGAGGCGCCTGGCGGAATGCTGGCTCCTTGAACCTTGTTGTTGCCAGGCAACGGCGCCAACCGATGGCTCAGCGTTGCTTCATCATAATGAAGCAACGTATCACTGCGCCGCTTATTTTTTTGAAGGAGGTAAAGGTCACGTATAGTCAGACGAACACCCGCCTCATTGGTGATGTGCAATTCATACACGAGGGTGGGCTGCTTGTCGACGCGTACTGGTTGAACGAACTGTGGTTTGCGAATGGAGATCGGGTTGGCGGGCGTTCGGGGAGTAGGGTTACCTACCTGGCCCAATGCAGAGACTATACGGAACAACAACAGGAGCATGAACAATCTCCTGACGCTACCTGCCGTATGGTGCCAAAGACCTGGCCAGCATGCTTTCAAAGTCTGCTAAAAATCGTAAGAAAATAAATACGCCTTCCGTTTAGCGGCATTGTACCACAGGTACACCGCCGCTTGCTTCACGTTGTCGATGCGCACCAGGGGAGTAGCCTTGTCGGCATAATTATTATCCCACCAGGTGGCTGTTTCGGGAGCTGGTTGAGGAGCCGCCAGATGCGCGCCACTGACAGAAGCCTGCGCACTGAGTTGCAGTTTTTGCTTGATATAATCGATGGTAGAATCGGTGCAGTCAAAAGAAAACCAATGGGCTTCTTTGTTCGCAGGATCATCGCTGCGCACCGTAATGTTCTTGATATCTTTGGGTGGTGTAAAACCAAGCACGGTTCCCAGACGGTACCGGTTACTTAGGAAGAAAGAACTGCAGGCGATGAGCACGAGGCCCAGCAGCATGTACAATGATAGTAGCCCGTGGCGTTTTCCCCAGGTAATGAATGGTGTTGACATAGCAGTAATGGTCGATGGTTAAAAATAATGAAAACTTCAATTCCAATACTGGTGTTTGGGTAATTTGTTTGTTAACATATGGGTATTGATTGTATATTACGAAAAAATGCCTATCATTCCAGCCTAAGCTGGCCGTTGCAATTGTCTGCGTATTGAATACGGCTTGTCAGGAACCGGCAGGCCAGCCTAAACCAGGGGTCGGAGTATCGTCTGGCAAGGACACAGTAAAGGGCCAGACTGTACAGATAATAACAAAAGCCGTGCCTACCACACCGCATCCGGTAGATAGTGCTACAAAAACGTCTGGAACCTGGCTCCACCAATAACGAAGAAGGCCCTCGTACGCCTCCTGGTTACTTCAATTGTATATGTATATGATCATCGTGCCGCACCGCCCGGCAGCCATGAAACCTGACCTTCGGACTTTTAAGCTCCAGGCGGGCCTTGAGGTGAGGTTCTATGAATAATTTGCCGATGGCAGGATGGGCGGTAAGCCGCTCCGCCAACGCCTTGGTGCGGACTGCATCAAAAGGGTAGCGGCTCTTCCCACCCTGGGGTACCAGGTCTGCCAGCAAACTGTATTGCCAGAAGCCCTTGTCGGCACATTGCGCCGGCATATCTTCTTCGTCATGCCGCGGACCTTCACATACGGCATAGCCAATCGGGGAGGGACTTTCATTGACAGGTACACCGGTGACGCCGTCCTTGTAACAAAAGGCGAGATCGAGCTTTTGGCCATCGTTGTGACTGAGGTGCGGAAACAACGGAAAGCCGTTGAAGAAAGGGAAATTGCCGTCAAGGTAGTTGAGCCGGGTGCCGGGATAGGCCGTGTCCATATAATCGGCTACCTCGTAAACAGCCTCCCGCAAGGCGGGCCGCACATACTGGCGATTCAGCAACCAGGTTAGCGGGGTGACAGGTTGCAGGTGACGGGTGGTGCTGAAAGGCAGCGGCACCCGGCCAAACGGACGGGCCAGCAAAGGCACTACCACAAAAGTGGCGACAGTATACAGTACAAGAAACAACCCCACGCGGAACATACGCTGCAGCCAAGTACGGGTAGTAAGCCGGTCCGTGTACCGTTGCAACCACCGCAACAGCAGGTATACAAGGCCACCAATCTGCGTGAGTATAGTCAGCACGATAAAGAGGATCACGGAAACAGCAAGGCGTAGCAGGCGCATGCAGGTAGGGGTTTGGGTACTTCAAGATAGTTGATCCGCGCCTTAACAGCCATACATTTATTCCCGTCAGCTAGTAATGTCATGACATTTATTTAACGGTAAGTCCAAAATTTGGAAAGGGCATAATGGGAAGCGTAGTTTTGTATCCGGTTGTAAGTGCAGAAGGAGCTTCCAGGGCGAGACAAACTTTGTTGTGCAGGTATCGTACCCCAGGCGCTCCCGTACCCATCCCGTACCGTTCCCGTACCGATCCCGTATAAATAGCTCAACTTTCAAAACAAGGCCATTTTCGCTAAAAAAGGACGGGGCTTATGTGTCCGGAGGGTGCCGCTCCCCACTCGCTTCCATGCCGCTCCCTACTCGCTCCCATGGAAGTGTAATGAAAATAGCACAACTTTTCTAAATCAATCTCTTACACCAAAAGCGATAGGGCCCGGTGTGTCGGTCCCGCTACGCTACACAATTCCCACTTGTTCTTTTCCCGCAGGAACCCTATTTTGCAGGCATTAAACGCTTCTAAAATAAACAGGTAATCAGTCAGGGGCCAGCGGCTCCTGTTGTTCGCATGCATCATTACCCCCAGCATGCCCATGTTCTATTTTTTATTGTAAAGCGTTTTATCATGTCTACACCAACCATCGCCGTAATCGGCGGCACCGGCAAGTCCGGCCAATTCCTCGTTCAGCAATTAGTACAAGATGGATTTCATATACGATTGCTCGTCCGAAACCCAGCCCACGCACTGGCAGCTAGCCCGCAACTCACCATCGTGCCGGGTGAGGTAAGCAACTACCACAGTATCCTGCACCTGCTGCAAGGCTGCATCGCCATCATCAGCACACTCGGATTTGGATTGCCCGCCAGCGCACCCACCATCTTCACCCAATCGACCACGCACGTATTGGAGGCCATGCAGGCCCACGGCATCAGCAGGTATATATTAACGACCGGCCTCATGGTCGACACGCCGTTCGATCGAAAAGGAGAACAGACCATGTCGGCAACCAACTGGATGCGGCAAACCTATCCCGCTTCCACGACCAACAAGCAGGAAGAATACGAACTGCTTGCCACCAGCACCCTCGATTGGACGATGGCACGCCTGCCGGTGATCGAACAAGCCACCGAAGCGCCACCCATCGTCACCAGCCTGGAAGATTGCCCCGGCAACAAGATCAGCGCTAGCAGTCTGGCCCGCTTCCTGATCGATCAGTTGAACGATAAGGCTTTCTTCCGGAAAGCGCCGTTTATCGCCAACGCACCCTAATAAAAAGGGAAACGGTGAGCTCCCCAGCTCACCGTTTTACCACTAGAAACTGCTCTGATGGGTACGGTAACTTCTTTAATGCGGAATGACGGCAATGGCATCCAGCTCCAACAAGTAGTCGGGATGGGCCAGACCAGCCACATAGATCATCGATATCAAGGGCGGCGCCTTCAATTTGCTGAGCGGTTCCTGAAATACTTTAAATCCTTCCTGCAACGGTTGCCCCTGTTGAACATACAGGTTAAACTTGACGACATGCTCCATACCCGCACCACCTGCTTGTAAGGCTTTCTCCAGGTTGGCCAGCACCTGCCTGGTTTGTTCGGCAAAATCACCCTTGCCCACAATATTGCCCGCACTGTCTACCGCATTTTGTCCGCCGATGTATACTGTTTTGTGCAATCCCTCCACGATGGCCAGCTGTGAATAGGCGGGGTTCTTATGCATTCCTTCCGGACTGGTCAAGGTGACCTTGGTATTACTGTTCATATTCAATGGTTTTTCTGGCGCGCTGCTGTCGCAACCGGCCATCGCCAGCACCAACGATACAGCAACAGCCGCATAGATTGTTTTCATGACTATCGTTTACCGGAATACCCAAATAACAATGCCAGCATTGGCCCTGTCGCCGAAACCTCGATCTGTGGCGGATCCTGGCCAGTTGACATGGATCAACCCAATTCATACAACCGTTTTTACAGCACATACCTGCTACAATAGATGGCAGCTGGTTGCACGACTAACTTACACCCGCAATCACTAACATCCTCGTTGACGGGTGATAGCGATAGCATACTTCACATTAAACGTATAGCTATGAATAAGATGTTATGGGCTTTCAGCCTGTTAATGATTTGTATTGCCGTTGCCTGCAAAAAAGATACAGCCCCTGTGGATCCCACCGACCCCGGTGGCGGGCCCAATCCGACACCCAACCCGCCCATCGAATTACCGGAAGGCGAAAAGTGCAAACCGGGAACCATTATACCCGGTACCCTGCTGCAAAAGGAGATCGGTACTGGTGGCGGCGAGTTCGTATTGGGTAATGTAAAGTTTATATTCCCCGCAGGTGCTGTCGATAAACCAGCCACTTTCAAAATACAACGCCTGCTCAACACGGCTCCGAATGGCATCGATAGCATGGCATTTCGTTTCGAAACGGCCACTGATGTGGTCGTGAAGAAACCCGTTAAAATGATCTACACCTTTCCCCGCGATGCGGATGGCAACCCTTTTATCCCGGGCGGATCACCGAAAGTATTGGGTGGCGTGGCTATTCACAAAGTGCCACAGGGACAAACAGAAGGTATATACGAGAAAGTGCCCGGCATGCCCACCATCAACGAGGCGGCCGGCACAGCCACCCAGGATTTTCCATTACCTATCTCCAACGGCAAACTGGATATCGTCAACTTCCTGCAATACAAATTGTGGATCGGTGGACATGACGGTAGTAAGATCAGCAGCACCACGGTGGTATGCGACGACCAGGTCAATTATTGGGTCACCAAGGTGGGTGACCCGGAGCATGAACCCTCCGGCGAAATCTTTGTGCCCATCCCCAAAGAAGAACCGGTAGATGGCAAAAAGAAAAGCTATATCACCGAAATATACATCAATGGCAAAGCCCACGGCACCACCGGCCTGTATGGCCATATCCGCTCCAATAACAAAGACAACTTTTTTTGCTACGAAGCGCCCCGGGTGGTGCCCGGTGGTCCCGAGAAAACGGCTGTCGGATTTTCCATTGCCGTCGACATCATGACGATAAAGAATGATGTATCCAAATATTACCTGGTATCAGGAGTAAAGCTGATTAATGAATCTTCCATCAGCATCAAAGGCCGGATAGTCAAAAACCTGCGGCACGACGCCCTTGAAGAACAGGGGTGGCGTCACATCGGTATTAACCTCAACAGCATGGACCATCCCGGTACGCGCACCTCTGTAGCACTTACCATTAATCATATCTTTTACGGCGTAGGGAAGTTTGAGCTCAAGTATCCCGAACAATCCGATGTGAGCGCATCTGCCTCAGATGGAGAAGCCAGCTATGGCATGTCAGCACCCATTCCCGGCTCCAATGGTAGGCATGAGTATGCCAACGGTACCATCAACATCACTTATTGCAACAGGGGAGAAGGCATCATTAAAGGCGATTACACGCTGAGCCTTGTACGTACTTTCAACGGAAAAGTAGAACGGGTGCCGGTATCGGGCAAGTTCACCATACCCTTGGTAGTAGCCAATTAAGCGACCCTGAGTAAGTGTAGCATCTGCAGGATCGCAATTGTCAAAAATTAACTGTCAACCAGACAAATAACCCTATTTTTGACCAAACACATTTGCGATCCTGCTGTGATGAAAAACTTACCATTCGCCGGTCTGTTCACCGGTTACCGCGTTGCCCTAGGTTCCCTGTTGTTATTGACCATTGGGTCAGAATACACATCCTGTCGTTCTCTCCGGTCCGCCAACACCAGCAACCCGCCCGCCCGCCCCGAAGTGCTGGCCGCCATGCGCCTCGCCAATGGCTACTGGCAGCAAACGCATCCCGATCCAGGCAATCCCTTCTGGGACAATACCGCCTTCCATACCGGCAATAGGGAAGCCCTCCAATTGCTCGATAAAAAGACTTTTCTGCCCGTTGTCGCCAAAAGCTGGCGAAACCTGACCCAAACCTCCCTCCAGTCAGATGGAAAACTGGGTTATGTACAGCCCATCGGCGAAAGAGCGATCCCCGGACAGGTGGTCGATAAGCATTCAACCGCTAACTTTGGCGTTGGCGCTTTCCTCCTGGCAGCGGGTGAGATGGCCCGGTTGACGGATAAAAAATAGTAAACGATAATAGCTTCCTTGTCTCGTACACCGCATATCAACCAATCACTGGTCCGCATGAGCCTGGTGCTCTGCTTACTGGTAACCTGCTGCCGGGCACAGGCCAGCGATACCATGCGTATCAACCGGCTGGGCATTGAAAAAGGCCTGTCCAACAATTCCGTACGCTGCATCTACCAGGACCACAACGGCTTCATGTGGTTTGGCAGCTATGACGGCCTCAACCGCTACGACGGATACGAGTTCAAGATATTCCGCAACAGCCTGGCCGACAGCAACTCCTTGCCACACAACTTCATTTATGCTATACATGAAGATGCCGAACATAACCTGTGGATCGGCACCGGTCAGGGTATTGGCATCTACAGCGATGTGACCGGCGATTTTCGCCCTGCCTATCAGTTGCGGGCCAATGGGCGTCTCGATCGTATCACCAACAATGTCAATTCACTGGCAGCAGACCACGACGGCGATATGTACATCGGTACCAACGGCGCCGGACTCATGGTGCAGCACAAAGGCGCCGCAGGCGCCACCCAGATCCTGGTAGAGAAAGACGGTAAAAATGTGACCAACCTCAACGTCACCTCCATCCGGGTCGATAGCCGCAACAAGGTCTGGATGTTCATTTCGCCCTTAGGACTTTGTTACTACGACAAGGCCACACAAAAGATCATCGTGGTCAACAACACACTCGACCGCGCATCCACCATCGAAATCGACCCCAAGGGAGCTGTCCTCATCGGTTCCCCGTACGGTATCTATAAATTCATTTCTACCAACCTGCCACTACAACTGGTGTATTCGGAAGAGGGTGGCATGCTGCAGGCCAACAATGTCGTATCGCTTTGCCGCGGCGCCGATGGAAAGCTCTGGGCAGGCTCGCGCGGTGGCGGCGTGTCTATCATCGACGAAACAAAGCAGACGGTGCAGCAACTGCAACCAGGAGAAACCGCCTTCACTTTGTCCAGCGAATCCGTATCGGCTATCTATGAAGACCGCGAAGGAAGGAAATGGATGGGCACCCTGAAGGGTGGGGTAAATGTATATTCACCGGCGCGCCGCATGTTCCAGACCATCACCCACGAACCCAACAGCAGCAACAGCCTCATCAATAATTTCGCAGCAGCATTCTGGGAAGACCGCGACAAGCGCCTCTGGATAGGTACCGATGGCGGCGGCTTCAGCATCTGGAACCGGGCCACCAACCAGTTCACCAACTATCGGCACGAACCCGGTCGCCCCCAGTCACTCAGCAATAACCACGTCAGCTGCATCATACAGGATCGATTCGGCGATACCTGGATCTCGACCTTTGGCGGCGGCATCAACCGGTTCGATCCGGCCAGCAATAGTTTCAGGCATTATACCTGCGAGAACCCGGCGGCTGGTCTCGAAAACCAGGAGGTATGGATCATGTACGAAGACCGGCAGGGTATGCTATGGGCCACCACCTTCGGCAATGGCAGCCTGTATTATTTCGATCGCACCCTCGACCGGTTCCTGGTGTTCAGCCAGCAGATCAAAGATGTGCTCACGATGTTTGAAGACAGCCGGGGCGCCTTGTGGTGCGGAACACCCCAGGACCTCATCCGCATCGATCGCAACGACAAACAACATGTTCGCTATCCCATCCGCAAACCGGTACGGGCCATTCATGAAGACAAACTCGGCAATTTCTGGATCGGCTCCGAAGGCGGTGGCCTGCTCAGTTTCGACAGGCTGACCGGCAATACCGGCAAGCGCTATACCATGGAAGACGGCCTCGCCAACAATGCCGTATTGAACATACTGGAAGATAAATATGGCAACCTGTGGATGAGTACGTTCAACGGCTTGTCTCAATTAAATAGTAAAGACAATTCCTTCAAGAACTATTACCAGGACGACGGCCTGCAAAGCAACCAGTTCCTGTACAGTGCCGCCCTCAAACTGCGGTCCGGCGAAATGATCTTTGGCGGTATCCATGGGTTCAATATTTTCCACCCGGATAACATCGTCAGCACCCGCACGCCGGCCCCGGTACACCTCACGGGCCTGCGCATCAACAACCTGCCCTTGCCCCAGGCGGCCAAATACATCACCGCGGCGTCCGGCGGTCAGGTTCTGTCCATCGAGATCCCTTACGACGATGCCGTGCTCTCGGTCGATTTTGCAGCCCTTGAATACAGTGCCCCCAACAAGATTAGTTATGCCTACTACCTCGACGGGTGGGACAAAGACTGGAACTACAGCGGCAAAGTGCGTACCGCCACCTATACCAAACTGCACGAAGGCAGCTACCGCCTGCGCATCAAAGCAACCGATGCCGCCGGTGCCTGGACCGGCAAAGAGTGGGTAATGCAGGTAACCGTATTGCCGCCCTGGTACCGCAGCTGGTGGGCCTATGTTCTATACCTGTCCGCGATCATCTCGGCCATCGTGCTGTACCAGCGCTACCGGGCCAACCGGGCCCGGCTGCAGTACGAAGTAGCCATTGCCAACGCCAATGCCAGCCGGGAAAAAGCAGAGCGCGAACGTGCCGAAGCCGAACTGCAATCGCAGGCCGCGCAGCGCGAAACGGAAAAGGTAAAAGCCGAAAAAGAACAGGAGATCAACGACAAGCGACTGGCCTTCTTTACTAATATTTCACATGAGTTCAGAACACCGATCAGCCTCATCATCAATCCCGTAAAGGATTTGCTGGCGAAGCCGGAAGGGAAGAAGAATGACCTCGCCGGGCTCCAACTGGTGTACCGCAATGCCCGCCGTTTGCTGAGCCTGGTCGATCAGTTGCTGCTGTTCCGCAAAGCAGAAGCCGGTGCCGATCGCCTGCGCATCGTACCACTCGATCTGTGCGCCCTGTGCAAAGAGGTATTTTATGCTTTCGAACAACAGGCCCGGTCAGCCAATATGGACTATACCTTCCAATCCTCGGCAGAAACCATCGAAGTATACGCCGACCGCGAGAAGCTGGAGATCGCTTTTTACAACCTCCTGTCCAACGCCTTCAAGTATACACCCGCAGGGGGAGCCATCTCCCTGGAGGTCAAAGACGGACCAGGCACGGCCAGCGTATCGATCCGGGATACCGGCTATGGTATTCCTGCCCAGGTAGGCGATAAACTCTTCGACCGTTTCTTCCAGGTGCAGAAAAAGAATGGCCCTACCAAGCCAGGATTTGGTATCGGTCTCTACCTCGTACGGCACTTCGTGGAAAGCCTCAAAGGAAACATCCGGTATGAGAGTGAAGAGGGGACAGGCTCCTGCTTTTACGTGGAATTGCTGAAAGGCCGCGGGCATTTCGACGACGAACTGATCGTTGAACACCAGCCCGCCGAACCAACGCTGCTGAAAGAGTTGGTCGATGAACAGCCGGCAGGTTACGACAAGTTGCCCGACCACCTGAATATGCTCGACCCCGATACGATGTTCAACGAAAAGCGGTCGATGTTGGTGGTGGACGACGACGAACAGATACGACAGTACCTCGCCCGATTGTTCGATGCCGGGTTTACTGTGTACACGGCCGATAATGCGGTGGAGGGTTTCAAACTGGCCAGCCAGCATGTGCCGGATATCGTGATCAGCGATGTCAATATGGAAGGCATGGACGGCATTGAACTGTGTACCGCCATCAAAGAAGATCCATCGTTAAGTCATATTCCCGTGATCCTGCTCACCGGCAACGAGGCCCAGGAAACCAAACTGGAAGGACTGGAAGGAGGCGCCGATGATTACATCATGAAGCCGTTTGACAATGAACTGCTGATGGCGCGGGTGCAGAACATCCTCAAGAGCCGCACCACCCTCCAGAAATTCTTCTACAACGAGATCACACTCGGCAAAACGGCCTATAAAGTCACCGCCGAATACCAGGAGTTCCTAAAAAACTGTATCGCCATCGTAGAAGCCCACCTCGACAATCCCGATTTCGGCATCAAGATGCTGGCGACGGAATTGCGGATGGGGCAGTCGAACCTGTACAAAAAGGTCAAGTCCATCTCCGGGCAATCGCCCGTTGCCTTTATCCGGTTTATCCGCCTGCGCAAAGTGGCCAAGACCCTCATGGAAACCAATTACAATATCAATGAGGCAGCCTTCGATGCCGGGTTCAATGACATGAAGCATTTCCGAGAACATTTCACCAAACTGTTTGGCATGAAGCCCTCCGATTTTGTAAAGACGTACCGAAAAGGAGGTGGAGAAGCCTGATAATCGGTAGTATTAGACGATTTTCCCCCCATTAATTACTAATTACACCCCTATACATCGCCACGGTCTGGGTATTTTGCAGAAGCTGTGGTCGCAACAGACCCGCATCGATTGTAAAACTGATAATTGCCGTATGAGGAGACGAATGGCGTGTTTCCCGACCCCGGTACCCCCGGAAACCCTAACAGGCTCATCCTGATTCTCCCGGCTGTTATTCCTCATCTAAAACTGGCATGAAATTAAAACATTGGTGCAGCCTTGCCGCCCTGATCGGTACCCACATCGCCCTGGGCCAGCAAGCTGCCAACGACTGGGAAAACCCCGCCCTGTTTGAACGCAACAAAGAAAAAGCGCACGCTACTTTTATGGTCTTCCCCAAACAGGAAGACGTGGTGGCAGACGACTATACCCGTTCGCCCTGGTACCAATCGCTCAACGGCACCTGGAAATTCAAGTATGTGGACCAGCACGCCGACCGGCCCAAAGACTTTTACCTACCCGGCTTCGATGACTCCCGATGGAGCCAGCTGGCCGTTCCTTCCAACTGGGAAATGAAAGGATTCGGTATACCCATTTACACCAACATTACTTATCCGCACCCCAAAACGCCGCCCCGTATCGGAGACAACAATCCCGTAGGCACCTACCGCAGAACCTTTACTGTACCCGCCGAATGGCAGGGTAACCCGGTATTCCTGCACTTCGGCTCCATCTCGGGTTGTGCGTTCGTATACGTCAACGGGAAGGAAGTGGGCATGTCCAAAGCGGCCAAGTCGCCGGCTGAGTTCAATATTGCCCCCTACCTGAAAGCGGGCGAAAATACCCTGGCGGTACAGGTATACCGCTGGCACGACGGCAGCTACCTGGAAGACCAGGATTTCTGGCGCCTCTCCGGTATTGAAAGAGACGTGTTTCTGTATACGCTTCCCAAAACCTCCGTCTGGGACTTCTTCCTGAAGGCCGGACTGGATGACAAATACACGCAGGGACAATTCAGCGGCGAAGTGACACTCCGCCGTTTTGCAGCAGCCAAAGGCGCTGGAGAGGTCACCGTATCCCTCGTTACGCCCGACGGCAAAACCGTATTCACCCAAAAGACGAAAATAGCGGCAGGGACCGACAGCCTCGTCACCATTGCAGTGGCCGGCAAAGTCCCAACGCCGCAGAAATGGAGTGCCGAGTTACCCAACCTATACGACTGTATCATTGCCCTCAAAACCGACGATGGTCAACCCATCACCTATACAGGGGCCAAGATTGGTTTCCGCAAAGTGGAGATCAAAAATGCCCGCCTGCTGGTGAATGGCGTACCCGTCATGGTCAAGGGTGTCAACCGCCACGAGCACGACGATGTAGAAGGACATATGCCGGTGAAGGAAACCATGCTCAAAGACATCAGCCTGATGAAGCAATTCAACGTCAACGCCGTGCGTACCTCGCATTACCCCAATGATCCCTACTGGATCAAATTGTGCGATAAATACGGCTTGTATGTCGTCGATGAGGCCAATATCGAAACCCATGGTATGGGCGCTACCTTCCAGTCCTGGTTCGATACCACTCAGCATCCGGCCTACCGGCCCGAATGGGCGCCTGCACATATGGACCGCATGCAGCGCCTGGTAGAGCGCGACAAGAACCATCCTTCCGTCATCATCTGGTCAATGGGCAATGAGTGTGGCAATGGCAAAGTATTCCACGATGGTTACCTGTGGATGAAGCAGCGCGACAATACACGCCCCATACAATTTGAGCAGGCCGGAGAAGACTGGAACACCGATATCGTGTGCCCCATGTACCCCGGTATGAACTCCATGCACAAGTATGCCGACGCGAAGGATAAAACAAGGCCCTACATCATGTGCGAATTCTCGCACGCGATGGGCAACAGCAACGGTAATTTCCGTACCTACTGGGATATCATCAATGGCAGCCCGCACATGCAGGGTGGCTTTATCTGGGACTGGGTCGATCAGGGCATCAAAACCAAAGACGGCAATGGCAAAGTATTCTGGGCGTATGGCGGCGACCTCGGTTCCTTCTACTGGCAAAATGATGAGAACGGTGTGGCCGATGGCCTGCTCTCCAGCGACCGCACACCCGATCCTGGTTTGTACGAAGTGAAGAAAGTATACCAGAACATCACGTTTACGGCAAAGGATATACAGAAAGGACAGATCGCTGTGCGCAACTTGTTCGACTTCACCAACCTCAGCGCTTACGATTTTGCCTATGAGCTGATCGTGGATGGTAAGAAAACAGGTGGCAGCTCCTTTACCGTCACTGCAGCACCCCACAGCGAACAGCTGGTGCAATTGCCCGGCTTCAACCTGCCAGCCGGCGGCGAAGTATTCTGTAACGTGTACGCGTACAGCAAAACCGCTACCGACCTCGTGCCGAATGGGCATGAGCTGGCGCGCGAACAGTTTGCCGTCAGTGGCAACTATTTCAATACGGCTAAGAAGGCCGATGGTACCCTGAAGGTAGAGCGCAACGGCAACCAACTTCGGTTCACCGCTGGCGCGGTGACCGGCGAGTTCGATACCCGCTGGGGAAGGTTTACTGCGTATGCCTACAACAAAGAACGCGTACCGATCAACAACCTCGAGCCTTATTTCTGGCGTGCGCCCATCGACAATGATTTCGGCAGCAATATGCCGGTGAACATGGGTATCTGGCGTACGGCTCATACCAATCGCAGCATGAAAAAGGTAATCGTAGGTGAGCAGGATGACAACGGTATCAACATTAAAGTAGAATACCAACTGGCAGCGATCAATGTGCCCTACGTGGTCGAATACCAGGTCATGAAAGATGGTGCCGTGAAAGTAACCGCCTCCATCGACCTGCGTGGGCGCGAGTTGCCCGAGCTGCCGCGCTTCGGTATGCGCCTCACGCTGCCTGGCCGCTTCCAGGACCTGAGCTATTATGGCCGTGGTCCCTGGGAAAACTACAGCGACCGCAAAGAAGCGGCCCTGATCGGTCAGTACCAGGACAAGGTCAACAACCAATATTATGCAGGCTATATCCGTCCGCAGGAGAGTGGCTACAAGACTGATACCCGCTGGCTTACCCTCACCAGCGACAAGGTTGGTCTTCGGGTAGAAGGATTGCAGCCGATCTGCTTCAGTGCCACCCACCATTCGGTAGAAGAACTGGATCCCGGTTCTACCAAGAAGCAGCAGCATCCTACGGACCTGCCGCCTTCGCACCAGGTATACCTGCACATCGACCTCAACCAGCGTGGGGTAGGGGGCGACAACAGTTGGGGCGCCTTGCCACACGAAGAGTTCCGGATGCTGGCGAAGGAATACAGCTACAGTTATGTACTGAGTTTGTTTGGAACGAAATAGCTTTGAGGCGCCCGGCAACGGGCGCCTTCCTAAATAGTAACGAATGCTGACAAAGAACTATTCGATGGCTTGCCTGCTGGCCGCCTGCTTATTGCTGGTCACTACCCGCGTTGCAGCACAAACAACCGGCGCCGCCGACCGCACCCTGTGGTTGGAACAAATGGACAAGCTGGCCCGTCCCGTGATGGAGAACCTGGCCAATGGCACCTTGAAAACCAATATGCGCGTAGTGCTCGCCGATAAGGTCGACAACAAAGTGCACAGAACACAGGCATCTTACC
Source organism: Paraflavitalea pollutisoli (assembly GCF_029360705.1). Taxonomy (GTDB): domain Bacteria; phylum Bacteroidota; class Bacteroidia; order Chitinophagales; family Chitinophagaceae; genus Paraflavitalea; species Paraflavitalea pollutisoli. The sequence goes on along the minus strand of NZ_JARKMX010000008.1, from coordinate 1,142,406 downwards.
TCGAAGCGTTTGGACGTACCCTCACCGGTATCAGTCCCTGGCTGCAAGGCGAAGGCGGTAATGCCAAAGAAATAGCACTGCGCAACCAGTACCGCCAGTGGGCGGTAAAAGCAGTAGCCAATGCCGTGAATCCAGCCTCCCCCGATTACCTCACCTGGACGGGTGGTCAACCCTTCGTCGATGCCTCCTTCTTTGCCCTGGGCCTTATCCGTTGCCCCTGGCTATGGGCGCACCTCGATGACTCTACCCAACAACGTACGGTTGCCGCCCTGCGTCTCTCGCGCAGCACCGTGCCGGTGTATTCCAACTGGATCCTGTTTACCGGAATGGTCGAAGCCTTCTTTTGTAAATATGGTTATGAATACGACAAGGTGCGCATCGAGTTTGGTATCCGCGAGTTTGCCAACCATTGGTATACCGGCGATGGTATGTTCTCCGATGGCATGAACTTCGCGATGGACTATTACAACAGTTATGTGATACAACCCTACCTCAACACCATCCTCGCCGTGCTCAACAGCAAGGGCAAAGCCTATGAATGGTTCCTGCCCAAACTGGACAAGATATCCAAACGCTATGCAGAACTGCAGGAGAAGGTGATCAATACCGATGGTTCCTTTCCTGCCACCGGCCGCTCAATCGTGTATCGGGGTGGAGCATTCCATCACCTGGCCGACATGAGTTATCGTTTGCAACTGCCGGCTTCTTTGCAGCCGGCGCAGGTGCGCGGTGCTTTGACCGCGGTATTGAAGAAGACCCTGCAGGCACCCAATACGTATAACAAGGAAGGCTGGCTGAACCTGGGCCTCTACGGCCACCAGCCAGGCCTGGCCGACTTCTATATCAATACCGGTAGTTTGTACCTGTGCTCGGCGTTGTTTTTGCCGCTGGGCTTATCGCCCGAAGACCCGTTCTGGTCTTCTCCTGCCGCACCGTGGAGTGCCGTGAAAATATGGAGTGGCCAGGATGCGGAAGCCGACCATGCGCTGCACCTCAATTGATCAACTTGAAAATGATGCATATGAACCGTTGGAAATACAAGTTACTGTATGTGACACTTTGCTTGTTAATGGCGCCCGCCTTGATAGCGCAGCCGAAGGATAAGCCGTCCGGTTATACCAAATATGTCTTCGCTTATTTTACCGGCAATACCGGTGACGAAGAAGCGATTCGTTTTGCACTGAGCAATGATGGCTACCATTACCAGGCCCTCAATGGCGACAAGCCCATCATCCCCTCGGCGGCCATCAGCGAAACCGGGGGTGTGCGCGACCCGCATATCCTGCGCGGGGCCGATGGCAAAAGCTTCTACATGGTAGTGACCGATATGGTGTCGGCACGTGGCTGGAACTCCAATCGGGGTATGGTGTTGCTGAAGTCCAAAGACATGATCAACTGGACGTCGAGCAAGATCAACTTCCAAAAACGCTTTGCCGGCAACGATAGCCTGTTACGCGTGTGGGCACCACAAACCATCTATGATGCAAAGGCGGGTAAATACATGATCTACTTCTCGCTCAAGCAGGGTAAAGATCCCGATAAGATCTACTATGCCTATGCCAATAAAGACTTCACCGACTTCGAGACGGAACCCAAGCAATTGTTCTTCAATCCCAGCGGCGGCGCTTGTATCGATGGAGATATCGTAGCAAAGGACGGTAAGTTTTACCTGTTCTTCAAAACCGAAGATGCCGGTGCAGGCTTGAAGATCGCCGTATCGGACAAGCTGACGGAAGGGTATATGCTGCGCGATCGTTTTGTGCAGCAAACCAAAGATCCGGTAGAAGGTTCTTCCGTCTTCAAGCTGAATGATGGTAGCGGGTATGTGCTGATGTATGATGTGTATACCAAGGGCACCTACCAGTTTACACGCTCCGAAGACCTGGAGCACTTCACCGTAATCGATAAAGAGATCTCCATGAACTTTCATCCCCGTCATGGCACCGTATTGCCGATCACGTCGGCAGAATACGCTCGCTTGCTGAAGCAATGGATGCGGCCGGAGGATGTGGTGATGACGGCGAAAGATCCCAATATCAGGAAGATCAATGTAGAACTGGATTCTGCGAAGCGCCAGCTCATCTTACCCGTGTCGCCAGGCGTTGATCCCAATAGCATCAAACCACAGTTTTTATCTATGACCGGCATCAGCGTTACGGCGGGTAAAGGCCATTTTGCCAATGGTCCGGTACCGTATACGGTATCTATCACTGGACGCAAGCCGGAAACCTATAGCGTCGTAGTGAAGGAAGTAAAGAATCCTATATTGCCCGGTTATTATGCCGATCCGGAAGTATTGTATTCCAACAAGACCGGTAAATATTATGTCTATCCCACCAGTGATGGCTTCAATGGCTGGTCGGGCACTTATTTCAAAACCTTCTCCTCCAGCGATCTCAAGCATTGGAAGGACGAAGGCGTGATCCTTGACCTGCCCAAAGACGTGAGCTGGGGCAAACGCAATGCCTGGGCGCCTTGTATTGTAGAAAAGAAGATCAATGGCGAATACAAATACTTCTATTACTTCACCGCAGCACAGAAGATCGGGGTGGCCGTGTCCGACAACCCTACAGGGCCCTTCGTGGATATGGGCAAACCGCTGATCGACAAGCTGCCCGCTGGTGTAAAGGGTGGACAGAATATCGACCCCGATGTGTTTACCGATCCGCAGACAGGTAAATCGTATTTCTATTGGGGCAATGGTTTTATGGCAGGCGTCGAGTTGAATGAAGACATGACCTCGCTTAAGACGGAAACCCTCACGATCCTCAACCCCGGCGCTACTTTCCGCGAAGGCACGGAAGTATTCTTCCGCAAGGGTAAATACTATTTTCTCTGGTCGGAGAACGATACCCGCGATGCGGACTACCGCGTACGGTATGGCACAGCTACTTCACCGCTGGGACCCATACAACCCGTGGAGAATAACCTGATCCTGGCGAAGGATGCCGCCACCGGTGTGTATGGCACGGGGCATAACTGTGTATTACAGGTACCTGGTAAAGATGAGTGGTATATCATTTACCATCGCTTCAATCGCCCGCAGGGCATTAAGATGGGGGGCGCTGCCGGTTTCCACCGCGAAGTATGTATCGATCCCATGACCTTTGCAGCAGATGGAAGCATTATACCCGTGAAACCTTCGGCTTACTAGAGGATTCGCAACGTATTGGAAGAGGGCGGCAAGGTCGCCCTTTTTTTATGTTAGCCGGTAGCGGTGATTAGTGCCGGATGTTGATACTGATGATCTCCGCAGTCAGGAATAGTGCGGTGAGGGTAATGCCTTTAATGACGAGTGGCTTGTCCTTCAGCACCATGGCGCGGAGCGTCAGGATGGCGGCACCCAGGAACAGGAGGCCAGCGATGAGCTGATAGCCCGAATAGGTAGCCGGTGTCTGGTAATACCAGGGGTATTGGTGCGTGCTACCCCAGGGATATGCGGCTGCAGAACCCCCGAAAGCGACATGGTAGAATTCAGAAAAGCTCAATAAGAAAAAGGAAAGACTGGCAAAGACCATGATGCCGGAACAGGTCCAGATCAGTTTGCCGGTGGTATCACGTGAGGTATGGGCGACAGTATTCATAATGGTAAGGGTCTACCAATATAGCAACAATATCCCGGACTTGCAATGGGGGAGGCGGCGGTGAGGGCTATTTTACCAACCGCTTAACATTTTCCCCAAATCGATGTGTTTGCATCCCTTAAAAGTAGGTAATTTCCCTATTGTCCGTATTGCTCCCTTTCAATCCTTCCTTGTCTGATTGCTGCAATAATTGTATTATTGACATTTAAATGAACCAACCCAACTTGTTTGCCCATGAGGTCTGCCATTAACGCCTGCTGCAGCCTGTTGCTGCTCATTTCCCTGTTCCATGTCCACGCCCTGGCGCAGCCGCAACAACGCCCCGGCGCCGTACGCCTGCTCGCCTACGGTACCGCTAAAAACAATTACCACAATGGTTTGCATTTTGCCTGGAGCCAGGACGGTGCCAACTGGTACCTCATTGGCAATGAAGCTGGCTTCGTGTACAGCGACTACGGCCGCTGGGGATCCGAAAAAAAGATGATTGATCCCTATCTCATCAAAGGACGCAACGGTGAATGGCATGCCGTATGGGCGCTCAATGACCGCGAAAAGATCTTCGCGCACGTAACCTCCAAAGACCTCGTGAACTGGGGACCGCAGGACTACCAGTTGGTCACTGCCGGCGCCAATGTAACGCGCCCAACCCTGCAATACCTGGCAACCGAAGACGCGTATGTGATCCAGTATGCCGATAAGAATAACCAGTATTTCCAGTTAACGACGAAAGATTTCAAAACCTATACGCCAGAAAAAGCGATACCCGCTGCGCAGTTTTACAATGCCAAAGAAACAACCCGGTTGCCCAATGGAGAGGCCAGCGGCAATGTAAACTGGGTGGCCTACGACGAAGTCGATCAACTGGTCAAAGCCTGGGAACAACGGCAATACCGCAATGGCCTGCACGGCGAGAACACCACGCAGGATGCACAACGTTTTGCCAACCTCAAGCCGGTCAATGCGAAGATCGTATTGAAGCCTGCGCAGCGTAAACCCATCAGCAACCTGCTGACAGGCGTTTTCTTTGAAGACATCAACTATGCCGCCGACGGCGGTATCTATGCCGAACTGGTACAAAACCGCGGCTTTGAATATGCCTTGTCCGATAAAGAAGGCCGCGACTCCACCTGGAAACAGGATTATGCCTGGAAGGCACAGGGCAACCAACTGCAATTCACCATTGCCACCGACGCCCCCCTCCACGCCAACAACCCGCATTATGCCGTATTGAAAACAACGGCGCCAGGCGGTTACCTCACCAATACCGGATTCGATGGCATCCCGGTGAAGAAAGGAGAGAACTACAAACTCAGCCTCTTTACCAAACAAACAACCGGCAACGGTAAGCTAAAGATAAGCCTGGTGGGCAAGGACGGTGCTGTGCTGGCAACTGCCTCCATTAGTCCTTCAAAAGGCAACTGGAAGCCCGCAAAAGCATTGCTGAAGGCCAATGCCGATGCTGCGGATGCACACCTCGAACTGGCGCCACTGGGTGCGGGTACCTTGCAGCTCGATATGGTATCATTGTTCCCGGAAAAGACCTTTATGGGCCGGGAGAATGGCCTGCGCGCCGACCTCGCCCAGACTGTAGCTGATATACACCCTCGATTTATCCGCTTCCCCGGTGGTTGCGTAGCGCACGGAGACGGACTGCACAATATCTATCAATGGAAGAACACCATCGGCCCACTCGAAGCACGGGTGCCCATGCGCAATCTGTGGGGTTACCACCAAACGGGCGGATTGGGCTACTTCGAATACTTCCGTTATTGCGAAGACATTGGGGCCGAGCCATTGCCCGTACTCGCTGCCGGTGTGCCTTGTCAGAACTCTGGCAGCAATGGCACCATGGGTGGTCAGCAAGGCGGCATACCGATGGAACAAATGGGTGCTTATGTTCAGGATATCCTGGATCTGGTAGAATACGCCAACGGCGATATTACCACGACCTGGGGTAAGAAGCGTGCCGAAGCCGGTCATCCGAAGCCGTTCAACCTGAAATACATCGGCATCGGCAACGAAGACCTCATCACCGACCTGTTTGAGGTACGCTTCGCCATGATACAACAAGCGCTAAAAGCAAAATATCCCAACCTCACAGTGATCGGCACCGTAGGGCCATTCTGGGAAGGAACGGATTACGACGAAGGCTGGAAACTGGCCGATAAACACAAGGTCTCCATGGTGGATGAGCACTACTATGTACCACCAGGCTGGATGATCAACAACCAGGACTTCTACGACAAATACGATCGCAGCCGCAGCAAAGTATACCTCGGTGAATATGCCGCCCACTTGCCCGGTCGGCCCAATAACCTCGAAACGGCACTGGCAGAAGCACTCTACCTCACGAGCCTGGAGCGCAATGGCGATGTGGTGTCGATGGCCTCATATGCGCCCTTGCTGGCCAAAGAAGGGCACACGCAATGGAATCCAGACCTGATCTATTTCAACAACACGGAAGTGAAACCCACCGTAGGGTATCACGTACAGAGGATCTATGGCCAATATGCCGGCGACCAGTATGTGCCTGCAGAGATCAATATATCATCCAACCAGGATGCCGTACGCAAAAGGATCGCTTATTCTGTCGTGCTGGACAGCGCCAAAGGAGAGGCAATCTTGAAGCTGGTCAATCTGCTACCCGTGGCTGTGACTACCAATGTGGAACTGGGTGCGCTGAAACCTGCGAGTACAACGGCCGATAAATTGGTACTGACTGGCGCGCCGGCGGATAAAGACGCGAAGCCGGTAGCCTCAACCATGAACCTGTCGGAACTTAGCGGCTTTTCGTTGGCGCCTTACTCGTTTACCGTGATCCGGTTCAAGATTGGCCCCATCACGAATCCTTAACATCCGATCGATGACTTTCAGGAAATAGAAAAGGGTGTATCACTACTGAGGTGATACACCCTTTTGTATGTCGTGGAATGGCTGGTAAGCGTTTATCGACGCGTAACGGTTACCCGTAGAAAATTGGCGGTGATCTTGCTGGTATCCGTACTGCCGCTGCTGTTCTGGCTGTTGAACAGGTCGGTTAACTCACGCCGCAGGTCATCTGCTTTCCCGCTTTTCTCAGCAGCTTCAAAGGCATTCATGGTAGGGCCATAAAACAGCCTGAATCTGTCTACGAGTTCAGACGGCGGACAGGCATATTCGAAAGTAAAGCTGTCTTTCAAAAAGGAGATGTCTTCGGGTGCCACACCGGCTGCCACAAACCGTTCTGTAACATGGCTTTCTACACCCCACAACATCGGGCTCACAAAACCTTCTGGTGGCGGTGGGGTATAGGCAGAGCTGATCTTTAAGATTTGTGCTACCAGCGTCGGGTCACCGGGTATCCAGTTGCCCATCACGATCCTGCCGCCGGGCTTGGTCACCCGCACCAGTTCTTTGGCTACATCCAGCGGTTTGGGGGCAAACATGGCCCCGAAGATCGTCACTACGAGATCGAATTGTTGGTCGTCGAGGTCGTGCAGGTCAGTGGCATCACCTTCCTGAAACAACACATTGGAAAGACCTTCCTCTTTCGCCCGGCGATTACCGGCTTCCACCAGGTTGCGCGCGATATCGACACCCAATACGTGGGCCCCTAGTTTCGCTTCGGGGATCGCCGTGGTGCCATCTCCGCAACCCAGGTCGAGCACCTGCATGCCTGGTTGAATACCTAATTGTGCCACCAGCGCGGTGCCGCTGTCACGCATGCTTTCGGCGATCTTGGTGAAGTCGCCTTTTTCCCATAATGCTTTGTTGGGGTTCATTGCTGTTGTAGTTGTCATTGTTTATTATTTAGGGCAATATTAGCCATTCGGTAGAGCGGGGACATGCCTGTGAAGTCCAGTTATATGACTGTAAAGTCCAGCGGTACGGAGGTGTTCATGCGGGCACTTTTACGAAGGGTGCGTTGCCAGGCGATCAACAAAGTAGTACAATTCAATGCCGGTCACAATCGCTCAAATGAGGTAGGTAAAAGACTTTACAGACTTCCTGAAAAAACAATAGCCCGCGAGAGCGGGCTATTGGTGAATTATTTACAGAATAATGCCGACCGTTGTTAACGGGCAGTTACTGGCGCCGTTGGCTTTTGCCGAAGCCCCTGTTTTTCCTGCCCGGTTACATATTTTGATTGCTGCAGGTAATTGTAAATGTTGTTGTACAACTTGTTGTCAGTTACAGCAGCCAGGTGGTTGATCAGGTACTGCTTGTCGGCCTTGATTTCGTCATTGTAGCCCAGCAACGAGGGTACATTGGTTTGGATGGTGAACCTCAGGTAGCGAAGTTCGATATCGCCGGGATGCGCCGCGAGGGCACTGTCCAGCACCTTTCTTCCTTTTTTGAAATACGACAGTTTGCTGAAAGGGCTGCCGGCATGTTTGGCCATCAACATGATCGCTGCACCCCGGTATCCCCAGACGGCTGGATCACCAGTGCGGCCACATTGCTGCAGCCTGGTGATGAACTGTGTGCAGGTATTTTCGGCGCCGGCCGCCTGCTCATACAATGTTCTCGCTTCCGCCAGGGTAGGGCACTGCGCCCGGGCGCCAGTACCGGCTAATGACAATAAAATGATCCAAAACCAATGTTTCATACGCTGTTAAGGTAATAAAACCTGGTCAACTGCGTGAATAACCCCATTTGTGGCCACCACATTGGCAATGGTAATATTGGCATTGGTGGTATTGCCCACGCCTTTGATCTTCGCGCCACCGGCCAGGGATACGGTCAGTTTATTGGCGCCCAGCGTCGACAATTGAGATCCGTCTACGAGGTCGGTGCTGAAGTTGCGACCGTTGACAACGTGGTTATACAATAAGATCTTGAGGTTGGCGGCACTGGCAGCCTGAACCGAAGCGATCGTGGGATAACCGGCATTGATGAACGCCTGGTTGGTAGGTGCAAAGGCGGTGAGCGGACCTGGGCCATTGAGTGCTACGATCACATCGAGACCGGCTTTCTGCGAAGCCGCGATCAGGTACGTGAAATTGGGATTGACGGCAATGGTTTCCGCCACTGTCGCCAATGGTGGATTCAATACCCGGTCTATTACATGGATTACGCCGTTGGAGGCGTTGATATCAGCTCTTTTCACTTTTACCCCGTTGATGTATACACCGGTGTTGTTGCGGGTAGTAAAGGCCACTTTTCCGCCTTTGGTGGTGACCTCGGCGTTGGGGCCTGCTGCTACATCGGCCGCCAGCACCTTGGTGGTGAGGACATGGTATTCGAGGAAGGTTTTGAGCAGGGCGGTATTGGTGCCGTCGAGGGCATTGATCTTGGCTTCGGTGTCCATATCGGCAATGCCGTCGCCATTGAGGTCGATGAGTTTAAAGGCCGCATCATCCGGAGCAAAGAGGGTCAGGTTGCCGTTGGCTGCCAGGGAGGTGGAGATGCCTGCTTTTACAATGGCTGCTTCCAGTAGGGTGAGGTCGCCATCGGCTGCTACATTTTCCGAGATCGTCTTCGAGGCGTTGCCGCCGCCGTTATTGTCTTTGTCTTTCTTGCAGCCGGTCGTCAGGGTCGCGGCAATCGTGGTCACATACAATACAGTGTGCAAAGAACGCAATGCTTTCATACAATAGTTATTTAAGTGGTGAGGTGCCGGCTTGCTATCAGGTACCGCCGGCTGGTCTCTCTACGGGTAGGTGGGTGTCCCTATATAACATGATCCGTGCCAGTTACCTGGCGGCAGCGGGAAAGGCAGCAAAGGAAAAAATTTTGGGTAGATGTTTCAACAACGGCAGCATGCGTTGGGACAGATGTTAATCACTGACCTGCTTCGATCAGCAAGAGTTGGTCGTTATATTTTATGCCAGTGCTAACAGGGACTACTGGTTCTTGGAGAGTTGTAACAGCTGTTCAAATTCTGGTAGTATGCGACCCTGTTCTGCGGCAAGCAGGATGTCGGTGACGGTGGGAGCGTCCTTTTCGAAATAAACCTGGTGCAGCAATTGATCAAGCAGAAAATAACTCCTGACCTTGTTGTAGGTTGTTTTAGCAGGATCCAGCAGTTGGGTATCGTTGTTTTCTTTCATGGAGGTGGAGTCGTAATGAATAGGGCGGTTATAGTTGGCTTGTTTTTCGTTGACAAGGGCCAGCTTGCCCTCTACTACATAGTATTCGACGAGTGCCTGCCCCGTCTCTCCAAAATACCAGGCGGTTATTTTTTGTAGTTGGTGGTTGCTATAATAGAATCTTGCTTCAGCGCCTTCGGTGGATACGCCCTCCAGTTCTTTGAATTCGACCTTATCCCATTTTTGAATGGCATTGATGCGTTGATAATGCTCCCGGATCGACACAAGTGCAGCGGCATGGTCATCATGGAGGATGGTGTCTGTTTCGTTCGTGGATTCTTTGAGTATGGCCGTTGCTTCCGGAATGGTATCAGCAGCGCCAGTCAGCGTATCGGTGTGGGGGATGGTGGATGGTGGCGCTTTTTCTTTACAGCTGATGAGCCATCCAGCCATTAGCAGCAGGAAAGAGAGGGAGGATAGGCGCAGGAATGAGCTGTGGGGCACGGATTGGGTGGGTTGTTGCACAAAAACAGGTTTATGTGCTAATATAGTCAACTTATTTGGGGAAACTAAACGCCAGCCAGGTCATCAGCAGGGCCATCAGGGTGGCGGAGACCAGCGAACCCCAGAAGAGGGCCCACCCGAAAGCAATCAGTACGGGCCGGTTGCGGGGAATGGCATATTGAAGGGCAGCGCCGGCGGATATAGCGAAGAGGATGAAGCCTGATATCCAGAAAAAGTTGTCGAGCAGCCTGGCCGATAGCAGGATGGCGAGGTGCGTGACAATAACAGCGCCGCAAAAAAATTCTTTCATAGTTTATTTATTTATCATCAATCTCTATGCCGGGTTCCCGTTTTTTAGACCCAGCTACTATTACCAGTTTTAGGTGAAAGGGGGATAGCGTCCTATGCTGCCGTTGGAGCCGACCTTGCCTTGCGAAAGTTATGCCACACGCTGTAAAAGATCATGGCACTGATTAACAAAGGAAAGGCGAAAAATGGGAAGTCTTCATGCGGCAATCACCAGCTCTGTATCAGGGTGCCAAGTTAATGCTTAACCGCTTTGTTGGCAAGTCTGCCTGGCAACGAAGGGGCGCCAGAACCAACACCAACACAAGGAATACGAGAGAGGTCCACGTCAAATTTTCAAAGGGGTATATTTGCCTTTGCCCCATATTTTCCCTAATATTGCAAGGCTCGTATGAATGACTCCTTCAAAATATTCTATTCGTACATGGCGTTCCTGCGGAGTGCCTGTGCGAACGTGCCATAATCTTCCTGCCTTTTTCCGTCCCTTTTATTGTTTGAACGCGTACATGGCGCGTGCCATATTATTCATCATAAATTCATTATTGTGAAACGAATTGCTGTTACCGGCATGGGTAAAGTGGGCTCATTGGTGGGTACTTTGCTGGCCGATCTGTTTTCCGTTACCGGTATCGATAAGCAGGCTCCTGCCATGCCGGTCAGTTTTCCTACAGTAGAAGGAAACGTAACCGACCCCACTACACTCCGGGAATTGTTGAAAGGCCATGATGCGGTAGTCTCCTGCCTGCCGTACAACCTCAACCTGGCCGTAGCGAAAACCGCTTATGAGTTGGGTATTCATTATTTCGATCTGACGGAAGATGTGGCTACCACGGCCGCTATCCGTGAGATGGCAACAACTGCCAAGGGCGTGATGATCCCCCAATGCGGGTTGGCGCCGGGCTTTATTGGTATTGTCGGTTCGCAACTGACCAAGTCGTTTACGAAGCTGCGCGATATTGAATTGCGGGTGGGTGCCTTGCCGCGTTATCCCAATGGCCTCATGGGCTATTCTTTTACCTGGTCGCCGGCGGGTGTGATCAATGAGTACATCAATGATGCCGAATGTATTCACAACGGAGCGCGTAAAATGGTGCCGTCGCTGGAAGGATTGGAGACGATCAACATAGAAGGGCAGGAGTTCGAGGCATTTACTACTTCTGGTGGGTTGGGTACACTCTGCGAAACCCTGGAAGGAAAAGTAGATACGCTCAATTACAAGACCATCCGTTATCCCGGCCATGCCAAACTGATGCGCTTTTTGTTGTACGAGCTGATCCTGAAAGAAAAGCGCGAGCTGACAGAGCAGATCCTGACAGAAGCCAAGCCACCTGTAAAAGAAGATGTGGTGTATGTATATGCGGTAGTGGAAGGTTGGGATGGTGATTTCCTGAAGCGGGAAGAATTTTACCGTGCCTATCACCCCATCGATATCCATGGCCGCAACTGGCGTGCGATATCCTGGACGACGGCTGCTTCGGTAGTAGCCGTGGTAGAGATGGTGGCCAATGGTAAACTGCCAGCCAAAGGTTTTGTGAAACAGGAAGATATTGGTCTCGATGATTTTTATGCAACACGTTGGGGTCGGCTGTATGCAGCGGACCAGTCCACTAAAAAGTAAATACGATGACTACAAGATCCAATACATTACAGGCAGTGCTCGATGGCCTCATGAGCCGTTATAAAGAGCGCGTGCCCGATGTGGCCACCATTCTCCAGGCGATGATCAGGGGTGGCATTATCAAAGAAGAGCAGGATATTGAAAATGATCATATCGCCTTTCGAACCTTGGGAGTACCGCACCTCGGGATCGCCTCGCTCGAAAAAGTGTTTTTGTATTATGGTTACCAACGGCGGGATGCGTATTTCTTCCAGGAGAAAAAGCTCAATGCCTATTGGTATGCGCCACCGGTCGCCGGAATGCCGCGCATCTTCATTTCAGAGCTGCGGGTAGCCGATCTGTCGGCCGAAGCGCAAAACATTATTCATCAGTATACCGATAAGGTACAGGTGGACCCGGTCGATCAACTGGATCTCGGCGATGCGGCCGCTGTGGATGAATACCTGCACAGCAGCTCCTGGGACCTGCCCACGCTCGCCGACTACGAGGCGCTGGCGAAGGAATCGGAATATGCAGCCTGGGCGATCTATAACCGGTATTACCTGAACCACTATACGTTGTCGGTCCACAACTTGCCGCAGCCTTATAATGACCTGGCAGCTTTCAATGCCTTTCTCGAACAGCAGGGCATCGTGCTGAACGATTCCGGTGGCAAGATCAAGCAAAGTCCGGATGGCAACCTGCTGCAAAGTAGTACGGTGGCAGGAATGGTAGAGGCTGCATTTGCCGGTGGCGATCACAAAACCATTCCCGGTTCTTACGTCGAGTTTGCCGAGCGCCGGGTGCTGGAGCAATTCCGCCACCTGCCAGCCAGTGAGATCACACCAGCCCATCGCCGTGAAGGGTTTGAAGCCGGCAATGCCGATAAGATATTCGAAAGCACCTATCTGGAGCAGGCGGGGAAACGATAAGCTTATAGGCCGGTAGGACGTCTTTGCCCGGTCTTGGAAAATGTAAACACCCGTTATAAACAGTTTTAGCGTAAAAGCTACTCAAAGTTTTAAAAACTGCGCAAAAGCGTATATAGCGCCCGATTTTCGGGCGCTTTTTTTATGCCTGGTTGCAAAAAAAGCCGGGTGTTTATAACGTGTATGTATCGTGATCCGGGGGCGTGTTTGCCCCAGCTTTGTGCTTTCAAAATGATTGATATGAAAACGAGATCAAACATACTTCGTACGTACGGCAACCAAGAGGTGGCGTCGTTTAGCGAAACAGGCAGGTCACTCGCCTGGCAGTTGCCTGCCGCAGCACTAGATATGCCCTGGCAATCCAACCCCTTACAGAACAGTGGCAGAACAGTGCCAGAGCTGTGCCAGAACAGTGGTATGTTTACCGACTGCCGGTTCGGACGGAGCGGGCAAGATGCCTTGCTGTCAATTGTTCAGGACTATACACCATTGAAGATCCTGGTCGATCAACTATTTCCCTTCATGCGTAATGATTGGTGGACGGGGCAAATTCGAAATAGAGGTTGTGTCACCTGCAAGCCTTTTGCTACTATTATATTTAGCAAAACTCAATCTGCCCCTGCCCCAAAATCGTATATACAACGAGTTGACATTGCCAGCTCCTTAGTTTTCTAGGGTCACCAGCAGGGATTTATTTTTATTACATCAATCAGTTAATTTTACTGTATCATGCAAACGTCTTTGGAACATTTACCGGAACACAAGCAAGCGCAGCTGCGGGAGATCTCTGCCATCATCGTAAAGGCGGTAGATCCCGAAAAGGTGATCCTGTTTGGTAGTCATGCAACGGGCCGTTGGGTACAGGAGCGCGGCACCGAGGATGGCCGGCTGTATGAGTATGTGAGCGACTACGATATATTGGTGATCACCCGGAAAGGCGATATACGGAAGGATTACGAGGTGCAGGATATTATCGAGAACCGCTGCGTGTACAAAACGCCGGTGAATGTGATTGTGCACGAAATTGGCTTTATCAACAAGATGCTGAGCGAGGGCCAGTACTTCTTTAGCGATATCGAGCAGGAAGGTATATTGTTGTATGATGCAGGAAGTACTCCGCTTGCCGAGCGAAAGGCGCTAAGCCCTGCGGAAGCCAAGGTGATTGCGCAGCAGTATTACGATCATTGGTTTGCCGGTGCTACAGACTTTTTAAAAGTTGCTTCCTTTTGCCTGCAACAAGAAAGGCTAAAGATTGGCGCCTTCAACCTGCATCAGGCAGCAGAGCGTACTTACAATGCGGTAATCCTGGTAGAAACGGGATATAAACCCAAGACGCACAATCTGGATAAACTGAAGCGGTATAGCAAGCGGTTTTCTGAAAAGCTCGACAGTATCTTTCCAGAGAACACGGCTGAAGAAATGAATTTGTTTGATCTTCTGACGCGAGGCTATATTGATGCGCGCTATAAAGACAATTATCACATTACTGCAGCTGAGTTAGGAGCATTGATTGAACGGGTTGAAGAACTGCAGGCCGTAGCAGGCCCGCTGTGCCTTGAAAAGATCGCCTCGTTTGAACGGATAACCACCGGATGATTTACCCATAAGTTTTAAGCGCTTAGTGTCACGATTCAGTATTTTGACAGCATCAAGCCACGGTAACCTCACCTGTGAACAGGCTATCCGCTAGATCCCGCTTGTCTTCAGAGATAAAGGTCAGCCAGGTTTGAACTGTTTTTCCGCTCAGTCCACTTGCATCGAGTGTATCGGTCATAGCAATCCGTGTGACGCCTTTACGATACCAGGCGCGGTTCAACTCCGGGCAATAAGCCACCAGCAATGCCTGGTCTTTCGGTCCGGCCTTGCCAAGGGGGATGTCCATATTTCCCCAGTTAAATTGAATCCCACCTGCAGACGCCGCTACTGCCTGCGCGCTGGCTGCATTGGGCAGGCTGCCCCGGCTGATCATCACCTGGCTGTACAGGATGTCGTAAAAGGGATACGTTCCGATCAGTGCCCGCTTCAAAAGGTCGGATATGGCGCTGTTGATGCCCGTCATCAGGTTGGCGTTTTTAGTGAAGGTTTCCATGAACAGGTCCTGGATAGTGCGGGTAAACCGGATGGCCGTGGCAAATTTAGCTTGTTGCTCCAGTTGTTTCTGCGACTGTTTCCTGCCTTTACGGGTAACGGGTTTGCTGCGGATATATTCGATCCCCTTCCAGTTTCCGCCAACTACCGATCCCACGGTACCGGAAAATCCGCCCAATACGCCTTTTGCTATTCTTCCCATACGATATTGCTTTAAAATAAACGATGACGATACTGTGTTGCCGGCAGGGTAACCGATATTGCCGGTGCTGCCGCATCAAATGTAACGGCGGCTCAACCGCTCCGCCAAATGCCCGTGTCGCAAAACGGAACATTTAATGCTAATAGGAACTTTAATTTGCAATTGCTGCCGGAAAACTGCCCCCAGGCTTCAAATAGCTGGTGGATTGTCTGCACTTTTGCCCGTGACTGATTCGTGAATCGTTCGTGTCTCGTTCGGGACTTCTTCGGGAAATCCCTGAGCATTCCCAATGAAATCACGAACAATTCCCGAAGAAAAGGTGAGGGAAGGGATACTATCTAACGGATTTGTGAGGTTAATGCTCGAATCCGACCGGTTCATCAGGGCACCGACCTTCTTTAGTCTGGCCCAAACCGGGTATTCGATTGTAAGGCTCTTTTTAGTAGACTTGTGAAGCTCTTTTTGCTGATGGGTATCTTTCTTGGTTTGTGTGGTTTAGTCGACTGTTGCGCCTAGAAGGTGTCTTAAATCGGATGCTGCATTGTTTGTGCAATTTTGGTCGGCACTTTTGGTGGCCATATTCTCTGCATGTTGTCTGTACATGTTCTACACATTGTCTACACATGCTCTGGCTTGTCAATGACGGGTGGCAATGTTTCTAAGGTATGTAGAGGATGTGTAGGCGGAATCCCGGCAATGTGGCACGACCAACGCCGGTCTTGCCAGGTTGGTTGGCTCGGACAAGTTGATCTGTCTGGTAAACAAGCGGGCGAATAACGGGCATAGGGTATGGTTAGTGGGTGCAGACTGTATGCGTGCTATTCCGGGAATGGCCTGAAAAAGCACGGGTATAGTATCGGGACTATACAGGCGTTTAGTGCATTCTCAGTGCATTCCTGGTGCATTACCAGTACATACCCCGCCCATTCGGCATATCCTTTTTATGGTCTGGTATCAGCAGGCTATTGTAGCTGTCATAAAATGGGTGAAACACCAGCTTCCGCCCGCCAAACCGGAAACGTATGCTGGTATATTGCAGTTTGACGTTCCTGTCTAGCTGTGTGCCGGGGAGATTAAAGGCGTATTGGAGCGACAACCACTTGTAATTGGCATAGGCGCCGAGGTAGTGGCTGCTGTTGGCCGATAACTTAAAGTTGCTGTTGCGCTCGCGCCTCCGGGAGAAGGTGAAGCTCATGCTGTACACCCCTGGTCCTGCCTCCACCATATTGGGCCGGGCAAATCGCTGGATATAACTGGTATCCACGCGGCCTACCTGAGCGTTCAATACGGCGCCTGTACAGAGCAGCAGCATCGTTATCAGCAATGAATTTACAGCACTGGGTCTCATCATGGTTGGTCGGGTCCTGGTCAAAACTACCCCGAAAATTATATATGTATATCGTTCATCATACTGGCCGGCCAATTGAGTAACATGAATTGTCCGGAACAGCCGGTAGACTGTCTGCGTGTAACAAAAGGTAGTTCACTAATCGGTCCAGGTGCCTGCGTTTTCGTAAGAAAAAGAAGTCTGGATTATTGAAGGCACGCAAATGGGAAGCTCCTTCCATTTGATCGTCCCACTCTCCGTGGAGCATTACCAGGTAAAGTCTGCGAAGACGCAGGCCTCCCTGCAACACCCTCCAATTAATTGTTGAACCAACACTTAAAAATTCCTACCTTGCCCTATACGACTGCCCCTAGCTGGAGGCTGCACCTACCTAACCATGCCGGATCAAACAGCGCCATATTTTGACCCTAACGACCCTGTTTCATACCGGACCCTCTATGTCCATTATTACAAGAAGCTTTATAACTATGGTCGCAAGTTTACCACCGACCATGTCCTCATAGAAGACAGCATCCAGGATATCTTTCTCGACTACTGGAACAAGCAGGACCGTATCGATCAGCCCGCTGCCCTCAACAGTTTTTTATTTACCGCTTTCCGCTATTCCCTGTTCCGCAAGATGCAGCGCGCGCAACGCCAGCTGCCGCTGACCGACCAGGCCGACGAACCGGCCTTTTATGCCAGTGCCTTTTTCACCCGCGACAATACCCCGGAGGAACTGGCCGAAAAGATCCGACTCGCTATGGAATCCCTTACTCCCCGTCAACGGGAAGCCCTGTTCCTGCGCTTTTATGAAGCACTTTCTTATGAAGAGATTGCCGACATCATGCACATAACCGTCAAAGCCTCCTATAAATTGATGGCCCGCAGCCTGTTGCAACTGAAACAGGCCCTTACCTCTGCTGCCTGGTGGTGGCTGGTGACCGCCTTAGTAGAGGCCCGGAAAAATTCTTAAAAAATAATTCATCCCCCGTGGGGTAATCCGGCCATAGGCCGGTACTAAATCAATAGCAATGGAGACGCCCGATTATAAAGACTATGTGCAGTGCACCAGCCGTGACCTTATCTGTGACCCGCTTTTCCAGCAATGGGTCATAGCACCCACCGCCGAAGCGGATGCATTTTGGGGGGAACTGGTGCGGCGTTACCCTGCCACTCAACAGCCGATGGAGGAGGCCCAACAGCTCCTGACCAGCTTGTCATTTCGGATCGATGAGCCGGGCGACGAAATAGCCAATAGTTCTTTCAATCAGGTAGCCGCTCAACTGGGTTGGCTCGCTGGAGACCGCGAGCCGGTGGCCGCCCCCGTCAGATCGATACGCCGCCGCATGTGGTGGTCTGCCGTAGCTGCTGCTGCCGTCGTCGCCATCATGTTGCTGCTCGTCAACCGGCAGTCGGATGCCGATCGGGAAAAAGTCGCGCACCAAACGTCTTACGGCAGCAAAAAGCAGGTCACGCTGCCGGATGGGTCGGTAGTGGTGCTCAACGCGCACTCGACCATTGAATACCCCGAAAATTGGGAAGGTCAGCCGGTACGCGAAGTGAGGTTGACAGGCGAAGGCTATTTCCAGGTTACCAGGCAATTCGTAGCCGGCACGAAAACCCCACAAGCCTTCAAAGTGCAGACCGATAACCTGGTGGTGGAAGTGCTGGGCACCAGTTTCGATATCCGCGAGCGCCGTGGTATCACGGAAGTAGTGCTGGAAACCGGTAAGATCGCGCTGCATTTCAACAATCCGTCGCACCAGGCCATTACCATGAAACCTGGAGATCGGGTGGTATACGATCCGGCCCGGCAACAGCCTGCCCGCGATACGGCCAATGCCAAAGATTTCAGCGCCTGGAAGCACAACAAGCTGATCCTGAAAGACCCCAATGTAGGCGAGATCATCCGGTACCTGGAAGACAATTACGGTAAAAAGATCATTCTCGAAGACCCGCGCATGGCGGAACGGGCGATCACCGGACCTATTTATTACGACAATTTGAACGACGCTTTATTTATACTATCAACTGTTTTGAATACACAGGTCATTAAACAAGACAGCATCATTGTCCTCCGGCCAAGGAACTGAGACTGCCTGCTGACTGACCGCTTATTTTAAAATTGCCACCATGATTGCTTATCATTTGAGAAGATGCCTTGTCGCATCCTGTTGCCTGCTATGGATAACCGCCTTTGAGCAGGCCCCATCTAAATCGATCTCCCTCCAGGACGCCCTGAAAAAAGTAACCCAGGCCTTCGGCACCCAGTTTGTCTACGATGCCGCTCTGCTCGATGGAAAACAAACCAGCTTCGACTTTACCAATGTAGAAAAACGAACGACCGAAGAAGTGCTCAAAGCAGTACTGTACCCACACAACATCGTTTTCCTCTACGTAAAACCTAATTATTATACCATCGTTGCCAAAGACCGTATAGAAGGCGCAGCAGCTGCTGCCAACAGTGGGCAACCAACCAGCGCGCCTGCCAGTACGGATCCGGTCAAGAAAAAGATTACCCTTACGGGTATCGTGCTCGACAGTGCCCGCAAAGGTATCCCGCAGGTGACCATCACTGAGCTGGGTACCCGCAACACCGCCATGTCGGGCAGCGACGGCAGCTTCAACATCACGCTTACTAAAGAGGCAGCCGTACTGAACTTCTCGTCGATCGGCTACCTGTCGCAAGACCTGCCCGCAGCCGGCAAAGCTTCCCTTACCGTGGTACTGCAAACGGCCTCTAAAAGCCTGACAGAAGTAGTGGTGATCGGTTACGGCGCCCAACGTAAAGCGGAAGTAACGAGTTCCATCGCTACCGTAAAGTCCGAGAATTTCACCAAGGGCAATGTGCTCGACGCCGGACAATTGTTGCAGGGCAAGGTAGCAGGTCTCTCAGTATCCGCTCCCAGCGGTGACCCCACCAGCGGCTCGCAGATCCTGCTGCGGGGTAGTACCACCTTGCTGGGTGCCAACAGCAACCCGCTGATCCTGGTAGACGGTATTCCCGGCGACCTGAAAACCGTTGCGCCGGAAGACATCGAATCGATCGATGTGCTGAAGGATGGATCGGCTGCCGCCATCTATGGTACCCGTGGTACCAATGGGGTGATCATCGTTACCACCCGGCGGGCCAGCGGCAATTACACCAGCTCGGTAGAATACAGTGGCTCTGTCAGCACCCAGAGCATTGCTCGCAAACTCGATATGCTGACGGCGGCCGATTACCGCGCGCAAATCGCCAGCGGTGACCGCGCTGCCGACCTCGATAAAGGTGCTTCCACCGATTGGCTCAACGAAATCTCGCAAACGCCCATCAGCAATATCCACAACCTGACTTTCCGGGGTGGCAACAGTACGACCAATTATCTCGCCAACCTCAACTTCCGTTTGCTGGAAGGGGTGTTCCTCAAGTCGAACAACAACACCTTTACGGGTCGCATCGATATCAACCACAACATGTTCAACAACCGGTTGAAGTTCAATTTTGGCGTCATCAATTCGCAGAACAAATACAACACCACCGGTGATGGCGCCAGCTTCAACGGATACACCTACCGGCAGGCGCTCATTCGCAATCCTACGCAGCCTATTAAAGATGCAGACGGACGCTGGGATGAACAGCCCGGTCAATTCAACTACGAGAACCCACTGGCGCGCCTCTACGAAAGCGATGGCCAGAATACCGCACAGAACACACGTTACAATACCAATATCACCATCCTGCCGGTTCGTGGTTTACGCCTCAATGCTTTGCTGTCCTACACCAAGTTTAACCAAAGCCGCGGCTATGCCGAAACCAAGGAACATATCTCCACCCGCCGTGACTCCCGCAATGGGTATGCCTCAGTAGGTGGCCGGGAATCTATCGATCGCCTCCTGGAACTGACCGCTGATTACAGCAAGACCATCGATGATCACCGGTTCTCCGTACTCGGCGGTTATAGCTACCAGGAGAATGAATACAGCGACCATTGGATGCAGAACTGGGATTTTCCCACCGACCAGTTTGGCTACAACAACATCGGCCTTGGCGGTGCCCTCAAAGAAGGTCTTGCCCCACAAAGCAGTACCAAAAGTGTGACCAACCTCATTGGCTTCTTCGGACGTGTTACGTATAGCTATGCTGATAAATACCTCTTGTTGGGTAGCTTGCGCTACGAAGCGGCCAGCCAACTCTATGGGGCCAAAAAGCCCTGGGGCCTGTTCCCGGCAGTATCGGTAGGTTGGCGCCTGACGAAGGAGAGCTTCATGCAGAACCAAACCCTGTTCGACGATATCAAGATCCGTGCAGGATACGGTGTTACCGGTACGCAGCCCAATGACCTGTTTCGCGGTGTATCCCTGCTTGGTTATACTGGTTGGTATTACCTCAATGGTCAGTGGACACAAACCCTCGGACCCACACAGAACCCCAATCCGGAGTTGAAATGGGAAGAGAAACACGAGACCAATATCGGAATGGACTTTTCCATGTTCAAAGGCAAAGTGTCTGGTAGCATCGACTATTATGTGCGCAACATCAAAGGCTTGTTGTACGACTACCAGGTGCCGAGTCCGCCCAACCTGTTCACCACGACCCGCGCCAATGTGGGCAAGATGCAGAACAAGGGCATCGAGGTGATCGTGAACTACACGCCGGTCCAGACGAAGACCTTTGTGTGGAATACCAGTGTCAACTTCTCGACCAACAGCAACAAGCTGATCAATCTTTCTAACGATCTGTATAAGCTCACGAATCCCTGGTTTACTGCCGGCGGTACCGGTGAGCCCATCCAGACCTTCACCCATATCGTAGAAGTAGGAAAGGAGATCGGAAATTTCTATGGCTTTAAAGTGATTGACGTTACGAACGATGGCAAATGGATCTATGAAGGCGCCGATGGTAAACCCGTCAATTACGATGACCTCGACCACGCCTTTGAAGACAAGAAAGTACTGGGCAATGGTTTGCCAAAATTCTATGCAGGCTGGAATAATAATTTCCGCTACAAGAACTGGGACCTCGGCATCACCATGCGGGGCGCCTTCAAATACCAGATACTGAACTTTCAGCGTATGTACTATGAGAATACGCAGATACAGCAATACAACCGGATGAAGTCGGCGTATGATAAAGTGTTTGGTAAAGCCGTATTGAGTAAGGACATGCCCCTTGAATTCAACAGCTACTACATCGAGGATGGCGATTTCTGGAAGATCGACAACATTACGCTCGGCTTCAACCTCAACAATACCGGCATCACGTTTATCAAATCGGCCCGCTTCTTTGTGTCGACGCTGAACACGTTTATGATCACCGGTTACAAAGGCATCGATCCGGAAGTGAACCGCCTGGGACTGACACCGGGTAATGACGATCGCGACAAATATCCTACGACGCGTACCTATACCATCGGAGTAAACTTAAATTTCTAACGATAAATACAGCATCATTATGAAACGATTCATCTATACCGCCGCTGTAGCTGCCACCTGTACCTTGTCTTGTACCAAACTCAAAGACACCAACTATAACGCTATCATTGCTTCGCAGTTCAACCCGTCGGGCGATGACCTCAACTCGCTGGTAGGCAGTGCCTATACCAATTGGCGCCTGCTGTTGCTCAACTGGAACGGTGTACACCGTGCTCAGGAAAACACCGCCGACCTGGTCGTGACACCTGCCCGTCCCAATGGGTGGGTAGATGGTGGCATCTACCGTCGCCTGCACGAGCACAAGTGGACAGCTGATGACGATGTGGTGCGCCCCTGCTGGGAGCGTACCTATGCAGGCATCACCAATTGCAACCGTATTATCTACCAGATCGAATCGGGTGGCATCCCGATGACAGAGGGCAAGGAGAACGTGCTGGCGGAATTGAAGGTGTTGCGCGCTTCTTACTATTATGTGTTGGTAGACCTATACGGCAATGTGCCGATCGTCACAGACTTCAACGTACCCGCCGGTTTCCTGCCACAGCAAAGCACGCGTAAACAGGTATATGATTTCATTGTAAAAGAGATCACGGACAATATCAGTTTGCTCAGCACGAAGAACGACCAGACCACTTACGCCCGTTTCAACAAATGGGCGGCACATACCCTGCTGGCCAAGATGTATCTCAATGCCCAGGTATTTGCCGGCACCGCCGAATGGCAGAAATGTATCGAGCAATGCGATGCGGTATTGAACTCGGGTGCCGGTTACGTATTGGAGGCCGACCAGCGCGAGGTGTTCAAGACGGAAAATGAAGGTTCGAAAGAGATCATCTTCGCCCTGCCCATTGACGAGAACTATACCACCGATTGGAATGCTTTCGATATACACATGCAAACCCTGCAGCCGGCCAACCAGGCTACGTATAACCTGAAGTCGGCCCCCTGGGGTGGCATCTGTGCCATTCCGCAGGCCATCAGTTCCTATGATCCCGATGATGCGCGGCTCAAAGCCAATTGGATACAAGGGCAGCAGTACACCGCCAGTGGTGTGCCCCTGGTGAGCAATATGGGCGCCTCCAACGGCAAGCCCCTCATCTTTGTGAACAGTGTGCCGGGTATCGATGAAAGTGATGAGACCAATGGGTTCCGCCTTGGTAAATTCGAGATCGCCAAAGGCGCCAACGTACAGCTCAACAACGACTGGCCGCTTTTCCGCTTTGCTGATATCAAGATGATGAAGGCGGAGTGCTTGCTGCGTACCGGGAAGGCCGATGAGGCAGCAGTAATCGTTACCGAAGTGCGTGCCCGCAATTTCCGGAGCAATCCAGGCAAAGCGACGGTGACGGGTGCACAACTGCAGGGCGGCAGTTCGTATGACTACGGTCTGCGCAACCACCTGGCCTCGACCAATGAAGGTGGTGCGGATATTCAGTATGGCCGTTTTCTAGACGAGCTGGGCTGGGAATTCAACCAGGAAGCCCGCCGTCGCCAGGACCTGATACGTTTTGGTGTGTTCACCAAAAAATCATGGTTCTCGCATTCCCCCAACGGTGACTACCGAGCCCTCTTCCCGATCCCCCGGGTAGAGATCAATAAAAATGGTAACCTGAAGCAGAATACGGGCTACCCGCAATAATAGCAATGGTCGATGGATCGTGGACCCAGGGAGCTAGGTTCGCGATCCTTTTTTTAAGCTGGTCTTAACGGCTCAATCTGACCCGCGACCGCTTTCCCTGCCCGAATTATTTTACTTTTAGCGTTGAAGAACGTATCATATGATCAAGCCACTTACCCTCGCTTTTTGTTTGACAGGTATCGCTGTAACTGGTTTTGCCCAAACGACCACCTTCCCGTTGCAGGAAGTTCGCCTGCTCGATGGCCCTTTCAAAGAAGCCCAGCAAACTGATCAGCAATATATACTGGCGCTCGATGCCGACCGTCTGTTGTTTCCATTCCTGCGCGAGGCCGGGCTGCCCATGAAAGCACCGTCTTATGGCAACTGGGAGAATACGGGCCTGGATGGTCATGTCGGCGGACATTACCTGACCGCTTTGTCGCTCATGTATGCCTCCACCGGTGAAAAAGCGTTGAAAGACCGCCTGGATTATATGGTAGGCCAACTGGCTCAATGCCAGCAGGCCAATGGTGA
Source organism: Paraflavitalea pollutisoli (assembly GCF_029360705.1). Classification (GTDB taxonomy): domain Bacteria; phylum Bacteroidota; class Bacteroidia; order Chitinophagales; family Chitinophagaceae; genus Paraflavitalea; species Paraflavitalea pollutisoli. Next base: position 1,118,288 of record NZ_JARKMX010000008.1, on the reverse strand, counting down.
CGGTTATGTGGGTGGCGTACCGGGCGGTAAAGCCATGTGGAAGGAGATTGCCGCGGGTAAGATCGATGCCGGCAGTTTTTCGCTCAATGGCAAATGGGTACCCTTATACAATATTCACAAGCTGTATGCGGGCCTGTATGATGCCTGGACGATTGGCGGTAACCAGCAAGCCAAAGAAGTGCTGGTTAAACTGACCGATTGGTGCGTGCGGCTGGTATCCAACCTCACCGACGAGCAGGTTCAACAAATGCTGCGCAGCGAACATGGTGGCCTCAATGAAGTGTTTGCGAATATAGGTGCCAGCACCGGTAACAAAGAATACCTCACACTGGCCCGTCGTTTCTCCGACCGGCGTATACTCGATCCGTTATTGCAAAACAAGGATGCACTTACGGGCATACATGCCAATACGCAGATACCGAAAGTGATCGGCTACCAACGTATCGCCAATATCGAAAAAGATACGGCCTGGCACCGCGCCGCCGACTTCTTCTGGCATACCGTGGTGGAGCACCGAACGGTGTCCATTGGTGGTAATAGTGTGCGGGAACATTTCCACCCGGCCAATGACTTCAGTTCGATGATCGAGTCGCGCGAAGGTCCGGAGACCTGCAACTCGTACAATATGCTGAAATTGTCGAAGGAGCTCTTCCTCGGCAAACCTGCGGGCCAGTATATGGATTATTACGAACGCACGCTCTATAATCATATTCTCTCTTCTCAAAGACCAGGTGGTGGTTTCGTATATTTTACACCGATGCGTCCCAATCATTACCGCGTGTACAGTCAGCCACAGGACGGCTTCTGGTGTTGTGTAGGATCGGGACTTGAAAACCACGGCAAGTATGGGGAGATGATTTACGCGCACGATAAAACCGATTTATACGTGAACCTGTTCATTCCCTCTGTGCTCAATTGGAAAGAGAAGGGCATTACGGTGACGCAGGAAACGGCTTTCCCTGCTGAATCGGCTAACACGATCAAGCTACAGTTGACGAAACCCCAAACATTTCAACTACGGCTGCGTCGCCCCGCGTGGGTAGCCGCCAATATGGTGATACGCGTGAACAAGAAGGTGGTAAAGCCGGTATACGATGCTGCATCTGGTTACTATACCATCAAACGGCTGTGGAAGACCGGTGACCAGGTCGGACTGGAATTGCCAATGGTCGTTACATCCGAATTTTTACCCGATCAGTCTTCCTGGATCTCGTTTGTATACGGTCCGCTTGTGCTGGCTGCCGCTACGGATACCGTACGTCTGGATGGATTGCTGGCCGATGGCAGCCGCATGGGACATATTGCCGCCGGCCCGCTGGAGCCACTGGAAAAAGCGCCCCTGGTCGTGGAAGCGGCGAATACGGGCCAACCTGCTGCTAACTGGAGCAGCCAGCTGGTGAACAAGGGGCAACTGCGGTTTGAAGCTACCCGGCTATTCGATCAGCCCGCCTACCAACACCTGCGTCTGCAACCCTTCTATACCATTCATAACAGCCGTTATGTTATTTATTTCCCCTACACGACGAAGGACAGCCTGCCACAGGTAAGGGAGCGTTTGAAAAGCATAGAAACTGCGGGACTGGCGCTTGAAGCACAGACTGTCGATGTGGTGCACTGCGGCGAGCAGCAACCTGAAAATGATCATGGTTTTACAGGTGCACAAACGGAGAATGGTTTATTCCGCGAGCGCAGTTTCCGCAATGCCAAAGGCTGGTTCAGTTATCAACTGCGCAACAGGGAGGGTAAAGCGAAAACCTTGCGGATTACGACCTGGGGCAAAGAGCGCAACCGGCGATATGAGGTGTATATGAATGACCAGTTGGTGACGACGGTATCCGCTGATGGCTCGGGACCAGAGCAATTCATCACCACAGATCTCCCGTTGCCCGCCAGCGTATTGGCAGATAAGCCAGCAGTCATCACCGTTAAATTTGTAGGCAAAGACAATATGTCCACGGCCAATATTTTTGAAGTGCGGCTGCTGCAATTATAAAGAGCAGGTTTCGTGGTAATTCTTCAATACGATGGGGGCTTGTTCAAACTGGTAACCCGCATAACGTGTCAGCATGTCCACCAACACCGTATCGGCGGTAGCGATATCGGGTGCAGTGACCAAACGTTGTTTTACTTCACTGAATCCGGGTAGTCCCTTGAAATAATAAAGATACTGGCGGCGCATGGCATAGATACCTGCTACCGGACCTTTCCAGGCTACAGATTTGAGGAGTTGTTTTCGGCTTACGGCCACACGCTCTTCGAGGGTGGGGGCGGGTAGCATTTCGCCTGTATTGAGGTAATGCCGGATCTCGCGGAAGATCCAGGGATAACCGATGGCGGCACGGCCTACCATGATACCGTCTACGCCATAGCGGTTCTTGTACTCCAGTGCTTTTTGTGGTGTATTGATATCGCCGTTGCCAAAGATGGGGATCTTGATGCGGGGATTGTTCTTCACTTTCGCGATGAGTGTCCAGTCGGCTTCGCCCTTGTACAACTGGCAACGGGTGCGGCCGTGTATGGCGAGTGCTTTGATGCCGGCATCCTGCAGGCGTTCAGCTACTTCTTCAATATTCTTCGTATCATCATCCCAACCCAGCCGGGTCTTTACCGTTACGGGAAGGCTGGTACTTTTCACACAGGCTTGGGTCAGTCGCACCATCAGGTCTACATCTTTCAACACCCCGGCACCAGCGCCCCGCGCTACAATGCCTTTGATGGGACAGCCGAAATTGATGTCGAGCAGGTCGGGTTTGGTCACGTCGACGATGCGGGCGGCCATGGCCATGCGTTCTTCATCGCCGCCAAATATTTGTATTCCTACCGGACGTTCTTCATCGAAAATATCCAGCTTACGTTTGGCTTTGATGGCGTCGCGGATCAATCCTTCGCTGGAGATGAATTCGGTGTAGAGCAGATCGGCGCCATTGTCTTTACACACCACCCGGAAAGGCGGATCGCTCACGTCTTCCATGGGCGCCAGCAAGAGCGGGAAATCGGGTAGTTGGATATGTGCTATATTGACCAAAACGTACTGGTATAAAAGCCGCAAAGTTACAAAAAAGAAAAATGCCGGCTCCCGTAAACACAGAAAGCCGGCACGATCCACTGAAAACCAATATGTTTAGGGCTGTTGGTACACCCTGATATAGTCTACGATCAGCCAGGCCGGAAAATAGGTATTGGGCTCCGGACTACCCGGCCAGTTACCACCCACCGCCAGGTTGAAGATCACGAAGAATTCTTCATTGAAAGGGTAGTTGTTGGCCCCCAGATCGGCCTTGTTGACCGTGGAGAATACCTGGCCATCTACCAGCCATTGGATCTGGTCCTGCTTCCACTCCAGCGAGAATACATGAAACTCATCATTGAAGGTTTTGGATGGGAGCGACCAGCTGCGGGTGATCTGTGTACTGCCCGGGCCTGGACCAAAATGCAAGGTGCCATGGGTTTTGGCAGGTTCGTGACCCACCACTTCCATCAGGTCGATCTCGCCACTTTTGGGCCATCCGCCGAATACACTTTTCTCCGGCATCAGCCAGAAGGCCGGCCAAATGCCTTTGCCGCGGGGTAATACCGCGCGGATATCGATACGGCCAAACTTGATCGGCTGTTTGCCCTGCGTGATGATCTTGGAGGAGGTATAGTTTTTACCCTGGAAAGCTTCCGGACGCGCTTCGATGATCAGCTTACCATTCTGGAAAAACAGGTTCTCGGGGCGATCGGTATAGTATTCCAGTTCATTGTTGCCCCAGCCGCAGACGTTGGGACAACCATCACCATTCTGGTGACTCCAAATGGTGGTGTTGAGTGACGTGGCATTGAACTCGTCGGCCCATTTCAAAACATAACCCGGGTAAGAAGTCGGGGCATCGTACCCGGTGTTGTTATAGCCTATTTTAGTATCGTCGTTACGGATGGTACCGCCGCCGGATGTTTTTAGCAGGGTGCCGTTTACCGGGCTTTGCAACTGAACGGTGAAGTCGTCGTCTCCTTCCTTGATATCATCGCCTACCACAAGTACGATCAGTTTGGCGCTGGTGGCCCCCGCAGGGATGGTAATGCTGGTGTTGGTGGGTACGATATAATCCTGCCCGGCTACCGCTTTGCCTGCCGTGATGCTATATTGCAGGGACACCTCTTTCGTCGTCTTTTTATCGAGGGTGATGGCAAATTCAAATTCGGTGTTGCTGCTATTGCCTTCAAAGAGTGTAACGTCGTTGATGGAAATAGCGGGTACCACAGGAATATCGCCGCCGTTGCCGCCCCCTCCGCTGCTTTTACTGCAGCCGGCAGAAGACAGCCCGAGCGACAATAAACAAGTCGCAATCGTTATTAGCATGGGATGAACCGTTCTTGTTTGCATAATAAAATATTCAATTCGGGTATAAGATCAACATGAGGGTAGCGGCTGGTTGAAAACCGCCCTTCCTGCGGTCACGAAGACCCGGAAGGGCGGTGGCTGCTGTTATTAACTGTGACGCAAAACTTACTTGGCCTTGAAGGTGAACTTCCACTGGCCCCAGTCATATTTTTTGTTGAGCACCATTTTGGTAGCGGTCATTTCCAGAATATCATAGGTGATTACGCTTTCCGGTACGCCAGAGGTGCCCGCTTCCCCGGCTTTGTACAGGGCCATATAAGCGCCATTGCCGATCACCTGCAGTTTGTTGTTGGCAATTACTTTAAACGTGAAATTTCCATTGCCCCATGCCTGGTATTTGGCAGGTATCTGTGCCATCGTAGCGCAACCAACCGGCAAGGCAATATCGGTAGGCCAGGGATTGCCACCCTCGTCATCTACCCGTACATCGCCTTTTACATCGCGTATAAAGCTACCGTCTTTTTTGAAGGTATATTCATCATTAAAGGCGCAGGGGCGTCCTGCCACATCACCTTCTCCGCTGGCCCACCACTGGCCACCGCCGGGATCACCTACCCATAAAGCACCACCACCGGGTTGGTCGAGTACCCAGGTCTTGGACGAGCAACCCGTCAACAAGGCTTTACGGCCCGAACAGCCATTGGGATCATCGGCTGCCACCGATACTTTGATGTTGGCCGAGTCGATGCCGCCATCGCTCATCACGAGTAACTTAATGGTATAGTCGCCCTTGTCGGGGTAGTAAGCCGTGTCGATCTTTTTGCCCACGCGCGCGCCGCCCCCATCACCGATATTCCAACGGAAATAGAAGGCGTCATCGGTTGAACTGGTCAGCAGGTATTTATTGACCTGGCCACTGATGGGGGTTACTGTAAAGGCAGCCTTGGGTTTGGTGCCGATATCGCCATAACTGCTTTTGGGGCTACAACCCGGAAAAAGGGTAGGCGTAGCCAGCAGGAGTAACCAGGAAAACTTATAGGGATTGAACCGCTGTTGCATAGTTGATAGTTTAAAGGATTAATAGCCCTTGTTTTGTTCAAGCACTTTGTTCGTTACATCGATCTCTTGCTGGGGGATCGGCAGCACCTCGTTTTTATTGGCTTTGAAACCACGGGGGCCCAGTACTTCCACCGCTTTACCGCTCCGTACCAGGTCGAAGAAACGATGTCCTTCGGTGGCCAGTTCGAGCCGGCGTTCTTTGTAGATGTTGTCGAGGGTAGCGGGTACGGTGGCAAGTCCCACACGATGGCGCACGGTATCGAGCAGGTACTGTGCCCGGTTGGCATCGGCACCTCCACGTACGAGTGCTTCTGCTTCCAGCAGGTAGGTGTCCGCCAGGCGGATCTCGATCTCATTGACCGGCCAGTTGATCTCGGCGGTACCGACGCTGCTGCGGTAAGCAGTCACCGGAGCATATTTACGGATGAAGTAGTCGGTATTCTGGTAGCGCGCATTGTATTTCGCGCCTTGCGCCTGCATGGCCTTTCCATCGATTATGGTATGTACAAAACGCGGATCATTCTTCAGGGCGTCCACCAGGGACTCGGTAATCGGGGCAAATCCCCAACCTCCTGAGAAGGTAGGGCCATTGTAGTCGGCGGCGCCGACGAACTGAGGGGCTACATTGCCTTCACCACCATTGATCCAGTTCCAGTCGCCCCAGGCAGCCAGGTTGGAGTGGGGGATCTCGAGTATCGACTCTGCATGGAACTTATTATCGGGGCGGAAGATATCGCCATAATTGGCCAGGAGGTGATAGGCAGGTGAGGTGTTGACTTCCTTCAGCAACGCTGCTGCTTCGGCCATCCTGTTTTGCGCATTTTGGTAGAGAATAACCTTGCCAAGTATAGCCGTGGCAACCCCTCTCGGGAAACGGCCATATTCAGCTGCCGGTAGGGTGAGGGGCAGGTCGGGACGTGCTTCCTTCAGGTCTTTCTCGATCTGTGCATAGACGGCGGGCGCTTCAACCTGCTTTTGACTATACAATTCGGAAGTAGGGATGGCGCCCAGTATCAGCGGTACACGGCCGAAGAAACGCACCAGGTCGAAGTAGAAATAAGCACGCAGCGTTTTAGCTTCTGCGATCGTACGTGCTTTGAAGGCGGGAGACAGGCTTTGTACTTTCTCGATCTTCTCCAGCAGAAGATTGGCGCGGTATACGCCCGTATAGGCTTTCTGCCAAAGCCCCAGTTGCGGACCACGGAAAGGATCGAGCGTAAAATCATCGTAGGCTACCCAGCTGGGCTGATCACTGGCATCACTGCCACCGGCATACGCATCGTCGGAGGCTGCCGATAACAAAGGCATCTTCATGGTATAGCCACCCGAGTTGCCCCATTGCATCACATCGTATACAGCAATCAGTCCCTGAAATACCTGGTCCTGGTTCTTATAAAAATTGTCTTCCAGTTCGGTGCCGCGTGGCTCCAGTTCCAAAAAGCTTTTGCTGCAGGAGGTGGTGGTAAGCAGCCCTCCGAGCAATACGGGCAACCATTGTATGGATAAAGAATGTCGTTTCATGATTTGAATAGTTTAAGAGGATTAAAAACCAAGGTTAAGGCCGACCATCAAAGCACGTGCTTGTGGATAGATACCGCGGTCGATGCCAAAGCTGTCGCCGCCGATCTCCGGATCAAAGCCATTGTATTTGGTAAAGGTGAACAGGTTGTTGCCGGTCAGGTATACCCGTACTTTGTTCAGACCTGCTTTTTGTGCCAGGCTGCCGGGTAGTGTATAACCGATCTGCAATACCTTGATGCGGAAATAATCCCCTTTCTGTAAATAGAAGTCGGAACTGCGGCTGAAGTTCTGGTTGGGATCGTTGTAGACCAGGCGTGGGAACTTATTGGAAGTGCCCGGGCCTGTCCAGCGGCTCAACGCTTCTGTGGTCCAGTTGGCAGTAGGCAGGTCGAAACGACGCAAGGCCTGGAATACCTGGTTGCCTGCTACTCCCTGTCCAAATACGAGGACGTCAAATCCTTTCCACGATGCTTCTGCGGTAAAACCAAAGCTCACATCCGGTGTAGGATTGCCGATGATGGTGCGGTCATCGTTATCGATCTTGCCATCCTGGTTATAATCTACAAAGCGGATATCGCCGGCGCTGGCAGCGGGTTGCAACAGCGCACCATCTTTGTTTTTATAGGCCGCTACGTCTTCCGGTGTTTGAAACAGTCCATTGGTCTTGAAACCATAGAATGACCAGACCGCATAGCCTACGGCCGCACGGGTGATCTCTACACCCTGTGGGCCGAAACGCTGACCATTGAGGAAGGTCTTGTCGGCGCCCAGGTAGGTGACCTCATTCTTCAGGTAAGAGATATTACCATTGATCTTGAAGTCGACTTCTCCAATGCGGTTGCGGTAGCCCAGTTCAAGTTCAACCCCGCGGTTCTCCATGTCTGCTATATTGCCTACAGGGCCGGTATTGCCGACATAACCCGGCACGACGATATCGAGCAGCATACCACTGGTCTTCTTATTGAAGACCTCGAATGTCAGGGTGAAGTTGTTGAACAGTACTGCATCCAGGCCCAAGTTCAATTGCGAAGTCTCTTCCCATTTCAGGTCCGGGTTCGAGAGTGCATTGGGGCTCACACCGTTCACGAGTACAGGCGACAGTCCGGTGGTGAAATTTCTGCCGCCGCCAACGGTGGCGAGGTAGCGGAAACGGCCGATGCGGTCATTACCCACCACCCCATAAGAGGCGCGCAATTTTAAGAAGCTGACTACATCATTGACCGGGAAGAAGTCCTCGCGCGAAGCGACCCAGCCTGCAGACACAGACGGGAATACGCCATACTTATTGTTGGGGCCGAAGGTGGAAGAACCATCCCGGCGGATAATACCCGTGAGCAGGTATTTGTCGTCGTAACTGTAAATCGCACGCCCAAAAATCGACGACAAAGCCTCTTCGTATTCGCCTCCCCAGAAGTATTGATTGGTTTGCGCAACGGGAAATTGCAGGGAGGCATCCTTGATATCGTTCACAGGCAGTCCACGCAGGGTGCCTCCCTGGGTTTTGCCGTCATTCTTTTGTCCCGTGGTACCAGCGAGGGCGGTAATGCTGTGTTTGCCAAAGGCGCGTTGGTACGAAAGTTGGTTTTCCCAGATCCATACCACGCCGCGGTTGGAGTTGCGGGTATAGCCATTCAGGGTCACCTGGTTGGTGGTATTGAGGTAATGAACGGGCGAAAAGCTTTCGTCGCCCCAGAAGGCGAGGTCCGTGGCAATGGTGCTGCGCAGTTTAAGGCCTTTGATCGGTTCTACTTCTACAAAGGCGTTGGCAACGACTTTGTCCGACCAACTGCTACCCTGGGCCACTTTCAGGGCTGCGACGGGGTTCAGTATTTCCGAAGTGACCAGGTTGGAAATGCCATATGGGTTACCGTTGGCATCACGCACTACAGGCTGATTACTGTAGGGAGGGGCGTTCACGAGTGCCGGGTTGGTTTCGATCAGCGGCGTGATGGGGTCGAGGTTGATGGCGCGGTTGAGCGGGGTGCCCCACTCGCCATTGGTACCTACGCCTACCGACGAAATACGGGTGTAGCCGATATTGGTGCCGAAGGTGATATTGCTGGTGATCTTGTGCGATGAATTGAAACGTACCGTGAAACGTTTGAACTTGGAGTTGTCGGGCGCCACAATCCCTTTCTGGTCGAGGAAACTGAAAGAGGAGTAGTAGGTAGAGCGTTCGGAACCGCCCGAAAGGCTGAGGTCATGGTTCTGGATGGGGGAGCCATCGGAGAACACCTGGTCTTGCCAGTCGGTACCCTTGCCAAAAGATTCGGGATTGGCAAAACGGGCTTCCTGTCCGTTGGCGATAACGGCTTCATTGAGCAGGTGGGCATATTGGGTGGCATCGAGTAGTTTCAGCCTTCTCCAGGCTTTCTGGGTGCCATAGTAACCGTTGTAGTTGACGGCTATTTTGCCCGACTTACCACGTTTGGTGGTTACCAGGATAACGCCGTTGGCGGCACGGGTACCATAAATGGCGGCTGCCGCAGCATCCTTCAGGACATCGATCGATTCGATATCGTTTTGGTTGAGGTATTCCAGTCCACCCCCGATGGGGATACCGTCTACTATATATAAGGGATCGCTGAATCCGGTGCTGGAAGCCCCGCGGATGCGAACGGTAGAGGCGGCACCGGGCTGACCCGAGCTGCTGGTGATGCTGACGCCCGATACCCGGCCCTGGAGCGATTGCTCGATGCGCTGAACGGGCATATTGTCAAGGTCGCCGGCCTTAACACTTGAAATAGCGTTGGTGACGGCGCCGCGGCGTTGGGTCTGGCTATACCCCACTACCACGACCTCGTCCATGCTATTGGCCCTTTCTTCCAGTTGGATGGAGAGGTTGCTGCCATCGCGTACCGTTACTTCCTGGGCGGGCATGCCGGTGTGTGAAATGACCAGAATGGAACCGGCCCGGGGTACGGTGATGGAGAATTTGCCTTCCGCATTGGCGCTGGTGGCCGTAGAACTTCCTTTGAGGACGATGGTGGCGCCTGGAACCGGGGCGCCTGTAACCTTGCTGGTGATGGTTCCTGAAACCGGGATCGATTGGGCATAGGCCCGGTTCATTAGCAGTGCTTGGCATAGTACCGCACATAAAAGCAGTACAACTTTCATTTTCATAAGCAAACAATTTTGATTGAAGGATGAGGCAATTGGTGTTAACCACTATCGCTCCGGACGGGGCAGGAACGGCGGGTGATTGCCACTTCCTAAAATTATTATACGGTACTGCAAGTGCGTGTTTTGTAACTACATCACCGCTACATCAGCCTGTTGTAAGTCAATAAAATCAAGCTTTTTAGCTACAACAATACTACATCATCCAAAAAAGTGTAACTTTCACATAGGCCCGTTACCGTATCTTACTATCCGAGCCGCCAAGGTTCGGATGTTCGTTAACTTGCTTATGAAAAGATCAAAACGATTGCTGCTGATGCTGCTGGTTTCGGGCATATCATGCCTGGGCCAGAACACCATTGGTTTGCCTGAGATCATCAATTACTCCAAGCACATTTACGGGGGAGGCACCCAAAACTGGGATGTGCAGCAGGATGCCAATGGCATCATGTATTTTGCCAATAATGAAGGTGTGCTCAGCTTCGATGGCACACATTGGCGTATCTACCCCCTTCCCAACAAAACCATCGTACGTTCTATTGCTATCGGACCCGACGGCCGTATTTATGCGGGTGGGCAGGATGAGATCGGTTATTTTGCGCCCGACTCGGCCGGCACCCTTACTTATACCTCCATCAAGCACCTGATACCGGCCAGGGAGCGGTCGATTGCCGACATCTGGGATATCATACCCTGGGGCAATGATGTATTCTTCCGGTCCATCACTAAAATATTGCAGCTCAGCAACCAGCACATCATCGTGTATCCCGCAGTGTCGGAATGGGCGTATATGGGTATGCACGAGGGCCAGCTCGTAGCCCAGGATATGAGCCACGGTTTGCTGCGCTTCAGCCAGGGTACCTGGCAGCCGATGATGCGGCAGGAAGACCAGCCTCCGGGGTTGTATATCAGCGCCCTTATTCCGATGGGTAAAGACAGTTCCCTGCTGGCCACCCTGAAAGATGGGGTGTACCTGTTGACGGCCAATAAGCTCCTGCCTTTTCATTCCCCCGATCTCGACCGGGTAGCACGCGAAACAATCTATGGCGGCATTGCGCTCGAACGTAACCGGTTTGCCCTGGCTACCAGCCTGGGTGGTTGTCATATATTCAATCGGCGGGGTGAGTTAGTGCAAAGTTTCTCCCGCAAGGAGGGGCTGCAGAACAATAATATTACCAGCATCTTCCGCGACCGGGCCAATAATTTATGGCTGGGACTCGATAACGGGATCGATTTTGTGGCTTACGACAATGCGATCAAACATATTCATCCCGAAAACGGGAACGATGGTTCGGGGTACGCTGCCCTGCTGCACAACGAGCGGCTTTACCTGGGTACGACCAATGGGTTGTACACGGTGCCCCTGACGCCGATGGAAGACCTGAGCTTTGTAAAAGGACAATTTGCTGCGGTGCCCAATACCAAGGGGCAGGTATGGGGATTGTCGGGCATCAATGGTCAGGTGTTGATGGGGCACCACGATGGGGCCTACCAGGTACTGCCTGGGGGCGCCATTCCTGTCCATGCGCGGCCCGGCGCCGGTTATTGGACCTATCTGCCGGTGAGCAAGGTGCTGCCCTCGGCGCAAGTACTGGCAGGCACCTATCATGGGCTGGAGCTGATGGAATACCACAATGGCCGGTTCCTGGCTGGCAAAGCTGTGCCCGGCCTGGACGAGCCTGCCCGGTTTGTGACGTTCGACAACAACAATATCGCCTGGGCATCGCATCCTTATCGGGGAGTGTACCGCATCGATATGAGTGTGCAGCCGGCACAGATCAAGTTGTATACACAACAGGACGGACTGCCCTCCTTTATGAATAACCACGTGTACCAGGTCAGGAACCAGGTGGTGATCGCCACCGAGAAAGGGGTGTACCAATACCAGCCACAAACGGATCGGTTTGAACCGGCGCGTGATTTCCAGCCGGTGTTCGGGCAGTTGAGCATCCGGTACCTGAAAGAAGATACCGAGGGTAATATCTGGTTCATCCACGAAAAGCAGTTGGGGGTAGCTGACTATACCGGCACCTCCCCGCAGATCGTTTATTTACCCGACCTCAATGGTAAAATGGTCAGTGGGTTCGAGCACCTGTACACGGTCAATGCCCGCAATATCTTTATGGGCGGGGAAACAGGTTTCTACCATATCAACTACGAGCAATACCGGCGCACCAAAACGAAATTGCAGGCACTCATCAATTCTGTCAATGCTACCGGGCCTACGACCCGCCAGGTTTTTGGAGGATATTTTGGGAAGACCGTAACGCCCGATATTCCCTGGAAATGGAACTCCCTGCATGTTGAATATGCATCGACCTTATATGGTCAGCAAGCGAATATCAGCTATAGTTATCAATTGAAAGGGTTTGATGCCGGCTGGTCGGAGTGGTCACGGAAGACGGAGAAGGATTACACCAACCTGCCGCCTGGCACCTATACCTTTGAGGTGAAGGCGCGCAACAACCTTGGCAATGAATCGGCGGTAGCCAGTTATGTGTTTCGGGTCATGCCGCCCTGGTACCAGAGTTGGTGGGCCTATGCCGTGTACCTGCTGGCACTTTGTTGTTTAGCCGTCGCTTTGTACAAGCGGCAGCAAAAGAAGTTTGCCCGTCAACAGCAGCGTCATGAGGAAGAGCAGCGGCGACTGCAATACCTGCATCAGCTCGAACTGGAGAAGTCGGAGAAAGAGATCATGCAGCTGCGCAATGAAAAGCTCGTGTCGGAGATCGATCATAAGAACAAAGAGCTGGCTTCCTCTGCCATGCACCTGGTACAAAAGGGCGAGTTGATCAGCCGCATCAAAGATGAGTTGACCCGGTTGAAGAAGATGCCTTCACACAGCGACGAAGGCGATGAGCTAAAAAAACTCCTGCGCATTTTACATGAAGAAGATAAGGTAGACCAGGGGTGGGAGCAATTTGCCTTTCACTTCGATCGTGTACACAGCGATTTCCTGGTGGCGCTCAAGCAAACTTACCCGGCGCTTACGGCCAATGAGATCAAGCTTTGCGCTTATCTGCGTATGAATCTTTCTACCAAAGAGATTGCGCAGTTGATGAACATTTCGGTACGTGGTGTCGAGATCAGTCGGTACCGCCTCCGCAAGAAATTACAGATAACCACCGATACCAACCTGTTTCAATTCCTCCTCACGATCCGGCAGGCAGACAGCGAACCCGGGAAAAAATAATATACACCCAACCAGACAGCCCCGCAGGTCGTATCTACACAAAAGCACAATCGACGGAGGGAGAGTAAATTATCCACATGCGTTGTTGCCTATAGCCTTATGTTGCAAGTGGTTGAATAAATTGGCGCGAAACTTGCGTTCAAACATTCAATCTATAAATCTTTACGTTGATCGCATCCGTAAATCTAGAACACTATCTGAAGAAATTTACCCAGCCTTAAATCGCGCTAATCACAAAAAAAGAAAGAACGTATGCGAAAAACGACCGCATTGTTATGCGTGCTATTGCCTGTACTTGTTCAGGCGCAGGAAACCCGCCGTCTCCACCTCACGTTGTTTGGTGGGGTGACCAACTACCAGGGCGATCTGCAGGAAAAAGCCTTCACACTCCAACAGTCCAATCTAGGCCTTGGTGTCGGCCTCAAGTACGACCTTACGCCTCATTTTGCCGTGCGTGGGGGTATTCAGTATGGTTCGGTAGAAGCCAGTGATAAAAAATCGACCGACACCCTGCGGCAGGCGCGCAACCTAAGCTTTCAAAGCAAGATACTGGAGGGTAACCTGATGCTGGAGTATACTTTGTTTAACCTGGAGAACAAGAAAATATCGCCCTATATCTTCGGGGGGATTGCGTTGTACCATTTCGATCCATTTGCCTATGATACGCTGGGCAATAAAATATTCCTGCAGCCGCTGAGTACTGAGGGGCAGGGGATACAACAATATCCCGATCGTAAGCCGTATGCCCGCAACCAATTTGCGATTCCATTTGGCGGCGGTATTAAATTCCGCATCAGCGACAATGTGGTGCTGGGTTATGAGATCGGCCTGCGTAAATTGTTTACGGACTATCTCGACGATGTCAGTACGCGATATGTCGATGCAACTGCACTCGATGTTGAAAGAGGCGCCAAAGCTGTAGAAATGTCCTACCGCGGCAGAGAGCTGAAGAATGGCGATCCCAACTATCCGGCCGAAGGCACGCTACGGGGTAATGCCAAAGTGAAGGATTGGTATTATTTCCAGGGCCTTACCCTTACCATCGGTATCGGTGGCACCGGTAACAATGGTGGTTTCGGCGGCGGTGGTGGTGGCAAGAGCCGGCTCGGTTGTCCCAAAAATGTGTATTAACCAGTTTCTTACTATCTGCCGATATGTGAAGGCCTCCTGCATGCCAGGGGGCCTTGCTTTTTGCCGGAATTCTGCGGCCGGTTTGCCGGTATTGTCACCAGACGGTCCGCGTCGCTTTCTGTCGTAACTTTGCCCCGCAAAAAACAAAGCATGGCATACCGGAATCAGCAGCAGTTTATCGATACCCTGGAGCAGGCAGGCGAATTGATCCGTATCAAAGAATATGTAGACCCCAAACTGGAGATCGCCGAGATCACCGACCGGGTCAGTAAAATGCCGGGTGGCGGCAAAGCATTGCTCTTCGAAAATACGGGGTACGATTTCCCCGTGCTGATGAATGCCTATGGCAGCGACAAGCGGATGTGCCTGGCCCTTGGCGTCAACCACCTCGATGATGTTGCCCGCAACATCGAAGACCTTTTCAAGCTGCTGGCTGCTCCCAAGGAAAGTATCCTGGATAAACTGAAATTGCTGCCTAAACTGGGCGAGTTTGCCTCCTGGATGCCCAAAGTAAAGGGAGGAAGAGGTGCCTGCCAGGAAGTGGTGTGGGAAGGCGCACAAGCGGATATTTCCAAACTGCCGGTAATAACCTGCTGGCCCAAAGATGGCGGTCCCTTTGTGACCCTGCCTATCATTCATACCAAAGACCCCCACACCAATACCCGCAACGTGGGTATGTACCGCATGCAGGTGTTTGGCCCGCAGTTGACGGGTATGCACTGGCATCGCCATAAAGTGAGTGCCAAACACTTCAGCGAATACAAAAAACTCGGTACCCGGATGCCCGTGGCAGTTGCACTGGGCGGCGATCCCGTGTACGCCTATTCTGCTACGGCACCCCTGCCGGAGAACGTGGACGAATACATGCTCGCCGGTTTCCTGCGCAAAAAGAAGGTAGAACTGGTGAAATGTATCTCCCAGCCGGCGATCGAAGTGCCGGCCGATGCAGACTTCGTGATCGAAGGGTATGTAGACCCCCATGACGAATTGATCTGGGAAGGCCCTTTTGGCGACCATACCGGTTATTATTCATTGCCCGACTGGTACCCCAAATTTCATATTACCGCTATCACACATAAAAAGAACCCGGTATACCCTGCCACCATTGTGGGCATTCCACCCCAGGAAGATGCCTGGCTGGGGAAGGCTACTGAACGCATTTTCCTCGCACCGATCAAGATGACGATGGTACCTGAGATCGTCGACATGGACATGCCGGTGGAAGGTGTATTCCACAACCTGGTGATCACTAAGATCAACAAGGAATACCCCGGTCAGGGACAAAAGGTGATGAATGCCATGTGGGGCGCCGGTCAGATGATGTTCAACAAGATCCTGGCTTTGACCGATGGTACTACCCCCATCACCGACTACAAAGCCCTGGCCCAGTATATGTTCAGGCACCTCAATCCGGCTACGGATATTTATTTTTCGCAAGGCCCGATGGATGTACTCGACCACAGCTGCAGCAAGCTGGGCTTTGGCGGTAAGATGTGTATCGATGGTACGCGCAAACTGGAAGAGGAAACCGATGATTCGTATTGCCTGCAAAGCAATGGGGTGAAAGTGGATGATAAAGCAGTGCTGGCAACGTTTGCCGATATCAAAAGCATCAACACACAATTGCTGGCACTAGATATACCCTGCATCGTGGTTTCGGTACAGAAAAACCGCAAAGGACATGTACGCGAGCTGCACCAACAACTCTGTCAGTCCAATGCTATTGAAGGCGTAAAGGTGGTATTGTATGTGGAGCATACGGTAGACGCGGGCGATCTGGCGGTAGCGCTCTGGCGCTTCTGCAACAACCTCGATCCCCGTCGCGATAGCCTGCCTTTCGAGCAACCCTCCACGCAGCAGGTCGGGAAGAAATGGGCTTGTATGGGCTTCGACGGCACCATTAAAACCAAAGAACACGACGATTTTCAGCGCGACTGGCCCAATATCATCGTGGCCGACGATACCACCATTGCATCGGTCGACCAGAAATGGTCTTCGCTGGGATTGGGGGCATTTCAACCTTCGCCCTCGCTCAAATTTAAAGGACAGATCTACGGAGAAGAAGCGGTGGTGGAGCATGTGTGAGAAGGGGCATGAAGGCAGCCAGCCATAGAGATGACTGAGAGACAGGAGTGATCCAGACAGCATGTATATAACAAACGGGTGATGCTTTATCAGCGTCACCCGTTTGTTATTATTACTTGTTGCCTCTATGCCTCTCTTACTGTTTTTTGATGACAATACGCTGCGCATCATCGAGCGCCACTTCATCGAAGAACTTCTTGATGGCTGGATATTCGGCGGCTGGTATCCGGTGCTGGTTCAGCACAAGGGTAGTTGCAGAATAGACGGCTTTGGTATCTTGATCGAACCAGCATTTGCTGATATAGCTGGCCATGGGGCATTTGATCTCCTTGGGCTGGGGCAGGGCGTCTACCGAAAAGCCTTCCGGTAATTGTATCACCGTCGTGTCGTTTTTCTGGTAAGGATTGTGGAAAAAATAGTCCATTTTCCGGTCCTCGCTTTTGGGCAGGATACTACCTGTCATTTTATACTGGCGTGGACTCAGGAACATTTTGTTGCCGGCAATGAACTCCGGTACTTTCTCGACCACCATTTCCAGTTCGGTCTCCATCTTGCCGGCAGCTTCCTTTTTGATCAGGTTGAATTCATCAGGCTGTTTGAATCCCATGCCATTGATGATGAAGTTCTTCTGGTCGTCTTTTTTATCTTCCATCAGATCGCCGATCACATCCTTGTATTCTCCGGTGATGCGAAACGTACTGACCAGCTTGCCCGACCCATCGGGCTGTATGGTGACTTTCGTCAGCACGTTGAACAGGTTGTCTTTGCTGTTGCTTCTGGGGGTACTCACCAGCACTCCGCCTTCTTCCGTGACCAGCAGGGCATTCCTGTTTTCAGTGAATACGCCCAGCACGCCAAAGTCATTGGTCTTACTGGTACACTCGAGCCAGATACTGTCTTTGGGTTGCGGAACACAAAGGATCACATGGTTGAAGCCGCTCATGGGAAAATTAGGATCTACCGGTTCTTTGTTGTATGTCGCATTGATCAAGGCCGGATGACTTTTGATGCCCACGGCCCTCAGGGCGGCATACATATAATTGGTAAGGCCTTTGCAATCGCCGTACTTCTTTTGGTCGGTAAACGTGGCCGGCAATGATTTCCAGCCGCCGATGCCCAGCTGAATACTTACGTAGCGAAAGTTCTTCTGCAGGTAATCGTAGACCAGTCTTACTTTTTCGCGGTCATCCTTGGCGTCTTTCACCAGGTTTTGCAAAAAAGCCTTCCGGTCATCGGGCAGTACTTCCAGTCCTTTGTGCAGGTTGTTGTACCAAAGACCCAGGTTCTTCCAGCTGCTCATATCGCCTTCGTAATCGTCCATCTTGAAACGGTTGGCCGCCAGAATGATGCGGGGATACCGGCTTTCAGGGCTTACGGCATTGGGCTCCGATTTGATGGCCGCCAGGTTACTGACCGACCAGGTATAGGTCTTGTATTTTTCATCCTCGGTTACAGTCGGTGGTAATTTGATCTGCTGCTCTTTGTAGCGCAGGTCAAGCGCCTTGGGTACCTTGACGGCAAAGGTGGATTGTTGTATCCCTTCGTCCGGTACGATCACGCTGTACGATGGAAGGAACAAGGACCCTTTGAACTTCGACTCTATCACCGTTTCGATGGTGATGGGATAGGAGGGGGCAGGCACCCTGATGAAAGCATATTTATTGTCATCGATCAGACCGTCGCTGCCGCCATAGGTCATCATGTCTTTCTTCTTGTATTTGTTGATCTGCTTACCGGTGGCATCGTACACCCGTATGTCGACGTTTTCAAGAAAGAAGAATTTGTTGTCGAATTGTTCCGTGATATTCAGGCGCGAAGCGCCGTCTTCGTTCAGGATGGTATATACCTCATGGGTCTTCAGGTACCCCCGGTCAATATCAGTGATCTCGAAAAACGAGTTTTCATAGCGCTTGATGACAGAAGCATTCTTCTTGAGCGAATCCGGGATGGCCGACACCGCCAGCGGTGGCAGTTGTGCCTGGCTCCATATGGCCAGTAACAGCGACGGGACCATCAACAAGGGACTTTTTCTCATAGTTCGTTACTTTTTCTTGAATACAATTTGCTCATTCAGCATATCGAACATACGCTTGTAAAATTCTTTCAGTTCGCCGTATTCATCGACCGAATACAGGCTTTTCTTCATTTCGATCTTCAATCGTGCCAGTACCTTGTTGGTATTGGCGTCTTGAAAAAGCTCGCGGGCAAAGACAACTGTTTTGTCGCTGTTGACCACCTGAAGTGATTTGGGTAGCGCGTCTACCACATAGCCCGCAGGTATTTCG
Organism: Paraflavitalea pollutisoli; assembly: GCF_029360705.1. Taxonomy (GTDB): domain Bacteria; phylum Bacteroidota; class Bacteroidia; order Chitinophagales; family Chitinophagaceae; genus Paraflavitalea; species Paraflavitalea pollutisoli. Next base: position 1,099,573 of record NZ_JARKMX010000008.1, on the reverse strand, counting down.
ATATACGTGCTGAAGTTGATCAGGCGACGATACCCGAAATTGATATCACTGAAGCGGTTGTTGGCGAGGAAGGGATTCGTTTCGAAACCCGAGAACAGGTTGACGGGTACGAAGATATAGTCGCCGGTAGCTGTTGCCGGTGTCCTGAACTGGATTTGCTGACTCAGGGGCAACGAATCGTTGTTTTCGTTTTTAATACTAACAGAGTCTACCGCGATCTTCATATCCTTGGTCTCGAAGCCACTCAGGTAGCGGTCGCGGCCCCTTTTCCAGTCACCCAGCCGTTCTGTACGGGCATATTGCGCGCTATTGATGTAAGCTACGCCCTGTAGGTGCTGATTGCTGTCGAGCTTCAGCGAAATGGTGACGCTTTCCTTGAATTGCAGGGCGTCGTCGGTGATGTTGACCAGCCCGCCTTTTTTACGGTGTACGACAAAAGCGGTGGTATTCAGCACGTCGAAGGGGATCATTTCCGGTTGTCCCAGTACATCGGTGGCATCGAGGTAATATCGTTTATCACCGATGATGACGGCTACATAAGTAGCGTTGAACTGGTCGACAAAGGGATACTGGGTATTGACCTTGCCATGGTGCCGCGTACTCACCAGCATAGGGTAAGCCTCCAGACCTGCCTCGGTGAGCAGGTTGAGCAATACAAAGTTCACTTCAGCTACGTTGCCCTTGCGTTTGCTCCAGGCGGTTTTTACGCCATCGCTGCTGCCGTAACCGGTGAAACCGGTCCAGCTCATGTTGCTGCGGGTGTACTGATAGATCTCACGCATCTTTTCCTCCGGTGTTGGTAGCCTTTTCAAGGCCGCCAGGAAGGCTTCGGTGCCGCTGAGGCTCTTGCCTACCTGCGAACCAAAATAAGAAGCGGCACCCAATTCTTTGGTGACCTCATCCCAGGAGGTCATGTATTTGGTGCGACCAAAACCGCTGTTGTACCCGGAAAGCTGGAAGGTGACACGCTGCAGGTAATCCTTGCGCGCGTCCATATAGGGTTCATCCCGCAGACCGGGAATATTATTCATTTCGAAATAGATCTTTCCGTCGTTCGAATTGGGTTTTACCACAACCTGCATCTGGTCGCTTTTGTGCACCATATAGGCAAACTCGTAGTTGGGCGGTATCGCCAGGTCGAATTTGCTTTTGACGACAGGCAGGTCTCGTTGAAACTCCCAATCTTCCAGGGCTGCGATGCTCTTCATCTCGCTCCGGTATTTGTATTCAATGATGGTGCCGGGCTTCACATCCGGAAAAGCAAACTTCTTCTGGGACCACAGTTCATTGCGCGGCTGTGTATAGATCGACTTGCGGTCTACCGCCTGCGACACCAGCTGGCCTGCAGCGTTGACAGAAAAGGCAACGGCTTCCAGGTCATCGATCCGTTGAAAATCATCACGGGTATAAAAAGGGATCTCGATATCGCTGTAGCCCACCCCTTTTTCTTTCAGGATCTTGATGCGGATATGCCGGTAAGTGATCAGGTGCCTTTCGTCGTTGTAGTCATTGATGGCTTCATCGATCAATACAACCGCTACGGCCTCACTGTCAAAAGCACAAACGGTAAGGGCCCGCTCTTCTGGTGTAATCTTGCCCCAGGTCTCGAAATCGGGTTGCGCCTGCGCCATACCCAGCGAACAAAGGAGGATCAGTAGCACCAGCAACCGCGGCAACCACTTGCATTTCACCACATCAACGATCATGTATGTTAGGATTTAGCTTTTTTGCGAATCGCATACTGCTCATTCAGCAATGCGTACAATTGCTTGTAAAATTCCTTAAAATCCGGATATTCTTCAGGCGTATAAAAAGGTTTTGAAAATTCGAGTGAAATGCGTACTGCCATCACGTTCTTTTCGGCATTGACCCGTCGGGTGATGGAAATGCTGGTGTCGGGCATGATCATTCGGACACTCTTGGGCAAGGTTTCAAACTCATACGACTCGGGGATGGTGACGTTGGCTACGATCTGGTAATTCTGGTTGGTGCCAAAAAATACATCCGAGAAGCGGTTGTCGGCGACAAACGGGTTCTTTTCAAGACCGGTAAACAGGTTGACCGAGAAATACCGGTAGTCGCCGGAGCTGTTGACGGGTTGCGTAAAGGCGAAGCTTTGGTTGAGGGGCAGGGAGTCGATCGCCTCGTTTTCGATAGCAATGCTATCGATCTTTACACCGGCATTGGTCGAGGTGAAAAACTTCTCGATGAATTTGTCTTTACCGAGCTTCAGGGTCGGCATCCTGTTGACGCGGGAGTAGTCGTAACTGGTCACGCTGGCATTGCCGTTCATCACACCCTGCTCGTCGATATTGGCCCGCAGGATGATCGTTTCGCGGAAATGCGGCTTCTGGTCCCACAATACCTTCCAGCCCCAGGCCCAGGTATCGATCTTTTCGATGGCCAGCCCTTCGGAATACATGAGGTCGTAAGGGATCAGGTTGGAGGGGGTATATTTTTCCGTGGCATCCAGCACGTATACCTGTTCGCCAATCGTCACATGTGCCACTACTTTATTGAAAACACGCGAGCTGGCAAAGGAGGTATTGACGCGGCCGTTATCGCGTGTACTCACCAAGAGGGGAGAAGCCTTGAGGCCGGCATCCTTCAGGAGGTTGACGAGTATCAGGTTGATCTCACCGGAAGTCCCTTTTTTATCTTTCCAGGCAGCGCGAACACCATCAAAAGCCCCGATGCCCCGAATATTGTTCCATTCCATGTTTTTTCGAACATACTGGTGCACGGTCGACATGCGCTGGTAGGGATCGGGTTGTTTCTTCAGCATGCTGTCGAGTTCCGTGGTGCGCGGAATATCCCGTTTCATCTGTACCCCGAAATTCTCATCTTCCGCCAGGGCTTTGATTACCTGGGGCCAGTTGAGCAGCAGGCTTCTGCGGGGCATACCAGGGTTGTTGACGGCGATCAGCTTGGTTTCGATCCGTTGCAGGTAATCGTCCTCACAAGTGATAAAGGGTTCATCGCGCAAGGCCGGTACGTTGGTCATGGACATGGTCTTGACGGTACGGCGTCCCTTGTTTTCGGTTTTTTGCTCTACTGGCAGAACGGCCAGGGCATTGCAGGTAAATTCGATCTCTTCGGGCAGGTCAACGCGGTAGCGGCTGTATTTGACGGGAATGGAGCGTTGAAAATACCAGCTGGCCAATCCCAGATTTGAATGGGTGTATTTGTATTCGATGATGCTGCCGGCCTTTACATCAGGAAAGGTAAAGACCTGCTCGCTGTTGTACTTGTTGAGTGCTTTTTCGTAGATCAGCTTTTTATCTACTTTGGTGGCCACCACATTGCCTCCGGCGTCGAGGTTATAGGTTTGCGCGGTAAGGCCTTTGATGCTTTCATCGTTGCGGTAAGAGAAATAGGGAATACGGATATCGGCAGCTTTCAGCCCCTTATCCTTTAAAATCTTAATACGTATATGCCGTACCAGTTCGATCTGGCCCATCATATCTGCATAGGCTTCAGCAGCGTCGAAAAGTACCACGGCTTCAGCCTCTTTGTCAAAATCGCATTCCCGGGCAAGCAGATCGGCCTTTTCTACGGTACCGAATGCAGGAATGTCTTTATCGCGCTGTGCCAGTACAGGCACAGCAAGCCCCATCAGGGCGATCAGGGTAATCGTCTTTCTCATGTCGGAGGTTTAGTTTTTTTGAACCTGGGAGGTTCGCCGGGCAGCTATAGTCCTGCTCCTTAACGCAGGATCGGGCAACCTATTATACCGGAACCGCCTACAGGAATAATAAATAATTTAGTAGCATATTTGACTACGGGAAGTTAGATTTGCCAGTGGAGGTGGTTGGTTGGAGACGTATACGTGCAGCATGCCGGGCACGCAAGACCGGAGGTTTTGGAGGGGTTGCATATCAGGGGTTATTTGGTGACAATGATAAGGAAAAAAATAAACCAACAAGTATTAAAAAATAAAAGCACTTGATCATGTTCGTGAAAACATCTTTTATGGCAGTTTGTTGGGTGGCCCTGGCAGGATTCGGGTATTCGCAAACGAAGAAGCCCACCCCGGTGAAGACGATGTCGGCCAAGCCGGCGACTGCCAAATCCAATACAGCCGCAAAGCCGCGCCCCACCGAGAATACACTGCTGTGGGAGATCACCGGCAACTACCTGAAACAGCCTTCTTACCTTTTCGGTACTATGCATATTCTTTGCGATAAGGATGCAACGTTGAGCCCTAACCTTAAAAAGGCGATCAAGGACGTTCAGATCATCTATTTTGAGCTGGATATGGACGATATGGGTGAGTTGATGGGCGCCATGAAATACCTGCGCATGACCGATGGTAGAAAACTGCAGGATCTGCTCACGGCCCAGGAGTATGCGCGCGTGGAAAAGTATTTCAAAGAACACAAGACCCCATTGCCGCTTTCTTTCATGACCCGATTTAAGCCTTTTTTTGTATCCAGCCTGATCGGCGAGCAGGTCATGACCTGCGAAAATGGCAAGAAGAACGGCATGGAGAGCAAGATCATGGAAGAGAATAAGCAATACAACCATGAGATCAAAGGCCTGGAAACGGCTGAGTATCAGGCTGGTTTGTTTGATAGTATCCCCTACGAAGACCAGGCGAAGGAATTGGTAGCGTACATCGACAGCATCGATACCTACAAAAAAACGACCCTGGAAATGGTCGATGTATACCTCAAGCAGGATCTGAAGCGGATGGATTCGCTGGTGGCTAAAAGCGACCCTAGCATGGAGAAATATATGGATCTGTTGTTATATCAGCGCAACCGCAATTGGGTCAATATCATGCCCAACCTGATGGGGCCAGCCCCTGCCTTGTTTGCCGTTGGTGCAGGGCACCTAACCGGCGATCAGGGCGTCATCAACCTGTTGCGCAAGCGGGGCTTTACCGTAAAGCCGTTGGTGAATTAAAGGCGACGGGTATACCGAATGAATACTAAAAAGGGGCAGCGTACCAGTACGCTGCCCCTTTTTAATAGAGAAATATCGATCTTAGAATTGCTCCAGGCCGCTGAAGAAGAAGCTGCCTTCGATGGCTGCATTCTCATCGCTGTCGCTGCCGTGTACAGCATTCTCGCCCAATGAAGTGGCAAATAATTTACGGATAGTACCTTCCTCCGCCTGAGCAGGGTTGGTAGCACCAATCAGTTTGCGGAAAGCTGCTACTGCATTCTCCTTTTCGAGGATAGCTGCAATGATCACACCGCTGCTCATGAAAGACACCAGCTCGCCATAGAAGGGGCGCTCTTTGTGCACAGCATAGAATTCGCCGGCTTTTTCAGCGCTCAGCTTTGTTTGTTTTAAAGCTACGACCCGGAAACCTTCTTTAATGAAGCGGTCCAGGATTGCTCCGGCATGACCATTTTTCATTGCATCCGGCTTGATCATCGTAAACGTGCGATTGCTCATATAGTTTAACTCAATTTTGGCCGCAAAGATAGGGCGAGATTTCGGATTTGGCTATTGGACTTTATTTCTGCAACTTTGCCAACATTTTTATGCAACCCATCCAGGAAATATACCCATTACTTACTACGCCCCGCCGAGTGGTCATCACCATGCACCAAAAACCCGATGCCGATGCAATGGGTTCGGCCCTGGGCCTCTATCATTTTTTGAAACAGTTTGGCCATGAGGTGACCGTCGTATCACCCACCAACTGGGCCAGGTGGCTCAACTGGATGCCCGGTTGCAATACCGTCGTGGATTTTGAACTGAACCGCGACAAGGCGGAGAAGATCATGGATGCCGCAGAATGGTTCTTTTGCCTGGATTTCAATGTGTTGCTGCGTACCAAAAACATGGCGCCCAAACTAAGGTCGCTGAATTGTACCCGAATCCTCATCGATCACCACCAGCAACCCGAAGAGGCCAGTTTTGCTTACGGTGTCAGCGATACCAGCAAAAGCTCCACCTGCGAAATGATCTATGATTTCATCAAAGGATCGGGGCACCTGGACAAGATCAATATTGAGATCGCTGAATGCCTGTACGCCGGGGTGATGGCCGATACGGGTTCTTTCCGTTTCCCGGCAGCCAGCGCCGCTGTACACGAAATGGTGTCATACCTCAAGGCCCGCGGCCTCAACCATACGCAGGTACATGAAAACGTGTACGATAACTTCCTCGAGAACAGGCTTCGCTTTATCGGGCACGTGCTGTTGCACCGCATGGAAGTGTATTACGAATACAATACGGCGCTGATCGCCATCAGCAAAAAAGACCTGCTGCGTTTTGAGATCAAGACCGGCGATTCCGACGGACTGGTGAATTATCCCCTGAGCATACAGGGTATCAAAATGGCGGCCCTGGTAATCGATCGCGATGAAGAAAGAAAATGGAGCTTCCGCAGCAAAGGTGATTTCGACGTCAATACCTTTGCCCGTAAATATTTTGAAGGAGGCGGCCATTACAATGCAGCCGGTGGGCGCAGCAGCGCTTCACTCGATCAAACGGTAGAAGACTTCCATAGAGCCATGGAAGAAAGTGCGGCAGCCCTGCAAGATTGATAGCTCAAACAGCAAAGAAATCAACAATCAATATAATTGCCCCTGAAAAGTGGCAGGAGACCTATAAAACAAATAACTCAAATGAAAAGAACAAAGTTTCTTCTTGGTAGCCTGGCAATGGCGCTGCTGCTGGCGGCCTGTTCCGGCGGTGGATACAAAAAAACAAAGAGCGGCCTCTTGTACAAGGTGATTTCCGACGGAAAAGGTAAACCTGCTGAGAGGGGCCATATTCTGAAGTTTCACGTTGCACAACGCATCAAGAGTGGTTCCAAAGACAGCCTGTTGGGTGAAACATTCGGTAAAATGCCTTCTTACGCAAAAGTAGACAGCGTAGGATCTACCTACAATCCTGCCGAGATCTTCCCCTTGCTGCGCAAAGGTGACAGTGCGGTAGTGGTGCTGATGGCCGATACCCTGTTTGCCAAGAACCCCGGTGGTTTGCCACCCTTCATCAAGAAGAAAGACCAGATCATCATCTCCTTCAAAGTGATCGATGTATTTACTTCCGATAGCACTGCACAGGCAGATAATATGGCGGAAGGTTCTAAGGAACAAGCCCGTCAGATGGCAGAACAGCAAAAAGCAGCTGCTGAAGGCGAAAAGCTTCGTGGTCCTGCTGTAAAAGAGATCGAAGACTACCTGGCCAAAAACAATATCAAGACCGAAAAGACCCTCAATGGTACTTTCGTTCAGATCAAGGAACTCGGTACTGGTCCTCAGGCCGATTCCGGTAAGAAAGTAATGGTGAAATACACCGGTAAACTGTTCCCTTCCGGTAAAGAATTTGAAAGCAATATGGATGGCAGCCGTCCGCCACTCGACGTAGTAGTAGGTACAGGCTCTGTGATCCGTGGATGGGATGAAGGCCTCGCCAAGTTCAAAAAAGGTGGCAAGGGTACCCTCTACATTCCTTTCTTTGAAGCTTATGGCGACCGTCCCGGTCCTGGTCAAAAGCCTCATGAAAGTCTGATCTTCGACATCGAGATCGTTGACGTGACAGACGCAAACGCGCCACAAGCGAATATGCCTCCGCCACCACCACCAGCCAACAGATAATCACTGGCTATCGATAAGCAAGAAGGCAGTCCCGCGAGACTGCCTTCTTGCATTTATGGGTAGTTGTTGCTACCTGTCTCCCAGTATCATTTGCAGGATTGGGAAGTCTTTTCCTTCACCGTCTTTCTCCAGCCTGTTCACAACCCGAAATCCCCTGGCCAGGTAAAACGCCAGGGCGCCGGGATTGTCTTCATTCACGTCCACCTGCGTCACGCCACACTGCCCGATTGCATAATCGGCCAGCAGACTGCCGTATCCCAGGCGGAAAAACCCAGGATGAATGAATAGCATTTCTATCTTTCCTTCAGCCAGGCCCAGCAAACCAGCCGGTTCACCGGCCTCGGGCAGCAAGTAATACAGATGGACCGCATCGAAATAATCTTCCAGTATCTTTTTACGGAAATAGACGATATCATCCTCGGTGAGGAAATGATGCGTGGCCCGCACGGACGCCTCCCAGATATCGATCAGGGCAGCATAATGCGAACGGTCGGCGCGAAGTATTTGAACAGACATTGCGCAAAAATAAGCCGTCGGCAACTGATGTTGGCCGTTGCGGGTATCAATGGCGCATTCCGGTGTTTGAATTGCCGGGCGCGATTATTTACGGGGTAGCAACAGCCTTTTACGGGGTATATCGATGGTGATGCGGTCGCCCAGCCAGTTGATGCTGGTAATGCCTTCCCAGATCAGGCCATCGATAAAGGTGGTCTTGATGTTCTTGACCCCTGCACCCGGTGTAGTCGTGCGCAGTTCCTGTAGCGTGGTACTGTAATAGTGATTGCCTTTCGTGGTGTCGAAGGGACTGCGCGCGTATACGTTGGTCGTTTGCGTGGTATCGATACCCAGTTGTTTCATATAACGTGCACTGAAGCGGAATACATTCCAGCCGGCGCCGCAGTCGAGTGAGATCTGTGCGGTGACCTTGTTGTTAAGTTGCACATAGGTGGCGATCTCGAGCGAGATATCGCGATCATCGACCACCTGCAGGGGCAGGCTGTAGCTGGCAACCGCCATGGTTTGCAGCGCGGCAGGCGACTCCACGATCAGATGGCTTTGCGCATAGTCGATCGTGAGCGCCCCATGCTTAAAAGGCATCAGCGAAATGAGTCCATCGATGGGGAACTCCATATCTAGCACGGCCGTCTTTTGATTGGCTGCCTGAAAGTTGCCGAGTTGCAGGTCCTTTATGATCCAGATATCCGTTTCGATGGCCTCACCGGTGGCACGGTGTCCTACAAAAAAACCGTCTGTCTTTTGCAGCGAAGCGACCTTGTCCGCAAATTTTTTCGTCAGCAGGTTGAGACCAGCGCCGGTATCGAATATGAAGGTGCCTTCAACTCCATTCACATGAGCTTTGACGAGAATGTGCCCCTGCCCGGTTTTGGTGAACGGAATCACGATGGGCGTTTTGACTTGTGCAGTGGCGATCGCCCATCCGGCAACCGTACAAAACAGGATAGATAGAAGGGGTGATTTCATAGTGGGTGATTTTGCTGCCGCAAATTACTGCGTGTAGTGGCTACAGCAAAATGATAATGCCCCAATCACTGAAGCTGCCCGACCGAAGGTGTACGGAAGTTGGAATGGGTTGTTGAGCAGTGGAATCATGTTGTAGTGCCGTATTGCCTGAATAGTTGATCGAGCTGCTCGAGGCTTGCAGGCGCAAAACCGCTTTCCTGCTGCAACCAGGTTACCGTACCAGGATCCACCGGAGCTCCCTGTTGCAACAGGTAACGGATCGTAGCCAGGTGGTCGACGGTTTTGGCTGGCCATCGGTACACCTCGCTGCTGTTGCCAATGGCCCATAAGGTGCAGCCGATGGCATTGCCGCCGTAATGATTCCGGGTCGCCATCGAGGTACCCCGACTCACTAGCAGTTCGATAACTTCCGGATGGTTGCCTATGATAGCCCAGTGAAGACCGGGTAATCCATGGGTATAAGCATCGGGAAGCGCTCCCTGTTGTAAAAGATATTCCACGACGGGTGCGTGATCGTACGCGCAGGCCCAGGAAAAACCGAGTTGTAGTTGGTGCAGCGTAGCCCCTTCCGCCAGTTGGCCGGGTGTGGTGAAGAAGGCCTGCACACGGTCCAGTCGTCCCACACCGGATGCAGCTTCCAGGTTGAGCAGGGCACCACGGCCGGCCAGGTAGTGTGCTGCTTCCGGGCGGCCATTGTGCAGGCAACCCAATACAACGCCTTGTCCATTGCCCGAAGCCTGCGGGTGGTCGATGGTGGCGCCGGCAGTGAGCAGCAGGTCTAGTAGCGGGATCAATACACCCGCCTGAGCAGGGTGAATACTGGTGGCCACCAGGCCCAGTGTGGTACTACCGCCGTACATATCGGCCAGTGCATCGACGTCTGCGCCGGCAACCAGTAATAGTTGCGTGATAGTGGTGATATTGGAGGGGGAGATCTGCCGGTAATTTTCGACCCCGTTGGCGCCGGCATAATGCAATAGCTGCGCATGATGGGCACGCATCGACCTGGTATGCACAATGGCAGGGTTCGTAGCTATAATAGCACGCAGTGTATCGGTATCACCTTGTACAACGGCATCGGCCGCTGCCTCGAATTGGGCTGTTTCGGAGCCCGATGGCAAAACCGCTGTAACCCAGGTTTCGAGGGCTGTCCAGGTATCGAATGCATAATACCAGGCCACCGTGTTGGCGATGGCGGTACGATCGACGCGCTTTTGCAAGAACTCCTGGGGCGATAATCGCCACCATCCCGGGTGGCCCTGGTGTACCTGTTGCATGGCTGCACGGTCACCGCGTTCAAAAGCAGCCAACAGTTGATCTACTTGTGCGTCATAAGCAGCAAGTCCGGCGGTCAGTGGAAGTGGTGAAAGCGTCATGGTCATTTTTTGAGTTAATGGGTGGCACCGGCAGCACGCAGTACGGCTATTAACGGTGTCCATTGTTTTTTGATGGCCCAGGCCAGGGGCGTGGACCAGGGGGCGCCGCTCAATTGCGGATTGGCTCCACGGTCGAGCAGCAGGTGCACCATGTCTGTATGCCCCCAACGCACGGCCATACCCAGCGGGGTAGACTGATATTCTTCATCGATGGCGTCGATATCGGCGCCATAATCCAGCAACAGGGTGGCCTTGTCGGTATAGCCCTTTTGGGCCATATCATGCAGCAACGTGACATGGTGCCAGCTCATGGTATTGGCATCCATACCAGCTTGCAGCATAAAAGCGGCGTGATCGTATTGTTCAAAATAATAGTATTGCGCCCATTTAAGCAGCGTGGGAACCGTGGCGCCATAGTGCATCAACAGTTGCACCAACGCACGGTTGCCCTCCTTGGCGGGCATACACAAAATACCTTCCGACCAGAAAAAACTATTGTCTGTTGCCAGCGACGGCTTGTCTTGTAACAGGCGTTCCACCAGGTGGAGGTCTTCCTCGTCTACTGCCTGCTCAAACGCTTTTTCTTCGTCCGATCGTTGGTAGTGGATGGCACCATAGTCACCCTGGTATTTTGAACGTTCTGGTGTAGCGAGGAATTTTTCCAGCATCGCAGCGATGTGGTGGTGTTCTCTGTCGCGGGCGATGGTCAACAAGGAGTCACCAAACGGATAGGTGCGGTAATCGGGGGCCAGGGCTCCCCGCTGCAGCAACCAGTCGACCAACTCTTCATGGCCTTCCCGTACTGCCAGGTGAATGGGTGGGGTATAGTTGTACTGTGCATACACCAACCCGGGTGCTGCTGCCGTCATGGCCGCCAGCTGCGTCGTTGCGCCTGCTGCTGCCGCTTGCAGTACTTCCCATAGTTGGTGCGTAGTAGACAGTCCTCCGGGTATCGTGACAGATACGGGTAGCGTTAATTCAGGTGGTTGCAACACAATATTGTTGTTTAATCGATGGGGCAAATAGCGGCTAACTTTTCCAGGTCTTTCCAGCCATAGCCACCGTGAAAATCGCCTTTTTTGTCGTAGAGCCGTTCGCCATGCAGGGTTTCGTAAAAGCGGTTGGAGGGGTTTTGTGGTACCCCGAAGCACAGCATGGACCGTATGCCCTGGCCGAGAAATTTTCGGGCGATATGGCCGATCAGTAAGCGGCCAAGGCCCAGGCGCTGGTATTCGAGCAGCAGGTAGATCTTGCTCAGTTCGCCCTCAAACCCGGGCATATCCGGGTGGCTGTAATGCACCCCATGGGCAAAGCCGATCAGTTTGCCCGCCCGGTTTTGCACCACGAAACAACACCAGCTGCCGTCTTGCTGCTTGAATACCTCCCGCCATTGGCGCTCCCGGGTCTCGTGCGTGGGCGGTTGCTTGACCGTCCAATACGTATCGGCCCAGGTTTGAACATGGAGATCGACCAGCGGCAACAGGTCCTGATCGGTCACTTCGCGGATGGTGAAAGATTCCAGGGTTTCGCCCCATTCGCGGAGGCGGCGCCTGTTGGTACTGCGCGAAGGCCGCTTGAGGCCCATTATAAAGCGCCCGATGGTCAATTGAAAGCTGTTCATGGCATACTGCTTGAAGAGGTGCAAAAAAGCGAACCCGTGTACTATAAAGTTAATCAATTGGCAGGTTTTTCCGAGTAGCTTTACCATCACTTAATTCTTCCCCATGAGCAATTCCGACAAACAAGGTGAAGCATTGCGGCAGGCAACGGATGAGCAGCTGGAGCAGGCTGTCGCAGCCAACCACCAGCAACTGTTCGTATCCAATGCCACGGCGCTGGGCGGCACGGTATACCGCGATCAGGGCCTGGTATACACGCATACTGCCAACAACGGAGCAGAAGTGGCTTTTCCGAAATTCAACGGAGCTGAGATCGGAGTGCAGCTCGACCGGATGATGCAGCATTACCGCCACCTCGAGGCTGGACACATCGGGTTTTGGTCGTTGTATCCGGCCCAGCCGCCCGACCTGGGCGCTTATCTCCTCGCCAGGGGCTTTCAACCCGGTTGGTGGCCCTACTGGATGGTGCTGGAGCCTTCAACCCTGCGGGAAGGATTCAATACTCCAGGTGCATTAGCAATAACACCCGACAATGATACGGCGATCGTCTCCATCGCCGGACTGCCCTATGGAGACGGCGGAGCCTTTACACCGGCTCTGTTAGGGGTTTATCCCGTCCAGGCGCAGCGTTTCCTGGCCAGGATCAATGGGCAGGTCGTGGGGCAAACCTGTTTATTCTTTACCGAAGGTTTGCTGGGCATTGCCGGTATGTACAATGTAGGAGTGTTGCCTACCCATCAACGGCAGGGTATCGGCAAGGCGTTGGTGATCGCCGCCAGTCAGTTTGCTTTTGCGAAAGGGTATCGGTATGTGATGCTCAATGCCAACCACATTGGCAGACGTACGTACGAGCAGGTGGGGTTTCGCTTTGTGGGCATGGGGCGTACCTGGTGGATCGTCAACAAAAACTACCTGCGCCAAACTGTATCACCAGGTTTGACAGCCCTGGCAGAAGCTACCGGCCGTGGAGCCATTGCTGCCATGGAAAAAGCGTATGATGCGTTAACGAAGGAAGAGCTCGATCAGGCGCTACCGAATGGCATGACGGTGATGCAGGTGGCGGCTTATTTCAAACAACAGGCAGCCGCCCAATGGCTGATCGATCGGCAGGCCACCTGCTCACCGCTGGACGCGTGGGACCTCGGGTGGCATCAGCAGGCAGCTGATATACTGCGACAGCAACCCGGTATCGTCAATCGTACGTACCTTGATTACCGGGGAACCTTGTTACATGTGGCAGCCGATCGCAACGATATGGCGCTGGCCAGGCTGGCACTGGATGCCGGCATTGACCTCCAAATCCTGGATGCACAATACCAGGCTACCGGACTCGGCTGGGCGCAGCACCTCGGGCGCTTTGCCCTCATCACCCTGATCAAGGAAAAAATGAGCTGATGAAACAGCCCTTCCTGGCCGTTTCCTGCATTTTGTCCGCAAATGAAAACAACACGTGTAAAAATGGGCATTCATACCTGGCTTCCCGGTAGTTTTATAAAAAACAGATCATGCAACACCACCGGCTATGTCATTGTATGAGCAAACTGTTGCTCTTGTTCTTATCTCCTGTTGCTTGTCAGGGGCAGCCTGGTCGTGCGACGGTTACCTATAGGGCGACCACACCGGGTGTGGCAGACCAGCGGTCTTTCTTTGCGATACCGGATACCGGTCGTTGCGATTTCATGAAATGGAAATTGACCTTGCATAGCGATGCGGCCGGCAACCGGCCTGCCAGCTTTACCCTTTGGCGGGAGTACGGCTACTATTTCGATAACCGTACCGACCGGTCGATGGGAGAAACCACCCTGCAGGGAAATTGGGATAGTGTATATCTGCAAACAGTCAGTAGAAGCGGCGTTGTATACCGGCTTTGGCATGAGAAGGATAGTATTTTGCTGTGGCGCCTGAATGACAACCTGCTACACCTCGTGGGCACCGACCTGCAATTGCTGGCGGGGTCCGCGGCGCAGAGCTTTACCCTCAGCCGTATGCCGTTGTTACCCGCAACAATCGCGACAGCAGCCTGGCAAACGGCCGACGCCGGGTTGCTGCCAGGTAAAGACACCATCGAGTTTCAGGGGCGTACGCCTTGCCAGGAGCTGATGGCCGATCAGCGGATAGCGGCGTCGGCCGATTGTTTTAAACTGAAATGGAAGATCCTCCTGTTCCGCGATCCACAATCGGGTAAACCAGCCGGCTTTTCCATGCGCCGCGTCATGAGCCAGGCCAATGATCTTACCGGCAGCTGGTCGTTATTACGCGGTACGGCAAGCGACCAGAATGCCCTGGTGGTAAAGTTGGTGAGCCCGGCGCTGGCCGTTCCCTCGTACGGACAATTGGGAGATGGCCAGGTGCTGTTTTTGCTGGATCAGGAAGGCCATCTGCTACCCGGTAATAGTGAGTTTAGTTACACCCTCAATCGTATACGGTAGCACTGCTTGTTGATGAGGGCGAAAAAAAGCGCCAGGCTGGATGAGCCATGGCGCCATTGCCGACGTATTGGATATGGTTGGGTAAATTAACTCATCACACCGATCTTTTGCCCCTTCCAATCGGGAAACAGCAAGGTATCGTTGTTCAGTGCGAGGTGCTTATCGGCCACCTCGCTGAATACTGCCCGGAAGTCGGTGGTCACCGCCAGGTCACGGCCATCTTCGAGGTTCTCGGGGGCCAATGGTTGCATGTTTCCATGAACCTGCCCACCGCTCACCTTGTTACCGAGAATGAAATTGCAGGAGCCGCGGCCATGGTCCGTGCCACCGGTACCATTCTGCTTGACGGTACGGCCAAATTCGGTCATGGTCATTACCGTTACTTCATCCTGGTAAGCCTCCAGGTCATTCCAAAAAGCCGTCATGCTCGTACTCAGGTCAAGTACATGGCGGGAAAAAACACCGGTCACCGCACCCTGGTTGAAATGCGTATCCCAGCCGCCAGACTCGGCAAAAGCTACTTCCAGCCCAACATCCATTTTGATTAGCTGGGCGATCTGCTTCAACGAATTGCCCAGGGCACTGGTTGGATAGACTACGTTGTTGGCTGGTTTGTAATTGCGCACATCTGTTTTCTGCAACAGCTTGATGGCATCGAAACTTTCTTTACCGGTTTTATTGAGTAACGAGGAGGAGGTTTGGTCGTATAGGTCTTCAAAACTTTTAGCGGCGAGGTTGGTGCCAACTGGATTGCCGCGCATCTGGATGGCAAAGTCCTGCAGGTTACTGATCGATACCGAAGGATTTTCTCCATAAAACGAACGGGGCATCGAGCTGGTCAAACTTACCGCGCGGAAGGGCGAGGCTTCATGCCCCAGCAGGCCTACAGCCCGGTTGAGCCAACCACTGGAAGTGCCTTTGTTGAAAGGCGTACCCGATTCCATATAATCCTGCGCATCGAAATGCGAACGGGTATTGTTGGGTGAACCAATACCATGTACAATGGCCAGCCGTTTGTCGCGGAACAATGGTTCGAAACTCGCCATGGAAGGGTGCAGTCCAAAACGGCCATCGAGGTCGATGAGCTGTCCATTGTTATCACCCTTTGCTGCTGTCATGAACAGGGTAGGGCGTGCTGCTTTCAGGTATTCATCGGTGAAAGGCGTTACAGCCATCAGGCCGTCCATCGCCCCCCGTTGAAATATGCAAACGAGTATTTTGTTCTTTTTGTAAGGGGCAATGATCTTCCCGCTTTCTGCGGCCCTTGCCAGGAAGGTAGGCACACCACCCACACCAATGCCAAACAAGGCAAGGCCTCCCGATCTTAAGAATGCTCTTCTGGTAGACATAAGAAATGGTTTTTTATTTGCGTTGAAATTCGGGTGATCCGATAATGATACCCACCACCTGCGACAACATCGTGTTGTTGCCCTTGTTCATCGGCAGGGTGGCGTTGCCGTTCTTGTTGGGATTCTTCGGGATCTTATCGTTTTTCTTCTTTTGTTTTTCTTTCCGGGCTGTCATCAGGCCTGCCGTTTCGTCCATCAAACCGGTATCGTTGGCCGCATCCATCATCGTGCTTTCGCGGGTTGGCGCTGCTTTGCCGGCGGCCTCATTGACCTTTTTGTCGAGGTCGGGCGCATTGAGCAAGGGGGTGAGCCGCTTGAGCGATGCTTCCAGGTCCCGTTCCGGCATGATCATTTTACCGTAAGTAGCCAGGGCAGCTTCAGCGCTCTCCGGCTCGTGGTGGTTGTTGAGGGCATACAGATCGACCGTAACCCCGGGAATGCGGTTGGATGCCAGCGCCAGTCCAAAGTTCATGCGGTTGAGCAGGGAGCCGGTATTGATCCAGTACTTGCCATTGTCTGGAAAACCGGTAGGTGCCTGATAGTAATACAACCTTTGTCCCATTTTATTGATCCAGTTGTACAACTGGGCGGGCTGCGTGATCTTCGCATCGAGGTTGCGCACCGAACTAATGGCCAGCTCGAAGGGCGACTTGGTTTTTTCCCGCAATGCTTCCTTACTCCAGAATTCCGGAGCACTTACCATCGTGAGCAACACTTCCCGGATATTGCCGTTTTTGGCCAGGAAAGTTTTGGCCATTTTATCGATGAGGCTGGGTGGTGGATTGTCGTTGACAAACCGCACGGCCAGTTTTTTCGAGATGAATTGGGCGGTCGAAGCGTGGTGCGCCAGCATGCGCAAGAGGTCAAGGCCTTCTTCAAAACCACCACCTGCTTTAAAGGTATGGCCCAATACAGTCTTGGCATTTTTATCGTGCCGGTTGGCGATGAAGAGGAAATCGCCATCGTGTACATAACCTTGCTTCACCATCTTTTCGGTACCCAGTTTTTCAAGCTGCTTACGCAGGGCATTGTTGCCATATTCCCGGAAGGGGTACACCGTCCAGCCGGTAAGTACACGCGCTGCATTGGTAACATCTTGCTGTGTATACCCACCATCTACCCCCAGGGTATGCAACTCCATCACCTCGCGGGCATAGTTCTCATTCAGTCCGCGTGTTTTGCGTTGCTGTTGAAGTTTTTTAAAAGCCATGGCTTTGGTCGAAGTATCGTCGGCATACCGTTGAGTCATCAGGTCGCGTACCGCGGCCGCTTTTGAATTGGGGGCGGGCGCGTCGTCACTCACGCTGGTAACATTGTCGAGGTAATACAACATGGCGGGCGACTTGGCGGTGGCGATCAGCAGGTTCTCGAAATCGCCCAATACATTGGCGCGGATGATGTCGCGTTCGTAAGGAAGTACGTATAAACCGCACTCGTTTTTCGTGAGGGAGACATTGAAATGGTTGAACCAGAAATCGGTCAGCACTTCCTGCAATTGGTTGTCGGAGTAAACAGCCCGTAATATTTTCTGGTTGAAGAGTTGCGAATACAGTTGTTGCGATGGGCGCAGGCCTTTGTCCTTCATGTATTGCTGCAACTGGTCGCGGTAGGCTTTCTGATCGACCGTGTTGACGGAATCTTTGTCGATATAACCATCGCGTATGGCCCAGCGTACCAGTTGCCCGCCACGGGGATAAATGTCAGAGATCTGGTCATTGGTCAATGTCAGTGCTTCGTAGGGCACCAGCAACTGCGAAAGCGTATCGCTGGGCAGGCTGGCCTCCAATTGCTGGCGAAACCATTTTTCAAGTCCTATGTCTACTACCCGGTCTACATCGCCGGGGCGGGGACCAAAGCTGAAGCGGTTAAGCAGGTGGGCGGCCGCCTGCCGATCGGTTAGTTTAGCTTTTTTGTAAGGAAAGTTGCTGTGCGCGCTGTTCTCTGGCGGAGCCAGCAGGAACGAACAAACGATGCTGCCCGCCACCAGCAAAAAGAAACTACGAGAAAAGATACTGACGAACTTTTTCATATGATGATTTATTGCACGGTGATCACGATGGGTACCGGTCGATGCGGTGACGTCTGCTTACCTGTGACAAAAAAACTGCCACAAATGCTCCTGCATCGTCGCATCAGGAATTGAGACGCAGATCCGCTGCTGAAGTTTAACGTGATTTTAAAATTAATAATGTACAAAACTGGTTAAGGATTGGTGAATATGACCTGCAATTGCCGTTTTTAAGCATGGTTACCCCGCAATAATGAGGTATCTTTATGGCATTGGGGGCAACTGCGCCGGCAGCCTCCCCGGTAATGTTCGAATAAAGACAATGGTTTTACAGTCAACCGATAGTGTATGCTGATAGATGGTTATAAGAGGGTTCATGACTACCTGCGGATCTCACTCACTGATAGTTGCAACCTTCGTTGTTTCTATTGTATGCCCGATGAGAAGATCAGCTGTATGCCGCACAAACACCTTATGCAACCGGAAGAGATCGACCAGATCGCGTCCCTGTTTGTGCGATTGGGGGTGAAGAAGATCCGGTTGACAGGTGGTGAGCCCCTGGTACGGAAAGAGGCGGCGGACATCATTCGCCGGCTGGGTAAATACCCCGTAGAACTCACCATGACCACCAATGGCATACGACTCCATGAGTTTGCCGATGTGTTGCAGGAGGCCGGCCTCCGGTCCGTCAACATCAGCCTCGATACGCTGCAACGCGACACCTTCCAGCACCTCACCCGCCGCGATCATTTTCAACAGGTATATGACAATATCCTGCTCGCTACGCGCCTTGGTATGCGGGTTAAAGTGAATGTGGTGGCCATGAAAGGCATCAATGATGGGGAGATCAATGATTTTGTAGCCCTTACCCAAGAGCTGCCTTTACATATCCGTTTTATTGAATTCATGCCTTTCACCGGTAACCATTGGGAATACGCCAGGGTGATCGGCTTGCAGGAGATACTCGATATCGTAGGCCAGCGCTTCCAGTTTGCGCCGATCGCGCACAAAAAACACGATACCGCCAAGAATTTTCAGGTGGAAGGGCATGCCGGCACTTTCGCCATCATCAGTACCATGACGAAACCGTTTTGCGATGATTGCAACCGGATGCGGCTGACGGCCGACGGTAAGATGAAGAACTGCCTTTTTTCCAGAACCGAGACAGATCTGTTGAGCGCCTTGCGGCAGGGACTTGACATCGACCCCCTGATCCGGGAATGTATAGCGACCAAAGCGGCCGAGCGGGGCGGGCAGATTACCGACGACTACACACACACCGACCCCCTGTTGATCGAGAACAGGTCGATGATCGCTATTGGCGGATAACAACCACTACGAATTTTTATAGTAACCACCACAAACCATGAAACCGACCATCACCATCGAATACTGTCCCAAATGCGGCTGGATGCTCCGGGCAGCTTATATGGCACAGGAGTTACTCACCACATTCGCCGATGATCTTAAAAGCGTTACCCTGCAACCTTCGGAGATTGCCGGAAGGTACACGATCTATATCGAAGATGCCATCGTTTTCGACCGCAAAGAGGCTGGTCATTTTCCGGAGATCAAAGAAATGAAGCAACTTGTACGCGACACCGTGAACCCGGCCAAAAGTCTTGGCCATTCTGATAAAAAATGATGACACAAAAGACTGAAACCCCAGGCATGCTTTCCGTACAGGAAGCCCGGCAACTGATATCTGCCAACACCGCCCTGCGTCCTGCTGTCAACACACCGCTGGAGCATACCCTTGGCAGGGTGTTGGCAACCACTCTGTATGCACCCATGTCCATTCCTGCATTCGTTCAATCGGCCATGGATGGGTATGCTATCAATTATGCCGGCTGGCAACATTACGGTGCGCTCTCGATCGATGGCGAAATGGCGGCAGGCGCTACCGATGCCCTCCGCATCCTGCCACACCAGGCAGCCCGCATTTTTACCGGAGCCCCTTTGCCCGAAGGTGCCGATGCTGTGGTGATGCAGGAAAAAGTGCAGGTCACGAACGATCAGCTGGTCATAGATGATAAAGAATTGCTGGTGGGTGCCAATGTGCGCGCCATTGGTTCGGAGATCACCCGTGGTGCTCTTGCCTTGCCGCAAGGCGCGCTGCTGACCCCGGCTGCTATCGGCTACCTGGCCGGTATGGGTATCCGTGAATTGCCGGTCTATCCTGCACCCCGGATCACTGTCATCGTAACGGGCAATGAATTGCAGGCGCCCGGACAACCATTGCAGTTTGGCCAGGTGTATGAAAGTAATTCCTATACCTTACGCACGGCCCTGCAACAAATGCATATTCCCGGCGTGCAGTTCCTGGCGGTAGAAGACGATTTCGATATGCTGGTAGAGGTCATTGCCAAAGCGTTGGGTGATGCAGACATGATCCTGCTGACCGGCGGTGTCAGTGTGGGCAATTATGATTACGTAAAGGAAGCCGCCGAAACCTGCGGTGTGTATCCGGTCTTTCATAAATTAAAACAGAAGCCGGGCAAGCCGTTGTTTTTCGGCACGCGTGAGCAACAACAGGTGTTTGGCCTGCCGGGCAATCCTTCTTCCGTGCTGACCTGTTTTTATGAATATGTGTATCCATGCATCCGCGAGCAGATGGGATATGGGCAAACCAGCCTTACCTCCGTCAAACTACCGCTGTTGGGTGATTATTCCAAGAAGGCAGGCCTTACGCACTACCTCAAAGGATATGTACAGGAGGGTACTGTAAAAGTGTTACAGGCTCAGGAGTCATACCGCATGCATTCCTTTGCCGTTTGTAATGCGCTTATTATGGTGCCGGATGAAGTGGAGAACCTGCACAAAGGTGATGTAGTAACCGTTCATTTATTACCACAGTAGCCATCTATGGGAGCCACCGAAATACTTTTTTACTGTCTTTTATTGCTTGTCGCCTTTCTATATGCCTCTGTGGGACACGGAGGAGCCAGTGGCTACCTGGCCCTGATGGCCTTGTTCGGAATAGCGCCTGCCGTGATGAAACCCACCGCCCTTGTGCTCAATCTTTTTGTGGCCGGCGTATCGTTCATTCAATATTACCGCGCCAAACATTTTCGCTTCGATATCTGCTGGCCATTGTTGGTGGCATCGATACCGTTGGCCTATGTAGGCAGTATGATCACGCTGGGCGATGCGATCTATAAAAAGATATTGGGTGTAGTCTTGCTGATCTCCGTAATCCGCTTTTTGTTGCCGGAGAAATTGGGCAAGGGTGGACTACAACCCGCCAGCCGGCCCTGGCTGTTCGTGATCGGCGGCGGCATCGGCCTATTGTCGGGCATGATCGGTATTGGCGGTGGCATCATCCTTTCGCCGGTATTGTTACTGTTGCGGTGGACCGACCTCAAGCAAACGGCGGCGCTCAGCGCCATCTTCATCTTTGTGAATTCGGTGTCGGGCCTGGTTGGCCTGGTGCAAAGTGGTAAGGCACAGTTTACCCCGTCGATGTATGTCTATATCGGGGTGGCATTTCTGGGTGGCCTGGCGGGTGCCTGGCTCGGCGCTGCCCGGTTTAAGAACAGTGTGTTGAAATACATCCTGGCAGCGGGTTTGCTCGTGGCAGTATTCAAACTCGTCTTTACGAGCGCTTAGCGCGGACCGCATGCAGCCTTTAAATTAATCGTACTTTTGCCCTATGGCCTATTCAATCCGGTTATTTGGACAGATCGCAGAGATGGCAGGAGCTACTACCCTGGAAGTGGATGCTGTAGCCGATGTGCAGTCCTTGCGTGCCACCGTGGAAGCACGGATACCGGGCTTGCAACAATTGCCCTATCTCGTGGCTGTCGATAAAGACATTGTAACCGGGAATGCCGTTTTGGAAAGCAGTGCCCTCATCGCTTTATTACCACCTTATTCCGGTGGTTAACCGATCACATCTACACGTATGGACAAGGAGAGAAAGATCAAAAACATATTTGTACAGGGTGCTGTGGCGCCTGCCTTCGTAGCAGAAAGCATTGCCAAACACAGCACTAAAACCGATATCGGCGCACACAGCATCTTTATGGGCCAGGTGCGGGCAGATGTCATCGATGGGAAAACGGTAGCGGCCATCGAGTATACCACTTACGAAGAAATGGCGCTGGAAAAGATGCACGAGATACGGGAAGCCATATTCCGCCAATACCCGCTCACCTGTATGCACATCCACCATAGCCTCGGTCGGATCGCTGCCGGTGATATCTGCCTATTCGTGTTCACCTCATCTGGTCACCGCAAAGCGGCCATCGATGCCTGTGCCGAGGTAGTAGAGCGCATCAAGAAAGAGTTGCCGGTGTGGGGCCGCGAAATATTTGACAACGAAACACATCAGTGGAAGGAAAATAAATAAGCATGGTCAACATTACGCACAAGGTGAGCAGTTTGCGGATCGCGGTAGCAGTGGCAAGGCTAACCGTATCCAAACCCGAAACCATAGAAGCCATACGTCTGCGGCAGGTGCCTAAAGGGGATGTGTTTGAGTTTGGCCGCGCGGCAGGATTGCTCGCCGTCAAGAAGACCAGCGACGTCATTCCCGATTGCCACCCCTTGCCGGTCGAGTTCACGGGGATTACCTACGCCATAGAAGACCTGACCGTGGTCATCTCGGTAGAAGTACACACCATTTATAAAACAGGGGTAGAAGTAGAAGCCATGCATGGCGCTTCTGTGGTGGCGCTCACGCTATACGATATGCTCAAGCCCATCGATAAAGGGGTGGAGATCACTTCGATTGCGCTGAAAGAAAAGAAGGGGGGTAAGACCGATTTCAAAGAAAGCCTTACCAGTTCCCTGCGCTGCGCGGTGATCGTGTGTTCCGATAGTGTAGCTGCCGGTTCCAAGCAGGATGCAGCGGGCAAAGCCATCATCGAAAAATTGCAACAAAACGGAGTAACCACTGCACAGTACGAGATCATACCCGACGAGTTCGCCTTGATCCAGGAGAAGGTTTCGCAGATCAGTAATGAAGGATACCACCTCGCCATCTTTACCGGCGGCACCGGCCTCTCACCAAGAGATGTAACGCCCGAAGCGATCACGCCCTTACTCGATCGCGAGGTGCCGGGCATCATGGAGGCTGCACGCGCTTACGGACAGCAACGTACGCCTTATGCGATGCTCAGCCGCGGCGTAGCCGGTTTTATCGGTAATACGCTTGTGTTGACCTTGCCGGGATCAACCCGTGGCGCCAGCGAAACGATGGATGCCCTGTTTCCCTATATCATACATATTTTTCGTGTGGCAGCAGGCATGCGCCACGACTAAACGGGTGCTACCGGATCAGTGCACCATATTGTCGATAAAATCCTTCAGCACTTTTTTATTGGTAGCGGGGTCGATGTCTTTGAGGAAGTAATTGGTCGACACCAGGCCGTGTAGCATGGAAATAAACGACAGGTACCTGCATTGTAATTGATCGGTCGCTTTTTTGCCCTTCGCGTCGAGGCCACCGATCCCTTCCCATACCAACTGCCGGAAGGTGACTAGCTCCGGAAACGTTTGTTGCACATTGTTGCAGCCCAGCCCCACCGAATACATGAGTTGGTACAGCTCCGGTTCTTTGGTCGCGAAGCCCCACATCGCTTTGACGATATTCTCCAGCCTGGCTCGCGGACTGGCATCCTCCTTATGGTTGTGGGCGATCTGCTTCACCATGGTGGCATAACCCTGCCGGCACAACTCGATGAGGATGGCGTCTTTGTTTTCAAAATGCTCGTAAATAATAGGGACTGCATATTCGATGCTGTCGGCGATCTTGCGCATGCTGAGCGCTTGTACCCCTTCTGTTTTGACGATCGTGAGCGCAGCATGGAGGATGTCCTCGCGGACCTTCAGCTTAGTTCGTTCTTTTCGCTCTCTGATTCCCATATAGGCGGCAATTTAATGAGGGGTCTGTACCCGCCTAAATTACGAATTGTAAAAATATCTCCGGTAAATGTTTTATACCTTTAACCTCAATCTAATGCAATCAGACACGATATGTTGGGAGTCGTATTGTCGGGCGGACAAAGTAGCCGGATGGGCACGGATAAAGGGCTGATCCGCCTCGAAGCCAGGAATTGGGCACAAACGGCAGGCGAAAAACTCACGGCACTTGACCTGCCGGTGATCATCTCGGTCAATGCACTGCAATATGATGGTTATTCGACAATATTCTCCACTACACAACTGGTAAAAGACGATGAGGGCCTGCAACTCAAAGGGCCGTTGCTCGGTGTGATGACCGCACATAGTGCTTTTCCCGACAAGGATCTGCTGGTGCTGGCCTGTGATATGCCCCTCATGGAAAAAACGGTATTGCAGCAACTGCTTACCACCTGGCAGCCTGCTGCCTACGAGGCATGCGCATTTCTTCACAACAATGAACCAGAGCCCCTTTGCGCTATTTACAAAGGGACAGCGCTCAAGCGCATACTGGCGTTACACCGGCAACAGACGTTGCCGCGCTTCAGCATGAAATACCTGTTGTCTCAACTGAACGTACTGTACCTGCCGGTACAGGCGGAGCAGGAGCGCGCCTTCCGCAATTTCAATGCACAGGCCGAATTGAATGGTTTGTAGCAGCTATCTAACTTCTCCCTGCTACGCGTTGCGCGGGCCTGGTCACTTGCGAAAAATCTTCTTTCTCCGCGTCACACACCGGGCAGGTGTAAGTGGCTGGCAGCTGGGCAAAGCGGGTGCCTTTTGCGATGCCGTTGCCGGGCTCGCCATACTCCTCATCGTATAGCGAAAAGCAGTGTTTACAGGCATATACCTTGTCGTCGCTGGCATGTACAACCGGTGTTTCTTTCTTTGTTGGTACGGCTGCTTTTTCGATGGCATTGATCGTGTTCAGTTGTTGTCGGTAGTATTGCAGAATGGCGCGGCGCAATTGCTCCGTCAGCAGGAAACGGGGATTGTTGCGGCTGAATACAAAACCCGTTCGCTCATTGGGGTTGAAGTCCTGGGCACAAAGTACATCGTACACATGCAACAGTTCGATCCCGGCAATGCGCACCAGTGGTCTGCGCCGCACGAGAATGCTGCTGAATACTTCACTCTTGCGCCTGGTTTTGATACCGATACAAATACCGAAGGTGCGGGTGTCTTCATTGTTCAAGCGGCGCAGCAGGTAGTGTTTCAACCGCAGGCCTTCCTGGCAATTGTCTTCCACCTGGAAGTTGAGCTCATTGGCCGCATGGCGCACATTGACCTGGAAGCGCGCCAGCAGGTTATTCCACAGTTGACGATCCTTCTCGGTAATGTTTTTGATGATGAGTGATTTCCAGGGAGTACTGCACAGCAGGCCGATCTTGGTTTGCAGACAAAGCCGGCAGATTGCTTTGAGAAAATCGATGGAGAACAATTCATCGCGACGGTAAATGCCCAGCCAGTATTTGTCGTGGTACCGGTTCAGTCCTTCGTAGTAGGGCAGGTTGAAGGCCGGCAAGAGGGCAGGGGCCTCCACTGGCTTGGTGATGAAATTGTCCTGCTTCACCAATGCGTACAGTGCATCGCCATTGGCAGCTGCATTGTCGTAAAACTGATCTGCCTGCTGAAAAATGATCGATTCTATTTTTTTCGACATGCGGGCCACATCATTGGTATACACCATTTCTTTCCATTCGTAGATCACATTTGTACGGGGAAAACGGATGAACAGGTGCCAGAAATGCTGGGCCTGGGCTGCAGCTACCCAGTTGATATTACCCGTCAGCAAGGGGGTAAAGCTTTGGTTACTGTCGGAGATATTGATCTTTAAACGGGGCTGGTAATCGACGAGGTCGAAGATGTCTTTGTACACACCTTCACTCAACCAGGTTTGCTGGATGAAGACTTCTTCGGCAGGGTACGAGCTCATGATATTAGGGTACATATCATTGTTGACCTCGTAGTCTACTCCCAGCTGTAGCAGCTCGGTTTCCAGCGCGGGGAAGTCTTCGCCAACGATATCAAACAACAGCTGCTGCCGTAAGCCGAAGCGCACATCGGTAATACCCGATCGGCCCGCGGCGATGAGGATATTCAACAGGTCACCGGGCGAGATGATACCGCCGCGGAAATTGATCTTGATGGTGTAGGTGTATTTCATGAGGGTACCGTAGCGGTTTGGTTGGTCTGCAATAGTTGACGCTCGAGAATAGCCTGTACTTCGGGCCGGCAACTGCCACAGCCCTGGCCCGCACCACTGGCCTGGCACAGCGCTTTCAGTTCTGTGCAGCCTTCCCGGATCTTGTTGACGATATTGCCTTCGCCGATATTGCCACAACTGCAGACCAGCTTACCAATTACAGCATCGGCCTTCTTGCCCGACCGCAGCAATTGCAGGCGTTTGTCGCTCAGCTCCATTTTGTTTTGGATAAGGTCGCGGAATTCGAGGAACTCCGATTTGTCGCCGATCAGGATGGCGCCTACCAGCCTGTCGTTGTGGATGATGCACTTCTTGTAATAGCGCTTGGCCTTATCGATAAAGACCACTTCTTCATAAGCGGGATCGGCCGGACTTTCGGCCAGGCCGAGTGAACACAGATCGGTGCCGTGCATCTTCAGGATATTCATCAGCAGGGAGCCTTCGTAGTAGTGTGCAATATCGCCGGCCAGGTAACGGGCTACGATCTCTGCCTGTTGCTCGGCTGCTGCGGTGATGCCATAGAGAAAGCCTTTGAACTCGGCAATTTCACCAATGGCGAAGACAGACGCGTCATTGGTGCGCAGGTATTCATCCACGACTACGCCGCGTTTGCAATCGAGCCCGGTGGCTCGTGCCAGTTCGATATTGGGTACGGTGCCGATGGCCATCACGATGGCCTGGCACTGGATCATGAGGCCGCTCTTGAGCCGGATGCCTTCAATCTGCTGCGTGCCCAGAAAACGTTCTATCTCGTCGTTGTAATAAAGTTCGATGCCTTTGTCGGCGAGTTCTTCGTGCAACAATTGACTGCCCAGCGGATCGAGCTGCCGGTCCATCAGGCGCGAGATCCGTTGTATGACCACTACCTCTACGTTCACTTCCCGCAACGAAGCAGCCAGCTCGATGCCCAGCAGGCCGCCACCAACGATGACTACCTTGCCATTGCCGGCCTGAACGTGATTTTTGAATTGGTCGGCATCCACCCGGCTGCGCATCGTAAAGATACCGGGCAGGCTGGGCACATCGCGCAGCATCGCGGCCCGGCTTCCGGTTGCCATGATCAGCAGGTCGTAGGTATGTACCTGTCCCTGGCTGTCGGTAACCGTCTTGGCGGTACGGTCAACCACCTCGACACTCGTACCGCGATGCAGCGTAATGTTATAATCGTATTCTTCCTGGTCAGTCATCTTCACCAGTTGGTGCCATTCCTGGGTGCCGCTGATATAATCGGGCAGCATGACGCGGTTGTAGAAGGGATAATTCTCTTTACTGAAAATGACGATCTCGTCGTCAGTATTTAAAGCCCGGTAGCTGCGTACAAAACCACAGGCACCTGCACCCGCTCCGATCACCACGATCTTTTGCCGGGGCTTGCGGTACCGTTGCACCTGCACCGCCGTATACTTGAAATCGGGCTCCTTGCTTTTGGGGTCGACCAGGTTGTTGGTCAGGTTATTGGCGCGGTTGAGATCACTTTGCAATACTTTACCCCAATGCATAGGCATAAACACCACCCCGGGTTTGATGTCCGTAGTGAGTTTGGCTTTTACCCGTACCTCTCCACGGCGGCTATTGATCACCACCACGTCCCCTTCTTTGATCTGCCGGGCATCGGCATCGTCGGGATGTATTTCGAGGAAGGAGGCCGGAAGGTGTTGCCGCAGTTTATTGACCTTGCCTGTCTTGCTCATCGTATGCCACTGGTCGCGTATACGGCCGGTGGTCAGGATCAACGGATAATCATCCCCCGGCTGTTCGGATTCGTTAATATCGCTGACCGTATGGATGATCGCTTTTCGGGAAGGGGTATAGAATTGATGGTCGGTAAACAACCGTGGGGTACCATAACCATCGGTAGCGGTGGTATACGGCCATTGTACGCTGCGTTTTTCCTGCAGTATTTCGTAGTTGAGCGCACTGATATCGATGCGCGTACCAGCGGTAAGGGTGGCATGTTCGCGGTAGATATCGGCAAAGCTGGCATAGTCGAATCCCTGATAGCCCATCTTGCGGGCAAAGCGACAAATGATCTCCGCATCGGGCAGGGCTTCACCCGGTGCAGGCACTACCTGCTGCAGGTAACTGATGCGCCGTTCCGAATTGGTCATGGTGCCTTCTTTTTCCGTCCAGGCGGCAGCCGGTAAAACCACGTCGGCGTAGGCGAGGGTTTCCGGGCGATGGCTGATCTCCTGCACCACGACAAACCTGGCTTTCTTCAATCCTTCCTCTGCCATGCGCACATCGGGCAAACTGATCAGGGGATTGGTGCACAATATCCAGATAGCTTTCAACCGACCGTCGTTCAGCGCTTCAAACATCTCCGTAGCCGTTAGTCCGGGTTTGGGTGCGATCTTGCCGCCACCCCAGAAGCGTTCAACTTCGGCACGGTCTTGCGCATTGAGCAGGTCGCGGTGCGCCGGCAGCAGGTTCGAGAGGCCACCTACTTCGCGGCCGCCCATCGCGTTGGGCTGGCCCGTCAGTGAAAAAGGGCCGGAGCCTGGTTTGCCGATATGCCCGGTAATGAGGTTGAGGTTGATGAGGCTCAGGTTCTTGTTGACACCGATCACGCTTTGGTTGAGGCCCATCGTCCACATGGTGATAAAACCTTTGGCCTTACCGATATAGTGAGCCGCCTGCCGTATGTCGGCAGCAGCTACACCGCAGATCACCGCTGCCTCATCGATGCTGCGTTCGAATACGGAATGGCGGTATTGTTCAAAGCCTTCCGCATGTTGCGTGATAAAGGCATGATCTATCTGGTCAGCTTCGATGAGGCAGCGACCAATGGCGTGGTGCAGCACGACATCGGTTCCGGGGTTCAATTGCAGGTGTACGTTGGCGAGCGAGCAGGTCTGCGTTTTACGCGGATCGCTCACGATGATCTTCAGTTGTGGGTTAGCGGCTTTGGCAGCCTCCACGCGCCGCCACAGGATGGGATGACACCAGGCGGGGTTGGCGCCTGCGACCAGGATACAGTCCGCCAGTTCGATATCGTCATAACAGATCGGTACACTGTCTTCGCCCAGCGCCATCTTGTAACCAACGACGGCGCTGCTCATACACAACCGGGAGTTGGTATCGATGTTGTTGCTGCCGATAAACCCTTTGATCAGTTTATTGAGAACATAGTATTCTTCCGTGAGGCATTGCCCCGACGCGTAGAAGGCGACGGAGTCGGGGCCATACTTCTCGATAAAAGTTTTGAACACAGCAGCCGTACGGTCCAGCGCTTCGTCCCAGCTGACCCGCTGACGCGGCTGGTGCCGGCTGTAGCGCATCTCGGGATACAGCAACCGGTCGTGGTTATCGTTCACGGTATAATGCAGATTCATGCCCTTGCTGCACAGCATACCCTTGTTGACGGGGTGTTGAGCATCACCTTCCACCCGGATGGTGCCGTTCTTTTCCTTGTGCACTACGATACCGCAGCCTACACCACAATAACAACAGGTCGTCTTGAATGATTCAGTCATAAGTATTATTCGTTTCCCGGTTCGCTGTACATCCCCGGTTGCTTATTTGGCGGGTTGCAGAGCAGCAGCCACCGTTCCTTCCGCCTCGGGTTTGTTCACCAGGCGATAGATTAAAATAACGACACCTACTGCCAGTACACCTACGCCGAGGTAAAAGAAGGCATCGGCATAGGGCATGGACTTGAACAGGAAGCCGATACCCATGGCGCCTACATTGCCACCTGCCCCTACGATGCCGGCTACACTGCCCACAGCTTTGGGATTGATAAATGGCACAATGCTATAGGTGGCTCCATTCGCCATTTTGAGACAAAGGCCAAAAAAGAACATCAGGGTAATGGCCAGGGTCAGGTTACCCGCCTTGGCAAAAAAGATGATGCCGATCCCTTCCAGGAGCAAGAGTATGGTGAGCAGGTTTACCTTACCGGTAAAACCAAAGCGGTTGCCCACCTTATCACTCACGATGCCACCCACCGCGCGGGCAAAGATGTTGAGCCAGCCAAAAATGCTCGCCATGAGGCCGGCCATGATGAGGCTGGCGCTGTATTCGTCGTGGAAATAAGTAGCAGCAAAATTGTCGATGGTGATCTCTACACCAAAACAGGCGGCGTAAGCGATCGTCAGGATCCAGGTGCGGTAGTCTTTAGCGGCCAGCAGGAACGTGTTTTCTTTTTTGCCGGTGTTTCTTTCGATCTCATCGAAATTTCCCTGCGGCGTATCCTTGGTGTACCGGAAATACAGGAAGGCCATCACCAGCAGCAGAAAACCAGGTATCACCATGGCATAGCGCCAGCTGTCTTCCTTACTGACCCAGCCGAGCCCTACAAAAGCCGCAGCGATCAGTGGCATGATGATCTGGGTGGCACCACCACCCGTATTACCCCAGCCACCGGCCACGGCGTTGGCCGTGCCTTTAATATTGGGCGCAAACATCACCGAAGTATGAAACTGCGTCAATACAAACGATGCACCGATCACGCCGATAGCCAGGCGGAATAGCAGAAAACTGGTATAGCTGTTGGCCAGGCCGATCAGCATGACTGGAATGGAACACAGGATCAGTAAGGCAGTATAGGTTCTGCGTGGCCCCCAGGCGTCACACAAACGACCTACAATAAGGCGGGCGATAATAGTGGCTGAAACAGAGGCAATACCGATATTGCCTTTCTGTGCCTTGGTGAGGTGCAATTGTTCGCTCACCAGCGGCATCAGTGGAGCGATACCGAACCAAGCGAAGAAACAAAAGAAGAAGGTGAGCCACGTAATATGGAAAGTGCGCATCTGCACGCCTTTGGCGGAGAAGATGTTCAGTTTGGTTAATGGTTGGTTGTTGAACATGGAAATGCGTTTATGATTCGTTGATGAATAATGTCTCTATCTATTCCCTCGTTGCCTTACTTTCTCGGAAAAATCCACTCTGGCCTGATATTGATCATCGCATAGAACCAGGTACTCGTTTTGCGATAACTATCAGCCACCGCATCGGTGGTGGCCTGTCCTTTGGCAAAGGGCATACTGGCGGTGGCCTTCATGAGCGAGTAACCCAGCTCGATGTTGGTGATCTTGTTCAGGTTGTAACTCAGCTGCACATCTACTTCCGTCCCCAGCTTTTTACCGATCACGGTGCCATCGGCTTTTTTCATGTCCTTGTTGATCCAGAAACCGTGCACATCCAACCCGGCGCTCCAGCGGGTGTCGGTATATTTCAGTTTGCCATACAGGTTACTCAGCCCCCCAACGGGTGACCCAGTACCGACATAGAAGTAATCCATGTAACCCCAGTGCCGGTGCGGCGTGCCATAGAGCGGATCAAAGCGGTTGTTCTTGCCAGACGGCGATACGGCGTCATTGCCCGACAATACATCGTAACCGGGGCCAATGCTCCATTTGCCTTTTTGGTACAAGCCAGAGACGGTATAATGATAGGCGTCGAGCGAAACACCATCGCGGTCTTTGCCCGATTGACCATAGTAAGCCGCCTGTAGCAGCACCTTACCAAACCCTTGGCCACTGCCGATCGTTTGGTTCACCATCAGTCCATAAGTGTAGCGGCTGCTGGTGCCGGTATAGTCAAATCCATCTTCCTTACCGGCCGTGACAAAGCGACGACCATATACATAACCGCCGTTGACGGTGATCGAGTCGATCTTGTATTTACCAAAATGGTCATTAAAGAAGAGGGCAGACAGCTTGGTTTGTTTGAACTGTTTGCTGATGTACAGGCTCGCGAATGACTTGTAGTTTTGCGTAGCGCCGTTGGTATTCGGCGGGTTCGTGAAAAGGGGAGTGCCATTGCGGACACTGTTATTGGCGGCACTGCCACCGGCGGCCAGCGGAATGATGCCGGCCGGGGTAGGTACAAGTGTGCCGGCTGAGTTTTTTACATAGGCCGGGATATTGCCGGGCACATAACTGGTGCCGGTAACACCAAAGGCATCGGCGTTTTGGTTGAAGGCATAGCCCAGGTCCACTTTCCAACCTTTGTGTAGCAGCTTGACCAGTACCATATCATGGCGGCGCCCTTGCTGCAGCCAATCGAGGTTGCCGATGAGGCGTACATCATCGTACGAAAGTTCCTGTCGGCCGATCTTTACCGATAGTTGATCCACCAGCCGGAAGCGGATGGAGCTGTCGGCCTTGTTGGCCAGTGTGATATCGGCCCAGCCTTCGTGCAGCATCAGGCGGTTGCCGTCGGCAGGGGAGATGGACGAGGCGTCTTGTCCCCATACCCGGATGTCCTGGATCGAAAGGCCGAAGCTGACCTTGTCCCATTTGTAGCCTATGTTCAGGCGTGTGCGCTGCGAAGTAAAAGCAGCGGCTTTCGAACCGGTGGGCGTCAGGTTGCCCAGTCCGTTACGCACTTCTGTGCGCATGCGCAGCTGCCCGGAAAGCGTCAGCTGTGCCTCAGCAGTCAGGTACAGCAATCCCAGGCAACTCAGCAGGGTGCATTTGGCAATGAAATTCTTCATAGCTTTGTTTTGGTTTTAGATTGTTTGCGATGTAAGACCACTGCCCGTGAGCGACTCCAATCTCCACGGGCTTTATTTTTGAACAGGTAGGTGCATTTTCTCCTGGTAAATTCCGCAAACACTCGTTATTCTTCCATGCCGATATAAACAAAGCCATCTTCCACCTTCACCGGGTAGGTTTTGATCACATAATCATCGCCACTCAGGCATTTACCCGATTGCAGCGAAAAGGTTTTCTTGTGAAAGGGGCAGGCCACTTTCGGTTCTTCGTCTTGTGAGCCGATCATACCGCGGCTCAATGCCATCTGCTGGCGATGGGGGCATTCGTTCTGTGTGGCGTACCAGGCCCCCCGTCGGGTAAAATGAAACAAAGCGATCTGCTCGTCTTTGTATTTTACACAAACACCGCCGTTTTCCGGTACATCTTCTACCCGGCAGGCGGTAAACCAGGTCATCGTTTGTTCAAGTGTGAGCATCGTGCAATAGTTTGGTCAATAAAAAAGCTTGTACACCGCAAAAGGGCATACTGTCTGGCAGGCTGGCAATCATCAGAGGAAAAATATAGGAACGGGCTGCAGGCGGGAAGATCTGAAAGAGCCTGCAGCCGTTATTATGAGCTTATTTCCATTCGGCGGCGCGCTTCTGCTCGCGCATCGGTTGAAACTGAACACTGGGATCCTTTTCAGCCGGTGCATTCACAAAATGGTTGAAGCGCTTGCGCAGTTCCGGGTTGTCGACTACCTCTTTCCATTCACACTTGTAATTATCGACCAGCAACTGCATTTCCGCCTCCAATTGGGCAGCGATCCCAAGGCTGTCATTCACCACCACATTGCGCAGGTAATTGATGCCACCTTCCATCTTGTTGAGCCAGGTGGCGGTACGCGTTAGCGGGTCGGCCGTTTTGATGTAGAACATCAGGAAGCGGTCGATGTATTGAATACAGGTGTCGCTGTCGATATCGGTAGCGAGCAACAACGCATGCTGCGGTTTTGAGCCGCCATTGCCGCACACGTAGAGGTTCCAGCCCTTTTCGGTGGCAATGATGCCGAAGTCTTTCGATTGTGCTTCGGCGCATTCGCG
Source organism: Paraflavitalea pollutisoli (assembly GCF_029360705.1). Lineage (GTDB taxonomy): Bacteria > Bacteroidota > Bacteroidia > Chitinophagales > Chitinophagaceae > Paraflavitalea > Paraflavitalea pollutisoli. The sequence goes on along the minus strand of NZ_JARKMX010000008.1, from coordinate 1,066,113 downwards.
GATGCATCCCGATACGGCTGATTTCAGTTTGTGGGGAGCGCGCAGGCCGCGGTATCGTTCTTCAATACGGATGGCGTAGCTCACGCTATCGTGCAGACCAAAACGGCACCAGGTGCTGCCTACACAACTTTTTACGGTGCGCAGGGCTTTGCCATAGGCGTGTCCGCTCTCGAACCCGGCAGCAATCAGTTCTTCCCAAATGAGGGGCAGGTCGCTGACGTGGGCACCAAACAGGTCGATACGCTGGCCACCAGTGATCTTGGTGTACAGGTTGTATTTCACAGCCACCTGGCCAATCACGATGAGCTTTTCGGGCGTGATTTCTCCGCCGGGAATGCGGGGCACTACCGAGTAGGTACCCCCTTTTTGTATATTGGCGAGGTAGCGATCGTTCGAATCTTGTGCGGTGGCATTGCCTTTCTGCAGGATCATTTCATTCCACAGGCTGGCGATGATGGAGGCTACGGCTGGTTTACAGGTTTCGCAACCATCTCCTTTGCCGAGCTTGTCCAATACGGCTTCGTAACTTTTGAGGTCATGCACCTTTACCAGGTCGAAGAGTTCCTGACGGCTATACGCAAAGTGTTCGCATAGCACATTGCGTACATATTTACCGTTGGCCTTCAGGGTATGGTTGACGAGGTCTTTGACCATAGGCACACAACCTCCACAACCGGTACCTGCCTTCGTGCATTTCTTGATAGCGTCTACCGTTTCACATCCTTTCTCGCTCACGGCCTGGCAGATATCCAGTTTGGTAATACTTTCGCAGCTGCAGATAAGGGCGTCATCGGGCAAGCTTGTTACGCCGGCACCGCTATCCGCTGCTCCGCCGCGGGCACCCAGGATCACATCTTCCGGGTTGGGCGGCAACACCACTTTGTTCTTACAGGTCTGCAGCAACATATTGTATTGATCGGCATCGCCCACCAGGATACCACCCAGCAGGTGCTTGCCATCGGGACTTACGTTGATGCGTTTGTACACGCCTTTGTGGGTATCCTCCCAGGTGATGGAGCGTCCTTCGTGGGCGTTGATAAATGGATCACCAAAGCTGGCGACATCCACTCCGATCAGCTTGAGCTTGGTGCTCATGTCGAAGCCGGTAAATGATTTGGAACCGCCGCAAAGATTGGCGGCTACTACATCGGCCATTTCGTAGCCGGGTGCCACGAGGCCATAGATCATACCCTTGTGTAGGGCACATTCGCCAATGGCGAAGATATGAGGATCGTTGGTAGACAGTTGATCGTTCACGACAATGCCGCCACGGTGCCCGGTTTCCAGGCCGCACAACTTTGCCAGCTCGTCTCTTGGTTTGATGCCGGCTGAGATCACCAGCATATCCACCTCGATGGTCGAGTCGTCGGCAAATTGCATGGCAGTGATGTGTTCATCACCCAGGATGGCCGTGGTATTGGTATTCGTGCGAATGTGAAGACCCAGCGCTTCCAGTTTGGTGCGTAGGGTATGCGAGCCCGCGTCATCGATCTGCCGGGGCATCAGCCGGGGAGCAAACTCGATCACCTGGGTATCGGTAATGCCCAGGTCGAGCATGGCCTTGGCTGCTTCGAGACCCAGCAGGCCACCACCAATAACAGCGCCCTTTTTCGCGTGGCGCGCATAATCGGTCATCATCTCCAGGTCTTCGATGGTGCGGTAAATGAACACACCTTGTTTTTCCACGCCTGGGATGGGTGGCACGAAGGCCGCCGAACCAGTAGCCAGTACCAGGTAGTCGTAGTGTTCGGTAATCCCCTTAAAAGAATGAACCGTTTGGTGAACCCGGTCGATGCTTTGTACCGGATCGCCCAGGTGAAGTGTGATTCCATTGTCGGCATACCAGGCAGCAGGAGCGAGTGTCAGTTCGTCCGCCGACTTGCCGGCAAAGTATTCACTGAGGTGTACCCTGTCATAGGCGGGCCTCATTTCTTCTCCGAAAACGACCAGCTCAGCAGTACCGGTCCCTTTTTTGGCGAGCAGTTTTTCGCAAAACTTGTAGCCCACCATTCCATTGCCAATAATGACGATTTTCATGCAGTGCCCTGATTTTAAGTGTTAACAGCAACTGACAAACAAGCATTAGAAAAATAAACATGTAATAATATGGCAAGAAATCGTCAAAGAACTTTATGAAATATCTGACTTCTGTCATAAATTTATGAATAATAAATCATCATTTCCAAGAAAAATGTTGCATAAAACATATAAATAATCATTCGATATATGTCTTTACCCCATTTATCCCTCGTTGGTGCGGGTCCCGGAGATCCGGAACTGATTACGTTGAAAGCCATTAAATCCCTTCAGCAGGCTGATGTTATATTATATGATGCACTCGCCAACGACGACCTGTTGGGGTATGCCCGTCCGGGTGCTATTACCCGGTTTGTGGGGAAGCGGTATGGCTGCCACGCCCTGTCGCAGCAGGAGATCAATCACCTGATCATTGAAATGGCCACCGCCCATGGGCATGTGGTACGGCTTAAAGGCGGCGATCCTTTTGTATTTGGAAGGGCCCAGGAAGAGATCGAGGCCGCCCGCACGGCAGGTATTCCCGTCACCATCGTGCCCGGTATCACCAGCGCTATCGCAGTACCGGCCAGTCAACAAATCCCCTTAACCTGCCGGGGCATCAATGAAAGCTTCTGGGTGACCACGGGTACCACCCAGTCTGGCGAAATCTCGGCCGATATTCAACTGGCTGCCCAATCTTCTGCCACCGTCGTGATCCTGATGGCCATGAGCAAGCTGGAAGCGATCATGGACATTTTTGCTGCCTGTGGCAAAAGCCATACGCCTGTAGCAATTATCCAGGATGGTACTACGCTTAAAGAAAAAATAGTGGTGGGCAATGTGCGTGACATTTCCTTCAAGGCACAGTATGCGGGGCTCAGCAATCCGGCCATTATTATAGTAGGAGAAGTAGTGCGTCTGCAACCGGCCCTTTTACAGGAGCAAGTACGTCAGGAGCTGATACGGGTGTCGTAACAATGAATTATCTTCACCGCCATGAAGGCTGTTAAGATTACCTGCGATCAGCAAAGGTGTTTTTTGTGCAAGCGATGTTTGAAAGAGTGGATTCCCGCTATCGAAGCCAACAAAAAAACGTACCAGTTCAAGAAAGGTGAATTGATCTTCCGCGAGGGAGAACCCGTTACCGGAATTTTTTTCCTCTATGAGGGAAAAGTAAAGGTGCACAAGAAATGGGGCGAAGAAAAGGAACTCAATATCCGGTTTGCCAAATCGGGGGATATTATCGGCCACCGTGGCCTGGGCAAAGACACCGTGTATCCGGTTTCCGCCACCGCACTTGAAACAAGCATCGTTTGTTTCATAGACCTGCCTTTCTTTAAGACCACCCTCAAGGTCAATACCGATTTCTCGTACGACCTGCTGATGTTTTATGCCGAAGAGTTGCAGGAGTCGGAGAAGCGCATGCGCAACCTGGCCCATATGCCGGTGAAAGGCCGCATTGCTTATGCCTTACTCATCCTGAAAGAGAAATTTGGGCTTACCCCCGATGGATTTATCGATATATCGCTGACCCGGCAAGACCTGGCTTCTTATGCCGGTACCACCTACGAAACGGTATTCCGGATCATTACGGAACTCACACAGTCGAATATCATTACTGTCGATAATAAAGAGATCACCATTATCGATGATGATGCTTTACGCCGCATCATGCAGGAAGCAGAATTGGGTGGGTAAATTCGATTACCCGATGACATTCTGAACTGGCTTTCAATCGGTATAGACAAAAAAATGGCGCGCCACACCGGCGCGCCATTTTTTTGTCTGGTAGATTGATTTATTGTTTCATCAACTTGATAATGCTTCTGCCCTGGGCCGATTCTACCATCAGGAAGTAGAGGCCTGGAGCCAGGTTGCTTTGTCCGAAACTGACCGATGAGCCGGCTGGTAATGTACTATACTGTTGGGTACGCACTACTTTGCCATTCATGTTGGTGAGGGTGAACCGCGCACCGTTCAGCGATTGCCCTGTACGCACCGTTACACTGGAGGTAAACGGATTGGGTGAGGACAGGAGCGCGAGTTGTGGTGGCGCCTGATCGGGGTTATTGGCCTGAGGGGGCAACAGGTTCAGCAGGATGTTGACACCACCGGTAGCGGTGTAAGATCCGGAGATTCTGTTGGCGGTTACTACGTCGGGACGTCCATCGCCGTTCATATCGCAGGCCAATACACGCACGGGCTCGGTGCCGCTCACATAATGCGCAGGATTGGCAAGGCTGATACCGCCGGCAGACGTATTGCGGAACATGGATACCCTGGAGTTATAAGTACCATTAGCTGCCAGCAGGTCGGGCTTGCTGTCTCCGTTGATGTCGGTGATGGCCAGGCCGTACACTTCATAGGCCATGTCGTAGTCGCCGGCAGGGATAAAGCTCAGGGTATTACCGCTGCTTGCGTTCTTGAATACAGTAAGTGCAAACTTGGCCGTCGTCTTCAGTTTCGAGATCACCAGGTCGGGCAGGTTGTCGCCATCCAGGTCGCCTGCTGCTACGGCCAGTGAGTAACCGTACAGCGGGATGGGGTGCGCCGCCGCAAAGGAAATGCTGGTTGTGCTGGTGTTACGGTACACATTGGCTTGCAGGCCGTAGTAATCTGTGATCACCAGTTCTGCCTTGCCATCATTGTTGAGGTCGGTCGCCACGATATCGAGCGCTCGTTTGCCGGTTAGGGCCGGGCCGTTGATCGCCACGAAACCGACCGTGCCTGCGGTGGTGGTATTGCGCAATATTTCAACCGAAGCGGTAAAGGTGCTGGCGAATGCGATATCCGGACGTTTGTCGCCGTCGAAGTCCGCAACTGCCAGGCGGGTTGCATCTGTGCCACCATTCACGATCAGGGCTGGTTCAAAGCTGATAGCGCTACCGGTGGTATTATTCACGAAGATCGCTACAGTGCCAAGGCCGCCGTTGGCGGCGCTGTTGCCCGCAACAATGTCCAGTTTGCCATCCATGTTCACATCGGAGACAACGAGTGCATAGGGCTTGTTGCCGGTGGCCAGGTTGATCCTGGAGCCAAAGCTCAGGTTGCCGCTGGCGGTGTTGTTGGCATATACGGCGATACGGTTATTAGCCCCATCGATACCTGCTATGTCGGGATTACCATCGTTGTTGAAATCGCCTACTGCAACACCTTCCATAGATATCCGGGAGTTCAGTTCCAGGCGGGCGGAGAAAGAGGCAGAATCCAGCTCGTTCGTACCACCAAATGATAAAATGAAAGGCGCTTTGCTGTAAGCGGTAGAACGGAAAGCAGTCACTGTGATTGGCTGCCAGCTAACACCGCTGGGTACTGTCACAGTGAGGCTGGTAGTGCTGGCACCTGTTACGGTAGCTTTCGCTGCGCCAAAATAAACAATATTGTTGTTGGCTACGGTGCTGAAATTTTCACCGGTAATGGTTACAGAAGAGCCAGCAGGACCGAACGCTGGAGAGAAGGAGGTGATCAGCGGTTTCATAAAGGTGAATCCGGTAAAGACACTTTCTCCTGTAGAACTGGTTACCCGGATGGCGCCATCATTGCCTTCACCGGCAATAGCCCTGATCTCTGTAGCTGAGATAACGGTATAGGAGGCCGCAGGCAAACCACCAAAGTATACGCCGGTGATATTCGTAAAGTTTACTCCGGTGATGGTTACTTCCGTGCCAGGGCCGCCAACTGTTGGCGATAGGCCTGTGATGGTGGCATTCTGAAGATTGCTGCGGAACACAGAAACTGCAGGCTGATCTTTGTAGTTGACGGCCAGGTCGGTTTGTCCATCGCCGTCGAAGTCGGCAGTATTGATGGTCAGCGCAGCGCCGGTACCCACAAAGTCGATGGGTGCAGCTAGCGTGATCGCCGAGCCTGACGTTTTGTTGCGTAATACAGCAATTACATTGGCGCCGATATCTGCCATGAGCAGGTCTGGCTTGCCATCCATATTGATATCTTCGATAGATAGATCGGTCGTTTCGCGGGCCAGCGTTGTTTCGTCGATAGGCAGGAAACTAAAAACGTTACCGTTCTGCGTGCCACGCAAAATACCCAGCTTACCTTTTTTATCACTGCTGCGGTAAACTAGTGCCAGGTCGGTAAGGCCATCATTGTTAAGATCACCGGCGGCAATGCCACGGTTGGTAGTACCGGATGCGATAGGGTATACTGTTTCTGTACCAAATTGTACATTGCCCAGGGTACTGGTATTGTTGAATACTGATACGCCCAGGCTGGTAAGTACTACGAGGTCGGGGCGGCTGTCGGCGTCCAGGCGGCCGGCCAGCAAGCGAATGTTCTTGGCGCTGTTCCCCAGCGTCCAGGTTTGCGCTGTGGCAAATGAAAGTGTATTGATATCTCCGGTATTACGAATAAGTGAAATGGTCGAAGTTTTATCATTGATACTGGCAATGTCCAGTCGGCCATCACCATCAAAATCCTCGATGACCACCGAAATGGGCGTTTGACCCGGGAATACAGGTACAAACTCGGTAAAGGAAATGTTACCTGGTGTGCTGGTGTTTTTAAAGATCACCAATGGCTGGGCGGTCGTCTGGTGTTTTACAAGCACAAAATCCAGTTTGCCATCTCCGTTGATATCACCGGATACAATCTTGCGCATGTTGTTGCCTGTGGCTATGCTGCTGGCAGCAAATGATACATTGGCAGGTGTGCCGGTGTTTCGGAATATGGAGAACGAATTGGTGATATTGGCTACAATCATATCGGTCTTGCCGTCACCGTCAAAATCGCCGGTGACAACAGATCCCGGTAGGGTGCCGACAGGATAATCCTGTTTAGGCATCAAAGAGCCGCTGTAAAGGGTGTCGGGTGCGGTTGCACTGGTAGGGTTAAAATATGTAAGACTTTTTCCCGAAACGCCATTGACCAACACCGAAACTGGCTGGTAAAGGGCGCCTACCGGTACAGTCACCGTAAGGCTGCTACCGGTAGCAGCCGTAACGGTTGCCTGTGCAGGTCCAAAATACACTCTGTTGTTGGCAGCGGTGCTGCTGAAATTGCTGCCTGCGATCGTCACGGTGCTGCCGATAGCTGCTTTGGCCGGGTTGATCGAATTGATGACCGGAGCACTTGTATAACTAAAGCCCGCGAGGGAGCCACTGCCCAATGGGGTTGTGACATTGACAGCGCCTGTTGCACCACCGGCTAATACGGCTGTAATCTGCGTAGAGGAGTTGACAGTAAAAGAAGCCGCAGCCACACCTCCAAAACTTACGGCGGTGGCGCCCGTGAAGAAATTACCGGTAATGACTACTTCCGCACCGATCACACCGCTGGTGGGTGTGAACGAACTGATCGTGGGTGCGTATGAAAAAGTGAATGTTGCCAATGAGTCGCCCCCAACGGGGCTTTTGATGGCTACCTTGCCACTGGCGCCCATTCCTACAACTGCCTGGATCAATTCAGGAGAAACGATCTCGAATGAACTGGCCGCTACACCGCCAAATTGAACGTTCGTCACTTTGTCGAGGAAGTCGCCATGGATGCTCACTGTCTGGCCCAGGGTAGCTGTGGCGGGTGTAAAAGACGTGATGGCAGGTTTGCCCACACCGTTCTGGAAAACGGAAACCCGGGGAGCACCCAGGTGGGCAAACACCAATTCTGGTTTGCCATCTCCGTTAAGGTCTCCTGCGGTAACCATTTCTTTGGTGAGTGGCTGTGCGAACGCTACATTCTGTGCAAACGAAATGCTGCCAACACTGCTGGTATTGGTTATAATATGAAAAGGCTGACCATTCCAGGCTGAATAGATCAGGTCGGGTTTGCCATCACCATTTACATCGGTCAATGCGCCCGTCAATGGATTAGTAGCCAGTGCCATGGCTGCACTTGAGTCGAGCTGGAAACTACCCGGCGAACTTTGGTTGGTCAGTTTATAACAGTAATTATTGGATACGTCGAGCCCCAGGATGTCGGTCTTGCCATTCCCGTCGAGATCGCCCGCTAGAATCCGCCAGATCCTGTCGGTGTGGCGGTAATGGCCGCTGCCCGCTGCGAAAGAAAGGCTGCTGCCGGTCGAGGTGTTCCTGTATACCCAAATGGATCCGTTGACGAGGATAATATCTTGTTTATCATCGCCGTCGATGTCTGCTACTTCAACGGATTTCATATTTAAAAGGAAGGGCACTACCACGGTGCTGGTTTCGAATGCCAGGTTGCCGGGAGTGCTGATGTTGCGGGTAACATTTACGCCATACATGCTGATGCCGATAATATCGATGTGCCCGTCATTGTCCATATCGGCGAATGTTCCATTGCCGCTGACGGCATTCGTGGAAAATGAACTGGCAAAGGAGATGTTGCCAGGTGTGCTGGTGTTCCGGAAGATATAAGTGGGACCTCCGCCGATGATGATGTCTGGCAGTCCGTCGTTATCCATATCCCGGCATTCGAGCCTGTTCGGATCAGCGCCGCCTACAGGATGGGTACCCACTTTAAGTTGGATCGCCGCTGCAAACGACAGGTTGTTGCCGGTGCCGGTATTGCGGAAAATGGAAAGCGCGAACGAATCGGATATTACTTGCTGACTGCTGGCATTACCCGCTACGATATCGGCTTTGCCATCCCCGTCGAGATCGCAGAGGGTTACTCTTGATAGCCCGGTTTCACGTTGTACCGATAAACTGGGTATGGAGTCAAAGGCATTGCGAAATACCTTGCCTCCGCCTGTGAACGAAACGATAAAAGGCATCCTTGTCCAGACCGCCAGGTTGGTGGTGGTGTTCAAAATCGAAATCGGAGCGTAGGTGGCACCTACGGGTACTGTTACCACGAGTGACGTGCTGCTGGCACTGGTGACAGTGGCCCTGGTTGCACCGAAGTACACCACGTTGGCCGATGGTGTCGTGGCAAAGCCGGTTCCCTGGATCGTTACCGCGCTGCCCACCGGAGCCGAAGCTGGTGAAAAGCTGGTAATGGTGGGTTGCGCCCAGGCAGCCAGTTGCAGGCATAAGGCAGTTAGCAATACACAAATTGCCTTGGCCAGGACAGGCGAAATCGCCTTCCCGGTGGGGCAGGATTTGGGGTTTGGTTTCATGATTCTTACAGGATTGGACGGTAAAAGAATGTGTTTGTGTAGTAACGTTAAATGCTGACCGATAGTATTGCAGCGCCGGGCGGGATGGCTGAATAGATCGCGGGGTCCCGATCCTGCAATAAATCGGGATTAAAATTTGACTGGCCGACAATAAATAAAAACGGTTAAAGGTTTATGCTGGTTGCTGTAGTCCGGGTCTTTCGCAGGAGAACAGGATCGGGGTGAAAATCGATCACCACCGAAGTGCCCGCGCGGGAAGTGTCGATTTGGACATTACCGTTGAATGCGTCCATGCGTTCCTGGAGATCATACAGGCCAAGCCCGGTTCCAGCCTTCAATACGGCTGTGTCAAATCCCCTTCCATTGTCTTCAACAGTCATACTGAACATGTCTTCATGCAGTGACAGTTGTACCAGCGGCTCCTGCTCTTCACCCTGCATCATAGCCTGCAATACGCCGACCTCCTGCTCCCGTTGAAGCGTCAGTATTTTTTGTGCCTGCAGCAATTGTTTTTGCCGGTAGCTCATCCAACCCCATCCTCCGGTCACCAGCAACACCAATATGCTGCCCAGGGAGAAGTAGATCCACGTATTTTTCTTTTTTAGCTCCAGGTCTTTTTGTGCCAGCGTCAGTTCTTTTGCTTTGATGGCTTTGTCTTTTTCCAGCGTCCTGAACCTTGTTTCAAGAGCGTTGACCTTGGTTGCGAGTTCATCATTGCGGACACTGTCGTTGTAGAGTATATAGTTTTTGAATGCATCATTGCTGGCTTCCGCCTCGTTCATCCGGGCATAGACGATCGTCAGCAGGTCGTAGGCACTGGCGAGGTTGCTCTTGTGTCGCAATGCTTCGATACGGCTATTACTTTCAGGGCATAATCCCGTGCCAGTGTATGCTGGTGGAGGTCGGCGTATACCCGGGCGTAGGTCATGTACAGTCCACTGAGGTAGTAAGGATCACCGGTACGGCGCGCCAGCGGCGCCGCCGCCTGCAAATAATACAAGGCCGAATCGTACTGTTGGCGGCCCGTCAGGTCATCAGCCAGGTTTTGCCGGGTTACCTGGCTACCGATCAGGTAACCGATCCGGTCACTGAGTCGCATCGCTTCCAGGGTGGATTGGTAAGAGGCTGCTGCCTGGTGCAGGTTGTGCTGGCCTACCGACCGCGAAATAAGTACGTTCACCAGCCTTTCCGAATCGCCATAACGACGGGCGATTGCTTCTGCTTTATCGGTATAGGTCAATCCTTTCTCGTATTGCTTCAACGACTGGAATACATTGGCGATATTGGTATAGATGGCAGCCAGGTAGTGGCTGGCCGATGCGCGCTCGAGGGCCGCCGCCGATTGCAGGTACAACGCCATCGCTTCCTGCAGCATCTCCTGGAAATGATAGACGTTGCCCAGGTTGTTGTACACCTTGCCGATCTCGAGGTCGTTGCGCAGCGCCTGAAAATAAGAGAGCGCTTGTTCATACAACAGAATGGCAGAATCGTACTGCCCGCGATCGCTGTATACCATTCCCCGGAGGGTGACCGTTCTGCCTTTGCCGAAGGCGTACTGGAGTTGCTGGCTGAGTTGTGCCGCCCGGTCGATCAACCGCAGCGCACTGTCGCCGTCCAGCGGCAGCAGGTCATAACAATAGTCGAGCAGCCGGTTGATGGACGGGGTATCGGCCGCTGTAGCGTTTGCATAGCGCCGGTATTTTTCGTGCACGGCTCCTGGTTGGTGGGCAACGGCGGGAGCTTGCCCAAAAAACAAAACCCATAGCAGGAGGAATCTCCCTGCTATGGGTGGCCACGGATGAAGGTTGTATGCGCACATGGCTGCAAGATACCTTTCACGCAGGCGGATCTGCTGAACAGGTGACTGAGCTGCCAGGAATGACTACTGAACTTGCGGGTGAGCCGGATGAAGTGTAGTGATACTTAAGATCCGGGTTGACTTTTCAGCCCTACGACCAGTGCTTCCCCCACAGCCTTGGCCGATTGCGGATTCTGCCCGGTGATCAGTCGCTGGTCGACGGTAACATGTGGCTGCCAAAGTCCCGACTTTTCATACAGACCTCCGCGTTCGATCAGTTTGTCCTCCATCAGGAAGGGAACGACGTTTTGCAACTTCACCGCAGTTTCTTCTTCATTGCTGAAGCCGTTTACCTTTTTACCCTTCACCAGGTAGTCTCCATTGCTGAGTTTGACATTGACGAGGCCGGCCGGGCCGTGACATACGCCTGCTACGAGACCGCCACGCTCATAGATGGTGGCCGCGATCCGGGCGAGCGCGCCATTGTCGGCCAGGTCCCACATGGCGCCATGGCCCCCTGCGTAGTAAATGGCTGCATATTGGGCGGCGTCTACCTGGCTGGGATTCATCGAATGATCGATCTTGTTATGGTACACTTTATCTTCCCAGAATTTTTTATTGGCGGCATCGTCGAGGTTGAACCCATCTACCGGTGGTGTTCCGCCTTTCGGGCTCACGAAGTCGATCTCGTAACCTGCTTCGTGTAATACTTCCCAGGGATGCGATACTTCTCCAAGATAATAGCCGGTTGGCTCACCGGTGCTGCCTTTTTTGTCGTGGCTGGTAACCACAAATAAGATTTTCTTTTTCATTGTACCTGATTGAATGGTTTGCGCAGTAGTAGTTTGACTGAACATGGCCAGGAGGGCTACTGCGATCCACCTGGTTGTTGGTACGATGTGTTGCATGGTTTACTGTTGATGAACACCACAAAGTTTCATCACAGCAGGCTCCTGGCACAGGAGCTGGCGCACGAATAAAAAGTGATATAGATCACACCGGCGGCAGTAAAAAACGATTTATAGGGCGTAGAGGCGGCTGAGGGTTTCACGGGATACGCCGAGGTAAGCGGCGATGAGCGTTTTGGGCAGGCGCTGGGTAAGGGTAGGGTACTGCTGTATAAACTGCTCATACCGCTCCCGGGCGTTGCTGTCGAGCAGGCTGAGGATGCGGCGTTGCAGGGCTACATACCCGGCGCTGGTCTTTACCCGGAAGCAGTGTTCGATCTTGTGCAGTTCCGAACAGAGTTTCTCGCGGTTGTACAGCGAGAGGCTCAGTACTTCCGTAGCCTCTATGCAGTCGATATTGATGGTGGCCGCGCTTTGCTGGTGAAAGGCCTGGTAATCGGTGATCCACCAGTCCTCCATGGCAAACTGCAGGATATGCTCCTTGCCGTCGGGTGATACATGGGTGGCTTTCAAAAGGCCCTTCAATACAAAATGATCATTCGGCACTGCGTTGCCCTCCTGCACCAGGAACTGGTGTTTCTTCAGCTTTTTGGGGGTGAAGTGCGACAGCACATAGTCAAACTCCGCGTCGGAGAACGGGGTGATGGTGGAGAGGTGCTGTCGTAAAAGATGGCTCATGGCGGTATAAGTTACGAAAATAGGTTATACGCGCTGCGGTGCGGGTTGTTCGATCGCCAGTTTACCTACCATCCACAAAATAAGCAAACCCAACAGGGCCATCAGGCCAAAGGACCAGCGCAGGTTCAATGCTTCCGCGACAAAACCCACCACCGGTGGTACGATGAGAAAGCCAAAATACCCGACGGTCGATACCGCGGCAATGGCCGGCCCGCCACTCATGTTGGGCACCTTGCCCGCCATACTAAAGGTCATCGGTACCACACAGGCTACGCCAAAGCCTACGAGGATAAAGCCCAGCATCGCAATATAGGTATTGGGTACCAAGGCAGCCAGTAACAGGCCGGTCAGCATCAGGGCACCGCTATAGGTAAGCATGCTGCGAATGCCAATACGGCTGGCTACCTGGTCGCCGGAAAAACGACCCAGTGTCATGGCTGCCATATAGATCGCATATCCCGCAGTTGCCAGGCCAGGCGCCGCGCCGGTGGCTTTGCGCAGGTAGATAGCTGCCCAGTCGTACATGGTGCCTTCGCAGGCCATCGAGGCAAAGCACACCAGGCCAAATTTCAACATGGTGCGGTTGGGCAACACAAAACTGCCTTTGCGCTCATGTGGAGCAGGTAGTTGATGGACACTATTCTTGAAAAAATAACAGCACAGGCTCGTTAATACCACACTCACGCCCAGCAGGTGCCAGTGGGTCGACAGGCCGGCAGAAATGGCCAGGGTGCCCAATGCGCCGGCGGCAAACCCGGCCGTACTCCAGATGCCGTGCAGGGAAGCGATGATCGTACGGTCAAACATTGCCTGCACCGCGATCGATTGGGCATTGGCCGAAATATTGAACAGGTTGCGGGATGAGCCAAAGAAGAAAAGCACCGTGACCAGTTGCCAGGTGTGCTCCACAAAACCTACCAGGCACATCATTAAGTTGAACAGCATGGCCCCTCCAAACATCACATAGCGGCTGCTGAAGCGCCGCAGCAGAAAGCCGGTCAGCGGCAACGTCAGCATCAGTCCGGCAGGCATGGCAAACAGCACCGCCCCCAACTCCGCTTCATTCAGCTGCAAATGCTGCTGGATCGAAGGGATGCGGGAAGCCCAGGACGCAAAGCCAAAACCAGACACGAAGAAAAATACGGCAATGGCGATGCGCGCATTGCGGGGAGAAAGTTTTGCCGGGACGTCATCCATAGCGTAATCAGCTTATTATGAAGTCGCAAAGGTAACCAAATCGGATTAGCGCTGGTGGCGAAATTGTCTCTTTCGCAATGCACCCGCAACGGGACAGTACAGCACAGATAATACTTGGCAATCACCTATTTTGCGACGACTAAGAATACTGCTGATCCTTTTCTTGCTTTAACGTGAGCGCTTGCAGATGAATTGCTATACACCAGAACACCGCCAGGAAGGCTTGCACTTCGGTGATCTTCGACAAGAAGCCAGCTTCGGGGCTTTTTTCAAGACCCATTACGCACGCCTGTGTGTGTACTGCCGTTTCAAATACGGGTTCGATAAGGCCGCTGCAGAAGACATTGTCAACACCAGCTTCGGTAAATTATGGGAAGCCCGCCAAACACTCGACCCACACCTTCCAGCTACACCTTATCTCTACAGGATTGTCGACAACCAAAGCCTTAACCAGCTTAAGCATGTCCGCATACAAAACCGCTATGCGGAGCATGTGCTGCGGGGCGCGGGCGTGGACCTCGCCAGCCCCAGCTTTCACAGTGTGGACCTCAAACAGCTAAGGTCCGCCATCGATGGGGCCATCGCCGCCATGCCAGAACAGATGCGCCGTGTTTTCCAGCTCAGCCGAATCGAGGGACTTAAATACACAGAGATCGCCAGCCAGTTGGCCATTTCCGTCAAAACAGTGGAGACGCAAATGACACGCGCCCTGGCCCGGTTGCGCCTTCAATTGGCCAATTACCTCACGCTCTTGCTGCTCATCATCAACGTTTTAGTCAATCACTAAAAAAAACTTTATCCGCTTGTCGGGGTAAAGGCAACAACAGTTGTATTACCATCCAGTACATGGAAACAACCATCACCGACGCACTGCTCACCCGCTTTCTGACCAACGACCTTTCTGCAGCAGAACAGGAGATGGTGCAGCAATGGATGGCCGCCAACGATGAAAATAGAAGGTATTTCCTGGAAATACAGCAAGCGTGGCAACTGGCCGGTATGAAAGAAGTTCTTGACCACGCGCTGGATGAGATCAATGTCGAAGAACGCTGGGCCAGTTTCCGCCAGTCAGTCGCGTCCGATGAACCTGTCACCGCAGAAGAGCTGGGCTGTTCCCAATATGTGGAGTTGGATAATGTCCGTTCAAGAAATCGTTACCGGGTGCCTGCTATCGCAGCCACGGTGCTGGTGGTATTGGGGCTGGGCTGGTGGTTATTACGAAATGATACTGGGAATTCTGTCGCAGAAATGCAGGAGCCTGAACGGGAAATACTGTATACGGTACAACATGCCGTCAATAACACCGGCAAAGATAAAATAATACTGCTGCCAGACAGTTCCATCATTACACTGTCCGACAGCAGCGAGATCACCTACCGCACGCCCTTTGTGCATAGGCGCGACATCACGCTGGTAGGTAAAGCACGTTTCAAGGTGACACACGATACTTCGAGGCCATTTACAGTATTCAGCAAGGAAATTTCGACGACGGATCTCGGTACCGAGTTTACCGTCACTGCCTGGAAGGCGGGTCGCCTGGTAAGTGTTCGTTTGTACGAAGGCGCCATAGTGATCAGGCCGAACAATGCTACACGCACACCCATGAAGAAAGAGGTTTTCCTGGTGCCCGGTCAGGAATTTGTATTTGATGGAACCGCCCGCGTGAGCTGGTTCCGGAAGAAGCAATTGTTGGCGGTGCCGGATCAGGACAATCGTTCTGAGGAAGATCCGCTGATTCCCGACGATGCAGGAAATACCTGGTATATGTTCAATAACCAGCCCCTTGACCAGGTTTTAAACCAGTTGTCGGCACTCTATGCCGTGAAAATCGTATACAACAAGCGCGATGTTCGCAACAGTTATTTCACTGCGAAATACAGGTCGACAGACTCGCTTGGTACTATCCTGGACAGAATAGCCAGATTAAACAAACTAACGGTTACCCTCGACGATAACGGATACAAATTGACGAAGTAAACATAATGAAAACGGATGCCGGTGAAGCGCGAGGCGTAAGCAGGCATCCACTAACCAACACTAAAATTGCACGCCGTATGAAAGAGAAGCTACCCCGATGGCAGGGTATTGCTGCGTTGTTGCTATTCATTGCGCAGCTATTACTCCCTGGTTCTACACAGGCCCAGGAAAGTCTCAGCACCGTAAAGGGCATTGTACATGGAGCCGATAACGCTCCGATTCCCGGAGCCTCGGTCGTGATCAGAAACACTTCCTCCAATTTTACATCAGGTACCAAAACCGACAGTACAGGTTTGTTTACAGCCAGCGTGCCGTCAGGTGGGCCGTATCGCTTTACCATTACTACGGTGGGATTTCAGGAGCAGGTCTTGTCGGGTTATAACCTGAAGGCCGGTACCATCTTTACGCTCGATGTGTCGATGAAGTCAACAAGCCTGGATCTCGACCAGGTGATCGTGATCGGTTATGGAAGCCGTAAAAAATCCGACGTGTCCAGTGCTATCGTGAGTATCGATGCCGAAGAGATTCGTTCCCGTCCCGTGCAGAATGCATTGCAGGCCTTGCAAGGCAAGGCTGCGGGTGTAGATATCACTTCCAACGAGCGGCCCGGCGAAGCTGGCGGCATCCTGATCCGGGGTGTGCGCTCGCTGTCTGCCACCAATGCACCGCTGTATGTGGTGGACGGCGTACCCCTCAATTTTGGAGGTATCAATGCCGTGAACCCCAATGACATCGAGACCATCAACGTATTGAAGGATGCCTCTGCAACTGCTGTGTATGGTTCGCGTGGCGCCAACGGTGTCGTCCTCATCAATACGAAAAAAGGGAAGAACGGAAAGATCTCTCTTGACTACGTAGGCACGGTTACGGTTGAGCAATTGCAAGATCGTACCGAAATGATGAATGCGGCCCAATACATAGAATTCCGCCGCGACGCTTATCGCCGGGTAAAATACCTCAACCCCCTCGCAGCTGCCAATACCACGTATCCCCTGGTGCCCACGCTTGCCGACGATCAGCGCATTTTTGGCCAGGACCCTCTGGCCTGGGCCAACGTGCAAAAGGGATGGGTGAATGGTCAATGGGATGGTAGTCTTGTGGGTACTACCGATTGGACTGACCTGGTAACACAAACCGGTGTCACGCAAGACCACACCATCAGCGTCAGCGGTGGAACACAAAAAGTAAAGACCTACGCCTCTTTTGGTTACCTCAACCAGGATGGTACCCAGCTGGGCCAGGATTATACCCGGTATTCGGCGAAGTTCAATATCGAGATCAACCCGGTCAAATGGTTTACCATGGGTAGCGTGATCACCGCTTCGTACGGCATTCAGAATTTCGGATTTTCGACCACCAATGCCACCGGTCCTGGCACCATCTACGCTGCAGCACAGGGCATGCTGCCTTACGCGATACCGTACAATGAAAACGGACAACGCATCAACCTGCCCGGTGGTGACGTCAATATACTTAACCCGGTGGGCGAAGAAAACTACAACGTCAATCAGCGCAATACGCTGCGTACACTCGGCGCCTTTCACATCGAACTGGCGCCCATCAAAGGATTGCGTTACCGCCTCACCTTTGGGCCCGATTTCAACAACTACAAGAACGGTCGGTACATGGATGCCAAATCCATCAACCGTGGCGCAGGAGAGCCTGGCTCCAGCAACTATGCCCAACTCAACCAAACACAGAGTTTCTCCTGGACATTGGACAATCTGCTTACTTACAATACTTCCATCGGTGGCCTGCATGAAATAGGGGCTACCTTCCTGTACAGCGCTACCGCCGTACGGCAGGAAACCTCTTCCATGACAGCCAGCAAATTGCCCTGGGACAGTCAGAAATGGTACCAGTTGGGTTCGGTAGCAGCGTTGGATAATTTCAGCACCGGCCTTACCGAGAACTCGCTGTTGTCGTATATGGGGCGTGTCAACTACAGCTATGCCAATAAATACTTCCTCGATGCCTATGCCCGTTGGGATGGTGCTTCTCCATTGGCGCCTGGTCATAAATGGGATGTGTTTCCTGCTGCGTCCATTGCCTGGCGCATTGACCAGGAGAAGTTCATGAAGACGGCCGGCTGGCTCGATCAACTGAAACTGCGGGTAGGTGTGGGTGCCGTGGGCAACGCGGCCATCGGACCTTATACGACGAAGGGCGCGGTGCAAACGCTGTATTATTCCTGGGGTAATATCATCGAACCAGGTTATGTGTCATCCGATCCTTCTTCGGCCAATCCGGTTACCATGCCTAACCAAAGTCTTGGCTGGGAGCGTACGACACAAACGGATGTGGGCCTGGAGTTCAGCTTGCTGAAAGGGCGTATCAGCGGCTCATTCGATGTCTATTTTTCCAAAACCAAAGACTTGCTGCTTACCCGGTCGATCCCAACACTTACCGGTTATACCCGCACGCTGGATAATATCGGGGTAACGTCCAACCAGGGCCTGGAAGTGGTATTGAATACCGTAAACGTGCAGACACGTGACTTCAGCTGGACTTCCACGATCAACTTCGCCACCAACCGCGACCGGATCGTAGAACTGTCGCAGGGAAAGATCGATGACATCAATAACGGGTGGTTCATCGGTAAGCGCCTCAACGTGTATTACGACTATGAAAAATTGGGCATCTGGCAGGATAATGAGGCCGATAAAAAAGAGATGGATCTCTTCAATGCGAATATTGCGGCCGTCAACAGCAAGTTTGCCCCTGGGATGATCAAAGTAAAAGACCAGAACGGTGATTATAAGATCGATGCCAACAACGATCGCGTGATCGTTGGCAATCCGCAACCCAAATGGAATGGCGGGCTCATCAACGAGTTCACCTACAAAAACTGGAGCATGAACATCTTTATTTTCTCGCGCTGGGGCTTTACTGCCAATACTGGTGCAGAAGTATTACAGGGTCGTTATGCCCAGCGTCAACTCAGCTATTGGACACCTACTAATGCCTCCAATGTTTATCCGGCGCCGAATTACAACAGTGCTGCCGGCGATGTGTATCGCACTTCGATGAACTACCAGGATGGCTCTTTCGTCAAGGTTCGCAACATTACCCTGGCGTACCGCTTGCCCAATGCACTCGCCACCCGCTTCAAGATGAACAATGCCCGCATCTATGCACAGGTGCTCAATCCCGGCTTACTGTATTCCGGCATCGACTGGACCGACCCCGACCTCGGCACCTCGCAGTTTAACCGCGGTGTGGTAGTAGGCGTAAACGTGGGTTTCTAATTGCTTAACGATTCAAAATGGTTATATGAACAGTTTAAAAAAACTAATCTATATAGGTGCTACAGGTAGCTTGCTCTGCATGACTGCCTGTAAAAAGGATTTTCTCGACGAAAACCTGGTCACGGCCAGAAGCACACAGGACTTCGAGACCAAAGTTGGCCTAGATGGCCTCGTGATCGGTATGTATCAATCGCTGCGCTTCCATTTTAATTACGAATGGGCATATACGACCACCAATTACGGCGTAGATGAATTTACGGTGGGTGGAGACCGTACCATGCAGATGTGGAACTCATACGATGGAAACCTCAATTCGCTTACTGGTGATGCGGCGAGCGTATGGGACAATATGTATGGTGCCATCAACTCGGCGAATATTGTGATCCAGAATGTGCCTTTGTTTTATGACGATGCGAGTACCAAGGATGTCAGGCTGGGAGAGGGGTACTTTATGCGGGCATTCAATTATTTCAAACTGGTAAAACAGTTTGGTGGAGTGCCCATCAAGCTGATCCCTTCCACCACGGTCGAATTTGAATTCCCCCGCAATACCATCCAGGAAGTGTACGAGCAGGTGATCGGCGACTTTAAAAAAGCGTTCGAATTGTTGCCGCCTGCACCCGCCCAAAGAGGTCGAATCACCAAGTGGGCTGCCGCTCACTTCCTGGCAAAGGTATACCTGAACCGTGCCAGTGAGATCAATGCGTCCTGGAACACCGGTACGAAAGCCGCCGACCTCGATGCCGTGATCAACTATGGTAACCAGGTCATCAACAGCGGAGCGCATGTACTGGCGCCCGATTTCAAGGACCTGTGGAATTATACAGGGCCCAACTCTGCCAACGAAGCCCTGACAGAGATCATACTCTCGGCCCAGTTCTCGGACAATACGGCTACGCAAGGTCGCTATGGGAACCAGATGCACCTGTATTTTCCTTCCATTTATCAGACCCTGGCTGGCATGGTGCGGGATATTCCTGGTGGTCGTGAGTTTCAGCGTTGCCGTACCACGGATTATGCCGTCGATGTATACGACCGCGTAAACGACTCAAGGTTCTGGAAGAGCTTTAAAACAAGGTACCTGTGCAACAATCCCAACGGAGCGCCGAAATGGGAAGCGACCAATGCGCCCGATCCCTCCCAGGTCGGTAAAGTAAGATTTACAGGTGGCCAGGAAGCGGTGTTGTACATTGCCAACAATGCAGGCGATACACGCTACACGGCAGACAATATCAAATTGCGCGCGCCGCATATGTTTATTCGCTACTATGCAGGACAGGCAGAAGATCCGAAAGGCAATCACGGCAACTACGATGCTTCCCGCTTTATTACGATGTCGAAGTATTCGGATGGGTCACGCGAAACCGTGGCTTCGCAATTTGGCCGCCGCGACGGCATCCTGGCGCGCCTTGCCGAAACCTATCTCTTAGTAGCTGAGGCTCACGGCCGTAAAGGCGATTACGATGCAGCGTTGCCGCTGATCAACAAGGTACGCGACCGCGCTGCCTTCAAAACGGGTGAAGACCGTTCTTTGCAGGTAGACGGTGGTATCTCCTACAAGAACAATGCGGTTGCCAATACGGCTGCCTGGGTATCCTATTCGGATAAGAATACGTACTACGAATCCAATAACAATATGCCTGTCACCACTGCCAGTACGCTTACAGATATGCATATTAATACCATCGCGGAGATCTTCAGCTCCAACAAAGAGTTTTACGCCAAGTTGGGCATCGCGAGCGACGCCGACAAGTTTGTCAATTTTATCCTCAATGAACGTTCGCGTGAGTTGATGGGAGAATTGCACCGCTGGGAAGACCTGGCGCGTACCAAAACACTGGTAGCGCGTTGCGAGGTGTTCAACAATGAAGCCAAACCGCAGCCCAACAAACATTACCTGCGGCCCATTCCGCAGTCTTTCCTGGATGCGATCAAAAAGAACGGATTGCCACTTACCGGTGAAGAAAAGTCTGCAATGCAGAACCCAAACTGGTAGTAGCTGATAACGGAAAAAACATAGGGCTGGCGCCATCGCCGGCCCTTCTTGTTCAAACACTAACGAACATAAACCAAACACTTGTCGTATGAACAAAACACTACATGCATGGTGCTTGTTGTGGCTATGCCTATGGTCCATGCAGGGCTTTGCACAACAACCCGCTTCCGCTTCCTGGCCGCTCACGTCAGCTGCCGGCAGAACAGCCACCACCAACGGTGCCATCAGCGCCTTTGCCCAAACCACGGGCCCTGCGTTTGGGGCGCCCAGTTACAACAACCGCACCATCAATGGCGGCTCTTCCGTCAGTACACAAAACTCCATTGTGAACCCGAATGCGGTAGGCACCAATACCACCACGGCGCATGCCAATGGCGGGTATGTGGAATTCTCCCTGACGCCTCAAGAGGGAGTGGAGTTTGAGATCAACAGTCTTTCCTTTTACATGGGCGCAGGCAATGCCAATTCAAATGGCACTTCCATTGAGTACTCACTCAGCCCCGATTTTGCAACGCCCGTTGTGGTCGCGGCGCCTGGTGGCGCTACCGCCTTTCCGGCGCGGGATGTATTGTACCCCTTCAATTATTCACTCGGCCTCACGGTGTTTTCGGGTCAAACGCTGTACCTGCGTATTTACAGTTGGAATGGCAGTACCACCAACCGGTTGCTGTTGCTGCATAACCTCGTGGTGAGTGGCAATACGTTTTCACCCAGGCCATCGGTCAGTACTACACCCATCAGTAACCTGACGTTCAACAGCGTTACGGCCGGTGGCAACGTGACCAGCGATGCCGGCAATACCGTAACAGAACGCGGTGTGGTCTATGGCACACAGGTAAATCCCACGGTAGACGATAACAAACGCGCCGATAGTACCGGTGGCACCGGTCCGTACAGCCTCACGATCACCGGCCTCGCAGAATACACCAACTACCATCTACGCGCTTATGCGATCAACAGTGCCGGCGTGTCTTATGGCGACGATATAGCCTTCTTTACACCAGCCATACCGGATATGACCGTAACGGCTCCCAAACAACTGGAGCGGCTCGACCGGGGTCTGGTAGCGGTACGCACCAGTGGTGACCAGGTGTTTCTATCCTGGCGTTTACTCGGTACCGACCCGGCAGGTACAGCCTTCAACCTGTACCGCGATGGCCTTAAGCTCAATACGTCACCCATCACCGGCGCTACCAACTATATTGACTCAACGACGACTGGGACGAATTATATAGTAAGACCCATTTTCAACGGCGTAGAGCAACCGGGCGGTCGTGTCACCAGCATTTGGGCTCAGCAGTACCTCGATATCCCACTGCAGAAACCAGCCGATGGCGTTACGCCGGCGGGCAATGCCTACAGCTACGATGCCAATGATTGTAGTGTGGGTGACCTCGATGGCGATGGCGAATACGAGATCATCCTGAAATGGGACCCAACCAATGCGCAGGATAATTCCAATGGCGGTTATACCGGTAACGTGTACCTCGACGCCTATAAGTTGAACGGCACCCGCCTCTGGCGTATCGATCTCGGTCGCAATATCCGCGCCGGCGCACACTATACGCAGTTCATGGTGTATGACCTCGATGGAGATGGCAAGGCCGAGCTGGCCTGCAAAACGGCCGATGGTACGGTAGATGGGGCAGGGGTGACGATTGGTGATCCGCTGGCCGATTACCGCAATGTAAATGGGTATGTGCTCGATGGACCCGAGTTCCTTACCATCTTCAACGGGCAAACAGGCGCGGCCATGGCGACCACCAACTATGTACCGGCCAGGGGCAATGTAGGCGCCTGGGGCGATACCTATGGTAACCGGGTCGACCGCTTTATTGCCGCCATCGCTTACCTGGATGGCGAACGTCCCAGCCTGGTGATGGGCCGTGGTTATTACACCCGGCTGGTGCGTGCCGCGTGGGACTGGCGTAATGGCCAATTGACGCTGCGCTGGGTCTTCGATTCCAACGATCCCGTACATAGCAACTATGCCGGTCAGGGAAATCACCAGATGACGATTGGCGATGTAGACGGCGATGGTAAACAGGAGATCATCAATGGTTCGAGCGCACAGAACGACAATGGTCGAGGGTTGTGGAGCAACCGGATGGGCCATGGCGATGCGTTGCACATGAGTGATCTGGACCCCGACCGTCCGGGGCTCGAAATATGGCAGCCGTATGAAAGTCCGGGTAGCAATGGTCAGGTAGGCGCAGCACTCGTGGATGCCAAAACAGGCGAGCGTCTATTTACGGTACCAGTGGCCTCCGATGATGTGGGTCGTGGCCTGGCGGCCGATATCGATCCGCGTCACAAAGGCTATGAGTTATGGGCTTCGCGGGGCGCCTTGTACAATGCGAAAGGGCAGGAGATCTCCACCAGCCGTCCATCGATCAATTTTGCCATCTGGTGGGATGGTGATCTGTCGCGCGAGTTGCTTGACAACATCACCATCTCTAAATGGGATACAGCGATCAACCGGGCCAATGCGATCTTTACAGCCGTAGGCATGGCTTCGAACAATACGACCAAGGCCACACCGGGTGTGAGTGCGGACATCCTGGGCGATTGGCGCGAAGAAGTGGTGTTACGCTCCGCCGATAATAGTGTGCTCCGCTTGTTCACGACCACGATCCCTACACAACACCGCATTTATACCCTGATGCACGATCCGCAATACCGTGTGGCGATCGCCTGGCAGAATGCAGCCTACAACCAGCCACCGCATCCCGGCTTTTACCTCGGCACGGATATGGATTCGCTGCCCAACCCAAATATTGGTTACGGTGTCGACAGCATCGCACCCGTGGCGATAGCTAAGAATCTCACGGTAACCTTAAAAAATGGTCAGGTTGTCATTGCTCCCGATCAGGTGGATGACGGCAGCTATGATGCGGCGGGCATCGCCAGTATCACGCTGAGCCAAACCAGCTTCGATTGTCGCCATATTGGGGACAACCGTGTTGTGTTGCTGGTGACCGATGTCAATGGCAACCAGGATACGGCCACGGCGATCATCACCGTGATCGGCGCTGTTACTGCCAAGCCATCCGTTGCAGTGACGCGTACCAACAATACCCCAACAGGTGGTGATGCCAACACGGTATTCCTGGGTTATGGCGCGCAGCAATTGCAGTTGACCGCTATTTCAAGCGATACCACGGCGCTCAGCTGGCAGTGGTCGCCCGCTACCGCCCTGAGCAGTACGACGACGGCTGCTACTACCTTCCAGCCGACGCTTGAAGGGGTCTACACTTATTCGGTGGTAGCCACCAACCAATATGGTTGCCCGGCGGTGTCAGATACGGTGACGCTGAAGGTGGTGGACGTACGCTGCAGCAACAACAAGGTGGTCGTTTGCCACAATGGTAATTCCTTGTGCGTGTCGGCAAATGCAGTGGCTGCCCACCTCAATCATGGTGATGAGCTGGGTGATTGCACCGTGCCTCGTCCTTCGCTGGTAGATCTTATCAAGAGCTGGTTGAGCGATTACCAATCGACGGCGGCTTCATTTGTAATAGCACCGAACCCTGCCACCACGCAGGCGAGAATTACCGTGTCATTTAAAACGAAATGCCAATATACACTGGTATTGTACGGTGTGCGGGGCGACCTGGTAAAAGTGATCGCCCGCGGCGACGCCCTTGCCGGCAGCCAGGTCAGCTACGACCTCACGGCACAAAACCTGGTCAAGGGCACTTACTATGTGCAATTGATAACCGGACTACAGGTGGTGACGAAGAAGTTGGTAGTGCAGTAGCATAAAGACTTAATGATTTATGTAAAAGGCAGGCTGTAGCAGTCTGCCTTTTGCTTTTTGCCCCTGTCCGCGCAACCGTTTGAACATATGACACAATCGCAAATCCGTAAAATTTGCGCACACGGTTGTACACCCATATCAATCGTTTGCATAAGCGTTACGCCCAACCTGTCATGCCCTGCGAGCCGGTATTACCACTAAATTCAGGTCGTATTTAAAAGAATAGCAGCGCAAAATCGGATTTCATCAACACTGCTATCAGCCAAATAAAAAAGCTTATGAGATTACAGTCGCTCATGCCAGCGAAAAGCATTGCTTTTTGCGTATTACTCGTTTTGCAGGGCCGCCACAGCGCATTCGCTATCGACGGCTACCAGGCTCCACCCCAGTCCGCAGCACCTGCTAAAGACACCATCCCCGCCGACACGGCCATTACCGATGCTCCTAAACAGGTAGAAGCCCTCTCCGCCTTCCGCAAAGACGGCAAAGCCAATATCCGGGCGCTCGGCTTTACTCCCTTTATTACTGGACAGCAATATGTGAAAGGCCAACTCGCCGGCGTATACGTGCAGGAGCCTTCCGGCGAACCGGGCACCGAACAGAATATGTTCGTACGCGGTATTGCCATGCCCTTGCTCAGTAAGCGGGAACTGTTCGACAACCAGGCCGCCGTATACCTTAATGGTGTACCCCTGGCGATGGACAATCCTTTTGCCTATGAGATCCAGCAGTACGATTTCAACCGCATCGGACCCGCCACCAACCTGCTGTCGACACTCAACATCGACAACATCGAATCGATCGAGGTGATCAAAGATCCGGCCCGCCTCGTGCAACTCGGTCCTGTAGCCGCCAATGGCGTCATCTGGATCACCACCAAAGCCGCTTCCTCCGGATACCGCAAGATCAGCATCAATGGGTATTTCGGTTTTGCACCCCAACAACAAGTGACGCCCATCAATGCGGTCTATGAAAACAAGTTCCGCCTGCCATTCTATGACAAGTTCGGCACCCTCAACGACCGTTTTAATTATCCAGCCTATCTCAAAGATTCGTCCAACGCCGATTACTACGGCCCTTCCAACTGGACGGATCTGTATTATAAGAACAAGCCGTTGTACAACATCGACCTCAGCCTCACTGGCGGGTCCGACAGGGCCAACTTCCGCTTCTTTGGCGCCGCCACCCGCGATGCCAATACCGCCGATGAAACGGCCCTGCAGCGTTACAACGCCTCCTTCTCGATCAACGTATTGCCCCTGAGCTGGGTAACTGTGTCATCGTTGATCAACGCCACACACATGATGCGCAACCGCAACCGCAACTTCGTCGATCGCCTGGCCGAAGTGCGTTACCTGCCCGATGTCTCAAACCCGCTGCCCCCCAATAAAAATGTATACCAATCCTATCTCGGCGAATTCGACGAGAACGTGAAAGACGACAACACCACCACATCGGTACAGGGGTATTTCAACATCCTTGCGCAAATGAAAGGATTCCGCTACAACGGCGGCATCTCTTTCGATTACAACGAAGGCACCCGCGACGTGTTCTATCCTACGCAACTGCTCGAAGGCAATAATTTCGTCTCGAATTATTTCGGGTTCAACCAGCGTTTTGTATTCAACAACGCCCTGGGCTACACCTGGCAGGTCAATGCCGATAATAAACTGGACTTCGAAGCCGGGCAAAACTACCAGACCACCCTCAACAAGTTCAACTATGCTTACGGATACAACGGTCCCAACAATTTCATCAAACTGAATATCGTAGAAGGCGACCCCAACCAAGCCACCTATCTGCAGAGCACCGGATTTGATGTATTCTACCATCCCTCCAACCAACGGGTATCTGTGGCATCCTTCTTCGGCAAAGCCGACTGGAACTATAAAGGCCTGCTCGACCTGCTGGCGATCGTTCGTCGGGATGGTACCTCCGTCATGCAGCCCGACAATCGCTGGTATACCGGCTTTGGCGCTTCAGCCAGCTGGAACCTCCACAAAACATTCCTGCAGTCATCCTCCTTGTTGAGCGCCCTTGACCTCACTGCTTCTTTTGGCCGCAATGGAAAACTGTTGTCGGATGACCGCTTTGCCGGTGGACCCAATTACCGCTCGGACCTGTCCTGGTCAGGTGCACCCACCATAGGTAGCTATGCCGGATTGCCTGGTCTTTCCCGCCCGTACAACAGCGGCTGGGTAGGCTACGGTATACCCTGGGCTTATGTTCAAACAGCCAGCGTGGGCATCGATGCCGGCCTGTTGCAGGATCAACTGCACATCGGCCTCGATGTATACCAGCGGTCTGATAAAGACATGATGTTGCCCGTGCCGGTGCCGGCGGAGTCTGGTTACAAATCGGCCTATGCCAGTGGAATGGAAGTAGCCAATACCGGGGTAGACCTGACCGTACAGGGTACTGTGCTGAAAGCTACCGGCCACAAACCTGGTCTCAGCTTGTTTGGTAATGTGAACTACAACGAAAATAAACTCAAGGCGCTGCCCAATGGCCTGCAACGCGTAGTGATCAACGACCACCTGCTGCAGGTAGGCGAACGTATCGACGCCTTCTGGGTATATAAGAATGAAGGCATCTACGCGACCAATGCCGAAGTGCCCGTGAATCCTGCCAATAGTCGCCCCATGAGCTTCCAGGGTGCGCCGATGCAGGCTGGTGATGCCCGTTGGAAAGATATGAACGGCGACTACACAATTAACGAAGATGACAAGGTGTTGCTGGGCAATTCGCTGCCCAAGATCACCGGCGGCTTCGGTGGCCAGTTCAATTACCGCGCATTGACACTCGATTTCCATTTCTATTTTGCGCTGGGGCATAAGCTGCTCAATAAATATGCTGCACAACGCCTCGACTTCATCAATACCGATGCGACTGCCTCCATCGATGGGGTGAAAGAGATCTCCTGGTGGGAAAAGAAGATGGACCTTACCACGTACCCGATGTACAACCCCTGGAGCAATACTATCCCTTACCGCCTCGACCAGGACCTGTTTCTAGATAAAGCTTCCTTCGTCAAGTTGCGGTCGGTAACCCTCTCGTACAACCTCATCACCGGTTGGAAGGGAACAGGCAAAAGCCAGGTCTTTAAGCAGGCTACGGTATACCTCACTGGCGCCAACCTGTTTACCATTACACCCTTCAAGGGCGATGATCCGGAACTGGTGCAGTACAACGGTATTTATACAGGTGCCGGCCTGCCGATTCAGCGCAGCTTCATCCTTGGTTTCAAAGTAGACTTATAATCACCACAACATTTTAATCTCCCCATAGTATGATCGGGAAAAAAATAGCCACTGCATCTTTAACCGCCCTGCTGTTGACCGGCACGCTGCCTTTCACGGCCTGCAACAAACAGCTGGACGTCAACTCTACCCGTCAATCGGATGAGGCCAATAGCTGGAAGACCATCGACGATGCCCGCTCAGGTCTTATGGGTATCTACGGGCTCTTCCGGGCTGCTGTAGCCGATAACAATGCCCACTGGCTCTACGGCGAACTGCGCGACGGCGATTTCACCGCCCTCAAACGACCCGACCTCAAGGCCATCATCGAAGGCAAACTCAATGCTTCCTATCCTATTATCGAAAGCATCTCGAACTGGCGGCGCTTTTATGCAGCCATCAATGCCTGCAACCTATTCATCGAGCGCTCGGCCGATGCGATGGTGGACACCCGCTATACCGAGGTGAACCACAAAGTGGATGTAGCACAAGCCCGTGTATTGCGCGCCTTCCTGTACTACTACATCGTACGTATCTGGGGTGATGTGCCCTTGCTGACACAATCGTACGACAACGGTAAATTCCAGCAGTTCGCGCGTTCCCCGCAGCAGGATGTACTGGGTTTTGCCGTACGCGAAGTAGAAGATGCGGCGCCCTTGCTGCCCTATGTGTACGGAGGCGGCGATCCAGTGCTGCCTGGCCAGGTCTATCATACCAAGACCTACACCGAGTGGAAAAACACCCTCATCAATAAAGTGTCGGCTTATGCCATCCTGGCGCATATTACCGCCCTGCAGGGCAATTATTACGCAACCGCCGGATACACCGATTTCGTGATGCAGCAATATAGCCGTATTTCCATCAACTACCTGTCGGTAGCCGACCTCACCGGTAAAACGGGCATCTTCAACGAACAGGCGGCCGATCTGGCCACCGACCAAAACCAGTTCATCTCGTTCAATTTTGTGAAAGGACTGGGCGAGGCAACGGTGAGCGGCCATATCGAGCAACTGACACTGGCCTATCCGCTGGTATCCAAACAACAGCCCGATATCTACATCACCAACGATAGCCTGGCATCGATGTTCCCCACCGGCAATGGCCAGGATCAGCGCTTTGGTGTCGATACTTCCAGCGTAGACCAGGGAACCCCTACGCTGTACCGCAATGCTTATATCACGGGGTACGGTGAAGAAATACCCATCTTCAGCAAGATCAAATCCATCAATGGCGGCATAGCTGGTGAACAACAGTTCAACGTCTTTACCTCGGCCATCCTGTTTACCCGCCTCGAAGAGATTGCCCTGCTGCGTGCAGAAGCACTCACGGTACTGGGGCATGAGTCAGATGCCATTACACTGCTCAATAACATCCGCTCCCGCCGCAATGTCAATGCCTTCGACCCCGCGGCGCCCGGCGCCGACCTGCTCAAAGAGATCTTTGAAGAACGCCGTCGCGAACTGGTAGGAGAGGGCTGGCGCTGGTACGACCTGGTGCGTTACCACAAGATCAAAAAAGAGGATCCCGCTTTCAACGCCCTCATTAGCACGGGTGGTATCTATTGGCCTGTTGCACGCGAAGTGCTCAACAGTAATACCCAGATTGTCCAGAACCCTTATTGGAAATAAACATCGATACGGATACAGCATTTAAAAGAGACTACACATGACAATCAATTATAAAAAGATCGCCCTGGCCAGCCTGATCGCACTCGTTGCCATCATAGGTTGCAAAAAGGATGATAGATATTACAAATACGACCAGGAGACCAGCTTGTTTGCCGGCAACAGCTACCAGTATCTCCAGCAGGGCGGTGGCCTGTTCGATTCGATGTTGCTCGTGATCGACAGGTTGAGCGGCCTCAAAGATTCGCTCACCCGCGGCGAGGTGACCTTGTTTGCCATCAACAACAACAGTTTTGACCTGGCGATGAAGAACCTCAACCTGCGCCGCGCCACCATGGTACCGGCCCTGCCACCCTTGTCGCTGAAAACGCTCGACTCCACTCAGCTCGATACCCTGGCCTGCCGGTATATACTCACCGGTATCTACCATACCGATCGGGTGGTGAACAATGCCGATGGTATCCTGGCGCCCAATATAAAGTATGGTTACAACATGAACCTGCTGTACGAGCGCATCAATGCAGCCGGCTACCTGGGCGGCGGGCCACAGCAGTTGTTTTTCCGGGATCCCAAGCAAACACCTTTTGAAGTGTTTTGGGTAACGACGAAAACACAGATCGTCAATGTGAAGACCAGCAACGGTGTCGTTCACGTATTGTCTTCCGGGCACGATTTCGGCTTCGGCAATGAATTCGTGGAAAGAATGAATCGCTAACCTTACTACTACACAATGCCAAAACAAGCACTTATGAACCATAAACAAAGGCGGCTTCTGACCCAGGTCCTGGCGACCGGTGTACTGCTCTCCCTGCTGGGCGCCTGTACGCGACTGTTGCCCGAATACCGCGAGGCACTTAGCCTTGAGGCCGGGTTTTCACAAACCACCTTCGAACCGGTGGTAGGCCGTACCACGATGTTCTCCAATGTATTTGTCAATCCCAATAACAGCTCTACGTATCCTATCGATTTTACGATCGTCAATGCCCGCCGCTTCAGTGGCGAGGCTGCGCCGGAACTGAGCGATATTTTTCCTGTCAAGGTCTGGAAACAGGCGTATACGGGCAATGAGACCAGTGTGGCAGAGATAGAAGCCAAACGGGTTACCGAATACCACAACCTCTTCGAGGTGCGCAAGCACTCTGGCGATTTCGTGTTGTGGTCGTCTGCTACTTCCAACCTGCTGCGCTGCCAGGCCGACTCGGGTTATATCTTCGATGTAGAGATGAGCAATGGAGGCGGACGGCGCTATTTCCGCAACATGCGCCTCATGCCTTTCCGCGAACGGCCCTACGAGCCTTCCAACCTCAATGCCATCACCGGTCAATCCGTGGCCAATGGTATCTATCCTTCTACCATGATAGGTGTGGTGGGCGATTCGACCAACCAGGTATTGTCGGCGGCCGATGTGGATGTGTTCATCCGCAAAAGCGAAGAAGGCAAACCGGGTGGCAATACCATTTCCTTTATGTTCCTCGACAAGTATTTTCGCCCCATCGATCCGGCAAAATTTGCCGATACCGATTGGAACAACCTGCTGCATGGATTCAATATGACTAAGACGGCCACCCGCGTTACGTATGATGTAGCTTTTCCCGTACCCGCTGTACCGTTGGCAACCCGCTTCACCACGGCCGACGGTAGAAGGGCTACAACCAGTTTTGCCTGGTCACGGCTTGGGTATGGCGGCCTGCGCCAGGAAGCGGAGATCGGGCTCAATTTCGCCATCTACGAACCCGGCAACTGGGAGATCGTATTTGCTTTCAAAAAAGACAATCCCAAATTCTCTAATGACTAATCCAAAAGCATTGACCATGACATGTAATTCCAGGCTGCTCAGACAAGGCATCGCACTCATGCTGTTGTTGCTGCTGGGAGCCATTAGCCCCTTGGGACTGCTGGCCCAGGAAAGGATCAAGGTAGAAGGCGTGGTGACCGGCAAGGCCGATAAAAACCCCAAGCCCGGCGTCACCATCTCCGTCGGTAAAAAAGCCATCGGCACCACCGATAAGAACGGCGCCTTCACCGTGATGGTTGAGCCCGGCTCCACCCTCACTTTTACGCACAGTGGCTTTGCCGCTGAGAAAAAAGTAGTGACCCGCGCTACCGCCAACCTCGAGATCGAGATGGCACAAAAAGACGAAGCGATGCAAGAGATCGTGGTGCAGGGTTTCAAACGCGCTACCCGCGAAACCACTACCGGCTCTACCGTGGTGATCAGTGGTAAGCAACTGCAGGACGTACCGGTATCCAACGTACTCGAACTGTTGCAGGGTAAGGTTGCCGGTGTCAATATCCAGAACAACTCCGGTTCACCCGGCTCCATGGGTACTATCAACATCCGCGGTGTATCCAGTGCGCAGGTAAGCTCCAGTGGCTTCCTCACGCCGACCTCTCCGTTGTTTGTGATCGATGGTGTGCCCGTAGACCTCAATACCAATTATGAATACGGATTCCAGGGTGGTGGCCCGGGCATCAGCCCCCTCGCCCTCATTCCGCCCGAAGACATCGAGCAGATGGAATTCCTGAAAGATGCAGCAGCCACTTCGCAATATGGCTCGCGCGGCGCCTATGGAGTGATCATCGTGACCACAAAGCGCGGCCATTCCAAAGTGCCGATCGTATCGTATTCCGGCTCCTTCTTCGTCAACTATGCGCCTCCACAACGCAAGGTGATGGGCGGCAATGAAGAACGCCGGTCGCGGATCAACCAGATATTGAACTACGATACCTCGTACGCCAATGCACTGCGCCTCATCAATGCCACGCCTTTCCTGTCTGACTCACTCAATCCGTATTACAACAACTCGACCGACTGGCAGGACCTGTTCTTCCGCACCACGCAAAACCAGTCGCACAACATCAATATCTCCGGGGGCGACAGAACCTTTAACTACAAAACGAATATGAACTACTATTCGGAAGAAGGGATCATGCGCAATACCGGGTTCAAACGGTACACCCTGGGCATGGATGCCTTGTATCAGCCTACCGAAAGGTTCAGGATGACCACCAACCTGAAAGGGTCGATGGGGCAGCGCAACAACGGTAGCGGTATGGGCCTCGAGCAGGTGGACATCAAAAAAGCTTCCAACCTGTCGTCGCTGTTGTCGCCTGCTTATTACAATGATTTCAATCAGGCGGCCGCCGGCTCCACGGTGAAAGACGACAACAAGAGCATCAACATCTCTACCTCGCTCGACCTGCAATACGAACCCATCAAGGGCCTTCGGTTCTCGAACCTGTTTACCTACAATATCATTACGGGCAACTCCAGCAAATTCCGCCCGTCGTTCATCAACAACAATATCCCTGAATATTACAGCTACAACGACCGCACGTATACGCTATATGACCGGGCAGCCGTCAACTATATCCGTTCCTTTGGCCTGCACAACCTGAACGCGTTCGTGTTTAACGAACTGTCGTCTTACGGTTTCCGTGCCAATGCGATGGAGCTGTCGCAAACGGCCAATGACCAGATCGAAGGGCCGGTTGGTTACAACTGGTTCCGCACCAAGGGGGGTACCCTCAACAATGCCAAGGATACGCGTATCCATGGATATGGGGGCAGCATCGAATACAATTTCGACAAGAAATATGTGATCAACCTGAGCTACCGCCTCGATGGTACCTCTACCAATGGTCCATCTACCGGGTATACGCACAACCCATCGGTGAGCGCGCGCTGGAACTTCAACCGCGAAAAGTTTGCCGAGAACTGGGGTTGGCTCGATTACGGTTCTATCCGTAGCAGCTGGGGTAAGAACATCATTCCTACGGGTAGCATCTTCGATGTGTTCGGTACCTATCGCATCGGGAATAACTACAACGACGATCCTACGGTGTATATAGACTGGGGCAATATCCCCAATGATGCCTTCAAACCGCAGACCAAGACCAAGTTCAACATTGCTACCGAACTCGGATTGTTCAATAATGCCCTCAACATCACGGCAGAAGCCTATTACGAGTCGACCGATAATGAAGTAATGGATGTAGAACTGTCGAATATCAATGGTTTTGCCAAGATCAAATCCAACGCGCGCAGCATGGTGAACCATGGTTTTGAGTTGATGGCGCAGGTGCGGGTATTACCACAGGGCCATCCGGTACAATGGACCGTGTCGGGTAACTTCGGTGTGGTCAACAATACGCTCACGAGGCTGCCCAACAACGAGCGGCAGTATATTCAGCCGTTTACAGATGCTGATAACTCCAAGCTACCACTGGTGTACCGCCTGGGTAAACCTACCTTCTCCAACCAGTTGTACCACACAGAAGGGGTATACGCCAGCACGGCGGATGTACCGGTGAATCCACAAACCGGCTTGCGCATGCAGGCAGGACGTGGTACCGGGGTGTTCTTCCAGGGGGGCGATCCCATCTGGACCGATATCAACGGCGATTACGTGATCGATGAGCAAGATATGGTGTCGGCGGGTAACCCGACCCCCAAGGTAACGGGTGGTTTCAACTCGATGGTAACCTGGAAGAATTTCACGCTCACCATCAATGGCAGCTTTACCCTCATCAGGGATGTGCTCAACCTGCCGCTGGCAAGGACCTTCCAGAATTTCTATAACCCAGCGGCCCCCAATGCGCTGGTGCCCATCAGTGAATATGATATTTGGATGCCGGGATCGGATAAAACGACGGGCAGCCTCAACGCGAAATATCCGAATCCTTTCGACTTCACCCGGGCCGGCCAGATCAATCCGTACCGCGAAGCACAAACCCTGTTTATGGAAGATGGTTCGTACTGGAAGATCAACAGCATGACCTTTAAGTACAATTTCAACCGCAACTGGACGCGTCGTATGGGCATCAACTCGGCCAACCTATACATCACGCTCAACAACGTGTATACTTTCTCCAACTATTCGGGACCCGATCCCGAGTTGGTCACGTCGTTGGGCCGGGATATCTCCGGTGGTTATCCCAACCGCCGCAGCATGGCCCTCGGTGCCAACATCCAATTCTGATCCGTATCGCAAGCATCCACGAACCAAGCAAATGCAGAACATGAAAAAGACGCTTATTTATTCACTCACTATACTGACGTTGTTGACCACCGGCACGGGATGTAAGAAGTTCCTGGCGCTCGATCCGCTCAGCAACCTGTCGGGCAACAATTTCTGGAAAACAGAAGCCGATGTCGACAACTATACCAACGGCCTGTTTGAGTTGTACCGTGCCGCCACCTTCCGCAGCAATATGAAAGCGGAAGGCGGTACCGACGAGTTCCCCTTGTTCGCTTTTTCGGGCGATATGCGCTTTGCGCCGGTTTACGAGCCTTCCAATAGTCCGTGGAGCCGTACTTATATCCAGTTCCTGCGCACCAATAACCTCAATCCCATCGTACGGGGTACCTACAATTGGACCGGTGGCAACAATTGGGCAAATATCTTCACGACCTCCCGTTTCATGAACTGGGATCGTCTCTTTAAAGTGGTTGCGGGCGCCAATGTACTGGTAGCCGAAGTAGACGAGGTGACCGCGCTGACGCCGGAAAAGAAAGCACGTTACAAAGCGGAGGGCGTGTTCATGCGCAATATGGCCTATTTTACCATGGTGCGCTTGTATGGTGATGTACCGTACTACACCAACGCCTACAACGCGACGGCGCTGCCCCGCCTGCCGATGGTAGAGGTGCTCAACAAATGCGTGGCCGACATGGCTGCTTATGAACAAGACCTTCCCTGGAGCTACGACGATGCGGCCCGCCGTGCGGTTCGTGGTATGCGCGGTGGCGCCCTGGCCCTGCTCATGCACATGAAGATGTGGTTAGCCTCCTTCGATGGCGGTAATGCGACCAATCATTATACCGATGCCATCAAGTACGGTGAAGAGCTGATCAAAGAGAACAAAGGCGCTTATGAATTGATCCCTTATACAAATCGGGGTTTCCGCGCCGTATTCCGCGGCCGCTCCAAAGAAGGGCTGTTTGAAATGCCGCAAAACTCCAACTATGGCGAAAGCTTTGGCTGGTCATTCTTCTCGGATCATATTACGCGCTACCGTATCAATGCAACCGAGACCCGCAATACCTATCTCTATTATGCGCAAGCCTATCTCGATGAGATCTACCCACCCGGTCAACCCGATATCCGCCGCAGCGAATGGTACGAAGATATATACAGTACGACCGGCCGGTTTTGGCTCACCAAGTACAGCAATATCTTCCAAACGGAAAACAACTCGAGTTATGTAGACGACAGCCAGATCGTGTTTCGACTCGGCGAATCGTACCTGTTGCTGGCCGAAGCTTATGCCAATGCCAGTCGTACGGCAGAAGCCATCGAAGCCCTCAATGTGATCCGCCGCCGCGCCGCCGCGCTGGAATATACGGGGCAAGGGGGCGATGACCTGAAGAAAGCCATCTGGTACGAGCGCTGCAAGGAGCTGATCGGCGAGGGTCATTTCTCGTACGATATGATCCGCACCAAGAACGTGCTCGATCCCAAGTTGTCGTTTGGCAATTCCATCTCGGTGGAAGACTACAAGAACGGCGCCTGGACCTGGCCCCTCAGCAATGCTGTGCGTGCCAACAACCCCACCATCATTTTAAATAATTACTGGAACTGATCCGGGTCAACCGCAACAATATGATCACTACCAACAAAATATTATCGGTCGTGGCACTGCTCCTGGTCGCACTGAGCAGTTGCAACAAAAGCAACTACCAGGATGGCGGTGTACTCGATCCGCAATTTAAAGGTTCGTCATACGATTACATCGTATCCAAACCAGCCATGTTCGATTCGCTCACCAAGATCGTTCGCCTGGCGGGTATGGAGCAGGCATTGAAATCGGAAGAGCTGACCTTTTTTGCACCACCTTCCCAAACCGTTATGGCCACCATCCGCCTGGTCAACATCGAGCTGCGCCGCTTTGGCCGGGACACGGTATATGACCTACGGCAGATCAAGCCGGCCGTTTGGAAAAAACTGCTGACGCGCTATATCTTTAAGCATAAGCGTTCGCTGACCGACTATCCGCAGGTGGATTTTTTCAATATCCCGGTATTCCCGGGACAGCCTTACCTGTCGTACAACAACGATGTCATGAACATAGGAGTGATGTATGCCGATGCCGGCGGGGTGGAGTATGCGGGACAACGCACGCTTTACCTTTCATTTATCCAATCGCTGTCGTCACCCAACAGTTCGTGGATCAATGCCTCCGTAGCAACCAGCAACGTGGCCACCAACAATGGTTACGTGCATGTACTGCGGTTTGCAGCCACCACAGCCACCGTCGATCTCACACCCCATTATTTCGGCTTCAATCCCTTCCTGGTATACAACGAGGCACTGGACCAGGGCATTGACCGTTAAACCGAAGTACATCACCAATACACTTAATGGAAGCGTATGAAAATGGTTCATCAACTATACATCAAAAGAAATTACTGGATGGGCGTACTGGCCATCCTGCTGCTGGCGGCCTGCAAAAAGGACGACGAAAACCGGGTACAATTGTATCCCGAGGGGCCGAAAGCCGACATCAAATTCCTGGACGGGCTGCCTTCGCCTTCGCAGGGCAGAACAGGGGCCATTGTCACCTTTAAAGTCAAAGGGCTCAAAGACAAAGCTTCGAAATTCAAATTCCTGTTGGGTGAAATGGAAGCCGAAGTTATCACGGTGGCCGATAGCGCCGTATCGGTGCGTATACCGGCTGATGCCATTACGGGTGGAGCAGCGATCGTTTACGAGAACCAATATTATTTTGGGCCCGAATTCCGCGTACGCGGCAACCTTATCATCGATCCCTCGTTCGTGGGGTACAACGGTGCCAATGGTACCATTTACGATGTGATTGGCGCCACCAATGAAGCCGGCTCGTATGTCATCGCCGGCTCTTTCGCCGATTACAACAACCTGGGCACGCCGGCTTCACCGGTCTATGATATTGCCAAGATCGATAAAACGGGCACTTTGTCATCTACCAACAAGTTCCTGACACGTTCCGGTGCCAGTGGTGGAACGATCTATTCCTTATCGCGTTTGTCGAGCGGCAATTACCTGGCGGCTGGTTTCTTTACGAAATACAACGATCGCGCTGGCATCAGTTCCATCACACGGTTGTACCAGCGCGCACAGTTGGATAGCACCATCGTAACGGTGGTAAACCCCGACCCGGTCAACCAGCCCAACGATGGCAAAGACACGGTAGCTACCTTCAATGGCGGTGTAAACGGGGTGATTACCTATGCCTACGAAACCGCCAATGGTCAGATTATAGCCGCAGGCAGTTTTACGCAATACAACAGCATCTATTATACCCGTAGTACCAAAACGAATAAGGTTTACAACCGCGTCATTACCAACCAGGTCGTGAAAATGAATGCCGATGGTTCACTCGATTCGAGTTTCAATTACGACCTCACATTGCACCGTGGGAAGCCAGGCGCCAATGGCCCGCTTACAGGCGCCCTGCGTATCGCCAATAACCGCCTCCTGCTGTTTGGCGCCTTTACCACGTGGAACGGGCAACCAGCCAACCACGTAGTATGCCTCGAAGAATCGGACGGCAGCATCAGCACGGGCTTCAACATGGGTCTGGGCGCCGATGGCCTGGTGAAGTCAGCTACCTACAACGAAAAGACGGGCAAGATCATCCTGACTGGCGACTTCAAACATTTCAACGGTATCGCTGCCAATATGGTGGTGATGCTGAAAGCCGACGGCTCGGTAGACCTGGGTTTTGAGGCGAAGCCGATCACCGGTGGTAAGGTGAACTATGCCGCTCAGCTCAACAGTGGCGATGTGATCATCGCCGGTAGTTTCGAGCGCTACGATGGCAAGGTGCGGCCCGGTTTTGCCTACCTCACCAGCAGCGGCCTGGCCGTGCCGGAAAACAACACCACCGGCACGTTCTCGGGCACCATCTACAAAATGATCGAGCGCACCACCGACCTGGGTTATCCGGGGGTGATCCTGGTGGGCGAGTTCAGGAAGTTTGACAACACCGATGTGAACAATATCGTATTCCTGGAGATCAGAAAATAAACTCATCACAGACCATCAACCCAATGAATATGCGGGCAAAACACAACAACAATATTTTCCGGAGCGGCTTAGGATGGAAAACAGCAGCCTGGCTGAGCTTCGTGGTAGCGGGCATTGCTGTCGCCGCTTGCAACAAAACATTCGAGAACAACCTGCGCGATGACTATGGCCCGGGTGGCGGCGCCGGCAAAAAGCAAAAGATGCTGGTGATCCTGGTGGACGGTGCAGCAGGCCTCGAAGTGCAGAAGTCCCGGGCACCTTACCTCACGGTGATGTCGGACAATGCCATCTACAGTTGGAATGGCCTTACCGATACGAAGAAAACGCCAGTCACCAATGCCCTCGGCTGGGCGACCCTGTTGACAGGCGTTACGGCCGATAAACACAAAGTGACGGGAGAAGATTTTACGGGCAGCGCGCTGCAACAGTACCCGACACTGTTTGCTCGCCTCAAGCAGGAGAAACCCGGTGCACGTACGGTAGCCTATGGTGCTACGGCAGCTTTCATCGACAACCTGGCGGCCGATGCTACCGAGAAAAAGACCTATGCCAGTGATGCGGCTGTGAAAGATGCTGCCCTCGCCGAGCTTACGAAGGGGAGTGGCGACCTGGTATTGGCCCAGTTTCACGACGTAGATGCTGCTGGTGCTGCTGGCGCCTATAGCGCTAATGATGCTGGTTACAAGGCCGCTATCCTGAAGACAGATGAATACGTACAGACCCTGGTGGAGTCGTTGACCAGTCGCGCGACCTATGCGCTGGAGAACTGGATGATCATTGTAACCTCCAACAAAGGATCTGTACTGGCTTCCGATCCGGTGGCGGCAGACAAACTGGCCTACGATGACTCGCGCCGCAATACCTTTTTCGTTTGTTATGCGCCCAACCTCAAAGTGTCTTATAAACCCGGTTCCTTGCCTTTCTCCGGTACAACACCGGTGTATCAGGGTGGTAGCGCTGCAGCTACCCGGGCGATAGGTAGCGATATCGGCAACCTGCTCGATTTTGGCGCCAGTGGCAGCTATACGATCGAATGCAAGGTGAAGATCCCTGCGGGCAATTTTAACTACCCTGCTTTCCTCTCCAAGCGCTCCACCTTTGCGCGCGATTCCGTGGGTTGGGTGCTGTTCTTAGAGGGTAATTACTGGCAGATCAATTTTGGGCAGCTGGGCAGTGGTAACCGCCAGATTCGCGGTGCCGCCATTGCCGATGGCAAATGGCATACGCTTACGGTCACGATCAACCAACAGAATGCTACTACCCGTCGGGTAGAAACATTTACCGATGGTGTTTATTATGACGGTGGCATTACCGACGCCAGTCGCAACATCAATGGGTATGGTAACCTCACCAGCCGCGCTGCCTTCCAGATTGGACAGTTGAACCCCGACAACGTAACCGGACTTTCCGGCTACAACGTTACGGATGTTAAAATATACGACACCGCTTTTAGCCGCGATTATGTCGGCACCACTTTTTGCCGCACAGCCCTGCCCGTGGGTGATCCCTATGAGCGCAACCTGATCGGGTATTGGAGTGGTCGTGAGATCGCGACGGTAGGTGGCCGCAAGGCGCTGGCCGGGGTGAGTGGCAAGTATGCTACAACGCCAGGTTTCAGCAATGATAAACTGGCCCTCTACCTCAGTGGCAACTACGGCACCAGCAGCTTTGTGGAAGTGCTGCCCAATATCTGCCCTACGCCCGATGCCAACTCGTTCAAGGTGGTACCCAACTCGGTCGACCTGGTCACACAGGTATGTGCGTGGCTGGGGGTGAACCCGCCGGCCAGCTGGCAGCTCGACGGCAGCACCTGGCTCACCTCATTCATGAACCTTTAATCACGAATCAGTATGACGATCTATATAAACAAGAAAATACTAGGCATCGTTTGTGCCACTGTACTCCTGGCGCATTGCGTCAAGAACGATGAGGTATTCAAAGATGGCCGCGACGAAGGTGGCTATCCCGCACCGGTGGTGACGGTAGATACCAACAGTGCGGTGGTCGATGTGAGTAAGTATGCCCAGGCCCGGGTATTTCCCGGTCTGATCTGCGCTGGTGAGCCTCGGTTGAAGAACCAGGCGGTGACGATGAACCTCAACTACAATTTCGTCAAGGAGAACCTGCGCATCCAGGTAGCGCCGGAGCCGCAGTTTAGTACGGGCTTTTATGCAGCGCCCGGCGAGCTGGTCACGGTAGATGTACCGGGCGATTATTCCTTGTCGATACAGGTAGGCGCCTGGGATGATAACCTGTCGGCCGTGCTCAATGCCCCACGCGACCCGCTCATTTTTACCCGCATGCAGCTGGCACCCGGTCGCAACTATATCCGCAACCTGTATGGTGGGCATATCTATATTTTTGCCGCTCGCCCAGTGCCGCAGCCGGTCACGATCACGTTCTCGAATGTGGTGAAGTCGCCCGACTTTGAGTTGGGCAAAACCACCAATGCGGCCTGGACAGCCGCCATCCGAACCTCCTGCGTGCCCTACCTCGAGTTGCGCAGCAAGAACATCGTGTTTGTAGTGCCCCGTGACTATTGCGTGTCGCGCAATATCCAGGACCCGCAAAGCATCATGGAAGAGTGGGACCGTGCTATCGACGTTGATTACTACCAGTGGGAAGGCCTCGTAGAGAATCCCACGGAAGGCTACGACCTGGCACCGGTATTGCCCTGGCGCGTGGTACAGGACATCAAGCCCTCGGTGGGCTATGGACACAGCGGCTACCCGGTGGTTACCTACAACGACTATGGCTGGTTCGATGAGTTCACCAACCTCACCTCCCTGCGCAAAGGATGGGCCTGGGGTACCCTGCATGAGATCGGCCACAACAACCAGCAAGTGAATTACTGGAGCTGGGGTTCGCTGGGCGAAACGAGCAACAACCTGTTTTCCTTCAAGGTGGCCCATCGCCAAAGCGTAGAGAAAAACAATCCGGCAGCCTGGCCTCCTTATCACCCGGCACTGGCGACGCAATTTCCGGCGGCATTGGCTTTTGCAGCGGCTTCCGGTACCAAGGATTTCGATGGTACAGATGCGCGTATCAACGATCCGTTTTCCCGCATCACACCTTTCGTACAGATATTCGATAAGATACCGGCCGACTGGGGGTACGCAGGCCAGCCTGATGGTTGGGCTTTCATGACCGAGTTATACAAAAAAGCACGTCGTGCCCGTTTTGCCTCCAACAACGACCAGGACAAACGCGATTTCGTATATGAAACATTGTGTGATTTTACCCGTACCGACTGGCGTTATTTCTTCAGTTCCTGGGGCATCAACATCAGTACGGTATCGCTCGATGAAATAGAAGCCAAGGGATACAAGCTCGGCTTGCAGGAGATCTGGAAGTACAACCCGATCACGCGGACAGGGGGCGATAGTTTCCTGGATCTCTACAACCGCAGCAACTGGGTAGTGACGACCAACTCGGTCAACAACGAAGGCGGTGGTAAAGATGTAGTGAAGGATGGCGTGTTGAGCACCTACTGGCACAGTGCCTACAATCCAACTGCCGCGGTAAATATCGTGATCGATATGGGCCGCCAGCTCGACATCAAAGGATTCAAATTCTACCAGCGGCAAAACCTTAGCCGCAATATCAAGAACCTGAAAGTGGAGGTAAGTACAGATAATGCCAACTGGACGGCCATTGCGGGTAGTCCGCTGTTGTTGCAGCGCATCGCCACCGAACAGGTTTTTGAATTGCCGTCGAAGATCAAGATCCGGTATTTCAGACTTACGGTCAATGCGGCAGCAGACACCTACAATACAGACGGTACAATGAATGCGGCCCTGGCAGAGGTCGATGTCATCAAGCCCTAAACAACATTATTTCCTTACAGAATCATTCTACGCATATGAATAACAGGAAACTTTTTACAGGGATGGTGTTGCTGGCCACGGCCATCGTGACGGCGACCACGATCCCTGCCTGCAAGAAATACGATGATCCACCACCTTATTTCGAAGTAGACGACAGCACCTCGGTGCTCAGCAACCGCAAGGCGCTGGTGATCGTGGTGGATGGGGGCGTGGCAGAAGCTTTGAGAACAATCGCGCCACCCACTATTACGGGGATGCTGGAGCATGGCAAATACACCTATACAGGCCGTACGGAAGATGTGTCGACCGATGGGGCTTCGTGGAAGTCGCTGGCGGCCGGGGTAAGCTATTCCAAACACGGCATATCCGACAGTTCGCTGATCTTTACGGCTGAGCAGGGTAGTGATATCCATGAAGCGCCGGCCAACTATCCGTCGTTCATGCAATTCCTGCTGACTTCCAGCCGGGCCGATATACAAACGACGGTGATCAGTCCCTGGGGGTATATGATCAATAAGCTGTTTCCCGAGGCGGAAAAACCCATCGCGGTGGCCAATGATCAGTTGGTGAAGGACAGTGCCGTAGCCCAGTTGAAAAATGGCAATCCCGATCTGCTGATGCTGCATTTCAATGGTATCAATAGCGCGGGCCGTGAATA
The DNA here is from genome assembly GCF_029360705.1 of Paraflavitalea pollutisoli. GTDB lineage: Bacteria > Bacteroidota > Bacteroidia > Chitinophagales > Chitinophagaceae > Paraflavitalea > Paraflavitalea pollutisoli. The sequence continues at coordinate 1,023,124 of NZ_JARKMX010000008.1, read as the reverse complement.
TGGTTTTGATGCCAACGTGGCCGAATACAAGGCGGCTATCCTGAAAGTGGATACCTATATCGGCGAGGTGATGACCGCGCTGAAAGCCCGCGCGGCATACAACAAAGGAGAAGAGTGGCTGGTGATCGTGACGACCTCGCATGGTGGCGTAGGCAAAAGCTATGGCGGAAGCTCTGCTGCGGAGACCAATGTATTTACGTTGTACTACAACGAGAACATGAAAAAGCAGGAGCTGGTGCGCGGTGGTTTTGCCGGTGTGCAAATGACGGGCCGCGATGCTACCGCGATCAAAGCGAGCCTGCACGATGGTACGCAATACAATGTTGGGCGTGGGCAGCAAACGGTGCAGATCCGCGTGAAAGGATCGGCCGGTTATTATCCGCATTTCTTTTCGAAGATGGAAAAATGGCCCAGCACACCAGGCTGGTCGATGTTTGCGGCCGGCAACGTATGGGCGATTTCCGTGCGCTCTACCACGAGTGGTGAGCGGCGCATCGAGGGTGGCTCACCCAACGTATGGGATGGCAAATGGCATACGATCAGCATCGTGTTTGCCGACAGCGCGGCCAAAAAATGGATACGGCGCTATACCGATGGGGTACGGCACGATCAGCAGGACATCACGGCTACCTATGGTACGGATGGTTCCATCGCCACCAATACGCCGCTGACGATCGGTTGGGGAGCAGACCCCACTTACACAGGGGCAACTTTCTATGCAGCCGATGTGCGCATTTTCAATACGGCTTTGAGCGATGTAGAGATCCGGGACAATGATTGCCTGAAGGATATGAGCAAGCATCCGAAATATACCGACCTGATCGGCTATTGGCCGGGGGCGGACGGGTATGGAGGTCAGTTTTTGAACAGGGTGCCCAACCAGACCAATAATTTTGAATTGAGCGGAGCGTATAAATGGGAAGGCCAGGCGGTGATTCCCTGTACAGCGAGTGAGCTGGCCAGTGGTCAGATTGCTAACCAGCCCGCAAACGTGGACATCGTGACGCAGTTGTTTTACTGGATGCGCGTCACGATCCGGTCCGACTGGGCCCTCGACGGCGGTACCTGGATCAGGACCTTCGAACGGGAGTTCATCAAACTGTAACTCAACGCCATGAGTGCTGATAAACCGGCCTGCATCGAAAGATGCGGGCCTTTTTATTATGGTTCCTGCACAGTTATCCGCCGGAACAGCGCAGTTACCGGCTATTTCGACACGATTATCGGTTTGCAAGTAGTATGTCCGGTGCCCTGTTGCTGATCAGCCATCGATACAATATCTTTAGCAGTGATGTGGATACTGATGATCATAAAACGGCTACTGGCTACCAGGCAGGCTAGCAGCCCGCCAATGATGGCTTTAGCTGATCTTGCAGCGCCAGCTTTGTCTGGTGATCAGGTGCACACGATGGATGAGCTGGTTGTGTTCCTGCAACGTTTTGAAACACTACATGGATTAAAGTGCTGGGAAATAACTGACATTGAAAGCCGGATCGGTCAACCGTTGCCAAAGGTGTACACACAATTCCTGACCATCATGGGTAGGGGGGGCGGTGATTATATGCGTGGGTCTTCAGCTTTCTATGAAGAGTTGTCGAGTTTACAGGAAGGAGGGGAAGAGTTGATGGCCGAAAATGGGTTGCCTCCCTTGCCAGACAACTGCTTTGTGTTTTGGATGCACCAGGGATACCAACTGGCTATCTTTTATTTGAATGACGGCGACGATCCGCCGGTTTATTATTATTGTGAGGGTTACGGGCAGAAGGGTTTCGAACTGATCTCCTATTCGCTGACCGACTTTTTTGTCTATCAGTTGGCTGACACCTACCCCGAACGTAAGATAATGATACCAGACATGCCGCCATCGCCGATCAGGCGGAGGGATTAGACTGGAAGCGGTAGCGTATGTAAATCCCTGTTATAAATGAGCTTTGTTCAGTCGGCTGAAGCGTCAAGTGTTGGTACAAAAAAGACTTCTGCCCGTTGTGGGTGGTTATATTTGTTGTGGGTAGGTGTTACAGAAAATAATCGAGGAATGAATATGGAAAGAAAAATCAATCTTTACTTTAATCAATATTCAGTATTTAATGGCTTATTACGAGCAATGTAGTGGTGAGTGTAATAATGGTAGCTATTTCTGGGCTTCGGATATGTGTATCGTAAAGGCGATTGATGAGACAGTTATTACAGAGGCGATCAATACTATGATAATAGAAGATTATTTCGACAAGGTGTTCAGTCTGGTACATTCATGAATTGAAAATTTTGCTTTGAGGCAATGAATGGAAGATAGGAGGTAAAAATGCAGTTGTTGCAGATCGATCATTTTCAAGAAGTATCGTGGGGTTGGGTGTCCTCGGATAACGCCTATAACGACAGTAGTCTGTTTCAATTATCGGTGACGGCGAAGCACCTACATAACGCCTACGGATCTAGAATTAATTTCTCGGTTTACTGCGCATCCGCTACATTTGCTAACCTCTAAAACCAAACCCGCTGTTCCATGAAATCGGTTGTTGTGCTGTTGTGTATCGTTGCTGTTCCATGCATCGTCTTTTGCCAAACAGTCAGTAAACGCCAGCAACCTATTCTCGGTGTACACTTCGTGCTCAACGACTTCGCCTCCGCCCAGGCCGTCAAAAAAAACTCACTGGGATCAGTTTTACGCAATAAACAATTTGGAAGGATCGGAGATATGTCTAAAGGTCTTGGACTTAATTACACCAATGGCCTTAACAACCACCTCGATTATACGGCCATGCTCACCGGTTCTTTTTCCAACTACCCCTATAAAGACGGTACCACCGCCGGTAAAGAGCACCTGCTGTTGGAGTTGGATGCTTCCATCCGCGGCAAAATGCTGACCAGCGATCATGCCGTGGTGCCCTATCTGCAAGCCGGTATTGGCGGTTCCCTATACCAATCCACAGTGGGGGTGATCCTGCCGGCCGGAATGGGGATACAGGTGAGGTCTATGCCTGATGCGTACTTGCTGATCAATGCCCAATACCGCATCGGTCTCACCCCACGCTCCAGCGATCACTTCTTCTATGGTATCGGACTTGCCGGATCTATCAGTAAGCGAAAAGCGCCGGTAAAAACAAGGCCGGCTGCCATCAACACCACTTTGGCCGTTCTTGTCGACTACGATACAGACGATGATGGTGTTCCAGACAGCGTAGATGCCTGCCCGCTGCAAAAGGGGATGATTGCTTTGAAAGGATGCTCGGATGCCGACGGCGATGGCATCGTCGATAATGAAGACAGGTGTCCGTTACAACCGGGGGTAGCTCGCTACCAGGGCTGTCCGATTCCTGACTCTGATGGTGACGGCATCCACGATGAATTGGATAAGTGCCCCACGGAGAAAGGACTCGCCATTCACCAGGGCTGTCCGGACAGAGACGGCGACGGAATCCCCGACGCCAACGATCTATGCCCTGATAAACCCGGACTGCCAGACAATAATGGTTGCCCGCTGGTATCAAAGAAGATCGTCGAGCAATTAAAGCGAGCTGCACAGCAAATCCAGTTCGCCACCGGCAGCGCCCGGCTGGTGCCCACCTCTTTCAAAGCAATCGATGAAGTGGTGGCGTTATTGCAACAGGATTCACTGCTGCTGCTGACCATCGAAGGACATACTGATAATACCGGCCAACCCGCTGCGAACCAGTTGCTGAGCGAACAACGTGCGCAGACCGTATATGCCTATTTAGTTGCTCATAGTATTTCCCGCAACAGGCTGGTCGCCCACGGCTACGGTCAGACCAGGCCAGTCACGACGAATGATACGGCTGCAGGCCGCCAGCAAAACAGACGTGTGGTGCTGATCCTTCGGTATCCATAGTACGCATTATTTTATTCAGAACGGTTCTGCGCTTAATAGTACGCTATTGGCAGGTGTAAAGCCATTGCCTGAAATTAAAATGAAGGATGCGTGACACTGTTATTAACAGTACGACTATTCGATGTTGAAAAGCATGTTAATAAACATTTCATCTAAGCGCTGGGATCCCTATTTGAAAAACTAACTACATTGCGTCCCAAATCTGGAAGTCGAATTGTAATGGTTGCAGGCCATTGTTCGGATACCTCCATATACTCGAAGTGGATTCGTGGTAATACCGCCATTTTACCATGATTGTGCGGCAGAGGGCGTTTAGAAAAAGTCTTTGCACACTTATTGCCGAATTCGACACACTTACATGCCGAAACTACACGACTATCGGTTTGTACTTGCCACTTATCTTAGTATTCGTTTGCTTTGTAAATATAAATAAGCTGCTGCCGGTGGCCGGCCAGCCATGATATCCTGTTTGAGAAAACCGTCTTAACCACTATTACTGAACCTAAACCAAGCTGACTGCGTCTATGGCAATTCCATATTCGTACAGGAAAAACCTTGTCCTTACCCTGTTGTGGCTGCTCTCTGCCGCTGGCAACATTGTCGTTGCGCAAAGCAGGGTAGGTGCTCATCCTGGTCAGTCGGGTGTCAACGCGGTTCATGCCATAAAAGACACCACAAAGCCTGTAAAAACAGCACTACAAAAGGCCAAAGACTCTCTCTTAAAAGCGACCGATACGACCGTAAAAAGCTTGCGCAAAACCGCCTCTGGTCAGTTAAAACAAATCAAGCAATCGGCCACCTCTCAGCGTGATCAAGTGACCAGCCAGTTGAAGCAGCTATCGGCAGTTGGTAAAGACAGTACGCGCACCTTGTCAAATCCACTTGCCATACTCAAGGATCCCCGAAAAGACAGCGCGCAATTCCTGAAGAATTTATTGCCCAAGCTGCCCCTGTCCCGTAAAGATAGTACCCGGTTGAAAGCGGCTGAGCGCTTAAAACAGCTTCGCATAAAGGATAGCCTTCGTTCTCTATTGACCAATCCCTTTCAGCAGTTGCTGACTGGCAAACCGCTCCTGAAAGTGAATGGTGGATATGTGAGCTATCAGTTCAATTACCGCTCCGCCATCGATACTCCCTATGTCGAGAAGGATATTGCCCAGCACAATGTCACAGGCAACCTAAACCTTACGGTAGCCGGGTATCTTCCCTTTAAGGTTAATTTCTGGTCACGCCAAAGTAATTCCGCCATTTTCCGGGATATCACCGAAGTGCAGGCGACGTTCGATGCACCCGCCTTCCGCCAGCAATTACAACAATCGCTCAAAAATCGACTGCTGTCATTGGCCCCGCATCTACGCGATTCGCTGACAGAAAAATTGTTGTCGCTAAAGAAGTTGAGCCTGGCCGCAATGCTGCCCCAATGGCAGGTGTTTACGCCGCAGGCACTCGTGGAAGCTCATGAACTGATCAAAGTGCCCCGTATTACCTGGCAACCGCATTTGCCAGACAGTACAAACCAGATAAGGGAGGATTCACTGAAGAAGATAGCCAGTGCTTTTCTTGATCTTTATGAGCAAACCAAAGCAGCTTATGACAGGGCTGTTCAACAAGTCGATTCGTTGCAAAAGGTATATGATAAAAGCCTGGCAAAAGTGCAACAATTCAAACAACTGGTTACTGGCCGATGGGATGACCTGGTATCCTCCCGTCATATGGAAGAGCAGCTGCAGTCGTTTGGAATGAACGAGTCGGCCATACCTCCCAAATACAAATGGCTACTGGGCCTGCGGCAATTCAGTCTCGGCCGCAGTGTGACCAATTACAGCGACCTGACCGTAAAAAATACAAGCGTCAACGGCATTAATGTAGAGTACAACAGCTGGTATTATTTCGCGCTGAGTGCCGGTCTGGTAGACTATCGCTACCGCGATTTCGTCGTAAACGGTGCCAATAAGAAAGCACAATACCTCTTCCTGGCGCGTGCTGGCCTTGGCAGGCTGGAAAAGAATTTCTTCATCCTGTCGGTCTTCCGAGGCGAAAAACAACTATTCCCCTCGAGTGGCGCAAGGCTGTCTTCCATCAATGTAACCGGTATCAGTGCCGAAGCTAAATGGCAGCTCAACCCCAGCAGCTATATCAGTGGAGAAATAGCCAAGTCATTGGCGCCTGATTTTCGCAACAATCCCATTCAGGGCAATACTAAATTTGACCTGCGCGACCGCAGCAACCAGGCGTATGCGGTAAAGGCCTATACCTTTATCACGCAAACCGGTACCCGGCTGGAAGGATTTTACAAGTATACCGGCGCCAATTACCAATCTTTCAGCAGCTTCCAGACCAATGCAGCCCTGGAAAGCTGGAGTGTAAAAGGTGAACAAAACTTTTTTAGGCGTAAGCTGCGCCTTACAGCATCACTGCGTAAGAACGAATTTACCAACCCTTTCCTGCCACAAGACTATAACAGCAATACGATATTCAAAAGCCTGACGGCCTCCTTCCGCATGCGGCGGTGGCCGGTGATCACTGTTGGGTACCAGCCAATGAGTCAACTGACCGCGCTCGACAGTATAGTGGTGGAAAATCGTTTCCAGGTGTTGAACGGCAGTAGCTTTCATACGTACAAACTGGGTGATCTGCGTACTGCTTCTACGCTGGTGCTCAACAAATACTTTAATACAAGCCGCGATACGGCTTTCCTCTACTACAACGCCACCAACGTTTTTGCTGGCCAGCAGTTCTTTTTTACGGCTTTTACCGGCCAACTGGCGGCTTCGTACACACACAACGGTAGCTACCGGTTGGTCGTGCTGGATGGTGGCATCCAATTGAACCTGGGTTCGGTGGGTACAGTAGGGGGAGGCGTTAAGGTGAACAACCTGAATGACGATATGATGAAGGCGGGTGGCTATATCAACGCCAATATCCGGGTGTATAAACAGGATTTCATTACGCTGAGTTATGACCGTGGCTATTTGCCCGGCTTCAATAAAAGCCTGGTCCGAAACGAGCTGGCTACTATACAATTTGTAAAAAGTTTTGGTGTCCGTTAACCGTAGAACCTATTTATTATGAGAAGAACAACCCTGTTGATCTGTTGGCTATTGGCAGCACAACTGTTGCACAGTCAGGTAGTCGTAAACCTGCAATTACCACCCCTGGGACTGACCATCAAGCCGCAGCTATGGAACCTGTCGCTGGTCAATACCTCCGCACAAACCATGCTGGTGCGGGTAGAGATGGTGATGACCGAAGTGCATACCAACCAACGCGTACTGACTGGAACCTCACAGGCCGTGCCGTTGCCCAAAGGTATCAAACTGCTGCAAGCGCAGGACCTGGGCACGATCACCTACAATATGGGTAGCCCTGGCTATACTATTGATCCATCGCCGGCTGGCTTTCTGCCAACCGGTGTTTTCAGGATCTGCTATACCATTCTAAAGATAGAATCCGATTATGCCGACAGGCTGGGAGAGGAGTGTGAGACGATCGAGGTAGAACCGATCAGTCCGCCCCAACTGGTGATGCCACTCGACGAAGAAGCGGTCGATATTACCCGTCCTTTCTTTGCCTGGGTACCTCCAGCGCCATTCAATACACTCAATGGGTTGCTATATGACTGGGTGCTGGTAGAAGTACAGTCTACGCAAAGTCCGGCCGACGCCATTCAGCAGAATATCCCCTTGCTGAGCCGGCAAAATATTGCCTATACAAATTTTCAATACCCCCTGGCTTCGCCAGAGCTGGATAGTTCGAAATTATATGCCTGGCGTATTACGGCCAAGAACAACCTGCTGCCGATCGCCAATAGTGAAGTGTGGACTTTCCGCGTGCGGACACTGGAGGTAGATACGAACCGATATGTATCGCCGGGTTCTTTTGCCCAATTGCAACGGACGGAAGATGCCGCTTTTGTTATCTGCAGTGGTGTGTTGCGGTTTGCCTTTACCAATGAGGTGAATAGCCAGCAAATGAGCCTGCGATTGTTCGATATCAGCAGTGCCAACCGCAAATCGATTGCGATTGAAGCGCCTGCAACGCCCATCGTTGCCGGACAAAACCTGTTGCAGGTGGATCTGCGCAACAGTAGCGGCATGGTCAACCGGCATATATACCTGCTGGAGGTGACCGACGCGAAAGGTGAGAAAGGGTTTCTCCGATTTGAATACCGGGAGTAGCTAAACAGGTGTGCCTGCAGCCCTGATAGGGCCAGCAGCCTGTTGTATGCTTGCTACACGCTGTAGCAATAAGGGGTCTTGTTGCTTGGCCAACAAAATTTTCGACGATTCACGCATAAAAAATAGAACATGTTAGTTTCTCTCGCGCGTTATCATAAATGTATTGCCTGGCTGTTCATGGGATTGATTTACCTGGAACTGTTATTGGTGCCGGTAGCCAGCCAGGGCGCCACGTACCGGCCTTCGTTTGCCGGTCAGCAGCGTAGGGCCTACGGTATGGATGTATCGTACCTTGGCCGTTACGGAGTTCAGCAGTTTGGCTGGGATGGTGTAAATGCTCCGCCTGCCAATGCGATCACCGGGACCAACAAGGATCTTCCGGCATTCAATAAGACCGTATCAAATCCGGCGACAGGAAGCCTGGCGGTTGCTTCACCGGTTTCTGCGGATGGTACTGGCCCCGGCCAGCCTGAGATGCAGGCCTTCACCTCTGTCAGCAGTGGCAATATGGTTGACCTGTTCAGCGGTGATTTTTCTTACAACATTCCCCTGATGGATGTCGGTGGATACCCGGTCAACCTGGCCTACCGCGCTGGTATATCGATGGAGGATGAGGCGAGTTGGGTAGGGCTCGGGTGGAATGTCAACCCCGGCTCGGTGACCCGAAACCTGCGTGGATTGCCCGATGACTTCAACGGATTGAACGACTCGATCCGGAAAACAATGTCGGTAAAGGATAACAAAACGGTAGGTATTACCGGTGGAGCGGATGTGGAGCTGGCAGGTTTTCCGAAAAACTCAGAGAACCAAAGAATCGACTCGCTTAAATCTCATACGGGCATACGCATTGGAAAGAGCATCACGGTTATCCATAACAACTATCGTGGTTGGGGTGTGGAGCACGGGCTCAATGCCAGCCTCAGTTCAGGTAAAACTGGCATGGGAACATTTACAGGCGGCATGTCCATCACCAACAGCTCGATGGATGGGTTGACGGTACAACCATCACTGTCCTGGAGTACAAATGCCGTGAAAAGTCATGGTGATGCGTACAGTACACTGAATTTTTCAGCTACAACAACCTATAACACACGGTCTGGTCTGCGCGCTACACAGCTCGGTATGGGAACTACGCGCGGTAAAGACGCAGATAAAAATGGCAAAGGGGGCGGCAACTATGGTTCCAGCCTCAATGCGGTCATCTCCCACAACGTTCCTTCTTACACGCCCACCATCACGATGCCGTATACCAACCGCATGACCTCTTTCAAAGCGAAGTTGGGCACGGAACAGAAAATATTATACACCGATTTTTACCTCAGTGGGTATATCTCCCGTCAATATATTGATTCGGCCGATAAAGTGCAGGAGTTGCCTGCTTACGGTTATCTGCACTACACGACCGGAGCACAGAACAAAGCCTCCCTGTTGGATTACAACCGCGAAAAGGACATGCCTTACCGCGAAAAGCCACCAGGCCGTACCATCGGCATGCCGGTGTATACCTACGATGCCTTCTCGATTACCGGTGAGGGCACCGGTGGTATGTTCCGGGCTTATCGCGGTGATGTAGGGTTTGTACATGACCATTATATGCGTACCCGTGACCAATCGACCCGCATCGATGCAGAAGTGGGTATCGGGGATGCCTTCCACGCGGGAATCGACCTGAGCCTGAACCGGGCGATCACAGAAACTGGTCCCTGGCTGGATGGCAACCTGTTGAAGGAGAGCATTAAGTTTCGCAGAGATTCACTACGCTTCCAATCCGTTTATTTCCGCAATCCGGGTGAGAAATCCATCAATGACAAAAACTATTACGAGGCCCTCGGTGGGGATGATGTGGTGACGACTGAATTGTACCAGGAGTCTGACAATAACGGCAAATTCATTACAGCCACCAACGCCTTGCGCCGTTTCAAAGGTGGCCGTTACGCGGGCCTGTCGCTGCTGAATCCACGCAATGCGGTGAAGCAGGAACGTGACAAACGTACCCAGGTGATCACTTACCTCACCGCGCAGGAAGCGCAACAGGTGGGTCTCGACAAATACATCAAATACCACCAATTCAACCAGTTCGACTCCGTCAGCTGCGACGAGCCTGTCATGGAAGTGCTGGAAAAGACAGGCACCGGATTGAAGGGGGAATATTTCCCGCATAAAAACTTTAAGCGTGTACCCACCATTCGGCTGGACACGACCATCGATTTCAACTGGAAGAAAGACAATCCACGCAATATCGAGCTGGACCCCGCCAACAAACCGGCGCTGAAAGGGTTTCCCAAAGACGAGTATACGATTCGTTGGACAGGCAGGCTCCGGGCACCGCAAACCGGCGGTTTCAAGATCTACACGGTCAACGATGATGGTGGCCGTATCTGGATCAATGATACCAGTGTCGCTGATAACTGGATCGAAGGCCCCAAAAATGAAGCCATCGCATACCTGCAACTCGAAGCAGGTAAATTATACAATATCAAAATAGAATACCTGGAGTTGGGTGGCAATGCCAACGTGCAATTGCGCTGGAGCTATAAATTAGGTGGCACAACAATCGATCAGGTAATTCCGAAAGCTTTCTTATATCCCCCGGCTACCAAGGATACCACTGTGCACAATTATATCGTGCGGGAAGAGCGGGTTAATAAGTTCCGTAAAGGCAACCACATCTCGGAAGTAAGCGTGCTCAACAATGATGGGCGCCGCTATGTATACGGTATTCCTGTATACAACCTGAAACAGAAAGAGGTAACATTTGCTGTCGACAAGACAAAAGGCAACCTGGAAACTGGCCTGGTACAATATGAACATGGAAAAGACAATACCGTCAAAAACAACCAGGGCAAGGACAACTATTTTGACCAGGAGGAAACGCCTGCTTATGCGCATTCTTTCCTGTTGACGGGTATTCTGTCGGCCGACTATTCCGATATCACGGGCAACGGAATCAGTGAAGATGATATCGGTGATGCCGTAAAGTTCAACTACACGAAAGTGGCGGGCATCGGTAATCCCTATGGCTGGAGAACACCGGCGGTAGCCAATGCTGCGGCCTACAATGAAGGGCTGCGCCACTATGAGAAAGACGATAAAGGCAACTATATCTATGGCGAAAAGGAGTTGTGGTACCTGCATTCGATCGAATCGAAAACGATGGTAGCTGTATTTGTGATGGAAGACCGGGAAGACCTGCCTGGCTACAATGAGCAAGGCAACAAGGCGGGTGGTAGTGGTGCCAAACTTCTGAGAGAGATCAGGTTGTACAGCAAATCAGATTTTGCTGCCAAGCGCACAAAAGCCAAGGCTATTAAGACGGTGCATTTCCGCTATTCCTACAAATTATGCCGGGGCGCCTACGGACCGGGCACGGGTAAACTGACGCTGGATACTTTATTCTTTACCTACAACGGCAATAACCGCCGCAAGGAGAATCCGTATATTTTCCACTACAATGCCAATAACCCCGACTATGCTCAAAAAGCAGGAGACCGCTGGGGCAGCTATAAAAATCCTTTGCAAAATCCTTACTCCACCAGTGGTAAACTGCTCGCCAACAGCGATTATCCTTATTCCCTGCAAGACAGTGCTGCGGCAGCTGCGAATGCGGCCGCCTGGAACCTGGATTCGATTATCCTGCCTTCGGGTGGCTCGATGAAAGTACACTACGAAAGTGACGACTATGGTTGGGTACAGAATAAGCGTGCGATGAATATGTTCCGTGTAGTGGGGCTGGGTAAATCGCCGGTGTTCGCTAACCGCACCCAGGAATTGTATTATAACCATCGTTTCCCGGAAACTGGTTATGACGAGCACCGCTATGTATTTATCGAGGTGCCCAAAAAGGTCACCAGCTTACGTCAGTTACACGATACGTACCTGCAGGGTTTTTCCAAATTGCATTTCCGCATTTCCACAGAAATGGTGAAGGGGGCCGGTGACTACGAAATCGTACCCACCTACGCTGACCTTGAGGCCGACAGCAGTTATGGCATCGTCAACGATCGGGTGATCTGGGTGAAACTGGAAGGCCTGAAGAAAGACGGTACACCCGGCGGTGACTTAAGTCCCCTGGGTATGGCGGCCCGTCAGTTCATGCGATTGAACCTGCCCGGCAAAGCCATGCCAGGTTCAGAAACAGGCGATGAGATCGACCTGCGGGAAGCCATCAATATGCTGTTTCCCATGGCCAACAACATTCAGGAGTTCTTCCTGGGTATCGATGGCGCCATGCGCAACAAAGACTTTGCCCGTACTATCGATACTACCCGCAGCTTTGTACGTCTTAACAATCCTTTTGTGAAAAAGATGGGTGGCGGCCACCGGGTAAAACGTATCGTGATCTATGATCATTTCGATAAAATGACCCAAAAAGCGGGTGTCAACAAGATGGCACCGGCCATGTATGGTCAGGAGTACAGTTATACAAACTCCTGGGTAGTAGGTCGCGACAGTGTGCGTGGCAGCAGTGGGGTGGCTGTGTGGGAACCCGGTATGGGCGGCGAGGAAAATCCTTTCCGTATTCCTACCGAATATGTCGAGCGGATAGCGCCCATGGGGCCTGTCACTTTGGGTTACACCGAAGAGCCGATGGGAGAGTCATTCTACCCGGGTGCCAATGTGGGGTATAGCAATGTACGGGTACGTACCATCAATTACAAGGATAAGAAATCGGCCAATGGGTACGATGAAACCAAATTCTTTACAGCCTATGATTATCCCACTTTTGTAGATCGCTCGGAGATCGACGGCAATACGAAGAAGCGCTACAAGCCGGCATTACGTAACCTGCTGAGGGTACGGGCCACCTACCATATGGTCGTTTCGCAAGGATTTAAAGTAGAGCTGAACGATATGCATGGTAAACTGCGATCCAAAGCTTCTTATTCCGAAAACGACCCGGTACGTTACATCTCTTATAGTGAACAATTTTATAAAACAGACAGCTCCGATGCGGGGCGCCGTAGGTTGGCCAATAAGGTAACCGTCATCACACCGTCGGGTGTGATCGATACGGCGGCCGTGATTGGTAAAGACCTGGAGCTGATGATGGACATGCGCGAGCAGCGGTCTATTACGCATACCAACAACATTCCGCTCAATACGGATATGTTTACCATTCCTTTCCTGCCCCCCTGGTTCATTTTGCCGACAGCCCTGAACCTGGCGCAGCGGGAAGACAATATTTACCGTTCAACGGCGACTGTCAAGATCATCCAGCGTTATGGTATTGTCGACAGTGCGATTCAGGTCGACAAGGGTAGCAGGATCTCGACCAAAGACATGATGTACGACAGCGAAACGGGTGATGTGGTGCTCACCAGAACGCAAAATGAATTCAACGATCCCATTTATAATTTCACCTATCCATCCCATTGGGCCTACGAAGGAATGGGCCTGGCCTATAAGAATATCGATGCCGTACTCGCCAATGTAGACATCAAAGATGGCCGTCTGGTGAACTGGCAATCGTATATGGACAGCCTGTTCAGCAATGGTGATGAATTGATGGTGGCAGGGCGCCGTGTTACGGTTGATAATCCTGGCTGTAATCCTGATTCGATTGCGAGCTTCCCGGATTACGACAAGATCTGGGTGGTCGACAGCAGCGCCCTGAGCGGTGGAACACGGGCCTTGTATTTCATCGACCGCTGGGGCAAGGCTTACAATGGCAACAAGATCAGTTTGCGCGTCATCCGCTCCGGACGGCGTAATATACTGGGTGCCGTTGGTAGTCTGACCAGCTTGCGCAATCCGCTTCAAAAGAATGGCAATGGACAATACACCTTGGTCATCAATGACAGTACAAAGGTCATCGCTGCATCGGCAGGAGAATTCCGTCAGTACTGGCGGACAGACGATGTGCTGCGAAAACAAAAAGCGGTCAGTTGCGTAGCTGATCCACAGCCGGATGGGTTTGTGGAGTGTGTCAAAGTGGGTGGTGTAAATACCGGCTATCAACGGATCAGGATGGTGGACCAAAATCCGAATAGTGCTACCTATCACGATACCAGCTACATTACGCAACAGAATTGCTGGGAATGTTCATTGCCTGCCACCTGGGTAGCCATCGATAGCTTCCAGTGTGCTACAGATAGTGCGGGAAACAACCTCGGCTTTAAATGGAGGGCAGAAAAGAATACGCAGGCTTGCAGTTACAATTTCGGAGAGATTCGCTGGCAGCTGGCACAGCCGCAAAACTGTACGGATTGTCCCAAGCCGGCGAAGTGGGCCTTTGTAGCTTCCGCCGATAGCTGCCAAAAGAATGTCAACGGAATCAATACCGGATTCATCATGCGCAGACAGCAGGATACTGCTTCCTGCAGCGCTACCTCGGGCAATTACCGCTGGGTGCGTGATACGATGAATTGTATCAAATGTAAACTGCCGGCTGATTGGTGGTTGCTGGATAGTACGAAGTGCGAAGTAGTCAACGGCGCGTATACAGGTAAAGTATTGCGCAAGCAAATCAACCTGACCCAGTGCAGCGATAGTGCAGGCGTCATTGTGTGGGCGGTAGTACCAGGTGCGGTTTGTGGTGACTGTATCCCGAACTGGCAAGCCATGGCGGGCGATAGCTGCCAGAAGGTGGGGGGATTGAATACCGGTGTACGACTGAAGCCCTACAAAAACATGTCCTCCTGTGGCGATAGCGCTGGCCTCACCCGTTGGGTGCCATACGGGGCCAATTGTGACAGTTGTAAAAAGAATAAGAACTGGCAGTACGTTGCTGGTGACAGTTGCCAGAAGATTAGTGGTGTGGTGACTGGTGTGCGGCTGAAGAAAATGCAGAATCTGGAGACTTGCAGCGACAGTGCGAATATGACGAAGTGGGTGGTATACGGTTCAAATTGTGATAGCTGTAAGAAAGCCAAGAACTGGCAGTATGCGAACGACGGTCCAGATAGCTGTCAAAAGATTAGCGGTGTGGTGACCGGCGTACGGCTCCGGAAAATGCGCAACATCGAGTCTTGCAGCGATAGCGCCAATATGATCAGGTGGGATCGATACGGTGCGGATTGCGATAGCTGTAAGAAAAATAAAAACTGGCAATATGCAAATGATGGTCCCGATAGCTGTCAAAAGGTTGGTGGTGTCATTACTGGGGTTCGCCTCCGGAAAATGCGCAACATCGAGTCTTGCAGCGACAGTGCCAATATGATCAGGTGGGATCGATATGGTGCGGATTGTGATAGTTGTAAGAAAAGTGCCAACTACCAGTTCTTCAGGGATACTTGTTTGAAAGATGTGTTCGGTAATAACATCGGGTACAAGTATAGGATTCTGAAAAACGTAGAGCCCTGTAGTGCTAACTACAATGATACGATCTGGCGCGACAGGCAGCAGGACTGTATAAGCTGTAAAACACCTCCGGCATGGAAAGCCATTGGAGCGCCGGTTTGCGAGCAAACGGGCGGAGGTACCTTGGAACGTAGTGCTGCAAAATCAGATGGTGCCTCTACCAATATGGCGGTACCAGATCCTACCTATACTGGGTGGCTGACTCAACAGTATCTCGATACGTCGCTTTGCGGTGGAGGTGCCACTAAATGGGAGCGTACTTATCAAAGCTCATCCTGTTCGCCTTGTCCCAATTGTACGGCAGATGGATTTAGATGTATCAATGGTTATTGTGAATATGGGCGTAGGCGTTGCTTGAGTACCGTTAGTTATGATGTTAACTACTATACTAATTATTATGAATATGTCTGGTCTGATGGCTCGTCGGATGGTTGGTTCACCATGGTAGAATCCTGGTCTTGTACTCCTGGCACCATATACGGTGAACTATCGTCGATCTCACCGCTGCCTTCTACGATGGCGATAATAGAAAGTAATGCACCAACCGAATGGGAGAAGATCTCGAACATGGCTATTGATGCAACGAACAGTGGACAGTTTGTCAAAAAGACGGCCGTTCCGTATAAGCCAACCCCACAGGCACAAACCAATACAAACCTTAACAACCAATAAGCAGGTATATGAAATTCCTAATTCGTCTTTTCATAATTGTTCCGCTGGTGGTAGTTACGGTGACAGCTGCTGCCCAAACACCCTGCGACACGATCACTGGGCTCTATTGTAAAAGTATCGTGGCCGATACGGTGTTCAATCCCTTCGTAACGGGGGTGTTGGGCAACTGGCGCGCCAACAGAAGTTATACCTATTATGCCCGGCGTACGGAACAGGATCCGGCATCGCAAACCAATATCCGCAAGGATGGTACGTTCAACGACTTTACAGCTTTCTGGGCCTTTCAGAGCAATCAGTTGAAAGCCGCACCGGATACCAACCGTTGGGTGTGGAACAGCGAGATCACGATGTTCAACCGCCGCGGCGCCGAGCTGGAAAACCGAGATCCCCTGGGTCGTTACAACGCCAGCCTATATGGCTATTCTTTGACCATGCCGGTAGCAGTGATACAAAACAGCCGTTATCGTGAAAGCGCGTTTGAAGGTTTCGAAGACTATGTATTCAACACCAAACTCTGCGATACGGCCTGTGCACCTACCCGTCACTGGGATTTCTCGATGCACCAGGCACGGATCGATACGGCGCAGGCCCACACCGGGTTGCGCAGCCTGAAGGTGCCCAGTGGGCAACAGGTCAATATATCTTTTCTGATGGTGCCAGCCGGTAAAGACAGTGCTATGCCGCGCCTGAAGTTTATGACCAAACCTGATAATTGCCTGGGTACGGTATTACAAAAGGTCAGTGCGGACAGTGCCATTGTATTGCCTTCGTTTTCGCCTGCTCCTGCAACACGCATGCTAATGAGCGTATGGGTAAAAGAGGTGGGGCCAGATAGCCTGTACGAGCGATATACGCAAAACAAAGTAATGTTGACCTACGGGTCTACCGGGCTTACCTTCTATCCGGCAGGGCCCATCATCGAAGGTTGGCAACGCTACGAAGGAGTGTTTACCACCCGGCCCGACCTGGGTTCCATGACGGTCAGTTTGCAGTCTATAGGCACCAATACCGTGTACTTCGACGACCTGCGCATTCACCCCTACAATGCCAATATGAAGTCGTTTGTGTTTCACCCAGTCAACCTGCGCCTGCTGGCTGAGCTGGATGAAAACAACTACGCCACGATGTACGAATACGACGATGAGGGAACCCTGATCCGGTTGAAGAAAGAAACACAGCGCGGCATCAAAACCATTAAAGAAACCAGGAGTGCGCTGGTCAAAGAAAATTAAACCTTATCCCGATGAGAAAAATAATATACCTGATCGCTTGTTGTAGTCTGTGCCTGATAGCGCTGAGCACCCAGGCGCAAACGGAGTCTGATCCGCGGGCCAAATCCGCCTTGCGCCGGCTGGCCAGTGCCTATCAACAGCCTGCCTACCTGGGCTTCGATGTCCTGTACCGGTATGCTTCAGAATCCAATCCCAAACAATACCTCGATAGTCTGCGTGGCCAATACAAAGTGCACGGCAATAAATTTTGGTCGCAACTCGACAGCCAGGAAACGGTGTCCAATAGCGAACTCGTGTTGACGGTGTTCAAAGAAGACAAACTATTGTTCCTCGCAAAGGCAGCAGCTGGTGGAGCGCCCGGTAATCCGGTGGCGATGCTGGATAGTTTCCTGGTCGAAAGCCGCGCCAATGCCTTTACTTATACGTCTTCGGCAGCAGAAGAAATCGTATCCCTGCAATTGCCGGATGGTGGCCCCTGTAAAAAAATGACCTGGTACATCGACCGTAAAACAGGTTACCTGCGCCGCATGGAAAGCCTGATGCGCAGCGATCAGTTGTACGAGCCTGCTGCACAGCCGTTGTTGAAAGATGCAGCATCTGTGTATGTGGTGGTGGAAACCGACTACCAGCACTACCGTACCGGGGGCTTTGGAGATGAGGTCTTCGACCTGGGTAAATATTACCGGAAGGAAGGAGGAGAATACATCGCACAGGCTCCCTACGATGGCTATAAAGTCTTCCTGTCCAGTACAGGCCTGTAGCCATCACCGGTGTGCGCTGCGCACCCACAACCAGTCAACCTGATTACAAAGTATTATTTGATCATACGATTATGAGAAAGTTTTTGCTTTTATCCTACTTCACCCTTATTGCCTTCTTGTTGTTGGGCCGTACTACCGCCTGGGCCCAGACCGATCCACCCCTGATACAGGTGATGAACGGTTCATTATTCAAGGTGGGTGACTCCATCGTGGTACAGGACGATAAGTTCTTCGATGCGGTGAACAGAAAATCCTACAATACGACCAGCATCATGACGCTGGAGCACAATACGGCCTTACCCGTCTACCAGTCGGATACGTTTGCTGTTACAATTACTGTAGACCTGCGGTACACGCGTTTTAACAACACCATAGCTACCGGGGTGAAGACATTCCGGGTCAGCTTTACCCCAACGGGCGTGTATATGGATAAGTCGACCACCATTTTTGAGGGGGCCTATCGCGCTGTTGCCAAAATAACGTCTATAAGCGGAAAAGCAGTTGCGCTCAAGGCGCTGCGCCTGGTAAACCAATTGCAAAGCTATCCGGTCTATGGATTACAATACAACAGTATTACCGGTCAGTTGCATGATTCGGCCTGGGCGGCAAATACCGATCGCGATGACCTGCCCGTATGGTGGGCGCCTGTGAAAGGGGCTGATGAGTACGATCTCGAGTGGACTTACCTGGATTCTACGGCACTTGCTTCCGGTCTTTACCGCGGCAGCAACGGAAAGCTGAACACCGACCTGATCTTTAACCACAATGCCAGCCGCGTGTCGATCACCGGTACCAGCTATAGAATTCCCTTACTGTACGACAGCAAAGGAGCCCTGTTTTACCGTGTCCGGGCCGTGAAAGCGCCGGTAGGCGCGAGCAGGCTCGAAGCAGCCTGGAAAAGCGACACGCTGGCCGGTCAGGGCCAGTTCGCTTTCAATGGCCATGAGCGCCAGTTGAACTGGCAGGCTACCACCAGCTTTGCCGAAGATGGCAAACGCAAGAGTGTGGTACAATACTATGATGGTAGCTTACGTGGCCGCCAAACGGTCACCAAAGACAATACGACCAACCGTACGATTGTTGCCGAAAGTTTTTACGATTACCAGGGAAGGCCGGTGATCCAGGCCTTGCCTGCACCCACTACGAAAAGTATCATCGGGTACACGCCCAACTTCAATAGGGGCGTTGGCCGATCAGAATACAGCAAAAACCTCTTTGATAGCCTGGCCAACCCGGCCTTGTATTGCGCCCTGCGCGCAGCACCAATGGACTCCGTATCCGGGGCCTCTCAATATTATTCTTCCCTGAGTCCTTTCCGTGATTCAGGTATCCATAAATACGTACCCAATGCGGGCGGTTTCCCCTTTACGGAAGTGGAATTTACACCTGATAATACCGGGCGTGTTACCCGGCAGAGTGGGGTAGGCGAAGCCTACCGCCTCGGCAGTGGCCATGAAACAAGATATTATTACGCAACCCCCGATCAGCGGGAATTGGATGCCCTGTTTGGTACAGAAGTAGGCGATGCGTCGCACTATTTCAAGAACATGGTGCGCGATGCGAATGGGCAATACAGCATCAGTTATGTGGATATGCGTGGGCGTACCATCGCCACTTCACTGGCGGGCAATCCCAGTCCGGACGGGAAGTTACAAAACCTGGCATCGAACCAGTCTGCCACCCGCCGTGAAAACCTCAGCGATCCCAATGCGACGGTGATCCGTGACCTGGTGATGGAGAACAAGCGGTCGTTGGCAGTGACCAACCGTGGTTTGCGTGCTTTTTCCTACAACCTGAGCCCGCAGTCCCTGAAGCTGGAAGGCTGCAAAGTGGATTCCGTTTGTTACGACTGTTTGTACGATCTGCAGATCACCATTACCGGTGATTGCGATTACAAGTTCGATACGGTGGTGCGCAACTTCTCCCTGAACAATATCGATACCATTTCCAACAATGGGGTGGGCTTCTCGTTCAACTTCAACCTTTTCCTGGAAGAAGGGAGCTACGATATCACCAAGAGCCTGTCGGTGAGCCGTATGGGAATGGATTATTATCGTGACAGTGTATTCATGATCACCAACCAGTGCCGTACGCTCGACTCTTTTATCGTGGAGCAAAGGGCCATACAGCAGGCTGTGGCCAATTGTAAACCGAGCTGCGATGCCTGTCGTGCCAGTCTGAAACCCTGGCCCGCCTTCTGGGCACAGTTCCGCACGAAGAACAACATTCAGGATGTAGACACGGCGGTATACAAAGGTATGGCCCAACAGGCCTATGCCGAAGCGCTCGCTGCCTGCGACGAGATCTGCGATACGCAATCTTCGGCGGTAACCATGCGTCAATCTTTGTTGATCGATATGACGCCTTCCTCGGGTCAGTATGCCAATATCGATGCTACTACCGATCGGCTGTCGGTTTTCTTCAGCCGCATAGAATCGGCCGAAGACAACCGGATCAAGGATACGTTTGCCATCTACACCAAGGTGACCGACTACAAGGATGGTGATGGTAAGCCCGCGTTGGTGTTTGATGAGTCGGTGGGTAAGATGGTGCCGCCACAGCAGTTGACCCCGGAGGTGTTTGCGCAGCGTTTTCAGTCCAGCTGGGCCAATGCGTTGTTGCCTTATCACCCGGAATTCTGCAAGCTCAATAAATGGGAGCTGCTGACCTTCAGCCATGAGTGGGACAAGAAATTTGAAGCGGTAGACACGTATGCGGATGCGCTGGCTGCTGGCTATTTGAACCCCACCTTTGAGACCGGAACTTATGCCACACGTTTTGGCTCTAATGGCGCCCTACGGGATTCGCTGTTGGTGAAGTACCCTTATTTCGCGCCTTTGAGTGATTCTGTCAAGAATTTCCGGAAGGTCCAGGTGACGAAACAATCGCCCATTATTGTGTTGGACCTGTGGAGCACAGCTTCCTTCACGGTGATGTGCCCCGGAATAAATACATCCAATGCTTGCCTCGACTTATACAAAACGACAGCCAATGCATTCAATCCAGCGTTGATGTGTGAAGCAGAACGTGATATGGCCTGGAGAGTGTACCGCCAACTGTACCTCGAACTGAAACGGGGCATGGTCAACAGGTGGCTGAAGGCACAGTGTCCCGATGGTCCCAGTTCTTTATCTGCTGCCAAGATCATGGCTACTGGCCACCAACCGCATTTTACGGATGCCCAGGAATTGTTGTCACTGCCCGATATGCCTGACATGCCTAAGCAGCCCAACAGCAAGGCGGAAGCAGAAGCGCTGCAAAACAAGTATTATACTGACAATTGCCAGGCTTATGCGGCACAGTGGCTGGCCGACTTGAAGACTTGTGCGCGTTATGACACAGGTAGTATCAGGACAGTGATCATACCTGCACTGGTAGCGATTTGTAAGGAAGGTTCCGATCTGGGTCATCCATTTGGGTCCAGCTCGGTAAAGCCGTCCAGCACGCACCAGTTCCGCAGTTTTGAGCAATACCTGAAGTATTACAATTCCATCAATAATATACCGGATACGCTGTACAATTGCAATGCCTATGCAATCCAGGCGCCACGGCCCTATGATCAGCAAGCGGTGAACGGCAACAAGCCGGTGTATTCGAAACCCGATACCTGCGAGTGTTCGAATATCTCGCGGATGTATCAGAAGTTCAAGCCTAAGAAAGCCCTGTTTGGCACCTTCTCCAATTACCTGAAGCAATTGTACCAGACGGAGATTGCCGATTCTACCCTGAATACGCTGTTGAGTCTTTGCGGAGAAAATGGTTTTGGAAACATGGAATGCGACTACCTGTCCCAGGGCATCAACCTGCCGCCGGTGTTCCAGTGCTTTACCAATGATGTATGCGTGGATTGTGAGCGTTTTGCAGAGATTGATGCAGCGTTCAGGCAACAATACCCTGGGGTGTCGCCAGTATTGGCAAACCCAGGTAATGATTCCGTTCAGTTGCGTAAGAACAGGATATACGAGCAGTACCTCAACTATCGTCTCGGTTTCACAAGAACGACCAGGGAATACCTGCTCTTCAAGTCGCAGTGTACCGGTCAGTTGGCATCGGCTGCTTGTGATAGTTTGCAGAATATCCTATCCGACTATAAAACACAGCGCCAAGGTACCCATGGCATACAGACCTCATTTGATGCATCAGGAATCCGTAATTATACCAGCCTGCCGGATATTGTACAAAACGGCGTACTCATGTTGCCAGACTCGGTACGTGCCATTCCGTCTGGATGGTTCAATAATGTGACTGTAGCAGTGAGAGGAGGACGGAGGCTATGCACATCGGATGGCTACAGTATTGAGGTGCGTATGCGATTTATGGAGGATAACAAAGGGGGAGATCTATTCTACCTGGGATATGGTTTCAATACAACTTTTGGTCGATATCCCGAAGGTTTGTGTCTCACTGAAGTACAACATCCTTCTGGAGAGAAGGAAACATTGAGCCCTCGGGTGTATGTGGCGCCAAACGTTTCTGACTGGTTTACGATCAAGATCAAAATGACGTTGACGAGGTATTATGTATATGCCAACGGCGTATTGGTAAAAGAATTTGCGAGACCAGTTACGACGCCGTTCCCTATCATGGCCAATATGACTTTAGGCTTGTTTGGCAGATTAGGAAACGTTGACTGGGTCAAGATCTATAATGCCAATGATCAGCTGAAGTACTTCGAAGATTACAATGATCCGGCAAATCCCGCTATGCCTGATGCTGATTTCGTTTGTCCGCAAACCGAACTCAATTGCGCGGCTGAGTTTCTGGCCTATTTCAACTATCGGATGAACAAGTCCTATTCAGGGGCACAAATGGATTCCGTATACTTGGCACAGTGCGGGAAATTGCCTATGCCGTGTGAAACATCAGACGGTTTGACAAGGACCTTGGATAATTTTAAGCTAGCAGAGAAAGGTTTATACTATGTTATACACCGCTACGAGGTAGGTGGTGTAACAACACCCTTTACAAACCTGCCGGCAATGGTTAAGAATGGAACCATTGTGCTCCCTGATTCTATCAGACAACAACCGGCTTCTGGTTTTAGCGGTCCTAATATGCAATTCATTGGCGGTGGCTTTTGTGTGGATGGAGGTTATAGTGCGGAGGCACGGTTCCGCTCCTTGGGAGATCCGACGGTATTTTATCTGCAGCTGGGTCGTTTGGCTGCTACTTTCTACCGGCAGAATGCTGCGGGAGTAAATGGACCTGCAGGGGTCCACTTGATTGCGTTCCAGGATGACCAACTTAGAAATTATGGCAGCGACCATGGTAGTGTAGGATTTCATGATATCCTGGCCAGCACGCAAACGGACCTTACTCAATGGATGACGATACGAGCTGAATTGAGGCCCAATAAGTACATGCTGTACTTTAATGGAGTGTTGATTCTTGAGTTGCCGCGGGAAAGCAACCTGCCGATTCTGCCCTTTGGAGCTCTCGGATTAGGGATGCATGGACGCGATGCTACGGTCGATTACTGGAAGGTGACCAGCGCAGCGGGTAAAGTCTTGTATTTGGAAGACTTCCTGGATCCCAATAATATGGTATTGCCTCCAAGGGAACAGATGTGTCCGGCTCCGTCAGCCAACTGCCAAACCAGGTTTACACAATTCTATAACCAACAACGCGGTACCAGCTACACGTTTGCCCAGATCGAAGCCATCTTCCTGGCTGCTGGCGTAACCCTTGATGCGTGTAGTGATCCGGCGCCGTCGCCTGAAAAACTGAAAACCATCGTCAGTGAGTATGCCAAAAATTTCTATGGTGCCGACAAAACATCGGTTGATCTTTGGATGCGCACGATAGCGGGTGATAAAACGCCGCAAGATGGACCTAAAGGCGTGTTCGATATTAATGAAAACCTGATCGGTAATACGGTAGATGGTACCAGGGAGCAGGTTAATGCTTCATTTGTACAGGTATGGAACAGTAGTGCGGTGAACCAGGCGGTGGGTACCTTGTCTGCACTTCCGAATGGACAATTCAGGTTGCAACTGAAGCCTGGGCAGAAGACGCCATGCAACGGCATCATCGGTATGCGGTATTTCCAGTTTGATGTGCCCACAGACAGTTTACTGTCTATGCGCATTGGTTCGGGTTCTTATGTCGATTTTGGTGATGGAGAGCGGACAGCTGTGAAAGGGCAGGTCACCGCTAAAACATACACGGACCGATTTATCGGTCCAGGCACCTATGAAAAGCAATTTGTTGACCGGTTTACGGGATGGTATACTTATACAGTAAATCACTATTATTCCGTGTCTGGTACCAAAACAATAACCGTTTACCATAGCGATATTCGTACCGGTCGTGTTGACTTTAACTGCGGTACTGATTGCAGTCATAACGTAGGATTAAAGAATATACGTGGGTATTTCCCATCGCACGTTTTTAGTTACGGGTTTACCGCCACGCAGGATTCGACGTTCAACAGTGCGTCGGCTATCAAGAATTTCGGGGACATCAACTCGATTGAACACCTGCGGTTTGGCAGCAGCGGTTACCAGTCCTTTCGCAACAATAAGCTGCCGAACATGACAGGGAATCGCAATATTCGGTCTTTGTGGTTGGATAACGATGCAACCATACCTGTTTCTCAGATCAGGCCGATCAGCGAATACCTGCCGAATTTGCCAGTGAACTTCCCGAATATCAATCATATCCGGATTGCGCCATTTGATACGGCTTTTGCGAAGAATATGGACTTCAGGTTGCCGAGACTAAGGGCATTATACCTCCAGGTTACCCCCACCATGACCCCTGCATTACTGGACAAGATCATCATCGATCTGGCCAGTGCCACTACAGTGGACAGCGGGGCAATTAATATCTGGAATCTGTCGGTCAATAGAACGTCTGCGAGCGACGCCGCTATCAATACCCTGATCGCCAGGAAATGGAATATCGCATTCAATAGTACGGTGGTTAACCAAGGTTCATTAACCAACTATACCAACATTTCGCCTCAGTCGGATTCAATCAAATATGCGAACGAATTCACCGATTTCTTCAATGCCAAATTAGGTACGAGCCTGACATTGCTGGAGATCAATGCGCTCTATCGCAACGCGCTGGGTTATGAGCCCGACTATTGTGGTGGCAGCAATACGCCGATCACCTTGTGCGGACGTGCGCAGCCGTTGTTCCCCGTGGTGTTTACTGATGAGATCGACAATTGCTTCGACTCACTGAGCTTCATCATGAATACTGCCACGAACCTGCACATGCGGTATGTGGATTCCCTGAAAGGTACATTTGACCAGCTCTATGCGGCGAAATGTATGCAGGCCTATAAGTATGAACGCTTCACCGTATCGCATACTGTGAGCGAGTACCATTATACCTTGTATTATTATGACCAGGCCGGTAACCTGGTGAAAACGATCGCTCCTGCGGGTGTCAAGCCCAATTATGATTCGGTATGGCTGGATCAGGTGGCAACGGCAAGAAGGCTTGGACAGGCAAAAACGCCTGTGCATGAAATGCCCACCCAATACCGCTACAATACACTGAACCAGGTATTGGCGCAGAAAAGCCCTGATGGTGGGCGCACGGATTTCTGGTATGACAGACTGGGCAGGCTGGCGCTGAGCCGAAATGCAAAGCAGCGCGTCATGAGCAGTGCCGGCAATCGCTACTTTAGTTATACGAAATACGATTTCCTGGGTAGGATCTCGGAAGTTGGACAGGTCAAGGATACCACCGTGAGCGTAGTGGACGATACCTTAACCCGTAACAGCCTTGCGTTCAATAACTGGCATACTAAACTGTTGAATCATCGTGAGCAGGTAACCACTACGGTCTATGATGAGGCATTTGATTTCTTTGGTGTAGCTCCGGATAATACCGTCGCACAACAAAATCTGCGTAACCGGGTTAGTTATGTGAGCTATGCAGATGTGCCAGGGATGGTCCTGAATATCTTTGACCATGCCAGCATTTACAGTTACGATATCCATGGAAATGTAGACACGCTACTCCAGGACTATGGACGGCCCGACATGCGGCCCAACCTGATGAACAAGAATGGCAACCGGTGGAAGAAGATCGTGTATGAATATGACCTGATCAGTGGTAAGGTCAACCAGGTGAAATACCAGCCGAAGTTTGTAGACCAATGGACGCACCGCTATTTCTACGATGCGGAGAACAGGCTGACGGAGGTACAGACAAGTGCGGACGGGTTTACCTGGGATAAGGAAGCGAAATACGAGTACTACCTGCATGGCCCATTGGCCAGAACGACCATCGGCCAGGAGCAGGTACAGGGTATTGACTATGCCTACACACTCCAAGGGTGGCTCAAAGGCGTGAACAGTGCCAGTTACCTGCATGATATGGGAGGCGACTCGAAGGCTGGCACGGCGAACGAGCGGGTAGCCAGGGATGCCATGAGCTTCTCGCTCAATTATTTTGATGGTGAATACAAGCCGATTGCGCCCGGTGTAACACCGTTCCCGAGCTATCGTGGTGCAGGCACGCCTATGCCTGACAGCTCCTACCGTCCATTGTTCAATGGAAATATTAGCAGTGCATTGTACAATATCCGGAAGTTTGAATTGAACAATCAGGTGCCATTCTTCTATAATTACCGGTATGATCAGCTGAACCGGTATGTGGGTCAGGACAAGTACGCAAACTTTGACGTTGCTACAAATAGCTATGGTGCGTGGGGTTATGGTGCCAGCTTCCGGGAAAGAGTGAGTTATGATGCCAATGGCAATATTCAGCGTTATCTGCGCCACAGCCTCAGTGATCTTGATTATTGGGCGATGGATAGCCTCACTTACAAGCATTATGCGGGTACAAATCAGCTGCAACGGGTAAGAGACAATGTGCCAAAAGAGCGGTTTGGCAGCCAGTCTTATGATAAGGTGTATGATATCGATGATCAGGACAGTGTATTCAATTACAAGTATGATTCTATCGGTAACCTGATCGAAGACAAGTCGGAGAAGATCACAAGCATCAAATGGAATGTATATGGTAAGATTACGGAGATCAAGCGAAATCCATCAATTACCGATCAGAACACGACTTTCTGGACCAAATACCGGTACGATGCACAGGGCAACCGGATTGCGAAAATGTATTTGTGGTATGATAAGGAGGATAGGTCTTACATTAATCTACCGCCGGGTTATCAGCTGAATTTTACCTGGTATGTGCGGGATGCACAGGGGAATCTCTTGACCACCTATAGTACTTCTTCCAGAGATACCACTACAAAAGATAGTCTCTCCAGGCTTCTTTTAATGCAGGATGATATACAGCTCTATGGCAGCAGTCGACTGGGTATGATCAGGCCGGATAACAGGAATATCGACGATACTACATCCAGTTCCAAGGGGCCGGGGTTACTATTCCCCTATTATGGATCGACTTTTAATCGTGGTTATAGGCAGTACGAACTGGCCAACCACCTGGGTAATGTGCTGACCACGATCAGCGATCGAAGAATTCACGTATATTCGGGCGGCACATTGGACAATGATTCAAGCGCACCAAAAGTGGCCTATTATGAGGCTGAAAAGCTGGCTGCTTATGACTACTATCCTTTTGGGATGGTGGCCAGGATGAATGACGCTAGCGGTAAATACCGGTTTGGGTTTAATGGTAAGGAGAATGATAATGAGGTGAAAGGTGGCATCGGCAGTCAGCAGGATTATGGTATGCGGGTGTACGATGCGAGGTTGGGAAGGTTTTTGAGTGTAGATCCGCTGACGAGTTCATACCCAATGTTGACACCATATCAGTTTGCAAGTAATACACCAGTTTCCGCGGTTGATCTAGATGGTAACGAAAGTAGCATTGTAACGGTACGGTGGTATACGGACGAAGGTGGTACTGTGTTAAATACGATTACTTCAGATATATATGTGCGCCCTGAAGGCGTTTGGTCCTATCGAAAGAAAGAAACGCTTAAAGAGGAAGTTGCAAAGGATTTTATCGCCTTAATGAAGTTGCCTTCGAACGGATTCTGGCAATACATAGAATTTGCAAATGATCCCCAAAGTAACTATGCTGTATATCTGTATATAGACGAAACAGGTGTATCTAGAGACCTAGTCGTACCTCATGATAAAGTAATAGAATGGTTAAATTACTATGTAGATAAACATAAAGACGTTGCGTTGGTTTGGGAGGTTGCAGGTCATGTGGCAAGCGTAGCAGGTGCTGGCGCTCTTGTTAGGTCTGAGTTGAAAGCGTTGTCTACGGAGTTTGGGGCGGAAGCAAAAGCAATGGCTGCAGAGGCGGAAGTTTCTTCTGGCGCAGCAGGAGGCTCTAGTGTTGCGAATACCAAAGCTGTCAATGCAGATGGTAGTAATTTTACTTTGAATAATATTAATAGAAACAAGTCTCCTTTAGACGTTAACTGTGTTAATTGTGTTATTGCCACTGATAATTACTTGAAGGGACGCCCAGCCTCTGCATTAAAAACAGAAAGGCCGAAGTTGCTGTCGGTAATTGAAAAAGAATATGGAAAAAAGTTTGTTTATAACTTATCTATTGACCAAGTAAAGGCATTGGTTAGTAAGCCGGGTCAAATGGGAATTGTATTTGGAAACAAAGGTGCCGG
The DNA here is from genome assembly GCF_029360705.1 of Paraflavitalea pollutisoli. Classification (GTDB taxonomy): domain Bacteria; phylum Bacteroidota; class Bacteroidia; order Chitinophagales; family Chitinophagaceae; genus Paraflavitalea; species Paraflavitalea pollutisoli. The sequence continues at coordinate 994,556 of NZ_JARKMX010000008.1, read as the reverse complement.
TAAAGTTGGCCATGTATTTAATGTTGTAAATCAGAAGGGTAAGATTAGTTTTGTGGATGGGCAAACTGGAACGCAGGCAAATTTAAATGGATACGTAAACTTCGGATTTATTCCGACAAACTGATAGTTATGGAATTTACAATAGCTTACGCGAAAAGGCTAGTTGAGACAAAAATAAAAGAATTTGATAGTGAAGAGTTTCATTGTGTTGTAGTTGACGATGCGACAATTGAAAAGAATGATTATTGGGTTTTCTTTTATAATAGTTCCAGATTTATCGAAACGGGAGACTTCTCAGATAGTTTAATGGGAAACGCTCCTTATATTGTTGATAAGTACGAAGGTGGTATTTATTCTACTGGTGCTGTATATGATACTGAGTATTATATGGATCAATTTGAAAAGATTGATTTGCCACAAATTAAGTCCAGGATAGCCACCAGTTGAGGTGTTGCAGTGTGGTTGTTGGAAGGTGAATAATTATAGTTAATTCCATATGCGGAATTTGAAGGAAGTCAGCGGCAAATTTTCGGGTCGAGGAACGCAAACACAATGTGGCAAAAGCTGCGCCGGCAACCTTTACAACGTATTGACTGGCGATCCAGATATATGGAACGCAGAAAAATAGGATTTCATCGATGATGGTCGGCAAGAAAGGAGTAGTCACTTCTTTTTTGTCGACCTTTTTTTATTTGTTTTAAGACAGATTTGGTTGGCTAAAAAGTGAAAACTCTACAACTACGTGTGCTTTTTATTTTTTTTGCGATTACGAGGGTTTTTAGAAGTTGTGACAGCAGATAGCTTTCTTGTTGGCTGCTATTCTGGCTATTCTGGACGTGTCTATTTGCAGCTGAAGCTGGTCGTGGTTATAGCGCTGGCCATTACGGACTTCTCGTGGGGTAAGACCATGCAGCACATTCATGGGTCTATTGTCGCGTTCTGGGATGGAATTAGTCAGGTGCCTTCTCAGTGCTTCATGATTGGCTAATGCGTGAAGGTACAGGTCGTGGTATTTGAGCTGCTTATTGACCGCCTCGCTCATCGATTGGAAAACTCAATATCGCATTGGGCAATCAGGTGCTCGATATAAGGCTGTCGGGGTTGGTTGACCAAGGTCTTTACGGGACCGTAGTTCTCTGCTCCACCGTCGCTGATCAGCTGACAAGAAGTAATGCCGGCTGGCTCCAGATGTTCCCGGATAACCCGCTTTAAATTCTCAAACACATACTTTGCCTGACATTCCAAAGCGACCTCCCAGGCGAGGATGGAGCGAGAATAATTATCTACTACCAGGTAAATATAGTTCTTGACATTGTCCAGCGTTCTGAATACGGTTACATCGATATGCAGAATCTGTAATGGCCGCTCGGCACGGATGCCGACGTGGTGATGCTTGCGCCGGTGGCGGGCCTGGGATCGCTGTATGTTTAGTAAGCGAACATACTTGTAGAAGGTGGGGAGTTTGAAGATGGCCGCTTGGTCGCGGATCATCTGATGGTAGACGGATGATAGCGGCCAGAATTGCCAGCGTTGATCCGTGCAATAGGCTTTGATGGCGGCGACCTCCTTATTGAGCAATTGAAGCGGATGCTTGATGCGGCAAAGCTTGGCGATCGATTGGCCGCGGCGGATGTTCTGCCGCTTCTTTCGGTAGTGGCCCACTGGCAATTGCAGGCATTTTAAAATGATCTTGACTGGTATTGTGGTGGCCACCTTTCCGATATTGTTCAATACTACTGCATTGGCCGAGCCAATCTTGCTTTTGATCCTGGTATGGTTAGCTTTCATGAACCGGCTGATGGCAATGACACGTAGTAGGGCGCGGTTGATCTTCAACAACTTTTTATTGTTGTACACTTGCTGCATAACGGTAAACGAAGACTGGTTTTGCAAGTACCAGTCGTAGCCGAACAGCAACGAAGAATTCTTTTGTTTCCAGTCATGCCGGGTAGAGGAGGGGATGCGTTCTAGTAACTCTGTAGGTAATATGCTCAGGTAAAAACCTAACAAGACAAAGGGGTGATAAGATTGCTTTTTCGCAACAGGACAGGGGAGGGTAGAAATGCGCACGATTCATCGGATTATTAGCAAAGATAACTGTGCGGGTTACAAAATAAGGGCTAGCTGCCCTTATTGTAGACATGGATAGCAACCGGCGGCAGGGTACTGAAGCAGCCATAATCCTGCAGGACGCGGCCGGCAAACTGCTGCAGGAAGGCTGCCTGCTGGGCATCGAATACGATGTACGCGCGGCACTGCTCGATGCCGACGAGGCAGGTAGTGGTGGAAGCAACGAGGTAAACTTTCATAGAAGTAATAGTTGTAGTGAAAAATGCGCAGCTAAAGCTGCAAGGCTGCTACATTGCGGCATGCGCGCCCAACCAAAAGGAACGCGGAATAAATGCGTGGAATAATGAAGCTGACTTATGCTGCCAGCGTCGGTGCAGGCGGCCCCGCTGCCAATAAATACCGCTGCTTTATGCCGAACCTTTTGGTGGCTGTGCAGCATGGCTTGCCGCAATACCTTTGCAGCGCAGTTTTTTGCTGCTATGGAGGCTGTGAATGTGTTGATGATGATACCGGTGACTTGGATGGAACGAGTGACATGCCAAATAGTTGACCCATAGGCGGCTACCCGGAAGAGTTCATACTTACACATCGAATAAATGTTGGTCTGGCATGTATAAGATGTGTATTACTCCAACGATCGATTGCCGCTAACAGCTTATGGTAGTTGTAAATTTGTAAAGCTCTTTGAAATAATGAAAGTTGAACAGCGAACCAGGCGATGCAGTGAGTGACACAACAGCGGCTGAATAGCGCAACAAAAGCCAAGTACATAATATCTTATTCACCGACCGTTACCTCGCCAAATATCTCAATGCGCGCTTCCGGGAGACTTTCACGGTAGAGCAGCGCATCAGCGAGTACCACTACACGCTGTATTACTACGACCAGGCGGGCAACCTGGTGAAGACGATACCACCAGCGGGGGTAGACCTCAGTAAGTTCAGCTGGGCGACCAATTACAGTGACTCGGTGCGCAAGGCGGTACGCAACAAGCAAATACTGACGCCTAAACACCAACTGCCAATCGATTACCGCTACAATACGCTGAACCAGGTGGTGATGCAAAAGAGCCCGGACGGCGGCACTTCGCGCTTCTGGTACGACCGGCTGGGCCGGTTGGCGGTATCGCAGAATGCGAAGCAACAAGCAGCCAGTGGCACGGAAGAAGGCAGGGAGTGCAGCTATACACAATACGATAGCCTGGGCCGTATTACCCAGGTAGGGCAAATGAAAAACACGGCGGCCAATGGGGCGATGACCAATGCCCTGAGCCGCGATACGGCGCAGCTGAAGGCCTGGTTGCTGGCGCTGATGAACCGCCGTGAGCAAGTGACGCGTACGGTGTATGACCAGCGTTATTTTACGTTTGCAGATACCTTGAACCTCCGCGACATCGTGTACCAGCGCAACCTGCGCAACCGGGTGAGTTATGTGAATTATGCGGAGTTGCCGGGAATGGCTGATGTATTCGACAATGCCACCTATTACAGTTATGATATTCTGGGCAATGTAGACACGCTGCTGCAAGACTATGGGCATTCGGCGAGCCGGCCCAATATGATGAACAAGAATAACAACCGCTACAAGAAGATCGTATACCAATACGACCTGGTGAGCGGTAAGGTGAATATGGTGCAGTACCAGCCCGGCTGGAGTGATATGTGGATACACCGGTACAGCTATGATGCGGAGAACCGCTTAACGCTGGTAGAGACCAGCAACGACAGCCTGGTGTGGGAGAAGGATGCGCGGTATGAATACTATCGGCATGGACCACTGGCCCGCACCGTGCTCGGCGACCAACTGGTACAGGGCGTTGATTACGCCTATACCCTGCAGGGTTGGCTGAAGGGGATGAACAGCAACAGCTACCTGCACGATATGGGTGGGGATAGCAAAAACGGTGGGGTGAACAAGTACGTAGCCAGGGATGCGCTGGGATACTCATTGAATTACTTCAATGGGGAGTATAAGCCCATCGGTGCCGGAGTGGCGCCCTTCCCAGGCTATCGGGGAGAAGCGGGAAACGCCATGCCCGATGCGGAATACCGCCCGCTGTACGACGGCAATATCAGCAGTGCGCTGTACAACATTCGCAAGTTTGAATTGAATAGCCATGTACCTGCCTTCTATAATTACCGCTATGACCAGCTGAACCGGTACAAGGGGCAGGATGGGTATTTTAATTACAACGCAAGTACCAATAGCTTTGGTAACTGGGGGAAGGTATGGACGTACAACGAACAGGTAAGTTATGACGCGAATGGGAACATTCAACGACTCGACCGGCACGACATTAACCCAACTCCCTGGACCGGACAGGGAATCATCGATAGCCTGGCCAATGAATACTACCCTGGTACCAACCAGCTACGTCGGGTAGTGGATAAGGTACCCAATTGGGCGTATGGTAACAACTCGTGGGAGGTGCCTGATATCGATAACCAGGACAGCCTGAACAACTATAAGTACGACGCGATCGGCAAACTGGTGAAGGATGAGTCGGAGAAAAACATGGCCATTAAGTGGAACGTGTATGGCAAGATCACGGAGATCAAGCGCAACGCGTCCATTACCGACAACAACACGACCTTCTGGCTCAAATACCAATACGACGCTGGCGGCAACCGGATCGGAAAAGTGCAGAAGTGGTACAATAAAGACAGCAGCCGTTATCAGCTGGATTATACCTGGTATGTTCGGGATGCACAGGGTAACCTGATCAGTACGTATGTAGCGGATACGCCAGATACGTCCGGCAATAAGCTTGATACCTTATTTGTACAATTTACCGACCAGCAGATATATGGCAGCAGCCGTTTGGGCAGTCTCAGTGTAAAAACCAATGTAGACGGCGGCCCGATCTACCGGTATGCGCACACCGATTATGGCGACCGGTACCTGCGCGGCTGGCGGCAGTACGAGCTGAGCAACCACCTGGGCAATGTGCTGACAACGATCAGCGATAAAAAAATTGGCGTATCTTCAGGCCCTGTAGGCTCTTTGATAGATTATTATGAACCGGACATGGTCAATGCCCAGGATTACTATCCGTTTGGCATGGTGAGCCGGTATAACGCAGGTAACAGCGACCAGCAGTATCGTTTTGGGTTCAATGGAAAGGAGAATGACAATGAGGTGAAAGGTGGTATTGGCAGTCAGCAGGATTATGGTATGCGGGTGTATGATCCGAGGTTGGGCAGATTTTTGAGTTTGGATCCGTTAAGTCCCGAGTTTCCATTTTATACTCCGTATCAGTTTGCGTCAAATATGCCAATTAAGGCAACGGATATTGATGGGTTGGAAAGTAGCGAAATAGTAAATGAATCGGAAAGATCGTCGTTGGGACAGAAAGGCTTTATTGACCTTTCCAAGTACACTTTAGCACCAATTGAGACTAAGGGAAAGGCAGGACTTGATAAAGTTGGCGCTGTTGTTCACAATTGGCTTACCTCTCCCCTAATCAATCTAGGAATTAATTCGCTGGACGCCATTTTAAATCCAGGATGGGCATTCCAAAATGCCGTTGATGGTATAGGGATAGGATTAATTAATCTAAAATTGTGGGATAGAAATAATCCTGATAAAGTTCAGGGGGTGCTTAATTTGTTTGGTGAGGCTGGTAATTATGCAGAAAAAAATTGGGATAATCCAGAGGTGCATCAACAAACAGCTTCTAGTATTTGGGGATTTTTTCTTCCCATAGCTTCCCAGAAATTCGTTGCTCCCTTTAAAGCTAAGGCGCCATCAGTACCGCTTGGCTTAACGGCAGATGAGTATGCAATGGATGCAGCCGTTAGGGAATCGATGAAGCCAAGCAAAAGTCAAATTGATCATACATTATCCGCAATGCTTGCTGGGGATTTCGCAACTGTTGGAAGAGTGGGAGGACCATATCCGAAAGACTTGCATCCAGACTTAAACCTTCCACCAATATCTTTGACTAATAAGCCTGCCATTAATTGCGCGGAACCCAAGGCGCTAAATACAGCACTTTACCTCGGGGCGAAACGAGGGCAAATCTCTTATGCGACCTACCGAATTACACCCTCACCACAATACGAACTAGTGTATCCATTCGGTGTATTAAAGTTCCGAGGTGGGGGGCAATTCGAAAAAAGGCGGCATGTGAAAATTGTCAAATTACTCTTCTGGGATTAATCGAATCTAGGTAAATTTGTATCATGAATGAATTGTTTTTCCCGATATTAGACGAAGCTGGTTGGTATGAGAATCGCAGTATGGATATTGAATACGAACTTGAAAGCCTAAGAAGGGAAGGGTTTACGGAGCCGAATGAAGCAATCAAATCCTTGCTAAAGGAGTTTGGCAATATTAGAATTGCATTTAAGCTGCCTTCTGGTGCAGTTAGTGACATCATATTAAATGTAGAATTAGCTATCGGATTCTATGATACTGATGCCAATAGGATTTATGAGCGGTGGGCTCAGGAGGTTTTGATACCTGTTGGAGTTTTACATTTTGAGACAAGTATTATATTGGTTTCATTAAACTTAAACTTTTACATGATAGTCGAACGTCAATTATATTTGGTTGCCAACTCTTTCGAAGGCTTTTTGGATGCAATAATTTGTGAAAGACAAATGTACAAGTTTGGTCATTGAAGTATTGATCGGAGAGTTGCTCGGTTTTGTTTCATGTTGATAGTTAAGTATAAGTTGACTTTTGCTGTTTTATCAAAGCGGCTCTTAGCTTGGGATTTGTGCTGCTTGAATTGAATATTTCACTATACTTGTGTTTTGGCCGAAGAACTTCAGGGAAGTAACCATAGTTTGTCAAATGTATTTTGTAGTATAATTATTCCTTCAGTATAAGGTGACTTTAATATGGTTCAAATCTGTTTGTGAAATCTAATCGTATTGATGCTATAGACCATTTTTGTATGCTTATTTGTAATAGACAGTATTCAATATGACTATCCGGGTATTCTTTCTCTTATCGAAGGGGCGCCCCATTTCTGGGTACTGCCTAAGATTGAATATTATTTTTGTAGTCTGCGCTATCAGGTTTCTGATCTCTTTTTCCGTCCAATTAGCTTGAAGATACGCTCTGATATTATCAAAAGATTGCTGTGCCAGCTCAGTCCAGGAAACTGTTCAATTACTTCTTCTGGCATTTCTTGTACTTATTCATCACCTGATCATGTTCTGTGACTTTGCCGGCCTTCATTTGGGCCAATGATTTGTCGATGATGCCGCTGGCAACCGCATTACGAAACCGCACCGCAAGCAGGTAACCACGACAGTCTATAACGAAGCATTTGATTTCTTTGGAGTAGCTGCAGACAATGTGGTGGCGCAACAAAACCTGCGCAACCGGGTGAGTTATGTGAGCTATGCGGATGTGCCAGGCATGGTGCTGAATATTTTCGATCATGCCAGTATCTATAGCTACGATATCCATGGCAATGTGGATACTTTGCTCCAGGACTATGGCCGGTCAGACATGCGGCCCAACCTGATGAACAAAAATGGCAACCGCTGGAAGAAAATCGTGTATGAATATGACCTGATCAGTGGCAAGGTCAATCAGGTGAAATACCAGCCTAAGTTTGTAGACCAGTGGACACACCGCTATTTCTACGATGCCGAGAACAGACTGACAGAGGTGCAAACCAGTAGTGATGGGTTTACTTGGGATAGGGAAGCGAAATACGAGTACTACCTGCATGGTCCATTGGCCAGAACGACGATTGGACAGGAACAAGTACAAGGTATTGACTATGCCTACACCCTCCAAGGGTGGCTGAAGGGCGTGAATAGCGCTAGTTACCTGCATGATATGGGAGGCGATTCGAAGGATGGCGCAGCCAACCAATATGTGGCCAGAGATGCCATGAGCTTCTCGCTCAACTATTTTGATGGAGAGTACAAGCCGATTGCGCCCGGCGTAACGCCGTTTCCCAGTTACCGCGGTGCGGGTACACCTATGCCCGACAGTGCCTACCGCCCCTTGTACAATGGCAATATCAGTAGTGCGCTGTACAATATCCGGAAGTTTGAATTGAACAACCAGAGTCCATTCTTCTACAATTACCGGTACGATCAGTTGAACCGGTATGTGGGTCAGGACAAGTACGCGAATTTTGATGTTGCTACAAATAGTTATGGTGCGTGGGGTTACGGTCCCAGTTTCCGGGAACGGGTGAGCTATGACGCTAATGGAAACATCCAGCGCTACCTGCGCCATAGTCTCAGTGATCTTGATTATTGGCCGATGGATAGCCTGTCTTATAAGTATTATGCTGGTACCAATCAGTTGCAACGAGTCATTGACAATGTGCCGAAAGACCGGTTTGGTAGCCAGACTTACGACAAGGTGTACGATATCGATAATCAGGATAGTGTATTCAATTACAAGTATGATTCCATCGGTAACCTGATCGAAGACAAGTCGGAGAAGATCACAAGCATCAAATGGAATGTATATGGTAAGATCACGGAGATCAAGCGAAATCCATCAATTACCGATCAGAACACGACTTTCTGGACCAAGTACCGGTACGATGTGCAGGGTAACAGGATTGCGAAAATGTATTTGTGGTATGATAAGGAGGATAGACCCTATATCAATCTGCCGCCGGGTTATCAGCTCAATTTTACCTGGTATGTAAGGGATGCACAGGGTAATCTGTTGACCACCTATAGCACCACTTCCAGAGATACCACTACAAAAGATAGTCTCTCCAGGCTTCTTTTACAACAGGAGGACATACACTTGTATGGCAGTAGTCGCCTGGGTATGTTCAGGCCAGATAGCCGGAATATTGATGATACCACATCCAATTCCAAGGGGCCGGGGCTATTATTCCCCTATTATGGTACAGTCCATTACCGTGGTGCCAAGCAGTACGAACTGGCCAATCACCTGGGTAATGTGCTGACCACAATCAGCGATCGAAGAATTCACGTATATTCTGGTGCTACATTGCCGGCTGATCCAACAATTCCGCTTGTTGCCTATTATGAGGCTGAAAAGCTCGCGGCGTATGACTATTATCCGTTTGGGATGGTAGCCAGGATGAATGATAATAGTGGTAAGTACAGGTTCGGATTTAATGGTAAGGAGAATGACAATGAGGTTAAGGGAGGTATAGGTAGTCAGCAGGATTATGGATTTAGAGTGTATGATCCGAGGATTGGAAAGTTTTTGAGTGTGGACCCGTTGACAAAAAGTTATCCGGAGTTGACGCCTTATCAGTTCGCTTCAAACAGCCCAATTGCAGGGGTTGATTTAGACGGATTGGAGTTTTCACTCAAAACCCTCGCGAAAATAAAGAAAGCTGGGGAGGCACTCTTGGGAGCGACGAAGGCAACATCCAAGGCTTTTCTTCATGGTACTTCCAATGGCGTAGCAAATGCAAATTCGTTTGGTCTTACCGACCACGCACCAGAATGGTCAGGCTTGAATACCAATAATTTAAATAGTTACAGTGGCACCGAAAAGGTCACATATTTAGTTGGTAGAGCATTTGGAGCTATGTTGGTTATAGATCAAGCTGGATCTGAAATGGGAGTAGGCGGAGGTATGGCCGCAAGTGGAGTTGGTATTATCGGTGGTGCAGCTGTGGGAGGACACGGTTTAGCTGTGGGGGCCGCAGCAACTTATGATTTAAGTTGGGTTCTTGCTCAGTTGTTAACATTAAACATTAATCTTACAGATAATGTGGGCAGCAGTAGTACAAATGACGGAACAGATGGTTCTGCCAGTTCAGCACATAATAATAATAGCGGTTCTTCGACTTCTAGTACAGGCAGCGGTGGGCAAAAAAATGCTTCAAGCATACCTGGAAGAGTACAGTCCCGAATAAACTTAGCGAACGGAACTACTCGAACAACTCCTACAAAATTAACTGGAGGACTAAGTGAAGCAGGTTGGGAACACGTTGTAAAAGGTCACTTTGATAGGGCTCTAGCAAATTCTCGGTCGGTTTTCACAATTTCACAGGATGCACTAAAGAAGATTTTACAAAGCAGCAAAGTCGTATCTTCACCTGTGACTCCTCTTAAGGGAGGTCAATTCTTAAGGACAGTGGATACGGGAGAAATAGTTGGAAACGCCGCTTTGAAACAAGGTGGACAACCAACAACTTGGCTTCAAGTAATAACAGATAGAGCAGGAAATTTAATGACAACTTATCCCGTTCGTCGATGAACAAAGAAGAATTAGAATATTTAAGATCCTGGGATACTCTTAAGGAAACAATTTACCTAAAGAGATACTATCTAACGCCAGACCTTATCTATAATATGTGCTTTAATTGGGGCAAGACAATCAATATTGCGAGGTCTCCAAGCATTAGAAAGTTGTATACTGAGTATTTTACTTATTTTGAAAATTTTAAAATTGAAGAGTATGATTTTAAGGTTAGGTGGTATTCATTAGAGGATATTGTCGAATTTGATATTCCTAGGGGGCGTATTGATGACCTAAAAATATTAGCTGCTGTGTGTAGAGGGATTCTATGGGAGATATTAGTTTTTAAAACTAATATCCCATGCAAAATTTGTGACGAAGATTTACGATCTCTTATTGACAAAGAGAATAAGCTATACCTTTGCTGTGATAAATGCAATTACGCTGAGTTTATTAATGGTGAACCGATTCAAGAAATTGAACGGCAACTTTTCCCTATTACACCCGGAATTCAAACGCTTTATCAATTAAAGCCTTCTAATGTAATATAATAAAAGGTAGTTCGATGATGTGGTAATTACCAAACGAGAAGTGTACAATTGGAAGTATTCTGCGAAATGATTAGATATGTAAAGGAGTTGATTAAAAGTCAACTCCTTTGCGTTTTGGGCGTGTTCTTAGTAAGGCATAGTGCTTTTATGATGGTATCGGTTGGCCAAGAAGCATGTCTATATTGCGTTTCATAATCTATATTGTGCCGATTGGAGCATAGGGTACAAAATAACTATTGAAGCAGTACTTTATCAGAAAGGGATTTTATAAAGGCGACCCAAAATTATCGCTTGAACAGCTGTATGAAACGCTAGCAAGAGGTTTGTTAGACTGAATTATGCTCTCTGCCTGGTAAAGTATGATGTCGATACCTCGTGGTAGAATATTATTAAACACTAACAGTTTTAGATCGGTGAAGCGAGCAAGATTTGGTGCTTTTTACCTACAGCATAGAAGGCTATGCGTCGAACATAAATCTTTTTGCGAAGGTCCGTAATGATCTGTTACTGTATAGGGCCGGGAATCTATTGCTACGGTAGGTGGGTGCAGGAGCGCGGTACGGGGGAGGGAAGGTTGTATGAGTATGTGAGCGACTACGATATCCTGGTGATCACCAGAAGCGGCGATATGCGGCGGGATTACGAAGTGCAGGATATTATCGAGAACAGATGCGTGTACAAAACACCGGTAAACGCGATCGCCCATGAGATCGGCTTTGTCAATAAGATGCTCAGCGAAGGCCAGTACTTCTTTAGCGATATCGAGCAGGAGGTGATACTATTGTTCGATGCTGGTAGCACTGCGCTTGCCGAGCGCAAGCCGCTAAGTCCTGCCGAGGCAAAAGCAATCGCTCAGCAGTATTATGAACAGTGGTTCGAGGGGGCTAAAGAGTTTTTAATAGATGCTCAAAATGCCCATGCACGCAATAGCTTGAAAAATGGCGCCTTCTACCTATACCAGGCCGCCGAACGCACCTACAATGCCGTCATCCTCGTAGAAACCGGCTACAAACCCAAGACGCATAACCTGGATAAATTAAAGCGCTATAGTAAGCGGTTTTCGGAACAACTGGACAGCGTTTTCCCGGACAACACCCCGGCAGAAAAGCACCTATTTGACCTGCTGAAGCGCGGCTACGTAGATGCCCGCTACAAAGACAACTACCAGATTGCCCCGGCGGAACTAAGCACCCTAATAGATCGCGTAGAAAAGCTACAAGTAGTAGCGGGGCCGTTGTGCTTACAAAAGATCGCCTCCTTTGACCAGCTCACTACACCATAGCTCCGCGGACATTTCGGACAATTCGGACAATTTGACCAGTTCCGGACAGCCTCTATTTTCTCAATCGAACAAGTAGCCCGATCTTTGTATCCTGGCAATAAGGAGAACATTCAGGTGTTTTACCCGCCAATTAAGTTTTTTCAGTACAAAACAAGGGTATCAAACAGCAGGATATTGCATGGATATTGTATGGATATAGCATAGATACTCCCAGGATAGTGTATGATAATAGCGTTCTCAACCAAATCAGCCGTTTTTCGCGCAAAAACAGCCCTGCCAACTATTGAGTGGCCATCCTGGTCTTCGTTAAAATGATTTCTACTGAAGAGGGAGTATAGGAATCGCCACTACCAGCCACCGCAATAATCTCCTCCGCTCATCGTTATTTACCCGGCGCTCCCCTCATGCGCACAGCCCTATGAAACCCTTTAAATACCTGCTGGGTCTATTGATCATTCTCCAATTGGCCGATTGCGGCTCATCAGCATCATTAACACCATCCTCCACAAAGCCACCCGTCAATAACAAAACTCCGCGCGGACATTTCGGACAAAACGGCCCTAAACGGTCATGAAAGTTTATTCGATGGCGTACGTCCATTGAGTTTTATTCATGTGCCTATCACCGGCCATTATTTGCCGAAGTAAAGCCATGGATCAGGCAGGGCTCTGCCTTCCTTAAACCGTAATTACTTGCTTAGGTTCTGTATCAATATCGTTCAGCTGGGAAAACTAATGTGATGGCCGCATCCACCCGATGGGCCTTTTTTTTATCGATACCTGAAGCATTGATGCAGCAATAAAATTTACCGACTCGGTAGTTTATTTGCCGTATTATTTATAGGAGGTTGCTGCGGCTTTACCCGCTCGCCCGGATGAAAGGTTTACATCGCTCTTTAAAGCCTGTCAACCGGCCAATATAAATTTTACCCGAGTCGGCAAACCTCGGTAGAAATCCCTTCCTGTTTGCCCCAGTTTTGTGTTATCAAACTTGATGTATATGATAACAGCTACCAACATACCTACTGTCAACCTTCGTGCGATCATGCCGACGCTGACTGACAACGGCCCGTTGCTGGCCTGGATACTGCCTACACATGGCCTACACCCCTTAGTGAAATGGCCTTCCTGTCAGAGAGCGTTCAGGCAATGTGTAGAGCATGTGCAGGCAATGGATAGGCTGTGTGAAGTCCAGGATCGATTCGGGTATTATTGCAATAGCGATGGCATGCCAGGCAATCCAGCAGAGAAAATATATAATTCACATGCATCATCTATATTTGTGTCAGCTCCTTATTCTTTTCCATCCTTTCATAGCGTTCCCGTAACAGGTCATCCTTTTCTTTTGTGGCGAACCAAAGGTTCACGCCGGTTAGCATGCATGCCTTTGCCACGCCATAAGCCATGGCTCTTGGAAAGTAACCAATGTCACCAACATATGAAAGCAAGTCCGCTGTGTCGTCTTATCGGTAAACGCTGCCGGCGGTCCGTCAGCCTCTTTGCCTTGCTGTTCGTTCTGTTCAGTATGCCCGTAAAAGCCCAGATCAACGTGGCGCTGGGCAGGCCGGTAACATCTTCAAGTATCGTCGCAGCAACACCCGCTGCCAACCTCACCGATGGCAATGCCACTACCGTAGCCGGCACCGCCAACGCCATCGCCAATCCGGGTACTGAATGGTTCCAGATTGACCTGGGCACTGAATCCATTATCGAAAACATCCGTATCACCGCCAATCCCTCCAACCACAACCGTGGCCGCCGTTTCCTGATCATGACCTGGCGGGATGCACTCGGCCCCGGAAGTCTCGGCGATAATCCTGCTTCTTATGTCGGTAATGCGCTTACCGTTTCCAGGTACAACCGGCTGATCTATACTGCCCCAGGCTCGGTCACGACAAGCGCCGTGTTTGGTGGCACCATACCTGGCGCAGCGGGTGCTACCCTGGGCCCCGATTATACCGCTCGTACCTTCAATGTGGGCATTCATCCGGCCCGGTATGTGCGCATTATGGCGCTGAACGATGAGCCGCTGGAACTGGCGGAGATCGAAGTGTTTCGCAGCAGCATCGTACCGCAACGTGGATTCTCCAATGGTAATTTTGAACAAGGCTACGCCGGCGCAGCCAATACCAATTCCAACATCCACGAAGCAGCCGTGAATGGATGGAGTACGTCGGAAGCCGTTGCTATGTTCAGCAATACAGCTCCTTTCAACGATCCCAGCAACGGAAGCTTCATGGAGTTTTGGTCCAATAACTTTTTAGGGGTGGCGGCTAACCAGGGTACCTATTTTGTAGAGTTGAATGCTTATACCAATGGATCGCTAAGCCAACAGCCTATTTGCGTGTTGCCGGGCGAGTCCTTCACCTGGTCATTTGCCCACCGTGGCCGCGACGGGGTCGATGTGATGCGCATGGTCATCAACGGCACCGACGTAGCCGAGTTTACCGACGGCAATACCGCCGGCTCTACCCATACCAGTAACGTATTGCAGCCTGCCACAACAACAGTCACTACACAAGTGCCCGAGGCCGCCGGCTGGACACAATACACCGGCACCTGGACCAATACCACCGGTGCACCGCTCACCGTCATCTTTTCTTTCCGCGCCGTCAGTACCTCCACAGGCAATGTATCGGTAGGCAACCTGATGGATGATGTATCACTCGTACCGCTGTCGGCCCTGGTAACGTTGAGCGCTGCAGCCAGCTTCGGCCCGGAAAGTATTCCGACGGCCAACCTGCCCCGGCTGCTCGTCAACGGTACGGTAACCCTGCCGGCCACCGTGCAGGTCAATATTACCGGGGGTACTGCCACTCGGGGTGTCGATTATACGACAACGCCGGCAGCAGGGCCACTCGTCGTGACCATCCCCGCAGGTGTTTACGATGGTACAGCGGCCACGGGCATCAGCCTGGCCCCTTACCTGCAAATTGTAACGGATGGCCTGGCCGAGCCGGCAGAAACGATCCTGCTGCAGCTACAGGCGCCCGTAGGCGTGGCCATACCTGTTACCGGTGGCTGTGTGACCGGTACCACGGCCAATACCTACACCATCGCCGATGCTGCAGATATCACGGGCAATGTGTTCAACGATGCCAATGGTGCTGTCAATAGCCTCATCGATGGGGTGGCCTATACGGGACTGCAATTGTATGTTAATGTGGTAGACGTCAACGGACTGATCGTGGCGACCACAACCGTCAATACGGTTAGTGGTGCTTATGCCGTTACCGGAATCGTAGCAGGCGATTATTCCGTTCAACTCAGTACCAACCTCGGCACCATCGGTCAACAAGCACCGTTGGTGGTGCTGCCTGCCGGATGGGTATACACGGGGGAAGGAAGTGCCGGCGCCGGCGACGCCTTGCCGGACGGCCATTTCTCCGTAAGTATAACGGGAGTCAACGCAACGGTCAATTTTGGTGTGGAGCGTCCACCCGTCGCCACAACAGCCAACCCCACCATACCTACGCAAGGATTGAATGTGCGCCTCACACTCGACGGGGCAGGCGGTAATCCCCCTGCCCCCGCAGCTACCGATGCCGAGGATGGACCATTGGGTACAGGCGCTACCATCGTGATCAACCAACTACCCACCAATACGATCCTATACTACAACAATGTGGCCGTAACGGCCGGGCAGGTTATAACCGGTTTCAATCCCGCTTTGTTGCAGGTAGCATTTGGTATACCGGCGGCCACCGCTTACAGTACTTCTTTTTCGTTCAGTTACCACGATGCTGCCGGCATGACGTCTCTGCCTGTCACCTATACCCTGAATTGGTTGGCTGCCTTGCCGGTTACCTTTACACAGGTTTTGGCCGAACTGCAGCAGGCGGATGTACTGGTGAGCTGGCAAACGGCCCAGGAGGTAGGCAACGACCGCTTCGAAGTGGAATACTCTACAGACGGCATCAGCTTTACTATGATTGGTTCAGTGAAAGGGAGTGGTGTCACCCCGGCGCCTGGCAACTACCAGTTCCGCCACGCGGGAGCCGCACTGCTCAACGCAAAGACCTTGTACTACCGGCTGAAACAAGTCGACCTGGATGGACAATCGGCTTACAGCAAAACGGCCAGGGTAGGTTTGCAAGCGGTCGATGCTGTCCGGTTGGTGCCCAACCCGGTGAGGCGTGGTAGTCAGCTCGTGGTTACTGGTAAAGCGTTGCAGGAGATTGCTATTTTCAATCTGGCGGGCAAGCGCGTATGGCACAGCCGGTACAACGGCAGCCAATCCAGCGTCACCGTGCCTACCACGCAATTACTGCCGGGAAGCTATCTCGTATACGTCAACAAAGCACAGCTGGTGGGTAGGGTCGTAGTGGTAGAATAACATTGACTTAAACATGGTTCATGCATAGTTGGGACTGTCCGCAAGGGTGGTCCCTTTTTTATCGGCAACAGGAACGCTGCGCGATTTGTCCCAATCGCCCCGTTTGATTGTCTGATTAGCCCCGCCCGCAGGAACCAGCCAGCCCGTAGATTTGTGCACCTTAACGTTTGACTATGACCATGGCCGTGGCTTCCAGACAAAAAATGAGATCGGGTGAATTCATCGCCCTGTCCGCCTGTACCATGATGCTGACCGCGCTCGGTATCGATATCATGTTACCCGCCTTCGCCGCAGTACGGCAACATTTTGGTTTGCCGCCACAGTCTACAGCTACGGCACAGATCATCACCTTTTTCTTTATGGGGCAGGTGGCCCAGCTACTCTTTGGCATCCTGAGCGACCGGTATGGTCGCCTGCCGATCCTGCGAATCGGGTTTCCGTTGTACATCATTGGGGGTGTGGCAGCCACCTTTGCACCCAGTATGCCGGTGATGTTTGCAGCGCGGTTCCTGGCCGGCATAGGTGCTTCCGCCGTATTTACTACCACCATTGCCGGTGTGCGTGATCGATTCGTCGGCGATCAGATGGCCCGCACCATGTCGCTCATCCTGACGATCTTCCTCTTTACACCCATCTATGCGCCGTTTCTCGGCATCGCCATCCTGTCTGTCGCTTCCTGGCAGTGGGTGTTCATTACGCCGCCGCTGTTTGCGGTGGTGGTGTTTGTGTGGTCTTTGCGGCTGGAAGAGTCCCTGGACCCGCAAAATCGGCTTTCGCTGAATTGGAAGAATGTAGGGCAGGGGATCCGGAAAGTGCTGGCCAACCGCGTTTTCCTGCGGTATACGACGATCACCACCCTGCTGTTTACGGCCCTGAGCGCTTATGTGTCAAGTTCGGAGCGGATCATTGGCGAGATCTATGGACGGCCGACACTGTTTGCCTGGGTCTTTGCCGGCATCGGATTAATGATGTCGGTAGCTACGCTGACCAATGCCCGGCTATCGATCCGTTACGGCGCTAAGAAAACCGTGAGGTGGCTATTGCTGTTGTACACGAGTGTGGCAGCCTTATTCTTCGTCTGCACCCTGGTGGCCGGCGATCCGCCTCCCATGTTCATCTTCTTTGTGGCAGTAGCACTCATTCTTGGCATCAACCTCGCCATCGAGCCCAATAGCAGCGCCCTGGCTATGGAGCCCCTGGGTGACCTGGCCGGCATGGCATCCTCCGTTTACGGCACGCTGTTCTTCTTTGTAGGCTCCGCCCTGGGTTCCTTCATCAGCGGCGCGATGGTACACGGCATCTGGCCCCTCGTGATCGCCTTTTTCGTGATTGGCGTGATTTGTGTGGGGCTGGCGTGGGGTGATCGAGATCACGCTAACCTTCGATAGCGCACATAAAAATGCCGGAGGCTTGACAACCCCCGGCGTGCAAGAAATCAACAGTCAAGAAAAAACTGGCTTGGATAAACCAGAAACCTATTTTATTTATTAGTGGAATTGTCTTTGTCTTTACTATCTAGACTAAGCTTTTTCTCAAGGATGGTGATATAATTCGCCGCATCCTTATTGGCCGGATCGATCTCCAGCACCTTCTGCAAATGCTCGATGGCTTCGGCATAATCCTTCTCCTGGTTGGTTTCATACGCGGCAATATAACCGTAGCTCTCTACCAGCCACTTCTTCGTAGTAGCGGTCGCATTGGCACTGTCTTTCTCCAGCATCGCCACCAGCGTTTCATAATGCGGGATCGCCAATCCTTTCTCCATCGCCGAATCCTTCATTGAATTGGCCCGGGCACGCCAGTAATAACCAAAGCTCTGCTCCGGATACTTGGCGATATAAGCGCCAAACACCGTATCCGCCTCATGGTACTGCTGTGCCTTCACATGGGCAATACCCCAGTTGAACAAATCGAGGTTGGTGGCCCTTTCATTACCCGCATAATACTTGCCCAACCAGATCGCCTCGTTGGCAGGATCTTTCCGCTCCTTGTACAGGTCGGCCAATTGGCGGTAGTAGGCATACAAAGCCGCCGAGTCGGTGACTTTGGTCACCGCCGTTTGGTAAAACACCAGCGCCGAATCTTCCATACCGGGCGTAGCATTGTACAGGTTGGCCATCAGTTCATAATCCTTAATGGCAATCGCACTATCGTGCGCGGTACCGAAATAAGTTTTCATCGACGTCAAGGCACTGGCCGTATCTGTAGAACCCGCATAGCTATACGCCAGCAGCTTGTGCAGGCGCGGCATCGCATCGGGTGGGAGGGAAGCGAGTGTTGACTTCGCCATGGCAATGGCCGAGTCATACTTTTTATTGATGTACAACAGGTCGATCAACTGGAAGTGATTGTCGGCACTGAAATCACTCACCGCCAGGTATTGACGGAAATAATCCAACGCCTTTGCTCCATCCTTGAAATAAGCATCGTAATACAGCTCGTAGAGCGCCGGTGCATACAGGGGATCGGCCGCTAAGGTCTTATTGAAATAGTCTGTATAGCTCTCTGCATTCTTCTGCGCCACGAAGATCTTGCCCATCTGGAACAGCGCTTCAGCATTCTTGCCTTCTTCATTCAAGGCCGCCTGGTAAGCGCGGTACGCTTCCGTACCATTGGCCAGCTTGCGGTAAGCATTACCCCGCACCACATTGAAGGCAGGTGACTCGATGTCCTTTTTACCACCCTGGTTGAGCACCAGCAGCGCCGCATTGGCATCGCCGTTCTTTTCGCTTACATACGCATTGGCTACGGCCAGCAAAATAGCCGCATCTTTTTTACGACCATCACCAATCGCCTGGTCAAACAGCGCCTTGGCTTCATCCCCCTTGTTCTGCGCCAGCAGAAGCTGTCCGGCCGCTACCTTGTAAATAGCTTGTTCCTTGACAGTGGCAGGCGCCAGTTGCAGTGTATCTGCCAGCGGCTGCACCTGCTTCAGGGGCAGGTAGGCTTGTGATAATTGATACCAGGCTTCCGCATTGTTCGCCTCTGATTTTAATACACCGTGTAGCGCTGATTTCGCACTTTCATACCGTTCGTGGTAGATAAACTGTTTGGCGTCGGGCAAACTTTGAGCCGTCAGCGCCGCCGACACACAAAGTCCACCGATCAGTAAGTAAGTCTTTTTCATGAGTTCGCTATTGTGGCCCACAACTTAGCCCCGGCGAATTAGTGACCTATTAGTCTCTCATTAGAAAAATATTAGAATTAAACCCGGCACTGCCGTAAAACCCTGTATCCCAGTGGCTCAGCAGGCCCCGAAAGGGCCCTCCCCGGCCCGGCCCGCAATCGGGTTCCCGTTTTTGACCGTACCTTAGTATTGTAAAAAGAGTTGTCGAAGCCTATGGAAGAAAGAAAAATACTGATCGTAGAAGACGAACACAAGATCGCAGACACGCTGAAAAGCGGCCTTGCAGAAAACGGTTACCACGTAGAAGTGGCTTATGACGGCAAGATTGGCGAACGATTGTTCCTGGCCCACGATTTCAACCTCGTGATCCTCGACATCAACCTGCCCGGCATCAATGGCTACGATCTCTGTAAGATCATCCGTGCCCGCAACGCCCACGTACCCGTCATCATGCTAACCTCCCTCGGCCGGCTCAATGATAAGATGGAAGGGTATGATGCCGGGGCCGATGATTACCTCGTGAAGCCCTTCGAGTTTAAAGAACTCCTGCTCAAGATACGGGTGTTGCTGAAGCGTACCATGAACCAGCAATTGCCCGTCGGCAATGTGCTGAGCGCTGCCGACCTCACCATGGACCTCGATAAAAAAGAGGTGATCCGGGCCGGCAATAACATTACCCTCACCATGAAGGAGTTTCAGTTGCTCGAATACCTGTTGCGCAACAAGAACCGCGTGGTGTCGCGTGCCGACATCGCCGTCAACGTGTGGGAGATCGACTTCGATACCAATACCAATGTGATCGATGTATACATCAATTACCTGCGCAACAAGATCGACCGCAAATACGACCAGAAACTGATACAGACCCAGGTAGGTATGGGATACATCTTAAAAGAAAGCTAACCCGATGCCCGTAAGACTGCGGATAACCCTCTTGTTTGGAACGATCGTACTGCTCATCCTGGGGCTGGTATGCGGCTCCGTGTACTATTTCTCGCGCGACCAGCGCAAGAAAGATGTGCACCTGCGCCTCGTGAACCGTGCGATTACCCGCGCCCGCCTCCTGGCGCATCCCTCTTATTTCGATGCCGAACAGCTGCGCGTACTCGACTCCTCCACCATGATGGCCCTGCAAGACAAATCCCTGCAAGCCTACAACTACAAAGGGCAAAAGATTTATAGCTACAGCGAAGAACCCGAGGATACTTTATCCGTCGATAGCAGGATACTGGACGATGCCCGGGTGAAAGGGCGTGTGTTTTTCCGCATCGGCAACAAGGAAGCGGTGGCTTATCACCATGTCGACACCAATCTGCGTGTAGTGGTGGTAGCAGCCGCCTACGATGAACTGGGGCTGAACAAGCTGCACCAGTTGCAGAACATCCTTTGGACCTGCTTCATCGGTGGTAGCATCATTGCCTTCCTGGCAGGCTTTGTATTCTCCGGCCGTCTGTTGCAACCCATTAAAAAGATCGCCGACGATATCCAGGAGATCTCAGCACAAGACCTTACCCGCCGCATCAAAGAAGGTCCTTCCAGAGACGAATGGTATTACCTGTCTACAACGATCAATGAACTGCTCAACCGCCTCCAGGAAAGCTTTGACCTGCAACGGCGTTTTATCGCCAACGCTTCGCACGAATTATCTACGCCACTTACCTCCATCTCCAGTCAGCTCGAAGTGTCACTGTCCCGCGATCGCGAAGCCGATAAATACCGTGCCGTGATGGGTAGTGTGTACCAGGATGTACGCCACCTCGGTAAATTGACGCAAACTCTGCTGGAATTTGCCCAGGCTTCCGGCGACCCCGGCGGCATCTCCATTCAGCAAGTGCGTGTAGACGAGATACTACTCGAACTGCCGGCCGAAGTCAATAAGCTCAATCCCGATTACAGCGCTTCGATAGCATTTGGTGAAATGCCCCCGGAAGAAGAAGCGCTGATCGTGATCGGCAATCCCGAACTGCTGTCACTGGCCGTACGCAACATCGTGATTAATGCCTGCAAATACTCCGATGATCACAAAGCGGCTATTCACCTCGATGCAGCCGACCGTAAATTGACGATTACCATTGCCGATAAAGGCATCGGTATTCCCGAATCGGCCATGAAATACATCTTCCAGCCTTTTTACCGCGTAGACCATACCGGGCCCGAAAGTGGCTTTGGCCTGGGCCTCTCCCTGGCACACCGCATCATCAAGATCCACAAAGGCGATATCGAGGTACAATCGAAGCCTGGTGAGGGCTCTGTATTCCGTATTGTACTGCCTGCTGCCCAATTCTAATATAATTCTAATGTCAAACTAAGCACCGCTTAATTCCCGTCAGGCAATTTGCCGTTGTTAAGACAACGGGTATGAAATTCAATTATTCCTTATTCCTGTTCGTGGTCATTATTGGCTTGCTGAGCCTGAGTGGTTGCCTGTTTAAACAAAGCACGCACTACCAGGTCAGGAACAGGGCGTTGATTTTGGAAAACGATTCGCTGATGTCCGAAAACATCGAGCTCAGAAGAGAATTGGAGAAGGCGCAGGTAGAGGTACCCGCCAAACGGAAAAGATCAACAGTAAGGGCAAAATAACAGCAGCATGGTGAACCGATTTATTGTACGAAATCCAGCCTCCTTATCATGAGCGTGATCAGGCAGGTGGTGGTGCCGACTGATTACAGTGAAGCTTCGCTCAACGCATTGGAAAGTGCCGGATTCATCGCCAAACAGAACCATAGTCGCCTGCAGGTGGTACATGTGCAGGAGACCGATGAGTTGTACATGGACAAAGCCCCTTTGCTGATCAACGATCACGTACGCAGTGTGGCCGATGCCATTGCCGGCGGCGTGCAGCAGAAACACGGCATACCGGCCAACGCTGCTGTGCACACAGGCTCGGCTGGCCCCTCTATCGTGAAAACGGCTCTCGACCTGCATGCCGATCTCCTTGTATTGGGCGCCCATGGCGCCTCGGGCATGCGGGAAGGGTTCATAGGGTCCAGTGCATACTACGCCGTGAAATACGCCAACTGCCCCGTGCTCATTGTGCCCGAAGGCAGCAAATGGCCCGGATTCAGCAATATCCTGTTTCCCCTGCGCACCGGCTTTGGCAGCCAAAAGCGATTTGAATTTGTACGCGCACTGGGCAGCGAGCAAGGCGCGAACATCGAGATATTTGGATTGTCCATCGACCGCGATCCAGTAGAAGGCCATGCGCTGGAGCTGCTGCGCAATCGTCTCAACGCAGGCACTAAAAAAGGAGCATTTACCCTGTCGCTGCACCTCAGCGAACACAAACATATATCCCGGGAGATACTCGACCGGGCCGACAGAATGCAGGCTGATCTCATTGTATTATCGCCTGCCGTGGATGTGGTCAACAAACAATTCTTCGTGGGCCCATTTAGCCAGCGCATCCTGCACCAGGCGAAAGTGCCCGTTTTGTACGTGCGTTGATGGCACAATTTTTACCAGTGAGTAGGAGAACGTAAAGGAACGACTACGCTTGCCATTGGGGAACCACAAATTTTGCATGTATGGAACACTTCTGGAGTCAGGTCTTTCTGGGCAACACCCTGAAAGACTGGGCAATAGCCGTAGGTATCATTGTCGTTACTTTAGTGGGGTTGAGGATTGCCCGCAAACTCGTACTCAACCAATTGCGGGCCTGGGCCAAACACACCAATACCACCTTCGACGACTTCATTATCAGCCTGATCGATCGATTCCTGGTCCCGTACCTCTACCTGTTGGGGATCTATTTTGGGGTGCAAACCCTCCAGCTGTCACCCAAGGCAGACCGGGTCGCCGATGTGGTCATCCTATTTATCAGTACCTACTTCATCGTCAGGATGATCGCTTCTACTATTTCTTATTTTATTAATTCATATGTAGGGGCGCATACGGGACAGGATGGCCGCAAAAAACAGGCGCGGGGCATCGTGGTGCTGGTCAATATCCTCATTTGGGTGATCGGTATCCTCTTCCTGGTCGACAACCTGGGGTATAATATCACGACGATCATTACTGGCCTGGGCATCGGTGGTGTAGCCATTGCGCTCGCTACGCAAGCCATTCTCGGCGACCTCTTCAGCTATTTCGTGATATTTTTCGATAAGCCATTCGAGATCGGCGACTTCGTCATCACCGGCGATAAGCTTGGTACTGTGGAGTATGTGGGTATAAAAACCACCCGTATTCGCTCGCTCAGTGGCGAACAATTGATCTTCTCCAATACCGACCTTACCAATTCGCGTGTACACAACTACAAACGCATGGACAAGCGCCGGCTGGTATTCACTTTCCGCATCAGTTATGCTACGCCCATGGATAAGCTAGAGAAGATTCCTGGCATTGTGAAAAAAGCGATCGAAGCACAGCCCGATACCACCTTCGACCGCGCACACCTCTTGTCATTTGGCGACTTCAGCTACAATTTCGAAGTGGTGTATTTCGTCATTAGTCCCGATTACAATATGTATATGGACAGGCAGCAGGCCATCAATTTCGATATGATCAAGACTTTCGAAAAAGAAGGCATCCGCTTTGCTTATCCAACGCAGAACCTGATTATCGGAAACGGTAATGGCAACGGCAGTCCCAAATCGTCCATGGAACAAATGACGCAGGGTGCCCAGCCATTCGAAAACCAAGTCAACAAGCATTCCTGATCACACAAAACCACCTGTATGCAACAAACGCTTACCGAAGTACTCGAACTACGCCAGTACGCCGAAGAAAGAATGGAAGTACATCTCCGCCAATTGGAGGTTGCCGGTCTGGACAATCGTAAAAAAGCCTTCAACGAACACCTGATCCGGTTTATCGATGAGCTCAATGAAAAATGTAAAGCCATCAATGGCGAAGATTGCAACGACGGCCAGGGCCGTTTCAAATCCATGTATGCCCTCATCAACGACTACCAGAACCGTTTCATGGCCCGTTTTTAATCCATTACCATTTTTGATCAGCGATATTCGTTTTACGTAGTACCTTTGGTTTCAATACCTTTTAATTATGGCATTACCTAAGTTCATGATCGCAGACGATCCGGTTACGGATCCAGACAACGAGTACATCTTACACACCCAGGAGCCACGTTTCATTGCGCAGCGGGTGGATGACGACGACGAAAATGCACACATCGATATTGTAGAGGAGATCGACGATGTAGCGGGATTCTTTCAGAACGACCAGGTAGGTCTCCAGGCCCTGCTCGACGAGTTGGGAGATTGGTACGCCGAATACATGGATTGGCTGGAAGAAGAGGAAGGCGAAGAAGAGTAACCCACAAAGAATTAAACCGGCATGGAATCGCTCCATGCCGGTTTTTTTATCTTATTCCGATCGCAGGCTGCGGACGGGGTTGGCAATCGCTGCCTTGATCGCATTGAAGCTGATGGTGCCCAACGCCACCAGGATGACCAGCACGCCCGCCAGGGCAAACATCCACCAGCTCATATGAATGCGGTAAGGATAATTTTCCAGCCATTGATTGGCCACGATCCACGCAGCCGGAATGGCCAGCACCAGCGCGATGGCTACCAGCTTGAGGAAATCGCGGGAGAGGATCGTTACCACATGGCTCACCGAAGCTCCCAGCACTTTACGGATACCAATCTCCTTGGTACGTTTCTCGGCCGATAATACCGACAAGCCAAACAAGCCAATGCAGGATACAAAAATGGTCAGCACGGCGCCAAACAATACAATGTTCTTCCAGCGTGCTTCCGATTCATACTGAGCGCGGTTCTCATCATCTTTGAATTTATACACAAAAGGCGACAGGGGATAGCGCTGTTTCATCATCTGTCCCAGTTGCTCCAGCACGGCCGTTTCTTTGCCAGGCTGTATTCGGATAAAAGCCCGGCCATAGCCATGCGAAGGTTTCATGGTAAACAGTTGCGGTTCGATGATCTTGGTGAGCGATTCATAATGGTAGTCCTTCACCACACCGATGATGGTGTATTTATCCTTGTTGTACCAAAAGTCGACCACCTCCCCAACACCGTCGGCCCAGCCGGCTGATTTAATAAATGCCTCATTCACCACCACTGCCCGGGTAGAGTCGGACGGATAGGCGGCAGAAAAATTACGCCCGCGTAGCAAGTGGATCTTGAGATCCGGGAAATAGTGCTCATCGATGGTTTCATAGGCAAACTTGACCTCCTGGTCACCTTTTACGTGTGCTACAGAAGCCCAGCCACCACTATTCTTCAGAGCGATCGACCCGATACCTGGTATTTTCTTCAACTCATAGGCCAGCACATTAGCCTCGGGCCCTTTGAGGTTGGGTATATCCAACGCCAGCAGATTCCGATCGTCATAACCCAGCTGCCTGTGGGTAAGCAGGTTGAATTGTGCATAGATCGCGATGGTGCCGATGATCAGGAAAGAAGCCAGGGAGAACTGCAATACCACCAGGCTTTTTTGCAGGTAATTCTTGCCGGCCAGCGCAAAGCGGCTGTACAAAGTCTGCACCGGGTTGTACGAAGACAAGACCAGCGAAGGATAGAAGCCTGCCAGTAGGCTGGTGATCAGGAATAATCCGATGTAGCCGGTGATCAGCTGTACATCGAACAGGTAAGAGAGTGCCAGCGATTTATTGGCCAATTGGTTGAACAGGGGTAACACCAATTGTACCAGTCCTACCGCTACGATAAAGGCCACGAGGCATAGGAAAAAAGACTCGCCCAGGAACTGCCAGATGAGCTGGCGGCGTTCACCACCGATCACCTTGCGGATACCGATCTCTTTAGCCCGCTTGATGGAGCGCGCCACCGTCAGGTTCACGAAATTGATACAGGCAATGAGGAGTATGAACAAGGCAATACCCGACAGGATATAAGAATAGGTCGGGTTGCTGGCATCCACCAGCCCGTTGTCGGCCCGGTACTCCGTATTCAAGTGCATACCCAGCAGGGATTGCAGGTTGTAGGTAGTGGTGCCTGTTTCACCGTATTCTTTCGCGACAAAGGCAATGGTTTCTTTGGCTTCGGTCTCATACACCTGTTTCATCTTCGCTTCCACCGTTTTGATGTTCGCGCCGGGTTGCAGCACGACAAACGTGTTGAGGAAGAAATTCATCCAGTTCATGTTCTGCGCTTCGTCTTCTTTCGACACTTTGAGTCGCAGCAACATGTTGAACTTCAGGGACGAGTTTTCCGGTGTTGTCCTGGCTACACCGGTCACGATATAGGGAACGAGGGTTTTGTTTTCTTTGAACAGGATCTGCTTGCCCAGCGCATCGCTGGTGCCGAACTGTCGGATGGCAATGTCTTCCGTAATGACCACCGAATGCGGATCGAGTAAAGCGGTAGCTGGATTGCCGCTCAGCAGCGGAAAGGTGAATACCGAAAAGAAATTGGAATCGACGAAGTGGATCGGTTGCGATTTGATGTCCTGGCCGATCTGGATATCGCGGGTGTAGTTTTGAACGCGGGTAAATGATTTGATCTCCGGGATCTGCGCGGTAAACCGCGGACCCTGGAAGTAACCCGTCCAGCCACCGACGCCGTCCAGCGTGCCGTCGGCTTTGACCCGTTTGTTGCCGATGCGGTAAATGTCGGCAGCCTGCTCATGAAAGCGGTCGTAACTCAACTCATCTTTCACATACAGGATGATCAGCATGCCGCAGGCCAGGCCGATACTCAACCCCAGCACGTTGATCAGGGAGTACACCTTGTTGCGGCGAAAATTCCGGAAAGCGGTTTTGAAATAATTCTTAAACATAAACAGTACGCGTTTGGCTTTATTAATCAAAAATAGTGGCACATTTTACGGCCATGGTTTTCAGGATATTGTAATTGACAAACTTTTATTACTGTTCGGTTTTGATACAGTAGTTGTTCATTTCTAACCATTTAATTCGATAAATTGTAGCTTTTTACTGACTCAATCGACACAGTCCCTGCATGATGAAAAGAACCATTGGAACCCTATTGCTCGTTTGCCCGCTCCTGGCTGCTACGGCAACCCATGCCCAGGAAGTATTTTTCAAAAAAGGATTGATCGCCAACCTGCCCAGCCGCTACGGCCGTGAAGCCGTGTACAGCGATGAGCTGGCTTACCGCCTCTACAGCGGCACGATGAAAACGCCGGTAGAAGGCGATACCATTGGCCGCACCGATCGTGGCCAGGCCATCGTGTGGATGCCCATCGACGCTGACAGTACCAACCGCCTGCGGGTACGGGGTGGTCCCGGAAGGGGAGGCGCACCTGCCGGACCCGGCGTAACCCCCGGCGCCCTGCGCGGTGGGTTAGGAGCCGGTGGTGCCTACATCTACCTCACGTATGAGTCGCCCAAAGCACAAAATGCCTTGCTCAATATCCGTGGCAACAGCGGCGTATTCGTCAATGGTGCCCAGCATACCGGCGATGCCTACAACATGGGCTATCTGTACATTCCCGTGGCACTTAAAAAAGGCCTGAATGAATTCTATGTGCGCGGTGCCAGCGCCGTGGCCAGCCTTACGTTTCCGGAAAAACCGGTATTGCTCAACATCGACGATCCTACCTTGCCCTTTATCGTTCCCGGCCTGCAGGCAGGCGTGCAACAAGGCGCGATCGTGGTGGTCAACAGCACCAGTCAGCCGCTGAAAGGCTTGACCATTACCAGTCAGCTGGCTGGCAAAGAAGCGAAAATTGCCGTGCCGGATATTCCGGCGCTCAGCAGCCGTAAAGTGCCTTTCCACTTCGATGGCAGTGCCATCAACGCCAAAGGCAAATATGCCTGCAACATAATCCTCCTCAACAAAGCACGCATCGTCGATGCGCGACCGGTGATGATCGAAGCCGTGAATGCGGGAGAACAGTACAATACCACCTTCACCAGCGCCATCGATGGCAGCTTACAATATTATTCGGTCACGCCGCAGTCTACCACACCGACCGCCAACAGCGCTTTATTCCTGAGTGTGCACGGCGCCGGCGTGGAAGCCATCAACCAGGCGCGTGCCTATAAACCCAAAGACTGGGGCACCCTCGTGGCAGCTACTAATCGCCGCCCACGTGGCTTCAACTGGGAAGACTGGGGCCGCCTCGATGCACTTGAAGTATTGGGCATCGCCAAACAACGCTTTCAACCCAACCCGCAAAACGTTTACCTCACCGGTCACTCGATGGGGGGCCATGGTACCTGGTTTCTCGGTGTTACCTATCCCGACCTCTGGGCCGCCATAGCGCCCTGCGCCGGTTACCCCACGATGAAAGGGTATGGTTCTGCTGACGGTTTAATCCCCGACAGCAGTGGTAACCCGCTCGAGCAATTGCTGCTTCGTGCCGGTAACCAAAGTGATGTACCGAAACTGGCTACCAACTACAAAGCACACGGCGTATACATTTTCCATGGCGACGACGACAGGACCGTACCGGTGACCTATGCCCGGCAGATGCGGCAACAACTCGGCGGGTTTCATCCCGACATGAGTTATTATGAATACCCTGGTGGCAGCCATTGGTTTGGCGACCACAGTGTAGACTGGAAACCCCTGTTCGATTTCTTCCAGTGGCACCGCCGCCTGCCCGATAGCAGTGCCAATACCATCGACTTCATGACGGCAAGTCCTGGTATATCGGCCAGCTTCCGCTGGGCGACCATCCAGCAACAACAGCAGGCCTTGGCGTATAGCCGCATCCAGCTGCGCAGGGATCGTGCCGCCCGCACCATCACCGGCACCACCGATAATGTACGGTTGCTGACGTTCAACCTCGCCGAATTTGCTCCCGGCACGGCGCTCACCATCACCCTCGATGGCAAGCAGCTCAACTACACGACCCAAGTGTCGCAGGACAGTATCACAATGTTGCATCAGGATAACAACTGGACGATCACCACACATCCCGGCGCCAGGCAGAAGCTGCCACAACGCTATGGAACGTTGAAGGAAGCGTTCAACCACCGCATGGTATTCATCTATGGCACTACCGGCAATCGAGTAGAAAATGCCTGGAGCCTGGAGAAGGCGATCTTCGATGCCGAAACCTGGTACTACCGCGGCAATGGTGCCGTAGATATCATTGCAGACAAAGACTATTCACCGGAAAAATACAAGGACCGTGGCGTGATCCTGTATGGCAACAAGTCGACCAATGGCGCGTATGCTACCTTGCTGGCCGATTGTCCCATCCAGGTGGACCGCAACCAGGTCACGGCTGGCGACAAACGCTGGCAGGGTGATGACCATGGTGCCTATATCGTGTGGCCGTTGAAAAACTCCGCTGTAGCATCGGTAGCCCTGATCGGGGGTACGGGCGTGAAGGGAATGCAGGCAGCATCGGCCAACCAGTATTTTGCCGGTGCCAGTGGATTCCCGGATTTCATGATCTTTAACCTGGAGATGCTGCACAGCGGAGCAGGTAAGCTGGAGATGGCTGGTTTCTATGACCATAGCTGGCAGATCGATGCGAACAATACAAGCTATCAACCATAATCATTACAACTGCATGACCATGCGATTAAGAAACCTATTGACCGCTGCGCTGCTGGCTGGTAGTTGCGGCGGCTTTGCCCAAAATACCATCCACCCGGTGTCGGTGGCCTATGAGTGGCCCCAGGAGCCTGCCGTGCGTGCCAAGCTCGACCAGTGGCAGGACCAGAAATTCGGCATGATCATCCACTGGGGATTGTATGCGGTGCCGGGTATGATCGAGTCCTGGGCGCTCTGTTCGGAAGACTGGATCGACCGCGACAGCACCATCGGGTACGACAATTTCAAAAACTGGTATTGGGGGCTCAGCAAGCAATTTAATCCTACACAGTTTGCCCCCGAACAATGGGCGGCAGCGGGTAAAGCAGCGGGCATGCGCTACCTCGTGTTTACCACCAAGCACCACGACGGCTTCAATATGTTCGATACGAAGCAAACGGATTTCAGCATTGCCAAAGGCCCGTTTGCCAGCAACCCCAAAGCCGATGTGGCGAAGTATGTATTCGATGCCTTCCGTAAAGAAGGATTCATGATCGGCGCTTATTTTTCCAAGCCCGACTGGCATACGGAATATTACTGGTGGCCGAAGTATGCCACGGCCAACCGCAACAACAACTACGATATTCGCAAGAACCCCTGGCGCTGGAACAAGTACAAGGAGTTTACCTATAACCAGATCGGTGAACTCATGAGTAATTACGGTCAGATCGATATTCTCTGGCTGGATGGTGGCTGGGTACGCCCCCGCGAATCGGTGACCGAAGAGGTGCTATCCTGGGGCGCGCCGATACCCGACTGGAGCCAGGACATCGACATGCCGAAGATCGCCACCATGGCACGCAGCAAGCAGCCCGGTATCCTGATGGTGGATCGTACGGTACATGGTCCTTACGAGAATTACCAGACACCCGAACAGCGCATCCCTGATAAACAATTGCCACATCCCTGGGAAAGCTGCATGACCCTCGGCGGAGCCTGGGGTTGGGTGCCGAACGAACAATACAAATCGACCACGAAGGTGATCCATTCGCTCATCGAGATCGTAGCGAAAGGGGGCAGTCTGCTGCTTGGCGTAGGGCCTAAGGCAGATGGTACTTTACCGACTGAAGCAACAGAAAGACTGGCCGCCATCGGTGCCTGGATGAAGGTGAATGGAGAAGCGATCTACGGCACGCGCACAGTGACCGATTATCAGGATGGTAATGTGTATTTCACCCAGCAGAAAACCGGCGGTACCTGGTATGCGCTGGCTACCATCAAGGAGGGTGATGCCCTACCTGCTGTGGTGGAGTGGAAAGGAAACCTGCCGAAGAAAGGCAGCAAGGTCAAATGGCTGCAAACCGGCAAGGAGGTCAAATATGCCGTGACCGATGGGAAGGTGACCATAACACTGCCCGCCGGCAGTTTGAAACAGACGGCGCCGACACCGGCATTGTCGTTTTCGTTTACACCCGCTCAATAATCGTTATCTTATACAGCCGTCGTGTGGCCCGGTCCGTACGACGGTTTACTTCACTGCTTATGAAGCATCTGCTGCTTTGCTTACTTTTTGGTGCAACTGCTGTGCACGCGATAGGTCAGGATCGTTATGAACTCCACAGCGGCTGGCAATATGCTATGATCAATACGGTGAGCGTGAAAGGCGATGAGCTATCCAGGCCGGGCTTTTCACTCAAGGGCTGGCGTGCCGCCACTGTACCGGGTACCGTACTCACGAACATGCTTCACCACCAAAAAGTGCCCGATCCTTTTTATGGCATGAACAACGAACGCATTCCCGATATCTATCATACCGGGCGCGACTATTACACGGCCTGGTTTGTCAATAACTTCAGAGAAGCAAGGCCGGTGAATGGCCAGCAAGTATGGCTTGACCTGCGTGGTGTAAATTACAGCTGCGAAGTATTTCTGAATGGACATCTCCTTAATGAAGCAACGCACAAGGGCATGTTCCTGCGGCAATCGTACAATATTACCCGTTACCTCGCTGCAGATGGCAACAACCGGCTGGCCGTAGTGGTCTACCCGCCCGACCCCGTCGGCAATCCCAATGGCGGACAGGGTGGGGATGGACGCATTGCCAAAAACGTATCGACCCAATATGTCGCCGGATGGGATTGGATACAACCGGTGCGTGACCGCAATACCGGTATCTGGGATAAGGTATTCATAGAACGGACGGGCGTGGTCAACCTGCGCAACCCGCACATCGTGACCCGCGTGCCGGGTGAGCGGCATGCTCGGGATGAAGCACAACCGCCTGCTACCGTACAGATGACCGTGGAGTTGGAGAATACCAGTGCGCGTACGGTCAAGGGCGTGGTGCAGTATACGTTGGAAGGCGTAAAACTGCAGCAAGCCATCACCCTGCAACCGGCCTGTACCACGCTGGTGAAACTGGCGGATCTCACGATCGAGCGGCCACGGCTATGGTGGCCCGTGGGCTATGGTATGCAAGACCTGTATACGATGGAGTTACAGTTTATAGCAGACGGTCAGATCAGCGACCGGGAAGCGGTCAGCTTTGGGGTGCGGGAAATATCCCGCACCTGGAATAAGGCTACCCAAAGCAGCGAGATCCGGGTAAACGGATTACCCATCTTCATCAAGGGCGGCAACTGGATCATTTCCGATGCGATGCTGCGGCTGAGCGAAGCACGTTACGACGATGAGGTACACCATCACCGCGACATGGGGCTCAACCTGATCCGCATCTGGGGCGGTGCCTTGCTCGAAAGGCCGGAGTTTTACAAAGCCTGCGATAAATATGGGTTGCTGGTATTCCAGGACCTGTGGATGTCGGGCGACTGCAATGGCCGCTGGCTGGATCCGAAGAAAGCAGAAGACCAGGCCACCCGTCGCCAGTATCCCGATGACCATGGATTGTTTTTACGCTCTGTGGAAGACGGCATCAAACTGATCCGTAACCACGCCTCCCTCGCCATCTGGTGCGGGGGCAACGAGATCACACCGCCCGACGATATCCTGCGGGCCGTGCGCGATACGCTGTTGCCCGAACTCGATGGTACGCGCATCTTCTTCGACTATTCCAACTCCGACAGCATGTCGTTGAATACCCTGGGCGGTAACGGCGATGGTCCTTACAATATTCAGCCCATCGATACTTTCTGGCAACACCGCACCTGGCCCTTCAATTCGGAAGTGGGGTCTGTTGGACTGGGTGATTATGCATCCCTGCAACGATTTATTCCTTCTGCCAACTTGCAGCAATGGCCGGTGTACACACCTGCATTGGGAGAGCAACGTGAGCGTGAGAAGGCTGATTCTGTCTGGGAGTACCACAAATACATCGGCTACAAACAATACATCACCGCCTACGGTCCTGTAAAAGATGTACGCGACTTTGCCCGCAAAGCGCAACTCGTCAACTACGATCAGTACCGCGCGCTGGCAGAAGGGTTTGCAGCGCACCGCTGGCAATGGTATACCGGCTACATCATCTGGAAAACGCAGAATCCCTGGACCGCCTTGCGGGGACAGATGTATGACTATTACCTCGACCCGAATGCGTGTTATTATGGCTTGCGCACAGGAACACGGGACCGGCATATCATGTACAACCCGGTAACCGGCCAGGTAATGATCAACAATGAACAAAATACTCCCTATGGGCGCGTAACCGTGCGTGCTGTTGCCTATGACATGGCTGGTAAAAAGTATCCGCTATTAGAGGAGACGGCCTATGTGACCGGTGGCAGGTCATATACCTTGTCATCTGTTAAACGACAGCTGGACATCCTGCGGGTGAAAGCCGGTATTTTCCTGGCATTGAAAGCCACCGATGAAGCAGGGCACTTCTTCGACGATCAGGTTTACTGGTTGCCCGATAGCAGCGGACAATACAGTGGTCTGCAAACCCTGGCGCCGGCAGCGCTTTCTGTGACGGTAGGTCATGTGAAGCCCGGTTCGGCTACCCTCACGCTGCGCAATGCAGCCGGACAACCGGTATCGTTCTTCAACCGCATCACTCTGCTGCACCCCGTGACCCGGGAGCGCATCCTGCCTGCTTTTTACAGCGACAATTATGTGTCGGTACTGCCGGGTGGGTGGACGTTTGTAGCGTTTGATTGGAAAGACCATTCAATCACCCCCATTGTCGAGATCGAAGGTTGGAATACGCCAACCATCAGCGTGGTTTTGCCATCGCCCAGCCCGGCCAAATAGGTTACCTTTGCTGATATGCACGACATTCAAAATAGAGAAGACATCAGTTTACTGGTGAACGAGTTTTATAAAAAAGTAATACCCGATCAGCTGATCGGGCATTTCTTTACACGGGTCGTGCATTTTACCTGGGAGGACCATATACCGGTGATGATCTCTTTCTGGGATACGGTGTTGTTTGCGCAGTTGTCGTACAAGGGCAATCCCATGGTGAAGCATGTGGCACTGGATCAATTATATCCCCTCGATCCGCTGCATTTCGATCGCTGGCTCTACCTGTGGCAGGAGACGGTGCGGCATCATTTTGCCGGCCCCAAGGCCGATGAAGCCATCGAACGGGCTCACTCCATTGCGAAGATCATGAAAGCCAAGATCGCGGCACAGCATCCACCGAATACGTAAGAGCAAGGATCTGCCTCGCTGCCTTGTATTCAATGCCTACTTGCCCCGTTGCCTCTTAATATACTCCGCACTTTTTTCCGCATAGATCGCAATCAAATGCGTGCGCACCTGGTTGACATTTGCTACCTGCTTGTCTTCTTCTTTTAAACTGATCACCGATGGCAAGGCCGGCATATGGCAGTCGATGCAATTGCTGGTAATGGCCGCGGCCGGTAACTGGGCTGCGAAACTATGTTGCACACTGGTGTGGCAACTGCTGCAGCGGGCAGACAGCACCGCCGTATTGTCTCGTTCCTTTGCATGCGGATCATGACAGGAGGTGCAGGTAAGAACCGCGCTTTTGGTAAAGCAGGCGCTGGCCGTCATCAGTTGGTATTGGTTGCCGTGTACATCCAGTTTGCTGGCACTGCTGCCCGTAGCAATCGCCGAAGAGAAATACTGCGACAGTGAGTCGCCGGGCCTGAACTGAAAGATAGAGTTATAGGAAGTATGACCACCCGAATGGCATTGCGCACACAGGTCCAGTTGTTGTTGCTGGGATAATTGCTTGTACAGGGCTATATGTTGCGGCTTTTTCTCCGCCGGGTTATTGGTATGAAAGCTGACATGTTCCGCACCGGGCCCATGACAGCGTTCGCAATCCATGCCGTAAATGATCTTCGACTTGTCGAAATAATCAACCTGTCGGTTGCCTTCCTGCTGCGAGCCTTTGCGCTCGATATAAGAGCCGTGGCATTCAAAGCAACCAATGTTTACTAATCTGTCGAAGCGAACCTTGTCGGCCGGGTAGCTGGGACTGTTGACCCAATTGCCTGCCTGCACCGAATAGGAAATGGGCAACTGAAATACATTGTCATCCCACCAGTACAAATAGGTCTGCGCTTTACGTCCCGACCCAACGACCATCCCAAACGGAAATGCCTGTTTTTCTACATCGTTCATATAGGCCACCTGGTAACACCAGTCCTTGCGTTGCTCCATCACCACTTTTAGTTCAGGGCGATAACGAAAAGTATTGTGACCTGGTTCAAAACTGCCTTTGATGGATGTCAATGAGGGGCGGGCGGAGGTGGCGTGGTGGGCAGTCGTCAGCCAGTTTTGGTGTATAGACTGGTGACAGGCTTTACAGGCATCCGCGCCGGCATAGGCAACGCCACGAACATCTGCGGTAGTCCGGGGCAACTGCTTGCGGGGCGCTTCCATACACCGGGCAAGCCCGAGTATCGACACGGTGATGGCAAAGGCAATGAATAGCTGGGTGCGGTTCATAGACGTTGTAAATATGATGAAACCCCTTGTAAAAACAAGGGGTTACCAAAACTAACTGCTATATGACAATATACCATAAACACTATCTGTAATCTGCGTTCTGCTGCAGGTTGGGGTTCTTGTCGAGTTCCACCTGGGGGATCGGGAAGAGGTACCGCTTCTTGCCATCGTTCTTCGGGCGGTGGTTGAACCAGATCTTGCGATCGTACACGCCAAAGCGGATGAGCTGTTGACGGCGCTGACCTTCGGCTGCGAATTCCCAGCCCAGCTCATCGAGCATACGGCCATAAGGAATATCGGCGCCGCCTTGAAACTCGGCAATGGTGCCATCGGTGTTTTGCCAGCCATAACGGTAAGAGCTGCCAAGCTGAAGCTGAGCACCTGTTACGGTAGCCTTTGCGGGGCTACCTAAAAATGCACGCTTGCGTACGTTGGTAACCAATACAGCTGCTTCATCTGGTTTACCACTGCGCAGCAAGGCTTCCGCTTTCATCATCATGATACCTGCCAGGCGGAATACGGGGTAATCTACACTGAGGCCGCTGCGGGCGCCTGCCTTGATCTCGTATTTGCCGATCCGGAAACCTTCGAAGAAACCGGTATTCTCGATGCTGGGCACTGCTTTGGTATAGGTGAGGATCAGCTCGCCGGTGCGCACATTGCGTTGTTCGCCCTGTAGCCAGGTATCCTTCATGCGGGTATCATCGGGGTCATAGGTATCGATGAATTGTGGTACGGCGCAGTTGCCACCCCATGGCTGGCCGGTAAGGTCCAGTACATTGCGGTGAGCCGTTGCCAGTGTTTTCATGTGTATGCTGTTCTGCGTAGCAAAGATCTCGTCGAATGGCACCGCGAAGATCAGCTCCTTCGAGGTGTTGTTGGTCGTGATGAAGTTGGTCTTGAAGGCCGCTTCCAGCACATACGGTCCTTTGGTGAGTATCTCATCGCACTGATCGATACATTTTTGCCATTGCGCTGTACCGGTATATACCTGGGCATTGAGGTACAGGCGGGCCAGGGTGGCGCGGGCAGCCCATTTATTCATGCGGCCATACGTGGAGTTGTCATTCTTTTCACTCAGCATCGGGATATTTTCCAGCAATTCCTTTTCGATGAAGTTGAATACTTCCACCTGTGTAGCCTGTTTGGGCCGGGCAGTGTCCTTGAAGTCGACTACCAGGGGCACATTACCATGATTAGCCACGAGTTGTGAATAGTAGAAGGCGCGTGCCGCTTTCAATTCAGCGATCAGGGCTTCCTTTCCGGTAGTTACAGGGATCGACCCTTCGTTGATTTGCGACAGGATCCGGTTTACCGTGTTCACCCCCCGGAAGTTCTCGTTCCAGGCATTGACGGGCTGCCATTCGGTGGGTGTCCATTCGTGACGGTGCATACGTTGGTAGGTACCACCATCGTACCAGCCATTGGGGCGTACGGGGGTAACGATCACGTCTGCCGGTTCTTCCTGCAGATCGAAATCACCCTGCCAGCCTACCATTACCGTACGGAGTGGCGTATAAGCTGCCCCAATGATGGAAGGAATATCGTTTTCTGTCGGATTGAAGGAAGTTTCTAGTACCTGGTCATACACTTCTTCGTCCAGTTTGGTACAGGAGCCCAGCATGAGCGTAACGCCCATCGCCAGGTATATCGCGGAAAATAGTTGTTGCTTTTTCATATACAATGTAATAAAGCTTTAGTTAGAAAGTCAGGTTAAGTCCCAGGGTGAACGTACGCATAGTAGGATACTTGTCGCGGTTGTCGTTGCCGGGATCCATACCCAGACGGCCTGTCTCAGGGTCGAGGCCTTTGTAACCAGTGATCACGGCCAGGTTCAGTGCAGACGCATACACACGCATGGCCTTGATGAACTTCACTTTGGACGTGCTGAAA
This sequence comes from Paraflavitalea pollutisoli, assembly GCF_029360705.1. Taxonomy (GTDB): domain Bacteria; phylum Bacteroidota; class Bacteroidia; order Chitinophagales; family Chitinophagaceae; genus Paraflavitalea; species Paraflavitalea pollutisoli. Next base: position 956,867 of record NZ_JARKMX010000008.1, on the reverse strand, counting down.
TTGTAACCCAGGGTTACGTTATCGATTTTCCAGTGATCACCATCCTCGATATAATAGGAAACATAGGACAGGGGAGAGGTAAGGCGCGTTTTGCCATATACCTTATCAAGGGCGCTTTCCAGCATATTGTATTCCTTCACGGTAGGGTTCTCATAATACATACGCTGGAAGTTCAGGATCTGGTAGCCAAAGGAACCACGCATGTTGACAGCCAGGTCGAGACGTTTGTAGCGGAAGCCAAGGTTCCAGCCTGCGGTATGCTTGGGTACACCGTTGCCGAGGATCTTCTTGTCTTCGTTCTTCGCATCGGCGATGGGCTTGGGTTTGCCATCTACGCCTTCGATGATCCATTTGCCGGCATTGTCGATGTCGACAGATTTATAGCCGTAGAAGTTGCCGATCGGCTGACCAACCTGCACACGGTGCGTGATCAACTGGATGGGTTCGCCGGTATGACCTGCGTCGAAGAATGGATTGGCCAGTTTGAAACGCTCGTCGGAAGAGATCGAAACGAGGGTGTTCTTATTGTAAGACCAGGTGATATTACTGTTGATCTCGAAATCCCTGGTTTGATATACCTGCGTATTGATCAGGACCTCGATACCCTGGTTCTTCATTTCACCGGCATTGGCCATGGTAGAACCGTTCAGGTTGGGTGGTACCGGTACGGGGAAGTTGTACAACATATCGCGGGTACGACGTTGATAGAGGTCGATGCTACCGCTGATGCGGTTCTTCCAGATAGCGAAGTCCAGACCGATGTTGTACTCGGTTTTCTTTTCCCAGCGAAGATCCGGGTTGGGGTTACGTACGGGCTCGATGGGCTGTATCCACTGACCATTGTACAGGAAGCGGTTGGTGCTGTTGTAGTTCATGCTGATCAGCGACATGTAAGGGTCGGAGGGCACTGTACCCGTAATGCCGATACCGCCACGCAGTTTCAGGTCATTGATGAAGGACGCATTTTGCATGAAGTTTTCACGGTTGATGCGCCAGCCGATAGAAGCCGCGGGGAAGTTACCCCACTTGTAGTTCTCACCGAATTTGGAAGAACCTTCATGACGTATACTTACCATCAACATGTACTTGTCGTCATATACATAGTTGGCACGGGTAAAGAAGCCGATGAGCTTGTGGTTGTTCTTGTAGCTGCTCATGTTCACGGTGTTGTTCTGCAGCAACAGGGCATCACCCGATTGCAACCTGTTGTAAGAATACAGGTCGGTGGGGAAGTTGGAGTTGGCGGCGCCAAAACCTTCTGCTGTCACACTCTGCCAGCTGTAACCACCCAGCAGGGTAATACGGTGCAGGTTGAAGGAGCGGGTGTAATCTCCTGTAAGTTCCAGCAAGTTGTCGCGCGAGTAATCTGTACCGCGGGAGGCATAACCGGTCCTGCGCGACGTTTCAGAAGCACGGTGTTTGTTGTTCTCTGCATAACCAGTGAGGCTGGTGAGCTTCACGGTAGACAGCAACAATTTAACATTCAGGTTCTTGATGGGCGTGAATACCACGTTGGCGTTGTAACGCATTTCGTTAACCGTTGTTTCGCCATCTACTTCTTCAATCGGACGAAGCGGGTTGTCGTAGTTATAGCCATTGGGGTCTTCGCGGTAGAAGCCGGCGTAGTTGTATACGCTGTCTGTCGGGTTGCGGATGATCGCCTGGCGATAGATATAGCTATAGTTGGGCGCTGCAAAATAGTTACGGTTACGACCGATGACGTTGAAGTTCATCTTCAGCTTACCGTCGAACATGATATGGTTGAGGTCCGCACGGCCGATCAATTGCTCATTTTCGGAGCGCTTGAAGAAGCCCTGCCATTGACGCACGTTCAAAGAGGCCACATAGTTGGTCGTAGCAGAACCTCCCTGGATCGATAGGTTATGTGTTTGGCTGACGGGGTCGCGGCTGACCACATCCAGCCAATCGGTGGAAGTGCCTTTATCGAAATTAGCGGGGAAAACACCTTCCTGGATACCGCGGCGATAGCCTGCAGCGTCGAGGAACTTCATTTTCCGGGCAATGGTCTGTACGTTCACTTGTCCTTCATATGTGACGGAAGAAGCGCGGCTGCCTCTTTTCTTGGTGGTGATGAGGATAACGCCGTTGGTACCACGGGTACCATAGATGGCGGCAGCAGAACCGTCCTTCAATACGTCGATGGCCTCGATGTCTTCGGGCGCTACGGTGTTGATCGCACCGGGGATACCGTCGATCAGGATCAGCGGCTGCTGGGATGCCATCAGGGTGCTGGTACCACGTAGGGAGATCTGGGTGGTGGCATTGGGGTCACCACTGGCGCTCGTTACGGCTACACCGGCTACTTTGCCTTGTATCAATTGGCCCGCATCCCGGGCAAAACCTTTCGTGAAATTCTCTTGTTTAACGGTGGCTACGGCGCTGGTTACTTCCCCTCTTTTCTGTTTACCATAACCTACTACGACCACCTCATCGAGGCTGGCATTTTGATTCTGCATGGTGATGGCCAGGGTAGTCTGGGTGCCTACTTTTACTTCCTGGGCGGCATACCCTGTCGCAGAGAATACCAGTGTTTCTCCTTCGTTCACATCGATCGAAAAGGAGCCGCTGCCGTCGGTGGTGGTGCCGCGTTGCGTGTCCTTGACCAGCACGGAAATGCCAGGCAGTGGATCGCCTTTAGCATCTTTTACAACACCCGATACCTTGGTGGCAATCGGCGACTTTTTGTAAAAGGGCAGATCTGGAGCAAATGCGTTGACTGAGGCAGGTGTAAAACATAGCCAGGATGCTATGCCCGCGCCCGCAAGGAGCTTAATCATAAGCAATTTGATTTGTTTGTTTAGTGTTTATGTACAATCGTCGCTTCTATAGTACAGGATGTCTGCTTGTGTTTTTTTGGATACGGTTAGGGTACACTAGTTGATGCTGGGTAGGAAGCATATGGCAATACGATTCCCCACCGGGCCTGCCGGTTTTTTTCTCGACTGTTGTTGAAAACGGATATAACGAAAGTATCATTATACCGTAACATCTTGTTTATACCATTTAACCAGCTCTTGTCAAATATTGACTTTAATTGTACACACGACAATTAAAGCGCATGGCCCAAAAGGTGGGTGATTGGGTGGTCAATTTTATTTTCAATACATTTAGTAACTGATTGTTGCACCGATAACGCCATAGAACATGAGAGCCTTCGCTTTTCTTTTACTGATTTTCACCGCTCTGCAGCTCCTCGCACAAGAACCTGCTATCAACCCTCGGTGGCTGCGACAGCACTGGACCGCCAGCTGGATCACCTGTCCCGATGTACCGCAGCGTGCCTACGGCATCTATCATTTCAGGAAAAGGTTTTCCCTGCCAACCAGGCCCGCCCGTTTCGTGATTCATGTAACGGCCGACAACCGGTACCGTCTTTTTGTCAATGGGCAGGCCGTTTGCAGTGGTCCCGCCCGCGGCGACCTATATAATTGGTATTTTGAAACGGTAGATATCGCACCCTATCTGAAACCCGGCGACAACCTGCTGGCGGCACAGGTCTGGAATATGGGCGAGCAGGCGGCCGTGGCCCAGATCTCTAACCAAACTGCCTTTGCTCTGCAAGGGGATACCGACGCAGAGCAGGTGGTGAATACGGACAAAACCTGGAAGGTGACGCAAAACAAAGCGTATCAGCCTTGCTCGATCGACAATGGTCCGCGCCTGCATACCTATATGGTGATCGGCCCGGGCGACAGTGTGACGGCTGCCCGTTATCCCTGGCAATGGGAACAGGCGGGCTTTAACGACGCCCAGTGGCAGCCTGCCCGCCGCATCGATGCGCCAGTGCCCGTTGGCTATGGCACGGATAACCTGTGGACACTGGCGCCCCGCAACATCCCGCCCATGGAAGAAAAGCCCCAACGTATCGGGCAGGTGCGCCGGGCCAGCGGTATTACGGTGCCGCAAGGCTGGCTGACCGGCAAAGCGCCCCTGACCATACCGGCCAATAGACGGGTTAGCCTCTTGCTCGACCAATCGTTCAATACCGTGGCCTATCCCGAACTGATCCTGAGCAAGGGTAGGGCGGCACAGGTAAAACTCACCTACGCAGAGGCCTTGTTTGGTCCGCAGGGAAAAGGCAATCGCGACGAGATAGACGGCAAAGAGATACGGGGCAATTACGATGTGTTTGAAACGGATGGCGGAGAACACCGGTTGTATCGCCCGCTATGGCTGCGCACCTATCGATATTTGCAGCTAGACATCACAACCCGCGACGAAGCCCTGGTGATCGACGACCTCTATGGGATGTATACAGGTTATCCTTTTGAACAACGCGCGTCGTTTACCAGCAGTGATTCGTCACTGCAGGATATCTGGAACGTGGGCTGGCGTACCGCCCGCCTCTGTGCCGGTGAGACCTACTACGACTGCCCCTACTACGAACAATTGCAATACGAAGGTGATACGCGCATTCAAGCTCTGATCTCCCTGTATGTGGCGGGCGATGACCGGTTGATGCGCAAAGCCCTGCTGGACTTCTACCAATCGAGGGTGCCGGAAGGCCTTACCCAGGGACGTTACCCCAGCAACCGGCTGCAGGTGATTCCCCCATTCTCTTTATATTGGGTATCGATGGTCTACGATTATTGCATGCACCGCCGCGACGATGCTTTTACGGCACAATTCCTGACCGGTGTGGAAGGTGTGCTGAACTGGTATGAAAAGCACATCGACACGGCACGGCAGATGCTGGGACCAATGAAATGGTGGAACTTTACTGACTGGAACCATGCCTTTCCCATGGGCGTGCCCGATGGTGCTACTGATGGCAATTCGTCGGTAATCACCTTGCAGTATGTATACACCTTACGGCAGGCGGAAGCGTTGTTTAGATATTTTAAGAAACCTTATCAGGCTGCCCGCTATAAAAAGATCGCCACGGCCCTGGCTGCCGGCACCTATCAGGCCTGTTATGATGCCGGCAAACAAATGATGGCCAATACGCCGCAACGCAATACCTTTTCGCAACATGCCGGCATCATGGGCGTATTGACGGGTGCCATACCCACTAGCCAGCAACAGATTGTGATGAAGCGGGTATTGTCTGATACTACCCTTAGCCAGGCGACTTTCTATTATCGCTTTTACCTGACATTGGCACTCAAGCAGGCAGGCATGGGCCAATTGTATTATGCCCAGTTGAAACCCTGGCGCGATATGCTGCGCAGGGGCCTTACCACTTTTGCCGAAAACCCCGATCCTACGCGCAGCGATTGCCATGCCTGGAGCGCCAGTCCCAATTACGATTTCCTGGCCACGTTATGTGGTATCACGCCGTCTTCTCCCGGATTTCGTACGGTGGAGGTGAAGCCGCAACCCGGCGAGCTGCAGCAGGTCAGTGGCCGCATGCCGCATCCGGGTGGTGAAATAGCCGTTGAGCTGGTGCGAAAAGGAGCATCCGGCGTGCAGGCTACCGTTACCTTACCACCCGGGGTAACGGGCACCTTCATCTGGAATGGCATTACCTCAAAGCTGATAAGCGGCAGTAACAAGATCGTTCGTTGACGCCTTTTTACATGCCTGCTGCGTAGTACTACCTAGGTTCAAAAAGACCTGCTGTGGTGGTTTGTTAAAGCTCAGCAGTTCGTATGGTGTAGGCCATCTGGCTATTCAGGTGATTCAGCGAAGATGCAGCGCAGAATGCTGATGGAAAGTGTCTTTGGTCTTTATTCATCAAACCAAAGCAAAAGTCCATGTCAAGAATTCTATCGCTGCTCTCCCTACTATTACTGTATGGGTGGATGGCGGTGGCCCAAACCCGAACGGTTACGGGCACCGTCACAGATGAGAAAGGCAATCCCATTGCCTTTGCCTCCGTGCTGATCCAGGGCACCTCCCGTGGAGCCACTACCAACGAAAAAGGCGCCTTTACGATCGAAGTCAACCCCGGTGCGGTCTTGGTCATCTCAGCCGCCGGCGCCAGTTCCCAATCCGTTGTGGTAGGCGCTGCCAACAGCTATCCGATTGCGCTGCAAAAAAACGGCACCCTCGATGAAGTGGTAGTAACGGCACTGGGAATACGCCGTAAACCCCGTGAACTGGGTTTCTCTACCACGATCGTAAAAGGCGAGCAGATCACGGCCGCCAATAATCCCAACCTCGCCAATGCCCTCACAGGTAAGATCGCGGGACTGGTGGTCACCAACGTCAACAGTAGTGTACAGGCCGATACACGCGTTGTGCTGCGCGGTAACCGGTCGATTACAGGTAACAACCAGGCGCTCATCGTGCTCGATGGAGTGCCTGTGCCGGGTAATACCCTCGACTACCTCAATCCGAACGATGTAGAAAGCGTGAATACCCTCAAAGGCGGACAAGCTGCCACCTTATATGGATCAGACGGTGTCAATGGCGCCGTCGTGATCACCACGAAAAAGGGGAGGGGCAGCAAGAGTACCGTTACGGTCTCCTCTTCTGCCAACTTCGAGCAAGTGAGTTTTATGCCCAAATTTCAGAACCGCTTTGGTAACGGGTCGGGTTATAGTTCGCTTCCCTCGCTCAACTATCGGGCCTATGAGAACCAATCGTACGGTGATGAATACGATGGTTCGATGCGTCCCTTGGGTAGGGTCACCGAAGATGGCGATACACTGATGGTGCCCTATAGTGCCAGGCCTGATGAAAAGCGCAAAGTGTGGGACCTGGGTTCCGTTTTTCAGAACGATGTTTCCATATCAGGCGGCGATGAAAAGAGCTCTTTTTATATTTCTTTTCAGGACGCCCGGATATCGGGTGTAGTGCCCGGTGATACACGCAATCGCAATGCTTTCCGTTTCAACAGCAGTCGCACCTTTGGCAAGCTCAAGGCCGGTTTCCAGGCTACCTATGCCATCGACCGGTTTGACCGTACCTGGTCCGATTTCTATGAGCTGGTGGTCAATTCGGCAGCACACGTGCCGCTCACGGAATTGCGTGACTGGCGCAACAACAAATTCGCCAACCCCAATGGTTACTACAATGACTATTTCCAGAATCCCTGGTTCGACCTGGACAACAACCGCCACAAAGGGAATACCCGTAGCTTCAACGGTAGCTTCGACCTGCAGTATGCACCCACAGACTGGATCAATGCAACGTACCGCCTGGGCCTCGTCAGTTCCAACGCAGAACAGAAGTTTACGACCGGTCAGTTCATCTATTCCGACTGGGCGCGTAACAGAGCCTATGTGCCCGATCCCTGGACCAATGACTACAATGGCATCAGCCGTGCACGGGGTAATATCACCGGCGGCGTGGAAGATCGTTTCAGCTCGTCCAATCGCCTCAACTCCGACCTGATCCTGTCGTTCTCCAAAGACTTCAACAATATCAGCACCAACCTGATCCTGGGTAATAATATTCAGCAAAGTACCAGCAATTACCTGGAGGTAGCCTCAGGCTCGGTGATGATCCCCGACCTGTACAACATTGCCAACCGCACCGGCGAATTGCAGGGCGAACAGACCTATGCCCGTGACAGAAAATATGGCTTCTATGGAGACCTGACGGTTGGCATCAACGATTACTTGTTCCTGCATGGTGCGGCCCGCCGGGATGCTACTTCTTTGTTCTACCGGGAAGGTCGGAAATCCAGCTTCTACCAGTACTGGTACTACGGAGGCGATGTGTCGTTTGTGGTCAGTGATGCGCTACCCGTTCTCAAGCTGGGGCCGATCGACTACCTCAAGCTGCGGGCAGGCTATAACAAGAATGCCAACGCCAATATCAGGCCTTATTCGCTGGACCTTATTTATATGATGGGAAGCGGTTTTCCCTATTCCTCCCTGCCCGGTGGTACGGTGGATAATACCCTGCCGGATGGTGGCCTGCGACCTGAGTTTGTCAAATCGTTTGAAGGAGGCTTTGAGCTATCGTTGCTGAAGAACCGCATCGGCCTCGATTTTACCTATTACTACCAGATATCTGAAGGACAGGTGATGGAAGTGGGTATGAGTGCCGGTACCGGTTACCGCAATGCCCGGCTCAATGCCGGACGGCTCGATAACAAAGGGTTTGAAGTGGAGCTGAAGCTGCAACCGGTAAAAACCAAAACGGTTACCTGGGACCTCAATGTCAACTATAGCCTGAATGACAACGTCGTCAAGGAACTGTATGGAGATATGAATGCACTCTCGCTCAATAATAATTATATCGAGTCACGGGTGGCTACAGCCTTTGTGTACGCACAAAAGGGTAGTGCCTATCCCTTGCTGCGCACAACAGGCTATCGCCGTGACAGCCTCGGTAGGGTGATTGTCAGTGCTACGAGCGGTAACCCCAGCATAGCTGCGGATCAGGTGGCCATCGGGCGCACCATTCCCAAACACGTGCTCGGATTGAGTACCCGCCTCACGTGGAAGGCGTTTGCGCTGTCTGCTACGATGGAGTACCGCGGCGGCTACTATGTATTTCATGGACTGGGCTCCACCATGGCCTTTACCGGTATCAGCGCTATCACCGCCTCCTATGGCCGGGAAAACTTTGTACTGCCCAACTCGGTGTATGAAGACGGCTCTGGCAAATATGTGCCCAATACTACCATGCCGGTATCGGATGGTCACTACGGTTACTGGGATACACAGTTCAAAAATGCCGGCGAAAATTTCGTATCGCGCGGTGATTTCTGGAAACTGCGGGAGGCGAACCTGACGTATACGGTGCCTGCCTCGCTGATCGGCAAGATGAAATTCATCAAGAGCGCCAGTTTCAGCCTCATTGGCCGCAACCTGTTTATGCTGCTGCCCAAGGACAACCAGTACGCCGATCCGGAATTTGCCAATACCACCGGCAATGCCCTGGGGATTAACGAAACCACCAATACGCCACCGGTACGGTCATTTGGTGCCACCTTATCCCTGGTATTCTAAAAGAGGCCAGCAGGCATGAACAATCTCTTTGTATCAAAAGAAATATAACAGTGATGAAACTCAATACAGGCATTTATATACTGGCCACCTCCCTCGGCATAACTGCTATGGGGTGCCAGAAATTCATTGATGTGAACACCAATCCCAATAGTGCTACGGTGACCAGTCCTACCCTCATCTTTACCAATGCGCTCAATGTCTACGCCACATCGCTGGCGAGAGATGCGAATGTGCTGGGTAATTTCTGGGGCGGGTATTGGGCGCATTCTACCAGCTATACTACTGGTGCGCCGGAGAAAACATACAATTTTACCAATGGCGACTTCAACTATTGGGGGGGCATTTTCGATAACCTCACCGATTTTCAGTATGTACTCGATGAGGCCGATCGCGTTGGACAAAGCTACCTGAAGGGACCAGCCAAAGTGATGAAAGCCCTGCGGTACCAGGAGCTGGTTGACCTGTACGGCAATGTACCTTATGCCGATGCCTTCAAGGGTACGGCGGTGTTTCAACCGAAATATGATCCGGCCACTACCATCTATGATTCCTTGATCAAAATACTGGATGAAGCGGTGGCTGACCTCAAGGCACATAATTTTCCAACGCCTTTTCCCGCGGGTATTTTTAGCATCGGCAGCCGGCGTGGTACGCAAGAGTGGATTCGGTTTGCCAATACGGCCAAACTGCGTATCCTGATGCGCCAGAGCCTGGTGGCCAGCCGTCAGCAGTATGTGCGTACAGAGCTACAGAAAATACTGACCGAGGGAAGCGGGTTTATAGGAGCAGGAGAAGATGTAACGTCTCAGCCAGGTTATGCAAAATCGAGTGGTAAACTCAATCCTTATTACCTCGCTACGGGCTACAACGAGAATGATGCCCCGCAAACGGGGCAATCACTGTATCGCATGAGTGCATTTCTGGTTAATGACCTAAAGAGCCACAACGACACCATGCGACTGAAATACCTGGCTGCTGTGGCGGAATCGCTGCAGCCTGCCAATGCGCCGGATTTCTACCTGGGCAATGTCGTCGATTATGTCGGCGTGCCATTTGGCGGAGAAGGAGAAGATTACCTGGCTTCATTGACATCAGGTGTGGGGCCTGCCCGTGTGATCCTTGGCCGGGCTACAGAGGCGCAGGTGATCTTTACTGCGGCCGAAAGCTTTTTGTTGCAGGCAGAAGCGGCGCAACGATTCGGTTTGGCTGGTCTGGGCAATCCGAAGGACCTGTACGAGCAAGGAATACGTCAATCATTCCGGTTGCTGGGGGTGCCTGCGCAACACGCTGATGAATTGATAGCCGGCAGCGCTAGCTTTGCTGCTGCACCGGATAAGGTCCAGGCCATCCTTTACCAGAAATGGGTAGCCCTGGCGAATTTCAACGGCCTGGAGGCCTGGTCGGAGTTCAGGCGCAATGATTATCCATTGATCCCCCTGTCGGTGAACAGCTCACAGAATGGCCATCGCCCGGTACGCCTGTATTATCCGCAGGATGAGTATAGTACCAATGTCAACAATGTAAATGCCCAGGGCGATATCGATGTCGCTGAATCGCGCCTGTTCTGGGATATACGCTGATCCATTTACCATCATTTAAATCTCATTATGAAACTGAATCGATCTCTATGGCTGACAGGTTTTGCCTTCTCCGCCATGCTCTATAGTAGCTGCCTGAAAAAAGCAGGCACGTATGTCGACGACCTATTGTACACGTCCAAATCAAACCTGGTAGAGTTAAGGCAGGCTGAAGGACAGCAATTGCCCGATCCCACAGATCCTGTAGCGATCGGGTACGCGCCAACGCCGGCGGAAGAAAGCTTGCTGATCGCCTATGTACGGCTGGCGAGCGCTTCACTGCCCACAGCGCCGGTGACGGTCAAGGTGAAGCTGAACAACAGCTGGCTGCCCGCCGGGTATGTGCCCTTGCCAGCGAATGCGTATTCATTCGTTACGCCACCGGGTAATATGACCATTCCTGCCCAAAGCAGGTTTGCAGCGATCCGGATCGTGCTCAAAAAGCAATTGCTCGATCCCGCTGTTCATTACGGCCTGGGCCTGGAATTGGAAGACGCCGGGGCGGGCAACGGGATTAGTGAGCGCTCGTCGTTCATCATGGTGTCGCCACAGCCCGAATAGCGGAAGAGGCAGGTAAGCAGCCCTGCCAACTTACGTTAAAAGCGATAGAATCCCAAATAGTACGATGAATGACAACCGGTGCGTTCATCGTACTATCCTGAAGCTGGTAGGTATCGGGCGGTAAAGAAGAACGACGGTGAATAAATTGCATTGTCAACATCATCGAGAACCTTACCACGATAGCCATGCAACAGGATACCATGACAAAAACATCGCAGCCTTCCAACAACGTGAAAGGAAATCAAGAGCCACTACCGGCCGAATTGGCTGCCGATCAGGAATTACAACAGTTGTTTCAACAGCTGCGCTCCAGGGAACCGGAATTGCTCCGGAAGCTACTGCGCTCCTGCGCGGCACTGGTACTGAAGGATCAAGAGGCAGAAACGGTGTACAATGCAGAGAAGGAGCGTTTCCTGGTCAAGACGGGCCGCCACCTGACCTCCGTACACATCAGCCAGGTCGCTTTCTTTTATTGCGAGAACAAGACCGTATACATGAAAACACGGGACGATCGCAACCATATCCTCAAGTCGAGCATAGAAGAGATCGAGCATACCGTATCGCCGCGCGATTTCTTCCGCATCAGCCGGCAGATCATCATCAGCCGGCATGCGATCAAAAAGATCATCATCTGGTTCAATGGGACCTTGCGTATAGACCTGCAGCCGGGCGAACATGCCAATATCATCATCAGCAAACTGCGGGCGCCACAGTTCAGACAATGGCTGGGCGAATAAACACTTCAAATTATAACTATCGCCGTCTAATTACCTGTTTCAACATAAAGGGTGTGTAATATTTCTCATGTGCAAAAGTTAGTTTTTGCTGCGGAGGGCCAATTATGGCCCTCCTATGTTTTTAGCCCTGCCCTTGCACGGTAATCAGTTGGTATGCCGCGCCTTGTACGTCGAACTAAAAAAAGAACCGGGCGGCTTTAAACCTTTATGGCCTCCCTCCGTCTGATATTACAAAACCACCCTAGTATGAAAATGAGCAGGTACACGCCGGGGCTTTTGATGGGCCTGGGCCTTGGCTTACTGTCGACCGCAGCTTCTGCACAGACCAATGCGGACTCAACCGGCTTACCGGGCGATCAATTTAGTTTGCAGGGCGCACTCGAATTATTTAAGCAGGCAGCTTCTCCGGAGGCCTTTGAGCAATTACTGAATAGCGAATCCAGCAAGGTCAATAACCTGGACCTGAACGAAGATGGTAAAACGGATTATATCCGGGTTGTGAGTAAGAAGGAGAACGATGTGCAGGTATTTGTGCTGCAGGCACTGGTGTCTGATAAAGAAAGCCAGGACATCGCGGTGATCGAACTGGAGAAAACTGGTCAGGACAATGCCGTATTGCAAATCGTCGGCGACGAAGATATCTATGGCGAAGAGACAATCGTAGAGCCATCAGACGAGGATCAGGCAGTGCTGGAGGCCAGACCATCTTTATTGGCGAAAGGGCCAAACCTGGAAGTGCTGCCGGTAGACGCAGCGACGGGTGTGATCGTGAATGTATGGGCGTGGCCCTGTGTACGATATGTCTATGCACCGTCCTATCGTATATGGGTATCTCCCTGGAGCTGGGGCGTACGTCCCGCCTGGTACCGTCCCTGGCGCCCCCTGGCCTGGACAGTATATCGCCCTATCCGCTATCATTTCCGTCCACATTATACCGTGGTACATACCCGCCGGGTAGTATATGCGCCTCGTATCTATAGACCGATGCGTGTAACTTCAGTAACCGTTGTCAACCGGCATCAGGTGGCTGTCAACCATTACAGAACCACCAAAGTCAATCGTTCGGTAGCCACCCATGGCAACCGTCATGGACAGGTTAGCCGTAAAACCACCACGGTCCAGGGACCACGTGGTAATAAGGTGAGCAGGACAAAAACAACCGTTCGTAGAAAGCATTAATTTTTTCTAACTAATAAAGAAAGTTTGATCATGAAGAAGTATTTATGGGCGCTTGCCATCGTGCTGATCGGCAGTGTTACGATGGGTTATGCGCAGAAAGGTGACAGGGCCGCTGCTGCCAAAAGAATGACCGATTCCATGACCGTTAAATTGCAGCTGACAACCGAGCAGGTCCCCAAGGTGCAAGCCATCAATGAAACCTGGGCCAGCAAGGCCGCAGCGATCCGCAGTGAAGAAGGAGAAAGAATGGAAAAGGCAAAAAAGATAAAGGAAGCCAACCAGGACCGTGACAAGGCTTTGAAAGAAGTGTTGACGGAATCGCAATATGCCGACTACGTGGCCAACAAAAAAGAACTGAAGAAGGAAGCCAAAGGGCGCATGCGCGACAGAAAGAAAAATTAGTCAATCAGGTATACAAACAGACCGCCGTTCTTTACCGGCGGTTTTTTTATGCGTATCCCGTAACCTGTTCGATGATCCCGTATTTTTCCGGGGCAGTCACACGCAGTGGCTTCAGACAGCATACACGTCCAGTATCTTCTTAATAATGTTGACCCGCTCTCGCAGGAAACCATTGTTGAAGTACTGCGAAGAGAAATCGTCGAAGTGTTCGTAGTTGAAAGCCATGTAAAAGATCCAAAAGCCAACATGTAACCAGGGCAAGGCCTTGATCTCGGCATCGGAGAGCGGACGCACGGCAGTATAAGCATCGAGGAATACCTGGAAGTCGATGTCCGATTTTTCTTTGGTTTGTCTGCCCAAGACGGCGTGCAACGCAAAATGTACCCAGTAAGTCATGAGGTCATTGGCGATGACGCCCCGGCCGGCAAAGTCGAAGTCGAAGAAAGTGAGCTGGTCCTGCGCATCGAAATGAAAATTCTTGGGCAGGAAGTCGTACTGAATATAACCGGTGGGGAATTGGTCGATGCCCAGCGCATCAAGCTGACGAATAGCTTTATCGGCTTGTTCCTGTAGTTGCCTGTACTCATCGGGCATCTCTGCAAATGCAGGTTCCAGCACGGTCACGGGTTGCCGGAAAATGGTATCGTGGTCATAGCCTTTTCTGGGATAGGGTAGCTTCACCCCCGATGTGATGTTGTGCAGCTTCGCCATTTCGCGGCCCGTTGTGGCAAGCTGTTCTGCCGTGGGGAACATGGCTGGCTTGCCTTCCGCGAAAGTAAATACGACTCCCCAACGTAGCCCCTCTGCTGCCTGGAGGGGTAGCAGGAACTGGCCTTGACGGTCAGCGAGGGGGTAAGATACCGCCGCGCCTCCGGCGCGTAACTGGTTCAGCAACTCCACCTCGCTGAGAATCTCTTCCTTTTTGCGGTGTACGTCCCGGTAGATCTTCAGGATGTATTTCTTATCCGTACCCGTTAGCACATACGTGTCGCTCACGCCCCGCAACAACAACCGGCCAGATAATTGGCCGAGGTTATACAAGTCCGAAATATGAGGCCCCAGGGCGGTGGCGGAGAGCGTGGAATGTTGTGTAGGGAAGATTTGCATAGCTGGCGGTTGAATGGGGCGCTAAGCTACGGAAATGTGGCTTCCCGCGCAAGCAGTGGTATTATCTTAAAATGAAAACACACCACCTCGCGGTGATGTGCTTTCTGCGGTATAACAATCAAAACTTGCGAGAACGCTTATTGTTTTCTTTCTTCCTTGATCCACACATTCGATTGTGAGGCACGATCCATACGAGCCTGTGGCGGCTCATTGGGGCGTGTAGGAACGGTTTGGTTTTCATTGTTGGGTGTGGGCGATGTGGGGATACGATTCAGGCGCGCATAGTTGGGAATAGCCAACAGTGGACTACCATCACTCCAGGTGCCTTTGATGGTCATCACACCATTCAGGAAGGTAGGCTTCCACTCCAGTGTGAGGGGGCCTTTGCCGATGGTGCGGTTGATGTCACCATTGTTGTCGGCTGTTTCCACATTGTAGATCAATGGACCTACGCGCATGGCTACACGGCCACGGTTGCCCTCGATGCGCTCATCGGCCGTGATCTTCTGGATCTCCATGGGTAATACCACTTCGATCTTATCGCCTGCCTTCCAGGTACGTTCGATCGCTACATAGCCATTTTCGATCTTTACAGGTACTGCTTTACCATTTACCTTCAGGGCTTTCAGTCCACTCACTGCCGGTACAGGTTTGTACAGTTCACTGGTCGTGCGGTTGGGTACGCGAACATACACGGTGAATTTCTTCGATACTTTAGGGTTCACCGTGATGGCTATATCACCGCTCCAGGGATAGTCTGTTTTCTGTACCATCTCCACGTCGGTACCAACCACTCTTTCTACCTTGATAGTGCTGCCCACATACATGTTTACATAGATGCCCTTGTCGCCGGTAACATACGTCCAGGTAGGGATCATTAACAACGTACGGGGAATATTGCCTACGCAGCAGGGGCACACATGCCACTGGTAACGTGGCTGGAAAGAGGAGAGGGGATTGGTGTACAGGAAGTTCTTGCCCTCGAGGTCGATAGACCCCAGCAAGGCATTGTACATGGTTTCTTCGTACAGGTCGGCATACTTCGCATCGTGGTAGGCCAGGTTCATTTTATACTGGAAGAAGATGAGGCCGGCGCTCGAGCAGGATTCGCAATACGCATTGTTGCGCAGCGAATAGTTGCCACCAAAACCTTCAGAGGTTTCACCACTGCCGATACCACCCGTGAGGTAGTATTTCTTGTTGATCATATTATCCCACAGCGACATCACGGCGCTTTGGTAATCGCGGTCGCCGGTTTCGGCGGCCACATCGGCCATGGCCGAATAATTATAAGTAGCGCGTACGGCGTGACCGACGGCTTCATATTGTTGTTGTACCGGAACATGGCTCTGGTCGTACTCGCTGCCGTTCTTGCGGTTGTCGAGCAGGAATTTGGCCAGGTTGATATAGCTATCGCCATGGCTGCCCTTGCCTTCCATATCGTTTACAAAACGACCGAAACGCACGAGGGCCTGTTCCATTTCCTGGTGGCCGTCATACCATTCGATCTTACCGGGAGCGATATTGGCTACCCAGCAATCGGCCAGTTTCTTGGCGGCATCGTACAGGCGTTTGTCCTTGCCTTCGGTGAGGGTGTAGTGATTGATGGCGCTTTCGATAAAGTAGCCGGCCACATATCCTTCATGATCACCACGGTTGCGTTCGTTCCAGCGGGTTTTCCAGCGGGTGGTGTCACGTAACGTGAAGGCGGTTTGCAGGTAGCCGTCAGGCTCCTGGGCAGAGAGGATGAGGGGGATCCATTTTTCAAGGGTCACCTTCATTTTCTCCTGGGCAGCAATGATCTCCTTATCGCCTTGTGGGTCCACCATCAGCGCGATACAGATCGACTCGATGGTTTGGTGTACCCACGCGTTGGAGAATACATAACCCCGGTGTTTGGCATGGGGCTCACCACGCAGGGCCTTGCCAGCTTCGATGAAATTGTCGATGCCACCTTCACCAGTCTTCAGGTCGGTACGCTCGCACTGGTCCACACACCAGGGAATCCAGTTGGTGATCATGGCTTTTGCCCGATCGTTCCAGAGCTTGCTGTCGATCTTGTAGCGTTTGGTATATACCACATCGAGGCGTTTCTCCTGGGGTGGCAGGTGCACTTTTACTTTCAGGTCAGAAGCGCCGGATTGTTTGGCACCGGTAGCAGAAAGTTTCAGGGTATAGTCACCCGGCGTAGAGAAAGTGGCCGTAGCGTTCTTGTCGGCGGCATTGCTGAATGTGACATTGCCGGGACCGGAAACCTTTGTCCAGCTGATCTTACTGATCGGGTCAACCGATTTCACCGTACCATTGAGCCAGGTACGGCCTCCAACCATTACATCGCGGTCGCCATTGGTCGCCACCACCGGTGCAGGAGCCGCAGAGTTGGGCGCCTGGAATACTGCCCATTCGAGCAGGGTTGCGGTGGCGCGGTCGGCCGAGTCCAGGTCGATGCGGAGTTTGGTCGTCTTTACTTCGTCGAAAGTGGTTTTGTTGTATTGGTTATTGGTAAGCCCCAGGCCGGCAGCGTTCTTGACGGGCACATAAGCCTTGCCATCCCAGTAAGAAAGGCGATAAGCTTCCGGCAGTCGCAGGTTGCCGTTGAAGTCCCACCAGTAGATGGCCATTTCGCGGGTCGTTACGGGCGTGGTCCAGGTATACTCGACCCAATATTGAGCGCGGGGAAAACGGCGTCCGCCACCACGGTTGTTGCCGGAGGGGGTAGGCGTTTGACCATCATTGAGGGCATCGAGACCGCCAAAACGATTGGTGGCCGATGGGGTCGCTACAATGGCGAGGTTGGGCTGTGCGGCAGGCGATTGGCTTTGAGCCGGTGCTGCCGCAGCCAGTAGAGCGATCAGGGCGGCATAAGAGCCAGCCCTTGCAGTACGATTTGTTGGCATGGTACAGTTGTCGTTAAAATGATTCAAGAAGAGACCTTTTCAAATGTAGTACTACACAAACGATTGCCATACGCGTATATTAACCAATGCCGGGTGATTATTAACCTACTGTACCAGTTTATCTACCACCAGGCCGCGACAGTTTCCATCAGCTACCGCCTGATGAATAACCTGCTGTAAATTGGTATCTTGGGTCATGGATTCGATGGTAAGCCTTTTGAAGCTGATCATTACGCTGGGCATTGTGCAGGGAGCCATTGCAGGTGGCCTGTTGTTTTGGGGAAAGCGTAACCAGCCAGCCAATCGTTATCTCGCGGTCATGATCTGGTTCTTCTCGCTGGCCTGCCTCAACCTGCGTTTCTTTCAAGAGTCTACCTTATATACCACAACGCTCGGTGGTTTTATCGGCGCGTTTGTGCCGCTGATGTGGATCATGCCGCTGGGTCCGCTGTTCTATTTCTATATACGGGCAAGTATGGACCCGGATTTCCAATGGAAGCGGCGTTACCGGGTTCATTGGATAAGCACCTTCTTCGATCTCGCGCCGCAACTGTCGGCGATCGTTTATATAGGTGGTATATTACTCGGCCTGGTCACCCATAAAATTCCGCTCGGCGAATACATCGATGTATATAATGTTTATGTAGACATTCCCCGTTGGCTATCATTTACAGGGTATCTGTGGGCCGCTCACCGTTTCCTGCTGGGTTACCACGCAGGCAGGGGTGTACAAAACGATCCTGCGACGGCACGGTTGATTTCCGTGCGCTGGCTGCGGCAGTTTATATGGGCCTTTTTAGGTTTCCAGGTATTGTGGCTGGTTTTTCTGATTCCCTATGTATGGCCCGGTAATAGCGAACCGCTGTTAGCGGTCGTGGGCTGGTACCCGATCTATGTGCCGCTGGCCATCCTGATCTATTGGGTGGGCATCAAGGCCCTCCTCGTGACTTATCAAATTCCCATGGCTCTTCCCCAAAAGGCGACACCTGTGCAGGTACTGACTGCTGAAACGGTAGGACAGTCACTGATCATATTAAAGAAGGCCATGGACGAAGAACAACTGTACCTTGATCCTGACCTGAGCCTTAGTTCCCTATCGAAGCACACCGGTATTGCACCCAAAACCATCTCGGCAGTACTGAACCAACACCAGCATTCCAGTTTCAATGAGTTCATCAATGGTTACCGCATCCGTGCTTTCCAGCAGCGCCTGCAGCAAGCCGACCTGCAAACCATGACCATTACCGGCATTGCTTTCGACTGCGGTTTCAATTCTCAGGCTACTTTTCAGCGGGCCTTTAAGCAGGTGACCGGCATGTCGCCCACCGAATACCGCAAGACCGCTATGCAGGGCTGAAACCAGGCGACACGCTCTCAAAGACCTGTTAAAACCCGTCATCAGTACTAGTCAAATCGCGATATGACTAGGTCAACCCCTTCTTTTACAGGTGTTTTGCTGGTAAAAATCACCTGTTATGAAAATCGTCCGCGCAGCCCTCTTGCTGCTGTTTAGTGTAGCCAACGATACGGGTTTTGCCCAGCCCCGGTCGGACAAAGCCATTGAAAGATCGCTCGACTCAGCCCTGCAGGCCAATTTCCAACCCAACGAACCCGGCATTGTGGTCCTCGCCGCCCGCCAGGGTAAGATCATCTACCAGAAAGCCTATGGCAGCGCCAACATCGAACTGGGCGTGCCGCTGCAACCGGATATGGTATTCCGGATCGCCTCCGTATCCAAACAGTTTACCGCCATCGGCATCCTGCAACTGATGGAGCTGGGAAAACTTCGACTCTCCGACAGTATCCGCCAATACCTGCCCGATTTCCCGTATAAGGGGGCTACCATTACCATTGAGCACCTGCTGACCCATACCTCCGGTATCCCCGATTTCATGGGCATCGATCATCCCGACCGGTACATCGAGCGTCATGACCTGACACTCCAATTGATCATCGATCATTTCAAGAACGCACCCTTGCAGTTCAAGCCAGGCACCCGGTATGCCTATAGTAATTCGGGCTATACCTTGTTGGCAGCCATCATCGAAAAGGTAAGCGGACAACCGTTTCACCAGTACATGCGCAAGGCCGTACTGGACAAAGCAGGTCTGCAGCGCACGTACTACGAACACGAAATGACCGTCATCCCCGGGCGCGTGGCCGGCTATACCCGCGACAAAGGTTATTATCAGAATACCTATTTTCAAAGCATCAGTCTCGGGTATGGTTGTGGCGACCTGTTGAGTACGGTGGGCGATCTGTACAAATGGCACCAGGCATTGTATGCTTACAAGCTCGTATCGAAGCAAACCCTCGAAAAAGCCCAGAGCTCTTATACGTTGCCGGATGGAAACCCCACGGGCTACGGTTACGGATGGATCATCACCACCAAGTTTGGTATGCCCTATATTAAACATGAAGGACAGGTGAGTGGATTTATCTCCCTGGAAGGGTACCTGCCCGGGCAGGATATTTTCGTGGCTGCCCTTACCAACCTTAAGTCAGGAGAAGACCGTACTGATTTCAGCTCACGTCGCTTCATGCTGCTCAATGCCTTGCCCGAACTGGTCGCTGGTACACCGGTGCAGGAACTGACGCTTTCGAAAGAGGAAATGGCTGGTTATACAGGTAAATACAAAATGGCCAATGGCAACAACAGGTTGGAGGTGATCGTGAAGGATGGCCGCCTGTTCCTGCAACAAGGGATGCCTTTCAGGATGCAGCCGATCACACAACGAAAGTTCTTTGTGCCGGATATTCCCGGCGATGCCACGGTAGAATTTGTATTGGATGCCTCCGGTAAGTCGACCGGCTTACTGGTGTGGCAGGGAGGAGTGAAGTATGACTGGTTGCGCGTGGACTAAAAAGAAAAAGCGGAAGACAGCAGGCGATGGTATCGCCGCGTCTTCCGCCTGGTATAATCATCTTTAACAATTACCCAATCTCGATGTCCTCTTCCGCGCAGAGCTGGAATACGGCACCAGCCATGTTCTCATCAACCCGCAACTGGCAGGCCAGCCGGCTGTTTGGCGCCGCATCGGGCAGGGTGTCGAGCATATCGAGCTCGGCATCACTATGACCTGCGAGGTTATCCATGCCTTCCAATACCTGCACATGGCAGGTGCCACACATCGCCATGCCACCACAGGTGGCCAGTACGTTGTATTCATTGGCTTTGAGGATCTCCATCAGGTTCAACCCCATATCCTCGGGTACTTCCAGTACCTTTTCGTCTCCCAACTTGTTGAGTACGGTAATATTGATCATGACTGCTAAGTTTAAAATGCGTTGACACCATTCACGGTCGTATACTTGAAGCTCAACCGCTGATTGGGATACACGTGCTTGAAGGCGCTTTGTGCCATCAGGGCCGATTCGTGGAATCCACAGAGGATGAGTTTCAGTTTACCGGGATAGGTATTGATATCGCCAATCGCGAAGATGCCTTCTACATTCGTCGAATAGTCGAAGGTATTGACGCTGATGGCGGCTTTGTCGATGTTCAGTCCCCAGTCGGCGATAGGGCCCAGCTTGGGGCTCAGTCCGAATAAGGGGATCAGGTAATCCGTTTCCATCGTGGTGATGGTCTTGTCGGCTCCTTCGATATGTACTTCGTTGAGCTTACCGTTGCCGCCGATCTTCACGATGTTGGACTTTAACACCAGGTTGATCTTACCGGCTTCTGCCAGGTGGAATACCTTTTCGGCAGAGTCCGGAGCGCCGCGGAACGTTTCACCACGGTGTACCAGGGTAACCGAGCTGGCCACGTTCGACAGGAAGATGGTCCAGTCGAGGGCAGAGTCGCCGCCACCGGCCAATACGATCTTCTTGTCGCGAAATAGTTCAGGATCTTTTACCATATAATTGACGCCCTTGCCTTCAAACAGTTCGAGTTGCTCGATGGCAGGTTTGCGGGGCTCGAAACAACCGAGGCCACCAGCAATGGCGATCACTTTACAATGGATCTTTGTATTGTCGGAAGTACCAACGATAAACGATTTATCCTCCTGACGCTCGATGGTCTCTACTCTTTCACCCAGGCTGAAAGTGGGGGCAAAAGGAGCAATCTGCTTCATCAGGTTGTCGACGAGTTCCTGGGCCTTGATTTCCGGGGCACCGGGAATATCATAGATCGGTTTCTGGGGATAGATCTCAGAAAGTTGACCGCCAACCTGGGGTAAAGCGTCTACCAGGTGGCAGCGCATCTTCAGTAAACCCGCTTCAAAAACCGAGAATAAACCCACCGGGCCGGCTCCAATAATACAAATATCAGTAGTAATCATTATGTATAATCCTCGTTATTTAAGTCTGCTACAAGCATTTTTGTTGGTTTCCCAACTGCCTGTATCCGTGGCTGGCCCGAGGCGTTGGCCATTTTAACCGCGTGCAAAATTACGACGCAGCTAGTTCATTTTCAACCCTATTTGGAAATCAAGTTTACGCAATCAGAAAAAATACCTAGCGAAGCGTCCTAACTGCACATAATAACAGTATGCCATCGGGATAGTTCACTGAAAGCCAGGCAGGTGATGACGGGGTTAAAATTTCGCCAAAACAGTGGACGAGCCGGGACGTTGTGGAGGATTGGCGCAACCTACGGTGCCCTTTTTAATGCCGACCTCTTACAAACGAATAAAGCGGCTTCCGGGGGAATCCGCTTTATTACAAGTTGTGAGGTCCTATTTAGAACGTAATCGTAATCTGCTTCACTTGCCCGTCGTATTCGATCGAGGCCGTGCCTTTCTGGCTGCATTTGTTGGGCCAGGAAGAACGGTTGGGGCCTAGTTCCCA
Source organism: Paraflavitalea pollutisoli (assembly GCF_029360705.1). Lineage (GTDB taxonomy): Bacteria > Bacteroidota > Bacteroidia > Chitinophagales > Chitinophagaceae > Paraflavitalea > Paraflavitalea pollutisoli. The sequence goes on along the minus strand of NZ_JARKMX010000008.1, from coordinate 934,746 downwards.
GGTGAGTTTGGTGGCTGTAGCACTCGAGGTGTAGTCCCAATAGGTGTTGGTGGAGCTATTGGAAGGCCCATAGCTGTTAAACCAGGTTTGCCAGGTAGACTGTCCCTGTGAGCCGATCACTTCTGCGGTAAGCGTTCCGTTGAAAGCGCTGCCCTGTCCCCAGGTGTTGACGCTGGCGCAATCACCGGTCGGTTTGTACACGCGGATCTTGAAAGTACCTTTTTTCGGGCCACTGCTGCCACTGCCAGATCCCGAGCCGCTGCCCGAACCGGAGCCCGAGCCGCCACCGCTACACGGGAAATTGCTGCTCTTGACATACTCGGTGGCATTATTGGTGTTGATCGCCTGGTCGGGTACACCCACGATCAACTTGCCACCCGAATACTTCAGCGGAAATTTGATGGTATTGCCACTGATGACAAAGGTCATGGAGGGTTCGGACGCATTGTAGGTGCCTACCGTGACGGCGCCGTTCACACAGGTCCGGGCTACCGATCCTTCAAAGCTGATGTATGCTGTACGCTGACCATCGTTGCGGGACCAATAACTGCCGGATCCACTGCCCGAGCCGCCGCCACCAGCCACCGTATCTTCTTCGTCTGCTACATCCTTTTCGCAGGCGGGCAATGAAAAGAGGAGTGTGCCCAATGCCAGGCACTTTAATACTGTAAGGGTCGATTGGGTCGATTTCATCAGGGGGGTATTTAAGTCGGTAAAATAGGCAGCAACCCCCGCCGGTAAAATACTCACTAATGAGCATATTCAGGGCGACGCCAATCCTTTTGATATTTGTCAATTGCCTACTTTTTCAACAACCCATCCTTGACCAGCTGTGCGATCAGCTTCTTCGGATAATCGCGTACGAAATTGTCGATACTTCCCGGGTTCACCGTCTCCGACTGCGCACTCCAGATCAGCTTTTCATCATTGGTCCTGTACAGGTTGGTTTCCAGAAAATAGGTTTTGTCGGTGGTGTAGTAACCCGGATCCCATAGGTTGGGGTACCAGTAGTTATAATAGGAGTAGAAGCCGCCATACCAGCGATAGGCGGGGTAGGGGGCATAGAACCGGTTACTGCCCGGCACGTACCGCGTGTCACTTTCTTTGTTGATGAGCGAAATGGTGAGGATGGCGTCCACCTTCGATTCTTTGATCTTGTCGAGCAGGGCCTCGCGGGTAGGCATGGTCACCGTAAAGGTAGCGGGGAAGTACTCGGTGCTCTTCACGACCATGATGTTGCGGGCGGCAGCCTCCGCCGCCAGGGCGTTTTCCAGTTTGGTACGTACTTCCATGTTCTGGCTCATCGAGGCGATGAATACGCTGGCGTTCTCTTTGACATTTCCTTTAAGCTCAGGATCGATCCAGGAGCCAGTGATGCGGGTATTGCCGCCACAGGATCCCAGCATCAGGAGGCATAGCAGAACAGCCGCCGACAGTGTGTAATGTTTCATGCGTGTATGATTGATTGATGAACGAAGCAACAGGATCGGGCATGGACGGTACTACGGGCGGTTGGGGGCTTGCCGGCCTGGCAAGCTGGGGAGCATTTCGAGAAAACGGCTGTTAACAGACTGTGCGACAAATATACAGTAACCCTCAATAGCCGGGGGGGCGGTGTTGCCAAAAGGTAGAAAACCGGAATGGGAAGGCGGGATACCGGTAATTATTTCCGGGAGGTAAACTATTTAACCCTGCACTTCGTACATAAGGTACATCTGATGCACTTTATCACTTTTGAAAGGTTCACCAACATATTCTGAACAGGAGCTCGTTGATTTGCTGAAGCAACGCACACAACAGGCTTTTAGCTACCTGTACGACAATTACGCGGCAACACTGAACGGCGTCATACTGGGTATTATCCAGGACCCGGAAGTGAGTGGCGATGTGTTGCAGGAGGTGTTTGTGAAGGTCTGGCGGCAGATCGGTACCTATGATCCTTCCAAAGGCCGCCTCTTTACCTGGATGTTTAATATTGCCCGTACAACCTCGATCGATATGCTCCGCAGCCGCGAGTGGAAGAACAGCCAGCGCAACCATTCGCTGGATGATGCGCATACGGACCTGCCCGAAAAACGGGGCATTGGGGAAGAAATGGGCTTGCGGAAAATGATCAGCGGATTGCGGGAAGAACACAAGGTATTGGTCGAGTTGAACTATTTTGAGGGCTATACACAGGAAGAAATATCGGGCATGCTCAATATTCCGTTGGGGACTGTGAAGACCAGGATGCGGGCGGCCATTGTACAATTAAGAAAACAGGTGCAATAAACAGTGGATATACAGGCATACATAGAAAGCGGTGTCATTGAAAGCTATGTGTTGGGCATAGCCAATGAAGCGGAGGTGGCCGAGCTGCAACGCCTGCAGCAACAGCACCCCGAGGTGGCCGACGCTATTGTTGCCTGTGAACAGTGGTTGCGCAACACGGCCGATCGATACGCCGCTCCTGTACCCCTGGCCGGTAAAGACCAATTATGGGCTGCCTTACAAGCGAGCGAAGAACAGACGACCTCACCGGCTATTAAACCCACATTAGCACCGGTACGCTCCCTGCGGCCAGCCGGCCGTTACCTGGCTGCTGCTTCGCTGATCCTGCTGGCGGGTAGTATTGCCCTCAATATTTACTTCTACAGCCGCTATACCCACGCACAAGACCAGTACCTGGGTTTGCTGACCGAGCGGGGCACTCTGATGGCCGATAACAAGGTCTACCAAACCAGGCTCAATACCCTGCAAGGACAGCTGCAGGTGTTGACCGATACTGCCCTGTTGAAAGTGCCCATGCCAGGCGCTACCGGTAGAGAACAACAGCTGGCTACTGTATACTGGAACCGCCAGACGAAAGACGTATACCTGATCAGTAACAACCTGCCGGCGGCACCGGCCGGTAAGCAATACCAGTTATGGGCCATCGTTGATGGCAAACCGGTCGATGCCGGTGTACTCGGTGACTGTGCCTCCTTGTGCCAGCTAAAGAATATCGGTGCAGCGCAGGCATTCGCGATCACCCTCGAACAGGCAGGCGGTAGTCCTGCGCCCGATCTTACCCAGCTACAAGTGATGGGCAAAGTGCCTTCCTGATAAGACAGCGGTCAAATCTTTCATTAGGCAAACTTTTATTACTTCCCACTTCGTATATAGAATAACACCACAGCAGCACGGTAACTTCTCTACCACCGCATTTGCATAAGGAAATGTTCGATTGACGGTTTTATCTTTTTATTCATCATACTAAATCAAACACAATGAAACGGATTGTAGGCCTGATGGCTATTTGCATGCCCTTACTCGTAGCAACTACCAGCAATGTACAAGCTAATACGGTAGCCAACCCAACACCGCATCATAAGCATACGATGGACGACTGGAAAAAGTCAACGACAGGCACCTGGCCTGGCATGAAAGATGGCGTTACGTATTGGTACAAGCTCGACAAGAAAGCAGGATTGTGGTGGAGCACCGATGGTAAAAAATGGGCGGAAGTAAAAGAAGGTGCCTGGGCCGATAAGGATGGCAAATGGCTGAAGATTCATGACAAGAAACTGGTATGGAGCACAGATGGAAAAGCCTGGGCAGAAGTGCCTGAATGGAAATGGGAAGGATCTGATGGCAAGTGGTATAAGTTCGATAGCAGCTGGATGCTTTGGATCAACGGCTAGCACGCAATGTCAACATAAGCAAAGAGGGAGCTTCCTGGAGGCTCCCTCTTTTTTTTGTCATGGCAATAGCCGGTTTTTCATAGTACTACGGATGGGAGGGAGGAGGATAGGTGAATGGTACAATAAGCTGACAGGCAGGGATGCCCGTGCCTAGGTAAAATCTTTATCAAACAGGCGGATGATCATACTGCAGGGTACGTCCAGCAACTGGCTCATCTGCTTGATGTCTTTGTAACGCAGGTCGGTTGGGTTGTTGATGATATCATCGATGCGGCTGGTGTTCTTACGCAACGCTTTGGCCAAAGTAGATTTGGGCAGGGTGTGAAAGATCTCTTCGAATTCAGCGATGCTTTGGGTTTTAATGAGGTTGCTCGTGGCCTTATAACGTACATCGTTAAGCATTATCGAAAGTAAAATAAGAACGGCGCTTTTGATGCGCCATTCTGTACTTTCTTCGATACGATCCGTACCTTATACGATACATAATGTATTAATAAAGTCTTGTTTGGTAGTATACGCGCTACTATTGGTAGCTGGGGGGATACAAAATGACTGCAACGGGTCAGCCTATTGCCTCAAGCGCCGGCAAGTCTTCATACGCGAATGCTTCCGACGGATCGACCGCTTCGCGGAAATCTTTGGCAATGCTATAGGCTTCCATGTCAGCCGCAGGATATTGATAGCGGGCAATGGCAGTAATGCGTTCTTCCGACAGGTCTTCCAATAGCCATTCAAACGCGAGGTCTTCCGGCAACAGGGTGGGCATGCGCTGCTTGCTATTGTGTACCTGGCCCATCAGTGTATTGGCTGCCGTGGTAATGATGGCAAAGGTCTCTATATATTCACCGGTCTGCTGGTCGGTCCAGGGTTGCCAGATGCCTGCCATAAAGAAATAGGGTTTGTCCTTCACTGAAATATGATAGGGATATTTGATGGCCGTCTTGACGGGCTTACCTGTTTTTTTGCTGACGGGAAAAACATGACGCCATTCATAAAAGCCGGTCGACAAGACCAGGCAGCGACGCGATAAAGCGGCCTGCCGGTAGATCTTACGGGGCTGCAGCAATTCTTCCGATACCGCATTGAGGGTCGTGATCATGGGATGAAACACGCCTGCTGCATCCTTGTAACCAAATCGCATCTTCTGGGCAGCATCGCGGTCCCTGATATACGACGGGATAAACCCCCATTCCATCTGCACCAGCTCAAAATCAGCTTCGCCCTCTTTCTTCTTCAGCACCGGGTGCTGACCATACTCAAACCCAACGTGCAAGGGGTTGCTGAGGAAATCGTAGTTGGCAATGAGTTTCTCCAGTTGTTTCAACCGGATGTATTCGATCTTGGTAACCTTTACGCCGTTGTAATAGCACATATTAGCTGGCTTTTTTGAAATGAGCTTCAATAAGCTGACCGATCGCCTGGGCCAACTCCAGTTTTCCTTCGGGAATTGAGGTCCAGAATACCTGACCATCGGCCCCGGTAGCCGTTGTAATGACAAGCGGCTTTTTATCGGGCAAAGGGATCACAAACATCGGCCTGCCTGAGAGGGATAATTCCTGCACGGGCACGGTCCTGTCCTGGAAAATGATCTCGAAGTGATTGACGGGTGTAGCCATGGTATGGTGGTTGAGACCCTCCAAAGATACGTATCGCTAAAGTTATTAGCAACAAAAAGGCGCCCTTCCTGGCGCCCGGGTTAAACCTTTTACCAGGGGGCAGGTCCTACCCATACTTTAACCGGGAAGCAGGCGTTTATAGAACCTGTTTCCATTACCTCCATGAAACCAATAGAGATGCAATCCATTGTTCGCTGGCCCTTGGCCCTGTTATCGATCTTCACCGTGTTGGCCTGTGGCAAGGACAGGGACAACACCGATCCCAACAAGAAATACCATCTCGCGGGCAGTATGACGGTCGATGGCAGAATCCGTACCTACTGGCTCAACCTGCCTCCGGGATATGATGCGGGCAATAATTATTCGCTGGTCATTGCGCTGCATGGAGGTGGGGGATCGGGCGAACAGTTTGAAGAATCCTCTCGACTGTCGGAAAAAGCAGATTCGGAAAAGTTTATTGTGGTATATCCCGAGGGCGTACAAAGCGATGGACTGTTGCGTGCCCGCACCTGGAATGCCGGTACCTGCTGCGATTACGCCGTGGAGCAAAATATCGATGATGTGAAATACATCAGTCTGCTCATCGATCAACTGACCAGTAAGTATAAGATCAATCCCAAAAAGGTATATGCCACTGGGCATTCGAATGGGGGTATGCTGAGTTATCGCCTGGCTTGCGAACTCTCCAATAAGATCGCTGCCATCGCGCCCAACGGCTGTACCATGGTCGTGAAAACACCTTGCAATGCTCCCCGTGCGGTGCCCATCCTGCACATGCATTCGGCAAAGGATCAGAATGTACCCTACAAAGGCGGTATCGGCAGTGGGGTGTCCAATACGTATTTTCCACCGGTCGATTCGGTCCTGAATGTATGGTCCACGCGCAACGGCTGCGCCGTCAAAAAGCAGACGGTAGAGACGAACAGCCAATTCGTGCATTGGGCCTGGAGCAATTGCGCCGGCAACAGCTCGATACAATGGTACCTGACAGCCGACGGCGGACATGCCTGGCCCGGTGGACTACCCGGCCGTAGCGGTGCCGATGAACCCGCTACCTCCATCAAAGCCAATGACTTGCTCTGGACTTTCTTTCAACAATACCAGGTCCCTTAGCAAGCGGCAACCCTTTCCAGGGAGCTGTGTTTTTCACGCTCCCAAAAGGGGGCGGAAGAAACCTGGAACAAGCTATCCCTAGCTACATCGATACCCGCGGGAGCAAACTGCGGTAGCTCCTTGGTGGATTCCTGAATACTAATTAATTTAGTAGCATGAAAGGGGAGATCACCGTGCGGATCGAGGGATACATGCGTCGCTACCCGGTAGAGCGGATCTCGGCTACGCCGAAATTCGAGCAATTCCGGGTATCCGGGCGCAATGGGTTTATTGTATTTCAAAGTAACCGGCCATTACTGCGTGGTAACGGGCTGAAGTTAAAGCGGATCGACTGGAAGCTCATAGAAGGTTCGCTGCGCAGCATGAGCGCCAGAGACGCCCTCGCCAACAGCCTCGACGAATACGTGCGTCGGCTGGAGAAAGAAGGGAATTTGTAAGTGGCACCCCAATTCCTTGCTGCTAGGTTCAGGAAAGCCCGCTCCAGGCCATTGTTTCCTTCCCTCTACCTCTCAATAACTACACAGCCGACCGGAAACCTGCCCATAGCCACAAAACAGAACGAACAATTGTTAGTATTTGTGATAAATTCTCCTATTTTTGTTGCCACCACTGGCGGGTTTTGTCCGTGATTCCTTCGGGAATTGTTCGGTCCACCATTGGGAAATACCAAAGCGTTCCCGAAGAAAAGGCGAACAAGTCCCGAACGAAGGGGGTATTCGTATACACCGACAAAAAAAACGAGATAGGCCATATGCAGTTCCAATTATCAGAAGAACACGAGATGATCCGCAACGCTGCCCGTGATTTTGCACGGACAGAATGTTTGCCGGGCGTTATCGAAAGAGACGAACACCAGAAATTCCCCAAAGAACAGGTCCTCAAACTGGCTGAACTAGGCTTTATGGGCATGATGGTCGATCCGCAGTACGGTGGCGCCGGCCTCGATACCCTCAGTTACGTACTGGCCATGGAAGAGATCAGCAAGATCGACGCCAGCGTGAGCGTATGCATGAGTGTCAACAACAGCCTCGTTTCCTGGGGGCTCGAAGCCTACGGCACCGAAGAACAGAAACAACAATACCTGACACCCCTCGCACAGGGCCGTAAAGACGGCGAATTATACATCGGCGCCTTCCTGCTGAGCGAACCCGAAGCGGGCAGTGATGCTACTTCCCAGCGCACGACGGCAGAGGACATGGGGGATCATTACCTGCTCAACGGCACCAAGAACTGGATCACCAATGGCTCTTCCGCATCCGTATACCTGGTCATCGCACAAACCGATGTCGCCAAAGGCAGCAAAGGTATCAATGCCTTTATCGTCGAAAAGAAATGGCCCGGCGTGGTAGTGGGCGCCAAGGAAAACAAACTCGGCATCCGCGGCAGCGATACGCATTCTATCCTGTTCAACGATGTGAAGGTGCCAAAGGAAAACCGCATCGGCGACGACGGCTTTGGTTTTACGTTTGCCATGAAAACCCTGGCCGGTGGCCGTATCGGCATCGCCTCCCAGGCATTGGGTATTGCGAGTGGTGCTTATGAACTGGCGCTGCGCTACTCGAAAGAACGCAAGGCCTTTGGCAAAGAGATCAGTCAGCACCAGGCCATTCAGTTTAAATTGGCCGATATGGCCACGCGCATTGAAGCCGCCCGTTTACTGTGCCTGAAAGCCGCCTGGGATAAAGACCAGCACAAAGATTACGCCCTCAGCTCTTCGATGGCCAAAGTATTTGCCAGCGAAACCGCCATGTGGGTATCTACAGAGGCCGTTCAGGTACACGGCGGATATGGTTACGTGAAAGAATATCATGTGGAAAGACTGATGCGTGACGCCAAGATCACGCAGATCTATGAAGGCACCTCCGAAGTGCAACGGATCGTGATCAGCCGCTCCATCCTCAAATAGGTTTTAGCCAATACTATCTGTAAGTTATGCCAGTGACGTTCATGTCATTGGCATATTTTTTTAGTAAATAGTGCTAGTTTTGGCGTTTGCATCCAATCCATCTATAGACAAGCAATCCATCAACATGGCGATCAACATTGAGCAATACAAGGCCATCACGGCCGAGCTGGGCACCTCCGTAACACTGGTGGCCGTATCCAAGATCAAACCGGTCGAAGACATACAAGCCCTGTACGACCTGGGGCAACGGGACTTTGGCGAGAATTATGTACAGGAACTGGTCGAAAAACAATTGCTGCTCCCCACCGATATACGCTGGCATTTTATCGGCCACCTGCAGTCGAACAAGGTAAAATACATCGCGCCTTTTGTTCACCTCATCCACGGTGTCGATAGTTTCAAATTGTTGCTGGAGATCGACAAGCAGGCGGGGAAAAACAACCGGGTCATCGATTGCCTGCTACAGGTGCACATCGCACAGGAGGAAACCAAGTTTGGGTTCAGCGATGAAGAACTGGCTGAGGCCATGAAAGTCCTGCGCGCCAATCATGCGTCGGGCCTGTTGGGCAACGTGCGCGTGGTGGGCCTGATGGGTATGGCCTCCTTTTCGGAAGACCAGCAGATCGTTCAAAAAGAGTTTATGTACCTGAAGGGATTGTACGACGAATATTTTCCCGCGGGTGATGGTTCAGCCACGCCAGTGGCGAATGAACCTGATACGGCTGCTGCATTGGCGGCAGCAGTGGTGCGCCCGATAGCACCACCATTACCTACTGCTATGCTATCGATGGGCATGAGTAATGATTACCGGCTCGCCATTACCTGTGGCAGTAACCTTGTACGCATCGGCAGCCTGCTTTTTGGCGCCCGCTCCAAGCCCTGAGATCGACCATTTCTACCGATTCATCTTACAATAGCACGCAACCACCGAATAAATTATACATACCGCCCCCGAGGCGGTATTTTTACTATGCAATCAGGATATAAGATAGTGTTTTTCATAGGTTATTGATTAATGGTTAAGGGCTGTGTCTACAGCTCTTTTTTCTTTTTATACCCTCCTGGTACCATCTACTTAATACCCTTTACAGGGCCGCGCTATTGACTTATGCAGGTATGATTTTTACAAAAACTACGGCTTTGGTTCATTCAACGCAGATAAGATGGCAATCATCGAATAGATTATAGAAGCGCCTCGTTGATGTGTAATTTTACGGTAGATATTAAAGGTAAAAGATAGTGTTTTTCATAGGTTATTGATTAATGAATACAGGGGCTGTTTCTACAGCCCTTTTTTAATGGGATAACCGGGAATGCCGGCTCCCAATACGATATCACGCGTAGCGATCAGCAGGTCGTTGCGGTTGCTGGTGCGCACAATGCCACTGCCGCCATAACCAGGCTGTTTAGCCCGTTCTTCTGGTGTCAGCAACGGATCATCGTCAAACAGCCACTCATCGACATAATACGGTTGCATATCTGCCTCCCGGATAACAGGATGGATATGGGCAGGTATCTTGTCATTCGGGTAGGCAGCCGGTCGCAACGTGTAGAACGCATAACGTCCATCTGCACCGGTGCGGATCCATCCCCGGATATACCCATGCCGCTTTACCCAGCCTGTTTCGCCCCCACGCGTAGCATACAAGCCCCGTTGATCGGTATGATAAATATACAATACCACATTGCGGGCCGGCGTCTTACCATCGTATTCATAGATCACACCCGTCACCAGCATTTTGGGGCCAGCCTCCGAAAAGTCGGGCAGGGTGTCGACCGCATTGAGTTGTTCGAAAGGTACCGGCGATTCATAAATGGCTTCGCAGCCCTCGCAGGGCATGCTGAATGCTTTGCGTTGGGCAGGTTGTGCACAGGCCGATAGCCCGAGCAGTTGGGTCAACAGGAAAACATAGAAGTTGCGCATAGTATAAATAGTTGAAGGTCCTCAAAGAGAAGTCAGCTGGCCCGCCTGGCGAAATGGATTACACGACCTGCCGCCGGGCCTTGATGAACCGCTGTACAGCAGCCCGGGAAGGCGCCGGTTGCGCGGTGTGTACAAAAGGCGGCCCTGGCTTTGCACGTTCGCAAAGGCGATGGTGTAAACATGACCGACCGCCAATCTGCAGTTCATGTAGCCGGCACACCGGAAGGTGTAAGAAAAAGCACCGGCCGGTTTTTGTATATTTAATTTGCGATATGCAAGAAGTTTCTTTTTTCAGGCGCTATAAATTGGACCATCTGCTGGGCTGGCTATTACTGTTTGCAGGCTGGCATTTCTTTCGTTACCAGGATTACCCCCGCAATACGGGATGGATCATTACCGCCCTCAAAGTGGCCGACCTGGCGTTGATGGTATACATCACCAACTACCTGCTCATCCCTCGCCTCCTGTACCGTAAGCAATATGTTTTGTTCGCGCTGGTATTCCTGGTCGTCGTCACCGCCTGCAGTTGGTTGAAATTGTACCTGGAAGGGCAGATCATGCACCGGCCAGCCCTCTTCAATGTATTCAACGAAACCAAGCGGCGCTTCTACGACAATGTCATACCGCATATCCTGCTCGTGAGTACCGGTGCCGCCATTAAATTGCTGGTAGATTATGCCCGCGCGCAACGCAGGCTGGGAGAGGTGTCGAAAGAGAAAGCAGAAGCCGAGCTCAATTTCCTCAAGTCACAGATCAACCCACACTTCCTGTTCAATTCGCTCAACGCGATCTATTTCCTGATCGATAAGCAAAACACCACGGCGCGGCAAACCTTGCTGCAGTTTTCGGACCTGCTGCGTTACCAACTGTACGATTGTAATGCCGATACCATCGATATTAGTCAGGAAGTGGCCTACCTGCAGGATTATATTCGTTTGCAGCAATTGCGAAAAGACGAGCAGTATGAGGTACAGGTAACGGTCGACCCGGCCGTGCAGGGGTTTTCGATAACGCCCTTGTTACTGATCCCATTCGTGGAGAACGCATTCAAACACTTGTCGCATTACCCGGACCGGCGCAACTTCGTACACCTGCACCTTTCCAAAGTCAGGGACCGTTTTCACTTTTCGATCGTGAATTCGAAAGAGCCCCACCAGCGCAGTACCGAGCCGCGGGGTGGTATCGGGTTGAACAACGTGCGGCGGCGCCTGGAACTGTTGTACCCGGGTAAATATGACTTGCAGATCGAACACAATGATGCTACCTTTACCGTAGCGCTAAACCTTCAAGTGTCATGACACTACAGTGCCTCATCATTGACGATGAACCGATGGCCCGCACCGGGCTGAAGGAGTATATCCAGGATGTTGCTTTTCTGCAGCTGGCCGGCGAGTTCGACAATCCCATGAAGGCCATCGATGTACTACAGCAACTGACCATCGACCTGCTCTTTCTCGACATCCAGATGCCGCGGATGACCGGCCTGGAATTCCTGAAGACGTTATCGCATCCGCCCCTGGTGATCTTTACCACGGCCTATCCCAACTATGCCGTCGAGGGATTCGAGCTCAATGCCGTCGATTACCTGCTGAAGCCTTTCTCGTTCGAACGGTTTTGGAAGGCTGTGACACGCGCCAAAGCCCTGCGCGAACAGGCCGCCGCAGGCAGTGCCACACCCGCGAACGCCGATGACGACTATTTCTTCATCAAAAGCGATAGCAAGCTCATCAAGATCCGTTACGATGAGATCCTGTTCGTAGAAGCCCTCCAGAACTACGTGGCAGTCTATACGACCGACAAAAAATACATCACTTACCTCACTTTCCGCAGCGTGGAAGAGTACCTGCCCGCCGGTCGGTTCGTACGCACCCACAAATCGTACATCGTGGCTGCCGGCAAAGTCGAAAGTATAGAAGGAAATGATATACGTATCGGGCAGCACCACATCCCCATTAGCCGCACCGAACGGGACGCCGTACTGCAGCAACTGCTCCAAAACCGCCTGCTGAAACGCTAATATTTCGTACATTCGCCACCACCATATGCCACGGGCGTCGACCGACCGTGGCATCTTTGTAAATACGGCACCATGACTGAGATTAAAAAGACAGAAGAAAAAAGCCTCAATTTCATCGAAGAGATCGTCGAGGAGGACCTGAAAGCGGGCAAATACAAATCCATTGCTACCCGTTTTCCGCCAGAACCCAATGGCTACCTGCACATTGGTCACGCAAAAAGCATCTGCCTCAACTTTGGGTTGGCCCTCAAATATGGCGGTACCACCAACCTGCGCTTCGACGATACCAATCCTGTAACAGAAGACACAGAGTATGTAGACAGCATCAAAGCCGACGTGCAATGGCTCGGATTCCAATGGGCCAACGAATTATACGCCTCCGATTATTTTGACCAGCTGCACGGTTTCGCCGTAAAGCTGATCGAAAAGGGACTGGCTTATGTAGACGACTCGACTGCCGAAGAGATCGCCAAGCAAAAAGGAACACCTACCACGCCCGGTAGCCGCAATCAATATGCCGACAGAAGCACGGAAGAGAACCTGCGTTTGTTTGAGGAGATGAAAGCCGGAAAATACAAGGATGGAGAAAAAGTATTGCGCGCAAGGATCGATATGACTTCGCCCAATATGCACTTCCGCGATCCCATCCTGTACCGCATCAAACATGCCCATCACCACCGTACCGGTGATACCTGGTGCATCTATCCGATGTACGATTTTGCACATGGTCAAAGCGATTCGATCGAGCATATTACCCATTCCATCTGTACGCTGGAGTTTATTCCACACCGCCCCTTGTACAATTGGATGATCGAGCAACTGGAGATCTTCCCGTCTCAACAATATGAGTTTGCGCGTCTCAACCTCAACTACACCGTGATGAGCAAGCGCAAGCTGAAGCAACTGGTGGAAGAGAAACACGTAACCGGCTGGGACGATCCCCGTATGCCCACGATCAGTGGTTTCCGCCGCCGTGGTTATACCCCCGAGTCGATCCGCGATTTTTGTGATCGGGTAGGGGTAGCCAAAAGGGACAATATCATCGAATATTCCCTGCTCGAGTTCTGTATCCGCGAACACCTCAACAAGATCGCTCAACGACGGATGGTGGTATTCGATCCGCTGAAGGTAACCATCACCAACTTCGTCGCGGGCGAGGTAGAGATGCTGAAGAGTGAAGACAATCCTGAAGATACCAATGCTGGTCACCGCGATGTACCCTTTTCCAGCGAACTGTACATCGAGCGGGAAGATTTCATGGAGCATCCGCCCAAGAAATTCTTCCGCCTGGCACCCGGTGCCATGGTGCGCCTGAAAAGTGCTTATATCATCAAATGCGATGAGGTGGTGAAGGATGAAGCCGGAAATGTGGTAGAACTGAAATGTACCTATATTCCCGAAAGCAAGAGTGGTTCCGACACCTCGGGACTGAAAGTGCAAGGCACCTTGCATTGGGTCAGTGTAGCACAGGCCATCAGCGTAGAGGTAAGGGAGTATGATCGTTTATTCAAAGTGGAAGATCCCGCCAGCGAAGAAGGTGATTTCAAGGAGTACATCAATCCTGATTCACTGCGCGTGGTGGGAACTGCGTATGCAGAACCTGCTTTAAAGACAGCTCGCTTTGAAGAGCGTTACCAATTCCTGCGCAAAGGGTATTTCTGCCTCGATCGCGATACCTCCGAAGAGCGCATGATCTTCAACCGCACCGTGACCCTGAAGGACGCCTGGGCAAAGGAAGTAAAGAAAGCAAAGTAAATTACTGTTTGTAATAGCAAGTGGGCCCCCTGAACAGGAGGCCCGCTTTTTTGTGACATGATTCATCTGCTAACTTTCTTCATACCGGAATATCGCGGCGATATCGGAGCGCTCCGGCATCTTCCTCCGGTCAATGTAAAACACTTCACCACCTGTCATGAGTGTATGGGTAATGGTCAGGTCAAGCAGGTCTTCATTGCTGCCCGTACTCGTCCCCTCGATATTCAATACATTCGTTTCTTTGTCGAAACTGCCCCATAGCGGTTCTTTGCCGGCAACAAACAAGTGCGAGATCCTGCCATAATGAGCGGCCGGAATGATCTCAGCCAGGTTGACCGAGGCCAGCGCTGTCACCGAATGGTTGCGGTATAATTGCAACGCTTTGTTTTCACGCTCTTCGAACCAGGGCTGCATCAGGGCACGTGCCTTGGCGTACAGGCTGCCCGTCTCTTCTTTTTCATGGCTGCCGGTAAGTGCTGCTTGCCACAGGTGTGGGTAGTCGTTTACGGATCGATAGATCGGCAATACGGAATCGACACCTGCCAGCAGCAATGGCACCTGTTCATTGTTGAGCACGGCGGTTTTCAATGCGTCGTTGACCTGTTTAAAAAACTGGTGGGTATCGGTGGAAGAACCGCTGATGCCGTAGAATTCACTCTCAGCAATGGGGCTTCCATCGGCAGCCGACCACGGCACGGCCACATCGCTGCCGGGCAGGTTGGCTACTGGCACATACGACATACCATAGTCGTCGGCCCGGAACAGCTTCGCCTGCTTTTTACTCATGACCAGCAGGTAAAAATATTCGGCGCGTGGAAGTTGCCCGATTAGCGGGGCCAACGAAAAACTTTTATTGATATAGGCCTTCTCAACCGGTGCCTGCTGCAGGTGAATATAACTGCAGAAGTTATCGCCGGCAAACAGGGCCAACCCCTTGTTCTGCCGCTTCCAGAAGGCGGTATCCTGGTAGAGTTCATAGGCAGGCTGCAGCCAGGAAGTAATGCGGTCGTCCTTATATCCAGCCTTTTTAAGTTGCTTCGTGGCATCCTGGAGCAGGCTTTTAAAGCGAATGGCATCCTGCTCTTCATTGACGGCCATGCCCGATGGGTGGGTAGGCATATAGATCGAGATGCAGGCTTCGCTGCTGATGGATTGTAGTTGAGTCAGTATTTCTTTGTTAAGAAGGGGAGGCAGTTCTATGGCGGATGATAACCGCGTGGCTATCTGGGCGTCGTTTTCGCCGTCTGCTGGCGGTTGTTGACGGTTTTTGGTATTGTCGCGCGCATTGTCGGCGCCTTTATTGACGTTTCTATTTGGGTGGCGGACGGTTATGTTATTGGTCAGCTCATCCGAATGGGTGCGGTGTTTGTCAAATATTGGTTTGCTCATACGGTACGATTTTACCGGAATGGGAACAAACAGCATGCCCTCCGTTACACCGCCTGAACCGTGCAGCGACTGTGCAACACGTTGAGGATAAATGCCCCGGTATGGGGTGGCATGCCTCAGTCGCCACCACCACAACCACCGCCGCAGCCGCCACTGCATCCCCCGTCGCCGGAACAACCACTATGGCTGTCGCTGCCGGCGCACCCTCCGCCGCAGCCACCGGAGCAGCCCGATCCGCCCTGGCGGTTGCGGTTAGGGGTCAGGATCACGAATCCCACAAACCCCAGGAGGACGAATACGCCGAAGTTGGAGAACAGCCAGGCTAATACGATGCCTGCAAGGATCAGCCAGATACCATGGTAATTCCGCTTCCACGCTGGTTTGTGTA
This sequence comes from Paraflavitalea pollutisoli, assembly GCF_029360705.1. Classification (GTDB taxonomy): domain Bacteria; phylum Bacteroidota; class Bacteroidia; order Chitinophagales; family Chitinophagaceae; genus Paraflavitalea; species Paraflavitalea pollutisoli. The sequence goes on along the minus strand of NZ_JARKMX010000008.1, from coordinate 918,976 downwards.
TGAGCCAGTGTGTGCTGGTATTGGTTCTTACAAAATGGTTGTGACTAAATCTTATTTCGCTGGGCGGCCATATGTCGTCGGGCGGTGTCTCGTTGAAGGTGAGCCGGTAAAGCTGGAGGGTGGCTTCGTAGAGGTCGAAGAATTTCTGTCGCTCGGATGGGCCGCCTTCTGTAGGTGTGTGGTGAAGGTCTTTTTGGAGAATGTCGCGGCAGAGATCGTTCCAGTAGGATTTGGTGTACACAAGGTGCAGGTGCCAGGCCTGGTCTACTTCATCAGAGGGCGTCACGGGGTGGGGACTGATCGTGCAAAGGAATAAGAACTTTTTGTACTCGTTGATGACCCGTTCGGTAAGGTGCGGAGACCAACCATTTTCCCGGGCCAAACGCTGCGAAAAGGTAAGTGCGTCATTGGGGTTGTCTGGAGAATAAGCTTCCAGCTTACTCCACAATGGGGAATCTTGCATTAACATAAAGAACTCTTTTTCAAAAATAGCTCGCCAGTATTACCCCAATGTTAACGGAATGATCTTTTTAGAACTAATGCAGATCAGCATTCGTGCCATCAATCTTTTACATATTGTTTCGAGTAGAGCAGTTGTCCTGATTGGTATTTTTCTACTTTTAGCGTATCGCCATGTTTTGTAAAGTAAGTCCAGGTGCTGTCCTTTTTGAAGGCAGCTTCTCCCTGCGTAGCATAGTCCAGAGAGTCGGCTATGAAATACTGTACCAGGTATCTTGGCTGTTTGGACGATGAATAATTCCAGGACCCCACCTTATATATTTTTCCATTTCGGGGATGATAAGCGCTTGAGGGGGACCATGTTGTGGGTTTAAATTGAATGGCTACTGCCAACAAAGGAAGGGGCGTGCAAAAAAGCAATGTCAATATTGTCCACTGTGTCATTCCCTTCCTGAATAGCTCCCGGCGTCGAACAATCGCCAGGACGATCGATGCCACTGCGGTTGCAATAAAAACAGCGGGCAGCCAAATCACCGCAAATGCTAAACCAAGTCCTGATCCCCCTGGTTGACTGGCCGCATACCCAAAGAAGGCCAGGATCAATAGATGGGTCAAGATGGCAATAATCAGCAAAGGCAGGAGTCTCCTCATTTCTTGCCGGGGTTTTGTACACCGGCGCCGCTTTTCAACCGCGCATAATCAAACACGAGCTGACAAAATCCCTTCACGCCTACATCTAACCGGCTGTCGTCGATAAAGAAATCGGGTGTATGGTGGGGCGGCGCTTTCTGACGCTCAGTGCCTTTGGGGCGACCACCAATGAATAAAAAGAAGGTAGGGGCTTTGGTAGTGAAATATGAAAAATCCTCCGACCCGGTCATCCATTCCCGCGCACTCACATTGTCTTTGCCGGCAGCGGCTTCCAATGATGGAACCATCATCTTGACCAGCTCCGGGTCATTGTAGGTCACCAATGTTTTGGTATCGATGCTGACTTCTGCCACAGCGCCCATGGCGTCGGCCACGGTAGTAGCTACTTTGCGGATGCGGTCATGGGTTTCCTGTTGCATCTTGCTATCGAGTGTGCGGATCGTGCCTTCCAGGAGGGCTTCTTCCGGGATGATGTTGTTGCGTACACCGCTGTGGAATTTACCCACAGTGATCACCACGGGCCCCTTGGTAAGCTCCGATTGACGGCTGACGATGGTTTGAAGCGTACTAATGATCTCGGTACTGACGACGATCGGGTCAATGCCTTTCCAGGGTTGCGAGCCATGGCTTTGCTTGCCCTTCACCTTGATGGTGAACCAGTCGGAACTGGCCATAAACGCACCGGGTTTGTATTCGAATTTGCCGACCTCGATGTCGGATTGAATATGAAAGCCAAATACGACGTCTACTTTGGGATTGTCCATCACGCCCTCTTTCACCATCAGTGGAGCACCGCCTTCTTCAGTGCCGGGCGGACCTTCTTCCGCTGGTTGAAAGAAGAACTTCACGGTGCCGGGCAGGTCTTTCTTCATCGACGCCAATACTTCCGCAGCGCCCATCAGCATGGCCATATGGCTATCATGGCCGCAGGCATGCATCACAGGTACGGTTTGGCCCAGGTAGTCGGCCGTTACAGTTGATTTAAAAGGAATGTCCACACGCTCCTGTACCGGCAATGCGTCCATATCTGCCCGCAGGGCAATCACCGGCCCGGGTTTGCCACCCTTGAGTATTGCAACGATGCCCGTTTTGGCAACACCGGTTTGCACTTCCAGTCCCAGTGACTTTAGGTGGGCAGCCACATATTCGGCGGTCTTGAATTCGCGGTTGGATAATTCCGGATGCTGGTGCAGGTAACGCCGCCACTCCACCAATTTGGGTTGCAGTGCCGTCGCTTTCTGTTCGATGGTGGCAGTAAGGTTTTGAGCAAAGCCCGGCAAAGAGACCAGCAGGAGGGCGGTTAGTTTGGTAGCAGCGCGCATGAACGAATGTTTATCCATCAATATAGTCAATTACCGCCAATCCCACACCACGATATTCCAGGTGTCGATGGCATCGGGGTAAGTATAGATCGTTTCAAAACCGACCCGCTTGTGTGCCTGGATCGACCGTGTGTTGGAAGTGCTGATCTCGGTAATGATAAAATCGAACCGTGGACTATAGACTGTTTTGTGGTGGGCATAAAGCTGGTCAAACAGGCCCTGGCCGCGGTGCGCCTTGCTGACGCACACCTGTCCCATCACGTAAAAGGAGTAATCGTGCAGGGGTTTGCCTTTCCATTGGGCCTGGTCGAAGCTGGCAAACATCGCATCGATCTGTTTGTACAAAGGGCGGCTTTCGAGTAACACGGTCATCGCATAGGCCACCACCTCGTCCTGGTGCTTAATGATCACACTGGGTGCAATGGCATGCAATTGCTGCAGTAGGGGCAGGTCGAATTGCACGGTGAGAAACCCTTGCTCTTGCTTCTCTTCGGGCGAAATAAATTGCTTAAGGTTCTGGCGCTGCAGTTCGAGGATCTGTTCCAATTCCTGGTCAGTGCTGACGGTAGTGGCGGTGTACATGCTGCAATATACGAAGACTGGTCCGGCGTAAACGGGCGGCGGCCTTCCTACTTGTACTCACCATACACCTCGCGCAACGTATCGGCAATTTCGCCGAGGGTGCATTTCTGCTCAACCGCTTCGATAACGGTGGGCATGATGTTCTCGTCGCTGCCCGCCTTATCAGACAGCAACTGCAGCAACTGATCGCATTTGGCATGATCGCGCTGGTGCCGCAGGGTAGCGAGTTTTTCGCTTTGTACCTGACGGATGGAATCGTCGATCTTGAAGGGCGGTGGGGTATTGGTATCTGTTGACTGGAACTTGTTGACGCCTACAATAATTTTTTCATTACGCTCTACCTGGCGTTGATAATCATAAGCGCTGCGTGCAATCTCGTCCTGGATAAATCCCTGCTCAATAGCGCTCACGCTGCCACCCATCGCGTCGATCTTGCCGATGAGTTGCCAGGCGGCTTCTTCCACTTCTTTGGTCAGTGCTTCTACGAAATAAGAGCCTGCCAGCGGGTCGACCGTATCGGCTGCGCCGCTTTCAAAAGCCACGATCTGTTGGGTGCGTAAGGCGATGCGGGCCGCCTCTTCGGTGGGCAGGCTAAGCGCTTCGTCGTACCCATTGGTATGAAGCGATTGGGTGCCGCCCAATACGGCAGACAGGGTTTGGACCGTTACCCGGGCGATATTGTTCAGGGGTTGCTGGGCCGTGAGCGTACTGCCACCGGTTTGGGTATGAAAGCGCAACATCATGGCCTTGGGGTCGGTAGCGCCCAGTTCCTTCATCATGGTAGCCCACATGGTGCGGGCTGCGCGGAACTTGGCGATCTCCTCAAACAGGTTGTTGTGGGCATTAAAGAAGAACGACAACCGTTTACCGAATACGTTGATATCCAATCCCTTTTCAAGGGCTGCTTTAACATAGGCTTTACCATTGCTCAGTGTAAAGGCGATCTCCTGCACGGCCGTACTGCCCGCTTCGCGGATATGGTAGCCGGAGATGGAGATGGTATTCCACTTGGGCAGGTCCTGGGCACACCACTCAAAAATATCGGTGATGATGCGCATGGATGGTTTGGGTGGATAGATATAGGTACCGCGGGCGGCGTATTCTTTGAGGATATCGTTCTGGATGGTGCCGCTGATCTTTTTCAGATCGGCGCCCTGTTGTTTGGCCAAGGCTACATACAGGCTCAGGAGAATGAAGCCGGTGGCGTTGATGGTCATGGAAGTAGAGACGTCTTCCAGCTTAATGCCTTTGAAGAGGGTTTGCATATCCTCGATGCTGTCGATGGCAACGCCTACTTTGCCCACTTCGCCTTCTGCCAGGGCATGGTCGCTATCGTACCCGATCTGCGTGGGAAGGTCGAAAGCTACGCTAAGGCCCATGACCCCTTGTGACAGCAGGTAATGGTAGCGCTTATTGCTTTCTTCGGCGGTACTGAAGCCGGCATATTGCCGCATGGTCCACAGCTTACCCCGGTACATATCGGGCTGAACGCCCCTGGTAAAGGGAAATTCGCCGGGTGGGGGCGAGGCAGGTATTCCAGCAATGCTGCTGGCATCGTACAATTCGTTGATTGTTATTCCGCTATCGGTCGTTACCTTCTTTTCTGGCATAAGCTATCATTGTTTAAGAACGCAGCGATCCTCAGGCCATGAGCTTGCGGGCTTCATAGCTTAGGGCATCCGCCACGATAGTGTGCAGCGATGCTTTGGGATTCTGCACGAGCATTTCGAGAATGGCCCGGCTCAGGTCCTGGCCGCTGGAGTCTGGTGGCAGGAAAGAGGTGATCTGGTTTACGATCAGCAGGTTCTGGTCTTTCAGGTTGCGCACGGCTTCCCAGGCATCCTGGCTCACGTACATCTGTTGGGTGACATTGTATTCGAACTCGCCTTTGATCTGCTGGATCAGTACGGCCTGCAGGTCGCGGGCGCTGAAATTAGGATCATTCAGGCGGTTGATGATATTGGGTAGGGCAATGCGGTCAACGAGCAGGATGAGTCGCTCATAGGCCTGCAATTGCATTTGCTTGGAGGTGGCTACCTGGTTCGTTTCCTGGTTTTCTGCTTTCTTGCGGTCTTCCATGGCGAGTTTGGTTTCCTTGCGCTGTTTCCAGAACAAAAAAGCGAGGGTGCCGCCCAAGGTAAAGGCGATAATCAGTTGCCAGATGAGTTCATTTACGGAAAGAGATCCCATTAGGGGTAGTTTTTAAAAGTCAACAAATGTAGTGAATTCGAATTGAGTTCCCTTTAACGGTTGAACGGGTAGTTATAGTCTGCCAGGTCGTATGATTGTCAATTGTTTGTTGGGCCATTGACCGTATATGGCAAACTTTGTATTTTTGGGCAAACAGGAAGAACATGGAAACAGTGACAGCCCCCGTACAATTTACCCCCAGTGCCCGTACCGAATTACTCCGCCTGATGAATGATCCTGGTTTCGATACCAGCAAGTTCTTACGGATCGGCGTAAAAGGTGGTGGTTGCTCGGGCATGAGTTATGTGCTGGGCTTCGACGACCGCCAGGAGGCGGATCAGCTGTATGAGGTAGACGGACTACGTTTTATCATGAACCAATCACACGGCCTGTACCTGGCCGGTATCCAGATCGACTGGCTGGAAGGACTCAATGCCCGCGGCTTCTCCTTCAGTAACCCCAATGCCAGCAAAACCTGCGGTTGCGGCAGTTCCTTTGCCGTGTAATATGCGTGTGAAAAGCCTGCGGAATGCAGGCGGAGAGTACGCGGAATGTATGCGTACTATTCAGAAAAAGCTCCGGAATAGCTTTGGTACTATAACCAGACTATACAGGGGTTTAGTACATGCGCAGTGCTCTCTCCGTGCTATGCCCGTGCATTACCAGTACCTCCTATTTACATTCAAGTACACGACGGCTGCTCGCGTCGTGGTAACCGTATGTCGCCTGGGTTTTTCCTGACTAAGTTCACTGTGTAAGGCTGATTGGACCTCAGATCCTACTCGGCTTCCGAGGACCTACACTGGACCTACACCGAACCTATCGAGGACCTACAACGCTGCACGAGCTCGGCAGTAGCTCGGCACCACCTCGGCATGAGCTCGGCAGTAAATTGTCATATATGAATAATACGGTATTTGTTTGGCACTTATAACCTGTTGGCTACGGGTTTTTAAGGCCGACTCCAGAGCACGCTGCCGGGATGGTGAGATTGCTTAGGGGAAATGATTGAACTTAATGAGTATCAGCCCAAGCCTATTTCAGCAGTTTTTTGGTAAAAACGGCGCTGCGCTCCACGCAGGCCAGGTCATTGGGGATATAATTGTTGCCCTGCTCCACGTACATATGTTGCACGCCGGCGTCGGCGGCATAGGGTAGTATTTTGGTAAAATTAATATCACCATCACCCATGGTGGTATGTAATTCGGGATTGGTTTTGTCTTTGTCTTTCAGGTGCCAGAGCGGGAAGCGGCCCGGGTGTTTTTTGAACAGCGCTGGCAGATCTTGTTTCATGAACGTAGACCAGTACAGGTCGAGCTCCAGCTTCACGTATCTCGGATCGCTATCACGCAGCAGGATGCCGTAACCGGTTTCACCATTCTGCTCGATGAATTCGAAATTGTGGTTATGATAGGCAAACTGTAAACCTGCCTTTGTGACTTTCTCGCCGACCTTATTCAACGCAGCGACGACTTCCTTAAATTGCTCGATAGGACGCATCGGTTCATCGACCCAGGGCCACACGATATAGGTTTGTTTCAGGATCAGCGCGCCTTGAATACAATCATCGACATAGCGGTCGAGGTCTTCGGGTTTGGTACCCGGACCAATGTATTTATTGAGTTCGTAATGACCACTGGGACTGGTCAGGTTGTTGTTGTTGAGCAGTAGTTTGAACTGGGCCGGTGTATGTTTATAATATTGCCGGTTGTAGCCATAGGTCTCTACTTCTTCATATCCGTAGGATGCGATCTTCGCGAGCGTGCCGCGGGTGTCTTTGGCCATGGCATCGCGAATGGTATACAACTGAAGGCCGAGCTTGTATTTGGGTTTCAGGGTAAAGGCCGAGCCCATCATTACGGCTGAAGTCAATACAGCCGATTGGCGGATAAAATCTCTACGGTTGGTCATGCAGGCGTGAATTTGAACAGTAAGGATACTGAATTTATTTAACAAATCCTTGTACGGGAAGGTACTGCGATGATATTAGTCGGGAGAAAAATCCCATTGACCGATGCTTTGTAGGCGTGCTATATCGCAACCAATAGTTTCGTTGCATGGAACAATGCTACACTTAATTATTACCGCAATGATGACACCTGCAACACAGACCCGCCCGGCCGCAACAACCGGCCCCCTGAAGCCTCTATTGACGAGTTTTATCATCCTGTTTACAACGCTTGGCTGGCTCAGCGCCTGCTCTGACAAGGCCGCTGCCGACGAAGCGACTACCGGTAGTACGACGGCCACCATCGACAGTACCGCCATCACCAGTGGTACGGCAGAAGGTGGCACCCAAACCGGCTATGATGCAGAAGACATCCTGGCCAATTCGACTTTCGGCAGCATCGTGACGATCAACTTTGGCAGTACCGTGACCATCAGCAATCCGTTATCGGCCGCCGGCGTGACGATTGTGCAGTCAGGGCAGGACCTGACGGTGACCTCTACTGTGGCCGGAGTAGAATACCAACTGTCGGGCACTACCACCAATGGATCGGTGAAGATCTACAGCGACAAGAAATTCAAGCTCACGCTCAATGGCGTCAATATCACCCATGCCGATGGTCCGGCCATCAACATACAATCCTCCAAAAGAGCTTTTGTGGTGATCAATGACAATACGACCAACTCCCTGACGGATGGAGCCAGCTATGCCACGTCTGCGGAAGATCAGAAAGCCACCTTCTTCAGCGAAGGACAGCTGGTGTTCAGTGGCCATGGCAGTCTCGACGTGAAAGGCAATTACAAGCATGGCATCGCCAGTGATGATTATATCCGCGTGATCAGCGGCACGATAACGGTTACCGGCGCTGTCACTGATGGATTTCATACCAACGACGCGTTTATCGTGGATGGTGGCACCCTGAAGGTGACTGCCGCCAGTGATGGCATCGAATGCGAGGAGGGGTATGTGATTGTCAATGATGGCAACCTGACGTTGAATACGGGTGATGACGGCATCGCGGCCTCGTATGAAGAAGAAGATGCCAGCATTGATCCGTATGTGACCATCAATGGTGGTACCATCAATGTGACCTCAACCGCCGGTGAGGGTATCGAGAGCAAAAGTGTATTGACTATCAACAAAGGCAATATTACCGTGAAGACAGCCGATGACGGCCTCAATGCCGGTACAGCCATCTACATCAATGGGGGTAATGTCTATGCGTACAGCACCGGCAATGATGCGATGGACTCCAATGGGATCTTTACGATTACCGGTGGTAAGATCTTGGCGGTAGGAGCGAGGGCGCCCGAAGCCAGTATCGACTGTGATGCGCGGACGCTCAAGATCACGGGAGGTATCCTGGTGGGGATAGCGGGCGCTACGAGCGGACCGACAGCATCGGTGTCGACAGTGCCATCGGTCATTTTGGGTAGTGGCTCCGCCAACCAGGTGATCCATATCGAGGCGGCTGATGGTACAGAGGCCCTGACCTTCCAGGCGCCGATCGCTTACAGCACGATGATCTACGCCAGTGCGAAACTGAAAACGGGCACCAGTTACCGGGTCTACACCGGCGGAAGTGTTACCGATGGAGTTTCGTTCAATGGACTGTATATGTCGGGTACTTATAGTAAAGGCAGTTCTTCTACTTCATTTACAACCAATACCATGGTTACCCAGGTGGGTGGATCGATGAGCCGGGGATAAGGAATTAGTCTATAGCTCCGCAGCTCTATCAACTTTTTCAGAACGGCGCCTTCGGGCGCCGTTCGTCATCGTATAGCTGCCGTCTGGCGGGGGCAGAGCGGCCAACGCCGGATAAAGGCTATCAGCCCCTGGTTTTGTCGCAATAGCACCGGCGGAATGCTGGGATATACCAGTATGTTTGTAGTCACCAAAATTGACTACCTTATGGCCAAAGCTGCCGCCACCGTTTCCCGCCTCCCAAAGTCGACTGCACCATCAAACACCAAAGCTGGTAATAAATCGCCTGCCGGTAAAAAGACGGCTACTAAATCGGGGGTTCCTAAGCCTGCGGCTAAAAAGGCGGCCACGAAATCCGCCATCCATAAGCCTGCGGCTAAAAAGGCCGCCGTAAAATCCATCTCGCCGAAAAGCGTCAAGGCTGCCTCGGTTAAGACCGCTGGCAAAGCTGATCTGACTGCCCGGGTCTTTATCGATACCCTGATGACCTACCAGTCGGACGCAGAACTCAAGAAATACGAACGTTATTTTAGTTTTAATGACGAGAAGCCATTGGTGGGGGATCAGTTTGTAGGGGTGCGCATGGGGCATGTTTTTGAGGTGGCCAAGCTGTTTGTAGACATGCCGGTCAAAGAGATCGAAAAGTTGATGGAGCATGCCGTACACGAGATGCGGGCGGGTGCCATGAGCATCATGGGTAAAGCGGCGAGTGCCAAAAAGGTGACGGAAGAAAGGCTGAAGGAACTGTACGACCTATACCTGCGCAGGCATGACCGGGTAAACAGCTGGGACCTGGTGGACCTGGCGGCGCACCAGGTGGTGGGCAGGTATTTGTATGATAAGCCGCGTAAGGTGCTATACCAACTCGCGCAATCGAAGAACCCCTATGAGCGGAGAACGGCTATATTGAGTACTGCGCATTTTATCCGCCAGGGCGAGGTGGACGAAACATTCCGGATTGCAGCCCTGCTGATGAAAGACACGGACGAGACGGTCAACAAAGCCACGGGCTGGATGCTGCGGTATGCCGGCAAGGACCGGAAACAGCTCAAGACTTTCCTGGATAAACATGCTGCTACGATGCCGCGCTCGGCCTTGCGCAATGCGCTGGAGCATTTCGACAGCAAAGAAAAAGCACATTATATGGGGTTGAAGAAGGGGTAGGTGCGACATCAACTCCTGAACGATAGCACATCGACAGCAAAGATAATGCGGATTATATGGTGTTGAAGAAGGGGAGGCGCGGCAGCAACTGCCGAACGACAAATACCCACAGCTCGCTTCAAACTGCCTGGTTGTTTCGCTGGCCAGTGAAACAGGTCTTTACAAAAAAAAACCGGAAACCCGGCTTTTACTGTTATATCAATTGCATTTTAGCAACCTTGGGATCAACTTCTACCCGGTCGTCATCGAAGTTGAGTTTGATGCGCCATTTCTGCATGGTGGCAGCGCCGATTATCGCCTCTTCACTTAACCCGGGCACTACGAGGAACTCATCGCTGAGGAGTACATCGTCAATATAGAAGTCTAGGGTGATGCGTTGCTTAACTTCGATAAAATGACCCTCACTGGCCGTAGCGATGCGCCTGATTTTACCCAGTGATTGCGCACCTCCCAGTTCCTCCACGTAATCTGGATTTATGCACGACAAATTAGCTCCACCGTCAAATAATGTGTAGAGATTCTTTTCACCTGTGGAGCCTACGTATAATAGCGGATGTTTCAATATTGACATGAATAATGCTTTGACGAAGATACGAAAAATTGCGGGGCCTGGATGTGGTGGGGCTGGCGGGCCAAAGGGGGCTTTAGAAGGACGGCATCGAGAGTCGGACATTAACGCAAAAAGCCGGCAATTGCCGGCTTTTTGTCTATCAATAATAGCTGACTATTTCAGTTTAGCGAGGGCAGCGATGATGCGCTTCCAGGCTTCTTCGATCTTCTCCATGCTGTTGGCAAATGAGATACGGATCGCAGTAGGCTCACCGAATGCGCGACCAGTAACGGTGCTCACGTGTGCCTTGTTCAGCAGGTACATGCAAAGATCATCGGCATCCTTGATGGTCTCTTCGCCATCGCTCTTGCCAAAATACTGGCTAACGGTGGGGAATACATAGAACGCACCATCAGGCTCAGCATACTTCAGGCCGTCAATGCCGTTCATGATCTCGATCACACGCTTCTTACGACGCTCGAACTCCACATTCATTTCCTGTGAAGGACGGAGATCGCCGGTGAACGCTACGATCGCAGCACGCTGGGTGATGCTGTTGGCGCCGCTGGTGATCTGACCTTGCAGTTTTTCACAAGCCTTCACTACATCGGGATGAGCAGCTACTACACCAAGACGGTACCCGGTCATGGCGAAACCTTTACTGAGACCATTTACAATGATCACACGGTCTTTCAGGTCGTCGAATTGTGCAATGCTCTCGTGTTTGCCTACGAAGTTGATGTACTCATAGATCTCGTCGGAGAGGATGAATACCTTGGGGTACTTGCGCAGTACCACGGCCAGGCCTTCCAGCTCGGCTTTGCTGTATACGGAACCGCTGGGGTTACAGGGGGAAGAGAACATCACCAGACGCGTCTTCTCTGTAATAGCTGCTTCCAGCTCACCAGGGGTGATCTTGTATTTGTTCTCGATAGAAGTGGTGACCAGCTTTACAACGCCTTCGCCCAGCTTCACGATCTCGGAGTAAGTAACCCAATACGGCGTAGGGATCACTACTTCGTCACCGGGGCTGATCACCGCCCATACCGCGTTGACCAAACTTTGTTTGGCACCAGTTGATACGATGATGTTTTCGGGTTTATAATCGAGGTTGTTGTCGCGCTTCAGTTTTACACATACAGCCTCGCGGAGGTCCATATAGCCGGCTACGGGTGTGTAGTGGCTATAGTTATCGTCGATGGCTTTCTTAGCGGCATCCTTGATGTGTTGTGGGGTATCGAAATCGGGCTCCCCCAAACTGAGGTCGATAACATCAATGCCTTTGGCTCTCAACTCGCGGCCGAGTTTCGCCATCTTCAGCGTTTCAGGCTCGCTGAACCATGTTAATCTGGATGATAATTGCATAATTAATAAGTGTCTGTTGCTTGCTTTTTTAAACGAATGGCGCAAAAGTAATACAGTTTGCGGTTTTTTTGTTAGCCATTTTTGCGTGTCATCCGGACATATTTTGACCTCGCGGATACTAAAAAGCCCTGCAGCCGGAGGGCGTGCAGGGCCGATATCGAAAAGTAGAAAGGCTTAATCGTTGCGCAGCGACTGCGAAGGGCTTACCAGCGCGGCTTTGATGCCATGGAAACTGACGGTGGCCAGCGCAATAATCACCGTAGCGATGCCTGCCACGGCAAACATCCACCAGGACAGCGAAATGCGGTAATCCATGTTTTGGAGCATACTGTGCAGCGCCCAGCCGGCCAGCGGCGTGGCCAGCACAAACGCGATCAGCACCGGTTTCAGGAAGTCTTTGGATAAGATCATCCAGACCTGGGTGAGACTGGCGCCCAATATTTTGCGGACACCCACTTCTTTTTGCCGGCGCTCTGCCAGGAAGGCCGACAGGCCAAACAATCCCAGGCAGGAGATGAAAATGGCCAGCACGCCTATCAGGTTGGTCATCTGGCTCGTAAACCGGATGCCCTGAAAACGTTTCTGGTATTCTTCATTCACGAAATGAAACTCAAAGGGAAACAGCGGATCGGTCTTTTTGATCGCTTTTTCGATGCCTGCCATGGTTTTCTTCCACTGGTCGTCGTTTTTGATGCGGATAAACAGGTGGTTGACTGTTCCGCGGGTCAGTTTGATCAGCATGGGCTTGGGCGTCGACAGGGGATTGTTGTACACGAAATCTCCTACCACGCCCACCACCGTACCACCACCTACCCGCTGACCTACTACGGGGGATACCAGCCTCATTTTCTTCACGGCTACTTCGTTCAGTAGCACTGCATTGGTGTCGGTACCGTAGGCGGGGTCAAATTCCCGGCCTTCCGCCAGCGGTAATCCCGCCGTTTTGGCCCAGTCGTATTGCACGTCGGTCAGGGTAACCCACATGCGGTCGTTGGGTCCCTGTCCGGGCCAGGTGACCCCATCGGTGGCGCCGCCAAAGCGGAGGATGTTGTTGCCGCCGCCCGAAACGCTTTCTACGCCTGGTACCTGCGACAGTTCGTTTTTCAGCAACGCATATTTGTTGACGATCTCTCCGCGCAATGGTACCTCTACCAGGTTTTCGGCAGTATAGCCGATCGGGCGGCTTTCTGCATGGCGGAGTTGTTTATAGATAACGATGGTGGCCAATATCAGGCAGATCGACACCATGAACTGGAAGGTGACCAATCCCTTGCGCAGGATGGAGGCGCCCCGCCGGTTGACGATGATGCCTTTCAATACCAATACCGGCTTGAAGCTGCTGAGGAAGAAGGCTGGGTAGCTGCCGGCCACCAGTCCCGTAAACAGGACCATGCCCGTCAAGGAGGCCCACAGTTGCCAGTTCATGAAATCGAAGCTCAGCTCTTTTTCCGTAAAGTAATTGAGCAGGGGCAATGCTAGCCGCGCGAGCAGTAAAGCGACGGCCAGGGAGATCAGCGATAACAACATGGCTTCGCACAGGAACTGCGCGATCACCTGCTTTCTGAAAGCGCCCATCACTTTGCGGACACCTACTTCCCGGGCCCTACGCTCAGACCGGGCGGTAGAGAGGTTCATGAAGTTGATACAGGCGACCAGCAATACAAAAATCCCGATCGTGGCAAACATCCAGACGGCCGAAATGCGGCCACCACTGGGCTTGCCGTCCTGGAATTCGCCGTGCAACCACATGCGGGAGAAGGGATAGGCAAAAAGTCCGGCTTCTTCATTGTTAAGCCTGGCCTTGATCAGCTTTCCCAGCTTGGCATTGACCGCCGCCAGGTTTACGTTGGGCTGCAGCTGCATCCAGGTGGCGATCTGGTTATTGTCCCATTTGTTGATCCAACCGCTGTTTTGCTGTTCGTATACTTTAAAAGGAATGATGACATCGAACTGCGCGCTGCTATTGGCGGGGATGTCGTGAATAACCGCTGCTACTTCCAGGGGAAACTGGCTGTTGTAGGTGATCAGTTTGCCAATGGCGTTGACGGTGCCAAACAACTTCTGGGCGGTGCGCGCGGTGATCACCACCGAGCCTGATCCTTCCATCGCTTTTACGGGATCGCCGGAGAGCGCTGGGAAGGTCATCATGCGGAAATAATCGGGTTCTGCAAAGACGGTGGTTTCATAGACGCTTTTCTCCTCGGTGGTGATCAGCGTTTGTCCGCTACCGGCAAAACGGGAAATGCGTTGCACTTCCGGCAAATTGGCCTTGACGTCGGCCGCCAGCGGTCCGGGTACACTGGTACCTACACCGATTTCGCCGCCCACCTTGTGGGTATTCATCAGCGAATAGATGTTGGGCATGTTCTGGTGAAACTTATCGTAGCTGATCATATCGAGCACGGCGACCATGATCAGGATGCCGATGGCGAGGCCTACGGCCAGGCCGCTGATATTGATAAAAGAAGATATCTTATTTTTGGCCAGGCTGCGCCAGGCCATCTTGAGGTAGTTTTTTAACATAGCTGTCTGAATAGGTCGATGGTAAAGAACAACGCCGGTGCCAGAATTGTAACTGCCTGATAAATAGCCATATTCTGAGGTGCCTGCGGTTGCCCACTGTACAGTTTTGATACAATGGGTGTACGCGTGCAGGCGCAAAAAAAGCCCTGACACCACAAAGGTAATCAGGGCCGCTATAGGAAGAGAAAAGGCGTCGTGGGTAGCAGCCGGGGTGTGGCAGAAGCCCTGCCCTTGAGCAGCTGCGTTGCTATTGCTTAGGCGGATTGGCCTTTACCTTCATCGCCAGGTACGGCGGAAGGGTAGTGGCGGCTGCAGTTAACCTGGCAGCTTTTGTGTAAAAGCCCCCGTTGACGGTGCTGTAACGGGCATACGTGAGGTATACATAATACATCAGCACGCGGTTGAAGTCGTCGAGCGTCGGATCGCGGATCATGCCCAGCATGGCCGCTTCCATTTTGGCGGGCTCTTTGGTCTCCGCCAGCGCACGACCCAGGCGGCCAACGCTGCCGGCGTAATGGTTTGGCGCCGCATTGGACACGCGCAGTGCAATGCCGATCATGAGATCGGGCACGTTGATGTCGAGCACTTCCAGTTCGCGGATATAGGTGCCCCGTATGGCCTGTCCATAACTGCTGGTGGCCATGCTTTGGAAATGATCATTCATGATATCGAGGTGGGCCCGCAAAAAGGTCTCCCAGTTCACGGTGGCTGCAGAGAGCCGTGCTATCTCCACCGCATGTTCGCGGGGGCGCTGGTCCATACTGCACCGGCCATATACCAACCGGTTGCGTTTCAGCCCGAGACTGGCCTTGGGTGATAAAAATAACTCTACCAGTTTTTCAAATTCATCTTCCGACTGGCGGGTACGCAGGGCTTCTTCATAAGCCTGCAACAGCATAGGCTGAAATTCGGGCATCCGGGAGATGCTTTTCCTGATCAATTCCCATTTGAGGGTATTCCAGTTCTCCACTTCCTTCACGTAGCCGGCGTAGACATGTTTGTCGAGCACATCGTTGGCATTTTTGAGGCGCGGAGCTGCCGCCAATTTACTCCTCACGAACTGGAGGAATGCATATACTTTGGAAGGCGTGCTGTCGGCAAGGTGGGCATACCCGGTATAATAGCCCTCGTCGTTGGCTGTAAAGAGCTTGCTGGTCGTGTCGATCAGGCAATCTACATACAGTACCTGCCGGGCATATTTGGTGGGCACGGCCGGGCTATGGAGGTTGGACGCGAAATAATAGGCCTTTAATAGGGCTTTCCCTTTTTGGTAGTCGTAAAACTGGTACACCCACCGGCCTTTCAGCGGTGTAGCATACTTAGCAGGATCGCCTGTTAATTCCACATATTCCGATTCGGTCCCAAAGCCGGCCGAGGAGAATTGGGTGATGGTATCTTTGCGGATAAACCCGGTTTCCCGGATCACCAGTTGGTCCTTCGAATAGGTAGCCGCCGTGTATTTGGCCTGGAACTGATCGAACGTGATCTGCCGGTCGATGTCCTGGCGGGCCTGCCAGGCTTGCTGATCACGCAGGGTAATATAATGGGCCATGCCCTGGGGTTGGGCATAATAGGTTTTGTTGAGGTCACACACCTTGAAACGCAGGTTGAGCGAATCGACGATGTGTTTTAACTGCCGCATGGTAGAGTCGGGGTAGATGAGTCCGTTCTCGCTGAGGCCAAATTCCGTTTGGGTGGTGGATTGGGCGCCGCTCGCCAGCGCGCCCAGCTGCAGGATGAAGGCTGTCAGGTAAAACTTCATGGGATGGTTATTTACCGCACCAGATGCAGGAAAAAGAAAATTACACATTCTTATTTGGAGAAAAATGTTAAATTGAGGCCTTTACGACCTGATTCAAGTTATTAACCAAGAGAATTTTATGTTTGATGCTGTGCACTATGAGGCTGGCACCCGCCGGCCAAGGACAACTGCGAATGACCTGCCTATCTCCGGACGATCCATTTCATATCTCCTGAATGATTAAACCCGGTTATCCGTATACGTCGACGGAAACCTTCTATAAGCCTCATTTTCAGGCTTATTTTGCTGTTTCCTATTCTGTTTGAAAACCCTATCTTTGCCAACTCCTAAAAAATAAACAACATTGCAATGAGAGCACTGGTTAGCATTTTTGCTGGATTATTGATCCTGATATCCCTTTACCAGCTATCCTTTACCTGGTTCGTGAACAAACATGAGAAGAGTTTGGAGACCAAAGCTGTTGCTTACATCAAGAAAAGCTACACGCCTGCCGACCAAAAATATCCTGGCGATAAAGAAGCGCAAGCTGTTTACCAGGCTCAGTTAGATGAGTACAAAGCTAATTACCTCGACAGCCTGCGTAACGCAACCAAAGAAACAAAGATCACCTGGTGGGGACAAACCTATCAGAAAGCCAAGGAGAGCGAACTGTTGCTCGGTCTTGACCTGCAAGGTGGTATCAACGTGACGATGGATATCGCGCTTGATGGTTTGATCAAAGGTCTTACTGTCAACCCCAACGATCCCCAGATCATCAAAGCCATAGCAGAAGCACAGAAATTGAAGCTGACCAGTGACCAGAACTTCACTACGCTGTTTGTGAATGCTTTCAAGAATGTAAACCCAGGTGCTAAACTGGCTCCTCATTTCGCCAAGCCCGGCAGCAAACTGACTGCTGCCTCTTCCGATAACGAAGTAGTTGCGTACATCAATGGCAAAGCCAACGCGGCGATGTCGCAAACTTACCAGGTACTGCGCAAGCGTATCGATAAGTTTGGTGTTGCCCAGCCTACCATCAGCCTCGATGAGAGCAAGGGTATCATTACGGTGGAACTGGCCGGTGCCAGCGACCCCGAGCGTGTAAGAAAATACCTGCAATCTACTGCCAACCTCCAGTTCTGGGAAGTATACACCCTCAATGATGGTGTGATGCAGACCAGCATGATGAATGCCGACAAAGCCCTCGAGGCCTATTTATATGGTACTTCACCCGCCGACAGTGCTGCCAACGCTATTCCCGATTCTCTGAAGGGTACAGCTAAGGGTGATTCGCTGAAGAAAGTGGCTGACAGTGTGGCCCTCGCTTCCCGCAAGAATCCCCTGTTCCAGGTGCTGATGCCTGCCCGTCCCTACCAGAACGGTGGCCTGCCTGGTTATATCGGTATGGCGATGCTGAAGGATACTGCTAAAGTAAACCAGTACCTCGCCCTGCCTAATGTTAAGAACAACTTCCCCGGCAACGCCAAGTTCCTGTGGGGCAAACAAGAGCGTGACGACAAAGGTGCGCTGAGTCAGGTACTGACCCTGTACGCCGTGAAGACCATTCCCGGTAAAGAAGGTGCCCGTCTGGAAGGTAGCGCGATCGAAGACGCTAACCAGGACTTCAACCAAATGAGCAATGAAGTACAGGTAACGATGGACATGACCGAAGCCGGTGGCCGTATCTGGTCTGATATGACCGAGAAGAGTGTCGGTAAGCCCATTGCCATTGTACTCGATGATATTGTTTATACAGCTCCCAACGTAAACCAGAAGATCGATGGTGGCCGCTCTGTGATCACCATGGGTAGCGGTGCCGGCAAAAACAGGGCCCTCGTAGTAGAAGAAGCCCAGGATATTGCCAACATCCTGAAATCTGGTAAAGTAGAAGCTGCTGCCAAGATCGTACAGGAGCAGGTAGTAGGACCTACCCTGGGTGAAGAAGCCGTTAAGGGTGGTATGTTGTCATTCGCGTTGTCTTTCGCGGTGATCTTCATCCTGATGGTGGTGTATTATAATACGGGTGGTATGGTGGCCAATATCGCCCTCATCCTCAACCTGCTGTTTACCGTAGGTGTATTGAGTGCCATGGGTGCAACCCTGACTGCCCCCGGTATCGCCGGTCTGGTACTGACTATCGGTATCGCGGTAGATACCAACGTTATCATCTTCGAGCGCATCAAGGATGAACTGGCGCATGGTAAATCGCACGAACAGGCTGTAAAAGACGGTTACCGCCGTTCATTGCCGCCGGTGCTCGATGCGCACATCACGCAGTTGCTGACTGCCGTTATCCTGGCGGTGTATGGTCTTGGTCCGGTACTCGGCTTTGCTACCACTACCATCATCGGTATCCTCCTGTCGCTGTTCTGCGGTATCCTCGTATCCCGTCTGATCACCGATTTCTATACCAACAACAACCGTCACTTCAAATACTTCACCAACATCTCCAAGCGCATCTTCCAACATGCTGCTTACAAATTCATCGAGTTCCGCAAGGTAGCCTATGTGATCTCTGCGATCGTACTGGCTCTTGGTGTAGCTGCCGTGTTCCATGGCTTCGATGAAGGCGTGGAGTTCAAAGGTGGACGCAGCTATGTGGTGAACTTCGGCAAGCCCGTTGACGAAGAGCAGGTGAGAGGTGCACTCGAGAAGGTGTTTGAAAAAACTCCCCAGCTGAAAACGTATGGCAATGCCAACAAGCTGGAGATCGTAACCGACTACCGCATCAACGAAGAAGGTCTGACCGTCGACTCTGCTGTCAGAAACACGCTCTTTGAAGGCCTGAAGCCTTACCTGCCTGCTAACCTGACTGCAGCTGAGTTTGCTACCACTAAATATGTAGAAGGTACCAAGAAAGTAGATCCTACCATTTCCGATGACCTGAAGTCTGGTGCTAAATGGGCTACGTTCTGGTCACTGCTGATGATCGCCGTGTATATCTTCCTGCGGTTCCGTGACTGGCGTTTCTCGCTCGGTACTATCGTGGCACTGATGCACGACGTATTGGTGATCCTGATCGTATTCTCCTTCTTTAAAGGCATCGTGCCCTTCCCGCTCGAAATCGACCAGCACTTCATTGCGGCGATCCTGACGGTGATCGGTTTCTCGATGAACGATACGGTGATCGTCTACGACCGTGTACGTGAGTACAGCCACAACATGCGCGGCGTCACCAAAGCACAGATCATCAACAAAGCTATCAACGATACGCTGAGCCGTACCATCATGACCTCACTGACCGTGTTGCTGACCATCCTGATCCTGTTCCTGGTAGGTGGTGAAGTAACCAGAGGTTTTGCCTTTGCAATGGTAATCGGTGTGATCACTGGTACGTACTCTTCTATCTTCGTAGCTGCTCCGATGCTGATCGACCTGGCGAAGGACAAGCCCCTGGGTGAGGCTGATGCGCAACCCGGTACCGCGGCTCCAGCTGCTAAGGCGAAGACGCCAACTGCCAAAGCATAATTTGACTGTCCTGATATAGAAAAAGCCTGTGGCAACGCCACAGGCTTTTTTATTGCCCTGAACTGTAACGGGGGCGTTACAAAAAGAAACGTCGCCCACCCACGGACGACGTTCATAAACCCTAACAAAACCGACCTTGCTTTATCTAAAGAGGTATAATGAGATGTATTATTTGTTGCTGGAATAAAGCTAGCCTATAAATGTTACCGAAGCGGTTTTAATGGACTGCTTAACTGGCGTTTAACTTGTGTTAATGAATTGTTGATGAGGCCGTGAAGTATTTGTAACTTTCCTTAACTATCGATTAACCAGATAAAAAATATTAGATAAATAATGCGTAGCAAATTTGCCGGAGGTATTTATGTAAACGGTATGCGTTCTTCAACCCTCAGGTGGATTATATTACTGGCAACATTTCTCGTTGCGCTTATTGCAGGTGTGCAACTCTTCTGGCTCAACAAGGTCTATTCATTCGAACACAAGACTTTTAACACCAATGTGGTGAAGAGCATCCGGGGCTTGTATGAAGACCTGGACATTGCCGATTCGCCGGCCAATCATCTCCAGGACCTGATCGAGCACCCGGCCCCCGACTACTTTCTGTTCCGGGTAGGTGCCCGCGAAGTGCCTTACGACTCCCTGGTCTTTTACCTCAAACATGAGCTGAATGATTTTGACGTACTGACTGATGCCTATATCAGTCTGTACAGTGCCCGGACCGGTAAATATGTGGCCCAGGAGTATGTAGCGGCGGCGGCGGCTAGGTACGATCCGTCCAACATTGCCCTGCCACTGTACCCACGCCCGCATGACTATGTATTGTTGTATTTCCCCCACCGGAATAAATATGTACTGGCGCAGATGAATTTCTGGTTCATCAGCACGGCCATCCTGTTCATCGTATTGATCGGCCTGGCGGTGATCCTGTTCTACTTTTATCGCCAGAAATTCCTGGCGGAGGTTCAGAAGGATTTTGTCAATAACTTTACCCATGAGTTCAAGACCCCCCTGGCGGTCATGAAGATATCGGCCGAAGTGCTGCTACAGGACAAGATCGTACAACAACCAGAGCGCCTGTTCAAATATGCGCATATCATTCAGCACCAAACCGCGCACCTGCAGAGCCAGGTCGAGCGGCTCCTGCACATCGCCTCGACCGACGGGCATAAGATTCCGGTGGAAATGGAGCAGGTACCCGTCAAAGAGATCATCGAGCAGGCGGTAGCCAAGGTGCAGCCCCTGGTAGAAAACCGGAACGCGCTGGTAGAGATCCAAAACCTGGAAGAACCGGATTTCGAGATCCTGGCAGACCGGGTACACCTGGAGCTGGCCGTCGTCAACCTGCTGGAGAACGCCCTTAAATATTCCACCAACCCCCATGTCATCATCAGTACCGGTCAGGAAGACGGTCACCTGTTTATATCAGTGAAAGACAATGGGATCGGCATCGAGAAAAAGTACCAGAAAGATCTGTTCAAAAAGTTTTACCGGGTGCCCACCGGCGACGTACATAATGTAAAGGGATTTGGGCTTGGGTTGAATTTTGTAAAAAGGATCATCGACGCCCACCACGGCAGCATACGGGTGAATAGCCTGCCGGGTATTGGCACGGAATTCAAAATGCTATTCCCACTCTAACAAAAACACCTACAATCATGGCAACAAGAAAAGGGAAGGTTTTATTGGCCGAGGACGATCTTGCTTTGAGCTACGTGATCAAGGACAACCTGGTAGATGCCGGGTATGAAGTGACGGTATGTCCCGACGGTCAATCGGCCATTGAACAATTTGAAAAAGGACGCTTCGATATCTGCCTGCTCGACGTGATGATGCCCTATAAAGATGGCTTTTCTGTAGCCAAGAAGATAAGGCAGCACAGTGATGTGATCCCCATCCTGTTCCTCACCGCCCGTTCGATGGAGGAAGACCGTATCAAGGGTTTCCTGTCGGGGGCCGATGACTATATCACCAAGCCTTTCAGCATGCAGGAATTGCTGCTGCGTATGGATGTATTCATGCGCCGTACCCGTAAGCTGTCGGCTGATACCGTACAACAATACGTGATCGGTAACCTGACCTTCTCGTACACCGACCTGCGCCTGAATGCGCCCGCCGAAGGGTTTACCCTCACCCAAAAAGAAGCTGACCTGCTCAAGTTTCTCTGTGAACATGCCAACCATATCCTGAAAAGGGAAGAGGTGTTGCTGAATGTATGGGGAAAAGACGATTACTTCCTGGGCAGAAGCATGGATGTATTCATGACCAAGCTGCGCAAATACTTTAAAAGCGACCCCAATGTGGTGCTGGAAACGATCCACGGGGTAGGTTTCCGTTTCAATGCAGCCGTTCAGGTGCCCGCCTGATGGTTCAGCCGGCCGTAAACAATTCGTTGATGAACTGCGCGATACCTTCCGGCGACAGGATGGTATTGGCCACGCCCTGTGCGATCGCCTGGGCCGGCATGTATTCCACATCGGCCGTGGCAGGGTCCTGCACGATACAATAACCGCCTAAACGCCTGATACGTTTCATGCCTTCTACACCGTCGGCATTGGCGCCCGACAACAACACCGCTACCAACGAGGGGCCGTAGACTTCGGCCGCCGACTCGAAGGTAATGTCGATGCTGGGCCGGCTGTAATTTACCTTCTCCGATACATCGAGTGAAAAGCTATGATCTTTTTCCAGCAACAGGTGATAGTCTGCCGGTGCTACGTAGATATAGTGGGGGAGTACTGGTTCTTTTTCCTCGGCTTCTTTTACGGGCCAATTGCTCTTCGTATTCAACAAATCGACCAGGATGTCGTCGTTGGATGGCTTGCGGTGTGTAACCAGTAAGATAGCTACCGGCAGGTGCAACTGCAGGGCCGGAATGACCTTCAGGATCACTTCCAGGCTACCGGCAGAGCCGCCGATCACAATGAGTTGGGGTGTTGCTTTTACGTGATTTTCCGCCATATCCTGTCTTTGTTGTCAAGCTGCCTGTATTTTTTGTAGATGGACGAATACTTCAGTTGCTCCTTGGCGCCAAGGGCCAGGAAGCCCAGGGTGTCGAGGCTTTCGTCGAATAACTGCAGGGCGCGATCTTGCAGGTTCCGGTCAAAGTAGATCAACACATTCCTGCAGAAGATGAGTTGAAATTCGTTGAACGACCGGTCGGATACGAGGTTATGGGTAGCCACGACCATTTTGGCGGCCAGTTGTTCATCGAACTTGGCCCAATCGTATTTGGCGGTATAATACCTGGAGAAATCCTCCTTACCACCCGACTGGATATAGTTTTCCGAATACTGCTTGATGAACCGCAGGGGGAAGATCCCCTTGCGCAACCTGTCGAGCACACCCGGATTGAGATCGGTGGCATACAACAGGGATTTCTTGAGCAACCCGGCTTCCTGCAGCATAATGGCCATTGAATACACTTCTTCGCCGGTGGAACAACCGGCATGCCAGATCCTGATGAAGGGATGCGTAGCCAGCACTGGTAATACTTCCTCACGCACAGTGCGGTAGAAGGCCGGGTCACGGAACATCTCCGTTACGTTGACCGTGATCTCCTCCACAAAGCGCCGGAAATAGGTACTGTCTGTTTGTATCTGTTTCCGGAACAACGAAAAGGACGGGAACTTATCCAACATAAACAACCGGTTGATCCTTCTCTTGAGTGAAGCCCTGGAATAATCCGTAAAATCATACCCGTAGTTATCCAGCAGGTCCTGCAGCAGTATTTCTATTTCTTCATCGTTGATTTCGAATTCCACGGCTATTGTTTTATGATATTGGATCACTTACCGGCATCGTACAGCCAAACCCGCAACAGCGACAGCAACTGATCGATGTCGACCGGCTTGCTGATGTAATCGGAGGCACCGGCCTCGATACATTTCTCCCGGTCGCCGGTCATGGCCTTGGCTGTTACCGCAATCACCGGCAATTTACGAAATGCCGGATTGGCCTTGATACGTTTGGTAGACTCGTAGCCATCCATCTCGGGCATCATCATATCCATGAGCACGATATCGACTTCAGGGTGCTCCTGCAATTGCTTCAGCGCATCCTTACCGTCTACGGCCGATACCACTTTCATCTGGTAGGTTTCCAGGGCCTTGGTCAACGAATAGATATTGCGCACATCATCGTCGGCGATCAGCACGGTTTTGCCCTTCAATACCTCCTGCAAAATGCCTAGGTTGTTGGTGGGTTTGGCAGGAAGACCTTTTTCTTCTACCAGATGCAGGAAGAGGGATACTTCATCCAGGATACGCTGGTAGGAGTGGGCTGTTTTGATGACGATGGAATCTGCATACTGTTTGATCTTCGCTTCTTCGGGGCGCGAGAGGTTCTTGCCTGTGAAGATGATGATCGGAATGTTTTCCAGTCCGGGTGTTTTCTTCACCTCGTCCAGCGTATCATACGAACGCTGGTTGGGAATGCCCATATCGAGGATCACACAGTTTACTTCTTTCTGCAGCAACGCCTGTACACTGCCCACGACGGTATTCTTGATCTCGGTATTGACCTGGAAGTTCTCGAGGTAGTAGGCAAGGGCTTTCGCATGCTTCATATTCTCCTCTACGATGAGCACCTTGCGCGGGTTGTTGGTGAGCATATGTTCGATGCGGTCGAAGATATTGTGCATCTGGTCAAAGGCTACCGGTTTGTTGATGAAGTCGACGGCGCCTTTGGATAAGCTCTTGTATTTACCATCGTAAGCACTCATCATGTGTACGGGAATATGGCGCGTGGCTGCATTGTTCTTGAGTTCCTCCATAATCTCCCAGCCATCCTTGATAGGCAGTTGTATATCGAGCAGGATACCGACAGGCATGAATTGCTGGGCGAGGGGCAGGGCCTCGTCGCCACGAACGCAGACGACGCCTTTGTAGCCCTTGCTACGGGTGTATTCCAGCAGTGATTTGGCAAAATTGACATCGTCTTCCACGATCAGGATCACACGGTCACGATGGGTGATGGCATCGCGGTCGTCGGGAACATTATCGGGGATCACATCGCTCAGGTAACGCTGGCGTGGTTCACGGGACGCGGGCATCGGTACAGCGGGAATGGCTCGGACGGAGGTGTCCATGGTTTCAGCGGCGTCATCGGATCCGGTATGTTCTGCTTCTGCTTTCGATACCGGGATACTGAGCGAGAAGGAGCTGCCGCGACCAGGTTCGCTTTCGAGGATGATCTCCCCACCCAGCAGGCGGGCCAGTTCGCGGCTGATCGACAATCCCAGGCCGGTGCCGCCGTACTTGCGGCGGGTAGAGCCATCGGCTTGCTGGAAGGCTTCGAAGATCACTTTTTGTTTATCGGGTGAGATGCCGATGCCGGTATCCTTCACGGTAAATACGATACGGTGATCGTTGCCGGCCGGAACGGAAATATTGAGTTGTACATATCCTTTGGCCGTAAATTTCAGGGCATTGGCGATGAGGTTTTTGATGATCTGCTCCAGGCGCTGGCGATCGGTTTCGATCATGCCCCGTACTTGCTCTTCGATATGCGTGGTAAAGGCAATGCCTTTTTCTTTGGCGATGGGGGTAAACAGGGCAGTCATATCCTGTACAATGTCCTGCACCGCTACGTCGTGGTATTGCAGTTCCATTTTCCCGGCTTCGATACGCGAGAGATCGAGGATCTCGTCAATGAGGGACAGTAATCCCTGTCCGGAACTCTGGATGACACGGGCGTATTCTACCTGCTCATTGTTGGAATGGCTGTCGGCGTTTTCCGACATCAGGCGGGACAGCAACAGGATCGAGTTGAGGGGTGTTCTCAATTCATGCGACATATTGGCCAGGAACTCCGATTTGTAGCGGGTGCTCAACTCCAGTTCTTCCGCTTTCTTCTGGATCTCGAGGTTGCGTTCAAATACCAGCTGGTTCTTTTCTTCGAGCTGACGTGCCCGTTCTTCCAGTTCGCCATTGGCCTCTATCAATTCTTCCTGCTGTACTTTCAATTCTTCTTCCGACGCCTGCAGTTTTTCGGTCTGGGCTTCCAGTTCGCTGTTGATGTTTTCCATCTCATTGTGCTGAGCCTGTAGTTCTTCTGCCTGCGACTGGGTCTCTTCCAGCAGTTCCTGCAAGCGTCGGCGGTTGTCGATGCTGTTGATGGCGGTACCGATGCTGTGTCCGGCATTTTCGAGGAAGGCTACTTCCTTCGCCGTGTAGGGTGTAAGAGAAGCCAGTTCAATGACGCCTACTACCTTCTTCTCATGGAAAAGGGGAATGGCAATGATGTTTTGCGGCCTGATGGAGCCGGTAGCATGACTGATGGCGATCAGTTGCGGCGGTACGTCTTCGAGGTAAATGGTCGAGGCATTGGCCGCTGCCTGTCCGGGTACGCTTTCGCCGAAGGCGATACGTTGTTTGGCGGGGTCAGTGCTCAGGGCATAACCACGTATCAATTTGAGTGAGGTATTGTCTTCTGCTACATACAGCGCGCCGACCTGGCTATTGGTGTATTGGGCAACATGGGTCAGTACCTGGGCCGACAATACGGGCAATTCATTTTCTCCGAGCATCTTGTCGTTGAGGGTAGCGATACCGGTCTGTAACCACTCTTTATCGGCCAGCGTAACAAAAGAGTATTCCAGGTTGGAGGCCATTTTATTCAGTGCCACCGACAGGCTGCCCAGTCCATCGGCCCCTTCATCCTGCACGCGCACGGTGTAGTCGCCGGCAGATACTTTATTGGCGACACCCTGTATAATATTGATGCGGCGGGTTATCTCGATGTCTTTGGCGGCGAGTTCTTCCTGCAGTAAGGTGGTCTTTTCAAAGTCGCTGTTGACACGTACAAAGGAGATGACGGTAATGATCAGGGAGAGCATGGCGGCGATCACGATCAGGATAGGCGTGTAGGTGGCGAACTTATTCATTTTGGCCGAGCGCTCTTCCAGCAGCAATTCTTCCGACAGTGACATGGCATTGACGATACTGCGCGCCTGGTCCATGTGCACTTTCCCTTCCAGCAGTTTTTCGGCCGTTGGCTCTATGCCATTCCTCTTTTCCTGGATACGCTTGGCCAGGCTCGAGAGGCGCAGCACGACTATTTCATGCAAACGATTGGCGCGGTCGAGTTGCTTGTCATTATCAGACACCAGGCGCTTGAGGGTCATCGCGTCATTCTTGGCGCTGTCCATGGAGCCATTGTACGGAGCGAGGAACCGGTCATCGCCGGTAAGCAGGAAACCGCGTTGTCCCGTTTCAGCGTCTTTCAGCGTCGACAGGATCTTTTCTACCAGTTGCTTGACCTGGTTGGTATGCTCCACATCGCGGGCGCTCGACAACAGGTTGCTGATGCTCACAAAGGAGGCCACCGAGCTGATGATCAACAGCAGCAGGGAAACACCGAAGCTGATCAGGAGGTTCCGTTTGAAAGTAGATTTCATGGTGTATTAGTCAATTCCGTTTATATGGTACTACTTAATTATTGCTGGTTTGCCGGCCGGGGAGGATCATGATGAAGGTACTGCCTTTGCCTTCCTCACTACGGGCGGTGATAAGCCCGTTGTGTGTATCCATGATCTTCTTCACGATGGCCAGTCCGATGCCGGTTCCTTCATATTCTTCTTTGGAATGCAGGCGCTGGAAGATGGAGAAGATCTTGCTCAGGTAGATCTCGTTGAAGCCGATGCCGTTGTCTGTCACCGTAATGCGGCACCAGGTGCCGTTTGCCTCCGGGGTAGCTTCAGGACTTTTGTCGGCCACCCATTCGGCGTGGATATGGATCACGGGTTTCTCCTGGCTGTTGGAGAACTTCAGGGCGTTACTCAGCACGTTCTGGAATACCTGCCGTATCTGCGCCGGAATTACTTCCAGCGCGGGTATACTGACGGTGTGTATGATGGCCTGCTTTTCCTGGATCAGCAATTCCATGTCGACCAGTATCTCCTGGATGACCAGGTTGATGTTGGTCGATTCAAATTCGCCTGAGATGGACAGCCGCGAGTAGTCGAGCACGTCGGTGATCAGCTTGTTCATGCGTTCGGACGAATGGATCAGGCGATTGATATAACTGACGGCGTCGTCATTGCCCAGCAGGAATTTGTCTTTGATGAGGTGGCTGAACACCTGGATCTTGCGCAGCGGTTCTTTGAGGTCATGGGAGGCGACGTAGGCGAATTGTTGTAATTCGTGGTTGCTCATCTCCAGTTCCTGGTTGGCTTGTGTTAGTTCCTGCGTTCTTTCAGTAACCCGTTGTTCGAGCAACTGGTTGACCATGCGTTGCTCATGAATATCGGTAAAGATACCCACCCATTTAAAGATTTGGTCATCTTTTTTGACGGGTGTCAGCGTCAGCAGGTGTGTTCTGTATTCCTCCGACTTAAGTGGCCGGATGCGCACTTCGGTTTCCTGCTGTACAGCTGTTTTGATGGCGTTTTCAATGCAGGCTTCGATGGCGGGGGTACCTGGCTGGGCTGGCGGCAGCATGTCCTTACCGAAGGAATATAAATGCCAGTACCGGTTTACAAATTCAAGTGTGCCGGAGGCATTGAAGGTAAAGGCGATCTGCGGGATTGATTCCAGCACCGAGCGTAGCTCTTCGACGCTCTGGTGCAGCGCTGTCTGGGCCGCTTTCCGCACTTCAATCTCTTCCCGCAATGCTTTTTGGATATCGTTGAGTTCACGCGTTTGCTGGTGGAGCCGGTAAAAGGTCTTTACTTTCAGCAGGAGAATATCCGGATCGAATGGTTTGGTGACATAATCGATGGCGCCGGACGTATATCCTTTGGTGATGAAACGTTTTTCGGTATTGACGGCGGAGAGAAAGATAATGGGAATATCTTTTGATTTGCTGTACCCGGAGATCGCTTCTGCCACTTCAAATCCATCCATGCCCGGCATCTGTACATCGAGTATGATCAGAAAATAAGATTGCTTCAGTACTTTTCGCAAGGCTTCTTCCCCGGATGCCGCCGTATCGACCTGGAACTGGTGTATTTCCAGCAACTTTTGTAAAGAAAAGAGGTTTTCAGGTCTGTCGTCGACGATGAGTATCATAAACAGCTAAATAATAATAAATTGGGCATATAATACGAGATGGGGCAAAAAAAACCGTGTAGATTTATATCTACACGGTGTCAATATTCTTCCACAGAAAATCTCGTGCCACCAGTAAAACCGGGCATTACAGCAATATTATCAGCAAGGAGGAGGATAGAATAACTACCAGCCTACCGGCACTTCATTGACCTCCATATAGGTGTTCATGAAGAAACGTTGGTGAAGATTCTGAATGGCGGTATTGCCACATTTTTGGTCATCCATTTCAATATAGCCACAGCCCAGGGAATGGCCGGTATAATTGTCCATGACGATGCGGACAGAAGTTACTTTACCGAATTGCAGAAACAGGTGGAATAGCTGACGAGCAGTCGTTTTTCTGTTGAGGTTGGCAACATAAATGTTCATAGAAATGGTTTTTGACAATGGCAAGGACTACGGAGTAAGTATCAAAGGGGATGGTTGATGAAGATATACCAAATAGTACATACAATCCTAATTTGTTTTGAGGCAGATCGGCAAAGCGGCCAAAATAAGGCTGATGCTTAATTATTTACAAGTAGATTAATTAAGTATTACCAACTTCATCAAATATTCCCGTAAATTGCCTGAACCGGTTTGCCGGCTTCGGACTTCCAGAAAAGCTGGGCCCTGGCGCTAATCTTTTTTGTGGGTTTGGAAGGTCACAGAAGTGGATCATATCTCAACCATGTTGAATACGTGATATTGATCGACGTGATAGTATCTTTGTCTATATTTAAAATCAGGTTGACCCTAAGATGCACAGAACCATTATAACAGGCACAGGCAGTTATATACCCTCGATTATTAAGAAGAATGATGATTTTCTCCCTAACAGGTTTTTTACAGAAACAAAGGAGCCGATCGACCGGCCACAGGCTGAAGTAGTTAAGAAATTCCAACAGATTACCGGTATCGCCGAACGCAGGTATGCGGCAGGTCAAATGACTGCCTCCGATATGGCGATCGAGGCAGCGCGCCTGGCTATTGCCGACAGCGGCATCGATCCGGAAACGATCGACCAATTGATCGTAGCGCATAACTACGGGGATGTACTGCCCGGAACCAACCAGGTAGACGCCGTGCCTTCACTGGCGTCGCGGGTAAAGAAAGGTTTGGGGATCAATAATCCTAATTGCATTCCCTACGATCTATTGTTTGGCTGTCCCGGTTGGTTGCAAGGCCTGATTCAGGCAGATATTTTCTGCCGGGTGGGCGCGGCGCGGAGGTGCCTCATCATCGGCACCGAGACATTGTCGCGCGTGATCGATGACAGCGACCGTGACAGTATGATCTTTTCGGATGGGGCAGGGGCCTGTATTCTGGAGATCTCCCCTGCGGATGATGGCCGTGGTGTGCTCGGTACAGCCACGAGGTCCGATGCCATTGACGGAGCCGACTATATCTATTTCGGCGAGTCGAATGCGCCGGGGTCCGATGAGCACCTGCGTTTTATCAAGATGAAAGGCCGCAAAGTGTATGAATATGCGGTGAAGCATGTTCCGGCAGCTATGAAAGATTGCCTGGACAAAAGCGGCGTGACGATACAGGAGGTAAAGAAGATCTTCATCCACCAGGCCAACGAAAAGATGGATGAAAGTATCGTCCGTGCCTTCTATGCGCTGTACGGTATGACCGCTCCCACGCATATCATGCCCATGTGCATTCAATGGCTGGGCAATAGTTCAGTGGCTACAGTGCCTACCTTGTATGATCTCGTTCGTAAATCCCAAATGGCCGACCATGCGCTGCAGCCTGGTGATGTTATCCTCTTTGCCTCGGTGGGTGCAGGGATGAACATCAATGCTGTTTGTTACCGTTATTAGTACCGTATTTAATAATTGACGATTGGCAGTGTGCTAAAATAGCTTAGCAGGCTGCCAATTGTTGCTATATGTCCATGCGAGGAATATCGTTATTTCAAGGGTAATTAACCATCAAACCAAACTTGCATGCATATGAAACAATGTTCCATCGATTACTCCTGAGTATCCCGCCCTTTTTTTGTTCGTTACCACGCTATAGATGAATAAAACGCTGACAGGCCAGGTGCTGCGCCTGGACCATGCCTGCGCGGAATGATCGTGTTCTGCCGGTACTGGCTATGCTATCTGCTGAAGAGGCTTTTGTCTTCGGCCCGGTATCGTATTATTCATACTTAAACCTTTATGATGATCCAACTGTATCTTCATTCCTTATGGCGCGCTTACTGGCGGCTGATGAGCCTGTTTACAGTCAACCTGATGACTGTTCTGGCCGCCCACAGTGCCACCATCAACGTATCTTCTTTATCGGCCCTGCAAACGGCCATCAACAGTGCGGTGGCCGGTGACACCATTGTGCTGGCCAATGGCGCGTACAGCGCTTCCTCCGACATTAACGTCAACAGACAGGGGACGGCGGGGCAACCCATCGTTATCCGGGCACAATCCGTTGGCGGTGCCATTATCGGCGGCACGAATGGCTTTAATATCGTGAGCCCTGCCCGCTATGTCGTGATCCAGGGATTCAAGTTTACCCATGCTGCTTCGCAGGCTACCATGGCGACGGGTACCAGCTTTTGCCGGTGGACCCGCAATATTTTCGAGACGCCCGGCGATGGTGAAAACCTCTTGCTGAATGGCAATGACCATGAGGTGGACTATAATACGTTTCAAAACAAGAACGCCCTGGGACGTTTTATTGCGGTGCGCGGCTCAGGCAGTCAGATCGCGCAAAGGTTGTATATCCATCATAACTACTTTTACAACCAAGAGCCGCAGACGGTCAACGGCGCAGAGACCGTTCAGTTTGGCCTCAGCGGCCTTAGCCTCTCTTCCAGCAACAGCATCATGGAGTACAACCTGTTTGAAAATTGCGATGGGGAGGATGAGATGATCTCTATCAAAGCCTCGGCTGTGACCATCCGGTACAATACGATCCGGAATTGTGTGGCCCAGTTTACGTTGCGGCACGGCAATTTTTGTGAGGTGTATGGCAATTACTTCATCAATACACCGGGCATCCGCATCTTTGGGGATGACCACAAGATCTTCAGCAACCATTTTGAGAACTGCACCCCGGCCATCAATATTGGCAATGGGGATGGAGAGGTAGCAGATGGCGATGCGCTGACCGTGCATGATCGCCCTGATCGTGTGCTTATTGCATTCAATACGTTGGTGAATAATCCAGAGAACATCAAACAAAGCAACCGGAGTGGCGGGAATGGCGCTACCGCCATTACGGTCGCCAACAACATCATACAGGGAGGGGGTGCTGCTGCTACAATCGCTGGCCCGTATACCAGTGGCGTATGGAGTGGTAACCTGTTGTACAGTACGACGGGTGCCGGAGCGATGCCTTCCGATGGCTATACGACGGCTGATCCTTTGCTGGCCAGGGATGTCAACGGCACTTTTCATTTGCAGGCTGGCAGTCCGGCCATCGATGCAGCCGTGGGCACCTATACAGCCGTAACGGTCGATATGGATGGGCAGGCACGTTCGGCACCGCTGGACAAAGGGGCCGATGAAGTGTCTGGCGCCACCTCAGTGGCCCGGATACTAACTACGGCCATGGTGGGGCACGCCGGCAATTACACACCGCCTGCGCCGGCTTGTGTACCGGTGAGCGCAAGTGCTGATGACGGCAATGTACCGGCCAATGTACTGGACAATGACCTCAACACGCGCTGGTCGGCGAGTGGCGACGGTCAATGGATCCAGTTTTGCCTGGACAGCGTAACGACGGTAAATGGCGTACAGATCGCTTTCCTGAATGGGAATTCACGCGTATACACATTCGATGTATTGACGGGCAGTGATGGTCAAAGCTGGACGACGGCGCTGGCGGCACAAGCCAGCAGTGGCACCAGTCTGGCCTTGCAGACCTTTGCCTTTGCCGCCCGCCCGGCCAAATATGTCCGCATTGTGGGGCATGGCAGCAATGTCAATTTCTGGAATAGTTATACAGAAGTGAAAGTGCAACGGCAGTCTATGACCGGTGCCACCACGTTGACGCCGACGCATGATGCCTATGTACGTAATGCGGCCTATGCCGATATTACCCACGGTACCACGGACCCTGCTGTGCTGCTGTCGAAGTTGAACAGCAATCCGAGTACAGGCAATGACCGGCAGACCTTCCTGCAATTCAATACCAGTTCGGTTACCGATCCCGTCATCTCGGCCGAACTGCGTGTCTATGGCGGGCTCGACAACAATACAAACACGAATGTGCCGGTGAATGTCTATGCGGTGGGCAATACGACATGGACCGAATCGGCCATTACCTGGAACAATAAACCGGCCACCGGCGATTCGCTGAAGCGGGTGGTGGTGACGGACTCTGTGATGCGGTATTACACCTGGGATATTACGGCCTATTTGCAGGCAGAGAAGGCGGCCGGCCGGCATACGATCTCGCTGGCCTTGCTGTCGCGGATCGCGACCTCACCGCGTATCGCCTGGAATTCGAAGGAGACGGGCAGCAACCCGCCGCAACTGGTCATCACTACGGCCGCTGGCGTACAATTGTGGACGTCGTTGCCGGAAGTGCAGCAGGGGAGCGTAGGATCGATGGCGATCAGGGTCTACCCCAATCCCTTTCAACAGCAGAATACGATTGAATTCATGTTGAACAAAGCGGGGTTCACATCCCTGATTGTGTACGATATCACCGGCAGGCAGGTGGCGGTATTGGCCAACCAGGCACTGGCGGCCGGGCTGCACCGGTATCGCTTTTCACCCGGCAATGCTTTTCCGGGTATGTACATCATCCGGCTGGTACAGGACGGTCGGGTCATTAGCCGGCAGGTGATCCGTCAATAGGCACGTTTCTTTATCTATAGCAATCAGTGGCCGGGTACTTCTGTACCTGGCCTTTTTATCTCCAGGTGCCCGGAAGCGGCGCTTGCCGAAACTCGGCAGAGTCACTTATCTTTGCTGAAAATTTACAGTATGGGAATTGCCGATAAACTGTTCCAGCTTAAGAATGAAAAAGCGGCCGCTAACCTGAAGGCCGGCCAGGAGTTTCTCGATGCCAACAAAGAGAAACCTGGTGTGGTGAGTCTGCCCAGCGGACTGCAATACGAAGTGATCACCGAGGGTACTGGTCCCAAGCCAGCTGCCACCAATAAGGTGACTTGTCACTACCATGGTACGTTGATCGACGGCACTGTGTTTGATAGTTCTGTAAAACGTGGCCAGCCGGCTACTTTTCCGTTGAATATGGTGATCAAGGGTTGGACGGAAGGATTGCAGCTGATGCCCCAGGGCAGCAAATGGCGCTTCTTCATTCCTGCCGACCTGGGCTATGGTGACCGCCAGGTAAGTGCGCAGATCGGGCCCAACAGTACGCTGATCTTCGAAGTGGAGTTGCTCGGCATCTCTTAAGATAAGACTGATCTCATTGCTGTGTAAACAGCTTTGCCACAAATCGCATAAAAACTTATGCGATTTGTTTTTTTAAGAAAAGGATAGCAAGTATTTGATTATATTTAAGTTGTAAGACAAAATATTTCCTTCGCAAACCTTAAAATCAGATACTATGCAACACAAAACTTTACTGCGCGTAATGGCTGTACTGGTGGCTGTTTCGCTGTTTTTTGCGTGTAAAAAGGGCGATGAAGGTCCAGCCGGCCCCGCTGGTCCCGCCGGCCCAGCCGGTCCTGCAGGCCCCGCCGGAGCAGCTGGCAGCGCCAATGTGATCTATTCGAACTGGCTGGATGTGAAGTTTAATGTCGACAAAAATACAGCCGGTGATACACTGGGTTATTTTGCAGACATCACGGCTACGAAACTCAATGCTGATATTTTGAGCAAGGGTGAAATGAGAACCTACCTCAATGTGGGCACACCAACCACGCCGGCTGTTTATCCTTTGCCTTATTTTGATGTATATTCTTTCCTGAGCATCGATGTGGGTTATGTGAACCAAAAGATCTCACTGTACTCCAATATCGACGCCAGCACCGAGACCAATCAGCAAGGTGCCAAGGTATGGCAATATCGTTACGTACTGATTCCTGGTGGCACCGGTGCCCGTATCGGTGTTGACTGGAATGATTACAATGCCGTTAAGAAAGCGTTCAATCTTCCCGACTAAATGGCTGACCACACTAACAGACCGTAATTTTGCTACAATATTGACCCGGGCAGGCTTCCTGTCCGGGTTTGTTTTGCCTATATTCGTGGCATGTACGACTCCATCGACGAATCCATCTCCCGTTACGTGCACCTCGAGCCTGAGGAGAGGCAATTGTTTCACTCGCTGCTGAAGTATAAGAAGGTGAAGAAGAAAACCTTTTTGTTGCAGGAGGGAGAGGTGTGTGCGTTTGAAGCGTTTATTCTGAAGGGATGCGTGCGGTTGTATTTCATAGACAAAGAAGGGGTGGAGACCATCCTGTATTTCGCGGTAGAAGGGTGGTGGGTGAGTGACCTCATCAGCTTCATGGATCAGCAACCCTCGAACCAGTTTATTGAAACGATCGAAGATTGTGAGCTGCTGCTACTTGACTTCCGATCCAAGGTGACCCTGCTGGAGCGTGTACCCAAGATGGAGAAGTACTACCGGATATTATTGCAGCGATCTATAGGCGTACTGCAACAACGCTTCTATGCGTCAGTATCGCAAACGGCCGAAGAACGTTACCTGGCCTTCATCGAAAAATACCCGCAAGTGGTGCAGCGTGTTCCGCAGCACCAGATTGCCAGGTATCTTGGTGTTTCCCCTGAATTTCTCAGTAAGGTAAAAAGCAGCCTGTTTAAAAAGTCCTGACCCACTATGCCTGCCGGCCTGCCATCGCCATCATGATCTCATTCTCCAGCAGTCCGCTGCCACCTCCATAATGTCTTATCACCACTGCGTTGGGGTTGATCTGGGCCAACTGCTGCCTGATGCCTGCTTCTGCTGATTCATCGATCCCTGCACACAACATCACCAAATCAAATGTCTCTTCACGGCATGCTGCTATCGCTTCCTCATCCGTTGTAACGGCTCTTCCTGTTCTTT
Organism: Paraflavitalea pollutisoli; assembly: GCF_029360705.1. GTDB lineage: Bacteria > Bacteroidota > Bacteroidia > Chitinophagales > Chitinophagaceae > Paraflavitalea > Paraflavitalea pollutisoli. The sequence continues at coordinate 883,281 of NZ_JARKMX010000008.1, read as the reverse complement.
TGTCTGGCACATTGATCAACCGTTGCATCACCTGCATGATCTCTCCATTTCTTCCAATGGCCAGGATATTTATAGGCTGCTTAATCATTTTGTAAGCTAATATTAATTGAGCTGGTAAGTAAATTCTTCCAGTGCTTTACGCGTACGCGGCGTAATCTCACGTGTCTTGTAAGGTTCCTGCAGTTTGTCCGCCGCATCGGGATAACCCAGCGCGATCACACTCACTGTTTCATCTGTCGCTGGTAAGCCCAACAATTCGGCCAGTTTGGCTTTATCAAACCCGGCCATCAGGTGTCCGGAGATGCCCATGGAGTGCGCCTGCAACAGCATGAAGGAATTGAACATGCCTGCATCGTGCAGGTAATAATGGTTCTTCTGATTGGTATCCGGCAGTTCCTTGATACCAATGCTCACCACCAGTACCGCTGCCTGTCTGGTCCAGGGTTGGTTACCCGGCGCCAGCGTGCTCCATAACTTGTCGAATCCTTCTGTACCGCGGAATGCGTAAACATGTCTCCAGGGCTGTGTATTGTTGGCACTGGGCGCCCAGGAACCTGCTTCCAGAATGGTCAGCAAGTCTTTCTCTGCAATGGCTTTATCGGAGAAGGAGCGGGGGCTCCAGCGTTTCTTGATCAGGTCGAGTACAGGGAACTGTGTATTGGCTGTTTTAATATTGCTCATAGCTTTTGTTTTTGATACCTCAAAGTTACTACGGGTATAAGGGGCGATCCATTGAAGTAGTTTAAGAAATGAACTGTCAGTTTGTAGTATTCAACTGCAATATGACAGGTTCGGGTGTCAGTCTGTCTATGGTTGCATGGGTACTTCAATGAGCAGCAACCGGGCCTTGTCGCTTTCGGCTATGATGTTCACAGATGCAGCGCCTTCGATGGCGAGGGCATCTCTTTGATCCAACCGGTGCCCATCGATGGTGAAGCTGCCGTCAATCACGAACGCATACACGCCATGACCTGGCTCGTTCACGGTATATGTTTCCTGCCGGCCTGCATCGAACACCCCCAGGTTGAACCAGGCATCCTGGTGAATGGAGGTACCTTCCTTATTGGGTGCCGGTGCGATAATCGGCAGGAAGCGGTTGTTCATTTTTGCCTGGTCAAGGGTAACCTGGTCGTATTGGGGCGTAATGTTCAACTCTTTCGGGAATACCCAGATCTGCAGGAAGCGGGCTTCTTCTTCGGCGTTGTGGTTGTATTCGCTGTGGAATACCCCGGTGCCGGTGCTCATCACCTGTACTTCGCCCTCACCCACCACTTTGGTGTTGCCCAGGTTGTCTCTGTGCTCGAGTGCCCCACTCAGCGGAATGCTGATGATCTCCATATTGTCGTGCGGGTGTATGCCGAAGCCTTTGCCGCCGGCCACGATATCATCGTTCAATACCCGCAGCGCACCAAAGTTGATCCGGTCCGGGTTGTAATAACCGGCAAAGCTGAAACTCTGGAAGCTGGTGAGCCATCCATGATCTGCTTTGCCTCGGGTATCTGCTTTATGTGTTATATAAGTACTCATGTTATTGTTTTTATGTTTTTTGTCCTATTGCCACACAAAGATCGATCATCGGGCAGGGTGTAGCCATTAATCTGGTTTAAGAAATGGCCTTAATGTAGATTAATCCCCACAGGCCCTGCATTTACGAAAACGTATTCGAAAACGTTTCAGTAAATAAATTGCTGTTTTCTGAAAACGATTCCAGCTTTTTTTACCAAGTTTGATTTAGCTATATTCTAACATATAAACTGATTGCTTATGCCACAGACTCTCCACCTGCGGACCAAGATTCCCTTGTCCGTCATTCAGCTATTTTGTTTCCTACTATTACTACCGCTTTTTTCATCAGCACAACTGAAAACGATTTCAGGAACCGTCAAAGACGAAACAGGCGCTGCGTTGCCCGATATTTCCGTGTCGGTAAAAGGCGGCTCAGCGGGTACTAAAACGGACGACAAAGGGGCTTTTACCATCAGTGCCGCTATGGGCGCAGAGCTACTCTTTTCTTCTGCCACGCATGAACCGTTCAGCCTGAAAGTCGACGAGCGCAGCGAGTATTCCATCGCGCTCAAGCTCAAGGTGTCGGCCATGAGCGATGTGGTGGTAGTGGGGTATGGTCGTCAGAAAAAGGTCAACCTGGTAGGTGCCGTGTCTACCGTTACGGTTGATGAAAAGCTGACCAGCCGTGCCGTACCGAATGTATCTTCCGGCCTTAGTGGCCTGGTGCCGGGCCTGCAGGCCACCCAGTCTACCGGTATGGCGGGTCGTAACGGTGCCTCGCTGCTGATCCGTGGTCTCGGTACGGTCAACAACAGCAGTCCCCTCATCGTAGTGGATGGTATGCCGGATGTCGACATCAACCGCGTCAACGTGAACGACATCGAGACGGTGTCGATCCTGAAGGATGCAACCTCTGCTTCGGTGTATGGTTCGCGCGCCTCCAATGGCGTTATCCTCATCACGACCAAATCTGGCAAAGGGGCCAAGAAGACGAACATTACTTTCAACAGCAATATGGCGCTTAATAAGCCTGTCAAGGCTTATTCCTTCATGGCCGACTATCCGCGCGCCCTGCAGCTGCAACGGCAACGTACGGCGGTGAATACGACGCCCAATAACCAGCTGTTCAAATTGGGTACCATCGACCAGTGGATGGCGATGGGCATGATCGATCCGCTGCGTTATCCCAATACCGATTGGTGGGATGTCATCACGCGGGATGGTGCTTTTCAGAACTATAACCTGTCTGCTACGGGCGGTAGCGACAAATCGAACTTCTTTGCGTCTGTTGGCCTGCGCGATGAGCAGGGCCTGCAGATCAACAACGACTACAAGCAATACAATGCGCGCTTCAATTTCGATTACAAGGTCAAGAACAATATGAATACCGGGATCAAGTTCAATGGCAACTGGTCCAATTTCACGTATGCGCTGGAAGAAGGGTTCACCGATTCCGATCCGGCCAATACCGCGGGCTTCGATATGCAGTATGCCATTGCCGGTATCACGCCGTATGACCCGGTATCGGGCCGTTATGGTGGTGTGATGGCTTATGGTGAAGATCCCCAGGCGTACAACCCCTATACGGTGTACCAGAATACCCTGACCCGGCAGAACCGCCAAGAGATGAACGCGATGATGTACTGGGACTGGACGCCCTTCAAAGGCCTTACGGGTACCATCGACTACTCCCTGAATTACTACAACCAGTTCAACTGGCAGGCCAATATGCCCAACCAGGCTTTCAACTTCCAAACGAATGCCAATGGTACCCGGGTGTATGTAGGGCCCAATGCGCCGATCGTCAACAACACCTATACTGGTTACAAGACGATGCTGAACGGCCGCCTGAACTACAATACCAAGATCGGCGCCAACCATGATATCAGCGCGCTCTTTGTATACAGTGAAGAGTTTTGGTATGATCGTTTCCAGGGCTCTTCCCGTAATGACCGGTTGAATCCGCAGCTGCACGAGATCGATGCGGCACTGACCACGCTGGTGGGTACGGGCGGTAACTCGAACCGGGAAGGCCTGCGCTCTTATATCGGCCGTCTGAACTATACCGCTTATGGCAAATACCTGCTGGAAGGTAACTTCCGCGTGGATGGTTCTTCCAAGTTTCTGCCGGGCAGCCAGTATGGTTTCTTCCCTTCCGTTGCCCTGGGCTGGCGTTTCTCGGAAGAGGATTTTGTGAACAAGTTTGCCGGTAGCTGGCTGAGCAATGGTAAGCTGCGTATGTCGTATGGTACGTTGGGTAACAACAGTGGTGTTGGTCGTTATGAGCAACAATCTACGCTGGGCGCCAACCACTATATCATCAACGGCGAGGTACAACGTGGGCTGGTCAACAACAAACTGCTCAACCCCAATCTTACCTGGGAAGAGACTGCGGTGCTGAACTTCGGTATCGAGCTCGGTTTCCTCGACAGCCGCCTGACTGCGGAGATCGATTACTACGACCGTCTCACTACGGGCATGAACCGTCCTTCTGAACTGTCGATCCTGCTGGATGGTGCTTACAATGCACCCCGCACCAATATCGGCAGCCTGCGCAACCGTGGTATCGAGGGTACATTATCCTGGCGCGATAAGGCAGGTGGTATCAGTTATGGCCTTAGCCTGAACGCTTCTTACAACCGTACCAACCTGGAGAAATGGAACGAGTTCCTGACCCGGGGCTGGGTATTCCTGGATATGCCTTACCACTTCCTCTATACCTATGAGGACATCGGTATTGCACAGACCTGGCAGGATATCTACAATGCCACACCGCAAGGTGCTGCTCCTGGTGATATCCTCCGCAAGGACCTCAACGGCGACGGCCGTATCGATGGTAACGATATGAAGGCGGATGACAAGACACAGCGCGACCGGCCTACTACTTTCGCAGCGTTGAATGGCTATGTGTCGTGGAAAGGATTTGACGTGAGTTTCCTGTTGCAGGCAGCCGCCGGTCGCAAAGACTATTGGCTGAATGCTTTCAACAATACCAACTTCAGTGCTTCCCGGTATGCAGCCACCTGGGATCACTGGACCAATCCCTGGTCGATCGACAACCGTGGTGGTGCGTGGCCCCGCCTGGGCGGCAGTGGTAACAACCGCGCTGAAACAACTTTCTGGCTGGATAACCTCAACTACATGCGCCTGAAGAACGTGCAGGTGGGTTATTCGGTACCGGGTAGTCTGTTGCGCCGGGTGCATCTCAACAGCCTGCGCATTGCCGGTTCGGCCGAGAACATTGCTACGGTTACCAATTTCCGTGGTCTCGATCCGGAGAAGGGTGGTAACGCCAACAACATGTACCCGCTTGTAAAATCCTATGCCCTGTCTGTTCAACTGGGTTTCTAAAATTGCTGCAATATGAAAAAGACAATCTATCCCGTTATTTATACCGCTTTATTGATCCTTTCGGGCACGGTGCTACTGAGTTCCTGCCGGAAGGACCTGCTGGAGCAGCAACCCACTACCGAGGTGCTGCAGACCGAATTCTGGAAAACAGAAAGCGACGCTACAGTGGCCCTGTTGGGCGCGTATGCGTCTACGCGGCCCTGCTTTGATCGCGACTATTACTACGATGGTCAGGCCGAATACACCCGTGTACGGGGTACCAGCACCACCAGTGGTAACCTGCGCCTGGGTGATGCTTACAACGGCGGCAGCTTTGGTCCTTCGGGCTATGGCGGCGCCTTTGACAAAATGTACCGTTACCTGTTTGGAGCGGTGAATCGTGCCAATTATGTGATCGACAACATCAACATCATGATCGCTTCCAATGTCGGCAACCGCGGCAACCTGGAGGTCTTGATCGGCGAAGCCAAGGCGTTGCGGGCACTGGCCTATTTTCGTCTGATCTCCATGTGGGGCGATGTGCCTTATTTCACCAAGATGCAAAGCTCGGTGGCTACAGAGGCCAACAAAGAAATGCTAAGCCAGGCGAGAGTGCCCATTGGTCAGGTGCGTGATTCCATCCTGCTCGACCTGCAGTATGCGATCGACAAACTGCCGGTGAAAGCGCCTTCACTGGGACGCCTTGCCAAACCTGCGGTGATTGCCCTGCGTGGTAAAGTAAACCTGTTCTGGGCTTCGTGGAAAAAGAATGGCTGGCCCGAACTGGAAGGCTTCACCCAGGATGTGTCGGCAGCAAATGCGGCGTATGCTGCTGCCGCGGTCGATTTCAAGTCTGTGATCAATGATTTTGGATTGGGCCTTTATATGGGCGGCGATCCTGGTTATATTGGTCAGTTGGGAACGGCAGATACTTTGCCCAACTATTACCACCTGTTTACGCCCAAGGCGAACGGCAACCCGGAGATGCTCTTTGTATTTACCCATGGTGGTAATGCCACCAACCAGGGCGAAGAGCTGATGCGTGATTTTGCCGGTCGTTCGCACGAAGGTTCTCAGTGCTGGGTATCTCCCCGCTATGAGATTGCCGATCGTTATCAGTCGCTGACGACAGGCGACTTTGCTACCAAGCTGGTGGGCATGAACCCTACCAAGGTGGCCAATGCCCGTACGGCGGCCAATTCGGCGGTCAACCCGCAGTCTTATGCGAACCGTGACTACCGGATGAAGTCGACCATTCAGTGGGATTATGAAACGAGCATTGGTATGATTTCCCTGCAATCGACCGGCTGGTGCCCATTCATCTACCAAACCTGGGCTGCACCGGTAACGATCAATGGTGTCAACTACCTCACGTATAATACAGACGGTGTAAACTCGGGTTATGTGTTCCGCAAGTTTGTGCGCAACTATGCGGGCCAGGGCCGTAGTGATGGTGATTTTGCCTGGCCGGTGATCCGCCTGGCTGATGTATTCCTGATGTATGCAGAGGCTACCAATGAGACCAGCGGCCCGCAAGCCGATGCGATCGACCTGGTGAACCGTGTTCGCCGCCGGGGTAACCTGCCGGTGCTGACAGGTGCCATGACGGCCGATAAGGATGCGTTCTTCAAAGCCATCGAACAGGAGCGTATCGTAGAGTTGATCGGCGAAGGGCAGCGTGCTTTCGATCTGCGTCGCTGGAGAGCGATTGAAAGGGTGTGGGGCGGACCTGGTACAGCCGGTGTGTGGCGCAATGATACATGGGGCGATAACAAAGAGCGTTATTACCAGAATACAGCGGACAGGACCTACGAGCAGAACTATATCTTCCGTATACCTCCTTCCGAGCGCGACCTGAACCCCAATCTTACACAAAACAAGCCCTGGCGTTAAGGGTGGTGCTGAACCTTCTTGTACATTTTAAACAGTTGAACCAATGAAAAAGTATATCAATATTACCGGTGCCTTATTGCTGATTGCCTTTGCTATGGCGGCCTGCAAGAAAGATACACCGATCGATGAAGACGGTTTGCTGATCACTTCCCGCCAGGAATGTTTTGTCAGCAATTTCGAAATGCTGGGAACGGATTATGTGACGGTACGAACCAAGGCTGCCACGATCGATACGACGGCCCAGACCATCAATGTGACGGTGATGTTCGGAACCGATCTTAAGAACCTGTATCCACAGTTTACGTTGGCTCAGGACTGCAAGCTGGACCCGAAGATCACCGGCAGGACCGACTTCTCGGACCTGGCCAATCCCCGGGTGTACACCGTGGTATCGGGCAACCGGCAGATCAGGAAACCTTATAAGGTATTGATCACTGTACAGCCCCGTTAATCCATTTCCTCATTATTAAATCAGCTATCATGAAACTCATTTCCCGATATATACTTCCGCTGGCCCTGCTGGGTATGGTCTCTGCCGGTGTTACCAGTTGCGAGAAAAAGGATTATGCGCTGCCTACTGCCAAAGATGTGTTGCAAAACGATGCGATGAAGCGCACGCTGGGGCCCAGCATTGTAGGCGATACCGTTGAATTTGTATATGCGATGGGCATATTGCCCTCCAAAGGCAAACTGGTCTCTGCCGAAGTAGAAGCTTCTATTGAAGGGGCGGTTGGCACCAATATGGAGAACCGTTCTTATTACACCAACAGTTCGGGTGTAGATGTGGGCATCGAGATCGGTGGGCCTGCTACTACCAATAAGAATGTAACGACGGTTACGTTCAACAAGGATACTTCGGCGGCAGCGCTTCGTTACTACTATGTAGTGCCAGCTGCTGCGCGGGGTCAGCAAGTGACCTTTACTTTCCGCGGCAAGAGCAGCAATGGCGAATCGGTGTCGTACAAGCTGGGGCCTTATAAAGTGGCAAAGATGGATATGAAACGCCTGTTGACGGTGAATGATGGCACCAATATGTATATCTCCATCGAGGATATGGCGGTATACAATGCGGCCGGTGCTGCGGCGAATGCCAATAAGATCGACCTGGTGTATCTCTATCGTACGTACACCAGCACTTTCAAACATGCGTTGGTGGCGCCTGCGGCCGATCCTATGTATCTGCCCGATATTACCTTGCCGCCTGGGGTGAACAAGAATACGAAGATCCAGCGGGTGTTCAGTCTGCAGGATTATAACCTGGCCAGGTTGCAGTTTGGCATCTACATCGATGACCTGGACTTCGAGAAGCTCGACATCTCCAATGCCGTCAATTATGCCATCAACATGAAAGCAGAGGCGGGCATCTGGCTGAAGACGGCCGATAACAAGTACCTCGCGTATGTGTATTTTAATTCGGCCACCGATGGTACCAAGAGCGCTGTGATCAGTATGAAGCGCTACGCACTATAACCGGGTCTGCCGGGATTGCCTATTCCCTGTGAAGGATGCCAGGCAGCCCGGCGGCCAGGTTCTACTTCTGGCAGCAGTTAGTTATTTTATAGCTCCATCAAAAAAGAAAGCCCCGGTTGCGGGGCTTTCTGGTTTATAGGACGTGTCTGTTTGAATTGTAGGCGGCGGCTTGGATCGATCGCGCGTTGCGGATGTCGATGGTGCCTGGTGAATTGCACGATCGGGTCAAGCCTTTTCATTGACTTATTGTAGTCCCAGCTTCATCACCACGGTAGAGCCCGCCTGTTCGCCTTGCGGGAAGGCTATATCAAGCGAGGTGATTTTGCTGGGGCTGGTATGGTCCGTTTGGTGGGGTCCTGGTTTGCCATCGAATCCCGGATTGGCGGAGAGCTTCAGGCTGGCGAGCTTTTGTGTAGGATCGGATACCGACACCTGTTCCACCTTCTTGCCGTTCATCTTCAACAACAGGATGCAGGGCTTGTCGACGGACAAGGTCAATCCGTTGGGCAATTTGATGGCGCCTGCTTCGTAAAAGACGATGCCGGTTTGCTGCAGGCCGGTATGTTGTACGGCTTGCAAGGCAGGGGTATTGTCCAGTATCACTACTTCCTGTTTCTTACTGTACGCAGCAGCCTGCGCAGCATTGACATTAGGCAGGGTGATCCAGGCGTATGTAGCCGACTGTGGTTGTACGCCATGTTCGAACCAGAGGGTGAAGGTGTTCTTTTTCACCGGTTGGTCGGTTGCCCAGGATTGGTGGGTGATCTGCTTCCAGGAGCCAGTCGCTTCGTCGTTCTTCAGGTGCAGGGCTTTTACTGGCTGCGGGAAGATGTAGGCGATGCTGTCGTGCAATACCCAGGAGGTCGCCGGTAAGTCATGATTGCCATTTGGCAGCGGCTTGGTGCCGCTCTGCGTACCTACAGTTACGGTCCCGTGCAGGAGGCTTTGGTTGACGGTAGTGGCCACGGCCAATGCTGAATCGGTATGAATGCCTGCGCCTACGCAAACCACTTCTTTATCGAAGAAGAACCAGGCTTTGCGGGCGGTGAGGGGTTCGTGTACGCTTGCAAAATCAAAGGCTGCGACGCCGTAGCGGGCGTCGCTGGCGCCACCGGCAAACTCGGTCAGTCCTTTTTTTGCCAATTGTTTGAAGTGCGGGAAGCTTTCGCGCTGTATGGTGGTGACACCTGGCACTTTGCGCCAGTCCCAGACTGGAAATATATTGTCGTACTCTTTACCGGTGCGACTGATAAAGAACGAACCATCTCCATAGAAGTGATTCTTGATGCCTTCTTCGTTGTGAGGTTCCTCCATGTTGTTGGCGCGTGCCGAATGGAACCTGGCCGACGCATAATAGTTGGGCCGCTGGTGTGTGTAGTAATGTGAATACCAGAAGTAGCGATCACGCGTCAGGTCGGCTTTGAGTTTTCCTTCGCGGATGGCGATGATCTTCTGCAGTTCCGCTGAACGGTAATCGGAAGCCGCCAGCAGGTTGCGGGGCAGTTCAGCGCCTTCGGCATCGAGTGCATCGCGACGACTGATGTCCCGGTTCATGGCACCGGGATCGGGATAGGTAGCGTAGACGAGCGACTGGCAGATGCCGTCGAGGAAATAATCCGTTACCAGGTGCATCGCAGAATCGGAGAAGCTAAACCCAGCGCCGTTGATCTTGGCCGCCCAATAGGCAAATGACGAAGCATAGCTGCTGCCATAGGTGAGGGTGGAGATCACATTATCGGTACGGTGATGGAAACTCTTATCTGGTTTCATGCCGCGGCCGGTGCTGGTGTGCATGTCTGCCGCCATGGCGCGTAATGCTTTGTTGAGGGTGTCGGCATTGTTGAGAAACAGGCCTTGTTTGGCCAGCATACCGGCAATGGGCATGAGATCGCCACCCGGCCGCGCGCCAAAGGTTTCCATGTTGGCACGGTGGGCAATGGGGATGCCTCCTTCTTTTTGCTTTGGTGTAAGGTCGCTGTCCATGACGAGCAGGATATTGACCATGAGGTTGGGCGTACCCATCTCATTCCACCACCAGTTGTCGCAGCGGAAGTCGTTGGCGATCCAGCAGTCGAGGGCCGGGCCAAAGGCTTTCTTCACCCCTTCATTTTGATACAGCGGGCTGCCGGGCTTTTTATAGGCCCTGGCCAGTTCGAGCATGTTGTCGAGGTGTTGCCGGTGTTGAAAGCCGGTGCGGGATACGTCTTTGTAATCGATACCGGGCCAGGTGCCATCGGGTTGGATGGTGCTGACCAGTTTCTGCATAGCAGCCGTATTAACGGGCGGTGCCAGCAGGTCATCGACTACGCGTTTTTTGATGAGGGCGGTGTTTTGTGCCTGCGCAGCAAAGGCCCCTGCTGTGAATACTGCGGCCAGAGCATAGTGCGTTATTCGTTGTTGGTACATATGGATCGTAACGTTAATGAGTGATCAATTGGGGTTTCGCTGTTGGTGTAGTCATATCGTACGGCAGCATGAATACTTTTCCGCGATCGTTGGCAAAATACAATACAGAACGGGATAAGGTATCGGCATTGCCGTCGGCCCAGTAGGCATAGAAGTCCGACCGGGCATGCAAGGGACGACGGGCATAGGAATGGTTGCGTGTGCTGTTTTTCGTCAGCTCCCGGGTGGCTTTCCAGGTGACACCATTGTCTTTACTTTCCCACTGCACCATTTCACCGCCGGTACCCCAGGCTTGCGGGCCTTTGCCGGTGGGGCCGATGATGGTCCAGTGTTTGCCTTGCACATAGAGCGATCCCATATCGTAGTTGTGGGTGGAGGTGCATACTGTTTTAATGTCCCATTGGTTGTTCTTCCAGTGCATGGTGACCCATTCGCGGGGATCGCCGTTGGGGCCGGGCTTGAAATCGCGGCTGATGACGGCCAGTACGATGGGATTGCCTTCACGATCAAAGTTGAGGTCGTTGATGTATACCAGTTGTCCGGCTGCTTCATAATCTTTGATCAGGGCCAGGTTGGCTTTATCGGTCAGCGGGGTGGTGATGGGTTTGCCATCGATGGTGGTCCAGGTGGCGCCCATATCGGCCGATTGCAGCAGGTAGGCATTGGTGCGCTTGTCTACATTGCCTCCGGGGTGATAGTTGAAGACCGTATAGAGTTTACCGTTGTGCATATTGCTTACCTGGTAGTGGCCACCCATGCCGGCCAGTTTTTGATCGGGATGCCATTGCCGGCCGTCTTTGCTGGTGGACCAGTACAACTCTCTTCCATTCGTGTATTTGGTAAGGAGATGGATGAAGCCTTTGCCGGGCACATACCAGGGCTGCGGATAGGTGATCCCCGCTTCCGTTACTTTGTCGAAGTCGTCGATGCTGTACGGCGCTTTGCTTTTAAAGATAAGTCCCAGTCGGGAGGTGTTACGGCCGCTGACGAATACCCAGATGTATCCCTCCTCATCGATGGAGAGGGAGGCATTGTCATGCGGATCGTCGACGCCTTGTTTATCGTAGACGATCACGGGCTTGGGCACTACTTTGTTGGTGTGATCGTAATACGATAGCATGATGAGCAGGTGCCGGTCTGCGGGGCCGGTGGTTCCTCCATAGGTGAAAAAGGTTTTGTTGACGGCTTTGGCATAAATGGCCATGGGTACATGGCTGGCCGTATAGGTGCCTAATCCGCCGGAATATTTATCGCCGTAGGTAGAGAATTGCCCCAGTGTATACCAGATGCCTTTATAGCCATCGGCCCGGGGCAGTTGTGCCTGGGTACGGGTGTTGATCAACAAGAGGAGGATGGCGGTAACCATCGTTTGGTATCGGATCATGCGTTAGTCTTTTTTCCAACTGGTCAACGGACCCAGTTTTTTGGTTGCCGTCTTAATAGCCTTTGCAGGTTTCAGGCTAGTGACGATCGTTGCCTGTGTATTGGCTGGTATGGTTACCTCAAAGCCTGTGAGGATGGTGCCGGGGTTGGGGGCGTCATAGCTGTTGGGCGGGTCGGTAGACCAGGTCTTCATGGTCACTTTTCCGGGTGCGTTTACTTCGAGTTGTAGCTGCTTACCGTCTTTCGTAAGCAGGGCGGTGTTGCTGCCCGTGATCTGTACACTGGCTGGTGTCAATAAGGTAAACCGTATGGTAGCGGCTTCGTTGGTGGTGATCACTTCATCCTGTACCAATACATAGGCTTTGTCGACGATGGCGATGCCACGCTGGGCGCCTGCCAGCTGACCGGCATAGACGGTGCTGAGGTCGGTGGTTGCCTGCATAAATGCCGGGGAGGAAGACGCGGCAGTAATGGGTGCTGTGCCGGACAGGCGTTGGTGCTGGTTGTTGACGGCAAGGGTATTGTGTACGAGGTTGGTGAGGCGGAAGACGGTCCAGCGTTGGGCATCCTGGGTACGGCCAAAAAGCTGGATGCCTTTCGATTCCAGCGATTCGTAATCCTGCATACCAAAGTCCATGGCCCAGCGAACGCCGTCGGCTTCCATGACGAAGGAGCCGATATCCATGTGTGCGTGATTGACGGACGCGGAACCGCCTTTCATGGCGACGTAGATAGCATTGGAATCGGTCCACGAGGTACGCATCAACGCTACGGGTACTTTGCCATGACCCACCCACATGGTCTTATCTGGTGCGGGTGCTTTATCGATGTGTGTGCCGGCGCCCCAGATCATGATGGCGGGCAGGATGCGGTCGCGGGTATGCGAGGCCGGTGGGGTGGTTTGCAGGCGTTTTTTCTCTACCCAGAGCAGGCTGGGATCTTTGCGTTTGTTGGCAAACCAGAACATGGCGGGTTGCAGTCCGCCGCCGTTGCCGGCATCGGAATAGTTGAAGGGACGGCCAGAAGGACCGGTCATGTTTTCGAGGTAACCAGCGGTGCTCAGGAAGCCGGGTTTGTCGGACAGGCCGAAGCTGGTATTGAATAGTTTCTCGATGGCACTGTTGAAGAGTACGTTGAAGCTGGTGCCATATCCCCAATACCCATAGCCTTCTGGATAAGCGCCGTCGGGGGCATAGTCGGCCATGGGTTTGGCGATGCTTTCGATGGCGCGGTTGATGATCTGGCGTGAGAGGACGGGCTGGTCTTCAAAGATAGCGATGGCGCCGTAGGTCATACCGGCGTTACATACCTGGTTCCAGTTGTTCTCCACGCGCAGCCAGCTGTTGTATTTGTTGTCGAGCGAGGGTTCGATGCCTTTCTTGAGGATGGCCTCTCGGATGGTGGCGCGGGAGGCATCGGGTAACTGATCGTAGAGCCAGTCGTAGCCGATGGCCATGGCCATGCTCATCTCGGCCACGTCGAGGAAGTGGGAGGGGTTCCAGTCGGAGAAGCCGGCGATGGTGAGCATTTCTTTTTCGGCGCGGGTGGCATAGGCCTGGTTGCCGGTGAGGCGATAAGCGTATGACAGGTAGAAGAGGCGGCGAATGGCTTCCCGTGATTTATCGAGCAGGCGGCGGCCGATCTGTATGCGCTCCAGTGGTGGCAATGGAATGATCTCATCGGCCGCTTTGAGTAGTGCCTGGTGTAGCTGACTCCAGGTTTTGTCGCCGGCGACGATCTTTTTAATGCCTTCTTCTTCGCCCTTATACAGCAATAGCCGTGGGTGGGCCGGCAGTGATTGGAAGTCGCGGATATGGTCTGTCTGGGCAAAGGCTGGTACGGTTACCAACAAGGCCAGGCTAAGCAAGCCGGGCAGTAGTTTTTTGTTGAGCATATGGCAGTAAGGTTTCGCAATCAAGGATTTCACTTGGAAATTAGACATTCTCGCCCAAAGCAATCCTGCGCACGGTCGTTATATTTTTACGAAAACGTTTCAGTAAATAAATAGCCCTGTTCTGAAAACGATTCCAGCTTTTTTTACCAAGTTTGAAAAGGCTATTTGTAAACCATAAACGATTGCTTATGCTATTGACGCCTCCGTGTGCCAACAGCGACCTGCTTGTTGGTGCCCCAGCAAAAGCACTTCACGGAATACGCACAGCCTGATCAATCTGGAAACGATTTCAGCGCTTTTGAAGCATGGCCTTGTCCGGCGGCTTCTTACTGTGAATGCCTGCCATCTATGAAGAAAAAGAACCCTAAAAAGCAGTCCATACAACACATTGCAGCGGCCCTGCAATTGTCTCCTGCTACGATCTCCCGCGTCCTCAACAATCACCCGCATGTACATGAAGCCACGCGCAGCAAAGTGATGACGATGGTAGAGCAGGTGGGGTATAAGCGCAATGTGATGGCATCGGGGTTGCGGACCAATAAAACGCATACGATCGGTCTGATCGTACCGCGTATTTCCATGTTTGTGCATACGGAGATCATCACCGCCATACAGAATGGCTTGCATGCGCATGGGTATAACCTGATCATCTGTCAATCGAACGATTCCCTGGCGATCGAGCAGGACCTGGCGCAGACCTTGTATGCCTCGCGGGTGGATGCGGTGATCGTGGCTTGTACCTTGTTTACTTCCGACTTCAGTCATTTCGATGTGCTGACGGATAACGATATTCCCGTGTTGTTTTACGACCGGGTGCCAGTGAAGCCTTATCCGGCCTGTATCATCAAGGGCGATGATTTTCGCGGGGCTTACCTGGCCACGGCGCATTTGGTTGAGCTGGGTAGCCGGCGTATCGCTTATATCTCGGGCCCGATGAGTTGCAATATTTACATCGACCGGTATGCGGGATTCGAGCAGGCTATGCGGCAGCATAGGGTAGACATCGACCCGGATAGGATCTTTTACCATGAGTTGACCGTTGATAATGCGCGTAAGGCGTTGCACCGGTTGTTTGCCCGCCGGCCTTACCCGGATGCGGTGTTGTGCGCCAATGATCTTACGGCGTTGACGGTATTGACCTTTGCAAAAGAGAAGGGAATCTCCATACCACAGGAGCTGCGGATCGTGGGGTATAGCAATGATCCGCGTTCATCGATCGTGACGCCTTCTATTACCACGGTGGAGCAGTTTCCCGGGCGTATTGGACAGGTGATCGTGAGTGAGGTATTGAAACTACTGAAGCATGGCCGTGAGGGGCTGTTGCAGGAAATGGCGCCGATCGTGACGCCGGTGGAGTTGATCAGGCGGATGAGTACGTGAGGCAAGGCATAAAGGCAACGGAAGAAAGGCAACAAGGCACAGAGGCACCTAGGCAACGGAGGAAAGGCAAT
>NZ_JARKMX010000008.1:0-867808 GCF_029360705.1 Paraflavitalea pollutisoli | reverse complement strand
CACCTAGGCAACGGAGGAAAGGCAATGAAAGGCAACGAGGCAATGGAAGAAAGGCAACAAGGCACAGAGGCACCTAGGCAACGGAGGAAAGGCAATGAAAGGCATATAGGCAACGAGTAAAAACTGATCACCTTTCAGGGTTTACGAACTGGTAGAGGTGCGTTGGATCAGGGATGATTTGAAGACGATGTTTTCATTATCGAGGGGGGCATTCTTTTTCTCGAGGTTGTTGAGCAGGCGATGGGCCGCCTCTTTGCCGATATCGAAGGCGGGTTGGGTGATGGTGCTGAGCGAGGGATTGAGGTGGTTGGCGATCCGGAGGTTCGAAAAACTGATCACTTTCACGTCTTGCGGAATGCGCAATTGCAGTTTCGCACATACTTCATAAGCCGCCATGGCATACCGTTCTACTGCTGCAAAAACGCCATCGGGTTTTTCCTGGCGAAATACCGTTTCTATCAACGAAATATCCAGTTCATCGGTATTGGTGCATTCTACCACCAGGTTGTCGGTAGTCAATTGATGGTCTTTCATGGCCTGGAGGTATCCCTGCATCCTTTTATTACCAATGGACACCTTGCTGGAAATAGCGAGGTGTACGATCTTTTTGCACCCTTGCTCAATGAGGTGTTTGGTGGCAAGGTAGCTGGCCTCAAAGTCATCGGTGGTTACTTTGAGGGTATCGATGTCTTCGCAGACGCGATCAAAGAATACGATGGGGAGGCCTCGATCGCGCAGGTTTTTGAAATGCGCATGATCAGTGGTGGTGCTGGATACAGAGATGAGGGCACCATCTACCCGGCCATTAAGCAGTTCGCGGGCAAAGGCGAGTTCGCGGTTATAGTCTTCATGGGTCAGATAGATCAGCACGTGGTAGCCTTTTTCCTGGGCGATGCTTTCGATGCCATTGATGGCGAGGGTGAAATAGTTGTTGGCGATCTCCGGTATGATGACGGCGATGGTTTTGCTTTTGTGCTTGCGCAGGCTGCTGGCGTGTGGGTTGGGCTGATAGTTGAGTTCATTGGCGAGTGCCACGACCTTTTCCTTGGTTTCCTTGCTGATGTCGTAGCTATCGCGCAGGGCCTTGGATACGGTGGCAATGGACAGGTTTAGCAACTGGGCTAGTTTCTTGATATTGACTGACTCCATATGGGTAAACTCAAAATGATCTTTCGTAATCTAAGCATCTTTTCTATATGTATTTTGTACATACTGAAAGATGTGGATAAGTAAGCGGCCATTTTGAGCAGGATGGCTCAGGACGAATTCGCCGTTCGTTGCCGTCTTGTTGTACGCAGTCGTGTAGTGGCGGGTCTGTGGTGAGCAGGTCGCTGTTTTGGCTGCAGGCGTTCTTTCCGTCGAAGGCTGGTGAGCTCAAACCATTCCCGGTTCTTTTGTAACGCTTCTTCTTTGCGTGCTTTTGCTTCCAGCTCGGGGGTATTGTCATAGGTGCTTTTCCAATGGTTGGGCCCCAGCAGGCGCTGGTAGCGGCGATGGTAGGGGTTTTCGGACCGGTGGCGGAGGCGTGGTTGGCGGGATTTGCTGGCGGTACCAGGCTGTGCCGGCAGGAGGTCGTTGAGGGAAGGCCGTACTGCGCTCGCCCGGCAGGCTGCGTAAGTGGTCCATAGATATTCGTATACCTGGCTGGGGGATTGGCCGTCTTTCAGTGCTTTGAAGGCTTCTCCCGTGAAGGCCTGGTACATCCAGAACTGGCGCCAACCGCCTGGCAGTGCTTTGTACACGGCTGACGCGATCTTTGCGGCCGTGGCCAGGCGGCTGGCACTGCGGCGGGTTGGTAGAAAGGCCGGGTGCTGCAGCACTTTCTCCCGCGTCAGGCGACTCTTTTTACGGGCGTAATACTTCCCGTCCATCTTATAAAAGGTGAGGTCATCCCAGGTGGTTTGTAACAATATCGGGCCTACTTGTTTTGCCATCGGACAGGTTTAGCGCGCAAATTACGATCACGAACAGGCGATCCCATGGATTTGGGTCCCTTTCTTCCAAAATGTCATGACATCTGCAATGCGGTTGCGTCTGTTGGGGTTGAACCCTTATAAAATTGCGCCTTTACTACGGGAGCGGGTAGGGAAGGAGTGGGGAGAGGGCCTATAGCGTCCGTGCTCGGGTACCAGATAGATAGGAGGTTTTTAACGGGTTTACCCAATTTGGTGCTTTGATGCTGGCTTCTCTTTTCCTATATTGGCCACCAATATGAATTCCGGCAAACTATTGTGCTTCGCTTTTATTGGGTTTGTGAATCACCTTTACTGGCGATTTGCCGTTATTCCTTATTACCGGGACTATGTACGACTCCGCACCATACGAAGAAAAGGGATCCGTACCAAGGGGATCATTGTTGGTCATGTTGAATGGGAGGATGATGACGAGTTGATCCAATTTGCGCCGGTCATAAAATTTACGGCTGAAGACGGGACCGGGTATACGATAGAATCTGGTGCATTCAGCGTACGAAAGAAGACGGTTGGCGACCGGCTGTCAGTTGCCTATTACGCAGATGACCCGTCTGGTGCCATCATCAATCCAGCGCTGGAAACGCGGTTTGCTTTCTTTAAGGTCTTTACGCTGATCGTTGTCTTTACCCTGGTGAGTTTGATGGCTGCTGTAGGTGTATGGTTTGATCTGATACACTAGGGTAGAAATGATTCCTGGAAACCTGCCATCGCCACACCTCGCTTTGAAGAATACCTGAAAATGGTCTGTACAAAATACAAGTGCCCGCATGTGTTCAGTTTTTATCTCAAAGGGATCCGAAACTGGTTGGTACCAATGCAGCCATACTTGTCGCAGGACTCATCACTTTCTTTTAAAATACTATTGAATATGTGACCGGCGCGGTTTTCGTTTTTAGGACGATCTGCCAATCATATTCCTCTCCCGATTTGTTTACCTCTACCGTATTTTGTGCAGTTTGCCAAGGCCGTATTTTATGCAATGTTTCTAAATAGTATTTTATGCAACACGAGCCCTTCGGCATGAATAACCGAAACTTAATAATGCATCACGTGCATGGTCAATCCGTCTTGGCAAAGTGTGAATAAACTTTTTGCACTATTCTTCATCGTTGTATTTGAAAAGTAACTAGCTTGCTACCTCGTAAAGCGATTCGTATGACAGATGAGCATGATTGCAAGCACTACCACCAGCTGCACACTTTTCACCGGATTTTACGCACTTATCGGATGGATCGACACGGCTATCGGTTTTAGGTTGCTCTTTTAATAGATCATTAGTTATTTCGTTCTCGTTAACTTTTTCAACTGGCACCTGCAGTTGTAAATCCATGTCTTTGTAAAACCGCTTCTTAACCACTATTCATAACCTGAACCAAACCTGGCGGCGTTTATGGGATCACCATATTCGTACATAAACCTCTATTCCTTGATGCTAACTGTGGCCTGTCTCCTGGTCATCAGCACAGGTGTAGCGCAGGATGCAGGCAGGAAAGACGCTCCAAAACAGGTTAAATCACTTACAAAAAAGGCTGCCGATTCTCTTCGTTCCTTCGCAGATACTACTTATAAAGGAGTAAAATCTCAATTGAAAGTTCAGCGGGAGCAATTCCAGCAATCATTCAACAGTAAAAAGGAGCTGCTTACTGCCCAGTCTATTAAAAAGAGCCTGGCCGGGAAAGACAGCCTGTTGTTCGATATACAAAATCCATTCAAGCAATTACTTTTTACGAAGCCATTGTTGAAGATCAATGGAGGTTATGTCAGCTATCAATTCAACTACCGATCGGCTATCGATACACCTTATATCGAGAAAGATATCGCGCAACACAATGTAACGGGTAACCTGAATGTGACGGTTGGAGGGCATATTCCCTTGCGCGTTACGTTCTGGTCGCGCCAGAGCAATTCCGCTGTATTCCGGGATATCAATGACGTACAGGTTTCGTTTGATGGGCGGGCTTTTCAGCAACATTTACAACAATCTTTGCGGCAAAGGTTATTGGCGATGTCGCCCAATTTGCGTGACTCCCTGACGGAAAAACTATATTTCCTCAAGCAGTTTGAGTTGGAGCAATTGAAGTTGAAACTGCGCTCGTTTACTCCGCAGGATTTGGTGGAGGCCCATGAAACGCTGAAAGTGCCACGTATTACCTGGCTTTCGAATCTGGCAGACAGCATCAACCAGGCCCGGGAGGACTCGTTAAAAAAGATGGCGGGCCTTTTCCTCGACCTCTATGCTACCACCAAAGGCAGGTATGACAGTCTGAGCAGAAAGGTCGATTCTCTCAAAGGGTTGTATGATCAAAATATTGCCAAGATCAAAAGATATCAGCAGTTGCTGAATGGCGGCTGGCGGGACCTGATCGCCACGCGGCAATGGACAGACAAGCTCCGGGATTATGGTATGGGTCAGGTGCAAGTGCCGGCAAAGTATCGATGGTTGATGGGACTGAGGCAGTTCAGTGTTGGCCGCAGCGTTACCAATCACAGCGAGCTTACGATCAAAAATACCAGTGTGAATGGGATCAATTTTGAATATAATTCCTGGTATTATTTAGCAGTAACCGCCGGCCTGGTGGATTACCGTTATCGTGATTTTGTGATCAATGGAGCCAACCGTAAACCGCAATATTTATATATGGTACGGGCGGGTCTTGGCAGACTGGAAAAGAATTATTTTATTCTTTCTGCCTTCAGAGGCGATAAGCAGCTTTTCGCTTCAAATGCCAATAAGGTATCTTCTATTGCTGTTACCGGGTTTAGCGCAGAAGGCAGGTTCCAGGTAAACCCCACCACCTATCTAACGGGTGAGATTGCCAAGTCATTAGCGCCTGATTTTCGCCATAGTCCTATTCAGGGCAACACTAAGTTCAGCTTATCAGACAAGACCAACCAGGCCTATGCTATCAAGGTCTATTCCTATCTTCCCCAAACAGGCACAAAGCTGGAAGGTACTTACAAACATACCGGCGCCAATTACCAATCTTTCAGCAGCTTCCAGACCAATGCCGCGCTTGAAAGCTGGACCATGAAGGCCGAGCAGACTTTTTTTAAGCGGAAGTTGCGTATGACGGGTTCGCTGCGCAAGAATGAATTTACCAATCCCCTCCTTCCACAAAACTACAGCAGCAATACAGTTTTTAAAAGCCTGACGGCCAGCTTCCGCATGCGTAAATGGCCTTCTTTTACCGTCGGTTATCAACCCATGAGTCAGTTGACATCGCTGGATAGTGTGGTAGTGGAGAATCGTTTCCAGGTGTTGAACGGAAGTGCTTTTCATACATATAAACTGGGTACACTCCGCACGGCTTCCTCCCTGGTGCTTAGTAAATATTACAATACCAACAGCGATACGGCCTTTTTGTATTACAATGCCACCAATGTTTTCTGTTCACAGCAGTTCTTTTTCGACGCGTTCACCACGCAGACTGCTGTTTCTTATACGCGCAATGGCAGTTACAAGCTGGTCGTCCTGGACGGCGGTGTGCAGCTCAATTTTAAACGTCTGGGTTCAGTTGGTTTTGGCGTGAAGGTTAATTCACTCAATGAGGACGAGGTGAAGGCAGGCGGATACTTCAATGCCAATGTGCGTGTATTCCGGGAGGATTTCATCACTGTGAGTTATGATCGCGGCTATTTGCCTGGTTCTAATAAAGGGTTGATCAGAAATGAAATGGCCACGGTTCAATTTGTAAAGAGTTTTGATTTTTAAAGATGTGTGAAATAATATCTATGAGAAAATATCTACTTATCCTTTTACTGTTGGCTGCAGGCTGTACCGGCTATGCGCAGGTGGTGATCAATCTTCAGTTACCTCCCCTGGGGCTGACGATCAAGCCGCAGTTGTGGAACCTTTCGCTGGTCAACAGCGGCAAAACGACCACCTACGCCCGGGTGGAAGTGGTGATGACCGATGTGGCTACCAACCAGCGTGTGTTGACGGGCACGACGAATATGGTGAGTGTTCCTGCGGGTGTCCGGCAATTGCAATTGCGGGACCTGTTACCGATCACCTATAATCCCGGTACGCCGGGATATGTGGTCGATCCTTCGCCGGAAGGCTTTTTACCTACAGGGGTATTCAATATCTGCTATTCCATCCTGCAAGTGAACAGCGATTATGTTGAGCGGATCGGGGAGGAGTGTGAGACTGTCGAGATTGAACCTATTAGTCCACCGCAGCTGATGACGCCACTGGATGAAGAGCAGGTCGATATCAGCCGCCCACTCTTCGCCTGGGTGCCACCTTCACCCTATAGTACACTCAATGGACTGTTGTATGACTGGATACTGGTAGAGGTGCAGGCGACACAGAGTCCGGCGGATGCTGTGCAACAGAATATTCCGATCCTCAGCCGTCAAAATATTGCGTATACTAATTTTCAGTATCCGTTATCTGCTCCTGAACTGGATTCTACCAGGCTGTACGCATGGCGGGTCACGGCCAAGAACAACCTGCTACCGATTGGGAACAGTGAGGTCTGGAGTTTCAGGCTGCGTAGACCGATTCCTGATAGTGCAGCAATATTCAAGCCGGGTGGGTTTGCAAAATTGAACAGGGAAGAAAACGCATCCTATACAGTTGCGCGCGGCATACTCCGTTTTGAGTACCTCAATGACCTGAACACGGCTTCCGTTCAGTTGAAGCTTTTCGATATCAGCAGCTCGCGCCGTCAGCAGGTCCAATTGGATAACAGCACCGGACAGGTACGTCTGGGCCAGAATCTATTGCAGATCGACCTGCGCCAGCAAAGGGGGATGGTCAATAAACATGTATACCTGCTGGAGGTGACCAATGCCCACGGTGAGAAAGGCTACCTCAAATTCGAATTCCGGGAATAAGTTGGTTTTAGCAGCGCACTCATGGCTTTGCAGCCCTGAAACAGCGCTTTTTCATTGCTACAGGCCGTGGCAACAGGCCAGTTTCTTGCCTGGCCGATCCGATCCATTGACGATTCACGTAAAAATAATACTGCATGTTAGTTTCTCTGGTACGTTATCACAAGTCGATTGCCTGGTTCTTTATGGCATTGTTCTACCTGGAATTTCTCTTGATTCCGGTTTCAGGCAGGAGTGAGGGCAGGGTGCCGTTGTCTGCCCGATTGGCTGCGAAGACGACACGGACTTTTGATAACAGCTTATCCTACTTGCGTGCCAGCAATCTGGCTGACGACAAAAAGGGGCTTTCAGCACTTCCGGCCAGCACTTTACCAAAGCTTGTCTTTTCAGGAGCAGGTGGAGCGATGACTGAACCTGCTGCTGTCGATGGTGGTGGGCCAGGTCAGCCGGAGATGTCAACTTTTTCCTCTGTCAATAACTCGAATCTCGTGGATCTGTTCAGCGGCGACTTTTCGTACAATATACCGCTGATGGATGTGGGTGGGTACCCGGTCAATTTATCGTACCGCGCTGGCGTGTCGATGGAGCAGGAGGCCAGCTGGGTCGGTCTCGGGTGGAATGTCAACCCCGGCACGGTAACCAGGAATATGCGTGGACTGCCGGATGATTTCAATGGTCAGTTCGATTCGATCAAGAAGGAAATGAGCATACGTCCTAATAAGACGATCGGTGTGACGGGAGGGGCTGACCTCGAGATCGCAGGTTTTCCAAAGAATGGTGGCGGTATCGATAGCTCAGTCAGTTTGAAATTTGGAGCCAGTCTCGGCATCGTCCATAATAATTACCGTGGCTGGGGGATTGAACAGGGCCTCAATGCCAGTATCAGTGCAGGCAAACCGGGTAAGGGGCAATTGACCGGTGGCTTATCCATCACCAATAGTTCGATGGATGGTCTATCGCTGGCGCCCTCGCTTTCGGTCAAATTCAAACAAAATGAAGCCGATCAGAATTCATTGGCGCTGGGTGGTTTTTCCATCTCGGCTCCTTACAATTCGCGATCGGGCTTGAAGGCGCTGCAACTAAGTGCAGGTTTCCGGCAAACTGGCAAGGATATCATGAACCAAAAGGCTAGTTACAATGGTTCTATACCTGCTACGATCTCCTTTGCTACGCCTTCGTATACCCCTTCTATTTCCATGCCTTATACCAGTTCGCAGTATTCCTTTACGGGCAAGGTGGGTGGCCTGGGTAAGGTGATACATCCGAGCTTTTACCTGAGTGGCTATGTTTCCAAACAATATATTGCTGGCAAGGATAGTGCGATCTCCTTACCGGCCTACGGTTACCTGCATTACCAGGATGGGGCACAGAATCGTGCTTCGTTGCTGGACTTCAACCGGGAAAAGGAAATCCCTTACAGGGAGAAGCCCGCTGTACCCAATATTGCCATTCCCAGTTATACCTATGATGCATTCTCTATAACCGGCGAGGGTACAGGCGGTATGTTCCGTCCCTACCGCGGCGATATCGGATTTATTCACGATCATTTTATTCGTACGAAGGATGTTTCGGACAGGATGAGTATCGACGTGGGACTTGGCGATATGGTGCATGGTGGTGTTGACCTGAATATCAACCGGGCCTTTACACAGAATGGTCCCTGGCTTGACAAGAACGCCCTTAGAAATGTGATTGACTTCCGGCGTGATTCGGCTGCCTTCCAGTCAGTTTATTTCCGTAACCCGGGTGAAAAGGCCATCAATGCGCAAGATTTTTATGAGGCGATCGGTGGGGACGATGTGGTGACGGTTGGACTGTATCAAACCGATAAGAGCAGTTCCAATATCATGGCTACGAATTACCTGAACCGGTATCGCAATAAGCAATACGTGGGCAGAAACCGATTGACACGCGAAAACGCCGTCAAGAACACCCGCGACAAGCGGACGCAGGTGATTTCTTACCTGAGTGCTAAAGAAGCCAGTCAGGTAGCTTTATCGAAATATATTGAAAGTCACACGATCAATGAATTCAGTGCGGGACTGTGTGCTGAAGGAGAAGTGACCAACATAGAGGGGAAGGGAACCGGTTTGGAGGCCACTTATTTCCGGACAGTCGATCTGAAGGGAGCTCCTTTCTTTTACCGTACCGATACGGGTATCAATTTCAATTGGAATAAAGGCGCTGCCAATGTGCCTTCAATTCCGGGCCCACCAGGCGACTTCTTTTCGATACGTTGGGTGGGGCGTGTGAAAGCGCCGGTTACCGGAAAATATACTTTTCAGACAGAGTCTGATGACGGTGTGCGCCTTTGGGTCAATGATTCGCTCTGGATCAATGATTGGCAGGACCATGCTGCGCACCAGGATAGTGTTCACCTGAATCTGATCGAAGGGGAGTTTTACAATATCAAGGTCGAGTATTTTGAACGAAAGGGGAAATCGTCGATCAAGCTGAGCTGGTCTTATCCAGACAGGGCCTTGCATCCGATCCCCAAAGAGTATCTGTACCTGCCGCTGACCATCGACACCTTCCGGGTGAATAAGTATTTGCTGCGTGAAAAGCGCGTGAATCAATTTCGTAAAGAAAACCATATATCTGAGATCAATGTGCTGAATGCCGACGGCCGTCGTTATGTATATGGCATTCCTGTATATAACCTGCGGCAGAAGGAAGTGACTTTTGCTGTAGATGGCAGGAATAACCGCGGGAATGAGGAGACGGGATTGGCAGGTTATAACCATGGAACGGATAATACGGCGAAAAACAAACAAGGCAAAGATTGGTATTTCAATAGCGAAGAAACGCCTGCGTACGCGCACTCCTTCTTGTTGACAAGCATACTGTCTGCAGACTATTCGGATGTAACCGGTAACGGTATCAGCGAAGATGATATCGGTGACGCTGTCAAATTCAACTACAGCAAGATCGCGGGGGTAGCCAATCCTTTGCAATGGCGTGCACCAGCGGTGCCTGATAGCGTTACCTTCTCGGAAGGGTTAAAGACTGATTACCGCGATGACAAGGGTAACTATATATATGGTGAAAAGGAGTTGTGGTATTTGCATTCGATTGAATCCAAAACAATGGTTGCGACCTTCACGGTGGAAGACCGCAACGATATGCCTGCCAGCAATGAAAGAGGTACGCGGCTGTACAATGGACAAACCAAGCGACTTAAAGAGATCAATCTGTATAGTAAGTCCGACTTTGCCCGCAAGGGTACGGCCGCGCGGCCGATCAAAACGGTGCATTTTCGCTATTCCTATAAACTGTGTCCCGGTGTGAATGGCCCGGGAACCGGAAAGCTAACGCTGGACAGTGTTTATTTTAGTTATAATGGCAACAAGAGAGGAAAAGACAATCCATATGTTTTTCATTATAATGCCAACAACCCTGCTTTCAACAGCAAGTCATTCGACCGTTGGGGTAACTACAAGGATCCACTGGAGAATCCCGGTTCCACAGCCGGCAATGTGATCTCCAATGCTCTTTATCCTTATGCATTGCAGGATAGCCTGAAAGCCGCGAAGAATGCGGCGGCCTGGTCTTTGGACTCCATCTTGCTTCCTTCCGGTGGTGCACTCAAAGTAGATTACGAAAGCGATGATTATGCGTTTGTGCAGAACAAGCGGGCGATGGAGATGTTCCGTGTCATTGGATTAGGTACCAGTCCGGCCATGCCTGCCGTACCTGACAACCTGCTGCACACCCGTAGCAGTGACCAGTTGTACGTTTACGTGCGTGTTCCCTCTTCGGTTACCAATATCCAGGATGTTTACCATAAGTACCTGGCTGGTGTCAGAAAGCTTTATTTCAAGCTTTCGGTAGAAATGCCAGGCGACAATTATGGTGTGGGGTATGAAAATGTTCCCTGTTATGCTGACCTCGATGGCGCCAGTTCGTTTGGCCGGGTAAATGACCGGGTGATCTGGATCAAGGTAGCCGGTATCTCTCTGAAAGGAGACAGTGGTGGCAGTTATAGTCCGCTCGCAAAAGCAGCTATTCAATACCTGCGTCTCAATCTTCCGTCCAAAGCCTTCCCAGGTTCGGAAACAGGCGACGAACTGGACCTGGCAGAAGGGGTGAAGATGTTGTTCTCCCTGGCTACCAATATCGTCACTGCATTTACTTCTTTCGATGCCATTGCCCGTAACAAACGGTGGGCCACGAAGATCGATACGGCCCGCAGTTTTGTACGGCTGAATACACCGATTGGTAAAAAGTATGGTGGCGGACACCGCGTTAAGCGCATCCTGACCTATGACAACTGGAACAAGATGACGAATCAACGTGCGGCCGTGTATGGTCAGGAATATATTTATACCGACGAAAAAGAGGTGAATGGCAAGCTTTTGACCATCAGCAGTGGTGTGGCTAGTTATGAGCCGGGCCTCGGCGGAGAAGAAAACCCTTTCCGCGTGCCAATTGAATATGTAGAAAAGGTGGCTCCCCTGGGTCCTGTAACGATGGGTTATACTGAAGAGCCTTTGGGAGAATCGTTCTTCCCTTCGGCCGGAATTGGCTACAGCAATGTGCGGGTGCGCTCCATTCACCACAAGAACAAGAAATCGGCCAATGGCTACACCGACACGCGTTTTTATACTGCCTATGATTTCCCGACTTATACCGACAGAACACTGTTGGATGACGATGCGAAAAAAAGGTACAAGCCAGCCTTAGCCAACCTGCTTCGTATTAACGCTAAACACCATATCGCACTGTCGCAGGGTTTCAAGATCGAGTTGAACGATATGCATGGCAAGCAGCGCTCCACGGCTGTATTTGCAGAAACAGATCCGAAGAATCCGCTGGCCTATACCGAACAGATCTATAGGGTGGAGGATTCACGTGCCGAGTTCAAACGCTTGAGCAATAAGGCCATGGTGATCAGGCCCGACGGTACGATCGATTCCAATGCGGTGATCGGTAAGGATGTGGAGCTGATGCTGGATATGCGGGAACAGTACTCGATCACGAACGGCTACAACGTGAGCCTGAATACAGATATGTTCTCGGTGCCGTTTTTGCCGCCTTTGTTCCTGATCCCTTCGTTCCTGAACCTGGCGCAACGGGAAGAGAATATCTATCGCTCCGTGGCGACCACCAAAGTAATACAGCGCTATGGCATACTAGATAGTGTGATCAATATCAATAAAGGCAGTAAGGTGTCTACCAAAGACATCTTGTATGACAGCGAAACCGGAGAAGCCTTGTTGAACCGGACGCAGAATGAATTCAATGATCCGGTATATAGTTTCAACTGGCCTTCACATTGGGCTTATGATGGTATGGGTATGGCGTACCGGAATATCGATGTTGTATTGAATGGCATCACCATCCGGGAAGGGAAGATCGCAAACGGCTCTGCTTCAATCGATAGTTTATTCAGCAGCGGCGATGAATTGCTGGTAGCTGGTAAACAAAAGACAGGAGGGGCGAATTGCAATGATGAGTTTTCGACATTCCCGACCTACAACAAGATATGGTCTTTTGATAGCAGTGTAGTGAATGGTGGTACCCGCTCGTTGTATTTTATCGACCAGGAGGGAAAACCCTATAACGGATTTGATATCAGTTTAAAGATCATCCGTTCCGGGCGCAGGAACCTGTCGGGCAACATTGGTTCGGTCACTTCGCTGGCGTCGCCAATAGTAAAGAATGGATCGGGTCAATACGTTCTCCGGTTGGATACAGCTTCCAAGGTCATTGCTGCGAGTGCGGCAGAGCAAAAGCAATTCTGGAAAACTGAAGACCGTAATGTGTTCAAGCGGAAAACAGTATATACCACCTATGATTGTCCGGCGGGGTATACGTACAATAGTCAAGCCGGTACGTGTGTAAAGGATACTATCCCAACCATTAGCGGCTTTTTCCCGGTGTGTCCGGGGGTGGGTAATTCGCGCTACTCTTCCTGCGGTACTTATATTTATACTTCCTACGATTCAACCAAGAGACCATTCAAGAGAATACAGATTCCGGTAAGCAACAATTTTTGGATCAACTATGCTAGTGCGAGTTTCGACTTTTGTAGTCCCATGCCTCCATTAGAGTCGCCAACGCCTGGCGATGGCACAGCAGACAGGAAGATGTTGAAGAAGAATAATCCGGACAGTATTTCGGGGAGAGCTGAAATGAGTGTTTTGAGAGCACCTCGACCATTGTATGATTCGGTAGGTCCACTGAACAGGACTGTGGTTTGGATCTGCCCGCCTTCGACAATTCCAAGTGGTCAGTGGTTTGGATTTACAGTACCTATTTTCTTTCCGCATGATGGAGTCTATTATATTGGAGCGGCCGCCGACAATTACGTGCGCATCACAGTTGACGGAACTGTTATCAGAAAAGATTCCCTGGGTGATCCAGAGCTGGAAAATCACCAGGTGTGGCATGTTTATCCCCGGTTTTTTAAAAAGGGAAATCATTTAATTGGAATAAGCGGCCAGGACCATGCTAACACCGCT
Organism: Paraflavitalea pollutisoli; assembly: GCF_029360705.1. GTDB lineage: Bacteria > Bacteroidota > Bacteroidia > Chitinophagales > Chitinophagaceae > Paraflavitalea > Paraflavitalea pollutisoli. Next base: position 854,532 of record NZ_JARKMX010000008.1, on the reverse strand, counting down.
ACGGGTATGGGCCTGGAGATCTACGATAATACGCAGGATGAGTTGATGGCTGCTGAGAGTTACAACGACCTGCGACTACTATTCTCCACCAAGGACGTTGTTGATCAAACATTCCCTACTGGTTTTAGCTGCCCATTTGGTTACACGTTGTCAGCTGGTGATACCACGGCATTTGTGTGTCGCAAAACGATGCCGCAGCCGAAGGATACCTCGGTGACGGTGAGCTGCGCCAGCCTGGTGAAAGACACTGCCATCAATCCTTATGTATCTGGCATATTGGGCAACTGGCGTGGACATAAAAGCTATGCCTACTACGGGCAGCGGGCAGCCGGCAATCCTTATGTAGCTACCAATATTCGCCAGGATGGCAATTTTAAAGAGTTTGCTCCTTTCTGGGCTTTTGATGCTGGTCAATTGAAGCCGCAATACGATACCGCCCACTGGGTGTGGAATGCGGAAGGAACCTTATTCAGCCGGAAAGGTTTTGAATTGGAGAACAGGGATCCGTTGGGCAGGTACAATTCCGGTCAATATGGTTATAATCAAACCCTTCCGGTGACTGTTGTTCAAAACAGTCGCTTCCGCGAGTCGGCTTTCGAAGGTTTCGAAGATTATGGTTTTATCACCAAGACCTGTGATAATGGCTGCGCACCCGGTAAGCATTTTGACTTCTCTGCTTATGCACAAAAAATAGATACTACCCAGCGTCATACCGGGAAGAGCAGTTTACGCGTAAAGCCCACTGACACCACAGGTATCAGTTTCGGGATCGCGTTGCCGGAAGCAGATGCCATCATTCCCGGACTCAATATTACCACGAAATTGGTTTGTGCGTCGACGGCCCTCGATGAGATCAGAACTACCGACAAAATCCTGCTCCCGGTATTTACACCCATTCCTGGTAAGAGAATGGTGATCAGCGCCTGGGTGAAGGAAGCGCAAGTCTGCACGGGCTCGACGTACGAGAACAACAAGATAGAGGTTGTGTTCGGTGAAAGCAGCGGTTCCATCGAGTTCAATCCTACGGGTTCCATTATCGAGGGCTGGCAACGGTATGAGGGGGTATTTACCATCCCGGCAAACGCGAATACGGTCAGTGTGAGGTTGAAGGCGACCGGATCAACCGATGTCTTCTTCGATGACCTGCGGATACATCCTTTCAACGCCAATATGAAATCGTTTGTCTTCCACCCGGTCAATCTTCGCCTGATGGCAGAACTGGATGAGAACAATTATAGTACGTTGTATGAATACGATGATGAAGGAACCCTGATCCGTACGAAGAAGGAAACACAACGCGGCATAAAAACCATCCAGGAAACCAGAAGCGCTATGGTTAAACCTTAAACCGTCGATCATGAAGAAACAACTAATCGCTTTTTTGATAGCAATTGGTAGCACTATAGCTGGTGCCGCCCAGGACAACCCGGCAGCCGTTGTGTCTGCTATGCAACAGTTGGTTACTACGTATAGCCGTAGCCCGCAACTCAGTTTTTCCATCGAATACCGGTATGCGGCGCTGGATAAGCCCGGTCTATTCCTCGATTCGATGAAAGGTCAGGTTAAGATCAGCCGTGGTCGTTGCTGGTATAGCCTGGCAGAAACCGAGTGTATCCTGAACAATGATTACCAGATCCTGCTATTCAAGGAAGATCAATTGATCTACCTGTCTAAACCCAGTAAGGAGATCGCCCATTCCATGGCGCTCCAGGGTATGGCGCCGCAGGCTTTGGATATGCTCGATAGTCTTTTGCGAACCGGTAAGGACATACAGTCGAGTTTCACGGAAGACGGGACCAGGCGCGTCATCAAGCTTGTGTTCAATCAACACCCGGTATATAAAGAACTTTCCTGGCATATCAGTAAAAAAAGTGGCTATATAGAAAGGATGGTGTCGGTGATGAAATCGGGCCAGTTATATGACCCGTCGGTCCGGTCGCAGGTGAATGACCAAGACAGCTATGCCATCGTCGAGACCCTGTACTCCAATTACTCGTCTGGTGGCGTTGAGGAAAGTGTGTTCACTACTGACCGGTATATCACCCGGGAGGGAACAGAATACCACCCGGCTGCGGCATACAACAATTACAAAATATTTTTTGGTAGCCAGGGGCTCTAAATACCTGGTTGGCACTTTTTGATGAACTATCTATGAGAAAGCTAATGTCCATTAAACGGCTAACTGCACTTGTACCTTTCCTGTTGCTGGCATTGATCACGCGCGCAGGGGGGGACCAACCTATCCTTAAGGTGTTGGATGGCAGTATCGGAAGCCTGAAAGTAGACTCGACGATCATGGTGGAAGACGCCAAGTACTTCGAGGCCAATTATACCAGGTTGCAAAGACCATACGATGTCCAAAACCTGGTGTCATTGGAGATCCATGAAGGATTGCCGGTGTATCTGCGTAGTAGTTTTACAGCTACTGCCAAACTGCGCATCTACATCACCCGTAATGCTACCGGACCGGTAGATTCGATCGACCGGGACTTTACCATCACGTATGACACCGCCAGTAACTACCGGGCGAAGAGTACCTATGTATTTACAGGCGGATACCGGGTGGAGGTAAAGGTGTTGCAGCTTTCCACCAGCGCAGGCTGGAACGTATGGGGGGCATTAAAGGTGACAAACCAGTTGCAAAGCTTTCCGCAATATTCATTCGATTGTGCGGCACAGGTGATTGAGGAGGTTGGCCATACGGCCCTGGCACCCAATACTGACCTGGACGAACTACCGGTATCGTGGTCGCCTATGATTGGGGCAGATGAATACGACCTTGAGTGGACCTATATCGATGCGGATGCCCTGGAAGAGGGGCTGTATGGCAACCCCAGCAACCCCGATGCCGACCGTATTTTTGAAAATAACGCTACCCGTGTAACTATTACAGGTACCAGTTACCACATTCCGCTGTTCTATGACAATACCGGTAAGTTGTTTTACCGGGTACGTGCGGTGCAGGTAAAAAACGCAGATGTAAGGATAGAGGCCTATTGGAGCACAAGCAAGCCCGGCGGGCTGCGCATATTCAGTTATAATGGTCACGAACGCAACCTCAACTGGCAAGCTACTACTTCCTTCGCTGAGGAAGGGAAGCTTAAAACGGTTCTTAAATATTTCGATGGTGGTCTTCGAGAACGGCAAATTGTAACCAAGGAGAATAGCACCAATAGGACAATTGTTGCGGAAACCTTTTATGACTACCAGGGCAGGCCAGTAATCCAGGTGTTGCCTGCGCCTACCTTAAGTTCCGTGATCGGCTACACCCGAAACCTCAATATGGGCCTCAATGGCGTGGTGTACGATAAAAGTTTATACGATACGCTGACAAGTGCAGATATGTATTGTTCCGTGCAGGGTATTCCTATGGATACCACCTCCGGTGCTTCCCGGTATTATTCACCTGCCAATGAGCTGAGGGATTCCGGCATGCACAAGTTTATACCGAATGCCAAGGGGTTCCCTTTTACGGAGACAGAATTTACACAAGATAATACGGGTCGCATTGCGCGGCAGAGTGGCGTAGGAGAGCAGTTCCGGATTGGCAGCGGGCACGAGACCAGGTACTACTATGGTACGCCAGATCAACGTGAGCTGGATGCCCTCTTTGGTACAGAAGTGGGTGACTATACCCATTATACCAAAAACATGGTTCGGGATGCGAATGGGCAATATAGTGTAACCTATGTTGATATGAAAGGCAAGACCATCGCCACCGCGCTTGCCGGCACGCCACCCGATAGTATCAAGCTGGATAAATTGCCTTCCAATAATTCGTCGATGCGGACGGACAACCTGCTGACTGCGCAGTCAGCGGTGATCAGGGATCGTACGATAGAAAGTAAAAAAGGGCTACTGGTGCCTATGGCTGGTAATCACACTTTTACCTATAAGCTTGATCCGCAGAGTCTGCAACTGGAAGGCGCGAGCGCAGCTACCTTCTGCTATGACTGTTTATATGACCTGCAGATCACGATAACAGATGATTGCAATAACCAGAAGCTCGGTGGTCAGCCGTTCGACACCTTGGTTCGCAATTTCTCGTTGTCGCAGATCGATACCACCTGTGGAAAAGACAGTGGCTTTACGGTTACATTTACCAAGTGGCTGCAAGAGGGAAGTTATGAGGTTACCAAAAAGTTGACCCTTAGTCAATATGGTATGGACTACTACCGTGACTCGGTATTCAGCCGCAACAACCTGACGAAGAGCCTGGAGACCTTTGTGCAGGAGCAGCGGGCAGTTGTGGTAGGACAACTGCAGTGTAAACCCAGCTGTGAAAGTTGTGAGCTGAACCTGGGGACCTGGGAGCAGTTTTGGGTGAAATTCAAGAACAATGGGGGAGTCGGCGCAGACACGGCAGCTTATCTCCAGCAAGCTCAATCAGCCTATCGCTACGCTTTACAGGAGTGTAAGGAATTGTGCGACTCGCTGACAGAAGCAGGAGAGATCCGCAAAGCAATGTTGATGGACCTGATGCCTTCGTCGGGTCAATATGCCGACCTGGATCGTGAATCGGACCTGCTTTCTGTATTCTTCAACAGCCAGGATGGCGACGCTCCCGATACGGTAGCGAAGTATACTACCATCGTTGATTACCGCAATGAGGATGGTAATCTGGATTTGGTGTACGATGAAGGCGCTGGTAAGATGGTGTCTCCGGGTAAATTAAGCATAGAATTGTTTGCCCAGAAATTCAAGCCGTCCTGGGCGGAGGCCTTGTTGCCGCTTCACCCTGAGTATGGAAAACTGACGCGGTACGAGCTTTTGACTGAAAGTCATAAATGGGATCGCAGGTTTGAATCCGTGGAGACGTATGCGGAAGCAAAAAAACGTGGATACCTGAACCCCCTCAATATCGGTACAGCGCCATTCAATCAATTTACCGGAACGGCTGGTTTTATCGAAGCTGATCCATTGTATACTTCAAGGGGTACTACCTTCCAGCAATCATTGCGCGACTCGCTAACGAAGTTCAGGAAGAATAATACCCAATTCGTTACCATGTGGAGTGTGGCCTCTATGGCTGCGATGTGCGAGGGGGCAAGTGGTACTTGTTTTGACACCTATGGCGTAGTAGGTAATGCTTTTAACCCTGCTACCATGTGTGAAGGTGAGTTGAACATGGCGTGGTTGTCTTTCCGCCAGATGTACCTGGATATCAAACGAAATGTTGTCAATAAATGGATAAAGGATAGCTGCCAAAATTGTATTACGCCTGCTAATCTTATTGCATCGGGCCACCAACCGCATTTCAGTGATGCCTGGGAAGCGCTGTCCAACAACAATGTCGACCTGCCTTCCGATCAGGCAGGTGCGGATGCCTGGAAGTTAAAGAATGAGAATGCTCTTACTGAATACTACGATGCCAATTGCAGGGCGTATGTTACGCAATGGTTTAATCAGTTAAAAACCTGCGCGGTATATGATTCTGCCAGTATTGTAAATGAGATTATTCCCCGGTTAATTGCAGTTTGTAAAAATGGCGCCGATGCCAGCCATCCGTACGGCTCCAGTACCGTAAAGCCGGGCACCAGCATGATGGTTGATCAAAGTTTCGAGAACGTGATCAGCGATTTCAATGCCCAACACGGGATTGGCGTAGCGCCTAATTGTAATGCCTACGTGATCACAGCGCCCAAGGCTTATCATATGCAGGCGCCGACCAGCAATAAGCCGATCATGAAAAAGCCGGATGATTGTGAGTGTGCCAGGATAGCCGAGGTGTATGCCAAATACCAGCCGCAGGCCGCGCATTATGCCTCCTTCTCCGATTATATGCAGAAATATTACAAGACAAGCATCAGTGATGCTACCTTGAATACTTTATTGTCTTTGTGCCAGGTTACTGGTGGACCTGCTGATTGTAAATATCCTGCCGCACCCCTTACTTTGCCTCCGGTGTTTCAATGTAATACAGGAGATGTATGTGTAGATTGCCAGCAGTTCAAGGATGCCGATGCTTTGTATCACTATACCTATCCCAACAATATTCCAGCATTGGAGTTTGCCGCCAACGATTCTGTTCAGGTGGCTAAAAATCTGCTTTATGAGCAGTATATGAATTATACATTGGGCTTCACAAAGACCAGTTTTGATTATCTGGAATTTGCGCGTTCCTGCGGCATGTATGGCGAGGGGTCCACAAAGGAGGAATTGATCAATTTGCTGACTGACTTCCGAGCTTATTTTAACGTCATCAAGAACAAATATGTCAATAACTACCGCCTGGGGGGACGTGATTGGACTGTGAGATACTTCCCGGCGCCCCCTCCGGGTTACACTGAAAGGGACGGTGTGGCGCGTATGGTCGAAAATGGGGTTTTGAAAATCTTGCCCAGGGATGGGGAGGGAAATATAAGTGCTTACTTGGAATACAATACGCAAAGAAGCTTTTGCGTAGAGAATGCCTTTTCCTGGGAAGTGCGACTCAAAACCGGTGCCCAACAAGGATTGGGACAATCACAAGACGGATTCATTGGATTGTCTACCAATCACAAAAGCCCCGCTTACAACTGGGAAGGGCAAGGCTTTATAGCTGGTTTTTCACCAGGTTGGGGTTATACCTATGATCATCAGTATGCGCCAATCATACATGAGGGAGTAAATGATGCCAGGATACCGCTTGGGTTCCTGGATCGCTGGAGGACCTATAAATATGTGGTGACGCCGGAGAAGTACCGCCTCTTTTATGATGATACTTTGCTGGTTGAGATAGATCACCTTGCAAATGATCAGATACCTGCCTTGGATAAGTTGATCGTGCAGATAAACGGAGAAAACATTGTTGAGGTCGACTGGATCAAATTGTATGACAAAAACGGAAATGTACTGTATTCCGAGGATTTTGAGAATGATCCTTATCTGTCCAAACCCGATACAAATGGTCTTTGCGCATTGCCTTCTTGTGAAGAGGCGTTCAGGCAATTCTACAATAATCATTTTAATGGGCATCCCCAACGAGGCGCTACCCAGTTTCAATACATTAATGAGGAATACATTAAGAAAACAGGCAGAAGTGCCCAGGTTTGCGGCGCAGATACCTGTTTTGAAGGCGAAGGATATATTGGTCGATATTTGCCTACTTCTTATATTACCAATTTTAGGCCAAATGATATTGCTGCCACTTTTGACGGGGGGACGGCGCTTGCGGGAGGTACTAACTGGGCTTATTTCCCCGGTGCACCGGAAGCTAATGTGGCTTTCCTGATGCGCATGGATAATCGTGGCAGGATGCTGTGGACAAAAACTTATAGCGATAGCATTTCTCATTTTTCCACGATCAAAGCAGCCAGTGACGGAGGATTTATTACCGCCGGTGGTCGTGGGATGCATGATCCGTTTTTCCGAGAGGTTGGTGCGGTCGTCATGAAAGTTGATAAAAGAGGTACGGTTCAGTGGGCGCAAACGATCGACAGCGCGACGGCTGTGGATGTCATTCAAATGGCCGACAGGGATTATGCCGTACTGGTACGGGGGGGCATTGATTGTAAAGATGGGTTTGGTGTATACTATTATACCGAAGCGGGAAAATACCTGTCTAATGTATTTATACCTTCCAGTATTTGCCTGGGAGGGGTGTGGCCCGGTCCTGATTCGTGGGATTCCGTAAAAGTGTCTGCGCTGGTGGAAGAGAGAGATTCACTGGTCGTTTTTGGGAGTAAGCTTAGCAGTAATGTTGGATTGGGAGCTGGTTATAGCGGTTTCCTGTTCAAAGTGCCCAAGAAACCTGCCTTTAATGGATCGGGTGTCATTACTGGTGCTTATGTCCCCAAGCTTTATAAGACAAGCGTTGATACCCGTTTCAATGGCGCCCATAAGAATGGAACTGGCTATCTGGTCAATGCCACTTATCGTGATGCAGTGGACGGGGCGGATAAGCCTTATATCCTCGAGATGGATTCCATTGGAGGGGTTATTAGTGCCCGGAGGCCGGTATTAACAGATACTTTGTTGGCGAACCAGCAATTAATCCCCATTGCTGGTGGTGGTTTTGCTGCAAGCTGGGACGACGACCAGTGGGTTAATTATAAAAAAATGATGCTAGTATACAGGGATGGAATCGTTTGGCAAAGAAAGTATACGCTGCAACCCTGGCACACTTCAGCCGGTCTCGTCCAGGATCTGGAGGGTAATTACACCATGCTGGTCGCTTGCTATGACGTAGAATTCGAACCAGGAACAGCCAATATAATGTGGCTTGTTCACACAGACTCCATGGGTGTTGTGGGATGCGACACAGCTTCCAGTCACATTAACTTCACCAACGTCACTGTTGTTAGGCAGGCCGATGTTGCCTCCACCTATGCACAGGCCAATCATTCTAAACCTGCTACGAAAGTGGGTATTCGAAATGAGCCGGACTGGCAAGTAGTTTGTCCGGAGGATCGTTGTGAGGATGAGACCCTGCGCGATCTCACTTTGTGTGGTCGAGTTGAGCCTGTTCTACCGCCAGTTGCCGTTGATGAGATAACCAACTGCAGTGACTCGACCTTCTTTATCGCCAGCAGGGCGCAAGAGTTCTACCAGGCATATAGGGATTCTTTGATCGGTAAATTTGACAGCAATTATCGCGCGAAGTGTCTGGATGCCTATAAGTACGAAAGCTTTACTGTTCATCATCGGGTGAGCGAGTATCACTATACCCTCTATTATTATGACCAGGCAGGCAATCTTGCGAAGACGGTGCCACCTGCCGGTGTAAGGGCCAATTATGATTCGTTGTGGTTGAATAGTGTATCGACAGCAAGGACGGCGCGACAAGTAGTTGTTCCAGCACATATATTGACAACGGACTATCGTTACAATACGATAAATCAGATGGTGGCTCAAAAGACACCAGACGCGGGTGGCTCTTATTTCTGGTATGATCGTCTTGGACGGCTGGTTTTAAGCCAAAATAGCAAGCAGAAAGGTATTAGTACTGCCGGAAGCCGCTTCTTCAGCTATACACGGTACGATTCATTGGGTCGGATTACCGAGGTAGGGCAGATCAGGGATACTTCTTCAAAGCTGATCAATGACGCACTTACGCGCAACGAGTCGATGCTTTCGACATGGTTTACCAACCTGGTAAAGTATCGCGGCCAGGTTACAGAAACCGTGTATGATGCAGCTTACCTTGGATTTGGCACGGTAGAAGCCAGGTTGATCATTCAACAGCAAAACCTGCGCAACCGCGTGAGCTACATGACCTATACAGATTCGCCGGGTGTTGCCGCCGGATTTAACCAGGGTAGTTTCTATAGTTATGATATACACGGCAACGTAGATAGTTTGTTGCAGGATTATGGGCAGGCCAACGCTACGCCGAATATGATGAACAAGAACGGCAACCGGTGGAAGAAGCTGGTATATGAGTATGACCTCATCAGTGGAAAGGTCAATGCTGTTCATTATCAAAAAGGTTGGGCCGATCAGTGGTCGCACCGGTTTTTATATGATGCCTCTAACCGGCTCATAGCTGCCGAAACCAGTACTGATGGAGTCAATTGGGAAAAAGAAGTCAGTTACGACTATTACCTGCATGGACCTTTGGCGCGCACAACGGTGGGCGCGCAGCAGGTGCAAGGACTAGATTATGCTTACACTTTACAAGGCTGGCTAAAAGGGGTGAACAGCGTGGGTTTGAAGGGGAGTCTGGACATGGGTAATGACGGGTTAACCGGAAGTCTGCGTCAATTTGTGGGAAGGGATGTGTTTGGCTTTGGGCTTAATTATTTTGGCGGAGATTATTTCCCGATCAGCGCTACCGTATCGCCATTCCCAGGTTATCTGGCGTTTCTGCCTGACAGCGCTTACCGGCCGTTGTACAATGGTAATATCAGCAGCATGGCGGAGAGCCTGGATTCGGTACATATTCCTGGCCTTTCTTTTGGCAGTACGTTGTTATATAACTATAAATACGACCAGCTCAACAGGATCAGGCAACTCGACACCTATAAGGGTTTCAATGCTACCACCAATAGCTGGAGCGCGGTAAAACAGTTGGACCAGTATAAGGAACGTGTCGCGTACGATGCCAATGGTAATATTCTCCAGTATCGCCGTACAGGTAACCTGGTTGGTACTAATGCGTTGATGGATGACCTTACCTACAGTTATTATCCGCAGACGAATCAGTTAAAGCGGGTGGCAGACAATGCGTCGGCGGGAACCTATAGCATGGACATCGATCACCAGCAAGCTGCGGAGAACTATCGCTATGATTCTATTGGGAATATGATCAAGGATAGTGCGGAGGGAATACAATCGATCAAGTGGACCGTTTACGGCAAGATCCAGGAAATTATCCGCAATCCCAGCATTGGCAACAAAGTGAGCCGGATAGCCTATACGTATGATGCTCAGGGAAACCGGATCAGCAAAACTGTTGAACGACAGGGCACCACTATGAAAGAGTACACCTGGTATGTGCGGGATGCTCGTGGCAATACTGTTGCTGTTTACTATGATAGCAGTAGCGCAACTGATCTGGCCAATTTAACGCCCGTTATCACAGAGCGTACTATTAATGGCAGCAGCAGGCTGGGTGTATTTACGGTACGGCAAATGGTGGACAACGGACCGGCAGCGATCACGCAGTCCGACAGTTCTTATACCTACCGTGGATTCAAACAATATGAGCTGGCCAATCACCTGGGGAACGTATTGGCGACGGTGGCGGATACCAGAAGAGGCATCATTGCCGGGGCAGAAGATACATTGGTGAGTTATTATTATGCAGATGTGCGTAGCGCACAATCTTACTATCCGTTTGGTATGATCATGCCTGGCAGGAGTGCGACAACCACAGATTGCCGGGAAGAACTGCAGGACAATGTGGTGGAATTGGTGACGAGTGACCTCGGAACCGGCGCCTCTCAAAATGGTGTTGATGTGCAACATAATGGTATTCGCTATGCTGGTTTAAGTTCAGCTACTGTTACTTTGAGTAATCAGGCTGTGCTGGTTACTAATGGAGGCGGGGCGAGTGATGGCATTGCAGCTTATTTGCCTGCAGAAGATGTTGAAGCCAATACAACGTATGTCATCGAGTTTGATATAACAGATAAATCCTCTAATATCTTCTATTTTAATGCCCAAGCACATACACCTACCAATGATGTTTATCGTGTTATGAGCCAGAAAGTCGGAGCTGGACATCATTCGATCATGTTTACAAGTCCTGAAGTGCTTCCTGGCTATATCCGGCTGCGCATATCTTCTAATCAGGTGGGTGCAGGGACTTATTTTGTAGTCGACAATTTGCGGATCAGGAAGTTTAAGGTGGTGGATGAGCAACCCGAGTTTAGTACGGATTTCAATAATTCGGTATTGACCAATGGTATCGTAAAGGGCGATGGTTTGGAGTGGAAACCGATCAATTCAACGATCACCAGCTTGGGTTTAACCAATAGCAGCGATAAGCGATTAACAATTACCTGCACGAATACAGATCAGGCTTACTTAAAAACAGAAATTGCGCTGCCAGGCGGAAAAAATTATCTGTTGCGGTTTAATATGGGGCAGAATGCACTTGACAAACGTTTGGCGGTTCGTTGGTTTGCCAAAATAAATGGCGTGTGGTCGCAAACTGAAGCGCAAGGGGTTTTTGTCGTGGGGGCTGGGAACATGATGCTCAATTTTACCCATCCGTCTGGTGCAGATTCGGCCCGACTGGAATTTGCCAGGTCAAACAATGGTAATTCCTATGATGGCTACAATACACCTTACAGTATCGACAACTTCAGCATCACGCGGTTGGACACCATGCCGGTGAGGCCGGTGATGGTTTGTGGAGGCTGCCGTGAGCAAGAAGTTAGCCTGGTAGAAACCAAGATTGAAAGTAACCTGGATAGTGGTGTAGTGGCACAGGCTGGCAACAGATACCTGCACAAGGGGGTTACCTGGCAACCACAGGTCAATGGCATCGTGTCGGTGGTGAACGGCAAATTCAGGGTGGAGAATAGTGGGACTTCCTCGAGTGATGGAATGCTGGTCGTAGTTCCTTCGGCGAACATTGAGCCATTCACCACCTACGAAATGGGGATTGATATCCTGGAGCAATCAAGCGCTATTACAGAATTCAATATCCAGGCTTTGTCACAAACCAATGACAGTTACCGCGTAAGCATGGTACAAAGCGGATTGGGGCGCCGTTCAATTATCTTTACAACCGGCGCTACTGTTGGAAACTATGTGGCGCTTAGGATCTCGGCAAGGCCAACAGCTACTGCTGGTTTGTATTTCATTGTCGACAATTTTACGTTCAAGAAACACCATGGTGTAAACATGGTCACTAATTTGTCTACTGACTTCAACAATGCGACGATGAGTGGCGTGAATGTGAATGATAATGGCCAGATCTGGACGCCAGGAAATAACACCATCACGAGCCTCTCGGTCACAGGCACAACGGACAAGAAAATACAGGTTAACTGTACCAACGCAGCTGACAGCCGGTTGATGACTGATGTGCCGATCGAGGGTGGTAAGCGCTATTTAGTGAAATTTAGCACCACGCAGGCAGTAAACGACAAGCGGTTATTCCTACAGTTCTCTGTTAGAACAGCAGGCGGCCCCTGGACTATAACTGACCAGCGTGGACTAACCTATTTCAATTCCGGTGATTATCAGTTTAATTTTACAGTTCCAGCGGGCGCTGATGAGTTAAAGGTTGAATTCGCCCGGACAAATACCAATAGTGCGGCCGATGGTTTGGATGTTCCTTACACAATTGATAACTTTAGCCTGCAACGGGTTGATGTCGTGACGACTACGAAGGCGATGGTGTGTGATAGCTCGAATGTGGAGGGTAGGGGAATATATAGGTATGGGTTTAATGGTAAGGAGAATGATAATGAAGTGAAGGGGTTGGGGAATCAGCTAGATTTTGGAGCTAGGATTTATGATAACAGGATTGGAAGGTGGCTTAGTGTTGATGCTTATTCAGATAAATATCCTAATTTATCACCTTATGTCTTTGGCGGAAATAGTGTCCTACAATTTAAAGACGCGACCGGAAATTGGCTTGTTGATAAAAATGGGAATATTATTTTTACAGTTGGTAAGGTTGAGTATGAAGTAAATGGAAACTTAGTTTACGAAACACGCCGTTACTATTTTTATACAAATGATGGTCAAGCCGTAGAAGCTGTAAGATATAATTTGGTAAGCACGATTGACAACGTTACCTGGTTAGATGAAGGTAAAACAGTGGTGGGGGAGTATATAAATAGAGGGGATAAGTTGACTGCCTTTCAAAATACGGGAGATCCGAGGATAAGTAATTGTCATGGGAATTCGTTAGATTTTCGTCCTGGAAGATTTGATTTTACTGTTGCCGGCTTGGATGATAATGGTGATGACAATGTGTCGAAAATCTATAAGAATACGGCAGAGTTTACACCGGTAAAAGCAGAGGATGTAAAGCCTGGGGATATTGCAATTTTTGAAACAGATGAAGGGCAAATTCAGCACTCTGCTACAGTTACTAAAGTTAAAAAAAATGGACAAGTAAGACTAAGAAGCAAGGATGATAGAAAGAAAGTAGAAAAAAATCAAACCATTGAAGGTATAAAAAAGGGGAATCCATTATATAAAAAATTCGCAGGATATTATAGGCACAATGGAAATAAAAAAGTCAGTGTTCCTACTGAACAAGGCAATGCAGGAGAGCCGGGGGGAGAAGACATTAAAAAGATTATTGAAGAAGTCAAGTCTGAGAAACAATAGTTTTATAGTTGTTTCGGATTGCTGCTAATTATTGGTTAGATTGTTCATATTGTAAGAACGATTGTTCGGAATTTAAAGTATGAGTCACCTAATACTAGGTTTTATAGGGTTGCTTTTTACAGTGCCGATTTCGGCCCAAAGCGTACTTCCTCAAGGAGAGTCTGATATAAATTGCAAATTTTATCAGGGACGATTAGTTAATAAAATATTAGATAGTGGTACCTATATTTATGCTACATCGGCTCATTACAGTTTCATAGAGTTTGCTTCATATTCAGCCGGAAGAATGAGGGTTAAATATAGGCTTGAAAAGCTATCAAGTCGGAGTGCCTATATTGTGACGAAAACCTATTCGAGAGAAACCGACTCAAATCAGACATTTTTTCTAGCAGTTGATTCCGGAATGTTGAAGAAATTAACTGCGAAAAAAAAACATTACAAGTATTTGAAGGATAGTAATATTTGTATTGACGTTCATTTGGAGGAATCCCTAATTCTTAGCCTAATGTCTAAGTTCATCCTTGAACATGGGTTGCAGGGAGACTATATTAATTTTAATCCTAAATCATTCGTCGCTTGGTTGAGAATTAATATATGATTAATTGCTTGAATGAATGAGCAATGCGGTACTATGTCATTTCGCTATTCATTACAGCGACGGTCCCGACTGGAGCCGTAGTCGACCTAACGGTGCAAATGGATTATCACCTGGGCGTGAGTGTTTTCCTAGTGTTTGAATTCAGAATGATCTGTGTAGGACTTATTTTCGAATAACTGTTCTAAAAATAAAGTGATGGAGGGTTGATGGGGGCTTACTGCTGAAGATTTACAAAAATTCAGAGGCAATCCCCTATTGACCTTTTTTATGAGACTGTTAGGTTGGCTTTAAAACTAGATTGATTGGCTTATTTTCGCGGTCATGAATATCTCTGATGTTCCACATGCAATTTGATCTTACTTACGACACCATATTAAACTTCCCCGGAACGAATTTGTCCTAACTGGGCAACAAGTCGGATTTTCGGTTACTAGCAGAAACTGTGGTGGGTTTGATAGACGGCAGTGCGACACACTAATTTGAGGTGAACGCGCTGCCTTTCGTCAACCCCACACCGGGCGCCAGGTGCAGTTTACCTCCAAGCTCAATGCAGGCAACTCGGGGTCATCGAAGGCCGAACCCTGCTTTTTGAATTGGATCAACGCTACTGGGAACGGCTTTTTAGGTTTTTCGTGCTGATGTCATGGGATATGCGAACTTACTATCTCAACAGCGACGACTCATCTCTTGCTGACCTGAATCTGAGCCAGCAGTGCAACTTATATGAAGTTCGGAGTATGCGCACCTTTCTGCGTCGCAGAAGTCCCAATAATGAACTAAGTCTTAGTCGCTGGTTTGCAAATTTCGGCCTCAAGAGGTAATTTAGGCTGACAATACGCGAACATGAGTACTGACTATACATTCCGCACTGTCGCCTGGCTGCAAACCATTGCCATCAATTGTTTATTGCTGCTGTTGTATACTGTCGGCGTTTATTTCGTGGTCAGCCAGAATTACCCGGGCCGGCTCGGTGAATTGATGGTGGTATTGGGGATGGGGTTTGTCGTAGCCCTGCTGTTCCATCTCATTGCGAACTTCGTGTTCTTTCTGCACCGCAAATTTTCACCGGAAATCATGTCCGGCATCCTCCTGGTGCTGCAAGGCCTTGCCTTCCTGCGCAGCTGGCAAACGATGTGCTTTTTCTGGGGCGCCACGCTCATCAACTATGCGATTCTCGCCATCTTTTTCCGGCAGTCTACCAAAAAATGACCGCCTGTCGTAATTTGCGTGCTCAGCGATTTATCTCATCACCCATGCAACTCAATTTTACCTTCGATACTGTAATGGATTCTTTGGGGCCTAATTTGACCTTATTAGGCAGTAAAGATGATTTCCGCCAATTGGCGCAGGTTGTGACCGACCTGACGGATGCAGGCCGTCCCCATCATTTCGAGTTGAATAATTTGCCATTTGTGGATCCCACACCGGGCGCCAGGGTGGTGTTTGCCTCCAAGCCCAACGCCAATAAATTGGGCATTATTGAAGGCCGCGTTCTGCTGTTTGAACTGGACGCCCGCTATTGGGAACGGCTCTTCAAGTTTTTCGTATTTATGTCCTGGGACAGGCGCACCTATCACCTCAACAGCGATGATGCCTCCCTGGCCGACCTGGAACTGCACCAACAGTGTCATTTTATCTGCAGTTCAGAATATCCCCATCTTTCCAAGGCGCTACAAGAATAAAAAAGGCCGCCATTGCTGGCGGCCAAGGAGGGTACATCATCCGCGTTTTCCGTTTATAGGGCGGGAAAACTATCTTTAAACTGGGCTGGGATGGATTATTTTCCCAGCACCATATCTACCTGCAGTCTTAATTTCATCTCTACATCCGGGCCTTCAAATCCGATATTGGCAAACTGAATATTGCCTTCTTTGTCGATCACATAGGTCGCCGGGATCACGGTAAACTTGAATTTGTCGCCCACCGCCGGATCATTGGTATAGTAAACAGGGAAACTATACTTTTTGTTCCCACTCCATCCCTGTGCATCGGCCAGCGTATTGCGCGCCCCACTGTTCACGATCATGAACTGCACATTGGGATTGCTTTTGTACTGATCATACAACTTCTGGATATACGGCATCTCCTGCATACAGGGCACGCACCAGGTGGCCCAGAAATCAATGATCACCACTTTGTTTTTCCAGGCCGACTCCGGCACCGGATTTCCCTGCATGTCTACAAAAGCGGCCAGCGATGGCGCCGGACGGCTGATGCGCTGTGTCTTCACTTTCGCCAGCATCTGCTGCTCTCTCAATGCTTCCAGCTCCTGTAACTTAGCTGAATTGCCGGTTTCCTTATAGAAGCTGGCAATGTTGTCCAGGGTTTCTTTGTCTTTAGACGCCTGCAAAGCCTTTTCCATGTGCGCAGCGGCCACTTCTTTTCTTCCCTGCTTCATGGCGATCAATCCCAGGATCGACTGCATATTGCCACGTGCCTTGCTGTAGGCTACCTGACGCGTGCTGTCATCCACATAAGGGAAAATATAGCCCGTCTCGGGGAAATAACGAATGACCCCCACCGGAAACTGATCAGCCAAGGCCAGCGTGCGCGTTGCATAGGCATAGGCGGAGTCGAGGGCGATGTTGTTGTCCAGCAACTGCTGGGCAATGCCCTTCAGCGTATGGGGACGATAGGGATTATCGCTCTCCACCGCGATCTTACGGGCGTGTAGCAAAGCCTTGGGGCCATTCTTACGTGCCGCATAGATATTGAACAGGCGGTCGTGCATTTCTTCAAATTCCTTGGCATTAGCCTTCGTCTCTTTCTTCAACTCCTTCTCAAACAAGGCGATCTGCTCTGCCGTATCCTTCTCTTTGCTGATATACCCCGTCCACAATTCGCGACCCAGTTCAGTATTGGGATAGCGCTGGCGAATCACTGTCCGGATAGAATCTACCCGGCTGTTTTCGCCCATGATCAGGTAACCCATCGTTACCTTGTTGACATTGCCCGATACGGTAGGCCCCGTATTGAATTTATCGGCGATCACCTGTAAGGCCTGCTGGCGAACTTTTTCTTTGTCGGCACCGGTAGCTTTGCCCATCTCATAGGCCAACAAGCGCAGCTTTGCTTCGTAGTTGTCGGGATACAGGGCCAATTCTGCCCGGTATTGTTCTGCCTGTTTTGCTGCCAGCTCGGGAGATCGGCCCATTTGTGCACTGAGGCTATACCCTTTGTACAATAATCCATCACGCACTGGCTGTTTGCCGTCATACACCGCTACTTCGTACAGTTTGTTGGGCGCCGGCCGGTCGATGGCTTCCCCGCTTTGCAGGTGAAAGGCCGCAAAAGTGGCGTAACGTGCCAGTTTGAAGCTGGTGGTCCACTTACCTTCCTGCCTGTCCATCGGTACCCGGTACGCTACATCGTACAGGTTGCTATAAGTAAATACAAGGGTCACCGCTTGGGCATCCGCGGGGATGGTAGCGCCTGGTGCCTTCGGATCATAGGTAATAGTCACCGTGGCGCCCCGCTCCGGTTGTTGTGGTGTCATGATCACCCTTTCCTGCGCCTGCATGCGATAAGCGGTCAGGGTGAGCATGATTGCCAGCGTCATATTTCGCATCATCTGCTTGTTCATGTTTGTCTTGCATTTAAAAAATGCCCCGGCAGCAATGGCACCACCGGGGCTGGAGCGTTACTATCCGTTATTTATAACCATCGTTCTGATCCAGGTTGAGGTTCGTTCTGATAGCGTCTGATGGAATAGGGTAGAGGGTGTCTGTCGCCTGCCAATTCGTTCCTTTGATGGGTCCCAGCACTGCGGTGGAGCGGCCGGTACGTTTCAGGTCGAACCAACGATGGCCCCACTCTGCAAACAGCTCTACTTTGCGCTCCTGCTCTGTCGCCAGCAGCAAGGCCGCTTTATCGAGGCTGGCAGGCAATACGCCCAGTCCGGCCCGCACCCGGATCGAGTCCAGGTCGGAGCGGCCATCGCTGAGCTTGTCCTGTTGTATACGTGCCTCGGCACGGATCAGGTACTGCTCGGCGATGCGCAACACCATCGAAAACTCGCTCAGGGTAGTCGCGGTAGACGTACGAACTTTGTACTTGTACGGGAAATAGATGGTGGCG
This sequence comes from Paraflavitalea pollutisoli, assembly GCF_029360705.1. Taxonomy (GTDB): domain Bacteria; phylum Bacteroidota; class Bacteroidia; order Chitinophagales; family Chitinophagaceae; genus Paraflavitalea; species Paraflavitalea pollutisoli. The sequence continues at coordinate 836,138 of NZ_JARKMX010000008.1, read as the reverse complement.
CCGGTGGTGGTGGTACGGGTGCCCGCCCAGTTGGCCAGGCGCTTGTCGCCGGCTTCAAACTTCTTGATCAGGTTGGTCGTATCCAATCTGAATAACGGCAGACCGGTGGCGGAAGCAGGTACGGTAGTAAATCCTTCCCAGGTATTGCGCCCCCCCGATACATTCACCGGCATCAGTTGCCAAAGGGCTTCGCGGCTATTGGCCAGGAAGACCGTATTGAGGTCTTTCAGCAAGGCGTACTTGCCATCCTGCAATACCAGGGTTGCCTCTGCTTCCGCGGCACTCCACTGTTTGGTATACAGGTATACACGTGCCAGCAGCGCCGTAGCGACCGCTTTGTTGGGCCGTACGCGGTTTGCGGATTGATAGTTGTCAGCCAGGCGTTTCTTCGCCTCCGTCAGGTCGCTGATGATCTGCTTGTACACTTCGGTAGCCGGTGTTTGTGGCTTTACGTTGTTTTCGGTGGTATTGGTGGTCAGGATGAGCGGTATGTTGCCGTACATATTGACCAGGTAAAAATGCAGGAAGGCGCGCATGAAATACGCTTCGCCCAGCAACTGGTCGCGTACACCCGCCGATATATTGGGGGATGCTGTAACACCTTCTATCACCGCGTTGGCATGGTAGATAAACGTGTACTGGTCGCGCCACATGCTTTGTACATACTGGCTATTGGGCAACAGGTTGTTCAACCTGAACACATCGTAGCTGGCGAAGGCTGAGAGGTAAGCCATCTCGTCGGCCTGCATGCCACTCAGGTAGCTCATCAATACATTCGCATAGTAATAGTTGAAGGCGTTCATGTTGCTGTACAGGCCGACCATCGAGGCGGTAGCCGTTTTGTCGTCGGAGAAAGCCAGTCCCGATGGGAGCTCGTTCTTTGGCTCCGGTGTATCAACATACTTGTTGCAGGCACTTGCCGCCGCCAGCGCCAGGATGAGGATCGATATATGAATGCGTTTCATCGTTTCTTGTCTTTTTAATCTTTTAATAACCGGTTTAGAAGGAGAATTGCAGACCCGCTGTCAATGTCCTCAACGGCGGCATCACCAGTCCCTGTGTTTCGGGATCGAATCCTTCATAATTGGTAATGGTCAACAGGTTTTGCCCGGTGATATATACGCTCAGGTTGCTGATCTTGTACCGTTTCACATACTTCGACAGGTCGTACCGCAATGACACATTCTTCAACCGGATATACGAGGCATCGCCCCATACGGCACTCGACAGACGATACTGGTCATACAGCACATTGCCAGCGGTTGTAGTAGCGCGTGGTACGGGTACCAGGTCGCCTGGCTTTTGCCAACGCTTCATGCCACTCTTCTCATCTTTGTTGCGGATGATGCCATACGCAGTGGAAAGGTAACCGTAATTGATAGACGGACCTTCCTGCTGTACAAACTGGAACAGGAAGTCGAGTTCAAATCCTTTATAGCTAATGGAGTTCTGGAAACCGCCATAGAAATCGGGCATGGTTTTGCCCAGGATCACATAATCGGAATACTCCGACAGGGCACTGGGGTTACCGTCAACGTCGACGAAGATGGCCTTTCCTGTTTGCTGATCAACACCGGCAGACTGATATCCTCTTACGATGGTCAATGACTTGCCTACCTGGTACAACTCTTTATAACCAGTGGTCTCCAGTTCGGGGAACTCCAACAGCTCGTTCTTATTGAAGGTGATGTTGAAAGACGATTTCCAGCGGAAGTCCTTGTTTTGGATATTGGTGCTCGTGAGGTCAATTTCGATACCCGAGTTAAGCACCTTTGCGGGCAGGTTGGTCACATAGCTGCTGAATCCTGTTTGGGGAGACAGCGGAAAATCGACCAGTTGATTGCCGGAGATATTGCGGTAGAAATTGGCGTTGAGCAATACCCTGTTTTTCGCAAAGCCGAGTTCCAGGCCAGCTTCCAGCTTGCGGTTCTCTTCCCAGCGATAGTAGTCATTGGCCTGGCGGGTTACATTGAGCCCCAGGATGCCATCGTAGTTGAAGTTGACGGGCGACCAGGTGTCGAGGTAGGCATAATCGCCGATCAGGTCGTTACCAGTAGTACCATAGCTGGCCCGCAGTTTACCAAATGACAGGAAATTATTGGCAGGGATGAATTTTTCGTTGGTGAATACCCAGGCTGCCCCGACGGCGCCAAAATTACCAAAGCGGTTGCCGGGACCGAATCGCGTTGATCCGTCACGACGGAAGGTGGCGTTCAGGATATAGGTTTCGTCCCAGTTGTAATTCAGTCTTCCGAAGAAAGAATTATAGCGGTAGAAACGGTACGTAGACGTGCGCGGTCTCAAAGACCCGGCAGACTTTTGGTCTTCCAGCAACGCATCACTGGGGAATTTTTCGCCAATCAGGCTTTCTCCTTCCCGCAGGAACTCTTGCCAGGTAGCGCCTGCCATCGCACTCAGTTTGCCCTGTCCGATAACGAGCTGGTAATCGACCTGTGGTTCTACGCTGTAAGACCGGTTGCTGGCATTGCCAAAATACGTCATGCTACCGGCAGTGGTAACGGGGTTGAAGGTGGCGTCGGGGAATACCTGCAATTGATCGAGTGTCGTATTGGTATAACCCAGGTTGAGTTTCGCATCGAGCCCTTTCAGAATGGTATACCGGATATTCGAACTGGCTACGAGGTTGTTGGTGCGGTTGTGGGACCTGCGCAGCTCATAAGCGGCCGGGTTCTGTTCGTTCTGGAACCAATAGTATTTGCCATTGGCATCGTACAGGGGATAATTGGGCGCCAGGTTGTGCATCGTGGCGAGGTCACTGGCCATCGTCTTGTCACTGGTGTTCGAATAGTTGACCGATGCAGCGATGTTGAATTTACCATCGAGACTGGTGTGGTCGACGTTGAGGTGTACACCGCCGCGTTTCCAGGCCAGGTCGTTGGGGTAAACGGTCGTTTCCCGACGGAAAGCACCGCTCAGGAGGAAGCGTGTTTGCGCATTGCCACCCGATACGGAACCTTGTACGTCGGTTACGCTGGACGTGCCGCCCATGAGGTAATCGACCCAATCGGTGGTTTTGTTCTGGTCCCACACGGTGAGGTCGGGTGCATTGGTTTCATTGTACGCAACGCCGTCGTTGGCATACGCTTCTTTGCGCATTTTGATGTACTCTGGTGTCGACAGCATCTTGAGTTTGTTCACCACCTGGCTGCCGCCGGAATAGGCGTTAAAGTTGAAACGCGTAGTACCTGCTTTACCTTTCTTGGTCGTGATCAGGATCACGCCATTGGCGCCCCGGGAACCATAGATCGCGGTAGCATCGGCATCTTTCAATACATCGATGCGGTCGATATCGGCCGGGTTGATGGAGGCCAGCGGACTTTGGTTGCCATTGGCGGTAGTAAACTCATTGAGGGGTTCGGAGAAATAAGGTACTCCATCGATGATGTACAAAGGTTCGTTGCCACCGGAGATGGAGTTGACACCCCGCAGCATGACTTTGAAGCTGGAACCAGGCAAGCCATTGGAAGAGCTGACGAAGAAGCCGGGTACGCGGCCCTGGAGGGCGGCCAACGGATCGGTAACAGGCTGGGCAGCGATGTCGCGGCTTCTTACCGTCGATACACTCCCGGTGTTACTGCGGCGAATGGCAGTACCATACCCGATCACCACCGACTCATCGAGCGAATTGGAGCCGGGCTTCAGTTGTATGTTGAGTTGGTTCGTAGTGCCAACTTTAACTTCCTGTGTTTCGAAACTAACGGCCGAAATGACCAGTACCTGTCCGGGTTCTGCCTGCAGGGTAAAACGTCCCTGTGCATCGGTCGAGGTACCGTTGGTGGTGCCTTTGAGGGTGATGCTTACGCCGGGCAGGGGTGTGCCGGTATCATCGGTTACTGTTCCGTTTACTGTCTGGGGCAGGGGAGCGGCCATTGCCGTAACCGTTTGCTGGGTTGTTTTAGCAGCGGTTTCACGGCTGATGATGATGGTCTTTCCTTCGATCGCGAAATCGAGCGAGCGTCCTTTGAGGATCTCTGCGAGGAAACTGGTCAACGGCAGGTTAATAGCCTGCACGTTAATAGGTTGCAATCCTTCTACAAGTTTATAGTCGTAGAATACTACGTAGCCGGTCTGTTTCTTGATGGCTGTAAAAGCCCTTTCAATGGGCGCATTCTTGGCAGTAAATGTCACGGTCTGGGAAACGCCTTTGGCGCTTACCTGGAGCATGGCGACCGTCAGTAGCAGCATGGTCAATTTCATCACTAACAGCTTTTGCGGGTGGACCAGGGGATGGTTGAAAATTCTCCTGACCGGCCCCTGATCAAAAAGAGCCTTTAATTCCATACATTCGTAGTGTTTTGGTTTTAACAATAAACATCCATTACATCCCGATTCTTCGGGACATGTTTAACCCGCCCTTCTTTGGTGTTACAGCGGGCTGTTGACCGAAACAATCCCCGGAAAGTGCCGCGAACACTTTCCGGTTTTTTATGCGATCAATGCATTCGATCTTTTACGCAGGCAAATAGGCTACCGGCACCGGGCCGGGCAGCTACGTTGATTCACTTTCTTAGGATGGTGTTGAAGCAGGAAACAGGGTACGGGACTATCGTTTTGTAGTGCCGTGTACAACCAGGATGCCGTTTTCGATCGTACAGTGAACTCCCATTCTTTCCAGTATTTTGATCACCTGCGATAATTGCAGGCTGCGTTCTATCTCTCCTCCAAACAGGCGGTCGGGGTATTCGCCGCGCACCTCTACCCGTACACCGTACCAGCGGGCCAATTGGCCAATTACCTGTGGCAGGCCCGTCTTGTGAAAATTGAAATACCCGTTCTTCCAAGCGATCACCTGTTCTATATTTACCTGCTCTGCATAAATCGGCGGCGTCGTATTTACGTAGGCCAGCGAACTGTTTTGTGTCAACGCCTGTTGACCAGGCCGCAGGATCACGCTGGCAGGTGGCGCTTGCTGATCTGCAGGACCCACGTAATCACTGTAAGAAACTTTCACTTTGCCTTCCAGTAAGGTGGTAGCGATAGATCCTTCTGCCTCATAGGCGTTGATATTGAAATGCGTGCCCAGCACTTCTACGATAGTACTGTTGACCTCTACGACAAAGGGCATGCGTTGCCCGTTGGGTTGGGTGGCTTTGCTAGCTTCAAAATAAGCTTCGCCGGTAATGCTCACGACGCGTTTTTCGCCGGTAAACGATACCGGGTAGGTCAGCGATGAGCCGGCATTCAGCCACACTTTGGTGCCATCCGACAAAACGACGCGGAACTGACGACCCAGCGGCGTGGTGATGGTGTTCATCTCCATGCGGGCTTGCTGGGCGGCTGATTTACCGGGATGGTAACTGAGTGCTCCATCGGCCAATACCAGCTGGCTGTTGCCCTGGCTGGAAATAGCGCCATTCCCCAGGCTGTCGAGTACGATGGTGGAGCCATCTGACAGGGTCAATACGGCTCCATTTTTACCGGGGGCAGCATCGGTAACGGGTGCCGATGCCTGCCCCTTTTCGGTAATTGCCTTGTTATTATTGTCTATCGAAAACCAGAGCATTGAACCCGATAATAATAGGAAGGTGGCAGCAGCCACCCAACGATAACGACGCAGCCAGTGTATCCGGCTGGGCGCGGGAAGATCCGTTGCCGGCAATTGCCGCCGCAGGCGTTCCAGGATGGCTTCCTTTTCGCCCGGCGGAGTTGTGCCGGTGGTTTCCTGTTGCAACAACGCATCGATCATGCCGGCCAGCGGACTGTTTTCCTGCTGCAACAATTGCAGCAATTCGGCCAGCTCTGTGGGGGAGAGCAGTCCTTGCTGGTAGCCTTTCCAAAGTATTTCCAATCTGTTCATACGCTGTGCTGTGAGTAAAGACGGTGATCAGGTTGCCTAGTATGACAAACCCGTAAAATATTTTTTTAAGCTCCCCATTCCAACAGGGCTACGATGAGCAAGAGCCCCGTGGCGTGGCCGGTGAGGTATTCCCGGATGGCGGCCAGGGCGCGGGACATATGGGTTTTGACGGTGTTTTTGGATACGCCGAGGTGTTGGGCGATCTCGTCCTGCGTCCACCCACTTTCGCGGGTCAGGAGGTATACCTGCCGTTGTTGATCGGATAATTGATCCAGGGACTTTTGCAACAGGGTCTGCGATTCCTGGTACAGGAGCCGTTGATCGGCCTGGAAAGGACTTTCGGCAAACCAGGCTGTGAGGTGTTCTACGAACGGTTGTTCGCGTAGTTGTTTGCGTAGTTCGTCGAAGATGTGGTTGCGCGCTACGATGAAGAGGAAGCTGGTGAAATTATCTTTTTCCGGTAGTGACTGTCGTTGCAGCCAGATCTTGAGAAAGATCTCCTGCACCATGTCGCGGGCCAGCTCGCGTGATTTGGTGAGGGTGAAAGCTACCTGGTAGATACCATCCCAATACGCATCGAACAACTGTTCAAAGGAAGCAGCATCACCCTGGGCAATGCGGTTGAGCAGTTCGGCTTCATTATGTAAAGCTTTGATGGGCACGGATTACTGTCCTTCTATTAATGTTGATAGGTGGTAGCGTTGCACAAAGGACAGGTTTAGGTTGGGAAACGGTAAAAATACGGAAAAAGGGGTAATGGCAATCCTCCCGCTATACAGCGGGACAGGCTCCGTCGGGACAGGCTCCGGCAGAAAGGCAACGTAGGTAATACAGGATTAAAAAAAGCCTGCGGCACAGGGTACCGCAGGCCTATAAAAATGGGTGGCCACTTATCCGAGCTTTTCGAGTCGCAGGTCGAGGCGTTTGTCTTTCTTGAAATATTCGAGGATCATGATCGAGCCGGCTTTGGCAGGCAATACGCGCATGGTGCTGGCTTTTGATTTCAGCTCCATTTTGTCGGTGGTAAATTTGGAACCATTGAAACGAATGGCATTGAAGGTCTTTCCTTTGTATTCTGAGCTTCTCACCCAATCACTGAAACATACTGTAAAGGAGCTGTTATCGGTTTCAAAAGTGGTAAACTCGTAATCAAAGGCACCGCCCATTTTCAGCATCATGGCAAGCAGGTGCTGGCTGGCCTGGTCGCTGGCGTAAGACAGGTCGGCATCGCTTTGTGTTTTGTCGTAAATGGTGGCATTGGTCACTTTGTATTTGGCATCAAACTCCATCAGCACCATATCGGTGATCACGATCTTGGTGACGCCGAAGTCACTTCTGCCGCGCGACAATACGGCTGCACCAATACCGAGTGCGCTCACCTTACGCTTGTAGCCTTCACCCACCACATACAGCTTACCGTTTGGCGCCTTGATCAATTTATGGATGAACAGGTATCCCACATCATCGATCTTTCCTTTGGCGTTGGTGGGCAGGTGTTTAGCAAAGTCGCCGCCCCAGGAGTTGAAGGTCTTGCTGACCACTTTACCCTTGCCGTCGATCTCATACAAGGCAAGGCCCTGGCTGGCATCTTTCGCAATATTGGCGTTGGGCGCATAATAACTTCCCATGACCAGGATCTTATTGCTGCCGGGAAACTTTTGCACACTGGAGGGGACGAACTTGTTGTCGGTTTCTTCCGCATCGATCTCAAATTCTTTCTTCTTCGTTACGAAATTGATACCTACCAGACTGGCTGCCATCTTACCACTCAGTGCCCTTCTTTTCTTCATGACCTCCAGAATGATGAGGCTGTCTGTGCTGCCCAACACTTCGGCCTGGGCGTAACGTTCTTCGTCATCAGTGGGTACATAGGTCCATTGTTTCTTGCTGGTCGAGGAATAGAAATCCACTTCATAGGTACGCTGTTTGCCATCGCGTAAAGGCAAGACGGATACATAACCCAGTTGGCCTACGTCAAACACATTCTGGTTGGTACCTTCGTCGGACCGCAGGGTAGCATATCGCTCCATCAGGTCTTCAGTCTTCTTATCGTACTCGCGCGCGTAGGAGTATTTCAATTTGCCATCGAGGCCATACACCTTCATCTCCAGTTGTTTGGTGTCGTCGTTCTTGAACAGAAACGCGAGGGAGCCGCCATTGTAAGCGGCTTCAAGCAGGCTGATCTCTTTGGAGTCCTGGAATTTGATGTCTTTTACTTTGTTCAGGTTCTGGTCGAGGATCTGCAGTGTGTACTCGTTGGTCTTCTTGTCGATCTTATCACTTTGATACAGGAAGAAATACCCTTTGATCTGGTTGTTCTCCATAATGCTGCCGCTGTTGCGCAGGTAGGTGGAGTAGACCTTGTCGATACTTAGTTTTTCCTGGGCGAATAGTGGCTGCCCGGCTGTGCTGAAGCAGAGGGCAGCGATCACAAACTTTTTGAGCATTTTCGTTGGTTTAGTAGAGCGGTTTTGGAAAGTTGTTTATTCTTTGACGATTTGTGCACTGTTGTTGTAGACCGCTTTGAACGGTTCGTAGGTACCAAGCTTCTCCTGGTGCCGGCTAAGGAAGTGGTAACCGATGGCCGCATACTGCTCGCGGTGCAGGTTCTGCACAAACTGCAGCAGGAGATTGTAACTGGCACTGTAGCCTGGCGTTGGCAGGTCGACGTATTTACCAAGGGTATGCGTTTTCTGTGCCGTATACATGCTGTTGAACAGGTTACCCGTATGGGTGACGAGGTATTGATCGCCCGGATGCTGCTGCAATAAGGCCAGGGTCAGGTAAAGGCTTCTCGTATAATTCTTATTGGAAAAGGTATAGGCAATGGTCTCGTAGCGGAAGTGCTGGCGAAACTGTTCAAACCGCGCGACATCGATGGCATTGAGCTGCTTGCCGGATTGCGCCTGTCGTTCGATGGCCGGCATCAACTGGCGGATGCGCAGCTGACAATCGGGGTGCGTTTTCAACGAGTCGGCCAGCACGGTGTCGGCGACCAGGTTGGCGTGTCCACCCAGCAATCCTTCCTCTTTGGCGATCCATTTTTTCTGAAAGGGATAGGCGGGTGTGTGGAACTGTGCCTTCAAAGCTTCTGCCATATCCAGTGGCTCTGCATCGATGGTATCGAGCAAGGCCAGGGTGCTCAGCGCCCCCCGTGGGTCGAATCTCGTATTGGATAGGAGGGCTACGGCTACCGAGTCGGCTTCCGTTTCATGGTCGCGGCTGTGGCGGCGGTGACTGAAGGTCATGTCCTTCACGAGCTTGTCGAACCGGTCACGTTTACCATATTGCGATCCTTTGATGTCGCGCAGTTCGGCCTGTATCTCTTTTGAGTTGACGAACGCCACATATTTGTTGATGGCGTTTTCGCTGTGGTTCATGATGAAATGAGCGATCTCGTGGGCGATGACAAAGGCTGCCTGGCTTTCGTTATCGAGCCGGTGAAAAAGGCCCATGTTGAAGAGGATGATGCCATGGCCGATATAGCTGGCATTGGGCACCGCGGAGCGCGAGAAAAAACAGCGGAAGGTTTTCTGCGCCAATACAGGATTGGTGCGTATCAGTTCGTTGGAGATGGCATCGAGGTATTGCTGGGCGGCTTTATCGGTATAGATCTCTTTGTCGTCGAATTTGGCTTTGATATGATCCCAGCGCGCCTGGTAGATTTTTTTGTAATCTTCCCGGTTCTCTTTGGGCAGCGATGTCACTTGCTGTTTGTGTTGTTCTTCAAAGCGGGTGTACAGCTGGCTGAGGATACCGTCATCGGAGGGCAGTGGTGCAAAAACGGTGTTTTGGGCCCATCCTGTGGTCGCTGCCAGTAAGAGGCAGGCCAGCAGCAGCAGTTGGTGGTAGCGGGCATGCCAATGCCTGGCAGCCGGGTTAAAGGGTTTCATCATTTGGGGTGGTTGCTAACAATACAAATAAAGGCAATATTTCAGACCTGACCATGCCGATGTACTATAACGCAGGTGGATAGGGTTTATTACAGGTTGGGAGCGGTTTGTCCGTATTCGGGCAGGCGCTATCTTTTTAATAACATAACGCATTCAGCCTAAATTCATCTACGATTTAGACCAATCCGGGTATTTTTTCGACAAACGGCAGGACAGTACAGGTCGCCGGCAAGGAAATTTGGCTACCTTTAGTCCACTCAAAATGAAATCCTTATGGCCCTTTTTAAGCTTAACGTCAATGGTAAGGAACGGCAGGTGGATGTAGAACCCGATACACCGCTGCTGTGGGTATTGCGCGACAGCCTGCACCTCGTTGGTACGAAATATGGCTGTGGGGTGGCCCAGTGCGGCGCCTGTACGGTGCATATGAACGGCAATGCGGTTCGCTCCTGCATTCTGCCGGTATCGGCCGTGAAGTCGCCGGTCATTACGATCGAGGGATTATCCGAACATGGCGATCACCCCGTACAGCAAGCCTGGGATGAGGTGGATGTGCCGCAATGTGGTTATTGCCAGGCGGGCCAGATGATGACGGCCGCTGCTTTCCTGAAAACGCATCCCAAACCAACGATGGAAGAAATAGCCGGCGCCATGCAGGGCAATATCTGCCGTTGTGGTGCCTATCACCGTATCCGCGAAGCCGTATTAGTTGCCAGTCAAAAAAAGTAATCCATGGAATCTACTCAACATACTACCAGCAGAAGAGATTTTCTGAAATGGTCTTCCTTTACTGCGGGCGGACTGGTGCTTGGCTTCAAATGGGTCAGCGCCGAAGCACAGACTGCCGACATTTTCGTGCCTGCTGCCGACGCTGCGCAGGTGGCCATCAACCATTACCTCAGCATTGGTACCGATGGTATCGTTACGATCTTTTCACCCAACCCCGAGTTGGGACAAAATATCATGACCTCGTTTCCGATGATCGTTGCCGAAGAGCTCGACGCCGACTGGAACAAGGTGAAGGTGGTGCAGGCGCCACTTGACAAACGTTTCGACCGTCAGCTCACCGGTGGCAGCGGCGCCGTTCCCCATTCCTGGATGTTGCTGCGTAAGGCGGGCGCTACGGCCCGTTATATGCTGATTGCTGCAGCAGCAAAGCAATGGGGCGTTCCTGAATCGGAATGTACGGCCAGCGAGGGATTTGTATTGCACAAAGGCAGCGACAAAAAGCTGTCGTACGGTGAACTGGCTACCGCAGCAGGTGCTATTGCTGTACCGGCCAATGTAACCCTCAAAGACAAGAAAGATTTCAAACTGATCGGCACCGCGGTCAAGAACGTGGCGAACCATGATATCCTGACGGGTAAACCCTTGTATGGGCTCGACTTCTACCGCGAAGGCATGTTGTACGCGACGATCCAGCGCCCGCCATCCTTTGGCACCAAAGTGAAATCGTTCGATGCCGCCGCTGCGAAGCAAGTACCTGGTATCATCGATGTGGTTCAGGTGAAGAATGGGGTAGCGGTGGTAGGTACCTCGACCTGGCAGGTGATGAAGGCGAAGAAAGCGCTGAAGATCACTTACGAGAACAGTGGCAATATTGAAAGCACGAGCGACCACGACCGAATTTTCGGTGAACTGCTCAACAGCGATAAGGCTACAGTACGCCGCAAAGATGGTGATGTCGATGCTGCCTTCAAAAGCGCAGCGAAGGTGATCAGGAAAGAATTTCAATGTCCGTTCCTGTCGCACAGTCCGATGGAGCCGATGAACTTCTTTGCGCATGTGAAAGAAGACAGCGTAGAATTGATTGGTCCCTGCCAGATACCGGGTTCGGCCCGTACGGCGGTGTCCAAGCTGCTCAATATACCGGAAGAGAAGATCACACTGGACCTTACCAGGCTGGGTGGTGGTTTTGGCCGTCGGTTGTACAATGACTATGTCGTAGAAGCAGCGGAGGTCTCCTCCCTGATCAAGGCACCCGTCAAGGTGATCTGGTCGCGGGAAGATGATATGACAGGGGGTACTTACCGCCCGGCTGTTCGCTATCGTTTCGAAGCGGCGCTGGATGCTTCGGGCAATATGATCGGCTACAAGCTCCGTGGTGCCGGTATCAATTCGGGCAATCCCACCCGGGAGAGCAATTTCCCCACGGGAGCCATCGAAAACCTGCTCATCGACTCCATCGAACACCAATCGCCGATTACAACCGGGGCGTGGCGTGCACCGATCACCAATTTCCTGGCTTATGCCGAGCAAGCCTTCCTCGATGAGGTAGCGGAAGCGGCTGGTAAAGACCCGATCGATTTCAGGCTCGAGTTGTTTGAAAAAGTGAAAGCCAAAACCATTGGCAAGATCAATTATAATGTGAACCGTATGATCGACGTGACCAAGCGGGTGCGGGAACGCTCCAACTGGGGCAAAGCGAAGAAAGGGGTTTACCAGGGCTTCAGCGTGTATTTTTCGCACGCCTCCTATGTGGCACAGGTGGCCGAAGTGGTGTTGGAAAAAGGCAAACCAGTGGTGAAGAAGGTTTTTGCTGTATCGGATTGTGGCCAGGTGGTGAACCTGGGTGGAGCGCGACAGCAGGTGATGGGAGCGATCGTTGATGGTATGGGGCATGCTTATTTCGGTAAACTGTCGTTCAAAGACGGTGCTGCGGAACAAAGCAATTTCCACAACTACCGGCTCATCCGCATGAAGGAGATCCCGGAGGTGGACCTATTTTTTGTAGACAGTGGGTTTGATCCTACTGGACTGGGTGAGCCCGCTTTACCACCTACCGGTGGTGCCGTGGCCAATGCCATTTTCAAAGCTACCGGCAAACGGATGTACAAACAACCTTTTACCGAAACGGAAGCTTTTACTACGACGCCTGGTGCCAGTGGCAAGAAAACTTTCTAACCTTCTTTTCAAATCATATTATCAAGAGCGGCGGGTGCCGCTCTTTTTTTTTCTTGTTGTGAGTGTGGTGGCGGATTGAAGAGCCTTTATAGCTTCCCCACCTTCCTTTTGTGGAGACTGAGTGCCACTTGTCAATCGCCAAAAATGGCTTCATGATAATGTATTGACGAAAAACGCTCTCTAATCGACATACTTACTGCACGTTAGTAGTCATGGAAAGGATAGTGCAACAACTATTCATGTTGCTGCAGTTGGTGCGGCGAACTGTTGCTCTTTCTGATCTTCCCGTGTTTTCATTGTGCCGTTGGGCAACTGCAAGCTATTGTTGGTGCGGGGCAACCCGCTGTGGCAGCGGCGTTATAAGTATCCCGGCAAACCTTTCCTGAACCGCTGCGTGCCATGTAATACATCTTCGGGTAGTGCTATAGGCTGGATAATTTCAGGTAGACAAAAACTAATCAATTATGAGAAGCGTGTTGTTCTCTCTCGTAATGCTCGTACTCTGTAGCGCCGTATTGCAGGGGCAGTCGAGGGTGGTGAGTGGTAAGGTAACGGATGCTAAGACGGGCAATGCTATCCAGGGCGCTACCGTATCCGTACAAGGCAGTACCACCGCTGTGCAAACCGATGCCAATGGTCGTTATACCGTGAATAACCTCGCGGCCAATGCGACCCTCGTCTTCAGTTATGTGGGGTATCAATCCAAATCTTTACAACTGGGCAATGGGGCCAATTTCGATGTGTCGCTGGATGAATCGGCGGCGCAGTTGAATGAGGTAGTGGTAACGGCCCTTGGCCAATCGCGCGAGAAAAAATCGCTGGGCTATTCTACCACCACCATCCGTACAGACGATATCAACCGGGTATCGCCTGTGAGTATGTTTGACGGTCTGCAGGGCCGTGTGGCGGGTGTCGACATCTCGAATGTGAGCGGTAACCCGGGAGGCTCAACCAAGGTCGTGTTGCGGGGTTATAGTTCGCTGGGAGGCAACAACCAACCGCTGTATGTGGTAGATGGAGTACCCATCAGCGATGTGCGGCCCGGCTCGGAGGGCATCGATCCAGATGGCACCAACAACAAGGGCACGGGGCAGGATATTATCGGTACGCCGGGCTATGATTTCGGCAACACGGCCAATGACATCAATCCCAACGATATCGAGAGTATGACGGTGCTGAAAGGTGCTGCGGCTACTTCCTTGTACGGTTCGCGTGCCAGCAATGGGGTGATTGTGATCACCACGAAGAAAGGGAAGAGTGGCCGCATCAAAGTAGACCTGGCTTCTTCTACCATCTTCAGCGATCCGTTGATATTGCCCAAGATGCAGGAGCAATTCGGGCAGGGCTGGGAGGCACAGAATATCCCTTCTGAAAATGGCAGCTGGGGACCACGGCTCGATGGGGTACCCCGTTTGTGGGGCGCACCGGTCGACAATTCACAACTGCTGAAGCCTTACTCTTTTATCAAGGATAATTTACGCGATGCGTATGAGACCGGCCGCGAGTTCAACAACACCGTATCATTTCAGGGCGGTAGCAACAACACCACGTTCTTCTTTTCGTACAACAATGTATTTACCGATGGTATCGTGCCATCGGACAACGACTCGTACCGCAGAAACGCCCTGTCTCTACGCACTACCACCCGGCTCGACCGCTTTACCGGCGAAGGTTCTTTCAATTATGTGAACAAGGCGCAGCGCTTCGTAGAAGTGGGGCAGTCGGCTGCCGGGGTGGGTAGTTCGTTCTTCGAACAACTGTTGCAGATACCGGTGGATATCCCCATCAAAGACCACCGTGACTACAAGAACAAATTCTTCAATGTCGATAATTACTTTACACCGTTTGCGGAGAATCCCTACTATACCTTGTTTGAGAACGGTGGGCGTAGCCGCAATGACCGGTTCTTCGGTAATATCAACCTGCAGTATAAATTGTTTGAGGGTGTAACCTTGCAGGCACAACAGGGCATTGACAATACCAATGGGATCACTAAAACCTGGCGCAACAAGAATGCGCCCACACCCGGCAGCTGGAATGCCGGCAACAACCCCGAGAGTGCAGCCCGCTCGGCCGATATCGGCAGTGTACAGGAAGGTTCTCAAAAGTACTACGAGTACGACAGCAAGCTGGATGTACTCATCAAGAAACGGCTCAGTGATGACCTGGACCTCGATGCCATCGCTGGCGCCAACTACAATGAGCGGGGCAGCGATGTATTGTATACCTATGTGGAAGACCTGGCGCTGCCCGGTTTCTTCGATATCTCCAATGGGGTAAACCCGCCGCAAAGCTCCCATTTCAAAAGCAAGCAATCCATCTTTGGGGTGTTTGGCTCTGCCACGATGAATTACAAAGACTATCTCTACCTCACCCTGACGGGGCGCAATGACTGGAGCTCGACGCTGCCCAAGGGAAAGAACAGTTATTTCTATCCCAGTGCGAACGTATCGTTCCTGTTGTCGAGCCTGCTCGATCCCAGCGTGAAGTCGGTGCTCAACTATGCCAAACTGCGGGCCAGCCTGGGCCGCACGGGTAAGGATGCGCCGATCTACCGCGTATACGATGTGATCTCTTCGCAGGTGGTGATACTGCCTTTTGGGCAGATCAGTTTTCCCTTCAATGGTGTGCCAGGTTACACGCTCAACGACCGGCTGGGCAACCTGAACCTGAAACCAGAGATCAGCCGCGAGTGGGAACTGGGTGGTGAGTTTCGCTTGTGGGATAGCCGCATCACGCTCGATCTGGCCTACTACCACAAAGTATCCGACGGACAGATCATCAATGTGCCGATTGCCCCTACTACCGGTTATACGTCGGTTACCCTCAACTTTGGCCAGGTGCGTAACCAGGGCATCGAGTTGAGTGCACAGGTAACACCCGTCAAGACCCGACAATTCACCTGGGATATCAATTATGTATTTACCCGCAACCGCAATGAGGTGCTGGAACTACCTACGGGGCTCGACAAGGTAACACTCAATAATGTGTACGATGCGAACTTCGAAGCAAGGCTCAACCAGCCGCTGGGTGTATTTTATGCACCCACGGTGCGGCGGGATCCGGATGGCCGGGTCATCGTAGATGCCAATACGGGCTTCCCGACGGTAACGACCGAAGATATTTACTATGGTACTTCGCAACGTGACTATACCATGGGACTGCAGAATACTTTCACGTACCAGAACTTCCGCCTGGGCTTCTCATTCGACTACCGCAAGGGTGGCGTATTCTATTCGAGCACGTCGGAGCTGTTGTTGTTTACCGGCAACAATTACCGCACGGTATACAATGGGCGCAATCCCTTCATCATACCCAATTCGGTGAACGAGTCGTTTGATGCCAACAACAAACCCGTGTATACGGAGAACAAAACGGTGCTGGATGAAAGCCACCAGGATGATTACTATTACCAGAACTCGAACCGGGGCATGTTTTACAACTGGACCATTCTCGACAAAACTTTCCTGAAGCTGCGGGATGTAACGTTGAGTTATACTTTGCCCAGCCATTGGGCCAAGAAGATCTCGGCCGACCGCATCGTGATCACGGCCATTGGCCGCAACCTGTGGGTAAGGTTACCAAAATCGAACAGGATCGTAGATCCGGAGTCTTCCAACTTCGGCCGTGATATCGCGAGTGAGTTTGGGGAGTTCCGCGTAGGCCCCACGCCCCGTTCTTATGGCGCCTCGGTGCGTGTTTCTTTCTAACCTAAAAACGAGTGTATGCATCATAAACTACTGACATCGCTGTTGTGCGTGCTTGTGCTCGCAGGTTGCAGCAAGATCACGGAAGACAATGTCGATCCGAACAACCCTTCTATCGATAAGGCATCACCCCAGTTGCTGCTGCCGTCGGCCATGATGTGTACGGCTGGACAGATCGGTGGGGAATATGCCATTACAGGTGGCCTGTGGTCGCAGTACTATACGCAAAGCGCTTTTGCGAGCCAGTACCGCACCATCGATGCCTACAATATGGTATCCTCCGACAACAATACGGCCTACCGCGAAGTGTTTCGCAGTGCGCTGATCGATTATGCGAAGATCCAGGAGCTGTCGAAGACCTCCGAAAGCTGGGCTTTTTACCTGATGGCGACTGTGATGAAAGCGTATACCTATCATATGGTGGTGGACCTGTATGACCACTTGCCGTATTCGGAAGCATTGACCGGGGCCACTAACCTGCAACCAAAGTTCGATGACGGCTACAGCATCTATACGGGCTTGCTGGCTGAGATCAATGAAGCGATGGGGCATAATTATGGGGCTGGCCTGTCGCCGGCCGACCGGAACAGCGATATCGTGTTCGGCGGTGACATGGACAGCTGGACACGCTTTGCCAATACGCTGAAGTTGAAGCTGTACCTGCGTATGGTGAATGCCAAACCCACAGAGGCGCAGCAGGGCATCACGGCGCTTTATACGGCCAATGCCGTTTTCCTGGAAACAGGGGCGGGCATTACCAGCTTCCAGGACAGGCCCAACTACAGTAATCCTTTTTACGAACAGAATATCCGCCGCCTCAATACCAACGACAACCTGCGGGCCAGCTACACGTTTGTGAGCTGGCTGCGCAAGAACAACGACCCACGGGTGGTAGCCTATTTCGGCTCGGCCAATCCCGGCACCATTCACCAGGGCGACTATACGAATA
The DNA here is from genome assembly GCF_029360705.1 of Paraflavitalea pollutisoli. Lineage (GTDB taxonomy): Bacteria > Bacteroidota > Bacteroidia > Chitinophagales > Chitinophagaceae > Paraflavitalea > Paraflavitalea pollutisoli. The sequence goes on along the minus strand of NZ_JARKMX010000008.1, from coordinate 818,867 downwards.
ACAACCCGGCTTACAGTTCGGCCGCCGTATTTGTACAACATGCCATCGATCCGGTCTGGTTCATCTCGAAGGCTGAATCTTATTTACTGCAGGCAGAAGCGCGGTCCCGGTATTACAATGGGGCCGGGGCGAAGGCGCTGTACGATGCCGGTGTGACGGCTGCCTTTGCACAGCTCAACCTGGTGCCGGGCAACTTGTTGACAGGCGCGTATGCCTTCCCCGATGCGGGCACGCTGGAGCAAAAGCAGGAAGCGATCAGCGTACAGAAATGGGCTTCTTTTCCCGGTACGCATGACCTGGAGGGTTTCTTCGAGCAATGCCGCACGGGGTATCCTAAAAACAGTGCTGTGTATTCGACCAATGCGGCCTATGTACCGGGGCAGCTGGTGTATTCGGCCAATGGTGTTACCGGTGGTTTGTTTCCCAAGCGGTTGCTGTTTCCCGAGATCGAGCGTAGCCGCAATATCAATACGCCGGCAGAAGAACCGATCACGAAAAAAGTATGGTGGGCCAAATAACCAAACAACCAACACGTATGAAACATCTAGTGATAAAACAATTATGGCCGGTAGTAGGGCTGTGTCTGTTGTTCAGTTGTGCGAAGGAGCCTTCCTTCAACTATCCTGAAGGCACGGTGGGCATCTCGAAGGTGGTCAATTTTCCGTCTGTCGCCATCAAAGGGGAGCGACTGATCATCCAGAACCAGGGCGTGGCGTATACAGAGCCGGGTGTTGAAGCATTTCTGCAAGGGCAGACCGTGCAATATGCTACCAGCGGAACCGTAGACGCCAATACACCCGGTGTGTATGAATTGGTGTATTCGGCCAGTTCGCCCGATGGGTACTCGGCCAGTGACTGGAGAACGGTGGTGATCATGTCTACGGCTGCCGATGTCACCAGCAACAATTATGCGGGTACTTACAAACGCGATCAGAACGGACTGAATATGGTATGGACCAAAACGGGGCGGGGCTTGTATGATGTCGAGAACCCAGGTGGTGCCGATGCGGGTGTAGGCTTTGTAGTGAAGCTGGTCAACTACCAGGGCAGCAAGATCGCCATTCCCAAACAGCAGGCGTATGATCCCTCCATCAGTGGTCTCAATACGATCAAGTCAACGAGTGAAGTATACCGACCTGCGGCGGTACCCGTAACGGTAGACTGGATACTGCAGGCAGGCGGCTATGGCACCGGGTTACGGACTTTCAAAAAACTATAAATCTACTTGTATGTATAAAGTTTCTTTTGCCGGGTTATTGCTGGTCGCTGCGCTGTCGCTGGCCGGTTGCGAGAAAGATGAAGACATTGGCGGTACCGCCGTAGAGAAAATGGCGGGGGAGTGGTGGGTACAATTGTCCATCAACAATACGCTGGTGGTGCCTAACTACTACCGCATCCTGACCTATAATACGGCCGACAATTCGGGCAGCCAGTTTTGGATAGACGACCAGCAACGACTGTGGCCGTTCAAATTTAAGAGTGATGTGAACATCAGTGGGCAAACGTTTTCGGTGACCAATGCCACGAGTGAATATTCCAATATCAAGATCACCGTGCAAAACGGCAAGGTGCTGACCGGGGTCAGCAAGGGGCCGGTATCGCTGGCGGTTACGGACAGTATTTATTTCGAGGCGCAGTTTACCGATGATCCGGGCGTCACTTACCAGTTGCATGGTTACCGGCGTACCCGGTTTTCGGAAGACGACCACTAACCCCCTGATACCGCATCTTTTACAGGCATCCGAAGCGTCGGATGCTTTTTTTGTGCCGGACTGTGATCTTTTGGGCGGCTGTGCGAATAATGTAATAAATGATATTTGCACCATGTCTTTACCAAGGGATGCGCGTTCTTTTCTGGACATCATCGACACGCACAAGGGCATTCTTTACAAAGTGGCCAATGCGTATTGTCGTCACGCCGACAGCCGGCAAGACCTGATCCAGGAGATCCTGGTGCAGCTGTGGCTGGCTTTTCCGCGGTATGACGAGCAATTCAGGATCACCACCTGGCTGTACCGCATTGCGCTGAATGTATCCATTTCTTATTACCGGAAAGAACATCGCCGGGGTGGCATCAACCATCCGCTGCCGGAGGAGCTGCTGCACCTGCCCGAGGAGGCCGGGCGCGACCTGGAGGCTCCGGTGCAGGCCCTATATCGCTTTATCCGGGCACTGAAGGAGATCGACCGGGCGGTGATGCTGTTGTACCTCGAGGGCAACACCCAGCAGGAAATCGGCGATATATTGGGGCTCACGGCCACCAATGTATCGACCAAGGTGGGCCGCATCAAGCAACAATTGAAAAAAGCATTTGACAACCTTCAAACTGATGACCATGCAAGATATTGAGATCATGAATTTATGGCGTTCGTACGACCAACGGTTGCAGGAAAGCCTGCAGCTGAACAAGCGGAACGCGGAGGAGATCACCAAACTGAAAGCACAATCGCTGCTGGGCTCCATGCGGCCTATGAAGTTATTCACCATCATTGTGGGTGTGCTGTGGGTAGTGGCGGTGGATGTGGTACTGATCGGCTCCTTTGGCAAGGCCAGCTGGTTCTTCACGGTATCGATGGGCATCCAGGTATTGCTCACGAAGATCGCGATCGGCGTCTACCTCTACCAACTGATCGAGCTACGCCAAACTGACGTGAGTGAGCCCATCCTGGCTACGCAGTCACGTATTGCCCGGCTGCAGTCATCTACGCTGTGGGTTACCCGCCTGTTATTTTTGCAGACGCCGGTGTGGACCACTTTTTTCTGGAGTAAAGCCATGTTTGCGCACGGCAATGTTTGGCTGCTGGCCTTGCCGGTCGTCATCACCTTGTTGTTTGCCTGGATCGCGATCTGGTTGTTTATGAACATCCGGTTTGAGAACCGTGATAAACGTTGGTTCCGCTTTATTTTCCGGGGTCGTGAATGGGATCCCATGCTGAAAGCAGGGGAGCTGTTGGAACAGGTGGGGGAGTACCAGCGGTTGTAAACGCCGCTTACCATTAACGGCTTATCATTCGTATTCGGCGCAGTATAGCCATAAAAAAAGAACCGGCGATGGAGGTCGCCGGTTCTTTTTTTGTCGAGGTAGTAATGTATGGTTAGCGTTTCAGCACCTTCATGGTATAGTTGATCTTGTTGTTGGCACCTGTGATCTTCACCAGGTAGATGCCTGGTGTGAGGTGTGCCAGGTAGAGGCGGCTACCGCTGGTTTGGTTCAGGAAGGTCTTCACCACTTTACCTTGCAGGTCAACGATGCGGATGTTGAGTTTGGTAGTACCGGTTACGTTGAAATTGAACAGCAGGTAGTCATCGACCGGGTTGGGGTTGAGGCTTACATACTGTGTATTGTCGATGTTGATGATGCCGGTAATCGTAAAATGTGCGCTGGCCGATTGTACGCTCGTACAACCGCTTTGTGTGGTGGTGACGCTGTAATTGCCTGCTTCGGTGGGCTTGTATACCGATGTGGTGGCGCCGTTGATGGCTACCCCTTCGCGGTACCACTGGTTGCCGGTGGCTGCGCTGGACACGAGCTCCTGTCCGTTGGCCGTGATCACGGGGCGTGCAGGAATGGCATTCACCTTGATCGTTTTGGCGGCTGATGGCAAGGTGCGCACTTCCTGTACGACGGCCGTTACGGTATAGTTGCCTGACGTGGTTGCCTTATAGAAATGTTCCGTAGCGCCTGCGATGGCATTGTTGTCTTTGTACCATTGGTTGCCGGTGGTAACAGCAGCCGTCAGCGTCACCGATGTTCCTTCACAAACCTCCGTGGACCCCGTTACCGTAATGGCCGGACCAGCGATCTGTTTGTATACAAAACCCACGGCACTCACCATAAACCTATTCAATCCCTCAACGGGTACGGTTATCTGCCAGCAGCCGGCGGTTTCATTCCAGACGATATTGGCATCGTCGGGGTTGATCACTATTACGGAGTCTGCCAGGACTTCTCCGGCTTTGGCGCCCGTGGTGGGTATGTACTGGTAAATACGCAGGTTGGCTTTGCCGGCATCGTCACTGGCGCTATCTGGCAGGCTGGCACTGCGGTTCGGATGGTCGTTGTACTGGTCGAATTCGTCCTGCGTAAAGTAGAAAGTCACTGTTGCGGTAGCCCCTGGCTGTGATCCTGCTGCAGTCAGTTCATAAGAACGTTGTACATAGGGTGTACCGTTGAGGGTGGGGACTTCGGGGGCAACCGTTACCTGTTGGGTGAGTTTGCCGTTCACCGGTCTGGCGCCGGATGGGATGAGGGTTGCATTGCCCACCAGGTTTTTCAGCAGGGCAATACTGCCGTTATTGGCATGGATCGTAAGCAAATCGGGTCTGCCATCGCCATCGAGGTCGGCAGCGTATACATTTGTTCCGGATTGTGCGATGGGGTAGCCGATTGCAGGCGCCAGCTCGATCCTGCCATTGGGCACCGACTGGTTTCTGCGGATGTCGATCTGCTGTACATTCAATCTTGTGCTGATCACTTCCGGTAATCCATCACCATTCAGGTCGGCCACCGCCAGGCCCGACAAGTCGGGTGTGCTCGCGTGATGTTGGGTCGCGGATATAAAAGTCAGTCCGGCTCCTTCGTACGTTGTAATGGTCTTATACCCGTTGCTGATGGTCACCGCATCTGGCTGGTCATCGCGGTTGAGTTCGTTCACCAGCAAGCGGAATGGACTGCCATTGGTCACTATGTTGAAGGGGGTACTGAATGAGAGTGTGGAGCCCGATGAGGCGTTGGGGTACACTTGCACTCTGCCGTTAACACCCGATTCGAACAGTGCGACGATGTCGGGAAGATAATCGTTCTGTATATCGACCAACTGAAGGTCAATGATCTTCTCGGTATAGGTCAGTGTGGTCGAGTTGACAAACGAAAACTGTGCCCGGCTGCTTTCATTGTGGTAGATATACAGTTTTCCCGAGGTTGGTTCATAGACGGCTACCTCAGGTTTCCCGTTGTTGTCGAGATCAGCAACAGCGATGAGGCTGGTGCCATAACTGGTATTGTAATGAATGGCTGTATCGAAACTGATGGAGCCCGGTGTACTGGTGTTGCGATAGAGGCTGAAGCCCGACTGGTCCTTACTGCTTACTGCTATGTCCGGTTTACCATCACCATCGAGGTCTGCCACAGCTATATCCGACAGGGAACGCTTGCTGTTCAATACCTGTTTGGGCTGCAGGAGCAGGGTGTCGGCATTCGATGTGTTCCGGTACACTTCCAGTGCGCCCGTTGTTTTATCGTGGATCAGCACCAGGTCCTGCTTGCCGTCGTTGTCAAGATCAGCCAGGCTGGCGCCAATAGGCTTACCCCCTGTTGTGGTGGTGACTGGCGGCGCAAACGAGTTGCCGGAGAAGCCTACTTCGCCTCCCGCCCACCATGTGCCGAAGTAAGCAGAGGACACCACCGTGCGCCCCTGCGTAGTGACTGAAAGTCGCTGATTACCGGCCCCCGGCGGCACGATTACCTGAAGGGTTGTTTTGGTAGCGCTCGTTACTGTGCCACGCACACCGCCGAAGTACACGATGTTGCTATCTGCTACAGGCTGGAATTCGGTACCCGATATGGTGATCGTAGATCCGGCTGCTGCCAGTCGCGGCGCGAAATCGAGGATGGAGAGACGGGTGATATACTGAAAATAACTGGTCGCCATTGCTTTACCTGCCGGTGTGGTTACATAGATAAATGCCAGTCCACCCGTATCGACAATGGCTTTGATGACGCTATCGGAGATCACTTCAAAAGATTGCATGGGATCATTGCCAAGCGTTACCGCTGTAGCACCGGTAAAACGCTTACCGGTAATGGTGACTACTGTTCCACGCCCTCCTTTCAATGGTGTAATGCCGGTGATGGTGGGGCCGGTATAGACAAATCCGGCGGCGAATCCGATGCCCTCTAAAGTACCCACCCGGATGGTTCCGCTGGCGGCATTATTGGGCACCGCCGCGCGGATCAAGGTATCGCTCTTAATAACAAATGCGGCTTTATAACCAGAACCGAAGGTCACTTCTTTGGTACGGCCGAGTAAGGTGCCCCGAATGGTGACGGAGTCGCCTGTGGCGGCAGCAGCCGGTGCAAAAGAATGAATGGTAGTAAGTGGCAGGCCCGAACGGTTTTTAAGTATTCCAATGCCCAATGTACTCAACGAATTACCTACAGTGATTTCGGGTCGCTGGTCACCGTCGAGATCGCCAATGACTACCCCGGCAGGCGTTTCAACATAGCCGGATATATGTACGGTTTGATTGAAACTCAACACCCCATTGGCGGTGGTATTTCTTAGCAATGTCAACCTTCCCTGGAAATGACCCGCGAGGGCGAGGTCGATCTTGCCGTCACCATTCAGGTCTCCGGCAGTCAAAGCATAGGAGGTAGACGTACTGCTGCGGGGGCCAACAAGTAGCGGCGTATCAAAGGTTACCAAACCCGGTATGCTCGTATTCTTCATGACCACGATCACATAACCGGTGGCGCTGGTGTTACCAGCCACATCAGGTTTGCCATCGCTGTCCAGGTCGGCCAACACGATATCCCTGATGCCACTGGCTGCTGTAAATTGACTGAGCTGAAACTGTATACTTCCCCGCGAACCGGTATTCCTGAGCACGGAGATGGTGCCACTTGCAAGATTGCTCACCACAATATCGGCTTTGCCATCCCCATCGATATCACCGCCGGCGACCGCATAGGGTGTTTGTCCGACCGGGATATCGGTCTTTGCTTCAAAAGCCAGGAAACCGGGTGTGCTGATGTTTTTATAGACAGACACCAGGGTGGTGCCCGAATTGGCCACCACGATATCTGGCTTGCCATCGTTGGATACATCCACGATGGTGATGCCAAACGGTTGTGCATTGGTGGGCAGGTCCATCCGGGGTGCCAGGGTGATGGTGTCGCCGATGCTGGTATTCCGGAAAACCGATAATCCGGCACTGCTGGTGACTGCCACATCAGGCTTACCATCACCATCCAGGTCACCTACCTCGAGCTGGTAAGTCTGGATGGGGGTCTGGAAGGTAGCTATGGGACCAAACGCTATACTGTCGACGGCATCGATGCGCCGATGGATGCTGATGGAATTGGCCAGGCCGGCCGCATCAACGCCAATGATATCGGCTTTTCCATCTCCATTCATTTCTTTGAGGCGCAGGGACTGTGCCGTACGGGGCACATTTACCTTCAGCGGATAAGCGAAAGCGCTTACAGACAACGTATCTGCGCCGGCAAAGGTCGTGTTGAACATTTGCAGGGACCGTGCCGTCCATTTATTGGTGGTAACGGTAATAGGATGATAAGTGGCCCCCACCGGAATGGTGATGGTCAATTGATTGTTGGATGCTGTTGTCACCGGGGCTTTCACCGCACCGACAAATACCGTATTGTTGGCAGCCACCGGGTCAAAATTAGAACCCGTAATGGTGACCGTGGTGCCCACGGGGCCAGCCAATGGGGTAATCGAACGGATCAATGGTTGCAATTGAAAAGTAACGGCTACGGAGTCCTGACCATGTGGACCTGATATTTTGCACGGGCTTTCTGCCTGCAGGTCCAGGGTGGCGACGATCATGCTGTCGGACAGTATCGTAAATGCCACTGCCGGGTAGTTGCCAAACCTGACCGAGTTTACGCCGGTCAGGTTGTATCCATGTATCGCTACCTGCCCACCCGGTGAGGGTTCTGTTGGATTGATGAGGTTATAGATATAAGGTTCTGTATACCTGAAACCTGGTTTAACGGCTGTACCTCCGGGTGTCGTGACCTTTACAGGGCCCCAGTCTCCTCCCTGAACAGCTACAGTGATCAACGTATCCGTCAGGGTACCAGTGATCGATGCTTTATGACTGCCCAGGTAAACACTTGTAACGCTCTGTAAGTTGTTACCGCGGATGGTGATTAGGTCTCCATGTTTACCAGATTCCGGTGAGAAGGACGTAATGGCCGGCGGAAGGATGTACGTAAAGCCTGCCAGTGTATCCCTGCCGCCATAACCTGCCACGGTTAGGGCTCCACTGCCCCCCGAACCAACGATCGCGATGATACTGTCGGCCCCTGGCAAAAACGATGGTGAGGCGTGACCGCCAAATGCCACATGCGTGACCCCATCGAGGTAATTGCCTTTAATAATGACCGTATCGCCTGTTGCTGCTTGTTGAGGAGCGAAAGACGACAGGATGGGTTTGCCATAAAAGCGGAAGCCCGGAACACTAGCTGACCCTTCGGGCGTGGTGACGGAAATGGTACCTGTATTGCCGGAGCCAACAATCGCCGTGATCACCGTATCTGAAACGACGGTAAAGCTGGCAGCGGGCAGTCCTCCAAAACTAACGGCGGTTGCTCCATTCAAATTGGCTCCTACCAGGCGTACCTCTGTACCCTTGCCCGCATTTAGCGGTGCAGCCTTACGAACAATAGGTCCCAGGGTGGGGATGCTGTGGTAAATGGCGATAGAATTATGGCCCATACCACCTGCAACCAGGTCGGGCTGTGCATCGCCGTTTACATCCCCAATATGCAGTATGGTGGCATTGGCGGATATTTCCAATATAGCGGGTGTGCCGAAAGAAATGCTGCCAAACGTACTTGTATTGGTGTACACGGCCAGTCTGCCATAGGTGAGTGAGTCATACGATATCGCTACATCTACACGGGCATCGCCGTTCAGGTCGCCGATCACCGCACTGACTCCCAGTCCTGCTGTACCCAGTTGAAGCGAGGTTTGGGCAACAAAGGAAACGTTGCCGGGCATGCTGGTATTTTTCAATATGGTAACGCTGCCCTGGCCCGCGTTGGTAACGAGAAGATCGGGCTTTCCGTCGCCGTCGAGATCGCCAATGGCGATGTGCACAGGCGCTGTAGCCGTTGTATAATCGACCGGCGTTGCAAACTGACAAGTTTCGCCGAGTGCTACCACTGTGTTGCGGTACACGGATACCGAGTTGCTGTTGCCATTGGCTACCACCAGGTCTGTTTTGCCGTCGTTATCCAGGTCGCTGGCTGCCACAAAACTGGGGCTGCTACCTGTTGCCAGGGATGCCCGTGCGCCAAAGGTGAGTGCCCCGTAGATCATGGTACTGGGGTACAGCGACAGCGAATTGGAATCGGTGTTCACGACCGCCAGATCGGGCCTGCCATCCACATTCAGGTCTGCCAGTACAACAGCAGCTGGTTGGGGGCCGGTGCCCACCAGGCGGCTGCCATCGAATGGCGGATAAGGTTGCCCCGGGCCAGCGTTTCGCCAGATCGTTATGGTTTTGGATAATTGATTGACGGTTGGCAGATCGGGTAAGCCGTTGCCGTCCATATCGCCAGCCACCATATGATAAGGGCGGTTGCCGATGGGGTAGGTATTGCCTGCCGTAAAATTGGCGACAGCCGTTGTGGTTGTATTGTGGTAGACCTTAATGCCTGCATTGTTGTAGTCTCCGAACACGAAATCGGGCTTGCCATCGTCATCTATATCCTGTATGATGCCTGCGCGTGCAGGTGCCGGAAGATCGATCTGTGTTTTAGGACCGAAAGTTTGACGTGTAATGAGGGCATCGCCGCCACTATGGGTCAGTACAAAGGGCCGCGGACTGATGGCAACATTAAAGCCTCCGGAAACGATCACCGGCTGGTAAGTGGCGCCAGCCGGCGCAATGACCGTGATCGAGTTGGATGTCCACTGTGTCACGGCTGCTCTGACTGCACCAAAATAGACGATCGGCTGTTCGGTATCATATACCGCGCTGAAGTGACTACCCGTAATGGTGACCACGGTGCCCGCTGGTCCGTTGGCAGGACTGATATTGGTTATGATAGGCCGGTAATCCGGGTCGACAGATCCCTGACGGGCTATAGATGGCTGGATGTTCAGTAAAAACAACAGGCCGGTCAAAAGCAGGGCCAAACGTGTTCTGGTACGTATTGTAAGCAGGCGTGAAAGGGACATGGCTTGTTCCAGGTTTGAGTTAAGGTTGACAAGATACCCTCTATCGCCCAAACCCCATAATAAATTGTCCTGATACAGGTCAAAATCGTATACCCGGCACAGATGCCCTTCCGCGCTTAGTCCAGCTATTTACTTTCCACCAGTTGTTTGATCTGGTCGAGAATGGGTTGCCAGCCCACGCCATTGTTCCAGGAATCGTTGTACCGTCTTTCTCCTTCTGCCACTTTGGCGTAGTCACCCTGCGTAACGGTGAAGTGCGTTTGTCCGTCTCTGGGTTCGAGTGTATAAGTGACGGTGAGGTAGTTTTCGGAAGTATCGTCGATGTTGGAATGCGGATCGATGGTGGTGTAGGCCAGGAAATGTCCCGGATCGATCTCCACAATACTGCCTTTTACAAACACCATGGATTTCCCCTCGTGTTCGCCCACCCATTCCAGGCTGCTCCCGGGCTGCCAGTCGGACACGGTTTCGCAACCAAACATGTATTGTTTCGTTTGGGCCGGATTGACCAGGGCATCCCATACGGTGGAAGGGGATGCATCGATGGTTACTTCATTTTTGATGTACAGTGGCTGACTCATATCTTTTTGTTTTAGATGACCCTACAAACTTAGCGGCTTGCCGGGAGGGCGACTTGCATTTTACGGATTATTTCTTGCGGCGGAGGGTGGCATGCCGAATTTCTTGCGGAAAGCATTGCTGAAATGCTGGGGTGTCGCATAGCCGAGTTCATAAGATATCTCTGCGGCTGTTTTGCGGGTGTCTTTCAGGTAGCGGTGGGCCAGGTGCAGGCGCTGCTCGGCGAGGTAGCCAAACACGGTATTGTTGAAGACCTCTTTGAAACCTCTTTTGAGTTTGTATTCGTTGAGGCCCACCAGACGGGCGATCTGGGTGAGGTTGGGCGGGTCCTGTACACGCTCGTTGATGAGGTCGCGTACTGCCACCAGCTTTTCTTTGTCGGCGATGCTCTTGATGAAGGTCTCCTGCTGTGTATGCTCGTAGGCGTCGGCGCACAATACCAGCAGTTCAATACTCTTCGAGAGTAAGAACAGCTTTTTGAGGTCGTCGTTGTATTTACAATGGATGATCTGTTGTAATACCTGCTGTATGGGTGAATCGATCGCCCCCCAGCGTTCGGAGAGCATCACATTTTTACCGGCGAGTATATCCTCCGCAAATCGCTTCAGGCTGTCACTGGCATTTTGGGTAAACTGGATGAACTGGTCTACTGGAAATTGTATACCGAAAGTTTCAAGCACCAGTGTCTTATTCTGCACGGTAATATCAAATTCTTTCGAGTACATGATGTTGTGGTGACCACCGATGAGGTCGTAGGTTTGCCCCAGCTGTTTGTACGAAAAGGCATAGTTGCCCTTCATGCCAAAATGCAGGCGAACGACATCGGCCTGGCTGGCGCCGCTGAAGGAGGTGAGGGCATTGAACCGGGATATGCCATGGCCCAGCAGGATGCCATCACACTGCCAGGTGATCGTTACGCGCGTACCGTATTCAGTGACCAAGGTTTGCCTGTTCTCCATGGGCATAAAGATAGCCCCTTCTGCCGGATTGTACCGGGGAAGGGGCTGAACGACTTGAATGCATGTATGAATATCTGGCTGCTAAATGATACCACCCATGTGCGGATCAGTCTTGCTGTCTTTTCCGGTCTCAACGTGTCCGGCATAGCGGCGTGCATACGCTGCATTCCCTTTCACCGTCACGGTAACATCGTACCAGCCATGGTTGGCGGCCAGGTCGAGTACCACATTGTCTTTGCCACCTGGCGCTTTCACCGTAATGGTCTTGGCTGCCTGGCGGTAGGCATTGTCGGTGATGAGGAAGGTCATCGCTGCCAGACTGTTATTCTCCAGACGTATGATGAGCTTGTTGTACAGGAAACGCTTGTTCTCTGCCGTAGCTTCATAGACGGCCGATATGACTGCCTGCGGATCCTGCGCATTGCCCTTGAATTCCCGGAAGAAGCCATTGGGGGCATGTACCTGTAGCTGATACCGGCTGCCGTCGAACTGATCCAGTGCCCATTCGTCGGAGAGGTGTTTACCAGCGGCGACGGTATAATCGCGTACCCGCATTTTTTCTCCGTTGAATGCCCCCGGCGTATATACCTGGAAGGGGGCGCCGAGTGCCTGCGCGCCAAAATGCTGCGCACTAGCCTGGCAATGGAGGGTCACTGCTTTTTTATCGGCACTCAATTGCGCTTCTGCATACAATTCATAAGGAAGCGCGTTGGCGCTGCGGATCCCTTTTTCCTGTTTGGGCATGAAGAAGGCGGAGGCCGGTTTGGTATTGGCGATCGCGATATCTTCTTTGGTCAGCTTCCTGAAATTGGAAGGCAGGTCTTTGAATTTGGCTTTGTGGATGCCTTCTACAAACGGATCACGCTGCAGTGGGGCAGGGCTGGCTATCTTTTCGCCGTTGTAGGGACGGAATACCGACGTAAGATCACCGCAGACAGTCCGTCGCCAGGTGGTGATATTGGGTTCGGTGACTTGCTTACCGAGTTTGTGCGTCAGGAATTGCTCGAGGAACTGCAGGGAGGAGGTATGGTCGAACACTTCAGAGTTGACCCAGCCGCCACGCGTCCAGGGCGAAGCGATCACCAGGGGTACGCGATAGCCGAGGCCGATAGGGCTTTCGCGCCTATCGTCGTCGTCGGATGATTGCTGGGTTTTGTTGGCCTTTACATATTCAACGTTGGTGGGAATCCCTTCGGTGGTGAAGCCTGTTTCTTTTTTGTCGGGGTGCGGCGCTACAAAAGGCGGCAGGTGATCGAAGTAGCCATCGTTCTCATCATAGGTGAGTACGAGGATGGTCTTCTTCCACACTTCGGGGTTCTTGGTGAGGATGTCCATCACTTCGCTCAGGTACCAGGCACCATACCAGGCAGCACCGGGATGATCGGAGAAATTTTCCGGCGCTACGATCCAGGAAACGGTCGGCAATTTGCCTTCATTGACATCTTCGCGGAACTGGTGCAGGATATCGCCTTTAGGCAATAACACTTCCCGTTCGGTAGCACCATCCTGGTATTTCAAAGTAGCCAGCTCGTGGTAGTGCGGGTCTTGTTTATTGGTTGAAAAGGCTTTTTCGTGAATCGCCTTTTCGCGCTGTGACAAGGCATGGTAGCGTGCTGCTGTGTATTTTTGTTGGTCGGCCTGGTTGGCGGCCAGCCATTTTTTTAACTGGGTCAGGCGTCGGGTGATCTTAGTCGCGGCATCACCGGTAGCAGCGGCGAGCGCAGTTTCCTGAGCCGCAATCTGTCCTTTCAGTTTTGTCTCGTCGTTTGGTAGGTTCTTGATGTAAGCAGGAGCGAGCTTCACGTTGTATTGCGCGAAAAACTCCAGGGGATTGTCGGTGAAGTTGGACAGCCAGCTGTCTTGCTCGCCTTCAAATCCAACGCCTACACTGATCTCATTCTGGTATACTTTCCACCGCACACCGAGGTCTTCGAGTCGCTCCGGGAAGGTGGTCCAGTTGGCCCAGTTCTCATAATCGGCGTCGCCGTTCCAGACGCGGGCCATCACATCGGCTTCCATTTTTTCACGAATGGTGCCCGACCAGAAATACAGGCGGTTGGGGGTGGTGCCGGTAAGCGAAGAACAGAAGTTGTGGTCACACACGGTGAAAGCATCGGCCAGTGCATAATAGAAAGGAATATCCTCGCGGGTATGGTAGCCCAATGTCAGCGGCATGTGTTTATAGGACGGGTTGCCGGAGGCTTTGGCCTGCAGCCAGTGGTCGTATTTGCCGTTGTTACGGGCATCGACCTGGTTGCTCCACGAATGCGGGAGTGAGTTCATCCAGGTAGCCTTGGTATTGCGGATGTCGAGGTGAAAGGGGGCATAGGTTTCGCCGACGGCATTGGTTTGCAGCCACACCTTGTTGTTGTCTGCCAGGGTGATGGCGCGGGGATCATTGAAGCCGCGTACACCCTGCAGGGTACCATAGGTATGATCGAAGGAACGGTTTTCCTGCATGAGGAATACGACGTGTGCTGCATCACGCCAGGTACTACCGGCGGGAGGGTCGATGGCGAGGGCCTGGGCAATGGAGGCGGGGAGTACCTGCATAATTCCGGTGCCGCCTGATAAGATCGATGCTTTCTTTAAAAATGACCTGCGCGTTTCCATGAGCGATGGCAATAATTTACAGTATGGTTAAAGCAATAAAAGTATTGGATAAGGAACGATTCTATACCGTCAAGGTAAGAATTAAACGGATGGTAACATGGTGCAATCGTTAGCCCATCAGTTTTTTGTACGCATGCTCGTCGAGGTATTCGAGGATATCGCCGGGCTGGCATTCGAGCACACGGCAGATCTCTTCGAGGGTGGAGAAGCGGATGGCTTTGGCTTTTCCGCTTTTGAGCACGCTGAGGTTGGCGATAGTGATATCGACTTTGTCACTGAGTTGGGTCAGTGTCATTTTGCGTTTGGCCAGCATGACATCCAGGTTGACTACGATCGGCATGAAGAGGGCGCAAGTTAAAGAGAAAGAGCGGACATTATCGATAAACGATAAACAATTGCCGCTTTTCGAGCTGGGGTGCTGCCGGTCACCGACGATTCCACGGTTCACCCACTCAATCAGGCGATTTATTCACTAAATAAAGAATTATTTTCAGAATATTATTCGGAATCTTTGTAGCTTTACGGAAATTAATTCTGTATGGATATTGAATTGGACGACATTGATCTGCAGATCCTCGACCTGATGCAGGAAAATGCCCGCATTTCCAATGTTGACCTGGCCAAGCAATTGTCGATGGCGCCGTCGGCCGTGCTGGAAAGGGTCAAGAAGCTGGAGCAGAAAAAAGTGATCCTCCAATACAAAACAGCGATCAATCCACTGGCCCTCAACCAACGGCTGCTGGCCTTCATCTTCATCAAAACGAAAGAGCTGGAGTCCGACGCAAAGATTGCCAGTACCCTGGCCAAAATTCCCGAAGTGCAGGAAGTGCACATCGTAGCCGGTGAAGATTGCTTCCTGGTCAAGGTCCGTACAGAAGATTCCGCTTCCCTGATGGCCCTCATGCGCAAGGAGATCAAGAAAGTGCCCAACATCATCTCCACCAAAACAACCATTGTGCTGGAAACCGTGAAAGAGCAACAACAATTGGTGATCAGAAAAAACTAACAGTATGTCATTAGCTGAAAAACAAAAACAAGCCAGTCCTTTACTCATCTTTGTCGCCTTTGCCACGGTATACATCGTATGGGGTTCCACCTATTTCTTTATCGCTAAAGCGGTCGCACATATCCCGCCGTTCATGCTCGGGGCCCTGCGTTTTATCATCGCCGGTGTCCTGCTACTGTTGTGGTGTGTGATCCGCAAGGAAAAAATATTCAATCCCACGCAGATCAAACATGCGTCCATCACCGGTGTACTGTTGTTATTCGTAGGTACCGGCGCCGTGATCTGGGTCGAAAAAACAATGCCGAGCTCCCTCGTCGGTGTACTGATCGCATCACAGGCCCTGTGGTTCGTGTTACTCGACAAACCCAACTGGAAGACCAACCTGTCCAACCGGAACACCGTAGCCGGTTTGTTGATCGGTTTTGGGGGTGTTATCCTGCTGATGTACGAGAGCGCCGCCGACGTGATCGCCGGCCATGGTGCCGTATCGGGCCTCAGTTTATTGATCCTGCTCATCGGTATGTGGAGCTGGGCCGGCGGATCGCTGTACTCCAAGAAAAAATCAACCGGGTCTACTACCGTCAACTCTGCGTGGCAGATGCTGGCGGCCGGCCTCGTATTTCTGCCCGCCAGCCTGCTCAATAAAGAATGGGCTGGTTTCGACTGGCAGGCGGTGCCCGCTTCTTCCTGGCTGGCAACGGCCTACCTCGTGGTATTCGGGTCGCTGGCCGCTTTCAGCGCCTATGTCTGGTTGTTGAGTGTTCGTCCCGTTACCCAGGTGAGTACCCACGTATATGTCAACCCGGTGGTGGCGGTACTGCTCGGCGTTTTGTTTGCCGGTGAGCACATGAGTGGGCTGCAACTGGCAGGCCTGGCCGTGATCCTCGCCTCCGTATTACTGATCAACCTGGCGAAATACCGTAAAACGCCCGATAACAACAACCATACGCAGGCGCCCGCCTCGAAAAGCAGTATGCCCCTGACCGGTACTGCCGGAAAAATTGCCTGCGCCAAATAAGTTCGCGTCTAGCCATGAAAGAGCCGGCTTTAATGCATCACAGCTGGCAACGCAAAGGAGGTCCCCGTGACCTCCTTTTCTTTTTTCCGCCCGCTTCGGAAAGGGCAAACGGTCAACGCCACCGCAAATCCCTGGGGAGGTTGTGAAAACGTTAAACCTGCATTTTTGTCGGCAGATTAGTTTTGACCGCATGGCTTTTTTATTACTTTCACCATTCGATGGTATCACCCGCCATTCTTTTTGTGTGAATATTGATTTCGAGTGAGAAAACAAGATGAGTTTGTTTCCATATCCGGACCGATTTACGACAAAATCCTGTACACTTTCGGGCCCATTCTAAACCAGTACTGTACTTATCCTTATATGAAAGTTTTTACTCCCCCTTATGAATCGTTTCAACTCCGGATCAACAGGTATGCTGTTTCAATGAATTCAGGTGACCCTTCGAACCTGACCTGAAGGTGTTGTTCGGTATGCCGGATATAGCAAATCTCCAATTGTTCACTTTAAAATCAGGTTTATGAGCATTAATGAATCGACCGCAGCAGCTGCGCTGGAAACGCTGTATGCCCCTATTGCCCCTCCAGGCTATGGCCTGTGGTTTACGGGCGAGTACAAAGACATCGTTATCGAGGAATCTACGATCAAACACCGCAAGGAAGCCATCGAGGCTTATTACGCAGGTTATACCGCTGCGTACAACATCGTGAAAGGTAAGTCGTATGCCTGCAAATTTGAGTGGTCGCAGTCGCCTTCCGCCCAACCCAGTTGCCTGTGCTACACCTTGTATGTATTTGTAACACCTCCGCCTTCCATAGCACTGGAGAAATCCAAAGCTGACATGGTTGCCATGGAATTTGCAGACGGCGATGGCGACGGCCAGATCGATCCGCCCAAGCCACCACCACCGCCTCCACCACACCTGTAAGTGAAGCGCCTTAGATAATACCCAACAGGATTTGTCCCGGCAGACCTGCTCGCTGAGCGTTCTGCCGGGATTTTTTTATTTATTATAACTACCTTTAAGCGCGATGGGTAAGTACATCACGCTCCTGTTTTGTAGCTGGTTATGGTTCAATGGCGCAAAGGCACAATGTCCCGGCAGGGATGCATGGGTGCAACGCATTGCTGTATTGAAGGCCGCAGCGCCCCGCAATCCGGACTCCACCCGATGGCAACTCCAACTACTGCAAAAAGAATTGATCCGTTGTGGATACCGCGACGACTCCACGCACATTCAATTGCTCCGGGCTATCGCCACCACCTATGTGCTCCAACAGAAGAATGAAGACGTGATCCGTGTGTTGCAGCAAGCCCTCGATATCCTCCGGCAACCTGGCTACCGGCATACGGGCGACAGCCGGGACCTGGTACAGCTCCATTACTTTATTGCCCTGTATTACAACAAGACGGGTAATATTCCGGAGGCCATGACGGCCTTGGAAAATTGTGTGACCACCAGCCGCTCCTCTGGTTTTGTAGATCCGTCTGCCCTGACAGCCTTTTATGAGCGGGGAGAATATTTTTATGACCTGGGCGACTACCACCGAAGTCTGGAGTATTTCCAGGAATGCAATGACAAGGCGACCCACTACCTGCCCCTGGTGACCAATGCAGCCGATAGTCAACAGGTCATGTCTTATGCACACAGCAGTTTCGTATGGCAGATCAACAGTCATGTCAGGTTGCGGCAATATGATATCGCCGAACAGTTACTCAGCAACCAGGTGGGCAACCAGGCGCTACGACGGCTGTCCGCTTATCAGGGTACCTATTATGGATTACGTGCCGAGGTTGAATTGCACAAAGGCCGTTATGATCTGGCCCTGAGCGATCTCAAAAAAGCCTTGACGCTCGAAAAGAACGCACTGCCCCGCAAGCAACTACTGAATACATTGGCTACGGAGATCTACTTCCGGCATTTGAAACAATACGATCAGGCCCTCGCCATTTTCAAAACGGCCTTATCAACTATCAACAAAGATCCTGGTCTCTATAAGGCAGACTCGGTAGAGTCGGTCAATATCTGGTCCAATATGGGCGAGCTGTATACACAGCAAGGACAATTTGGGCAGGCGCAGTCCTGCTTTAGCCGGGCACTGGATCATATCCACCCGGGTATCACTGCCGCCGAGATCGTGCGCACGCCACCGGCCGACTTTATGCGCCAGAAGAAAACGCATTACCTCACCGGCCTGTTTATGGAAAGAGGCAATACCTGGCAGCGTAAATACCAGGAAACCCACCAGGGGGCCGACCTGGATAAAGCCATTGCGGCGTACCGGGAAGCCGACCAGCTGGTGAACCGCATCAAAACCGAGCAGGCCAACCTCAACTCCAAACTATTCTGGCGACGAAGCAGCCACGGCTTGTACGAGGCTGCCCTGGAAGCCTGTTACCTGTCGGGCAATGTAGAAGAAGCCTTTTATTTCTTCGAGAAAAGCCGCGCCGTGCTGCTCAACGATCAACTGGCCGATCAGCGGTGGATGGGGGAGCAGGATATCCGGTTGCAAACGCAGTCGATGAAGCGTGTCAGTGCCCTCAACCGCGAACTGGAAAGCCCGATCCTGACGATCGCAGAACGCAGCAGCTTACTGGCTGAAAAAGTAGCACATCAGCAAAAACTCGATAGCCTGCGTACCCTGATCAAACAACGCAATCCCTTCTACTACCAGAGTTTTATCGATAGCAATTTCATCACGCTTTCGCAGGTGCAGAACGGCATACTGCGGGATTACGGGGCCCTGGTGGAGGTGTTTGCCGGCGACAGCGCCGTGTATATGCTGGTCGTCGATGCGCAACGTACCCAGTTGCGCCGCATCGACAAACAGCGGTATGATAGTCTGGCCAGTGCCTTCAACCGGTATATCACCACCTACAGTTTGCAGAACGATGATTTTGGTACTTTCTCGGACATTGCCCACCGCTTGCATGCGTTGATCTTTGCCGGTGTACAATTGCCGCCGGGTCGTCTCATCATTTCGCCGGATGGGGCCTATTTCCCCTACGAAGCCCTGCAGACCACGGCCAAGCAAGGTTCTTACCTGTTGCGTGAACATGCGATCAGTTATACCTATTCGGCACGTTACCTGCTCAATGATTTTACGGTGCCGCCGGGCAGGGAAACGCGGAGTTTTATGGGCGTAGCACCGGTACAATATGGTTACTCACAATTGCCCGAGCTGGCAGAGAGCGACCGCTCGCTGCGCATGCTGACCGGTTATTTCAGCAGTGCCGACAACTTTATCGGGAAGGATGCCTCCCGCCACAATTTCTTGCAGCATTTTACCGACTACCGCATCATTCAATTGTATACCCACGCGCTGGACAATAAAGAGGATGGAGAGCCGACGATCTATTTTTCCGATTCTATGTTGCCGTTGTCGGAGCTGGTGAGCGACCGGCGGCCAGCCACCAGCCTGGTGGTGCTTTCTGCCTGCGAAACCGGCACGGGTAAGTTTTACCAGGGTGAAGGTGTGTTCAGTTTCAACCGTGGATTTGCGGCGCTGGGCATCCCGGCCGCCATTACGAGCCTGTGGAAGGCCGATAACCGGAAGACCTATACCCTGACTTCCTTGTTTTATAAGTTTTTGTCGGCGGGTGAACCGGCAGATGTTGCGTTGCAACATGCCAAACTGGAATTCATGACAAATGCTTCGAAGGAAAATATGTTACCTTATTTCTGGGCGGTGCCGGTGTTGACGGGAAAGATCACGGCCATTCCGGCTGCTGAAACTGCTTCGTGGTGGTTGTTGATCCCGGCGTTGGTGCTGGTCCTCATTGTTATTGGCGTAGCCGTAGGGTGGTGGAGGAAGAAGAAAAGGGCCTACACGGGGCAGGCCCTGGTTGACTAACTAACTTTACTCGGTCACGGGGGCTATTTTCCCCAATACTTCTTTGATGGCTATAATTTCTTTACAGATAGCGAGGATCTCGCAGGGGTGTTCGAGCAGGTTGAGCTGATTGAGCTCATGCTCCAGCGTCTGGATATGTCCCTGAAGAAATTCCAGTCGCGCCTCCTGGGAGTCATAAGGCAATGTTTCCGCGATTAGCTGCATGTCTTGGACTTTCATAGACGGTAGTCTTGTATGAAACTTGGTTAATGTTAACCGGATCATTGGCCGGACGTTGTTTGGTTCATGAATGGCTATAAAGCCCTTGCAGAAGCAAGGGCTTTATGAAATAGCACTGCAAATCCCTGCCGCGCAGTATCTTGAAAAAGGTTTAATGCTTAATGGCGTAATATCTTTGTGTACCTGGTCTCCGTTGATCGGTCTGAGGGTTACCCCTGACAGCAAAAAGCAACAATTTCATCATGGAACCGATAAAAATGTTACCGATAGCAGCACGGTTACTGTCATGGATAAGACTAATGGTTGAGGGTCGCTTTCATGATATTAGTCGCGGGACGGATAAATGAGGGAAACAGCGAAGCGAATTATTTTTGGGCATATTTTTGTTATCTTACGGCTAACTGCCACATTTCTATAATGAACGACTCGAAAAATTTACCGGCCGCGGATCTCCGGATCCTCGAAAATCTGACCCGTGGCGGTATAGATAGAAGAAAAGGCGAGGAGGAACTGTTCAGCACCTACATGTATTTCATCCAGGAAGGCATGCGCAAATACCCCCTGATAGAGGATGAATCCTTCGATGCCTACTCCGATACCATTCTCTCCGCCATCGACAAGATTGCCGACGGCAGTTTTGAACGCGCTTCTTCCCTCAAAACCTGGTTGTATAAAATATTTCAGAACAAATGCGTTGACCTGTTGCGCAAAAAGACGACTAATAAGAATAAGGTGCATCAAACGGTTTCTATTACGGACATGCTGTTGCATGTTTCGGACGCCGGTAAATCCATCGTACAAAAGCTCGCAGATCAGGCAGATGAACAATTGTTGAAACAAAGATTAACGGAAATAGGCGCCAACTGCCACCAGCTGTTACAGCTCTCGGCAGAAGGACATACAGACAGGGAAATAGCCGCACTGATGGAATACAAAACGGCCGATGTGGTAAAAACCAGCAGGCTCCGATGCCTGGATAAACTGCGCCGATTATACAATCCGACATAAAGGTCACATGAAACACCTGGAATACATCGACGACTATTTTAAAGGAGCGCAGACGGCTCCCCTTCATCAGCAATTCGAGCAGCGACTGCACGATGATCCTTCTTTTGCCGAAGAAGTAACCTTCTACCTCAGCACCCAAAAACTGCTGCAGCAATCGGCCCGGGCCGAAAAAATAGCCCGTTTCCGCAAAATATACAACGACAGGCCCGCTACGCCCGTCGTAGCCATGCCCGCCAAACGCCGCGTATGGTATTATATATCCGCCGCCGCTGCCATCGTCGCCATCGTACTCTCGGTCACCTTCCTCACCGGCGACTCCAAGCAACAACTGGCCGACCAATACATCAAACAGGAACTCAATGACCTGGGTGTATCGATGAGCGCCACCGTCGACAGCATCGAACTCGTTCGCTCCTTATACAACAAAGGCAAATACGCCGAAGCCCTCCAGATCTCCGAGGCACTCGTTACCCGCAATAACGCCAACGTCAAGGCCCTCGAATACGCCGGCGTCACCAACCTGCGCCTGCAGCAATACGACAAAGCCCTGGCCTGGTTCAAGCTCATGGCCGACCGTGGCGGATACAGCAACAAAGGCACTTTCTACCAGGCCCTCACCCTCATCAAAAGAGACAAGCCCGGCGACCTCGTGCAAGCGAAAGGACTGCTGGAAGTAGTCGTTAAGCAAGACCTCGATGGCCGGGAAATTGCCCGCGAATGGCTGGCCAAATGGTAAAAAGAAACGGTTATCCCTTCATCACACTAAAAGAGAATTTTCTGCCGGTAGAAGCGGCTGCCCGCAACAAAGCGTCAATCACTTCCCTGATCTCTCCAGCCGTTCTGCGCCGGAACGTGATATTGCCCGACTGGGCCATTTCATTACGTGGTATAAACAACTCCTTCTTCATGGCACGGATCAAATGCCGGTAATCGGCCGCACCTGCCTGGTGCAGCTCGACCCGGGCGGTAAAATAGTTCATGGTACTGATTTTCGTTAAACATTGCTGTGTAAATCGCTTTGCACCGGTTTATCAGCCCTGACCGAACTATCGTGTAAAAAATCCAGTATCTCTTTCTCGATAACCTCGAATTCCAGCAAGAATCCATCGTGCCCATACAGCGAGTGGATCGCTGCCAGCTTTGCCCCGGGTATATGTTGTGCCAGGTACACCTGCTCCGCCAGGGGAAACAGGATATCGGTTTCAATACCGATCACCAGCGCGCGCGCCCGGATACTTTGCAGGGCCGTCGCGGCATCCTGGCGGCCACGCCCCACGTGGTGACTATCCATGCTGCTGCTGAGGCGATGATAGCTGTATGCATTGAAACGTCGCGCCAGTTTTTCGCCCTGGTATCGTTGGTACGTGCCCGCTTTGTAACGAGCCGGCGCAAAAGGCGCCTCGTCGCTCTGAAACAGGTCGTAGGTCTGGTAATGCCGGTAGGATAGGAGCGCTACACTCCGCGCCACCTTCATGCCTTCCATCCCGGCATCGGGATGCTCCGTACGCCAGCTGGGATCATTTTCGATACACCAGCGTTGCGAAGCATTGAAGGCCTTGCCCCAGGCCGAATGCCAGGCATTGGTGGCAATGGGGATGATATAGTCAAAGGCTCCCGGTTCTTCAATGGCCCATTCCAGCAATTGCTGGCCACCCATGCTTCCCCCAATGCCGATATGTATCTGCCCGATGCCCAGGTGCTGCCGCAAGGATTGGTACATATGTACCATATCGCGAATGGTAAGCTCAGGAAAAGAATGATAATACGCTCCATCGCTGCCTGGCTTTTTTTCCAGCGGGCCCACACTGCCATAACAACTGCCGGGCATGTTGACACAAATAATAAAATACTGTGCCGGGTCGAATAATTTTCCCGGCCCCACCAGGCCTGGCCACCAACTGACGGCATCACTGTTGGCCGTCAGTGCGTGAAAGACCCACACCACCTTGTTGCCCATGGCATCAGGTTGTCCGTACGTATGGTAAGCGAGGTGAAAACCGGCGAGGGTGTCGCCACTTTCCAGCAAAAATGGTTCGTTGGATACAAAAAGTTGATGATCGCTCATGGTAAATCTGGGCGTTGCTTGGTACAAAAAATACCCGGCACCTTCGCGGCGCCGGGTGGATCCTTGAGCACCTTTTATCAGGATACGAGTTCTTTCGCAAATACTTTATCGATGGCCTGTTCGAAATCGGCGATGATGTCGCTGATGTGTTCGATGCCCGCACTAACACGGATCTGGTTAGGACGTACACCCGAAGCCACCTGTTCTTCTGCACTCAGCTGTTCGTGGGTGGTAGAGACAGGATGGATCACCAGCGTCTTGGCATCGCCTACATTGGCGAGGTGACTGGCCAGCTTCAGCGAATCGATGAGCTGACTGGCTTTCTCTTTATCTCCTTTGATACCGAAGTTGAGGATACCACCAAATCCATTGGTAAGGTATTTAGCCGCCAGTTTATGATAAGCGTTGTCTGTAAGACCAGGATACTCTACAAACTCTACCTGCGGATGGTTCTGCAACCAGGTCGCCAGGGCCAGCGCATTGTCTACATGGCGTTGTACGCGGAGCGACAAAGTTTCCAGTCCCTGGAGCAGCAGAAAGGAGTTGAATGGGCTCAGTGAGGGGCCGAAATCACGCAGCCCTTCTACCCGCGCACGGATCGCAAAAGCGATATTGGGCAGCCCCAGTGGATTGCCTTCTCCAAACACCTCCCAGAACTTCAGGCCATGATAGCCTTCGGAAGGCTCCGTAAACTGCGGGAACTTGCCATTGCCCCAGTTGTAATTACCGCCATCGACGATCACGCCACCAATGGTAGTACCATGACCACCGATCCATTTGGTAGCAGATTCAACGACTACATTGGCGCCATGTTCGATCGGGCGAAACAGGTAGCCACCTGCTCCAAACGTATTATCAACCACCAATGGCAGGTCATACTCACGGGCCAGCTGTACGAACTTCTCAAAATCGGGAATATTGAGGCGTGGGTTGCCGATGGTTTCCAGGTAGATCGCCTTGGTGTTCTTGTCTATCTTTTTCGCAAAGGCATTGACATCATCACCATCTACAAAACGCGCCTCGATACCCAGGCGCTTGAAAGCGACCTTGAATTGGTTGTACGTTCCACCATACAGGAAAGAAGTAGAAATGAAATTGTCACCAGCCTGCAGGATATTGGTCAGCGCGAGAAACTGCGCCGCCTGACCCGAGCTGGTGGCCAGTGCGGCCACGCCACCTTCCAATGCGGCGATCCGCTGCTCAAACACATCGGTAGTGGGGTTCATGATGCGGGTATAGATATTGCCGAAGGCACGCAGACCAAACAGATCGGCTGCATGGGCGGCATTGTCGAATCCGTAAGAAGTGGTTTGGTAAATGGGAACTGCTCTTGATTTGGTGGTAGGGTCAATCTGTTGACCGGCATGCAATTGTAAGGTGTCAAAATGCCACTGCTGACTCATAACGATACTATTTTAATAATTAATGGAATACAATAAGAAGAAACGAAACAGGAATTGGATAGGCGTGCTTATTGACAGCAGCAACCCATCAGCGAGTGACCGCTACAACAACACGTAGAATAATATGTCTTTACTGGTAGCAGGAGAATAATGTATTAGTCCACAAGTTAAGTGGGTTAATAGTTCTCTCCAAATATTTTTTGCGTCCAGGATGTTAAAGGTAGGAGGGGATTATTGCGATTAGTGCCGCTATTGAGTTGACGGGGCCGTTGCTTGAGTAAGCAGGAAGTGACAATGAGTGGAATGGGAGAAAAGGGCAACAAGGCATCCAGGCAACGAGGTAATAATGGACAACCGAGGCCCGCAATCGCTCAGCGGGCGGCGTAGCAGCTCACTAATGATAATGAATCTCAGGAAGTTGCTGCCGTTTGAGTTCGTGCCTGTACTTCTTGATATATTTCTTGTTTTTCTTGGCGCCTATACTGGAACCGGCACCACTGAGGATCATTTTGATCATGTAGTTGAAGATAGAACGATCACGCAGGCGCTCGAAATACACGATACCCGTTTTGCCCCGGTTGCGGCTTTTGATCACGAAACTATTGGCAATAAAGGTGATAGCTTTCGTCAGGAAATTCTTTTTCTGTTCATCGCCCTTGTTCAGGAACTCGACGTTTAGCCGCTGGTATTCCATCTTCATTTCTCCGTAAGAAAGGTACTCCCGACCGATCGCCCGCATGGTGAGGGTATCGAGGTAGCCGGAGCGAATGCGAACCGAGGCGAGGGGTTCTACTGCTGGGTTGAGCAGCAATAGGTTGGCCCGGCCGATGCGGGTAGTCATCAGGAAGGCCGCCAGCGAATCGGTATAGGACTCTTGCAGCCGCATATTCACATCGATGGAGTCGAATAAGGTGGCATGAGCCTGCAGTTTCAGGCTATCCTGGTGTTCGATACCAAAACTCTTGACATGCGCCAGCAACGCGTTAAGGTGCGTGATGGGAATGATGCCCGACTTGTTGGTCTTTTCACTCAGTTCTTCATACTGCACCTGCCCATCGATGACCTGCACACTATCCAGTTGCAACCGGAAAGGTATTTGCCGGATCTGGTTCACCGGTAGGGGGCGTATCACATTCGGCTCACGTGGTGGTCTTTTGTCGCGGTATACCGATATCGCAGGCTCGTGTACCCGCACAGATGGAATGTGTACGATGGAATCGTGCAGCAAAGCGCGCAGGTCGGGCCGGTGAAAATCGATGCGCCCGGTTTGTAGATGTATATAGTCTGTTTGAAAGGGCTTGCTGGCTACATAAGCATCACGGTCGGCGGTGGGCCAGTAACTGAAGGAGTCTATCGACAACAACTGTTGCGCGCGGTGATAGCTGAGCTTTTTCCAGCGGAAAGCGTTTTTTACCGAGAGAAATTCTCCGGAGAGATCGCGCAGGTAAAAACGCGGACTGTGATCGAGCCATTCAGTGGGCGACTGCTTGGCTTGCAGGGCCAGGTGTTCCAGCGTCAGCGAGGCCAGGTGGAGGCGACCGCTGTCTTTGCCGATGCCCTGCAGCGCCATGTCTTTAATATCCAGGTGCTCTAGCAGGCCGGCCCAGGCAACCGCCTGCGGATGGCCGTCCCCCAGGTGCAGATTGGAAAGTGTAAGCTGCATACGCTGCGGCTTCAATCGCAGTATGTCTTTGCCGGTATGGGTAAAGGCGACATCTGTACCGTTGATCTTTACCTGTTGTATGCTGAGTGGGGACTGCCCGTCATGCACGATGTTTTTAATGACCCATTGATTGTCCGCAGGCGTATTGCCCTTGTCCCATAGCAACCGTAGCGACTGCTCAGCCTGTTGCTGGTAGAAATGGATGACCGGCTGGTCCAACTGCAGCTCGCCGATGTGCAGCAACGGCAATTCCTTGCCGGCTTTACGTTCGGTAGCCACAGCCGCCGGGCGGTTGCCCAGGTGTGCCCACAATACAGGCGATTGTAGGGCAATGGAGTTGATATGAATACGTCCATCGAGCAGGGCAGCGATATCCGGTACAAAACGAAGTACCGGCACACTAGCAGCGATCGTATCGTTACCATTGGTGTGCGACACCCGTAGGTAGGTGAGTTGCGAGGATGCGCGGTCGGCAATCTTGTATGGCCCCATATTGGCCTCCAGGCCCTGTCCTATATACTGTCCGTTATGGCCCTCGATGACCAGGGCACCCACCTTCGCATCGGCCCCTTCCTGTTTCGATACGCCACGCAACGATAGCCGGGCAAGATGCGTTTGTAAAGTGCCGTGAGCCGTATGCAGCGTAAGCCGCGTATTGTTGCCATCAACTTCCCTCGCCAGCAGGGAAATCGGGAGACCACGGTTGGCCTTATGGGTAGCAGGTTGCAACGTAAACGATGCCTGCGCTTCTTTCCACGACAACTGATCGATGCGCACATGGTCGCTGCTGTCGTTGAAATCGAGCCCTGAAAGATGCAAGCCTTTAGCCCGTATCTGCATGTTGCCCACCTTGTCGCGGATCACCGCCTCATCGGCACGCAGGTGGGTGCCCTGCGCGAGGAAACTGCCGCCCTGGATGGTTGCCTGCAACTTCGGGGTGGTGATGCTACCCTTGACAAAATGCAGGGAATCGACCGCTTCACCCATCATCGCTGATGAACGAGCCTCCAGCAACTCGTCGGTTGATACGGTCAGGTCTACCTGCTCCAGCAACAACTTGGTACCAGGACTGGGTTCGTACGACACATGGCCGTCGATTACCCGGATGCGCTCGAGCGACATGACATTGTCGAGCGAGTTAAGTATGGAATAGAGAGAAGGCTTTTTATCAGTGCGCTTTGCCTTGAACCGGCGTACATACAGGATCTCCGGCTGATACAGGATGGCTTGCTTTGCTTTGATGTGGCGGTCGAAGAGGAGGGCTTCCCAGGATAAACTGTCGAGCTCCAGCACCGGCAATTCATGGTGCCTTTGTATAGGAGCGCCGGCCAGGCTACTGATCGTAAAATTATTGAGCAGGATATTGGAGTTGACGATGCGGATGCTGTCAAATTTAAATCGATAGGTACTGTCTTTGTTGAGGCTGGAGTAACCGCGGATGGCCATATCGAAACGGCCGATAGATACCGGTTGCGGGGCACGTCGGTCGATGACCAGGTCGCGCACTTCAAAATCATCGCCCCGGGTATTGAAGGTGGCGGCTTTTCCGTTGCGCAGGGTGACAACAGAGGTGGTGGCATTTTTCACCCCCACATACCCCAGTTCCAAATGGATGCCCAGGTGCCGCAATACGGTATCCATGGGTACAGGGGGCAGGTCGGTGCGCTTGCGACCACTGTCGACCTTTACCTGCAGGTCGATGTTGGGATTGGTTGCATACAGCGAATCGGCCTTTATTTCCCCGTTGGCATACAGCGCGGGGAAATCGATATTGGAAAACCGGAGCTTATCGAAATAAAGTTTCAATGACAAAGGTTGCTGCCGCACACCGGTAGATACAATAGTACAGCTATCGAGTGTCAGTTCGCGGTTACGAACATGGATACTGAACTGGCTAAAGCCGAGCCGGTAGCGATTGTCGGGGAAGGTGATGAGCTGGTGATCGGTCCGGAACTCGATGTCTTCTGAAAACTTAAAGGCCGAAGTATCTGCCGCATCGGCCCCTACATGAATATTGTTGATGGCAAAATAGATATTGGAGAGGGCGACTGGCTGCCAGTCGGACCGCGCCTGGTTATCGAGCAGGAAGCGCCCGTTGAGGATGCGGAAATGTTTTACCTCAAACAGGTTCAGGGCATTTTGTATCGAGTGATAGATGTCACCAATTTCGTGGGTGAGGGACCCATGGCGACGCTCCAGCGTGTCGGACTTCATGACGCGGATATCCGGGTTTTGGATCGCCAGGCTGTCGATCACCAGTTCGCGGTGCAGTACCAGGGAGCGAAGGCGGTGCAGGCGCAGGTGGATACGCTGAACGGATACCCGGAAGGCTGATTTTTTGGCGACCGAGTCGGTATTGAAGATCACCGCGTCCTTCAGTTTGAGCTGCCGGGTGCTGAAATCGTAGGTAATGCTTTTCAGCGACAGTTCGATGGTGCCATTGGACCGGGAGCGGACAATCTCGCGCAGGATGTTTTCGGCATGGTGTACAAACCAGAAATAAGCCGCCACCAGCAAAGCCAGCAGCACTCCAAAAACAATACCACCGATCTTCAACAACTTCCTTACCAATGGTTTAACGGCCATACTGTAAGTTACGGTTTTTTCGTTATATGGGTCTGCCCGGTGGCGCCGATCCGTAAAACCAGGCATCGTTGGAATTCGTATATGACATATGTCATAGGCCCGCACCTTGTTTTATCTTGCTGCGGGGGTAACAAAACATCCGTACCGTTTATTTACGACAGATACCACAAACGGCCGACGATATGAAAAGAACCCGACTACTGCT
This sequence comes from Paraflavitalea pollutisoli, assembly GCF_029360705.1. Lineage (GTDB taxonomy): Bacteria > Bacteroidota > Bacteroidia > Chitinophagales > Chitinophagaceae > Paraflavitalea > Paraflavitalea pollutisoli. Next base: position 789,757 of record NZ_JARKMX010000008.1, on the reverse strand, counting down.
TCAGACCTTGCTTTTACTGGTGAGTGCTGTACCCGTGGCTGCCCAGCTCAACGATACGCTGCCAGCCATCATAGAGCCCTCCATTGACCATAACCGCGTACTGTTCAGGTCGCAGTTGCGCCCATTGCGGGGCGTGGCGGGTGCTCCGGCTCCCTTCTATACCTATTTCTGGGAGTTTGGCGATGGCCGCTACAGTTTTGAAAAAGAACCGGTGCACCAATACAAAGATACCGGCGACTACAACGTACGCCTGTATGCGACCAATAACTACGACGATGGCAAGAAGCCACCTTCCCGCCTCAAAAAGATCAAAGTAGGGAAGAAGGCCCTGCTGGCGACCAATAGCACCCCTGCCTTTTTCAAAGGAACAGGTGCGCTGGAGATGATCACCAACCAGCAGCCACGCCCGGGGGAGGACATGTTGTTGTTGCTCGGTTACCGCAACCGATCGGGCAATAGTCCCGTCAGTGGTTCCGTGATGTTGTTGTACAACGAAAAAGAATTTGCCCAAAGCAGTTTTGACCTGGCAGAAGCACGTACCTATCACCAGGAACGTACCATCGGACTCGATTCGGTGCTGGCCTATGCGCCGGCGGAAGACCGGGAAGAAGCGCCGGCTTTTCGCGAGCGCCGCAGCCTGTTTGCCGCCAATAGTGAGCGCGGGGTACGGGTGGGCAACAAACCGCAACTCAAGCAGTTCCTGCACCAGCAAATGGCTACCTACCGCAAGCACCATATCTGGCGGGTACAATCCGTGGCAGCCGGCCAGGAACAATTTATGTTTGTGCAATTGAACACCCTGCCCGAGATGATCAAAGACACCAATGCCGTGGTGACCATCACCGGACTCTTCATTCCCGACGATCCATCCCTGGAGGTAGAGCAGTACCAACTGGAATTACAGATCGTGGCGTCGCATGATCCCAACCGCCTCCAACTGCGCAACCGGCGGCTCAATTACCGCTTTACAGGTAAGAACCGCGAGAATACCTACAAGATACAGTTTCAGAATACCGGGAAGGGACCAGCCAAACGGGTGGCAGTGACCGTCACCATTCCGGGTATGCTCAATCCCGGTACGGTGGAGATCGTTGATATAAAACCAGCCTGTACCTGGTGCGACTCGGCTTATGCCTACCAAAGTTGCTTCGACACCGTGCTGACCAAAGACAGCATTCAATTCATCTTCAAGAATATTTACCTGCCGGGTACCCAGCAGGAGGGGATCAGTGATCCGGATTCTACCATGGGGTATGTGCGGTACCGGTTGCGGTTCAACAAGGGCATGAAGAAACTGCCGTTTACCAGCCGAGCCTCGATCGTATTCGACAAAAATGAACCCATCTATACCAATCGGTCGGTGGGGCGTTTCAAGAAGGGGCTGTCGCCGGGTATTGTATTGGGCTACGGCTTCATTCCCGGTAAGAAAGCGGTGGATGTATTGTCGCAGCAATATGTAGTAGGCCTGACGTTGTCGGAATATGCGGCTTACCGGCAATACTGGCAATGGGAACTGTACCTGGGCAAAACGAATACGGTCGACACCTACGAAGGACGTTTCCGGGGCGGCGATACCATCCTCAACGGCGTAGGCTACAAGGTGGAGTACCGCGACCATTACAAACACCAGAGCGTGCTGAACCTGGAAGCGGTGCCGGTGTTCTTCCGGTACAACGTCAACAGTTTCCTGGTGGCGGGTGCCGGTGCGCTGGTGGGCGTGGAACTAGAACGAAGGACGGCACATACGATCGATACGTATGTGCAGCAGGCCAACGGGCAGGGGCTGCAGCTGATCAAAGGCAAATATGAACCACATATAGAATCCTTGACGAAATGGCGGGGAGCCATCTTTGCGGATGTGCAGGTAGGCCTGGTGCGCCATGGGCCAGCCGTTGGCGGTCGCTTCCTGCAATACATCAGTCCCTCGCACCAGCGCCTGTTTGTGTATGCGAGTTGGAAGTTGTAGAGAAGGCAACGAGGCAAACAGGCAACCAGGCATCGAGGGAATACAAAATACAAAGGCGGCAAGGGATCAAGAGAATACAACGAATATATCTATGCAGGTTATTCCACTGCTTTTACTCAGTTGCCTCGATACCTTGTTCCCTTTCAGGGAATGACCTACTTTAGCAGTATGGGCATGTCCATAGTCCGCTGCCTGCCAAAGGTGATTTTACTGCTTCTTGTTTACGGCTGTTGCGTGTTGCCGGCAATGGCCGTCACCGACAGCCTGCCACCAGTTGCCTTGCAGCAACAGCTCGACCAATACCGCCAGGCCGATCAACTCGAGGCCTGGATCTATGCCCGCACCGATTATGCAGAAGCAGGGCCACAATCGCGTTTGTCCTTTCTGATGCAGACCCAGGCAGCCGCCTGGCGTTCCTTTACCACCTACGATGAAAGACTGGCCTGGTTCAACCTGTTGTTGTTGCAGGGGTATTACCAACTGCAATCCGGCAATATCCTGGCTTCCATCAAGGGGTATGAAGCGGCCTTGCAGTTTTATGAGGCCTATCCCTTGCCTGATGCCGATAACATCCTCGATTATTTACTCAAGCCCCTGGGTAATAATTATACGCGCCTGGGTGATTACGAAGCCGCGCTTTTTATCCATGACAAAACCATGCAATTGGCCAAAGCGCGGGGCGACCGGCAGGAGATGGCCGCGGCTTACAACAATATGGCCATCAGTACCCGCTGGCAGGGCGATCTGCCCGCTGCTTTGCAGTATTGTCGACTGGGACTGCAACTGGCCGGTGCCTCCACACCGCTTTATAGTTTGTTGCTGAGTACGCAAGCCGAAGTGTACCAGGAAGCGGGCCAATACGATAGTGCGCGGATAGTAGTGGACCGTGCCATTGCCCACCTGCGACGGTTTACTGCCTTGCCGGAAGCCCGCTACTGGTATGGCAGCGCGTTGCAGGCTGCTGCCCAGGTGGCCCTCAAACAGCAACAGTATGCAATCGCACGGCGCTATGTACAGGAAGCAGCCCGTTGGTTCCAACAATATTTCCCCGACAACCGTCCCCGCGAAAAAGCGAAGATCGACGTACTGACCGGTGACGTGTACCTCGCTACCGGACAGCCACAGGCGGCCTTGCAAGCGTACCAGTCGGCCTTGCAGCGTTTATTGCCTGGCTGGCAACCTGCCTCAGCGGCAGCCGTTCCACCAGGTGCACAGTTGTACAGTGAAAGTCTGCTGGCAGATGCACTGACCGGCAAGGGCCGCGCCTTTACGCGGCTGGGCAAGCAGGTCGCCGCACTCGCACAATATGATGGAGTTTTTGCGGCCGTGTACCGGTTGCAGCAAGCCTTTTATCATACTTCCGCCAGGTTGCAAGAACAGGAATTGGCCAAGGCCCGGGCCAATGAAGCCATGCAACTCGCGCAGGCTTTGTGGGTTCAAACAGCGCAACCCGCCTACCGGGATCACCTGCTGCTGATCGCCGAGCAATCGAAGGCACAGGTGCTGGCCTATGAGCGCAACCGGCGTCACCCAACCGGCCGTCAAGCGACAGACAGTACCACACGTAAGGTACATCAGCTGCAGGAAGCGGTGGTTTACTATGAGCGGGAACTGGCTACCCATCCCCAGGATACGGCCACCGCCAGGTTATTGCAGGCTGCCGATTACGAACTCATGACCCTCGATGACCGCCTGCGCTACGCAGCTACAGGCGGTGTACCTGTTACTGCTGCCAGACTGAGCGATTTCAGGCGCCAGCTGCCGCTCAACTGTATCGCCATCGAATTCTTTGCCGGTAAAGACAGTACCTGGCTCATCGAATTTGACCAGCAAACGGTTCATGGGGTGCGTGTGATCGAGGCCGGCAGCCAGACCGAAGCAGTTATCCGGAATTATATGAATACCTGGTATCAACAAGGCCCCCAGGCGATGCTGAGCGATCCGCAAGCTTTTTTTGCAGCGGGTTATGCCTTGTACCAGCGCATTTTTGGCGACCGTACCTGGCAGTCGGACAAACGCTACCTGCTGATCCCGGATGGGCAGTACAGTTACCTGCCTTTTGAAGCATTGCCGGTGCGCAACGCCTTCGTTAATAATTATGGACAATGGCCCTATCTCCTGCGGGAAACCACTTTATCCCAGGCTTATTCCCTGCAAACCTGGTATGAACAGCAAACGACGAAATATGAAAAGAGTGGCTTCACCGGCTTCTTTATCAGCAAAGGAGCCAGCACCCGGCAGGCGACGCTGATGGTGCAGGACGAATATGCGCAATTGCGGCAACAGGTATCGGGCAATTACTACGTCGATAGCGTGGCTACCTGGCAACAATTTATAGACCATGCACGCGACCAGGGCGTACTGCATATCAGTAGTCATGCAGTAGCCGCGGGTAAGGATACACAGGCTTACCTGCAGTTATATGATCAGCCTTTTTACCTGTTCGACCTGCGCTACCGAAGCTTTGCGCCTACATTGGTGGTATTGGGCGCCTGCCAAACGGCAGATGGCGCCTGGCTGGCCGGAGAGGGCGTTAATAGCCTAAGCCGGGCCTTTACCGGAGCGGGAGCAGGCGGTGTCATTGCCGGACGCTGGAATGTCAATGACCTGGCCGGTACCAGTATCCTCCTGCATTTCTATGGGGCACTGTCTCAACAGCAGGATGCAGCTGCCTCCCTGCACAAGGCCAAACTGCAATACATCGACGGGCAGACAGGCAACACACGCCTTCAATTGCCCTATTACTGGGCCGCACTTACGTACAGCGGCCATTGGCAGCCCATCAGGTTGGAAAGGCCCGTTTCGGGCATAGGATGGTATTGGTGGGCCGGTGGTGTATTGCTGTTGCTGGGCGGACTGGCCTACTGGAAATTTGCGTAAATTGCCGGTACAGATCCAGCATCCATGTCCACCAAAACCACGCGTATAGCCGAATATTGTTGCGCCCTGCTGATGATAACCATCCCCCAGCTGTTATGGGCGCAGGCAGATACTACAGCACGCATCGAGGTGCCCAGCGCCTTCAGTCCCAACGGCGATCAGCAAAACGATCTGTTGCACGCCATTCCCCACAACATCAAACGGTTTCGGTACCTGGTGGTCTACAACCGCTATGGTGAGCAGGTGTTCTATACCAACAACCCGGCCGTGGGTTGGAATGGCCTGTACCGGCAGGCGGAGCAACGCGGCACCTTTGTGTGGATGGCTTCTGGCATCGATATTCGTGACCGGCTGGTACAGCGGCGTGGCACAGTGATCATACTGCGTTAGCTATCGGTCGCTGAGCCGCGCCCGGTAGATCACTTCTTTCATGTCCTGCATATCGACGGAGGAGAGCTGGATATCCGGCACCAGTACATTGTCTTTATCTGATTGTTTGCCAGCGGGCCGGATCCATTCTTTCACACCAAAGCGCAGTTCCAGTTTAGTATGCGGCAGTTTGGTGTTGTACATTTCTCCAAAATGGTTGGGATGGCCTTCTACGGGTGTTTGTCCGATCAGGGGCGCGAGCTGATTGTCTTTGATGATCGTGGCAAACAGGATGGCGCTGGAGAACGTGTGCTCGCCGATGACCACCACCACTTTTCCCGTAAAGGGATAAAGTACTTCCTGTGGTGTTACCTGTCGGGGCGCGGAGATGATCGTTTTACCGATCGCGGTATTGGCGTAGAACTCGTTTTTGATGCCCCAGGATTCATAGAGTTGCTGGTATTCTTTGCTGCGCTTCCAGGTATTCTGATAGCCTTTGTAAGGTTTGTTGGTAATATGCGCGATGAGGTAATCGCCAACGGCAGAATTCCCGCCTTCGTTGTGGCTGACGTCGATGACCAGGCTCTTGATGCTGTTGTCGCGTATGATCCGGAAAATGCTGTCAATCTGTTGCTGGATGCGCTCGAGGGTGAATTGGCCGCTGGGCTTCACGTCGAACGAGCAGGCGTCGATCACCCCGGTTTGGCCAACCTGCCGGTAACTGATGCGTTGCGGGCAGTGGGTGCTGGCGGCCTGATTGGCGGTGTACCCATTCCAGGTGGTCAGGTCAATGGACTTCACCCGCAAATTGATCCGCTGCGTCGAAACGGTATGGTCTGTGCGGGTAGATTGATCGATCCAGCCGAAATAATAGCCGAACTGACGGGCAGCTTTTACAGGACGTTGAGCGGGTGTGCCGCTTACCAGTTCAGCAGCTTGGCGTATCCAGGCGCCAGGCGACACATTGTCGATGCTCCGTACAATATCTCCTTGTTGCAAGCCTGTATTGCCAAATGCCTGGTCGATGACATAGTCGTCACCCACCTTCCCGAGGGTAAAAGGCAGGTACAGGGAGGCAGATTGAAGCTGACGTGGCAGCTGATCCTGTTTAAAACCGATATGGGCATGCTCATCACCGAGGTGCGCAATGACAGGCTTCACGAGGCGCAGGAATTCCGCGGTGGTTATAGACTTGTTGAGTTGACGGTTGATGGTGGCGAACAGTTGATCGTATTCGCTTGCGCTGTATTCCGAATACGGGTTGGCATGTACATCGCGCAATTGTTGTTGCAGATAGGCGAGGTCTTCACGCAGGTGTACCGGGGAATAGAGGCTGTCGGCATTGGGTGATTGCGCTGGCAATACATAAGTGGCCAGCAGACATAGGGTCAGCAGTATTGTTTTCATGGTGGCTATTATAAACACAATATCGTCGTCGGGGAGATAATGTTGCAAACCGCTCAACAAATTGCAGGAATTGTCATGCGTGGGAGATGATTGACCTCCCGGTGGATTGGCCTGCGTTGAACGGTTGATCACATGAACATGGTATTCCGTCGATGGCCGGTCCTAATGCGGCCCGCTATATCCCTGCTGGTGATATCGAAGACGACCCGACTGCTGCCTGTTGCTATTGCGGCCGGCTATACCCTTGCTTACGGTATCGCTCCAGCAAGGCCGTCAGCTCCTGCACGATTTCCGGGTGACTGCTGTACAGGTTGTGTTGTTCCTGTGGGTCTTTGGATAGATCGTACAAAGTGCCGGGTGCTTCACCCGCCTGGGGTTGTTGTGTTTTGGGTACGGTAAAGCCGCCCGAGCCTAGTTGTGGCGTCAGTTTCCAGGGGCCTTTGCGGATGGAGAAAAAGCCATCGAGCGAATGATGAATGGTGGCTTCGCGGATTACCTGCGTGGTACCGGGTTGAAGGAATGCCTCGAGCATATTGTAGCTGTCTTCGCCGGCAGCGGCCGGCAAGGGCTGTTGAAGGATGCCGCCCACAGTCGCCAGCAAGTCCGTCGTACACATCGTTTGGTGGCTGGTGCTGCCGGCCGGGATCTTGCCGGGCCAGCGGGCAATGAACGGAATGCGGTGACCGGCTTCGTAGACATCGGCTTTACGGCCACGGTAGATGTAGTTGGCCTGGTGCCGGTTGGCGGTGATGTCTTCCGGCTTCCAGTCGGACCCATTGTCGGAGGTGATGATGATGAGCGTATTGCTGGCCTGTCCGTTTGCTTCTACCGCTTGCACGATGCGGTCAATCTGTTCGTCTACCTCCGCTACAAAGCGGCCATAGCGGCCGGCCTTGGTGTTGGGGTCGAAGCTGCCACGGGGTAGCCAGGGGGTATGGGGCGCAGGAAGTGGCAGGTACAGGAAGAAAGGAGTTTTGTCGGATGCTTTGGCGCGCTCGTTGATATAGGCGACCGACTTGTCGATGACCTGTGGCAGTACACCGTCGAAATCAAATCCGGGCGACATATTACCTGCCCGCCAAAATACACCGCGTTCTTTTGATTTGCCAGGTGTGTACACGGTCGGGACGTCGAGGGTTTTGTTGTTTTCGAGGTAGCAATAGGGGTTCATATCTAGCGAGGCCGGTATGATGTAAGAATAACTGAAGCCATGGTTGTTGGGGCCATCAGTGACTGCTACACTATAATCGACATTGTCGTTGAGATCGGGTTGAGCGCTGTCGGTCTTCGTATTGTTGTTGATGGGTTGTTGCGGGTCTTTGCGCTGCCAGCCTAGACCGAGGTGCCATTTGCCGATGCAGGCGGTATGGTAGCCGTTGGCTTGCAGGAAGGAAGCGACGGTGGTACGGTTGGGTTCGATGAGGGCGGGGGAGTAGCCATTCAATACGCCTTTCTTCAATGAAGAGCGAAAGGCATAGCGGCCGGTGAGGATGCCGTAACGGGTGGGCGTACACACAGCGGAATTGGAATGCGCGTCGGTAAACACCACCCCCTCCTTCGCCAGTTTGTCCATGGCCGGTGTTTGGATCTTCGATTGTTTGTTGAGGTAGGAGAGATCGCCATAGCCCATATCGTCGGCCAGGATATAAATGATGTTGGGGCGGGCGGGGGATTGGGTGGAGGCGGAGGGGCTGCCCAGCAGCGAGGCGCCAAGTGCGAGGCTGCAGGTCAATTTGCGGCCGTTTATATGGTTCAATCGTAGTAAGTGTACCATCATACAGCAAGCTACCGTTTCAGACAGGGCAAAAGTTCAGCTATCCGGGCAAAAAACTCATTCTAATCAGCATGGACGTAATAAAAGGGGTAGCTTTACGACCTATATCCGCAAGCCCTGCCGATGACCCCCAATACGATCAAGCTCCAAACACTCTTTACCCCTTTTCTGGCTCAACTCAGAAATTTATTGGTTGCCTATACGCTATTGCATTGGTTGCTGGTGATCAGGTTGCAATGGTTACCCTTAGGAGGGCATTTGATGACAGAGGTATTGCCTACGCTGCTCAGTATCGTGCTGGTAATTGTGTATTTTCTCAGGCCGATGGAAATCCTGACAGCAAGCATTAACAAGGGACAGTCTTATTTCGGATTTCTGCTGATCACTTTCGCGTCGCTGGCCGGGCCAGTCATCGTGGTTCAATATTTCATCATTCATGCGACGGGTAACCTGAAAGTGTTGGATACCCCGGATGAGTTGTCGAAATTTCCCGCAGCACTTTATATAAAGTTCAACAGATACCAGATCGATAAGAAAAATATCCGGTATAAGATCTTCGATGAGCGAGTGGGTAAAAATTTAAGCCTGCTGAACTATACCATGCGCGTGGCCGTACCTTATTACGGGCCGGGTGCATTACCCGTTGCTGATAGTGCCGAAAGGAGGGGGACGGGCATGCTGACTTTGCAAGGGCAGACGGGGGCAATCAGCGGTAGCGGCGTTACAGTGCCTCCGGCCTGGGTCTGCTACCAATATGATACGACCATTTCCAATAATGAAGATGTCGCCAACAAAGAAGCTGCACGGCAGGCTTTTATCAAAGCTGGCTTTCAACGCTTCTGGCAAAAGGAATGTAATAGTTTCACCTACCTGCGACGCCCCTTGGAAAGCAAGCCAATGGACCAATACAACCGCACTATTGAACCTGCTACAAACACTTTTGCGAATGAACACCTGATCCTGGAAGCTGTTTTTGAACCATACGGGCATCGGTATACCAGGTCTCTGTTCTGGAGTATCGCCAGTATTGCAGGCGCGTGCATCGTGATGTTCATCATGGTGCTTGCCTCCGACTTCAACCAGCTGGGATGGGAGGCGTTGAAACAGCACAGATCGTTGAAAAACTAGTCACAGGCATGCCATAACATATAGAGGTTGTATATCTTTATTGGAGCGCTAAACCCAATGCCCGCTTCCAACGCCAAATACAAAGTCATTTATGGTCGCTTCCTGCTCGTGCTGGCAGCTTTTCTCGTGGGTTACACCTTTTTGCATTGGTGGTGGGTAAGGATGCATAGGGCTTGGCTTGGCTTGCCCATAACGCACTGGTTGTTGCCCACGCTGATCGCAATCGTGCTGTATGCCGTTTGTCTGTACAAAAGATTTCATTTGCTGAAAATGGAAACGAAGCTCAAGGCCGGTCAATACCATAAGCGAAAGGCCGAGCGCATGTACGACAATGCTGATTTCTCCATTGTTGTGATTCCCTTGCTTGCAGGTCCCGTCATTGCAGCACAATACCTGCTTATTGACGTATTGCAGTCTGAGTTGCCCGAAACCTATCCAATGACCTTACACATCACCTGGATCTGCACGGTAGCCTGCTGTCTGATCATCTTGTTAGTCATTGCTTATTCCAGTGACAATCGTGATGCCTGGCAACAATTTGAAGCCGACAAAGCCAACCGTAAACGTAACCCCCTAACAAAGTAGTAAGTACCCAATGCCCCCAAAACGAAAAAGAAAACATCTTAAAAGAGACCGGGCTGTTGAACAAATAACCCTGGCGGTATTAAAGCCTGCCAGTTTCCAGGAAAAATTGTATAACATTTTCCTTCCCTATGTGATCATTACCGTCGCCTTTCTCGCTGTATACTCCTGCCTGCATTGGTTATTGGTGCTACAATGGAACCTGTTTGACCCGCACGTATTTTTTTCCCATTGGCTGTTTCCAATTGTGCTGTCGATACCAATATACAAACAACTGCTATACAAGCGCGTTGGCTTGCTGTTACTCAGCAAGCAGTCACAGGCTTTGGGGGTGCTGTTTGCCTGGTTACTGCTGGCTGCAAACGCGATCACCTGCCAATACTTCGTAGCCGACCTGGCAGGTTCCGTGGCGGAGTTGACAACACCTTTTGAAGTACCCGATCATCCATCTGCAAAATATTATCTAATCCGCGAGCACCGCGTCAATAAAGAACAGATCAGAACGGGCGACTTCGTGACGAAAAAGGGAGGCAAAAGGCGGCGGGCCTACACTGTATTTACGTTCGTCATTTGTGCGCCGCTGGAAACGGCGCAGCAAAAAAGTATAGCAGGTGGTGATATATGGATTCGTAAACTGTACGACACGACCTTCGGGCAGCAACAGCCTGCCAACGGACAGGCCTTCGCCGAAAAGCAATTTAAGGAAGCCTGCCTGCAATCCTTTCATGCCGAAAACCAGGATGAATTTGTTTACCTGCGGAGACCAGACAAGGGAGAAGATTGGGAAAAGCCCTACGAGGCTACCGGATTCTCTCCCGAAAGCCCCGCTGAACTACCATTGATACTGGACCCCGTTAACGCGCCCTTTAACACCCGTTACGAGCGATCGGCGGTGATCCTTTGCATCCTCTCGCTCCCGTCATTACTGGCGCTGTTCATGTTGTTCACCAGAGGAGAGATCGATCCCGCCGCCTGGCAACAATTTAAAGCAGACAAAGCCAACCGTAAACGCAGCAGACTGAATAACTAATCAGCCCCGCTGATCACTTACCCGTCGACTCCCGTACGATCAGCGTCGAAGGCACGACCAGCGTCTCCGCTTTCAGCGGCAGGTGACTTTTGCGCAGACTGGTAAACAAGGTCTCGGCCGCCATCTTACCCATATTGAACGCAGGCTGTGTAATGGTCGTCAGCGAAGGGTTGAGGATTGCCGCCGTATTCTGGTTCGAGAAACTGATCACCTTCAACTGGTCCGGTATCGACACCTTCTCCTGCTTGCAAGCCAGGTATACCGCCGCTGTCAGTTTCTCCACCGATGCAATAATGGCATCGGGCCGGTCGGGTCGCTGCAACAGCCGTGCAATGATCTGCACGTTCTCCGCCTCGTCATCAGTACACATCACCACATTGTCGGCACCAAACGGCAAGCGTTGCGCCGACAAAGCCTGCCGGCATCCTGCCAGCCGGTTGCGACTGATGGGCAAGCTTTCCGATATAGACAGAAAAGCAATATTCCGGCATCCTGCATCGATCAGGTGCTGTGCCGCCAACTGACCACTCTCGCGGTCATTGGTAGTAATGCGTGTGGTAGGCGTCTCTTCGCAAACCCGGTCGAAGAATACGACCGGCACCCCTCTTTGCATCATATCGGTAATATGGCAGTCGGTGGTCGTTTCATTGCTGATGGAGATGAGAACCCCATCCACCCGGCCACTCTGGAACTCGGACAGGATCGCCCGCTCGCGGTCCAGCAATTCATGGGTGAGGTAGATCAATACATGGTAACCCTTGTCGCGGGCTACCGATTCAATCCCGTTGATGGCCACGGAGAAAAAGCTGTCGGCCACATCGGGCAATACCACCGCAATGGTTTTACTTTTCCTTTTGCGCAGACTGCTGGCATAAGGATTGGGCACATAGTTGAGTTGTTTGGCGAGGGCCAGCACTTTCTGTTTCGTCTGTTCACTGATCTCGTGGCTATCGGTGAACACTTTCGATACGGTCGAGAGGGAGAGCTGCAGTTCCTTCGCCAGCATTTTCATGCTGATATTCGGCATACGTCGTTGAGTATGATCCAAATGTAGCCTATTTCCCGCAACCGGTTTCGTAAATAAATATGGTAATTCTCCATCATATACAATGAATTCGTTGCAAATTGAGGATAGCTATCCCGCCTTATTGTATAGATTAAAAACAACGCCGTATGACTCCAGTGAACAAACTGTCTCAAGCCGAGATCAATCCTTTGAAAAGCCTCGATGAATGGGAAGATGCCGTATTGGAGCGCTATCCCGATCCCGAGTCGATTGCCACCAGCAAAAAGACTGATGAGTACCGCAACTACGATACGCCGGTACGCGATACCGTCCGGGAATTTTACCGGCTCAACCATACCTACCAGACCTATGCCTTCGTGCAGGAAAAAAGGGCCGATTACCTCAAGTTCGATAAGAAAGAAATGCCCGTCTGGGATGCCTTCCAGTTCCTCAACCAACTGGTAGATGACAGCGATCCCGATACCGACCTCGACCAGTTTCAGCACCTGCTGCAAACCTCCGAAGCCATTCGCCGCGATGGTCATCCCGACTGGATGGTGATGGTCGGCCTCATGCACGATATGGGTAAAGTACTCTGCCTCTTTGGCGAGCCCCAATGGGCCGTAGTAGGAGATACCTTCCCCGTAGGATGCGCTTACTCGGATAAGATCGTGTACCCCGAATATTTCTCCAACAACCCCGACTATACCGACGAACGGTACAATACCAAACTCGGTGTATACAGCCAGGGCTGCGGACTGCGCAACGTAGATATGTCGTGGGGCCACGATGAGTACGTGTACCAGATGATGAAAGATTACCTGCCCGAAGAAGGGTTGTACATGCTGCGCTATCACTCTTTCTATGCCTGGCACCGGGAAGGTGAGTACGAACACCTGCTCGATGACCACGACCGCGACATGCTGAAATGGGTGAAATTATTCAACCCCTATGACCTGTATTCCAAGAACCCAACGCCGCCCAACTGGAACGAGCTACGCCCGTACTACCAGGAGCTGGCCAATAAATATTTACCCGATAGACTAAGGTTTTAATCATTAGACCGCCGTGCAGCAGGCTTTAATAGTGTGCCTGTTGCACGGGTCTATTTCCGGGCATCTACATTACCAAAGGTCACATCAGATCAGAACGAAACCGAATGATCGTGTGTCGCTATAAGTTCATTAACTTGTAGTGCCGCGATCAGCGGTAATACTGCTATATGAACCAACTACGAACTGCTGACTACATTGTCTTCCTGGTTTACTTTGTCGTGGTATCACTCTACGGACTGTATATCTACACCAAAAAGAAGAAGACGTCTACTGACTCCAAAGACTTTTTCCTGGCCGAAGGATCGCTCACCTGGTGGGCCATCGGCGCCAGCCTCATCGCTTCCAATATTTCCGCCGAGCATTTCATCGGTATGTCAGGATCCGGCTTTGCCCTCGGACTCGCCATCTCCACCTACGAATGGATGGCCGCCGCCACCCTCATCATCGTGGCCATCTTCTTCATTCCACTCTACCTAAAGAACAGGATCTATACCATGCCCCAGTTCCTGGCGCAGCGGTACAACGATAAAGTGAGCACCATCATGGCCGTATTCTGGCTGCTGGTGTATGTGTTCGTCAACCTCACCTCCATCATTTACCTCGGCGCCATCGCCATCAACGCCATTACCGGCATTCCCTTTGCCTGGTGTATCGCCGGCCTCAGCATATGCTCGGTCGTCGTGACCCTGGGCGGCATGAAGGTGATCGGTTATACCGATGTGATACAGGTATTGGTGCTCATCGCCGGAGGCCTCATCACCACGTACCTGGCCCTGACCCTGCTCTCGGAAAAGTTTGGCTACGGCACCAATGTATTGAAAGGGCTCTCACTGTTGCGCGAGCAGGCCGGTTCGCATTTTCACATGATCTTTAAAGAGGATCATCCTTATTATAAAGACCTGCCCGGCATGTCGGTATTGATCGGGGGAATGTGGATCAACAACCTGGCTTACTGGGGTTGTAACCAATACATTACGCAACGAGCCCTGGGGGCTGATCTGAAGACCGCTCGTAGCGGTATCCTTTTCGCCGCCTTCCTGAAACTATTGATCCCGGTGATCGCCGTATTACCCGGCATTGCCATGTATGTGATGCACCAACAGGGTATGTTCCAGGCCGAGATGACCGACGCTGCCGGTAAGATCAAACCCGACCATGCCTATCCAACCCTGATGAATCTGTTGCCATCGGGCTTGAAGGGACTGGCTTTTGCTGCCCTGACAGCCGCCGTGGTGGCTTCATTGGCCGGGAAGACCAATAGCATCGCGACCATCTTTTCGCTCGATATTTATAAGAAGTACTTTAAGAAAGAGGCCAGTGAAAAGCAGATCGTGCGGACTGGCCGTTGGGCAGTGATCATTTCTATGCTGATTGCTGCGGTAGTAGCACCGGCCTTGCGCACGCTCGACCAGGCCTATCAATTCATCCAGGAGTATGTAGGCTTTATCTCACCGGGTGTACTGGCGATCTTTTTGCTGGGTCTGTTCTGGAAGAAAACGACGGCTTCGGCTGCCCTTGCGGGTACGCTGCTCACGATACCCGTTTCCACTGTACTCAAATTTCTCCCCGACTGGACCGGTGGCGCCTTCCCCGACTATCCCTTCCTCGACCGTATGACGATCACCTTTGTATTGATTGTCGCCGTGATGATCGCCATGAGCCTATGGCGTCCGCAGGCCATCAGCAGTAAGCAGGAAGTAACGATCGATCGTTCGGACTTCCGCGTATCACCGGGTTTCCTCATTGGCTCCGTCATCATCTGCGGTATCCTCGCGGCCTTGTATACCGTATTCTGGTAAAAGATAAGTCAAACGCGTAATTATTTCCGAACTATCCCGACACATAGCTGTATAAACAAAAACGCTACCGCTTTAGGGCGGTAGCGCGAAAAGTTCTTTTCATGGCTATAGCGCGGTGAGCGCTGGTACGATAGCGGTAAACACTACCTGGAGGGAAACATTGCGACAATACGAGATGAAACGGTGTCGCCTGCAGTACGTGATTGGCCCTTATAGGCCGCATTTGCCATCGGCCCAATAAGCATCCATCCTGATCTGACTGGCATGAACGCCTTTACCGAGCAGGTATTTCTTGAAGCGACTGATGGAGATCGCTCTGCCGGCCAGGTAGAAGGTAGCGCCCTTCCAATTCGCCCAGCAATCGGGGTGCATCTCATCCATCCAGTCGATGGCGCTGACAGCAGGGGCTTCCAACGTAGTGTCTACATTGTCGATCATGATCTTCAGGTTGTTGAGGGCTGTGCCGTGTGGCGGATGCAGCTCCAGTACACCGAAGTACTCATGACTGCAGGCGAGGGCCGTGGTCTTGTACCAGTTGAAGAGGCCGATCGTTGTTTCATCACCAAAGAAGAAATGATGCCTGGTCTTCTCGTCGTATTTGAGTTTGCCTTGTCCGGCGCGGAACTTCACGGTCTGCCCTGCCTGCAGGCTCGAAGCCCAGTGGCTACCGGGTCCTTTGCCATGCAGGTAGAATAAGACAGAGCAGGTGTTCTGCTGCTTATTGAATGACGACAGGGTATAGTGACGGAAACTGGTGTCATCGACCCGAAACTGCACGATCTTGCCAGGCAGGAAGTGCTCTTCATCGAAGTCACCCTGAAAGGTAATCAGTCGAAGCTCGTCCGAGACCATCGTGGTATCTGTAACCACTGCGTGCCGCAACCAGGGATTGGCCACGGTCATCATGGTGTCGGCGAGCCATTTGGGAATTTGAGGCATTGATTAATGGTTTTGTCAAATGGAATTTTAACTTTACAAAAATATCATTGCCGTGTATAGCCATCTTTATACGAAACGGATAATGATTTACACTAAACGGATTTTATGCAAGTCAGCGTTAGTGATGGAAAGGGCACCGACTTCATCCTGCACGACACCTTCTATGAGGAAAACCTGGGCAGTCTGCTCGTAGCCGAGAAGCGCGAGATCTTCAGTTTTCCCTTTGGCGACGCCGAGCTGGTACGTATCGCGTTTGCCGGCATCTACATCGTATACGGTGATATGCAACTCTACGAATCCCGTCGTTTACATTTCCGGATGGATGATCACCATGACCTGGTAGAGATGCATTTTACCTTGTCGGGCAAGGGCATCATGATCGACGACCTGAGTGGCGGCAAGTATACGTTCAAACAAAACGAGCACAACCTGCACTATACGCCCAGCTTCAATGGGGTGGGTGAGTATGAGCAACAGGATCGTTACAAATTCTTTGAAGTACATTTCAATACGCAGTTCTTCATCGGACTGGCGCAGTCGGGCAGTCCGGGCCTGCGGCGTTTTGCCGATATCATTGCCCGTGGCCGGGCTTCGCAATTTAGTATGCAGAACCTGCCCATCTCTTTTGCCATGCACCAATGCATCCGGGATGTGATGGACTGCAGTTGTGAAGGCGGACTGAAGCTCCTGTACCTGCAATCGAAATGCATCGAGCTGCTGACCTTGCAGGCGCAGATGTATGAGAATGCAGAAAAGCAGCAAAGGATCATTACCAATTCGTCTGATAAAGAAAGTATCTGGCATGCCCGCGACTACCTGTTGCAGCATTCGCTGAATCCGCCCTCGCTGACGGAACTTGCCCGTATAGCCGGTATCAATGAGTTTAAGTTGAAACAGGGTTTCAAGCAGGTGTTCAACAATACGGTGTATGGGTACCTGAGCGATCACAAGCTGGTGCAGGCCCGGGAGCAATTACTGGGGGGCGGTATTGCCATCAAGGAGATTGCAGATGCGCTGGGTTATTCCTCCGTACAGCATTTCTCGACCGCCTTTCGAAAGAAGTTTGGCGTGACGCCAGGAAGCCTGCGGCGGTAAAAAAGGCATCAAGGCATCAAGGCACAAAGGCAACGAGGGAAAGCGGTGATAGCGAGCATCCTCCACTTATAGATCACTCCATTCAGGCAGTGGCTCGGGCGGCCAGTTGCCGAAGATGTAATAGGCGTCATCAATCAGCGCGTAGCGCTTCACTCCGTAGAACTGCAAAAAGTGCATGATGCCCATCATATCACCATAGTTTGAAGTAATACAAAATACCACTTTCAATACTGCACTACTGTCGTGCGTGAAAGTCATCCTTTCTATTTCTCTCCTGATAAAATCTACTTTGGCAGGCTTGGTCCCCCAATTATGGTATTCGTCCAGTTGTACAGTTGTAATATGTTTATGCTTCAGTGCTTCCAATATATAGTATTTGGAAAAGGCGATGCCTGTTTCACTGGGCGTGTTGTCGTCTTTGGGAAGAAACATCCGTATAGGTCGCGGCTGATGCCGGTGTACAAAGTCATAACTATCCTTGCAATAGGTCCAAATGAAAGCGGTGAGCCCTATCAGGCTGATCAATCCGGGATAATAAGGTTTCAGGGGGCGCGGCATGCCTATATGATGCGCCGGCGCCAGGATTTCACACGTACCGGCAATGTATGCCAGGTGTATGCCGAAAGGCCAGTTACTGCGGGAAAGGTCGCACTACATAGTACTAAAGGTCGCACTCCACTTGCCTATACAGTGCTACATTGCTAGTTGGCCAATGTTACCAGTAGTGCTATAACAAGCAGATTCTGAGCGGGATACATGCGTTTTGTCATCTATCCCCTTCAATTTCCAGTGCGACCTTGGCCATTCTAAAGTCCGAAAATATTGTATAGCATTGATAATCAATATCCAATTTATATTTTATAAAAAAAGTCTCAACGATTTCCCTTTCCGTATATACAGAAATCGCTTTACGATGGCCAGGGGCAAGAAAAAATCAATCACCAAGGACAAAAAGAAAGAAAATAAAAAATACGCTTCCCGCTCGGAACGTAGTGAAGAAAACAGGGCGGAATTTGGCAGGGGCGCGCGTGCAAACAGACTGCTGCGGCAGGCATTTCCGGTATTCATCAACCATACGGCGGATCGCTATGTATCAGCTCGGCTAACGCGTCGGATGGGGCGTATTGTGAAGACTGATGCGCTACATAAAAGGGGCGACAGAGATATAACTGTAGAGCCGCTTCGCTTGCTCGAAGGCTACAATTTCAACCAAGCCAAACCTGTAAAAGATGTACTGTATGCGCCTTTTGATGTTCAGATCAATCGATCGGAAGGAATTGTGATCGTGGACTTCCCATTTTTTAATCCACATACGATGACAGTTGGTACTAAAAATAGCTACGATTTCATCCTGATGTTTGGTATCACCAGTATAGATTTTAAGAACGAGGAAATCTTATTTCAAGAAAGTTACAGCAATTTTTTTAGTTCAAATGATCGGCATACCAGACCGCTGCAGTTGACGCTTAAAATGCCCGCCGGATTTCAGTCACCAGTAATTGTGCTACTAGGGGTCGAAATTATTGGTGAAGTCCCTGATACAGAAACTTTACGCCAAAAAGAGCTCAGCGCCCTCTCTATCGTGCGCGTTTTCACCTGATCGCATCAGCTACCGCGCCATCATTGGGCTACGGGATCGTATGGCAGCCTGGCCCCGGCAATGTACCAACACCTGATCTCCCTGCAGCCAGCCCCATCATCGTACCACGATCGAGTGAAGAAAATGATGGTCGCCGCAACACACCGCCACTTTGTAGATGCCGCCGGTGACGTATTGGGGCAAGGGTATGGCATGCGTCGAGAAATGCTCTTTATGTGCGAGCACACTGCGGAACAACAAAGCGCCGCTGAGCGTGTAAAAATAGATCGCGAAAACCGTCCTGTCGATATTGTACAGCTGCAGCCAAAACCGACGCTCTGTGACCAGGGTCGGGTAGAGGGTAATGCGTTGCGTAGCGGATAAGAAACGCGCTGCTGGCAGTAAAGGTTCTTTCATAGGTACCATTTTCCAGGATTGGTTGGATTCGATCGGAGAGCAGGATGTCGCCGATCTGACGGAGCTAAAAGTACAGCCTTTCGACAGCGGGTGCAATAGTAGAGTTATGTGCCGCGGTGGTAAAATTACCGTATCGCAACTTTTCGCATCACCCTGAACCCCGGGGATCAGCAGGCCAGCCACACGGACATTACGCCACTTCAGCTGCTCCGGCAGCCTATCCGGGTGTTTCATCGGCCGGAACGGGGCCTCCATCTTTTATTAACCATCCATTAATTGATTATCCGGTACCTTAGCCCGAAGCGGCCAGGCAATCGCCTCGCCGGAGTTCGTGCTACTTATGGGGAAAATGGATACTATTTGCAACGAAATCTACGGGAGCGCGGTCAATAGGCCTATGCAACGCTGTGTAGCCGTACTGGTACTGATCCTGCTGCTTTCCACCATCTCCCGGGCCCAACCCTGTAGCAATCTTGGGCAAACGCCGGAAACTGCCTTCCCGGTATGCGGCACCAGCACCTTCACCCAAACGAATGTACCCATCTGCGGCTCCGCTGCTGTTACCGTGCCCGGCTGCACCTCCGATGCCGGCTACTCCGATAAAAATCCTTACTGGTACCGGATCGATTGCTTTGAATCGGGCACGCTCGACTTCGTGATCACCCCCAATGACCTCGGCGACGACTATGACTGGATGTTGTACGATATCACCGGACAAAATCCACGGGAGGTGTTCTATAACAGGAACCTGGTGGTCACCGGCAACTGGGCAGGTACCTATGGCCTCACTGGTGCATCTCCCGGGGGCTCCTCCACCATTCAGTGCGCCTCTATACCCTCCGAAAACAGGCCCACCTTCGCCAGATCGCCCAGTCTTATCAAAGGACATACTTACCTGTTGCTGGTAAGCCATTATACGGATTCGCAAAGCGGCTATAAACTCTCTTTCAGCGGTGGCACGGCCGTTATTACCGACAACAAGTTGCCTGCTTTGGAAAATGCCCTCGCTGCCTGTCAGGGTTCTATCATCCGCGTAAAGCTCAACAAGAAGATGAAATGCAATAGCCTGGCCGCCAATGGCAGCGATTTCCTGTTGAAGCCTTCCGCGGGCAATGTTGTCAAAGCAGTAGGCGTGGGCTGTACCACCGGCTTCGATATGGACAGTGTGATCCTGACGGTAGATAGAATGATCGCCCCCGGCAATTATAACCTGGTCATGACCAAAGGATCAGACGGTAACAGCCTGCTCGACAACTGCGACCGTCAGATCGATTCCGGCGCTGCCTTGCCCGTCACCGTGTACCCGGTTTTCCCCACACCCATGGATAGTGTGACGTCGCTTGGTTGTGCTCCCGATGTGATCCACCTGGTCTTTAATAACAATATCCGTTGCAGTTCCATCGCCCCCGATGGCAGCGATTTCATCATCAACGGGCTGCCTGTTTCCATTGTCGGTGCTGTGGGAACATGTGTGGATGGCCTCACCTCCGTCATTCATTTGCGCTTTGCTGCGCCCTTGCAAAAGGCTGGTAGATGGACTGTTCAGTTGAAAAGGGGTACCGATGGCAATACCATCATCGATGAATGTGGCATGGAAACGCCGATAGGAGAATCTGTCTACTTTGTCAGTTATGACACGGTGAACGCCGACTTCTCCCATGCTATACGCTGGGGTTGCGTGAAAGATACAGTGGATTTCTTTCATCCGGGCGGCAATGATGTGAAGATCTGGATATGGCGTTTCGGCGGCACGTCTATCAGTCAGGAACAGAACCCCACCTTCATCTTTCCAAGCTTTGGCGATAAACCCGTTACCCTGCAGGTCAGCAATGGCGTGTGTGCCGATACCGTCACCAAAGTAGTGGTCCTGGACAATGCCATGGATGCAAGATTTGGGGCACCGGATATCTTGTGCCCCGACGATCCGGCGAAGTTTATCGACAGCAGTATGGGCAAAATCATCAACTGGCACTGGACGTTTGGTAATGGCACGATCAGTACGCAACAGTTGCCTGATATGCAACGCTACGCCCGGCCCGCACCACGTTCGGTCAATTATACCATCCGGCTGATCGTGGAGAACGATAAAAATTGCTTTGATACGGCTTATCGTAAAATGGAAGTGGTTCCGTCGTGCTACATTACCGTGCCCAATGCTTTTACGCCCAATGGCGATGGCAACAATGATGAACTGTATCCACTCAACGCCTTCAAAGCGACCGATCTGCAATTTCGCGTGTACAACCGCTTTGGCCAACTGGTCTTCGAAACGAAGAACTGGAGAGTGCGGTGGGATGGTAAGATCAACGGGCAACTGCAGGCTTCGGGGGCCTATGTATGGGTACTCACCTTCACCCATATCGATACCAAAGAAAAGATTACCCAGAAAGGCACGACCATGCTGATACGGTAAGTGGGCTGGTGGTCGGTAGGCGGCTGGTCAATGCGATCATCTGTCAAGGCATCGATACGGGTAGTTACTCCCTCTAAACAGCTTTGCTAGTACTCACGCAAACCATTGCGCAATCGGGCCAGGGAGCGGGCTTTGAGTTGGGGTAAATAGTACATTTGGCTTTTGTTACACTACAAAGATCCCTGCATGTCATCAACTGTTCTACGATCAGCCCTGTTCTGCCTCCTGTTGTCTGCTGCCTGTCAACCGGCCGCTGCTCAAGTCAATATTCCTGCCGATTCTATCCGCGCCAAAATGCAATGGTTTGCCGATGCGAAATTGGGCATCTTCATTCATTGGGGTATCTATGCAGTAAAGGGGATAGACGAAAGTTGGAGTTTCCACAACAAGAAGATCTCCCACAAGGATTACATGCAACAGCTGGACGGCTTTACCGCCAGCCAATACGATCCCGCCACCTGGGCAGCCCTGATCAAAGAAAGTGGCGCCCGCTATGCGGTCATGACCACCAAACACCACGATGGGGTGGCGCTGTGGCCGACGAAGCAATCACATTACAGTGTACCCAGGAACACGCCTGCCAAACGGGATGTGCTGACGCCTTTTTACAAGGCGTTGGACAAAGCGGGCATCAAACGTGGCGCTTATTTCTCGCTGATCGACTGGAGTCATCCCGACTATCCGGGTTTCCTGAAAGACAGTAGCCGTTACCAGGTGGCGGATGATCCGCAACGCTGGTCGAGATTCCAGTCATTCATGATGGCACAGATCGATGAGTTGAACCAGGCATACCATCCGGCGCTCTGGTGGTTTGACGGTGACTGGGAGCACAGCGCCACTGAATGGAATGCAGCCGGCGTACGCAGTAGCATTCTGGCCCAAACGCCCGGTGCCATCATCAACAGTCGTTTGCAGGGATATGGTGACTATGAAACACCCGAACAGAATTTCCCGGTAACCCGTCCGAAATATAACTGGTGGGAGCTCTGCATGACCACTAACAATAACTGGGGTTATCAACCGCAGGATATGGCCTGGAAATCACCTTATGAAGTGATCACGATCTTTGCCGATGTGATCAGCAATGGAGGCAACCTGTTGTTGGATATCGGCCCCAAAGCAGATGGCACCATTCCTCAGCAGCAGGTGCACATCCTGCAGGAGCTGGGCCAATGGAACAAAAAACATGCCGCCGCCATCTTTGGTACCCTGGGCGGACTGCCGCAAGGGCATTTCTATGGCCCTTCCACGCTTTCCAAAGACAGCACGCGCTTATTCCTGTTTGTACCTGGCAAGACCAGTGGCGACCTCGTGATCAAGGGCCTGAAAAACAAGATCAGGTCGATCAGTGTGGTGGGGAGCGGTCATCCGCTGCCACACCGGGTCGTGGGTAAGATCTCCTGGAGCCCGGTGCCGGGCCTGGTTTATTTTTCGGTACCGCCTGCCGTGCAGGATAAATATATGACCGTACTGGTGGTTGACCTGGAGGGGCCGTTACAGTTGTATAATGGGCATGGCGGGCTGCAATAGTGGGTGAATCGTGGCTTTGGGGAGCCCCAGTCTGCACACTTATCGTTCAAATCTGCGCACTTACAGGTTAAAACTGCACGCTTACTGGTTTGTTGTTGTAGGAATAGGTAATTGGCGCTTACTTCGCGCTGGAACTTTGCAGTTAGTAACTTAAACCTGCCGGGTCTTCGCGCATGAAGTATGTATGCATAGCCTTTATGGTAATATTATTGTCCGGCACTGCCAGTTGTAGCAGCATTTCTTCCCATTCGCCGCAAACGGGCCTGATAATGGCCCTCCAGTCTAACGGTAAGAGCCTTTACTTTCACCGGGTGGTGTGGGGTGATGCTGTGCAAGCCTATTTTCTAACGAATAAGTCGGCGGTTTGCGAGGGGCTGCGCAAGAATGAGGACATTTACTATCCTGTATCGGGCAAGGTCAATATTTATTATAAGGCTGGCAACGATACGTTGTTTGTCTATACCAGACAGATCCCGCACAACTATGTAGACCTGGGTCTTACGGTCGTTCACCAGGAAGTGTCGGAAGACCTTGATTCCACCTACGAAAGACGCTATCGACTGGGAGAACTGCAGAAAGTCAGGATCGACTCGTTGAATTTGGTGCGTTGTGACCTCAAAGTGGCCTTTTGAGCCAGTGATGTAGGTGTTATGCTGCGTTAGGGTCTGGCATGGCCTGGCTTCCTGCACCGCACATGAAGAAAATAAGCCAGTACCTGGGCGTCCTGCAGTTCGGGATAGCGCGCCAGCACTTCGTCGGAAGGGTATGGTTCGTTGAGCTTCTCCAGGATGAATCCAGCCTCATTGATCATCTGCACCCATTGCGAGAGTGTCCAATTGTAGACCGGTATTTTGAACTTCGGGTAACGGGCTCTTTCTTGGGGTGGGGTATTGGTAAAGATCCATTCATCGATGCGGCCGGGCGTGAAGTGGAAATAACCACCCAGCTCGATGGCATAAGTAATGCCGTCGGCATTGCGCAGGTTGCGGCGATGCGGTGTGGCATAACAGGGATGTGTAATGTTGAACTGCAGAAATCCACCGGGCCGCAATACGCGAAACGCTTCTTTCAGTGCAGTGGCCGGATCGGGCATATCCATCAAGCACATAAAGGAAGTCGCAAAGTCGAAGGACTGATCGGCAAAGGGCAGTTTTGTGGCACTCGCTACCTGGAATTGGATGCCCAGTGAGCGCGCCTCTTCTTCTGTTACTGCCTGCGCGATGAATTGCTCCGCAATATCTATGGCCTGCAGGCTGGCGCCACGCTTTGCAACGAGGCGCGTATTGCCGCCTTCTCCGCAACCGATATCTATACCGGCTAATCCCTGCACATCGGGCAGCATCTCCATAAAGGCGGGGGTATTGAATCCATCCCTGTAAATATCATAGCCGGCGCGGGCGAGCTTCGTCCAGGTCTCGGCATTGTCGTTCCAGTATTGCGCTACCTGTTGTTCGTTCATGGCTGTTGTTGATTGCTTTAAAACTGACCCAGCGTGGCTTCGTTGATCTCTTTGCGCAACTCTGACAGTTTGAGTGCGTAGGCCTGTAGTTTCTTTTCTTCGTCGGTTTCCGGCGTCCAGACGGGTACCGGTACTGTTTTTCCGTTGTCATCGACCGCCGCGAATACGATCACACAATGGGTGGTCTTGGTTTCTACTTTGGTGCGGGGGTTGATGGCTTTGATATCGACCGCAATATGCATGCTGGTGCGGCCTGTATAGATGATCCTGGCGCGCACTTCTACTATATCGCCGATGTGGATGGGGTTGAGAAAGCGGATGCCGCCTACATACACCGTTACACAATACTCGCTGCTCCAGTTGACCGCGCAGGTATAGGCTGCCTGGTCGATCCATTTCATCACGGCGCCACCATGCACTTTACCGCCAAAGTTCACATCGCCGGGTTCACTTAAAAACTTAAAGGTTACGATCGGATCTGTCATACAAACACATTTGCGGCGTAAGGTAAACAAAAGGGGCCACCTGCGCAATGCAGATGACCCCGAGCTAGCAACACACGCAAACTTTAGTTATGGAGATTCTTTATAGTTTAATTAGTTTGACGGTTTGTACGTTGCCTCCCTGCGTTATTTTCAAATAATACGTACCGCGGGCGTAATTGCTGCCCAATGTAAACGTACCATTGGCGGCCAGTCCGGTGCGCGACTCGATGGTGGAGCCGGTGGCATTGGTGACGAGGATACTCAATGGTTTGTTGGAGGTACTCAGGGTCAGCACGTAGAACTGTCCGGGTGTTGGGTTCGGGAAGGCCTTCACGGTCAGGATACCATCCGGGAACGGATTGCCGGGCAGCGTGGGTACGGTGACCTGCAATTGCTGGCTGCTGCTGTTGCCTGCTGTATCGGTGGCGGTGATCGTAATGGAATAGATGCGACCATTACCCAACAGACCGCGCTCAGCCCGCAGTTTTACATGGTGAGCATCAACGACGACCCAGTCGGGGGCAAAGTTGAAATAACCATTACCGGTAACGGGTTCGTTGCTGGTTACAGCCAGTGACGTAGTAACGCCGCCGCAGTTGTCGGTAGCATCATACGCAATCGTTACATCTTTCAATTGGAAATTAGGTGGCCAAAGTTCAGCCGGATTGGCCGAAGCGTTGGTGATCAGTGGCGCAATAGAATCCTTCACCGCTACTATGAATGTGCAGGTGTCGGCATTGCCGGCTGCATCGGTAGCGATGAGGGAGATGATATTATCCGTGCTGCCATACAGCAAGGTGCCGGGGGCAGGTAACTGTGTCACGGCAATGCCAGGCGGATTGGTTTGTCCGTTGACGAATGCCAGACCGGTATAATCAGGTAACTGGATCGTACAGGAGTCAGTTACAAACAAGGTCTTGTCGTTGGTACAGGTGATAACCGGTGGCAGGTTGTTGACGGTGCCAGAGGTTTCGCTTTCGTTGTGGAAGCGATCGAGCGCCGTGACGGCATAATAATAGGTGATGTCGGGCAGCGCCGTGGTATCAGAAAAGCTGCTCACGGCTGTATTGGTAACGGCCAACAGGTTGTTGACATTGCTGATATCGACGATGTCCGATTCGGAACGATAGATGGCAAACTGGCGGGCGCGGTTGAGTTCACTGGAGTCGATGGGCTTCACCCAGTTCAATACGACAGAGTCACCAGGGTATTTGACGGCGGTGAGTGTAGCCGGCGCTTCTGGTGCGATGGTGTCGCGCCAGGGCATGGTGGGCTGCAGGGCAGGTTTGGCGTAGAAGTCGAGCCGCAGCGAGTCGCGGAAACCCAGTCGGGTGGTGGCGCGCAGGCTGCTGGTATTGTAAATGGCTTGTCCGTATATGTTGGGGTAGCTGCGGTTAAGGCGCATTTCGTTGGGGATCATGGAGGGGTTGGCCCAGTTGACACCCTGAGCGGGATCGTTGACCTTATAACCGGCCATACCGATGTAGATATGGCGACCGGCGGCCTGGTTGTTCCACCAGGGTACGATGACGCTGTAATTGGCGCCGGGCTGTCCGATGTACCAATATACTTGCGGGGCGATGTAATCGACCCAACCTTCCTGCAGCCATTTCTTCGTGTCGGCGAAGAGGGTAGTATAGTGTTCCAGTCCACTGGTAGCGGTACCGATGGCGGGGTTGGTGCTGTTGCGGTAGATGCCGGAGGGGGAGATGCCAAACTTGACCCAGGGTTTGAGTAACTGAATGGTATCGTTGAGGCGCTTTATGAGCAGGCTGACATTGTCACGCCGCCAGTCGGCCCGTACGGTGAAACCACGGGGATCTACATTGTACGATGAATCATCATTATAAGGCGTAACGCCGGCCGCTGCGGCGGGCGGGTAGAAATAGTCGTCGAAGTGAATACCATCTACATCATAGCGGTTGACGATGTCGACGATCACGCTGGTGATGTAGTCACGTACCACGCCGAGACCGGGGTCGAGGACGCGCAGGGTGCCCTGACTGAGTAGCCAGTCGGGGTGTAGTTTGGCGACGTGGTTGGCGGCGAAGCCTGGTAGGCTGCTGGTGTTGGCGACGGCGCGGTAGGGATTGATCCAGGCGTGGAATTCGATGCCTCGCTGGTGGCATTCGTCGATCATGAATTGCATGGGGTCCCAGTCGGGCGCGGGGGCCTTGCCCTGGGTGCCGGTGAGGTCGGCCGACCAGGGGTCGATATCGCTGCGGTATAGGGCATCGCATTGGCTGCGTACCTGGATGAAAAGGGTGTTGAGGCCGGTGGCTTTGTGGTGGTCGATGATGGTGCGGAAAGCGGCTTGCTGCTGGGCAGGCGTCTGGGTGCGGTTGGGCCAATCGATATTGGCGTAGGTGGCGATCCAGGCGCCGCGCATTTCGCGTTTGGGTGGTTGCTGGGCTTGTACCAGCATGACAAAGCAAGCGAGCCATACGGTGAGTATAGATCTTTTCATAAGCGATTAATTTTGCAGGTTTATGCTACAATTTACCGCGCCTATTGCGAGTTTAACCGGATGTGGAGAATAAAATAACCGGCAAAAAGACGCAGGGGAGGGGATGCGAATGGCGAAAGCTTCGGGCCGGCATCAAAAACTGCGTGCACACTTATCCGCTAAATCGACACGGTTTGCCACGAAATGACACGGTTACAATTTTATTTTGCTTTCTGGCGTTGAGCTATCAACTTCATCACTCAAATAATTGGGATTCTCCTGTGAGATTTTCATAAACGGCATAGCGGTATGCATGAATTAATAATAACCCATGAGTGTGTTCAATTAAAACCAATTTGCTGGAAAATGAAAAATGTGCTTGTTACTGTTCTCGCTATTGTCATCTTTCTGGTCGGCATATATCCCGGCGTGTTTTATGGATGGATGGAACGAGGTTCGGAAAATTTGACCCATCACAGTTTGGTCAGGTATCAAATTATAACCCAGGTTTTCTATTTGATATCTTTATTTATTGCTATGTTCCTCACAAAGCTTGTTTCAATAAAGGACAAGCTGTTCCACTTTTTTTGCCTGGCTTATGGCGTTGCGAGTATCTTTTATGACACCCCGTTAGTTCAATTCATAGGAATTCTAATGCTCTTAAAAGGGGTAGTGCACCTGTATTTTCAGTTATTCCCCGAGGATAGAAAGTATTTTAGTTTTAAGAGAAAACAATGAGTGGCTTTGCAGAGGGGGGAGACAGCTTTAATTATTGCCATCTAGTTGCCATCTTGGGAAATTAAGCAGCGTTCCCGCATCTTATTGTAATGAAAACAGTACAATTTTCAGTATTTATTGGGTTATTACTATTGCTGTCTTGCCGGCATAGTCAACCCCCTGGGCCCAGACACCTGAGAGCAGGCACGGTGGTGCCGGGAATTTATGAACAAAAAGCAGTGAATTATTTCATTGATTCGCTATTGCTGAAAAAATATGGACAGGTAAAGGCTATTGATTTCAATGGATATACCGAAGAGACAATGAGCGACTTTGCCTGGTTCAATGACTGCTTTAAGGGAAACGATAGCCTTCCTCTTAAGCTGCGTGTAAGATCGTTCGATAAAATGTTTGCCAGGCATTCTATTGCTACTGCCAATATTGACCAGGTGTCCATTCACCCAATCAAGAAAAAAAACACCAGGCAACTCAGTATGCGTGTTTTCCTGGCCAACGAAATAGCAGACAAGACGTATATAATGATTACTATTCATAAGCGTTACCAGTTTACCGATGCGTACATGTTCGAGTGCTCAAAAAGCGGAGAGGTGTTGCGTTGGTGTAAAACGGGGATGATTCATTGATTAATAAGTGATTGATATTTAACATAGAATTATGCGTATTGGCAGGACCTTATTTTGGTTTAGCGATGGTGATGAACAATTGGTGTCTGTAAATGACGACTTTTTCGGGATAGGAACCTTATTGAATCGCCTGCTAAACGAAAAATATGATGGCAGGAAAATTACATTTATTAATCTTCACTTTTATCCCGATAAGACATTTGCCCTTCATCCAATTATCCCCAAGGACGCGCCCTATTATTATGGTGGGCATTTAAGCTATTACGGTTGGTATAACTTAAAGCTTTTTAATTTAATGAACTGGAATGAAAAGAAGCTTTTTGTTTGGGAAAAGGGATTTGCCTACCTTAAGCAATCTGCTGAGTTCACAAAAAACGAAAAACTATTAGAAGCTGCACAATATGCGTATTCAAAGGGCCTTGAGATGAACTTAAATCCCGACTATCGCCTATTAGATTTAGATTTCGATGTTTCTGGTCAAAAATTTCGGGCGTCATTATGGATAAACTTTGAAGACGATGGTATGTCTTCACTTTTGTCTGTGGAAAAGGATACAACGGTGATTTTTGAGAAACCAATAGACAAAAGCCGGAAAGGCATTGAGTACTTTTTAGTGATGTATAAATCATTATTATTTGATGAAGACCGTATCATCATTAAAGGAGACAGGGATGTTGAATATTTACCTTTAAGGGTTCCTCTATCGGAGTTTTGTAATACCTGATAGTGACGGGTGTACATACTAGTAGAAGTAGAAGAATGAAAAAACAAAAAAGAATACCGGGTTCAATACTAGAGATCCAACTGGAAGATCAATCATTATCTTATGCACAGCTATTGTAGATGGGCGTGGCTTTTTTTGACTTAAACGTCAAAAACCCCGTAACCGATTTGAACGCTTTGCTGGACAGGCCTGTTTTATTTATCATAGAAATATACGATCACATTATTAAAAAGGGGAGGTGGAAAACAGTTGGATGCCTGCCAATAGGAGCCGGTTTAGTGAAACCTCCGCTCAAATTTATTCAAGGCCCATTGGATCCCGATAAATTTGAATTGTATGAGCCCCTTAGCGGAAAAATAACACCCGCAACAAGAGAAGAGTGCATTGGTTTGGAAAGAGCTGCTGTATGGGAAGGGGAGCACGTTGAAGGAAGGCTTCTTGACTACCATAAAAATAGAGAAAATATATGGGTTCAAAGGCTATCTATGAAATAGCCTTAACCCTTATTGCAGTGGATGGAGGTGGAGTTAAAGACAAAGCTCCGGTCGTTGAGGGAGAATTAGGTCACAATACAATCGTGATACATGTCAGTAGTAGAGACTAATGTAATAGATTTTGCAAGCATCGATCCAGAGGGAGCAGTCGTTTTGACTATTACCGATCACCTTGAATGGGATGATAAGAATCATCACCTTCTTGTCTTGCAGGAAAAAATAAATACGTACATATCAGCCATTGAAGGGCAATCTTTGTATGAGCAATACCCGAAAGCTCAAGGGAGAAAGATAAAAATACAAGTTTCGATTAAATATACACCCAATGAGATAGGCAAGGGGTTCTTGCAGCGGGTTGAAGCTTTTTTTAAAGGAGCAGGGGTATGATTTTTCGTATACACTTAGTCAGGAGTGAACGTTCAAGCACTCAATAGTAGGTGTCGGAAAAATACGGTATTGACAAATAAACATGTGCCAAATTTTTGTGCATATCATTTGCGCCCAATTAATTCACATAAACAAATGACTGGGGAGGAACGAGATCGTAATCCTTTTTGATACACTGCGGTTTTTTAAACTTTCTGAGTTTTTTGATTTTAATGGCAAATCCTTGCTTTTTTCCTTCAAAATAACTGGAGAAATAGTCATAGCTAATACCAGCATGTTGATGGGTTGTTTTCCATAATGTCTCCACATCTTGGCAGACTATTTCGTCGATGTCGAATTCGCCAATTACTTTCTGTACTGGCGCAGAGGCATATACAAGAATTTTTTTTACCGATTTATCTTTAAATATGGATCGTCGAAATTCAAACTTCTTCTCTCCGGTAAAAATCTTTTCCGCAAATTCTGGCTTAATGGACAATAATACCCTCATTGCTATTTGATTCCTTTAAAAGCAAATGTAATTGTTTTAGGGAGATCTTTGCAAATCCCCGAGGCACTGCATTGTAGTCGGCAATAATCTCCAGTTGGACCAGGCGTTCCAGGTTTGGACGTCG
Organism: Paraflavitalea pollutisoli; assembly: GCF_029360705.1. GTDB lineage: Bacteria > Bacteroidota > Bacteroidia > Chitinophagales > Chitinophagaceae > Paraflavitalea > Paraflavitalea pollutisoli. Next base: position 758,818 of record NZ_JARKMX010000008.1, on the reverse strand, counting down.
TGGCAGAGAATAGGCGTACAAAAACTTTACAACAAAAGGCTTCAATGAAGGGTACCTGTCCCAAAATGCCTCAATGTCGGTAGGCTTAAAAAAGGTTCTGTTTTTACAAATACCAATCAACTCTTCAGCAGATTGGACATTTTTATAAACCTTTTCAACAATTCCGATGGTAGTAGCTACACCTTTGTACTTTCCTCCGGTTCGGTAAAAAACAACGATATCTCCAGGAATTATCCCCCTTTCCAGAGAGTGCGATATATATACCTTACTTAGCGCATTCCTATATGGCTCGTTGTCTTTGTAGTGATCCGGAGATTCGTTGTTGAGTATGGAATCTGGTAACAACTCGGTGTGATACTCAGGATATATGGGAACCAGGAAAATGCTGGATGCCGTAGACATAAACGGGAATGTAGATTTGGGCCTTGCTCTATCGGCCACAGGTTGAAATGCCCGTGTATAGACCAGTTCATTACCAGTTGGAGTTACCTTTGTTCCATGCTTAACAAAGCCCCATTCCTCCAATAATTCAATAAGCCTGAGTTGCTCTGGTGTTCGATCAAAAAGTGTGACATAAATCTCATCCACTTTATTGGTCAGAGCGTTATCAAATATTATTTTCAAGAATCTTTCCCCTATACGATATCCATTCAGCCCAACCTTTAAGGTGCCAATTTTCATCCGTCTTTTGGGTTGAAGGATAGGGATGGTATCGGAATAGTTTTCTTCCGGACCTTCTACCTTTATGTACAAAAAACCTACAAGATGTTGGCGAGAATAGCAAACATAGGCTACTTCGTCGGCTTTTCGTAGAAACCACTTGTCAAATCCCGGATAGTCGCCCCTGAACGAATCAAAAAAAGGTAGTCCGAGGTCTGTGTTTCCAAAATAAACCTTTTCAACCGACAGGACTTTGTAATTAACCAGGTCTGGATTCTCTGAGGCGACTTTTTCGACGAAATGAGAAATGGTATATGTTTTATCTCGTACCCCAAGCAACATAGCCTTTCGATGTATGTTGCGATCCTCTGTAATAAATAAATCTACTCTACCTTGCACCAACTCGTTTAGCAGTAGAGAGTCATTACGGTCGTTTGCTGTCTTGTCATAGTTGTCGATGATAGATTGAATAGCAGGTTCAATAGGTGCTTGAGTTTTTAATTCATGATATGCTTCCAACTTTATACCCATGGACCTTACCGTCTCAGCATTGGCATGACTTTTAAGTTCGATAGCTGTAATTGAGTGAATACATTTGGTATACTTTAGCTTGTCCAACCAATTAAACAATTGTCCGATGGCGATGTGGGAGGTTTTATAAGCTTCTCTATGGATTATAACATTCGTATCTAAAAGCACCTTCATAAGCGTGGCGGAAAGTCCCTTTTTAATATATATAGACAGAACCTTCGTAGAGTTGCAATAACGGCCGCATCAACGTTCTAACTATGCATTTTGCACTTTATTTTCGCTAAACCGCATTATTAGTCAAGAATACAGAGAGGCTTCAGGTAAATGTCAATCAATCCACGGATTGTGCCAACTTTTTGGGCGAATTGGCGATATACGTACTCAGCCCCGTATCCTCCAGGAACTTGTTGGAGAATAGTTGGGCGGTGTCTTCGTTGAGGAGCGCACTGCGGTGCTCCATCCAGTCGATGGCTTTGTTGCCATACATATGGTGCACCAGACCGGGGAATGACCAATCGGCATTCTTGCCCCAATGGATCGTAAAGGGAATATTCTCTTCTTTCAGCACCTCGATGGTGCGGGTGCAAAACTCATCCAGACCGATCATCTTGCCTTTCTTCCCCTTCCAGATACATCCATCCACCTCGATCATACAAGTCACGGGAAACTTCGTAAAAGCCATCGTCGCCCGCGACTGCTTCACAAACCGCATCGCATAGATACCGGGAATCGGTCCTTCTTCCTTCGCCAGCCTCGTCAGCCGCTCCAGGGTCTTCGAAGCATTGCTGCTGTCGACACCCACCGCAATCGCATACGCCGGCCCCTGGTAGGGCGCATCCCAAAACAACTCACCCAGCGTACCCGTTGCCTCAAAATCTACCGGCGGCAGTACCGACTTCTCCAATACCTTGATCAGTTTGGGAATACTGCCCTTGAACTTCTCCGCAATGAACATAAACAACACGATCAGGTCACGGTAAATGGCCGTCTTCATCCTGGGCAACGGATCGGGATAGCTATCTGTATAGGGCTTCTTGTACAAAGCCTCCACCACATACTCCTGGTCGTTTACATATGGATTGACGAATACCTTGTAATGAAACGGTCGTAAGCCCTTGCCATCACCGTCCACTTCGCCGGGAACGGTAAAGGCCGACCCGGCAAAATCGAGCGTATCTGCCAGGTGCAAAGCCTGGTCCTTATGGATCCTTTTTACATATCGCTTCAACAGGTAGCGATCCTCCGTACGGATCACCACGCCATGAATAAAGCCAAAAGCGCCAAGTCCCACCAGCGCAGCATTGAACAATCCGTCGTTACGGATAATCCGCGCATTGATGCGCCCCGCAAAGGTGTCATTCAGCGCCGGCTCGGTATGTCGCTCGAGGTAAACGATGTCCTCCGCATTGGGACCAATGATCAGGTTGAGGCCGACGACGGCATCCTGCACGGCGCCAAAATTCAACGCTGAGCCATGTACACCGGTAGAGAGACAGCCGCCAATCGTTTGACCATTGCTGGCTCCCGTCGCCATGAGCGCCTTGCCGTGGTCAAACACAAACTTGTGCAGCTCCTTGATCACATTGCCCGTTTGCACAAAGAACAGGTCTGCCTGGTTGAAGGTCGAAGCTGGGTGCATTTCATCCGGCAGGATCGTTTTCTTCAGGTTCATATCGCCATTGTAATGCATATTGTCTTTCTGGTGAGCAATATGATTCATGGACCAGGATGATCCAAAAGCCCGGAACCCTTGTTGGTTGTCGAGCGCGTCTTTCAGCAGTCGCTGTATCTCCTGCGCGGCATCGTTGTACCGGTCGATCAGCGACGGCATATTGCCTTTGCCAGCAAGGGATGTCTTGTATAAGTTCTTAGTAGGGAAGGGGCCATTGTTGTGAAAAGTATCCCAGGTCTCTATTGCGTGTTTGGTGGTGGTTGCCATACGAATTGTTTTGGAAGGTGGAGTAATGGATCACTGCGCTTTCATACATACGTACTTGATGCGTACCTGTCGCTTGCGGCCAAACGTGATGGCACTTAGCAATACGCCGCCAAACGTAACCCGGTATTCGAAATAATAGAAACCGTTCCCGTTGCAGGATTCGAGCAGCATGGGGCTGCCCAGGTGGGGCTTGAGTTTGATGGTCGTGTCGAGCGTGATGACATCGAGCCCGCGGGTAAACGCATCTTTACTTTGATTGAGTGGATTGGGCTTGCCGACGCCTTGTTTGTCGACGAAGCGCACCGAATAACAGGAGGTTAGGCTGACGCTGCTGCATAAAACCAATACAATAAAGCCTGTCCTGCGGAGGCGGGTGGTTGATCTGTTCATGTAGGGTTGTTTTATTGTCAGTACAGGTGCGGAATAGAGCGATCTGGCGAATGCGTGGTTGGAAGCGCTCTCAATTTCTGCATTAATTCCGTATCTACCGCTACCACTTTGTGGTAATCACCGTAGCCGGTCAATGGTGGGCACTGCCTGGCCCTGTACAGGCTTATCCGCTAGGAATCACTCATTTGAGGTAGATCCGTCAAAGCCCAATTGTTAAAAGATGGCCAAAGACATGGTTCCGGTGCAACATGCTTTTGGCGAACCAGTACTTTAGATTTATCTACACCAACTACTAATAGCATGAAAAAAACAGTAACCACCTTCCTGGCCAGCCTATTTGTCCTGGCCGGTTTCGCACAATTCAAAGACAGCGATTACAACCGCCTCACCGATCTCAAAGGCACCGACCAGGTACTCGCCTCCGTACAGCCCTGGGCCAAAGCCGGTGTATCCTCACCCCATTTCCTGCTCTTTATCAATACGACCACGGGCGAACACAAACGCATCGAATTTCCCCGCGGCGCTTACATCGATCACATCGAGCAATTGAAACTCGATACCCTGAACATCAACCGCGTGATCGTTACGGGTTATACCATCAATCCCGACAACGACAAGTCCATCGACTGGAACGATCCCCGCCAGATCACCATTTTCTCCATCGACGGCAAGGAACAGGTCAAGATCACCGACGATAACTTTTATGCGCGTTTCTGGACCCTCAACCGGCAAACCGGCGTACTGGTCATCAGTGGCCGTATCGACAGCAACGGTAACGGCAAGCTCGACAAAAACGACAAAGCCGAGATCCTGCTGTACGACCTGAAGCAGATGAAACAGCTGACGAAACTCTAGGAGGGAATAATAAAGCATAGCTGGATCGTATCACGTACGATCAGCAGGCATGTCAACGATAATAATGCCTACGCTCAGGATGGCCGGTCTCGTGTGCTGCGCACGAGGCCCATGCCGGCGAAAAAGAAGATAGCGCCCAAGATGGCGTAAATGATGATACTCTTTACATTACGGGTTCCTTCACCACCGTTGATGAAATTGACGGCAGCTAAGACCAGGCCCACCGCGCCCAGCAAGGTGAACAGGATACCCAATACGCGCTTTTCCATAATCGCTTTTTACCGACAGCCGTTTCAAATCCCATGCCCGCCCACTCCGGGCCTAATCACCTGATAATCGACGCCTTTGATGTGGGCGGTAGCCCTGCAGCCGTTTGCCGGCACCTTAAAGACCTGATTTTCCTTATATAGTAAACGAAATTACCGATCGCGCCAAGGGGTGTCCGCCAACAGTTGGAATTTCGCGCCCGAAAACTAATTACTAACTGTAATACGCGCCATGACAACTTTCTTGCGGCTGCTGACGGCCCTGTTACTCGTCAGCAACTTACTCCAGGCACAATCTTCGCAAACCGGTCAGGCCACCCTGAAAGGGACCGTCACCACCAGTGATGGCAAGGCGGCGCCCCTGGTGACCATCCGCCTCGAGCATACCCGCTGGGTCACTACCACCAGTGAAGAGGGCAATTTTATCATCCGGCATATCAAACCCGGCACCTATACCGTCAAGGCCAGTGCCGTGGGCACCAAAACCCAGGAGCAATCCGTCACCCTGGGCGCAGGCCAAGAAACCACGATCCAGTTTTCGCTGAGCGAAAATGCCGAAAAGCTACAGGAAGTGGTGGTCACTACCCGTAACCTCAACAAGGAAAATAAAATGGTGGCTAAGATGCCCCTCAAAAACCTGGAGAACCCACAGGTATACAGCGTCGTATCTGCCGAGTTGATGAAACAACAGGCGATCACCAATTACGACGATGCCCTCCGCAATGTGCCCGGTATTTCCCGCACCTGGGAGTCGACCGGCAGGGCAGGAGATGGTGCGGCGTATTTCGCCCTGCGTGGTTTTGAAGCGCAACCTTTGCTCACCAACGGCCTGCCCGGTGTGGTGAGTGGCAACCTCGATCCCGCCAATATCGAAGAAATAGAAGTGATCAAAGGACCGTCCGGCACCTTGTTTGGCGGCGGCTTCTACGCCTATGGCGGCTTCATCAATACCATCACGAAGAAGCCCTATTTCAAAACAGGCGGTGAAGTAGCTTATAACTTCGGCAGCTTTGGCCTGAACCGTATCACGGCCGATTTCAATACGCCCCTGAGCAAAACAGAGAAGGTCGCCATGCGCGTGAACCTGGCCTACCACAACGAAGGCAGTTTCCAGGATGCGGGCAGCAAGCAATCTTTCTTCGTGGCCCCCTCCCTCGTGTACGAGGTCAACGACCGGCTTAGCTTCCACTTCATGGCCGAGATTCTCGAAGAAGAAAGGGCAGTAGCGCCGGTCTTTTTCCATTCGGACCGTTCCAGTCCGCTCGATTTCAAAACCATTGGCGAACTGAACCTCGATCCCAAGTTGTCGTTCACCAGCAACGACCTTACCATCAAGAACCCGCGGTTCAACCTGCAAAGCCAGATGATCTATAAATTATCCGATCAGTGGACCTCTCAAACCGTGTTCTCCCGTGGCTCTGTACGCTCCAACGGTATCTATACGTATATCTGGGACGATGTGGCCGGCGACAACTGGTTTAGCCAGTATTTCCACAAAGAGCAGCAGCGCCTGAACACGACCGATATTCAGCAGAACTTCAACGGCGATTTCAAGATCGGCAACATGCGCAACCGCTTATTGATAGGCCTCGACTATTTCAACCGCCAGATCGTTGACAATGGCTCAGGTTGGGCCTGGGCGCGCAACGTAACGCCACAGGGGGAAGTGAACTACAAAGATCCCTTCACCGGCGATGAAATGCCTGCTGTATACCTCAATAAGGCGGCGATCGACAACCTGCTTGCCGGTACGGAGAACGCCAACAGCAATATCAGCAACTACAGCTATAGTGCCTATGCCTCGGACGTGCTGAACCTCACGCCGGCCCTGAGTGCCATGGTGAGCTTGCGCGCCGACTATTTCGACAGCAAGGGTGATCGCAATACCAAGGACGATGACTATGATCAGTTTGCCCTGTCTCCCAAATTCGGTATCGTGTACCAGCCCATCCTGGATAAGGTGTCGGTGTTTGCCAACTACATGAATGCCTTCATCAATGTGGCGCCCCAGCAGGTATCTGACGCGGATGGCAGCAATACCCGGGTGAAATCGTTCAAACCAGAGCATGCCGATCAAAAAGAGTTTGGCGTCAAGACCAACCTGTTTTCCGGTAAGCTCAACGCGACGGCTTCTTATTACGACATCAAGCTGTCGGACCGCGTAATGCCCGATGCTACTAATCCAAATAACGTTACACAAGGTGGAAAGGTGCGTAGCCGTGGTTTTGAGGTAGACCTCAATGCCAACCCCGTGCATGGCCTCAACCTGATTGCTGGGTACGCCTACAACCGCACGAAGATCGTGGAAGGCGCCAAGGATGATTTCTATGGCCAGCCCGGCCGTGCTCCCGGCGGTCAGGGTCCGCAGCACCTGGGCAATTTCTGGGCTACCTACCAGTTCCGCGCCAGCAAGATCGCCAATTTCGGGCTGGGGCTCGGTGGCAACTATGCCAGCCAATACCGCGTGATCGACAATGAAACGACTGGCACTTTCGACCTGCCCAGCTATACCCTGGTCAACGGTTCGGTGTTCTATAATTCGCAGGCCGTACGGGTATCGCTCAATGTCAACAACATTGGCGGAAAACAATACTATATCGGCTACTGGTCTGTGAACCCGCAACGCCCCCGCAGTTTTGTGGTGAGCGTGGCGTATAAGTTCTAAAAGCGGTGGTGCCACCCGGTTTTCCCGGGCGCGCTATCTTTTGGGCGAATACGACAACAGCTAAAGAAATCCCGGCGAACGAGATCGCCGGGATTTCTTTTTTCATAAATATTTGCAGAGTAGTATAGAATAGGATAGATTTGTTGCAAACGATGCCATATGGATGATGTTTACAAACAGATCTATGAGATGGAAGGGGTCAACAGCCTTTCTAAACACGAGCAGCTGGTCAATGGCATCCTGAGCGCCATTCAAAACAAATCGCTCTCCCAGGGCGATCCCTTGCCCTCGGTCAACAACCTCATCAACGAATTTGGCTTTGCCCGCGAAACCATCGCCAAGGCTTATAAGGACCTCGTGAAGCGGGGTATCGTGGAATCGAAGAACCGGGTAGGCTTTTTTGTTTCCAACAACGACGTGAAGCAACACCTTAAGGTGGCCCTGGTATTGTTCGCCTTCGACGCTTTCCAGGAAACCTTCTATAAAGCCTTCCGCTCGAAAGTGGGCGCGGGCGTACACATCGATGTTTTCTTTCACCACAACAATATCGACGTGCTGGAAAGCACGATCCAGAAGATCCGTGGGCGCTATGGCATGTATGTGGTAGCCCCCATTCCGCACAAACGTACGGCCGCCATTCTCGAAACGCTGCCGATGGATATGTTCCTGATGATCGACCGGTACGAGCAGTTGGCAGGTGATCCTTCCTATATCGCGCAGGAGTTCAGGGATGCGACCTACCGCATCTTCACAGAACTGAGCGACACCATTAAAAAATACGATGGGATGATCTATTACCATCGCCCCAATGCCGATACGCCCATCGAGATACTGCAGGCCTTCAAGAGTTTCGTAAAAGACTTCAGGATCAAACATGAAGTGCGGGCCGAATACCTGCCCGGCACGCTGGAAAAAGGAAAGGTATATTTCACCATCAACAATACCGAGTTGTGGAGCATGCTCAAAGATTGTAAGGTGATGAAGTTGAAGCCCGGTAAAGATGTGGGCATCCTGTCACACAACGACGAGGTAGTGAAAGAGTTGGTGTTCGATGGCATCACCACCTATTCTGCCGACTTCCAGCTGATGGCAGAAAAAGCCGCCGAATTTGTATTGCGGCGCAAGAAAGTGCAGGAGATCCTGCCGATGTCGCTCATCCGTCGCAAGTCGCTTTAAGTTGTCTGCACCTATACTGCTTTGTCATGAACTTTACAGGCTTACTCTGTTTTCTGCTATTCCTGGCCCTGGTAGCGGTCATCTCTTTCTCCCGGGCGAGGAAGATACGGCTCAATACCACGGCCGCCTACTTTATGGGCAACCGCACGCTGGGCTTCTGGATGGTGGGTTTCTCATTGTTCCTTACCAACCTGAGCTGCAACCAGTTTGTGGGCGAGAATGAATTTGTTTACGTCAATGATATGACGGTGATGGCCTGGGGCATGAGCTCTATCCTGGCCATGCTGGTGGTGGCTGAGTTCTTCCTGCCCATCTACCTGCGTATGGGCGCAGTCACCACGCCCGACTACCTCGAGCACCGGTTTGGCCCACGGCTGAAGAAGATCGTATCCCTCATCTTCCTGGTTAGTTATCTCGTAACGCTCATCCCTACGATACTATATGGCAGTGCTGTAGCACTCAATGGCATCTTTCATATCGATGAAGCGTTGGGCATCAGCTATTTCTCCGCCATCTGGTTATTGATTGTGATGGTGGGTGTGATCGGTTGCTGCTATACCGTATTGGGCGGTTTCAAAGCCATCACCGTATCTGACCTGGTGCAGGGTGCGGGGTTGCTGATTGGCGGCATTGCGTTGTTGTATTTTGCCCTGCGCTATCTGGGCGATGGCAGTGCGGCGCACGGCGTGCACACCTTGCTGGGGTCGAAGAAAGAACACCTCAATGCGATTGGCGGGGCAAAAGATCCCATTCCGTTCAGCACCCTGTTTACCGGCATGTTCCTCATCAACCTGTATTACTGGGGTATGGAGCAATACATCATGCAGCAGGCACTGGCGGCTAAAAGTTTGTCGCAGGGGCAAAAGGGGCTATCGCTGGCCTGCCTGAGTAAACTGATCTCGCCTTTGCTACTCAACGTACCAGGATTGATCGCCGTGCACCTGTATCCTTCCATGACAAATACAGCAGCGGTGTTTCCACGCCTGGTGGGCGATGTGCTGCCACCGGTGATGACAGGTTTTATGGCCGCCATCATATTTGGCGCGGCCATCAGCACCTTTAATGCTGGGCTCAACAGTTCGGGAACCCTCTTCATTATGAACTTGTACAAACCGTGGAACCGGCATGCCAACGACCGGCAACTGGTAAAGGCGGGGCGTATTTTTCAATTGAGCATTACGGCTACTGCCATGTGCTTTTCGCCGTTCATTCTATACTTCGATGGCGGGTTTTATCACTATATTCAGAAGATCTCCAGTTTCTTCAGTGTGCCGGTGTTTACGGTGATGATCGTTGGTTTTCTGACGAAGAAAGTATCGGAGCGGGCAGCCCTGATCGGTCTGTGCTTTTTTATAGTAACCTATATGCTGAGCCAGTTTGTGCTGGAAGTGCCGTTGCATTACCTGCATGTGGTGGCGATACTTTTTGTGGCCACAGTAGGGCTGATACTGGCTGTGAACCGTTGGATGCCCCGGGCACAACCGTACGAGCCGCGCAACCTGGCCGTGGTGGACCTGCAGCCCTGGCGGCAACGCTATCTCTATTTCTTCCTGCTGATCGCGGGTATGGCCGGCGCTTTCCTGTTGTTCTCCAAGGCGGGACTGGCCAAATAAACAAACCCGTCATCCACGCTATAAAACCGTAAACCATGAAGCGTCATCGTATCGACTATTTTCTATTGGTCTGTCTGCTGCTCGCCAGCCAGACGGCCTGCATAGCGCAACCCAGGGCAGCTGCAAAGGCAAAACGGGTAAAGGACAGGGTTGTAATACCGTTACCCCAAGGAGGCAGCATCGAATATGATCTACGACTGGGGGCTTTTAATGTAAACCAACGGCAGTTGGGACTGATCAATGTATACAGTGCCTATGGTGACCGCGATACGATAAAGACCATTCAGGAGGGAAAACATTTGTATAGTAGTGTGGACTTTGCAGACAATATCGGCCGGGGTACTGTGCATAAGTTTGACTGGCATGCACAAAACCTACATCTCCAGCAGCTATTCTATGTATACGACAATAAGCCTTTTTTTCTTGCCCAATTGAAAGTGCGTGGCGAGCAGGTGGCTGCGCGGTATATATCGCCGCTGACGGTGGGAGTTATCGAAGAGTCACCAGAGGAAAGCGACTTGTATCAATTGAATGTTCCCTTTGATAACGACATGTGGGTGCGGTTCGCTGCAAGGCCGGTAGATGGCTCCGCATTTACAAGCAGTGAAGTGACCGCGTTGTACAACAACGAATCCCGTCGTGGGGTGGTCATCGGGTCGGTAGAGCACGGCATCTGGAAAACAGGGATCGCCGTCAATAAGGACAAGCCGCTGACTGTTTACGGCGGTTTTGCGGATACCACCCTCACCCACGATAAAATAGCACACGGCAAGGTGTCTGTCAACGATACCTTATGCGCCTCTCCCAGAATATTTGTCGGTTACTATGAAGATTGGCGTGACGGGATGGAGGAATACGCCGCCGTCAACAGAAAACTGGAACCACCGGTGATCACCACCTGGAACAAGGCCACGCCGATGGGCTGGAACAGCTGGGGCGTGATGCAGACCAAACTAACACTTGACAAAGCAAAAGCAGTCGTCGACTTTTTCGCGGATTCGCTCAAAGGTTTTCGCAATGCTGATAATACCCTGTACATCGACCTGGATTCTTATTGGGACAATCTTGTAAAGGGCGGGTTGAAAGGCGATGTCAGTCAGCTGAAAGCCTTTGCCGATTATTGTAAGCAACATGGATTTGTACCGGGTATTTACTGGGCACCTTTTGCCGATTGGGGTAAACATGGGCGCACGATGGAAGGCAGTCAGGAACGGTATGAAAATGCCTGGATACTGCAACACGGGAAACCGGTAGACCTCGATGGGGCCTATGCGCTCGATCCCACCCATCCCGGCACCAAAGCCAGGATACTGTTGCACCTCAACACCTTCAAGGAACTGGGTTTTCAAATGATCAAGGTCGACTTCCTGGGTCATGCTGCGCTGGAAAGCGAGCGGTTTTATGACCCGGCCGTTACCACCGGCATGCAGGCCTATGCGCAGGGGATGCGGTTCGTAGACAGTGTGCTCGACAACAAGATGCTGATCTATGCAGCCATATCACCAACGATGGCGACCGGCCGTTATGTACACATGCGCCGCATAGCCTGTGATGCCTTCAGTGCGATCGACAATACCGAGTATACACTCAACAGCACCGGGTATGGCTGGTGGCAGGGCCAGCTCTATGATTATGTCGATGCCGATCATGTGGTGTTTGGCAATGAGCCCTGGAATGTGAACCGGGCCAGACTGGCTTCGGCCCTGGTGACCGGTACACTCATCACCGGCGATGATTTCTCGGTGCCCGGCGAATGGCGCCGTACTGCCCAGGTGTACCTGCCGGTCAGGATACGGAACGAAGTGATGGCGGATGGTAAACCCTTCCGCCCATACGATACTAATACCGGCCATATAGCGCCTACCATTTTTAGCAAGCGTGCCGTCGATAAACTCTACCTCGCCGTATTCAATTATGGAAAGGACTCAACTTCCCATACCATTGACCTGGGTAGCCTGGGACTGGCGCCGAACAAAGATTACCCGTACTTCGATCTGTATACCGGTGCAGGCGGCGCCGTGCGCGAACGCATGACGGTGCAGGTACCGCCGGCCGATGTAAAGCTCTATCAACTCGTTATTGCGCAATAGCAACAGATTGCCTGCACCATGAACCAGAGAACAAAGCAGTACTCTGGTTCATGGTATCTCTCCAGGCATTGGCCCTGTCTTCTCTGATCAAATTATCATTTCTTGGAAAATTGATTTTCTTTACGTGCGTTGAAGCCTATTTGCCTTGCGGCCATGTGTTTGTATTCCTCCGGTGCCTCGTTGCCTATATGCCTCGTTGCCTTAGTATTCCCTCCAATTGTTAACGGACCTTAAACGCCCCGCTTTTTTTGCCGAAAAGTTTTGGCCGGTAAAAAATAAAACTATATTTGTGGTAGTATAGTATAGGATAGTACAGATGATCAGCGTCCGATCTCCCGTACATCATTCGATCAACTAACATTGCTTAATTTATGATTACAAGACCTGCTTGCCGTGTGAGGAGCCCCCGCGCCCGTTCGCGCTATTCCCGCATCGCCCTCCCGGCATTTTTCACCTTATTTTCCCTGCTCTCCGCTGTCCTCACCCAGGCCCAGGATCTATCGGGTACGGTGGTCGACAGTGCCAGTCTTCAACCCTTACAAGGTGTGTCGGTGGTGATCAAAGGCACCAAACAAGGTACCAGTACCGACGCCAAAGGGTATTTCTCGCTCGACATTACCGCCAACCAGGCCATGCTCGAGATCTCTTTTGTTGGCTATGCCAATAAAGAGGTGCTCGCCCGTAAAGGGCAACCCGTACGGGTGCAATTGTCGCTGGCGGCCGATACCACCGGCGACGTGATCGTGGTGGCCTACGGCCGGCAGAAAAAACAAAGTATGGTGGCTTCCATCACCTCCATCAACCCCAAAGAATTGCGTGGACCTACCAGCAACCTCACCAGTATGCTGGCCGGCCGTATTTCGGGGGTCATCGCCTACCAACAGAGTGGCGAACCAGGGGCCGACAACGCCGCTTTCTTTATTCGTGGGGTGGGTACTTTCGGCGCCGGTAAACGCGATCCGCTCATCCTCATCGACCAGATGGAATCGAGCAATACCGACCTGGCCCGCCTGCAGCCCGATGACATCACCGGCTTTTCAGTATTGAAAGATGCGGCGGCCGCCTCGCTCTATGGCGCCCGCGGTGCCAATGGGGTGATCCTGGTGACCACTAAACTGGGACAGGAAGGCAGAGCCCGTTTTAGTGTACGCCTGGAAGCACCGGTGTCCACCAATACCCGCAACTTCAAGTTTGCCGATAATATCACCTATATGAAGTTGGCCAACGAGGCCGTCTTGACCCGCGAACCGCTGGGTGTATTGCCTTATTCACAAAACAAGATCGACCACACGGCCGCCGGCGACGATCCGCTCCAGTACCCCAACAACAACTGGATCGACATGCTGATCAAAGACCGCACGGTAAACCAGAAAGCCAATATCAACGTGAGTGGCGGTGGTAAAACTGCCCAGTATTATATAGCCGGCACCTGGAATGTGGACAATGGTATTCTCAACACCATTCCGGGCAAGGGTTTCAACAGCAACATCAAACTGAACAATTACAGCGTACGCTCCAACGTCACGATCAATATTACACCCACCACCAAGGCCATCGTACGTACATCGGGTCAATTCGATGATTACAATGGTCCCGTTGGTTACCGCGACGAATGGGGCAACTGGGTGAATGGTGGTCGCGCCGTATTCAACAGCGCCATCTGGAGCAACCCGGTGATGTTCCCGGCCTATTATCCGGCCAGCTACGCACCGTACGCACAACACGTATTGTTTGGCAATGCCTTTATCGGCAATACCACTTCGCTGTACAGCAATCCTTTCGCCAATATGGTGAGCGGTTTCCAGCAGTACAATACCTCGTTGCTCAATGCGCAGATCGAATTGAACCAGCAGTTCAACTTCATCACGCCAGGCCTGTCGGCCAACCTGATGGCGTTCACGCAACGTTATTCCTTCTTCGATGTTAGCCGTCGCTACAATCCGTTCTACTATACCTTGCTGCCCGATCCGAATGGCAAGCTCACCGTACTCACGCCGCTCAACAAAGGGCAGGGGACCGAGTACCTGAACTATTCGCCCGGCGACAAGGTGCTCAATACCGTCACCCAGGCACAGTTATCGCTCAACTATAGCCGTACCTTCAAAGATAAACATGCCGTATCGGGTATGCTGATCGGACTGATCCGCAATTTCCTCAATGCCAATGCCGGCGACCTGCAGCGTTCACTGCCGCAGCGGAACCTCGGCCTCAGCGGTCGCTTTACCTATGGTTTCGACAGCCGCTACCTGCTGGAAGCCAATTTCGGGTACAATGGTTCGGAGCGCTTTGCGGCTAACAATCGCTTCGGCTTCTTCCCCTCCGCAGGCCTGGGCTGGATCGTATCCAATGAACCCTTCTTCGAGAAAGCGAAAGATGTGGTATCGAACCTGAAGTTCCGCGCTACCTATGGTTTGGTGGGTAACGACCAGATCGGTAATGTGAATGACCGCTTTTTCTACCTCTCCAATGTGAACCCCAACAACTATGACCGTGGTTTCCATTGGGGCAGCAGCCAGAACTACTGGCTACCCGGTTACACCGTCAACCGCTACGCCAACCCCGATATTACCTGGGAAAAAGATGTGATGACCAACTACGGTATGGACCTGTCTTTTGCCAATGGGATCAATGTGACCGTCGATGCCTTTCATGCCACGCGGTCCAATATTTTGATGGACCGCAGCACCATCCCTACCACGATGGGCCTCGAAGCGGGTGTGCGGGCCAATATGGGCAAGGCATCGCGCAAGGGCGTAGATGTAGCCATCGACTACAACAAGACTTTCAACAAGCACCTCTGGATGCAGCTGCGTGGTAACATGACCTATGCTACCAGCAAACTGCTCATCAATGAAGAGCCAAATTACCCCACCGATCTCAAATACCTGTCGCGGGTAGGCCAGTCGCTCAACCAAGTGTATGGCTTGCTGGCGGAGCGACTTTTCGTCGATGATATCGAAGCGCGCAATTCACCGACCCAAAGTTTTGGTGGCAACCCGCCCATGGGTGGTGATATCAAGTACCGCGACATCAATGGCGACGGACAGATCACCGGCCTCGACATCGTGCCGCTGGGCCATCCCGACAATCCTGAGATCACGTATGGTTTCGGCTTCTCGGTGGGCTACCGCAACTTCGATTTCAGTGCCTTCTTCCAGGGTAATGCAAGAGTATCCTTCTTCATCAATCCTTACAATATTTCTCCCTTTGTGCTGAATGGCGGTTCACAGAATGGCTTGCTGGCCGCGATCTCAGAAAGTCATTGGTCGGAAGAGAACCAGGACCTGCATGCCTTCTGGCCCCGACTCGATGCGCGCTTCAACAACAATAACTCGCAAACCTCCAACTGGTGGTTGCGCAATGGAGCCTTCATGCGGTTGAAAACGGCGGAAGTGGGCTATACCGTACCCGGTAAGATCCTGAAACGCGCCGGCTTCTCCAATTTCAGGGTGTATGCCAACGGGCAAAACCTCTTCGCCGTGAGTGCGTTCAAACTCTGGGATCCGGAGATGGGCGGCAACGGCTTGGGTTATCCGGTACAGGCCGTGTATAATTTCGGCATCAATCTCGGTTTTTAATACAAGGCACAAAGGCAACGAGGCATAAAGGCACCGAGTTGGAAAGGCAAGAGATACCTGAACTTTTAAAGTAAAACAATGAACAAAAGATATTATATACCCGCGCTGTTGATGATGCTGACGGCAACAGCCTGCAAAAAGAACTTCCTCGATGTGGTGCCAGATAACGTCGCCACCCTCGACAACGCTTTCACCATGCGGTCGGAAGCGGAGAAATACCTGGCTACCTGTTATTCTTACCTGCCCAATGATGGCGACCCGGTAGGCAATGTCGCTTACCTGGCGGGTGACGAATTCTGGTTGGCTTATCCGCCCGCCAGTATCACGGCCACGAACTGGAATATTGCCCGTGGCAACCAGAACGTGGTACGTCCCTATGGCAATATCTGGGATGGCGATGGGGTAGAGCAGAACGTGCGGTACGACAATATGTTTACCGGCATCCGTACCTGCAACACCTTCCTGGAGAATGTGGGCGACGTGAAAAAGATCCCCGACCTCACCAGCGATGAACGTGCCCGCTGGCTGGGCGAGATCAAGTTTCTCAAAGCGTACTATCATTTCCTGCTGCTGCGCCAGTATGGTCCTATTCCCATCATGGATAAGAGCATCCCGGTAAATGCGCCGCTCACGGAAACCAAGGTGCGCCGCCAGCCTGTCGACTCGGTGGTGAATTATATCTCCAACCTGCTCGATGACGCTACGGCCGACCTGCCGGTAGCCCTGCTGACACCCTCTACGGAACTGGGTCGCATTACCAAGGCCATCGCCCTCAGCATAAAAGCCAAGGTACTCGTACTGGGAGCCAGTCCGCTGTTCAACGGCAACCAGGACTACATCACGTTCAAAGACAAGCAAGGCACCCAACTGATCAATACCACTTATAGCATAGAGAAATGGCAACGTGCAGCTGCCGCCGGCGCCGCCGCCATCAAGGCCTGTGAGGACGCGGGTATCTATCTGTATAAATTCATCAACACAACCGGCTTCAACCTGACGCCGCAGACTGTTACCCAGATGAGCATCCGCAACGCGGTGTGCGAAAAATGGAACCAGGAATGGATCTGGGCCAATGCAGAATCTTCCACCTGGCAATTGCAGTACTCGTCGATGGCCCATATCGACCCCAACAACAGTGGCAACTCCAGCATCTATGGTACCCTGGGGCCAACGATGGCCGTGGTGCGCCAGTTCTATACCAAAAACGGCGTTCCCATTACGGAAGATAAAACGCTCGACTACTCCAATGCCAACGCGCTGCGTACGGCTGTCAACAGCGAGCGCATCGACTTTGTGGAAGGCTACCAGACCGCCCGCATCAACTACGACCGCGAGCCCCGCTTTTATGCCGACCTGGGTTTTGATGGCGGCCGCTGGTACATGCAGAACAGTCCGAGCCGTACCGACGAGAACACCTGGAGTGCACAATTGCGCCTTGGTCAGTTTGGCGCTGGCGTTGCGGTGACGATCACTACTTACTATCCCAAGAAAATGGTGAACTGGAAGTTTGCCTACCAAAGCAACAACAGCAGCAATATCGAAGATTATCCGCTGCCTACCATGCGCCTGGCCGACCTGTACCTCTTGTACGCGGAAGCGCAGAATGAGGCCAGCGGTCCCTCTGAAGAGGTCTACAAATACCTCAACCTGATCCGCGAGCGTGCCGGACTGCCCACCATCCAAAACAGCTGGACCAATTACTCTTCCAATCCCGGTGCATTCCTGTCGAAAGAAGGCTTGCGCACCATCATCCGGAACGAGCGCAACATCGAACTGTCGTTTGAGGGGCATCGCTTCTGGGATCTGCGTCGCTGGAAACTGGCTGGCACCCTGCTCAATGGCAATATTACCGGTTGGGACCGCAGCGGCACTGCCGACCGGCCCGACCTGTTCTATACACCTACTACTTATTTCAACATGAAGTTTGTGGTACCGCGCGATTACCTGTGGCCGATCAGGGAATCGAACCTAACGGTAAACGAAAACCTGGTACAAAATCCCGGCTGGTAAACCCATTTAACGCATTGCAAACTGATTGATATGAAGAAGCAATTACTGATCATGGCAACCCTCTCCGTTCTCCTGGGCGTTGGTGGGTGCACCAAAGAAGAAGCTAACGGCATCAAGGAAAACAATCCCAATCCGCCGGGCATGGTATCGAATGTAAAAGTGACCAATGACAACGGCGCCGCCGTTATCTCCTATACTTTGCCCGGAGACGGGGACCTATTGTACATCAAAGCGCTGTATACGCTGGCCAACGGAACCAAACGGGAAGTGAAGGCTTCTACCTATACCAACCAACTGACGGTGGATGGTTTCTCCGATACGCTGAAACATACGGTGCAATTGGTGGCCGTCAACAAAAGCGAAGTGGCCTCAGCTCCTGTGGAAGTGACGGTGGAGCCGCTGGTATCGCCGATACAACTGGTTTACCGCCATCTGCAGGTAACTGCCACGGCGGGTGGTATCCGCATCAAATCACTCAACGAGCACCGCGGCAATGTCGTGATCGTGCCGCTGATGGACTCGCTGAAAAGAGGGGAGTATATCAGCCTGGACAATATCTACACCAGCGATTCGGTCATCGCCACCAGCATCCGCGGCCTTACGCCGGTAGAGAAGCGCTTTGCGTTCTTCGTGCGTGACCGCTGGCTCAATACGACCGATACGATGTACGTAAACCTGACACCAGCCCGGGAAGTATTGTTGCCCAAATCGGGCTTTACTTCTTTCGTGAGCGACAATGACACCAAGATGTCGTTCAATACCACGGTAGAGATGATGTGGAGCGGCCTGTTCAACAACGAATGGCCTTGTACCTATACGGATGAAAGTTCGGGTGTACCTACCACGCTCACCTTTGGTATCGGCCCGGTGCCGGTGAAGCTGACGCGCTTTAACCTGCTCACACGCCGCGAAGGCAGCCTGTATTATGCAAAGGGTGCCCCCCGTCGGTTTGAAGTGTATGGATCAAACGAACCTACGCGTGATGGCGACTGGAGCAAGTGGACCAAGATCCAAACCTTCGAAGTGGTAAAACCATCGGGCTTGCCACTCGGTCAGGAAACCAGTGCCGATGCGGCAGCGGGTGCAGCGGGTTTCACCTTCGACTTCAACGAAGACACGCCCAAGTACCGCTACCTGCGTATCAGGTGCCTGCAAAACTGGATCGGTTCTTATTTCATCGTGATCCAGAATATCAATGTGTGGGCGACGGAATAAAGGCAACGAGGGGTAAAAACAATAGACGAGCGGGAAAAAGTGGGGCAGTAGCCCAGCATCATTTAATCAAGCAAAAAAGAAGTTCATGAAACGATATATTGCCCATATAAGTTACTGTGCGGCCGCCGCCGCCCTGCTGGGGATCGGTGCCTGCAACAAAATGGACGAATACAAAGAATTTGCGAACGGGGGAGAGGTAGTCTATCCCTCCACCTTCGATTCGCTGAAAGTGATCGCCGGCAATGGCCGTGCGTTGATCACCGGCACGCTTAAGGGAGATCCCCGCGTTGCCAAATACCGGGTGTTCTGGAACAGTGGCCGCGACTCGCTTGAAGCCAATTTCAGCCGCAGTGGCAATGTCGACACGTTGAAACAGGTTGTTTCCAACCTGCCCGAAGGTCCTATCACCTTTACCCTGCGTACTTACGATGCGAAGGGCAACCGGTCGATCCCGATGATCGTGACTGGCAACGTGTATGGACAGAGCTTTCAGAGCTCCGTTGATCAACGGGGCAACCGGGTGGTGCTGAGCACAGGATTCAACCAGGACGGGTCGGCAACGATCCGCTGGGCCAATGTGGATGCTTACGTAGGTGTACTGGCCATGCAGGTACATTATGTAGACGCGCAAAAGAGAACACGCGACACCATCGTGCCGGTACAACTGGTAGACCAGGAGACCACCATCCCCAATATGGGCATTCAGCAAAAGATCAGTTACAATACCCTGTACCTGCCCGAAAAAGCAGGCATCGATACCTTCAAAGTTACCAGTAAGGAACTGGGCGCCTTCACCGAGGTGAAGTTGCTCAATAGTATAACGCCCATTGCCAACGCCTCCAATGACGGCAGCCGCTGGGCTACCATCCGCGACTGGACGGTCAACGATGCGGCCAAGAACCACAACAACCAGGGTGGAACCAGCATTGGTAATGACGCCAAGATCTATTTCGAAGCAGGCTGGGGGGCACGTTCCATCGAGAATGGCAAGATGTACCAGGTGGTGACCCTGCCGCCCGGCAAGTATAAATTTGAAGGCTCGGTAGACTGGTGGCATCGGAGTAGCCGCAATGATGTGTACCTGATGGCAGTGCCCGGCACCGGTGGATTGCCCAACGTAGACAATCTTGGTGCGGCCCTATCGTACGGCAAACTGGAAGGCGGCTGGTGGTGGGACACCACCTTCGAACTCACGCAGCAAACCACCTTGTCGCTGGGTATGTTGCTGTGGATGAGTGACCAGGGTGAAGCTACGCGGTTGAACAGCCTGCGCTTGTACATCGTCAACTAATGAACCCGATTCGTACCCTTTATTTTATCTATTTGAACATGCGGAAGAACAGGATATACCGGATTGCAGCGTGGGTGTTGTTTACGACGGCGATCTGTTTACCGGGCGCACTGCTTGCACAGCAGGCCGCCCCGGCGAAGAGTGGTACCGTACCTACGCAACCCATGCGGTTATGGTACAACAAACCAGCCAGCCAGTGGGAGGAGACCTTGCCCCTGGGCAATGGCCGGCTGGGCATGATGCCCGATGGCGGCATTGCGCGCGAGTCCATCGTGCTGAATGATATTACCCTTTGGTCGGGCGCGCCGCAAGATGCCAACAACTACGAGGCCTACAAGAAGTTGCCTCAAATACAGCAGCTGTTGCTGGAAGGCAAGAATGACCAGGCGCAAGCCCTGATCGATAGGGATTTTATCTGTACCGGTAAGGGTTCCGGCGCCGAACCTTTTGGCTGCTTTCAAACCCTGGGCAAGCTGGATATCACCTATCACTATGCTACGCAGGAACCGCTTACAGAAGCCAGACCCTATATCCGTTCCCTGTTGCTGAACAATGCCAGTGCAACAACGACATTCAAGCTGGACGGCGTGCAATATCAGCGGGAATATTTTACGAGTTTTAGTGATGATGTTGGCATTGTCCGCATCACCGCCGACAAACGCAAGTCCATCAACCTGTCTATCGGTATCAGCCGCGAAGAGCGGGGAACTGTCACGACTGTAGGTAATACGCTGGAGATGTATGGTCAACTGGAGAATGGCACCGATGGCAAAGGGATGGAATACCTGGCTGTTGTGGGCGTGCGCAACAAAGGCGGTCGCCTGCTTACGGGGTCTGGTCAGCTGGTAGTAGACAGCGCGGATGAAGTAGTGATCTACTTCTCCAATAAAACAAGCTTTAAAGACAAGGCGTTTCGCCAACAGGCGCGGACTTTGTTGACCAAAGCGATGCAGGGCAACTACCTCGACCAGCGTACCCGGCATGGTAACCAATACCGCCGGTTGTTTGGCCGTACGGCCATCTACCTGGGGCCTGGTGACCACGACGAATTGCCGACCGACCAGCGCCTGGAGCAATTTTACAACGCCGCTGTTCCGGATAACCACCTCACGGTATTGTTTTACCAGTTCAGCCGGTATCTCTCCATCAGCAGTACCCGGGTGGGTTTATTGCCGCCTAACTTACAAGGTCTTTGGGCACACCAGATCCGCACACCCTGGAATGGCGATTACCACCTCGATGTGAATGTGCAGATGAACCATTGGGGCGTAGAGCCGGGCAATCTGTCGGAATTGAACCTGCCGTTGGCCGACCTGGTGGGTAACCTGTTACCGCATGGTGAACGTACCGCCAAGGCCTACTATAATGCGGAAGGCTGGATTGCCCATGTGATCACCAACCCCTGGATGTTTACCGAGCCTGGCGAAAGTGCCTCGTGGGGTGTGAGCAAATCCGGCTCTGGCTGGTTGTGTAACAATCTCTGGGATCATTATGTATACAGCAACGATAAGAACTACCTGAAGAAGATATATCCCGTATTGAAAGGATCGGCGCAGTTTTACAAAGCCATCCTCATTAAAGAGCCTAAGACAGGCTGGCTGGTGACCTCGCCCTCCTCTTCGCCCGAGAACTCGTTTTTCATGCCCGATGGCAGTGGCAAACATGTGAGCATTACGATGGGGGCCACCATCGATAACCAGATCATCCGGGAGTTGTTTACCAATGTGATCCACGCGTCGAAGACACTGGGTATCGACGCATCCTTCCGGCAGCAGCTGGAGGCTACGTTATCGCAAATCCCTCCCGCTGGTGTGGTGGCGCCTGATGGCCGATTGATGGAGTGGCTGGAGAATTACCAGGAAACCGATAAGGAACACCGTCATATATCGCATTTGTATGGCCTATATCCTGCCAACCTGATCACGCCATCGCACACACCCGAGCTGGCGGAAGCCTGCCGTAAATCGCTCAATGTACGCGGTGATGATGGTCCCAGTTGGGCCATTGCCTACAAGCAATTGTTTTGGGCGAGGCTACATGATGGCAACCGGGCTTATAAATTGTTTCGGGAGATCATGAAGCCCACGCGCAAAACGGATATCAACTACGGCGCCGGTGGGGGTGTATATCCCAACCTGCTCTCAGCGGGACCGCCCTTCCAGATCGATGGCAACTTCGGCGCCGGGGCAGGTATTGCCGAAATGCTATTGCAAAGCCATGAAGGGTTTATCAACCTGTTGCCGGCGATACCCGATGCCTGGAAGCCGACCGGTGCCGTGAAAGGCATGAAGGCCCGTGGCAATATCACGGTGAGCTTTGCCTGGAAAAACGGCCAGGTGACGCGTTATCAGTTGACATCGCCGCAGACACAAACCGTGCAACTCAAGCTCAACGGCAAACTGATCACTGCCACCACGACTAAATAGCAAGATCATCCATTCAATCATCACACAACGGAAAACACGTACCATGAAACGTATTTGTGCAGCCAGCTGGCTGATCAGTGCAGCGCTCCTCTGGCAAGTGCCGGCAACGGCGCAATCGGTCACCATTCCTGTAGAGACCAGGAACAATGCCCTCGTCTTTCAAACAGATGCCAACAAAAACGTCGGCATCATTTACCTGGGCAGCAAGCTGGCCGACCAGCAGGAGTACAACCAGGTGGCGGCTGCTTATAAGCAAACGACCGACTATTCGGGTGTCGCCAACGCGCTGTATAGTACAGCGGGTACGCGTAACCTCTTCGAACCGGCACTCAGCGTAACCCACGCAGATGGCAACAACTCGCTCGACCTGCAGTATGTACGACACGAGACCAAACAGCTCGACAACAATACCTCGCTGTTGTCTATCTACCTGAAGGATCCGGTGTACCCGTTTGAGGTGACGTTGTACTGCAAGACCTGGTTCAACGAAGATGTGACCGAACAATGGAGCGAGATCCGTCATACCGAGAAAGGCAAAGTGACCTTGCACAAATATGCTTCTGCCGGACTCTACCTGCGGGCCAATAGTTTCTGGTTGCGTCAATACCACGGTGATTGGGCACGCGAAATGCAGCCCGAAGAGGCCAGGCTGACCCATGGTATTAAAACCCTCGATAGCAAATTGGGAACGCGGGCCAACCTGTTTCAGCCATCTGCCTTTATGGTGTCGCTGGATCAACCCGCTACCGAAGATGCGGGCACTGTATTGTACGGCGCCGTAGAATGGAGTGGTAACTTCCGGGTAGACCTGGAGCTCGACAACCGCGATAACCTGCGCATCATCGCCGGGGTGAACAACTACGCTTCACCTTATACCCTGGCATCCGGAGAAGTATTTACCACGCCCGCCTTTTTATCGGTTTTGTCGACGAAGGGCAAAGGGGAAGCCAGCCGCAAGCTGCATAGCTGGGCACGCAATTATAAAATCCTCGATGGCAAAGGCAACCGGCTCACGCTGCTCAATAATTGGGAAGCCACTTATTTCGACTTCAATGAAGACAAGCTGAAAGCCCTGCTGAAGGATACGAAGAAACTGGGAGTAGACCTCTTCCTGCTCGACGATGGTTGGTTTGCCAACAAGTACCCGCGCAACGATGATCATGCGGGATTGGGCGACTGGCAGGAGAACAAAAAGAAATTACCCAATGGCATTGCCACCCTGGTGCAGGAAGCGCAAGCCAATGGGGTGAAGTTTGGTATCTGGGTAGAGCCTGAAATGGTGAGCCCTAAGAGCGAACTGTATGAGCAACACCCCGACTGGGTGGTAAAGCAGCCCAACCGGCCCGAACATTATTTCCGCAACCAACTGGTGCTCGACCTCAGCAATCCGGCTGTACAGGACTTTGTGTTTGGGGTGGTCGACAACCTGTTTACGAAGAATCCCGCACTAGCTTATATCAAATGGGATTGCAATGCTATTATCTACAATGCGCATGCTGCGAAACTGGGCAATCAATCTCATTTCTACCTGCAATACGTGCAGGGCTTGTACCAGGTATTGAAACGCCTGCGGGCCAAATATCCGACCGTGCCGATGATGTTGTGCTCGGGTGGGGGAGGCCGTGTGGATTATGCCGCGCTGCAATACTTCACGGAGTTTTGGCCCAGTGACAATACCGATCCGCTGGAGCGGGTGTTCATGCAATGGGACTATTCTTATTTCTATCCTTCGGTGAGCATGTCGGCCCACGTGACGGATTGGGGCAAGCAACCCATCAAGTACCGTACGGATGTGGCGATGATGGGTAAGCTGGGCTTTGATATCGTAGTGAGCCACCTGGAAGAGAAGGACCTGCGCTTTTGCCAGGAAGCACTGAAGAACTATGAATCCCTAAAGCCGGTGATCTGGCAGGGCAACCAATACCGCCTGCAGAGTCCACACGACCATGCGGTGGCAGCCATTGCGTACCTCAATACGCAGCAAACGAGGGGCGTCGTGTTCAATTACCTGGTGAACAACCGGTATGAGGCGGGCAGTGTATTGCCGATCAAACTCAAGGGACTTGATCCGGCCAGGCGATATCGTTTGCAAGAGCTGAATGTATATCCTGGTACAAAGTCTACGATCGATAGCAGCAAAACCTATAGTGGCGAATTTCTGATGACGGTGGGATATAACCCCGATGTGAAAGCGAGTCGGGCGAGTGTGGTGCTGGAGATCATCGCCACCAACTAGGCAGGCCCGATGGTCGACCTTCAACATGGCTTTTCTGTACGGCAGTTGTTTACAATAGAAAGGCAGGGCCGGTTCCGCAAGGGGCCGGCCTCTTTTGTGGTGACATGGGCGTGTTGCATCCGCTTAAAGGGGCTATTGCGACTATTTTCACTGCCATTGAACAATACTACCCGTTGGCTGTTTTACCCAGCAAAAGGCGCAAGCCGACTCTCTGCAGAGCCGGCTTTTTTTATGGTGATCGCAGCAACATTCTCTTCCAAATTGCGGTCTGCAACCTCATCGACCCTTACCTTCAGTGCCGCGTTTACCTCATCACACAAACAATCACTATGCATCCTTTTGTTATCGACTTGCGTGCTATCAACTCATCCACGGCAGCCCTGGTAGGCGGTAAAGCAGCAAACCTGGGTAAACTTATGACGGTAGATGATTTGCTGGTGCCGGATGGCTTTTGTGTTACCACCGAAGCGTTTACTACGATGCTACGTACTGTGCCAGGCATCGATGCCTGGCTGCAGACGCTGTCGCAAGTGAAGGCGCATGACCGTGTTGCTATGATATCCGTATGCGCATCGATCCGGGCGGCCATTACGGCAACGCCTATTCCAGTCAATATCGAACGCGCGATCGGCATGCAGTTGCAGCAATATGGTGCTGATAAAACGTATGCGGTACGCTCCAGTGCCACGGCAGAGGATTTACCCACGGCTTCTTTTGCGGGCCAACAGGACAGCTACCTCCATATCACTGGCCTCTCTTCGGTGCTGGAGCATGTGCGCTTTTGCTGGGCTTCCTTGTTCACGGAGCGGGCAGTGAGTTACCGGCAGCAACAGGGATTTGATCATCGCAGCGTGCAGCTGGCGGTGATCGTTCAATACATGGTGCACCCGCAGGCAGCGGGCGTATTGTTTACGGCTGATCCGGTGTCGGGTCACCGGAAGGTATGCGCCATCGATGCCGTACGTGGATTGGGCGACGCACTGGTGAGCGGACGCGTGAATCCCGATCACTACAGGGTGCGCAATGGTGAGCTGTTGAGCCAGCAGATTGGTACGCATCAGGCGGCGGAGGCAACGAGTGTTGTGTCGTCGGAGCCGGTACTGTCGAAAGAGGAGGTATTGCCACTGGCGGCTATTGGCCGGCGTATCGAACAGTTCTTTGGCTGTCCACAGGACATCGAATGGTGCCTGGCCGATGGCCGGTTTTACATTGTACAGAGCCGCCCCATTACCAGCTTGTTTCCTATTCCTGCGGTAGAGGGTGATCAGCCGCGGGTCTATATATCGGTGGGCCACCAGCAGATGATGACAGATGCGATGAGGCCCCTGGGATTGTCTTTTTTCCTCATGATGGCGCCACCCACGATGCGTACGGCGGGTGGGCGTTTGTTTGTGGATGTTGCCCCGCTATTGCAGTCGGCGGAGAGCCGGGCGGCCGTCCTGAACTCCGTGGGCAAATCGGATCCGCTCATTAAAAGCGCGCTGGAAACCTTGATTGCGCGGGGAGACGTCATTCCCCGGGAGCCTGTGCAACCCGCAGACGCTGTACAACCGCGCGTGGCTGCTCTTTCATCCCAGCAAGCGTTTACAACGCTTGATCCTTCGGTAGTCAATCATTTAATCGGGGAGGGGCAGGCTTCCATCGCCAGCCTGCGGGTGGCGATCAAAGAACTGTCGGGGGGAGCCTTGTTGTCGTTCATTGAGGAAGACATGCAACGATTGAAATCGTATATCCAGGGACCTGCCTGTTTGCCCGCTATCATGGCTTCGATGAATGCCGCCGTGTGGATCAACGAACACATCGAAGCGTGGTTGGGTGATGTGCATGCAGCAGATCCACTGGCCCAATCGGTGCCCAACAATATCACGGCCGAAATGGGGTTGGCCCTGTTGGACGTGGCCGATGTAGTGCGACTCCATCCACCTATTATCCATTATTTACAGGAAGCACAACACGATGATTTCCTGGAAGGACTTGCTGAGATGGAAGGTGGCGCGTTGGTAAAAGCGGCAATCACTTCCTTCCTGGAGCAATATGGTATGCGTTGTCCGGGAGAGATCGATATTACCCGAACACGTTGGAAGGAGCATCCCCTGGCACTGGTGCCGCTGCTATTGGGGAATGTTCACCAGCAGACACCTGGGGCCAGCGGGCGCAGGTTTGCGGAAGGACTTACGGCAGCTTTGCAACACAAGGCTGCTTTGTTGGAACGATTGCGCGCGTTGCCAGACGGAGTACAGAAAGCAATCGACACGGAACGCATGATCGATCAACTGCGTCATTTCGCCGGTTACCGGGAGTACCCCAAGTACTTTATCGTAAACCGGTATGATTGCTATAAGCAAGCCTTGCTGCGCGAAGCGAGGACATTGGCGGAAGCGGGCATATTGCAAACGCCGGAAGATATTTACTGGCTGTATTTTGAAGAGCTGCGAGCCGTAATGACAACCAGGCAGGTCGATCGATCGTTGATCGTTGAACGCAAAACAGCCTTCCAACATTTTGAACAACTGACACCTCCCCGCGTGATGACGGGAGCGGGGGAGATCATTCAGGGATCGTATCAACACGCTACGCTGCCAGCTGGTGCCCTGCCCGGGCTGGCGGTATCGGCCGGAGTGGTGGAAGGGCGCGCACGGGTCATTACAGACCTCTCTGCAGCCGATCTGCAGGAAGGAGATATCCTGGTCACCACTTTTACCGACCCCAGCTGGACGCCCTTGTTTGTGTCTATCAAAGGACTGGTGACTGAAGTGGGCGGATTGATGACACATGGTGCCGTGATCGCACGTGAATATGGACTGCCGGCTGTGGTGGGCGTACAACTTGCCACCCGACTGATCAAAGATGGCCAACAGATCCGTGTACAGGGTACCACCGGTTTTGTAGAACTTTTGTAACGAATCCACCTATATTTTCCCGTGGCGTGGGGAGCCTCTCCCGCCACGGGCCATTTCCGCTACGGCATCCTCCTTGCACCTTTTTTTACCCTGCCTCATATACCCCCTGATAATGTCGCGAACGCCCCCCGCGCAACCAACGGGTTGCACGTAGATTTGCTACCAGTGAGTTGCAGATAAAATAAACGACCATGAAAAAAGATGTTTTCCAGGCCATTGCCGACCCCACCCGCCGGGCCATCCTGTTGTTGATGGCTGCACAGGCCATGACGCCCAACGCGCTGGCAGCGCATTTCGACACGAGCCGACAAGCCGTATCAAAACATATCCGGGTATTGGCAGATGCAGGATTGGTGAGGCAGGAGCAGGCAGGCCGGGAGATCTATTATCACTGCAACGCGAAAAAAATGAAGGTAGTGGCCGATTGGCTCGAACCTTTCCGGCAGTTGTGGGAAACCCGCTTCAATCAATTGGACAACGTATTGAAAAACATAAAAAACAAAAAATCATGAGTACCAACAAAACAGCACAGTTCACCAAAGACCTGGCCAACAAAAAGATGCAGGTCATCAAAGAATTCAATGCACCGGTAGCCGATGTATGGGCTGCCTGGACGAAAAGCGAATTGCTGGATCAGTGGTGGGCTCCCAAGCCCTGGAAGGCAGAGACGAAAAGCATGGATTTTACAGAAGGAGGTAAATGGGCTTATTTCATGGTGGGTCCTGAAGGCGAGAGACATGGTGCGGTGATCAATTATAAGAAGATCGAATCCGGCAAAAGCTTTACTGGTGAAGATGCTTTTACCGACGACAACGGCCAGGTCAACAAGGAAATGCCAGTCATGACGTGGCATGTGCAATTTGTGTCTGTAGCCGACGGCACCAAAGTGACGATCGATATCACCTCGCCCACTGAAGAGGGCATCGAAACCTTGCTCAAGATGGGCTTCCAGGAAGGCTTTACGATGGGCCTGGGCAACCTCGACGAGCTGTTGGCGAAGAAAGCGGCGAAGGCGTAAAGGCGTCGAGGCAACTAGGGAACAAGGCAGCAAGGAATACAGGAATACAAGGCGTGAAGGCATCGGGGAATACAGGCAACAGGAGGTGCGCCAGAAAAGCTATTACAGCCATGAAAAACAATACAAGTTCTCTCCAGCTGGAGGGAACTTTTTATTTATGGAAAGTACATAGTACACCAAATGCTGCCCGACACCTAGGCACTTCGTTGTTGCGTGTGCCAAAGGGATCGGCCAATAACAATAAAAGCAAGCTGCCAAGGGCAGCCTGCTTTTGTGCGATGGGTGTAACCCCGAAAGCTATATTAACCTAACCTACTTCTTACCATCGGCATCGGGCGCCTGGCCAATGAGCTCCATAAACTGGTCGAGCTTGGGCGTAATGATAATTTGGGTGCGGCGGTTCTTGACCTTACCATCTTCCGTGTTGTTATCAGCAACCGGATTGTACTCGCCGCGTCCGCCTGCAGTGAGGCGTTTAGGATCTACACTGTACATGGTCTGCAGCGCCTGCACCACAGACGATGCCCGGAGCGCACTCAGGTCCCAGTTGTTGCGGATATTCGGTTTAGAGATGGGTACATTGTCTGTGTTACCTTCGATCAGCACGTCGTAATCTTTGTAATCAGTAATGATCTTGGCAATCTTAGAGAGGGTAGCGCCTGCCTTGTCGGAGATCTCATAGCTGCCGGATTTGTACAGCATATTATCGGATAGCGATACATACACGACTCCTTTCAATACCTGCACATCAACATCACTCAGCTCTTCGCGACTAAGGGAGCGGGTGAGGTTGTTGGTGAGCACCATGTTGAGCGAGTCGCTCTTGTTCTTGGTATTCACCAGGTGTTGGATATACTTGTTGGCTGCGGTGATCTCATCTACCAGTTTGGATACATTGACATTACCCTGGTTGGCACCGGCCAGACATTTTTCGAGGGCGGATTGCAAAGCTGTCAATGCAGCCTTTTGTTGCGCGATCTGGTCTTCCAGGCTGGTGACGCGAGCTGTGGCACCGGCCAGACTTTGTTGACTGGTTTGGTATTTACTGTTAATGTCGCGGGTCGATTCCCGGAGCTTTTCATAATCGGTGTTCAGGGCTTCATACTTCTTCTTACTGATACAACCCTGACCAATAACGGCCAGCAATAGCAGGGCCAATGACAAACGAATTAATCTCATATTACGTGGTTTTATACAACAATGCTGTTTCAATGATGGGCAGTCAGGCCTGGCAGCGACCGCCAACGAGGATAAGAGAGTGGGCCATCCACGCAAGAGATAAATTTATTGTGCCAGCATGCTGGCAGGTGTTGAATGACAGTGGGAGTAAATGAACAGTTGTTGCAACAAAACAACCATCGAGGCAAGAAGATAAGGGAGAAGCAACGTTTTCAAAGTAGGTGATTGAGTTGGCTGCTTCATTGATTGTCAGCTAGTAGTTGTATTAGGCGGACAAGTAAACAGGTGTGGGTAGCGATCTTGTGCTGATAGGTTGGAAAAATTCTCTTCGTGGCCGTTAAGCTGAAGGTGAAACCTCGGTACATGTCAACCAAGCCCTGGTGTTGTAGAAAATAGGGGACAATTATGCCAGGAGACTGGCTATAGACCTGGTGCTCGTGACTACGCTAAACGAATAGCACATCGATAAAAAATAATAGGGCGCCACGTAGAAACGTCCGCCCTGTCTCCCATTAAACCCCTTTGGGCTATTTCGTTTTTATCTATTCAGGTTAAAGCTCATGCAGGCGTATCCATTTCTCGGCATTCTAAACATAAAGGTGTCGATCACCTTGTTGTTGTCGTAATCCATGATGCGGAATATATAGCGCACCTCCTGCAAGAGGGTGACTGATTCGAAGGCTGAATCCCGGCAATGCGGCAGTTTACTGCTGTACTTGATCGGGATGTCGCTGCCATTGTCGACCGTCAGCCAATAGTTTTTACACATTAACGAATCTGTAGAATAAAAGCGGACAATAGTTGTGAATTGATTATCGGGGGGATAGTTACCTCCTGTATAGCCTCCGCCCGGTTCCGGCTCATACGTTACGGTAAAAGGAGGTTCATCTTTGGAACAACCCAATAAAAGTAGCGCGATGATCAAATATTTCATAAAATGGTTTAATGGAATAAATGATGGTATCCATGGGGGATACGAAAAAACGCTACTAATGTTTGGTGCTGTTCTAACTACTGATGGTTGCGAGAATCGATTAGACGCTGGAGATTCGAGGTAGACGAGTTGATTACGACACTAATTTAGTAAGAAACTTAATACAAAGATCATACCGCTCAAAATATATTTCACTTCGTCCAAGTATTGCTATCGGTTCATTTTGAATCATGCATCCGGGAATGGTTGTCATTCGTACATATAATAGTAATCCAATATCATGAACTATTATAAGCTGTCTTTTTGTACGGTTTGCATGAACCGTACCGAGCACCTGAAACAAACACTGATCCGGAATATCCGTGACAATATCGACTACCCTCAACTAGAGTTTGTCTTATTAAATTATGGTTCCAAAGATGATCTGCATGAGTGGGTGATGAACGAGTTGGCAGAATACCTGGCGACAGGTACCCTGCAATATTATAAGGCCGATTTTCCGGAGTTGTTCAAAATGAGTCACTCCAAGAATATGGCGTTTCGCCTGGCAACCGGCGATGTGTTGATCAGTGTGGATGCCGACAACTATACCGGCGCCGGATTCGCCCAGTATGTGAACCGATGGTTTCACCGTAGTGAGCAGTTGTTCCTGGCACCACCGTGGACGGATGTGGGCCGCAAGTGGTGGGATGTACAGGGCAGGCTTTGCCTTCGCACCAGCCATTTTGCCCAGTTCCATGGCTATGATGAAACCATCATTGACTACGGGTTTGAAGACCAGGACCTCAAGCACCGGATGATCCAGTCGGGTATCCGGAAGACGGTGATCCGTAATGTACAATACCTCTCGGCTATACAGCATACGAATGCCTTACGGGTGCAAAGTGGTATTACCCGCAAACTGATGGCCACGATGCTACTACGCGCTGGCGAGCGAACGGGGTGGGAGCTTTGGTACCTGCGCACCGATAACCGTTTCGAACGATTTAAAGTAATCGCCCCCACCATCAGCATTCAAACGCCCCCGCTGATGGACAGTCTGCCGGGTGCCCATCCCTGCACCGTTCGGCTCACCGATCTGAAGACAGGGGCGTATCAAGCCAGTCACCGGGGCATTACGTTCCTGAGTCATCAGGGAAAAGTGATCGACGAGTTGACGCATGAGTCGGCTACGGAACTGACGGCCGCTACAGGAACTGCCTTTTACCGTTTGCAGCCGGGCGAATTGATGGATCAACTGCTGCTGGGCCGATCCTGTTTCCTGGGCAGGCAGCGGTTATTGCACAACCGCAAGCACCAGAACAAGGTAAACCCGTTAGGGTATGGTAAAGGACTGCTGACGCATTGGCCGGAGGGCCGTGTTGTACAACTGGACTAACTACTTACTGCTTATACGATCACAAAATCATTCATCTCTTTTCTGTCTGCCAGCGACCTTTTGTCGAGGGAGAACAGTTTGTTGACCAGTTTGAGCATCTTGTTGTAGCCATGCTGTTTACGTACGAAGTAGGCAGCGCCTTCATCGAGCATCATTTGCACCAGGGCAAAATTGTCGGAATTGGAAAAGATGATCACCGGCAGTTGCTGCAGGTTGGGATCCGCTTTGATCTCGCGCAGGCAACTGAGGCCGTCTTTCTTGGGCATGTTGAAATCCAGGAAAAGTGCGTCCGGGAGTTGTTTGGCGTTATTGAGCCAGGTCATGAGTGCTACGCCATCGTCTACCGTATGCAGGGCGGGTCTCAATCCAAGGTCTTTCAGGATGTCCCTGAAAAGGCTTCTGTCATCGGCATCATCATCTGCGAGCAATACGCTCTGTAAGGTATTCATGAAAAAAAGAATGGGTTTGGTAAAACTTTGGAGACCTCCCTAAAAATTTTGTGCCACGACACGCTGCAACGATGAAAAACACATTAAAAACGATGATTGTTGGGAGGGATGGAGGCTTGCGAACAGCGCTGGCGGCAAAGTGGCAGCGGGTGAAAAGACCCATTTTACGTAAACAACAGGATAAAGGTGTTTTAACGCTTTCCCCAACATGGGATAAGCGATTATTTTGATTTGCCAATCAGTCCATACAATAAGTAATGCTTTTGCGGCCTGCATCGGTAGGAAAACAAATTCAATCATACTCAATATTTATATTTATGCCACTCAAAAACTATGGGGTATTAAAAGGTCACGCGACAGAGGTTCGTTTGGCCACCAATCAAAATGCCCATTACCAGGTGCGACTGATTGCGAACGACCTTAATTATCGCATCGCCATCAATGTCAAGTCGGCGCTCGAGCCTTCAGAACTGGAATATCTGGTCCTTGAAAACTTTGCCCATCCGATCATTGACACCATAAAGAATTTACCTTTTGGATTTACGGCGCTGGCCCCCAGCCCGGTAAGCGGAGCGCTGGATTACATTCGCGGTAATCTTTTTGAACGATCCCAGATGCGTCCGCTGCCGTTCAATGTACCGGGGCCGGACAACGATTTGAACGACAAAATCAATTCGCTGATGCAGCGAGCCATGGCCGACGAAGCCGCAGAAGTGTATGCATTCGGAGAGACCTGGGGACCCGAAACCAGTCAACGGGATAGGTTTTTTGCCTTTCTTCCCGGCAACGGCATTCATGATATACACATGAACCAAAGCAACGTCGGAAGGTTTGTTGGTGATGATGGGGTTTGGCAGGATGGGGGGGTGTTGATCCATTTTCCGCAACAACATCAATGGGTAGCCATATTCCTGAAATTTCAATCACAAGGTTGGCACACAGACAATGCTACTGGCCACAAAATTGGAGATGCCGTTACTCCGGGAGCTGTGTCGCCGGGCAACGTGCCTGCCATCGGTGGCGCGGAGGGACCTGTTTTCAACCCTACACCTGGCGAATCGCAGGGCCTGGTTCGTATCATTGGCGCACTGGTCAACTCCATACAGTCGCCAGAGGTAGAAAGCGTAACACTGCTGAATACATCACCTGGTGAATTGGACATCACGAATTGGGCTATTCTGGATTCACAAAAGAAAAAGCAAGTTTTAGTGGGTAATATAGGACCTGGAGAATGTCTCCAAATCCAGATCAGGCAACCTCTAGCGCTCTCCAACAAAGGAGGCATTATTACCTTGATCGACGACAACGGTCTGAAAATCGATGGTGTGGCTTATACAAAAGAGCAGGCATCTCACCCAGGCTGGACTATTGTTTTTTAGTAGTGGACCGGTAGGTCTGGCGCGCCCGTCCAGGCGGTTGACATCAAGCTGGCAAGGCTGACTGCAGGCCCCGCCTAAACGCAAAATGCCTCGGTCTAAGACCGGAGCTTCATTAGTTGATTTGGGCGGAGAAAGGGATTACCACTTCGTTCCGGATATCCTTGGGGAGGGGGGCTTTAAATAAAACAACTGAAGTGTCCAACTGTGTGCGCCATTTTTCATTTCCCGTCCGCTTAGGTAAGCCCGCTTGCCACGCTGCCGAAAACGGTCCATTCCGGGTTTCATTCCGGGTTTTAAAGAAAAAAGACACAACAAGTTATTAGGTAACAAGTTGTGTCTTTTTTAGCGGAGAGAGAGGGATTCGAACCCCCGGACCTGTGACAGTCAACGGTTTTCAAGACCGCCGCATTCGACCGCTCTGCCATCTCTCCGCGGCAAAAGTAGTATTTGCAGATATACTTCCAAAAAAATCTATAGAAATTATTTTCTTTCAGCGAATTAGGTCAGGTTTTCCCTAAAAACGGCACAAGGAATAAGCGTCATATTTTGCCCGGAAATGCCCGATTTATTTGGACTATTGGCCCCCAATACCATATCTTAGCCACTAAGACAATCAGTCGCTAATCAAGATGGAAAGTTATTCACACCCTCCCTTCAACATCACTATTCAGGCTGTCCGGACCGTCAGCCGCCAATTTGCCAACACCACGACGTTGCTGCACGAAACAATCGCCCGGCAAGCCGGCCTGTCACCGACCGACCTCAAGTACCTCGAACTGATCATCCAGAAAGGACAGATGACCGCCGGTGAACTGGCCCACCTCACTGGCCTGACCACCGGCGCCATTACGGGTCTTATTGACCGCCTGCAAAAGAAGAAGCTCGTAAAACGGCAGTATGCCAAGGATGATCGTCGCAAAGTGTTTATCGTGCCCATCACGGCCAATACCTCCCGTATTTTAGAGCCCCTGACGCACCCGCAATCAGAAAAGATCCTTCGCCACCTCCAATCTTTCGACGAAGGCGAACTGCTGACCATTCTCCATTTTTTCAATGGCATCAACGAGGCCAACCTGTCGGCTATTCACCAGATATCCCGGGCGAAGGGTGGGCAGGGGGCGACATTGTAGGTCTTGCAGGCTTACCCGATTAATTCCAGCTCCTTTTGTATCAGCTTGCAGTGCCTTGTGGTTTTCTATTAATCTATTATTATATATCCCGGTAGCAGTCCTAAAAACATGGGACTAAGAAGGGTTACCCCTATATTAAAATCCCGTGTTTACACGGTCTCCCACCCATGGATCATTACCTATTTTGCGCCTGAACGATACCAGGTAAGCCCAAAAGAAACCTTTTAACCACACTATGCTCAATCTGTTAAGAAAAGGAAAAGCAGGCAGGAATTTCGAATTTGACAATAGGGCAATCGGCTGGCGGGAGGTCCTCAATAGTTCGGAAGATTTCATTACCTCCAACTTCTTCGAGCGACTATTCTATTTACCCGAATCGATGATCTGGGAAATACTGGACCGGTCGTTGCTGGACAGGTCGACACCATTGCCACGTCCCGAGATCCTGCAATATGAGTTTTGGCCAGGCTGGACATTGGACAATCGGGTGGAGCCAGACCTCTTCATTCGATGCAACAACCTCGACATCATTGTAGAAGCTAAAGCCCGTGATGACAACAACGCTCAAAGCCCCGCCCAGTGGGAAAGAGAAGTGAAAGCCTATCAATTGGCTTATGGATCCGACGTCTGCCACGTCATTCTATTGGCGATCGGCGGCAACGATCCACTCAACAATAAGAATGAGACGATCGACATAGAAGGCCGATCCGTGACTGTTTTCAAGATCCGGTGGCGAGCATTGCTACAGACGTTGAAAGCTGTGAAGGAAGTCCGTGATACACTACACCAGCCTGTCGAACTCCCGATGGTGGGCAACATCTTAACGGATATGATCGAATACTTAAACTTCCACGGTTATTATCCGCGTGAACTATTCAACAACTTCCATACACCCTATACCATTTCGGCTGATTCTTTCATGGCACTGACAAAGGGAAGACCAGGCATGTTGGATGGCCTGTCAAAGGACTTTAACATCAACACAGTATCATTAACTACTCTTAAAACTTCGCCATAATATATGGAAACAACTGATCTGCAAGCAGCACTGATCGATGTTCGCAAGGCCTATCGGCTCCTGTATATGTATCAACGCCGATTGGTCGATACGGTAGACTATATATCACAATCTATCGGCGTCCAGATCGAAAATACCTATTGCTGCTTCAGCGGCAGCTTTTTCGATGGCAGAAAACATTACCGGGATTACTGGGCCTGGGATTGGTTACCCATGTATTTTCATGAATTCTATTGTGGAGCGCATAAGCGGCTGAATGGCCTGGTCATTAATGTTGGTATTGCTATTCAAAGTGATACCGGTTTCTACGATGCCCAGTTATCCAACAAACAAAACATAGAAGCTTACGCGCCCGTAGAGGATTCCGAAACGCGGCTACTATTTTACCTCGCCCGAAATGGCTGGAAACAGGATTTTCCAGAGTTTGAGAAGCTTTGGGAGCGGTCGCAACGAACCTTCGCTCTTACAAAAGGCGATAAGCAGTTTGCCGCCATCGCGCTTCCCCTTAGCGATTTCATGCATGAAACATTGATCCATGCAAGCCTGAAAATAGTAGCGGAGTTCTTTCAAAACAATGGATTTCCCGAGTTTATGGTGGGCGAAGGAATAAGGAAGCAAAAGGTCTAGCTTATGTTTTCGACTCAGGAATCGATGAGGCGGGGCAATAGCCCACCTCATCGGCTTTCAATGCACTGCCCGAGGTTAGAGAAGCGTTCCCGTTTGCCGGCGGACAGGTGTAATTGTACCTGAACTATTATGACGTACCATGTAGACCCAACGAGAGCACGTAGTGTTAATCATTTGCTTCCAGCTTAAATACATCCTCCACCTTTTTGCCGAAAGCCTTCGCCAGTTTAATGGACAGGACGACAGAGGGCACATACTTGTTGATCTCTATGGAAAAGATCGTTTGCCGGGACACGCCCACCAACTCTGCCAACTGAACCTGGGTAAGTCCTTT
Organism: Paraflavitalea pollutisoli; assembly: GCF_029360705.1. Classification (GTDB taxonomy): domain Bacteria; phylum Bacteroidota; class Bacteroidia; order Chitinophagales; family Chitinophagaceae; genus Paraflavitalea; species Paraflavitalea pollutisoli. The sequence goes on along the minus strand of NZ_JARKMX010000008.1, from coordinate 721,531 downwards.
CTTTAACCGTTCTTCTTTGACCGTATTCGTCATTACCTGTATTTGAAATGGAGTATGTAGTTGAAGCGGCCAATGAAAGCAACCCAGAACAGCAGCACCAGCGCAACAAAGAATAACATGATACCGCCTTCGCCCGGGTCACCGGCCAACAACACAAAAAGAAACCCGGCTATCATAACGATGATCTGTAAAAACGCCGCAAATTGAAAGCTCTGCAGTCTTGTGCTTTGGACCATTTCATCCTCCACCTTTTCTTTTGAAAAGGCGATAAAATATAGCCCCGTCAGGAGGGCAAAGAACCCCAGGATGGCTGCAACTATATTAACCAACTGAAACCATGTGCGATCATCACCGGGAACAGGTTGCCCAAAGCAATAGGCCAGCAGCTTATTGATATAGCCTTTTTGCATCAGCAACCACAGCAAAAATCCGAGTGGAGCCATGGCGGCTCCTAACCGCTTAAAGCGGTGGGGGAGTAGCAATTTCATGATGTTTAATTTATACAACGAATGTAAAGCATACTTTACATGACTGCAAATAAAAGTTTCTTAAAACAGGAGGCATAACCAGCCTGGATACCAGAAAAAGCATTTCTTTGGCTTCTTCAACCAACCCCAACTATGACAAATATCTTTAAAGGACGATTCTGGAAATACGGCAGGTGGTTTGTCGTATTGTTTTTTGCCCTGTTAGCCCTTCGACTGGCGTATGGATATGTCGCCAGTGGCCTGTCGCAGAGTGGTGATGATGCTGGCAATTATTTTGACAGGATTGAGAACCTACGGAAAAACTATGCCAGTGAAAAGCAGTTGATACAGCACGACGTTCCTGCAGATGGCATGGGCGTCTCTTCGCAGAAATACGAAAAGACGGCCTCCATCAAATCGAAAAGCACCCAGTTTGAGGAGGGTTTAAAACAGATCAACGCCGACATCAAGCAATTTGGAGGTGTGATTCAATACGAAAAAAATACGGGTAATAAAGGAAGCCGGGAAGTTCACCTGCTGATCGGTATCGTACCAGACAAGTTTGATGCATTCTATGAAAAGATCCAACAAATCGGCGATGTAAAAGCCCGACAAGTCACCAAAGTAGATAAGACGAATGAGTACCGGCAGTTGAATGCCAGGAAAGCGTCGCTGGAAAAAACGCTGGCATCGCTGAATGAACTCAAGGCCAAGGGAGGCGTGATCAGTGATTATGTTACCCTGCACGACAAGATACTGGAGATAGAATCGCAGCTCCAGGAACTAGGGGTGGAGTTGGGCAACTTCAATACCGAGAATGAATTTTGTACGGTGAAGTTTTCGCTGTATGAAGGTGCCACGCAAAAGGGCATACCTTTTCTACAACGACTTAAAGTGGCACTGGAATGGACCATCGAGTACTATGTCTATTTGATGATCGGCTTGTGCGGAGCAACAATCACCGTACTGTTCATACTGCTTATCGTAGACAAGCTGGGTGTCATGAAAATATTGAACAAATAAGCGCCCGCAAGCGGGCAGGAGCGTCCAGTAATAGGGGCGGTAGTCGATAAAATATTTGGACTACCGCCTTTTTCAATTGTATATTAGTCATCCACTATAAACCGCCCGACAGTGTGTCAAAACAGACACTTTTCTATATTCTCCATTTCGATCAAACCCGCCATGGGATTGACTATGCCGTTCCAGCAACATATAAACCCGCATCCCACCTGCATTTGAGCCCTCCCGACATGGGGTTGACCTGGAATTGACCTGGGGTTAACCTGCCGTTGACTACCGGCTGGTACGGAGCAGCCAGGGAGTAGCTACGGAGCGGCCAGGGGAGCGCTATACGGGAGACTGCAGGCTACTCATACGTAAAGTGATACCCCGTCAGATGCTCCGTCGGCATGATCTTACTGAGTAGATCAAAGAGACGGGTATCATAGGTGCGGAGTTGTTCGCGGGTTTTTAGTTTGGTGCGGACACCATTGATGAGCACATACATATTGCAGGTATCGAACCAGGCCTGTACACCTTCGGCAAAATACTCGGCATCGTTCTCCATCGAGTAGGTGCCCGACCACAACCCATTGTTTTTAGCATAAGCAAAGGCAGCCAGCAGTTCGGCCTCAAAGCCGGTACGTGCTTTACGCAGTCCGTAGTCAACATTATGTGCAAACTCATGCACCATGATGCTTTCATACAGGTACCGATCACCGCCGCCTGGCAGCTTTATGATGTTCTCCTCGCCGCAGGTCATCAGTGGCAACCATTCCGTAGCGCCATATCCTCTGCCACGCGCATCCCAGTCTGTTCCCGGCCACCAGATATTCATCATCCTGTTCTCGGGCATATCGGTTACCTTCTCCCGGGCGCCAATCACACCCACCCGGAAATTAGCCTTCAGCATCGCCGCCTTTGCCTCCGGTATACGCGTAAGCATTTTCTGAACGATCATTTTTGTCTGTACCAGCGCCGAGTCTGCCACAAAACGAGACGCTACGATGGGAAAACCATCCGCGTCGATATACTTTCTATAATAGGTATCGAGGTTGGATTCTTTTCCTTCCAGCCATTGTTTCAGGCTGATGGGAGGCAGGCTAATGCCGTGGCTATTGGCGGCGATAGACCTTTTACCCCATACTGCTTCCATCAAAGAAAAGCCAGTGGGATCATGGCGCTGCAGCTCGTGGTAATCGAAGGGATAGTAATTGTTCTCCGACAAATAGGCCTCTGTCAATTCAGCAAAATAGTCTGCCGCGCTTTTTGACGCATCGGGTACGGCGTCTTTCACCAGCACTAAACCCGTCGTGCCATAGGCTTTCGCATATTTAGGAGCACGAACCGCATTGTAATTGGATTCAAGGCTGCTTTTTTCAGCACCGCCCAGGTATTTCTCCATATGCTTCTTCGCCAGGAAATGGTAGAGTATGCCGGGCTCTGTTTTTGTCTTTCTGTCATGGTAACCCAGCAGGTCGCCGATCACTAAAGCATTTTTAGTGCTATTGTAGATGATCGTACCTCCACTACTTTCTATCCAGATCGTATCCTGCTTCCACTTTTCGGTGGCCGATGCGGTCACTATCGTGGAGAAATTGCGCAGGTCGTCTTTTATCAGTTGTATCGCGGTAGCAGGCGTTCCGGAACGTGCTGCCTCCGTTTTGTGTATTGCGAGGGTAATATTGCCTTCGCGCGCGTACACATAATGCTCTACCACTTCGGGTGGTGTAGGAGGAGGCACAACAGGATCGGGGGGCGGCGTATCATTTTTGGAACAAGCGGAGAATAAACAGGTAATGGCAAACAGGGACATCATCATTTTGTGATGCATGCAGGGAGCAGTTTTATGATTTGGTTAGTAGGTTGACCAATCAAATGTATCGACTATCGCTCTGTAAGTATTCAGGCATGTTGATGCGTTGTATGCCTATTTTACCCAGTAATCGATTGCTCCAACATAAGCTACTTCGCCCTCACCTTATCCATCGTATAATACGTGAAGATCCCCAACCCGCCAGTGATATTGGATATGATCTCCTCCGGGTTCAGCAGTGGATCACTAAATGCGCTGTTGGCGTTTTCGACGGAAGTAAGATAGTCGTAGTATTCTTTTTGAATATGAAACAAGGTTACGGTAATGGAGTCGGTGCCGGATTGGTAGTTGGACAGTGGCATTACACAGGAGGTGCCTGTGCCCGGGCCTTGCTGGTACAACATAGATTTGGACATCGCCACCTTGCCCTGCTTGTAAGTGGCTGCATACATCCTCAAATAGCGCGGCTCGTTGCCAAGCAGGTCATGGTGAGTCACAATATTTTCTTTGTTCAGCTCTACTGACTTTATTCGAACGGGGCTCACCACCTTCGTAGCTGCCCGCAACGTCCTTCCATCTTTGGTGGTAATATTGAGCTTGAAGTAGGAGTGTGCTCCTTCCCGCATGGTATCCACACTGCCATAATTGATCATGATCCGCCGGTCGGTCTTTTTGTACAGTATATTGCGCGTCGCTATGGTACCTGTATCGGTATCCATCGACACCCTGGCATTCCAAACCGCCAGCAACACCAACTCGTCCTGCAATGTGTTGCTCTCCGTGAGCATCACCTCTGCGGGATATCCCGGTGTCAGCAATCCCTCTACCACCAGGCGGCTGGGCCCCTCGGGTATCTGCACCTCCACATCCAATTTGGCACAACCTGTCATCACCCCGGCAATCAGCCCCAACAAGCATAGCGTCTGTTTCATCCTCTTTAGAATTCTGTGTGTAGTGAAATAAAAGGCACCATGGGCAGAATAGACTTTGTCTTCGCCTGCAAATACCGTTCTCCATCTTCTGTTTGCCTGATCTTGAAATAAATGAAATAAGGATTCTGGTACGAATAGGTATTGTAGATACCCGCCGTCCAGGAACAGCGGATCTTACCCAGGTCAAATGCATGTTTGACCGACACATCCATCCGGTGACTCAGCGGCATCCGGTAATTGTTTCTTACTGTATATACCGGCACCGGCTGCAATCCTCCATCACCCAGGTCTGCATCCTGGTGTATGTAGAGTCCGGTAGGCATGGTGATCACACCGCCACTCTGCACATACTGCGATAAAGAAAAGGTCCAGCGGGGTGTAAACTGCCACTGTATCACCATATCCGCCTTGTGGCGAATATCATACGGCAGCGGGTACGCCTGCCCTTCATTGATACCCGGGAATCGCCCTGTGGTTTTTCCATACGTGTAGTGCGCCTCCAGCCGCCACTGGCTGCTGGTATAATAGGCATTCAGCTCCACGCCGCGTGAAGCTCCGGCACCCTGGACCGTCTTGAAATCGAGGGATGAGAAATAGTTCTTGTCCAAAAACTCCGTCTGGTGCGGCTGCCGTATATAATAGGCCGCCATACTGGCTTTTATTTTGTGGCCAAACGCCCTGCTGTAGCCAGCGGTGACATGCCAGGCGTCTGCCGGCGGCGCATTCTTCACCGAGGGATACCATATGTTGATGGGCAATTGTATGCCCGTAGGCACATACAGGTGTGCATATTGCAATTGCCGGTTGATACTCACATTGATGGCTTGCTGGTACCAGGTGTACGTCATATTGAAGGTTGGAGCCAGCGCGGTAAAAGGTTTATCTGACTTATAACGACTAACGGTGGTGCCGAGCCTCACCTGCAGGTGACGGGTCACCGCGATAGTGGTGTATATATAGGCCCCTATGTTTTCCGCTCGCTTGTCAACTGTAATGTGCTGTTGCGTGCTATCTGCGGCATCGAGGGAGGAGCTGGTCATACTCAGGCGATAGCTCTTTGCAAACAGTCCATAATCCAGCGAATAGCTTTTATCCAACTGCCAATGAAAATCGGCTCCTGCGCCCGACTCCCTGACTTCATTTTGCAACTGACGACCGATGCTTTTATAGGAGGCGTCAGCCTGGTAACGGGACGTCCCGGCATTGACGGTCAGGCACAGCCCGCTAGTTAATTGATATTGCCAATTGATGCCAATCGTCAGATTCTTCCAGTGCCCATCCAGGTTGAGTTGCGAATCATCCATGCTCAACCGGTCGCCGGAGCTCATGGTGTTCAACTTAAACAAGCCTGCCCGGCTATTGAGCACGATGGTATTGTTCCAGTCGTAGAAACCATACACCGGCAGCGGCGAATAATCGGCTTTGCCTTTATTGAGTCGGTTGTAGGTGTTGGAGATGAGGTCAAAATACGATCGGCGTACATTACTGATGATGCCTAGTTTGTTCCTGATCACCGGTGCCTGCACGCCCAGTTTGGAGGTGAGTATACCCAGTTCAGCCTGGCCCCGTACACTATCCGGCACCTTATCTGGTGTTTCCAGCAACAGGTACGACCCCAGGAATCCATTGTACTTCGGGTGGATATTGTCTTTCAGTAATTGCACTTTGCTAAAGGCGTCCGCATTCGCCGGGGGATAGATACCCAGCAGGTGATTGCCCGAAAAGGTATTGACGCCATCCAGCAGCATACCCGTGTTGCCCGCATTCAAACCGCGCACAAACAAACCGCTGTTGACTTCAGTCGTATGGATAATGCCAGCTTGCTTTTGCAATGCTTCATAAATATTGGCTTCCCCCAGCACACTGCCTGTGCGCACGATATCTTCCCGGCTGAGGGTAATATTGGCGGAAGGGGTGGGGGCCTTTACACCAATGACCGTAACCCGCACCAGCGTATCGCTCTTGCGAGGCTGCGCGGTATGCTGACTGGTGTCTTTGGAAGTGGTGGTGACCTGGGCGGTGGCCGTGCCAGTAGCCAGGAGCAGCACTATAAAACAGGCAATGATGCGCATAGTTCTATCCAGGAAATATTTAGAACAGAAAAACTGCCGTAAACAAGTAGCCTCGTTTACGGCAGTCGGCATTATAGAAAATGCGGAATGCTAGTTCGTCTTCTTGGTATAGCTGGCTGTCAGCTCGATGCGGATACTGCCGCCACCATCTGTAGTGCTCGCACCATTGGTAACGATCGTTTGCGGGTAACCAAACTCGTTGAAATCTTTGTACTCAATGGAACCAAATGCTGCACTGTTGGCATAGGCCACTTTTTTAGGCGCATTGACCGGGCTGAAAGCTCCTAAGCCAGGAAATACAGATCCGATAGAATTGCCAAAAAAGTTTTTGTAGCTGGTATACTCAAGGGTAGCGTAAAGATACAAGCCCTTGGGGCGAACGACATGTGGCCCATAAGGGTTTACTGGATTCTCCCAGGGGTCAAATTCGCTCCATCCATAGGAATACAATTCACTTTGATAAGCATAAATTTTAACCGGATTACCATTGGCATCATACTCTGCCTTCATCATCTCCGTAGTGGTTCCACCCTCTACTTGTTTTACAGATACCAGCTGGTTGGCAGCGTTGTATTCGTAATTCATTGTTCTGGCAACCGAGCTATTGATGTATTCTACCGCCTGGGACAGTTTTTTGAGCGAATTATACGCCAGACTAATATAGCGTTGCTCTCCAGTCCGGGTTACTTTGGTGACCAGGCCATCTGTATTGGTCTCGAGCGCATAGGTATCTGAAGAAACAAGATCACCCGGATTGGTTACACCAGTTTTATCATACCTGCCATAGGTTTTATACCAGTTGTCGGTAGAGCCAGGTACATAAATCTGCGCATTAATATTGTACACGACGGTTTCGCTGTATACATAGTCGGAGTAAGCCGGTAAGGGTGTGGCGAGCTTTACCACATTGGTGTACTTACGGTAGATAGAGCTACCACCGCCACCTGACGTTAAATAAACATATAAGGTATACAACCCATCGGTTCCTGTTTCAGAAAAGAAGGATCCTTTATAGGTAGCGTACGTCACCTGGTCTCCATCTATACTTTGGAAGTAATTATAGGTATAGGCGATATCTTTTCTTAGCGCAAACCGCTTCACCGTTGCACTGGTCAATTTGCCGGCCGTATAACTTTTGCTGACCTCCATGCTTTTCCTGACCTGACCGTCCACGATGTCACTTGATTTGGCCGTAGCCGCCTCGAAAGTAGTTGGATCATAGGTCATCTCCAGGTAAGGCGCTGCGCCTGCGTACAGGGAAGCAATCAACTGCTTGCCTTTGGTATCTGACAACAATACCGCCGATAAACTGCCATCCGTACCTGTCACGACCTGGAAGGAAGATTCATTGCCATTGGTCAGCTTGATCTTTAAGATGCCGGTCGTTTCATCGTAGGTGATGGACGCGATGCCTACGCCAGTGGCACCTGTGGGGCCGGCAGGACCAATAGGACCGGCAGGGCCCGTTTCGCCTTTTACGCCCGCCGGAATAGGCGTCGTGATCTTTTCTCCCGTGCTATACGTAATCACCATATTGGCGCCCTCGAAAGTAATCGCGGTCACCGTTTTTCCTTTTTCAATGGCTTCCAGCCTTTTTTTGAGTTCTGCAATTTCGTCGTCGTTGTCGGAGTCTTTCTGGCATCCAAAGAGGATGCTGCTCAGGGCGATGGACAAGAACAATACTTTCTTCGTCATTGTTGCTTTTTATGGTTTAGGAATGAAGTCTTACATAAGAACGAATTCTCATGTGCTCGTCGTTACTTGATTAAAAATCTTCATGGATAGCGCCCTCTATAGTTTTCCCGCCGTAAAAACGGCCGGATGGTGTATACAACACCGTTTTTACCCTTTTATTGTTTAGGGCATGGCGACAAGGAGGTAAATATCAGGTATGGCCATTTCCCGCTGTTACGGACAACCGTAATAGAATTAATTTTTACCCGGTAAAACATATGGAACTGGGTGAAAATATCGGGACACTATTCCCGCCCCGGGATCCGGATAAGGACCCCGGGGTTCAGGAACAGCCAGCGATAGCTATAGCAGGCGGCTACCTGCACCCGGTATAGCGCCACATTTCGAATACACACTATTCGGTGCCATATCCACGTAGCCGCCGCTGGAGTACACACTACTGGATATACTCTCTAAACACCGTCATCTCAATCTCCACCGGACCCGTCCATGACGCATACGCGGAGGAGATAGCATTCTTGAGGCCCACCAGGTTGTCTTTGTCGACCAGGGCGCCGCTCACAAAACCTGCTCCAGCCGTTTCGGCCAGACTGGTGGCGCTCGGAAACTGATGATTCAGGATCTCCGAGGCCACGATCTTGCCCGAGACGTTGCCGATTGCCCCCGCAACACCCTGAATGGCCATGCGGCCAAACAAGGAATAATCGGAGAGATTGACCATCGCCGTCAGCTCGCCGGAAACGACACCACTCACAGCGCCGGATAGGGCACCCAATTCCGCGGCTTTCAGCAAACCGCTCCACGATCCTTTGAAGCCCGATTCCACTTCGTACTCCACGCTATTGGTCACGGCACCCACGACGGCGCCCTTGATCGCATTGGTGCCCAACCGTACACCTACCCGTACCAGTGTCTTGCCCAGGCCGCCACCACTTTCTGTGCTGCCCGCCGCGGCTTCGCCACCTGCATCGGCCACCACGTCGGTGGCCGCATCCACACTGGCATCGGCCGCTGCGTCTGCGCCGGCATCTACCGCAGCGCCGCCCACTTCCGCTACTTCCAGCGAGCCCAGATCCACTTCCAGTTCTGCAGCTGCCGCATCGGAGGCGCCGGCAGTGACAACCGTCAACGCTATGCCTACCGCCGCAACCGCCACCATGGCCACCGCCCCCGCAGCAATGCCAATATCCGCCCAGATGCTCAGGTGCCCACTGGGGTCACGTTGGTTTACAGGATTGTTCAGTTCAAAAGCAAAACGGTTCCAGGCACCTGCCCTCAACTTGTTGCGCGCACCCAGCCGGCTGTCGGGCGCCAGGAAGAGACCCAGCGTAGGATTGTAGTACCGGGCGCCAAAATAATACAACCCTGTTCCCCGGTCCAGGTCACGCCCTTCGTACAGGGGAGCCGGCTTATTGGCCGAAGTCAATGCTGTCGGATTGCCCAAACCGTCATAGGCATAGGCACTCAGCAACACCCCGTATTCATTGTAAATATGGGTGATGTTCTGCTTTTGGTCGCGGCGGTAAAAAGCAGTTTCGTTCTCGGAGGTAAGCGTAGCCACCAGGCCACCACTGTCTACCATATTTTTAAGAATGGTGGTATTACCCGCAACATCGGTATACACCCGGTAAACAGGATTCACATACACCATGCTGGAACCATCTGTAAAGAGCTCGAAGATGCGATTGCCCGACTCATCATACTGCATGGTACGTAGCGGCGTGCCGCCGTCAATAATAGATATCAGGTCGCCGGAGGCTGCATACACGAAATAATTGGTAGCGCCATTTACGGTGAGCCCACCGATCCGGCCACAACCATCCTGTTGTGTTGTGTATTGCGTAGTGCCCATCGTCATCGTTTGCGGACAATTGGAACCCTGGTAATTGTAGGTATAGCCGCCATTGGCTGTTATACGCCCGCCTGTATCAAACGTGTAGGATCCTGTAGGCATGCCAGCCGATCCACTCACCGTTTGTATCTTTTTAGCGGTATAGGTATAGGCCTGGCTGTCGCCGGCCACCGCCTCATCGCTGGTCAACAGTTCATGGAGTTGATCGTAGGTGTAACTGAAGTTCAGCAGGGGCTCCTCTTGGCGATTGGCAAAGGTTTCCGTATACAGCGTTCCGGCACTGTTGTAGGTATAATTGGCCGTCAGGGCTGCTGCTCCGTAGCTGAAGTACTGCACCTCCCCATAACGGCTATTGGCGCTGTAACTGTCGATCGGGTAAAGGATCTCTACCGCTTCCAGCTGCTGCGACACCAACAACCCACAATCGTAGGTCCGGGTCAGCAACATGCCGTCATCGTAGGTTTGCCCCACCATTCGCTTCAGTGGATCAAAAACTGTACTGGTCGTATAAGACTGGTCATTGACCGTGAGGGTTTCGGTGGTGGCGTTTCCATACACATCATATCCAAACGATTTTTGTGAACTGCCATTGCCGTTGGTGGTGGTACTCACTGTGGCCAGTTGCCCCAACCCATTCGTTGCCGTATCGTACGTGTAAGCGATCTGGCGCCCATCCGTATACACTTGCGTCAGCACCCGCCCCAGCGCATCGTAGGTGTAGGTTACCGCGGCCGGCATGGCATTGGTAATTGTTTGCACAGCACCCGTAACGGGGCTGTATTGGTACGACAAAGCCCCCGAAGCAACACGTCTGGGATTCTGATCCGCATTATCGTACCCGATCTTCCGGCCTAACGAGTCGTAGGTTAGTGTGTTTTTTAGACCCTGCGGATCGGTCACCGTTAGCTGCCGTCCCAGGGCATCATAACTGAAGAGCGTGGTGGCATTGTTGTCGTTCACGATCACCGATTGCACCTGTTGCTGCTTGCCGTTGTATAGTTGTCGGCTCACCACCTGCACATAGGCTTCCGGAGCACCGTACGCCTCGGTAATGGTCGTTTGCCCCCATTTGGTATAGGCCCAGGTGGTCAATACCAACTCATCGTTGTTGGCGCCTGCGGGCGTTTGCCTCGATAAAGGACGCTCCAGCGCATCGTAGGTATATACGATCATGGGCACTTGCACGGGTGGTGTGGGTGACACCGTAGCACTGAAGAAAGGCAGGGTCTTGGTATGCGGCCTTTCGTACGCGCCATAGCTGGTCACCTGCACGGAATACCCATTGTTGCCGCCGGCCTGAACGGCCACCACCGCCGTTCTTCCCTTGCCATCGACGTATTTCCAGTGATCGGCCCACACCGGGCTATTGTTGTTGGGAAACTGCTGCAGTACGCTGCCCTGCAGGTAGATGCCGCCTTCGCCGTCGTTCTGGTAAACGATGGTTGATAGTGTGAGGACTGCCGCCGATCCGAAAGCGACCGTGCCGGTCACATAAGGTGTGCATTGATTGGTATCAGTCTGCGTGCATCCGGGTGGGATGGGGCCTTGCTCGGTTATTTTCCGGCCAAATCCGTCATAGGCTACAATGGACACTACATCATTACCATTTTGCTGGGCCACCAACTTGCCAAACCGCGGGTCATATCCATACTGGGTTACCAGTTGGGTGCCCTGGGCATTGGCCGGTGAGGTCATCGATGCCTGGTAGCAGTTGTAGGTTGCATCAAACGTGTATTGTGTGGTACAATTGCCGGGCCGGGTCTCCGTTTTCCGATTGCCATAGCTGTCGTACGTAAAGGAAGTGGTCAATAGCACGTTGTTCTGATCATCCCAGGCGCCACGGGTGAGCAGGTTATAGGTTTGTGGCGTATACGTACAGGCCGACAAATTATAATCACCCGGCAAAAAGCTGGTAATATCGGCATCGCTGCTGTTGGCTGACTGCTTTTCATACAACAGGTAGCCCAATGCCCAGCCATTGGCCAGTACGTCATTCTGGTATTGGCGGTACCTGTATACGACATACTCGGGCGACTGTGGTGTTACGACCGGGAAGGCAACGGTGTTGTCGATGCCAACCGGATCGATGTAATCGATGTAACCCCACCAGGTCTTTTCGGTTTGATTGCCATAGCTGTCGTACGCAAAGCTCCTGGCCGTCAGCGACTCGAAATTGGTAACGCCAGCCTCGATGTAATAGTAGTAGTCGAGCACACCGGTTTTCAGCACGGCAACAGCTGCGTTGGATGACAGGCTGCCGGCACCAGCCACGGTATTTGCCTGATAAGTACTCACCGTCGACCGCAGCAGTTGATTACCCTGTTGGATCTTTAACACGGATGCCAGGGCGCCTGTAAATGGAAAGGACTGAAGATAATTCCGCACGACCGTCAACCCCGTTCCTGTATTGGTATGTTGCACCGTCTGGAAGCCCAGCCAGCCCCGGCCGGTAAGGTCGATGGCGGCATTCCGGTACTGCTGCGTGAATGACTGTTCATAAGGAAATTTATTTAAAGCCGTATTATTGGTGAGGGTATAGGCCGATACCACATAGGTCGCCATACCCAGCACCCCCTGCACGGGGTATTGCACCGGCGACAAGATGAACGGATACTGGCGCGGTGTCGTCAGGGGGTAAGCGGGAGCCGTTTCCGTATACACGCTGGCATCGGTGAGCGGCGCATACTCGATGGTCGTGGTATTGCCGAGCGCATCGCTGATGCTGCTGGCGAGGTCGGGGTAGGGCCCGATGGACGGAAATGGCTGTATGTTGCTGTAACTGCCGGAACCGGTAAAGTTGTACAAGAGATCTCCCTTTCCATCCCCGTTGACATCGCCCGCAAAAAAGGATATCGTGGGAATATTCAGGTTAGTCGGGATGGAAGCCCCTTCAGTAAATACCCCAGACGGGTCGGCCGCATAAATGGTGAAGTTCAGGAAACTATTGGGGTCGAGCCAGGCGGCGACGATATTGGTTTGTCCGTTACCATTGAGGCCCAGGGGATACAGGTTCGAAGCATTGAAACCCTGCGGGTCGAAACTGCTTTCCGTACCTGCCACAAAGCTGCCGGTGCCCGTCGAGAAATAGGGTTGAAGCTGGAAGGAATTGTCCGACTGGCTTTGGATCAGTTGCAGTATGTCCAATACGCCGTCGCCATTCACATCAACCGGCAATATCGTTACCGTACCGTTGGCCCCGCCCAGGTTGGTGTTGGCCTGACCGGCCAACAGGTTGAGGCCGCCGGTGGTGCTCGTGGTGATAAACGACGTGACCTGGTACGCCCCTTCCGTATTCTCCGAGAGCACTACCATATCGATAATGCCATCGTTGTTGACGTCCATGGGCCAGAATGCCGGATTGGGATAAGCTCCCGCTGTATTCGTATTGAACGCTGTGGCGGAATAACTGCCATTGCTGCCTACAAAATCAGACAACCAGACATTGAAGTTCAACACCCCGGCATCGTTGTAAGCCTGCACCAGGTCCACCCGGCCATCGCCGTTGGCATCGATGGCAAAGCATTGCAACAGATCACTGCCCAACCAGGGATTGTTGGTGACGGTTGTACTCGCATTGCTGCTGAACGAGCTGCCGTCATTGATAAACACGTCTATACACAGGTATTGGTTATTGCCGCCCCCCGGGTATACAATCATGATATCTGTGAGGCCGTCGCCATTTACGTCGGCCGGGTAGATATAGTAGTCGGTATTGATCGTGCCATCATAATATCCCAATTGCAGGCCATCCGGATCGGGGCTGCTGTAAGTAATCTGCCCGCCTGACTGGCTGGCCAGAAAGGTCACCACATTCAGCGCCTTATCCGCCAGGTAAAACTGCAGGATATCCGTGATGCCATCACCGTTTACATCTACCGGGGAGGTTTGTAGCAGACCAGCCTGGTTCAACAACTGGGTAGCTGGTTGACTGGTGTCGAATCCCGGTTGTGCTACATCCTGCCAGCCTATTTCTATCGCCGGCAGGGTATTGCCATCGGCATCGGTGAGGGTAATGGTTTCTATCCGGCTGAAGCCGGTGGCGGTGCCTTGCCCATAGGTAAGGGTGTAGGTGAGCACGGGATCGCTGCCCATCATCGTTTGTATACCCGTTAGCACAAAGCCGGTTTGCACCGGGTAACCACCCAGGAAGGTGGTGATCACATCTGGTCGCGGCGAATACGCAAACTGGATGGAAAAATTGGCTGCATTGTTATTGGTGACGGTATAGAGGATCTTACTGAGGTAACAAGCGCCCATATCGCTGCTGCCGGCCACCGGCGTATTGGTATACTGGTATTCGATGCGGTTGCCGTTGAGGTCCTGGATGGAAGCCAGGGCCCATTCGCGCACGTTGCCGGATCCCAGGGCCATGATACAGCTATCGGGTGTAGTTCCGTAACTCCAGACGGCCCCACTTTTCGTATACACGGTGAAACCGTCTTGTGGTGTGGCGCCTGCAACGACCTGCTTCCATTGGTTGTTTTCCGTGTAATACGTGGTGCCTGCCGCACCATAGTCTCCGATGATGTTGATGAGCCGCTGTCCATCGAGCGCAAAACGGTCGGTATCCTGGTAATTGATGCTGCCCCAAAAACCATCGATGGCAGGGATGGCAGCGATACGGGTAATGGCGGAAAGACCCGAAAGTCTCCAGCCGATGCCGCATTCGCCATTGCCGGCGCTGTGGTTGTAGACGAGTTTCAGGTTGGGTTGTGCCTGGGCGATGCCGGGCGGTACCTGAATGGGGAGTTGGTAGTTGGCTGCGCCATTGGCGTCAACGCTGAAAGAACCTTGTTTGATGCCAAAGGCGGAAACGGTAGTGACTGTGTCCATGGTATTGAATTATAAAATGCCCCATGCCGCTGGCATGGGGCTACTGGTAAAAAAGTGAATCTGTAAATTTCAACAGGTAAGCTTGGGTATAGCGGGTGTAATGGCAACGGGATTATTGCGGCACAATGTCCCAGGCTGTCACTGTCGTGGGATAGCCCGAAACGGCATAGCAGACGCCCGAATTGGGCAGTTGAAATACCGTTACATCGCCCGTTGCCTTGCTGTTGTGATCGGCCCAGATATAATTACTGGTCGTCGTCAGGGTGACTTGTGTGGCCAGATCGCTTCGTACACACATGAAGCCGGGGAACTGGTCTACCGTGGGGGGTGCCTTGAAATCCATGACCGCTACTGACCCAATGGCTACGTACCCTTGTGGCGGTGTGGGTGCATAGATGCCCAGGTAGCTGGGAGAACCGTTGCCCGAACAGGTCCACACTGGTACAAATTCCAACGGAGCCGCAAAGCAGGGAAGGGTACCTGGCTGGTTCCAATTATTCGCCTGGTAGATGTTCATGGAACCGCTGGGTGGATTCTGATAGCTGTCGGTAGCATAATACCCTGTGTACGCATAGGAACTGAGTGTGGCAGTGGGTACTACGTTCTGGATGGCGGGGATCCAAAAACTGACCTTCTCCGTGGCATAAGATTCCATGTCATTGATCACCACATTCAAAAATGAACTGACGGGTGTGGGAGACAGGAATTGTTGCACGGAGGGTTCTACGCGTTTTTCGCGCGGTGCTTGCGTTGTTTGCATGGTTATTGTTTGAAGTAAAAAAATACATGCTGGCGAAGGGATCGTACATCCCACCGAATAGGCCTACCATCAGGCCTTTGACAATTGCTACTAAAAAGGAAATATTCAAACAGGTATCCATGCTGTCAACTACAGCATACAAAAGGATAGAAAATTACGCAGGCGGCGTAAATGTATGGCAAAAGCGATATACAGTGTTTGATGTGGTGCGACTTTTTTCGCGCTTTTAATACGGTATGGCAGCCGCTCCACAAAAGATGGCGCATGTTGTGCAACACAACCTGCAGGCTACTCATAACGCCAGGTTTCCGGTCGCACTTATCCTATGACATACCCATAAACGAACAGTCTGTTGCGTTCGGCAGTCTGGAAACGGCGACGTTCCCGGAATCCCCCCTGCCACGCATACCGGCCTCAACCGCCAACGCTTCCTTCGGGGGCCTTCAACCAGGTCCTTTTCAAAGTTCGACCCCTCCGGCTGCCCGGATGGCCGGCTAAAAAGTTTTTTTTCGCCCCCTGTACGTAAAATGGCGGAAATTGTTGTCCCATGAAGGGGTAACCCCCAAACCCGATCCGATACCCATGTGAAATCCGGCTCCAAAAACTGCCGAACTGTCTATTTTACAACGATTGCTCATGAGACCAGACGAAATACACGTTAAGACGCTGCAGCTCCAGATCCATGGGGGGAGCCAACCCGCGTTTGCCAGCCTGTTCCGCCTTTTCTATCCCAAACTGCACAGCTTTTGCCTGCAATATGTACACGTCAAGGAGGTCGCCGAAGAGATCACCAACGACGTGTTTGTGAAGCTCTGGAACCGCCGGGCCGACCTGCTGCCGATCGACAACCTCTCGACCTACCTGTTTGTGGCCGTCAAGAACGGCGCCCTCAATTACCTGAAGCAATACTCTCATATACATGTAGCCATCGAAGACCAGGAAGGCACCAGTGGCCTCATCAACCGCAACAATCCCGAGCAGGAACTGGAATGGAAAGAGATCAGCTTCGAACTGAACCAGGCCATCGAGCAATTGCCCGATCAATGCCGTACGGTGTTTAAATTGATCAAAGAAGATGGCTTCCGGTACAAGGAAGTAGCGGAGATCCTGGGCATTTCGCCGCGTACCGTGGAGACACAGCTGTTCCGGGCATTGAAAAAGTTGCAGGTGGTGGCCAATAATTACCTCGACAACAACGACCGGCAACGCCGCAAGCAACCACCACCGTTCAGCAGCCTGCTGATCATTCCCCTGTTGTCTATCTTTTTTTAGCCGCTTGTAAGTAATCCGGCTGCTTTCACTGTCCTTCTTATAGTAATACCGACAAAACAATAGAGATGTACGACAATCGCTTTTTGCTGCTCATGACCCGTAAACTGTCTGGCGAGGGTACACCCGAAGAACTGGAAGAATTGAACGGGTTACTATCGGCCCATCCCTCCCTGCAGGAAGAAGCCGATCTGTATACGCGTTATTGGGAGCAACAGCAGGAGCCCTATGCCGATACCGAACCTGCCTTGCAAAAAGTGTTGCGGCAGATCGACAGCGACGCCGTGCCCGGGGCGGTATCACCTGTCGGTATCGTTACCAGGATGCCCCTTTGGAAAAAGATCAGCCGCGTGGCGGCCATCCTCGTGGTAGCAGCGGGGGTGGGGGCAGGAGCGTACCAGTTGGTAGCCCGCCAGTATGAAGACCCCACCAGCCTCGTGCAGAAACAGAACAGCAAAGGCGTCAAAAGCACCATCGTACTGAGCGATGGCAGCAAGGTGTGGTTGAATGCCGATAGCAAGGTGCAATACCCGGCCCTGTTCACTGGCAACAGCCGGGAGATCTACCTGAACGGCGAAGCGTTTTTCGATATCGTGCGTAATCCGGCTAAACCCTTCATCATACACCTGTCTAACGGCACCGTGCGTGTGCTCGGCACTTCTTTTAATATCAAGGCCTACGACAACCAGCCGGTGGTGGAAACCTCGGTAGCTACGGGTAAAGTGGCTTTCATTCCCCGCCTCAAAAATAACCGGCCCGGCGATACCGTATTCGTGGTGCCCAACAACAAAGTCGTCTACCGGCTCAACCTGGAAGAAGTCACAACGGCCGCTACGGTCAGTGCCGACGATAAAGCCTGGACGGAGGGCAAACTGATCTTCCGCAGTCAGTCTTTTGAAGAGATCGCCATCGAGCTGGAAAGGAATTTTGGCAAGCGGATCGTATTCGACAACGATACCGTGAAGCAGTACCGGCTCACCGGATCATTCCAGAACAATACCCTCGTGGAAATATTGGAGTACCTGTCAATCACTAAAACATTCTCGTATAGCGTGTCCGACGAAGCCATCGTCATTTCCCGGTAAATACATTCAACTACCAAAACGCCTGCCGCCAATGAAGCGAATACTTATCGATTGCCGTTGCCTGGAATTGCTGTATCCCAAAACAGCTAAGAACATGCTGTCGACCGTACTGTTGGTCACCGCCTGTTATACACTCCCAGCGCAAAGCGGGTATGCATTCAATACCCGCCACCACCAGGCTATTCTACAGCAAAAGAAAGAGCCCAGGGTGGCCCTCAAAGTCAAGAACGAAAAACTATCAGTGGTCTTACTGCAACTCGAAAAGCAGATCCGCTATGTGTTCGTCTACTCCGATGATGATATCAACGCCAGTCAGCGTGTGAGCCTCGACACCAAGGGTGATCTGAGCAATGTACTGGAAGCCCTTTCCCGGCTCACCGGTATCAGTTATGAATTTGTCAACGACAAGATCATCCTCCGGGGCAAAGGTCAGCCAGAAAGCAAAACCACGGGCATTCCACCTGCTTCCAGCCTCAGCTTTACCCCCCAGGAAGAAACAGTCCTCCGGGCCGATCTGCTGCTTTCCGGCCGTGTCACCGACGAAGCCGGTGCCCCCATTGCCGGGGTCAATGTGACCCTGAAAGGGTCGCCCCTGGGCGCCACCACCAATGCCAACGGCAACTATTCACTCACCATTCCCGACAACAGCCAGGAGCCGGTATTGCTGTTTTCCTATATCGGGTATGTGAACCAGGAAGTAGCCGTCAGCAATCGTAAAACCATCAACGTGGTCTTACAAAAAACGGATCAGGTATTGAGTGATGTGGTGGTGGTAGGGTATGGTACGCAACGCCGGGCTTCCGTGACCGGCTCCGTGGACCGCATCAGCAACAAAGCGATCGAAGGACGCCCCGTCACCAATGTATCACAGGCCTTACAGGGTGTATCGCCCAACCTGATCATACAACAAAGAAATTTTGAACCCGGTCAGGGTGTCAACATTAATATCCGCGGCCTCGGTACCCTCGGCGACAACACGCCGCTGGTGGTCATCGATGGTATTCCCGGTGGCGATATCAACCTGCTCAACCCGACCGATATCGAAAATATTTCTATCCTGAAAGATGCGGGTTCGGCTGCCATCTACGGTTCCCGGTCGGCCAATGGCGTCATCCTCATCACCACGCGTAAAGGCCGTAAGAACGAAAAGCCTACCGTCAGTTACCACGGTATTTACGGTGTACAAACACCGCGTATCACCTACGAACCCGTGCATGCCTGGGAAAATGCCTGGTACAAAAACGAGTCGCTTGCCAACTCGGGCCTGCAACCCGTGTTTTCGCCTACACAGATCCGCGACCTGCAGGCGAAGGGAGATGGTGACTGGAGGCTGGAATCCATTTTACAGGATGCGGCCCAGCAATCGCACAACCTCAGCATCAGTGGCGGCTCGGCCAATGCTACTTACCTGTTGAGCCTGGGTTACCTCGATCAGCAAAACAGTTTTATAGGTCCCGATTACGGCTACAAGCGGTACAATATCCGTTTCAACCAGACGACGGAGCTGGGAAGACTGAAGTTGAACACCATCCTCAGCTACGCCAAAGTGCAGGGCAAGGATCATTCTTCGACGGCCGGTACATTGATCGTGGATGCAGGCCGTGTGCCCTTGTATTACTCCATGCAGGACACCGCCGGCAACTACCTTACCAATGCCGTGTCGGCCGAGCTCAACCCCAAGGCCATTTTAGAGCAGGGGGGCTTTCGGCAATCCGATAACGACGAAGTGTTTGGTAATATCTCAGCGGAATACACTGTGATCAAAGACCTGAAAATACGGGGTGTGTTTGGCGGTACCCTGCGAGCCAACAAAGGATTTGGCCGCAAATTGCCCCTGACCTTCTTACCCGGCGGTGCCTATGGCCAGGACCGGGAAGTGTACGACGATAACTTCAAATCCCTCTTCACCAACCTGCAGTTGCTGGCAGAATACGATAAAGACATCAAGCAGCACCACATCAAGTTACTGGTTGGCGCCGCCAACGAATCGTACAAAGAAGAGATGAGTGCTTTGTACAAAACGCTCACCGACCCGGTATTGGGCATCCCGACTACCGGTACCATCATCGATCAAAAAAGAAGTTACAATACCAACGGCACCCGGCCCGATAATCGCCCGGCCACCATTGAAACGAGCATCAACTCCCTGTTTGGTCGCGCGGGCTATTCGTACGACGATAAGTATTTTGCGGAGTTCAATTTCCGGTACGATGGTTCGTCGAAGTTTATGAAGGACAACCGCTGGGGCTTTTTCCCCTCGGCAGCCCTGGCCTGGCGCGTAACGCAGGAAGACTTTATGGAAGGGTTCCGGGACTATGTCAACGACCTGAAAATCCGCGGCTCTTATGGCATACTCGGTAACCAGAATGTGGATGCCTATCAGTACCAGACCGTATTTTTCAACTATCCCAATGCGTATGGGTTCAACAACAACGCTGTTGGCGGATCGGGTTACTCGCTCGGCAATCCCGACCTCACCTGGGAAAAAGCAGCGACCTTCAACATCGGGTTCGACGCTACCATCCTGAAAGGCAAGCTCGATTTTTCGTATGACTATTTCGATAAGACCACCAAGGATATCCTCTATGCCCGCCGGGATGTGCCCCAACTGTTTGGCGCCGGTTTCCCCGACTACAACGTAGCCGAAGTACGCAACCGCGGTTGGGAAATCAAGGTGACCTATAACTGGCGGGGCAGGGTACTCAACCAAACCTTCAGCGCCAACGTAGCCGACAACCTCAACGAGCTGGTATCCCTGACCTCGGGTGCTACCCAACAGGTAGAGCGCAAAGAGGAGTTTGAACTGATCCGCAAGGTAGGGTACCCCATCACCATGTACCAGGCCTACCGCCGTGATGGCTATTTCCAAACCCTCGATGATATCAACAAGGCGCCCCGGTTTGCCGGCTCTACCGTAACGGCGGGTGACATCAAGTTTGTCGATAAGAACAAAGACGGCGTCATCGACGACAAGGACAAGTTCATCATGGGCAATCCCTTCCCTCGTTATACTTTTGGATTTACCTATACCGCAGCGATCAAAGGATTCGATGTGTCCATCTTCATCCAGGGTGTTGGCAAAAGATCGGCCATGCTGCGGGGTGAACTGATAGAGCCATTCCATTTCGGCTATGGTGGTACCATGTACCGGCACCAGACGGATTATTGGACGCCCACCAACCCCAATGCGAAATACCCACGTCTGGCAGAAGCGGGCTCCCCCTCCAACACCAACAATTACAGAACCGGTTCGGATATCTACCTGTTTGATGCGGCCTATGCGCGGTTGAAGAATGTGCAGGTAGGGTACACCATTCCTGCTTCGGTGACGAAGAAAGCCCATATACAGAAAGCAAGGATCTATTTTACCGGCCAAAACCTGCTGACCATCAGCAAGCTCAATTTCTTCGATCCGGAGATCACGGAGTTTGACAACAGTACCCGCTTCAACACGGGGGCCAACAGTGCCCGGGCCTATCCCTTGCCGGTATTTTATGGCGGCGGTATTGACATTACTTTTTAACGATGCTAATTGCTAACGATATGCGTATCAACACTGCAAAAAAAATAGTGCTGGCCAGCCTGGTAGCCCTGGCCAGTTGCAAGAAACTGGACCTGGCCCCCTCAGACCGGTTTACCGAACTCAACTTCTGGCAATCTTCCGAAAACGTCAACAATGCGTTGAACAATGTTTACGGAGGTATGTATACCAGTCAGCCCTTCTTTTACAACGAAGCCCTGTCGGATAATGCCTTTACCAAGCTGGGCATCAACAGCGGACAGCCCGATGCCATTGCCAGCGGCAATTTCACCAGCTCGCTGCCAAGGTTTCAGAATGACTGGGCCAATTATTATGGCGGCATCAAGTCGTGTAATATCTTTCTGGAGAACGTCGATCAAAACACCACGCTGAGCGAGGCCGTCAAGAACCGGATGAAAGGGGAGACGCGTTTTATCCGTGCCTTCCACCATTTCAACCTCACCAAGTGGTGGGGCGATGTGCCCATCCTCAGCAAGGATATCACACCCGACGAAGCGAAAACCGTGAGCCGCTCGCCCAAAGCCGAGGTGGTGAAGTTTGTGCTGGACGAACTGGATGCCGCTGCTGCTGCGTTACCAGCCAAAGAACAATATGCGGCCGGCGACCATGGACGCATCACCAAGGGGGCAGCCCTGGCGTTGAAAGCGCGGGTATTGCTCTATGAAGTCAACAGGATGGCAGAAGTGGTGACCGTTTGTGAGCAGCTGATCAACAACGGCGCGCAGAATGGCAATTATAGCCTGGCCGCTTCCTATACGGACCTGTTCAGCGGGAGTGCTTTGAATAAGAACAATACCGAAACGATTCTTTCCCTGCAATACGTGCCTGCGTTGAGAATGTGGGGCGACTACATCGACTTTGCCCCGATCTCTGCCGGTGCGCGCAGCAATAACCTGGCACCGACCCAGGAGCTGGTCAACAATTACCTCATGCTGAATGGAAAGCAGATCACGGAAGCGGGCTCGGGGTACGATGAAGCCAATCCTTATGCCAACCGCGATCCAAGATTGTCGGCCACGGTAGTGTACGACCGGTACAATTGGGTAAACCCCAATGGCACTTCCCAAACCATTTATATCAAGCCGGGTACAGCACCAGCCGGACAAACAGCGAATGAATACAGTGCCGCCGGACAGGGTACCGCCACCGGCTATTACTGGAGAAAATACTGGGATCCTGCTTTTGTAGCGCCCGGCATCAGTTCGGGTTTGAATATTCACCTTATCCGGTATGCCGAAGTATTGCTGATGTATGCCGAGGCCAAACAAGCCCTGGGCCAAATGACGGAAGAGGTCTGGAACAAGACCATCAAAGCACTGCGGCAACGCGCCGGCTTTACCGACGCTGGAGCGCTGAACTATCCGGGCAACACCAACATGACGGACATCATCCGCGCAGAACGGAGAACCGAGTTGGTGATGGAAGGCATCCGCATCGACGATATCCGTCGCTGGAAGATTGCCGAGACCGTATTGAACGGCTGGGCGCATGGCGCCAAATTTGGTGAGGCGTCCATCGACAATGGCTACCTGCGGGTGCAGCTGCGCCAGTTCGATAAAAGCAAACACTACCTGTGGCCTGTACCGCCTTCCGAGCGGGCTCTAAATACCAACCTTTCACAAAACGATGGCTATTAATTGTCAAAACACCTGCATATGAAAAATAAACTATTCGCCAGCCTGGGGCTGCTCGCACTAACGATCATCGGCTTGACGGGCTGTGATAAAGACGAGCGCGACATCAATATGGACGTAACGGAAGTAAAAACATTCTTTACGCCGGCCGATAACTTATCCGTGAAACTGAACCCCGCCGGGGGAGAGGTCGTCGCCTTTGAATGGGAGCAGGCCAAGGCAGCCGACGGCTCCCTGGTATTGTACGAAGTAGCATTTGACCAGGCCAGTGGCGATTTCTCGCAGCCATTCTATACCGTAGTCTCCGACAACAAAGGCGTGTTGAATAAACTATCGCTATCGCATGGCGACCTGAACAATATCGCCAAACTGGGCGGCTCTGCCTTCTTCGAAAAGAAGAAATTCAAGTGGATGGTATTGTCTTCCAAGGGTACTAATGTGAAGAAGTCGGCGGTAACGCGGACCATCGAGCTGGAACGCCCCGGTGGCTTTGATGTGTTGCCCGGTAACCTGTACCTGACGGGTGCGGCGACAGAGGGCGGAGCCGATATGGCAAATGCCCTGAAGATGCGCCAGGTATCGCCTGGTGTGTTTGAGATCTACAGCAAACTGAAGGCGGGCACCTACAAATTCCTGGATGGCAATACGGGTACGCCCAAAGCATATTACATTTTTGCCAAGGATGGTATCAATGCCATCGGCATGAATGGGGAATCAACCTTTACCGGGGCGGACAAGATCATGCGGGTGCGTTTGGACTTCAACAATATCAATGCTTCGTATGCCGAAGTGAAGGAAATGAAGATGTGGTATTGTGCCGGTAACGAATTCTGGTTTACGCTGCCATATACGTCGAATGGGGTATGGCGTAAGAACGGACATACGGTCAATTATACGCAGATGCCCTGGGGTTTTGAAGAGCGGCACAAGTACATGATGGTGATCAATGAGGGCGCGGGCGATAAGAATTGGTGGTTGAATGGCAATTCGGGCGATCCTGCGGGGCAGGATGGTCAGTACCCCAGCTCGGTGGCTTACCGCACGATCAACATGACCGTCAACAACGGCAGTCAGTGGGATTGGGGCTGGAAGTTTGACCGCACTTACCTGCCGCAGGGCAGTGTAGCCGATTTCTGGATCTCTTTGCGCGGCAGTGAGACCGCTTATACCATGAACTATCAAAAACCTTAATATGCGTCGACCTTACAGTGTGCCCGTTATATTATTGACGTGGGGGTGTTTATTGACAGCCTGTTTAAAAGAAAAGCAAGACGAAGGTTATACGGAGCCACCGGGCGGCGGCAATACCGTGACCTATGATTGGGCGAAGATTGCCGATTCGGCCCAGTCGTCGATGAACTATTTCTGGTCTGCATCCGGAAAATACTATCTCACCAGCAATGCCTCGGCCGACTGGGGTCAGTACTGGCCCAATGCACATGCCCTGGATGTGCTGGTGGATGGTTATCTCCGTAATCCGTCGCCGGCTACCAAGTCGAGGATGGAAGAGCTGGTGAATGGGGTGAAAACCAAGAATGGCAATACCATGATCAATTATTATTACGACGACATGGAGTGGATGGCCCTGGCTTGCCTGCGGGCTTATCAGGCCACGAATGATGTGCAGTTCAAGAACATCACCGATCTGTTGTGGACGGATATCAAAGCGGGCTGGAGCGAAGACCTGGGTGGTGGTATCTGGTGGCGAAAAGACAATGGATCGAAGAATACACCTTCCAATATGCCGGCGGCGATCCTGGCAGCGCGGTTGTACAAGGCGTTTAATAAGCCGGAAGACCTGGCCTGGGCCAATAAGATCTATGACTGGGGGAAAGCGACCTTGTACGAACCAGGTACGGGATGGGTGTATGACAATATCGAGAAAAACGGTAATAAGAACACTACCTGGAAATTCACGTACAACCAGGGTACCTTCCTGGGGGCGGCGCTGGAGTTGTTCAAGATCACCAATAACCAGACCTACCAGACAGATGCGCTGAAGGCGACGGAGTTTGCGGTGAGCTCGGGTCAGCTGACGACCAATGGGCTGTTGAAGGACGAGGGTGGGGGCGATGGCGGCCTGTTTAAGGGGGTGTTTATCCGTTATTTCACCCGGCTGATCGTTGATGGCAATTTATCGACTGATAAAAAGACAAGCTATATCGCCTTTCTGCAAAAGAATGCCGAGAGTTTGTGGAGTAAGGGTACGAATAAAAGTCTGATCCTGTTTGGCCCGGCCTGGGATAAGGCGCCGGGTAATAGCAGCGAGCTGGGTACCCAGCTGAGTGGTTCGATGCTACTGGAGGCAATGGCAGAGCTGAAGAAACTGGACCTGTTGCCGAAATAGGGCAGTCATTACAAGAAAATTCTACGGGGAATAAACATCGAAGAGGAGTGGACAGTTGGTCCATTCCTTTTTTTGTGGGGTCGTAGTCGATTTATTATTGATTTCTCTATAGTTACGGCGCAAGATTATACGTCATTACCCATGCGCCCTTTTGATCTGCAAATTATTCCCCATGGTTTATTGAACGCGTACGGTTCCGTGGTGGCAGTGGACACCTTGGCGGAAGCATTTGCGCTCTTGCAAGATGCCCAATTGTCGACGGAAGGATTTAGCTTTCACCATGCCGTAGCTTCCGTTTACTCTGGCAAAATAGAAGGCGAACCTATTGAACTTGATTCGTACATCAAACACAAGCGTTTTCATATAGAATTTCAGCCAGACTTTACCCGCAAGATAGATGACCTATACCTGGCCTATCAATTGGCGACAACCAAGAGGCCGGATAAAGCGTCTATCGGCGCGATGCATGCTCAATTGGCTCAACACATCGTCCCTGCTCATTGGTTGGGAAAATTCAGGAACCAAAATATGTACGTAACAACCAAAGATGGGCGTATTGAATATGTTTCGGCTTCGCCTTTTGAGTTGGTTCGCGAGATGGATAAATTCTATTCTGATCTTGAGACGCTATTGGCAACAACAATGACCATTACCGAGGCGTTCTATTTTGCGAGCATGATACACCTCGTTTTTGTCAAGATCCACCCGTGGAATGACGGGAACGGGCGAAGTGCCCGGTTGCTGGAAAAATGGTTTCTTGCAGTGAAACTGGGTCCCAAAGCCTGGTTTGTTCAGTCAGAAAAATACTACTACATACAACACGACACTTATTACGCCAATATCAGGGCGTTGGGCTTGGAATATCCCTCTTTGGATTATACAAAGGCGCTACCTTTTTCGCTGATGCTGCCGAAGGCGGTATTGGAGGCGGAATAATTTAGTATAACCTTAGTACAACCTTTCTCAAAATTGAACTCTATGGCTAATTCTAAACCAACGGGCAAAGACACCGTTTCCTACAATATGAGGATTAGATTTCGTATTGCTCGTGGTGAAAGAAACTCACCCATTACTTCTCTTAGTGAAGTAGAAGACGGAAAAGACCCTTCATTTTGGCATAAAGTAACCCGAGATGCTGCAGCAAAGGCCATTAATGAAAACCTTGCATTGAACATTCCTATAACAGTTTTGGAAGATGGCTGGGTGGTGCAAAAGTATAAAGATGGCACAATCGTTAAAGTCAAAGAAATTGAGAATGAGGGTAAAGAAATATTCTCAGGTTTAACTAAAGGATCTATTTTGCATATCAAAAAGACAATGGGATTTTGACAGAGTAAACTCTTTTTTCATTCCCAATTTAAGAGCTTATGTTTTAAAAAACAAGCCAGACCCTACATCGTAGAGTCTGGCTTGCCTGCTTACAGCAGTAATGCGGGGGCTGGTGTTTTTATAAGGTAGCGCTACGTTGGATGGTAATGTTTCTGGCTTTCATCACCGTATTGCCGGTAGGGCCAGGTGTACCGGAAGATCCTTCCATTTGCAGGTCGATGATCAGGTTGAGTGGCTCATTGACGAAGTTCTGACCAGTCTGGTTCGATACGTTTACGCCGTCGATCCAGTATTCGATGGTCACGTTGTTGGTGGTGCCAATCCGGTACAGGTAGGCGGTATACGTATGCCAGTTGGAGGGGGTATTGATGACGGTGCCTACGCTGGACCACTGACCGTTCTGGTTCTTGTAGGTGTTGGTCCAGTTGGTGGTGCTTCCTTTAAACTCCATGATATCGCTTTCTGGCGGCCACTGGTTGGCACCGTTGAGCCAGAAGGCTGGCCAGGTACCAGTGACAGACGGGCATTGAAACTCGCCGGAAACCCGCCATTTGGGCCAGGAGGCGCTCACGGTCACCTGTTGTTTGGCGTAGCAGGTGTAGGAGTAGTAGTGGATGCTGGGTTTGTCGGCTGCGGTGCCCGGGGTAGCCGTAATGGTCATTACGCCGCTTGAAATGCTGTAGTTCTGCGTCCGCATACGGGCCGATCCGTTGTGGTCGATGGCGCCCCAGGGGTAGAAGTTGCTCCAATAGGTGCTGAATGAATTTAAAGAATTGGTAGGCAACATGGTAACCCAAGTGGGCGCATTGTCTTGGGTCTCTTCCGGAGTGGCTGGCTGTTGCTGCGGTTCTACGGCAGTTTGTTTCTGACAGGCGGTGCCGATCAGTACGCACAATGATGCGAACAGGAATTGGTTTAATCTTTTCATAATGGCTTTTTGATGTTAGGTAATGGTAGCTCCCTAATGCATTACTGCTGAACAGGCATGACAAATCTCAAGGATAATCCGATAGGGCAGGGGGCCGAATCGGTAAAATAGCGGGGGTACCTGGGGGATATTACTGATCGCATTATCCAAGAGTGTTTTAAAAAGTGTGTCAGTGGAAAGTTAAGTAACTTTAAACTGACATTATGGACAAGCAAAATTTTGATTTCGAAGCCTTCAAAAAGCAGGCCGCTACCCGCTTAAAAAGCGGAGAAACTTTGCTTGGTAAAGACGGTGTCTTTACCCCATTATTGAAGGAGTTTCTGGAAGAAGCCCTTGAGGGCGAGTTGGAAGCTCACATCGACCAGGATGAAGACCCTAACCGCAAGAACGGCAAGGGAAAGAAGAAGATCAAAACACCGGTTGGTGACGTCGAGCTGGCTACTCCCAGAGACCGTAACAGCACCTTTGAGCCGGAGATCGTTCCCAAGCGACAGAAGACCTTAGGTGTTGATTTAGACCGACAAATAATCGCTTTGTATGCGCGTGGCGCCAGCTACAGCGATATTCGCGACCACCTCAGTGACATGTATGGGCTGGATATATCGCCGGCGACCATTAGCCGGGTAACAGACAAAATCCTACCGCTAATTCAGGAGTGGCGTAGCCGGCCTTTAGAACGGGTTTATCCCTTCGTCTGGCTGGATGCCATCCATTACAAAGTCCGCCATGAGGGACGGGTGGTCAACCGCGCCGTTTACTGCATAATAGGGCTTAATCAGGAGGGTTACAAAGAGTTGCTGGGTATGTACATCGGAGAACATGAAGGTTCCAAATTCTGGCTCCAGGTTCTTACAGATCTGCAGAACCGGGGCATCGAGGATATTTTCATTGCTTCCATCGACAATCTACAAGGGTTTGCCGATGCCATCGAAAGTATCTTCCCCCAAACAGAAGTTCAGCTCTGCGTGGTCCACCAGATCAGGAACTCCCATAAGTATCTACCCTACAAAGATGTAAAGCCGTTCATGAAGGACCTGCAGGGCGTTTATAAGGCCAACACCAAAGAGCAGGCTGAACGTAATCTTGACCAGGTTGCGGCTAACTGGGGGCAACGTTATCCCAAGGTTATAGAGTCCTGGCGGAAGAACTGGGATCGCTTAAGCCGTTACTTCCAGTACAACAAGGATATACGCCGCATCATGTACACCACCAATATCATCGAAGGCTTCCACCGACAGCTCCGAACGGTCACCAAGACCAAAGGAGCATTCCAAAGCGAGGACGCTCTCATGAAACTACTGTTTCTGGTTCAGGAGAATATCAGCGTCAAGTGGAATAAACCGGTACACAACTGGAACCAGACTTTGGCGCAATTATCGATTATCTTTGGAGACAGGCTAAAACTAAACCTCTGAGTAATGAAGCCTCATCGTCATATGATGTCTTTTGCATCTCTTGCATCACCCATCAGCTCCATCAGAAAAGAACATCAAATGCCGATGAGTACAGAAATTAAAACTACTGACACAGTTTATGGAACACTACCGATACTACTGATCGCATCATAACATACACTCCTTCATCACTCTTTGTTTCATAAATGATTACACGATAGACTCTCTAAATTAGCAATAAATGATGGCCCCATTTACTATTAAACTTTATTTAACAACTAGGGGCAGAATTAATGAGTTTTTGGACAATCATATTCTGATTATGCGGTAAACATTCACGGTCCTCATGTAAGTACATTCCTCCCATGGCAACTAAAATGGTTGTTTTTCCGAGAAAACCGTTATAGTTTGGTTCCTCGTTTATTTCTCTAATGATTTTCAGTAATATCAATATTGCCGATACAAAAATAAAATATCCTATGCACCACAAAATGGACATTCGATTCGCAAACACATCACCCCCTAAAAATTGACTTTTATCAATCAGTATAATTGACACTGAAAGTAATTTAACAAATAGCTATGCACCTAAATGTTGATTCAATACTATAATTTATTTGTTAGCGTTAGGCTTATACTCTAATGATGCGACATTGAATACTAGTATATTGCTGCGGAACTAATCTCCAATTTGCGACATCAAATATTTATGAATATTAAAAATACTCTTCCTTAAAAAAGCGTCGACAATAATACTTTCGAAATGAATGAAACAGATACCATAAAACAACTATGGACATTAATAAATGATATTTTAGCTTTATGTGCAAACTGGTTTGAAGTTATCGGCTTTATACTAATGATAATTACAACGGTTAAGGTCTTTTCAGTTAATAAGCGAATCAAGAATTTGAATAGTAAATATTTACTCAGAGATAGGATTAACGACCACCTCAAGGAACTCAAATCTTCGTCAGGGAAAATTGCGCAGCTTTTAGGAAGCTTCAACATTAATTTAAAGGACCTAAAATTAGAAGTTTCTAGTTGCTATGTAAATACTGTCAATCTCAAAAAGAAATCGTCTGTTTCCAATTTTCCTTCATTAAACTTATTCATTAAATCCGCTAAAAAGGTCTTAAATGCGCATAATGACAATCAGTCAATTTCCGGATGGGCAAGATTTTTGGGAAAACGGGTAATAAGGGAAAGTGATATAGACGAATTTTATAAACAACTCACCGCCCTTATTAAAGAAATTGAACACTTTCAAAAAGATCTAAAAAAGACCATTGTATGAATACAGACAGTCAAAACCAGTTTATACTTGCTCTTATTAAACAAACTAATAGCAAGAATATTGAATGGAGCAGCCGAGCGGTATCAGACCCAGAATTAGCAAACGGAGAAATTGTAATCGACAAAGTTTATTCGACTGAAATAAATGGCAAAAGATTCAATTTGTATCGATACAAATATAAACACTGGAAAGAATACGACGAATATGAATGGAATATAAGACCAAAATTAGAGCTAGTAGACATGTTTGAAAACGTTGAATTTGAATTCAACTACGACTACTCATTAGAGGACTTATATCAAATTGTTAGACAGCAGTCGTCGGGCATCCTGGAATTTATTGAAGAATTTATTTCAACTAAATTAGAAATAACATACGCTACATATGGCATTAAAGACAATATCATTGATGTGACAAATAAAATAAGGAACAAAGTTTTAGACGATAAACTAAGAGTATATGTGACAAACGAGCTAGGCTCCGATCCAGCACCGGGCAAAATCAAAGAACTTTCGATAACTTATAAAATAGGAAGCAAACAATATGTAAAAAAAGCTCAAGAGGGCACTTATTTAGAAGCGCCATAAAAGCTTTGAAAGACAGTATTAGTACCGAGATACTTGAATTAAGCACTAGGCTGTAAACATGCCGTGTTGAATATTTATCAAATGTTCAGCTACGAAATATAAGATCAATCAACTCGCAAATACTTTAACCTATATTCAGGCAATTTATTTTATGACATTTAAGGCCAAGATAAGCAAGAAACAATTTCCTGAGCCATATTGGCATAGGCTACTTCGCCATTTTGAAAGAAAAGGCTACATCCATAATGGTCTAACCATCCCATTTCTGATTGGATCACGTTCAATAATATATCCAGGAGAACCCCTAATAACAATTGAAGAGCTTTTATCAGAAGCCGCGGAATATGGCGCTATATTACAAAAATGCGCTGAAATAGGGGAATTTGTCATGGGCGCCATGAACTCAGATACCAGGCAGGCACAATGCAATCATCACGACATGGGTTGCATTTACCTTGCAGATGGGTCACTAGACCACGTTACTAATGCCGAAGATAAAATAAAGCTTATTCAAAAGATCTATTATCGTTATGTTGTCTACGGTCAATTTTCAAAAAACAACGGGTTATGGACTAGCTTCTCGGCTGAAGATGAAGCCAGAATAAAGGAAGCATTTCTATAAATAATAATAATACTGAATCCTACTTTCTCGACGCATCATCAAGAATGGTCTTGATCCTACGAACCAACTTGATCCAAAGCTTTTCCCGCTCTTGTTCACTCATCTCTATGACGGTATAATTGGGGGGATTAATAGCCTGATACTGACTGATATCCTCGTACTCGGAAAACAGGCAAGGTTTCAAAATTACAGTCAAAATCACAGCCCCCTTTTCTTCGGCAGATTTCAATAGTGAAGGCACTTCTATATCCTGAATAAAATCAGAGTTGAAAAAATCAGCGCTAGCAAACAAAACCCCAACTCTACAACCGCTTAATGCCTGCAAAATTTCGGACTTCCACTTTTGGCCTGGCAATATTTTCGAATCATCCCAAAATGAAATACTTCTAGCAATGGGCTTTAGATGCCTTTTGAATTCGTCTAATAGCTTCTTATCCTGATTGGCGTAACTAATAAAAACATCGGACATAATTATACTTTAAAACATTAATCAATCTTAGCTTCGATGCCCAAAACGTCGTCACCTAATCTAAACTCTCTAATTGCCATTTTTACTTGACTTACAGCATCAACCATTGCTTCGTCGATACCAGTACCAGCTCTGACCAGACCATTTCCATTATACAGGACTGGCCTAATCTCACTAATTGGCAATGACCGCCAATCACAGTCTTTGATAATAACAGGTATATATAGGCAAGACTTTGTCTCAGTTCTATCAAGCGCCTTTGTCATTTCATTGCAACTCGTCTCAGAATTAAAATAATTTGCACTTATTAGAGAGATAATAACGTCAGACGTGTCTAGCCTTTCTCGAATAACAATTTTTTCATTTACTCCAGCCGGCACGGTGTACATATCACTTATAGTTAACTTCTCAGACTTTTCTAATGCCTTGAGATGCTTTATGAAATGCAAACTCTCTTCAGCATCATCCGAGTGAGAAGACACAAATACCTTTATTCCTCCCCCTCGCTTATTGAAGGCAGCTCCGAGTACATCGTCGATTAAAGGGCGAATCTTTATCAAGTCAAAGCTTACATGGCAGCGTTCCGTATTTACGTCATTTCTTAAACATTCCCGCAGATAGTTGAATTCGAAATAATGTGGCTCGCCTTTTTGCCTGCATTTATTGCAAGTGCACGGAATTAACTTCTGCACCTTCAAATTGGAGTACGAAAGATTTATTTTATCGATAGAATCTAGTATTATAGCCAGAAACTCTTTCTTGTTATCTCCCCGAATTCGTATCCTAATCTCATTTTTCCCATAAGTCTCTATAACCTCTGCCCAAGTGCCTTCTCTATACAATACAACCCCATCTCTCCACGCATTTTTTTGATTTTCGATGTAATCATTCATCCTGACAATAAATCGTGTTAATATACCCTTGGGCATGAACTCGTAGGTGTACTTAAACGTAATATTATCTAGCTCACTCCATCTATAAACTGGTTTAGCTACTTGTAGGAGCTGAGCAGCAATGAAGTTATTTGAATCCTCAATTCGGTAGCACAACTCAAACTTCATCATTAGAGAAATTAGTTCATCGTGCATGTCCCTGTATTTCTCTTCACGCCAGATTTCCGCTAAATCTGCCTTACTAAAATAACCATTGCTATCAATTACTTTTCGATTGTCCAACACCCGATAAACTGCTTCCGTACCCCAATCAGGCTTAAGAATGATCCACCTTTTTAATACTACGTTATCTTTAAAGTGAAGCAAGACACCCAAGTCGTGAAAGTAGTCACTAAGAAACCATGCCCTTTCCTTTTCTTCCATGCCATAATTCCTACATATTTCTAAATACTCCCAATCAGTAATATAAGGGACTGTCTTTGATTTCTCTTCTAATTCTTTCCTTATTACCACCCAAATTTTAGGTAGCTCTGTCCCAATATGGGGCAACTCACCAATTTGATGTTGTATTGCTCTCTTGAAAGACGAAAGGCTTTTTTTATCTAGTTTTAAATTAAAGGAAAACGTGTTTCTTAGGATCCCAAAGCGCTCTTGCATTCCTACATTATTGATCCTATGCTTTCTCTCGGATTTCTCATTTTGAAGAAGTAACAAGGGGCTTTCATCGCTAAGCAATTCAATTGAGCTTAACCAATAATTGAAGTCAGTATTTTCAGCACGATTATCTGACAACAAAACATATAGTGATCTTTTAGTTAGAAAAAACTGGTGTGTTGTGTGGTAGATTTCTTGGCCGCCAAAATCCCAAATATTAACTCGGAACTTTGTCCCATCTGACGTTTCAAAATAGTACGGTTCTATCTTTATCCCTTTTGTTGAAGAATCAGTGAAAAATGAATCGTAATTTTCATCTAAAAGAAGATTTAACAGTGTAGTTTTACCAGCACCGGGCTCTCCTACAATGAGTAACTTTGATTCATACAATTTTTCCGTCCCGTTAGTCCGTTCCATAAAGTAATTCTTGGTAGCCTCATATCCCCTTGAATAGACCTCCACAGGCGGATCAATGACAGGATTATTATCTATGTTTAGGTGAGGAATACGAAACATGCCTGCATGCAACCTGGAAATATTATTATCCGCAATGTTTAGATAGGTAAGATTTGGTAGGCTTGACAATTCCTCATCTACTTCTGTTAACTTATTGAATCGAAAATGTAACTGTTTTAGAGAATTCATCCCATAAATTTCCGATGGCAGAATTGAAATACTATTGCTACGCGCATCTAACACTTCAAGATCAGTAAACTCATGCAACCAAGTCGGGAGACTCTTAATATTATTGCTACTGACATTTAAGCGCTGAAGCCAGTTTGCTTGCCGGAGGTTATCCGGAATTTCCAACAAACCGAGGCAGCTAAGATCTATATGGATTGAATGTTCAGCAATAGCTTTGGCAATCTTAGCATTGGCAATCTGTATGCTCATAAATGGTTTTGACTAATAAATATCTCTAAAAGCTCACACAACTTCTATTTAGCAAGATTAACCGTCACAATCTCCCCAGCTGTCACACCCAAGCCCTGGGCCAACTCAACCAAGGTAGTGTAGGTAATATTCACCTTTCCCTGTTCAATCTCTATGATACGATGATGCTCCAGATTGCAGGCGGCTGCAACCTGGCGGTGTGAAAGTTCCTTCTCCTGCCTGATCTTCTTAACATGCAAGCCTAGCTGCTTCAACAATTCAATATCCTTTTCGCTCTTCATAAACGGAAAGGTGATAAACTATGGAAAAAATAATGGTACCAAACTTGGTACCTGTTGAAAAGTTCTCTATCTTCGATTTACATTTGCAGCCTTAAAAACATTAAGCTGCTTCTGGATTCTCGCCTGGGAACGTCGGAACTTCAACAGGGATGAGATGAAAGAAGAAAGCTCACGTTACGGCGTGGGCTCTTCTTTGTCTGTCCCTAACCCTCCGACGGGTCCCAGGCAGCAAAGTCGAGACCTGCGCCTCTTCTTTTTGGGGCAGTCTCCGCACTCCCCATTTTACGCATTATACCATTTACGGGAATCCCTAAGGGACACCTGGCTGCCGTCGTCAGCAACCCATCCTTTTTATCAACAATAATCAGGTAGCTATGAAAAAGAAACGCCCTAATGCGGTCGCCCCGTCATTGGTTGATCTCCTGCGCCAACAAGACAAAGAAGCCTTTAAAACCCTCTACGACCGGTATGCGGCGGCAATATATGGCCTGTTGCTGGATATCCTGGAAAACCGCCAGGCAGCCACACAGTTGCTCGAAGAGACATTCCAGGAAGCCTTCGACACCATCCATCACTACGACCCAACCAAACAATCTCCCTTTAC
Organism: Paraflavitalea pollutisoli; assembly: GCF_029360705.1. Taxonomy (GTDB): domain Bacteria; phylum Bacteroidota; class Bacteroidia; order Chitinophagales; family Chitinophagaceae; genus Paraflavitalea; species Paraflavitalea pollutisoli. Next base: position 686,274 of record NZ_JARKMX010000008.1, on the reverse strand, counting down.
CTGGCTGCAACTCCTCGCACGCCAGCAAGCCATTCATTACCTGCGATCCAGTGAAGTGATACCCGAGCCCGACATCAACCACCAAGACTCAGGGCTGCGGAGCATCATCCGCCATATACCAGCCGACCAACGCCTCGTACTCGAATTGATGTACTACCACGGCTGCTCCAAACACAGCGTCAGCCAGCTACTGAAAGTTCCGCTGGAAACCGTCAACGATCGCTTTGCCAGCGGCGTGAAGATCATCCGGGAACACCTGAACAATATCGAGTCCCGACAATAATCGTCACAAACCCGGTCGATACGCTCATTATTCCACCTTCAATATATCCGTTTGCTTATGCCCAAAAGAAACCAGAACGTCCACACTGCTCTCCTCATCCGTCGACTAAACCCAAAAGATATCAGTCAACCCGCCAACGTCATCACAGAGTTTTTCACCAATTACCACCTGCAAGACCTACGCGAAGCCCTTTGGGAATGGCTGGTAACAGGCCTCACCAGCACCAACAACTATCAGAACGGCAGCAGCCGCAGCAACCTCATCTTCCTGTATGACCAACTTGAAAAACTGATCGAAGCCATCTATCTGCAAAATAGCCGCGCCAGAAAGTCCACCTCAACGAAACCAGTTACCAAACCCTTCAAGCGAACTATTAAAAGCTAACACCATCATCATCAACCTATGCACAACTACAAAATCAACCTGCAGATAGGCTGCGTCTACCAATGCCGGATCATCTATCCCTACGATGGCTGGCAATCCCTGCAAGCCATCTTCTCTCGATACAATGTGGTCGACCTCAAAATAGACCTGTACAATCTTTTCAAGACTGCCGCCATGAACCTGGAGCGCTTTTATTCAGAGACCGACATACTCGACCTTACTTACAGCTATGAGCACATCGACGTACTAATAGAAGACCTGTTCCTGGCGGCGAAAGAGAAAGGCGTTATCACCGAAATACCCGGCACACCACTACTACTCCCAAGGCATAAAAAGAACAATGAGCCATCAATGATCGACTCCGTATTCACCACCTGCCGCATGTACCACCCCCACGAGATCAGGGATGCTATCTGGGATATGTTTCAGTGGGGCATATCCGCCAAATCGGCCCGGCAAACGAAAAAGGGTAGGAGACAGATGATCACGCTCTACGAAACCATTACCGACCTCATCAGCGCTGCCTACTTCCTCTACTACCAGGCAGGCTGCCCCCGCTAACCATACCCGCATCCGCTCGCCAACCCCGCCTAACACCCTAAAATGATTGAAACGCGGCGGAGGTGGAAATGATTATGGTGACGGGCTAATGCTGGTCCAACCGCCATCGACGATAATGGTTTGCCCCGTGATATGCCGCGCCTGATCGCCAACAAGAAATAATGCCGCAGCGGCGATGTCACTCACTGTGGCGGGGCGGCCCATGGGCGTGATCGATGACCAGGTCTTTTGGTATGCTTCGTCTTCCTGTGTACGTTCGGTGAGGGTGGCGCCGGGCGCCACGGTGTTGACGGTAATATGGAAAGGAGAGAGTTCGATGACGAGGTTTTTGGCCAGCATTTCGAGGGCGGCTTTGCTCATGCCGTAGGCGGCAAGGTCCTTATGAGCCTGATGACCGGTTACGGAAGACATGAACAGGAGCGAGCCACCGGTAGCTTGTTGTTTCATTTGATGGGCGGCAGCCTGTGCGAGGAAGAACGTGCCTGCCAGATTAACCTGCATCACGCGGTGAAAGGCTTCAGGTGTATAGGAGAAAAAATCGCCGAATAGGGTAATACCCGCGTTGGCCATGACGATATCGAGGCGCCCGGTTTCGGAGACGGCCCTGTCGACCATCTGCCGGATGAAATGCGTATCGCTGGAATCGCCGGCCATGGCGAAACAACGGTCCGGAACTTCGGCGTTGATCCGGTTGGTTGCTTCATCGGCAAGTGCCGTATCGATATCATTGAGTAATACCCAGGCTCCATGCAGGGCCAGTTGCCGGCACAGTTCAAATCCGATTCCCTTGCCGGCTCCGGTGACGATGGCAGTTTTGTTGGCAAAGCTCATAGGATAAATATACGGAAACAAAAGCCGTCCAATGACCCAACAGATCAATTTGACCCACGACAATAGGTAACGGTGCAGGGCAAGAAAAGCCTGACATAGGGAAAAACTCGTAAGGCAGACATACCTCACCCCTCCACCTGTGCCAGCATGTCATCGATCATGACATCGTAGCCATCGAAGGAGTAGGGCTTGGTAAACACACCCAGGGCGCCTGCCTGGATACATTGTGCTTCCAGGGTCTTGTCGGCATAGGTAGAATAGATGAAGACGGGAATATGTTGATAAGCGGGCAGCTCTTTCAGCTCCTTCAGGGTTTGCAAACCATTTTGCCGGGGCATGTTCTGATCGAGGATGACAAAATCTGGCAGTGTACCAGCATGCGATATTTTGTTGAGCGTATGCAAAAGGTCAACGCCATCCTCCGCGAGGCTGGCCAGGGCCACATCCGCACGGGAAGCCAGGAAGTCGGCAAACATTTCCCGATCGTCTGCGTCGTCTTCCGCCAACAAAATTGTTTTAGGTACCATGTATAATTACTGAGTGTGTTTAATGGGTAGTAGAATCTGAAATACGCTTCCTCTTCCTACGGTGCTGCTCACATGCATCATGCCCTGGTGTTTCTCCACAATCTTTTTAGCGATCGCCAAGCCGATGCCCGTTCCTTCAAATTTCTCCTTAGCATTCAATCGTTCAAACAGGGAGAATATATTTGGAATGTATTTTTCGTCAAAGCCAATCCCATTATCGCTGATGCTAATGAGGTAGTAAGGACCATCTTCCCGGATGGCGCTATCAAAGCTTTTCTCCGCCAGGCGCTGCCCGGCGATCGTTACCACAGGAGCCACATCCGGGCTCGAAAACTTCAGGGCATTGGATACGAGATTCTGGAACAATTGCCGTATCTGCCCCCGGTTGGCTTCGATCGTCGCCGTGGCACCAATAAAGATCTGGGCCTGCTTTTCTTCCACCATCAGTTCAAAATCGTCCAGCAGCTCTTTCAGCAACACATTCAGGTCAACCGGCAGGAACACGCCATCATTGACCGATAACCGCGAGTAATTGAGAATGTCGATAATAAGCGTCTTCATCCGGTTGGCAGCACCGATCATCTTTTCCAGGTATTGTAATTCTTTACCCGCGGGATCGATAGCTGTGGTTGTCCTGATCCGGTCTCCAAACATCAGGATCTTGCGCAGCGGCTCCTGCAGATCATGCGAGGCGACAGAGGCAAACTGTTGCAGATCGTGGTTACTGGCTTCCAGCGTTTTGTTGACCAGCTCCAATTGCAGGTTGTTTTCTTCCAGTTGTTTCTGGTTATTCTTTTGCAGGCTAAGGTCGGTTACTATGATATTGATGAAGGTTCCTTCCGCTTGTTCCAGTTGGTTTAAGGACAACTGTACGGGTACAGACCGTTGGTCATGCACCAGTTCAATTTCGCCTTTGCAATCACCTTTCCCGCACGCTTCAACGAGGGTATGGAAAAATGTCAGGTGCTCCAACCGCACCAATTCATTAAATGGTTTACTGACCACTTCCGACAACGGCAGGCCAACCAGCGCCGCAAACTGCGCGTTCGCATATAAAATATTCCCGTGCTTGTCGAGTGTAACAGCTCCCTCATTCATCTTTTCGATAAAGAGGCGGTAATTGTGATCGGCCGATTGTAAAGTATACAGTTGATGCCCTTCACCGTTTTGAACGACCAGCGCATCGACCTGTCCGCTCCGTATCGCTTCGATCACGTCTTCCGCCTCCGAAAGTCGTCGGCGCGTTTCGGACAATTCCTGCAAGAGGTCTTCCTGTATCTTCGGTGGCTTCGGCATGCTATAAACCCAAATTGAGTATTTTCAATACTTTTTCTTTGTCCGACAGATCGCCAATGAGTTTTCGTTCCGGCAAAGGAAGTTTCTTAACCAGCAGGGGCAGCGCAATGAGCTGTTCTTGCTGGGCCAATGCTGGCTGTTGGTACACGTCGACCACATCCAGTTTATACTGGCCAGTTATATAGGTTTCGCAGATCTCCTGTATATTATTGATGGCACGAATTGAATTAGGGGTATTACCTGTCACGTACAGGGTGAATACAAAGGCAGGTCCGCCTTTGTCCGTATTGCCCGCTAACCCCTTTTTATGCATGCTGCTTTTTTACAGTTTTAATATCAAGTCCTACCAATACCTTTTCTTCGTTCGAGAGGTCGCCTATGATCTTTCGGATGGGTATGGGTACTTTCCGTACCAGGGTAGGGATGGCGAGTATCTGGTCGCCGGCAGCCAACTGTGGATTCACCAGCAAGTCGATCACTTCTATCTCGTAGCGGCCATCCAGGTGCAGCTCACAATACTTTTTCAGGTTGGTCAATGCAGCGGCCGATTTGGGCGTATTACCAGCTACGTACAACCGCAACTGCCATCTCTCTTCGACTGCCTTCGGCGCCGCCTTTTTTACCTTACTAGCTTTTGCCATAGTTACTTTTTCCTGGTTTACTTTTATTGCCGGCTTGCTGGCGATTCTTTTCCATAATGGCGTTCGTCAGTTCCTCTTCCCGGAATGTTTTGTTCAGGTCATCCTGCATCGACTCAAACTCTTCCCGTAAGGAGGCGATCTTGGCCTCCAACACCGTTTTCTTGCGTTCCAGTACCCGGTCTTTAAAACTGAGCGCATGTGTACGAAGTTCCACACCTGTAACCTCATTTAGTTGTTCCGCTTCCCGGGCAGAGCCAACCAGTATACCCTTAGGTCCCAGGTATACATCTACCAATTCGAGGCCAGTATCGGTGATCACAAACTCGCGCACACGGTTGCTGTGTTGCATTCCACGCGACTTCATGATGTAAATACCGCGGTTGCGTTCGCCGTTGGCCTCGATATCCCGTACCAGTATCCAGGCATCGACCAGCGAGGACACCCCTTCGTCGGTTTGAACCGTGTTGTCCTTCTCATATACCAGCGCCGTAAACAATACCGTGATCTTTTCCACCTGCAGGAAATCGATCAGCCTGATCAGCATCGACTTCACCTCCGACATGGAGCCGATCGTTACCAGGTTGGTGATGGGGTCGAGGATCACCGTTCGGGGTTTGAACTGCTTTACCAATTTATGGATCGTCAGCAGGTGCAATTCCAATCCCTGCAGGGTAGGGCGCGAAGACTGTATCTTCAGTAAACCTGCGTCTTCATGTTTTTGCAGGTCGATCCCGATCGACTTCATGTTGCGCACGATCTGCCGGGGCGATTCTTCAAAAGCGAAGTACAGGCAGCGCTCTTTTCGTTTGCAGGAAGCATCGGCAAAATAGGCTGCGATACTGGTTTTTCCGGTACCGGCCGTGCCGGAGATTAATATGGAGCTACCTCTGAAAAAGCCACTTCCGCTCAGCATAGCATCCAGGGTCGGAATACCGGAAGATACCCGTTGCGAAGAGACCTCATTGTCGAGCCGGAGCGAGGTGACCGGCAACACAGAAATGCCTTGCTCGTCGATAAGAAAGGGATATTCGTTGGTGCCGTGTACAGATCCCCTGTATTTCACCACCCGCAGCAACCTGGTGGAGATCTGGTTGATAACCCTGTGCTCCAACAGCAATACGCAATCTGACACATATTCCTCCAGGCCCTGGCGGGTGAGCGTGTTGATACCCTTTTCGCCAGTGATGATAGTAGTAACGCCTTTGTCTTTGAGCCAGGTAAACAGGCGACGGAGTTCCGCGCGCAGGATGCCTTCATTAGACAAGCCGCTGAAAAGGTTTTCAATGGTATCGAGCATGACCCGTTTGGCGCCGATGCTGTCGATGGCATAGCCGAGTCGTATAAAAAGTCCATCTAGATCATACTCGCCGGTTTCCGCTATTTCAGAGCGGTCGACATGAATATGATCGATCCAAACGAGCTTATCTTTTTGTAGCTTTTTCAAGTTGAAACCGAGGGAGGCTACGTTGGTTTCCAGGTCTGTGGCTTTCTCTTCGAAGGTCAGGATCACACCCGGCTCCTTGTATTGGAGGGCTCCGCGAATGATGAATTCGATGGAGAACAGCGTTTTACCTGCGCCCGCTCCACCGCAGATCAGCGACGGTCTGCCGGCGGGCAGGCCTCCGCCCGTGATTTCGTCGAAACCAACAATACCTGTAGGTTTTTTTTCTAATTGTCTGACCATTTTGTCTGAATTGGATCGAGCCATCCGATGCGGTTTTTGATACTTTAATTGCAGAAAATACAGCACATCAGTATCAATTGGTTATGATACCTTCCCAATTCCCCGCTCACTATATTGTCAAAATCATGCCAGACAGGTGCGTCTGTTTCGCTGGCAGGGTTTATAGGGCGAAAAACAGCGGTCAGATAGGAGGTTTTCCCGTTGTTGGGTCCGGGCAATACTGGTCCCCTTGCAGACCATCATTAAATGCAGGACCATCCACTGTCAACCATGATTGACTGTTCCTGTGATATGCCTTGCCTGGTCGGACACCAGGAATGAGGCAGCGGACCTCCCCGATTTTTTGTCCATCAAAATGCAGGCTGCGTCCATTTTCAAGCCGGGCCATTCTCTCCACCTTTGCCTTGTACTAACAAACAAGGCAATGGGCAAAACAGCTATTGTCATTTTATCCGACCCCAAGAAAGGGTCAGACGAATCCCTGGGGCGCGTATTCAATGCACTCGCCGCCTACAGGGCTATCTAAATCGCTATACCATGAATGAAGTTTTCCATGCCGGCGAGCGCGCCATACAACAACAAACCGGTGAAGCGCACCTGGCCGACTCCCTCAAAGGATTGATCGCCCCGGCGATCCCACGTGGTGCAATTCGCTTCGTGGAGCAGCAATCCATGGCCATTGTCGGCAGCAGGAATGTTGCCGGAGAACTCTGGGCATCGCTGCTGGTTGGCCAGCCTGGCTTCGTTCGAGTACCAGACCCAGGCCTGGTGGTGTTCGATACCCGCAAGCTCATCAGCCATCCTGCAGACCTGTTCTTTTCCAATATCCAGGATAATCCGCAGGTCGGTAGTCTCTTTATCGAGCTAGCCACCAGGAAGCGCCTCCGGGTGAATGGGGCCGGCCACTATGATGGCACCTCCATACAGCTTGAGGTTGCACAAGCCTATCCCAATTGTCCCAAATACATCCAGCGGCGTGTGATATCGATGCCGGAGTACTTCGAAGCAGTGAAGTCAATAACAAAGACAGGGGAGGGCCTTACCACGGCCTTTATCGATTGGATACAGGAGGCCGACACCTTGTTTGTGTCCAGTGCCAGCGCTCAGGGCGACCTGGATGTGTCGCACCGGGGAGGCAACCCGGGATTTGTGCAGGTGATCGACCACCAGGTGTTAAAGATCCCGGATTATCCCGGCAACAGCCTTTTCAATACCTTCGGTAATATAGTAGAAAATCCAGCAGTGGGATTGCTGTTCGTCGATTTCAATCAGCGGCAAACGCTGCAGCTTACAGGAACGGTCCAATTGCTGTTTGATCAAAATAGTGAAACAGACTTGCTCCGCACAAAAGGTACGGGTCGGTATTGGTTGTTTCGCCCTTTACACTGGATACACACCATCGACCACCACCAGGTAGACTGGCAGTTGCTGGACTATTCTCCTTATAATCCTTAACGCATGTTGAAAACAGCATCCTTTATAGTAACCCAAACCTCGCTCGGATATAACACCTGACCTGTAAAACCTTTCGCACCTGTTGGCACAATCCGTCTGTACACTCTTCAACCAGCAATCCTGGCGCGTATCACCAAAAACCACTTCCACAAAACCCTGTCGGAACTGATCGCCGAGCGCATCATTATCGAGGCAAAAAGAGAACTCTACCTGACGCCTAAGACTGTCAAAGAGATCGCCTACGAACCCGGCTATGACGACGAATACTACTTCAGCCGGTTCTTAAAAACCCAAACCGGCATCTCGCCGCAGTCGTACCGGGAGACGGTAGGGTGCAATAGCGGCGAGCAATAACTGTCAAAAGGGTGTAAAAACGCCCTGAAATGTTGTTTTCCCCGTTGTGGGTCCCTTTCAATACTGGTAACCTTGCAGAGCAATACTAAAACGTATACACTATAAAACGTTTGACATATGTTCTACACCGTAAAACCATCCGACACGCTGTCGAAGATCGCCGACAAGTTTGATGTGAAGTTGTCGCTGTTGCTGGCCTTCAATCCACAGATCACGGACCCAGACCGTATCAAAGTAGGCCAATCGATCAAGATTCCCAATCTCGAAGATGTTCCTGCCAATGCGCCCATCACGCAGGGGAAAGACGTGGCCGACCTGCTGGCCCGTGCGCGTTCTGCTGTCAAACAGGGCATCCGGTATAAACTAGGAGAGGGTGGTATGAAGCCCACTGCTGCCATGCCCGACTCGAATGGCAAATGTGATTGCAGTGGATTCGTGTGCTGGGTCTTGGGCGTTTCGCGTAAGACGACGCACCCTTTCTACCAGAAGCATGGTGGCTGGATCTTCACCGACTCCATGGAGGCCGATGTGAAGAGCTCTTCGGGCATCTTTGAAGGACTCAACACGCCCGAACCGGGTTGTATTGTCGTATTTGGTGCCGGCAATGCCATCGGTCACGTAGGCCTGGTGTCGGAAGTAGCCAATGGTAAGATGAAGAAAGTGATCCATTGCAGCAGTGGCAACGATGCCAATTTCCGCGATTCTATCCAGGAGACCGGTCCTGCCGTATTCAACCGCGCCGATGCGCTGTGGGGTAGGTTTGCGGGGGTGGTGTAAGGTCGGCCCACTTTAATCGGCTATGTAAGCCAGCGTTGTTTTCAATTTTTCGGGATTCTTATTGGCATCGCTGATGATCAAAAACCCATTCGCGAGTCTAACAAGCCCTTCCCAGTTGTTGCCGCGCGTGGGTATTCGCTTGATCTCTTTCCATACCCAGGAAGAGCCCTTTTGCTCAAGTTGAACGATTCGGGCAAACACCGAGTCAGGAGCAAAACCTGGAATTCGGCTCCTGATCTCATCGAGGTGACTGCCCACATACAATGCTCTTTCACCCGGATAATAATAATTGAGTGCATACCATTTTCCGGTATCGTCTTGCGTCATATCGGTGATCCGAAAATCAACTGGCGCGATAGGCACCTGTTCAAGACCGCCAAAGTCTGGCCTAACCTGACTGGCAAAAGGTCGCATGCCAAATCCCGTATTGAATTCCGGCAGGATAAAAAGCTTTGTACCTGATCGGTCCTGCCGAAGGGTGATGGCTTCAAACCCAATCTGCTTCACCTGCTCGTTTGGTACATTTTTCAACACCGGATCCGCCACCACAACGTTCTTCACGGTTAAAATGGCTGATGGGTCGATATCTATTTCATGTGTCTTTTTATTGAGCATTCCCCGGATAACAAAACCGACCGACTTGTCGCGCTGGGCGTAAGCTGTTTCTATGGTCATGAATACGGTATCACGGTAAATGACGATCGCTTCGAAGCCCCTGAAATGGTCTTTTACATAACCAGGCAACTTTTCTATATTTTTCAGCGGTACTGGCTTGACCACAAGGGCAGTCTTCCGTTGGCCTTTTGGTTTTTGCATATCGGAAAGATATCCGAGGAGCACCGTCTTATCCAGGGAAAATATTTTATAATCTTTCGCGGGAGCAATATGACTACTGGCGCCATACTGCGGTAATAGGTACACTTTGTCCTGGTAAGCACACAGACCGGAATATTCAAGGTCTGCGCCGCTATTCACTAGTTGTATGGTTGTAAGTTGCTGCGCAATAAGCCTTCCGGTGGTGCCCAAACATAGTATACTGGTCAGCAGTAGAAGTTTGTTGGTCATGTTTTTAGTGTTAAAAGTCCCTGTGGATTACGCCTCCTTCTTCCGAAATACAGTCATCTAAGATGATCCTGTCACATCGAACTCACTCGTCAAAAACAAATCAAAAGGCAGCCCTTTTGCCTGTAGTACCCCAATATTTGCTTTTTAAAACGAAATGGCCAACGGTGAAAACACGGTACAAAGTCAAGTGATTTACCCTTTCCACGGCCAAGAAAGAGTCATGACATTTGATAGTCATTGCTCACCATAAGGTTACCGTTATGTTTAATAATCCTGTTCTTGATGTGTTTATCGGACTAATATTTATTTTCCTGTTGTATAGTCTGTTGGCCACCATTTTCCTGGAATTGTATGCCACCATATTTGCACTTCGGGCCAAACTGCTCCAAAAGGCCATTCGTCGCATGTTGATGGACGGAGCAGCCGATGCCGACAATCTATTGGGCGATCTCGGCCGTTGGCTGGCGGCTCCATTCAGGAGGATCTTTTCGAAAGCTTCAGAAACAGACAAGTCTGCCTACACTCAATTCTTTGACCATCCCTCTATAAAATACCTGGGTGAAGGAAGAATATTTCGACGTCCTTCCTACCTGCACGGGCACAATTTCTCGCAGGTAATGATTGATTTACTACGCGGACCCGGATACGATGGTCGCACCACCAACGAATCTACCCTCATACGAGACGCTCTGGAGCAAGACAAATTGAAGCTTCCTTCGGATACAAAACGGCAGTTAGAAATGTTGTTCGCCAATTCCAAACAGGATGCCAGTCAGTTCAAGCATAAACTGGAAGATTGGTTTGAAGAAATGATGGAGCGAACGACAGGCTGGTACAAGCGACAAACCCAGTTCCTGTTGATCATTATCGGATTTATTCTTGCCTGGAATTTCAATGTGGACACGATTGCCATTGCTCAAATACTGATGAAGGATGACGATGCCAGGGCCAGGATCGTCGATATGGCCATTGCCCGGGAGAAAACCTATGGTGCCATTATCGATTCGGTAGGCATCAAGAAGGTTAAAGTGATAAAGACATACAAGAACAATGGAGACACCACAGCCATCGAAATGGTCACAGATTCCGTGGTCTTTCCGGGCGCTTCTAAAGATTACCTGGATTCGACACGCCAGCAGTTGTTAAAAGATGCGGCTGAAGTACAGGGAATACTGGGATTGAAGGGTATTCCTGATCATATTGATTCTACGTCGTGCAATGTAAAAGTCCATTACCTCGACTCCCTCCTGAAGCTACCTATGGATACGGCGGCCCATGCAAACCTTGTAAAGCTTAGAGCAGAAACTTATACCTGTTGCCTGAAAAAAAACGCCCACCCTTCCAATCCCTATCAGCAAAGTGGCCCGATCGTAATTTTCTTTGGATGGCTCATTACGGCATTAGCCGTGTCACTGGGAGCACCCTTCTGGTTTGACCTGCTGAATAAATTTGTAAAACTACGCGGAACGGGGCCGCAGGTAAGCAATACTTCCGCCATTGACAATGGCAGCAAGGGCAATACAACAGCAGCTGGAAACCCCGTGAAGGACAACAACAATAATGACATTAAAGGTTAATGCCTGTGAAAGCGATACTGAAATATCCACTATACAGAAGGATCTCTCCCTCTAATGAGGAAGAAGCAAAAGGATACCTGCCAGTTGGTTCGGTGATTAATATCACGAAAATTGAGTCAGGAGTCTCAATTGATACGTTTTCTCACTGGTATTTAGCGGATGATGGCTTCTATTATTGGGGTGGGGGCGTAGACGCGCTTGAGTCCTCATTGCCATTAGCGGGCACCAATGCCTTTGCAGGCGATTTCTGGTTCAAAGACCTGGGGATAAGGAATATCTGGAGTCAGCACAGCGAAATGGGAGAAAGAGCACAGGTGTTGATTTTGGACAGTGGCGTCAATAAAAACATTACACAAATTGCTGCTGCTATCAAAGAACCGGTCCTCAACTTTGTTCCCGATTCCACGTCTACTACCAGTAATGACCCATTCAGTCATGGTACGCATTGTGCTTCATTGATTGCAGCCAGAGACCCAGAGCAGTTTGTAGGAGCAGCTCCTGCGTGTCAATTATTAGTAGGCAAAATAACAGAATCAGGCAAGGTAAAGGATGCAGGTACGATGAAAGCTGCCTTAAGGGAATACCTCAAGGATCAATACGACATTGATATCATTTCTATTAGCCAGCAATTATTCAAAAATGATGATGAATTAAAAGTGCTTGTAGAAGACCATGTAAAAAAAGGTCGTATTGTCGTAGCCTCCATGGGCAATGATCCTCTTTCAAAAAATCAAAACTTTGATCGCTATCCGGGTCGGTATGAGGTTTGTATCGGTGTAGGATCCTGTTCGGCCGATAAGAAGCTTTCCAGTTTTTCTATCTTCCCTTCCAAGACTAGCATTTTCTGCTTTGGAGAGCAGATTCTATCCTACCAAAAGAATGACACGCCAACACCATTAAAAGGGACCAGCCAGGCCACGGCCATTGTAGCGGGCATTTGTGCGCTGGTTATTTCCTGGCTCAAAAAGAATGGCTTTACCTACACACCTGCAGCCATTCGGGATTTACTACAGAAATATTCCACACCCTTGAACGGAAGTCAGGGTCCTGTAATTCACCCAATACTAATATTTAATACGCTCGACAAATTCAAAAAACATGAAAAAAGGAATTTACAGGATTGTATTGATGCTGATCTTGTTAGTGGTCATTGATTCTATAGGAATGGCTCAGGATGCAACCCACGTCAAAAGGATAGCTTACTACGATGCTATTGTACTACGTAAAGCTATGGACAGTACCACTCTTGAAATGCCTAATGACAATGACACCTTAAATCAAATACTCAGTTATTATCTGGGAGGCATAGATGTAAGTTCTCTTGCTTTAGACAATCCTTACTTAGCGAAATATTTTCCCACTGGGGAAGTCGCTTCTATGACCACAGAGGCGGCAAAGGAGGTAGGCAATTCGTTTAGCATTAAAGCAGGCAACATTGGAGGCATTAATGTCAGCAACATTGCCGACGGTATAGCCAGGTTCCTGATCAAAAGGGGAAAGGAAGAATTGAATGCAGCTTTCTTTAGACGGCTCCAGACTTTCCTTGAAAAAAATGACGAGTGCAAAATATTATTTCCTAACACCTGCGAGTTCTTTAGAAATGTGGCCTCGTTCCGCTACGCAGAATTTATTCAAGGTTTGCGGGAAGCATTCTACAAAGACCTTTCAAATTTAATCATAGGTTTGAATCAGCTGATAGACCTGCCTAAATATCAAAAGCTATTAGTCAACCTTCCAGAAATAAGGGTTGCTATTCGATCAATCAGAATCATCAGCGAATTGTCGCAGTCAACGGATAATACGCCCATTAATCCTGCCATCCTTATAGAACACCTGGCTGCGCTTAATGAGTGGCCCGAGATTCATCCTAACCTTGGGAATGCCTGGAAGCTTTTGGAAATAGTTTCAAATAGCATTCGAAATCAAGACAACACCCGTATATGGGTTCCATTGACAGACCTTAACAAGCTCATTAGTGATAGTGTAACCCGGGATCTTTTTCTGGGACTATTTTACGAGCAAGTGAAGGGGATTGATTTCAAGATTGGCAGAGACTCTGTGTCTTTAAAGAATGTTATGGATTCTGCGAAAAAGTACAACGCCGTGTTTAGCGTGACCAGCATGATAGAAAACTTCGCCCTGCTGACAAATGACATAGACAGAACGATTTTAGATTATAAAGATAAGAAAGCAAAAGGCAATCTTTCCAATGACGACTATTACACCTACATTAGCAAGGCGATCAATATTACCGAATATGGGTTTAGAATGGCGAATACACTAAAGCCCAACTTGATAAATGACCATTATATTGTTATTGCAAAAAGCGGTAACGAATTGTATAAAAACATCTACAGCAAGGATTACAATAGCGCTGTAAAGAATGCCTATAATATCCTGGACCAGGTTTTTAATCATGCACAAGACTTGGTACAAGAAAAAAAGGAGCGTATAAAACTTAATGATGAACACAAACGAGTATTAGATGGTGTCTCAAGTAGCTTAGATTCAACTGCAAAACAGAGGTTTAGTGACTCACTTCTAAATATACAAAAAAGTGAATTTGAAAACTCCTTTGCCAACGACAATCTGCCCACCAAAAAGTTCCTGGAATCATTCCTTAAATATGGCAATTTCCTGGCATCCGTTGTCAAAGCAGAGTCCGCAGCAGAGGTTGAAGCAGCCCTCGATGCAACCGCCTTACCCGCAGGCAGCTACTCCATCAAGCAAAACTCACACTTTAACGTCTCGCTAAACGGCTACATAGGATATGGTTGGGATATAGATAAAGGCAATGGCTTCTATGCACCGATCGGATTCTCTTTCAACATGGGTTTGGGAAAAAAGAAGGGTGGAGCCTTATCCATATTTACAGCCATTATCGATGTAGGCAGCATTGTCTCATACAGGTTGAAAAACGGTAACGACGAGGATCTTAAGCAGGAGGTGAGGCTTGAAAGTATTTTCGCACCATCGGCACAACTGTTGTTTGAAATACCAAGACTACCCATTGCATTTGGTCCAGGCTGGAGAAGAACGCCTAAATTATTCTACTCCAGCAGCACCAATTTCACTGTCGTTCCTGCCAAGGATGTAATAAATATCTCTGTACTGATTGATATTCCGATTTTCACGCTGACAAACCGCAGCTATAAAAAATAGCCTCTTAAAAGGCCTCCCGATGTGGGAGGCCTTATATTATATTTACAAGAAATGGACCTCTGTTATGACCCACTCCCTTGAATTTACCTGCTGGAAAAACGATCAACCACTGGAAATACAACTAGAACCAGAAGCCATATTGTTCACCGCCAACCCTGGCGATACCCTCAAATTTGTTCCGGAGCAACCGACCAGCAAATTTCGATGGACGATTCGGTTAGACGATAACTCCAAAGCAGTGCAGGTTTTTCCTGACCCGCCGGATGGTTATGGCAACGTGCAGGTATATCGAAATGATCAACTTATCTGGCAAACAACTTGACCACATACAGGCATCATCCAGTAACTAAAAATTTCATACATGCCAGTATGTAAATCAACAGACCGCTGCATCTATCCCTAAAACATCCATGAAATTAACCACGTTTGCTCTGCTATTGATAAGCACTTGCACCTTTGCGCAATCGTCCAACATTCGAAACCTACTCGACACTGCTTTAACGGAAAACAAATCACTATTCGTCTATGCGAGCCCTATAACAACCATTCAGCTCGACAAAACTGACATCAATCACTATACCTATTTGCTAAGCGAATACACCGACTTACCATTTGATACCCTGAGTTTTCTTGAAATCATTCAAAATGTTAGCCAGCTGGATACTAGCAAGTGGACCGACGATGAATTGCCCAGGCATTTGCTGGTCAATAATCGGCAGGAAACGATTCAAAAAAGTTATGTACTGCGAAAATTCAACACCATAGACGAGCAAAAGGTCCAACACTATTTAGAGCGCGTCGCCCAATTCAATACCACAGCACCCGAAGCAAGAAGGATTTCCTACTTTTCCAGGCCGCTTTTCAACAACGCAAAAACAGTTGCTCTTATTCGGTGGGGATACACTGGGGGAGGATGTGTAGTGCTATACCAACGGCAAGCCAACCAGACCTGGTTAGAACTAGGCCCCATTCAGCTATGGGCCTACTGACACCCCCTACAGGAATAGATCCCCCTAAAACTTAATCACCAACTTCTCGGCCACCAGCGTTCCATCCTGGTAGTATTCGAAGGTCCAGTCGGCGCCTTTCTTGAACACGATGCCATGGATGGTGCCTTTCTCGCCCAGGAAAGTATCGGGGGCAGATGTTTTAAACAGGGTCATCACTTTGGCAGGTTTGGTATCGATCAGCTGGAAACCCGTCGCCGTTGCCTGCGCATACAATGTCCCGGCATCACTGGTTACTGCCGCCGCCACGGCCGGCGTTACAGCAGGTAGTGCTGGCGTCGTCGTCACCGGAGTTACAGTAGCGGCAGCAGCTGGCACCGCACGGGTAGGAGTGTTGCCGTTATAAGCATATTGTGTTGTATCAAACGATTTGAAGGCATCCCGCAGCGCATCCTGGTAAGCCACCGCCCATTCCTTCTCACGACTCTTGCCCTCCCGGCTCTTGTACAACACCGCGCCCTGGCAGTCCTTCAGCGTCAACGTCAGGTTGGTCGCCAGAAAGCCCTTGCGCAACGTCACATCCGCCTTCAGCGCCTGGCATTTGTCTGCGGCAATATCGGCCGGCACATCCGAACCATCGATATATACGGTGAACCCCTTCTGTTCGAGTAAGGTCTTGGTCAGGCTGTTCATACTATACTGGTCAGCGTCCTTCAAAAACTCAAACTTCGACGGTACCAGCACCACTTTGTAGTTGTTGATGGTGGTTTGAGCCATAGTTCCAAGGGTAACAAACAGTAAGGCGATCAGGAATATCTTTTTCATAACTGTGATTAGGCTGGTTTTGTGCGAAACGATACGTTGCAATACGCTACGAATGTAAGCAAAATGGAATACAACGACCAACGGAAACATGACCGCCCCTGAAGCCTGCAACCGGTTGCGCAATTTACCGGCAACAAAGCCTCCCAAAACCCAGTACATTTGAATGCATGAAGCGCCTTGCCATACTACCGATCGCGTTATTACTGGCCACAGCAGCCACTACGCAGCAGCCCACGAGCAGCCCTTTGCCAGCAGCAAATAGGCAAAATTCCACTGGGTGGCAAGGCCAGCCGGCAGCCGTACAGGTCAGCTTCGCGTCCGGCAGCCAGCGTTACGCGCAGGATACCCCACCCACCATCGAAGTGAGCAACCAATGGTCCGCAGCAGGCTGGAAAGGCGAGAAGGTCCATACCCAGCTACTCATCTGGAGTACCACGCCCGTCACCGATATTCGCGTCGAAACCAGCGACCTTGTCAGCCAGCCCGGTAGCCGCATTTCCCGCAAGGCTGTTACCACCGGTTTCTTTCAATATGTCATGACCGATGAATTCCGGAATGGCTGCGGCTACCGCAAGCCTGCCGACTTCGACTCTTCACTCGTTGCCGACCTCATCCGCACCGACCTGCACACGACCAACCTGCCCGCGCAATCCGTGCAACCCATCTGGGTCACCATCGCTATCCCCGCCTCGGCAAAAGCCGGCCGCTACAAGGGAAAGATTACCGTAGTAGCCGGTCAACGCCACACCTTGCAGATCGATCTCAACGTGGTCAACAGAACGCTGCCTGCTCACAGTGAGTGGACCTACCAGCTCGATCTATGGCAGCACCCGGCCGCCATCGCTCGCGTACATCAACTGCCCCTGTGGAGCGACGCCCATTTTGCGGCCATGAAAAAGTACTATACCATGCTGGCTTCTGCCGGACAAAAAAACATCACCGCCAGCATCGTCAACGAACCCTGGGGCCATCAAACCTTTGATGACTATCCCAGCCTCATTCAATGGACAAAAAAACGCGACGGTCAATGGCAGTTCGACTATAGCCTGTTTGATAAATACATCAGTTTTGTGAGAAGCTGCGGCATCACCGGCGACATCAATTGCTACAGCATGGTGCCCTGGAAGATCGCCTTTACCTATTTTGATGAAAGTCTTGGTAAGGATACCGTATTTACCCAGGCAATTGGTTCCGACGCCTACAATGCTTTCTGGCGCCCCATGCTCACCGACTTTACCCGGCATCTTAAAGCCAGAGGCTGGTTCCAGCAAACGACCATCGCCATGGACGAACGCCCCCTCCCCGCTATGCAAGCCGTTATCAAACTGCTGAAGTCGGTCGACCCAGGCTGGAAGATTGCCCTGGCCGGCAATTACCATTCGGAGATAGAAGCCGATATCGACAACTATTGCATCGCCTCCGGACAACAGTTTCCACCCGAGGTGCTGGCTACTCGTAAAAAGAGGGGCCAGGTGAGCACCTGGTACACCTGCTGTTCGGAGAAATACCCCAACGGGTTTACCTTCTCACCACCAGATGAACACGTTTGGATGGGGTGGTACACTGCTGCTACCGGCATGGATGGCTACCTGCGCTGGGCCTACAACAGCTGGCCCCAACGCCCTATGACCGATAGCCGCTTTACCGCCTGGCCCGCCGGCGACACCTACCAGGTATATCCTGGTCCGCTGAGTTCGATACGTTTCGAAAAACTGGTAGAAGGCATACAGGATTATGAGAAGATACAGCTGCTGCGAAAGACATACCATCAAACGGGGCAGACCACACAGGCCAACGAACTGGAAGCCGCCCTGCGGACCTTCACCATCGATAAACTATCCACCACACCCGCTGCGCTACAGGTAGCGCCCCTCAAAGCGCTGCTGAACAGATAGACAACAAGGATGTAGTATGCAGGAATACAGGCTGGTAGTCGTGTAAACGGACTAGCTTTAAAACAGGTGAAGACTTACAGCTGGTTTGTATGGACGGTTAGTAGCTGGCGCGGGCGTGCGCATCTTGCAAAAATGGCCGTTGGAGTAGGGACAAAAAAAAGGGTCCACTGTAGAAACAGCTGACCTCTAACGATTGCTTGCCATATGAAAAAAGGTAAAAATCTAGTGGAAGGGAGGACGTCTTTTGCTACTCTTTTCGTCTTTCGTTCTTCATTTCCTCCGATGACACAAAGATAGATCAGGAATGCACGCTGCCAACACCAAATAATTGTCTGTTTCATGACGGCTAACATCTATATGAAATGTTAAAAGCCTTTATTGGTGCGGCTTTCAGGTCATTCACCACATGATCACCAGCCTAAAAAGCGCCCTAAAAAAACATCGATTGTTGTCAAAAATACATTCATCTGCTACTGTTATACCCATCATGCCGGTTATAAAAACCTATAAATGTCGCCGCTGAACAACTGTTAGCACAAGCAAACAAACAACCATTAGTTTTTAATGCCCCGTACATTGAACAACCGGGAGGCACCATCCCGGATCATGCCCCTAAAAAACAACCTCACTTCGTCGTTCCCTTTCCACAATTCATCCCGCAAAATCACCAATCCGTTAATCGGGTGTCGAAATCGGGCCAATTGAACCTACCTTGTGTGGCGAGTGCGCAATATGGCATGGAAACTACCCCGATATAGTGGCAAAGATTACGTCTTGTTGGCCTGGTCCGTCGGCCCCTTTGCGATCAGCATCAACGCCCTGATGCTGGGCACGCTCTATTTTACCGACTACCGGGTATTCCTGACGGCCACCCCGTTGGCGGCCATCGACTTCTCCATCGGCTTTACCCTTTGTTGTGTGATCGGTGTATGGCTACGCAACCAGTACAAACAGGAAACCGGCATCAGCAGCCGCATGCTCGTCATGATCGGCTTTTTCATGATCATGACGGTGGTCTTTCTCCTGGGCCTGTTCCGTATCTACGAGCAGATCCCCATCTACCAGTATCGTTTTGACGTCAACGAATTTGTGTGGGCCTGTATCAGTACGGGCATCTTTGTCATCTTCATCACGTTTATACAGGAAGGCATCTACCGCTACGAGATCTGGAAGGTGAAGATGCAGGAACACGAGCAATTGAGCAATGCCAGCCGGCAAAACCGGTTGCAAACCGTCAGGAACCAGGTGAACCCGCATTTTCTGTTCAACAGCCTCAATGCTCTTTCCAGCCTCATCGATGACAACGAAGAGCAGGCGGAAGCTTTTCTCGATGAAATGAGTAAGGTATATCGCTACATGCTGCGCAACGAAGAAGGGGAGATGGTGACCATAGAGGCTGAGCTGCGTTTTATCCAGTCGTACTATTACCTACTCAAAACCAGGTATGGCCACGGCTTGCAGATTACCGTCGACGCACGGCGTGATAAGGAAACATGGTGGTTGCCACCACTCACGCTGCAAACGATCGTCGACAATGCTTTCACCCAGAACAGCCTAAGCCCCCAACAACCTTTGTGCATTGCTATCACGACCAGTAACAATACCCTGACCATCCGGCACAATGTACAGCCTAAGCTGCGCAGTGAGGAACTGGAAACGGAGTCGGGCATCGACAACCTGGTGACCCGCTACCGCTTGTTGCACCAGGCCAGCATCGATATCCAGGAGAATGACCAGGAAAGGACCATCGTATTGCCCCTGTTTGCCTACAAGAAGGAGGTGGCGCTATGAAGATCCGGCGGGTACCTAAACTAAAATTGTACACTTTCCTGCTGTCGATGCCCGTGATCGATGTCGGTATCAACCAGATACTGTACGGTGAGCGGTTGTGGCAGGAATGGCCGCTGTGGGCCATATCGTTTCCATTGGTGTACGTGTTGGGCGGTTTGTCGTGGCTGGCCCGCATTACCGCCTCTACCAAAGTCGAAAAGAAATTCCCGGAGCTCAACCAAACCTGGATACGCTTACGCTACCGGTTGCTGGTGAGCCTGGTGTCGATGGCGACGGCTACGCTGGTGGTGCTCACGATCTACAGTGTATTTCATATTGGCGGGTATCATTTCCGGCCTTCGGATATCTGGCGGGGATGTTTGCTGGCATTATCGGTCAACGTGTTGTTTGAAACCCTGTACGATGCGGACTATGCCATTGGCCGCTACAAGGCGGCGGAAGAAGAGAAAGAAGTATTGCGGCAGGCCAGCTTTCGGGAAGAACTGGATACGCTGAAGAACCAGGTGAACCCGCATTTTCTGTTCAATTGCTTCAATACGCTGTCCTCACTGATCCACGAGGACAAGCCACGGGCCGACCGCTTCCTCAACGAGCTGAGCAAGGTATACCGGTATCTGCTGAAGAACAATGAGGAGGGGCTGAGTACGGTGGAAAGCGAGCTACGCTTCGTACAATCCTATTTTCAGTTGTTGCAGACACGGTATGGGGATGGTATCCGGCTGGAGATAGGGCCTTATGAACGGTTTGCTCATTGGATGTTGCCCTCGCTGAGCCTGCAACTGCTGATCGAAAATGCCGTAAAGCACAATATCGTGTCCAAAACACAACCCCTCACGATCCGCATCGATGTCCGCGATCAACAGTTGATCGTGGCTAACAACCTGCAGCGCAAACTAGCCGCCGTACCCAGCAGTAAGATCGGCCTGCGCAATATCCGGCTGAAATACGAACTGCTACAGCAGCCGAGCTTTACGATCGATGAGACGGCCAACAGCTTTACGGTGGCGTTGCCGTTGTTGCCGGATGGGGTAGGCATGGGCCTGTAAACGACAGATTTGTACCCAAATCCAGCACAACAGGGAAGCCTTGCTGGCCGAATCAGCCAATTCCTTTTACTTCGCCGCCTGAACCCACTAACGGCACCAGACAAATGCTTGCAGTAACCACATCTAACACTGATCAGGGAAAATGAAGAACAGGGTGTTTTTTATGCTCACCCATTACGGGCTTAGCATTGCCGCCTTATTAGCGTCCACCTACTTACAATGGATTAGCGGTGAGCCGGCATCTTATCTGCTGTGGCTAGTCATTTTCACTGCCGTCATTGGCACGGTCTTGTTTCCGGTCATTGCCTTCCTGTTGCAAGCAGCTCCCTGGCCAATTGGCCTGAAGTGGCTTGGTGTATTTGTTTACCTGTTGCTCATCCTGAATATGATTCCTTATTTTTCCAGTGACGGCCGCCTGCTCACGGTAGAGATTTTTACCATGGGCAACCAATCACCAAAACCCTCCTTTCCCTTCAACGGAGGACTACACATCATTACCTTACTTAGTTTTCTATTGTCACTGGTGATCTTTAGGAAAAAGCCCATTGTAGCGTAAATGATACCGCTACTTTGTAGCGATGGCTATTACAGGTTTGCTATATTATTACCTCATTTAAGTTCTCCAAAAACACTACTAAAAGGCATTGAGGTTACCGGGAGCCATCCGACGGTCGAGATTTTGCCAACATGTGCTGGATGCGCCTTTCAGCCTCTTCCCTGGTAATGCCATTGTAATAATCATGTACAAAGGGATGGTCAAAGTCATCGTGCGGAACGATCTCGGGCCTTTGGTTACCAGTTTTGGTGTACACCGATGTGGGAATCGAACCGCCTTCGCCCAACTCATATCCCGAAATGCGGTTACAAAGCCAACCGAAATAGCACGTTTCATGGTTTTCGTTGTTGTAATTGGCCGAATAGTCGTCAAAACTATTTTCACTCAGGGAAACCCAAAGGCCGTATTGCAAATCCTGGCAATGGTCGATGACTTTTTGTGTCAAGGTAACCCTGATGAATCTATCCGTTTGATCAGGGTGGGTAATCACGCAAAAGTCGCTATCTATTTCGGCCATGGTGTCTTTGTCTTCCTGGGATAATTGCGCATAGTAATCCGGAGCGATAAAAGTCAACGCGGGCCATTCGGCGTGTTCTTTCCCGCAGCAGCTACAAGTGAATTTGATTTGTTCTGACATCAGTGTATTTTAATAGGAAGTCTGTAGTTTAGCTAACAAACACGATTAACCATGGAATTTACCGCAGTTTTTTGATGTATGCCATCAATCAACGATCTCAAACTCTATCGGAGCGATACGCTCCCTGGTTGTATCGACGTATTGAACGATAATATTGGAGAGCACGATACGGTCACCGGCTTTTAAGGTTGTGAGCAATTGGGTTAACCCGGCGCCAAACCGTCCGCCTTCGTTTTGCAATTCTATGGTAGCTGCACCCGAACGATACAGGGAAAAATGAAAACCAGTAATTTTCAAGGGAACTTCGACCAGTGGATTCTCCAGCATGGCAACGACGGCGCCCAGTTCCGTGATCAACTGTTTTGTAATAGTTCCTGCCCTTCGGTTGCCGACATACGCAACGGGCGGGCTCCGCTTGATACACCGAAAAGGTAGGGACCCAATTTTTCGACGTTGGCTCCCTGAAACATCAAAAACTTCGATTTCAATCACACTAGACGCCGCCGTATCAGGCCGGATGGTAAAAGAACAACCCTTCCGGGTAAAAGAGCATTGCTTTGCCTGCAGTTCAAGTTTATCGCAGGCAACACCATTGGCAACAACTACCAAAGGATTGCCCATGCCCTTATAGATAACATTGTTCACTTCGGAGGTAATGGTAAAATCCTGCGCCGTCGCAGTCAGCGCATTGGCCAATAGACAGGCCACTATGAGCATTCGGAACTTCATGGTGCGAAGGTGTAGTGTCAGCTGCCGGCACAACGCGTCGTTGGAGGGGCTTAAGCCTCTCTCATCCCAGGCCGACGCCGAGAACTTGTCTCGTTGGCGGAATGACAATAATTTTTCAACCTGGTCCTTTTCAGCTTGCATGGCAAGTTTTTAAAATTAGCTAATCTACATTGAGACGGCGCTATTCCAACACCATAACAGCATCAGACTGGTAGCCATCTAAATCATCCACCCGAAATTTATCTTCACAGGACGGTCGAATAGTATATATCTTTATCACGCAACCTCCATACACATCGATTTCTTCGCCATCGTAGGTGGTCTCACAGTAGGATATAGTCAGCAAGTAGCTTAGCCATTATCGAATTCATTCGGATTGTCATATCGCGATCTTTTGCATCAATGTACAGGGAACAACATAACAAAAAAACAACTTATCCCTTTTTCCTATTGTCGGTAATCCTCAATCCGCACCAAACAGCTTTCCATCACATTAACGCCCCAAAAGCGGCTGGAATAGGCCCTTATTCTTATGTTTGATTTGAGACGCCAGGAACTCATCAAAAGTGTCCGATAACTTATCATAAGGTATATGACCCATGCCAATAAATGGGAGCTTTACAACATCCCTGGAGCTAGTCTCGAAAGCGTAAGCGTCTTCCGCGCCGTCGGAGCCCCAAATAATGATGTTGGGTGCAAACTCCCTAACATTATAGGCCTGATTTAACTCAAGAAGCTCTTCAGCACTCCATAGTACAAGATAATTGCTTTCCGTTTCCCCTTCAAGTCCATTTGTAAACTGCAGAAACGATTTATAATCAGCTGGGAATAAGAAGTTGAAATAGCTTTCTGCAGCCGCAATAGCAGCATCTGTGGCGGGAGGAACGGTATCAAAGCTCATTGCCAATTTCTCAAGCATTGCTTTCATTGCTTTGTCGTTTCAACTCCATAATCTTTTTATTCCAATAGGTCGCAAGTTCTGCGTGCTGCATTTTCGATACAAATGTTATGTTTTGACCATCAGTTGGACTGCCTCCCAATAGGATAGGATGCACCCTATGAAGATGTAGCCCTTTCCGTTGATTAACTTTTGTCTTTGGCACTTTGTGTTATTTTATTACAGGTAAAAGGGAACATCAACAAAGAAACCCAGGCCCAAACAATTCCCTCATCGGGCTATCTATTCAAAAAATCAAGCTCACCATCCTTAATCGACTTGATGTATTGCTTAGGGAGCTCCTCGTTATCGATAAAAGAAACAGACACCCATTCACTTCCTGGGGTATACAACAGCCTGAAATTGTGTTGCCCCACATAAATGTCTGCAATGTGTGAGGCATTTGACGATATCCAGCCAGTAGTGTTTCGATGTCCCCATTCCGCGAATTTTCGATAGGCTTTGGTATCGGGTGCCAATTTGAATCTAACTATTTCATTCCATGACTTCGGCCGATGGATTGTATCGATGTTCACGCCTAGTGGTTTACTTCCGTAAAAGTAATCATTAATAGTAATGTCAGTCCTACAGCTCACCAAAACCCACAGTCAGCATAAATAAACCCCATAGTGATCGCGGTAATTTCATCCTTGTCATCGTTGATTGCTATCTCTTTGTACAAGTTTAACGGCATACAAAATACCGGCTCTTTCTTCACACTCGACAATGTCCAGGTGCTTGAACTCCCATGAAGAAGTGTCTTCATATACTTCGAATACCTGATAGCAGTCATTGGGCAAACACTCGGCCTGAGCTGTCTTCCAAGAATTGTCTTCACTTTTTATTAGAATACCTGTCATGGTAGCAAAGCCATCTGTCCAGTGATCCTTGTCCAGTTCATATTCACTAATTTCAAATTTGTCCGGGTGGTATTTGAACCCATTCAGACCTTTCAGGCGGTTGATGGCCAATTCGGCTTGTTCCATGGTTGAATAAATACCAATGAGTTTTGTCTCATCGTACCCATCAAGGTCATAGGAATGATGTAAAATAAATGCTGTTTTCATTCACTTAATGTATGCTACTTTGAAGTCCAGGTACTCGCAAGGCAAACGGCATTGCATCACTCCTTCCAATAAGCCAAGAGCACCGGTCGGCCGGTGATCGATTTCCACCGGGAATACCTACTTCTCGTACGTGGCTCTATGTTACAGAAAACTAACCAGATATAATAGTGAGCAGCCCCTTTTTTGTTAGATAAATAGATTTTTTATCAAATTTATAAATAGTCAGTCTATGAAAGTCGATGAGGATGGATGTACCCTGAGCAAAACCGACAGTAAGTTCCAGGGCGGGGGAGGGCACCAGGTTTGCACGTGCGGGTATATGCGTATTAAATCCCATAAACGCACCCTGTTGCATTATTTGCCGGTATATGGCTGTATTGCTACGGGTATCATCTACACGGCTATTGGGGCGATAGCCATCTTATCATTTCTGAAGGTCAGGGAGGGTGGGGCAGACGAGAACAGTTTGCTGGCGATCCTGAACGACTATTGGGTGGGTAAGATCGCGATTGGCCTGATCCTGCTGGGAACGCTGAGTTATATCATTTGGCGGTTCTATGAGGTCTGCGCGGATCCTTATGGCTATGGACGGGGCATAAAGGGAATAGCCAGGCGGGTTGGGGTTGGCCTGAGTACGGTGGCCGACATCCTGATCGTCTATGCGGCTATCCGTGTATTGGTGGGCGGCACAGATATCCAGACAGATGGTCAACCGATGGAAGAGCGGGAGCTCACGGCCTACCTGATACAACATCATGGCATTGGTCCGGTGTTGGCGATTGGTATCACCTACCTGGTGACCGCGATCATTCAGGCGTTGTATGGCATCTCCCAAGGGTTCCGGGAGCGGATAAACATCGAACAATTCAGACCTGTGTTCCGATGGTCGGTCCAGGTGCTGGCCTGGGCCGGCTACCTTGCCCGTGGCGTGATCCTGGGCATCATCGGTTACTTCTTCCTATTGGCCGGCCTTCACCATGACCCGCAACGGGTAGTCAACACCGACAAAGCTTTCGATTTCATCGGCGACCACGTCGGCCACCTATGGTTCATCCTGGTAGCCATTGGCACGATCTGTTATGGGCTTTTCATGTTTGCTCATGGAAGGGCGTATGATGTGGATGGGGATTGACTTCGGGGCCACCTCAGTTGGTCGGCCACGAAAAGCTTATCTTCCCAATTGCTGGAGTTTTCGAGTAGATATTTTAACCTGTCCGCATCATCCATGGTAACCTTTGGATGCTCCAATTTACATGGCTCTAACACCTCGCTGTCTCGACAATAAGCGGGACTAAAATATTCGCCCAATTCGATGTACCTAGGTAAGTAGTCAATAATTCCCATTGGTCTGAAATTTATGCAAAATAATCGAGGTAACTACAGGTCTTTGAACCTACCAAGCTACTAGATGACCAATGCGTCTGCGCCCTGCCTCCCATCGGTAAGGTTACCCTGTGTCGATTCTTCAGCGCTGTTGCAATAATATATTTTATAAACTGTATAGTTTATCCCGATTAGAATACTTATGAGTTTCCAATAGAAGCGACCGAATTGCTGGCAATGCGCTAAAACTTAGTCAAAAATCTGAACACTGGTTGCAAAATAATATCTTTACTTACTAAGTAGAGCAGTATAGAATTCCGTTCGCGTTTGCCCCAGCTTTGTGTTATCAAAATTGATGTATATGACAACAGCTACGAACAAACCTGTAACCCATCCCGGCACGATGGTGCCGACACCCACGGACAACTGCCGGGTGATGGTCTGGATACCCTCTACACATCCTCTGCACTCCTTATGGAAACTGTCTCCTTACCAGAGAGCGGTTAGAGCATGTGTAGAGCATGTGTAGAGGATGTGTAAGAGGGAATGCCGACAAGTAAGCGACGCAACGGCGAGGCGAAACAACCTGACTTTACCGCTTTCTATGTTCCTTTTTGATCCGGACAATCAGTTTATTCAAGCGAAAACAAAATCCAATGGTTATCGCCCCCAATACTCACTAATGCGTATTGCAAACATGACCGCCCTGACTTATTTTTCCCGGGAAATCTAATACGTTACATGAAAACAACCGCTTTAACCCACTACCTGGCTGGTCTATGCCTGATAATACTGGCAGGGTGTAGTAAAAACAACACCGAAACGCCAGTCGACCCCAATCCGGTGGAAGAGAAGACTGCCACTTTTATCACCACCAACGCCACCCCGGGTGGATCGGTGGTATTGGAGACCAGCTTCCCCCTTTCTTCCGCCACCTATAAGATCACTGTTGGCGGCAAACCCGCCACCCTCGTCAAGCTCAACAACCAGCAGGCCGGCTTTATCCTGCCCGTAGTACCGGCAGGCGCCATCACGGTCGATCTCACGGCCATCGGCGTAAAACCCGCTGCCTACACCGTAGGAACTTATTCAGCGATCACCGAAGCACAACCCGTGATCAGCTCATTCATCAGTGACCTGAACAAAGCCGTAGCATTGCTGGAAAAACAGCAGGAAGACACCATTCGCCAGGTATCCGCCAGCCGCGTGGCCATGGCGAAAAGTTTGCGCGACAACTTCCAGGCATTGTATGCCACCCTGCCAGATGCCGACCGCCTGGAGCTTGCTTATCACCTGCAACAAATGAAGTTTAATGGGTCAGATCCCCTGGTCAATGGAAAACAAGTGATGAACACGACCAACCTGCGCGATCCCGCCGATAGGCTGGTTACCCTGGGAGAATTGGTCATCACCCATACCACACTCACCATATCGGGCATGGCCATTGCCGTGATCGGCTTCTACGCACCAGAACCAACCCTCTTATCGAAAGTGCTGGGCATAGCGGCCGGCGCCTTTGCCGTCGCCAACTTAGCGCAAACCTGGCGCCTGATCGACGAGTTTGCCGATGAGTTTGGTAAACAAACCCAGTTTAAGGAACTGTCTACCGATGGAGGTCGGGTAGCCCAACCTGCTGGACAACAGGCTCGCGCAGACAATGTAAAAATGATGAACAAGGTGGCACTGCAGTTCAGCTTTACCTCCGAATTCCAAACCTTCTCCAGCCAGGATGCACAAAGCACCAATGCCTTCACCAAAAGCATCTTTACAGCACTCGATAAACTGTCGGTTTCCTATGAAAAGTTCTCCGCCGCAGTCAATTACGCCAAATCCTGGTTCAGTGCCGGTGCGCCAGCCCTCGAAACTTATGTTTCGCCCATCCGGAAAACCCCGGCCTCCACTACCATGATCACGCCTTCCAGCAAACTGTCCTTTAACAACGTCAGCGATCCGGGCATACAGGTCACCTACGTCAACAACGCAGACAATACAGTCACCATCAAAGCATCGAGCGAAACCGTAAAAACAGAGAAGACTTTTTCCTTCGATGTGGTCTATAACCACGCCAAACTGGGCATCAGCAATAAAAAGACCATCAACGCAACCTTTAACCCCAACAGCAACGAATGGATGGCACGACTGATCGGTAGTAACTGGAAACTAACCTACTACCTGCGCATGACGCCCCAGAAATACCAGGAATATACAGCCAGCTACAACAGGAACCCCGACGGCGCGTCCTATGTACCCGACACCGACAACCGCCTCCGAATCAAGGACTATCCCACAGAGATCTCGTTCAAATCAGATTCTACCTTCAGCGGCGTGGGCACTTTCCCTTACGGCTACCAACAAAAAGTATCGATCAACGCCCCCAATAAATGGCAGGTGAGCGCGACCGGTGCCATCTGGTCACGGTTCACCGCCGCTAAAGACCAGCCCGATTTTCACCTCGTGACCGGACAACTGGAAGTCATCGATACCAAAACCATCAAAGTGAAAATGCAACTGTTCACCTGCGATTGCGAAGAACCTTTCTCGATATTACAAAAACAATAGATGCCTGACATAAAAGGCCTTACATAAAAAAGCCCTCCGCATTGGCGGAGGGCTGTATTGTCGACGGTCAACAGGGACCGGCATAGTAGGAAGATAATTGATCGGACGGTCTATTATCTGCTTTTCATCGATATGAACATTCCTACTGTGGGTACGAATGATGGACTGATGCGTTTCATGGATATTGGAGGACTATTGGATTATTATTGCGGATCAACGAGGTAAAATTAGGTCTTCCGGCCACCTAAACGCAGACATGCCAGCTGCTAATGGAAAACTTTAGCACAATTCACTACCGCCCTTAATATAATGCACTTATCGATCGTATATATACGATCCTACAACTTCGTAAAATTGCCGTGTCCCCATACCGTATAGAAGCAAAAGGCCACCTCATGCAGCCTATCGCAACGGCTGACCGCTTTCAACACTGGCCCGGCGCCGGCCACTGAAATACATCCTGAAGAATTTAACAGGCACCCAAAGAAAACCAAAACATTCGCCCTGCTCTTTGCCAGTATGCTTGTGGTGTTGTTTGTGTGCCCGGCGGATAGCGAGCAGGTAGGGATTCTTCGTATCACGCAACCATTTCAGCCGTTGGTGAATGAAGATATCGTGCACAAAGAAATAAGCCATTCCATACAGCAGAATGCCCAGTCCGATAAAGAAGAGGTAATTGATGCCGCCCCGGGTTCCCAGGTAAAACAATACGATCGTGGGCAGTGCAAAGATCACAAAGAACAGGTCATTGCGCTCCAGCTCATGGTCATGACTGTGGTCATGATGGTCCTTGTGCAGCGCCCACAAAAACCCATGCATCACATATTTGTGAATACACCAGGTGGCCCCTTCCATGAGCATAAATGTAGTAAGCGTAATAAGCGTAAAAATCATGCGGGTAAAATTTTATGGTCACAACACAGCCACTTTATATTGTACATAGCTGCTCATCATCAAGGATAATTTCTGCACGTTGGGAATGCGGATACGCTCCTGCAGAATACGCTGAGCAGGCAGTTGCTGGATTTTCCTGAACAATGACCAGTAATACTTATAAGCCAGGTACACGCCAAACCGCGAACAGGGTGGAAGCCGCCGGATACCAATCAGGGCTTCTTTGAACTCTGCTTCGATATCTGCCTCGATGCTGCGCTTAATGTGGTTATCGAAACAACTCATTTCGATGTTGGGGAAATAGGTACGGCCCAATACCTGGTAATCGTCCTTCAGATCCCGCAGAAAATTGACCTTCTGAAATACCGACCCTAGCTTCATGGCATAGGGCTTCAACGCATCATAGGCTTTGGCATCGCCTTCCACAAACACCTGCAGGCACATCAGCCCCACCACTTCTGCCGATCCCAGGATGTACTCCTTGTACCGCGCCGAATCGTATTCCATCGGCGAAAGGTCCATTTGCATGCTATGCAGGAACTGCCTGATCAACTGACGGTCGATCTGGTAGCGGTGTACCGCTTCCTGGAAGGATTGCAACACCGGATTGAGGGAAATGCGTTCATCTAGTGCCTGCCAGGTTTGCTCCGTAAAGCGCTCGAGCAGCAGTGATTTGTTGTAGTCATGAAAACTGTCGACGATCTCATCGGCCAGCCGGACATAACCGTAGATAGAATAGATCGCTGGCCGGATAGATGGGCTCAAGGCCATAATGCCCAGTGAAAAACTGGTGCTGTATTGCTGGGTGATGCATTTGCTCACTTTGCGGGAAAATTGGTCGAATAGTATTTTCAAACGTTGGTGTTTGTTAGGTGATTAAGTTCATTAGCTACGATCTTGCCCGATATCAACGAAGGGGGCACACCCGGCCCGGGTACGGTGAGTTGACCGGTATAAAAAAGATTGTCGAGTTGCTTGTTACGGATAGATGGCTTTAACACTGCCGTTTGCGAGAGCGTATTGGCCAGTCCATAGGCATTACCCCGGAAAGCATTGTAGTCCTGCACGAAATCACGTACACAATAGCTTCTTTTATAATCGATCAGGTCCACCAGCCCGGTGGCGCCCGAGGTTTGCTCTATCCGCCGGATCATTTGTTCGAAATAATGCGCGCGTACGGCTGCGTCATCCTGCAGGCCGTTCGCCAGGGGCATCAGCAGGAACAGGTTTTCGTGGCCGGGGGGCGCTACGCCGGGATCTGTTTTCGAGGGGCAGCAGGCATAAAACAGCGGTTTGCGGGGCCATTGCTTGCGGTGATAGATGTCGTCGATATGGATATCAAGGTCATGCTCGAAAAACAAGGTATGGTGTTGCAACCCGGGGATTCGCTCGCGGAAACCCAGGTAATAAATAAGCGACGATGGTGCAAAAGTACGGCTTTCCCAATATCTCTGTCCATAGTTGCGAAACGAAGGCTCGAGCAAGGTTTCAGTATGGTGATAATCGGAAGAGGCAATCACTGCATCGAAACGACGTTCCTGACCCTTAATCCGCAGCGAGCGCACCTTGCCGCCAGCGGCGTTGATCTGCTCAACCGGCTGGTCGAAATAAAACTGCACCCCCTGTGCCTCAGCAATCGCGTACATGGCTTTGACCAGTTCATAGAAGCCACCCATCGGATACCAGGTGCCCAAGCCATAGCCCCCGTAATTCATCAGGCTGTAGAGGGCCGGTATCCGTTGAGGTGATGCACCCAGGAAAATTACCGGAAACTCCATCAAAGCCACCAGCCTGGGGTGACGGAAATACTTTTTTACGTAACTGCGAAAATCCGTGAGCAGGTCCAGCCGGAAAGCACTGGCGGCAATTTTGGGCG
Source organism: Paraflavitalea pollutisoli (assembly GCF_029360705.1). GTDB lineage: Bacteria > Bacteroidota > Bacteroidia > Chitinophagales > Chitinophagaceae > Paraflavitalea > Paraflavitalea pollutisoli. The sequence continues at coordinate 654,595 of NZ_JARKMX010000008.1, read as the reverse complement.
ATACAAACTCCCACCAGGAATGACAGGGCTTGTGCACGAACTGACGCATACCGACCTCATACTTATAACGGGCCGCCTTCATGAAAGCATCCAACCTGGCGCCTGCACCCACCTCCGTTTCCTCAAATAAATTGCGCAGGGCTTTGTAGTCGCGGGGTACCGCCAGGTGGCCATCGGCAAAGACCATGTCAAACTGCGGATCGAGCGGTACCAACTTGTAAAAATCGGTAGCGGAATAGCCAAAATCGACAAAGAAATCATTGATGATATCCGGCATCCAGTACCAGCTGGGTCCCATATCGAACGTATAACCGTTATCCGTTGTAAACTGACGCGCCCGTCCGCCCGGCGTACTGTTCTTCTCAAAAACATGAACGTCGTGCCCGGCCTTGGCTGCATAGGCGGCCGCTGCCAATCCTGAAATTCCTGAACCAATGATTGCTATCTTTTGCTGCATATCGTCTTTGCTTTTTTGATAAGGCCGCTACGCCTCGGCCCAGGTCCTGAATTCAGCTACCCGCTCGCGGCTGATGATGAACTCATCCTCCCTGCCGGCACCTTTCACTTCCAGTTTGAGCCGGCTGTTGAGGTGCGGTTTGATGTATTCGATCGCCGAATACCGCACAATGTACCGGCGGTTGAGCCGGAAAAACAGTTTAGGGTTCAGCAATTGTTCCAGTTTTTCCAGGGTATAGTCGATGAGGTACCGCACCCCCTGCTTATCGGTGAGGTATACGATCTTGTTATCGGCCTGAAAAAAGGAAACATCTTCCGCCTGCACAAATTGCAGGCGCTGCCCGATGCGCCCCAGGAACCGGCTCTTGAATCCTTCATCCGCCACCACCTGCTGCACCCTCGGCAGCACCTGCTGGTAATCGATGGCCGGCGTTACTATCTCCTTGTATTTGTGAAAGGCCTGCGCAAGGGCATCCGCCGTAACAGGCTTTAATATATAATCGATGCTGAACAACCGGAAAGCCTCCATCGCGTACTGATCGTAGGCCGTGGTAAATACAACGGGCCCCTTATAGGCGATCCGCCGGAAGATGTCGAAGCTATGTCCGTCGGAAAGCTGGATATCCGATAGGATGAGGTCTGGGGCCGGATGCTGTCGTAGCCAGGCCACCGTTTCACCCACACTTTCGGTGCAATAGATATCCCGTATAGATGGGTCGTATTGACCGATCATCAGTTGCAGCCGTTGGGCAGCCAGTAATTCGTCTTCCACGATCAGCACTTTCATAACATCAGTTTAAATGCAATAAGGGCAATTGAACTTCAAACACCTCCGGCGACTGGTGAATGGTGATCTGCCGGCCGCATACCAATTCGTACCGCTTGGCAATATTGGTGAGCCCGATCCTGTTCGACTGCTCCACCGATTGGCGCGGCTGCCGGTTGTTACGAACCGTGAGGTTGCCAGCGGCATCTGCCAACACTTCGATGTGCAACGGACTGTTGCGCGAGATCACATTGTGCTTGATGGCATTTTCGATCAGCATTTGCAAGGCTACCGGGATGATGTAGCTGTTGTAATATTGTTCCGATACACCGATATCTACCTTCAACCCATCCGGGTAGCGCTGTTGCAGTAGGTACACATAGGGCTGAATAAAGGCCAGTTCCTTTTCGAGCTCCACCAGTTCTTTATCCTGGCTGTGCAGAATATACCGGTACACTTTGGAAAATGCTTCGATAAAGCGGTTGGCCCGGGGATTGTCCTTGATCACCATGCCCGAGAGCACATTGAGGTTGTTGAAGAGAAAATGAGGATTGACCTGGTTTTTAATCGCCTGCAGTTCGGCTTGCGCACTGATGCGTTTTAACGCCTCCGCTTCCGTGGCCTTGTTGCGGTACTCGCGGAAAAAGTAGAGGATGGCATTGAGCAGGTGAAAGAGCAGGCTGATGAGTCCCGCATAGATCAGGTTCAGCTTAAAAGGCATTTCCAGCTGCGCGACCGGGTAGTGGTAGATACCGACCCCCACTATATACACAATGGCAACGGTAGCGAGGCAGGAGATACTGAGACCAGCTGCAAAGAAAGCTCCCAGGTATTTGATGCGTTGTTGCTGGGGGGGAAACCGCCTGATCAGCCAGGGCTCAATCAAGCGGCTACCTTCCCAGGTGACCAACGTCACCAACACGAAGATCATCAGGGCATGATACCAGGCTATATCAATGTGAAAATAACGGTACACCTCACACAACACCGTATTGATGTAAGCGTAAGCGGACAACAGCATTATAAAAACATATCGGTATCGATGCGTAAACATGTGTTTCAGTTCAAATTAGGGTAACAATACCTGGTCGACTACATGGATCACACCATTTGTCGTCACGATATTAGTCGCCACAATATTGGAAGCGGTCGTGTTGCCATTGCCTTTCACTTTGGCTCCTCCACTCAGTGTAATCGTCAGCTTACCACCGCCTGCGGTTGCGGGTTGTGCACCTTCGGAAAGGTCGGACGAGAATACCCGCGCTGCCACCACATGGTTCAGCAAGATCGGCTTCAGGGCAGCTGGGTCAGCAGCCTGTATGGCCGCGATGTTGGCAAAACCCGCGTTGATAAAAGCCTGGTTGGTCGGTGCAAATACCGTTAAGGGCCCCGCTGCTGTCAAGGCATTTACAATATCACTGCCCGCCCGTTGTACCGCTGCTACCAGGAAGGTAAAGTTGGGATTGGCGGCTGCCGTCTGCACGATATTGCCTGCTGGTGGCATCAGCACTTTTTCCACGATGTGGATCACGCCATTGGTGGCGCCGATATCCGCCTTTTTCACTTTAACGCCGTTGATGAATACGCCGGCTGTGTTGCGGGTTGCAAAAGCCTGCTGGCCACTCAGGGTGGTGATGGGTGCATTGGGTCCGGCGGGCACATCGGCTGCCATGACCTTCATCCCCAATACATGGTACTGTAACACGGCTTTCAACAAGGCAACCCCTTCGCCACTCAGGGCATTGATCTTGGCTTCGGTATCCAGGTCGGGCGTACCGTCGCCATTGAGGTCGACCATTTTAAAAGCGGCATCATCCGGTGCAAACACCGTCAGATTGGCGGTGGTGGCCAGGGTATTGGCCAGACCTGCTTTTACGACGGCCGCTTCGAGCAAGGTGAGCTGCGGGTCGGCGACAACGGTTTCGGTAATGTTGCGCTGAACGGGCTTGTCGTCGTCCTTCTTACAACCCGTGATGCCGAAGGCAGTAACGGCAGCAGCAACCAATAAAGACTGACTAAACAATCGAATACATTTCATAGATGATTTTTTAAGTAAGTGAGTGATGGTGATTACCAGCCTCACCACTGCTTAAATCCTGCCGCGATCGACAGTGCCGGAGTGAAACCGCACAAAAACGGTGCGAACCGTCAAACCATTATTCCCTGGTCGATTAAACACCATAATGGTGCCTGCAAGCGCGGACAAATTGGCCATTGAACGCTACACTCAATCTTATCCTTCCCATTGGGGATGTCCATTTTGTTCAACAAAATTAAATAAAAGTTGAACAAAATAAGCATTACCTTTATGGAGCTGATAAATAATTAAATCCCACTCGTCCGTTGGTACACACAACACTCAGGGCAGAAGTGTGGTTACGCGCATGACATAGCAAGAGCCGCCGAAAGGCGTTAACCGGAAGTTATTTTTGACGAAACGCGTTGGCACATGATTATCTTTGCACGGCCATGAAAATGTATCATATATCCGAGTTGGAACAGTTATCGGGCATCAAAGCCCCGACCATTCGCGTATGGGAACGCCGGTACAACCTGATACAGCCCGGCCGTACCGATACCAATATCCGGCTGTACGATGATCAGCAGGTGCGGAAACTGCTGAACGTCGCCACCTTACTGGACAACGGCTATAAGATCTCGAAAATAGCTGCCCTGGAGGAAGAAGACCTGCATGCCATGGTGCTTGGCCTGCAGGGACCCACTGCAGAAGGGGAGGCCGCAGCCACCACCTTTATTCATGAACTGGTAATAGCGATGCTGTCCTATGACGAAGCGGGTTTTGAGCGTACTTATGCAGCCGCCGTTAAACGATATGGGGTATTCGAGGCCATGCTGCAGGTTATGTATCCCTTGCTGGAGAAAATTGGCATCATGTGGTCGACGGCAGACGCGATGCCGGTACAGGAGCATTTTGCAGCAGCGGTGGTACGGCGCAAATTGATTACCGCCACGGATGCGCTGACCATCAAAAAAAAGCGGCGCAAGAAATTCCTGCTGATGCTGCCGCCGGGCGAGTGGCACGAGATCGGCCTGTTGCTCGCCAATTACCTCATCCGCTCCAAAGACATCGAAACGATCTACCTGGGACAAAATGTACCATACGAACAGGTCAGCGCTGTAGTCGCCAAGGCGGGCGTTACCCACCTGCTGCTCTTCTACATCACGCGGCCCGTGCAGGATGACCTGCGACAGATCCGCCAACAAATGGCTCTTCCACGCGAGCTACCGCTCCTGATCGCGGGCAGCGAATACGCCACCGGTGGTTTGCGATCGGCCCCGGCCACTTTCCTGTTGCAATCGCCCCAGGAACTGTTTAAATACCTCTAAACCCGCCGGGGGCATACAACGCACCCTCGATTGAACTTACCGCCCCTGGCGGTACACCGACCAGATATAGTAACCAATGGCCGCGGCCAGGATCACCGCAAAGCTCGACCAGGAGATGGCCCCAGTGGTTAATAGCTTGTGACATCCATAGAAAAATGAGGGCGGTAGGGTGTGATATCAACATGTCGTTTACCCGCGATGTGCAGCGACCGTTTTATCCCGGGCATCTACTGCCGTGGGTTTTACCTGCTGCAGCGGCAGGATGATCGTGAATATTGCCTTCCCGATATCTGTTCCTGCCGCAGATATAATACCATGGTGCACATTGACAATTTTACGGCACATCGCCAGGCCAATACCAGTTCCTTCGTAATCTACACGATTGTGCAGTCTTTGAAAGATCAGGAATACCCGTTCAGTAAAATGGGGTTCGAAGCCAATGCCATAATCGGTAAACACGATGGTGGTGTAAGCGCGCCCTTCGGGCAGTTGATGCGCTGCTGCTTCCCGGGCAGTCGTGGCATGCGCCGTGATGGCAATGACGGGTGGCTCCTGTGGCTTCCGGAATTTCAAGGCATTACCCACCAGGTTGAGAAATAGCTGGTACATGTGCAGGGGTACAGCTTCGATCGTTGGGAGCTGATCGAAAGTGACCAAGGCACCCGTCTGCTCGATCAGCAGGTCATAGTTTTCCAATACTTCCCGTAACGTGTCGTTCAGGTCCACAGTTTCAAACGCTTCCGTGGACTGTGTGATCCGCGAAAACTCCAGCAGTTCCCGCACCAGTTTGCGCATGCGGCTGGCGGAGAGCTCGATTCGATCCAGGTAGTTTTTGCTATTGGCCGGAGGCTCGGGCCCGAGTGACCGGCCCAGGAGTTCGAGGAAGGTAGTGATCTTACGCAGCGGCTCCTGCAGGTCGTGCGAAGCGATATAGGCAAACTGTGCCAGCTCGGCGTTGGAGCGCTGCAGTTCAATGTTCAGCAGGTCCAGTGCCCGCGTCCGCTCGGCCACCAGTTCTTCCACGCGCTTCAATTGATTCACCTGGTCGGTGATATCGAGTACGGATCCGATAAAACGTACGGGTTGGTCTGCGGCATCGAAATATACTTTGCCTTTGGCCTTCACCCAACGCACGCGCTGGTCTTCAAAGCCAACAGTCCGGTATTCCACATCGTAGTTGCCGTTGGTTTTGGATTTATTGAAAGCATCTTGGATCACTTGCAGGATGCCCGGCCGGTCATCGGGATGCAGTCCCATGGTAAAATCGTACTCGTAACTGACCGGCTCATTATGGTGGATGCCAAACAGGATCCGGCAACGCTTGTCCCAGACCATGGTGCCCGCCTGCAGGTCCAAATCGAAGGTGCCCAGGTCGGCCGCTTCTTTGGAAAGTCTGGCTACTTCCAACGCCTGTTCCAGTTCGAAGGTCGCCTGCCGGTTTTGTTCTTCCATTTGCTTGCGGTCGGTGATGTCTACGCAGGCGCTGATGTAGCCGGCAAAATCGCCCTCGCGGTTGAAACGTGGCGCCACATGGGCGAGCAGCCACCGATAGTCCCCAGCCGTATTTTTCACGCGGATTTCCGTATGCAGCAGGCGCCTGGCTGTAAACGCCTCCTGGTAAGCAGTCATATAAGGTTGCTGGTCGTCCGGATGCAGCAGTTCAAGCCAATCGTAGGCAAGGATCTCTTTCATTGCCTTGCCGGTGAGTTCGAGCCATGCCTTGTTGAAGTAGATGGCCCTGCCCGAGTTTTCGGCCACAGCGATGAAGATCGGGCTGCTTTCTGCCATGGTGCGGAACCGTTCTTCGCTTTCCTGCAGCACAGACTCTACCAGCTTGCGTTCTGTGATTTCCTGCGAGATGCCTACGAGTTCATAGGGCTTGCCCTGGTCATCGTACCGTAGGCGGCCCCGGACATTAACCCAGTGCACAGACTGATCGGGCCAAATGATCCGGTATTCTATATCGTAGTCACTAGCTGCATCCAGGGCTGCCTGCACGGTGGCCTGCATCCGATCGCGGTCATCCGGATGTATCAGCGACAGCAGCCTGGGGTAGGTGAACGGTTGGTCGACCGGCTGCCCAAAATTGAGCTTACAAATGGTGGAAGCCTCGAGTGTACCAGTCGCCAGCGTCAGGGTCCAGGAACCCAGGTTGCCGGCGGTGAGGGCAAACCGCATGCTTTCCTCGCTATACTTAAGGCTCGCGGCGGTGACGACCTTGTCGGTCGTTTCTGTACAAGTCACCAGTACACCGGCAGCGGCATTGGTTTCGTCGCTGACCCGGCTATAGCAAAAGGTCCAATATACGTTTTCGATCTGCCCGTTGCGAAAGATGGGCACCAGCTGGTCTTCAAACCACACCGCTTCGCCACAATCCATGACCTGGTCGATGAGGGGTTTGATGATGGTCCAGATTTCGGGCCAGGCATCTACGGCTTTCATGCCCAGGATGCCGGGATGTTTGCCTTCGTTGCCCAGGCTGGGCCGGTAACCATCGTTGTAAAAACAGATCAATTCCGGTCCCCACCAGAGGAACATGGGGAAACGCGCATTCAACACGATGCTGACGGCCGTGCGCAGGCTTTGCGGCCAGGTTTCCGGCGCGCCGAGAGAGGTGGTTGACCAGTCGAAATTGCGGGTGATCTGTCCCATTTCGCCGCCGCCGCTTAAAAAATGCAATTGCTTATCTGCATCGGGTAAACTCATCGTAGCTGGGTGTACAGCAAAGATGCTGGAAAATACCCGGTTAAACATGGAAAAATGGGATAAACAGGGGAGGTGATAATGGTATATACCTATCCCGAAATCATACGTATGACATGATAAATTACAAGCAGGGCGCCCTTACGAGCGCCCTGCTTTGTTTTATAGCGATTCAGTTACCATGGCTAGTCACAACCCCAGATCAACCCACTGCGGGCAAAGGAACCCGTCTTGTAGGTGATCAGGTTTTTGAGAATATGGTAACCGGATCCGCCAAACGGCGCCCGGTTGAAGTTGACCATATCATCAGGATTCAGCGCGGTAATCACCGTCATGATCTTTTGCGTATTCCAGGGATTCACCCAGCCAGCCATCAGCATATAGCCCTTGCCATCGTATTGCTTCGACGCTATGACACCATCGTCTGTAATCTTGATAGGTAGCTGCGCCATCACCTGCTGCACCACCGCATTGCCCGTGGGGGTGCCCACCACAAACAGGTTGTACTGACTGAGGTCATATTTCGACACCTCCGCATCGGTGATCATGGTGCCCTTCGCTGTATTGGGTATTAGCTTCACAAATCCCTTGATGAACGCCTTCAGGCGCGCATCGGCAGCCGTATCCTTCTCCTGCGAGGAAAGAATGATCAGGATGCTGTCTTTCCGGAAGATATCGCCGATCTGCGGCATCTTTTCGACATCGGGTTTGCGGATCGCTTCCACAGCCGCCATCCATTGGTCGATATCGGCTTGCGTCACGCTCTTGAACGCCTCCACGATCTTCGGCATAAAATCTTCCAGGGTAGGGTAGGTGGCCCGGTTGGTCTCGTATTGTTTCAGCGCCTCCAGCAAGGGCCACAGGTAGATCCAGCGGCGCCCCTTCTGGGGCCTAACATAATTCTGCTCGGCAAAGGCCTCTCCAAACTTCTGCGCCGCCAGCCGCAAGGCCACCGCTTCCGTCAGGTGCTCGCGCACCACCGCAAACCATTCGGCATAGGCCTGCTGCTTCATCGATTCTTTGATCGGCTCATGCAGGTGCGAAAGTGCTTGCAACTGGTCTGCATAAGGCTGCTTTTCACAGGCAGGGTTGGCGAAGGAATGGCCAAACTCATGCCATACCAGGTTGTACAAGCGGCCCTGGTCGAAGGTAGGGATGCGCATAAAACTCTTGGTAGGCGCAATGACCGCATACAATTCACGCCCTTTCGCAGTCCTCAACCGCGGACCGAAATTGCCCCAGCCAAAGAAGTTCAGCACCAGGTTGAACTGGATATCCTCCTGTTTTTTCACGCCGTAATAATTCAGCACCCGTTCTTTCTCCTGAAAATTCTCCAGGTTAAAGGCCAGGCTTTTCAGGCTGATGTTGTAAAAAGCTTCGTTGCTGTTGAAGAACTGGGCATAGTCGGTCTCGGCCACAAACTGCTTCAGGTAAGTCCGAAAAGAATCGATTTTCTTATCCTTTGCCTGGTCATAGGTAAGGTCCTTGCGCCAGTCGAAATTGTTGTCGAGGTGCAGCAGGAACCAGATCGGCGCATCGATGTACCCAAACAGGCCATTGTGGAGGTGACGTTTGGAGAATTGTAGCAAGGGATGGTTTTTGTGCTTTTCCATGTACAGGTCTACCTTGGTCTTGTAGTCGATGTCGATATAGTTGGTCAGCGGCACTCCGGAGGCCAATACCACGGCCTGGTACAGTTCAATGCGGGGATCGACGCTGAAGTTGACACCGCCATACTCAAACTTAAAAGACTTGAAGGCCGGTTTGGGTGCGGGATGGGCCAGGGCCGCCGACCCCGTCACCAGGCAAAGCAATACGGGTAATAATTTCCGGAAACGATTCATGCTATACTTTTTGAAATAGGGAAAAATGATATCGCCGCAAAACTAGGCGATGGGGCTCCCCTGAAATTGTAAAAATCATGCATTTTAGGAGCGGGGGATCAGTACGAGTTCCTCCTGCACCACCGTAGTGACCTGATGGATCAGGCCGGGATTACAATCGGTGATCTGGGTGAAATCTTTGATGAAATGCGATTGGTCGTAGTAACCCAGGTCATAAGCAAGCTCGGTAAGACTGAGGTACCGTCGATGCAGCAGGGCCTTCAAGGCCCGCCGGAAGCGGATCACTTTCAGGTACTCTTTGGGCGATTGTCCCACATACTGTTTGAAATGCCGGTATAGGGTAGAGGTGTCTTTGTTTTCGGTAGCGGCCAGCGATACCACGCGGCTATTGGCAGGCTGGCGGTCGAGTTGGGATACAAGGCGGTCGATGTTGAGCTGCCGGCGGTTCTCCTGCAACGCTTTTGACAGGAAGGCATCCAACACCGCCACCCGGGCTGCTGTCTGCTCCGTGGCAAACAAACGCTCCGCCAGTGAAGCCCCCTGCTGCCCAAAGAGCAATCCCAGTACATCGGTTTCCGGCATCAACTCTCCGTACGGAACGCGCGTAAACAATCGCAAGCCCCCCGCCTGGAAGATCACACAGACCTGGTCCATTTCCCCATGGACCGTCACATCGAGCTGCTTTTTGTGAAAACCATATAGGCGGCTATGAACTTTGCTGCCAGGATGTATGATACAGGTATTCTCCGATCGGGACACCCTGGTTTGCACCGTATTGGCTTTGTAGATCGTGAGACAAAGATTGGTAGCGGGCAAAGACTGGTACTGATAATGCCCACCAGCCTCCTGCGAAGAGAAGATATAATACAGGCCCAGGTCCTGCAGTATTTTCGAAGCGGGGTACTTGATGGCAATATTCATGGTGATCAGTCAGCCGCCGGCCTGAAGGCCACCCGGCGATATTGCAATATAGACAACAATCCGTAGGGAATGTTGCTTATAATCTTCGGTGATATCGGCGCCCCATCACCCAAATAAAATATACTTCATTAGTTGGCAACCAGGTAATTCTTTGCAGGAGCAACGCCCGTTTATCGATCTGCCTGTGCCTTCTTCGAGGCCGCATACTCAGACGGACTGATGTTGAATTGCTTCATGAAGTCGCGGCTGAAATTGGCCGCCAGGCTATAACCCACCATCTCCGCTACTTCGTAGATCTTGCGATCGCCGGTCGACAGCCATTCTGCCGCCTTCTTCAGCCGCGTAATGTTGATGAGTTCGTTGGGAGAAAGGTTCGAGAGCCCACGGATCTTGCGGTACAAGGTGGGCCTGCTCATATTCATGATACGCGCCAGCTGGTCTACGTTGAAATCGGGATCTGCGAGATGCGCATGGATATGATCGTTCACCGCCAGCAGGAACTTTTCATCGGCCCGTGAATAGGCCATCGTTTTGATATTGGCCAGCGGAGAATTGGCAAAATGATCCTTGATCTTGTTGCGGTTGTTGAGCAGGCTCCTGATCTGCGCCAGCAGGTGCGGTTGCGAGAATGGTTTTTCGATATAGGCATCGGCCCCCAGCTCCAACCCCTCGATCTTCGATTGCAAGGAGTTCTTGGCCGTCAGCAGGATCACCGGGATATGGCTGTACTCCATGTTCGACTTCACCTCCTTACACAAACTGAACCCATCCATGATCGGCATCATGATGTCGCTGATGATGAGCTGTACGTTAGCCGCTGCAATCTTTTCCAGCGCTTCAGCGCCGTGCTGCGCTTTGATCACCGTATACTCGGCCGACAGTTCCCGGGCAATAAAGTCCAGGATCTCTTTGTTGTCTTCCACCAGCAGGATCATATTCTTGTCGCCCGGTTCTTCCAGATCAGCAGCAGGTGGGGCGGTAGTGGCCGGGGCATCTGCCCCATACAACTCAAACTCCGTGTCCTGGTGCATGGGCAACGTCAGGGAGAAATGGTTTTGTTGCGCATCCGTATCCACCGATAAAGTACCCCGGTGCAGTTCTGCCAGTGACAAGGCCAACGCCAGTCCAATGCCGGTGCCCTGCTCTTTGTCGGTATCCTTGATGCGGTAAAACGGTTCGAATATCTTTTCCTTCAGGTGCGGTGGGATCAGGTAGCCATCGTTGGATACGCGGATACAAAAGAAATTATCATCGCTCCCAAAAGGCATAATCCTGACCACCACAGACTGCTTGCTGTACTTGATGGCATTGTTGAGCAGGTTGCTGAGGATCTTCCTGACGGCCTCCGGATCTACATACGCCTGAAAAGAGATACGCGGCAGCTCCAGTTTGAAGTCGATCTTCTTCTGTTCCGCAGCCGGTCTAAACGACTCGACCAACTGCTGCAGCAACTCACGGATATCTGTCTTCACATAGCTGAGGCTGACACTGTTGTTTTCGGTTTTCCGGAAATCCAGCAGTTGGTTCGTCAGGTCGATCAGCCGGTTCGTGTTCTTGTCCATAATCGTTAGATTGTCTTTGATGCCCTCCGACAATTGGGGCGTAGCCAGTATTTTATCCAGCGGCAATTTGATCAGTGTAAGCGGTGTACGTATTTCATGCGCCACATTGGTGAAGAACTCGATCTTGGAACGATATGCCTCTTTCGCCTTTTCGTTTTCGAGCAGGTCCATGCGCCGTTGTTGCCGTGCTTTTTGAAAACGATGGTATTTGCGTACCGCATACCAGGCGGCGAGCGAAGCGACTACCACATACATGCAATAGGCCGGCCAGCTCTTCCACCACGGCGGGTGAATAACCACTTCCAGCACGGCCGGGTGTTCCGTCCACTGGTTATTGCCCTGCAAGGCCCTGATCAGGAGACGGTAGTGCCCCGGTTTTACATTGGTGAAATACAGGCGGCGGTTGTTCTTCAGGAGCGTCCAATCCTCCTCGAGTCCTTCCAGCTTATAACTGTACTGCGTCATTTCCGGCGCCACATACGTCAAAGCGGCAAAGTCGACGCTGAAAGTTGAACGGTCGTAGGGTAGTTGAAGGCGTCCGTCCTCGCCGGGCAACACGTCCTGCTCCTGCACCTGCAACCCGGTAATCCATACCGGCGGCATCGTTGCCGGGCGACTCAGTTCACGCGGCATAAAACTCGTAAGCCCTTTTACACTGCCAAAGTAGAGGCGGCCCTGGGGATCTTTATAACCTGAATTGTAGTTGAACTGGTCGTTGAGCAACCCATTGGCCTGGGTGTAAGCCGCAACAGCACCCTGCTTACGATCATATTGCACCAACCCGCGCGAGGTCGTGATCCACAACTGGTGTTGATCGTCCTCCAGTATTTTGAATACAAAATTGCTGGGCAATCCTTCCTTTGTGGTGATCCGCGTAAAAGCAGTGCGCTCCACATTGAGCCGGCTAAGTCCACCGCCTTCCGTACCCAGCCACAAGACGTGCTGCGCATCTTCATACAACGCATTGACCGTGTTGGCGGCAAGACTTTTTGCGTCGGCCGCATTGTTTTCGAAATGACCTGAAACCTGTGTGACCGGGTTGAAATAGTACACCCCGCGGTCATGGGTACCCACCCAAATGGTCTGGTCATGGGCTTCCAGCATACACGACACGAAGATGCCACCGGGTATGGCAGCGATCTGCGTGAAATCATCGGTTGCCGGATTGTACCGGAACAGGCAATTGCCGGTACCCACATAGATATCGCCCGAGGTTGTCTGCAGCAGGCTGACGATAAAATTACTTTTCAACTGATGGGGCGCGGGTCCTGCCACATAATGCTTTTTGACGATGCCCGTGCGGCGGTCCATGATATCGAGGCCATTCTCGTACGTGCCGATCCACAGGTCGTTGCCGGTAGCCAGCAAGCCGTGGATATTGGAGTAGGAGATACCGTGTGTATTGCCCGTGGGGGTAAACTGCGTAATATGTCCGGTGGCGGGATCCAGCTTATTGAGGCCGGCATCTTCCGTACCGATCCAGATATACCCGTCGGCATCGGCACAGATCTCACGCACGATATTGCCACTGATGGCACGGGCCGAGTGATCGGGAAAGAATTTCTGGAAGCGATCGTATTGACGCGAGTAGTAATTGATACCCCCGAAATAAGTACCCACCCAGATGCCGCCTTCCCGGTCTTTGCACAAAGTATAGACCGCATTGTCGGTGAGCGAATAGGGATCGGCTACCTGCTTGCGCAGTTGCGTGAATTGTTGCGTGTGTTCATCCAGCACGAAAATGCCCGACTCGGTCCCGATCCAGTATTCGCCGGATGCGTAAGGCACGATGGCCCGTACGGCAATCGGTGTTTTATTCGGATTGTAGGCCAGCAGATCGCGGTAATCGCCGGTGGCCATATTGAATTCTTTGAGGCCCTGGTTGAACGTGCCCACATAGATCGTCTGTCGATCGGTAGCGCGTAAGGTGAGTATCCACCTGGAAGGCGCCGGGGGCGAATGGGTGAACACGGAAAAAGCCTGGAACTTACCGGAGGCGGCATCGAATCGTTGCAGCTTGCCATCATCGGTGGCTGCCCACAGGGTACCCTGGCCATCGCGGCAAAGCGTGGTGGCGTTGAAATATTCGTGGGGGGCAAAACGCGTCAGCGTTTTGGTCGTCAGGTGGTAGCGGTAGAGGGTAGTGCGGGAAATGAACCAGAGATGCCCACTGCTATCCGTTTCGAGCGCGTTGATCTCGGGCAGGGTATCCGATAGCAATACCAGTTGCTCCTGGCGCCGATCGAAGTAAAAAAGACCATTGCGGCAGCCGGCCCACAACACCCCCTGTTGATCCTCCAGCAGGCAGCTGATGAAATAGGCTGTATGGTCCTGTCCCTTGCTGGGCACCGAAAAAGCTTTGAAGCGGTAACCGTCGAACCGGTTGAGGCCGTCTTTGGTACCAAACCACAGAAAACCGTGCTGGTCCTGCAGGCTGCAATACACGGTATTGTTCGACAACCCGTTCTCTACCTGGTAGTGGCGGAAATTATACCGCTGCGCCAGCGCGGGCAACGCCATCAGTATCCATATGGTCAGCAATACGTATCTCAATCGTACAATAAAATTAGTACTTCTGTATTTTCCTGTTTGCCTTGTTGGCTTGTTGCCTTAAATGTACCAACACAAATTAAAAGATAGCCCCTCAATTTAATGCGTGACACGATTTGAAAGCATTTTGACCAATCCTGATATTTTAATATTGAACACAGCTGGCTTACTTGCAGGTTGTTAAAAGACTTGCCATGTGTTGCTACCATCTACATCGCTCATTCCCGGGCCCTGTCAGGCTGTCGCCATGCGACGACCCTGCGCCCCTCCACGCAGGCAGCCTTTTAGCAGCTCAACTATTCTACTACACCAAAACTGCCCACAATGATGTACAACAGACGAATGGCCAGGGCCTTCGTAAGCACGATTGTCAGCTTGCTATGCTGTCTATCCCTATTCGCGCAGCAAACGATTAAAGGGGTGATTCGCACACCCGCCGGCGATGCCCTTCCCGGCGCTACCATTACCGTTAAAGGCACAACGCGCTCCGTGGTGGCCGATGCCGACGGTAAATTCTCGCTCAATGTAGCCCCCGGCACGGTGCTCGTCATCAGTTCCGTAGGCTACCAGCCCAAAGAAGTGACGGCTGCCAGCGGCGACATCGAGGAAACACTGGCCGTGGCAGAAGCCTCGCTCAGCGATGTGGTGGTGATCGGCTACCAGACCGTGCGCAAAAAAGACCTCACCGGCGCGGTAGGCGTCATCAATCCCGCCGCTGCCAACCGCAATGTAGCCTCTTCCGTGGCAGAGTCCATCCAGGGCCTGGCCGCAGGTGTTACCGTGCGCAACAGTGGTACCCCCGGTGGCGGCGCCAAGATCGATATCCGCGGCGCAGGCACTTTCGCCAATAACAACCCGCTCTACATCATCGACGGTATGTACAGCGATGCCACGCCCGACTTCAACCCCAACGATATAGAATCCATCCAGATCCTGAAAGACGCCTCCGCCGCTGCCATATATGGTAGCCGCGCCGCCAACGGGGTGATCATCATCACCACCAAAAAAGGAAAGGAAGGCCCCATGACGATTGGTGGCAACCTGAAGACCGGTATCCAGGAAGTACGCAAGCGCTGGGATATGATGAACAACGACGAGTACAAAACACTCGCTTCACAGCTGTTTACCAATGGCGGATTGCCCATTCCCACCATCATCACGTCCGATTACAACCCGGCCGTCAGCACCGACTGGCAAAAAGAGTTCATGCGCACCGGCAATATCCAGGATTACAACCTGTCGTTGTCGGGTGGCAGCAAAACCGCCAACTATTATATCTCCGGCAGTTATTTCAAGAATACAGGCCCGGTCATCGACAATGAATTTGAGCGCGCCGGCCTGCGGATCAATACCAGCGGCAAAAGAGGCCGTTTCACCTTTGGCGAGAACATGCTGATCTCGTACACGCACGACGATCCGATAGCGGGCGACATCTTCACCAATCCGTTTGTGGACATGATCACCATGCTGCCCGTGGTACCGCTGCAAGACCGCGTGCGTTATGCGTCGGCCACCAATCCCGAAGGATGGGGCATCGGTCTCAACAACGCCTATGTAAATACGCTGGCCGCCAACGTACCCGCCCTGCAAAGCCTGCAACAGCAAGACCAGTACAATTTCAAGATTCGCGGCAACGTATTCCTCGACTACAACATCCTCAAAGGACTGAACTACCGCTTCAACGTAGGCGGAGAAGGCAGCTTCGATCGCTACAAAGCATTCCGTCGCCCCGGCACCATCCGCCAGGGTACGCCCAGCCCGCTGGCTACGGCCAATGAGAACCGCGGCAATTTCCGCTCTTTCCTGTATGAGCACACGCTCAACTTCGACCGCAGCTTTGGCGCCCACCGCGTGAGTGCCGTAGCCGGTTTTACCAACCAGACCTTTACCCACGAAATACTCTCTGCGCAAAAGACCGGTTTTGTGCCCGATGCCAATGGCAATTACAACCTCACCAACCTGGTGCAGGGGTCGGATGCACAAGCGACCAGTACCACCAGCAAATGGAACAACGTGGGTTTCCTCGGCCGCGTGAACTACAGCTACCTGGAGAAATACCTGGTGAGCCTGACCTTCCGCCGCGACGGCAGCTCTTTGTTTGGCCCTACCTACCGCTGGGGTAACTTCCCCTCGGCATCGGCCGCCTGGCGCATCAGCCAGGAAGATTTCTTCAAAGTGGACTGGATCAGCGACCTGAAGATCCGTGGCTCTTATGGAGAACTGGGTAACAGCGAGTTCCTGCGCCCCTGGCAATACTATGGCTCTATCAATCCCTTCCCACGGGCCGTATTTGGCCCCGGCGAAGTGGAACAACTGGGTGCCATCAATACGCAGCTAGCCAACGCCAACCTGCGCTGGGAAACCAAACAAACCACCAACTTTGGCATCGATGCGGGCCTGTTCAACAACCGCCTGTTGCTGACGGCAGAATATTTCATCGCCAATACCAACGATGTATTGGTCGATCTGCCCATCAGTTTGACCACGGGTAATGCCGGTGGCAACCCACCTGTGAACGCTGCCTCCATCCGCAACAAAGGCTTTGAGCTCAGCGCCACCTACCGCAGTGCCAATGCCGGTGATTTCCGCTGGGATGTAACGCTCAACTTCACCACCATCAAAAACAAAGTGACCGGCTTTGGCGATACGGCCACCAAGTACACGCAGATCGGTGATGCCCGCACGCAACTGGGCCGTTCGATCGGAGAGTGGTATGCGCTGAAAACAGATGGCCTCTTCCAAAGCCAGGCAGCCATCGATGCTTATACGAATAAGAATGGAGACCGGCTGCAACCCTGGGCCAAGCCCGGCGATGTACGCTATGTAGACAGTGATGGCGATGGCGTGCTCAATACCGATAAGGACCGTGTGTATGTAGGTACCCCCTGGGCCGATTTCGAAGTAGGGGCACTTTTCAATGCTTCTTACAAGAATTTCTCCCTGAGTATGCAGTGGTACGCCGTAGTTGGCAATGACCTCTACAACCGCCCCCGTTACCAGGTAGACCGCATGGACCAGAATACCAATTTCCGCAAGGGCGCCAATCCCTGGACACCGCAAAACACGAATACCAGCATGCCCCGCGCAGCGATCGGCGCGCCCGACCAGGGTATTCAGTTCAATGTGTTGCCACAAACCGACCGTTGGCTGGAAAGCGGCTCTTACCTGCGCCTGCGCAACATCGAGCTGGGCTACACCATTCCGAAGAGCGCGTTGAACTTTATCGGTTTCACCTCGGCGAGGGTATTTGTGAGCGGACAGAACCTGCTCACGTTTACCAATTACTCCGGCCTCGATCCGGATATCACCGGCGTGAACATTTTCGAACGCGGACTGGACAATGGTCAGTACCCGGCCCTGCGCATCCTGAGCGCCGGCGTCAATTTTGGTTTCTAATTGTTTAAGCACACAACTTCTGCAACATGAAAAAACACATGACATACCTGTTGGCCGGCACGCTGCTCTTGACAGCGGCTTGTAAAAAGTCGACCAACCTCGATATACCGAATCCCAACGTGCCGGATGAATCCAATTTCTGGCAAACATCGGGTGATGCCCTGCTGGGCGTGAATGCCGTTTATGGCAATTTTTACCGCAATGGAGCGCCTTTCTCCCGCTGGCAGCCATTCTATATGGATGTGCGCTCAGACGATGGCTACAGCACCAGTGGCTGGAACGAATTGCGCAGCATCAGTGGCCTCAACATCACCCAATACAGCTTTGAGGTGAACTACGATACCTGGGGACACCACTGGCGGGGGGTATACCGGGCCAACCAGGTTATCGCCAACGTACCAAATATTCAGATGGAAGGGTTGCTGAAGAACCGCTACCTGGGTGAAGCGAAATTCCTGCGGGCTTTGTACTACTACAACCTGGTGACCATCTGGGGCAGCATTCCGCTGATCCTGCAACCTTCCACACCGGCCGATAAACCGGCACAGGTACCGCAGGACCAGGTCTGGGCACAGATCGAAAAAGACCTGACGGAAGCCGCTGCGGCCTTACCTCCTTCGTACAATGGGGATGATATCGGCAGGGCAACCAAAGGGGCGGCCTTCGGTTTGCTGGGTCGTGTATACCTGCAACAGAAGAAATACCAGCCTTGTGTAGATGCCCTTTCTTATTTCACTACAGGAGCCGGCACCGGCCTGTACAACCTTACGGCCAACTATGCCGACAATTTCCGCCATACGACGGAAAACAACTCCGAGTCGATCTTTGAAGTACAATTCAAGATGCGTCCGGAGAATGGGGGAGATGATGGTCCTACCTCTAACGTAGGTACCAGCCGGGCACCCTTCTTTGCACCACCCACCAATGGCTTTACCGATGCCAATATGCACCGCTGGGTAGTACACGAGTTCCTGAAGGAAACCACGGCTGCCGGTGGCAGGGATCCCCGTCTCGCCATCACCGCACTCTATGACAGCACGGACGAGCGTGGACCAAACTTTACACCGGTATATGGACAGACCTTCACCGCCCGCAACTTCGACAACAACATGAAGACACGCGTGTGGTACCGTAAATACCTGGATGATTATTTCCGCATCAATGAATTTGAGATCTTCAACAGCCCGATCAATTACCGCGTGATCCGCCTGGCCGATGTATACCTGATGTATGCAGAAGCGCTGAATGGCCTCACCCGCACCAACGACGCGTATGCGTGGGTAGACAAGGTGCGCCAACGTGCCGGCCTGCGGTTGCTGTCTGTCGTACGACCCGGTATGACGCAGACACAGTTCCAGACACAACTGGAGCACGAACGCATCACCGAGCTGACGGGTGAAAGCCTGCGCTGGAATGACCTGGCCCGCTGGGGTTATTTTGAAGATGCCACAAAGATCGAACAGTTGAAAGCACGTGATTCGGAGTTTGGCAATTTCGTACAGAACCGCACCAGGTACATGCCCATCCCCCAATCTGAGATCGATATCAATCCTAACCTGAAACAAAATCCCAATTGGTAATCCTTATGACCAGTTTAAAGAACACCCTGCCGTTGGTGATGATCGTAGCGGCAGGCACCATCAGTCCTTTCTGTGGCAAGTCGGGCAACAATACACCGGCGCCACCACCAGCGGCCGACACGACACGGTTTACCAATCCACTACTGGGTGGATCGGACCCCTGGGTGATCCAAAAGGACAATGCGTATTATTATATGCACACCGCAGGCAACCGCATTTCGTTGTGGAAGACCAATAAAATGTCGTCCCTGGCTATGGCAACGCGCAAAGACATCTTCACACCGGCTACGGGTGCGCCTAATTCGGCAAACGTATGGGCGCCGGAACTGCACTACCTCGATGGCAAATGGTATTGCTATTACACGGCCGGTGCCGGACCAGATGTTACCCAACGTACCTGGGTGCTCGAAAACAGCAGTGCCGATCCAACGACCGGCACCTGGACCGACAAAGGCAAGCTCTTCACCGCCGACTCCGATTTCTGGGCCATCGACGGCACCGTACTCGAGCACAAGGGTAAACGCTATTTCCTCTGGAGTGGCCGGCCCAACCAGGCGGTGCAGAACCAGAACATCTATATTGCTGAAATGGCCAATCCCTGGACCCTTACCGGCACGGCCACCGTGCTGACCAAACCCGAACTGACCTGGGAAGTACAGGGTGGACCCGTCAACGAGGCGCCGCAGATCCTGCAAAACAGCAGCGGCAAGGTGTTTATGGTCTATTCGGCCAGCGGCTGCTGGACTGATGATTATGCCCTGGGTATGCTGACCTTGAAAGACGGCGGCAACCCGCTGGTGGCCACCGACTGGGGCAAAGGCCAGCAACCGGTATTTGTCAAGAAACCCGAAAACAAAGCCTATGGTCCGGGACACAATGCCTTCTTCAAATCGAAGGATGGCAAGGAAGACTGGATCATCTACCATGCCAACAACAACAGTGGGGATGGCTGCGGAGAGAAACGCAATGTCCGTATGCAGTCCTTTACGTGGAAGGCCGATGGCACGCCTGATTTTGGCATACCCGTAACGCCTGGCCTGCTGGTGAAAAAGCCCGGTGGTGAGTAAAAATGATACGCAAGCGACAGACAGTGACCAGTAGGGGAGCTGTCTGTTGTGGTTTATTTTGTTATTTTAGGCCGTTTAATAGTAATTCCTGTATGAAACAATTCATTGCTTGCTCCCTGCTGGCGGCGTTACTTGGTACCGCACGGGCAGAGGCCCAACAACCCACCGCTGCGCGGGCTACCTATACCAATCCATTGGCGGTCGACTTCGGTGACCCCTACGTGCTGCACGCGAAAGGCGACAAATACTATATGTATGGAACCGGCGCCGGGGCCAACAAAGGTTTTTCGGCCTATTCTTCCACCGACCTGGTCAACTGGAAACCCGAAGGCCAGGTATATTTTCACGACAACCAGAACGGCTGGAGCGATCCCAAAGCCGCCTGGGAGGGTGCTTACTGGGCACCGGAAGTGTATGAAGTGAAGGGGAAGTTTTACCTGTTTTACAGCGCCCAGTGGAAAGAGAACCCCACGAAAGAGCTGGAGAACTTCCGCATTGGCGTGGCCGTGGCCGACAAACCGACCGGCCCCTTTATCGACCTCACCAACAAGCCCATCTTCGACCCCGGCTATCCCATCATCGATGCCAACGTGTTTTTCGACCACGATGGCCGCATCTACCTGTATTATTCCCGTTGCTGTTACAAGCATGCGGTAGAAAGCGAAGTAGCCACCTGGGCAAAGAACAAGGGCTGGTTCAACGAGATCGAAGAAAGCTGGGTGTATGGCGTGGAATTGAAATCAGATTTCAGCGGCGTGATCGGCGAACCGAAATTGTTGTTGCGTCCGCCGGTCAGTATGAACGACAAACAATCAGCCTGGGAAAGCCGGTCGGTGACCTCCAAAGAGGTGAACCGCCGTTGGACCGAAGGATCAGTTACTTTCCGCAAAGGCAATACCTACTACATCATGTATTCGGCCAACTATTTTGGGGGTAAGAATTACGCGGTGGGTTATGGCACAGGTACCAGTCCACTGGGGCCATTCAAAAAAGCCGCCAACAATCCTGTGTTACAGAAAAATGTAGAGCAGGGCGGCATCGTCACCGGCACCGGGCACAACAGCATTGCTTACTCGCCCGATGGCAAAGAAATGTTTTGCGTATACCATGGCCGCACGGCAAAGACCGGCGATCAACGGGTGGTGTTCATCGACCGCATGAAGATCCAGAAGAATGGACAACTGGTGGTAGAAGGTCCTAAAACGGTACCCCAGCCGATGCCTTCAGGTTCCGTCTCGAAATAGCTAACCCGTACTAATGAATGATTTTGAAAGGTCTGCGTCACTGCAGGCCTTTTTTGTTGCAAGGCGGTCGTAGTGTAGATTTCTTACCCCTTCTACCCAGCAGTTTTTTGATCGGCGAGAAATGCGGAGGGTGGACAGAAACGTTTATATTTATGCGGTTCAACAAGATAAGCGCCGTCAATAGGACGGCTGCTCATAACTGCTAACAAATTATCGCTACATATGAAAAAGAACAGACTGCTGACTGTATTGACTTTGCCTTTGCTGATCGCTTTCGCCCATTGTGGCCACAAACCCGTTGACAGTTCAGCGGGCGGTGCGGACGTCTCGGAGGTATTCAGCCCCCGCTACATCAAAAAGACGATGAAACTGGTGACCGACTGGCAATTGAAAAATCCCAAACATACGCCCACGGACTGGACCAATGGCGCCTTCTATGCCGGCGTGGTGGCGGCTTATCAAACCACCGGCTCCCGGAAAATACTGGACTCCCTGATGGCGCTGGGTCGGCGCACCTTATGGCAGCCAGGTCGCCGGTACGACCATGCAGACGACATAGCCATTTCTCAAACCTATATCGATGTGTATCGCCTCGAAAAGAACCGGCATATGCTCGAGCCTACGATCGATACGGTCAACAAATTGCGGGCCGTACCCGGACCCGAGTCGAAGAAAGGACTGATGTGGTGGTGGTGTGATGCGCTGTTCATGGGGCCGCCTACGCTGGTGAAGCTGGGTGTAACCCTAAAGGATCCTTCTTATTTTACCCTGAACGATTCATTGTTTCAACAAACCTATGACCTGTTGTACAACAAAGAGCAACACTTGTTTGCCCGGGATGCGGGCTACCTGATCAACGCGAACGGCGAAGGCAAAAGAGAAGCCAATGGGCAAACGATCTTCTGGTCGCGCGGTAATGGCTGGGTAATGGGCGGACTGGTACGCATCCTGGAAGAACTGCCGGCTGATTATGCCAAACGTGGCTTCTACGAACAACTCTTCAAAGAGATGGCAGCAAAGATCATCACCCTGCAACAGGCAGACGGCCTGTGGCGTGCTTCCCTGCTCGATCCGGCATCCTATCCCGGTGGAGAAGGCAGCGGTAGTGGTTTCTATTGTTATGCGCTGGCCTGGGGCATCAACCATGGCTTGCTCGATGCAGCCACCTATGGTCCCGCGGTGCGCAAGGCCTGGACCGGCCTCAATACCCTCGTATCGCCCGAAGGTCGCGTAGGTTGGGTACAACCCATCGGCGCCGATCCCCGCAGAAACTTCACGGCCGAGAGCTACGAAGTATATGGTACCGGCGCTTACCTGCTGGCCGGATCAGAAGTGATCAAAATGAAATAATCGATACAATCCCCAACCCATGATATGTACGTTGTACGCCCATCAGACAGGATTTGATAAGATCAGGGATATCCTGACCACCGGATTTCCCCAAGCCCAAATAGCCACCGGTAAAGAAGGCGATTCCGACTGGATTCAATTGAACCTGCCAGGCGGCTTTTTGCGAAAAGAGAGTTCGCTGCTGATCCGTTATCGCCAAAGAACGGATACTGCCAACCCCATTGGCCCCCAGGAGTCCGAAGATATTGCCAACAATATCCGGGGGCTGTATGGCTACGTGGCACAACTACCGTGTGACAACGAAAAGGTGCACGCGTTGTTCCTGCAAAAGATCACCACGCTCAATTGTGAGTTTTCGGTAGAACAGGTGGCCGGCAAGACGAAAGACCTGGTGCCCCTGATCGGTCATCTGGCGGAAGATTTCGATGCGGTATTGTTCGTACAACCGGGCACGCCTATCAGCCGGTCAGACACGCAGCATTTCCTGGACAAAAACCTGGAATTGTTGCTGGACCAGGAGGGTAGATGCCACGTGAAAACCCTGGACGTACGCGTTAATGTAGAAGATTTCGACCATACGGCCATTGTATTGCTGCCCGAACAGGAAGAGCGAAAAGCCCGGTCGGAAGCGGTACTGGCAGCACGCAACATACAGATCAACCGCCATCTGCCCTGTGTGGAGTCTGCAGCGGAAACCATTTTACGGACACCCGCGGAAATAGCACAACGCGCAACTGCATTGGCAGTGATAAGCTTGGTGGCAAATTCAGTATTGACGGGTGAAGAGGCAACAAGCTATCTGCACGACTATCAGCTATGGCAATACGTAACCCCGGGTGAAAAAGATTTTCTGGCCAATCCAACTCCGGAACGGCAGCGGAAAGAGAGTTGGAAGAGCGAATGTATTTACACTTTACTCTGGGCAGTTGGCAAAATCGAGGTGCTGGCCTTTCCCGACGAGCAATGCAACATGAACAATATCCCTCCTGAAGATTACCCCATCGATCCGGATAAAGATCCGCAACAATATATCGCCGCAGTCACCACCTCCAGGTCTAAAGAAGAGATACTGGATGCGGCCGATCTGTACTACCGGCTTGACTGGGCCTGTGTAGATGCCCGGATCAACAACCAGACAGTAGCGGGGTTGGACGCAGGGGTGGTGTATGAACGTCATTATGCATTAAACTGGTTGATCCGGTACAGTGATCAAGAGTGGGATGACGTATCCTGTGATACGTAAGAGAGCAAATAGGAAAAGATAAACGAACAAACAGGCAGCTTCTTTACCGAAGCTGCCTGTTTGATTTTGTGGTCGATCGATTGCTTTAGGGTTTTACCCAGGCGTCGTCATAAGCATTCTTCATGATAGAAGTATAGTAGGTAAACCCATCCGTGAGTGCATTGGTAAAGAAGACCAACTCAACATCGCCGGGAAACTTGATGGCCAGCGTTTGCAGACCGGGATCGGGCTTATCGGCCTTGTCGTTATTGTTGACGTCATTCATCAGCGCACCATCTTTGCCATAGGCTTTGCCGCGGCTGGTTTGCGGACTGTGACCACCATCCAGGCCATAGCTGTTGCTCAGCAATACCTGCTGTTGGGCTTTGGTAAGCACCTTTTCGGAATGGTACACATAAGCCATCACTTTGGCGACCTGGTAGGCCGACATATAGTAACCACCTCCGCCACACACCAGCTTCCAGTCGCCCACGGTACGGCCTGCCACAGCGGGCGTAGTTTCATTGTACATCAGTGTCATCTTGCTGCGATCTTCCGACGTACAGATCACCATGCCTGCCTCAGCGGGGGTAAATACGAGGTTTTGCATTAGTTGCAGGTAGCGCACAGAAACATATTCGGAGAAAGCAGCCGTATCCTTATTGGAAAGATTATACGACTCCCAGTTAAGTGCTCCTGTCTTGTCATTGAGGTAGGTAAACATGATGCGGAACAGGGCAAAGTTTACATTGCTGTAGTTATAACCCTTTGCCTCATTGACGACGCCGGCGGCGATGCAGGTTTTGAGGGAATTGTAGTCGGTACCATAGCGGATATCATCCGTGGTGAGGCCTGCCTTATGCGTCAGCAGTTCATGAAAGGTGATGGTCTTGGCCTTATTGCCCAGTTTCCACGATTTGGGCAGCCATTTGTAAATAGAATCGGTCAGCTTGATCCCTTTGTAGTCGAGTAGTTTGACGGCGCCTACGGCGGTCAGCCATTTGGTGACGCTGGCGATATTCATCTCTTTATAGATACTGTGGGGGATGGCGCCATCCTGGCTCATGCGGGCGAAGCCGCGGGCGGCACTGTCTTTCCACTGGCCGTTGTGGTTGATCACGAAATTGTACCCAACGGGCCTGTTGCCCAGGGCGGTGATGATGTTCTCTTTGAATTTGCTGGGACTGAACACCTTTGTGTTCGACTTGATGTCATCGATGGGGTTGATCTTGTTACAAGCGGTTATTGCAAGGCCCAGAGCCAGCGATAAACCAGAGAGGTAAGCAACGTTTGTTTTCATGATGATAGTTATTGATTTGATGGATCAAAACTACATCGCTGCCAGGGCGGTCCGGAGCACGGCTTAACGGATAAGGGGTTTTACTTAATGGATGGGGGAGGCTAGGCCAGCGAGCCTGTACGAATACCCGCATTGGATCATCATCGTCCCCACACACACTCCTCCAAAAACACATTGCGGAACTTCCCTGGCGGATCATATTCATTGGCCAGCTTCTTGAAGTCAGCGAGCTTCTCAAACCGATCCGCCAACACAGTTGCCGGAATGGTAAAGAGTTTACCCCAATGTGGCCGCACAGCAAACGGAGCCAGGGCAGCTTCGATCACGGGCAACAGCGTCATCACTTCAGGGATATGTTGCTGCCAGGTAAAATGAAAGGCGATGCAATCACGCTGGTAAGCCGGACTCAACCACAGCTCATCGGCAGCAATGCTGCGTATTTCGGAGATGAACAAATGACGACCTATCTGCTGGCTCAGCGCCGTAATAGCCTCAAAGGCGGCCACCGCATGCTCACCGGACACAAAGTACTCCGACTGCAACTCCACACCACTGCTGGGCATAAAACCCATCTTAAAATGCGGTAGGCGATCGTGCCAGGGACCTTCCACGCCCAATTGATCTGTGCAGTTGACCGCCGATACACCAGCAATGGGGTGCAGTTTTGCCGTCGCTGCGCGGGCGCCGAAAAGATCAGGTTGTTGGTCAAATGATTTCCCGGAGGAGGACAATGATTTAATCCAAACCTCATTGATGCTGTCCTGCTGCCAGTCGGTAAACAGACTGACGCTATACGCAGCCGCCATGACGGACTGAAAGTTTTCCTTCAATTTTGACAAAGGCAACCGCTCATATACATACTGCCGCATATAAAACTTTGGTTGCACCTGCAGCGTCAGTTGCGTGACGATGCCCAAAGCACCCAGTGCTACCACAGCAGCATGGAACCGTTCACCATCTGTTGCTTTCGACAGACCGACGATACGGCCATCCGCCACCACCATTTGCAACGCAGTCACCGCCGTTGCCAGGTTACCATTGCCTACACCAGAACCATGCGTGGCCGTAGCGACCGATCCTGCCACGGAGATATGGGGCAGGGAAGCGAGGTTGTGCAAGGCAAAACCTTTGTCATCCAGCCAGGCGCTCAAGGCGCCGTAAGTAATGCCAGACTCCACCGTCACCGTCAATGCTTCTACATCCAGCGACAACACCTTGTTCAGGTCACGCGTGGAGATCAATACGTGTTCACTATCAGCAATGGCATTGAAAGAATGCCGGGAGCCTACGACCCGCAGTTTGGCCGACTGCTTTACCAGTGCCTGCACGGCTTCCACTGTATCGGGATAATAGACCTGGCTGGTGCTGAAAGTGAGATTGCCGGCCCAGTTTTGCAGGGGGGAGGGCACCGGAGACTGATCGGAATGATTGGCTGTCATGACGCAAAAATATCCTTCCTTTTGAATACTGCTATACATTTGCTGGAATAATCGTCATCAGACAAAATGAACAGCAAGCTGGAACAATACTATGCAAGCAAACCAGAGCCCTACCAGGGTTGCCTGCTTGCCCTGCGCCACATCATCCTGCACCAGCATCCGGCCATTGTTCATGAGCGCAAATTCCAGATACCTTTTTTTTCTTACAAAGGATATAAGCTGGGTTACTTGTGGCTGAATCAACGAAAACTGATGGTAGGATTCTGCCTGGATAAAAAGTTATTGCCCTGGCCTGAAGGAGTCAAGCCCAAAGACCAGTATGAATCGTTTCGGGTCGACCCGAATGCCGACCTGCCCATAGATCATATTGCGGAACGGGTGAGGAAGATCCTGCAACGCATCGATCAGTTTGTAGCTGATCAGTGAGCCAGGTAGCCAGACGGCTTCATGGCACCAGCACATTCTTTTCCGGTGCCCATTTCTTTTGCCAGGCCACATATTTGTTCAACACAGTTTGGGGAGCATAGGTGTACCAGGCATACCCGTCGCGGCGCTCGCGCTCTACCTCCGCCAATGAATACACCAGCTTACTGTCCCGGTTGCAAAACAACGGACGGTGCGTTTTCAGTTCGTAGAAACGTGTCCAGATGGGCGGCGCAGCCGAATCGGTGACGACCACACGATCGGTGGTAGATAAGCGGAAAGCAGTTTCCAGGGGAGGAGCCGTGATGGTCTCTATGCGGGTGTGGTAGATCTTCGAATCCTGGAACCATTTTACTGCATGCTGTACCGCCGCCACCACCCGCTGATCGGGTTGGTCGATGCTCATGAGGAAACCCACCAGCCCCGCACTTTCTGCATTGCAGATACTGGCTGGTTCAAATTTGCGCGCCCACACGGGCTGCAGGGTCTGCTCATCATATTGCTGGCACCAGGCGGTAGGCACGCCTGCATCATTGATCTGCGTTTTTACGATACAGTCGATGCCTTTGTCGAAGGCCGCCTGTATCTTTTGCCGGTAAGCTACATCGACATAAGCGTATTGCGGCAACCCATTCAGTATATCTTTCAGCAACCGCATAATGCCTTCGATGGCTCCATCGTTATAAGTAATGGCTTTGCTGTATTTCTTTTCGAGTGGATAGAACTGTGGCCAGCCACCATTGGCGTATTGCGCCGCTAATAGGAAATCGAGCCCCTTCAACGCAGCGTCGCGGTATTTGGCAACTTGGGTGTTGGCATAGATCACCGACAGCGCACCAATCTGTGTATACGAGCTGCCGTTGTCGAAAGTAGTATTGACGGTATTGTGCCAACGACTGACAGAATCTTTTTGTGCAGGAGTGAGGATGGCAAAAACATCATAGTTCTTGGGCCAGCCGCCATTGTCTTTTTGGAATAGCAGGATATTGTCGCCGATCTCGGCGAGTTGCGTAGGCTGATAACGCGGTTTGCCCGGCAGTGGATTGATCATCTGGTGCTGATCGCCGATGCCGTACCAATGATTGGCATTGTCGGCGAAAGGTTTTGGATCTACCTGATCGGGGAGTCGCGGTGTGCCTGATTGCGCGACCAGGTTATTGGTACTGAAGAGCATCAACAAGGAAACAGCAAGAATAGGGTATTTCATGTTTTGACAACGCGTTTCGTTAGCAAGAAACCCAAACTTACTATTTCGCCCGGAAAAACCATCTTGGTCCTACAGGTACGTCTAATTCGAAAGCCCGAATGCAGTACGCAACGGGCTTCGACCTATGGAACAGGGATTGATCAATTCTTGGACTGTGATCTGCGCATCAGGGTTTGCATCAGATCGAGCATCGCATACATCGTGGGGCCGGCGAGGCCATCGTTGAACAGCGCCATTTGGGGAGCCTCCCCGAAATACAGACCATGTGAGGTCAGCAGGTTGATGCGCGCTTTGCCGGAAGTGGGGGCAGGTGGACGATCGCCCTCCCAGGGGCCTATCTGCCGCATGATTTGGCGACCTTGCTCCAGGATATGACTGATCTTGCCACCAACTTCCTCATCCGGCATATCCCACACGATGCCGCTGCCGGAATAATTGTAGTACCGTGCCGAGCCATCGGTATACACGGCGAGCAGGTCCAGGCCTTCGTCCATGGCCACTTCTACTACCATTCCATACAGTTCGGCAGGAAAATTAAGTTGCATGCCGCCCTGGCGTATAAAATGCCAGGCCTGCAGGTAATGCCGCGATTCCAGTCCGGGGGCATTGAGGATTAACTGCAAGAGGCTGCCAGCTGCTTCATGCTGCCCCAGTTGCGTAAATGTGCGGGCCTGTCTGAATTGCTGCCAAGGAATTTCGGCGGCATCGCCCGAAGGCCAGTAATCCATCGGCAGATCGCCGAAAAGCATATCCCGGATGGTCATCGACGGGGTGGTAGTTAATGTGTCGTTCATGGCTAAACAATAAGATTTAATACCGCAAAGATCACCCTGCCGGAATCGCTGGCCTAGTAAAAGCTAGTCAATGGTGGCCAGGGCCCTGTAAAGCGTAGGAAAAGGACAGTGGGGGTGGGAAAAGGGTGAAAACACGGTAAACCAGATTGAGGAGAATAACCGATATTAGGTGACACTCAACCACCAACCATGGCAACAAAAACCAGCAAGCCGTACAAAAAGCCCCGCAAGCTGTGTAAACAGCCTCCACAAAAGATCCGTCAATTCGATGCCTCAGTTCGCGGTGAACGGGCCCTGTTTATTATATCGGCCTCCACCTTATGGGCCAACGGAACCGAGATCACCTACACCTTTGTTGAAAAAGGTACACCCGCAGACCTCAACGTCGTGCGAAAGGCCTTTAAGACCTGGAAAGCCGTTGGCATTGGCCTTAGCTTTCGCGAAGTGAACAGTGTAGAAGAAGCGCTGGTGCGCATTGGCTTTGACCATGAAGATGATTCCTGGTCATGGGTGGGACGCGAAATTCTGGACATCTCGAAAGACGAGAAGACCATGAACTTTGGCATCGATCTATCAGCCGATGCAGAAGGCATGTCGACGGCCTTACACGAGATAGGACATACGCTGGGACTGCAGCATGAACACCAGAGCCCGTTTGCCGGCATCGAATGGAATGAGCAGGCCGTCTACGACCAAATGGCCTTGCCACCCAATAAGTGGGATAAGAAAGCGGTAGACGAAAACATCATCGATAAGTTGCCCCGGAATAAACTACTGGGTTCCGATTGGGATCCCAAATCTATCATGCAATATGCTTTTGAAGAAGGATTGATCAGGCGACCGCCACCGTTTGACAAAGGCATCAACCCGCCCGGGCTGATTTCCGCGACCGATAAAAAAGGGATTCGCGCTTTTTATCCAAAACTATCGGCAACCAAATCCCTAAAAATGATCCTCAACCAATCAGTGGCCATTGAAGCCAAATCGGGTGAACAGGTAGACTTTACCTTCAAAGCGCCTATAACGCGCAAGTACACGATACAAACAATCGGTGAGCTGGATACCGTAATGATATTGTCTGAACTGGTAAATGGAAAGCGTGAATACCTGGCAGGCGATGACGACTCGGGGCTGGACAAAAACGCAAAGATCAAACAAGCGTTGGTGAAAGGCCGGAACTACATCATCAGCATCCGGGTATTGTATACACCTGGGTCAGGGCAAAGTTCCGTTATGGTGACGGGTAGTTAACAAGTCGCTAGCGGGGATCAATAGTTGTGGGGTCATTGAACCAGCCGGTTCAACGAGGAAGAATGGCGATGGCCCTCGCGGGCGCGGCATCCGACCGGTCCACTTTCAATGGAAGACAGACAAGCTGAAAAACTTGTCCGGCCAATACCTCCAGGTTGGTCAGGTTCTCGATGATCAGCAACTCCTGCTTGAATAAGATATGATGGATGGGGTAGTGGTGCGCTTCCAGCGGATCGGGAGAAATGGTATCCATGCCGATGCCTTTGAGTGATTTATTGGCCAGCCACTGCGCAGCGTCCTTGGTTAGCACGGGGTAGCCAGTCAGATAGTCTGCAGTAGACCACTTTGCAGACCAGCCCGTATACAACAACGCAAAATCCACCACGTCGATCTGTAGCTCCCAGGGCTTGAGCCAGTCCAGCGAAATATGCGGACCTGGTGCCCGGCAATCGATCACCAGGGCATCGCCCACAAAACTTTCCGGCGCATACTGATCCAGCGTTTTGCCGCCCACCACCATATGCGCCGGCGCGTCGATATGCGTGCCCATATGCGTTGTCAACGTCAACTTCCATTCAGCATAGCCATCTGCCTTCACCGAAGCGATCTGCTCAATGCCTGGTGCGGGCGTACCCGGGTACACCGATATCGATGGATCGATGGTGTGGGAGAGGTCGATGAGGGTTGATGCCAAACGTTTATGGGTCATGCTACAAAGATACCCTTACCAGATAACAGAGAGTCTCTACACCAAATCTTTTTACATATCAAACCAAAATACTATCTAACGAACCAATACCCCCACTTGCAAACGCTGAAAATTATTCTTTTCTTTATTGCTCAATCTAGCCAATCCGTTATCCCATTATGAACACCACCCTGACACCCAAGCTGCAGGACGAGCTCAGACTGTCCTTCGAACAAATCGCCTTTTCCGTAGAGGCAGCCGTCGCCAAACTCAAACTCTACGGCTACGAAGAAACCGTCGCCCGCGAACTCATCGACACTGAATACCGGGCCTTCAAACAAGAATTATTCGAACAAATTGAGGAACGCCGCAAAATGCAGGAGCACCAGAAGATCGCTTCCATTGCCATCGTGATGATCGCCGTGATCGGTCCGCTTTTTGGCATCGCCTCCATGGCCTGGTACGTCTGCGCCGCCGGTCTGGCCGCCATTGCCGGTTACCTCGGGTTTCAATCCAGGCCCATTGCCGCCATCGCTGGCGCTATTGCCTTTACGATCCTGTTTCCTATGACGCATGACTTCTATTTTGAAGGCCGCACGCGTTTTCTCCGGATCGAATTGTTCATGCCCATGTTGTTCGCCGCCGTACCGGCCCTGATCCTCTATTTCATTTTATCCAGAACGGTGTACGCCCATGTCGACGACTAAACCAACACCCTATGCATACCTTTAATCCAACCCTTAAACGACTTGAACCAACCGAGACCCAATGCGTGTATTGCGAAATGGAAAGCTCTACCCATATGGACGACAACTATTTCGTACCACTCTTCAAAGAAAATGACCGCACCAACATCATTGTATACCGGTCTGTGAAATACAACAAAGTACCCGTGGGCATCCCGCGGTGCAAAACCTGTCAGGCCATACACCAGGAGGCTACCAGCAAAGCCGCCCTCATTGCCTGGAGCGTGGCCGTGGGTTTCGTGATCCTCTGTTTTATGATCTGGGGCATCTATGGCATATTCGCCATCTTTGCCGGCATCTTTATTGGATTCGGGGGCACTGTCTACATGGAGAATAAACTGGTGCGCGACAAAGGCATCTTTACCAAGATCGACGGCGCCAAACGCAACGACGCCGTACAGGAACTCGTCATCGCCGGCTGGTCTTTTACCCAGCCGACCGCATAAGCTAGTATCAGTAAAACCCAGCCTGTTTGCCACATCGAGGGCAAACAGGCCTTTTTATGGGACGGCCATCCGGCACTTGGTAATCAGACAGACAAGTTGTTAATTTATAAAGCCAACACCTAACCGCCTTATACGATGGAGCAGCCCACCAACGAAGCCATCCGGGAAGAGATCAGGGATTATTTCCATACACCCGGTTTCACCCTCGACAATATGGCCAATAAATTACGCCGCCGGGGTTACGACGAGGCCACCGCTCGCTAGTTCTACTGCCGTTTGCTCAAACCTGACCGGGGTACGGCAACAATTGCTTATTTTACATCATGTATCATCGCCTCCTGACCGGCTGTCTGCTGCTCATCTGCGCCATTTCTTCGGCGCAAAGCAGTAAGCTGGACTCATTGCTCAAGAAATTACCAACCGCCAAAGAAGACAGCGCCAAAGTGATGCTGCTGCGCGATATCGGCGCCTTGTACGTGCACCAAGATCCACAACTCGCCGTAAACTATTTTAAACAAGGCGCCGCCCTGGCCAAACGCGTCAACTTTATCAAAGGCCTGGCCCGCTGCTACATCAATATCGCCACCGGCTATTCTTTCAATGGCCAGCTCGACAGTTCCATTATCTACTCCGATACAGCCATCTATTATAGCCAACTCACCGGCGATCCCTCACGCCTCGCGCTCGTGTACCTCAATCGGGCCGATAACTACCTCAACCTGCACGATTCGCGGAAGGCACTCGTATACTGCGATACCGCCCTGGTGTATGCCGAAAAAGCGAACGACAAAGACCGGTTGGGTCGTATCTATCACATTATCGGCGACGTATACAGCCGGCAACGACAATACGATCAATGTACTAAAAACTACCACCGGGCGCTGCAATATTACCAGGCAGACAGCAACTACATGATGGAAGGGCAGATCTATAGCGATTTTGGCGATATGTTCAGACTACAGGAGCAATACGACAGCGCCCTGGTCTATCATCAACACGCCCTGAAACTGGGCAAATCGACAGAAGACCATAAAAACCTCGCCACCTACCACGCTGAAGTTGGTAGTATCTATATCCTGCAAAAGAAATTCAGGGAGGCCAGGCCCTATTTCGAAAAAGCGTTGGAGTGGGGGCAGCAACAGGGCAACAACCTACAAATGACCGTCGCTTATGCCCGCATGGCTGAATTGTACAACGAAGACAAAAACTATGCAGCAGCGCTGGCTGCAGGCCAGCAGTCGTACCATTATGCAACGCTGGAAAACGAATACACTTTCAAGCGGGATGCTGCCGTCGCCCTCGCCGATGCCTATGCCGGACTGGGCGAACACCAGAAAGCATTCGAACAGTCAAAGATCGCCCTGCAACTGGGCGACAGCCTCTACAAACAACAATACGATGCAGAAACGGCCACCCTGGAAAAGAACTTTGAAGTAGCCCAGAAGGACAAGGAAATTGCCCTGCTGCACAAAGACAAACAACTGCAACAACAGGAGATCCGCAGCCAGCGCCTGTACCTGGGGGGCTCGGTGATCCTGGTCGCACTGGCCGTTGGAGGCATCTTCCTGCTCATCAGCCGCCACCGGCTACGGCAACGCATGAAGGAACTGGAATTACGCAACCGCATTGCCGCCGACCTGCACGACGAGGTAGGCAGCTCCCTCAGCAGTATTCATATGCTAAGCCAGGTAGCCGCCTTGCAAAACGGTCAGGATGCCGGTCAGACGGCGATCCTGGAAAAGGTGAGTACCAATGCCCGCGAAACCATGGACCGCATGGGCGATATCGTATGGATGATCAAACCCGGCGAAGACGAAGCCACCAGCCTCATACAACGTATGGAGCGATTCATGTACGAGATCTGTGGCGCCCAGAACATGACCTGTACGCTCGACGGAACGGAAGTGCTGCACAAACTGAAGCTGACGATGCAGCAACGAAAAAACTTCTACCTCGTCTTTAAGGAAGCGATCAACAATGCCGCCAAATACAGCGCAGCATCTGGCATCCATGCTACCATCACGCTGCACGACAAACAACTGGGCTTGCAGGTACGCGACGATGGCAAAGGGTTCGACACAGCCGCCGCCGGCAGCGGCAACGGGCTCGATAATATGCGTAACCGCGCCCGCGAACTCAAAGGCGAACTGGCCATCAACTCCCAATCCGGCCACGGCACCGAAGTGCATTTGCTGATCCCGGTATAATACTGAATAATGTATTTCCTCGCTGTCCCGCCGAATGTCGGGATTGCCTTTCAGCCGCCTGCGGAGCCACCTCACCCATATTCGCGAGGCGTCATATCATAATTTAATCGTTCTTTTGCTTCACACCTATGCCAGACAGCCGCATCGTCATATTTGAAGACAGCAAGCACCTCCGGGAAAGTCTGCAGATCGTACTCAACGGTACGCCGGGATTTATCTGTACCGGCGCCTACCACAATTGCAGCGACCTGCTGCACCGCATCGAAAAAGACAGACCCGATACCGTACTGATGGACATAGAAATGCCGGGCATGAACGGCATCGAAGCCACCCGCATCATCAAAGCCAGTTTCCCGGACGTACATGTGCTGATACAAACGGTGTTCTCCGAAGACGCCTATATCTTCGACGCCATTTGCGCCGGTGCTTCGGGATACATACTAAAAACAACCTCCCTCACCGGTTATATCGAAGCCCTGCAAAACGTCAGCAGCGGCGGATCGCCCATGACACCCGGCATCGCCCGCCGCGTGATGGAACTGTTCCGCGCCAATATGCCCGAACGGCCAACCACAGAGAAAGTGGAACTCACCGCCAAAGAGACTGCCGTATTGCAACAACTCGTCACCGGCAAAAGCTATAAGATGATCGCCGCCGCCATGGACCTATCCCTCGACACGATCAAAACACATATCCGCAATATCTACCTCAAGTTGCAGGTCAACTCCAACACCGAAGCCGTCGCCCGCGCCCTGCGCGACAAACTCGTGTAAGCAACCATCCCACCTGGGTTCGCCCTAACCAGCCCGCCACCTGTTCACCCCAATCTACCGCCCATCCCCCTTTTCTCACCCGATCTCGCGATTGTCTCACCCTGGTGTATGAACCAATTTTGTGTGGTAAAACAACTGCTCCATGCACTATCACCCATACACCAACAAATTATCCATCCTGCTGCTACTGGTCCTGCTGACAGGGCCGGTCATCGCACAGGATATTGAAAACATCAACTTCAAAAAGCCCATTCGCTTCAGCGGCACCCTCAACTTCCAGTTTGAACAATACGGCGCCAGCGGCATCGAAAACCGCAAACAGGCCAGCTCCTGGATGATTGCCGGCACCCCCACGCTCACCGTACTCGGTGTACAAGTACCGTTCTCCTTCCTGCTGAGTAATTTTGAGAACCGGTACTACCAACCCTTCAACCAATACGGCATCAGTCCCCGGTACAAATGGATCACCGTACATGCCGGCTACCGCAACATCCAGTTCTCGCCCTACACCCTGGCAGGCTACCGCATGCTGGGCGGCGGGGTAGAGCTCAACCCCAAAGGGCTTCGCCTAGGCTTCATGTATGGCCGCCTCAACCGGTCTGCCTCCATCGACTCGGCACAGATGGCCAATCCGCTGGCCTTTCGGCCCGTGGCCGCCTATACCCGTATGGCCTATGCGGCGAAGATTGGTGTGGGGACAGAGAAGAATTACCTCGACTTCTCCTACCTCAAAGGGTGGGACAAAGAAGGCTCCGTCGACTCCAAATTCAGAGACTCCCTACCACCCGCCGAGAACCATGTGCTTGGTCTATCCTGGCGGCTCACCTTCTTCAAACACTTTACCTGGCAAACCGATATCGGGCTGAGCCATTACACCAATGACATCTATAGCCCGAAAATCGAACTGGACTCCTCCGATCCGAAGACTCTCCGCCAACTGACCGACTTCTTCGACTCCCGCATCTCCTCGCAGGTACTGACTGCTGGTGAAACGAGGCTCAGTTATGCCGGCAAGGTCATCGGCCTTGGCGTCAGCTACAAGCGCATCGACCCCGATTACAAATCCATGGGTGCTTATTTTTTTCAAAGCGATATACAACAATATTCCGTGTTGCCCTCCCTGCGTCTCAACAAAGGCAAACTGCTCCTCAACGGCAGCCTGGGCTGGCAGGAAGACAATATCTATCGTCAGAAACTGGCCACCTCCAAACGCTTCACCGGCAATGGCAATATCAGCTATATGCCGGTCAACTGGTTTGGCCTCAACATCAATTACAGTAATTTCGGCATCACCCAAAATCCCTTACGTACTTCACCCAATGATGAACTCTTTAAACAGGTATCCAACAGCTTCGTCGTGATGCCTTACTTCAACTTCGTCAATGAAAACACGGTGAAGAACCTGCAACTGGTAGCCAGCCTGCAGTCACTCAACAGCCCCGTCAAAAGCATCAACGCCGTCGCCGATCAACGCACCCTGTTCTCGACCCTGGTATACAGCCACACCTTGTTGAAAACAGGACTGTCCTTCAATGCTTCTGCCAATTACAACAATACCAGTCTCACCACGGGTGATATCGGCTCGGTAGGCGCCGGTGTAGGCGCTACGCTGCCGGTCTTCAAGCAAAAACTGGCCTTCACCACCAACGCCACCTACAACAGCAACAAATTCGACGGTACCCAAAATGGTTATACCCTCAATGCCGACGTGGGCTTACGCTTCCGCCTCATCAAACAAAACAGCGTACAGCTGCTCTTCAATTACCTGAAGAACGAAGCCAAAGACCAAACCGTGGTCAAAAGTTTCGATGAAAAAACATTCCGCGTCGGCTACGGCATCACTTTCTAACCGCCACCCTCCATCAATAACCTTTAGTGACAGCACACATGAAAAATATACCACTTACTGCCAAACAATACGGGATGCGAACCCTGCTCATCCTGCTGGCCTTTGCTTCCATCACGGCTGCTGCACAGGTAAACATTTCGTTTACCCTGCGCGCGCCTTATTCGGCTTATATCAAAGACTATTACCACCTGGAGAATAAAGCGGTGATCGTACTGACGAATACCTCCCGCACGGCAGTCGACATCAAACTGGGCGGCAGCATCAGCAACGAATCCCGCGGCGTGTACATCCGCACCAACAAAGACTTTATGCCATCCATGCCCATCAGCCTGGGGCCCGGCGCCACCACAGTGCTCACGGCCAACCCCGACCTGATGCGCTTCTTCGACCAAAACAACATCGCCACCAACGCCAACGATGCCATGCTGGCCAATATCATCCAGACGGGCCTGTTGCCCGAAGGCAATTACCAGGTTTGTATCAACGCTTACGAATACCGTACGGGTAAGCTGGTATCGGATCCCTCCGTCGGTTGCTTCCATTTCAACCTCAGCCGCCTCGATCCTCCCGTTATTACCTATCCACAAAACAACCATACTTACCCGGCAGAACAGAACAACCTCAACTTCAGCTGGACGCCGCCATTGGGCAACCTCGCGGGCTCACTGATCGAATACGACCAGATCGTGGTAAAGGTGCAACCCGGACAAAATCCCAACGATGCCATTGCTGCCGCCCGCGACTTCGGCGCCGGTAACCCGGTTGTGAACAAACGAAAAGCCTTGGGACAGAGTTATGTGACCCAACCCTTCGACCTGCCTTTTGAAAAGGGGCAGACCTACGCCATGCAGGTGATCGCCCGCGACCGCAATGAGAAAGTATTGCTCAACAACCTCGGCCGGAGCGAGATCGTCACCTTCCAGTTAGGTACCGCTATCCAGGGGGCTGTCAACGATATACCCATCAGCGAATACACCGGCCCTACCTTCAACAACACCCAACTGAAAGGCAAACTGCGCTATTACTGGCTGATGGGTGGCTACGCCTCCAACAGAAACAATTTCGGCAACACAGTTGCCGCCAATGGTCAAAACCAGGGCGGACAAAACAGCCAGGGCAATCAAAACAACCAAAATAACAGTACCGTAAACGGTATGAACATTGGTGTTGCGCAGGGCCTCTCCGTTATTGGCAATACGAGTGGTTTTTCCGGCTACCAAAACAGCCCACTGGCCGGCATGACGGTGCAACTCATCAAAGCGACCCGCTTCATCAACCCACAGCCATCCGGCAGTGCTCCCACTTTGATCGAAGGGAATATACTACCTGGCAATACCGTACTGGCCACCGCAACGACGACAGCCGATGGCAGCTTTACCTTCAACGTACCAGACATAGACGATATCAGTTTCGCCATCAAGAATACGCCGGTCGAGTACAACAGTGGGGGCGATGCCGGTGGCTGGAGTATCTCCGGTGGGCACCAGACGGTGCTGATGGTCAGGCTCGCTGCACAGGGATCTTCTTATTATGCCAACCCCATTCAATACCTGTATGGTATTCCGTCCAGCAAGGATATGGGCACCCTGTACGCCCAGGTCAAAACATTCCGATTGCGCGTACTGGTAGCAGAGGCAGATGACCATAGCCTGGTAAAAGAAGGCATGGAAGTGATGGTATGCCGGCGTACGGCCCGCAAAAGCATGATACCCAAAGACGAAGGCAGTCCCGGTATTTTCAGCGACAATACCATCCACTGGGAGGGATCATTTGACTACGAAGTGATCGGCAGAGGCATCTCCAATGCCAATGGCGAAGCCGTGATCGAGCACCTGGTACTGGAAGCTTGTACAGACTATAAAACGCCATACTATATCATCAGCCGTATTGCCAATCCCAACCAGACCGATCAGGCGATCGGGCATTATGATTACCGCCTGGCCTACGGCACCAAAGCACAATGGCAGGCAGGCAGCAGTTGCCTCACCAATGGCGGCCACTACATCAACAGCGACTGTGCCGAAGGCAACTGCCTGGGTATGCTCAATACACAGCAATATTCCGTACCCGGCCGACTGGGTTCGTGGGTAGAATATTACCATATACAAGGCACTTATAAACAGAAACCGCGCGTGTACGCCCAGGTAAAAAACCGGGCAGCCGGCAATACCGATGACCTCGGCGCCAACCAACCCGAAGCGCGCTGGTACCTGTGGAAACTCAGCCGCGCAGCCATGCTCAATGCCCGGCAAATAGCAGCCAACGGTCGCTGGGGGCTGCTGGTGAATGAAGGGCAGGAGGCGGGCTTCACACTCCTCAAGGCAGGGCTGGAGCACAAGGGCACGCCCATGGTAATGGAACGTACCGACGTGACCGGCGTCGACGGACGGGTCAACGAAGAACTACTGCCTTACGAAGGTTACTTCAACAACAGCATTGGCTACTATTACATACTGCAGGTAGATAAACGCGGCTTCAAAAGCGCCTACAAGGCCATCAACTACCTCACCACCTGGAATGGCAATGAAGGCGGCGATGTAGGCATCCTGAAAACAGGTATGGCCTTCAATGCCGGCACCCTCTGGCTGGAACCCAAAGGCACTGTGACCCTCACCCTGAAAAACGAAAAAGGCACCAAGGCCGCTGCCGATGTACACTATTACGATCCTGCAACAGGCGTAGAAGGCATCACCCACCGTTCCACCCTGGACCCCGACGACCACAACCAGCACATCGTCACCATCCAGCTACCCTCGGGCAGCAACCGGAAGATCGTGATCCACCCGACCAACCATGACCTGTACGAAAAAGATACGATCACCCTATCTGTTCCGGCAGACGAAGAACTGACCAAAGCCGTTGTGATCAAATACAAACTGCACCGCATCTACTTCAACATCAAAGGAGCCATAGGGCAGCAGTCGCCACAACGGCTCGACAAAGCCCGCGTAGAATTGTTGTTGGAAAACGGCAATGCCGCAGAGATGTATACCGGCCTGCAAAGCCCCTGGTTGTACGAAGGCGCACAATCCAATATGCCCAACACACCCGTTGAACTACCCGGCAACAACAATAACAACAACAATCAGAACAATACCAATGTGATCATCGGGCAAGGCAACAACCTGCCGCCCATCCTGGGGCCCTATCAGAAGTTGACGAACAACGGGGGCGGCGTGGACTTCGCCTTCCTCAATGCCGGCACCAGTTTCAAATTCCGCATTACCGGTCCCGATGGAACCAGCTATGTGGTAACCGATAAGCAGGTCAACAGTACAGCCGGCAAAACCTGGAAAAGGGTA
Source organism: Paraflavitalea pollutisoli (assembly GCF_029360705.1). Lineage (GTDB taxonomy): Bacteria > Bacteroidota > Bacteroidia > Chitinophagales > Chitinophagaceae > Paraflavitalea > Paraflavitalea pollutisoli. The sequence goes on along the minus strand of NZ_JARKMX010000008.1, from coordinate 614,161 downwards.
GATGTATTGCTTAAGCGGGCACGTATCGTAAAAGGCAAAGTCACCTTCGGTCAAATGCCGGTGGCCAATGCCCGGGTACGCGTAAAAGGATCCTCCCCCCTCATCGAAACCTTCACCAACAATAACGGAGAGTACACCCTGCAGGGCGTGCCAGCGGATACGATACTGACGTTCACAGCGTCCAAAGTAGGCCACCAGGGATTGGAATTCACCGAAGGGCAATCCAGTACCCAAACTGCTTACGGATTGATCGTCTATGCCCATACCCTCGGCGGCGGCAACACGACCACCACCACGACCATCAACTTCAAGTTGCGCATCTATGAAAACCTTGACCTCAGCCGCCTGTTGGGCTTCCCGCTGGAAGTAACAGAGCTCGTCGAAAACACAGCAAATCCTGCCCGTCCGGGCTTAGGACAAGGAGGTGTAGGACAAGCAGCCGGAGGTGCAGGACAAACCGGATCGGCCGTCAACACAGCCGTAAACACCTCGGTTAAGATCTCCGGAATCGTCAACATCAGCGACTCGGCCAATACCGTCTTTAAAATGGGCGGCTCTACCGCCAGTGGCAAGCGCCTCAGCACCATCGAATTTTCGGACCTGTTTGTGGTAGCCGACAACATCCGCAATGATTCGCTGAAGCCTTACTGCCGGCCGCGCACGCTGCCCATGCAAACAGACATCAACGAACAGACGATTACCGTGTTCAACTTCTACGAAGCCACCTTACACGACAATACCAATGGTGTTACGCTCAACAACTACGGTGTGGGCAACCAGCAGCAAGGCGTGGCGCAAGGGCGGGTAAGGATCGAGCTCACTTCCTTCACCAGCAACAGCATTGGCCTCGATGCCGGGCAAACCATTAACCTCGTCAACGGCAGTGGTGCCAGTGCCCTGCAGTTTCCGGTATTCACGGCCAACGGCCCATCGGTGGTCAATACCAGCCAGGGCATCGGTGTGGGCAATGCCAATGGCAACGACCTCACCTACCGTCTGCACGCGTTCAACGCCATCGCCGCGAAAGGCTCCTCCCGCCTGTACAAAGACTCCCTTACACTTGACACAAGGCTGCAGACCAACCTGGAACACGTTTCCCAGCCCAACCTCAACCTGCCCATCGGCAAGGTGCGCATCAACAAAGACCGCGAACTGGACGACATCAACCGCGCCGTCAACCATACCACGGCACTGGGCGGTACGTTCAGCATGCAATGGCAGCGGGTCTTCATCGGGGCGCAGGGCGTTCGCTTCGACGGCACCCTCAACGCAGCCGGCATGCAGATGCCGGTCAACAACGCCGACCTGTATCCTACGGAGTTCTGGATTGCACCCGGCTCCCTGCAAACCAACAACGTAAAACTATTGAATGCCATACCGGTCACCGTGCGCACCGGGGCCACCTTTGGCTACGATGCCACCCTCGCTGCACCCGCCTGGTACCTGGCCATTACCAGCCAGAGCAATGACCAGGCAGCCGCAGAGATCAGCGGTCAGCACCTGAGTGGACTGGCGGCCAATGCGGTCATACCCTTTACCGATATCTGGTTCTACAGCAATGGCGAACAGGTGGTGAACCTGCGCAACAGCCTGCCGGTGTACAAAGTGCACAATATTGCCAACTTCACGTTGCAGAATGTATTCCTGTCGAATACGCTGCTCACGCTGAGTGGCCAACTCGATCCCACCATACCAGCCTTCCCGGTATATGCCACCGGCCTGCTCTATGAAAAGACCGGCGCGAATACGATATCGAACATGACCTTACGCCCCTTCGCCATGAACAATGTGCGCGTGAAGGGAATCGATATGGCCTTCAATGGCAACAACAGTACTGCCATCAGTTTCACCAACGGACAAATGATCATCAAGGGCCGCGTGAGCGATGAGAATCCGGATGTATTCAAGAATGTAGCATTCACCCTCACCAAAACCAGCCAGGAGACCCAACTGGTACTGGATGAAACACCCCAAAAGCAGTCGGTACGGCTGGGCGGCTCTGGCAACAGTCCGATCCTCCTCTCCAACATCGAGGGCCGCATGTGGGTGACCAACAACCAATGGAACAACCTGTACATCACCGGCGACATGCCCGAAAGCATGGGTTTTACAGCTGATGGCAAGCGCATGCGCTTCGATGTACTGGGTGCCTTACAGGTCAATAACCAAAAAGTTAAGCTCAAGAAAATGGAGGCGCCCATCGAAGGGCTTAACATGAGCTATGATATGGCCAACCACCGCCTCATGGGCAATCTCTCCTTCGACAACAAGGCAGGCAGCATGGCAATCAGTGGTGATGCCGAACTGGTAGTGGACCGCTATGGTTACTACTTTATGTCGGGCGGTGCGATGGACATGAGCAACCCCTCCGTAAGGGGCAGCGCCTTCCTGCTCTTCGGCAACTACAAGCACCTCTCCAGCGACCGGCAGTCAGCCATCGAAGACATGCTGAAAGAGTACAGCTATTATTTCCGGCAACTCAACGAAATGCCCCGTGGCTATACGCAATTGCAGCAACTCGACGGCTTCTTTTTTGAAGCAGGCGCCGAAATACCAGTCCCCGGTGTGCCCAACTTCGACATCGACCTGGGGCTCGTCGATGCCGCGCTGGAAGTGACAGTGGGTGGCGATGTGCGCCTCGGTATCAACTTCGGCTCTACCACCACCTACAATATGGGCATGGGCATATTCGTGAACGCTTATTTCAGGCTCGGCGTATCTGCCATCCATGCCTGCGCCGGGGTAGAAGTAGGCGTGCGGGCGGGGGTAGATGCCGATGGCACCTACAATACCAATGGCAACTACAATTTGGCCGTGACGGGTTATATACGACTGGAAGGTCGCGTTTACGCCGGTGGCGGCCTGGTATGCACCAGCAAATGTGAAGGCGCCTGTGTGATGAGCGAGGCCTATGGCTCGATAGGCTTCAATGCCGTGGGCACCATCACGCAGGATGACTCCAGTTTCCGCCTCGAGGTATCCAGCGGCAGCAGCACGTTCCCCCAATCAAACAGTAAAAAACAATAGCACCCACTACATAACCACCCGATCATGAAGCAATACATTCTTTTCTTCCTCATCATCACCGCCCTCCGGACACAAGCCCAGGATTTGCTGGCCGGCTTGGCTCGGCCCGGCGCCAAGGGCATCTTCGTATTGACCGGTGAAGTGATCAGCGATGTCAAAGGTCCTGTTACCGCCTACAAGATCGAACGCAAAGCCGCGAACGAGAACGACTATACGATTATAGCCACGTTACCGGCAGTTACCAACGTTGCTGATTTCAAACAACGCGCCCTGGCCTCCAATAACCTGTTGCCTTACCAACAGGATCTATCCAACCTGCGCCTCGATTCCATCTGGCACCGGGGTAAGGCAGCCGGCTCGCTATCTGCCCTGCGGGTACTCGGCTACAGCACACCGGTGTTGGCTGGCTTCAACATGATCTGGCTCGATGAAAAAGTAAAGGCCGGCCAATCGTACCAATACCGCGTCACGGCTACCGGCACTAATTATACAGCACTGTCCTTACCTGTACGTTTCAACAATTTGTCCGTGGCGACTCCCTTGTACCAGCAGGCCGTCTTCAACAAACCACAACGTCATTTGCAGTTGTACTGGCGCACGACCTTCCAGGATAAGCCCGACCATATCGAAACCTGGCGCAGCGAAGACAATGGCGTCTTTACCAAAGTGCCGGCCATCGTAGGTTACCTGCCGGGCAAGGATTCGGTACAATACCTGGTGAAAGACACCTCCGCCAAAGCGGGTCACCTGTACCGCTACTTTGTAAAAGCTTTTGATGTGCTGGGTAATGCGGCCCCCGTGTCGGATACCATCACCATCGCCTCTCTCGACCCACTGCAAATGCCCATGCCGCAACGCGTAAAAGCCCTGGCAGATAGTGCCGCACAAGGCATCAACATCAACTGGCAATTGCCCGAGGCAGCTTTCATCAAGACACTGACGTTGTACCGTAGCACCAATTCACTCAACCGCTTTCAGCGCATTGCCGACCTCTCAGCCACCGACACCAACTACCTCGATCAGCAGGTGAAGCCTGCCACCCCTTATTTCTACTACTTTGAAGTGGAGTACAAAACGCAGTTCAAACCCAAACGCAGTACCTCCTTTGCTGCCAGCTTCATGGATACCCGCTTACCGGCACCGCCACGGCAACTCGAAGCGACCGGCAACAAAGAAGGTGTTGTACTCACCTGGGAGCATCCCGCCGATAACACCACCGGTTTCTGGCTGTACCGGGCCGAACGCGGACAGCCCCTGCAACTGATCCGCACCATGATCCCTGCCCTCGACACCGTACAACAGTATACCTGGACCGACACCGACAGCAGCCTACGGGGCGACCGAATGTATAACTACGCCCTGAAAGCCTACTCGACCAGTCAGGTGGAAAGTTCTTTTTCCGATACCGCCGTGGCCAGGCCGTTGAAGAACCTACCCATCCCCAAACCACCCATGCGGGTAACCGCTTATGCCGAAGATGGCCGTATATATGTGGGCTGGGATGCCGTAGGTAATTACGACGCCAATGTATCGGGCTATAAGCTGCTGCGCGGTAAAAAGGCAACAGGGACAAGCACCTACACCACCGACACTATTTATTGCAGCAGCAACCAATTTGCAGATACACTGGTACAACCTAACGTATCGTACCGCTACAGTGTGATCACCCAATCCTTGCTCGGTGTACAAAGTGTACCCGCTACCTGGGCAACGGTCAGCATCACGGGCAATAAACCCGCAGCGCCCGCATCGTTAGTCGCCAACAAAGTAGGTACCGGAATACAGTTGAATTGGGAAGCACCCGCCGGAAGTGAATCACTACAATATACCGTGTACCGTTACGAACGTGGCCAGGATCCGGTAAAGGCCGGTACCGTAACCGGCGATGCCTTCACCGATAAGGCCGCCACCAAAGGACACCAGTATTTCTATTTCATCCGGGCCATCACCAGCGACAACACCGAAAGCGACCGGAGCAACGAGGCCACCATCCGGTATTGAAAACGAACCAACATCATTAACCATAAAAACAAGAACAATGAAAACAAGCACACAACGGTTTGCAGGCATCCTGCTCATCAGCCTGGGGTTGCTGCTGGCAGCCTGCGAACGGGAAGGCCCCATGGGCGCAGAAGGCCCGCAGGGACCGGACGGACCACCTGGCGAAAATGCGGGTGGGGGAGAAGGCGGTAGCAGCGTGGTCACCTTTGTAAACGATCCCGCCGACAAATTAAAGTGGGAATTGTCGGATGGATGGGGTGGTTATGGCGTTTTTGGGCTGGAAGGCGGAAATATATACCTGCCCGACAGTTTACGGGACGTGATAGAAAAAGGCCTGGCGGTCGTTTACGTGGGTGGCCCGGAAGACGATTGGTACCAACTGCCCTGGGTTCGGGGCGCGGCGAAAGACGAGATCTACGAAGCCACTTTTCAAGGACTCAACCTCGGTATCTATGCCAAGATCAAAGAAGGGGTTAACGGGGAAGACAAAGACCCCATTGCCGTAACGAAGATTAAAGTAGTGATCGCCAGTGCAGCGAAGACCTACACCCTCAACCTGAATAATTGATCCAAACCACCAATACTATTTGTATGAAACGATACCTCGTATTATTGCTTTGCAGCTGCAGCCTGGTGGCTTGCACCAAAGAAGGACTGGTCGGTCCCCAGGGACCAGAAGGTCCGGAAGGCCCGGCAGGAGCACCCGGCACAGGGAGTGGCGGTATTGCCACCAACATCATTTCCGTATTGACACCAGCGTCCGCTGGAACCTATAACTGGGTAGAGACTGCCCGCACGACCACCAAGGCCATTTACCGGCTCAACTGGAGATCGGGTACAGCCACCGGCAATACCTTCCGGTTGCCCGATTCACTCACCACCAAAATAGACGATGGCGCTTTGTTGATTTATGGAGTGGGGACCGACAGGAGCTACAATGGAAAAGGGGTGTTCCAATTGGCCAATATTCCCATTGACTTTTACGACCTGCGCACCTATAGCTACCAGGTAGAAAAAATTGCCGGCCGCTATGTGATCACGGTGCTGGCCGAGATGGAGGACTGGGGCAACCGCGATGCGCCCAAGCCGATGCCCATTGACTTTTTAAAGTTCGTGATCATACCCTCCACCGGCAGCGACCAGCTGGGATGGGGCTGATATCAATACCAATTAAAACAACTCACATGCAAAAGATACTTTACTATGTGCTGCTGATCGCCGTATTGACAGCTTGCAACAAACAGGGACCCGATGGACCGGCAGGCCCCGAAGGGCCACAAGGCAACCCTGGTCCGCCCGGCAGCAGTGGTGGTACCGGTAATGGGGCCGTGAAGGCCTACACCTCACAGGCCGCCCATGTATTCCGCTGGAAAAAGAATGCCTTTTTGACCACCGGTTATACGTTGGAGCGGGCAAGTAGTGCAAGCTCTGTCAATTATGACGACGGGTTTTATGTAGATGACCGCGACGGTGCAATTCCGGAAGGGGTGGTGCTGGTATATGTAAAAATGAAAAAAAACACCAGCACGCAGGAGGCTCCCTGGGTAGCCATGCCCTTTATCGGGGGCAACAACAGTACCGGCGAAGAGAATTATGAAGCCTGGATGAATTACCGCGATCAGACAGGCAACAACGATTACCTGTCAGTACGTATCGTTGCCGATATACAACAGACCAGCCCGGCTGCACAGAAAGCGCCGTCTTATAGTGCCTCTGGCTTGAAGGTGATCGTTATCCCCTCCGGCCAGGTACAAATAGGAGGCGGAAGCCGTGCAATCGACCTCAAAGCATTATCGCTGGAGCAAGTCATGGAACGTTACCAGCTGAAGGAGTCCGATTTCAAAACGATGGAGTAAGGGTGATTCTATAATAATAGCAGGCTGAACACAATAGCCGCCTCCGTGTATCTACACCAGGGGCGGCTTTTTTCAATTGGCTGCCCCAATAAAAGACCAATGATCTGTTAATTACGCTGGACAAACACAACGGCCCGAGGGTATTCGCGATGAATGCAGTAATTTCCCTACACTAAAACCATTCGATGCGACTGTTTATTCTTCTCCTGGTATTATTCAGCAGCCTTTCCTATACTGTAATGGCGCAGGTCTCTTTGAAAAAGCTATCTCCCGCCTATGGGAAATATGCAGTAGGATTCAAACATTACACATCCACCGATAGCAGCAGAACCTACCGAAGAATTTTCGAGTGGAACAACCAGCATATCGCCCGGCCGATACCGATCAGCATCTGGTATCCTTCAAGGGATAAGGTGGATGGCAAAACCTCTTTAACGGTTTTGGATTACCTGCGCATCCTGAAAGCTGAAGAAGAATGGGAGCACCTGCCCGATGACCAGCTACTGAATTGGTTCTCCTATACCAATACGCCGGAACACCAACAGCGGTTGAAAGAAAAGACGCGGGCTATTGCCCAATTAAAGCCTGCCGATGGTAAATTTCCAGCAGTGGTATATGCGCCCGGGTTGCAGGGGGCTTCCATCGAAAATTTCGTGTTGTGCGAGTTCCTCGCCAGCCATGGGTACATCGTGATCGCCAGCCCTTCCCGGGGATTTGAAACCCGGTATATGGAAGGGGCTACGGTGTCGGACCTGGAAACACAGGCCCGGGATATTGAATTTCTGGTAAAGGCCGCGCTGGGCAACAGGCAGGTGGATGCCGATAAAATTGCCACCATGGGGTATAGTTTCGGCGGCTTGTCCAATGTACTGGCGCAAACCAGGAACAGCCGTATCAAAGCGATCGTAAGCCTGGATGGCAGCGTGAAGTATCAGTATAAGACTTTGCAGCAATCCCCCTTCTACGACATCCGGAAAGTGAACGTTCCTTTTATACATATGGCACAAAAAGCCATTCCGGAAGCCGTGTTGCGGGAAGACAAACTGGACAGCAGCCTGAATACGCGGTTTGATTTTTATGACAGTCTCGTGAACAGCCAGGCTTACCGGTTGCAGTTTCATCAGCTAACGCATGCTTATTTCAGTGCCGCCAGTATTCTGTTACAGGATAGGGACGCACGGCAAGACAAACCCGATGACGAGATCATGCAATCGTACCAGTGGGTAACATCGTATACCTTGAACTTCCTCAACGCTTGTCTTAAAAACGATCAGCAAGCTGTACAATTCCTGCAAAGAGAACCCATTGACAATGGCATACCCTTGGAAGCGCTGACCATAGCAAGAAAGCAGGCAGTACAAAAGGCATTCAGCTTCGAGGATTTTAATGAACGGGCCGCGGCGCAGGATTACAATCACCTGACAGCTTTGCACCAGTCCATCGTGCAACAACACCCCTCCTTTCAGCTCAATGAGGGCAAGCTCAACAACCTCGGACTGCAATTGACCTTTACTCCTGGCAGCTCCCGCAAGGGCATTGCCGTATTGCAACTGGCCATCCAGCTATATCCCAGCTCTGCCAACTTGTATGATAGTCTGGGGGAGGCTTTCCTGTTTGTAAAAGACAAGGCAGCAGCCACTCAACATTTTAAACGATCACTGGAACTGGACCCACAGAATGGAAATGCGCAAAAGCGGTTGCAGGAGTTGGGTAAGTAGGGGCTACTGACCTGCCGCTTGCTTGCGCAGCGCCATCAGCTCCTCCACAATCTTCTCCGTCGAGGCATCGAACCGGATAAGCTTTTTATCTGTCACTTCTTTGTACAGTTTGATATAGCTGTCGATAAACAAAAGCGGATGGGCCAGCACCTGTGCTGCCACGGCTTCCTTACCATGATACTGCTGAATGGCCTTGGCCATCTCATAACCCGTGAAATAAGCCGTTTCATCGAAAGCGGTAGAAAAGCAAATATTGTAATGTTGCTCATATCGATGCGAAGCAGTATCCCAGTAACTCTTGTACAGGATCGCTTCGAAGAGCGCGAAATTTTCCCGGCGACGATCGCTGTTTTTGGTGAACTCGGTAATTTGTTCCCTGGCGAAATCACTGCCGCCAGTAACACCCGTAAAATCGCCTACCAGGTTGGCGGTTCCTTCCGACCATAAATTTTCCAGTAAGCCTTCAGTTGCCTGCAGGTACTGGGGGCGTTCATCCTTCGCCGGCCACGGCAGCTTGGCCTGACCAGCATACTGTACGATATGATAGAGCTCATGCGCCACCAATAGCTTGGTGCCCGGCAGATCATTGTGCAGCTTGTGCATGGCCACGTTGAACGTCGGTTCACCGCCCCAGGTAAATCCCAGCGCGCCGCCACCAGCGAGAAAACAGGCCTTTACGGTAATATCTAATCCTGCCGGAGCATACGGGGCAATCATGGCTTTGATATCGCGCAGAAAGCCTGCTGTATCCGCATCGATCCGGGTGATCAATGCTTTGATGTCCGCCGCCGCTTTTTGTACGCTGCGCCAATCATACGGATCATTGCCCTTGATGGCGCCGGTCGTCACCAGTTCCTTCAAAGTACTGATGAACACCTCCCGCCCGGCGCCGCTATAGCCCTTCACTTTCCGGATCAGTTGCTGATTGCCGTAGAGATCGGCGAGCTGGTTCAGCGCCTGGTCGCTGACCGACTTTTTACCCAGCACAGCTACGTTCGCGCGGGCACTTTCGAGGTCGACGGAAATCTGCAACGAGGAGTTGGCAAAACCAGTGAATGACAACAAGAGCAGGACAATGAAAACGGGGAACTTGAACATACAAGCAGGTTGATGCCCTAAAATAGTCAAAAAATTACAACAACGCCGCCTTCGTGGCGATCTTGATCAACAGTGCCGTATTGTTGACATTGAATTTCGTCAGCAGGTTTTTCCGGTGCGTATCCACCGTATGCAGACTGATGAACAACCGCTTCGCGATCTCAGGATTGGTACAGCCGTCGGAGATCAGTTGCAACACCTCTTTTTCGCGGGAGGTCAGCACCGGCAGTTGCTTCGTTTCTTGCTGCTCGGGTTCCGTCATGTGCAGGTGATGACTCATATACATATACCCTTCATACACGCGCAGCAGGGCTTCTTCGATCTCTTCGCGTGAAGCGCTTTTCAACAGGTAACCTACTGCGCCATGCTGTATCATTTGGGCGATATAGCTTCTTTCTTTAAACGTACTCATCGCAATTACCTTCACACCGGGAAACTCCCGGCGGATCTTTTCCGCCAGCTCGATACCGCTCACTTCGGGCATATTGATATCCGTCAGCACAATATGCGGCCGCTCTTGTTTGATCAAGTCCATCGCTTCCCAGGCATTGCTCGCCAGCCCCGTCAGGTGTACATAACCAAACTGGGCCAGCATCGACCGCATCCCCTCCAATACCATCGGGTGATCGTCGACCACCAGCAAACTAATCTTTTCCGTTGTGCTCATCATGTTCTATTAAACAGTCAATATGAATAGAAGTACCCTTACCAGGCGTGGATTGTATATCCAGTTGGCCATGCAGGTAATTGACCCGTGATTGTATATTGCGCAAGCCTACACCACGAAAGGCAGACTGCGCAGCCGTATTGAACCCAATGCCATTGTCTTCAATCGTTATCGACACTTCTTTGTCCTGACGGATCACCTGCGCCACGATGCGCGAAGCACCCGAATGCCGCACCGCATTGTTGAGCAACTCCTGCACGATCCTGTACAATACGACTTCTACCGATGCCGCCATACGTTCGCCCAGGCCATGAAACTCCCGGTGGATCACAAATGCCTGCCCTTCGGACAAACCATCGCAATAATCCTGCAAGGCCTGCTGCAAGCCCATATTCAACAGCGCCTCCGGCATCATGTTGTGCGCCACGCGACGCATCTCGCTGATCGACTCGTCCAGTTTTTGCAAGGCCAGGTTGAATGACCGGCCATTTTCTTCGCTCAGGATCAAATTTCCTTTCATAGCACCCAGTTGTAATTTAACACCACTCAGCAGTCCGCCCAAACCATCGTGCAGGTCTTTGGCCAGGCGATTGCGTTCATCTTCCTGCCCCTTCAGCAGGTATTGTGTGGCAGATAATTGTTTCTCCGTTTCCAGTTCATGTATCCGCTGCTGCTGTAGCAGCCGCCGGTTTTTGTAGTTGCGCCAGGTGAGGAACAAAATGACACCCAGGGCCAGCAATCCGCCGATCAGCCCGTAATTGATCAGCCGGTGTTGCTCCAGCTGGCTTTGCTGGTACTTGATCTGCGTTTCCTTCTTCTCAGTTTCATACCGCATCTCCCGCTCGGCAAATTCCCTGGCACGGGCACTTTGCACAATACTATCGCTGATGGTCTGGTACTTTTCTGCATAGTCGTAAGCCGCCTTATAATTACCCGTCTTGTACGCCAGTTCCCGCATCGCCTCGTAATAACTTTGCTGCTCTTCGGGATCTTCAGTGCTTTCGTAATGCGCTTTCGCGGCAGTCAGGTATTGCTCCGCCAGAGGATATTGATGCTGCCGCAGCGCGATACACCCCAACTGCCAGTTGGCAGCGGCGATGGCATTGGGCACCTTGATAGAACTGGCCAGTGCAAGACTTTTGTTGGCAAACAACGCTGCCGAGTCGATCTTGTTCAGCTGCAGGTATTCCTGCGAGATATGCTGGTAAGCCATTTGCCGGTAAATGGGCGCATTTTGTCCCTGCTCCATTTGCGGCAGAAAGGCCAGTCGAATTCGCAGGGCCGCTTCGGTTTGTCCATTGGCGGCATGGTTGCCCGCCTTCGTTTGCATGTACATCGCCAGGGCATCGGCGGCTGCGGGGGAATTGTATTTGCGGGCGATGGCAATCGCTTTATCGATGTAGACATCGGCCTTCTCCAGGTTTTTGAGTGTCGTGAACACTTCACTCATACTACCGTACAGATCACTCTTGCGCCGGTCAACCTGTTTCTCGGTCACGCCCTGCTGCTGCAATACCGCAGGGGCTTCAAAAACAGCAGCCGCCAGCTGGTAGTAATGAATACAGCTGTCGTACATCCCTTTCCAGTAATAGATATTCCCCATATTGTACTGCACACCGGCCAACAGGTACAAATTCTTGTTCTGCTGCGCCGATCCGGCCGATAACCGGTAATAGCGCAGTGCTTCGTCGCGCCGGTTAAAAGCACTGTGGTATACACCCAGCAAACGGTAACAATCGGTAATGGTATTGACATCGCCCAGTTGTAGACTTTTGGACAAGGCCTCCTCAAACAGTTGCCGGGCCAGACTGCTGTCGCTGTCCGTGACTGTTCCGGCCAGCCTGCGCAGGCTATTGACATGCGCGGTATCCAATGGCCGTTGCCGGATCGCCGACAACCGTTGTGGCAGGCTGTCGTTACCCGGCTGGGCAAATACCGGACGCAACAAAGAGGAGAGGAGGATCAAACAACCCGCGACAGAAAACTTCATAACCTAAAGTTATTTTAACGGTGACAAATACGCCATCCCCCTTTCAGGTGATTCTCACGGCCTCAAAAATCCTAGATTCCAAGTATAGGTTCAGCCGCTGCTACACAACAATTTTGTTACCACGAAAGATAATAGAAACCCGCCAATTGACGGCGTAACAAAACACCTATTGTATGAAAATGCATTGCTTACCGGTTTTGCTGCTGTTGCTGCTCGTACAGCAGGCGACGGCACAAAAGAAAACGACCACCAAACCTGCCGGTCAGCCCGACATGGACAAACTGCTCAAGGAAGCGATGGACAAAGAAGGCCTCAGTGCCGCAGAGCAGGAGGACATGAAGCGAATGATGAAGGGCGTGATGCCCGAGCTGGAAAAGCAAAACGCCACCGCGGCCGACTACGCGGCCTTTACCAGCAACAAAAGTCTGATCCCCGCCAAAGAGGCCGGTAAAAAAGCCATCGCTATTAAAACCAACCTGACGCAAGGTACGATCGGCGGCTATGCCAGCGGCCTGTACAATAAACTGCTGGCGAAAGGCAGCGCGACTGAAATGGCGCTCGTCAAAAAGGTCATCGCGCAATCGCCCCAGGCAAGCGCGCTCGCCCATGCAGCCGTCACCGCCTCCCTGCAAGGACACCCGCAGGCTGCTATGGCCCTCGCCCTAAAAGCCGTAGCCACCGACCCGGCCAATAGCAACTGGCAAAACAATGCCGCGGCCCTGTTGACCAATTACGGATATGCCGAACATGCCCTGCCACTGCTGAAACACTTGGCACAAACACGGCCCTCCAACAGCACAGTGTTCAACAACCTCGCTTATGCCTGGCTGGGGCTTGGTGAGATCGACAGCGCCAGGGTCTATAACGTGCAGGCCATGGCTCAAAATCCGGCCAACCCGGAGGCCCAGCTTTGCGGCGGCATCATTGAAGAATTGATCGGAGACCCCATCAAAGCAGGTGATCGCTACACAGACGCCCAATCATTGGCACCCAATCCATTCACCCAACAGGTAAGGAACAACCACAGCAAAAAACAATCGCCGCTCGACTGGAACAAGATCCGCCGCAACATTGCCATCTACGAATACTTCCCAAAAAACTGGATCACGGTGCCCAAACTGCTGGACCATGTCGACTCCTTTGAAGTAAACCTGGCCTGGCAAACTGCCTTTGAAAAGATGACCCGCCAGCTGGAAGAAAATATCGAAGCGATGACCGAACAAACCAACAAGGAGCTGGACAAACTGGTGGACCAGGGCGACGACGCCTTTGTGCAAGCCATGGCCAGCAGTGCACTTAAAGGTCAAAGCTGGATGAGCCAACCCGCTGCCGAGGTGACCAAAGTACTGGTGACCTACGAAATGCAACGGCAGAACGCTACCGCCGATTCCATCAAAAAGTTTCTTCCCTGGAAAGCCATGCTGAAGAAAACGCGCGACGCAGCCATCAACCAGGTATTGACCAGGATGGAGAAAACCAAAGGCGCCACCTGCAAGCAATTTAAAGTCGTACTCGACTCCATCGAGAATGCCTATATGCGGACAGTCAATGGCCGGTTCCGCAATTTCCTGCACAGCAATGCCGATCTGCACCGCCAATGGCTGAATGCCTATATTACCTGGAGCTGGTACCTGGCGGGTAATCCGCTCAACGTGATGCAGACACAGGCCATTCAGTCGGCCGAATACCTGGCCGCCACATATCGCCAGGTGGTGGAAATGATGGAATTTCAGCCGCCCCATTGCGTGGCGCCGCCCGCCAAGGTGACGAAGCAGGTACCCGTACCGGATATGCCCAACTTCAGCTGCCCCGCTGTGGTCAACTTGCCCGGCGGCAAAGAATGGTTACAGCTCAGCAATAGTGCCTCCAGTTTCGACGCTTCTACCCTCCTCAAAAAAGAGGCGAATGCCGTTCCGAATATGCTGATCAGCTATGGCTTCAGCGGCTCGATCGCACAGGCAGGCAGCCACCCCTCCGTAAAGACCGGCAATGGCAGCGTGACACCGTTGCCCGTTAACGAAGACGGATCGCAGGGGCCGCTGGAATACCTGGCGCCTATTCCCGCTATCCATCCCGGAGAAATGGCGCCAATACCAACGCTACACGACAAAAGCGAAGCAAAGCAACCCAATACCAGCAAAGAGCGCGATCCGGCGCGTGTGGCAGACTACCGGAGGGCCCAGCTGGCCAGGCAGCTGCTGAATAAAATGATGTCTGCCTCCTGCGGTAAACCTGTAAAGAAAAAGCTGACCCTGAAAGCCACCCGCGACGTGACGCGCATCACCCTCGAAGATGGCTTTACCGTGGGCATGGGTGAAGTAAAGATCGAAGAACCTTTCACTGTAAAAATGGGAGACGTGAAGATCGAAGAACCCTTTACCGTAAAAATGGGCGAGGTGCAGATCGAACCTGTATTTGAAGTGCACATGGGAGAGGTGGAACTGTTGCCGGTAGGAGAAGGTGGCAAACCAGGAAAAAGTAGTTTCACACCCAAGCCCACCACCAACCCCGAATACCAACGGATCATCGCAGAAGTAAAACAAGCGCTCACGGAAGGACTACAACCTACCATCAGCAGCAGCCTGCAGTTACCCGGTACGATCACCGCCAACAAAGGACTATTCCAATAACAACAACATGAACATCATAAAAACATCCGTGATCATAGCTGCCACCAGCTTACTTACCAGATCACTGCCTGCACAGCCTACCAGCAGCAGGGGCTGGTACGAACGGGACGATATTCAAAACGTAGACATTGGTTGGATCAAAGTGCTGCAATTTAAGGAACCAGCCAAGCCCTTTGCCCAGCACGGCTGGAGCTACACCGCCAAGCAAACCGGCATTACCCAACAGTTCGCCACCTGGCTGCACCAGACCTACACGCCCAGGGGATACCTGGGGGAAATGAAATTGTCATTACTGGCACCAGAACCGGCGTATCAACCCGACAGCAAAGACTACGATTACAATGATGCGGAGAAGAACAACCGGAATGCGCTACCCAATACCTACGGCGCTTATGGCAAGCTGTACATGCTGCTGATGAAGACACCGGAAAGGAAGTTTTGGCCCATCAACGGCATGGCAAATTTCGACACCTGGTACGTGATGGCCAATAATGTAGAGCTCATCAGTCAGCAGCTTATCACCATCTCCTCTGCCGATACCTACTATTGCCTCATGCCCAAATACCGCAGTGATATGAAAGGAGAATTTGAAAAGGAGTGGTTCGAGCAGGCATCCAACTACCGCAATTTTACCAATAGCCCACAATTGCAGCCGTTCGAACACTACATGATCCCGGCAAAGCAGATCGACCCGGGCAGCGAGAAATACGTGGTACTGCTCACCAAAGACAAACGGCCCTTGCCCTTCGACCAGGTGACGGTCAATGAATTGTTCAACAGAATTGAAGCCCAGCTGCCAATGATGTACAAACTGGCCATCAAGGGTGGCAGCAAACTGCAAAACCTACAGGAAGGAGGGCGTCGCGGCCTGCAGTACCTGCGTGATATGTACAAAAATGAATTACAGGAATTTGCTTACATGCGTTACCACCAGATAGACATCATCGATCTATTCAATCTCTCTGCCGGTAACAGACCGTATTGGCTACGCACCAAAGCCCTGAACGATGGGCAAACTTATTTTCCCTTGCTGCGGCTGCGCAAAGGGGTGAAGGAGGCATTGGCCAACGGCGATCCGCAATGGATCGTGTGCAGACTCGACAATGGCGGCTCGCCCGCCAACGAGGGGGAGATCCATAGGATGGATGCCTTTTTGCAGGGATTCAATTACCAATACGTATACGATTATTTCTTTGGCAAAGACAAAGTGATCCAGCCCTATAAACCGCTGCCTGTGGCCAATGGAACGACAGTTGTGGCCACTGCTGAGCCCGCCCGGCAATCATCGGTCGCCAAAAGCAAAAGCAGTGATCCGGCTGTCGTTTTTTATGACGATTTCTCCACGGTGTCCACCGGCACGACTCCTACGGCCTGGAACACCCAACGCAGTGAGATCACCGGAGATAAAATTGCCGTGGTAGAAGTGAAAGGCGCGGACGGCAAATGGCTGAAGCTGAAAAGAAATGCGTCCCCGAAAACATTAACGCAACCCGTTAGCGGAGATGTTGAGTTGAGCTTCGACCTGTTGGTACAGAAGGGAGATGTGCCCTGGGGTACACCTGGTATCGAAGCAGAACTGACATTCAACACGGCGCAGGGTGATAAGAAATACACAATGAATGTTAGCCCGGGTGATATGAACCGGGTGGACGCAGCAGGCTGGCTCATGCTCAACGTCGGCAAAACCGACTGCAAGATGGAGAACTATTATTCCATGCCCTCCTTTACCGGCAGCAAACCCATCAATAAAGTGAGCATGAGCTTCCGTAAAAAAGGAGAGGGGCTAACGGTCCTCTGCAATGGTAATAAAGTGTACGACTGCGCCAAAGTATTTGTGGCGGGCATGAACCTGAAGGGATTCAATTTCTATGTGAACGAAAAAAATGTGTTCCACCTGAGCAATGTACAGGTCAAAAAAATATAACATGAAAGCAACCCTGATCCTTTTGAGCTGCCTGGCTACCGGTCAGTTGTTTGGTCAGCAGCAGACGTATGACATCGTCAACTATACCCCTCCTGCCAATTGGAAAGAAGAGAAGGGTAACACCCATATTGTTTACGCGCGGGTAGACGGCGGCAGTTGGGCGCAGATAGCTATTTACCAGCACACCCATTCATCGGGCGATATACAGGCTGATTTCGAAAAGGAATGGAAAGCGCTGGTGGCAACCCCGTACAACCTGGCAGCCCCGTCCGAGAAAGCTGAACCTGGTACTGCAGATGGTTGGGCGGTGATGAGTGGCTCGGGCGTATGGCAGCGGGAGGGTAGTAATGTAGCCACTATCCTGACCACGTATAGTAATAGTCAGGTTTGCATCAGCGTATTGTGCCATGCCACCGCCAAACCTTACCTGGACGATTACAAAAAGTTCATTGCTGGATTGGACCTTCCAGGTGCCGTGAGTGGCACACCCGACGGTACAGTGGCCGCACAGGTTACAGCGCAAGGCCAACAGCCTGCTGCGGCAGTATCACCGCAACCCATGAACACAGGCTACCAATTCAACGAAACCAATTTCGACGACGGTTGGAAAGCGGTGGTACAGCCCGACTGGGTAGACGTTACCAAAGGCCCGATCAAAGTGTTGCTCCATTATCCCAAAGACGGTACCGTCATTGCGGCAGATCCCGAGCCACTCATCAATGCCGCGTGGAATATCCTGGTGGCTCCCCGCTATAAAGATGTACAACATTACAAAACCGCTTCTGTCAGTAGCTACCACCGGCCCTACCTGGGCATGGCGCTGGCTACCGATCAGCAAAGCGGACAGCGGGTGTTGGTGGTATTGTATCGCCGGGAACACGGCTGGGTGGAGATCATTGCCCCCGACGTCACGGCTTTTGCCCAGGAATATGGCTTTGACCCCATGACCATCCGCTGGGCCAAAATCACCGAGTATATGGGCGGAGATGTCGTCGACAACCGGGAAGGCAAAACGATCGAGCTCGAGCCGGAGATTTTCAAGCAACTGGATCACATGAGCAGTTACAACCGGTTTGCCGTAGCGGCGAACGACCTGAATAACACCGGCAAATGGGATGCAAATTTTGCCAGCAATACATTCTACTACAATACCTATACCGGCGCCAGTGCCGGCATGAGTACCTACTCCTCCTCCCAATGGTTTGAATTTGGCGCCAACCATAGCTATACCTGGCAATTGGCGGCGGCCAACTCGGGCATGGGGACCACGAAGTTTGCACAAGCCAAAGGCAAGGGCATATTCAAATCTGTCAACAACTGGCAGTTGAAGTTTCCGGATATCGGTGGCAATGCCAGGTTATATGATGTCTACTTTGTGGCCATCAAAAATGACCGGGTATTGTTCATGAATGACGCCGAACATCCAGGATCGGGCGTGTTTACCGGCTTTGGGAAAAAGAAATAATCTTACGCCCGCCATCAAAGTACGCTGAAGTTGAAACGCCCAACACCCAATGCGCCATGGCCGCTGACGCCTTCCACCACGCCAATAAAACTACTCCGGATATCCGAAGTATAAAAGTGGATGGTGGCTTCCCCTTGTTCATTGGTCACGATGAGCGGTGACCAGTACAGGGAATTACGCATATCGTTGGCGCTTTTATCTTCCAGGGCATAGTCGGGTGATTGATAAAGTCGGTCCTGGTAAAACCCACGTGTCATGACCATCTTGAATTTTTTAAGTAGTTCTGCTTCCGTATAGGTGGGATATTTATAGACAACCTGGCGTGTATCACCCTGACCAAAGGAAAACGGATGGCTGGTGACCTCGTTCCTTTTCTTATCAGTCAGCTCCGTATACCTGACCCCTTCTTTAGGTTTCGTACCACTGCCACAGGCGGGACAATTCAACCAGCCACATTGACCTACAAAGTCAGTATTGCCTTCAAACTTCGCAATGCTATCGAGGTAACCCAGGAAGCGATCGCCATAGCCACGTCCTTTGGCTTTTACCACCACTTCTTCCAACAAATGGCCGTATTGGAACGTACCGGTATCGGTTACCGGCTTATCGGTCGCATCAACGGTCAGTACCGCGGCGCAGAAAGGCGCTTTGTGTTTGCTTTCTGCCAGGTGGATCAGCGAAAAAGGATCGGTGATGGAAAAGGTATGTTCCTTCTCGGCCAGGTACTTGACGAAGAACCGCCGACCGGTAGCCAGCAGATCGGGGGTCAGGTAAAATTGCCCCTTGCTATCGGAAGCGATGAGTTGCGACTGCGTTTTATTATAGTTGAATACCAGTAACGACACGGGCCCTTGTGGCTTCGCTTGTTTAGCGGCTGGCAAGATGGTAGCAGCCAGGGAATCGGACACTACCGGATGGCTCGCAGCCAGTGGTAATCTTGGCGGGGCGGCCAATTGCAAGAGCAGGTTGACGGCTTCGGTACGTTTATCGGGCAGGTTATCGAAATACCAGGCAGGGTCGTAGAGGGTTTCGTATAACTGGGTAGACAGCGTATAGTGGGTGCGCAGGTCCTGTGCATTTTTGCGGTCGGCAAACAGTTGATCATGCACCCGCAGACTGAGCATGGCGGGCACAGGCTGGCCGCTGGCGTCGGTCGTCTTGATCCTGACAGTGACCATTTCTTTAGCACCATATTGCGGTTTGATCTCACTGAAGGATACCTGCAGCCTTTGCGGTTGGATAAAGACGGGCTGGCTGCACAGCGGTTGCAGCTGTTCGTTGTACACGGTTACCACGGCGACACCGGGGGGCAGGTCGGCCTGGGGAAACCTCACCAGCAAACTATCCAACAATTTACCGGCGGCGATGGCTTGCAATTCACCGCGTGCGTGCAGACTGATCAGTACTGTTTGTGCGGGTAATTGGGCGGCTTGGATGTTACAAAGCAGGCTATCGGGTTGGGTATTAATTTGTAACTGGATGCCAGCCGTTTTCACGGCGGGCAGGTGGAACATAGTGTCAGGTCCACCGCCCAGCACGATGCGATAACTGGCGCCGGATTGCGGCGTCAGGTCAAAGTGACCAATGCCCGCGTGTCCGGACTGAATGGTTTGCAGGGCCACGTCGTTGCGAAACAACATTCCCTGAACAGAAATGGGAACTCCCTGGGCATTGGTAGCCCGGAAGGCTACTGTGTTGCGAATACCGGCAATCAGTTGCCCGCCGGTAGGGGAGAGTTGCCAGTTGATCGGACGGCCCTTGGCGTAAGGGGCGGTCGCGGCTAGTCGTCCGATTCTTTTGATGGCCCGGGGATCGTTCACTACTTGAATGGGCGTAGCCGCAGTGAAATTAGGTTGATGGGTATAAAAAGAGTGGGCCGAATAAGCTTTAAATAAGAATGGTCCCGGGGGGAGGGTGTGGGGCAGGAATACATGTCCGCCGGAAATGCCGTTTTCGATGGGGTAGATTTCCTTCCACACGATGCTGTCATTTTGTGGGTTGACGAGTTGCACGAACAGTATCTTATCAAGTGAAGAAAGCGTGGCAGTGTGGCCGTCGAGCACAAAGGCATTGAACCAGCAGTCTTCCCCGGCCACGTAGATGTCTTTATGGGTGCGCAGGTAAATGGTGGTGGCTGGCTGTGAAGTAGCGGCCTGGAGCCGGCTGGCTAGACTATCTACCAGGCTTTGCGTGCGCTGGGCATGCGTGGTAGTAAAGAGCAGCAAGGAAAGGGCAAGGATGAGCAAACGCGACATGGCTAACATGGGAGTGAAGATAAGGCATTTTGAAGGAGATGCGACAGGCTATTGGCAAGCGGTTAAAACACGATAACCATCAGTAAAGCATGGAGGGAGTAGGCTGTAATCGACAAATGAAAAGAAGCATGCATACGAGCAGGCATCACAGGCATGGGCCTTATGAAACTTGATAAACCAGCATGGCTATATGTTTAAAACCGGGAATCTTTGAAGGCAGGATTGTAAGCGGGTCCGTAAACAGGCGGGTAGCCGTTGTACCCATTGTAGCTATTTCTGCTGACGCCGATACTGCCGGAGATGGAGAACGTTCTATCGGGGTTGACGTACATTAGTCCGACCCGGGCGGCGGGATTGATGCTGAGGTTATTGGAGCCACCCATAAAGGCATTGTTCTTACCGATAATGCCGGGCTGCATAAAAGCATTGTTCATGTGGAGATAGGTAGGAGCGATCTCGAGTCCGGCGAAAGCATACAAAGTATTCGTCAACTGTCTGTTCAGTTGGACGCCTACAGGAGCCGAGATGAAACTGGCGCTACCGCCGCTAAAGCCAACAAAGCCGGCCGACAGGCTGGCGTATTTGGTGACGAACCACTTCTTCTGCAGGGTATTGGAGTCCAGCGCATGGCCGAAATTCCGGAAACTGCGCTGCTGGCCATACATACCACCCATAGACACAGGTACCTGCGCCTTGGCCGCCAGGCCCAACATCACCACTGCCACAAAAAGGATCAAGCGTTTCATGGGGGGAAGTTACGGCATTTTCCTATTCATAGGTAGCCCCTTCACGCCCCCAAAAGGCCGTGAAGGGTTAAAAATGGGTTAATGGTGGTCCCAAACAGCCACTTATCGGACTTTTCCTTGACGCTCCAAACTTTGACATAGATTTCCTACTTTCCGATTTCTATGAATGGTCAACTATTAAATCCTGGTTCAAGACATCAAACAATACGGCTAGCACATCTACGCATCCCACCCGACTTAACGTCGATGAACAAATAGCACAATATTCAACTTTTAGTCTACAAGACCGCCTGGGGCTAATTATCTACCTGGCCGAAAGTGGGCAATCAAAATATTATGAACTCATCAAACAAAGTGCGGAGTCGGATCCTGACAAAACGATACGATTTGCCGCACTGAAGCGTATCCACCTGTTTAAAGAAAACGCAGACCTCCCTTCATTTCTTCAGCGCTTGGAAAGCGCAGCAGACAGCAAGCAATTAGAGCCTTATTTGACGATGGCGATGCACCGTGTAGGACTTATCGATGAAGAATTACTAACCAAACGACTGAATGGTAACTAACTATTGCTACTACAATTCCTAAAATTCCGAAACATCAGGCACTGCGGCTAGCATGGGCAGTTTAGGAATTTCCCTCATTCTTCTTTTCTCCCACAAACCACGACGCCAGGTATGCGGTGAAAGTTCCGAACAATCCCACACCAACCGTCATCAGCAGGGTAGCGATGATGCGCCCCTCCGTCGTGACGGGATACCTATCTCCATATCCAACGGTGGTGATGGTGGTGTAGGCCCACCAGATGGCGTCTTCCGCCGTCTTGATATTGCTATTGGGATCAGTCTCTACCTGGAGGATGGCGATGGATGAGAAAATGACCATCAGTACTGCGATGATGGCCGCTGCAGTCAAAGTACCTTTCGTACGTTGTTGAAATATATGCTGAATGAGGCGGCGGGTGGATCGAAACGCCCGCAGGATCCTGAATAACCGGATCAACCGGAAAGCACGCCCTACGCGCATGAAGTCGAACATGGGAATGCTGGACACCAGATCAATCCAGCCCCAGCGAATGAACCTGAGTTTATTGTCTGCCTGGTAGTATCGTTTGATAAAATCGATCAGGAAGATACCACAGATGATATTGTCGGTGATCAACAACACCCTGGATACTTCCGGCGGAAGTTTCAGGAAGGTATCGAACATCAAGGCTAACAGTACATATACTGAAAGCACAAGTATCAACAGATTGAGAAAGCCAAGCCTTTCTCCGGAGTTCGTAGAGGTATTATTCATTATAGGCAGTCAGGCCAGGCCCGATTTGGTAAGTAATACATTTTGCCTGTGGAATACGAAAACAAAATTCGTTTTGGTAACAGACCGTCTTGTCATAAGCATATAGCATAGGGAAATGAATTTACAACTAGGGTAGCTTAATTAGGGCGGCATATTTGTCGATTATATACTGAGTCGCCGGCTTCAACCTCTTGCTGTAAAATATCGGATGCCTACCGTCAGCTGTGTAAAACTGAACATCGTTGTCAATTTTAGAATACCAGACAAAACCCTTTCCGCGTCTTATCACAGAATCCTTGTGGGTAAGCATTCTAAAATTATTTAGTCTGCTAGTATCAAGCGCCAATACGAGCACATCAGAAATCTTTTGGCTACAGGGAACCTGCTCGTAGTGATCCTTATTCCAATACATACAACTTCCAGATGATGGAGGAGGAGGAGGTATAAATATCTCCTTTATTGAATAAGCACCACCGCCTAATACGAATATCAACACCCCAACAAATACGACCTTTTTAGAGGGGGCTTTCGATTTAACCTCCTTTTCTTTAATCGTAGCTGATAGATTCTCAACTTTTCGCTTAACTCCATCCGATTCTATTCCCGTATCTGTCTGCCCTGGCATGTCATCAAAATTAAGCCGACTCCCATTTTGGCTATTTTCGACCTCGCTACCTGAATCCGCCAAGCCATCTTCTGGATCTACTTCTTTTCCACCAGATTCTTTGATTTTTTTCAACTCAAGGGTTCCTTCTTCACCCCCCTTTTCTGCCGGTCTTCCAACCAAATTGACATCGGTCTTGATCACATAATTACGGGAATAATCATAGGGACGTTCGGGATAATCAATCAACCAAGCCAATAACTGAACATTTTTAGGGCTGGTTTTTGATAGCCCCTTTTTATTCAAATATGTAATCAGAGACTTAAACTTTGTAACCTTGAAACCTCGAATAGCTTGCAAGCAAGTCTTCTGATCGCTGGCTTTTCCAAAGAAATCTCTTAAAACTGCTTCGTCTCTTTTTTCAAACCTTTCAGAGCATATCCGCTCACATTCATCCCGTAATTCTGCAGGCGACAATATAGTTAGCCTTGGGGCAAGCTCATTCATCTCCTTCTTCCGGAGATATTCATCAAAAACCAGCTTTTCGTAGTCAGAAAACACTGTTCGCATAAACAATTGTATTAGTCGGAATAATTGGAAAATGCACTGGAATTCTTGGAATCCCAACCGGAATATCAGGCAATAACGTCAGAATAGGAATTGCATGCAAATCAACCCTTTACACCATCCTACTTTTATTCTGTCATCAGCCAAACACCTCAATAGCTAAGAGGTAACTGTACAGAACTGATCTCACAGCGAGCAAAGAAAACGGAGGGCCGGCAAGCGGCTCGGGAAGCGCCCAACGATCCTCCGCCATCCCCGCTCAACACTTCCCCAACAAGCAAGAAGCGCTTCATCTCTCGTGCATCCACGCAGCCGGGTGCTCTGTGTCCGGCTGCCATTTTCACAACATTCAAAATTTAAAAATCAATGTTACCGTATATTCTCGCCCTGATTTGGGCATTAATGAATCCGCACCATAGCAACGTAAACAGTAATCCCAATACCGGCCAAATCACCACGATGGACGACGATGGAGATCCCGGGGATGGAGGCGATACCGGAGGCGAAACTGGCACCATACCGCCGTTGCCTCCTAAGCCACCTAAACCATAATATCCTTTAACAAGGCGAGCTTCGGCTCGCCTTACTTATTTCTTAACGGCGATCAACAAAATTCAACCATGAATTATTTATATTTAAGTCAAATAGCCGTTAGTGAGAGCCTACCAAATTTATCTACCAATTCTTCTTGTCTGCTTATTTGCCTGCAAAAATACGACTGTACTTTCCCCACCTTTACGGGTTTCCGGATTCGACTATGCAGATTCCCTTTTTCGATCCAACAATGATTCCGCTTTTTATTACTTCGCTGAGATCGCTTCCAACTCAAACGACAGCCTGAAAAAAGCTACTGCGTATTCATTCATGGCTATACTTCAGGCACGTGAAGGAGACTATTATGGCGGGCAGGAAAGCTTGTTAAATTCCATGTCGCTTTTGGATGAACGTAAGGAGGATGACCGTTATTGTTTGCAGTCAAATTACTACCAGCTTGGTGATATCAGCTTACAACTCAAAAACTACAAAGACGCGATTTACTACTTCGACAAAGCCTTGCCATATCTTTCAGATACCAATTTCAGGCTAATTGCCTTGAACAGCAAAGCGCTAGCCTTTCAAAAGATTGGGGATTACAAAAGTGCTGACAGTCTATACAACTCAATCATTGATTTAGCAAAGGCAAATCCAAAAGAGTATGCCCGCGTCCTTTCCAACAGCGCCAGAACCAAATGGTTGCAACAACCATCCTATAACGCCGCACCTGATCTCTTACGGGCATTATCAATCCGCGATTCATTAAAAGACCAAATGGGAATGAATGCCAGCTACTCACATCTCGCCGATTACTACACAGCCAAGAACCCTGACTCGGGATTGCTATACGCACAAAGGAGGCTTTCGCTATTAAAATCACTTAAAAGCCCAGATGATGAACTAGAAGCTTTGGACAAAGTCATAGAATTAAGCCCCCCTGAAGACTTACGTCCCTATTTCTCTAGTTATCAAGCCATAGACGATAGCCTACAAACTGCTCGCAACAAGGCCAAGAATCAATTTGCACTTATCCGGTATGAAACAGAGAAAAGCAAAGCAGACAACCTGGAACTTGTCAGAGATAATGTACAACTTCAACTTATCATCGGATTGGTTATTTCGGTTGCTGTCATTGGATTTATATACAACCGCAAGCGTCGACAAAAGATCCAGGCAGCGGCAGATATCGCCATCCGCGACAACCAACTCAAAACCTCCCAAAAAGTGCATGACGTGGTAGCCAATGGCTTATAC
The DNA here is from genome assembly GCF_029360705.1 of Paraflavitalea pollutisoli. Lineage (GTDB taxonomy): Bacteria > Bacteroidota > Bacteroidia > Chitinophagales > Chitinophagaceae > Paraflavitalea > Paraflavitalea pollutisoli. The sequence goes on along the minus strand of NZ_JARKMX010000008.1, from coordinate 588,529 downwards.
CGTATTATGACCGAAGTTGAGCATAATGAGGCCCTGGAAAAGGAAATCCTGCTGGACAAGATCGACAACCTCTACAAACAGTCCCGGGATATTTCCTACGAACACCCGCAAGCGATCAATCATGACTTTGAACAAGTAGTTTCTTCCCTAACAGATTCATACCGCAATGGCAACACCAATATATACGTTACCGGCAATAACCAACAATTGTGGGATTACTTATCCACCACCAAAAGAAACCAGGTAGAGAAGATTCTCGAAGAACTGCTGGTCAATATGAAAAAACATAGCCAAGCCACCAATGTCGGCCTGCGCTTTGAGCGCCAAGAAAATCACCTCCTTATATATTATGTAGACAATGGTGTTGGCCTCCCGGCCGACTTCAAACAAGGGAATGGACTCCACAATACGGGAACCCGGATAAAAACTATCGGTGGCGAATATACATTTGAACCCACAACCAAAGGATTGAAGATCCGCATTTCCATTCCATCAGACCAAACACCATGATTAAAAAAGTTCTCATCGCCGAAGATCACGAAAGCGCCAACATCTCAGTCCAGAAAACATTGGAAGACCTGGGCATCACTGATTTTCAACACGCCTACTATTGCGATGACGCGCTCGAAATGGTTAAGCAAACAGCCAAAACGGACAGGTCGTACGACCTGATGATCACCGACCTGCATTTTGAACCCGATGATCGTAAAGTAAGTATCACCAATGGGATTGACCTAATAACCGCAGTGCGTGAAGTACAGCCAGACCTGAAGATCCTGGTATTCTCTGCCGACTTCACCACCTCCACCATCCAGATGCTGTATAACAAACTGGACATCGAAGGCTATATCCGGAAAGCCCGGCACGATGCCCAGGAGATTAAGCAGGCGATTAAAGATCTGGGAATGCACCGCCGCTATCTGCCAAGGCCCATCATGGACCTGATCAATGGTAAGAATGGATATGAGTTCTCGACATTCGAATCAGCCATTGTCAAGCTCTTAGCCGCGGGAACCATGCAGAAAGACATTCCCACAAGACTGCAGGAACTACAGATCAAACCATCCGGATTAAGCAGCGTAGAGAAGAAGCTGAATCAGCTAAAGCAAGTGCTCAACGTTGCGACCAACGAGCAACTGGTAGCCTTTTGCAAAGACAACGGCATTATCTAAGCCCTGAACTTTATTTGTCCATAATGATCATTTACGGTTTCCCATAAAAAAACCTTCTCTTCCCGCGCTACTTTTGATACATAATTAAACACCAGTCATATGAAGAAGAGTTATTACGTAAACAAAGTGGCTCAATACAATGGAGACCATGAGGTACACCTGGAAGCCTGTCCTAAGTTTCCTAAACCAGAAAACCGGCTGTACCTGGGCGCCTTCGACACCTGCCTGGAAGCAGTCCGGGAAGCCAAGAAATTCTACACACAGTCAAATGGTTGCATCCACTGTGTACAACCTTGTCACACAAGCTGACCGTACCATTTCGACCCTTTATACCGCTGTACCACTAAACCAAACCTTCCTTGAAAACATTGCTATTGTCCTTATTGCTGACCGGATGCGTCGCAAGCAGTCAACATGACGTATACATCTGTGATAGTCAATCGGCCAATCGCTATCACTACAAAGCCCGCTGTCGTGGGCTAAGCAATTGCCGACACGCCATCGTACGCGTAAGCCTGGAGGTAGCACAAGACCGAGGCAGAACCCTTTGCAAATGGGAACAATAGCATTAGCAATCATCAGTACCGGTCTCCCATTATACTCCCTGTCAACTATCTACTATGAAAAACGAAACGAGTTTCTACCCGTTGATCGTCATACTACTCATACTCTTTATACTTTCAGTAGTATACCTTGTACGAAATAGGAATACCCGAAAGTGACCAGTCGACATATGTCAAATAATACCTGATCAAATATCCTAACCACAATACACACCTTATCACTTCGTTTTCTTACGAGTATCCTTCGACTCGCATCTACAAGAATTGCTTTACCTTAAACTAACAAGTCTATGCCTGAAGCTACTTACCATCACCGCTACCTGGCTTTTAAAGATGAATCACCGTACCGACGGTATGTAGAGGTGGATAAACCTAAGAACGCTCCGAAAGCCACCAATGGTGACGCACCGGACACCAACACACCCGTCCATGGGTCCTATGGCGGCAAACTACTACACCCAAAGTGGAAGGCGCGCAGAAAAGCCATCCTGGCACGGGACCGGCACCGATGTATACATTGTAAAAATGACAACGACCTGCAGGTACATCACCGGCAATACCATTTTGTGGCCAGTCAAAACCAATTTCGTGATCCCTGGGACTACTCCGATCACCTGCTGATCACACTCTGCGAGCGTTGTCATAGCCGCGGTCACAATAAATACAAAGTACCAATCATCACCATTCAATAAAACCACGTTATGGGATTATTTAACCTCTTCAACCGTCAACACAAAAACGGTCATGACCATGATTTGTCATTTGCAAACGCAGTCGGCGACATTCCCGAAGAAACCTTCATCGAAAAGGAGCAGCCAGCTAACCAGACCAACAACGAGCCGCCAGCAGCGCCCTTGTTTGCAGGCATTCAATTGCTGTATGAATTCCTCGACAAAAACCATGAATCAAAGGGATACAATGACGCTTTGATCAATCCTGACATGACGCACCTGGACCAGACCATTATCGCCCTTAAAAACGACCTGGAGCGCTCCATCCGCAAAACAAAAACCTTTTACGAGGACTTCATTCGTCAGATCAACTTCCACATCGTTAGCAGGAGCCGCAGCGGCATGGTCGATATGGTGGAAGAACTGGTGGTAAAAAAGGAGATCGCCGAAAGCCATATCAAACAGGTCATCGAGATCGAGGAACAAGCCAGGCAGAATGAAGGGGTAGGGCATGGCATCATTATCAGTTATACCCGCGGCTTTCGGAACGGCCTGGCGGCCATCTCTGGACAGATGATCCTTAACAAACACTTTTAACGGTATCGCATGAAAAATCTATGGGTTCGCTTTGGTTGTTTCCTGACGGGATACAACTACAACATACTAAGGGGTTGCAGTGAGGCAGCCTTCAAAGCTGTCAAAAAGTACACAGCAGCCATGCTGATCATTTGTATATTGTGGTTCTTCATTGGCGTCACGTTTGCACAGCGCTACCTGACATCCAACTTAACCGGCAGTATTGTCGCTGGCGTGATTGCCGTGATTATCATTGTGCAGGTAGAGCGCCAAATCATACTATCACTGAACCCGGGCAAACTTTTGCTGGTATTCAGGTTTTGCCTGGCGCTCATGATGTCCATATTAGGGGCGGTGATCATCGACCAAATATTGTTGGAGAAGGATATTGAATTGGAGAAGGTGACTTATATATCAGAAAGAGTGGACAAAGTATTACCTTCTAAAACAGCTGAACTGAAGGATCAAATATTCGCGTTGGACACCAGTATCACAAGAAAAGAGCAAGAAAAGCTGGCTTACATTGCCGACATTGGGAAAAACCCAACCATTCCTATTATCGAGTCGCAAACCGAGCATACAACGGAGCGCACGAAATATAAGAATGCTTCAGGAGGCGATTCAACAGTTGAAACTCCCAGAAAGAAGACCTCAATTTCAAAAACCTTTTTACCCAATCCGAAAATGGCCTTATTAAAGCCATTGGATTCAGCTATTGGCTCGATGCATCAGCGTAAAGCTGCAAAAGAAAATGACCTCCTGCACATCAGACCCGCCCTCGAACAGGAACTCAAAGCCAACACCGGATTTCTTGACGAGTTAAAAGTAATGGTGCGACTGATTTCCAACTCTTACGTAGCGCTTAGCTTCTGGTTGTTATGGATACTTTTCTTCCTGTTTATCGAGATGCTAGTGCTGGTAAGCAAGCAAGGCGACAAAGCCAGCGATTATGAGAAAGCGGTCTTGCACCACATGAACTTGCGCGTACAACGATTGGAAGCCCTTGCCAAATCGGCATCGCCAGCCTGAACTTGACACGCCCCCTTTTTACCTCCAAACCATTCCATATGGCCAGGTTGCTCATTTGGCTGACCATTCTTTCAATCACTGTAGCATGCCAGTCTGCCGATTCAACATCGGCAGACCATCGGCCTGTTAACAAGGAGGAGCCGAAACCCTTTGCTTACGGCCAACAGCCTTCGACTCAGCCGTCCCAGGAAGAAGTGCCTCAGAAGATCAAGGTTAACCAGGAACTAAAGGAAAAGTCTGGTTGCGACTTCAAGAACGGCATTCATGCAGCGGCTGTTGGATATTTCAACCCCAAAACAGGACACACCGCCACATACGATGACCTGAAAGTACACATTATCAACTGCGCTGTAGTCCGTATAGATTTCCCGAACGGCGGCTGGCTCGATGAAGACCATATTCCGCCACAGCCCTCGACAATCGCGGCTTCGCCAAATTGACCGATGACAAGGGTAGGAGGTGGGAGGTGCGTTTGCGGTAGTCTTTGCATTTCATATCTTGCACTAATGAGCACAAACGACCTAATTATAGTCACTGCAAGGATACACATGAAGAAGACTGATGAAGGAGGTCGAAAGTTCGGGTTTGCATCCGGCTATAGGCCCAATCATGTTTTTGAGATCCCTGAAAATGGTGACACTTTAACTACTTACGCTGGCGACATACAGTTCGACGACCAGCTGCTCGTAGAACCCGGCGAAACTAAAGTTGTGACCGTACGATTCCTCAATATGTCCACAATTGCTCAATACATGAAAATAGGACAGAAGTGGTACATAAACGAAGCCAATAGAACATTAGGATTTGGCGAGATTCTTTCTTTAATCTAATAAATCGTACCGCACCAATCCCCCCCATTTCCACCCCAAGGAAAAAAGTACAAGCATCTTCGAACATCGTCCATTCTCCGGATGCGTGTTCCGGCGCACCTTTGTGTTGTTATCAGCAATCAAATACAAATTAAAAATACAACACAATGAAATCGTTCTTTTTTGCCCTCCAGTTCATCGCCCTGACCACTTTGTCCAGCATTTCCTTCGCCCAGGGGAAAAGAGTACCAGCCTCCGCCGGCCGGGCAGAATACATCGAAGTGGAGAAAAACGTCCGCCTGCATGTCACCGACCTCGGCGAAGGCCAACCCATCGTACTCATTCACGGCTGGCCCCTCAACGACGCCATGTACGAATACCAGTACCAATACCTAGTTCGCAAAGGCTTCCGCGTCATCGGTATCTCGCTCCGCGGCTTTGGTAAGTCCGACCGTCCCTATGGCCGCTACGACTTCGACGTCTTCTCCGACGACATCAAAGTAGTACTGGAAACCCTCAAGATCGACAATGCCGTACTCGGCGGCTTCTCCATGGGTGGTGCAGTAGTGCTGCACTACATCAACAAATACAACAGCGCCCACGTCAGCAAACTCGCCCTCTTTGCCGCCGCTGCTCCCTCCTGGAAACAAAGACCCGGTGCGCCCTACGGCATCAGTGAAGAAGGTGCTGCAGGCCTCATCAAGCTCACCCTTACCGACCGCCAGCAACTGATCCAGAACTTTGGCAAAGACTTCGCCGCCAGCGAAAACGCCCTTTCACCCGCCACCACACAATGGCTCGCCAACATCAACGCCGACGCCTCGCCCTATGCCACCATCCAATCCATCAGCGCCCTGCTCGACCTCGACCTGCGCCCAACCCTCAGCAAGATCAAGATCCCGGTCGCTATCTTCCACGGCGTGAAAGACAAATTGTGCCCCTTTGGTTTCGCCGAACAACTACACCAGGGCATCAAAAACGCTTATGTCGTAAAGTTTGAGAACAGCGGCCACGCCCTCTTCGTAGAAGAAATGGACAAGTTCAACACCGAACTGGAGAAATTTGCCCGCCAATAATGGGTCACTAAAGCAATCATCAAAAGGAATGTGCAGGTCACCTGCACATTTTCCATTTTCCTGCCGGATATTTACACCTCATAGCTATGAACCAGCAACATCGTTTTCAAAGCAGCCTCAAAACGCTCGGCCTGCTCTCCGTCAACAAGGAAAGCGAAGCCGCCATCAACCAGGGTGATTACAAGGCCTATATCAAAGTGCTCTACCTGCACAAAGGATACAAGATCACCGTTGACTTTGCCGCCTATGCCACTGAACAGCCCACCCTGTTCTTTATCGGCCCCAATCAATACCTGCAACTGGAAACCCTGGGCAAACAACCTGGCCAACTCATCTACTACAACCGCGACTTTTACTGTATCCAGATCCACGATGAAGAAGTCGCCTGCGATGGCCTGCTCTTCAACAACATCCACAATATGCCGATGACGGTACTTACCCAAGACGAAGCTGCCCTCATCGACCCCATTTTTGCCCAGATGCTGGATGAGTTTGAACTCAACGATGCCTCCCAGGAAGAAATGATCCGCACCTACCTGAAGCAGCTGTTCATCCGCTCCACCAGGATCTGGAAAAAACAACACCTCGATAAAACCCTCGTCCAACAACCCACCGACCTGGAATTCTTCCGCAAGTTCACCCAACTGGTAGATGCCCACTACAAGGCCAGACATTCCGTTGCCGACTATGCCGACTTACTGGCCATGGCGGCCAAGACCATCACCCACAAATTCAAACGGCTGAACCTGCCGCAACCCAACGAGGTCATCAAAAACCGCATCATCCTCGAAGCCAAACGGCTTCTCGTCCATACTTCTTTAACCGCAAAAGAGATTGCTTACGAACTCGGCTATGAAGACCCGGCCTACTTCAGCCGCCAATTTCTCCTTAAGACCGGAGAGTCTCCATCAGGCTACAGAGCCAAATTTCTATTGCCCACCACCTGACAATAATTCCCCAATCTGGGGAATTTCAATAAGCCTGAAAACCAAGCCCCGTGGACTTTTGCCCCACCACGGTTTTTCCCTACTTTCGCGCCCAATGAACCACAACAGTATAGCCGGCGTTGCCACGCCACCATAAACAAGGCCGCCCGTATTCCAACCGCCGCCATCACGACATAATTACCACTGCCATTTCAGCCACAATCCAGATCGATGAAGTCTTACCTCAACCTGTTTGATTTTAAACAAAAAGTAGATTACAAAACAGAAGTCCTCGCCGGTCTCACCGTCGCCATGACCATGATCCCCGAATCATTGTCCTTCGCCATCCTGGCGGGATTATCACCGCTCACCGGTCTCTATGCCGCTTTCCTGATGGGCCTCATCACGGCCGTACTCGGCGGACGCCCGGGCATGGTGTCTGGCGGAGCCGGCGCCACGGTCGTTGTACTCATCGCCCTCATGCAATCGCATGGGGTGGAATATGTCTTTGCCGCCGTTGCCCTGGCAGGCCTCTTACAAATAGCTGTCGGCCTCTTCAAACTCGGCAAATTCATCCGCCTCGTACCACAATCCGTCATGTACGGATTTGTGAATGGTCTCGCCATCATCATTTTCATGGCGCAGATACAGCAATTTAAGGTCGTCACGCCCGAAGGAATTTCCTGGATCGCCGGCACTCCACTTTGGACGATGCTGGGATTGGTACTACTCACCGTACTCGTCGTGCTGATATTTCCGAAAATCACCAAAGCCATCCCAGCCTCATTGGTAGCGATCATCGTGGTATTTGCCGTGGTCATGGGATTCGGTATCGATACCAAAACCGTGAAAGACATAGCTTCCATCAGCGGCAGTTTTCCGCCCTTTCATATACCAGCCATCCCTTTTAATTTCGATACACTGCAGATCATTTTCCCGTATGCGCTGGTCATGGCAGGGGTGGGGCTCATCGAAAGCCTGCTTACCCTCAACGTGGTGGATGAGATCACCGGTACCCGCGGCCGGGGCAACAAAGAATGTGTGGCCCAAGGCACTGCCAATGTGGTCAATGGATTCTTCACCGGTATGGGGGGCTGCGCCATGATCGCCCAAACATTCGTCAACCTCTCCGCCGGATCCCGAGCCCGTCTCTCCGCCATCATCGCTTCCCTCACCATCCTGATTATTATACTGGTGGGCGCACCCGTTATAGAACGTGTCCCCATGGCGGCCCTGATAGGCGTAATGATCATGGTGGCTATCGGCACCTTCGAATGGATCAGTTTGCGGATCGTAGGTAAGATGCCCAAGTCCGACATTATTGTTGGTATCCTCGTGGCCGGCATTACCGTTTGGCTGCATAACCTGGCGCTGGCCGTCCTGATCGGCGTGATCATCTCCGCACTCGTATTCGCCTGGGAAAGTGCCAAGCGCATCCGCGCCCGCAAATACATGGATAGCTATGGCGTGAAGCACTATGAGATCTATGGGCCGTTGTTCTTTGGTTCCGTCAACCTATTCCTCGACAAGTTTGATGTCAACAATGATCCTACGGAAGTGGTGATCGATTTCCGCGAAAGCCGCGTGACCGACATGAGCGCCATCGATGCGCTCAACAAACTTACCGAGCGCTACCACAAAGCAGGGAAGAAATTGCACCTGCGCCACCTCAGCGCCGATTGCCGCCGCCTGCTCAACAATGCAGGCTCCATCATCGACGTCAACGTGATCGACGATCCAGGCTATTCTGTGATGAAGGATTGATGAATGAGGCGATACTGGTCATGCGCATACCCTTTATTTAAAGTAAATGCCATAACCTGCATTTAATCAACTACCTTCAGTCCGTATCGTGAAAGTTTACACATACCCCAAACTATGAAATTACAGGTCAACCGCCTCAATATCCGCTTGAAACCAGACGTTAAAAAAGTAATACCGAGATTTTTCAATACAGGTGATGAACGGGCAGGTTTACTGATACACCGTGTTCTGCAATTACCCGACATACAAGCATCGGCTCTACTGCAGCAAGTGCGCGATGAATTTGGCAATAAATACCATGACCTCGTTGCCATTTTCGAAAAACATGGACGGGAGGTTGCCCACTTAGTACCAATTGGAGATGAGCCTAAAATTTCAGTAGACAAAAGATTACTCATAGGAGCCTATTTCACGATGGAATACTCCCTCGAACACGCGGCACTCTTCAATCCCTCCATCGTTGTAGCCCCTGATCAATCAAACACAGCAACAAACGAGTTGAATGTTATACTCAGCTTTCGGGCTACTGGTGAAGGACATATTTCTTCTCTGGTGTTCAAAGCCGCCAAACTAGACAATAACGCGCGTATTCACTTTGCACCTACCAGCCAATACCTGTACGAAGGGGCTGTTACCTTGCACGAGACAGGTTACGAACTCCAGTTCCCACCAGCGTCTACCTTATCCGAACGAATTATCTTTCCCGTTGTACCTACTGAAAAAAATGGCATCGAAGATGCACGGTTCACCCGTTTCACACATGATGACGGCACCGTCACGTATATTGGCACCTATACTGCTTATGATGGATCTACAATACGTCCGCACCTGGTAGAAACGACCGATTTTATCCGGTTCCGGATGACACAACTGTCCGGCAAGGTGGCCATCAATAAAAACCTGGCCTTGTTTCCCAGAAAGGTCAACGGCCAGTACGCGATGATCGGCAGGATCGATGGTTTTAATAATTACATCATGTATTCGGAAGATCTTTATCACTGGGATACGGCAGCTGTATTGCAAACGCCACAGTATCCGTGGGAATATGTTCAGATCGGGAATGCAGGTCCGCCAATCGAAACAGACAAAGGTTGGTTGGTGATCACACATGGTGTGGGTCCCATGCGTAAGTATTGCCTCGGCGCCAGTTTATTCGACCTGCAGGATCCGTCCATAGAGTTGGGCAGGTTGCAGGAACCACTGCTCATGCCTGAAGAAGATGAGAGGCATGGCTATGTCCCTAACGTGGTATATTCCTGCGGTGCGCTGGTGCACAGAGACCAGCTTTTTATACCCTATGCCGTCTCAGACTACGCTACGTCATTCGCCACCGTGGTTTTGCAGGAACTGCTAAATGATATATTACGGGTTCAATAACCTTTATAAGCTGCCACGCCGGCGCGCCACCTTTTCGTACAACCGTAGATAATGACCAGCCATTACACGGCTGCTGTAGAGATCAATGGCATGTTGCCGGCAAATACGCCTATCGATGTGCTGTACCGAATGAACGGCCTCGGCAGCGTCCTGGCAATTACGGACGAGAAAACCCGTCTTGTTTTCCACGATCAACTCCTTCATGGAACCGCGGTCAAAGGCGATTACCGGGGTACCACACATCATGGACTCTACCACACTGAGTCCAAACGGCTCCTCAAAGCTGATCGGATGCAACAGCGCCAACGCATCTCCCATCAATGCGTTACGCTTCTCGGGGCCCACATTGCCAAGGTATTGGATGTTGTGGCCATCCACATGGGGCATAATTTCCTTATCATAATAAGATTGATCCTGTACCAGGCCGCACATGATCAACTTTTTGCCTGCTTGACGTGCTATCTGAATGGCCTCCGCCGTTCCCTTATCCGGGTGGATCCTGCCGAAATACAACAGGTAATCTCCCATGCCGCTACCGTAGGAGTACAATGCTTCGTCAATGCCATTGTACACCGTATCGAGGTAATCGAGATCGCGATGGCGGTTGCTGTTGCTAATAGAAACATAGTAAGAATGACCGTTGTATTTCTTATACACCGGCACAATGTCTTCTGAAGAAAAGCCGTGAATGGTAGTAATAACCGGCGTATTGATCAGCCGCGAATAGGTGAGGGGGAGGAAATCAAAATGATTGTGAATGATATCGTAGGTCGCCGCCTGCTCCATGACATGTGAGATATGAAGGCATTCCGACACCTTGGCGTCTGCAGGAAATTCACCTATGGGATGGCTACAAACCGACTGGAGCTTCGAGCGCGTAATGGAATCTCCCGTGGCAAACAGGGTAACATCGATGCCGCTATTTACCAACGACTCTGTAAGTACAGACACCACCTGCTCCCAGGGGCCGTACTTCCGGGGCGGTGTTCGCCAGGTCACCGGCGACAATATGGCTACTTTCATACTTGATTTTTTCATTCTGCCAGGGCACGCTCCACCACCACATGCGAGATCCAGTAAGCCAGCGTGCTCTCTGCTCCCTGGTTCAGGTTCACTCCCTCACTATGCAACCCATCAGCACAACCACCGGTTGTTGGATCATACAGCGGCGTAGCAAGGTCATTACGACCCAGGAACCACTGATAACTGTTGTACATGGCATGCAGGAAAGATTTTTCCCGCGTCAGGCGAAAAGCCTGCTGATAAAACAGCACCATAGCCATCACATCAATCCCCTGTTGATCGAATCGTGCCGCCTCTTTGTCCCGGCTACACCAGCCCTGATTACCGACCGGAGACAAAACACCGTCCCGCACAACAATCGACTCCAGGAATTCCATCGATTCAAACGCAACCTCTTTATATACCTCATACTGCGTGATCTCATAAGCGTTCAGCAGCGCCAATGGCAGTATGGCATTGTCATAAGTCAACGTAGGTTCAAACCAATGCCAGTCGGCAGCCTGGTGGTCTTCATAGGCGCCTGTCAGCTTATCCGCAAGTTGGCAAATAAGGGCTACTTTCTGATCGTCGGGGTAATTGTATTTCACATATTGGCAAAGACCAACGACAGCATTGGCCATCCCACGCAAGGAGCGCAGATGCTTGATATGTGGATAGGCCTTATTGAAAAGATCGGCGCCTGTGCGCACCAAATTCGTACTTTTTGAATCATTGACCAGGAAACCAAGTGCCATGATCGTTCTGCCAAACGAATCTTCTGAACCACGGTCTTCCTCTATATGCTTGTCGTAATTCATGAAGTTGCGAAAAAAGCCATCTTTGGTTTGCATGTAGTGAATGTAGCTCAGGTATATGGGCAATAATCGGCGTGGCGTTTCCACCGATTTATAGGCTCCCGCCCAAACCATTAGTAACAAAGCACGGGCATTATCATCAATGCAATAGCCTTCTTTACGATTGGGCAGATCGAACAAAGCATGCTGTAACATACCCGTATCGTCCGTCAGGTTTTGGATATGGTTAAAATTAAAATCCGGCAGGTTTTTAGCGGTAAAAGCACTGGCCTGCAATTCGATCGTATCTGTTTGAAATGACATAGATTTATTATTTAAGTTGAATCGCTGAATGAAGGCTTGTCACGGGGACATACTTTTGAGGCATTAGATCGCTCAAAAGCGCTGCGTGCTTTTGAGCAACCTTTTGCCAGGATGTCTCGCGCATCTTTAGGAAGGCGGCCCGGCCCATCCTTTTGCGCATTGCATTATTCTCCAACAAAGCAATTCCATTATCGGCCAGCTCATCAACCTCATCGGTCTTCAATATGATACCGGTATCATCGGTGAGCATTTCACTGGCCAGCACAAATGAATTAGAGATAATGGCACAGCCAGCACTCATCGCATACAGGAACGTACCACTTACTGCCTGATGAGGATCACGGGATGTGAATAAATACACATCTGTAAGGGCAAGATATTCCATGAGTTTATCAGTAGGAACGTAATCATTGATAAGTCGAACATGACGTTCAAGTTGATGATCAACGATCAACTGCTGCAGGTAATTGCGGTATTGCTCTCCCTCCTGAGCGATCAGGTTGGGATGCGTTTGACCTACTACAACATAAATGGAGTCAGGGAATCGTTCACTGATCCGTTTCATCGCAAGAATACCTTTTTCAATACCCTTATTAGGGCTCAATAGCCCAAACGTGCAAAGCACCTGCCTGTTTTCCAACTGACGTTTCAGCTTAAGCTCTTTTACTGGTTTATCGCTATTCGAATGGGTACCATGTGGTATGATCAAGATCTTATCAGCAGCTATTTTATAGTCAGACTGTAATACGGTAAAAGAATGCTGTGTCATAACAACGACTTTATCAGCCAGGTCACTGATTTTTTGCACAAGCACTCGCCTTTTAGGGTCTGGATTACCCAATACGGTATGGAAACGGATGATAAAAGGTTTCTCCATCAGTGCAAGAAATCCTAGCAGGAAAGCCCCCATTTCACCACCGTAGAGACCAAACTCGTGTTCTATGCACACCATTTTAATAGAGGCATCGCTATTAATTGCCTGAGCCGTTTCAATACAGGATTCCAGTTGATGACTGTCCATCACCATAGATACGGGGTGCTTATAAGCCACTGCACTATCCTTCGACCCCAACGCACAAACACTGATGCCTATATCTTTCGCCAATTCCCGCTCAATCCCTTGCACCAGGTCCTGCGTAAAACTGGCAATGCCACATTTTACAGGGGGATAGGTGCTGATGAACAGGACCTTCGATGGTTGTCCCATAGTTTCCGTCATACTTAATATATTTAAGACATAAAAAAGAGGCAGAACAAATCGTACCTGCCATTTCGCAATAAAAAAAAATTCCGGCAGCGCTATGGCCGAACAATAGATAAGACCCTAAAAGAAAGTTTACAAATCGGTGTGCAGATGTAATATTTAGCAGAAAAGATCTCCGAAAGCATTTAAAGGTAACCTTAATATGTGATAGTAACTATTAAATATAATGCTAACCGACAGTGGGGAACTAAGTAAGCAAAAGCCTCATCCAACTTGACGTTAAAAGTTTTGTTAATTGGCACCACGCCTATCGGATCATTGACGGGCTGTCCCTATTTTTAGGGCACACGGGACAGTTATGAAATTATTTATTACACTTACTACCTGCCGCCATCGCCCAATACAGCGAAGGAAAGACTGCGCAATCGACCGGCGGCTTTTACCAAAACGAAGCCGGCCATACACAACTGGACGTATCTCAACTCGACAAAAACACCGTCCTTCAACTCGACCAGGCCCGCCTGCAACCCGGACAATATTCCATGCCTGTTTCCTTTACCGATGCAAACGGCACAGCGGCCGTCAAAGTCCTCTATTTAAAAACACGTACGCAACCGCACCGTCAAAACCTGCGGGATGACTACGACCGCATCGCCGAAGAAGCCCTCGCCATCAAAAAACAGCAGGCCCTGGAAAACTGGCTCGCCGCCAAACGCCCATCCTGGTATGTGATGATCGATCCCGCTTTTTCCCAGTGTAACACCTTGCACCCGTGGACCAGCGCCGCTGTCAACAAATAATAAGCTCATCCCAGACCCCAGGGTCCAATCACCGGCACCTGGCCCCACCATTCCGACATTTTATAGGGCTGTTTTATTACGCTTTGGTTAAATTGCAAGGCCGGTTCGATAAAACCGGCTTCATTACCCTATAAAAGCGCATCACGCACCTGACCAATGGCTACTTATGACCTCATAGGCGAGAAAGCCCTGCTCGCGCAGATCGCTGACCACAGCGAACCCGCTTTCCGGCAGCTTTTTGAACTGTACAAGTCCAAAGTGTACAGCTTCGTCGTAGCGTTTACCCATTCCACCGCCGACGCCGAAGAGATCCTCCAGGAAACCTTCATCACCCTCTGGCAACACCGGCACCTGCTGGCACAGGTCGACCACCCGCGCAATTATATATACACCATCGTCCGCAACAAGACCTTCCAACTCCTGAAGCAGGTAGCCAAAACCACCAGCCTGCAACACGAACTGTGGACCAATCTGCAGCAAGCCGGCAGCTCTGCGGACGACCTGCTGCACCTGCGCGACAGCCAAAGCCTCATCGACAACGCCCTCAGCCAGCTCTCCGAACAAAAGCAACGCATCTTTAGTATGAGCCGCCAGGAAGGCCTCAGCCATGACCAGATCGCCGCCGCCACCGGCCTCTCCAAAAGCCGTGTCAAAAACATCATCGTTGAAGTACTCAACTACCTCAAAGCCCACCTCGAACATGCCGCCGGCGCCGTGATCGCCATCACGTCATTTATAGAAAAATAATAAATATAAGTTTTCGACGGTCCTTGCCTTTTGATTCCGACTCTCTATCAGTTGCACCATAACCAAGCAACTGCATGGACATCCATCACGAAAGATTCAACGAGCTCGTCGACCGCTATCTCGCCAAAGCGTGCACACGGGAAGAGTTTGCCGAGCTTTTTGCCTATATCCGCAACCCGGCCTACGATGCCATCCTACAGCAACGTATGCAGGAGCAACAATTGGCCACTCCGGAAACCCCTCAACCCCAAGTCGATTGGGAAGCTATTTACAGTAAAATAACACAGCAAACCCAGGCGCCCCGCACCCCGGTGAGACGACTGCCCATACGCCGTGTCGCGGCGGCAGCCGCCATCCTCCTGATCGCCGCAGCTGGCGGCTGGTGGTGGATCAACCAATCACAAACCCCAGCAACCCCGGCCACGCAACCCGTGGCCCAGGTGCAGCCGGTTGCTCATGATATCGCACCTGGTACCGACAAAGCCACCTTGCACCTCGCCGACGGCAGCACCATCGAAATCGATCAAAACGGCCGCGGTACGCTCGCTACCCAAGGCAACACGGTGGTAAACCAGCAAGGTGGTCAACTGAGTTACGAGACCGCGAAAGCTACCGACCCGACAGCAGCACCGCTCATCAATACCCTCCGGGTACCAGCTGGGGGTAAATTCATGCTCATGTTGCCCGACAGCAGCAAGGTGTGGCTCAATGCCAATTCCTCGCTGACCTATGCCACCGCCTTTACCGGTCCGCAGCGGGAAGTTACCCTGTCAGGTGAAGCTTATTTTGAAATAGCCCGTGATAAAGCCCACCCGTTCATCGTGAAGAGCGATCGATCGGCAGTAAAAGTATTGGGCACCCATTTCAACGTATCGGCCTATGCCGACGATCAGCTGCATGCAGTAACCCTGTGTGAAGGCGCCGTACAACTGACCGTTGGCGATCGCAGCTCGGTGTTGAAACCTGGTGAACAAGCCAGCTTCCGCCAGCAGGAAGACAAGATCGCCATTCGATCCATCGATGTGGAAGAAGCCATCGACTGGAAGAACGGCTATTTCCATTTCGACAATGCCGGCATCGAACAGGTCATGAACAAGATCCGCCGCTGGTACAATATCGAAGTGGTATACGAAGGCGCAAAGCCTTCCGTGAAGTTTACCGGTATGATCGCCCGGCACGAAAAACTGTCCAGACTGCTCGACCTGCTCCGCACCACCGGTGGCGCCCAGTTCGAGATCAGCAACAACCAGGTTATTGTAAAACACAAATAGCGCTCCGATGACTCACTGTAACCAAAACTACCTGTTTAGCCGGCGTCTGTACGCCCAGGCACCGAATCACTTGAACCTTGTCCGCCATCTGAACCCTATTCATTAATCCCAAAACGCTCTCTTATGATGAATGAACGCACCCTTGCAACGGGAACCACACCACCAGCTGGCTCCCGCATCGGTCAACGTTGGTACACCGCGGGCAGCAAAGCGATCCGGGTGGCCAAATGTATCGCCGCCTTTCTACTCGTGCTTACCCTACAGGCCAGTGCTGTAGGATATGCACAAAAGCTCACCCTCATCCGTACCAATGCAACCCTCAAAGACGTATTTAAAGAAATACGTAAACAAACGGGGCACGACTTCCTGTACACCAATGAGGTGTTGGAAAGATCAAAACCGGTAACGGTCGATATCAAAAACGAATCGCTCGAAGTAGCCCTAAACAGCATCTTCGCCCTGCAACCGCTCCATTATGAGATCAGCGGCCAGACGATCATCGTTAAAGTAAAACCCACCTTGACGGAAGCACAAGACCGTGTGATCACCGGTGTGGTCACCTCTTCCGTCGACAATGAACCACTCCAGGGTGTATCCGTAACGGTAAAAGGCCAGGAGGCTGGCGTATCCACCGATGACAATGGCCGTTACTCCGTCAACCTCCGCAGTGGCAGCCAGGTGTTGGTATTTACCTATATCAGCTTTACGACCCGCGAAGTACGCGTGGGCAACAGCAATACCCTCGACGTAAAACTGGTGCCCGGCAATAACCAGCTGGAAGAAGTCGTGGTTCAGGCTTACGGCACCGCCAAACGCGGTGCACTGACCAACTCGGTAGCCACCATCAGTGGTAAGGAGATCGAGAAACGTCCCCTCACCAGCCTAACCACCGCCCTCGCCGGTGCCGCCCCGGGTATTCAAACCACCACAGGCAGCGGTCAGCCCGGATCAGGAGTAGGTGTCAGCATCCGTGGTTTTGGTTCGGTGAATGCCGGTACCGATATCCTGTATGTAGTGGATGGTGCCCCCTATGGCGGCGTCATCAACAGCATCAACCCCAACGATATTGAAAGCATCTCGATATTGAAAGACGCCTCCGCAACGGCACTGTACGGATCCCGCGCTGCCAACGGCGTGGTGATCATTACCACCAAATCGGGCGCAAAAAACAAAGACATCATCGAAGCGCGGGTAACCGGTGGGGTAACTTCCCGCGGACTGGCCAATTACGAAAAGCTGAATGCCTTTCAGTATTACCCCATGCTATGGGAGTCGATGCGCAACCAGTACCTCGTCAATGGCAATACCCTCGAGCAAGCCAATCAACTGGCGACCGACAATATCAAAACACAGTTGGTCTATAACCCGTTCAATGTACCCGACAACCAGATCGTTCGGACCGATGGCACCATCAACCCCGATGCCAAGCTCCTGTACCCCGAAGACCTGAGCTTCCGCGACGCGATGGAGCGTACCGGCATCCGCCAGAACTATTCATTGGGCATCCGCGGTGGTACCGACAAGTCGAGCTATTATGCTTCGGTCGACTACCTCGATGACAAAGGATACAGCAAGGGCAGCGACTTCAACCGGATCACCGGCCGTGCCAAGATCGACCTCGCTCCCAAGAAATGGTTCAAAGCCGGCGTTAACGTGTCTGCCACCATTTCCAAAACACAATTGGCCAATGAAGATGCCGGCATCAACGAGAACCCATTCTACGTGGACCTTCTAATGGCGCCCATCTATCCCGTCTACCGGCACGATGCACAAGGCAATTATATCTATGATGCCGCGGGCAACAAAGCGTATGACAACGGCGATACCCGTCCCATCTTTACCGGCCGCAACATTCTCGCCGAAACCATGTACAACCAGTTGTACAACAAACGCAATGCACTCGGCGGCCGTACGTACGGTGAAATCACCTTCCTGAAAGGATTGAAACTGACCGGTAACCTCGCCGTAGACGTGAACAATTACGAATACCTGTTTTACCGTAACCCCGATATTGGTGATGGGGTAAGCGTGAACGGTCGCACCTCCCGTACCGCCAGCAAAACACAAAACATCACCATCAACCAGTTGCTGAACTACAACCGTACCTTTGGGGTACACAGTGTAGACGGCTTACTGGGTCATGAGTATTACTATGAGCGCTATACCTACCTTACCGCACGGCGCGACAACCAGGTAGTGGATGGTCCCGTAGAGCTGGACAACTACGCCAATCCGGCCGTAGTGGACTCTTATATCAATGAAGACAAACTGGAAAGTATCTTTTCCCGTTTCCAATACGGATACGATAACCGCTATTTCATCAGCGGTTCACTGAGAAGAGATGCCTCTTCCCGTTTTGCGCCCAACTCCCGCTGGGGCACCTTCTGGTCGGTAGGCGGTGGCTGGCAGCTGCACAACGAGAATTTCATGAAGACGCTGACGTGGATCGATCAATTGAAGCTCCGCGCTTCTTATGGCGAAGTAGGTTCCAACCAGATCGGTCTTTATCCTTACCAGTCCTTCTACAACATTGGCAACAACAACAACTCCGAGCCAGGAATGACGCAAAGCCGCACCGTAGGTGGTGGCGAAGACCTGAAATGGGAAGTCAGCCAAAGCTTCGACGTGGCTGTCGAGTTTTCCCTGTTCAACCGCCGCATTGGCGGCTCGATCGAATACTTCGACCGTGGTTCCAGGGACCTGCTCTTCAACGTACCCCTGCCACAATCGAGTGGCCGTACTACCATCCCCACAAATATCGGCAGCATGTACAACAAGGGATTTGAAGTACAACTGACCGGCGATCCGGTACGCGGCAAAGACTTCAGCTGGAATGTGGTGCTCAACTGGACCAAACTCAAGAACAACATCACCAAACTGCCCGAAGGACAGGAGTCGATCATCAGCGGCACCAAAAACCGTATGGTGGGTCATTCCATTTACGACTACTGGCTGCGCGACTGGTATGGCGTAGATCCCACAACCGGGTTGGAATTGTATGCAGCAGACCCTGCCATCACCACCGACGCCAATGCCTTCACCAACGACAAGGGCGACCGTGTGACCAGCAATGCCAATGCGGCCCTGTACAAATATGTAGGCACTGCCATTCCCGACTTTTACGGCAGCGTGGGCAACACCTTTACCTACAAGAATTTTTCGCTCAACGTACTGCTGATGTACCAGGTGGGCGGCAAAGCATTCGACAGCGACTACCAGTCACTGATGTACAACGGTACGTATGGCCGCGCCCTGCATGTGGACGCCCTGAAGCGCTGGCAAAAAGCAGGCGACATCACTGATGTGCCTGTACGCAATACTGGTACCGTGATGTATGACAGTGATCGCTGGTTGATCGACGCATCTGCGGTAAGTCTGCGGACAGCTTCGCTGACCTATTCACTGCCCGCCTCCTTCGTGTCGAAGATCGGTATCAACCGGGCACAGGCCTTCCTGACCGGGGAAAACCTGTTCATCCTGTCCAAACGCAAAGGCCTGGATCCTACCCAGTCGTTTACCGGGGTATCTTCCTATGCCTATGCACCCACCAGGATCATCACCTTAGGCGTTAACATCGTTTTGTAAAATGACAGCTATGAAACATTACAAACTACTGATAGCATATACGATCGTCCTGCTGACAGCCTCCTGTACCAAGGACGTATTGAATACCAACCCCACGAGTGGTATCTCGGACGAAACGGCCTTCGTATCGCTCGACAATGCGCAAAAAGCCCTCAATGGTATTTACCGTATCCTGTATACCCAGTATACCAACCAGCACCGCGATGGACATGGTGCCGTCATGATCAACCTCGATGCGATGGGAGAGGACTACGTGCGCACCAATGCCTCGTACGTATACCATTATGGCTCTTATCGCTGGATCGCGCACCGCGATGCGACTGACGTCAACGTGAACGGCTTTGCGTATTACTTCTATTACATTGTGATCTCCAATGCCAATGTGATCATCGAAAAGATCGATGCGATCGAAGCCGATGCCGACAAGAAAGCCGTAGTAAAAGGAGAAGCGCTGGCCCTGCGCGCCTGGGCGCACCTGCAGCTGGTACAGCTCTATGGCAAACGGTATGACGCCAATGCCAAACCCAACAACCAACCCGGTATCCCCATCGTGATCACCAGCAGTACCGAAGGACAGCCCCGGGCAACGGTGGAAGCGGTGTATGAGCAGATCAACAAAGACCTCGATGACGCCATTGCGAACCTGAGCAGCACACCGGCAGCCCGTTCGGGCAGTGCCAAGACGCATATCAACGTCAATGTAGCCAAAGGATTCAAAGCGCGCGTAGCCCTGGTGATGCAGGACTGGCCCAAAGCCATCCAGTATGCCAAAGAAGCCAGAGCAGGCATTGACAACCTGATGACCAATGCCCAGTATACGGCTGGCTTTACCGACATCAACAATACCGAATGGATGTGGGGCATTATACAGCCTGCTGACCAGGTACCTACTTATGGTTCGTTCTATTCGTATATGTCGGCCAATTTCAACTCGGCCTTCACACGGGTCAATCCCAAGTTGATCAACAACCTGCTGTATGCCAAGATACCCACCACCGATATCCGCAAAAAGTTGTGGTGGGACGGTACTACCGCCGACCGCAATAATTTCCCCACCATTTCGGGGCAAACGAAAGTGATCTACATGCACCGCAAGTTTCAGGTGCCCGATGTAGGTACGCGTGCAGGCGATATCCCGTACATGCGTATCGCAGAAATGTACCTGATCGAGGCAGAAGCACAGGCACGTTCGGGCAACAATACCGGGGCACAGCAAGCCTTGTTGCCATTGGCCAAGAACCGAGATGCAGCTTATGTACAATCCACGAAGACCGGCGACGACCTGATTGCCGAGATCATGATACAGCGTCGGGTGGAATTGTGGGGCGAAGGGTTCCGTTTCCTCGATATGAAACGTACCAATGCGGACATGGACCGTCGCGGCACCAACCACAAGGTAGATGTAGCGAATATCCTGTATGTACCCGCCGGTGACCCAGCCTGGCAGTGGCTGATACCGCAGGACGAGATCAACAGCAACCCGGCGATAGAACCAGCCGATCAGAATCCATAAAGACTTTTCATGCTTAGATCCATTAGTTGTCAGGGACTGCGCCTCCGGCAGTCCCTTTTTATACTGGCCACGATGATGATGATGCCACCTGTTTTTCTGGCCTGCAATACGGCCAGGAAAACAGTTCAGGCAGCACCCGGGGCAGTCGATACGCTGATTCAATGGCAGGTCCGTAAGGACTATGTATTTGCCAATGGCATAGGTTTCAGCAATCGCTTTGCCGGGGCCAGGTTAAACGCCGTACGTCAGCAGAACGACAGCAGTTTTACCATTACCATTCTGCCGGAAAATGAACCGATCAATCCGAGCCCCTGGTATGCCTTCAAAGTATGGGCAGCTCAGCAGCAGCCGGTATACATCACCCTGCAGTATCCTTCGACCAAACACCGCTATGATCCCAAGCAAAGTAGCGATGGTTTGCATTGGCAGGACATCAAGCCCGTGCAGGTAGCCGCTGGCGAAAAGCAGGCGACCTTCACAGCCTATGCCGGTCCAGACACCTTGCTGATCGCGGCGCAGGAACTGATCAGCAGTGCTGATGGGAATCGCTGGATGGACAGTATAGCTGTATTGCCGCACATCAACCAACAGGTGGTGGGTAAAAGCCGGCAGGGCAAGCCGATCCGGATGTTGACGAGTACCGGTAGTGATGGCAAGAAACTGGTAGTGGTATTAAGCCGGCAGCATCCGCCGGAAGTGACGGGTTATATGGCGATGCAGGAGTTTGTGCGCACGGTGACCGGGCCTGGAGCGTTGGCGCAAAGATTCCGCCAGCAATATGAACTGGTATTGTTTCCCCTGCTCAATCCGGATGGGGTAGACGAAGGCAACTGGCGGCACAGTGCGGGTGGGGTAGACCTCAACCGCGATTGGGAGTTATTTGCACAACCGGAAACGAGGGCCGTAAAAGAGACTGTCGAAAGTCTGGTGCGGAAACAACAAGCCAACGTGGAGTTTATGCTCGATTTCCATTCTACTTATTACGATATTTTCTACATCAACCAGTTGACGGACCCGCTGGCCTCCAATCGGCCTGGCTTTACCGAAGCCTGGCTGGCGGCGATGAAGGCGGCGATCCCGGGCTTCAAGCCCAATATCAAACCATCGGGTAATGGTGGCAACGTATCGAAAGGATGGTTCAGCCGCGCCTTTGGTGCCGAAGCCCTGACCTACGAGGTTGGCGACAACACCTCCCGCGAACAGCTCCGTCTGAAGGGGCGGGTAGCCGCAGAGGAAATGATGAAATTATTGCTGCAATAAAGACGGATAAGGAGCAAAAAAACGGAGCCCCGCCATTGTGCGGGGCTTTATCAACGACAATATTCAATCACACTCTTCCCGGCCCCTTCTTCAATTGGGACGCCGGTATCTCCTCAAAACAATAATCCGCAGGCTCATCAGTCATGCCTGCCAGCAATCTTTCACTGAAGATCTTCGCGAAGGAATACAACGACTGCATGGGGTTGGCACCTACCGAAGTGGGGAACATACTACTATCCATGAGATAGAAATTAGGGATCTCTTTTCCGTTGAGCACATTCCAGATACGTTGGTTGGTAGAGGCCACCGAGCTTTTCACATCCTTACCCATCTTATTCGTAGCCTGCAGATGCGCCGACGTCAGCACCGTGCGGTTGGGAATGAATTGCAGGTTTTGTTGCACCAGGTCGGCCTGCTTGATATCTGTCAGGTAAACCCCTACCATCGGATCAAAATTGGGTAAGTCCAATACATTCTCATTGGTAGGAATGATCACCTGTTTGGCCCCTGCCAGGAACATCATCCGGATAGCGATTGCCACGCCATTGGCAAAGCGTTTCTTATCATCGGCCGTGAGCGTATAGCGAACCTCCAGATTGCCACCGGGGAAACTTACATAGTTATCATCAGAAGGTGTATCTACCAGCATCACGCCAAAACCCACCGAATGGTTGAATTGCGTGATCATCTCATACACTTGTTTGCCCGTACCAGGAATCAACAGCGCGCCATAAGCGGGCATGCCCCCCATCGTTTCAAAAATGAAACCGGGCGTCACACCAAAAGCTTCGAGGTAAGTGGCACTATCCAACCCCTCCAGCAAATTGATGCGTTCGTTAAACACACCGATCAAGGGGAAGGAAGGGTGCAGAATGATGCCTTTGCCGATCCGGGAGTTGTTCACCGCGGGCTGACTCGCCCCGGTAGATTGTAGTATACGCGCACTACCGATAGTACCAGCAGACAGGATCACGTTGTCGGCATGAATGGTCAGCAGTACTTTCTGCGGCAACTTCAGGTTACACGGATCAACGATGGTGTTTTGGTATTGCGTCCAGGGATCTATGGCTACCAACTGAGCCCCGATCGCTTTTACATTACCTTGCGCATCCGGTGCACTCATCAGTATTTGTTGTACCGACACATCCGGTATTACGCTCAATGGATTCTTGGCATCCTGAGCTGCCGGCAAGATCAGTTGCAGCGCAGCATCCCGTTTTTGGGTAACTGGGGAGGGAGACAACAACTGATCAAACCGGTTGAGGTGGTACAGCGAAGGATCGACACCATACTGACTGGCCCCATCCCATAACGCTTTGTTGTCCCTGTTCAGTTCGGACTGTGTCACAGCCCGTGTGCCGATGGCTTTTCGCACCCACTGGTAGGCAGCTGCGATACGCTCCTGCGAATAATATTTGCCATCAATCCAACCCTTGTCGATCCAGTTGGCGATACGCGCCTGAATGGTAGCTTCCAAGGGAGAAAAAGCCAGGTCGATGTTGACCGTCGAACCACCGCCCATGGCCTGTCCGCTACGCAGGATGATGCTATTGTCGACAGTCGCCATGCGGTCATTGTTCAGCATGAGGCGCGGATAACTCATCGTATCCATCGAGCCCCATACCACCCAGGGTCCCTGCTCCAGCAATACCACACGCTTACCCGCTTTTTGCAGTTCACTGGCCATCGTAGCACCGGCCGGCCCACTGCCGATCACGAGGTACTCGATGCTTCCTCCTTTGTGGGAGATCACCCCATTGTTATATACCAGTTGACTGGCAGGCAGTTGGGGATAGTTGATCTTCGAATAAAGGTCCGGATTACTGACAAAAGTCTCCGGCTTTTGAATACCCGTGAGGGGAACAGCCAGCGGCAAATCCCAGATAGTGGATAGGAAAGCCTCGCGAATGGTCATAGCCGCTTGGGCCGCCCGCGGGTCGCTGAGGGTGAAGAATGCCGACAGCACCTGCGAAGCCTCAGACAGGGTTAATTTGCCGATACCGCCGGGTGTGCTGATAAATTTGAGTACCGCCGGATCGGACGACTTTTTAAGCGCATCATAAAAAGGCAACAGGCTGGCATAGGTCATACCAGTCAGCAAAGCACCAAAGGCATTTCCCGGAACATCAATGGCCGTCCAGAATTCCTTTTGCACCACCTGCGATACCAGGGTAATGTCACCGCGCACCCGGTCGGGGATGGGCAGCTCATAAATCGGAAACCAAAGCGTGTAAAGTTGGTCGAAAGTTGATTTGACAAACTTGTCGTCGACAACGGTCACATCGGGTCCTGGCAGGACTGATGTGTCGGAAAGATGATTGGCAGATGTGCCCATAGCATAAGTTTTATGATGGATAATAGAAAGACCGCCTCAATCGGAATTGATGCCTGCAACGGGTGGTTGGATCGCAAGGGACGGGGAGCGAGTCTGTGTAACTGCTGGTTGGAGAAATGCTGCTATCGGAATGGGAGAGGGATTACCAGGGTCGCTATAAAGCCGCACCAAATGTACAACAAAAGCAAGGCGTAGTTCTACGGGAAATGGGCCGGGATGTACCATTACTGAAATCGTCGTATCTTCACGATACGGTTGCACCTCCGCCAGCAGCCAGTCATTACATCACCACCTATTTCCCTTCCAGCTTAGTATTACCTCCACGCTAATTAACCGTGTATTATCCATCTAACCTTGCTGTTGGACCATCGTCCACAGTTAGCCTGCTATTGCTCACTTAAAACTTATTGCTATGCCACACAACTCCGGAACGGAAGATAACAACCTGATGCCCTATTTTGTACATGCCATAAAAAGACTACACTGGGCCGAAAAGCAGACCGCCATGTTATTGGATAAAATGCGGGGAGAAGCATTTGCCAACAGTCTCAAAAAGGCAATCGAAGTACACCAGGCGCAAACAGCCGATCATATCCTGCGCCTTGAACAGGTACTCCAAATACTGGGCGAAACAGTTACTGAACGGATCTGCGAAGCCATGCAGGGCCTTGTTAAAGATACGAGTATGATCCTGGGCGACACGGTGCGCAAGACCCGTTCGCGTGATTTGGGCATAAGGGCCGCTTTAATGAAAGTAGAACATTATGAAATGGCCACTTACGTCATCCTCGTGCAACTGGCCCAGGCGATGGGATTGCCGGATGCGGAACAGCTACTGCAACAAACCCTGATCGAAGAAAAAGAGATGGAGGAGAAGCTGCAACAACCTCCTGCATAAACATATCATGAACCCCAAAAGTAAATACCATTTATAAATGGTTGGGGGCCGAAACCATCTCCAAACATCAAAACTTGCGTAAATGCCTGTAATACGCCCGAATATCCGGCGTTTTTTTATGCCCTGTTGCAAAAATAATGTGGCATTTACTAAATGCCCTACCAATAGGTACTGATTTAGAATTACCCCAGCTTTGTGCTACTAAATTCATAAATATGGTAACAGTAACAACCTTACTAATCAACACAGCTTCGGACATCACACCGGCCATTTTGGGGCACCTGATGGTCTTCTATATGCCTGCATATTGCCTACGCTCCTTAGTAAAATGGCCCCCGCTTCATAGAGCGCTCAGGCAATCCGTAGGCAATCCGGAGGCAATAAGCGGGGGTAACGTAGGCAATTCATGGCCGGGCAGCTCCATCGCGGTCATCACAAGATTGCTTTTCAATCATTTACCAGGAACTATCCATGTTTTTTCAACACAACGAATAGCCATACCCGGGCCAACCGCCCACAATCATTTGACAGAAAGTCAATTCGATAATATATTCGTGAGTAACCGCGACCATGACAGAACTGGAAATGCAACATATAATAGACCTCGCAGTCAACGCACTGGACCTGGACAGTTTTTTCCAGCTATATCCGGAAAAGGCAGCCCCGGACTATGTGGCGTCTCAGCTGGAAATGGGACTGACCACGCAAGACAGTTCGACTATCGAATACGCGATGCTGCTCGGGTATGTGCAGGACATATTCGACGAATCTTTTGTCGGCGTACTAAACCAACTGATCGCAGAAGACTGGCACTGTAAGCATGAAGACATGGCATTACTTTTACAGTCAGCCAAATCACCCAGCAGCATTGAAGCACTTTACTATACGGCCATAAGACAACCACTCTATTTATCCTATGACGATAGTTACGCACTGGCCAGGAAATGTATACATGCGCTGGGAGACATCAACACCGACGAATCCTGGGCGAAGCTGCGCCTGATCGCGGAGTTGAATATTCCTCTATTGAACGAGAAAATAGAAAACCAAAAACGCTATAAAGGTAGAACTCAATGGTAGGCTGTATGAAACCACACATTCCCCAAATCAAAGACGCTCTTGCTGCCATAGCTGTACTGAAACAATGCTCCTTTACAGATATCAGCCACGATGTACCTGCTCGTCCACCGCATTCACCCCTGCACAATGTCTTTTCCGCCCCCTGTTGAGGATGCCAATAACCGGTAGATTTACAAAAATATCAGGAGCATGCGTAAGATTATCGTTACAGAATTCATCACGCTCGACGGCGTCATCGAAGCGCCCGGCGGCGATGAAACCAACCATCAACATGGTGGCTGGCAAAACAAATTCAGAAACCCGGAAGCCGGGCAATACAAAGTGGACGAACTCGCCAGCGTGGACAGCCTGCTGCTGGGCAAAAACACCTATATTCAGTTCGCCAAATACTGGCCTACACAGTCAGGCGGCGGCTTTGCAGACCGTATCAACACATACGCCAAATTCGTCGTATCGACCAGCCTCGACAAAGCCGATTGGAACAACAGCCATATCCTGCGCGACGTCGCCCATGAAGTAGCTGCCCTCAAACAAACCGATGGCGGTGACATCCTGGTATACGGCAGCGGCACCCTGGTTCAATCACTGCTGCAACACCAGCTCGTCGATGAATTACACCTCATGCTCTATCCTGTTGCCATCGGTGGCGGCATCAGGATCTTCGGTGACCAACGTACCCTCAACGAATTTGAATTAAAGCATTCGCGTGTATTCGATAATGGTACCCTATTGCTCGAATACACCGCTAAACAATAACCATACATACATTCATCACATAATAGTTTCAGCCATGTCAACAACAAATACCAACATCTATCCCTGTATCTGGTTCGATGGTAAAGGCAGCGAAGCCTTCCACCTGTACACTTCCCTGTTTCCCAATTCAGCTGTCACCGCCGATACGCCCATGGTACTAAAAGCCAAACTCGACGGTACCGAATTCATGGGCCTCAATGGAGGTCCTATGTTCAAGCCTAACCCCGCCATCTCCTTCATGTACGTATCGCCCGATAAAACATTGCTGAAGCAGCAATTTGATCAACTGAGCGAGGAAGGTAAAGTGTTGATGCCGCTCGACAGCTATCCGTGGAGCGAATACTATGGCTGGGTAGAAGACCGCTTTGGCGCCAGCTGGCAACTTTATTTCGGCGCAGACGAGTGGAAGTACAACAAGATCGTTCCCACCCTGATGTATTGCGGCCCACACCAGGGTCAATGCCAGCAGGCACTCGACTTCTACCAAAAGACCTTCCCGCAATTCAAGAGTGACGGCATCATGCACTATCCAGAAGGAGACATGAAAGGACAGATACAACACACCCAGTTTACCCTTAATGGTCACCTGCTCATGGCCATGGACAGCGGTGTACCGCAATCCTATACCTTCAACGAGGGTATCTCCATCGTGCTGGAATGTGACAGCCAGGAAAGCATCGATTACTACTGGAATGCCTTTACGAAAGATGGGGCCGAGAGTCAGTGCGGCTGGTGCAAAGATCCCTTTGGCGTAAGCTGGCAGGTCATCCCCAACAACATCGCCGATCTGCTGTTTAAATCATCCAACCCACAAAAATCGCAGCAAGCCCTGATGCAGATGAAGAAGATCGATATTGAAAAACTGCGCAACCCGTAGGCATTATCCCAATACCTCTTTTTCTTTCAGGCGTTTCCTGGTACGCTGCGGCAATTTGAACGCCGGTATCAACGCCAGCAAGATGATGCCCCCCGTTACCAGGAAACCGTCCTGCAAGGCATAATGCTGCGCCAGGCGGCCATCGCCGACCTTCGCCTCGAAATGCGCGAGCAGGTGCGTGTGTACGGCACTGCTGGCCGCAATGCCTACAGAGCCGCCCAGTTGCAGCATCAGCGTATTCAATGAAGTCGCCGTAGGCGTTTGCTCCGCATTCACCGAATTGAGCAAAGCCGTGGAAACCGGGGCGATCAGGAAACTGATACCCAGCCCCCGCAGGATCATACAACCCACAATCCACGCCGAAGATGTACCGACATCGATGCGCGCAAACAACATAAAAGACACCGACAAACACACGATGCCAAACAAGGAGATATTCCGGATCAGTCCCTGATCCGCCAACTTGCCGGAGACCGGACGGGTAACCAGCATGATTAGCGCATTGGGCAGTAACAACAGGGCACTCTCCATTTCAGAATAACCCAGGTATCCCTGCAACAAAAAGGGGAGGAAGAACATGCCGCCAAACAAGGCTATCGACCGAATACCTACAATGATGAAAGGCCGGGTAAAGGCGGAAATCTTAAATACCGACAGATCCAGCAAGGCATCCGGCCGGCGGGAAGAACGGAGATAGCCATAGAAAACCAGTGAGGTGATCGTCAGTCCGGAGAGGAACTGCCAAGACAACAGGCCATAACGGGACGCAAATGGAATAATGGTAGCCTGCAGCAACAAGATGAATCCAGCTAATAAAACATACCCCCTGATATCGAAAGGCGGCTTAAAGACCGGCATAGACTTCAGAAAACGCAGGTGCTTTATCGCCATGGCAATAGTGAGTATCCCAATGGGCAAATTGACATAAAAGATCGATTCCCAACCCAGGTATTGCGTAAGTATCCCGCCCAGCGTTGGCCCTAAAGCAGGGCCCATCACGTTGCCGATTCCCCACCA
This sequence comes from Paraflavitalea pollutisoli, assembly GCF_029360705.1. GTDB lineage: Bacteria > Bacteroidota > Bacteroidia > Chitinophagales > Chitinophagaceae > Paraflavitalea > Paraflavitalea pollutisoli. The sequence goes on along the minus strand of NZ_JARKMX010000008.1, from coordinate 559,103 downwards.
ACCAATCGCACTGCCCCGTTTCTCCTTCGGAAAGGTTTCGCTGAGAATCGCCAGCGAGGTCGGCGCAATGGCACCACCACCAATCGCCTGCACCACCCGCGCCAGTATGAGAAAAGTCAAACTATCTGCCAGGCTACACAAACCGGAGCCGATCGTAAACAGGGCGATACTGCCCATATAGAGTTTGTAGTAGCCAATCCGGTTCTTCAGCCAGCTCGTCAGTGGAATGAACAGGGTATAGGTGATCATATAGGTAGTTACCACCAGGGCTACCGCATCCAGCTGCACATCAAACTGCCGCTGTATCACCGGCAGCGATACATTCACGATACTACTGTCGATGGCCGCCATCGAGGTTCCGATCATCAGCGTGACCAAAACAAGGGATCTGTTGGGGACCGCCGCCAACGAACTATTTTCCACTGCTTGATCTGTATTTGGTGCCATACGCGTTGGTTGCCTGAAAGGTACATAAATTTCATACCTTGCCTAAAACAGCATCGCACGATAATATGAAGATATACCTATTCGCCCTGACGACCATCGTACTGACCGCCTGCTCCAAAGGAAAAGAAGACCCAACTCGCCCACCCGCAGGCCTCATTGGTAAAATGAGCCTGAAATTAAAAACCTCCAGTACGGAATCTTTTTTCATTTCCGGCAAAAATCTTTTGATCAACTGGGGAGACGGAGAGAAAACGGAGATCGTTTCGGCAGACCAACAGAACATATCGCACACTTTCACATCGCCCAGGGAATATCAGGTTACCATAACAGGAACTGACATTAACAGATTCCATATCTTTTCCGGTAGCCTTACCGAAATCGATGTGCGGGAAAACCCATCACTCGTATCTTTTCAATGCACCGACGGTCAGCTGACGGCTATTGACGTAACGCGCAACGCTTATCTATCGGGTTTGATGTTGGACAGAAACAAGTTGACTCAGTTAGACGTAACGAAGAATCCTTTATTGGGATACTTAACCCTGGCGGGCAACGCGGTCCAGACGATCGACTTATCCAACTGCCCCAAGCTGGGCGTCCTGTCTGTCGTGAAAAACAACCTGACCTCTCTAAATATCTCTCTTCACACGTCGCTCATGAGGTTGAACTGCGACAGTAACCGCCTCGGATCCTTGGATGTTTCGAAAAACACACGTCTGCTAGGTCTCACGGTAAGGAGTTGCGCATTGACCCAATTGGATATTTCCAACAATAAAAAGCTGACCGGACTTGATGTATCTGGCAATCAGCTAACCGAATTGAACGTTATGGAGAACGTCCTGCTCGAACAATTGGAGTGCGCCGCCAATCGGCTGAAAACGATCGATGTTTCGCGTCAGCCTGCACTCTCCTGGCTATTCTGCGCCTCCAACCAAATTAGCAACCTGGATGTAACCCACAACCCCGGACTCGTCCAATTTGATTGTCAAAATAACCAGATTACTACATTGGATCTGTCGCAAAACACGAAACTGATTTATTTTTACAGTGGAAGAAACCAACTCAAAGCGCTCGACCTGTCAAAGGACACGGCACTTAAGCAAGTTACCTGCAGTAACAACCTATTCACAGCAGACGCCCTGAATAGCTTATTCAAAACGCTTCACAACAAGAACATTTCAAGAGAAATCAGCATAACCGGTAATCCCGGCGCCGCCAGTTGCGATCGATCCATAGCAACCGCCAAAGGGTGGGAGTTCAACTAAAGCAAACCGAATAAGCACACGCCTGCTATTGCCCGTCACTGGCTCCTTTTACAACGCTGGTGGCGGGCAAGTATATTCATACCCGTAACCAACCAATAGCTGATCCATAAATTATCCTATCTTGCCATGACCGGACCCGCCCTTACACCCAAAACTTAGCTATGAAAAAAAGGTTTTTCCGGGCATTCCTCATCGCATTCAGCCTCCTCACCGGCTGCCAACTACAGGCACAACTGCAAGGGCAGCCCCTTATCGACTCCCTACTCAAAGTACTACCCGCTGCCGCCAAAGACACGCACCGGGTACTGCTACTCAACCAGCTTGGCCGCAACTATGCCGGCATCAATCCAACGGAAGCTTTTAAGTATTGTAGCGAAGCTTTGACGCTCGCCCATCAACTACACTGGACCAAAGGCCAGGCACTGGCTTACTACAACCGGGGCGTGGCCTATTCCACCACCGGCGATTTCCCGGCGTCTTCGACCGATTACCAAACCTCCCAATCGCTGTACCGCACCATCAACAACCCAAAAGGCATCGCCGACAACTACAACGGCATCGCCATCAATTATATTTACCAGGCACAGTACACCGTCGCCATCAATTACCTCGACTCCTGCATACAGATCAGGCAATCGATTGGTGACAAAAAAGGGGAAGCCGATTGCTATAACAACAAAGGCGCCATTTACCAATACACCGGCGACCAGCCCCAGTCGTTGCAGGCCTTCAACGCCGCCCTGGACATTTTCATGCAGCAGCAGGACAACGAGCGCATCGCCGCCGCTTACAGCAACATCGGCACCGTGCATAAACTACAGGGACATTACCCCAAAGCCCTGGAATACCTGTTGAAAGCCCTAAAGACGGATACCGAGCTGAAGAAAACGGCCAATATCGTCACCGACCACGGAAATATTGCCAATGTGTATGCAGGGCAAAACAACCATACCGAAGCGCTGAAGCACTACAACATCGCTATCGATCTCGCACGCAGCATTGATGACAAGAACAGCATCGCTACCCTGGCCAACAATATCGGAGAGATCTATTACCAGCTCGACAAATTTCCGGAAGCCCTGGCATACGACTCGCTGGGATTGAAACTGGGCACCGAGATCGGCAATGAGGCCGTCGTCGCCAACGCTTACAACTTGATCGGAAATGTACACAGCGACCTGCGCCATTTTCCGGAAGCACTGCAAGGTTATGAAAAAGCGTTGAGTATGTTCCAGGCCATGGGCGACTCCCTACTCATCTCCTCCGTCCATGCCAATATGGGTATCGTATACGCCGCACAACAGCAATGGGCCAAAGCTGAACAATATTTCACCGTGGCCCTGCAGATCAGTAAACAAATTGGCGAACTGTCGGTACAGCAGTCGGCACACGAAGGATTGACCAATCTGTATACAGAAAGGGGCGCAGCCAGCAAAGCCCTCTATCATTACAAGCAGTTTGTACAACTGAAAGACAGTACCACCAACCTCACCAATACCCGGAAGCTCACCCAGCTGCAGGACCAGTTCTACTTCGACCTGCAATCCGACTCCATCAAACTCGAGACAGAGAAACGCTTCGCCATCGCTGCCGAGCAAAACAAAGAAAAGATCAGGACCGCCGTCATCATCGGCATTGCGGTGCTCGCCGTCTTACTGGTGGTCTTTTATTTCTACCGCAAAAGAGAACGCGACCGCTTCCAGCTGCAACAGGTACAGTTACGGCAAGACGCCCTGAAAGCCCAACTGGATACCCATTTCGTCAGCGCCACCCTGGAGGTTATCAACAGCCTCATCGAACACGGCAACAAAGCCAGTGCCAGCAGTTACCTGTTGCGTTTCAGCCGGCTCATCCGCAACGTGCTCAGCCATTCATTCGCCAACCAGGTGACCCTCAAAGCCGAGATCGACTTTCTCGACGACTATTTCCAACTGGCACGCCTGCAGTTTCCCGACAACCATATCCAATACGAACTGGACATCGATGATGCCATCGATACGGAAAGTACCCTCGTGCCCCCCATGATCTTCCAGGTATTGGTGGAAAATGCCCTCCGCCATGCCTTTAAATCGGACCGGGGCGGCCGGCTGCGCGTAAAAGTGGTCATGGAAGGGCTGCAACTCCATTGTTCCGTAGAAGACAATGGTATTGGCCGGCAGGCCGCCCGCACTTCCAATGGCCAGCGCACCTCTTATGGCACCACTTTGGCTGGTAAATTGATGAAGATATGGCAGCCCAACAACCAATCAGCTTTTGCCATCGAAGACCTCGCTGATGCGAGTGGTCAACCGGCAGGCACCCGGGCCACCTTTAGCTTTCCGCATACAACCTTATTGATATGGACACCATACTGAATTGTATAATCGTAGAAGACGAACCCATTCACAGCAACCGGCTGAAGAAATTGCTGACCGCCATCGACGAACGGGTGAAGATCCTGGCCATCTGCACCACCATCGAAGAAGCCGTAGAGAAGATCACCCGCCTGAACCCCCAGCTCGTATTCCTCGACATACAACTGCAGGACGAGATCCGCGGCGGATTTGAGGTGATCAGGCATTTCAAACATCCGGGTTTCGATGTATTGTTCACCACCGCGCACATCGATAACAATATCCTCGAGATACGCCGTTGTGGCCTCGGCTACCTGGCCAAACCCTATGTACAACAGGAGCTGGAAGATAACCTGCGCAAAGTATGGGAAAAACAGGTGGGGCAGGTGGGGGTAAGGCAACTGGAAACCCTGCTGCACAACCTCATCACCGAGCAACTCGACGAACAACTGATCTGGGTCAACCTCGCCGAAGGCAGCATTCCCGTCAAGATCAAAAACCTGGTGTATGGTAAAGCCATCGATCAGTATACCGCCCTGTATGTATTGGAAGAAGAAGGGAGCCATAAAATAGAAAAACTAACCACCTCCAAAGGCATCGGCGTATGGGCAGAACACCTGGCCCCACTCAAATTCTGCCGCAGCCACGACAGCTATATCATCAACCTGCGACATATCGCCAGGATCAATAAAAGCATGACCGTCACCTTACGGCATGTCGCCGAACCGCTGCCGCTGTCACGTACCGGTAAGGAACGGCTCAACGCCCTCATCAAAAACACATCGCCCCTCCATTTCCGGTAAATGATGTTTTCCGGGCATTGGTTTGTCGTATACCAATCAGAACAGCCAAATACCAAACGGCTGTTTTTTTGTTTTTAGGAACGCTGCTATTTGCTGGTCATAAGGGCCATACCAGTTTCGGGCCCACTATTAACCAAAAAACTTATAGCGTGAAAAAAACAAACCTGACTGTTTGGCGACTATTCCTGTCGCTCTGTCTTTTCGTTAGTGCCCCCGGCTGCTCCAAAGATGCCGGAGAAGATTCCACCAATACCCGGCCAAAATCATCCGAGAAAGCCATCACCGCCTTTTCCTTTTCCCTGAATGGTACCACCGTCAATGCTACTATTACCGGCACCAGCATCACGGCCACCGTGCCTCACGGAACAGCCATCACGGCATTGACCCCCACCATCACCCTGTCGGCCAAGGCCAGCATTTCGCCCCAACCGGCACAAGCCAGGGACTTCAGCAAAGCGGTAACCTATACCGTTACGGCAGAAGACAACAGCCAACAAACTTATACCGTTACCGTGTCTGTAGAAGCCCTGCAGCCGCTCACCATCGATTGCAACAACGTGCCTGCCGTATGGGAAGACCGGGGCGACGGGATAGACTACATCGTTTCCTGCGCCATCGTACTCAAATCCAATAAAACCCTCACCATCAAACCCGGCGTACGCATTCAGTTCAATGGCGAGGCTGCCGGCATCACCATATCGTCGAGCGATGAATGGTTGAAGATGGTAGGCACGGCCGCCAAACCCATCCTCCTGGAAGGCAAAACGGCGACTGCCGGATCCTGGATGGGCGTCAAACAAAACTCGAAGCATGCCGAAAACCAATGGGAGTATGTAACTATTCAGCATGCCGGCGCGGGTGCCAACAATGCCGCCTTGTTCTTTTCGGACAATGCGTATTTCCTGAACAACTCCAAAATAACGATCCGCAACTGTACTTTTAAAGACAACAAGGGATACGGTATCCGCGACGAAGACAATGGTTATTCCTACGACCGCACCATCTTCACCGCTTTCAGCAACAACAGCTTTTCCGGCAACACCACGGCACCACTGTGCATTACCATCAATGAGATCGGTTCGCTCGATGCACCCAGCAATTATGGCACCAACGGCAACAACTACATCGAAGTGCATGGCAAAAGCGGACTGCGTAGCAATGTGACCATCCCAAAGCTGTCGGTACCGTACTACATTTTCGAAAGTATCGGGCTCTACCAGAAGATGACGGTGTCGCCGGGTGTTACGATGCAATTCCACACCGATGCCGGCCTCAACCTCGATAAACAATACATCGGCAAAGGCACCTTCATCGCCAACGGCACGGCCGCCAATCCTATCCGCCTGGTGGGTTATAAAGCGGGCAAAGGCGTATGGCTGGGCTTGCAGCTGGAAAGCAACGATCCCGAGATCAGCCTGAACTATTGCACCGTGGATGGGGCAGGATCGAACCTCCACAGCAACGCCGCCTGCGTAGCCAACAAAAAAGCAGCGCTGAACTTTGGCTCCTGCGACTATACTGCCAAGCCGGTCGCCACCAACTGTACCATCACCAACAGTGGCGGCTATGGCATTATCTATAAGAAAACGGCGGTGGTCAATTTTACCGGTAATAGTTATTCGGGCAACACCCTGGCCAACGAAGTTACTTTCTAACGCAGTACACCACATTTTATCACCCTTATACACCTTCTTTGTATGAAACGCAACACGCTGTTATTGCCCCTGCTGCTGGTCAGCGCAGCAGGCTTTTCCCAAACCGATGAAAAGTTCAGCATCGAACAGGTCAAACAACAATGCGCGGGCATGCCCATCGAAAGCCGCGCGCGCATGAGCGTGACCCGCTTCACGGTAACCACCAGTACCACCGATCAGCAACAACAAGCTGCTACAGGCAGCAATGCCCGCAGCAACAATATTCTCAAGGGACTCGATATTCTAAAGGGCGGCAATGGCGCTGCCACACCGGCGGTCACCATACCACCTACACTGGGCGAAAACCTCACCACCATGCTCACCAATGCGTTGCAGGGCGTCAACTGCTTCCGCGTACTGGAGAGCCTGCAACACAACGACGATCTGACGGGTGAGATCAATGCCGGCAATACAGAACTCAGCAGCCGCAAAGCCCCCAAGGCAGGCAAGCAGCTGGGCGCCCAGATCGTGGTCACAGGAGAAGTGATCGAGTTCAGCGATAAGTCCAAGAAAGTACAGGTATTGGGTGTCGGTAGTGGCAAGAAGGTCGTGAAGATGGGCTTCAACCTCAAACTGATCAATCCCGAAACCAGGGACGTGATCGTCTCCCACGTGTTTCGGGTAGAATCGCGCACTGGCAAAAATGTATCGGTACTGGGTTTGGTGGGCACCAGCAACAGCGACCCGGCTACTGCCGCTGTGATGGAAGACGGGGTCATACAGGCCGTGCAATACATTGCCCGGGTACGCGATTCGTTGAAGATCGATGTCAACAATATTCCAGGCAGCTCTTCTTCCCAACCAGGAGGCATCAACGAGATCGAAGTGGTACTGGCCAACGCCAACTTTGCGAGCTATAGTGCCTTTGCGAAGTTGCTCAGCGAAACACCGGACTACCAATCACTGGAGAAATCACTGTCGAGCGGCACCGGATCCTATTCCGTAAAATTCAAGGGTAACACCGATCAACTGGTAGAAGCCCTGTTTCCCAAGCTGGGTACCAAATACGAGATCACCGACCAGCAGGATGGCAAGATCAGTGTGAAGGCCAAATAGCGCGGCAGCTATGGGGTCCGGCCGCTGATCAGCCAGCCTGTTGGAACTTGATGTCGTACGCATGCCCCACAAAAAACCCGCGGTGGCTGAACCGCGGGTTTACTGTTATAAGCTTTTGATACGAACACTGTCCGCCTCATGAACAAGATAAGTGAGCGGTTTACAAACGGAAGGTGGTTTGCAACCTGAAATTGGCAGGCGTGCCCTGGTAAAACAGGTACTCGCCAAATTCAGGGTACCACCAGCCACCAGTCGCGTAACGCTTATTGGCCAGGTTGTAGGCATTCAGGTTGACACTGAATTTACCGGTGGTATAGCTGAGCGCCGCATCAAACAAAGTGTAGGCGGGTAGGTAACGATTGCCTTTGTCGTGGTTCCATCCCGGCGATACCGCTCCACGTTTGTCGGTATACTGCATGCCGGCGCCCAATCCCAGTCCGCGCAACACACCACTGTTGATCTGGTATTTCACCCAGGCATTGGCCAGATTACGACAGGTGCCTGCATTCTGGATGCCGATCAGGGTTTCATCTTCGTCTTTGGTGATGAGTGGATCGACATAGGCGTAGTTGATGTTGACATACAGGTTGGCGTTGATCTTACCAGCGATATCGAGGTCAAGGCCGGTACTGCGGATCTGCCCGGTCTTCAGGAAAAATCCAGGGTGGGCAAAATCAGCCGTTCCCACTTCATTCTTGCGCATGTCGTACACCGAAGCAGTGACAGACAATTGCCGGTTAAACAAAAGCGCCTTTACTCCGATCTCATTGTTGCTGCCGATCAACGCCGGCAACCGGCCACCGCCGAAAATGGCACCCCGCTGTGACAGAAAACTTTCATCGTGCATCACATAGGCCGACAGGTTGGGCGTAAAGAGATAGGTGAGCCCAAGCCGGGGAGTGAACTTGTTATCGGTCACTTCATACTTCGGATCATTCTCATCTACATAATCCTGACCGGTCTTCAACTGGGTATAGCGACCTGCGAGGGTAACGATCAGTTTATCGTACACTTTGATATGGTCCTGTACATACAGGGCCTGCCATTTGTTGGTCGACAGCCAGGATGTTTCATTGGCAGGGTCCAATACAAAATCGGCCTTGGGCAAATAGTAGATAGGTTGCTGAAGAGCCAGGGGATATTTGTTCTCCCCCCAGTTACCATTGGAAGTACTGCCTTCGCTGCCATTGCCATAATCGATACCCAATAATACTTTGTGCTCGATATGTCGACCGGTAAAAAACTTACCATCGGCAAACAACTGCATATTGGTGAGCTTACCGGTCCAGTCGCTGGAGAATACATAGCGATAGAGCGTATCCTTGGTAGGGCTCAATCCTTCGGGATACATCGTGGTACCATCCCAATCGGTGGTCATGTGAGCCGCCTGCACATTGAGGGTCCAGTCTTCGTTGAACTTGTGCTTCAGGTGCACCCGGTTGTAAACATCGGCGCCCCAGAACTTGTTGAGGTTGGGATCTACCACGGCCAGGTCTACCGGTAAGGCTTTGAAATCTTCGTTGATCGTAACCGAATACTGCGAGTTGGCCAGGGCAGCTGCTTTCACATAGTTATGCTCGAGTGTGATGCTTGTATGCTCACTGAAATCATACTTGATCACGGGGCATATCCAATAGCGGTAGAAGTCACCGAACTGATAGTATTCATTTTTCTTCTCTGCGCCGATGTTGAAGCGGTAGGAGAGTTTACCATCTTTGACAAACTCGCCGCCGAGGTCTGCATAGGTCCGCATCATGTTCCAGCTGCCAATACCAAAACCAACTTCAGTAATGCGCTGGCGGGTGGGTTGTTTCGTGACAACGTTCACCAATCCACCGGGCTCGGCATTGGAGAGCATGAAACCAGCCGGGCCTTTTACAAACTCCATGCGTTCGATCATCGCAGCATCTTCCTGGGCATTCCACCAGATGGGACCACCTACACCGTTGCGGTAAGTACCATAGGTAGCATCCATGCCACGTATCTGGAAAGTAAGATCGAGCTCGGACCCATAACTTTTCGTAATGGCGCTGGAGATACGGAAGATCTCGCTTTTGGTGAGCAGGCCCATGTCAGTGAGCGTTTGGCGGGTGGCCACCGTTATGTTTTGGGGGATTTCTATCAACTCGGCATTCAAGCGCAAAGAAGTTGATGCCTTGGCAGCGATATACGATTTAGCGTTGGCGCTGACGATCACTTCAGAGAGGCTGTTTTCGGAGGTATTGAGATGCAGGGTGAGCTGGCTGGTCTTGCCGGCTTCTACCTGCACGGCTTGCTGCACCGGCTGATGACCCACCAGCGTAGCCGATACTACATAGTTACCGGGTGGCACCTGTTGCATCACAAATACACCCGAGTCGTTGGTGATAACGGGCTTGTGTTTGCCCGATAAGGAAATGGTCACATAGGAGGCGGGCTTGCCATCGGAGGTAACGACAAGACCTTTGATGGAGGGTATAGATTGACACCAGGTGGAAAAGGGTAGGAGGGACAAAAAAAGCACTGCCAGGGCAAATAACACTTGCCTTAGCCGGAGGGTGGCTACATTCATGTTGGGTTGTTTTGGTGCTGCAAAATTGTCTGGTTGCAGCAGCATCCCCTGACCCAATCAGGAAAAGGCGCTTACGCGAAAAGGAATAATCAGGTTATTGGGTAGACTTGACACCCTTGGCGGATCAGCATGACATTCGGCTGACAAAAATGACCGATCGCGGGCACCAGGTTTGTACAGGATGCAGTAAACCTACTATATGAAACAGATCCTTGCAATTATTGGTATGACTACAATATTCGCAGCTTGTGGAGATGGCAACGCCCCGCACGACGGCAACAGACCTGATACCAGTGGAGGTACTATCCCTCAACGGCCACCGGGAGAGAGCAACGCCGATACGATGAGCAACCGCGGAGATACCAGTATGTACCAGCGCATGCCAAACAAAACAAGTGATTCCTCGCACCAATAGTACTGGCTAAAAATTACCCGTATTGAGGAATTGAGCAGGAAGCACAATACCCGGTTTTATCTATACTTGTTCCAATTCGGGTAGAAGCTCTATTTTTGAGTGATCGATGAACACCGGATTCGAAACATACCTGCGCAACAATAGCCACCTGACCGACGACGAGATCGCACAGATCGCCGGCGCCAGCACCACCCGTTCCCTGTCACGCAACGAGTCATTATTGCAGGAAGGACAGGTATGCCGGCACAAGACCTATGTGATCAGTGGGTTGTTGCGTATTTATGGCCTGGTCGCAGATGGCAGCGAACATATCCTGCAATTTGCCCCGGAAGCCCACTGGACCCTCGACGCGGAAAGTTATGATCAACAAACACCTTCCCGTTTCAATATCGCCGCCATAGAGCGTAGCGAAGTCATCGTATGGTCCAAACCAGTCTTCGACCGCCTCCTGGCCGATATACCCGCCCTACGGGCTTTATCACAACAACTGATCGCCCGCAGCAACCACGGCAGCCGGCAGCGGCTGTTCACCGCCCTCAGCGCTACCCCGGAAGAAAAGTATGAAGAGTTCGTGCGCACCCATGCCGACCTGCAAAACAGGCTCCCCTTACACATGATCGCCGCCTACCTGGGCATCTCCCTCAAGACACTCACGCGCATCCGGCATGCACAGATCCGCCGCTAAGGGAATTATGGTCAAATGACCACGTTTGCCCACGCAGGGTGATCCAATTTTGTACCTACAAAATAGTAATTCATTATGCGTGTATTTGTAACAGGCGCTACCGGCTTTGTAGGATCGGCCGTTGTAGCGGAACTACTCCAAGCAGGTCATGAAGTACTGGGCCTTGCCCGCACCGATGAAGCAGCCACGGCGTTGCAACAGGCGGGCGCGGCCGTGCACCGTGGCAACCTGCAGGATCCGGACAGCATTGCAGCAGGCGTGGCCAACGTCGACGCTGTCATTCATACTGCCTTCAACCATGATTTTTCCCGCTATGCTGCCAGCTGCGAAGAAGACCGGCAATTGATCCATCGACTGGGAGCTGCACTGGCCGGTACCAACCGGCCGCTGATCGTTACTTCCGGTATTGGGGTGCTCAACAAAAGCGGGCAACTGATCACGGAACAGGACGTAACACCTCCGGCATCGGTGATGCCGAGAGCAGCTACGGAGGAAGCGGCACGCGCGATAGCAGCACAAGGTGTACGCACCTATATCGTACGGTTGCCGCACACGGTGCATGGCCGGGGCGATCATGGCTTTGTGCCCATCCTGGTGGGACTGGCCAAAGAAAAAGGAGCATCCGCCTGGATCGGCGAAGGGCAAAACGTATGGCCGGCGGTACATCGGTTGGATGCTGCAGTAGTATATCGGTTGATCGTAGAACAACAACCGGAAAAAACCGTATTTCATGCGGTGCAGGAAGGGGGTATTCCTTTCCGGCAGATTGCCACCACCATCGGCCAGGGATTATCGGTACCGGCGGTGACTAAGAATGGCGTGGAGGCGGAGCAATACTTTGGTTGGTTCAAACACTTTGCCGCCATGGATTGTCCTGCATCGAGTGAACAAACGCGACAGGTGTTGGGCTGGGAGCCGCGGGAAACGGGTCTTCTGAAAGACCTCGTTAGCAGCGATTATTTCTAACAGTATAAACGACGGGCAGGGATTATTTCCCTGCCTTTTTGCTGATCCATTGTTGGGTAGCATCTGTAAGGAGGGCGATCGTATCGGTCTTACCGGCCTTGAAAGAGTGATCGGCACCATCTAACTTAACAAGTGTTGCTTTCTTCAAGGAGGCTGTCACCTGTTCGATCAGGTCCCAGGTGGCCAGGGTGTCTTTGGTGCCTTGCAGAAACAGCATCGGCACTTTCACTTCCTGCAGGTGATCGGCCCGCTCGGTACCCGGTTTGCCGGCTGGATGCAACGGAAAGCCAAAGAAGATAAGCCCTTTGACGGCTTTGTTGGGATTTGCGGCAATGTATTGGGAAGACATGCGCCCGCCGAAAGATTTACCGCTGACGAACAGGGGCAGGTCGGGAAAAAGAGTTTGTGCTTTGGCGATGGCAGCCTCGATGGTTTGATGGGCTACTGCTGGTGTATCGGGTCTGCCTTTCTTGTGTTCGGCAAAGGGAAAATTGAACCGTAAGGTGGCAATACCCGCTACTGCCAGTCGCGCAGACAACTGCTCCATAAAGTGATGCTCCATGCCTGCACCGGCGCCATGGGCCAGCGTAAGGATGGCAGTAGCCTTCGGCGGCGCGTTCAGGATGGCAGACACTTTACCGATGACAGGAGAGACCGTAATTTGCAACGAACGGGTAGCCATATTGAATTGTTTGGCCACAAAGGTACATCAATGTATGTGACCCGGTACAGGCTGTTCAGAACCGCTTGCCAAACGTGATACCCGCCTGCGGTATCACGTCGCCGTTGGTATCGTTCTGGAACACGCCCGCTAAGCCGATACAGAGATCGTTGCGCAGCACAAACTGGTATTGTAAAGACAACAGATAGCCTACCGAAAATTTATTCTGCGATGTGTGGTTGTCGTATCCGATCAGGTAGGTGGGCTGCCCGGTAACCGATGGCGAATACAAGCCGTACCCGTCATCGCCATTGGAGGCAGACTGAAAGCGGCCAAAAGGCCCCAGGCTGACCTTCAATTCAGAGCGGGCTACCTGCACCAGGCTCCAGCCTGCCAGCACCCCCAACTGCGCACTCGCCGTGGTGAACCGTACGGAATTATCCATCCATTGTGTAGTGATCGGATGCTGTTGGAGAATGCTGAATTTACTCCAATTGATCAGTCCACGCAGATCGAGGTTCAGCGAAAACCGCGGTGAAAGATAGTTGGAATAAGTAGACGCAAACGCCACGCCACTCATATCCCCGGACCCATTGCGGCTCCAGCCAGCAAACAGCTGCACCGCTTCCAATCCCTCCATTTTGACAGGATCATAACGTGGGGCCCAAAGCGCCGCCGGTCTGGCTGCCTTTGTTGTTGGTGCGGGAGTCGCGCTTTGGGGTGCAGCGGCAGGGGTGGTCGCTGGCCTGGCCTGTGTGGCTGGCGTCGATGCACTTCCGGAAGTGGCTGGCGCGGTAGGCATCGACGCGCTCCTGGGTGTAGCCGGCGATGCCGGCAAGGCTTCACTGCCTGGCATGGCAGACAAGGCAGCATTGGACGTGGTAGCAACGGATTCGTCTACGGGTAGGGATGCAGCCGCTTCCGAGAAGCCGCTATCGATCTGGATACGTAGCCGGGGTTGATTGTCATGATCCGGGGTTAGTCGTTTGGAATGACTTGCCTTGGGCGTCGACTGCGCTGGCTTCACTTTCACCGCTTCGTATAAGATGATGTGATTGCCTACTACTTTATACCGGATACCCAACGATTGCTCCAGTACTTGCAACCAACCCGCCAGGGTTTGCCGGGGCCGGGTATTACGCACCAGGTTGTCGGCACCCACCCGGTTAGCGCTGAAAGAAAACTCCACCCCGGTTTGCCGGGCAAACTGGTGCAGGAGCGAATCGAAGCGAATATCGCCTGTCCTGATCGAGATGGTCTTTTCGAAGATGGCCTTGTTGACCTGCGCGCACAACGCTGTGTGCCTGCTGCAAAAACAGACTAGGAGCAAAGAGAGTAGTGTTAATTTCATGGCTGTACTTTTTAATGGGCAGGGCAACCCACGCCGGTGATGACGATGGTATTGCCTTGCTGTGAACTATGAAGATTCAAGGTAGCATCGATGATCTGCAGAATATATTCCAGCGACCGTTGGTCAAACCGGGCCGTCACACGGCAATCGCCGGTAGCCGGATCTTCGAATCGAAATTGCCGGTTGAATGTCTTCCCGAGTGAAGCATACACTTCCCGCAAGGGCACGTTGTCGAACTCAAAGGAATGGGTGGCGTAACTCATGCTGTTAATATCTACCGTATCCGACAGTCGCAACGATTTCCGGCTGGCGTCATATGTACCAGATTGACCTTTTCGTACCGAGATCTGCTGCTGGTCGGTGATCATATTAACCACGCCCGACAGCACCTGTACTTCAATGTTACCGGACGGCGTAATATCCTTCACATTGAATGCTGTACCCACTACTTTGATCGTGACATCGGCTATGCGGATCGTGAAGGGGCGGGTACTGTCTGGCACTACTTCAAAAAAAGCTTCCCCCTGTAGTTGCAGATGTCGATGGGTAGTACCAAATGCGCCCGCATACTGTATAGCGCTGTTATGATGTAAAGTGATGGCAGAGCCATCGGGCATGGTTATCTGTTTACTATTGTCCGCACCGGTGGCTTGTTGCTCCGTCAAGGCATTGGGTGAGGGGGCCGCCACCTGCCTGGCCGACAGCCACCAACCAACCGTGGCGATGACCAGTAGCCCAATCGAGGCGGCTACCGCCATCCGGGGTCCTATCCTTCGCAGCAGGGACGGTTTACTGCCTGCACGCAAGCGCTCCTGCAGTTCCTGCCACTCCCCATCCACAGCGGGCGTTAGGAGCACCGGTGCCCCCGGCAACCGTTGCCACAGCTGGTACACGTGCTCGAATTCCTCCGCATTGGCAGGATCGATGAGCCAGTCTTCGAGCGCCATGGCCTCGGCCGGCGTGGCTTCTCCCGCCAGGTATTTGACGATGTCGTCGGTCTTGTTGGTTGGATCGTTATGGTTCATGACTGGGATGGTTTCAGCGGATAAATAACAAAACAAGGGAGGTAAGGGCCAGGTCCGACAGTTGCGTACGGAGCAGCTTGAGGGCCTTGCTCATTTGTGCTTCTACCGTCTTGACCGAGATATCGAGTTCAGCGGCAATAGCATCGTACTTCTTCCCTTCGAGCCTGCTTTTGCAAAACACTTCCCGGCATCGGGGCGGCAAAGTCTCGATGGCCAGCCTGATCCGTTCGCGGATCTCCGCCTCCTCGGCAGTATGAACATGTACGGTGGTGATACCGTCTGCCAGCTGCGCGTGGTGGCCTTTCCGGATGGCCCGGTTACGGATCGCATTCAGCGACAAATGATAGACCGTGGTATAGAGGTAAGCCCGGCCTGCATTGGGCAGGTCGATGGAACTGCGTTTTTCCCATAACTTCAGGAAAGCCGATTGCACAATGTCTTTGGCTTCGGCATTGTCTTTCACCATAGTAAAAGCATAGCCGAACAACCTTTCGAAATAGGTATAGAAATATTGCCGGTAGTGGGCTTCCGCCGTCATAGTTGCTGTGGTCGTTTTGAATGCACAGGCTGCATAATTTTCCATTCGCCCTGTCAGTATCATAAAGCGTAGACACATCATTGTCTGAATACCCTTACGCGCCCGGCTAAAAAGTTCGGTCAAATTATCACCTTTTGGCCAATCAGCCCGGTAAATGCCCCCCAACTACCGGTTTTAATGGCCGAACGGACCCACCGTTCGCATCGCCGACCGCAAATGACTATATTCGCAGCGCACACCCATCGTGCACCAAAAACACCAGCCATGGCATTCAACCACGATACCTCCTGGGACCTGCTGACCAGCACGCTGGCCCAACAACTGCCTGTGCAAACCGCCTGGCAGCAGTTCATCGATGCGCACGCGCAACAATATCCCAAGCCTTATTGGGACACCCTGAAGGCGATCGATACTGCCAAAGAGCAAGCTGATATTGTAGCCTGGATGAACGAAGTGGTCACGGAAGAACCTGCTCCCCCCGGCATCTCTGCCATCTGGATAGGACTGTTCAAATTTGCCGATGAAAACGACGCCACGCCGCTGTTATCGATGGTCGGTGCCAACGCCTACGACAGAGACGACGCCGATTGGGCCACGGAGCCCGATTATGAGCCCGCCAACCGCTATGTGCAATTGGCTTCCCTGCTACATATCGACAATACCATCAAACCGCATACAGCAGATTATGAATTCCTGGATTGGATATTGCCACTGGCTTATGCGGCATTTGCCTTTGATGAGATTGCCCGCACGCAGCTGGACAAAACACTTTTTACCCGGGAGGCCGGCAAGTTACACCTGACGGTGGGACATGATAGCGGAGATTATATCAATGTATCGCCCATCGGGGAATAGACAACAAAACGAATTAAAAGCAGATAGCGCCCGATAACCGGCGCTATCTGCTTTTAAGTACTTATTGGATCTTTGTCGTAAAGGTCGCCTCGATATCGGTACCCGATTTTTGGCTGTCTACTGCGTCGGCCGCAGCTTTGTTGGGCGGAACAGCGGGGTAGTGGCGCAGCGTCACCTTGACGCTGCCCGTAGCGGCCGCCGTGGTCGTCCACACGCTGTGCAGGCCGAGGTCAACACCATTGGCATCTTTATCCAATCCGCTCACCGTGATATTGGAGCCGGTGGCCGGGGTAAAATAGAAACGGTGTGCGGCAGCTTCTTCTTCAATTTCTTCTGTGATATCCTCTACGGGATTCGCGGTCTTGTTGAGCAACTGCAGGGCTACATCATAAGACTTTGACGGAGCCAGTACGATCTGGTCGATCGTTGGGGCTGCACCACCGGGACCATCGGCATCTTCAAACTTGTACACCAGGGGCGAACCACCGCCCTGGGGCGTAAAGGTCAGTTGCAGGGTGGTGATCACCTCTTCTTCATTGGTTTCGCCTTTGTCTTTCTTACAGGCGGTGAAAGCAGTAGCCACCAGCAGGGCTGCGACGCTCAAACGGAGGAATTGTCTTTTCATACTCTTTATGTTGTTGGTTTATTGACGACTGGTAATAGGCAGCTTCAGGCGCAGGTAAATATTACGCCCCATCTCATCGGCGAAATACCGCATACTGTTCAGGTAGTCTCTATAGACTTTATTCAGCAGGTTGCGTACGCCGATGCTTACCGTCACCGGCATCCGTGCCGTGAGCGGTATCGTGGTCGAAGCATGCAGGTTGATCAAGGCATAGGCAGCAGGCGGTACCTTGTAATCCACCTTGCCCTGTGATTCGTCGGGGATGCGCGTTTGCTCCAACACCTGCTGCCACTCCACCGATACGTAACTACCCAATAGCTTTTTATGATCGCGGAAATTGTAGGCGAGTGCTGTACTGAACCGGTCGGCCGGCATTTGCGTGAGCCAGTCACCGATTTGCCGGTTACGGGCACGCAGCAGGGAAGCGCGGGAGGTCCATTCCAACGATTGCCGGGGGCGCACGACCACCGACAGATCGAGGCCCGTAAGACTTGCATCTGCCTGCTGGTAGCGGATCTTGGGGAAGGCGCCCGCGATAGTCAGCACCGGCTCTTCGGGCACCGGTTGCCGGTAAATAAAATCATCAATGCGGTTGTGATAAACATCTACTTCGGCAGAAAGCGTATTGGCTTCATTGTGCCACTGCACACCGAGGGAGAGATTAATACCTTTTTCCGGATGCAGGTTGATATCTCCTTCTTCATAGGTAGCCGTACCATGGTGAATGCCGTTGCTCAACAATTCGTTGACATGCGGCGCCCGCTGCGACAGTGAGAGGGCGCTATTGATCTTCCAGTGGTTGCCAGGCTTGAAGGCAGCATGGACAGAACCGGCGAAAGTGCTGAACTGAAAATCGTATTGATCAAAACTGCTGCCACCCGACAGCAAGCGGTTGGTAGAGATGTGTTTATTGTCGTATCGGGCACCTGCTTGTAGTTCCCAGCGATGACGGGCCCATTTCTCCAACACATAAGCGCCCCAGGTATTGGATTGGTAATTGGGAATAAAGTACCGGCCGGCATAAGCATTGTCTTGCTGCATGGCAGCTACGCCCACTGTGCCCTGCAGGTTGTGCCAGGAGGGATGTTCCCAGCTGATGTCTTCCGACAGGGTGGAGATGGACAAATTCAGTTGGGGCGTTTTGCTGGAACTGGCGCGTACAATATCATACTCTTTGCGGTTGTTGAACTGACCAGCCAGTTGCACCGTAAACCGGTGACCGTTGAGCGAGAACTGTGTTTTGGATTTGGCCAGGTGGTGGGTGACATCCTGGTAGGGGCGACCGATGGTGTACGTATTTTGACCCAGGAATACCGGATCGGGGCGATCGGCCCCCGATGGCTTGCTGTAAGTCGCTCAGGTTGCCGATATGCGACCCCTGGAAGATGCCCACCTTGGTATTGAACTGACTGTAGAATAATTCGGTATTGAAATGTTGTTGGCGCCAACCAGCGGTCGCCGAGAAATTATACTCTTCACTGCCCGTATTGTTGAGCCGGTAATGGGGCGTGGTCGCATTCGCTCCTTTCTTGAACGTGCCCTGTATGCGATACGCAAAAGCCGGTAGCTGTTGAAACTGCTGCTCCCATACACCGGAGGCTACATATTGCCGGTTGTTGGTAAAATAGCCCGCATTGAGCTCTGCCGCATAGCCGGGCTTGTATTGCAAAGGCCTGGGCTGCACCAGGATCACGCCGCCGATGGCATCGGACCCATACCGCAAATCATCGACGCCTTTGATGATCGTGAGTTTGTCGGCGATGAAAGCGTCGATCTCGGGAGCATGTTCGTTGCCCCATTGCTGTCCTTCCTGCCGTACGCCGTTGTTGATGGTCAACAGGCGGTTGCCATGCAAGCCATGAACGATGGGCTTGGCGATGGTGGAGCCGGTTTGCAACAGGGTAACGCCATTGATCTTCGCCAACGCTTCGGAGATGGAGAGCCCTTTGGCCTGCTCGAGTGCACGACCACTCAGTTCTTTCTTAAAGCCCGTGTTGGGTGTTCCCTTTTGCGCTTCCACTATCACGGCAGAGAGGGTACTGCGGGCATGTGGCATCACAAGGTCGGCATGGCGGTCGCGCTCCAGCCGGATCTTTTGCTGCACGGTACCGCAGCTGATATGGGTCACCTCAAGGGTATAGCGGCCCGTACAGAGACTGTCGAACCGGAAATCGCCGGCCGTATCAGTTAATACCTGCCGGTTCAATGCCAGCAAGCGGACGGTGGCGCCGGCCAACGGCTCGCCGGTATCCTCGTCGGTAATATGACCCGTTAACTGGAACAGGCAGGATTGTGCCATGCCTTGCTGCCCTGCTAACAGGACAGACAACAGAATTAGTCTTAACAACATCGTGTAAATGATAATAGTGAAGCACCTGCTGGTGCAGGATGCCCGGAATGAAAGCAATAAAACTTATACTAAGGCAGGCGGACCACGGCCGTCAACAACAGACGGAGCCTGCAGGCGAAGATGGGTGAGGAAGTGCTGCGTAGTAGCCGTTGGGAAGAGCAGAGGAGGCGTTATCCGCGGCTGCGCAGGATGACCGGTAAACGGAGATTCGGCTACCTGGTCGTGGGTGTTACAACTGAAGCCGGCGGTATCGAGCTGATCTTCGTCGGTATCGTGGGTGTGCACCGCGATATCGCGGTGATCGGCAAACAGGTCATGCAGGTATTGCCGGGGCGTGATGCTGAGCGTAAACAACAGCAACATGGCCAGGGCCACCAGGGGTTTTATGACGGGATGTGCCTTCAATTACATTGATACAGGGTTGCAAATTAGGGAAACTCCATCAATTGACAGCACCGTCCATAATTCTAATCTCTTTTTAAAGTGCGGGCACCAACATGCCCCCCGATATTCCCGCCACCATACGACCCGCATGGCAACAGGGTTGTTGCGAAATCGGTGGCGGCGGCATGTATAACAAACAGGGCGATAATCAGTAAGCGGTCGCTGCAACCTTGCCCGGAGATCGCCCGCACCGCCTCCCCCTTGCATATATTTTGTATATTTAGCCAGGACCAAATGCACGCGTATGTTGATAGCTGTACTCCTGGGATTTGTATTCGCGCCATTGTGGAACTTGCTCGGCAGGTGGATCAAAGGAAGTTTTTCCTGGCTGCCTGCCTTGTTGCCGGCGGGTTTGTTCCTCTACTTCGCCTCTTTATATCCCGTCACCCAAAACGGTCCGCTGCTGACCAGCACCCCCTGGATACCGTCCATGGGCGTCAACCTCGATTTCCGGCTGGATGGGCTTTCCCTGTTGTTTGCCCTCCTGATCACCGGCA
This sequence comes from Paraflavitalea pollutisoli, assembly GCF_029360705.1. GTDB lineage: Bacteria > Bacteroidota > Bacteroidia > Chitinophagales > Chitinophagaceae > Paraflavitalea > Paraflavitalea pollutisoli. Next base: position 538,542 of record NZ_JARKMX010000008.1, on the reverse strand, counting down.
TCGGCACGGGGGTATTTATCTACGCCTCCTATTACCTGAAAGGACATCGCCACCTCGATCGTTTCTTTGCTTATATCAGCTTTTTCATGGCATCGATGCTCGGTGTCGTGCTGGCCGACAACCTGCTATTATTGATCATCTTTTGGGAGCTTACCAGCATCAGCTCTTATTTCCTGATCGGATTTGACCACGAAGCCGCCAAATCACGCCGCAACGCCTTACAGGCACTAGTAATTACCGGGCTGGGTGGCTTTCTGCTGTTGGCCGGCTTTGTGCTCATCGGCACGGTGGCTGAGAGTTTCTCGATTGCTCAATTGCTGGGTACTGCCGGCAGCCTGCAAAACCACCCGCTGTACGGTTGGATGCTGGCCCTGGTCTGTGCGGGCGCCTTTACCAAATCGGCCCAGTTCCCTTTTCACTTCTGGTTGCCCGGCGCCATGGCCGCGCCCACACCGGTATCGGCCTACCTGCATTCTGCCACGATGGTCAAAGCAGGCGTGTACCTGCTTGCCCGGTTCACGCCCATGCTAGGGGGAACCGACTACTGGCAATACACCCTGATCTCCTTCGGTGGAATCACCATGTTGTACAGCGCCTTCCATGCAATGCACCGCAAAGACCTCAAAGAAATACTGGCTTACAGTACCGTCGCCGCCCTGGGCATGCTTGTATTTCTTCTGGGCATTGGTACACAGCAAGCTTTGTTAGCTGCCGGTGTATTCATATTGACCCATGCTTTGTACAAAGCCACCCTGTTTCTCGTAGCCGGTATGCTCGATCATGAAACCGGCACCCGGCATATTGAAAAACTGCGCGGCCTGCGCAAAGTCATGTGGCCGGTCGCCATCGCTGGCGGCATCGCCGCCCTCTCGAGTGCCGGTGTGCCGTTGACCTATGGATTCATTGGCAAAGACCTCATCTACGATGCTACGTTGAAAGCGATCAACTGGCCCTGGGTATTGACCGCCGTGGCACTGGTCACGAATATACTCGTGTTGTATGCCGGCTTTCAGGCGGGCATCAGGCCCTTCACCGGCCCCTTGCCCGATCATCACCGGACCTTGCATTTGCCCAACGCGCGACTCTGGTTACCCGCTTGCGTACTCGCTTTGTTGTGCCTCGCATTCGGCATCCTGCCTGCGCTGACCAACGGGCTGGCCGGTGCCGTAGCGAGTGCCATCGCTAACACACCCGTCGATGCCCACCTGGCTATCTGGCATGGATTCAATACCGTGCTCGCCCTGAGCGGCCTCACTTTACTGGCTGGCTTTTTATTGTATGGCTGGTTTGCACCGCCGGAGGGGAAACTGCAACAACGCTGGGAGCACCTGTCGCCCGAAAGCCTGTACCGGAAAGCAGGGCAGGGGTTTACCTGGTTTGCCGGTAAGTACACCCGTCTGTTGCACAATGGCAACCTTCGGTCGTATGTATTCTCCATCATCACCTTTATCATTCTCTTATTGGGTACTAAAATACTGACGGGTGTACACTTGTATTTCGACCGGCGGGCGGTGGTGGGCGGTCTGCGCCTGTACGATGTCGTGATCTTTGTAGTCACCCTTGCCGCCATCTGGAAAAGTATTTCCACCAACTCCCGCATCACCGCCGTGGCCAGCCTGGGCGTAGTGGGCTATTGTATCTGTTTGCTGTTTGTCATCTACAGTGCGCCCGACCTGGCCATGACCCAATTCACCATCGATACCCTCACTGTGGTCTTGTTTGTACTGGTATTGTTTCGCCTGCCTCGCTTTTTACGGATCAACGACAAGTTGTGGCAGGATGGCATTCTCGCGGCACTCTTTGGCGGCCTTATCTCTTTGATCGCATTGGGCGCGCTGAATGAGCCCACCACCAAAGAGACCAGTGAGTTCTATGCAGAGAATGCGTATCTGCTGGCCAAAGGAAAGAACATCGTCAACGTGATGCTCGTCGACTTTCGTGGCTTCGATACGATGATTGAAATAACCGTGCTGTCGATCGCAGCGCTCGGTGTATATAGTTTAATGAAACTCAGGATCAGTTCAGACAATAAAGAATAACGTATGAAGAGCATTATCCTCAAGACAGCCTCTACCTACCTGCTGCCGCTACTCTTGTTGTTTGCGGTATTCATTCTGCTTCGCGGACATTACAACCCGGGTGGTGGTTTCGTGGGTGGATTGATTGCCAGCATCGCTTTTGTGCTGCATGCCTTCGCCCACGGCCTGGTTGAAACGAAAAAGATGTTGCGGTTTGTGCCCAGCGCCTGTATTCCTGTCGGACTGGCCATCTCGCTGATCAGCGGTTTTGTACCGATGGCCATTGGCCGCCCCTTCATGAGCGGCGAATGGTTGTCGGTGCAGGTGCCCATCATCGGGTCCATCGGCACGCCCTTGTTTTTTGACATCGGCGTTTTCCTCGTCGTGATCGGCATCACCCTCACCATATTGTTCACCATATCCGACGGTATTTTATAATTATGGAGTTACTACTACTCATACTGATCGGCGTATTTTATGCTACCGGCATCTTCATGATGTTGCGCAGAAGTATGGTCAAGTTGCTCATCGGGATCATCCTGCTGGGCAATGGCGCCAACCTGCTCATCTTCCTGCTGGGCGGTATTACACGGGGCAAGCCTCCAATTATTCCCGAAGCGGAAAAAGCGCTGACCGGCGCCTATGCCGACCCGGTGCCACAGGCACTGATCCTGACGGCGATCGTGATCAGCTTTGGCCTGCAATCGTTCGCGATCGTGTTGCTGAAGCGCGTGCATGTACTGATCCAATCTGATGACCTCAACGATCTAAACACCCCTGATACCAGCATATGACCGATCAATACCTGCTTCTTCCGGTACTGGGTCACCTGACCATCGCCATCGCGCTGATCTTTTGCTGGCGCCGCATCCTGGTGCAGCAGATCATCAGCGTGGCGGGCAACTTACTGGTACTGATCATGAGCATCGCCCTGTTTCACAAAACCTGGCACCAGGGTCACCTGACCTTGCAGGCCGGCAACTGGCAGGCGCCTTTCGGCATTACCTTCGTATCGGATACTTTCAGTGCCACCATGTTGTTGCTGACCGCGTTTACCGGTCTGGCGGTGAGCATGTATTCGACCGTGGGCATCAGTAAGAACCGGATCCAATACGGCTATTTCCCGATCCTGCATTTTCTGCTGGTAGGGTTGAACGGCGCTTTTCTGGCCGGTGACATCTTCAACCTGTACGTATGGTTTGAGGTGATCATCATTTCCTCTTTTGTACTGATGACCCTCGGGGGCAAAAAACCACAAGTAGAAGGGGGTATCAAATACGTCACCCTCAACCTGCTGGCGTCGGTGATGTTCCTCACGGCCATTGCGATCTTATACGGATTGACGGGCAGTCTGAACATGGCCGACCTCTCCCTGAAAATGTCGGGCGTCTCCAACCGCGGTCTGGCCGATATTGCGGGTCTGCTGTTCTTTATTGGGTTTGGGATCAAGTCGGCGGTCTTTCCCTTGTATTTCTGGTTGCCTTCTTCGTACCATACACCACCCTCGGCGGTGGCGGCGGTGTTTGGCGGCTTGCTGACCAAGGTGGGTATCTATGCGCTGATCCGCGTGTACACGCTCATCTTCATTCCCGATGATTTTACCCGTACGGTATTCCTCATCATTGCCAGTCTGACCCTGCTGACGGGCGCGCTGGGGGCCTTAATCAAAGAAAACATGCGTACGTTGTTTTCGTACCTCATCGTTTGTCATATCGGCTACCTGCTGGGTGGATTGGGGCTCTATACGCACCTGGCACTGGCAGGCACCATCTTCTACCTGGTACATGATGTGATCGTAAAAACCAATCTGTTCCTCATCACCGGCCTTGTGAATAAAATTCGGGGTACGATGAACACGGAACAACAGGGCGGCTTGTACGATCAATACCCGCGCCTGTCGATCCTCATGGCAATCGTCTTGTTCTCACTGGTAGGCATACCGCCGCTATCTGGTTTCTGGCCCAAGATCAACCTGTTCAGGGAATCGATGGCGTATCATGCGTGGTACTTGTTGGTGGCCATGATACTGGCCAGTTTCGTGACCTTGTTTGTCATTGCCCGGTTGTGGGGCAATGTATTCTGGAAGAAAGCGCCTGCGTTGGAAAGCAGTCCGCCCGATAGTTTTGCGGGATTGAGCAAAGGTCGAAAATTCATGCTGGTGACGCCGGTGGTGATGCTGGTGCTGCTATCATTGTACATCGGCTTTTTTGCAGAAAGGATCAATGTATTATCGGACCGTATCGCGCATGAGCTGCTCGATCCGGCGCCTTATATTAAAAGTGTTTTGGGACCTGATGCTGTACCCGCCACACAAACCAGATAAGTATGATCAAACAGCTCTTACTGAATATTATGCTGACCCTGGTGTGGGTAATGCTCACCGGGGAGTTTGTATTTGGCAATTTCGTGCTGGGCTTTGTATTGAGCTACGGGATACTATGGCTGATCTCCATCCAGGAAGAAAGGAAACGGTATTTCACGCGCGTGCCGGCCATCATCAGCTTTGGTTTCTTTTTCCTGTATGAGCTGCTCAAAGCCAACCTGCAGGTAGCATATGACGTGATCACGCCCCGCCTGTTTGTAAAGCCCGGCATCGTGCAATACCCGCTGGATGCGCAGACGGACCTGGAGATCACCTTTCTCACCAATTTCATATCCCTGACACCAGGCACCCTGATCCTGGATGTAAGCGGCGACCGGAAGGTGGTGTATATCCATGTGATGTACCTGGAAGACAAAGAGGCTTTTATCAGGCAATTAAAAAACGGTTTGGAAAAAAGACTATTGGATATTTTACGATGAACCTACGAGACTATTTAACCTGGGTGATCCTGCCGATGCTGTCGCTATCGGTGATACTGGTAGCGTACCGCTTCTTCAAGGGGCCCCGTATCGTGAACCGGGTGATCGCGCTCGACCTGCTGATCACGATCGGAATCGGCATCATCACGATTTTCAGTATACAGGCTAACCAGGCTACCTTCCTGGATGATGCCATGATCCTGGCGCTGATCGCCTTTTTGGGCACGGTAGCATTTTCTTATTACCTCGAAAAAAGAAAAGGCAATGATTGACATCCTCATCATGATCATCAGCACCGTCGGGGCGCTTGTTGTGTTGATCGCCGCGATCGGCATTGTGCGTATGCCCGATTTCTACCTGCGGCTTTCGGTGACCGTGAAAGCGGCTACGTTGGGCGTGGGTCTTTTGTTGCTGTCGGCGGCTGTTTATTTTGCCACCCTGCCCGTGGCCACCAAGGTATTCGCCATTACTTTCTTTCTCATCCTCACGGCGCCGGTGGCTGGTCATATGATCGGGCGGGCCGCTTATATCACTGGCACCAAACTGTGGAAACACTCCGTGGTCGATGACCTCGAAGGCAAATATGACAAAGACACCCTCGAATTGCGCAGCGATATCGACCAGGCCGACCGGGAGGGAGAGTTGCCGGCTTCCAATACCTGAACGGGTACGGGGTGCAAAAAGCAAAGAGGCGCAGGACCTTTCCTGTCGCCCCTCGCCAACGGGCCTGTAACTATTGCTCCTTCTTTCGTTGCAATTGTTTCCATTCGCTGGTACTACCATGATTGGGATTGACCGATGGATCGTCGGTCCCCACGACGGTGCCTTGCTGATCGATCCAGTAATATTTATACTGGGTGCTGAGTTGTAGCGGCACATTGTTGTTGTATGGGTTGCCGTAGGTATTGACCGCGCCGAGGTTTTCGCGAAACTGCTCGTGCTGCCGGTCTACTGAGCGGTTGCGCTCATCCGTCACCTGCTGCCATTTTTCCTGCGACCATTCGCGGTAAGAGCGCATGGCTTCACCAAAGGTTTTGGACTCCTGCAGGTTTTGCTGCATCACACCGCGCATACCAAAGGCGGCGCCATTGGTGGCAGCGATCTGTCGGGACACCTGCGGCAGCCAGTTGGCATAATCTTTCCATTGCGACCGTTCGGTAATGGCTGCCGTCATGGCCATCACACAACCGCCGTAATAGTTGTTGATGTGACAAACCGCTTCCCCCACATAACTACCACTGGCCAGTTGATAAGATAACTGAAACCGATAGGCTTCCTGAAACCCCTTGACCGGAGTAGCACTCATGGGCTCGCTCAGCGAAAGTCCATTGGGTTGCAAGGCCATGAGTTTCTCATAGATAAACCGGCCGGCCGGATAACCGGGCATCAGGCCGGCATTGCCGACCATGACGGTAAAAGCCTTTTGATCGGGCGCTACGAGGGTGAGGGCAAACTGACCGTCTTCGCCCACGCGCCAGCCGGGCGGCAGGGCATAGGAGAAGAAATGACCCTGACCGATGGTCAACGAGGCTGTAGGGGGCTGGGGTTGCGTATGGTTCGTTTGCATGGTATTGTTTTTAGCGATGGTGACAGGTTGTACGAGGTGCATATTGGCCGGGATCTTTGCTGTTGCCGATTTACCGGGCTGGGAGGCCAGGGGCTTCCGGTCGTTCTGGGCACAGCCAGGCAACATACTGCCGGATGACAAGAGCAGGAGCAGACCATAGACGAGTGACTTTTTCATACTGTTCTGTTTTGCTGAATTGGTTAGTCAAAAGTCGGCAGGCCCGAAGGGGTGGCCTATACTCAATTTGTAGTATGGTCAATGAGGCATCTAGGCAGCGAGGAATAAACGCACCGAGGAAATACAGGAAGAAAAGTCACAAAGGCATCAAGGCACAGAGGCATCGAGGAAACCCAGTACTGACGCTTAGACACGCTGGGCCCTATCGCTTTTGGTGTAAGAGATTGATTTAGAAAAGTTGTGCTATTTTCATTACACTTCCATGGGAGCGAGTAGGGAGCGGCATGGAAGCGGGTAGGGAGCGGTACCCTTTTGAACGCTCACAAATATACATCGACGGGCAGGGGTGTTCCAAGTTCTGCGAAAAATGTCATGACATTGGGAGCAGGAAGGGTAGTACGGCCAACATAACCGCATCGGCATAGTACCCGAAAAGGGGAGATAAAGTAGGCAGACTGTATGTGGACTGTATGCGGACTATACTACGTATGTTCCAGGATAGCTCCGGTACACTACCAGGACTATACAGGGGTTTAGTGCTCTCTCAGTGCATTCGCAGTGCACTACCCGTGCATTACCAGTACACTACCCATACCATCGGCACCCAGGCCGGGCGCTCTCGGAAGGGAACTTGTTCCTGGAATACGATAACCAGCATCGAAGACCCACCGGTCACAGCGCGTGGAACGCATTACAAGCCTCTTGCGACGCTTTCGGACTGCAATCTACAACAAGTCCAACAAACAATCACACCTGCCTATTTCGCGCCGTAAACACCGTAGATGGCATCACGGAAACCTTTGTGCATTTTGACGGGGTCGAAAGGAATTTCCTGGGTGAAGAATACAGCGGTGAGCTCATTGACGGGATCGACCCAGAAAAGGGTGCTGGCGGCGCCATCCCAGAAATATTCGCTCACGATGCCATGGTTCTCGTTGGCATTGGCGGGTGGCTGGGTACGTACCGCGAAGTTGATCCCAAAGCCTACGCGTCCCTTGCTGGGCAACCACATCCGTTGGGTGATGGTATCCGACAGCTGGTTGGTGCTCATGAGTTGCACCGTCTGGGGTTTCAGTATGCGCGTTTTGCCCAAAGCGCCTTTGTTGACGAGCATCTGGGTAAATTTCATGTAGTCGTCGAGGGTGGAAGTAAGGCCCCAGCCGCCGGGTTTGAGGGCCCAATTGGCGGCGTTCATCTTGTTGGCGGAAGAGTCGGGAACCCGGGTCAGGTCACCCGAAGGGCTGCGGTTATACAGGGCCGCAAAGCGATCGAGGTCTGCCCCTGGTATTACATACCGCGTATGGTTCATTTGCAGGGGCCTGAAGAGCGTTTCCTGCAAGTATTGATCATAGGGCCTGCCCGACAGTTTTTGGACGAGATAAGCCTGTACATCCACCGAGGGACCATAGTTCCATTGATCGCCGGGATGAAACTGTAGCGGGATCGCGGCCAGCCTTTTGGCCATTTCCGCAAGGTCGTTGTTGAGGTTCATGTAGTCCGATTGCTTCACCAGGCTGGCGAGGGCGGGGATACTGTTATCGGCAAAGCCGGCGGTATGGCGGGTAATATCGCGGATGGTGATGGGGCGCTTGGCAGGCTCCGTGATCAGGTTGCCATTGGCATCGACACCTTTGTACACTTTCATATCCTTGAACTCGGGACAGTATTTAGACAAGGGTTCGTCGAGTTGAAAGGCGCCCTTCTCGTACAGGGTCATCAGGGCTACGCCGGTTACGGGTTTGGTCATGGAGAAGATGCGCACGAGGGTATTGCGGTCCATGGGGCGGTTGGCTTCCCGATCGGCCATCCCGAAGGCGTTGTAGTATACTTCTTTTCCGTGTTCGAAGATCAGGGCCGACACGCCGACTGTTTTGCCCTGATCGATATATCCCTTCAACGTGGCATCGATCCGGCTTTTGACCGACGGCGTGATGATGACGGCAGGAGCGGGGGCGTTATTGGTTTGATGCGAAAAGGACAACACGGCAGCTAAAAGACTTATAGCGAGCAGGCAAAGCAAGGTTTGTTTCATGATGATGCGTATTTCAATGGCAGGAATGGTTGATTGAATATACGGATAAAAGGCAACGAGGCAAAAAGGCAACGAGGCACCAAGGCACCGTAGGCAACAAGGGAATACAGGCCTCAAGGACTGAACTATTCAACATGCGAACGTAGCTCTTTGAATATCTTACTGCGGTACAGCTTACGCATTTTCTTTGCCAGGCGCCAGTCGTTGAAGTCATAGGGCGCCACCTGCATGCCCGTAAAATAGACCCTGGTTTTGCCTCCACTGCGATCCAACATGGTAAAATCGACCGCCTGCAAGGTATCGCCCTCGATCACGAGCTGATTGATCTTGTATTCTTTCACCGCAGCCCGTATGGTATCGACAGGAGTATACACCGTGTCCTGCAAACTACGCACGCTGTCGAATAGAATGTGACCGGCGGCGAGCTGTTGAACGATCTGTTCCTGACTGAGCTTTATATCGATATAACAGTTCAGACAATGCAGGTTACCCGTACTGCGGTTGTACCGGTAATAATAGGGCGCGGAAGTAGCCATAAAGGCAACCATGGCAGGCAACAACACAAAAGCAGGATGGACCTTGTGGATGGCCAGCCGATGCGCACCATCGACCCGTTGCAACAAATAGTAAGGAACCGGCAACAACACCAATACCAGCAGATCACTGTAATCCACCACGCGGGTAATGGCCATCGGCGCCCATTGGTTGTACCAGGTAATGAAGCTTGCCGACAAGGGCGATTTCCACCAGGCAAAGAACAGCGCACTCATCCACAAAACATGCAGGCGCAGTTTCGGAAACACAAAACCCAGCACCAACGGCAACAGGATGATGCCCGCAGCGTCGGACAATTTGCCCGTCCACCAATTGCCATACGTGGTTTTGAAGAGATGATCATTGAGTACCAACAACACCAATAATCCACAAAACACGTGGTTGAGCAGTAAGTACCGGTTGCGGCGAACGGCCATAAAAAGGGGATTTTGAACTAAGATAAGGCTTTGGCCCCCGGAATTACGGCAGCGGCACTGGCCTGACAAAACTTTAACAACCTGCTGGTTAGCCTTGCCGCAAATGTTCATGCAAAAGTGATGTGACCGTCTTAATTAAATTTAATATGTTTGGTGAGCCATTAGTAATTCCTAAAAAATTGGACACCTATGAAGGAAGGATCGGCCGCGCAATTCTGGGAGTGGTTTGTACAACATGAGTCGCAGTTTCGGGTCTTATCCGAACGGCCATCCAAAGAAATGGATTGGTTGATGGCCGACCTTATGACGCAGATCAAAGCCTATCACCGCTATTTATCGGCCTATGTATTGTGCGATAAGGCCAACAAAGCGAAACCCCAACTCGTCATATCAGCCGAAGGAAGAACCCAGTATTTCGACGCAGCCGACGAATTGCTGGACGAAGCCCCCGAACTGCCACGCTGGGAACTCATCCGGCTGAATCCCGTGGGCGCGGCGCCTCTCCATCTCGACGCACACCTGCGCACCATCGGCATCGATCCGCAGGAATTGTATTTCGTATTACCCGACGAACCGGAAGACCAGTTGATCAACCTACACGTGTGCGCTACGCTGCCCGGACCGCCTACCCGGTCGATGCAAAAACTGATCAAACTGTACGTGATCAATATGCTCGGCGAACGGCTCTTTGGCCATGAGATCGGCGGTGTGGTATTACACAACGATGAAGACCTGACCGAGCCGGAACTCGACCACCTCTTTCCGCTCGACATGCTGGTGGAATACTTCGGCGGTCCGTACGAACAAATATGGTTGATCGATGTCGAAGGGAAACTGGTAGAGCAAATACAACCAAAAGCCCAATAGTTGTTTGTTCTCTATGATCATCGTACAAATTGAATTCACCGGCAACGACCAGCCCTGCCTGGCTGATGTGGAACTGGAAGGCATCAAAGAATCCTGGGATGCACAAGTCACGCTCACTGGCCATCCGGCCATACATGCCTTGCATGTTAAATACTGGCTGGGATCGTTTCTTCAACCCGTACTGGAGTCCAAGCAAGACGCTATGTTTTTCGCCCCCCTGTTCGAAGCCATCGAAGCCGCTGCCAGGGAAAAACTACCGGCCGAATTTGACCAATAACAGCCAGTGGCCCATACCCAGGGCCACCCGCATCCACGAGATATACACATTCACGCCGATCCACCCTTCAACGAGGGCATAACGCCCAAAAATTCCCGACATTTGCCGCTTTAAGCGCGTATGAAGGTTTGTATTGCAGAAAAACCCAGTGTGGCCCGTGACATTGCCGCCGTCATCGGGGCGAAAGAACGTAAAGAGGGTTACCTCGAGGGCAACGGGTACCAGGTGACCTGGACCTTTGGGCATTTCTGCACCCTGAAAGAACCCCACGACTATACCGACGACTGGAAGTACTGGCGCCTCGAAGCGCTGCCCATGATACCGCCCAGCTTTGGCATCAAACTCATCCCCAACGACGGCGTCGAAAAGCAATTCAAAGTCATTCAAAAACTGGTGAGCCAATGCGAAGAGGTCATCAACTGTGGTGATGCCGGCCAGGAAGGCGAACTCATTCAGCGCTGGGTATTGCTCAAAGCGCAATGTGCCGCACCGGTAAAACGCCTTTGGATCTCCTCGCTTACGGAGGCTGCTATCCGGGAAGGTTTTCAGAAGCTCAAAGATTCGGCCCAATACAACAACCTCTATGCGGCCGGCAGTGCCCGCGCCATCGGCGACTGGCTGCTCGGCATGAACGCGACGCGTCTCTTCACCAAGAAATTTGCGCAGGGCAAAACCATCCTCTCCATCGGCCGGGTACAAACCCCGACGCTGGCGATGATCGTTGCCCGGCAAAAAGAGATCAACGCCTTCCAAACGGAAGAGTATTGGGAACTGAAGACCGTGTACCGGGATACGGAATTCACGGCCACCATCGACCGCATCAAAGTACTGGACCGCGCCGAAAAAGGATTGGCTTATCTCAAAGAACATCCTTTCGAGATCACCTCCTTCGAAAAGAAGGATGGCAAGGAAGGCAACCCGCGGCTGTTTGACCTTACAGCCCTGCAGGTAGAAGCCAATAAGAAATATGCTTATTCGGCCGACGATACGCTGAAGTACATTCAAAACCTGTACGAAAAAAAGCTCGTCACCTATCCGCGCGTAGATACGACCTACCTGTCGGAAGACCTGCATCCCAAGATCGAGGGCATCATGAAAGACCTGACGCCCTATGCAGCGCTGACGGCGCCGATCCTGGCCAATCCCATTCCCAAACTCAAAACCGTCTTCGACGATAAGAAAGTAACGGATCACCATGCCATCATCCCCACGGGGATGTACCCATCGGGGCTGTCGCCGGAAGAGAAACGTATTTATGACCTGGTGGCGCGGCGCTTCATCGCGGCCTTCTACCCAGAATGTAAGATCGCCAATACCACGGTACTCGGTAAGGTAGGGCAGGTGGCGTTTAAAGTAACGGGCAAACAGATCCTGGAGCCCGGTTGGAAAGAAGTGTACGCCAACGACAAACCCGAACCCAAAGAAGGGGAAGACGAAGAACGCATCCTACCAGTATTTACCGTAGGGGAGAGTGGTCCGCACACGCCCCGCATCCACAAAGGCAAAACATCGCCGCCCAAGGCATTCACGGAGGCTACGCTGCTACGCGCCATGGAAACGGCCGGCAAACAGGTGGATGATGAAGACCTGCGCGAATTGCTGAAGGACAACGGCATCGGCCGGCCTTCTACCCGTGCCAACATTATTGAAACACTCTTCCGCCGCAAATACATCGAGAAACGCAAGAAGAACATCTTCGCCACCCAAACCGGCATCGACCTGATCGATACCATCCAAACCGAACTGCTGAAGAGTCCGGAACTCACCGGTATCTGGGAACGCAAATTACGACTGATCGAAAAAGGGGAATATGCGATGGAAACTTTCAAGCAGGAACTGATCCAGATGGTGATCGACCTGACGCAGGAAGTGAAAACGGCGACCTACAAAGTGATCTCGGTGGCAACAGCACAACCCGAGAAGAAAGAAAAGGACAAAGAAGAAAAGCCGAAAAAAGAACCCAAGCCCAAAGAACCCAAAAAGGTTGTTGCCATTGAAGAGCAACAATGTCCCAAATGCAAGGCCCATCCGTTGAAGAAAGGCAACACGGCCTATGGCTGCGCCAACTTCAAGGTCTGCGGCTTCAAGCTGCCCTTCGAATTGTTTGGCAAAAAACTCTCCGACAAACAGATCACCGACCTGCTGACGAAAGGAAAGACCGGTAAGATCAAGGGATTGCAACTGGCTGGTACTGGTGCCGAAGTGGAAGGGAAGATCAGCTTCAATGCAGGCTTTGAACCGGTTGTAGAACCGGGTTAAAGCTCCTGCACCCTATGGAAGGGTACAGGAGATCTCCCATTGAAACTGGCCGGGTGCCCTTTTTGAGGATAGTTCTTCATGGCTATGTATGCAGGAACGGTTTATACGATGGGCAATTCTGCGCGGTCGCGGTATACCCGTTTGTTCAGGTTGACCGCGATCTGTACGATCTCATCCGCTTTGACACAGGGACCTTTGATCCGGATCACCCCATCACAGTGATGGAGCACCTGCCGGGCTACGGTGGCCAGGCTTGTCTCGAACCGGGCTTCACCCACCCAGCGGCCCATGACCGGCACATGCCCCATTTCCTTGACCGCGTCGGCTTCTTCCATCATGCGCTGCAGGTGGGGTTCCAAATGACCCGCTACAGGCAGTGGACCAGTGATGAGAATGGTCAATGGCTTCATGGCGCAGTGTTTTATATTTTGTCGCAGGGATGCCCTCCAACGGGAACAAAATTACCGGATGCAGCGGGCAATTACCTGCGTCGTACGGAGCAAATGGTACGCGACAGGCATTTTTGCCCATATCCGGACATTCAGGGTGCGAGTCCTGCGGTGTTTAAGGCCGGCAAATCCTGACCACCAAAAACACAAAGGCGGCTCTTTCAAAAGCCGCCCTCTCGTATAAAAGTGAAGGTGTAAAGCACTAATTGCGGTCATCGGCCCGCTCATCATCGAGCTCGTCGCGGTCTTCTTCGAGGTCATCGTGGTTATCGCCTCCCAGGCTGTAATAATTGTTCTCCTCATCTTCTTCACCGATAGCCTCATTGTCGTCGTCCAATTCGGAACCGGGTACATCCAGGTCATTCTCGTCCAGGTCTTCCTCCTCTTCATCATCGATTATTTCTCCCTGCTCATCGAGCCCCAGTTCTTCACCCTGGCTATAGATATCGTCTTTCTTATCGTAAATGGGCAACGGGTATTTCTGGTCTTCCGACTCGTCAGACTCCTGCTTTTTTACTTTCTTGCTCATGACTACTGATTTTAGTGGGTAATGATGGATACCGTTTCGCAGGTCAAAAATAGCAAAAGCGTGGCCCAGGGACCACGCTTTGTGTTGTAGACATTATCGTACTTGTTGTACAAATTATACCCGCACCTGCCTATCAATGCTGTGCAGGAAAAAATTGCTTGAACAACGCCAGTAACAGGTAAGGGGCAGAGACCATCATAAAGGCGAAGAGCAGTCCACCGGGTTTATTCGCACGGTCTGTTTCGTATTTCTGGTAGATCTTTTCATCGTAGCTACGGGTGATGAATATACGGTAGCACAACAAGGCGGCGCCCAGGTACACGGCGATGGCAAAGATCATGGCTGCATCCTGGGAGGTGAACCAGGCGTGCCTGACCAATCGCAGAAAAATGGTTTGTAGCAGTAATATCCATCCGCCGGCGGAGATCGAAACGGTATACATGGTCTGCATACGTGCCGGCAAACTGGTGAGACCTTGATTACGCTGGTAATAAAAGTGATAGATGTGAAAATACGCGTACTCCAACTGTTTCATGCAGGATACGATTTAGGGTTTACGGATTTAGGGTATTCTATAAACGCCCGGATCTGCCGGCTGGTATGCCCCTTACTGGGAAATTGACGTATATTAAGCCCTTAAACCAACTGCATGGACTTGCTCACGACCCCAACTTCCACCTGGACCTGGTGGCAAAAGCTGATTTTCCGCTTCTTTTTCCTGTTTTATGCCTTATTTCTGGGTCCCTGGGACCTTTTATCCGTTATTCCCGGCTCCGACTTCTTATCAAAATATTATTATATAGCGAGCGAAGCCGTTACGCTTTTTTTCAATAAACTCCTTTTTCATATCCCGCCGGCCACCAAGTCTCCGAATGGGAATGGGGATTACCCCGAACAATGGATGCAGGTAGCTACCTGTTTGTTCCTGGCGGTGGTAGGTATGGTGATCTGGTCGGTGATCGACCGTAAACGGCCGGGGTATCAAAAGCTGAATTACTGGTTTTGCCTGGGCATCCGGTATTTCCTGATTCTCATGGGCCTTGTATACGGCATCATCAAGTTGTTTTGTATGCAAATGCCCTTCCCGTCGATCAGCCAGTTTGCTACGCCGTTGGGCGATTTCCTGCCCATGCGTTTTTCCTGGTTGTTTGTAGGCGTGTCTCCCAAATATGAAATGTTCTCGGGTGCTATTGAAGTAACGGCTGCGCTACTGTTGATGTTCCGCCAAACGGCCACGCTGGGCGTATTGGTAGCCACCGGCGTGTTCTTCAACGTTATGATGCTGAACCTGAGTTACGACATCCCGGTCAAGATCAATTCCATTTCCATCGTTATACTCTGTTTCTATTTGCTGGCCCAGGAAACGCCACGCCTCATCCGTTTTTTCTTCCGCCTGGAGGCGGTGCCCAGTCCCATCTTTACCTGGCCCTTTACCACCAAACGCGGCCGTATCATTGCCCGCTCGGCCAAATGGCTTTTCCTGGCACTGGCCATTTACGGACAACTGGAATACACGATACCCGCTGCCCGCGGCAACGCCAACAGTCCGCGCACGCTTCCTGTGGCAGCAGGCTTTTATGAAGTGGTGCAACAAACAAGGTTTGGGGATACACTCAACCTGCATGCGCCCGACTCCGTGTACTGGCAGAATATCGTATTTGAGAACTACAATGGCGGCAGCATCAAGACCACCGATAAACGCTTCCGGCAAGTATATGGCCGCGGGTATGCCGGCATGAAATACGACAGCGCTACGCAAACCATCGCTTTCAAACGCAGCTACAGCGACTCTGTGGTACTTGGCCGGTTTACCTGCCGCGTCAAAGACAGTGTGTGGGTGGAGCTTACCAGCTACCCCAACACCGATTCGATGTACCTGTTGTTGCGCAAACGCACGACGCCATTCCCCTTGTCTGAAAAGCAATTCCATTGGGTGAGCGAGACCAACCGGTAAGCTCACTTACTGGGTAATGTATTTGCTGGCGCGCGCAAAAAAAGAGGCGACAGCAAAAGCCGTCGCCTGATGTATTTAAAAGATCCACAACGCCACGCTGAGATTACAGTCGCGGGCGAAGAAGTTGATACTATTTACGATAGTTATCGATGCGGTGAAAGATCAGGTAGTTGGCATTGTGCTGGTTGTCGGCACCACCTTCGGCATCGTCATAGGCCGTACGGATCACCGCAATGATATCGCGGCCCTCGAATTGCCAGTCGGCATACTGAAAACCATGGTGGCCGGTATTGGTACTCTGCAACACGATGCGCTCCACCTGCCAGGTGTGCAGATCGGCCGAGCTGCAAAGCGCCAGCGTATTGCGCACCCGTTCCTGGTTGTTGTTCTCGTATTCCTGCGGCACATAATTGGACAAGGTCCAGTAGCGCTTCGACGACTTATCATACCGGATACTGAATTTCTTGGCACCGCCGGGGAATTCGACAAATCCGGCCGAGGGATCGAACGCAGCGCTTGCACCATCAGCAGACAACGTGGCTATGGCTGCTTTCTCACTGCCTTTTTGTACAAAGTGTACCCGCAGGATATTCCTGATGGCTCCGTCGGGAGCCACCACGGCATTGCCTTCGAGCCAGCCGCCAAACTTCCCATTGAGGTAGCTGGAATCGTAGGGCAGGGGACTGGCATAACGCCAGTTGCTGGCCTGTAGCAGATCGGCATCTACCGGTATATGCATCATCACCGCCTGGAAACTTTTACCCCAACCAGCTACGGGCCCCATGGCATCTTCGATGGCCCGCCAGAGTTGTCCGTTGTGTTCAATGACCGGTGTCGGTGCACAATGAAAACGTCCGGTGCGCAACAAACCATGGAGGGGGTCGCTGGGCGTCGTCCAGGTATGTCCGCCGTCATCGGAACGACGGATGACGAGGTCGCCGTATTCTTTGGAGGTGCCCAGGATATAGACTTTACCATGGTGTGCAAACAACTTGGACCAATACTGTCCGTTCAGCTCAGCGATGGGCGACCAACTGGCGCCTTTGTCGCGGGAGTGAAAGACCTTAACGATGCCGGCCGTTTTTTCCTGGCTATTGGGACCAAAATAATCGTGCGAAGCGAGGTAGCTGCCATCGGGCAGCACGCAGAGACTGGGCGAGCCAATATAGCGTCCTGAGGATTTGGGCGAGTGATCGACGATCGTACCGGGTACTTGCTGCTGTGCTGTTGCCATAAGGGGTAATACAAATAGCCCCAAAGGTAACCCGTACAGCCTTAGCATCGCCGTAGCTCCCTGCCCCGCCAGCCCCGATATGGAGCGACGGAGCAGGAAAACGGTGATCAGTCGGATCAGGTTCATCGTTTTATCCGGTACGTGCATTAATTCCATCCATTCTTTACCGCACCGTTCACGATGGGATTGTAATCCTTCTCCACATTGGGAATGGGCAACAATACGTGTTTTGCCTCCAGGGGTTCCGTCATGCCTTCCGCCTTGCGCTCGGCATTGATGGTCGCTACATATTTGCCCCAGCGGATCAGGTCAAAATAACGGGACTGCTCACCAGTCAGCTCCAGCTTGCGTTCCAGTTCGATCTTGGCCATTGCCGCCGTTTGATCGCCCAGCGTGGTGTACAGGGGGGCACCTGCGCGGTTACGTACCCGGTTGATGAGGTCCAGCGGTGCGGTGCCTGTATTGCCTTGTTGGATATACGATTCAGCCAACAGCAGCAGGGCATCGGAGAAACGCATGATCTGCCCGTTTACGCCGGTGATGTAGGGCGTGGCACCCGGATAGGCAAAGTTCAACCCATATTTACGCAATTGATAGCCCTTGGTAGCAAAGGGGAATGCAGTAGGGGTAGCCGTCTTCTCCGCATACACGGTAGCGCCGGCACTGGCGGCATCTCCATAGAAGGTCACCTTACCTCTGGGATCCTTGACCAATGTATCGCGGCCTGGCCAGGGGTAAGAGAATGCTTTGGCGGCTGCTGTGGTCAGCAGGGTATTGTTCCAACCGAGGAAATCGTATTCCTGGGCGCGTATGCTCATACTGGATTTACCAGCCGATTCAGCGCCACCGAAAACAGCCGACCAGCCATTGGCCAGGGCATAGTCATTGACCGCCCAGCTCTTGTTCATCACCTGGAAGATGGTTTCTTTGTTGGCAGCATGCGCAGCCACATCATCGAACATAAAATCCCACTCTGCCATCGGCAGCAGGTCATAAGTATAGGGCGCTTTGGTGATCAGGTCGAGCGTTTTTTGTGCATCGGCCCATTTCTTCTGGTACATATAGGCACGGCCCAGCAAACCGATCGCGGCTCCTTTGGTGGCGCGCCCCAGGTCTTTATCACCGTAGGTAACGGGCAATACATCGATGGCTTCTTTCAGGTCGGTTTCCACCGCTGCCCATATCTCGGCCACGGGGGCACGACCGGGGAATTGCTCCTCGGTATAACTCTTCAGGTCTTTGCGCATCGGTGCGTCACCCCACAGCATGGCGATGTGGTAACGTCCATAAGCCCGCAGGAATTTGGCCTCTGCCACATTGCGGTTCATGGTAGCCAGCGCCGTGGCATCGGTGGTAGTAGCCGCCACGACCGGTTGCCGGTCGAGTACGAGGTTGGCACGGGCGATGAGGCGATACATGCCCGACCACAGTTGCGACAATTCGAGGTGGGTGCCATTGTGTGCCCAGTCGGACAATTGCAGGTAAGAGCCGAGTAAGGGTTTCTCCCGTTTCACATCAAAACTCAGCAGATCGAAATCGTAGTAATATTCACGGGGCCACATGCCGTTGTTGTTGAACACCGCATAGACCGCGTTGGTGGCCTGCTGGATCGTAGCAGGAGAGGTAAAATAGTCGGTATAGTTGTATTGGTTTTCGTTCTTGATCTCCAGCAGGTCTTTGCTGCAGGAAGCGCTGCTCAACGCCAAGCAAGCCATTAAAATCTTATTGATCGTTTTCATTGTCTTTTTTTTAAGGGTTACATTAAAATCCTACCTGAAGGCCAAACAGGAAGGTACGGGGCAAAGGCATCGACACGCCGGCATCCACACCACGGCTGAGGATATCGGCGGGGTTACCATCGGGGTTGCCCACTTCAGGATCGTAACCCTTGTAGGGAGTAATGGTCAGGAGGTTTTGTCCGGCTGCGAAGAAGCGCACGCTCTTGACCGTCTTGTTGAGATTACCCAACTGCTGCAGGGGAACGGTATAACCAATGGTCAGGTTGCGCAGGCGCAGGTAGCTGCCATCTTCTACATACCACGCGGAAGGTTGCAGGTTGGCGGTACTGTTTTGACCAACCCGGGGATTAGCGGCGATATCACCATCCTTTCTCCAGCGATCGAGCAGATCGGTAGAGGCATTGTGCATGGACGATTGCAGGGCATTCATGAAGATCTTACCCGAGCGGAACAACTTTACACCAGCCACACCACTCCATACCATGTTGACATCGAACCCACCTACGTTGAGGCCTGCATTGATGCCATAGATGAATTTAGGACTGGCATTACCCAGGATCACTTTGTCTGAATCGGATATATATCCATTGCCATTCACATCGCGGAACTTCAGGTCTCCGGGTTTGGTAGCTGAATTATAATAAACGCCCGTGGGAGATTTGGCATTCAGGGCAGCCAGTTCAGCCGCCGAAGAGATGACGCCATCTATCTGGTAACCGTAGAAGGAAGCAATGGGATCACCTACCCGCGACATGGTAACGGCGCCAAGAGGCGTATACTCACCATGCCAGTAGCTACCGGCACGGATGATCTGGTCCTGCGCGCCTTTGCCCAGGCTGATCCTTTTCACTTCGTTCTTGTTGAAGCTACCGTTTACACTCACATTGAAAGAGACGTTCTTCGAAATATTGGTGCGGTAACCGATCATCGCTTCCAGACCGGTATTCAATACATCACCCGCGTTGTACAGCATGTCGGCCTGGGCACCGTTGCCCGTAATGCCACTGTTGGGGAACAATACGGTGGTGAGCAGTCCTTTGCTGAACTTTCTGTACCAGTCGACGGTAACGGTCAGTTTATTCTCGAGGAAGGCGAGGTCGAGGCCGATATCGGTTTGGTCGGTTGTTTCCCAGACCACCGGACCTACGATATTCCTGATCGTAGCGGCAGAGCCGTTGTTGGGATCTTCGGTATTGCCAAAAGGATAGCTCAGGCTGCCGGTAGGGTTGGCGCCGTTCCAGACGGTCACGATGCCGGTCGTTTGCGGTACGGCGTTGTTACCGGTACGGCCCCAACTGGCTTTCACGCGGCCATCGGAGAGGAATGTAAAGCGTTTCAGGAAATTCTCTTCCGAAAAACGCCAGGCCACCTGGGCAGCCGGGAAATTGGCCCAGCGGCGACGGGGATCGAGGTTGGAGGCACCGTCTCTTCTCAAGCTGGCGCTCACAATGTACTTTTCATCATACACATAGTTCACCCGGCCAAAATAAGAGATCAGCGCAGCGCCGATCACGTAAGTAGAAGCGTCGACCGTTTTGGTAGGCGCTACATAGGCGTTGGTGATGTTGTCATTGAGGTAACCGGTACCCCGCACGTTCTCGGAAGTACCACGTCCCTGGTTGATATAGGAGTTACCGGCCGTGAGCGAGAGGCTGTGTACGCCGGCAATGGTCTTGTTGTAGCTGAAATAATTCTCGATGGTGTATTTACCGCCTTCCGATACTGAGGCGCCGCCTTCACGGGCTACATCGATGTTGTTGCCATTCTTATAGGGCTTCTGGAAGTATTCGCTTTTGGCGTAAATGAGCTGTGCATTGAACTGTGAGCGGAAGCGCAGGCCCGGTAATAATCTTACTTCGGCATAGAGCTGGGGCAACAATACAAGGCTTCTGGAGCTGGCAGAGCGCAGTTCCAGGGCAGCAAGGGGATTGCCCACGCTGGTGTAGTCGGCAGCACTGCTCAGGGCCGAATAACCGCCGGGAATAGCGGCATCTTTGATCGGCTGGTAATTGGGATAATAGAGGTACTCACGCAGCGGAACGGTTAAACCTGATCCCCAATCCTGGCGGGCGAGGATGCTCTCACCAAAGGAGAAGCGCCCGGCCGTTTGGGTGAGCACGATGCGGTTGGTCCATCTTTTCAGGCGGCTGCTACCGGTTATTGCTTCCTGGTCTACATAGCCACTGAAGAAGTGGTAGGTCGATTTATCGTTGCCACCGCTGATCGATACGTTGGCATCGTAGATATTGCCTTTGTGGAAGATCAGGTCGTTCCACACGGTATTGTCGAGTTTGGATTTATCGGCATCCGGACCGGTAAAGCGGGTAGGCAGTACATTGCTTTTTGCAGAGGCGGCAAAATCGGTCAGCAGATCGAAATACTGCGACGCGTTCATCATGTCCATTTCCTTCCAGGCGTTGGCGATGCCATACTGTGCGTTCAAAGTTATTTTGGGGGTTCCGCTGCGGCCTTTCTTGGTGGTGATGATCACGACACCATTGGCGCCATTGGAACCATAGATGGCCGTGCTACCGGCGTCTTTGAGGATGGTGATGTCTTCGATGTCCTGCGGGGGGATCGCTGCGAACATATCGCGGGTAGACTGGATACCATCAATAACGTAAAGGGGATCAACGCGGGTAAAGGAACCTGTACCACGAATGATGATCTGCGGGGTGGAACCGGGTGAACCGTTGCCTTGCAATACCTGTACACCGGCTGCTTTACCGATGATGAGGGCAGCAGGGTTGATGGCGGTGTTGGCACCGGCCGTGGTAGGGTTGACGGAAACGACGGCGCCGGCGACTTCTTTTCGCTTGGCCGTACCATAACCGATCACCACTACATCATTGAGGTCGGTGGCGACCTGTGACATCGACACTTCAATCACCGACTGGTTGCCGACGGGGTATTCGCGGGCTGCATAACCGGCATACGTGATGACGAGCACCTGGTTGTTGTTGTCGACAGTGATGGTGAATTTACCGGCTTCGTCGGTGGTGGTGCCGCGGGTGAGGCCTTTGACCGATACGCTGGCGTTGTGAAGGGGTTCTCCCTTCGTACCGGTTACGGTACCGGTAACCGTTTTCGTTTGGGCATAGAGATTGGATGACAAGCTGAGCGTTAGCCAGCAGAGAATCCAATGGAGAGCGCTGGATCTTTTCATAAACAGTTTTTAATAATTAGAGGGAAAAACCACAGACCATCCCTCGCCCGGGATGGTCTATGGTTGGAAAACGAATCGTTATTGTTTCACAATCTTTAAAGTTTTGGTGGTACCGTTTTGTTGTACGGTCAATTGATAGATACCTGCTGTCAGTTTTTCACCAAGAGTATAGGATTTCCCGGCATATACCGAGGCCGTATGAACGCGGCGACCTGTAATATCGGTCACAGTGAGCAATACCGGTGTGGCAGACGAGGAAGAAATCTTTATATTGAAACCGCTCACACTCGGATTGGGGAACACATCGGCCTTTAGTTGCAACACCGCCCTTTCGGTAGTGCCTGCCACAGTGGTCGTACTGGTGGATCCTCCAGCGAGCAGACTTTCTTCCGGAATGGTGCGCACTTCGAGCGCAGACAGCGTAGCGCTGTACGGATCGTAGGTGCCCGTCTTGGGATAGAAGAAAACCGTGATCAGTCCATTGGCGTCCGACGTAGCCCGGATGGTGCGGATCACCACCTTATTGAGCACATTACCGGCTGCCTGGTAAGGGTTGAAGTTGACCAGGCTATCGCCGTTGGACGCTTTGACGGTGAATATCCGGTTCAGCTTGTCCGTATTGCTGTGCTCGAGGAAATGCAGGCGGATATCGTAGGCCGTATTGGGCGTCAGGTTGCGGATGTATTCGCGCAGCGGTGTCACGTTCACTTTTGAAATACGCATGAACTCATACACTTCGCGGGGAGCCGGGTCGGTAACACCCGATACATCTACGGTAGCAGCGGTGCGTTCGATCCAGGTGTACCCTGCATGCCATTTGTTGCTGGTTCCGGTGGGGCCTTCCGGCTGGTATTGGGCAAACGTGAGGGTTTGCTGCCAGGTAGGCGGTTGTGTGGTGGTGTAATTCTGGAAATTGCCCACATTCACGCCATACACGGCGAGTTTGCTGGTGGTGATGATGTCTACACAGAAATCATCGAGCCATACGGTGCCGGGGCCGAGCTTGGCACACCAGAAAGTAAGGCCGGTAGCGTCAGCAGGTACTTCGAGCGTATCCCTGATCTCTACCCACTGGTTCTGGTAGGCGGGTACTACACTTAACTGTACCTGTTTGCCGGTACCGACAGCAGCGCCCAGGTTATTGACAAAGCCCACACCATAGCCAGACCAATGGGGATACTGACCGCCGCCGGCTTCTACTTTCACCCATTTGCGGAATACGATGATGCCGCCACCGGGTACTGGTATGGAATCTTTGATGTTCAAGCCAGATTTCACCCCGCTGGGGTCAAAGCCCATAGAAACGGCCTTGTCGCCCGTGTGGCCTTTACCGGCAACAGTAAAGACAGCGCCTACGAATGGCTGATCATCTTTAAAGGTGACCCATTCGAGCAGGTCGCTTTCAAATCCGGGGTTTTTGATGCCGCCGCAGGTATCGAAAGGCACCACAGTGACAGGCAGGGTTGCTGTAACACCGGAGGCATCTTGCGTAGTAGCAGTTACGGTAGCAGCACCCGCTTTGATGGCCGAGATGATACCGGCCGCATTCACTTTCGCAATCGTCGTATCGGAACTGCTCCAGGAAAGCGTCTTAATAGATGTATTGGCAGGAACGAAACTGTACTTCATCAGCAAGGTATCCCTTTCACCGATGATCGCAGTCGCTGGGTTGAGCGCGACCGAAGTCGCCAGTACGTTGGCCACCTGGATATTCGCCTGGGCATATTTCGTAGGGTCGTCACTGGCCGTAGCACGGATGATGACATTGCCTTCTTTTACACCGATCACCCGTCCGGCTGTGGTGACCTTGGCCAGCGTGGTATCGGTCGATGACCAGGTCAGCGCTTTGTTGCTGGCTTTGGCCGGATTGACCGTAGCGGTCAGGTTGAGCGTATCGCCCACATTTACATTACCGGATGACAGGTTCAGTGTCACGGAACTTACAGGCGTATAAACAACTGTATATGACTTGGTGGCTGTGTAACCACCTTCGATCGACGTAGCCGTAATCGTAGCGGTGCCAGCTCCGCGGCCAGTCACGATACCATCTACATTGACAGTAGCGACAGCCGCATTGGAGGTGGCGTATACCACATTGCGGTTGGTGGCATTGACAGGGTTCGTGGTAATCTTCAGCGTATCGGTATGGTTGACGGAGATGGTATCGAGGTTACCGCTCATGCTGATGCTTTGCAGTGGTATGATGCGCGCCTCTACTGCCGAGATGATGGCACTGTGCGGATCGTTGGCAGCTACCTTGGGATAGAACCAAACCTCCACCACGCCCGATGCGTTGGCTTTCGCCTGCAGGGTGCGCGTCACCACTTTGTTCAGGACATTGCCGGCAGCGCTGTAGGGATTGAAGTTAACCAGGCTATCGCCACCGGCGCGCACCGTAAAGATCCGGTTGGTTTTATCCGTATTGCTGGGTTCGATGAAATGAAGCCTTACCGCATAATTACCATTGGGGATGAGTCCGCGCAGATAGTAACGCATATTCGTTACATTGTTCCTGGACCAGCGCATGCTTTGGTACACCGCGAGGGGCGCTGGCTCAGTTACACCACTGGTATCTATAGTGCCGGCAATAGCACTGGCGCCGGTGTAACCAGCATGCCAGCGTTTATCGGTTTGACTGGGACCTTCTGCGATATACTGTCCATAGTTGGTAGTGCCGCTGCCCGAACCGGCATTCGTAGCCGTTACGATCAGGGATATTTTCAACTGAACGGTCCGTGTAGCCCCGCCATCTGCAGCAGTGACCGTCAGCGTGGTGAGGCCCACCTGCTTTCCGGTTACCACACCATTGCTGGTGACAGTAGCAATGGCCGTATTGCCCACACTATAAAGGAGTGTTTTGTTGGTTGTATTGGCCGGGGCCAGCGATATGAACAATTGAACCGGCGTTTGCAGGGTGCCATAGGCGACGCTGTCCATGATAATGCCTGTAGATATGGTAGGTGGAATGACGATGATGGGATGCGTATCCGTCTTGGCGCCATCCACAGTAGTGAGGGTAATCGTGGTTGTACCGGGACTAGCCGCTGTTACATTACCGTAAGCGTCGACTTTCGCCACGGCTGTATCGGAAGAGCTCCAGGTGACGGCCGGATTGGTAGGATAGGCGGGCGTTAGTTTCGCCGTCAACCGGATGGTGAATCCTTGTACGAGTGTATCGGAAGCAGTATTCAGTATCTGGACCGATTGTACCGGGCCACCTTGCGGTTTGCCAAACCAGATACCGTTACCGGCAGCGCCGGTAAAAAAGGTACCCCGGTTATCGGCAGCGATACCAGGCGATGTGCCAGGCAACCGGTCAACGATGGTGGTCCAGGTACGGCCGGTATCATCTGACCGGAAGGCACCGAAGTGTACATTGTTGATGGCAAAGGCAGCGCTGGTCACATACAATACGGCGTGTGCACTGGGTGTGGTATCCGATAGTGCCGTAGCGATCCATTTCGGCTTGAAATTGGGACCTCCTACTTTGGTAAAGGTCTTACCGGTATCGACGGTATGGTACAAGGCGCTGAACTCAGGATACTGTTCGTTGTAAAAAGCGAGGTATACATCACCCGTTCTGCCAGGCATCGCCTCGATGTTGGAGTGCGTGGCATAAGCAGTGTTGGTAGAAGGATTATGGCCATTGTTGGCGGTGAGTCCTTCGGCGGCGGTTTTTGTAAACGAAACGCCATTGTCGGAGCTTACGTAAAAATTACCACGGTCCCAGATATAAAAGAAATTACCATCGACCTTATCGGCGATCAGGTGATTGACGCCGGGCTGGATGACCCATTGGTTACCAGCGGCCAGGACGCCAGCAGGCGCTCCGGTGGATTTGGTCCAGGAAGTGCCGAGGTTGGTAGTGCGCCACACGTTACCGATACCTGAGCCGGTATTATCTTTTTGCGTGAGCCACAGGATAGTTTGTGAATTAGCGGCTACGGCCACACGGCCGCGCATGCCCGGTGAAGTAGGAAAGCGGGTATAGGTATCACCACCATCGAGGGAGTAGCCCGAGCGATCAAGGGTGGCTGTATTGTCATACCCCCAACCATCGGAAGCGATGCGGGCAACAAAGTTGGGGTTGGTTTGCTGGTAAGCGACACCTTGTGAGTTCATCCCCTGGTTAATGTTCCAGAAAAGGCTGGTGTAACTGACAGCACCTGACCACAGCGGTTCGGTCAAAGAGCGGTGGGAAGCTCCCCCGACGTCTGCCGTGGAACTAAGCAACAGGTTCTTACCGCTGGGAGGGGCAACCATGGGGCCCGTGATCATGATCTCTTCGAGACCTACGATTCGGATCTTCCAGTCTTGCTGGGCACTCAGGATATTGTTGGTCTGGAGCACATCGAACAGGTCAGTGAGCCACACCCGGGTCGGGTAGAAGGGATCCCACACATACCCAAAGGTGCTGTGGCCGGGCGAGTTGTACGACGCCATGTCGTTCGCTGAATGGGGCGCTTCCGTCCTGTCGCGGGTCATATTACCCTGCGTGTAGTTGTTGCCGCCGGTGGTAGAAACAAAATAAACATCTGTTGCCCAGCCACCATAGGTACCGACAACAATCTCATTGGAGTTTTTGGGATTTACCGCGACTCCCCCAAAGATCTTGTTGTCGCTGATGGGAATAAAGGTGGGCGAGATATCCTGCCATACACCATTGCGGTACTTGTAGACGGCTTTTTTCACCTGCCAGTGATTGGAAGCGATGTAGAGCGTGCCATCTGCATGGATGGTAGCACGCGTAGAACCGGCCGGACTATTGGGCATCAGCGTAAAGCTCTGTCCGCCGTCATTGGAAACGAAGACTCCGGAAGGCCGGCCCAGGTAGATCCTTTTGGCGACGGTCTTTCCGTTGAAAGTGGTTGTGCCGGCGCTGGAATCATACACGATAAAAGTGCAGATCTTTTCGGTGTTCATGGATACGCTGGTCATCTTGGTCCAGTTGGCACCTGCATCTTCCGTGCGGAAAGCGCCTGTCGTATCGGAGACTGCCCATACGATATTGCTATTGTACGGGTCGACCTGTACGCGGTTCACGTAGGTCTTTTGATCATTGGGGTGGGAGGTGATGGGTACGTTCAGGTCGGTCCAGGAGTCACCGCGGTCGGTGCTTTTCATAATAGTCCCTTTGTAAAGATTGCCCTGGCCCGGATTGGCTCCTGGTCCCTGTTCGACGATCGCATACAGGATATTTCCTGTAGCGTCGTTGGGGTCAACGGCAATACTACCGCAACGCTGGTTGTACTCCCAGCGCCAGTAGTTAACGGGAATGGTCTTGAACAACATGATCGGTTCCCACTTCTGGAGATTTTTGTTCCACCGGTAGGGAGAGCCTACATCGGTGGTCACGAAATACAGGTCGGGAACTTTCGGGTGTGCTACAAAAGAGGGGATGGCACCCGATCCACCGATGCGTACCTGATTTAAGGTATACGCCTGGCCATGCGCTACCGACAGGGCAGCGAGGCAAACAATCGCGAGCAACAATACGTGTAGTTGCTTCTTCATGATGATTAGGTTTATGGCAGCAATTTTGTTGGCTCTCAAAATTATTTAGACCCACCATCAAATCTTAGTATTCTTTTATCGGACACGCGTAATATTTATGCAAGAAAATATTGGCATAAATCGTATCGACGGCAGTTAATTTTTCATTGGTAAAACTTACGCAATCGATTACGTACTACCTAACGCAAACGTTTACGTAACCACGGGAACGTTCCCGATACGTGGATGTATATAATAATAAAAATAAGTGTCGTGCTGGGTTAGGTTGGATAGATATCGGATGGTGATAACGATCGTGCCCCAGCCTCCAGACTGCGTACCCCACATCAAAAAGCCCCCGACTGAATCGGGAGCTTTCTATGATGTGACGGGTGAATATTATCGCCAGCCTAATCCGGGTGCTACATGCTCCAGGATCGACGACAGCACGTGAATATTATAGTCAACCCCCAGGGTGTTGGGGATCGTCAAAAGAAGGGTATCTGCTTCCTGGATGGCTTCATCCTGGGCCAGCTCTTTGATGAGTTGATCCGGTTCGCCGGCATAACTTCTTCCAAAAACGGCGCGTGTGTCGGCCTCGATCATGCCAAACTTATCCGTACTCCTGGCATCGCGGCCAAAGTACAGCCTGTCCTGGTCATTCATCAGCGCGAAAATAGAGCGGCTTACCGATACCCTCGGCTCGCGGGTATGTCCGGCTTTTTTCCAGGCCTCTTTGTACAGCCTGATCTGTTCTGCCTGTTGTATGTGGAAGGGCTTGCCGCTTTCGTCAAACTTCAGGGTGGAGCTTTGCAGGTGCATGCCATTTTCAGCTGCCCAGATAGCGGTAGCATTGGTGGCAGCGCCCCACCAGATACGTTCCCGCAGCCCTTCGGAATAGGGCTCCAGGCGCAACAGGCCCGGCGGATTGGGAAACATCGGGTAGGGGTTGGGCAGTGCAAAACCTACGCCTTTTAACTTATCTAAAAACTGCAGGGCTTTCTTTCGTCCCATATCGGCGTCGGTTTCACCGGCAGCCGGTTCGTATCCAAAGTAACGCCATCCTTCAATGACCTGTTCGGGCGACCCACGGCTGATGCCCAGCTGTAATCGTCCACGGGAAATCAGGTCGGCTGCACCGGCATCTTCCACCATATAGAGTGGATTTTCATACCGCATGTCGATGACACCGGTTCCGATCTCGATGCTGTTGGTTTTGGCACCAATGGCAGACAGTAAAGGAAAGGGAGAGGCCAACTGGGCGGCAAAATGGTGTACCCGGAAGTAAGCACCATCCAATCCGATAGCCTCCGCAGCAACGGCCAGGTCAATAGACTGGAGCAAGGTATCGCTGGCTGTGCGGGCCTGGTAGGCCGGATGATTGGACCAATGTCCGAATGATAAAAAACCTATTTTCTTCATGAGTTTCTTTTCGTCTGCCAATATAAACAAACGCCAGACGTAAAAGTTTATGGGGTCAATTTACCCTTGTTAGAGCTGGTTAACGCTTGGTTTCGTTCTCCATATCCAGGTTTTCGTCAAAAGGGCTTTTGGTGAAAGGGTACACCAGCTGGTTCACATAGCCTTTGGGGAAATGGGTTTCCCGCAGTCCCGTGCCTTCTGGCCATACATCGCCGGGCAGGTAGTAGGTGCCGAAGATCTTATCGATAAAGGGGAATATCGTGGCAAAGTTCTTCCCGTAGTATTTCGGGTCTTCGCAGTGGTGCCAGTGGTGGTATTGAGGTGTTGCAAAGATGTATTTCAGGAACCCGAAATTGATACGGGTGTTGGCATGGATCAGTACCGCATGGATCGCCATAAAAATGATGTAGGTATTGAAGGTGATCTCCGAAAAGCCAAATACATACAGGGGAATAAAGGTCATGGAGCGGGTAACGAAGATATCGACGAAGTGGGTCCTCGATCCGGCCAGCCAATCCATGTTTTTGGTGGAATGGTGCACCGAATGGAAGCGCCACAGGTAGGTGTGGGAATGGAAAAAACGGTGAGCGGCGTATTGAAACAGGTCGGTAATGAGGAAAGCGAAGAACAACTCGATCAGGTAGGGAAGTTGCTGCACCCAAAGCTGCAATTCCGACAATCCGATCCAGCCAAAGAACAGCTTGGCGGGCTTTTGGGTGATCACACCAAAAAACTGGATAAACAGGTGACTGATGACAAAGTACAGCAGGTCGGTTCTCCATTCTTCGTGAAACTTGCTTTGTTGCTTGTTTTTGGGGAACACTATTTCAATGGGCACGAAGATCACGGCCATCAGCAGGAGGTCGAGTAATAACCAATCGACACCGAGGGACCAGCTGGTCTTCTCCACGGACCGGCCCTGCACGGTCAACCCACCGAATACGATGGCCAGGGTGCAGATCAACAAGCCCGTCAAAGCCCATTTCTTTTGTTTGCTGAGCATAAAGCTAACCAGCGCAAACAGAAAAGAGGCAATGATGGTCGACGTCAGCACGATCTTCATCGACTCACCTGTATATACTTCCCGGAACTGCGGCGTGGTGAGCCATTCGGGGTATTTAAAACAGATGACGCCGATCAGGGACAATAATCCCAGGAAGATCGACGAATAGCCGCTGATTTTTCCTTCACCCACTTTAAGGCGTTGAACAGGTGTGCTCATAGTAAAGATTGCGTATGTAAACTCCCGGAGACGGTTTTTATTGCTGCAATGTATGCCTGCCAGGGCCCGGCAGGAAGTTTCTGTGAACGAATGGTCAGTTTTTTCCAGTGAATGGGGTTCGTTGCCGGATGGAGTGCATGATTACAACCTGAGCTTATTCATGTCCAACGCTATGGCAGCTGGCGTATAGCCTCGTATTTTAAACACCTGCCTGTTGGCGGGTAGATTATTAGCTTCGCCACCCCTACGGGTATAAACAGCAATCCCAGCGCCACCGCCAGGAGCGCCGAAAAAGGGCGGGGGATAAGCTTTCACAATGGCAATGTCTGGCATGGGTATATTGGCTATTTGTTGAGCAGACACCCTTACCTCATCCAGAAAGAAGATGACCGGGCCGCCACGCCAGGATGGGGCACCTGTTGGTGCAATTTGCAGGCCAGCCACCCTGCCTTGCAGGTAGTTAAAAACATTGTTAAAGCCAATCGCGCTGGGATCATCCATGATAGCGATCAATCGCTCGTCTCCCGACCGGAACAGGCCGCTGACATGTTCTTCATTAAATTGCTGTGACCGGGTCTTGGCGGTTCTTCTGACGATGACTGCCGGGAGCATCGTACCGCGATCTGCAAAAAGCGCTTCCGTGGTTTCTACAGGCTTGTTCAGGCCTGGCCGCACTGCTGCCGGCGGATTGCCTATGTAAAAGGTCCTGCCTCCAACGGCCAGCGGGTCATAGGTGGAATCAAGTTGACTACTGATGCTGATATCCAGCAACTGGTTATTGTCTTTGGTTCGACTGAAAGCCAGCAAGGCATTGTCTTCAAACAGCCAGTTACGGATAGCGAAGGTGCCGTCCGGCGCCACCGTCACTTTTTGCTCGTCCCAATCGCCGGTTTTGGTGAGCAGCATCGCTTGTATACTTCCCAGGTTGCTGGCGTTTTTTACCTGGCCAATCACTTCGAAAAATCGTTGCTGCAAGCCAGCCAGCAAGGTGTATTTACCGAGGGTCATTGAATCGGCTAAGAATATGGTACCGGAAGCCCGACCATCGATCACCGGCCAGCGGAGGCGGGTACGCCGTCCCGCTTCGTTTTCAATCACCAGTTCCAGTGTTGCGAGGGATTGGTGCAGTTGTTGACCACCGCCGGCTTCGTAATCCACTGTCACCTGTAATGAATCGCCGGGTTTGAGGATGTTTTTGTCGAGTTTTATAGCTAATCGGCCTGTGGGCTGCTGCGCCTGAGCAGACGCCGACAGCAGCAAGGCGATAAGTGGTAATAAAAGGAAACTTTTCATACTACTCTCCAATCAAAATTGAAGCCAGCACATACTAAAATAAAGATAAAATTGACAAGGCCTGAGCGCCCCATTTGATGCTGGAGATTACTTACTTGGCAGGTTCCCACCGGACATGACGATGGCTATTAATTCAACGAAGGGTCATTAAACGTATCTCCCTGTTTGAGGTCGCCCGTTTCATAGCCTTTTTTAAACCAATACATCCTTTGTTGTGAAGTACCATGCGTGAAAGCATCCGGCACCACCCGGCCAGTTGCCTGTTTTTGCAACCTGTCATCACCAATAGCATTCGCTGCTGTTAAAGCTTCTTCAATATCATCCGGGTCTAAAATACCCTTTGTCTTTTGAGCATGATGTGCCCAAACCCCGGCTAAAAAATCCGCCTGCAATTCCATCATCACTGAATAGCGGTTGTATTCGGCTTCACTGAGGCGCTGACGGAGCCGGTTTACCTTGTCGGCTGTTCCATGTAACTTTTGAATGTGATGCCCGATCTCATGAGCCACCACATAGGCCATTGGGAAGTCTCCCGGCGCGTTCAACCTGTTTTGTAGCTCTTCATAAAATGACAGGTCAATATACAATTTCGAATCGCCGGGGCAATAGAATGGTCCGGAAGCTGCACTGGCAAATCCGCAGGCAGATTCTACCTCGTCACGATACAAGACCAATACCGGCTCTTCATATTTTAGCCCTTGCTGTTGGAATAACTTGTTCCATACGTCTTCTGTTTCCGCTAATACCACCTTCACGAACTTTGCCCGCTCATTATCAGCGGCCTGTTGGTCAGGCGTCAATTCGGTCACTTGCCCAGGTTGGCCGGGCAATGGTTGGTCCCCTCCTTGCGAGGGATCAGCGTTACCGCCACCCAAAAACATATAAAGCAGGTAAATGATAACGCCTGCCAGGCCTCCCCCGACGGCAATACGTCCGCCTGTAGAGCTACGGCGGTCCTCGACATTAGAGCTTTCCCGTTTACCGATCCATTTCATATTTATGATAATTACTGATCTCATGTATGAATAAAAAATTGTGCCACCATCCTTTAGCGGTATCTATCAGACTAATGAGAGAAGCTATTAAACACGTGATTGGTTGGATGGAGGCCTCGGGACCGTCAACCCTATTTTAGGAGCAAATCTTATCATATGACAAACTGGTTATAATTACTGTCTACCATGCAATTGTTACTACAGATCATTAGATGCCCCAAGCAATGAGGTGATACCTAAATAACTGAGTTGTTATGGCCAAATGGATGATCAGTGAGCGCACATGCGGCCAGGTACGCTGATAGGATAACATTAGCTGGACTTTTTTAGAAAACGGTTGACCTCGAGCCAATACATGAAAGCATCAAACCAGCGGTTACTCGTTTTGTTGGGATTCCCAAGGCCAAAACCATGACCACCATTCTGGTAAAGGTGAAATTCAACCGGTCTGCCCGCTTTGAACCAGGATTGTATCAAACCTGTTTGGCCCCCAAAAAGAAAGTCGTCGGAAGCAATAACATTGAACATTGGAGGAGCATTTTTGGGCACCTCTACCGGACCCATTCCTCCATAAATTGGTCCGATGAAAGCCAGTTTCATTGTCTTTGAATGAAGTGTTGAATGCATCGTAAGGCCAGCTCCGGCTGAAAAACCTATCATGCCAATTCTGCTGGTATCTACGCCCCATTCTTTAGAACGCTTCAGGATCATTGCGTACGCAGCCTCTGCGTCTGCTAACTGATTAGACAGATCCATTTGCATCGGAGCGGGCGTTGTTTCTTTTTTTGAGGTATCGGATGATGCTGGAGCAGCCGTGCGGGGTCTATTCATCCAGGCTTTGAAATCATCGAGCGCCGGTGGCGTAGGGAAAAGCCTGTATTTCAGCACAAAGGCGGCAATGCCCTTGTCTGCCAATGCCTGCGCCACTTCCCAACCTTCATTGCCCAATGACAGCCATCGATAGCCGCCGCCGGGTGCAACGATCACCGCAGCGCCATTTCCCGTTCCAGGTTTAGGCAAAAAGGGGGTCAGTGTCGCTACCGTAATATTGCGCGCCATCGGATCGCCCCACTGGCGAAACCAGGATTCGGAGGCTGGCTGATTATCCACACCTCCAGTGCCGAGCCGAATGGCATTGGGCTCTGAAGGAGTTGCCAAAGGGTAAATAGTACCGTCTTGTGCCTGAACGGCTGCAGATAAAATGAATAGCGTACACGCTACAATGGATGGCTTAACACATGCAGTTAAAAATGGAGTCATAATGAGTGGTTATACCTTGACAGGAAGATTAATAAAATGGATATGCTGAAAATGGTAACTATTAGTAACCCTCATCTAATCTAGGAAGTTCCCGACAAAACTCTACTAACAACCGTTGTGCTATTTGTCTCAATTTTTTTGTCCCGCATGACCAGCATCATGTCAGAACGATCGCCCGCTTTTAGGAGGAGGCATCGCCAGGCAAATCGTTGTCGATGGAACATGCCTGGCTGCGTGCTAACAATACCTGAAAGGTCTCCTGTTATGCGGTTGGTAACATCGTCCTCTACAGGTAGTAGAGGTGGGGGAGAGAAAGGGATTGCCTGCGGCGATCCCGGGTGGGAGGCTTGAATCAAGTAATGGTGCCGCGCTGTGCGCGTTATTTTTCATGGCGGTTCGCGCCAGCAAGCGAGCTTGCCAGACCGCTTGGGATTGCCTGCGGCGATCCTGGGTGGGGGCGTCAAAACAAAACAAGTGCTGGCGCTACGCGCCGTGCATTTTACATTTGTCCGGTCTGGCAAGCGAGCTTGCCACCTTCCCAAATGAAAAATGCTCCCTTTCGGGAGCACTTGTTTTGTTTTGCGGAGAGAGAGGGATTCGAACCCCCGGTGCAGTTACCCACACTTCGCATTTCGAGTGCGACCCATTCAACCAGCTCTGGCATCTCTCCTGGAAGCCATTTTCAGGCTACCGGGGCGCGAATATAGGAAAAAAAAACATTTCTGCCCGCCAGGCCTACTTTCTTTTCCGCCGTACCAGGATCACCGCGCCCACCAGCAATATCAATCCCGGCATCATATACACATCCAGGTATCACAGCCCTTTAGCGCCCTTTTCACTGATGGTAAGCATTTTGTCCTGCGCCTGTTTCAGGATCGTGTATCCACCAGCCCGGTTTCATCGGCATAGATGCCCCGCACCTGGCTATTCACCTCTGCCGAATGTTGGAGAAAGCCCTGGTTATCGGTCAACCCACAAAACACTTCGTGGGAAGCTAGTCCATCTTCCGGCGACAAAAACAGCACACAACCGGAATATGGCAGGCCGCGTATTCGATGTACGGGTGCTGCAAGCAAAGTAGTCACACCACCTCAATCATCAGTCGACGCTACCTGGTCGGCTCCATCAACCCAGGCTCCCGGGCAATTGCTGCAGTTTCTCCTTCACGATTGCCCGGTGTGCTTTGGATAGCGGGATCTTCGATTGATCAGTCAGCAACAAAGTGCCGCCATCTTCTTTCAGAAAGCTTTTGACAAATCGGCTGTTCACCAGGTGCGATTGGTGGGTGCGGATAAAACCATAAGGTTCCAGCATACCGGCAAACTCCTTCAGCGTACGGCATACCAGTAGCTTTTCACCACTTTCCAGCAATACATAGCTATAGTTATTGGAAGACTCCAGACGTACAATGGAAACAATGGTCTCATAGCGTACCTGGTCTTGTAGGGGCAGGGCTAGTTTCTGTTGTTCCTGGCTATTGGTCGCTAAAAACGACAGTAGGTGATCCAACTTGCGGTCCTTCTGCTTTTGTTGCAAGCGAACGACAGCTTTGCCCACCGCCTCCTGCAGATCGCTCGCCGTAACAGGTTTCAGCAGGTAATCCAGGGCAGCAAATTTGATAGCGCGTACACCGTACTGATCAAAGGCCGTCACAAAGATCACCTCGGGGGCCAACCCAGCCAATTGCGACAACAAGTCAAACCCGGTTTCCTGTTTCAGTTGTACGTCGAGCAGCAACAGGTCGGGCTGATGAAGGCGGATCGCCACCAATGCCTCTGGTACGGTCGATGCTACGGCTGCCACCAGCAGCTGCGGTGTGTGTGCGGCAATCAGCCGGTGCAGGTGTTCTGCATTGTGTGGTTCGTCTTCTACAAGGATGGTGCGGATCGTCATGCGTTGATCGTGTTTTTATCTAGCCAGTGCTTTAATTGTACTGTTACGTGGGTGCCCTTTTCGCTGCTGCGGATATCGGTATGGATCAGCGCTGCCCCATATCCTTCATTGAGCAGGTCGATCCGCCGGTTAACGATCGACAGCCCCATGCCCGTAGAGCCATTGCGCGGCCGGGCATCCTGCATACCGCTTCCATTGTCCGATACGGTAAACAGCAGGGTATCGGATTGCCGGCTGACCTGGACAGTGATCACCCCCTCATCGCGGCCACTTACACCGTGTTTGACGGCATTCTCCACATAAGGTTGTAACAGCATACCAGGGATCTCCGTATTGGTGGCATCGATGCCATCGGCCAGTTCGATGGTAAAAGAAAAAGGCGTACGCAGTTGCTCCATTTCCAGGTAGGCCTGCAACATGGACAGTTCGTCTTCCAGCGGAATGAGTTCATGGCCACTGGTCTCGAGCACGGTGCGCGTGAGTGAAGAAAAGCGGTCGAGGTAACGACCTGCCGACTGCACATCGTTTCGGCCAATCAGGTTTTGAATGGCGCCCAGCGCATTGAACAGAAAATGAGGGTTGAGCTGGTGTTGCAGGCTGCGCAATTGCCACTGACGCAGCTGTTGTGCGTGTTCCAGCCTGCGTATACGGCGGGCATTGCGTCGGTAATATAGGAAGATGGCCAATGCCAGCAACAACAGTCCGCCAACAATGTAAGGCAGTAATTGCAGCAGCGACCACTTCCTGGCAAAGGCAGGCGTCGGCAACACCTCGAAAGGGATGGTCAGCAGCCAATGCCGATACGCAGGATTGAAGAAGAAATAGGTATTGCCTACCACTAACCGGTAATTACCTGGCTGATCAAAAAACTCAGGCTTCAAACGAAGGTAAGTATCATTGAAGTAAAGATCGATTTCGACACTATCCGTCACCCCTCGTCGTTCCCGGTATAAAACAGCCCTATACGGAAAGGTGGGGGAAACATTCTTCAGGTCAAAGATCATGGATACATATACTTTGTCGCCGGGTAACCGAAGCCCTTGCAAAACACCGGTGTTCGGGTCTTTGTGGGTGGCATTTTTTTGATGGAGAAGTGTCGCCTCCAGGTATCCATTCATACCTCGTTCATTGTCCTCCTGGAAAAAGACGCGGGTGCCCGACACAGCCAACACAGGTTTCGCGGGCCAATTGACCACTACACTCCCTGCATCGAGCCTTGATTGGCGGTTCCTGGTCTCGATCAATACATATTGACCCGGCCAGCAAAGACGACCCATGTCGGCATATTCGTAGCCGGTAGCAGGCACCTTTTTGAACTTGGTGAAAGGGCTCCAGTCTTTCGCCACCACGCTATCGTTCAGCACCAGTCGATACTCATACTCATTGGCATTGCCCGGATGAATGCCCAATGCAATGACAGAGACACCAGAAGCGTCGAAAACATTGTAGGAGGTATAGGTCTTGCTCAACGCACGAACGGGAAATCCGAAGGCACCGGCAAAGTCTCCTTTTTCCAGGCTGACGCCAAGTCCTGTAGCCGTATTTAAACGGCCGGTTGGCGGATATTCACCGATGGGCACCCCCACTGCATGAAACTCCCTTTTAACAGGCTCGTAGTAATTGAAATACTTTTCAGCGGTATTGAAACTGTTTTCCCAATCGGGGCGATCGCCTTCGCCGTAATACAAAACAGTAAACCGGTAATCGTGCGCATAGGAGGCAGCATCTTGCGCCTGCGAAATCTTAGAAGCAAGCATAAAAATCAGGCCGCAGAAGGCAGCGCGGCAGGTAGGCGGTAGCACGAATAACATAGTGGTAAATTAAGGTTTATTTTGAGCAGTGAGTTGCTTTTGTAACACAGACAGGATACCTCCTTTGCCATAACCAGACCAGGACTGTACAATTTTGCCTTGGGGGTCGAGCAAAACGAAGGTCGGATAGCCGGTGGCACCGTACTTCATCACCGTTTCACTCGCCGGTCCTTTGCCATCCGATACGGCAGGCCAGGCAGGATGATCGCGCCGCACACCTTTGAGCCAGGTTTCGCGCGAAGCGTCGGCATTGAAGGTGATCAACTGCAGTTCCTGGCGGTACGTGCTGTCTGCGGTCTTCAATTCCTCTTTCGATTGCATACAGGGGCTACAGTAGGTAGTAGAGAAATTGAGGAGCACATATTTACCCCGGTAGGCAGACAGTTGATAGGGCTTGCCCAGGCTGTCATGGGCGATAAAGTCGCGCGATGGATCACCTTTCTTCAGGGTAGCGCCAACACGAAGAAAAGTGGCCACCGTTTGGGCGTACCGGTGATCCCGAAACTCGGGACGCAGTTGGTCCAGCAACGACTGAATGCGGGAGGAGTCCATTTTGCTTTTCCGGTAATTCAGCCAACGGATGCCGGCGTACGAGTTGATATGCCCGCTGATAAAACGCTGCGTGATGTGCTCTACGCTGTCGTCGATCACCCGGATCAGTTTCCACAGGCTGTCTTGCCGGGATGGTTGCTCACCTTTCATCATCAGGGGCATGGCCAGTTGCACCAGGCTGTCCCGGCTGGCGTTGTACGGTGCTGTTTGGAGGTCGAGCAGGGTTTCCGTTGCCTGGATGCAGGAGCCAGTTATCCTGACATTATAGGGCATGTCTTTCTTATCGGCTTGTACCAACAATTTTTCATTGCCCATAAACAGGTTGCAATAATAAAACTGTTGGGGGGAGGAATGGTACAACCACAGACCACGTGGGCCGTCTTCAAAAGTACCGGTGAAGAAAATACGTCCCTGCTGCAGGGCGGCGCTGTCCAGCACCTGGTCGGCATCGATGTCTTTCAGGTAGAAAACAGTGCCATCAGGGAAGCCGGTCAGGTGGGCATCGATCTGGTACTGAGCTTGTGAGCTGGCCACAGCCAGGTGAAGGAGTAATAAGCAGATCAGTTTGTTCATTTTTTTGCTGTAAAAATGGGGCGGGGAAGGACTGGGCGCAACAGCCAGGTAGAATTTGGACCGCTCTACTGAGAATTGCAACCTGATTACCGGGTCGCCGAGGTGCACTATTCCGTAGTTGCGGTTTACTTGTTATATTGCTACACAGACACTATTATGAATACACGAGACCAAGCAGCGGTAGCGTTTTACGAAGCTTACAGGGCCGCGGCCCGCCGGCTGGACATTTTTCACCTGCATGAGTCGATAGGCAACCTGATTAAGCATTACAAGCGGCTGGCAGTTCAATGCCTGGAAGAAGGTTATGGAGATTATCTCAGCGAATTCGACCATGACATATTGATCAGGGGCATGATCGAAAAGGTGCTGACCGCTCCGGAGTTGCAGGGCTTCGACGCATTTAAGGACTTTCAGCAAAACATCGCCGACATAGACGGCCTCTTACAGGAATCATTCATTCCTGGCTTCACGTCTCCAATAGAAGGCCCGTGGTGGCAACGAGGCGTCGTACGCAAAGGCTACCTTGATTACGCCGAGGATGTGAAAACCCACTTCGGAATTGATCTGGCGAATTACCAATAGAAGAACTACCCCAATGGCTTCAGGATTTATCATATTGTCAGACGGACGGTGCCTGGCGCGCCGGTGGACTTTTTATGATCTGATTTTTGAATTGGTCATAGAAGTATTGAGTGCCGATCAAGACCAGGATGAACTCAAAATTGCTTTTTGTAATTGGCTGCGTACCCAAATACCCAGTTCAGAAGATATAGAATGCGGGTATTGTTTTATAAGGCCAGATGGAGAAAATGTTGTTCGTCATTTCGATTTGCGGGAGTTGACACCGGGTAACCAGGAAATATTCTGGAAGGCCATCCAAAGAATCCTAATCCGCGATATTCTACAGCCGGAAAAAGACGAATACGACCTGATCAGAATTAAGGTCTTCAAAATTTTCCTCCGGATGAAAAAGCTGGCAGACCGGCTCGATCATCCGGACAACCTGTCCGATTGGCGGAAAGGATATACAGAACCGCCTTCAGGTGAAAGGGTAGGCCCTGGGTGGTAAATGGTAGATGGCTATCGTTTCGTCTTCACTGACATAGTAATCCGCGTGCCATCTGGCAGGTCTTTGATCTGCTCGTGAAACTGACCGGTAATATCAAAATGCGTGTACACATTTTTAGCTTCGATGTTATCCGGACTATAAGCGCCACCCATCACAGGCGGGGTGATATAGCTGTAAACTTCTCCCTGCGCAAGGTTTTTTCCAGTCAACAGCAGTTCTTGCACAAAGCCAGGTAGGAAAAATTCATCAGCAAATTCCTCATCTTGCAAAAGGGCTTGGAATTGTTGCACAGAATCAGCGATCCGCACCAGGTAGCCCGAATCGGTCTGCAGCCTGCCAACCGCATCATCGCTATCGACAAAAAACAGGTCACCCAAACACGAGATGATGGCAATCTGTTTTACTGACGGTAGTTTCCATCTCCAGGCGGAGAGTAGCCGTCCAAAATCCAACCCTTCTAAATCTATCGTTACGTTTAATTCCATGTGTGCGCAAAGATACCGCATACCGGCCACTCACCCCAACGCTACAGACCAAAGCGCATGATATTAGGCACCTGCCTGCACCTTCTTGCCCAATTTGCACGACAGGTGCACCAAAACGATCCAGGTTCGCTTTGAGCCAGTAATACCAGGTTCAGGTCCTAAACGGGGTCGATAATCGCGCAAAGCTGGTCGGTTCATCTCAACAGCGGGTTTTGCCCCCGTTGGCCCACAAAAATCCCGTACATTTAGCTACCCGGCCCGCCCATTGCTCATCACTTAAATTTGTTTGCTATGCCATCCCAATCACGAAGAGACGCGCTCAAAAAGATCGCCACCGCCAGCGGTATCATCCTCTTGTCTCCCGCAGCGCTCATCGCCGCACCGCCCAAACGCAAAGACCGGCTCGGCATCGCCCTCGTCGGCCTCGGCTATTACAGTACCGACCTGCTGGCACCCGCCCTCCAGCAAACCAAACACTGCTACCTCGCCGGCATCGTCACCGGCACACCCGCCAAAGCAGAAGCCTGGAAAAAGAAATACAATATTCCCGATAAGAATATCTACAACTACGACACCTTCGACAGTATCGCCAACAATTCCGACATCGACGTCATTTACGTGGTACTACCACCTTCCATGCACCGCGAATACGTAATCCGCGCCGCCAACGCAGGCAAACACGTCTGGTGCGAAAAACCCATGGCC
Source organism: Paraflavitalea pollutisoli (assembly GCF_029360705.1). Lineage (GTDB taxonomy): Bacteria > Bacteroidota > Bacteroidia > Chitinophagales > Chitinophagaceae > Paraflavitalea > Paraflavitalea pollutisoli. The sequence goes on along the minus strand of NZ_JARKMX010000008.1, from coordinate 497,728 downwards.
ATGAACGTCAAAGAATGCCAGGACATGATCGATGCCTGCCGCAAGAACAAACGCTCCCTCGCCATCGGCTACCGGTTGCAGCATGAACCCAATACGCAGGAGTGGCGCAGCATCGTACAAAAACAATCCCTCGGCAAAGTAAAAAAGGTAACCTGCGCCGCCGGCTACCGTGATAACCGCACCGATCACTGGAAACAAAAGAAAGAAATGGGCGGAGGCGTACTATACGATATGGGTGTATATGCCATCCAGGGCGCAAGGCTCGGCACCGCCATGGAGCCCATCGCCGTCGTTTCGGCTACTACCTCCACCACACGCCCCGAGATCTATAAGAACGGGCTCGACGAAACCACTGTCGCCACCCTCGAATTTCCCGGAGGCGTACTGGCAGATATCAAAACCAGCTTTGGGGAAAACATCAATTTCCTCGACATCACCTGCGAAAAAGGCGATATTAAAGTAGAACCTTATTCCGCTTACAACGGACAAAAAGCCAATAGCCCCCTGGGCCAGATCCAACATCCCTACCAGGTACCCTACCAACAGGCCAAACAAATGGACGACGATGCACAAACGATCATGGCCGGCAAACCCATGCCCGTACCCGGCGAAGAAGGGCTGCGCGACATCAAAGTGGTAGAAGCGATCTATCGGTCAGCCGCCACCAAACAACGCGTCAGTATTTAATTTTTGTAACTTACTTGTGTAATCGATCAGCCCATCGCATCCTGTCAGCAAACAACCTAATTGATGAAAAAGATACTTTGTTCTCTGCTGATGATCAGCGCTATCAGCACCCAGGCCCAGCAACCGCCAGCGGCCAAAGCTGATACTATTTATGTATACGAGGCCGTTTCCTCCGCTTTCCCCCACAGCAAAGAGGCGCCGGCTATTTACGTCGATGGGAAATTAGTGCACAGCTCCATAATGGCAGGCCTAAAGCCAGAGGGTATCGACAGCCTTACCGTAGACAAAGGCTACCGGGAGATCTACGGAAAAAAATACGACGGGGCACTGTACATCTACTTAAAGAAGGACTATATACCCGATCTCATCTCCCTCAATGAGATCAAAAAGAAGTATACCAAACTGGGCAATCAAACCGTCCTGTTCATGATCGACGGCAAAGCTATACAAGACGATTATGACCAATACCAACTCGACAAAAGCCGGATCATTTCACTCACCATCGAGCCCATCAAAAACACTACGGCCAAGCTCGACCTGACCTTGCTGAAACTGGTCACCAATACACCAATGATACTCAAGGGCGAAGGCGGGTTCCGCATCCGGGGTAACGAATCGCCGCTAATCGGCACCGAATAGATTCCCCTACACAATATCCATTCCTTCGAACCGACAGGTGCTGCTAGGGTTTTACCATCCCAACAGCCTTCGTATTGTCGTCAGTTTTCAGATCGATGAGCAGGTAACGCGGATCGATCCCCGCCCATACAGGCTTACGGGGAACGGTGACAACCACCTGCTGCGAACCGGAATGGATACGGTGCCGCTGCAGGTACAGATACGGTGCCCCTTTCTCCACCGGGCGTTCTCCATCAAACGCGCCCAGTTCGATCCAGTCATTCATCGGCACATCGGTTTCCTTACCCGATGGGTCGATCACAAATTTACGCGCCTTCACTGCGAGGGATAGCTGCCATTGGCCATCGGGCAGCGATTTGGCATCCACCTGCTCTGTCTTCAGTTCCCAAAAAGAATTCGCAGCAAACAGATCGTGCAACAGATACTGCAAAGAATCAGGCGTTACGGCCTGCAACTCCCGGTAGAGGTCGAGCGTAGTAGCCAACGGCGGCTTACCCCCGGCATGCTTTTGCAGTAGCTGTCGCAGGGCAGTACTTACCGCCGGACGGCCAATGTACTCCTGCAAGGCGTAGAAGGCGAAAGGTCCTTTCCGGTACGCCTGCCAGGGGTCCATGGCCTGCAGCAAGGGCACCCCCATTTTGATGGGTGGGAAAGGGTAGGGCTGCCGCATAAACCGCCGCAACGACCACAACGCTTCAGACCCTTTCGTAGCCTCTACCACACCCATTGCCGAATACCAGGCCAAACCTTCCGACAACACGGGAGCCCCCTGTACCGAAGCATACGGCAACTGACCGCCCCACCACTGATGCCCCATTTCATGGGCCACCACCGCATAAGGCAGATCCATTCCCCGGTTGTCCATGCCAGGATTGAATAAAGTAAATCCTTCCGAACTGGTGACCAGGCCCGACTCGCTGTGCATACCGATGCCCAGGCCCGGATGCTCCAATACCTTCAGTACCTTGTAAGGATAAGGGCCAAACTGCTCACTGTACTCCTGCAGCGAAGCCTGTGCACTTAGAAGGATACGCTCTACATTGATAGTATGACCAGGATGATAGTATAACTGAATGGCAATACCCTGCCACATTTTTTCCTTCATGGCATAGCGGGCTGAATAGAAAGCCAGGCTGTTGGGAATGGGCGATTCGGTAACATAATGATAAAATTCCCGGTTGCCCTTGGTCCAGTGTTTCTGCAGTTCGCCCTTGGTGACGGCCACTTGTCCGGCCACCGTACTCAGGGTGGCATCTACCTGCACCTTTTGGATGCCTTCCTGGTATGGAGCAGCTTCATAGCCCTCCAGGGAAGGGATTACCGGCCTTTCCGGCAGTCCGTACCGGCGACGCTCACCCGGCGCCAGCAATTCCGGCTTCGACTGATACCCGATCGCCGGCAACAGCTCATCGGTCAGCATAGTACCATTTCCGGTCACCAATTGACTCACCCCGTTGTTGGTAAACCCATTTACCCAATGCTGCGACACAAACTCCAGCTGCATGGTGTCACCGGGCTGCAAAGGCTTTTCCAATACGTAGATCGAGTAGGGGAACCTGCCATCCCAGACTGCGTACCTGCGTTTGATACTGGTGTTCAGTCGCCGCCTGTCCACCTGGGGCGGCACAAACAGGTGCAAACTGTCGATAGCAACGCTGGTCTGGTTGACCAGCTGATATACACCATGCACCTCGGCTGAATGTTGCTCAGGAAACAGGTCCACCTGTAGCTTCATCGCCGTTAAAGTAGGTCGTGGCTTGTTGGCAAAATGGCTGAATTTATTTTCATAATCCGCCCGGCGTTGCAGGTCGTCGTTTTTAGACGCATATTGATTCACGATAACCGTCTCGAAGAACAGGTACCCCCCCATCGCTAGCATAAAGCCGGCGGCCATGATCAGTGCAGGCCCCGTATTACCGGAAAGTCGTTGCCACACCATCCGCCAGCGCGTACGCCAACGCTGGTCTTTACCCCGCACCCACAACAGCCGCGCGGCAATAGACAGCACCAGGGCCCAACTGGCCCAGTAAATAGTGAACCATACCCACGGCTTGAGACTACCGCCATAACCGCGCATCTGCGAGTAATTCCACGCAGGACTCGTGCCGTATAACAGCAAATGATGTTCGATACCAAATATAGACGAGAAGGCAATGATCGAATATGCCAGCAAAGAACAGAGCAGGCCAATATATTTCTGGTTGACCACCACCTGGATCACCAATATCAGTACACCAAACAACAGGTACTCCACCAACCGCAGCCCCAGGAAAGCCTGTATCAACAACCCAATCTCGAATGCGTGATAGCCATTGAACAATTGTACCAGTATAGCAGCCACCACCATCAAGGACATCAGTACGGCCAACACCAAAGCCAGCGCCAGGCATTTACTGGCAAACAACAACCACTCGGGCAGGGGAGCAGTGTCGACCAGTTCGCTAATACCCGCTTCCCGTTCACGCCACACCAGTTCAGCCGCATAATAGATAATCAGCAAGGGCAATAGTATCCAAGGCGAATAGGGATTGGTGAGGGGAGCAGCATAATGCAATACCAGGTAATCCGTTCGTGGGATCAACGGAACGCCGTCGAGGTCCAGGTTGATCAGGGTGATCGATACCGTCAGGAACAAGATAGCACCCCATACGATCCAGCCGGCACGGCTTTTGGCCAATGATAAAAACGCATCGAAGGATAATCCCCACAACTGCCGTAACCGGTCCCTGGTACCAAAAGCAGGTGCTATTGCAGGTCGTGAAATTGGTGAAGTCAGTACAGACACTGGCGCGTCGGCCAAAGCTTCTTTGGCTGCAGGAAACAGCCAGCGGTGCCACCAGCGGCGGGCAGGCACCCGGTGGGCAAAACGAAACCGCCAGTGCGTGATCACCAGCAGTAACACACCGATACCGGTCCACAGTAAACGATTCCACAACAGGATGCCAGACACATCCATCAGCCGTGTGCTTTTCTCTGCCGGCGTCCAGCCAAACGTGATGCTGCTCACAATAATGACTACACCAACGGGATCGACCAGCTTACCCAGCTCCGGTTGCCCCAAGGGGAAAGACACCAGGATGCTGATGATATAGGCAAAAAAGAAGAGGATCAAACTACCGGCATAACTGGCCCGGGTACGGCCCGCCAGGGCCGATAAGGAGAACTGCAGTGCCGTAGCGATAAACGCATTGGGCAGACAGACCACACCATAGGCGTGCCAATAAGCAACAGCACGGAACGGTCCGATCGCTTTCGCATCCACTCCTGGCAGGTATACGGCCAGCATAATGCCCGCCAGAACACCCAACAGGATGATCGCGTTGGTCAAAAAAGCAGCGATAAACCGGCCCACCAGGTATTGCCCCTTGCTGATCGGCAGGGTATAAATGAGCGCATACATGCCCGTTTGCACATCGCGGGCAGCTGCTTCACCGGCAATCGGCGCGGCGGCCAGCAACCAGATCAAACAACCAAACACCGAGATAACGGCAATCACAAAAGGGGCATTGAGGTAGAAATCGTCGTACATGGCATCGGCGAGGAAATTCTCCCGGGCCAGCAGGAAACACACCACACCTACCACGGCAAAAAACAACCAGGTAGCCAGTCGCTTAAGCTGGTAAGCCATTTCAAAACGTATGATAGCGGCTAATTTCATGGCTTCACCTCCCTACTTGCCCGCTTGGGGCCTTTACCGATATGACCAGCCATGGTACTGAAATAAACATCTTCCAGATTGGGCTCTACAGGTTCAAAATCTGCCCCTGGGGGAACCTCACTGTACACCTGCACTACCGTGCGGCCTGCCAGCAATTTGGTAGAAATAACGGCATACATACGTTCAATCTCGGGCAAGGCTTCTTTGGGAATAATGCGCTTCCAGATACGGCCACGCAAATCCCGCATGGCCCGTAAGGGCTCCGCTTCGAGCAGGATAGACCCCTTATCGATGATTGCCATACGCGTACACAGCTCGCTCACATCTTCCACGATATGGGTAGAAAGTATGACCACACTTTGTTCGCCCAGTTCACTCAGCAGGTTCAGAAAACGCACCCGTTCGGCGGGGTCCAACCCTGCCGTAGGTTCGTCGACGATCATCAGCCTGGGGTTGCCCAACAAGGCAACCGCCACGCCAAAGCGTTGTTTCATGCCACCCGAAAAGCCACCCAGCTTTTGCTGCCGCACCTCCCATAGGTTGGTTTGCCGCAACAAGGCCTCCACCACCTGCTTACGTTCTGTACGCCGGGTAAAACCCTTCAACAGGGCAAAATGATCCAACAGGTCGATGGCCTTCGCCTTTGGATAAACGCCAAACTCCTGCGGCAGGTAGCCGATGGTCTTACGCACCTCATCCTTTTGCTTCAGTACATCGATGTCACCCAGTCGTACGGAGCCATGATCCGGTTCCTGCAAGGTCGCAAGGATACGCATGAGCGTGGACTTACCGGCACCATTGGGGCCCAGCAGGCCATACATACCAGGGGGTATTTGCAGGTTGATGTCATTCAACGCCTGTACGCCATTGGCGTAGGTCTTGGAGATATTACTGATGTCGAGGTTCATGCAGATAGCTTATAGTAATGAAGGTAGCAGGGCAGATTGCGATACTGTCTACCGGGCATACCACACCATTCCGCAGGGGCGCCCATATGCCGGGTTAACCGCATAGTTGCTCCTGTCAGCCAAACTGACCAGTAAGGAATGGGAAAGAAAGCCGGGACAGCAAATGCCTATGCAGCGGGCATTCTACAGGGGTACTGCAGCAATCGCACTGCTATTAAAAGCACTTTGCACTTCAAAGTTAGTAAATAAACCAGTACCAGCAAGTCTTCCCAAAAAAACTTTACAGGCGGTCAATGGTATCTACGGGATGTTCTGTAGATACGTCCCTCAAAGGCCGTAGCTGGCTGCGAGATGATCGATGCCCGGAAGCTTATTCGCCTGCACGTGCATCACCTCGTATCTCCAGGTAGAGTGGGTGCGCAGGGTCTGGTCATCGGCTGGTATGGCCATGCATATCAGGGGTAGATATTTAGTGAGGGTATATGGGAGTTTATTATATAAGGAACCCGGCAAAGCTACACGAGAAGTCAGACAAGATAAAAGGGTCCGTTACGAAGCTGAACACAACTTCATAACGGACCCTGGACTATAACTGCGGGCTTTACACCGTTAATTTCCCTTCAATGGAATCATCCAGTGTTTTGCCCATGACGGCACCGGCTACCATCTTCACGAATGCCACTGCATTACCATGTTTGTTATCCCAGTAGTAACCGCTGGCGGCTGCCACTTTGATCACGGTAATACGTGGATCATCTTTTCCCTCTGTAAACCAGGTCTTCAACAAAGGCTTCCAGTATTTTTCGATCCTGGCTTTATCCGTACTGACGGACGCTTTGCCATATAGTGTCAGGAAATCAGAATGAGAGGAGCCCTGAAAGAATAATTGCACAGAGCTGTCATTTTGGATCTCTGCATTCGTATGGCTATCGCTGGCACTCAGGAACCAAAGATTGCCTTCTTCATCCACCTCCTGCACTGTCATAGGTCTTGTCTTGACGGCCACGCCTTGTGAGATGGCTGTACAAAAGAAACAGGTGTCAATCTTTTCTGCCAGTTCTTTGATCTTGTCGACGGCGGCATCCCCAGCCAGCGACTCGTAATTGTCTTCTGGCTGGTTCTTATTAATGCTGTTCATATGAGTTTTTTACAGAGACTGTAAAAAAATGATGCCTGCCGATAAACTGCATTCGTTGAACGGAACACCGCAACCTTGCCCAACTTATTGAAACCAAATGACCCCGCTATGGGCGTCTATTCCCCGTATTGCCCCAGGTATGAGCCAGCAGTAGATAGCTGGACCTTGCCACCATTTCGTCTGCAGGCATTTAAAGATCTATGGCCTGGTGTAAGGTATCTTGATCCGGCTGGTCAGTACAGGACTGCTGTGCAGGGTAGCTTTGATCAATCGCGGTCCCTGGGTGGTTTCCCGGCTCACGACACCGCCAAATCCATAGTTCCTTTCAAATCCCGGCGAGTTGACACTTTCGAAGGTCATCCGCAGTTTATTTCCTTTTGGGATCTTCTTGATGTACAAAAAAACATCATCAAACCGGTGCAGGGCAACCGTGCCAGGCTTCAGCAACCTGCCCTTGTCTCCCCCCAACCGGTAGCGGCTACGCAGGATCGTATTGGTCAGCATATAACTTTTACCCTCCGTATCGATCTCGTAGATATTGACCTGGAAATCGGCATCCGGTACATTGAGCGATAAATAGAGGTCGGCTACCATCTTTCCGGTTACGATGATATCCTGCTCCATAGGCTTGCTGTCAAATACCAGGTTATAAGGCGAGGCCATGTACAGCGAATCATCAAACGGCTTGGACCGTGCATAGAGAAAGGCTGAATCGATCACCTGAGCAATATCATGCGTATAAGTTAACGAAGTCCCTTTTACGGGGCGTTGGGTTTGTAAACCGTACACGCCGGAACGTTTGCCGCTGGCTACAGGTTGCGTAGACAAATAAAGTGAAAGCGTATCTGTGGTAAGCTGTTGCAGGGTGGAGGCCGATTTCCATTGGCCCGTGCCCGTTACAAAATAGTTGACCTGGTCTTGCAGAAAAGCAGGGCGCGCCTTGCCCTTCAACACCCAATCGTACCACCAGATCACGTACTTGTAAATGGGTATCTGGGCTTCCCGCTCGATGTCGAAACCCAACTGAACAGGCGAAGGCTGCCATTGCGCGCCACCATGATCATATGGACCGATCAACAGGTAGTGCTGGTTGGCAGCTTTGGCAGGCGCATATTTTTTGTGCTGGTCGTAGTAATAAAAGGCACCCAGTTGGTCGGCATCATAATATCCTGTGATGGTAAGCACCGGGATATCCAGGCTCGTATAGTCTGCCTTATTGGGCAATATGGACGTCCAGTAACTATCGAGATCTGGATGGCTAACCCATTTCTGAAAAAAGGGATTGGGCATGCCGGCTACTGAATCAAGTTTCGCAAAAGGAAGGCGGTTTTTGTACAGCGCATAATTAACCTTGTTCCAGAACTGCTCATCGCCAAACAAGGCATCGTTGAGATCGCGGCCGCTCACGTAGGCAGCCCATTGCAGTATATAGGAATAGAACTGGTTGGCGAAGCGGGGAAAGTCGATCCCAAAACCTACCGAAACCATCGGGTTGATGGCTTTAAGCGCAGGATGCCGGTAAGGCTTGCGGATGGCCTGCCACTGGGCAAAACCGAGGTAAGATCCACCAGAGGTCACAACGTCACCATTACACCACGGCTGTTTGCTCACCCAATCGATGATATCATAATAGTCACGCGCATCGTCTTCATACGGAAAGAAGTTGCCCTCACTTTTCCGGCGTCCCCGGCTGTCGACGTATACATATACATACCCGTTGGTCGCAAATACATTACCGCGTGTGGATTCATAACCGCTGGGGTAGGGACTGAGCGATACGATGGCGGGCACCCGTACGGTACTGGCCGTATCACGGTATACCAGGCCACTCAACCTTACCTGGTCACGCATGGGGATCATGACTGCGGCTTCCACCACCCGGGCCGGACTGATCACGTACAATTGAGCTTCGATAGCTGGCTGATAGGCCTTGCGGATATAATACCGAAAATAGCTGTCCAGTAACGTGTAGGCAGTACCGAAGTTCACCTTGAGGCCCGGCGACTGGTTGGCCTGCCGGATGATATTATTCAGATCCTTCTGTACGGCGTTGATGGAGTTGACGGAATAGAGCCCTTTCTGCGCGTTGACGATATCGCTGCTGAAAGAGGGGTCCAGTTGCCCGACCACCGCGGCCAGTTCCTGCTTCAACTGGTTGGAGAAGGCAGCGCTGTTGTCATCAGCCTGTTTCAAGCCGGCACGGGCATAGGCTTCCTGCATAAAACCGAAGGGAGCGCGATAGGGAGGCGCAGGTTTCAGAGCGCGGCTGCGTTGCAGGGTATTGATCGCCAGATCATGTTTACCGACCAGCACGGCAGGCGTCAGGTAGGCGGTAAGCACATCGTATAACACCAATGAATCGATGGTATAGCTCTTTTCGCCCTGTACCATAAAATCAAGAAAGGCGGCGGCCACGTTACCAATCTCACGACGCAAAGCCGCTTCGTCCCTGGTCCGGAGCGAATCGGAAAGCTGGTAATGGAATTGATCGAAATATTCAGCTGGCAGAGAGGGTTTCTGTTGGGAAAAAACGGTGAGGGGCCCTATAAGCAGGTAGCATACAGCCAGGAAAGTTCTCATGCAGTAGTGTTTGGTTACTTTACTTAAATATATGGAATTTTATCATCGGGTCCGCAGCAGTCAGCAACAGCCCAACCCCGGCCGCTTTTTTGTTGTAATTTCCAGTATGAAACAGCCTACGGAAAACGCGGCCGTGCGCCGGGACTGGCGGGATAAGATACACGAGATCATCTATGAGTCGGAGAAGCCGGAAGGAAAGGCCTTCGACATCGTCCTGTTATTTTGTATCCTGACCAGCATCATGGTCGTCATGCTGGATAGCGTAGACCGGCTGCATGTGCGATATGGCAAAACGTTTCAGATACTGGAGTGGATATTTACCATCATATTCACCCTCGAATACGCTTTGCGGCTGATCAGTATCCGCAAACCATTCCGGTATGTATTTAGCGCCTTTGGCATCATCGACCTGCTGGCCATTGTGCCCAGTTACCTGAGTATCCTTTATCCCGGCGCTCAGTCGCTGCTGGTACTTCGTGCGCTGCGGCTCTTACGCGTATTCAGGATCTTTAGAATGGTGCATTTCATTTCCGAAATGCGGTTTCTGTCTACAGCCATCCTCAACAGTCTACGCAAGATCAGCATATTCATCCTCTTTGTACTGACCCTGGTGATCATCCTGGGCTCCATCATCTACCTCGTGGAGGGGCCCGAACATGGCTTTACCAGCATTCCTCAATCCATTTATTGGGCCATCGTGACCATCACCACCGTCGGGTATGGAGATGTTGCCCCGGCAACACCACTCGGCAAAACGATCGCCAGCTTTATCATGTTGTTGGGCTATGGTATCCTGGCCGTGCCGACCGGTATCGTCACCACCGAAATGGCACTGGCCGCCCGCACGCACAAGCAAGACAATCGGGCATGCCCTACCTGCGGCAAAGAAGGGCATGACCGGGATGCTAAATTCTGTAAGTTTTGCGGCGCTCCCTTGTAAACCTTTAGAAGAGTTGCTAAGGCCCAGGGCGATTTTACAAACATTTACAAAGTTTGCAGGTTAATTTACAATCCTGATGTTTCAAGCAGCAAGGATCAAACTAGTTTCGCGGTCTCAAGCATAATACGATATGAAAAATAAAGGAACCGCTTTGATCAGCCTGTTCATCCTACTGGCAGCGCTCATGCACACTCCTGGCCAGGCGCAGCAGACCGTACCCAAACCTAATGACAGGAGGCATCAGTCAGGATTATTCGAGTCTCAACTCAAAGAGGCCGCCGCTTCGAAGGTGCCAATGAGTATGGTTCGGAATATAAGGCAGGCAAAAAACGGGGACATTTTAATTGCTTCTTATATAGGTGTATATCGATACGACGGAACCTCATTTACCAACATGACAAGCACCATAGCGTGGCCGACCTTCTGGGATGTGCTGGAAGATAAAAAAGGAAACATTTGGTTGGCTTCCCAGGATTCGGGTGTTTACCTGCAGCCTGCCGGACAGACAGGCTTTAAGCTTTTTAAAGCAAAGGATGGCACTGGCATTGGTTCAGCGCTCCATATTTATGAAGACAGAGCCGGCAATATCTGGTTCGGAGCAAGCCGCTACGATGGGAACTCTTTCCGGACCTTTACCACAAAAGATGGATTTCCCACGAACAATATTCGTTTACTGCTGGAAGACAAAACCGGTAAGCTTTGGTTTGGGGGACAGGGAGAAAATATACTCGTGTATGATGCCCGCCTGCATGGCGATATCGGGCAGGGAAAACCATTTACCATTCTAAAAAACAACGATGGCAAAGTCTTTAACAACGTTTGGTCAATCATCGAAGATAAAAAAGGAAACATTTGGTTCGGTGAAGATGGTCTTTGGCGCTACGATGGCAAAACGGTTACGAAGAAGTCACAGACAGGGGCTTATGCCATCATCGAAGATAAAAAAGGGAATATCTGGACTAGTTTAGGGAGTAGCATTTTCTGTTATGATGAACAGTCCCTGTCCACTATAAACCCATCTGTAAAAGAAGTTAAAGTGTCAGTAGAAAATGTTGTCTTATTGGGGATATTAGCCGCTAAGGATGGAAGTATTTGGGTGGGCGCGCGCGGGCCTGCGAGTACAGTGTTTCGCTATGATGGAAAGACGATCACGGGCTTTTAAAATAAAGACCGTCAGCAATAATATGTATGGCTGAGGGCCAGCACTTTTGCCATCCTGGACAAATTAGAATACATTGCGGACCCAACCCCACCCCCCATGACCAACATTGAAATACTTCAGGCCCTGTCGACCATCGTTTACAAGATTGATGAAGAGGACGAAGACGAAGATGCTTTTCAACTGACCTTATTGCCTCCGGCAACTGAGACCGAACTACAGCAACTGGCTGATCACTTTCCCAAAGGACAACTACCGGCAGAACTGGAGGACCTATTACGCTTTTCCAAAGGTTGGAAAGATCCATACGAAGAATTGGTGCACCTGAATGGCTTCGGTGAATTTGGCTACGAAGCACTCATGCCGTTGGCCATTAACCTGCAAAACGACGGACTCGGCAACTGCTGGCTATTGGAGGTTAAGCCCGATGGCAGCCTCGGTAAAGTATTCTTTGCCTGTCACGACCCCGCCGTATTGGTCATCACGGCCAATTCCCTAAATGAATACCTGCAACAGCAGCTGCTCCATTTCCAAAACCCCGACAAACACCCAATCGGGGTAGATCACCCTTCCACCGGCACGGTCTATTTATCGGCGCCAAACATGTCAGACATGGCCGTATTCAAGGCAAGCAACCCATCATTGACCGAATGGCTATTGCCCTTTACCGAAGAAGAGCATGTCGTAGCTGACCTCCGCCAGGCGACAGCGGGAGATGGCTTCTATTGGGGTAAATGCCAAGTACTCGAGACCAGGAAGCATCCCACCGTATATGTCTGGATATTGCAAAAAAAGAAGAAAGGTTGGCTCGCCCGCCTCTTTGGGAAATAAGGCTTCCGATAAATGCCTTATTTTGTCTGCGTGAAAAAACTCTTTTACGCAACGATGCTACTCCTTGCGATAGGCAGCAAGAGTTGCACCACCGGCCGTATGCACCACCAGCCAGCCGCCCCCTACATCGCCTGGGATTCCACCACGCGCGTAAAGATCTCCTCCGCAGGTGCCCGCTACAACGGTTACGCCCGCATGGTGCAATTGCCGGGCAAAACGCTGCTGACCATTTACGACAGGAGGGGAGTGTAGTGGCCACCCACAGCAACGACGGCCACACCTGGACCACCGCTCCGGAGATCGCCTGCTTTCGACCAGGCCACCGTGACGGTATGCCGGTTCCGATACTGCTCAAAGACCAACACAGCATCGTCTTCGCGATAGAAGACAATGCAGGCGCTAACTTCAAACCCTACATCATCCACAACAGCATTCCGGAGAATTGGCAGCAAACAATAGGCGCCGATGACCCGCATCGTCAGTATGCCCTGGCCGAAAAAGTGGAGGAAGTCACCTATGCGGGTGCACCTTACCTCCGGCAACTCAGTACCGGAGAAACCATTCTATCTTACCAGGGTACCGAGGGCCGCACCCACAAAATGGAAAACGCCGAGATGAAAGTCGTGATCGGTAATGCAGCAGCCGGGCAGTTTACCAGCAAGTCTTCGCCCTTTCCCATACCACCCAACAAGAATGGCTTGTGGAATAGCCTCTGTATACTGGACGATGATACCATCATTGCGCTGACCAGTACCAATGCGTATGGCCCGCGTACAGAAGTCTGGATGATCAAAGGCAGGCTGCAACGTGGCGGGAAAAGCCACTGAGACGATTTGTGGAAGTATTGAGACAAAGCGCACCCCGTACCGTCCTGCCAGCACCTACATTCACGACGCAAACGCCCATTGACAAGTAAAACACACAAACTCAACCATGCCATCGACGAAAAAGCTATCCTTCCCCAAACTGGCAGCGATCGTGCTGTTCGCCACCAGTACGGCCACCGCTCAGCTGCGGCCCAATCCGTACCACGAAATACCCCTCGGCGCCATCAAACCACAAGGCTGGCTACGCGAAATGCTGGTCACACAGCAGAAAGGGGCTACCGGCCAGCTGGACCAATTGTACCCATTGGTCATGGGACCGCGAAATGGCTGGTTGGGCGGTGATGGCGACCAGTGGGAGCGTGGCCCTTACTGGGTCGATGGCCTGTTGCCACTGGCTTATATCCTCGACGACAAAGCCCTGATCGCAAAAGTGAAACCCTGGGTAGAATGGGCGATCAAAAGTCAAACACCCGACGGACATTTTGGCCCGACCAAAGACTATCCCGGCGAGCGCGGCATCCAGCGCGACAACGCCCGCGATTGGTGGCCCAAGATGGTGATGCTGAAGATCCTCAAACAGTATTATTCTGCCACCAATGACCCACGCGTCATCAAACTGATGACCAATTACTTTCGCTACCAGCTGAAAGAGTTACCACAAACACCGCTCGATCACTGGACCTTCTGGGCACGCTACCGCGGTGGCGACAACCTGCAAATCGTTTATTGGCTATACAATATTACCAAAGATGGTTTCCTGTTGAAACTCGGCGACCTGCTGCACAAACAGACCTTCGATTTCACCAAAGGGTTTCTGCAAACCGATATGTTGTCGCGCCTCAATACCATCCATTGTGTGAACCTGGCACAGGGCATTAAAACGCCGATCGTCTATTACCAGCACCATCCGGAGCAACAATACCTCGATGCGATGAAGAAAGGTTTTGCCGACCTGCGCCAGTACAACGGCATGGCGCATGGCCTGTACGGCGGTGACGAAGGACTGCATGGCAACAACCCCACACAAGGTTCTGAACTATGCAGCGCCGTTGAAATGATGTACTCTCTCGAAACGGCGCTGGAGATCACCGGCGACGTAGACTATGCCGACAAGCTGGAGAAGATCGCCTTCAATGCGTTGCCCACGCAGATCTCCGACGACTTCCAGACCCACCAATACTTTCAACAGGCCAACCAGGTAATGCTGACCCGCCAGATGCGCAACTTTTGCGAGAACCATGGCGGTACGGATGTCACCTTTGGTTTGCTCATCGGTTATCCCTGCTGCACGTCCAATATGCACCAGGGTTGGCCAAAGTTTACACAGAATCTTTGGTACACGACCGCCGACAAAGGCATTGCAGCCCTGGTATATGCCCCCAGTGAAGTGACCACGAAGGTGGCCGATGGTACTACCGTCAGCTGGAAAGAAGAAACAGGTTATCCCTTTGGCGAAAGCATCCGCTTTACGGTGCAGGGCAAACAAACCGCCACCTATCCTTTGCACCTCCGCATACCTGCCTGGTGCAAACTGGCCACGGTGAAGATCAATGGGCAGACAGACCGGGAAGCGAAAGGCAACCAGGTAATCAAGATCACCCGTACCTGGAAGCCAGGCGATGTAGTAGAACTCGTGTTACCCATGCATATCTTCCGCAACCGGTGGTACGAGCAGTCGATGTCCATCGAGCGGGGGCCGATTACGTATGCCTTGAAGATGGGAGAGGAGTGGCGCAAGGTGACGAATACCAAAGACCCGCAAGAGTACGGCGAATCGTATTATGAAGTGCATCCTACCACGCCCTGGAATTATGGTCTGTTCGATATGCCGAATGAAAAACTGGACCAGTACTTCAAAGTGGAAACAACCGGCAAGCAAACGAACTATCCCTGGAACCTGGACAACAACCCAATCCAGATCAGGACCAAAGCCAAACGTATACCTTCCTGGCAATTGTACAATGGTATGACGGGTCAGTTACCTTACAGTCCCATTTACCTGCTGGAAGCTGCGCAGGAAGAAGAAGACATCATCCTGGTGCCTTACGGTGCCACGACACTGAGAATATCACAGTTCCCGTTGGTGGGAAGGAAATAAATACAACAAGGGTCTGCCTCCGTCTGGAGGCAGGCCCTTGTTATTATACGCAATGATCAATTTCCGCTATTCATCTGCCGGCGGATTGCCGTAGTAATTGGACTCCCCGCCATCTACCGCAATGGTTTGCCCGTTCACATACGAGCAATCTTCACTGAGCAGGAAAGCAACGAGCTTGGCAACTTCTTCAGGTTGCCCCAGGCGTTTGGTGGGATTGTGTTTGGCATATTCCTTTTCCGCCGCCTTGGGATCGGAAGGATTCACTTGCTTGAAAGCCTCCGCCACCATGGGCGTCAGAATGGCGCCGGGGGCAATGGCATTGGTAATGATATTGTCTTTGGCATACTCCAGGGCGGCGTTCTTGGTGAGCCCCGACACGGCGTGCTTGCTCGCCACGTAGGCCGTCTGGTTCAGCACACCACGAATACCACCTACAGAGGCAACATTGACGATGCGTCCAAATTGTTGTCGCTGCATGACGGGGATCACATAACGCATACCAAAGTATACACCCAGGATATTGATGTCGATGACTTTCTTAAAAACAGCCAGATCATAAGCGATCATGGGTGCCTGTTTGCCCTCGATGCCGGCGTTGTTGTAGAGCCCGTCGATGCGCCCTGTTGCCTGCACGGTTTGATCCACATAACCTTTCACGGCCTGCTCATCCGACACATCGGCCACCACGGTCAACAAATTGGCTTCGGGTGAACTCCGGATAATATCAGCTTTGGCATCATCCAGACTTTTCTTGTTGTAATCTACAAGTGTTACTACCGCTCCCTGCTGAGCAAGGTATTTAGCAGCGGCGAAGCCCAGTCCCATGGCCGCACCGGTAACGATGATGGTCTTGTTTTCAAATGGTTTCATAGATAGTCCAGTATTTAATTCTGTACATTAAGCATTCCCCGTCAATGCTGATCCATTTGTAAAACATAATACCACCACGAAATCCAGAAGCTGAAACAACAAGGCCCTTCCACAAAAGGGAAGGGCCTGTTGTTATAAATTCGGGCAACCTACTCAAAAAACGGCACGCCCGGAATGGCATACTTCTTCATGCCGGCTTCATTGATCTCCACACCGATACCGGGTTTCTCAGAGACGGTAATAAAGCTATCCTTCACCCATTCTCCATCGTAGGTCACAATCTCCTTGAACATTGGGTCGGTATGGAAGTAAGACTGCCATTCCATGATCATGAAATTGGGCACCGACGCACACACATGTGCGCAAGCCATCGCCCCTAAGTACGAAGCCACCATATGCGGGGCAAACGGCACATAATAGAGGTTGGCCAGGTTGGCGATGCGTTGGCCTTCACCCAGGCCACCACATTTCTGCAGATCGGGCATCACGATGTCGACAGCGCCGATCTCCAACATGCGTCGAAAGCCATAGGCCAGGTAATGATTTTCACCGGCACAGATCGGCGTGCTGGTCGATTCAGTGATCAACTTATAAGCCTCCACATTCTCGGCAGGTATTGGTTCTTCCAGCCACATCAGGTTCAACGGCTCTACGCGTTTGGCGATCGCCTGTCCGGTCACCGCATCATAACGGCCGTGCATGTCTGCACAGATATCGATCTCCGGACCTACGGCTTCACGGGCCGCCGCCAGTTGATCATACATCCGTTGCAACTCGGCCGGACTGGCCGTCCAGTTGTAGTAATCGTACTTCTTGGGATCATTGCCCTGGTCGAGGTCAAACTTGATGGCATTAAAGCCCATTTGCTTCGCTTTCTTCGCAGCGTCTGCAAAGTCGGAAGGTTTGGGCAGGTTGCGCTGATACAACGCCGTATCACAATAGACACGAACCTTGTCGCGGAACTTACCACCCAGCAATTGATAGACCGGTAACTTCAGTGCCTTACCCGCCAGGTCCCACAACGCCGCCTCGATGGCCGACAATACAGCCACATACATGCCCGACTGCGCGCCCTGGAAGAATCCAGACTTCCGGATATCTTCAAACAAGCGATGCACATTCAGCGGATTCTTACCCTTGATCCTGGCCCCGAAATTCTTCACCAGGTGATAAGTGCCGGGAACAGCATCCACGCCTTCACCACATCCCCAGATATCCTGGTTGCTGTAGATCTTGACAAACAAGCTACCCTTTATATAACCGCATTTCACGTCGGTGATCTTGAGGTCGGAGGGGGGAGACGTCTTGTCGATCTGATCTATGGCTGTTTCATACTCCCGCCCAAAGGCAGATAAGCCTGCCAGTGGTGTCATGGCTGCTGCGATGGCTGCCTTGCTTAAAAACGATCTTCTGGTATTGTTGTGTGACATGGATAGTAGTTATTGGTGTTTTAGTTGGTAAATGGGTTGCTCCTCTATGACCGGTTGCCTTCATGGCTCGCTGCCTGTATTCTGCCTCTCCTCGTTGCCTCGGTGCCTTGTTGCCTGGTTGCCTTCCTTACCACGTCCTCCCTTTCAGGATTTCCTGGATCTGGCTCCTGGGCACTGGTAAGTCATTGATGTGTTCATTGAGCCATTGCGAGAAATCCTTTTCAATATCGTCGCTCCAGCGGGTATCGATTTGTCCGGGTGTATACTTGCCTTCCCGCAACCGTTGGTGGCCAAACATATCCCGCAGGCGTACGACCTCCGAAGTCTTGATCACCTTCTCCGCAAGATGTGGCGGAATAAAGATCACACCGCCATCACGGCCCAGCACGATATCGCCCGGCATCACGGTCGCCTTACCGATACGGGTGGGCTGGTTGATACCAACCAGGGTGGTATTCAGTTCTCCTGCCGGATTATTGAGGTGGTGGGAGGGATGGTAACTGCGGAAGTAAGAAGTAAAGCCGCCAATCTCTTTCAACCCCTTCACATCGCGCACAGCACCATCGTACACGATGCCATTGCCCGTCTTGGCATAAATGGAATTGCCCAGGTTATCGCCGATGGTCGGCCCGTCTTCGTAGGCATCAAACTGATCGACGACATACACATCGCGTTTCACCAACAGATCGATGGGCCAGGAGTTCTGTGACTTCACCCGTTTATCGCGTACCCCAAACTGATCGATGACCCGATGTATATCCGGTCTGCCCGGCATAAAGATGGCCGTCACTGCGCGCCCCACCAGTACACTATCCGGGTTGATGGTCTTCCAGTCACCATCGTACTGATGTTTATAGTTTTCATTGCGCAATACTGCCCAGGCTTCTTCGAGTGTTACCAGCTTCATTCGATCCAACAGGCTGTCAGACACTTTAGGACGACCGTCCTTGAATCGTTCGCCCTTCCACTCGGGTGTGAGCGCGATCAACTGATCACGCGAGATCTGCTGGCTGTATGCGCTGCCTGCACAGTGCATCACGCAACACAGTAGTATGATTTTATTTATTTGCATAGATCATGTTTTTGTAATGGACATTTTTTTACCTGCTTGTTCCGCTGATTGCCGGATTTCCCGGATCCCTTCATGCCTGGCTTATAACTCATTGCCTATCTTACTCGTTGCCTAGGTGCCTTTTTGCCTCGATGCCTATTTCACTCGTTGCCTCTGTGCCCTGCTGCCTGGTTGCCTCATCCCCCTCCGGCGGATGATTGTGCCACCAGCTGGCCAGCGACGAACCGGTAATATTCATGACCGGGCCGAAGATGGCAGGTGCCAATCCAGCCGTCGTCAGTTTGCCCATGGCCAGGGCCAACCCGGAAGCCAGACCCGCGTTTTGCATGCCCACCTCCAGCGCAATGGTGCGGCAATCCCGCTCATGAAAGCGCATGAGCCGGGCCGACCAGTAGCCCATGATATATCCCAGTACATTGTGCAAGATGGTAGCGATGAGCAAGAGCGCCCCGACCTTCACCAGGTTATCACGCCCGGCGGCTGTGATGATTGTCAGGATCACCGCAATGCCGCCCATCGAGACCAACGGCATCGCCTTATCGAGCCATTTGAATTTGCCATGTACGAGGTAGTGAAAAGCCAGACCAGCCGCCGTAGGAATGATCACGATCTTGGTAATGTCCCAGACCATCCCCCAGAAATCGATGTCGACAAAACTGCCACCCAGCAACCGCATGAGCAAGGGCGTCAGGAACGGTGCCACCATCGTCGAGATGGTCGTAACAGACACCGACAACGCCAGGTTGCCCTTCGCCAGGTAACACATCACATTGGAGGCAAGGCCACTGGGGCAACATCCCACCAGGATGATACCTGCAGCGATTTCCGGCGGGAAGTTGAATGCTTTGGCCAGCGAGAAGCCCACACCGGGCATGATCACATAGTGACAAACAACGCCCACTATGATGCCCTTCGGCATCCTTAGCACATTGGCAAAATCTTTCAGACTAAGCTCCGTGCCCATGCCAAACATGATGATCTGCAATAGAGGAATGATGAGGCCCGATAGCTTAAAGTCGCCCACCGTCTTGAAATGCCAGGGATAATACATGGCCAGACTCACCACAGCCATCACCATCAGCGTATAGGATAAACCCTTCAACAGCTTGTGTTGCCGGAAAGCCATGGCCAGACTCACGAAGAAGAGCAGCAGTATCCAGCCACCCCACTCGTGCCGTTGCTGTAGGGCCAATACTATATAAATGATCAGAAATAGGGCCGACAGACCATAGAACAAAGTCGATCGCTTCATGAGAAAGTAGGTTTGTAATTGAAATGGTTGTGTACATACCGGCAACCAACGCGACCCGGCACGCTCAGTTCTCATCATCCACCGCCATTCTACTGCCTTGGTGCCTGGTTGCCGGAGCCTGTGCCGACGTCCCGCAGGATTGCGGGAGGATTGCCTTGCCTCCCTAACTCCAGATCCGGTCATGCGAACGCACATCATTCCACTGCGGCGTAGGGGCGAAGTACGATTTATCGCTGGCATGCAGGTGTTGCTTCACCACCTCGTCATTCAGTTCAATGCCCAATCCCGGGGCCGTCAATGGCAGGTTGGCAAATCCCTTGGTAATCAGTTTCCGTCCATCGGTTGTTTTCACGAGGTCTTCCCACCAGGGCAGGTCGATGGAGTGGTGCTCCAGTGAAAGGAAGTTTTGCGTAGCCGCCGCGCAATGTACGCTCGCCATAAAAGAGATGGGCGTACCGGCCTGGTGCATCGCCATGGCAATGCCATTTTCCTCCGCATAATCACCAATGCGTTTGGTCTCCAGCAAGCCACCCGAAGAGGCCAGGTCGGGATGTACGATATCGACGGCGCGCTTGTCAATCAATGGTTTGAAGTACTTCAGCAGATAAATATCTTCGCCGGTAAGACAAGGAGTTTCCAGGGCATCGCTCAGGGTGCGCCATTGATCGGTCAGTTCCCAGGATACGATGTCTTCCAGCCAGGCCAGGCGGTATTTCTCCAGCGCACGCCCCAGCCGTATCCCGTTATTCAGGTCGAAGTGACCGTAGTGATCGGAAGAGATCGGCGTGTCATAGCCTACCATGCTGCGTACATTCTCGACTACCGCCGCCAGTTCGGCCAGCCCCTTGTCCGTGATCTGTATCTGCGTCATTGGATGCAGGGTATTGGCGTACGACATGGAATTCCTCATGTCGCCCCATTGTGCCAGGTTGCCCTGCGCATTGCGCCATTGATCGGCATTGACCAGGGTACCTGGCTTATCCTTGAGTTCGTTGATCGACACATCCATTTTCAACCAGGTATAGCCTTGTTCTTTCAACCGGTATTGGATCAGTTTTTTTTGCTCCTCCGGCGAACCCGCTTCGGGCGTATCGGCATACAACCTGATCTTGTCGCGGTAGCGGCCTCCCAGCAATTGCCAGGCTGGCACATTGTACGCTTTGCCACACAGATCCCACAGCGCCATTTCTACGCCGCAAACACCGCCGGCTTGCCGTGATTGTCCGCCAAACTGCCGGATCTTCTTGAACAGCATTTCTACATTGCAGGGATTCTCGCCCAGCAGGCGGCTTTTGAGCATGAGCGCGTACCGCTCATCGGCGCCGTCACGGACTTCCCCCAAACCGTAGATCCCCTGGTTGGTATCGATACGGATGATGGCCGTCCGCCCCAATACAGTGGTCACACAATAACGCAGGTCGGTTATTTTCAGGTCAGAAGGGTTGGAGAAACGGTTGACCTTCTGCGTACTCTGGGCCACAATATCCTCGATGGGCAATAAGGCAGTCGCCGCCCCCAAGGCAATTCCCCCCAGGGTAGAATGCCTGAGAAAGTTTCTGCGACTGTTGTTGAAATTGTCCGAAGCTACAGCAGCAGCTGCAGGTTCAATATGTTCAATGGGCGCAGGATCGGTAAGCCCCAGTTTTTGGAGATACTGTTGTGATGGTGTCATAGCAGATAATTTAAGTTGGTTTAAATGTTTGGTACCACAGGCGATCGCCTGTCTCATTACCAGGTACGTTGTTTCATGAACTGATCCAGTTCCTGCCTGGTCATCGGAAGTTTATCGGGATTGGCATCCAGCCATTGCAAAAAGTCTTTTTTGATCTCGTCGGTCCATTGCGTGTCGATCTGTCCGGGCGTATATTTTCCTTCCCGCAACCGCTGATGACCAAACGCATCCCGCAGGGAGATAAATTCGGCATTGAGTACCACTTCCTCCAGCAGGTGTGCCGGAATAAACACCACACCGCCTTTCTTGGCCAGTATGGCATCGCCCGGCAATACCGTGGCACGCCCCATGCGAATGGGCAGATTGATGCCGCTCAACATCATTTGTTGTATATAGGAAGGATCGTATCCTTTGATCCATCCATTGAAACCTTTGATCTCTTCGAGCCCTTCCACATCACGTACAGAGCCATAGAAGATGACGCCACGGGCCGACTTGGCATAGATCGCATTGCCCAGGTTATCGCCGATGAGTGTACCATCCACGATCTTACCATAACTATCGGCTACATAGATATCACCGTTCTTCAGCACATCGATGGGCCAGCTATTGGGGGCACCGATCCGTCCTTCTGCCTTGCCCTTGTCTTTGATCAGTTTATCGGCATCAGGCCGAAGGGGCATGTACTGAGCGGTCACCGCCCTGCCCGTCATCACCGAGTCGGGATGAATGACCATCCAGTCACCTTCAAACTGGTTCATGTATCCCTTGTTCCGCAAGATGCCCCAGGCTTCTTCGAGGTGGATGCCCTTGAGGCGTTCGAGTAGTTTATCGGATACGCGTGGCCGCCCATCCGCGCTGCGCTCGCCTTTCCACTCCGGCGTAAGGGCCTTGATCTGATCGGCAGTAGGCGTTATCTGTTGTGCCCGCAACACGAGGCAGGAAAGCAACAATCCCCAGGTGACAATGTGTTTTTTCATATCGCAGGTTTGTTTTAATAAACAGGCAAATCGTCGTTCATGATCAGGCATCCGCCTATAACTTGATCTTCTGTTTCACCGGCATTTCCATCACAGCATGCTTTTGTTGCAGTTTGCCGATCGCTTCAAATTCGTCAAACAGTTTATGGCTGAGCTTTTCAAAGATGCCGAAGTAGTCTGCATACACGGCATGACGTTTCTTATCTGGCTTGTACACATCGGGCAACTCCACCGTACGGGCGGCGACATCCAGCGACGGATACAGCCCCATCTCCGTGGCACTCAGCAACCAGGCGCCATAACTCACACTGTGTGATTGCTGCCGCAGGCGTACCGGCCGGTTAAACATATCAGCTATCATTTGCGTACAAAAGGGCAGGGTACCAAAGCTGCCGTTCACCGACAAACTTTTGATATTCCGTTGCTCGGCCAGCGACCGGCCGATGCTATAGATCTCGTACAGGATCCCTTCAATGGTGGCACGCACTACATGCCGCCGCTCATGCTTGATATGGAGTCCGAAATAGGCACCCCGCGCATTCGCATTCCAGATAGGCGCTCTTTCGCCCAACAGGTAGGGTAGGAACAGCAGCCCATCCGAACCTGCGGGCACCTTGGCCGCTTCCTCGATCAGTTGCTGCATGCTGTGCTCGATATCGAAGGGATTGGAAAACTCTCCAAACTGCCGGGCAAACCAGTCGAAGATATTGCCGCCATTGTTGGTGGGTCCACCAGACACATAACAACCCTCTGTCAGCAGGTAATTGAAGAAGCGCATCTGATCGTCCTGTAATACGGTTGGCCCCATCACCCGCACAGCTCCGCTATCTTCGATGGTGATCGTCGCATTGCCTTCTTTCACACCATCGCCCAGGGTGGCCAGGCAACCATCACTGGAGCCGATCAATACTTTGGTATCAGCAGCGAGTCCCAACGACTGCTGGTAGGCTTTTTTCAACTTGCCAGCCGTCGCCAACACCGGCGCCAGACCGGGCAATTTGGCGGATGTAATTCCCGCATATTTCAAGGCATCGGCCTCCCAGGTCACCGTATGGATATTCAATAGACCGGTAGCCGAGGCAATACTGTAATCCATGAGGTATTCGCCGGTCAACTGATGAATGATATAACTCTTGATCGACAGGAATTTGCTGGTCAATTTGAAGCGCTCTGCATCACGGCTCCTGATCCACGCGATCTTCAGCAAAGGACTCATCGGATGGATGGGTGTGCCGGTAGCCGCATACAACTTCTTACCCAACGCAGAAGCACGCAGGTCCAGGGCTTCCTGCTTGGCACGGTTATCACTCCAGGTAATGGCATTACCCAGCGGATTACCATTCTTATCCACCGCCAGCAAACTGTGCATCGCTGCACTAAAGCAAATACAATATACCTTCAGCTTCTTGGGATGAATATGTTCATTGAGCAGGTTCTTCAATACATACAGGGTGGTAATAAAGATCTGTTCAGGATCCTGCTCACTGTGGTCGGGTTCAGCATGAAATGTAGGATAGAAGCCTTTCATCGACGCAATGACACGGCCTTGCAGGTCAAAGGCAAATACCCTGATCCCGTTGGTTCCTAATTCTATAGTAATTACGCATTTCATGTCTATGGGATTATTTGGTGCGCAAATGGTTTTTTCTGAACTCACTGGGCTGGAAGCCGGTAAGTTTCTTGAATGTGGTGGAAAAATGCTGTGATGAATAGAAGCCGGTGTCGAGTGCGATATCGGTGACGCTGATGTCGGGCCGCTTCAATAATTTAATGGCTTCCGAAATTCTAATATTGATCAGGTAGTTGATAGGGGAGAAGCCCGAGAAACTTTTTACCCGTTCGGTAAACAGGGTGGTGCCCATGCCCACCAACGCAGCCATCTCCTCCACGGTCCATTGGTGCGACAGGTTTTCCCGTAGTACTTCTTCCAGCCGCATGAATGTTTTGGGAAAGTCGCGCCCCGGGTGGCTTTGTTTCGTCATATGCCGCGTCACCTGTATCAGCAGCTCATCGACCTGGTGGTTGATGCGTGCCTGGTAGCCGATCTCGTGCCCAAACAATTCTGCGTGTATTCCTTTCAGTATTTTACCCGCGTCGGTAAAGCCTGTGCACACGGGTGAGCTGTTGAGCGAAAGGATCTTACCGATGGCCGCACCCTCATTCTCCGACAAGCCGCTCCACTTGCCTGGCAATATGTGTCCATTTTCCAATTGCTGAATACCCAGGTGGATCCAGGTAAAGGATCCGATCTCCAATACACCGTTATCGCTTCCAAAGGAAATGCCGGGCATCACCACCGCTACGTCGCCGGGATAAAACAGGTAAGGTTGCTGATCGATACGCCATTCATATTTACCGTCTATGATATAATAAAGGCGAAGTGCTTCGGTCTTGGTCGCGGAAAAGGTATTGAGCTGAATGGCGCCATTCTTCCGGATACCCACTTCCAGCAGGTGCGGGAACAACCGCAACTCGGGGGACTTTCCTTGCTGGAGTACAAACTGGTTCATATGGCGTTAGTAGTTGGCTGAAATCAATCGTTATCCGGGAACCATGATAAAGAAAGGAAATTTATTTGGGAGCGATGTACAAAATTCAACGGAGTTTTATTTTGGAAGTTTTTGACCAGAATAGCCGATAATTTGGCACCTTAACGATTAACTCACCAAAACAACTTGCCGGTATGAAAAAGTACTCCAGCGGCAGGCCCTACCGCTTTGCGGGACTGTGGCTGCTTTTCGCACTTTTCTTCTTTCTATCCGCCGCCCACGCTCAAACCATTTCTGGTACCGTGTCTGATGAAAAAGGTACAAAACTTTTCAATGCCTCCGTTGTCATAAAAGGCACCTCACAGGGAACCACCACCGATAGTGCCGGTAAATACACCATCCCTGCCGATGGCAATACCACCCTGGTGTTTAGTTCAGTAGGCTACCGGCCTTTGGAAATTGCTGCTGCCGGCCGTCGTGTAGTCAATGCCACCCTCGTGGCCGAACAGGTAGACCTGGGAGAAGTGGTAGTAACAGCGCTCGGTATCAAAAAGCAATCGAGAGCCCTGGGCTATTCTGCCACCAGTGTAAAACCGGAGGAACTGAGTGTGAACCGTACCAGCAATGTGATGAACTCCTTGCAAGGTAAAGTCGCCGGTGTCAATATTTCCTCACTCGGCACTGGCCCCGGCGGCAGCTCCAAGATCCGCATACGTGGCCAATCTTCGTTATCCGGACAAAACAATCCGCTTATCGTTGTCAATGGCGTGCCGGTCGACAATACCAACTTTAACGAGAACACCAACGGTGTTAAAGGAGGTGGGATCACGTCCGATGGCGGTGATGGGCTCGCCAGCATCAACCCGGATGATATCGAGAGTATGACCATCTTAAAAGGTGCACCGGCATCTGCCTTGTATGGTTCGCGTGCCAAAGATGGCGTCATCATGATCACCACAAAAACCAGGGGTAAGACCAAAGGTATTGGCGTAACCTACAACCTCAACTATACCAACGATACACCACTTGACTTCACCGATTACCAAAACCAATATGGTCAAGGGGAGAATGGGGCGCGTCCAACAGCCGCCAACCCCACATCGGGTCAATGGTCGTTTGGCGAGAAGTTTGCCCCCGGCATGACTCATATCTTGTTCAATAACCTATCCGTGCCCTACGAAGCGCAAGGCAGCCGCATCAAGGAATTCTACCGTAATGGACAAAACATCGCCAACACGGTTGCCTTCGAGGCCAGCGGCGACAAGGGCGGTTTGCGTCTTTCGCTGAACAATACCCAGAATACCGGCATCATGCCCAACAACTCCTTCAACCGGAAGAGCATGAACCTGGGATTTAGTTATAACCTGACCGAAGACTTTGTTGTTACAGGTAACGTCAACTATTCCCGCGAGGTCAATAAGAACCCGCCTAATATCGCCAACCAGGACAACTCCATACCCACTACCCTAATGGCTATGTCCACATCGATGCCCCTGTCGGTACTCGATGCCAACCAGGTCAATGCAGCCGGTAATGAATATCCCTGGTCACGTTTCACCAACCGTACCAATCCATTTTGGGTACTCGATCATCAATTCCACAATATCAAACGTGACCGCATCTTCGGCAACGTCGCGTTGAAGTACAATATCCTGAAATGGTTGAGTGTGCAGGGAAGATTTGGACAGGATTACTGGTCACGCGATGAAGACGTTAATAATTTCCCCACCGGTCAGGCATCACGCGCTGCCGCACCTCCGGGATTCGTGAATGGTATATTCACCCAGGAGTCACGGCGCTTCCGCGAAACCAACCTCGACTTCCTCGTCAATGCGAATAAAGAATTTGGCGACCTCGGCGTCAATGTTACTGCCGGTGGTAACCGCATGCGCAAACGTTCGGACATCAACAATGTGCAAGTCACCGACTTCATCATCCGCGACCTGTATACCGTACAAAATGGGCGCGGCAAAGACCCTGTGTACACCCTGATCGAGCAAGGCGTTAACTCTCTCTATGGATCGTTGGAGTTCAACTGGCAGCAGACCTTCTACCTGACAGGTACGGCCCGCAACGACTGGTTCTCGACTCTATCGAAGGCCAACCGGAGCATTTTGTATCCCTCCGTGTCTGCGAGCTATGTATTCTCAGAGCACCTGCCTACTTTGTCCTGGCTGAATTTTGGTAAGCTCCGCCTGGGTTACGCAGAAGTGGGCAGTGATGGAGATGTGGCTCCCTATGCCGACCAGCTGTTCTATACCCCGAATGCCAACTTCATCAACAACCCCAATGGTGTTCCCGTTCCCGTAGGCACCAGCAATATCAGCAATGGCGCCAGTGGTACTACCTTACCCAATCCCAACCTGCGCCCCGCCCGTGTAGCAGAAACGGAGATTGGCCTGGAACTGCGCATGTTCAATAATCGCGTTAACCTCGATGTAGCCGCTTATCGCAAGATCACCAGTGACCAGATCGTATCCGTGCAGATCTCCGATGCTTCCGGTTATTTCAATACGCCCATCAACAGTGGCAAAAGCCGTAACTATGGTTTTGAAGCCATGCTGAACCTGGTACCGGTGAAGAACCGCTTTTTCACCTGGGAATTCACAGCGAATACCTCCTACAACATTACCAAGGTACTCAGCATCATTTCCGATAAACCCGGAGAGCGCATCACCACCGGCACGCACGTTTTCAATGGCGAAACACGCCAGGTAGTCGGTGAAGAGATCGGACAGCTTGCAGGCTTCGCGTATGCGCGCGATGCCAAAGGACAACGCATATTCCAGTCGAACGGTTTGCCACTGCGCACAGGCGACTTTGTACTTTATGGTAGTGCGCTCCCCAAATGGGTAGGTGGCTTCCTGAACACCGTCAACTTCAAAGGCATTCACCTGGCCGTATTCATCGACTACAAACTGGGCAACAAAATGCTGTCTGGCACCAACTTCAATGCAGTACGTCATGGCCTGCACCAATGGACCCTGGAAGGCCGGGAAGGTGGCGTGAAAGGCAATGGGGTTGATGTGAATGGTAATCCCAATAACGCTGTATCACCCGTACAAACTTACTGGGAGCACCTGCGTACGCAACAGATCATAGAATCGGTGATCTACGACGGCGGATACTGGAAACTGCGTCAATTGTCACTGGGTTATGATTTCACCAAATTCATCCCTGCCAAATGGCCCATCAAAGGCCTCAAGCTAGACTTTGTGGCCAACAATGTATTGGTGTTGAAGAAATGGGTGGATAATATCGATCCCGAAACCTTTGGTTTTGGTTCCGACAACCAGGTAGGTCTTGAATCACCCGGATTGCCTACCACCCGCAGCCTTGGCCTCAACCTGAATGTTAAATTCTAACAATTACGACCATGAACAAGCTACTCAATTATAGCATTGCCTTCAGCCTGTTGCTGACCACCGTGGCCTGTGAAAAAGGGCTATCGGACCTCAACGTCAACAAAACCAGTCCGACCTCACTCGATCCGGCTTTATTGCTTAACCAGGCTATCATCAACACATCGTTTCCGGTAAAATCACTCGTATTCGATGTGGGCATTGTGCAACAAATGGTAACCCCCAATGGTGGTGTACTCGCCGGCGCCAACTATAACCAGGACAGCCGGGATGTGACGACACAACCTATGTGGACCGCCTATTACCAGAGTGTGATCAAGAATACCTACGATGCAATGACGCGCGCCAAGGATAACACGGCACGCAGTAATATGTACCATATGGCGCGTATCTACCAGGCCTATGTATTTATGGTCCTGACGGATCAATATGGCGATATTCCTTATACTGAGGGGGGAGCTGGTTATGTTACCCAGAAATTGTTCCCTAAATACGACAAGCAGCAAGACATCTATCCCAAACTGATACAAGAACTGACGGAAGCGGGCGCCGCACTAAATGCCGCAGGTGTTATCGAAGGCGGGGATGTTTTATACGCCGGAGACGTCGCTAAATGGAAGAAGTTTGCGAATTCGCTGTTGTTACGCGCGGGTATGCGCCTGTCGAAGATCGATCCGGGCAAAGCACAAACGATCGTGCAGGCCGCAGTAGCCGGTGGGGTCATCACCACCAACGCAGATAATGCTTATATTCGGCATGATGCGAACTTTACACAACCGATCGGAGGTACACTCAATGGCCCCGAGGCGGCAAACTTTTATCTTGCTAAACCATTTGTTGACCAGTTGAAAAACACAAGCGACCCACGCCTGCAGGCCATCGCCATTCGATATGTGGGAGCGGCCAGCGGCGCCGGCCAAACGGTAGCTGTCGGCAGCACGGATCCTGCCAAACAGATCGGTATGCCCATCGGTAAAGACAATGGCACGATCGGCGCTGCCGCAACAGCAGACGGACTCACCAGCTTTTACGATTACAGCCAGGTAGACCGCCGTCGCATGGTGAAGATCACCTCGCCTGTGTTTCTGGTGACGGCAGCACAAACCAACCTGTTGCTGGCAGAAGCCCGCTTCCGTGGCTGGATCACAACCGGTACCGCCGCGCAGTATTTTGCCGATGGCATCCGGGCACATATGGACCAGATGGCCCTCTACGATCCAGGATCTGCAGTTGCCGGTACGGCCCGCGACACGTATATTGCTGCCAATCCACTCAATACCGGCACCGAGCTGCAACAGATCAACACGCAGTATTGGATCGCTTCGTTCCTGAACGGCCCCGAGGCCTTCGCCAATTTTCGGAGGAGCGGCTATCCTGCATTGGCACCCAATCCCTACGGACAACCAACCAATCCCGATGTACCCAATGGCACTTTTATCCGTCGCCTGACTTACCCCACCTCCGAGTTGAGCGTGAACACCGACAACGTGAATACCGCCATCTCCAATATGGGGCCAGACAAACTAAGCACAAGGGTATGGTGGGATAAACAATAGACTTATGACACAAAAATTGCGCAGCCACGATTGGTTTGGCAGAAAAGACAAAGACGGCATCATCTACCGCAGCTGGATGAAGAACCAGGGCATGCCCAATGATCAGTTCGATGGCAGGCCGGTGATTGGCATCTGCAATACCTTCAGCGAACTAACGCCCTGCAATGCCCATTTCCGCGAACATGCGGAAATGGTGAAGCGGGGTGTGCTGGAAGCAGGTGGCTTTCCGGTGGAATTCCCCATCATGAGCCTGGGAGAAACCTTGCTGAAGCCAACCGCCATGTTGTTTCGCAACCTGGCCAGCATGGATACCGAAGAAAGCATCCGCGGCAATCCCATCGATGGGGTAGTGCTGCTCACCGGGTGCGACAAGACCACCCCTTCTACCGTGATGGGCGCTGCCAGCGTAGGCTTGCCGACTATAGTAGTACCGGGCGGGCCCATGCTGAATGGCAAATACAAGGGGCAGGAGATCGGATCAGGCACGCACGTCTGGAAATTCGATGAAGACATGAAGACCGGGAAGATGACGCAGGAAGACTGTGAGTTTGCCGAAAGCTGTATGAGCCGCAGTATCGGCCATTGTATGACTATGGGCACCGCCAGCACAATGGCCTGTATGGTCGAGTCGCTGGGATTAACACTGAGTGGCGCTGCTGCTATACCGGCAGCCGACAGCCGTAAAAAACAAATGGCCCAACTCAGTGGACGCCGCATTGTCGACATGGTGCGGGAGAACCTGACCATCGACAAAATACTGACCCGGCAGGCCTTTGAGAATGCCATCCTCGTCAATGCAGCGGTGGGCGGATCCAGTAATTTCCTCATCCACCTGCTGGCCATCGCCGGCAGGATCGGCGTACCGCTGGAGCTGGATGATTTTGACCGGCTGGGCAGCAAGATCCCGCTATTGCTCAACCTGATGCCCTCCGGCAAATACCTGATGGAAGATTTTTTCTATGCAGGCGGTTTGCCCGTCATCCTGCACGAACTGCGCGAATTGTTGCACAAAGACGTTATAACCGTTAGTGGCAAGAACCACCATGACAATATCAAACAGGATACCAGTTGCTACAATACCGATGTGATCGGTTCATTGGCCACACCGTTTCAACCCGAAGCCGGTTGTGTAGTACTGAAAGGTAACCTGGCATTGAATGGCGCCGTGATGAAACCATCGGCAGCTACACCTGCCCTGATGCAACACAAAGGAAGGGCCGTGGTGTTTGAAAGTATTGAAGACTACCATGCCCGCATCGACGATCCGCAACTGGATATCGACGGTAGTTGTGTGATGGTGCTGAAATATGTGGGCCCCGTTGGTTATCCCGGTATGCCGGAGGTGGGTAATATGGCCCTGCCCAAAAAGTTGTTGCAGCAAGGCGTGACCGATATGGTGCGCATCTCGGATGGCCGCATGAGTGGCACCGCCTACGGCACGGTCGTACTGCATGTATCGCCGGAGAGCGCCATCGGCGGCAACCTGGCACTCGTGCAAAACGGCGACCTGATCGAACTGGATGTAGCGGCCCGCCGCCTGCACCTCGATGTACCGGAAGCCGTACTCGCCGAACGCAAAGCCAACTGGACGGCTCCCAAGCCAGCCGCCACCCGGGGGTATGTAAGTCTGTATATCCAACACGTGTTGGGAGCAGATAAAGGGGCCGACCTGGATTTCCTGCAGGGGAACTCAGGTTCTGCCGTCACCAGGGATTCACATTAATTGTAAGCGTACATTGACATACCATCAACTCGATCCATGAAATTATTCAACACGACGAAAGGTCCGGCCATAGAACAGGAAGGTTATTGCTACCTGATCGATGAGGCCTGGGAAGATTTAGTAAACGACGACAACCTGTATGAAAAGCTACACCGGCTGGCATTGAAACTGCCACCGGCAGACAAAGCCATCCTGCAACAACTGTTACCCACAATCAGCCCCCGCCAGGAGCTATGGGCCTGTGGCGTCACGTACCTGCGCAGCAAGATCGGCCGGCAGGAAGAAAGCAAGGATGCCGGCGGCGCCGACTTCTATGCGAAAGTCTATGAAGCCGAACGTCCCGAGGTCTTTTTCAAAGCTACCCATCACCGTATCGTAGGGCACGAGGGCAAGGTGCGCATCCGGCAAGACAGTACCTGGGATGTTCCTGAACCTGAACTGACCCTGGTGGTATCCAGCTCGGGCAAGATCATTGGGTATACGATCGGCAATGACATGAGCAGCCGGAGCATCGAGGGAGAAAACCCCTTGTACCTGCCGCAAGCCAAAACCTATGATGCCTGTGCTGCGCTGGGGCCTTGTGTGTATGTGGTACGCGATCCGTTGCCGGCCGATACACAGATACAACTGACCATCACCCGTGGAGGCAATACCGTCTTTACGGGGGCTATTACCATCGACCAGATGAAAAGGAGCGTGGAAGAGTTGGTGTCGTTTGTGTACAAGGAATGTAGTTTCCCGTATGGCTGCCTCATCATGACGGGTACGGGCATCGTACCCGGTCACAATTTCACGTTGCTCAGCGGCGATGTGATCAGTATTACCATCGATGCTATTGGTACACTCGTCAATACCGTACAATAACGCATGACCATCCTCATCATTTTACTGGCCATCGCGTTGCAGATATTCCTGTCGGCAAAAAAGGTAAGCCCCTTCCTGTCGTTGCTGATCGTGGCGATCGGAACGGGGCTCAGCCTTGGCATGCCGGCAACACAACTGTTGCTATCCATTGAAAAAGGAGTAGGCAGCACGTTGGGTGGCCTGGCGCTAATCATTTGCCTGGGCGCCTTCCTGGGAAAGATCCTGGAAGTAACCGGCGCGGCCGAGCAGATCGTCACGACCCTGATCCGGGTGTTTGGACTGCGCAATATTCAATGGGCGGTGATGCTGACCGGATTCCTGATTGGGATTCCACTCTATTACAATGCAGGTTTCGTGATCCTGGTACCGTTGGTGATCACGCTGACCCGAAAGACCGGTCTACCTTTGCTGTATGTGGTGATACCCATGGCTGCGGCCCTGAGTACCACCCATTGTTTTTTGCCACCCCATCCAGGTCCGGTGGTACTGGTGAAAGCTTTCAAGGCCGATATGGGTAAGGTGCTGCTGTATGGCATTGCCCTCGCCGTCCCCGCCGTCATCGTGGCAGGGCCGCTGTTCGGTAAACTATTAAAAGGATTGACGACGCCTGAGCAAGACCGGGCGCTGACGTCCGCCAGCCACGTCGAGACCACACTTCCCTCCATCGCTGCCAGCTTGCTGTTCGCCCTGCTGCCCGTGGCACTGATCACCGTGGCGGTGATCGTAGGCTACCTGTTACCAGCCGATCATGCACTCAGCACGGTGATACAATTTATCGGCGATCCCGTCATCGCTTTACTCATCACGGTGCTGCTGGCCATTTACCAATTGGGGCTACGGGCGGGGCGTACAGTAACTGCCATGATGAAGATGCTGACGGATTCGATCACAGGCATAGCCATGATCCTGTTGATCATCACGGCAGGGGGCGTGTTCAAACAGGTATTGATCGACAGTGGTACGGGCGATTATATTGCCGGCTTCAGCCAGCAATGGCAAATGCCACCGTTGTTGTTTGCCTGGGTCATCACAGCTTTTTTACGTGTGATGATCGGCTCTGCCACCGTGGCTGGCATCACGGCCGCCGGTGTGGTAGCGCCACTGCTCGCGACCACCGGTACTTCTCCGGAACTGATGGTGCTGGCGGTAGGTGCCGGCAGTGTGTTTGGTTCGCACATCAACGACTCCGGCTTCTGGATGTTCAAAGAATTCTTTCAACTCTCGCTTCCCCAAACGCTGCGGTCCTGGACGGTCATGGAAACCATCATCTCTGTGATGGGGCTCGCAGGCGTATTATTGCTGGATGCAGTATTGTAGTAACTCCGCCATCTTTTGAATATTTCCGACATTCCGTAGAACTGCGTACGGCGTATTTCTGCATTGGTGTATCTTGCGCAACCATGTTGTGTAACCAACAACGTGCGTGCGCACACGACATACTCATCCTTACATTAATCCAAATTGTAATCTATTTATGAAGCAAGTTTTTCGTTCACTGCCATTGCTGGCAGTGGTAACAAGCCTTATCCTGATTTCCTGTGGTAAAGATGGCGAGCCCGGTCCTGCCGGACCAGCAGGGGCCAATGGCGCCAACGGAGCTACGGGCCCTGCCGGCCCGGCGGGTCCCCAGGGTCCTGCCGGATCCGGATCCAGCAACGTCATTTATTCAGCCTGGCTGGATGTCGCTTACATGCCTGACACCGTTCACACCGCGGGTGGCAAGATCGACACCGTCGGCTATTATGCTACCATCGACGCTCCAAAACTGACGTTGACGCATATCAACCAGGGAGAAGTGAAAGTTTACATCAACCGCAACACGGCTGCATCACCGGAAATAATCCCTTTGCCATACGCGGGATTAAATGGCCTCAATATCGGTATTACGGCCTATGAGAAAGGAATTGACCTCTATTCCAATGGTGTGGTCGGCACTTTCACAGACAGGAATGGTGTCAAATATCAACAGTACCGCTACATCATCATACCCGGCGGTACGGCAGCGCGCTCGGCGAATGCCACCATCGACTGGAACAATTACGCGGCGGTGAAAGCCTACCTGGGACTACAAGATTAAATTGACCTCCCATATTTGGAAAGTCCTGCTCCCCGGAGCGGGACTTCTTTTTTCGGGCATATTCCCGGTAAATTTTCGGCACCCAGCCAACCCATTAATCAATTAATCAGTATATATTACAGAACAAACAAAACCATTCGCGTTTTGTCCGATATCCCCGCAACATTCGCTACTTAGAAATTTGCTATTCAAAATCCCATTCTGCGCAGATCCGTTGGCCGGTCGCGGCCTCCAGGACCTTCCAGCAACCCACCCGTGAAAAGCCACCCGGTGTAGCCAGTCACAATATTCCGGTCTATGAAGCGAACGCTCCTCATTCGGATCAGCCTATGCTGTCTGCTTCTAAGCTGTACAGCAGGCCAACTTACGGCCCAGTCACAGGCATGCCCCATCAACATCAATTTCGCCAATGGCGACCTCTCCAACTGGTCAGCGGCCACCGGCCTCGTCGGCCGGACCGGCATCGATTATCCTTTTCCCAATGCCGGCGTGTCCACCATTCCCGAATACACCCTGGGCATCACCGGCATCCAGGTGATCACGACGCCCGGTACAGATCCTTTCGGCAGCTTCATCACCATCCCAACGATCAACGGTTATTCGTACGGCTATTCGATCAAACTGGGCTCTACCGCCACTTCCTACGAGCTCAATGCCGGCCGCGCACCGGGCGGATTTGTGCGCTCCGTTTCCTATAATATTCTGGTACCAGCCGGTCCGGCGTCCGAGCCCTATACCATGACCTACGCCTATGCCATGGTATTGGAAAACGGCACCCACAATTCGCATGAACAGCCCTTGTTCAAAGCCACGCTCAGTACGCCCGACAGCATCGTTACCTGTGCATCCCCCGAATATTACCTGCCAACTTTCAACAATGCCGGTAGTGGGGGCGGGGGAGGAGCAGGTACTGGTGCCACCCTCGATTCGGCCACAGCGATCGCCAACGGCTTCACCAACAGTCCCACTCCTTTTCTGTCGCACAGCGGGGGCGGAGGTGGTGGTGGCGGAGGAGGTGGCGAAGGCCAATACCTCTACGATGTATGGACCAAGGGATGGACAGAAGTAACCTTTGACCTGTCTGCCTATCGTGGCCGCCAGGTGACCCTGACTTTTACGGCAGAGAACTGTAATCCCGGGGCACATTTTGCTTATGCCTACGTAGCCGTACGCAACAGTTGCGCCGGCCTGGAGATCAGCGGTCCGCAAACAGCCTGTGCCAATATGCCGTTTACCTATTCCATTCCCGCCTTGGCCAATGCCACCTACAACTGGCAAGTGCCTTCAGGCTGGACCATCCAATCCGGGGGCAATACCAATTCCATTGTCGTTAAAGCGGGCAGTACCACCGGCTATATCATTGCCCGCGAGCTCAATGGCTGCGCCGACCTGCGCGACACTATCCTCGTCACTAGTAAGGCCCCCACGATCGCCGGTAATGTGACCGGCGATAACCAGGTATGCACGGGCATCAACGTTTCGCCACTCACGCTTGGTCCACACCAGGGCGATATCCTGCAATGGCTGTCTTCGACAGATGGCATCTCCTGGACACCGGTGCCCAATACCAGCAATACCTTCAATGCCCAAAACCTGACTGCTACCACACACTATGCCGCTATTGTGCAAAACGGCAATACCTGCAGTGCCGATACCAGTACCGCAGCGCTGATCATCGTCGACCCAAAAAGCGTAGGCGGCAGGATCGATCCTGCCAATAGCAGTTTTTGTATTGGTCAGCCCGCCAATGCTTTACTCACACTGCATAATCAAACAGGCGCCGTACAGGCCTGGCAGCTATCGACCGATGCCCGTACCTGGGCGCCTTCGGCACCGGCCATTACGGCCAGCACTTATACTGCCGGCAGCATCACCCAGGATAGCTGGTACCGCGCTGTCGTGAAGAGTGGCGTTTGTCCGGCCGACACCAGCGCCATGGCCGTCATCCGGTATGTCAATGTACCGTTCCCCGCCGCCATCCACAATCCGGAAGACGCCGTGGTCTGCTATGGCGATTCCATCCTACTCAATGCCATGGTGAGCATTGGTACCAACTATTCGTGGAAACCATTATCTACCCTGAGCAATATGGGCAATGGTCGACTGACGACCTTACCGGCCGCTATCCAGGCAACCGCAAAGCCACAACGCAATACCGACTATGTACTGACAATCCTCAACCAGGGATGCCCCAATGCCCTGAACGATACCTTCCGCATTGCTGTGGCAGACAGAATCATTGTCAATGCGGGTAGCGACACGTCGGTCGTGATCGGACAACCCCTCCAATTGCAGGCCACGGCCAATGATCCACGGGCCAGTACTTTCTCGTGGACGCCCGGTACCTGGCTCAACCATCCCGATATCGCCAACCCCATAGCCCTGTTCAATGGCGAACGGGCGCAATCCATCACCTATACGGTGAAGGCCACCAGGAATGATGGTTGCTCCGCCACCGACAACATCAACGTGAAACTGTTTTATACCAATCCGGAAATATTCGTACCCAATGCTTTTACGCCCAACGGAGATGGCAACAACGATGTGATACGCCCCATTTGTGTAGGCATTTCACAGCTCCGTTTCTTCCGCATCTACAACCGGTTTGGGCAAATGGTGTATGCCACCACAGAGATCAACAAAGGCTGGGATGGCATGCTGGGTGGACAGCGGCAATCGTCCGGCACCTTCGCTTACCTGGTGCAGGGAACGGATTATACCGGCCGCGTGATCACCAAACGGGGTACGGTGCAGTTGTTACGGTAGACCAGTGGGCAAAGTAAATACGGGAAAAACACCTGTTTATACCTGTCGTACATCCTGTAATCTCGCATAACTGATCAAACCTTTAAAATACGCACATGATTAACAAGATTTCCGTAATCGGAGAGGGGCAGGCCCTTCTTTCCAGTACGACAGCCACCGACGATATGCTTGTCATGGAGGAATCGTACCGGGTAGGCAGCAGCATCCGGGGCGCCATCGACAGCCACACCGTCGACCTCAGTGGCGGTAGGATCGTAGAGCTCATCTTCGAAGACAATACCACCTGGCTGGCCAATGCCGATACGCTGGAAGAGATATTTCCGGAAGCAGCTGGGCAAAGCCGTGCAGCGGGTGATGCCTTTGTGATCCCCTTCACCATCAAATCCAACACCACCGAACGCGGTATCGCCAGCGATATCGCCCTCCGCATCCTGAATGTTTTCAAACCCAAGGTGGTCGATAACAAGGTGCGGGAACTGGCAGAAAAGCTGGAGAAGAAACAACTGGAGACTGATCCCGGCATTTACCGCATCGACCCCAATTTTCAGTTACAGAAATTTGTGCCCGAGCAATCCGACAAGCCCTGGTTATTGTTCCTCCATGGAACTAACTCGTCGACCATTGGTTCTTTTGGCGAGTTGAACGATACCAGCAACTGGACCAATATCAAAAAACAATACGGCAGTAATATACTCGGCTATCAACACCTGTCATTGACCCAAAGTCCCCTGCAAAACGTATTGGAGCTTGTTCAGCAGCTACCTAAGTTTATTACCCTCGACCTGGTAAGTCACTCGCGGGGTGGTCTCGTCGGCGATATCCTGGCCCGCTTCTGTACCAGCAATGACCAGCTCAACGGCTTTTCCGAGGAAGAGATCCAATACCTCCGTGACGAAGGTCGTGAGGAGGATGTGCAAAACATCAATGATATTGGCAAGGCCCTCAAAAGCAAGAAGATCGTGATTCGGAAGTTTGTGCGGGTTGCCTGTCCGGCCAGCGGTACCACGCTTGCTTCCAAGCGGCTCGACAATTTCTTCAACATTACCTTCAACCTGATCGGTGTGGGCACCGGGCTCGCGACTACGCCGGTATACATCGCTTTCAAGAACCTGATCGCGGCGGTGATCAGTACCAAGAACAATGTGGAGGTATTACCAGGCGTGGAAGCCATGAATCCGCAGTCACCCTTCATCAAGGTACTCAACAACCCCAACGCGACGATATTGCCCGACCAGCCCCTGATCATTTTATCAGGCAACTGCAAGGCAAAGTTCAACCTCAAAGGATTGCTCATCATTGCCAGCAAGCTGTTCTATGCGCACCGCAACGACCTGGTGGTGAATACTGCTTCCATGTACCGGGGTGCCAAAAGAAGAACGGAATCGACCAATCCCAAAAGAGTGGCCGTGCAATACTTCTTTGATGAAGGTACCGATGTAGATCACTTCCATTATTTCGAGAACGAACAAACGAGAACCTTGCTGGAACGCGCGCTTGAAGCAACCGGCGATACGCTGATTCCCGGTTTCCGCGATTGGCGGGATGCCACCGCGGAAGAGCTGGACCGCAACGCCCTGCTGAAGCTCGACGGTGGTAAGATCTTTATGGATAAGGTCACGGGTTTACGTCCCATTCTAGTCATCATGCCAGGCATCATGGGATCGAACCTCGATGTAGACAACGATACCATCTGGATCAACTACGGCCGGTTCCTGACGGGAGGTCTTCGCAAACTGGACATGAAGGCAGAGAATGTCAAAGCCAATTCCATTGTGGCGACTTCCTACGCCCGTATTGCCAAACATTTTTCCGAGAGCTACGATGTGGTCACCTTCGCCTTCGACTGGCGCCGGCAACTCAACCAATGTGCGAAAGACTTTGCTGCCAAAGTAGAAGAGCTGCTGAAGTTCAACCAGCCGATCCACATCATCGGCCACTCGATGGGCGGTGTACTGGTGCGCGACTTCATCATTACCCAACCCGATGTCTGGAAACAACTCAATGCTTCGCCGGGCTTCCGCCTCATCTTCCTGGGCAGTCCGCTGGGCGGCTCTTTCCGGATACCGGCCGTATTGATGGGTAAAGACGGAATCATCGACAAGCTCAGCAAGATCGACCTGCGCCACAACAAACCTTCCTTACTGAAGATATTCTATGGTTTTCCCGGCCTGGCCAGTTTGTTGCCCCTGTCTGTAGACGATAGCAACAATTTCGCAGACCCGAAGACCTGGAACAATATGCGCACGGCACTCAACGACGAGCGCTGGCCCAAAATAGAGAATTCCCTGCTCACCGAGTTCCGCCAATACCGCGATCAAATCCTCGCCAGCATGGATGACATCGATTATTCCAACATCACGTATATAGCCGGTAAAGACAAAGCCACAGTCTGCGGTTACCGGATCGACCAGACCAGCCATGGGCAGGAACTGGTGTTCCTCAGCACGGCGGAAGGGGACCAGAGTGTAACCTGGGAGTCGGGCATCCCCAAGAAGATGATCCGCAACAACTCCGTGTATTATGTAGATGTATCGCACGGAGCCCTGGCCAACGAGCCCTCCATCTTCAAGGGATTTGCCGAGATATTGAAAACAGGCAATACCAACCTGCTGAGCAGGACCCGGCCGGTGGTGCGCGGGGAAGAAAAACGTTTTGTAGCGCCGGTAGAAGAAGATTTCGACACCTCGCCGGCTGGTGTCGAGATGACCTTGTTGGGCATATCCGCCTCTGAAAAAGTAGAGACCACCGAAATGCCGATCAATGTACGGGTATCACAAGGGCATTTGCGTTATGCAGAATATCCGCTGATTGCCGGCCACTTCGCTGGTGATGGCATTTTGTATGCAGAAAGAGCGATCAATGGCTTACTCATGGGCGCCTTGCAGCAGCGCCATCAACTGGGCCTGTACCCTGGTGAGGTGGGGACGGCCGAAGTACTCGTCACCGGGCAACCCGACTTCAAGGGCGCCATCATTGTGGGGCTCGGCAAGCCGGGAGAGCTGACAGCCTATCGCCTTACGCTCACTACCGAACAGGGGGTATCCAAATACCTCATCAATGTCAACAGCAAGTTGCCTTTTAAAAACTATGAAGCGCAAACGCAACCCAATGGTATCTCTTCGCTGGCTATCGGCTGTGGTTATGGTGGCTTATCCGTTGCCAACTCGCTACGTGCTATCATACAGGGGGTCAGCAATGCCAACCAGAAAGTAAAGGAGCTGTTTGGCACCGAAGCGCGTACCATTGACCAGCTGGAGTTTGTAGAACAGTATGAGGACCGGGCGCTGAATTGTTATTATGCCCTGAAACGCATAGAAATGGAAGAGAGTGGCTCTGTGAAAATACTAACCGACAATAAGATCCAGACCTTACCCGGCTCGCGCAAAAAGATGGTTCAGGAAGCGGCAGACGAGTGGTGGATCCGGATCACGATCACCTACGTACCGAAAGACGAAAGGAAAACTGGTGATATCAGCCGCTTTGTATTCAGTGCCTCTACCGGCGCAGCCCGGGAAGAGCAAAGGGAATTGTACGTCAACAGTCCCGTCATCCAGGAGCTGATCGCCGATATCTCCACCAATAATCAGTGGTCGCCACAGCTGGCCAAAACGATCTTCGAGTTGCTAATTCCCAACGATTTTAAAGAGCAACTCAAGCGACAGAGTAATATCAACTGGATATTGGATAAGACGACAGCCGGTTACCCCTGGGAGCTGTTGCAGGATACCACCGAGAACGCGAAGCCGCTTTGCGTCAACGCGGGTATGATCCGGCAACTGACAACCACCAATTACCGGTTGAAAATAAATGCTGTGATGAAAGATTCGGCCCTGGTGATCGGCGACCCCGATCTGAAAGGGTTCCTGAATCAACTCCCTGGCGCCCTGGCAGAAGCCCTATCGGTGAAAGAAAAGCTGGAGGAAAGCCGGTTTACTACTACCTCCGTGCTGAAAGGATCGGGGAGGGAGATCATCGAAGCGCTGTTCCGGGATGACTACAAGATCATTCACCTGGCGGGCCATGGTCTGTTCGATGAAACATCACCGGCCAGTTCGGGTATGGTAATCGGCAACAAGGTGTTCCTGACACCGGTGGAGATCTGTCAAATGAGCTCGGTGCCGGAGCTGGTCTTCATCAATTGCTGCTTCCTGGGCAAAACGGATGGTGCTGCCGAAGAGTACTACCGCAACCGGTTCAAAATGGCGGCCAATATCGGTACGCAGCTGATCGAGAATGGCGTCAAGGCCGTAGTTGCAGCAGGCTGGGCAATCGACGATGCTGCGGCCAAGGACTTTACAGAAGTATTTTACGACCGCATGCTGGCCGGCGAGAATTTTGGCGATGCGGTGCACACGGCCCGGGAACACATCTACGCGAAATACAAGAACCGCAACAACACCTGGGGGGCCTACCAGTGTTATGGTGATCCCTTCTACACCTTGCGGATTGTAAACACCAACCGCCAGGCAAAGTACCGCTTCATTATAGCCGAAGAAGCGGAACTCGAACTGTACAACCTGCGCAACGAACTGCAAATGGGCAACTATCCGCATGCCGACTACCTCGACCGGGTGGCCGCCATTTCGAAAGCGGTAGACGATGCCGGCATCCGCAATGTGGCCATCACCGAAAGCGAAGCCATTATTTACGCCGACCTGTACGAGTACGACCTCGCAATGATCAAATATGAAACGCTTTCGCAGATAGAGAACGCCACCTACACGTTCGCCGCCATGGAGAAATACTGTAGTGTGCGGTCGGCCAAGTGTATCATAGATTTTGCCGCCAACCACAGCCGCGCCACAGAGTTGTTGCTGAAAATGGAAGATGCCATCGGCGATTTGCAGAGTTTACTGAAATTGGGGCCAACGGCAGAACGGTACAACCTGTTGGGAACCATTCACCAGCAAAAAGCGATACTCGCCACTACCAAAACCAAAAAGGTAGAAGCCTACAAACAGGCGGCGGGATATTATTACCTGGCGAGCGCGCTTAAAAGTAATATCAGCAAAACCCTCACCTTCACCAACTGGATCACCCTGTCGAGTATCCTGGTGCAATTGAAGGCCCAGCAATGGGGCGCCACCGTAAAATCGGAGGTGCTGAGCTATGCATTGCCCGAGAAGGCTAAAAGTGCCATGGCCGAATTGGACGAACTGAAGAAAAACCTGCAGTCGGGTGATGCTTCTCACTTCGATCACCAACGGTTACTGGAGCTGGCCCACGTGGACCTGACCATCGCGTGGTTACAGGAGACAGGTCCCAAACAAAAAGCAGGGGTCGAAGAGTCCTTACTGGCTTACAGCAATGCCTTTGCCCGTATCGGTTCCAAAGGAAAGAAAATGGCGGAGATCGAATACATCAGCTTCCTGCTCGATGCATTGAAGATCATCAAACCGGCCACGCAGGTATTGACAAAGGCGCTGGAACAATTGAAACAGCAATTGGAGCGAATGATCTGATACGCCCCAATGCATGAAGCATACGAACCCAACAGGGAGACAGACCGTCCCTGTTGGGTTCTTTTTTAAGGCACGTTCGGCAGCGGCGGCCTGTGATTGTTTAGCACACTATAATATTCTCTTAACACGGGCGTTCAGGAAAACCAAAATAGTATTAATTTACTGGCTTTAACGCTTTGCTAACCCATGACTAAAGAACGTACCGACCTCCAGCATCTCCTGAGTATCCCTGTGATCGTAGCGGCCCTTGGCTATTTTGTAGACATTTACGACCTCCTTTTATTTGGCATTGTACGACTCGAAAGCCTGACCGATCTGGGCCTTAGTGAGGAAGAGCTCTCGGCCACCGGCGCTTCTATCCTCAATTGGCAGATGACGGGATTGCTGCTGGGCGGTATCCTGTGGGGTATTGTAGGCGATAAAAAGGGTCGGCTATCGGTATTGTTCGGCTCCATTCTTACGTATTCACTGGCGAATATTGCCTGCGGATTTGTGCAGGACCCTACCCATTATAAAATATTGCGGTTTGTAGCAGGTATTGGACTGGCCGGAGAATTGGGCGCTGGTATTACCCTGGTATCGGAAATACTTCCTAAAAGACTCCGCGCAATTGGTACCTCGCTGGTAGCCGGTATCGGTTTGTTTGGCGCCGTCGTAGGCTATTTTACCGTGAAGTTATTTGCCTGGCGCCATGCTTATTTCATTGGCGGCGGTATGGGCATCTGTTTGTTGTTGCTCCGCCTGGGTGTTTTTGAATCCGGCATGTACAAGAACCTCAAAACGGAAGCGCATATACAAAAAGGGAACTTCTTTGCTTTCTTCACCGACAAACGCCGTTTCCTGCTGTATATAAAATGTATTGCACTGGGATTGCCTACCTGGTTTGTGATCGGCATCCTGGCTACCTTCTCCAACGAATTTGGCAAAGCCCTGGGCATTACCGAGCCCATACAACCCGGATTGGCGATCATGTGGTGTTATGTAGGTCTGGCCATCGGCGACCTGTCGAGCGGTTTTATCAGCCATGCCCTGCATTCGCGTAAAAAGGCCGTAGCATATATGATGCTCTTCACTTTGATTGGCAGTGCCGTGTACCTGTTTGCCGGTCTGTCGAGTTCCACCGCCATGTATGGACTTTGTTTGTGGATGGGACTGGGCATTGGCTACTGGGCCATGTT
Source organism: Paraflavitalea pollutisoli (assembly GCF_029360705.1). GTDB lineage: Bacteria > Bacteroidota > Bacteroidia > Chitinophagales > Chitinophagaceae > Paraflavitalea > Paraflavitalea pollutisoli. The sequence goes on along the minus strand of NZ_JARKMX010000008.1, from coordinate 453,510 downwards.
TGTGACCATTGGCGCGGAACAGTTTGGCACCAACCTGCGCGCCACTGCGGCCACTACCATTCCCAACATGGTAAGGGGCATGGTCGTTTTGATGACCACCCTGTATGGCTTTGCCAAGCCTTCTATCGGCGTTTTGCTGGCTGGCGCACTGGTAGGCCTGCTTTGCTTTGCCGCCGGTTTCTATGCTACGCTGACCATCCCCGAAACACATAACCGTGACCTGAATTTCCTGGAGCAATAAAAACATTGGCGTCCTGGCTGACCCTGGCGGGGCCATAAAATATAATAGCCGCAAAAAACAACTCACCTGTCAAAGGCCGCAGGAATGGCCCGCCAGCTATCAATATATCGGCGCGGATGATCAGGCTGGTCCCAACTATACGGGTCAACCTGTCGTCAACTCCTATTATTCCCCAGCAACAGATACAACAAAATCCTCATAAGCTAATGGTGCGATAAAAGTGGCCGGGGCCTACGTTTTTACAGGTTGTACGGAGTAACTTTAGCAGACCTACTACCGATCAAAACTTTTATCAATATGAGAACTATTCTCCTAGCTGTTTCGATACTTGTTGCAACTTCCCTGCAAGCTCAACAAGCCACTTCTGCCAAGCCAGACGCACATGCTGCGCAGGCGCCGACAGATGAGGGTTATGTCTTAAAAGTCAATGACAAAGCAGCTGATTTCACGGTAGACAGACTAGAAGGCAATCCGCTCCAATTATCCAGCCTCAAGGGAAAGGTCGTTTTGCTCAACTTCTGGGCTACCTGGTGTGGCCCCTGCATGCAGGAATTCAACGAAATGCCGGGCAAGATCCTGCAACCGTTCAAAGACAAGGATTTTGTCTTCCTGCCGATATCCCGGGGCGAAGCCAAAGAACTGGTGGCGAAAAAGAATGCGGAACTCGCTGCCAAAGGCATCGTCTTCAATCCAGGCCTCGATCCCGACAAGAGGATCTGGAACCAATATGCCACGGTGTATATTCCCAAGAACTACCTGATCGACAAGAACGGCGTGATCCGTTATGTTTCTACCGGCTACAACTCGGATGCGATAGAAAAGCTGGTGAAAGAGATAAAGAAGCTCCTGGCGGAGTGATGTTAATCATGGCAGTTATTTAAAATGCAATCTCTTATAGAGGCCCGAATACCTTCCTGCTTTGCCACCCAGGCAGCATCGGCGCTACGAATACAGTCGTCGAATGCTTCTCTACAAAGATTGTAACATTCAGTACGTGGCATTCCTGGTGGGTACGGAAAACATTGTGTACAACAATTAAAATACTCGTCATCGCAATCGTCCACAGATTCCCAGTATTCAATATCGGCAAGCTGGTATTCATAATCTTTTGAATAATTACAAGAATCCTCACATGCCGGGTCGGTATCCAATGTGGTAATCTCAGCCACTGACTGTCTTAAACGGTCTTGAAAAGAACTCATGGCAAGAAGGTAGACCTTCCCGCGGTCGGAGCCTGACAATTGTTTAAGTTGCGCATATTGCTGTTTTATAGCCATTCGACGCTGCCGAAAGATGGCAAACAAACTACTGGCGGCAAATTGCTTCGCGGCTGACAGGCTTTCACGCCTGGTAAGCGCCTCCAAACGATTACTTTTTTGGGCCAGGATGGCATCCTGAATAGCCATGCGCTCGCGCCTCAGCTTCGGAAATAGTAGAACCATTTCTTTAAAATCGTCGTTTTGTGCCAGCTGCTTCGACAAGTTGGTCAAGGGGGTATCGATAGTGACTGTCGATACATTTTCTCTTTTACAATAACTAATGGTAAATACCAGGCAAAAGCAGAGTAGGAGAGAAGTAAGAAAATTCTTTCTCATACGGCAAATTGTTTTGGTTAGGAAAAGGTTTATTGTCAAATATACACTTTTCGGCTATCCATCACAATAAGCGTAAGCCCTTATTGAATTGTGGTCATGATTGGCCGCCAACGTCTTTCATCGCAACCATCATCATCACGCACTCATGAGTTCATCGATCTCGAATTTCTTCATCTTCATATAGGCCTGCAATACGCGAGGCGCACGCTCCGGATCGCTTAAGAGCTCAGGCAGGATCGCGGGCACTACCTGCCAGGATAGTCCAAACTTATCTTTCAGCCAACCGCAACTTCCTTCCTGGCCGCCGTCAGCTGTGAGTTCACTCCAGTAGTGATCAATTTCGGCCTGGTCCTGGCATTCAATGACAAAGGAGAGTGCTTCGTTGAAAACGAACTGCGGTCCGCCATTCAACCCCATAAACCGTGTACCATTAAGATCGAAAGTTACCACCATCTGATTGTCGGCTGTAATGGTCGAATTGGGAAATACCGAACAATAGAATTTGGCAGCTTCCTGTGCTTTTCCGTCAAACCAAAGGCAGGGATAGATTTGTTTTTTCATTGCTGTAGTATTATGATTAGGCCGTAAAACTACCGCACCGGAGAGGTGGAAAATAGAACAAAAGTGACAAAACGGAATCAGCGACGAGGACCCATGAGCTTTTCGTAGTCTTTGGGCGTTATGGTAGTAAATTCCTTGAAAGCCCGTATAAAGTGACTTTGATCCGCATACCCGTGCGCAAAGGCGATGTCCGATAATTTGTCGAAGCGCCGGGACTGGAGCTGACGAAAAGCAGCATCAAACTGTACAATCCGCCGGTATTGATTGGGTAAAATGCCTACCTGCTTTTCAAACAATCGCATAAAGGTGCGTTTGGTAAGGTGCAAATCCTGCGCAGCCATGTCTTCCACTCCCCGTAGAGGATCACGTGCAATGGCTGCCGTAGCAAACCGGACCAGGGCAATATCGGTTTTGATGCGCACGGTGAGGCCCTGCACGAAATCATCGATCAGGTCAATCATCGCCACAGTCGTCGAGGCATTCAACAATTGCTCCTGCAAAGCCTTTGCTTTGACAGCAGTGATCAGTTGCAGGTCAACAGGATTGTCTGTCAACTCCTGGGGAGAAAGACCAAACAACGAATACAGGGCATAAGGATGAAAGAAATAGGCGATGAGGGTGAAGTTGTCAGAAAGCGTCAAGGCTTCCGGAAATACCGTTTGTCCAAATAAAGTGAGGTGATTGGATTGTCCGCCAATTTTTCCCTTGCAGGTTTGAAACAATAGGGTTGGGGTACCATTGGCGTATAGCGGTAACGTAAAAGGTGCAGTGACCGAGGCGTGTTCGATCACCAATATACGTTGTACATATTCACTGACCCGCTCTGATGGTGTTGGGCTCCAACCTGTCATGTAGACCTGGGCTTAGTTAATATTACAAATATACGGTATCCGCTTTGGAAGAAGTGACCGTCTTCGTCAGGCAGCTATCGGCTCCTTTAGCGGTATTTCCGACCTGCTAAATTGGCCAGCATACTTGTGCTTTTTTTCAGTAGATTCGTTGCAAAATCGGTATAGTTAAACCACTGCCATTGCATTATGAATAATCTGAAACGCTATTGCTGTCAATTGATCCCGGCATTCCTGCTGACTGCCACCACTGCCCTGGGCCAAACCAAGCCCGGTGTTTCCCAATACGTTAACACCTTTATCGGCACGGCGCCGATGAATGATCCCAAGATACTGGGCTATGAACTGCCGCAAGGCTGGCGCTCCTGGGCCGGACTTACCTTTCCCGGTAGTTCGCTTCCCAATGCCATGGTACAGCTGAGCCCGATGACCGAGTATGGGTCGGGCGCCGGTTATGAATACGAGGACTCCGTCATCCTCGGTTTTACCCATACCAATAAAGGCCATTGGAACCTGTGTAATATTCCCATCCTGCCCTTATCCAACGAAACCTACCCGTATGGTTCGCGGTTCTCGCACAAAAAGGAAAGTGCTGCCCCCGGATACTACCAGGTGTACCTCGACGACTACCAGGTGGATGTAAAGCTCACTTCCACCTTACGGTGCGGCTTTCATCAATATACTTTTAAGAACAACCAGGGCCGTAAACTCCTGTTCGATATGGGCAAAGCCAATAGCCGCGTAAATACCTGGCGCATTGAACAGGCAGGCACCAACGCGGTGCAGGGCTTTCAGGGAGGCGAGAATGTATATTTCTACGCCATCCTTAATACCAATATCGACAAGTTGGAAAGAAAAGATGAGGGTCAGCGGAGCGGTTACGCCATCGCAACCCTGGCCGACAACAATGAAAGCCCGGTAGAGATCAGGATCGGCCTGTCGTTCGTGAGCATGGACAATGCCCGGCGCAACCTGGAACAGGAGATCGGTAACCAGTCATTTGCAGCCATTCGTACAGCCGCTCAGCAAACCTGGGAAAATACACTTTCGGTGATTCAGCTAAAAGGCGGCACCGACAAGCAAAAAGAAATGCTCTATTCCTCTCTGTACCGCTCGCTCTTGTGGCCGGCACTGCGTAGTGACCTGAACGGAGAATTTACCGATGCCAAAAGGAATGTCGTAAAAGCCGATTTCAATTACTATACGGAACCGTCCTTATGGGACACCTATCGCAATAAAGACGTTTTACTGGGACTGATATCGCCCCAGGTAGCCGTGGATGTGATCAAATCGATGAAGGACGTAGGGGAGAAGACAGGCTTTATTCCTACCTTCTTTCACGGAGACCATGGCGCTTCCTCCATTGCCGGTACCTACCTGCGCGGACTGGACAATTTCGATATTCAGGCTACCTACCAGTTGCTGTTGCGCAATGCCAATGTGGAAGGACGTGCCCGTCCTTACCTGAAGGATTACCTGACACTGGGTTATATTCCCGATCCCAATATTGCTAACCCTCATGTAGAAACCAAGGCTGCAGCAGGAGTATCCAAAACCCTGGAGTATTCGTACGATGACTATTCGCTGGCACAGATTGCGAAGAAGCTCAACGATACAGCCAACTACCGGTTGTTGATGGCCCGTTCGAAGAATTACCGCAATATGTTTGATCCATCTACCCGGTTTATGCGCGGTCGCCTCGCCAACGGAACATGGATAACGCCGTTTAATCCCCAATATCCCTACTACGAATACATGTACCGGGAAGCCAATGCCTGGCAGGTATCGTTCTTTGCACCACACGACATGAAGGGCCTGATCGATCTATACGGTGGCCCCAAAGGCTTCGAATCCAAACTGGACTCCTTGTTTACGATTCCCTGGAACCCCAAACATATTGCCCGCAACGTCGAGTCGATGATCGGTCAATATTGCCATGGCAATCAACCCGACCACGAGGCACCCTTTGCCTATTATTTCATCAACAAGCCGGCTAAATCTCAAAAGATCATCGATACCATCCTCAACACGTTGTATGGCATTGGCGATGACGGTCTGGCCCTTTGCGGTATGGACGACGCAGGCGAGATGTCTGCCTGGTATGTACTAACGGCGCTGGGGCTTTATACCTTCTCCGCTACAGACCCGGAATACCTCGTCACCGTTCCGTTGTTTGATGAAGTAAAATGGACCACCAGTACCGGAAAGCTACTAACCATCAACCGTGCCGGCAAGGGCAGGAACCTGCAATCCATACAGGTAAACGGCAAACCGATAAAAGGCTATTTCGTTCCCCATGAGCTGTTCAAAAAAGGAGGAAAGATAACGATCACTACGCGGCCTTCATAGCCGCGTTTTTGACGCCAAAACGCTGTTCCTGTACACGGTCATACTGCTTAACGTAGTCAGGATGTTCTGTGCCCATTAAACGGTCCCAGTACCGGAAATAAAGGCCGTAGTTGCCTTTGAACTGGCGGTGGTGCAGGTTGTGGTGTACGGAAGTATTCAGCACCTCAAACCACCAGGAGTTGCGGAAACGCCGCGGCATGATCTCATAGCCCAGGTGCCCGTAAGCATTCATGACAAAAGAAGCCAGGGAAAACCACAGGATAGACAAGCCATGCAAGGGCAGTACGAATACGAGTATCACTAAGATAAAACCTTCGGCAATGGCTTCGAGGAAATGAAAAGAATAGGCAGCCCAGGGTGAAGGATTGGTGGAGCGATGGTGCACAGCATGGGCATGCCGGAAGATCCGTTTGTCGTGTAGCCCCCGGTGCATCCAGTAAAAGTAAGTATCGTGTATTACGAGCGACAACAAAACGGACACGGGTAGCCACCAAACGGGATACGCATCGATCTCTTTGTACAACAAGGTGTATTGCCGGATAGGGGTTGCCGCCATCAGGAAACCGACGCCTGCCAATATAGCGCTGGAAATGGCCGAATGCCTGATCTCCCGCAGAAATTGCTGCGGCTTTGCATTTGCCGCTTGTATCTTTTGGTGTTTAAACCAGGCGCGCCCCAATACATAGAATGGGATAAAGAAGAGACCAGCCAGTACAAAGTAACGGGCAAAGGTCAGGAACGTCAGTTTGGCCAGCAATTCCCAGGGTGTTGGCATAGCTTGTTATTTATGTTCAAAGCTACCCGGTCGCACCGACCCCAGCATTAACAAAAGATAATTACCGTTTGGCACGTGCGATCCTGGAACGGATACGACTGAGGGAAACGGGCGTAATGCCCAACAGACTGGCCAGGTATTTGCCCGGAACCCGCTGCACCAGACCTGGCCGCTCGCGCACCCACTGCTGGTATCGCTCTTCGGGACTTAACAAGATAAATGACTCCAGTCGTTTTACGGAGGCGCCCAGCAGGTTCATGATGAAATAGTGCCGCAATACCTCGAAAGACGGATGTTTTGCCATCAACGACTCAATATCATCGTACGACATGACCAGCAGGGAGGTGGGCTCCATCGCCTGGTACATAAAACGGGACGGGTGTTTATAAAGGATATAATCGTGCGAAGCCACGACCGTATCTTCATAACTCAGACTGAGTGTCAGTTCTTCGCCTTGCTCATTGCAATGCCAGGTACGTATCAGACCTTCCAACACATACCCCAGCGAAGGGCTCGACTCGCCCTCGCGCATAAAGAATTCGCCGACCTCCAACTTGCGCGGTCGCGCCAGGGACAATAACTGAAACAAGTCATCACCAGAGAGGGTGGGGAATAATTGCAGGTAATGCTGGAGTTTTTCTGGATCGAGCATACCTGCAATATCCGTATTTTTCGCCGGGCATCAAACGAGGCCCGGCAATTGGTATATAACCATTAAGCGGGCTTGGGCGTGAGCAGTTCAGAAAATATCCATCCAATCGTTTTGATGCTGCGCGAAACGCCGCCTTTGGCAACCAGTACATCCTGCTTTTTATCGACCAGGTACACTTTGCTCCACTGACCATTCGTTTCAATGAGCCCCACTTCGTACCCCTTGGGTAGTTTCTTCAAAGAGGGGGTGGTGGTGGAAGCACCACTCCGCAGGTTGGTGCCCTCTGTATTGACGGTGTAGATGTTTCCAATGTTGTTCACCGCACCAAACACCTGCTTCTTGAATTCATTCCAGGGAAAGGCCGGGCCGGGATCAGGCTTACGTGCCGGTGAGATATCATCATGCCCCACGGCCGTCACCGGCTGGTACGTAGCAAACAGCACTTTACACAGTTTGTATAAAGCTTGCAATTGTTTGTCGGGAAAGGCAAACCAGAACTGATTGTCTTTCGCTGTCCAGAATTTGTGTTTGTGTTTTGCTTTGACAATATTAGCGGCTTCGGATGCCGGATAGGTTTTATTGCCCCGGCGGAAACTACCGTTGGGAAGTTTCTCCAGGAAACCGGCATTGACGATCTCTATGCCAATAGAGTGGCTGTTAAAGCTGTCCACGCCATCCCAGGTACTGGTCCCGGCATGATTGGCCTTCTGGTTGAAGGGAACCAATTGCGTGATCGTTCCGTCTTTATCGAGCACAATATGGGCGGCAATACGATCGGGGTTGCTGCTGGTGTTCATGAACCAGTTGACGGCAGAACCCGCATCATCGGTAGCCGTGTAATGGATCACGACAAAATCGGGATCGATGAGGTCACCCGCATTCTTTGTTTTGGAGATAACGATCTTTTCATTGCCCTCGGCTTCGAGCCAGTGATTTTTGATTTTCATGCTTGTTGAATATAAAGGATGAATAGAAACCTGGATTCAGAGAGGTACAGGCGAGAGTCAGTCATTCAAAGGGTGGGCAGTATTATCCGTGAGAACGATCAAACGTAGGAGTTTTATCTGAGCTGGCAAAATAGGGATAGACCTTATGCGCCTTTGGGGCGCATAATGATCCACATAAGCAATTTATTGAGCGATGGTCTACCCAATTCAGGTCAGTTTTACCCATTCACCGTCTGCCGGCAACTGACAACGATCGAGTAGGTTGGCCGTTTTAAGGGCGTCCTTCAGCAAGGGGCGCTTCAGGTAACAATGGTTGACCGTATCCATGTGCACACAAATAAGATTCCTGGAGGTAGTATGTTGTGCTACCTGCACCACATCTTCGGCCGTCATGGTGATCGGATCTCCCATATCGAAACGGGCGGCACCTGTATTGAGCACGATGATATCCGGCTGGTGTTTTTCGAGGGCCTGCAATACTTCAGGACACCAGATCGTATCGCCCGCAATATAGACCGATGACTTACCATCCTGCAGCACGTAACCCGACACAGGTGCCATTTTTTGCCCGATCTCTCCGGTACCATGTTGTCCACCGGTTCGGTGGATCGTAATGCCCTGCCAGGAATATTGATCTTTGATGGCGACTACGTTCGTAAAACCCTGTTGCCGGAATTTTGCTTCGTCTTCGACCTGCCCTGCGATCAGCTGGTCTTTGGGAATCATTTGCTGGGCAGTTACATCCCAGTGATCATTGTGGGTATGGGTTACCAATACGAGATCGCTTTCCTGGATCAGTTGCCGCAACGCATCTTCACCAAATGGCAGGTCTACCATCGGATTGCGCAAGCCATTGCTGGTCCAGATGATGGGATCATAGCTGTCTTTGGGAGCAAGGAACGGATCCACGAGTATCTTCTGGTCATTGATGACGACCTGCAGCGTAGCGTGTCTTATCAGGCGGATCTTGATCATGGCGAACAGGTTTTATGGTTACAAAAATAAGCCTGTGCGAGCATTGGCCAGATTTATTCCCGGGAATTGGCGGTTCTATGCCCCGTATCGGACTGCTACGGGCAATTGGAAATGGATTATCTTTATTACCCATTTCATACACTATGCATAGTCCACTGCTTAACCAGTTGCTATCGGCCATTACGGTCGATCCACAGTCGGGTAGCCCGTTATACCTGCAGGCAGCTGAGGGGTTGATCAGGCTGATCCGGCAAGGAAAACTCAAGTCTGGCCAGAAGCTTCCCGGATCCCGGGAACTGGCCCTGGTATGGCAGCTCAACCGTGTTACCGTCAACAAAGCCATCGAAGAGCTACAGACACAAGGCTGGCTGGAGAGCTTTGTTGGCAAAGGTACTTTTGTAGCCAGCTACCTGCCCGAAAACAATCCGGTGGCGCTGGCCAATGCTTCGGAACACCAGGGGCGAACAACAGCGGGCTTCACCATCGACACACCCGCCTACCTCGATCCGATCCCCACGGGTATTGATCTGGCGTTTCGTCTCGACGATGGCTTTCCCGATCCCCGCCTGGCGCCTATACAGGAATTATACAGAGCTTACCGCAGCCAACTACAAAAGACCACCCTGTATAATCGGTTTGGCAGCTACAACACGCCTGAAGGGCCTGTGTATTATCGGACAGCTTTGTCGCGCTACCTTAACGAAACCCGTGGACTAAACACAACAGCACGGCAGCTACTATCCATCCGGGGAACAGTGATGGGGATCAACCTCGTTTGCCAGGGACTGATCGCAATGGGAGATGTTGTCGTTTCGGGTATTCCGGGCTGGGGCAGGGCAGAGCGTAATTTTCTGCATGCGGGAGCGCGCCACATAGGCATTCCCGTTGACGCGCATGGCCTTGTTGTCGACGAGTTGCGCAAGATCTGTCGCAAAAGACGTGTAAGGATGGTGTATGTGACGCCCCATCACCATTATCCCACGACAGTATCGATGCGACTGGACCGCCGACTGGAGCTGTTGCAATTGGCCCACGAGTACGGCTTTATCCTATTCGAAGATGATTACGACTATGATTTTCACTATAAGAACCGGCCTTTGCAACCACTGGCCAGTGAAGACACCAACGGAATGGTCATCTATTGCGGTTCGTTCAGCAAAAACTTCTCGCCAGCCTTCCGCATGGGTTATTTGTCGGCCCCGGAGAATGTGATCGAACACCTGGCCCGTCACCGCCTATTGCTCGACCGGCAGGGAGATCATGTATTGGACAATGCCATGGGTGAATTGCTGAATGAAGGAACGATACAGCGCTACCTGCGCAAGGCCTTGCACACCTATCATGCAAGGCGGGACCATTTCTGTCAGCTGCTTACAACAAAACTCGGGCAGGCGGTTGAATTTGATATTCCTGAAGGCGGGCTATCCGTGTGGGCACGTTTTGATCCGGCCATCCCGGTCGACAAACTGGCGGAGCGGGCCCGACGCAAAGGCTTATTTATTTCGAACGGGTTGGCTCATCATTACCCGGGTTATTCGCCCAATGCCATCAGGCTCGGCTTTGCCTCATCGACAGAAAGCGAGCTGACCCAAAACATCGATATATTGGCGAGAGCTATCAGGTAGGCCTTGTCTGGATTATTATTCCGTTCTTTCATCCGCAGATTATGGCAGTTCACCACAGCGCACTGACCAGCGCCCCCTTGGCGAACGTAGTATTGTACATAAATCTATAGCTATGTACAACAAACTCCTTTTATCGCTGGCGCTGTTTAGCGCGATGGGTATCACAGGTTGCCAGAAAGACGATGTCGATCCACCGCCTCCGGTGGACAATCCACCCGCTCTGCAGTTTCTCGTCAAATCCATGGAATTTGATATTGGTACTGTAGCCCATGTACGCTACAATCCAGACAGTACGATCCATGATATTTTCTACAACAATCAATCTGCGGCCGGTCAGCTGGATTTTACCTGGTCGGGCAAGCAGGCATTGGCACTGTCATACGACGGCTCGCTGTACAGGGACACCTTTGTGTACGTAAATGGAAGATTGACTTCGTTAACCAACGGCTGGAAAAGGGGCACCAGTCCGACCTCCTATAAACTGGACTATGCCTATAATAGCAATGGAAGCCTGGCGGAGCTCAATTATTACCAAACGAATGAAGCTGGTACCAAACTCATTTATTCGACCACCTACGCGTATCATTCAAACGGCGACCTGGCATCGATCACGTCTACTCAAAAAAGCAATCAATATAAGATTAAGCTGACGATCGACAGTTGGTCTGCCGACTGTGAGATCAACCCCTGGCTATTCATCGGCCCCGGCCCGAATGAGTGGTATACGTTGTACAATTATCCGCTTCTCAGCACCTTTAAAAAGTTACCAGGCAAGATCACCAAAACGGTGCAACAGGCTGGGCAGGCCGCGGAAACAGAGCAGATCACCGTGAACACTTATACCATCACCAATAAGCGATTGGATAAGACCGCCACCGCACTCAGTTACCCCAAACACCCCAACCTGGATCAGTCGCACAGCGTTATCTACAAATACTAGCTTTTCGCCTTTCTACAGTTTATGGCCTGCTGCGAAGCGGGCTTTTTTTTGATTGTAGGCCTACGCAAGCCAGATCTTGCATGGAATCTACAGCGCCTTGATGCTGGCAATGGAAATACCAGCAAAGCAATCGTCCTGACAACCTTTGGGTACATAGCCTGCATTGGAGATCAGTCCGTTGTTCCTGGCTTCAAAATAGGTATCTGCATCGGAGCGCTTCTGCAGCCACTCTTCTTTTGCTTTCCGGTAAATATCGTCCAGTGTCAAAGTTGCAAAACCAGCTTCATGTGTATTTAGGGAATTCTCATCTTCTGTCCACTGTCCCAAAATCGTCATGGGCGTATTCGGTTGATTGGGATGTTGTTTGGCGACAAAACTCCGGCCCACCACTTTGCCTGCACGAACTGTAATGGTAGTCTCTGTACCATAACCAGTCCAGGAGCCAAAGTTCACGACGTACTGGTAGGAGTTTTGGGAACTGGCTTTAAAATCGAGCCACGCGAGGTAACTGTTGTTGTAATCGGAGGAGTAGGCAATCGTATCTTTTTTGCAGGAAGCAACGGTCAACAATAGCAGCAAGCTCAACAGGGAGTAGATAGTTTTCATAATTGGTTAGTTTGTCACACCCTGATCGCTGGGTAACCAGATTCGTTGCAGCATTAAATGCAATTAATTTGGGAGAGCAGCCAATAAACGGCCAATCCTAAGCAGGCTGCCATCACTTATAAAAGGATTCAATAGCTAATCCTCACTCTGCAAATTGTTTAGCATAAGTCTGCCTTTTCCTATTTCACCTTCCCATACCGCAGGTGCTGCACGCGACCTGCATTGACTTCAAAAGCAATGATCTTATTACGTTTATCCCTAATAAAACGTATATGACTCATCCACCAATGCGGACCTGTAAATTGATCCGGTGCGATATAGGTAAGATCGGCGTTAGCAAACTTCCGGTGTCCCAGCGTCAACTTGCCCGCATTGAACCCAATGGTATAATAGGCTTCCGTTTCTTCATTGTAGTATCGTCCGGTAAATTCTTCCGTGACGGGCTGTGCCACTGCGGGCTGGCGTTGGAAAGACAATACTCCATTCGCCGTCTCTACCTGCCAGTGTAGCAACGAATCGCCCTGCCAGGATTGTTTTCCGGCAATGATCACGCCGCCGGTTGCCATCTTATAGCGGTCATTGCCCTTATCAGCCAATTGAACCACAGCCTCCGGGCTACGCCTGTACAGCTTACCTTCTTTGAAGAACAATTCTAGGCGATCGCCTCGCTCGCCGTAATACTTCCCGACAAATCTCTTTAAGGCAACACTATCGGTGATATAGACCTCTTCGTCTTTCGGCTCGGGCTTCGATGCCCCCAACAAGAGATCAGCAATCTGATTGGTAAACCCGACAGGATTGGCCATGCCGTAATTACTGAACACGACGATCTCCCAGCCCTGCTCGGGAAAACGACAGGCGTACGTTCGGTATCCGGCATCTGAACCACCGTGGCCAATTTGCTGCCAGCCTTTGTATTTACCTAGATTCAACGCAAACGCATAATTAAGTTTGCGCCCATCGTTCAATACTCCGGGTTGCAGCATTTTTTCTACCAGGTCTTTACCGCCCACCGTACCGGTATTGAGGTTGTTGACCCATTTAAGTTCATCCAGTACCGTGGTAAAAAGGCTGGTGGCACCCACGATGCTGTAGCTCAACACCGCATGCTGGTACTTGCCATCACCCCGGAGATTGTACGAGTAAGAGCGGCCCGGTACGATCTCGGTATAATTATCATGGAAATGCGTGTCTTTCATGCCCAATGGCTCGAAGATGTTCTTTTGGGTGTAATCCCGTAAACTAAGACCACTTACTTTTTTTACGATCTCCGCCATCAGCGTGTAACCGGTATTGCAATACATCCACTCGTCCCCGGGCGTAAAGTTCAAAGCCTGCTGTTTCGCAATCAGTTTGATCACATGCTCCTGGGTGATCACATCATCCAATTGCCAGCCCGCGTTGGCCAGCAATTGCCATTGATCGCGTAGTCCGCTGGTATGGTAGATGAGGTGGCGGATGGTGATCTTCTTGCCAAAATCGGGCACATACTCTAGGTATTTCCGGATATCGTCATCCAGCGAAAGCTTGCCTTCTTTTTCCAATAGCAACATACAAAATGCCACATACTGCTTCGACTCCGAAGCTATGTGAAAGATGGTATTGGCGGTATTGGGAATATTGTATTCCAGATTGGCCAGGCCATACCCTTTGCTGAAGACAACCTGCCCATGCCGGGCAATGGCCACGGCACAGCCCGGCCGGTTGCCGGCGGCAAAAAAGCTGAAAATACCATTGATCTTATTGACAGTGGAGTCGGGGAGGCTTTGCGCCAGCAAGCCCAGCGGAGTCAGCAGTAAAAGAAGCAGTTTTTTCATATGTTGATGATAAGAAATATCGTATTCTTCCCACTGAGAAAGCCATCTGTGCCTCCTCTGCCTGCAGATAATGAGCATGGATGCTTAGCAATAGCATTGAATGGAAAGTAGCTCAGATTTCACGATGCCTGATCCGTATCTTCCTGGCAGTAGCAAGCCTGTTCTGCACTTGTTCCACATCTCTGATATAAATCGTATTATGCATCCCATAAGTTGTCAGGGAGATCAGTTGCCGCTTCATTGGGTCATATTCAAACGGCTTGAATCCAAAACCAAGCAGCTTTGCATGAATCAGCTGTTCGTCGTACCCATAACGTTCGCCAGAACCGTTGAGCTCTATAATGATGGCCTTCAAATCGCCATTCTCCAAGGTTCTATTTGCCCCGTTAAGGACTTCAGTTTCAAAACCCTCAACATCTATTTTAATCACAAACGGAACCTTATCAATAACATTATCCAGTTTATCGACCTGCACATCGACCGTATCCGTCTCATTGGCCGTAGCCACATGATTTACGGTATCGTGCGATCGGGTAAATTTGATAACGCTGCGTTCCTTGCCCAATCCAATATTCAGGGCATTTACTTTATCACCAATATTATTGATCCGAATATTACCAGTGAGATGCTGAAAAGTTGAAGGAATAGGTTCAATAGCTGTGGTTTTTGCGCCAATTTCACCTGCAGCCAAAATTGTGTAAGCGCCCACATTAGCCCCAATATCGACAAAGGCATCATCCGGCCTCAAAACATGCAGCAGGAATGCCATGTCGCCAAACTCCAGTAACCCGCAATACAAATTACCGGTAGCACCCGACAGTCCTTTCCAGATCAGGAAGCGGGTATGTTCGGTGTAAGGGTATACTACAGGATAAGGATTCAACCGGGTACCTATCTGCCACTTTATAAAACGGGCGATCGCACCGAGCTTATTATCGTCATTGAAAGGATGATTGTAAATAAACTTTAATGTATCAAGGATCATCAGAACTGTTTTGGTTATTCGTAAGCCAGGGTAATTTAATCGAAGATATCCAATTAATTGAAAACCATAACAGCCCGTTCAAGCCTGGCAATGCAACTGATACAACAAGGGATGTCGCTGACTCAGTAGCTTTCTCGGTTTGGCGGCGGGTAATTGAAAAGCAGATGGCATGAATTGTCGCAGTCACCAGGTTTGACAACTGGTGATGACGAAGTCAAATATAGCAAGCAGTTCCTACAACATGTCGGGCTTCGCCACAAAACCTGGCAAAAACAGGCCTATTTAACTACCGCAGCCGACTAACCGACCCAATCATACATAACTAAATAATAATCAACCACTCAGCATCACAACCTAGCCCCATGCCCGGGAAACTGTCTGTTACCCCTCTTCATATCCTCTTCACATGCTCTTCACATCCTCTGAATCCTCTCTGGTAGGTAGAGCTTATTCAGAAGGGGTGCAGACAATGTGTAGACAATATCCCGACAATGTGGCCCGAATCAAGCAGCCAGTTGAGTTCCACCCCACAAACACGTTTGCTAAACGCATTTAAAAACCGCAGGAATCGCCGCAAACCAGCCTCGCAACATCGGACTTCAAACAATAGCCCCAGGCGCTTAAAACGCCTTAAAATCAGCCGCGAAAAAACACCCGAAAAATTGCCCAAAAACAGCCCATCCTGACTGCCGCGAATTACGCGCCAGATTTCGTGGCGGAATGGGTCAGGCAAACCAGTCGTCCAAACGGACGCGCAACCCCTAATGGGATAAAGAGGCGCAACACTGTATCGATCGTCTACCCGCAAAGCAAAACAAGTATGGCCCGCCAAAGCGAGCCATACTTGTTTTCAGCACATCGAAAACCTGCATTGAATCCTTTATTAAATGACTGGTTCCTTTATCGCTTAAAGAACGGTTTGACGGCCAATACCGACTTGTTGCTTTCCACCGTCAGGAAGTACTGTCCCTGCATCAGCGACACCACGTTCATTAACAGTGTACGGCCGTTACTCAGGCGATAATCCTTCACTGCAACCACACGCCCGCGGGCATCCGTAATACGGATCAACAGCTGATTTGCCTGTATCGTACCATCAAATTGCAGGCGCAACTCTTTATCAACCGGATTAGGCAACAGCTGGATGGAGGTATTACCCACATCATCCAGGATCGCCGTTTTGGTATCGGAATAACGATATCTTTCATCCAGATCGATCTGCCTCAACCGGTAGTAATACCGGATACCACCGGTGACCGTACGGTCTGTGATTTCGTAATTGCCACCAGCCGATCCTTTTCCGGGCAGAAAAGCAATCCGCTTGAAGTTGTTCGGATCCTGCTGCTCGGCACGCTCCACATCGAATCCCTTTACATTTTCTTCGAGGTCGGTCGCCCATTGCACCAAAATGGTGTTCTGACGGCTAGCCACCTCAAAGCGCGTGAGATTGACGGGCAGCGCCACCAACGTAGCACTGGCTGCTACCAGGGGCGTGAGGTCGGTGAGGCTAACCCCGAAATTAGGTTCAGTTGTGCCATCAAACCCCACCTCCGTTACTTCGAAGGTGCCCGTACCGATTCCGGTCATCGTATTGCGAACCGACAGTATTTCCACCCAGGTGTTCAGGGTCCAGTTGGCCGGAAACACAAATGGGGTGTTGGCGGCAGAAAAAGCCTGATAATGAAACGTGCCCTTCGTTTGACGTCCCGCTGATTTTACAATGCCATAGCTGGTGGTAATATTGTTTTCGAGATCAACATTGTAGCTGGCCAGCCATTTAAGGCCAAATACCAGGTCGGTGATGTAGTCGCTCGTCGTGGGCGGCGTGCCCGCCACGATCCGCATCTCCACACCCACCACGCCAGCACCTTTATTGACAGCCCTGATCTCATAGCTCTGCGCGTGCAGCACGGTAGCCGACAACAACAGAAAGATCAGAAGTAGGAGTTTATTACTCATTGTGCGCTATTTGTCGGTTAAGGTAATTGTTGTGTTATGGTCCGGTTGGGAGTAGGCAATCCTACCACACCCAGTACGGCATTCTTATCATTGATCGCCCCATTGTACTTCACGACACCATCCATGTTCACATCGGCCCGGTTATAAATGACCAGGATATTATTGCTGGTCGTCATACCTACCTGGCCAAGGATCGCATTCTTGTCGTTGTTAGCGCCGTTGTAGCTCACGACACCGTCACCATTCGCATCACCCGACCACAGCGTCATCACGCCGCCCACATTATTGCGGGCATCGGTACCCCAGGTCATGGTTGCCGGTGAACTGAAGTCGATCACTGTTGGCATAGAACTATTCAGGGCTACCGGTGCTGCCGTCATTACCCCCAGGTGGTTCCGGTGGCGGATCGCGATGTAGTAGGAACCGTCTGCCAGGTTCGGGAAATACACCGGCCTGTCATTGCCCAGTTCAACGATCGATCCGTTCTTGCGCAACAATGCCGCGCGGCCAGCCACTACCTGTGCAGGATTGCTACTGCTCCGCAGTTCAAGCCATATCCAATCAACAATGGCTGTATCGCCTGTTGTCGTCAAATGTACTGGACTGATGGTTGCCGCTGGTCCACTTGCTGTACCGAAGCCAAGGGCAGGGTAAGGATCGATCGTGGGGATCAGTCCTTTCTTCCGCAAGCTATCCGTCATATTGCCGGTTGCCGCCACATACGGGCCGTGCAGGAAGGCTTTGGCCGAAACGATCAGGCCCGTAGGCGCTCCATCGATCTTCACCTCCACCACATCAGTCGAAATCAGGTTACCATCACTGACCACCAGCAGCAGCGAATACGTTTTACCGCGGTGGGCTGCCGTTGCTATAAAGGAAGGCTTAGCCAGTGTGGAATCATCGAGCTCGATGCCTTCCGGCGCCACCCAGGTATAGGTCAGTACATCTCCATCAGGATCTGAGGAAGCCGAACCGTCCAGCGCGACCACCGTACCCTCGTTGACGACCACATCCGTACCCGCGTTGGCCACCGGTGCCCGGTTGGTAGATACGACCGTCCAGTTGACGGCTACCAGTCCATCGCCCGGTTTACCACTCGTGTATTTACTAAATGGAGCTGCATTGATGACCAGTTTGTAAGCGCCCGGTGCTGTACTTCCGCTGCGCAAACCACTCACCGTATATACCGTGTCATTGAGTGCGCGCACCGCCAGACCGGCCACCGTGACCGCCACGCCATTGCGGGTCAGTTTCAGGGCTGTGTCCACCTGGGCATTGCTCAGCAGTTTCGCACCAAACTTCAGCATCACCGTATCCATCTGCCGTGCCATACTCGTATCATTCTTCAACAACCAGGAGGCTGTCAGCGGAGCATCATCCACGAACAATTGCACGTCGGCCGTATCGATGCCACCATTGGCGCCGCTAGCCATCACCCGGATACCTGTATTACCACCTTTGAAGAGGGTAACCGGTATCGACGTATTGCCCGCCACCACATTTTGTACCGTATTCAACACCGTTTCACCACTCAGGTCGGTTTGTGACACCGTCACTTGTGTGGCGGCCGCACTCAGGCTAAACTGTACCTGCAGGTGCTGACCATTGGTGATGTTATCGTTGTCGCTGTAACCGGCATCGGGCGCCACCTTCAGGTTGCTGATCGTGATCAGCGCAGAACGGTTGACCGTCCAGCTAACCGTTTGTGTACCTGTACCCGCATTGCCCAGCGCATCTTTTACCAGGCTCAGATCGATCGTGAACACATACTCGCCGTCGGGATAAGTCAGCATACCGAAGTTGCCGGCTGTCCAGTGTTGCAGGTCGGTATTCGACAACATATCGAAAGTGATCGGTACCACCTGACCATTCCACCGGAGACTGAGCGCGGCGGTGTTAAAGCCGACCGCAGGCTCCGTAAACTCGATCTTCACGAATGGTATATGCTGCGCATCCAGGCCACCGGTGGCCGATGTTTCCAGCTTCACGATCGCTGGTCCTGCATTGTCGACCGTCAGGGTAACCGACTGTTGTGCCATACCCGCTACCTGGCCCGTTGTTTTGATCGTCGGGAGGTCTACGGTGAACACATAGTTACCCGGTGTCGTCAGTATATTGCCCAGACCCGACAGGTAGAACAACTTATTATCTGCCCGTACCGAATCGATGACTACTGAGCCGCTTTGCGTTACACCGTCTTTGGTGATGATGAACTTAGCTGGCGTCACCGTGGTGCGATCGATCGGCAGGTTAAACAATACCTGGATCGTATCGAAGTTGACCGCTGTTTTGCTGGCAGGAATAGCCAGGAAAGCTTCGACCGTCGGAATAGTCAGGAATTGTGACCAGGTCACATTCTTACCTTCCTCTCCCTTGTTGCCAAACAGGTCGGCTACTTCGGTAGCCTGTACGGTAAAGTTGTAGAAGCCATTGCCGGTGGTGAGGTTGGACAGGTCCACCTTGAAGGTGGCCGAGTCCATCCGCGTGATCACCACGGAATTATCGATCAGGTTGGCGCCTCCCTGGAAGGTCAGCGTCATGTCTTCTTTCGTAAAGGTAGCCGCGTCGATGCCTTTATTGAATACGACGGTCAGCTCTTTGACTTGCGTGGCCGATACCTGCGTCGGAGCTCCGTTGATGCTCACAATGGCCGGCACCGTTTGTGGTTTCGCTTTCCAGACTACCGTATACGTGGTCGCTGCCTGGGTAGAGAAGGTATCCACGAAGTGGAACTTGTTCTCGTAAACCGGCGGACGGCTTACCGGCAGGGTCACGAAGGTGAGCCATGCGTTGTCGAGCGGTATTGCCTGACCATCGCTGCGGGTTACGCTCTCGATCTCGAACTCGTTATTGCCCGGATCGGTGAGCTTGATATAGTTCCAGCCCACTACCGAAGGAGTTACCGTCAGCGTGGTACTAAAGGCTGGTGCTGTCGGCGCACCGGAGAAGTTACCCGCCGTAGCAGGACTGACCTTTGCCGTTTTATTGCCTTGTGAGAAATAGATGATATCTGGCTGGTCGTTCACATCGAACAGATCATTGACCAGGAAGTCGGTAATACCATCATCCAGCGCTCCATAAGCTTTGATGCTCTTCGTCAGTTCATGCAGTTTAACACCCTTCACGAGACTGAGGTCCGGGTTACCGAAGCTGTTGGCATGCACCACATTCGCTTCGTAGCTCACGAACTTACCGAGCAACGAACTGGTGAAATACCATTGGCCGATGCGGGTGCTCAGCGCCGGGATCGTACCGAAATTGATATCAGTAACACCCAGGTTCCGGGGTTGTCCCTGCAGGTTGGAACCGATCAGGTTGAAATTGATGGCCAGGCCTTTCTCGTTCTCGATGATCTTCGGCTGTGCAGAAGAGATCATCATATTCACGGCAGGACCATAACCCTGGTTCTCGACCATGACCGCCAGTTCGGCAGGCACAGAAGGCTCGATCTTCGGAGAGGTAAGGGCATCATCACCCAGGATATTGCGCTGCATGAAGTAGTGCAACATCAGGTTCGGACTAGGATTGACCGTCAACGGCACTTTCGAGAGCGGCATGTTCACCATGGCTTTCGCGTATGGATCCCAATACCGTACGAATCCGCTGAAGTTGTACACCTTCGGAACCTGTGGTGCAGCACCGATTTCCGGTATGAAGAGGAACTTGACCATACCCCTTTGCTGGGCATTGATGATACCTGTGCCGGTTACATTGGCGAGATTGGTCAGGCTCTTGGTCTGGATCTCGAAGAGACCATTGCTCGGCACACCATTTTCATCGGTGATCTGCAAGGTCACAGACAAGCTATCCATCTTATCCGTGGGGTGACCGTTGAAGATATCCAGTGTACCCTCGAATGCTTCACGGGTCATGGTCAGCTTTTGACTGAACTGTACCGTTACCGAAGCACACACTGCCTGCTGGCTTTGTTGTTCGAGCGCCACATCGAGATCTTTACGGGTCTTCATGTACATATCGTTCAGACCTGTATAACCCCTGTCGATCGATGTATTGTGGTAGTAGATGATGGAATCGGAATACATCTTCACATTGTTCCAGTTGATGATATTCGGATACTGTGCATTGGGCGCATAGATCGCCTGACTGCGGGCATATACCGATGTATTCCAGCGGGTAAAGAAGGCCTGCAACACGGATGGTTGAATATCATACCCCGTCATAGCTGCCAGTATAGCGGCTTGCTTGTCCGGCTTGATCGAATCAACATTCGACAGCTGCGTGGCCATCATGGGCTTCAGATCGCTCCAGGCTGCATTGTCGATGATATTGCCCATGTATTCGCGCGACCATTTGTCATGCAGCGAGTAGGCGTTCAGTACAAATTGTATATCGTCTCGAAGCTGGAGGAATACAGCGCCCAGTTCACCGGCGGCTGTCTTCGCATTGTTTTGCGCCATGCGGCCCGAGCTTCCTACCGCTGTGTTGGAACAGGTATTGATCGCATCGATGATTGACATCGGGCACTTGATCCATGGTGGCGTAAAGTCGGGAAGGAAACACTTGACGTAATCCACCCAGTTACCGTTATCCAGTTTAACACCCGTGATACATTGTATGGTACCACCCACACCACCATCCGGTACGCCGCAATCGAAAGCAGCGCCGATGAGGTCGTTGATACACTGCATACAGCTCTTCTTCTCTTCAGTGTAGGCCGGTGTTTCACCGCGGGGACCTGCACCCGGCAATACGCAGAATGCACAGGGTATGTTGAAATAGATGCCATTGCCTCCATATGGGAAGCTGCCACCACCAATCAGGATACCGTCGCTGGTACTGGGTCCGCCGACACAAGAGCGACCGCTGTAATTGATGAGTGTGCCTACTTTCTGCCAGAGGCCCGTTGCCAGTTCACACTTGTACATATACAGTACGAAGGTGTAGTCCTGGCAGGTATACCCACCAGAGCTCGAGCGCATCGCCAGTTCGGGCGACAGGCTGGCCAGGGAGATGCCCATCCGGCCACCGGCCAATGGTGTTGTTCGACGCCGCATGATCACCGGTACCTGGATGCTGGATTGGGCGTTCAGGTTGGCGGATACATAGTTCGTCACGAATTCATATTCCGGATCCTCTTTGGGCAGGTTCAGCTCTACATTTTCAGCTGCGATCAGACCGTGGTTGGTCAGGGTCACATTGAAGGCAAAGGTCTCGGAGCCCGATAACTGCGGCATGTCTTTCGGCATGTCGATGGTCACCACCGGCATGGGCACATGCGTTTCGAACTTGGTCGTCAGGGTGATGTCATACTGATCCTGTATGGCCGTCGGCACGACCGTCCAGCTGAACGTGATCGCCTGGTAGTTGATAAAGGCACTGATGTTGGTGGTTTCGCCTGGGTTCACCATGACCGTACCGTCGTAAGGCAGGTGTTTTTCTTTTTCCACCACCACACGGTGCTTGCCTTGCGGTATATTGGTAGCGTTGAAGAAGCCAGAAGCATCTGTATTGCCTTCTGCATATACTTCACCCGTAAAGTAGTTCTTGATCACCACATGGGCACCGGCTACTTTGGGTTGTCCTTCCGAATAATAAGTGAACTGGTTGACCACCGCCACTTTCACGGCACCATTCGATTCGGCCTTCTTTTCGAAGGTGAACGGTATGCTGAAGTTGTTGCCGTTCTGTGCGGCAATATTGATGCTGCCATTGATCGGATAGTTAAAGGGCACTTCTTCCAGTGCTTCAAACTTGAGCACCACGAGGGTCGTGTCGCCGGTATTGATACCGCCCAGCGTGAGCGGTGTAACACTGCTCAGCCATTTAACCTGTGGCAGAGTGACGGTAATGTTACCAGTATTGCCCGCACCACGGTTGATCAGCATGGCTGTTACCACGCGCTGGCCTGCCGTTTGCGAAGCCCGTACCTCGATCTTTGTAAGATCCGATACGAGGTAAGCCCGCTCTGCCTGGCAGAAGTAGAACATATTCGTAGTTTGAATAGTTCCTTCTGTAGCGAGTGCCTGCAGTGACACGCTTTCGAAGAAGTTTCCGGTAGACAATACGGTTCCTTTGATACTATATCCAAGCTGTATCGTGCTGTTACCCGCCAGGTTGGCCACGGTATCGAACTTGATGGTTGCTCCATTGGGCAAGGCCACCGGCTTCAGCGTGAACTGAGCCAGGCTCTTGTTGCTGACATTCTGCACCGGAATGGTACCCGTCAGGGTTTGGTTGAGCGTCACCTTAGCCTGCAGCGGCGTATTGTTGTTGATGACTACACCGAGGATGTCGAAATTATCCTGCTCTGCCGTCGCCTTGAGTCCTGGGAAGCTGGCACCTACTGTGTAGTGGCCCGCCTCATTGGCCAACGGCTCAAACTGCACGGAATACTGTCCACTGGCGTTGGTTGTCGCGGTCAATTCCCGGCGCAAGCCATTGGTAAGGACGTATACCTCCACTTTCGCATTGGCAGCAGGGGTGCCGTTGGACTTGGTGGCAACACCTGTCACCGGAATGGCTGCGCCCTTCAGGAACCAGGTGGCATTCACGATGGCTGTGGCGGTATAATCAGGGTTGATAAAGATGCTGAGCGGATTGGAAGTATTGTTCGTCGTGAGCAATTCTTCCATCGTCAGATCGGGATTCACTTCATAGATCAGGTTGTACTGACCAGGCAGGTTAGGCATCTGCACGGCATTAACAACCTGTGCACTTTGACCTGCCGGGATCGATGTATTGATCACATCCGATGAGATCAGTGAATCAGCCAGGTCAAATACATTGTCTTTCGACAAATAACCTCTTACCACTACACCGGCTGGCGCTGTGGAGAAGCCTGTATTGGTGACTGTCACCTGGTAGCTGAAGGTGCTCATGGCCTGGATGGTGTTGCTGTTGAGCTTCACCAGCGGCACCTGCAGATCGGGCTTGTTGCGATCGGAAACGATCACCCAGATAGAGCCGGTAGAGAATCCGGCAGACGTTGCCTGGAAGTAGACCTGCTTGTCGCCATCGGCCACGTTGTCGTTGATGGTCGTTACCGGCACATCGACATAAGCGGCACCGGCCGGGATCACAACAGATGGTGGGAGGGTGGCTTCATTCGTGTTGGAAGACGAAAGTGTCACGATCATACCAGCCGTAGTGGCCGAGTTGCGGGTGATGCGGATCGTACCTGCATTGGCGAGGCCTTCCGGCAGCGTCAGTACAGGCGCTGTGATCGTCAGTGCCTGACCATCGTTGTCGGTGATGGTGAGGTTGGCGGTTACCGAACCGACCGTTGACGGTGGCGCACTACATCCGCAAGCGTTGACGAATACGGAGGCTGTCAGGCTGACCACCCGCTGACCATCGGCCAGGGAGTTGTCGACCACCCCTACATTAAACGTCTTTTCATTTTCTCCTGCCGCCAGTGAAATGGAAGCTGGAATAATGAGTGTATTGGGCAGGTTTGCCGTCAGGTTGGCGGTAAAGGCTGCATTGCTGCTGTTGGCCGCACGCTTCAGCGTCGCCTTGGTAGCAAAGGCACCCGCGCCTTCGGAAACCAGGTTGGTTTCGAAAACCAATTCGAGGCCAGGGATATCATCGTCGTTGACATTGATAACGCCCGTAGCCGGATTATGATTGGCAGCCCCCGCATTGATGGTGACGGCGACGGCTATTTGAGGAATATTGTCCTGCACCAGTGTTACGGGAACGTCCACGAACAGCGCGCCCGCCGGGATCGTCACGGATGCCGGTACCGGGAAGCGGGTGGTGCTGGTGGATGTGAGGAACACGGTGAGGGCCGTAGATGATGCCAGGTTGGTATTGATCCGGAAGTTCACCGAGCCCCCTTCTGTTATGTCGGCAGGCAGGTTGGTGATCGTCAGGGAAGCCTGGTCATTGTCCAGCACCTGGATCCTTACTTTACCCGATCCATAACCGGTAGCAATAGCGATCACGCTATCTGCCAGGGTGGCATCGAGCGTTGCATTATCGGGTGCAGCGATGGTGAAAGTGGTACCGGCCTGTCCGGCAGGAATGGTCACGGTAACGGGTACCGTGATCCTGGACGGATTGGATACCGACAGGTTCACCGTCAGGGGAGCCGCGTAGGAACCAGTTCTTTTCACGGCGCCATTGACCGCTGGTGCTCCTTCCGTGAGTTGGGTGGCAGCCAGCTCAATGGTCAGCAGTTTGCTGGCCGACCAGGCTGTAGCCTGTACGCCCGTATTATTAGCCTGTGTACCGGGTGCTTCTTTCACTGTAGTACCAGGCAATAGTTCCACTACAAATACGCCCTGATCACCAATATCGAACAAGGCCGGAATGGTAACGGTTGCTGATCTATTGACAAAACCATTGGTCGATAAAGCGCTGGCATTGGAATAGGTCACCGTTTGGATCAGCGTGCGGTTTTGACCGGCAGCAGACTGCATATAGAGGCGTTCCGTCCAGTCGCCGTTGGCTGCCCCTGTACCAATATTGGTCACCCGCCAGTTAATGGTTACGACATCATTAGGCCCAACCGAAGTGGCAGGAGCGGTAACGTTGGAGACCGTCAAGTCGGGCGTCTGTACGACCAGGAAGGTGTCTGTCACCTCGGTAGCAGCCAGGTAATTGGCGTTGCCCGCCTGGTTGGCTTTCACCACGACGGTACCGGCACCGGAGATACTGATGGTATCGGTAGACAAAACCGCAATACCGGCCGGTGTGGTTACCAGTGAAAGCGCTACCGGCAAGCCAGAGCTGGCATTCACCGTTACCTTGAACGGATCGCTGCCGACTACTTTGTCGGGTATCGCGCCCAGGTTGATGGTCTGGGCAGCTTTTTGTATCGTAAAGCTGGCGGTATCCGCTCCGGTATAGTTGCTGGTATTGATGGTAGCGATGACCTCATAGGTTCCTGCATTCACCGGAACAGCGGCAGTACCGTTGTACGTAATGCTGACCGGTAGTCCGGCGGGAACTGTTGTCACGGTGGGCACCCTGCCGGCACCATTGTACACCAGCGACAGGTTATTAAGCGTTACCGTACCAGCTATCGGCTTCACCACCACATTGATCTCGGTAGTGGCCTCATTGTAAGTTTCGTTACCGGCCTGGAAGGCACGGATGCGGATGGTACCGGCACCCAGTATTACCAGGGTATCATTCCTCAGTTGACCTGGCCCGCTGAGGATGGTATAGGTGATGGGCAGGCCCGACGTAGTAGTCGCGGCCAGCTTGACCTCGCCGCCACCGTAGATTTGATCCGGTACAGCCGGGAAAGTGATCGTTTGTGGCTGGCGATCGCCCACGAAGGTGGTCGCATCAGACTGTGGACCTTCTCCACAAGTATTCTTGTAAGCCGCTGTAAAGCTACCATCACCAACCGCACTATAGCTCGAACCCGTTGCTCCGGAAATGGCGACACCGTTCTTGTACCACTGGTAACCATTGGCACTATCCGTTGCCACATAACCGGGAATACTCAGGTTGCGGCCACTGACCGTCAGCACTGGTTTCTTTTGTGGCACACGCGTATACACGAATACAGTGAAGGTCACCGTCGTACTGCCACAATCATTCGTCACTTTCAGGGTAACGATGTGTTGGCCGCCGCCGGTCCAGGTAATAATGTTCGTGCCCGCTGTTGTATCCATGGTGCCACCGCCATCGATGGACCATTCAAATTTATAGTTACCGATGACCAGGTTGGTCGCGGTGTAAGTCTGGTTGCCGATACAAGTTGTATTGGCGCCCGTGATCCAGAAGTTCTCGGGCTTGCGAAGTATTCGCAAAGCAGGACTATTACCACTCGTGTCATTGGGCGAGCTGCCGATGACCCGGATGCGGTAGTTGCTGCTGGCTCCAAAATGCGCAGGTATGGTGGCATCGATGGTATCCGATTCGCGCCCGGTGAGCGTACCAATATTGGTGGGATTACCAAAATTGCCATTCCCATCCGATAACTGAGCCGTGAAGATATTGTTGGATCCGAAAGGCGCATTGACGCTGAAAGGCACTGTTACTGGTGCACCTGCACACAATACACCATTGATCGTACCCAGGGATATGATCAATTCGGAAGGAGGATCGACTTTGAAGGCACCCAGGTTGGTAAGGCTCCAGCGACCTTTGTCATCGAGGGCCCTTACATACAAGGTATGATTACCGATCGACACATTGTCCATATTCAGGGCAAAGGTGATGTTGTTGAGATCGGTGCCGGGTGTTACGGGTACATTGGTACCGTTACCGAACCCAGGATCGGTGTCAATATAATATTCCAGCTTTACAACATTGGCTGGCGTGTTGTTAACGGTAAGCAGGGCGTCTTTGTAGAAAGTGCGGTTGTTGGTGGTCGCCCATTGACCACTGGCATCTTTAAAACGAAGGTAGAGGCGGTGGAAGCCCTCTGTAAGACTTGTCACGTCGGCCGTAAAGGCGATGTTGGCGATATCCGTTCCCGGGGTTAACGGGATATTGATGCCCGCCCCAAAACCCGGGTCCGTATCGAAATAATATTCACCTTTCACCACATTCGGTACCGTACCGTTGCTGGCAGAAAGATCTTCTTTATAAAAAGTACGACTGTTAGTGTGGCCCCATACGCCATCGGCATTCTTAAAACGAATATACAGCCGGTGAAATCCCGCGCTGTAGCTATTGATATTAAAGGCAAAAATGACACTGGTAAGATCCTGGCCCGGTGTTAACGGAATACCGGTTCCTTTTCCAATGCCAGGATCGGCGTCCACAAAATATTCGCCCGCAACAACATTAGAAACAGGACTATTGATCGTGGTAAAGTCTTCTTTGTAAATTGACCGGCTACTGGTATGTGACCAGCCACCCTTGGTAACCGGACTACCGTTTTCAGTAACCTGGTAGGGAGGTATATATCCCCTGGTGTACAGCCGATGAAATCCCGCGGTCAAGGCAGTCAGGTTGACCTGAAAACTGGCCGTCACATCCGTACCCGGGGTCACCGATACCGTGGTGCCGTTGCCAATACCGGGGTCGGTATCGACGAAATACTCCACCTTGGTGATCGATTGAGCTATACTGTCAGCACATACCGACAGTAGCAATACGACAACAGCCAAGGTATATTTATACGCCTGTTGTAAAAAGGTTCGCATAATAGATGAAGATTGGAAAGCACCCGCTTGCGCAGGCAGTCAAAAAGATGGCAGGAACACCCGCAGGGTATCCCCATCCGTTTACTCAATCTGCAGCAGGAATGTTTTAATTCCCTGCCGACCTCACTTTCACTTTTACATCGATGGGGTCGGTGTTACTGCCGATGGGCTGCACTTCAAACGAGTATACAGCAGGCATAGGAGGCATACCGGCGATGATGTATGGATTTTGTCCGCTGTATATGCCGCAGTCGATGGGATTCTGGGCAGTACTGCCGTAGCCCGCGTTCAAGGCAGGAGAGCCAGCTTTCAGTTTCCACTGACCTTCTGTGGTAACACCGGTACCAACGCCTACAAATACCGTAGACATAGCTACGCCTGACTTGTTGCCATTGGCAGTACCAAACTGCGCATCGTTACCGATGTTGTTGGAGTAGAGATTGCCCGGACCTTCAAATTGGCCAAACATCATGATATTGTTGGTGAAGTTGCTGTTGGAGGCACCGACCTTACCACGACGGAAGATATTGTTCTGTACAAGGATAATCGCATTGGCATGAGCAAAAAGGCAGAAGCCAGTAGAGGCATCGCCTGTATAGCCGTTGTCACCGATCACGTTGTTGGTGATCAGA
The DNA here is from genome assembly GCF_029360705.1 of Paraflavitalea pollutisoli. Lineage (GTDB taxonomy): Bacteria > Bacteroidota > Bacteroidia > Chitinophagales > Chitinophagaceae > Paraflavitalea > Paraflavitalea pollutisoli. Next base: position 424,931 of record NZ_JARKMX010000008.1, on the reverse strand, counting down.
ATGCCCGTTGAAGGATTGTTAACGGAAACACGAACGCCATAGTTTTGAGAGATAATGACGTTGTTGACGGGAATGTTGCTGTTCTCATTGTGATAATACGCAGCAACATAGCCGGTATAATAATCTTCAGTGGTTCCTGCAAATGAGGAGAATTTATTGCGGCGGATGATGATATTGTCCGTGTAAATATTAATGCCAGTAGCCGGGAATTCGAGGCCCATGAACACCGTTCCCTGTGCGCCATTGTAACAGTTTGTATGACCAATTTTGGAAGACTGTTGTAGCGCCTGGAAACCAGTATTCTCGTCGAGGAAATAGCCAGCACCCAGGATGGTTAGCTTCTTACCAACATTCAAGTTACCATATCCGAAAGGAGATCCTTCCACATGGATGGTATCCCCGTTGGCCGCTCCGTCATGAGCTGCCTGAACACTATTAAAATCAGCGGCTACGCCTGGATTGTTGTTCACCCGCCATATCTTGGCTAAGGAGGTTTGGCTATTCAATACTAAGCAGGTAATGGCCAAAAGAGTAATTGCTCTTTTCATGGTGAAAAAAGTGGATGGTTAATAATAAGGTGTTTACAAAAAATTGGGCTTAAACCAATGGTACTTTAATAGGAGAGGACTCTAACGTATGGTTGGGAACAAAAAACAGCGTTTGAAGAATCGGGGTAATTGGGTAGCGTCGTAAATACTCAATTCCCCCGCACACAATACTCAAATCTACAGACTGCAAGATAAGTCGACCAGGGCCGGGTTCATATCCTACTTTTAGGGGATTTTTTTATCGTACAACTCCCTAAACCGGTCATTTATGGGCACCACCTGTAAGGCTCCCTCCCAATCTACCGGAAACCTCCCCATTGGGGAAGCCTGCCGCCGAAACCCGTCCATCCGGACTTTGTCGTGCAATATGGGAAGTTTCTTTGCCAGTGTGGGATATTCCTGTATGAATTGACGAAAAATTCACATGAATTGTAAACAGCCTGTCAGCCTGTTGGTCCATTTTGGTGCTATCGCTAAATAAAAAAAAGCCACCTCACCAGGATGCGATCGTTTTCCGCATGCGGTAAGATATGGCTTACAATGATCCTGCCTGATGATACCAGGCCGCTGATCATCGATCGGTAATGGTCCTGCTGCGACGCTATTCCGGAATACGATACATTTTACAAACTTGGGCATAGGTCAACTGCGCAACCCTGGCATCTTTCTTTCCTCCTGGCAACACAATGTAGCGGAACTGATGTTGCGTGGCGATGACATTGTATTCGTTGGTATTGTTGACAAACCTGATCCGCAGGTTACCGGGCGTTGCGAGACCACTCCAGGTGTCAGTCTGGGTTTTGCCACTTTGCAGGTAGGTGATCAAAATCGGCAGCTGCGCAACCTGGGTGGTGGGCCATACAGCCGGATTATATCCCAGCAGTTTTCCATACACCAGTACCACCCCGGAATCAAGTACAGGTTGTGTAATCGCTGGCACTGGTTTATTGTATTTGAACCCCCATATGCCAAACACCGTGTCTTTTATCCAGGGCGTAGCTGTGAACCACTCCGAATAGATCACATTGGGCGTACCAACGGGGCCTTGCGGACCTTGTGGACCTGCGGGACCTTGTGGGCCGGTATCGCCCTTCTTACACTGCGTCATCACCAGCACGAGCATCAGGGAAGACAATAGGATAACGATTCGTTGTTTCATGGTTCTGCGTTTAATAGTTAGTGATCAAACCGCAAAACTATCCAGCCTACAAAGTCCAACCTATCGCTCAAATGGATGAAAGGCCATCCCCCAATTGGGGGATTTGTGGATTGACCCTGGAGGCAAAAAAAAGATCACCGGCTGTGGCCGGTGATCTGCTCAATAAAGAAAACCAATTATTATAAGAAGAAACTGCTCAATTGCTGGCGACTTTGTTTGAACCAGCTTTGTGATGGTTTCGCGACACCGCCTGTTACCTCATACGCACGGATCTTTACGCTAACAGCTACGAGATTGCTGGTATCCTCACCGGCACCTGACAACGCTTCTATTTTCGAAGCATTGTCAACGATCATCGCAGTGCCCCTTACTTTTACATAGAAAGACTGACCCTTCTTGAAAAAATCCAGCTTGGCAGGCAATTCCTGATCAAACTCAGTCAGCTCCTGTGTTGGCCGCTGAATCAAGAACCATATACGATTTTGCTCATCGATCTGTACGTTGTTGATCACGTGTACAGGCAATTTCAGCAAGGATTCATTTTCTGTAAAGAACAAAGCCGATCCTAGTGTCATAATCTGTTCTTTGATCATTTCCGCAGATTCCAGTGATTCGGGTTGTGTGAAAATTTTAGTGGTCATCATGTCCTTTGTCTTTTTAACTGTCCAGGTTAATGTTTGAAAGCTCGTGATTGAGAACGTGCCAATCAATTCAAGGCGCGTACCAAAACGCCAACTACTGGTTTTCAATAAATTAGGAATTGGCACCCGATTGATCTATTCCCATTTCAGGACCGGAATTCCAAAAAAAGCCGTTTGGGGAAGACCCCAGGGGGGTAAAGGCCACTTTTCCCGGCTAACAGACCAGGCTCGGCCGCAAACCTTCGGGGTATTGCGTTGTTCTGGTAACAAATCCTTTCTTTGTAGCATGAGCTTACTGCACAAAGCCCTCAAACGGGGCGGTAAATTTCAGAACCCGGTACCTACGCAGGTGATGTCGCAGGGCAATATGGGCAGCCTATTTGGTGCCTACCTGACCAATAAGAACGAGGTCATTCCCCGGCACTTACCCGGACCTTTCCATACAGATACCTCTATATATAGGATACCGCCGGCAACGGGTCTCCGCATTACGTGGATTGGTCATTCGAGCCTGTTGATCGAGATCGACGGCAAACGGATACTGACCGACCCGGTTTGGAGCAAGCGGGCCTCCTTTTCGGCTTTTGTAGGCCCCAGGCGTTTTTTTGCGCCGCCCATTGCCCTGGCCGACCTGCCGTCGCTGGATGCCGTGATCATATCGCACGATCACTATGATCACCTCGATGCGCCCACCATCCGGTGGTTTGCCGGCCAACAGGTGCCCTTTTATTGCTCCCTCAACGTGGGCCGTTATTTGCGCGAATTTGGTATCCAGGAAAACCGCATTACCGAAATGGACTGGACCGACCAGGTTTCCCTGGGTGAAGGCTTTACGCTGACCGCCCTCCCTGCCCGCCATTTCTCCGGCAGGGGACTGTTTAACCGGTTCACCACCCTGTGGTCGTCGTTTGCCATTCGAAGCCGCGCGCATAATATTTACTTTGGTGCCGATTCCGGTATGTATGCCGGTTTTGCGGAAATAGGGGCCAGTTATGGTCCATTTGACCTTACCATGCTTGAGATCGGTGCTTCCAACCCTTATTGGGCCGATATTCATATGGGGCCGGTTCATGCTGCCGAGGCTCATCTGGCGCTTCGCGGTACGTTGATGATGCCGATCCACTGGGGAACCTTCAACCTGGCCCTTCATGCGTGGAAAGAACCCATTCAGACATTACTCAAAACGGCTGCAGCAAAACAAATAGCTTTATTTGCGCCACAGCCCGGCGAACCTGCCACGGTGTCGGGTAAACCCTATATTAATCCCTGGTGGGATCGATGAGCGTAAACCCTCATCACTTCGTATCTTAGCGGCCGTTTTTACAAAACTCATCCCATTGAAGCATCTTAAGGCGATCAATAAATATTTCTGGAAGTATAGGTGGAGACTGAGCCTGGGAATCGTGTTCATTATCGTATCCAACTACTTTGCCATCCTGGCACCTCAGGTTACGGGCTACGTATTTGAAGTCGTGCAACGTTACCTCGGTAAAACCGGCCCTGCTAAAAATCATCCTGAATACGACTGGCTGGTAAACTGGTTCATCGGTTTTGCGCAGCAATACCAGGGCATGTCGGTAGTAGCCCTTTGCGGTATTGTGATCCTGATACTCGCCCTGATCCGGGGCATCTTTATGTTCTTTATGCGCCAAACCATCATCGTGATGAGCCGGCATATCGAGTACGATCAAAAGAACGAAGTGTTTCAGCATTACCTGAAGCTCGATACAAACTTTTACAAGACGCACAATACCGGCGACCTCATGAGCCGTATCTCTGAAGATGTAAGCCGTGTGCGCATGTTTACCGGTCCGGCCATCATGTACCTCATCAACCTGATCACCCTGATAGGTCTTGCGTTGTATTACATGATCAAAAAAGATGGAGAGCTCACTTTGTATGTGCTGGCGCCGTTGCCCATTCTCGCCATAACGATATACATGGTCAACAACGTCATCCACAAAAGAAGTGAACATATACAATCACTGCTGTCAGACCTCACCACCAATGCACAGCAATCCTATTCAGGAATTCGGGTGATCAAATCGTTTGTACAGGAGGAAGCCATGTATGGCTTCTTCGATAGGAACAGCGAGGAGTATAAGAAAAACGCGATTGGTCTGGCCAAGATGGAGGCGATCTATTTTCCTTCCATGACACTCATCATTGGTCTCAGTACACTTTGTACCATCCTGATCGGCGGTATTTATGCCATCAAGGGAAACCACGGCGAGAATTATGTAAGCACGATTGCCGAGTTTGTCATGTATATCAACATGCTCACGTTCCCCGTGAGTGCCATTGGCTGGACGGCCAGTATGATCCAGCGGGCTTCGGCCTCCCAAAAAAGGCTCAATGAATTCCTGGATACCGAGCCCGTCATCGTCAACCCAGCCCAACCACAGGCAACCGAATTGAAGGGCCATATCGTATTCGATCATGTCGACTTCGTGTATCCCAATACGGGTATCCATGCCCTGAAGCAGTTTAACCTGACGATCTCGAAAGGGCAGAAGGTAGCGATCATCGGACATACCGGTTCAGGAAAAACGACCCTTGCTCAGTTGCTCTTGCGCATGTACGATCCCACTTCCGGAAAGATCAGTATCGATGGGGTAGGGCTCGCGACCATGGACCTCCAGCAATTACGCCGGCAAATGACGTATGTACCGCAGGATGTATTTCTATTCAGTGATACCATTGCCAACAACATCAGTTTCGGCTTAAACGAAACGCCTCCACCCGCACGGGTAGAACAGGCAGCCCGTTTTGCCAGCGTAGAAAAAGAGATACAGGGCTTTCACGGCGGTTATGCTACCATGGTGGGAGAACGTGGCGTAACGCTGAGCGGCGGGCAGAAGCAACGGATATCTATTGCGCGTGCGTTGGTGAAAGATCCTCAGATCGTACTCTTCGACGATTGTCTCAGTGCCGTCGATGCCAAAACGGAAAAAGAGATACTCGGTAATCTGGGCCTCTTCCTCAAAGACAAGACGGCAATCATCATCACCCATCGGATTTTTACCTTATTTGATTTCGACCTCATCGTTGTGATAGAGGATGGTGCCATCAAAGAGATGGGAACACATAATGATTTACTATCACGTAATGGATATTATACATATTTGTACGAGCAACAACAGCAGGAACGTGAAGAAACGACAGAAGAAGACTGATCATACAAATTATTTCATGTCATTTAGTAATTAACCGCCCGGAAATTTTGTCGGTTCCAAAACAATATTATATTTGTGCCTGCCTTTTTTGTAGAAATGCCAATTATTAAACTGCAAAATTAAAATGACTGTGGCGTACGAAAACAATGACAAAAGAATGGAAAGCGTTTATAGCAAACGCATCAGGGCCGGGAAAAGAAGAACCTATTTCTTCGATGTGAGAGCTACCCGCGGTAACGATTATTACATCACCATCACCGAAAGTCGCAAGAAGTTCAACGAGAACGGTTATGACAGGCACAAGATCTTCCTGTACAAGGAAGATTTCAACAAGTTCCTGAAAGCGCTGACTGAGGCGGTGGATTATGTAAAGACCGACCTGATGCCAAACTTTGATTTCGACGCTTACAACCATGACCAGCTGGAAGGCGGTGAAGACATTGGCGGTGACGCAGAGGGCGTAGAAGCTGCAGAAGAAGTCATTATTGCAGTGAGCAGCACACCAGCTCCGGTAGCAGCAAGTGCACCAGTAGCCGACGGTGGCGAAGAAGTAGACAAATGGTAATTCCCCCATCATAACATACTTGAAAGCTCCTGAACGGGAGCTTTTTTTATGCCGCTACGGACCCCGTACACAACAAAAAAGGATAGACCGGTCTATAGCCGGTCTATCCTTTTGTATTTGCTAACTCGTTGAATTACTGTTTAGTCTTGTTATCCGCTTCCGGAATAATGGGCTCATTGAGTGCCCGTTTGGGATCTTCCACAAACAACTGTCGTTTATTCGGCATCGGTGCCACTAAATTCCGGTCAGGCACCAGGCAGGGCATATTATCCGGTGTCAGGTTATAAACCTTACCCCTTGGGGTAGTATGCGAATAAGTGGCCATGACACCTCCTTGTTTCCATCGCCGGTCAACTTGTTGTCGGTACAGGTTGGCTTTTATCGAATCCTGGCTTGGAATAACCATCACAGTACCCAACTGAGGCGAAGGGATATATAGCCTCCCAGACTTCAATGGCTTAGGATCCAGCGACATAGGCTGCTGCTGAGCCGCAACTACCAGGCTAACCGGCAACGATAACAAGAAAATGATACAAGGTTTCATACACCAGCTTTAGGGCAGGATGCACCCAAGGCAGTAATTACACAACCCTTATTTCATTTTTTTCCAGGCATTGATCAACCCGTTGGTAGAAGCATCGTGCCCTGTTACCGGATCATCGTTCTGCAGTTCCGGTAAAATCTTGTTAGCCAGTTGCTTACCCAGCTCTACGCCCCATTGGTCGAAGCTGAAGATATTCCAGATAACTCCTTGTACAAATATCTTGTGTTCGTACAAAGCGGTCAGCTGACCCAGGGTGTAGGGGGTGATCTGCTTCACCAGGAAGGAGTTGGTCGGCCTGTTGCCTTCAAAAGCCTTGAACGGTGACAGGGCTTCAATTTCCTCCTCCGTTTTACCCGCTTTTTCCAGCTCGGCTTCCACTTCTTTTTCTGTCTTCCCATTCATCAACGCTTCTGTTTGGGCGAAGAAGTTGGACAGCAATTTGGGATGATGGTCGGCGATCGGGTTATGGCTGATGGCGGGCGCTATAAAATCACAGGGAATGAGCACCGTGCCCTGGTGGATCAACTGGTAAAAAGCGTGTTGGCCGTTGGTTCCCGGCTCACCCCAGATAACGGGGCCAGTGGAATAACTGACAGCCTTCCCCTTGCGGTCTACACTTTTACCATTGCTTTCCATATTACCCTGTTGGAAATACGCCGCAAAGCGATGCAGGTATTGGTCGTAGGGAAGGATGGCTTCTGTCTGGGATCCAAAGAAGTTGGTATACCACAAACCTACCAGGGCCATGATGACCGGTATATTCTTGTCAAAAGACGTTGTACGGAAATGGTTGTCTGTTGCGTACGCTCCCTTCAGGAGTTGTTCGAAATTATCGTACCCGATCGTGAGGGCAATCGACAGACCAATGGAGCTCCACAGGGAATAACGACCGCCGACCCAATCCCAGAAGCCAAACATATTGGCCTTATCGATACCAAACTTCGTTACTTCTTTTTCATTGGTGGAGAGTGCCACAAAATGTTTGGCAACATGTGCTTCGTCATGGGCAGTCTGCAGGAACCAGCTACGTGCCGTATGGGCATTGGTCATGGTTTCCTGGGTCGTAAAGGTCTTGGAGGCAATGAGAAACAACGTTTCCTCCGCATTGATCTTTTTGAACGTCTCCGCGATATGGGTAGCGTCTACATTGGACACGAAATATACCTGCATGCCGTCGACCCAGTAAGGCTTGAGCGCTTCTGTGACCATAAAAGGCCCCAGGTCGCTGCCACCAATACCGATGTTGACGATATAGCGGATCTTTTTACCGGAGAAACCGGTCCAGCTGCCGGAATGGACACGTTCGCAGAACTGTCGCATTTGCTGCCATACCGCTTGTATGTCGGGCATGACGTCTTTACCATCGACCAGCACCGGCTGTCCGGAGAAATTGCGGAGCGCAGTATGCAATACGGCACGACCTTCCGTTTGGTTGATCGCGTCGCCACTAAACATGGCGGTAATGGCTTTGTCGAGCTCGCATTCTTCGGCCAGGTCCAGCAAATGCTGCAGGGTCTTCTCCGTGATGCGGTTCTTTGAATAGTCGAACAGAATGTCTTCCAGTTGCAGGGAAAACTTATTGAAACGCTCTTCATCTTCCGCAAACAACTCGCGGAGATGCGTACGGCTAACTTTCTTGTAATGCTCTTCCAGCTTGCCCCAGGCCTTCGTACGATGCGGTTTAATAGTTGGTAACATATCTCGTTATATTGATTTCAAATTGGTTAATAGCGACCTTCCATAGTAGTCTTTACTGCCCGGTAAGTGCTAACCCGTATTATTACAAAATACCCCAGTCAACTGTTGTCCGGCAGTATTATTATTACGTACTTCAATGTACGCCCTGATCTTATCAAAGGTTTCCGGCTCGCCTGCTCCCTTCACCGGGACTTTCTATTGATACCAAGTTTTTACAGGTGTAATTGTTATAATAAGCTCTTTATGTTTAGTAGCATTGGGTGGCCTTACAGGCCGCCCTTTTTTATGCTGACAACTGTCCGATCACTTGGGTAACATGAGCTGCCATGGCAGCCGATACATCCAGGTGCAATACAAAGCGGATCTGCGTGGCAGAAATGGCAATGGCCAGAATGCCTTGCTCCTTCAGTGCCGCCACGATTTCCGCAGCGGAACGGGGCCCCTTTACTTCAAAGATCACGATATTGGTTTCCACCGGCAGCAGATGGCCGGCGAATGATGCGCCAGACAGTGCCCGGGCGATGGATTGTGCATGCTGGTGATCTTCCGCCAACCGGGTAATATGATTTTCCAACGCATAGATGCCTGCTGCCGCCATAAAACCGGCTTGTCGCATACCACCACCAAATACCTTTCTTACGCGCCTGGCCTTCCGGATAAATGCGGCCGGTCCTATCAGAATGCTACCGATCGGACAGCCCAATCCTTTATTGAGACAAATGGAAATACTGTGAAAAACCTCCCCAAAAGCAGTCGCAGGCTGTTGTTTGGCCACCAGGGCATTGAACAGCCGGGCGCCATCGAGGTGCAACGCCAACTGATGCTGGTCGCACACTTCTCTGATTGCACGGATGGTATCGAGCTCGTAGCAGCTACCACCGGCACGATTTGCCGTGTTTTCCAGGCTCACAAGTGAGGTGCGGGCTTTATGAACATCGTCGGGGTTGATAGATTGCAGTACCTGGGCAGCATCGATCCTGCCCCGATCGCCATCGATCAGCCGCACCTGGGCACCGGCATTGAACGCAATGCCTCCACCTTCATACTGGTATACATGCGATAGTTTTTCACAGATCACTTCATCTCCGGGCTGTGTGTGCACTTTGATGGCAATCTGGTTCGACATGGTGCCGGTAGGGCAATACAAGGCAGCCTCCTTTCCAAACAGCGAGGCAGCCATCGATTCCAGCTTGTTGACGGAAGGGTCTTCTCCAAAAACATCGTCGCCCACGGGCGCCTGCATCATGGCTTCGAGCATGGCAGGCGTAGGACGGGTAATCGTATCTGATCTGAGATCAACTATCATAGCTTGTAAGTTCCCTGCGAATGTACAGGAGATTGCCCTAAAATGGCAACCGTTCCGGTGAAATTCCGGAACGGTTGTACAAATTACAGTAGATGTCGTCTATATCGATACACCTTATTTTTTAAGCATCCTGAAAGCGTATCTTTCACCGTTCATGACAACGTGCAGGGTGTACCAGCCGGTACCGGTACCTGGCACATTGACGGGCAGGTTGTGCACGCCTTTGGCAAAGTTACGATGGCCGGTGAGGCCAGGCACATCGACACGCCGTCCGACCATATCATACAGACTGATCTCACCCATGCCGCTTTGTGGCAATTGTAGCGTCAGCAATGATTCACGCGTGGTTGGATTGGTAGAGAACCGGACAGCCTTCGAATTGCAACCTGCAACTGCCACAATGGTCGAATAGCGGATAGCTCCCTGCTCATTGACTGCCTTCAACCTGTAATAGCCATTACCAGCCAACGGCGAGCGATCGGTCCAGCCATAAGATCCGGTGACATTTTTCTGCACCGTACCTACCGCGGTGAATGTAGTTCTATCCGCGCTGCGCTCAACTATAATATCATTTGGAACCTCGCCGGCGATCGTCCATTTCAACTGAGCTTCTTCATCCCGGCACACCCCTGTAAAGGATAATATCTCCAATGGTAATATGGTGTTATTCGAGACGGAAGCAAGTGTAAAATAGGGTCTTGTACTGAAGACCGAGACCGGCACGGTCACGGTAGCTACACTGGCCGCAGCAGTGATGGTGACGGTAGGAGTATTTAAAATAGTGGCATTGCTGAATTCGGCGTTGTCATCTACCAATAAGCGAAGATCGCCAGCATTCATGGGTATGGTGCCGGGCGTGATGGCTGTAAAATCGAATACGAGGGTAACAGTAGTATTCGTGAAATTGGTCCTTTGCACCAGCCATTCCCGCTCCAGCCTGCAACAAATACCAGCCGGTTTATCAGAACTGCCCAGGTTAAGCGGAACACCAATATTGGCGCCCACCATAAAAAATGATAGATCGGATGCTGTAAAGCTCCCTGAATTGTTCGCCTGGTTGGCAGAGAGCGAAGGGCCGATATGTATACGCAGGATGTCTGCAGCACCTGTTGTGCTTTTGGATTGCTTCTGCATCAGGTTACTGGTATTATCCCGCGCAATACCAATGATGTTATTATTGAAATTGGCATCCTGCGCAATGTTCCAAAACCTTGTGCCTTCCGACGCAAGGTAGTTGTGGCTTAGCGTAATGCCGTACTTGGTAGCCAGGTAAGATTCAACCTTATGGCGTTTGGTTGTACTGTGTGCTGTATTGGCGTAGGTAATGATCTCAGCAATGCTTCCATCATAAAATTCAATACCACCTGTTCGCTGATAAGCCAGTGCATTGTTATCGATACTGGAGGTTCTTTCGGCCCCGGCACGTGTTCCGATGGAAGTGCCGGCTTTAAAGGATTCCCGTATCTGATAGTTGTAATCGAAGGTTAACATCAGCGGCTTGTTAGCCTGCCACGTATTCGCAACGATCAGGTCATTCATATTCCAGCTGTCATTGATAGCACCGGATGCCCGGATATCAAAAGAATTAAAATTATTGGATCCGGCTTCTCCGGAAAACAGGAATTTACCCGGGGTAGAACTATTACCTGAACCAGGCAGTAATACAGCATATACTTCATAAGGATTGCTGTTGGGCGACAACATACCGGATGTATTGATATCCATGAAGTCTGCATCGTCTTCGTCCTGACCGGCAGCATTGAAGTTGACGATCGGGTTGTAGTTCAGGTTATTCGTCGCATTGTCGTAATACATTGGTTGGTTATCGGTTGTACCATTGGTCGCATGGCGGCTATTGCCCGACTGATCGTTCCATGAATTGATGCGCGTATTATTGGTAGTACTGGAAGTGCCGGCATTGCCTTTTACCCAAAAACTGGACTCCGTAATACCACCAGGCGCAGTAAAACAATTGACCAGGTTGCGCGAACCGGCAGGGTTTGTCACTGAAGGCGTGGTATTGGTACCGCTATGGGTAAAACGGCTGCACTGTGCATCCAGCGCACCATTAGCCGGATTGCCGATCAGATCGTACACAACCCAGAAATAGTTGCTACCGGAAGCCAGCGTCTGTGAGCCACTAACACTAAAAGTGCTGCTCGAAACCGTTAAAGAGCCACTGGAAAACTCATTGATCGCAGAGAACCCGGAAGAATTACCCGTATAATAGATATGCGCATCGGCAATGTTGCCCAGGCTGCCGGTACCACTCATGTTCATGCGTATCTCTGTAACAGTGCGGGCCGACTCACATCCCCTGGTATCTACCTTGAGGCAAATGATCGGGATCTGCTGGGTATTGCACCGCGACACATCGCCGGTAACCTGGGTCACTGTAGAGCTGATATAGATCTGATTCGCAGGCGTGAAACGATACAAGGTATTTGTAGCAGGTTTTGTATTGATGTTGCTGGTCTGTGTACCATAGGTCGCCACGGTGGTACCATTGATACCAGAAACGGAATAAAAATCGCTGGCTACACGATCACCACTGATACCGATGGAAGCAGAACCGCTATTGACATTCGTACCGCTGGGCGTGTAGCAGAACTCAATCACATTCGTTCCTTCATACAACTTCGCCTGAAAGGAGATAACCCAACCGCCTGCGTTGCGGTTCCACCTCAACGTCCGCCATTCCACCGTCAACACCCGGCTGCCGGCAGAGCCGCTTACCAGATAGGTGACGCCAGCGGTGCCGGTTTGCAGATCATCCCACAGCGGTGCGATGATCGGTCCGTTTCCGGTAATGGACAGGTCATTGGTAGCAAACGAATTGGTAGTACTATTGCCCAGACTTATAAAGCCGTTGGAGCTGGCGCGAAACTGGGTGTACGTAACGCAATTGAATTCGAAGTCGAAACCAATATTGGTAGCATTGGACATTGAATTGTCTGCATTCTCATCAACGATCTTGGTGCCATTGATCTGATTGTACGTACGGGTTGTAGACGTAAAACTGTAATTTATCTGACTTTGACCGACAGTTGTACATAAGCAGCATAGCATGGTTAGGTGAAAAGCAAGCCTTTTCCACCTGGGTAGAGTTCTTTGCATGTGAATTGGGATTTAGGGTTTCCGGTAACGTAGAGGGTCGGCTACATTAGGATGTCATTAAAACGCAGGCACCCCAAACAGATTGTCCGGGTATGTTGAAAATAATCATCAAGTGTAACAGGAGAAGGAGTTACCGGCAAGTAACAGAATGGGTTAGCCGTTTTGTCCATTTTAAATTTCGCATATACATCATCAGGTTATTGACCCTGATCAAACCCTCTACCAGCCTGGAATTGAGCGGGCGAGTAAATTACCAGTAGAACTACCTGAAACGATTATCGTATAGTTGTGACCGCTACCGTAAAGACCCCGGGGTTCTATTTGAACTTGTACTTCGTAGAAGAAGTTGTTTTTATCCGACAGATGACGAGGATCAAGAAAACGACCGGTTATTTTTTCAGCAGGCCGGTGATCTTAAGCAGTAGATAGATATTATAACCAGGGATCAGAGAGGCCCAGCCGGGCTGGCCTGCCTTCTCAAAAATGCTCCAAAGCAAGGAGATAAAAAATACGACAACAAAAACCTGGAGGGTTAAAGTAAGTAACATAGTGTACGGATTTATTGACTCCAAAATAAAATCCGTCACGTTTGGATGCAAGTATTACCTGTCGTTTAATTTATTGTGCCCTGTTCATACAATTCGAGTGGTAGTCCATCCGGATCTGCAAAAAATGTGAATTGCCTTCCGGTGTATTCATCTACACGAATGGGTTCTGTAGCGACCTGCTGGCTGTTCAGCCATGCAACGGCGGCCCCGATATCGGCTACCCCAAATGCCAGGTGACGCAATCCGCAGGACTCGGGACGACTTGGGCGGGGTGGGGGAGCAGGAAAGGAAAACAACTCAATAGTGTATTGGCCATTCAGGCTGAGGTCGAGTTTATAAGATTGCCGGGCGGCGCGATACACTTCCTGTTCGACAGTAAAGCCGAGTATGTGGGTATAAAAATGCTTGGAACGCTCATAATCGGAGCAAATGATGGCGATATGGTGAATGCGCTGAAGAGATAACATGTCGCAAAGATAACCAACGGATACTGTTTGACCATGGTCGGATAAATGGTAGCTGTTACAGCGGTTCGCCGGCTACAGCCTCCACGATCGAACTGCCCTCCGCCAGTACCTCCTGAATGCTGTCCCACCGATATGCCGGCAATTCTCTTTCTGCACTGTGAAAAAAACAGGCAAAAACGGTGGATACGGAAGTCCTTTCAATCAAACGCAGCCAATCGATGATCTCGGCATTGTTCATGCCACGGATCGCCCATTTGCTGAGTGTGGCCAGGTCGCGGGCAGTCATCTTCACGACAATCTCCCGTTCCAGCGCCTGTAGTTCCGTGTCGGCATACAGGCGCCACAACACGCTGTTGAGCAAATTATCCTCCCTGCTCATGCTATCCAGGTGATTGACCAGGAAGATCGTGAACGCGCGGGCAATGGATTTACCCGCAGCGCTTCGTTCTTCTTCATTGACGGCATGTCCATATACTGTCATCACACCACGCAGCCGTTGCGCCTGCACCAGGTTCGACTGGTATTGTTGTCTGAAAATACCGATAAGGCCAGGATTGTGGTCTACGATGAAGGGAAACAGAAATCGCTCGACGTATAAGGCATGCTGACCAAAGTAATACAAGACTTCAGCGATGGTATGCAACATTTTTTCCGCCTCTTCCTGTTTTGGAAAATCCGTTTGCTGTACAGCCAGGGCTGTTTCATAGAGATAAGCCCTTAACCCTTTGTGCACCTGATTGAAAATATTATACCGTTCCAATATAAACCGTTTTGCTACTGGTTCAAATATCGAACAACCTAATCAGTGGGGCTATCTCAAATGGTATGAATTGTAATAGGTTGGCCATGATCTGATTCAAAATATCCCTGACACACAATAAAAGAACAGGCCCCTCCCGGGGCCTGTCTGCACACGATCAAAGCAACGGTTTCCTTAGGATGCCGTACGTTGAACAAAATCTTCGAGAATGATATCGGTCACCCCGTCATGGCGCTTCACACGCATCTTCGTGGGATAATAACCCGTACGTCCATATTTCACCGGCTGCGGAATAGCACGGCTAAAATTCGTAGTCGTATCGATAAACGCTTTGGTAATCATTGGTTCCATAAAAGTCACCTTACTATCATAGGTACCGTAGATGAAGGTCTGCGTGAAAGTTTTGCCACCACCCAATTCAGGCGACGTAGGGTCGAGCCAGTGCATGCCCATCTTGGGTACACCCGGGGCAGGGGCGATATGACCGGCCGGGAGGTAAGCGGCATCCGGAAACTTATTCATCTTTGCTTCGTCGGTGGTAGCGTCTACTTCCTGCGGCGTCACGAAATAATAATGAAAATCGAAATGCGGCAGCATGTACATCGGTCCTTCGTGCCCTACGGAATTCCAATCGAGCATCACGTGGTTGAACGGACTGCCGTGCTGGGGATGCAGCGGTACCACCACATGGCTGCTGTGGTCCGGATGTTGGGAATTGACCGGTGCGCTATTGAGCGCGGCATCATTGATGGTGATAGCCAGTTTGTCTGGAGCTCCATCGGCTTTCAATTGCACCCAGGTCCACGCCTTTCCGCTGAACAACTGTACAACTTCTCCTCTTTTAACGCTGTCGTCTTCTTTATCTTTTTTGCAAGACATGGCCAGTGCCGCCACTGCAAGGCAGCTCAAAAACACTTTTTTCATTTGATCAAATAATTTTCACAAAACTGCAACGCTGGCGCTCCTAAGCAAATGGCAGAGCGAATGAAATGAGGACAGCCGTACATGAGTTGCTGATTATTTTAGCCGGCCCCCGCTTCGTATAGCCTTTACGGACTATATTTGACCCGTATTTAACCCTCAATCGTTGTACAGGTATTTTTATCTTCTCGTAGCACTCGTATTGGGTTGCCAGCCTATTTGGGCGCGGCAGATCATTGCTAAAAAAGGCAAAGATCCCATGTTTCTCGTAGCCCCCTCCACAGCTACCCCCAATGCCCGGCAATATATCTTCACCCGCTTTAGTACCTTCAACGGGCTTGCTGCCAACCTGATCAATAACCTGGTACAGGATCGTAAAGGGTATATCTGGCTGGCGACCCCCAATGGCCTGCAGCGATTCGATGGCAACAAATTCACCACTTTTAAGCACCAGCATAGTAATCCGCACACCATGCCCGACGACAATGTCGCCCTGGTATATTTCGACAAATCGGATCGTCTATGGGTGTTTACTGCCGACAACAAGGTCGGCATTTTCGATACGGAACGATTTACTTATTCCGAGGTAAAAATGGAATGGGGCATTGAAAAACCCACCATCTACCACCCCAAAAAGATCCTCGAAACCCGACAAGGTAAAGTGCTGGTCTTTACACCCGGCTACGAAACCTTTCAATTTCTGCCGGATTCGAATAAACTGGTGATAGACCGGGAACATTTCAAACGCCCGTCCAAATGGCATTGCCACAACGTATTTCTCGATACACTGACAGGCCGCGAGTGGTCGACCAGCGATTCGGGTATTGCAATGTATGACCCCGCGACCAAACATATCAACTATTATCGCAATAATCCGGACAAAGACAAAGCCATTGAAGCTTTTGGCAATGTTGGTAACGGTTTACATGCTTACGCCGATGCCCAAGGCCGGCATATGGTCGTAACCTGGACCAAGTGGCATGGTGGTCCTCGCGTCCATTATTTCAATAGCCAAACCGGAGAACGAAAAACATACGACGTCGCCGAAGAACTCTTTGATGGTGGCTACCATGAACTCAATGGGATCTTACAACAGCGTAATGGAAAATTGTGGATTTATGGATTGCCGATCATCGCGGAATTTGTGGGAGGTGCCCAACCATTTCAGGGACTACAAAATGAATACAAAGACGAACAGAGCCTTAAATTCGATGTGGCCTATTATATGTACGAAGACCGCTCGGGCAACCTGTGGGTAACTACTACCAACGGCTTGTACCTCTTCAATCCCGATGCGCAAAAGTTCAATGCCTACCGGCTGCTGCGGCCCAACGGCACCGGCGTCATGGATGGACCTACCAAGTCGGTGTTGGAACTGGACAGTAACACCATTTGGATCGGCACCTGGGGTGTAGGGCTATATGCGTATGACCGGCACTTTAATCCCAAAAACCTGCCGGCCAGTATGAAGGGTTATGAACAGGGGGCGGCCATCTGGTGTATGGAACGGCACCGCAAAAGCGGCCTGGTGTTCATGGGCATGCAGGACGGCGCCATGTCGATCTACGATCAAAAAACACAGCACGAACAACAATACCTGTTCGATGTCTTTGAGCGCCGTACGATCCGGCAATGTGTACAGGATAACAATGGCAATCTTTGGTTTGGTACCCAACAGGGCAAACTGGTAAAATGGGTCTGGCAGCCAGGCCGGGAGTATAAGGATGGATTTACCGAAGTATTGAAGGCGGGCGCTCTCATTCATAAATTGTTCATCGACAAAAAAGGGTATTTATGGGTGGGTACCGTCGGCAGAGGATTGCTAAAGATCAATCCCAACACCAACCAGGTGCTCGAAACCTACCGTGCAAAGGGTCCCAAAGGTAAAAGGCTCTGGAACGATAGCCCCACCGATATCGTACAGGTCGACGACAGTACTTTACTCGTGGCCTGCTATGGCCTGTCGCTCGTAAACATGAATACCGGGCAGGTAAGTTATATCAGTACCGACGATGGCCTGCCTTCCAATAATGTGATGTGCCTGGCCCGCGACAAACATGGCATCATCTGGTTAGGCATGATGAGTGGTATATGCCGGATGAACATCACCAAAAAAGTGTTCACCCGCTATGACCGGCGGGATGGTATGCCTGCCGACTATTTTGAAGGCGACGACGCACATCACCTGAGCGATGGTCGTGTGCTGTTCACCAGCCAACATAATTTTGTCGTAATCGATCCTGAAAAAATGGTCAGGACCGAACCGCCTGCCGATGCTCAGATCACCGATATCCGGGTAGCCAACCAATCGCTGTCTGTGGATTCTGTGAGCAAGGAATTTGCCATCAACCTGCAACACGATAAAAGCTCCATTGCCATTGAATTTGGCAGCTTCAATTTTATCCGCCAGGAAAAGATCGACTACTATTACCAGTTGATGGGGGTAGACAAAGATTGGGTATATGCCGAAGACCGGCGGCAGGCCATCTATACACACCTTAGTCCGGGCAGCTATGTGTTTAAAGTAAAAAGCGAAAATGCCGATGGGGTAGAGAGCAAGGGCATTACCACTTTACGGATCAGCGTAAAACCTCCCTTCTGGCGTACGGGATGGTTCTATGGCAGTCTGGTGCTGCTGGCTGTCGTTATCCTGTACCGGATCGACCGCGAACGTATGCGGCGCATCCGCGAATTGCAGGCGATGAGAACACAGATCGCCGGCAACCTGCACAACGATGTCAATACTACCCTGAACAATATCAACCTGCTCAGTGAAATGGCCAAGATCAAGGCCGACAAAGACCTGACGCGCTCGAAAGAGTACATTGACCAGATCAGTGAAAAAAGCCACAATATGATCATCGCCATGGATGATATGTTGTGGAGCATCGATCCGCAGAACGACAGCATGGAGAAAACCCTGTTGCGGATGCTGGAGTTTGTAGATGCCCTTATCAACCGCCACGGCGCCAATATCGACATCCTGGTCGACGAGCATGTACGCACCTTGCGGCTGGATATGAAGGCGCGTCATGAAATGCTGCTGATCTTCAAAGAAGTGTTACGGGCGATGGTGCAGGAATCGAACCAACACCATATTCTGATCAATATCGACCTGGTAAAGTCGAAACTATCGGTCAAACTACAGGACGACGGCAACTACAACACCGAAAACGACCTGTTCACCACACCGACCCTCAATGTATTGACACAACGCACGAGCGCCATTCGTGCCGAACTGGATATACAGGCCGACAGGAATGGCGCTTCCGTGATATTACTGGTACCGGTAAACTGATCTATTTACCCATCCACTTCTTGAAATCGCTGACCTTTTCGCGGCTCACGATGGCTTCCTTGTCCACAGCAGGCTTGAGGTGCAACAGCAAGCGGTTGCCAAAATAGTCATGGATCTGATCTACGCTGTCAACGGCGATGTAGAAAGCGCGGCTGATGCGGAAGTAACGATCGGGGTCGAGCATTTCCTCCAGTTCATCCATCGTATAATCAACTACAAACTTGCGGTTATCGTAGGTCTTGAAGAAGTTGAGGCGACCGTCGCTGAAAAAGTAGGCAATCTCTTCCACTTCAATCGATACCAGCTTCTGTGCATGCTTCACGAGAAAACGCTTCCGGAATTCTTTGGGTTGCAGTTTTTGGCGCAGCTCTTTCACCAGGCTTTCTACATTGAGGTCCGTGTGGGCACTGCTGCCTGCAGCATACAGGTCTTTCATCTGCCGGTATTTGTTCAGCGCCGTCTCGAGGTCCTCCTTCTGAATGGGCTTCAGCAGGTAGTCGATGCTGTTGACCTTAAAAGCTTTCAGCGCATATTCATCGTACGAGGTGGTGAATACCACGGCGCTTTTTACAGCAGTACGGCTGAAGATCTCAAAACTTTGCCCATCGCTCAGCTCGATATCCATCAGGATGAGGTCGGGTGAAGGATTGTCTTCCAGCCAGTCGACAGTGCTCTTGATGCTATCCGTAACACCGACCACTTCGGCCTGTGCATCAACGCCGGCAAGCGTTTTCTGCAGCTTCTTCACGGCCAGTTCTTCGTCTTCTACGATTAGAATTTTCATATAATAACCTTTTATGCGTTTTAAGAATGAGGATGTATTTGTTTTTGTACGACGCTGATCTTCTTTTCATAACCACTGTCCCAGATCAGCGGTAGTATCACGGTGAAATTGCGGGTATCGGACATCACCTGAAAGCCGGGATGATCGAGCAATTCATATTTCAGGCGGATATTGGCAAGGCCGATCTTATTCGATAACTCCTTGATCGTTTTAGCCTGCAGGTTGTTGTTCACAGCCAGTTGATTGCCGGCCATGGTGAAAATATCGATCACCAGCGGCTGTTGCCTGGACACGACATTGTGCTTGACGGCATTCTCTACCAGCAGTTGCAGGCTTAAAGAGGGCAGGAGGTAGTTGTCATAGCGCTTGTCGACCTCCATCTGTATCTGTATGGCATCGCCATGCCGGGTTTTCAGCAATTTGTAATACGATTGTATAAAACGCAATTCATTTTGCAGGGTCGACAGGCCATCTTCATTGTTGCGCAGCAGGTAGCGGTACACCTTACTCAATTCATCCAGAAAACTTTCGGCCTGCCGTGGATCTTCCGATATCAGCGACGACAGTGTATTGAAACAATTGAACAGGAAATGCGGGTTGACCTGGTTTTTCAGGCTTTCAAATTCATATTGGATGGCTAGTTGCTGCACTTCTTCTTTCTCGGCCAGGCTCGCTTTCCATTTGATGATCACATATTCTGCCTCCCAGGAGGTCGTGGCGATCAGCGTCAGGGCAACGGCCAGCAGGAGGGAGGTACGGAATTGGGCAATATCCAGCTGATAACCGAGAAAATGGAAATAGTCGAACCCATAAAACAAACCGGCAAACGTGGCGCTCGTCAGGAATACATGGGTTACTGCCAGAATACTCAACCGCATCACCGTTTCATGGAGCCCCGGCAGCCGGATACGCAGCCAGTGCATACTTACGATATGCAGGTACCAGGATACAAATCCCTGCACATAGATCAGGGGAATGGAATAAAACCAGACGGAACGGTCGTGCCAAAGGCGGTCGCCAAACAGCAGGTGGTTGAGCAACGCGCTCAGCACCGGCATCAGCGTAAAAAAGGTGATCCATTCCACCCGGGTCGGTTTCATCCATGCTCTACTCATACGCCAGGGTTTCTTCCCCGTCGATCAAAGGGATGTGAATGACACGCTGCTTTTCGGTCTGCCTGATCGTGACAGCCTGGCCCGACAGCAACCGGTACTTATTGACGACATTTTCCAGTCCCAGGTCTTCACCTTCCTGTATACCAATGCGGATCTTGGGTTGTACGTTGTGCTGGATCTGCATCCATTGCTCGCCCAATGAACTGATCGTAATGACCAGGGGGCTTTCCTTGCTGATGGTATTGTTGGTAAAAGTATTCTCCACCAGTAGCTGCAGGGTCAGGGGAGGCATCATGAGCTTGCGCTGAGCGGCCGTGATATGGCGGTTGATGTGGATCCCGTCACCATACCGGACCTTCAGCAGGAACGAATAGCTGTCCAGGAACTGTAATTCAGTATCGAGGGTAACGAATTTATCGTCGCTACGCAACAGGTAGCGGTACACCTTACTCATCTCATCGAGAAACTTCTCCGCCGCCTGGGTATCCTCGCCGATCAGGCTCGATAAGGAGTTCAGGCTATTGAACAGGAAATGCGGATTCATCTGGCTTTTGAGCCCCAGTAGCCGGCTCTGCAGGTACTCTTTTTTCAATTGCTGGGTTTCCAGCATCGTCTTCTTCCATTTATCGAAACTATCAACCCCTTCATGCAGGATGGTGACAAAGACATTGAAAATAGCGGCCGATAACAGTGTCCATTGGTACCTGACCTGGTTCAGTTCATAATTGAGGAAATGGAAATAGTCGTACCCCCAGAACAGAATGGTAACAATGAGCGCATTGATCAGGATGAACAGGAAGATGGAGATCACCATCCGCTTCATCAGGTCGTTATCATGGGGAAAGCGGTAGCGCAGCAAAACGGCAATTCGGGTAAACAGGAACCAGAAACCGGAAATGATCAGCAGGGTACTCAAACTGGCCCACACAAACACCCTTCCTTCGCTAAAATACCGGTTGCCAAAGATCAGGGAATTGTACACCAATACAATGACAGGCACCACAGCCGCAAAGATCCATAGGTCCTTACGGGTGTATTGTGGCAGTGACAACCTGAGCAGGGTGGAATGGGTGTTTACTGTCATTACTACTACAAATTACCAACATTTGTTGCAGGCAAGTTAAGGGGTTTCGTCAGAATGGGGAAGAAGGAGGATGAATTGAGGATTCAGGGGCGTGAATTGGAGGGAAAAACGAGCCATCGGCAGGCTCATGCCTTTGAGCCGGCAACATCGGCCGTTAGAACATACTAAACTACACACTCCGCCAGCGCCTACACCCATTCTTTCACTTGATCCCCCAAAATCGGCAGGTCATGCACGAACTGCTTTTAAGCGGGACTGAAGGGTTCCATCTTTGCGGAGCAATCATTACCAAATAGCCATTATAGTCATGCAAAAAACAAAAAAACTCCACCTGCTGGTCCAGGGATTGGTCCTGGCAGGCATTACCGGATTGGCCCTTTTCGGCCTTTTCTCCTTCACCACCCGCCAGCTGTTTGGCGATTTCTGGGAACAATTGGGCGTCACCCAACAACGAGGCAGCAACAGCATCAAAAGCAGTTTCCTGAATGGATCCTTTTATCACCCCAATGTACGGGTTGTACGTAGCCTGGCGGCAGGCGACCGGGTCGCAGTAGCCAAAGACCTGCTCGCTTATACCAAAGAATATGTCAATACCCCTGCCTTTGCCCAGGAGTATGAGCAATCGCGCCAGAGCAGGAAGCCTACAGTACCGGAGCCCGCCAAAACCGAAGCCGTGATCCGCCAGAAGTTCATAGATGATACTAAAAAGGGGATCGAGAACATGGAAAAATTCATAAAGGTAGCCGACGCATCCATGAAGAAAACAGCGGAAGAAGGGCTTGCTCAACAAAAAGCCTTTCTGAAAGACTACCAGGATCCCAATAGCGAAATGATCAAGATGGCCGTGCAGGGTGAGCAGATCCAATTCCAAAGCCGCCAGGAGCAATACGAGCAGGCGCTGAAAGACTGGCAAACCAATTATCCCGCCAATGTAAAAGCCATGATCAAAGTCAGGCTGCAACACATGCTCGCGGCTACCAAAGACGTAGACTTCGCCGCACAAACCGTAGAGCGCGATGGACTGAAGCGTTTCGTGAAACAGGAATACGAAAACAAATCAGCAGAATGGAAAAAGGCGTACCGCGCCGGTAAAGACGTCACCGTAGCAGCCCAGGCCTTCGCCCGTCAATGGCTGCAGGAATTACCCTAGCCATCGCACACACACGACAAAGCAATTAGCTCATACAAAATAATGCCGCACATGAAACGGATCCTCTTTATAGCCGTGCTCCTGATCCCTGCCACTGTATTTTCGCAGGGATTTATGGACCGGTTGAAAAAAAAAGTAACCAACAAAGCAGAACAAAAAGCAGGAGAGAAGGTCGAGAAAACGATTGACAAGGGTGTTGATAAAGCTGAACAGGCGGGAAAGTCGGGCAATAAGCCGGCAGATCAGCCTGCTCCAGGTGCAACAAACACAGCCGCCGTCCCGGAAGCGGCCCCAGCACCTGCTACTACGGCACCTGCAACACCCGCACTAAAAAGCAATACGCGCTTTGATTTCATCCCCGGAGAACAAATCGTGTATACGGAGAATTTTGACCAGGAGGCCATCGGTGAATTGCCCACCAACTGGAACACTACCGGTACGGGTGAAGTGGTGACACTCAACAACTTTCCCGGGAAATGGCTCCAGGTACACCAACGCAGTTTTTACCTCACGAGCAACCAGGCCGAATTTGGAGAGAATTACACCGTAGAATTTGACCTGATCATGAACGTAAAATACAATGGCCATTTCTTTCCCTATATCGAGTTTGGCTTTCTGAGCACCAATAAAGAACCGGCTGCCAGCAATGACTACCTGCGCAATTACCGCAAATACGCCAGCCTGGAAGCCATATTCTATCCCTCAGAAGGGGAGCGGAGTACCATGGGTATCCATACTTACCAGGCCAACAAGAACTATTATACCGGTGATCAGCAAACTGTACCGGCACTGAGCAAGTTCTTCGGTAAACCCATCCACATTGCCATGCAGGTACAAAAAGAGCGGTTGCGCATCTGGGCCGACCAGGAGAAGATTTTCGACGCCCCCAAGGCCATGCCGGCAGGTGTCATCATGAACCAATTGATGTTCCAGATCCATAGCTCCAGTTACAAAGAAGACCAGTATGGTTACTTCCTGACGAACCTGAAAGTGGCGAAAGGCGTACCCGACATGCGTCATAAGCTGGTAGAAGAGGGTAAGTTCAGCACTACGGGTATCCTGTTCGATGTCAATTCGGACGTGATCAGGCCCGAATCATTCGGTGTATTGAAATCGATCGCTACTGTACTGAAGGAAAACGGTGATCTCAAAGTAAAGATCATTGGTCATACCGACAGCGATGGCGACGACCAGAAGAACCTGCAACTGTCGCAAAAACGCGCTGCAGCCGTAGCCAGGGCATTACAGGAGTCGTTCAGCATCGAAGCAGGCCGGCTGCAAACAGATGGGAAAGGAGAAACTGCTCCGGCAGGTGACAACAAAACGAAGGAAGGCAAAGCACTTAACCGGCGTGTAGAGTTTATCAAATTGTAGCTCGCATCCACAAACAACTGATAAAATGCAAAAGCCCTGCTCGTTAAGGAGCGGGGCTTTTAATTTCTATGGGAACAACAGCGACATCTCCCGGATCGGCAGGAACCGATTCGCGTGGTACATGCTTCTTGGGAGCGATCTTGTCCTTAAGTCCGATAAATCTATTTTCAAAATAATTGAAGGAGAGGTAACTGATACCAATGGTGGCGAGCAGGGCGCCCAGGTCCACCAGCAACCTGGTGGCAAAACGATCCATCAGCCCTAATTCTTTACCGGCCTGATGTGCCAGCCAGATCATCGCAAAATGATAGACATAAAGTCCATAACTCACTTTGCCGAGCGAAGCCAATAGTTTGTTTTCGAAGATCCAGGTCTGGAAATTCCGACTTTTCAGCTTGAACAACAGCAAGGCAAAACAATAATTCAGGGCGGTGTACCCCCACACATACTTGAAACTGTTTTGCATGTATGCCGGATACCCGAGGGTGAGTATCTGTATGTCTCCCGATTGGAAATAATTGGTGGCATAGCCCAGCAATAAGGTGGCTCCCAGGGTAGCGAATACCTCCAGGCTTTTGACGACCCGGGTCTGGTACAAGGCAAAGTAACCGCCGATCGCAAAAGCATCGAGGTGCGAGAAAGTCGACAGGTATACCAACAGGTCTTTGTGGGCACCCAACCAGCTGGCATGACCATGATCGGCGTAATAGCCGGTCAGCAACCGGATGACGGGGCCAAGCAGGATGATCAATTGCAAAACCCGTTTGATGCGGTGGGTACGGGTAAAATAGATGAGCAGGGGCCACAGTAAATAAAACTGTTCTTCTACTGCCAGGCTCCAGAAATGCGTGATGAAATCATTGTGCTCAAATGACTTCGTGGCATGAAAAATATTATAAGTATACGTAAAACCATATACCAGCTGACTTTTCAGCGAAGCGAAGTACTCAAACCGGGCGAGCCCAAAGAAAGTGATCGCCAGCAAAATGACGATGAGGTAGAAGTAATACAGCGGGAAGATCCGCAGGGTCCTTCTTACCAGAAAGTTTTTGATATAGGCACCGAAGGAATTGGTCTCCGCTTTGGTGTCGATCAGGATGGGGGTGATGAGAAAGCCAGAAAGTACGAAAAAGGCCTGTACCCCCAGGTAGCCTGCATACAACAGATTGGTATGGAACAGGAATACGGCGAAGAAAGCGAAAAAACGAAAACTGTTGTAACTGGGGTTCATAAGGCTAAATAAATTCTGTTCTGCAATATAATGGCAGCAGTCGGCTCCTGCAAGACTGGGCGATCTGGTTCAGCCTGCTTTCGGAGCATGATCTGGATATTGCTATAGGAATTTGGAACTGAGTGTATTAGGAGGAATTGGAAGTTGGATGATAGACTAATAACCGACAGTAAACCGCTTGCGAATGAATCGGCCCTGCTCCAGTTCGTCCAGCAAAGCTACGGCAAGATCTTCAACGGAAATAGTGCTTACCTGCTTTTCATTGAAAACAGGCTGGTCCGTGCCGGTCCGGTAATGACCGGTTCTGCCGGTTTTTACACCCGGATGCATCACAATGGCCGGACTGAGGTAGGTCCAGTCGAGCGTATCGTTCCTACGCAGGATGGCGAGGTAATCCCGGGCACCAAGGGCACCCGGCTTGAACTCGGCCGGAAAGCCAGGCGTGTCGATCAACTGTACACCGGGAGATATTTCCAGGCTGCCGGCACCACCCACGACGATCAACCGCGGTACACCCGCCGCCGCGGTGCCCTGCTCAATGGCCTGGGCACCTTCGAGGAATTCGTTGTAGATATGGGGATTTTGCCAGCCGGGATTGTAGGCACTCACCACAGCATCGTGACCGGCCACCAGGCGGGCCACTTCACCGGCCTGCCGTACGTCTCCTTGTTTGACCACCAACCCGGCGTGCTGCAACGTGATCTTTTCGGGATGGCGCACAATAGCGGTTACCGAATAGCCGCGTTGCAATGCTTCCTGCAACACATGCGACCCTACAAAACCGGAAGCGCCGATCAAAGCTATCTTCATACCGTTCAATTTATATTATAAAAGTAAGCAATGTTTTTTTTGGAAGGCATGGGTGATAGAAAAAATGTAATGTGATTTGAGTCTGGAAAAAATAAGCCGCAACCGGACTAACCCGAACGCACATTGTCAGGAAAAATACCTATTTTCCACTATCGTTCATTTTTGCATGTCGGCCCCTGTTACTTTTACTGTCCTCCCTATGGTGCTCCTTTGCTACCACCTGAACAGGCAACTTGGCTAAACGGCCCGAAAAACCAGTTAACACTTACCAGGTATCGTTTTTATTGTAACCCAGATTGAACAGCCGGTTGTACAACCACTGGCACCAAAACCCTTATGTTCACATGAGCAAACTATCCACCGAAAAGGATCTCATGATCCGTTTTCAGCAGGGGGAGGCGATGGCATTTAATACCATCTACAATCGCTTTTTCACCTCGCTGCGACAATTTACCCACCGTCTTACCTGTCAAAGGGAGCAAGCCGAACAGATCACCGTAGAAACATTTGCCAAGTTGTATCACCTGTACGGCAATTTCGATGACCTGGCCAATGTCAGGGCCTTTCTGTATGTCACCGCCCGCAATGCCAGCTATCATTACCTGGCCAGCTCGCATCGAAGTGTACCCGATGAGGAAACCCTCGCCGACATCCACGAATGGCCATCCTTCTACGCACCGGGTACCCCTGAAAAAGCCACAGCCAGTCACCAGGCAGTAGTCGACGCAGTAGACACCTTACCTGACAACCATAGCCAGGTATTCCGCCTGGCTTATCAGCAAGGACTGAAGACCGCTGAGATCGCACGCGATCTTCAACTATCAGAAACAGCTGTGCGTGGTTATCGCCGCGGCTCGCTCAAATTATTACGCATCGCACTATTCGAAAAACGTTTGCCCGAAGCAGCACTCAATTGCGTACAGCTTGCCCGGTCACCGAGGACGGCAGCCACCTGCATGATGTAGAGCAAGACGACAGGGCACGCCTGGCAAGGAACCGGCAAACCTGTAACTACCAGGGGATGTCACCCGTGTTGAGCGCGCCATTGTGCGGGAGATAGAAGGTACGCCTTTTTAAAAGCAGCACTGAAGCTATTGATGGTATTGTAGCCAGCCAGCAGGGCGATCTGTTTGACCGGCTTGTCGCTTTCCTCCAGCAGCTTTTTTGCCCTTTCCAGGCGAAGCTGTACCTGGTACGCATAGATGCTGGTACCAAACAATTGCCTGAAGCCATACTGCAGTTTGGTGCGGTTCATGCCTGCCTCATGAGCCAGCTCCAGGATCGTGGTGTGCGACCAGGCTGGCTGTTGCAACATAGCCTGAACTTTCCTGATCTGTTGAATATCCGAGGGATGAAGTTTGATAATAGTTCCGCTCATGTCCATTTATTGGGGCAAAGCCCGGATTATACATACGCGGTGACAAGTAACCAAGTTGCCTACCCGACACAAACGCAGGGTCGATACAAATATAACAGCTTTGGTGAAACGACATAGCCCGTAGCATCCGATCTGGAGACAGAACGGTATTTTTTAGCGCGTTTACAGGTTAACCCTTATCAACCCGGCATTTCACACGACACCGGTCGATCACTGACCGTTTGCATTAGCCAATACCCAGCAGGGCCATGAACCGGTCACGATAGGTATCACCCACCGGCAGGTATTGCCCGTTGATGATCACTTTGCCGCGGTCCAGGAACTCAATCTTATTGCGGTTGATGATGTAGGATTTGTGGATGCGGATAAAAGTAGCTGGTGGAAGGGTAGCTTCCATTTTCTTCATGCTTTCGAGCGAAAGGATCTTGCTACCTGGCGTATGAAAGGCGACATAGTCACGCAGGGCTTCGATGTAAAAGATGGCATCCAGGTTGACCTTTTGGATGCGGTATTCGGCTTTGATGAAGA
Organism: Paraflavitalea pollutisoli; assembly: GCF_029360705.1. GTDB lineage: Bacteria > Bacteroidota > Bacteroidia > Chitinophagales > Chitinophagaceae > Paraflavitalea > Paraflavitalea pollutisoli. The sequence goes on along the minus strand of NZ_JARKMX010000008.1, from coordinate 396,729 downwards.
GATGGTCGGGCTGATCCTTTTCGGCGGCCCCCGCCTTATGGTCCAGGCGCTCCCTGGCTTTCATAACAGCCATCATGTAGCGATCGAAAGAGAAGGGTTTGAGCAGATAATCGACAACATCGTGCTCGTAACCCTCCAGTGCATACTGTGGATAGGCGGTGGTCAGCACCACTTTGCAGCGGTTGCCGATGAGCTTCATGAATTGCATACCGCTCAATTCGGGCATATGAATGTCCAAAAAGAGCAGATCGGCTTCGCCCTGCTCGATCACCGACAGGGCTTCCAGTACATGGGTGGTCTTGAAAACGACCACTAGACCAGGCGTTTTCTCCACATACTGCGCCAGCAGGCCAACGGCCAACGGCTCATCGTCGACGATCACACACCGTATAGTTGCAGCATTACTCATTGGTCAGTTCCAGGTTGATGGTGAAATGGGTATCGGTGGTGGTGATTTTCAACACATGCTTTTCGGGATACAGCAAGGCCAGCCGGCGCTGTACGTTCTGCAACCCAATGCCGCCCACAGCATCCTTCAGACCATGCCCTTTCCTATTCACGCAGTGAAAATAGATATTTTTTGTTCCGGCATGAATGGTAATGGATACCCCTTCTCCGGTTTCAGACAGATCGCCATGCTTGAAGGCATTCTCCACAAAAGGGATCAGCAGCAACGGAGGGATCTGCATCGATACTGTATCGCCGGTCACATGAACAGGCGTGTGAATGGGATGGTCGAAACGGATGCGCTGCAGGGCGATATACCGGTCGATGTAATCGATCTCTTTTTGTAGCGATACCTTTTCGCTGGCATCATACAACATATACCGCAGCAAGTCCGAAAGACCCAGTATGGCCTCCTGGGCGCCCGCCGCGTGTTGGTACATAAGAGAATAAATATTGTGCAGGCTATTGAACAGGAAATGCGGATTGATCTGCGACCGCAGGAATGACAATTCCGACTGGCGGTTCTGGATCACCATGTCTTTTTGCTGCAGCTCCTTGTACTGCGCATAACGAATAAAATAAAATACGATGCCATACAAGGAATATAGAAAGGCATACGAGATATTATTCAGGAAAAAGGTGCGCAGGCGAAGTGGTCTGCCAAAAGGCTCGAAATAAAAGCATCCGTAAAAGATTACCGGAAAAGCCGCCAGGGTCAGCAGCACGGCCAGGTAGGTCCTGCGTGGATAAAACCGGTGCAGCGTCAGGTAGGGGAGCAGGGCAAACAGGAAATACAGGCCCATGGAAAAGAGCACCATGATCAGCTCCGGAAAATTGTGGGGCGTGCCCAACACCCTCGTGCGGCCATTGACAACATTGGGCAGATTAAAAGCGATGTGCAACAGGAAATACAAAACCACATAAATTCCCAACAACAGGGGGATTCTTTTTCGCATCGGTCAAAGGTATACCATAATGCCAGATATCGGGTTACCACGCCTGCCGGTTGGTAGAGATGCAAAGCCAGTACGTCGATTTTGATTGGAAGCCGCTCACAGCGCAGGTAATTTTCCATCATCAAACGCAGCCCCGTGGCTGCCAACTATTCATCAACCGCCGCCGGGTGTACTGCGGACGAGGTTTCTACCTCGTCTCAAGCGGTTGCCCGCCTAACGTCGCAGGCAGGCAATGCATGTTCGAAAAAAGATAGCATTGAAGTGGAACATACCCGGCGGCTGGTTTTATTACAAACTCATTTTATGGAATATTTCCCATTTTGGTCACACCCTACAAAACCGCCCGGGCATGCAACTGCAGGTACATTACAGGCACCCGTGCAGCCCGTCCGGAACAATCCGGTGCCCAGGGAACAACGTCGCTTTCGCTGGTGGCGCGTTCCGGGGTGGCTGTTGCTACCAGTCATTCTATATGGCCTGTATCGCAGTATACCCTGGCCAGGTAGCAGAGGGCAGGCACCCGTAAGTTCCGGTTTTCAGTTATCAGGCAATTTCGGCGAGCTGCGGCCGCACCATTTTCACATGGGTCTCGATGTGCGCACCGATGGAAAGGAAGACCTGCCCGTGTATGCGGTAGGGGATGGCTATATAAGTCGTGTATTGATCGAAGAATATGGGTTGGGCAAGGCATTGTTTGTCACGCATGCCAATGGCACCACCTCCGTTTACGCACACCTCAACCGGTTTTATGACGCGGTACAAACCAGGGTGGAAACCATGCAGCGCAAACGGCAACAAAAAGCCATCAACCAAACCTTCGCCGCCGGCGAGTTTCCCGTGTCGCGCGGACAACAGATCGCCCTCAGTGGCAATACCGGGGGATCGGAAGCGCCTCACCTGCATTTCGAGATCCGTGACACGCGTACCGGTCACAACCTGAACCCGCTGCTGAAAGGCTATGAGATGGACGACGACACGCCACCTATCCTGGGATCTCTGTATTGGTACAACCGGCAGTTCAGCACCTACCGAATGGGAGCCAATCCCATTTCCATCACCGGCAGTGCCGGAAAATACCGGGCAGCGAAACCGGTGATCAAAGTACGTTCGCCACGCATCAGTCTCGGCATAGGCGCCAGCGATAAGAACAACGACAGCCGGTTCCGGCTGGGTGTTTACCGCACCGTGACCAAACTGGATGGGAAAGTGGTACACGAAGCGACACTCGATGATATCGCCCCCACAGACAGCCGGTATATCAACGCCTGCATCGACTATCCACGCTGGACACGCACCGGCTCCTTTGTACAGCACCTGGCCACCCTGCCTGGCAATCACCTGACCGCCTGGCAGGGCAGCGGGCTGCTCGACCTGTCGGATGGCCGCGTGCACGAAGTGCACATCCAACTCTATGACGTCAATGGCAACAGCAGTAGTTTCGAAAGTTCCGTACAATATGCAGGAGCCCTGGAAACCCCGCCGGCTAAAGAACCGGGAGCGGTGATCATCACCCCCGGGAAGGCACGTACTGTGTCCGGACCTTCGGTAACCCTCCAATTTTCAGGAAAAACCTTTTATGATACGGTAGCCTTTGTACTGAAACAAAAGACAGCCGCGCCGCAGGCTGTCTCCGCAGCCATTGGGCTGCATACCGCGGCCATTCCCGTGCATGATCGTTATACAGTGACCCTGCGAGCTTCACATACGCTCAGTCCGGCAGCCCGTCAACAGGTAGTGATGCAACTCAATACCGGCAAAAAAAAGTATACCGTCAAAGGGCAATGGCAGGGCGCATCGATGGTAGCCACCCTCAATGAACTCGGTACCGTACAATTGCTGCGCGATGAGCGCCCACCGACGGTGGAACCCGCCGGCTGGGAAGATGGTCAGTTATTTAAGAACGAGTCCATCGCCTTGAAACTAACCTGCCTGGACGACCTGGGCACCATGGCCGATTTTCGCGCCACCTGTAATGGTCAATGGTTATTGTATGACAGCAAGGGGAAAGACTTTGTCGTATATATCCCGGCCAATTGTCCGGCGGGAAAACAACAGCTGGTGGTAACGGCTACCGATGTGGCCGGCAATACCACGACGAAGACGATCAGTTTCCGAAAAGACCGGTAAAAAAAAATCAGGCATGATACAGCACCATATCAAGACATCCTACCGAAAAATGGCCAGGAGCAAGACCTATACGATCCTCAACATCGCGGGGCTTGCCATCGGGATAGCGGTTTGTACGATCCTATTTATCATTATACAGTACCAAACCAGCTTCGATACCTTTCATGCAAAGCGGGCACGCATCTACCGCGTTTTGACGGAACAACGCCAACAGGATGGCACCCTGATAGCTCGCACACCAGCTGTTCCTTTTCCCCTGCCCGCAGGATTGAAAACAGCTTTTCCGCAACTGGAGCAGGTAGCCCCCGTCTATGCCAGTCAAAACGACGAGTTGCAGTTGCTGGATGCCCATGGAGTACCGCAAAAAAGTTTCAAAGAGCAGCACGGGGTATTTTATACAACGCCGTCGTTTTTCAGCATCTTCGATTTCCCATTGCTGGCAGGCACTTATGCCTCCTTAAAGGCCCCAAACCAGGTCTTGCTGACCAAAGAGACCGCCGCCACCTATTTCGGCGATTGGAAAACAGCCACAGGCAAAAACATCCGGCTAACAGGCTCCTACAGGATCGGTGCCGGCCTGTTTCAGTCCCCACCGATCACGCTGAAAGTAGCAGGTATTCTGGAAAACATTCCGGCGAATTCCGATTTCCAGCTGAAAATAGTCGTGTCGTATGGAACAGATTTCACGGGCGACGAACAGTACGGATTTCAAAACCCCGACTGGCATCAAACAGCCCCTGATTTCGGTTGCTATGTGTTATTGTCACCCGGAAACTCCATGGACCAATTTACCCGGCAACTGAACGCCTATGGCCAAAAAATGATTCCCACAGGCAGCAAGGACAATTACCTGGTACAAAACATCAGCGAGGTGCACCAGGATGCCCAAACTGACAATTACAGCCACCAAACGATCAGCCACCAGGAGATCGATGGCTTGTGGCTGATAGCAGCGTTCATCCTCCTGATCGCTTGTGTAAATTTCATCAATGGGTCGACAGCCCAAGCCATCAACCGGGCAAAGGAGGTGGGCGTCAGGAAGGTGCTGGGTAGTCGTCCGCACCAGTTGCAGCTGCAATTTATTGTTGAGACCTTTTTGATCGTGACCGGGGCAGCCTTACTGGCAATATCCCTGGTGGTGATCGGGATTCCTGTCGTCAACCGGGTATTGGCGCTCTCCATTTCCTTCCGTAACCTGAACGCCTCCTCCCTGATCCTGTTTGTGATCACTGTTATGCTGCTGGTCACCCTCCTGGCTGGCTGCTATCCTGCGGTGGTCTTGTCGCGCCTACGTCCTGTTTATGCATTCAGGAACAAACTCCCCGCAAACATGACGAGTGGCATGTCATTGCGCAGGGGACTAGTGGTAGGTCAATTTGTGATCGCACAGGCGCTGATCATCGCTACACTCGTGGTGGCCAGGCAAATGAAGTATTGCACGACCCAGCCACTGGGTTTCGACACGGCAGCCATGGTACAGGTGCCTTTCCGTCCCGACAATACGGGTGATCGGCTCACCAGCTACCTGCGGCAACAGCTGCTGTCTCTGCCGGGAGTGCAGTCAGTCAGCTTTTGTTCCAACACGCCCATCGAATCAGGAAACGATCTGTGGACTACCTGTACATTGGGTGAGACCGCGTCAGCTTCCGGTTTCCAGTCTATGCTCAAATTCGCCGACGATCATTACCTGTCATCCTACCAATTACAATTGGTGGCCGGCAGAAATGTGCAGCCGTCGGGAATGACCAGGGAATTCCTGGTCAATGAAGCGCTGGTGAAAAAGCTGGGCTTCACCAATCCGGAAGATGTATTGAGCAAAGAGCTCAGCATATGGGATGGTCGGATAAAATGCCCCATCGTCGGCGTATTGAAAGATTTCAAGGACAGGTCCTTTCATCATGCGCTCGCCCCATTGATCGTCACCACCAACGGCACCATGTATAGGCAGATTGCGATTAAACTGGCTACGAACAATATGGCTTCCACGCTGCAGGCCGTTCAACAAACCTGGAAAAATAGTTTTCCGGACTATGTGTTCGAATACCGGATGATGGAGGATAAAATTGAGGGCTTTTACAAACAGGAGCAGCAATTGTCCAGTATGTACCAGTTCTTTTCAGCCATTGCTATATTGCTCAGCTGTCTGGGACTGTACGGGCTGGCCTCGTTCATGGCTGTGCAGCGAACAAAAGAAATAGGCATTCGCAAGGTATTGGGAGCCAATGCCGGCAACATCCTTTACCTGTTCTCCAAAGAATTTACGGTATTGATTATCCTGGCATTTTTGATCGCCACACCCATTGCCTGGTATTACGGGCACCAGTGGCTGCAAAACTATACGTATCGTATCTCCATCGACGGGTGGCCATTTGTGGGGGTTGGACTGGCTGCCATTGGCATCGCGCTCACTACCATCAGCTTTCAGGCAATAAAAGCAGCAAAGGCAGATCCGGTGAAAAGCCTGAAGGCGGAGTAACCTGGTCCGCACTATTGCTGTTGTATTGACCAGCCCAATCCACTACCTGCTGCAAGGGATAGAGACTGGCCTCGCAGTATCGTTCCCGGCCCTGTTGACGGATGCGGATAAGCCCGCATTGACGCAGTATTTTGATATGACGGGAAATGGCGGGCCGGCTGACGGAGAAATGCTCCGCCACGCCATTGAGCGAAAGCGTTTGTTGCGACAGCAAGGCGATGATCTGGCGGCGTGTAGGATCGGCAATGGCCTGGTATACATCTCGTCTCATGTGATAGCATTTCATTATTCATGGTATGGGCGATGGCTGCTGCCAGCCATCAACGTCTGCGGGCAATAATGCCCGCCACGGGTAAGCCAATACAAAACATCAGGATCAACATATTGATGATGACGCCCGAAGTCGTGTGTTTGCCCGCAGGCGTATTGCTGAGCGGCACCACGACCAGGTTCATCGCACACCAAACTACTATCCCATAACCCAGGCCGGCGAGCACCCAGTTGCTGGTTAGTTTTTTGATGGTCGGCCAGGCCGCATAAAAGATAGCTGCGAAGATCGTGGCGATCAGAAAATGCAACGCCATGCCCAACACCCGCATCGGTATCACATCCTCGTACGCAGCCTCTTTGCCCACCACACCACTGGCGATATAATTGAGGATCGGCCAGGGACTTTTGCCCGTTTTCAACGAATAATTGACAAAAGCAGCCACGATATCGCAGGTCCCGGCCAACAAACCGGCCTGCAGGATAAGTCGCCAGGCCTGTGGGTTGATGCCGGGCCTATAAGCAGGCGCCCCTACCGGAGAAGGAGTTATTTTGGTCATGATGGTAAAGGATGGGTTAAATGTCCATCTGTAATAAATTTACCCGCATTTCCCGCTGATTGCGTAGGAGATGTATGTACAACGCACAACAACGGCCTGATGGCTGTTACCGGCGGCTGACCGGGAAAAGAAGCGCCTGTGCCGCAACGACCGCTGCACACGCTTCTAATCATTCTTTAACAGGTGAATGGCTGATTGCCCGCCAATAACCGTTAATTTTCCGGAATATGTTGTGCCTGTCCTATTTAGTCAAGTTTTAAAACCGTATGATCAATCGATGATTGCCTGTCTGAAAAAGTTATGGTGTTGCTGGTTATGGACGATTTCGCTGCTGACCGTGGCCAGGGCCCAAACCTCCGACGACCAGTTCCGGATGCCACTGAAGCAAGTACTGGCCGATATTGAAGTACGCTACGGCGTCAAAGTACAGTACAACGAAGACATGGTAAAAGACAAATGGGTCAACTATGCGCAATGGCGTTACCGTCCGGATGTAGTAACCACCCTCTCGAATGTATTGTCTCCGCTGGATATGTCGGTCAACCCAACCGGCGACAAAAAATACAAGCTCAAATATTACGAATACCATCGCCTGACACCCGAAGAAGGAAAAGCCCGCCTGGACTTCCTCGCTTCGCGCTACAGTGATACCCGCACCTGGGAGCTTCGGCGTGATTCGATGATCCCCTGTATGTGGCAGGCACTGCAATTATCGCCTTTACCGCCGGCACCCGCCAGTAAACCGATCAGTGCCAACAAAAGAACCATGGATGGCTATACGGTCGAGAACCTGGCCTTTGAAGTATTACCCGGCGTGTACATAGCAGGCTCTCTGTATCGCCCGCTGAAACCAAAGGGAAAAATACCGGTGGTACTTTGTCCCGATGGTCACTGGCAACAGCACCGCTACCGGGCCGATTGCCAGCTGCGTTGTGCCAGCCTGGCACGCATGGGCTGTATGGCCATCAGCTATGACCTGTTTGCCTGGGGCGAATCCTTGTTACAATTCAAGACCGAAGACCATCGCCGCGCATTGGCCATGACCATACAAGCCCTGGGCTCCATCCGGATACTCGATTACCTGTTAAGCCTGAAAGAGGCCGATACCAGCCGCGTGGCGATTTCCGGCGGATCGGGTGGCGGCAGTCATACCATGCTGATCACTGCGCTGGACAAACGCATCAAACTGAGTGTACCCGTGGTCATGTTATCTTCCTACCACAGTGGCGGTTGTCCCTGCGAGAGCGGTATGCCCATACATCTTTGCGGAGGCGGCACGGCCAATCCGGAGATCGCCGCCATGGCAGCCCCCCGTCCACAGCTGGTGATTTCCGATGGAAAGGACTGGACCGACCAGGTGCCCCAAACAGAATTTCCCTACCTCCAAAGGATCTATGGCTTTTATGGAAAAGCCGACCAGGTGGAGAATGTACACCTGCCGGAAGAGGGACATGATTTTGGCCCCAGCAAAAGACAGCCGCTGTATGCCTTTGTAGCCAAACATTTCAAACTCGATACGAAAGCCCTGCAAGCGGCCGATGGCCGGATCGATGAAAGTAAAGTGACCATCGAAACAGAAAACGCTCTGAAGGCGTTTGGTGACAACGGCGAAAAGCTGCCAGCTAATGCCATCCGGAATTTTGAACAATTGCAGCAGCAGTTCAACAAGACCAGGCAATAAAGCTATTTCATTGTATATCCCCATACGCGACTTACGAAAAGGCTTCCTTATGAACCGGATCTTTTTAAGTTTATTCATCGTACTCTTTACATTCCCTTCGCTGGCCCAGACGCCCGAACCGGTCTATGACCTGCGGGTAGATCACCGGCAGAGTCCGCTCGGCATAGATCACCAGCAACCCGTATTCAGCTGGAAGATCAACAGTCAACAGCGCGATTTTAAGCAGTCAGGATATAAGATCCTGATATGGCCCGATCCCTTGACCAACGGCAACAGTGCCGTCAAGATGATGACACTGGCCGCTAATTCCGATAATTCCACCCACATTGAATACCAGGGCGCTCCCCTCCAGCCAGCTACCCGGTATCGCTGGAGTGTGATCGTATATGACCAACACAAGAAAGCACTGCCCACCAGCAATGCCGTCTTCACGACCGGCCTCTTCACAAAAACAGATTGGCATAACGCCCGGTGGATCGGCTATGAAGACCTTGCACACGATTCGATGCGCGTATTGCCGGGTGTACATGGTGGTGGCGGCAAGCTGGGCGAAAAGGCCAAACAACGACCCGTTACGCCCTTATTCCGCAGATCGTTTACCGCAAAGAAGAAAATACTGCGTGCATTGGCTTTTGTGAGCGGCTTGGGACAATATGCCTTCAGTGTGAATGGTCAACCAGTCGACGGCCGCTTTCTCGCGCCGGGCTGGACCTACTACGACAAAACAGTGCTGTACAACACCTACGATGTTACACGACACCTGAAGCAGGGCGATAATACGCTGGGCGTGGTGGTCGGCAATGGCTTTCACCACATCAACCGGGAGCGGTACCGCAAACTGGTCACTGTATTTGGCATGCCCAAAATGATCTGTCAGTTGCGCATCACCTATACCGATGGCACCACTGAGACCATCGTATCGGATCAAAGCTGGAAGACGGCCCCTTCAGCGATCACCTACAACAGTATTTTTGGAGGGGAAGATTACGATGCCCAATTGGAGCAGAAAGGCTGGAACCAACCCAGCTTCAAAGATAACCACTGGAAACAGGCCTTGCTGGTAACACCGCCCAAAGGTCAGTTGCAGGCAGAAGCAGATTACCCGCTGCAGGTGATGCAGCAGTTTACCGCAAAGAAAGTCAGCCAGCCCGTCCCGGGTCAATACGTATACGACTTTGGCCAGAATACATCGGGCATCGTGGAGATCAAGGTAACCGGTAAAAAGGGGCAAACCATAAAGCTAACCCCGGCCGAACTGATCAATGAGCAACAACTGGCCAATCAAAAAGCCACTGGCAGTCCCTATTATTTCAGCTATACCCTGAAAGGCGATGGAGAAGAAACCTGGCGGCCTGCTTTCTCCTATTATGGATTCCGCTATGTACAGGTAGATGGGGCCGTACCCGATACAGCGGCCAACAAAGATGAACAACCTGTCATCAAAGGGCTTACCCTGTTACATACGCGCAATGCGGCTCCTGCCAACGGATCGTTCACCAGTTCCAATGACCTGTTCAATCGTATCGACCAGTTGATCCTGTGGGGCATCAAGGGCAATTTCCAGAGTGTACTCACCGATTGTCCGCACCGGGAAAAGCTGGGTTGGCTCGAGCAGGATTTTCTCATGGGTGCCTCGGTCAAATACAATTTTGAAACCTACAACCTGTACAACAAACTCATCCAGGATATGATGGACGCCCAGTTGCCCAATGGGCTGGTGCCTGACATCGCTCCCGAGTATGTATTGTTCGACGGCGGTTTCCGTGATTCGCCGGAGTGGGGGAGTGCCTCCATCATTTTGCCCTGGTTGCAGTACAAATGGTATGGCGACACCTCGGCCATGCGCAAAGCCTGGCCCATGATGGTCAGCTACCTCGACTACCTCGAATCGACATCAAAGCACCATATATTATCACATGGCCTGGGTGACTGGTACGACCTGGGGCCCGACAGGCCGGGGTTTGCGCAGCTCACACCGATGGGGCTTACCGCTACAGCGATCTATTACTACGATGCTACCTTATTGCGCGACATGGCCCAACTGCTGGGCAAACCGGACGCGGTCAGCCGCTACGCACGGTTAGCCGGTGAGATCAAACAAACCTTCAACGACACGTTCTTCAACAAAAGCACAAAGGTATATTCCACCGGCAGCCAAACAGCCATGGCGATGCCTCTGGCGTTGGGATTGGTGGACGAGCCATACCGGGCTGCGGTGCTGAAAAATCTGGAGGATTCCATCCGCGCCGATGGCAAAAAACTAACGGCGGGGGATGTCGGTTTTCACTACCTGGTGCAGGCATTACAGGAGGGGGGCGCCTCCCAGTTATTGTATGAGATGAACTCGCGCGATGATGTACCGGGTTATGGCTACCAGTTGCGCAAGGGTGCTACAGCACTCACAGAATCCTGGCCCGCATTGGAAGTGGTATCGAATAACCACCTGATGCTGGGACATATCATGGAATGGTTTTATGGCGGGCTGGCGGGTATCCGGCAAACGGACAAGTCCGTTGGCTTTCGCCATATCCTCTTACAACCAGAGGTGGTAGGAGACATCACCTATGTGAAAGGCAGCTATGAGTCGCTGTATGGTACCATCAGGAGTGAATGGAAAAAAACAGCTGGCAGCTTTACCTGGAAAGTTTCGATCCCTGCCAATACCACAGCAACGGTTTATATACCTGGTGCTGCAGGTAAACAGATCACAGAAGGTGGTCGCGCGGTGAAACCCGCGAAGACCGAAGGAACGGCCGCCGTGGTGGAAATTGGCTCAGGAGATTATATATTTGTGGTACAATAAATACAGGCCACATACAGCCTGTCGCGAACAAAGGGCTATACAAACGCCCTTGCTATTTAACTTGCTTGCCGGATGCTATATGGTCTTATTACATTACATTTAAGACTATTAATAGCGATGATGAAATTTGCCTTTTGCTTCAGTCTGACTGCCACACTGGTTGGCAACAGCTTTGTCGTGCTTGCACAACCTCCTCAGCAACCGCTTACGTTGTGGTATCAACAACCGGCCACCAAATGGACAGAGGCCTTACCGATCGGCAATGGCCGGTTGGGCGCCATGATCTATGGTGATGCACACAACGAACACCTGCAATTCAACGAAGAGACCCTATGGTCGGGTGGCCCGCATGACCACCAGCGTAAGGGCGCGTATCGATACCTGCAACCCATCCGCCAATTACTGGCCGAAGGCAAACAAAAAGAAGCAGAAGCCCTGGCAGAGCAGCAGTTCATGGGCGTCAAATTTCCCACGCAGGAAGGATACGATGTGCAACGGGCCATCTGGCTGCAAAAAGTACAGGCAGAAAAGCGGTATGCCGCCCCCGAATTCAATGATGCCCCCTGGCCATCGATGACCGTACCCAACAACAACGGCTGGGAAAGCGGGGGGCTCGACGGATTGGATGGTGCCGTATGGCTGCGCACCAGCTTTGACCTGCCTGCCAGCTGGAACGAAAAAAACATCTGGCTCGACCTGGGCCGTATACGGGATGCCGATAGGACGTATGTAAATGGCATTGCCGTCGGCAGCACCGATACCCTGACCATCAACCGGCATTACCTGGTGCCTGCGAGCGCCCTGCGGGCCGGGCGTAATACGATTGCCGTACAGGTGTTGAACTATTACGACAAAGGAGGGTTCAGCGGTGCGCGTGGCGGCCAGCCAGCCTTTGTTATTTATCCCGAAGGCAGTACGCCCCAGCAGGGCCAGCCGATCTCTACCAACTGGAAATACTTTATCCAGGACGATAACCCACCTATCTATCCACGGTACGCGGCCGACTACCAGCCGTTTGGCGATCTATGGTTACGGATGGGACCGGGTAATACCTCCGGTGGCCGTATCACCGACTATCGCCGGCAGCTCGATATTGCCAATGCACTGGGGCAGGTGCAGTATCGGCAGAACGGTGTATACTATCGCCGCGAATACCTCGCCAGTGCCCCCCGCAACGTAATCGCCATCCACCTCACTGCCAGCAAAAAGGGGAGCATCAGCCTGGAAGCCTTGCTCAAAACCAACCACCGGCAGTCGCACACGCGGAAACTCGATGACCGCACCCTGGCGCTCGACCTCCAGGTACGCAATGGCGTATTGAAGGGCACCAGCTTTCTGCATATAGCGGTTTCAACAGGAACCGTCGTCGTTACCGACAGTTCCATTGTGTTGCGTGGAGCCGACGAAGCCACCCTGTACCTGATGGCGGGCACCAGCTTTAAAAACTACCAGGATGTGAGCGGTGATCCGACAGCCGTTTGTAAACAGGCATTGAGCAGCCTGCAAGGACAGTCGTATCAATCGGTGCGCACCGAACATAGTTTTGACTACGACCGCTACTATGCGACCTTCGCGATCGACCTGGGGCGTACGAAACTGGCTGATCTGCCCACCGATAAACGCATAGAACAATTTAGTGCGCTAAAAGACCCTTCCTTATTGTCATTGTACATGCAATACGGCCGCTACCTGTTGATCTCTTCTTCGAGGCCAGGCACACAACCTGCCAACCTGCAGGGCATCTGGAATGATTTACTCACACCACCCTGGGGCAGTAAGTACACCACCAACATCAACCTCGAAATGAATTACTGGCCGGCAGAATTGCTGAACCTATCCGATTGTGCAGAACCGCTTTTCAAGCTGATCGAAGAAACGGCGGTGGCCGGGCAACAAACGGCCAGGGAGCACTACAACGCACCAGGTTGGGTACTGCACCACAATACCGATCTGTGGCGTGGTACGGCACCGATCAACGCTTCCAACCACGGTATCTGGGTGACCGGAGCCGCCTGGCTTTGCCAGCATTTGTGGGAGCATTACCTGTTTACGCGGGACACTGCTTTTTTGCAGAAACATTATCCGACCATGAAGGCGGCAGCCGATTTCTTTGTGTCCTTTCTCGTGAAAGATCCCAAGACAGGCTGGCTGATCAGCACACCCTCCAACTCGCCCGAACAGGGCGGCCTGGTAGCCGGGCCAACGATGGACCACCAGATCATCCGCGAAATGTTCCGCAATACGATAACCGCAGCAACTGTGTTGCAAACAGACGCTGCGCAGCAAAAGGTGTGGCAGGAGAAAGCCAGTCAGCTGGCGCCTAACCAGGTCGGCCGGTATGGTCAACTGCAGGAGTGGCTGGAAGACAAAGACGATACGGCCAACAAACACCGCCATGTATCACATTTGTGGGGCGTGTATCCGGGTACCGAGATCAATGGGGACCAGACAGCCTCTCTGCTGAAAGCGGCCAAACAATCGCTGCTGTACCGGGGCGATGGGGGTACGGGCTGGAGCCTCGCCTGGAAGGTGAACCTCTGGGCAAGGTTTAAAGACGGCGATCACACCCTGTTGATGGCCGAGCGCTTGCTGGCGCCGGCAGACAAAGAAGGAGGCGAAGGGGGAGGCGTATACCGCAACTTGTTGGATGCTCATCCACCCTTTCAGATCGATGGCAATTTCGGCGGTGCGGCGGGCATGGCTGAGATGCTGGTACAAAGCCATCTCGGCTATATCGACCTGTTGCCGGCTTTACCCACAGCCTTGCCCAATGGAAATATTCGCGGTGTCTGTGCCCGCGGCAGTTTCGAGCTGACGATAGCATGGAAACAGGGTGCACTCACCAAAGTCATTATCCTTTCCAAAGCAGGCGGCGACTGTATCCTGCAATACAAAGGCAAGCGGATTACCATCACCACCGTGAAAGGGAAGGTGTACGAAGTGAATATGGGGCAGTTTAAATAATACTATCTTCGGCCAAATGGACATCCACACCAGCCGCTTATTGCAATTCTTTCAGCAAGGCCCTTTCCCGGCGCAGCAGGCATTGGATATTGCACTGTTGTTTACCGAAAAGACCGTGGATAAAAACGAGTTGCTGTTAACAGCCGGACAGGTATCCAATGAATACCTTTTTCTCGAATCAGGTTTTATGCGAGCGTATGTACATGATATCGAGGGTAGGGAAGTGACCACCAACTTCATGGCCCCCGGCAATGTGGTGGTAGAGCCTTCTTCGTTTTTCAACCGCGTACCCACCCAGGAAAACATACAGGCGCTGGAAAATTCAACCGGCTGGTTTATTACGTTCGAACAGTTGAACCATTTATTTCATGCTTATCCGGCTTTCCGCGAATTCGGACGCTCCATTCTCGTTCGTGTACTCACAGGCCTCAAAGACAGGACACTTTCCATGATCACACAAACCGGCGAACAACGCTATCAGCAACTGGTACGCACCAATCCAACCATCTTTCAACACGCCCCCCTCAAACAGATAGCTTCTTACCTGGGCATCACCGATTCCTCATTGAGCAGGATCAGAAAGGAACTCTCGAAGAAATAACATACAGCAGCAGGCAGACCACCAGCCTTCCGTGACCCTTGGCTAATGAAATTGTTTACAGCATTATCTCGACCAGCTATTTCTTGCCAAATGACAAGACATTCTTCCTGACCATATCTTTCCTTTGTGGCATCAACCGCTCCACAATGAACAATATCCCCGGGTACATTTCGCTCATCTTTACCGTAACCACGGCACTCTCGCTCTACCTATTTTACCGTGCCACTAAGCCCTCGGGGACTACCGTCATGGTCATTCTTACCTGGCTGGCGTTGCAGGGCATACTGGCCTTCTTTGGCTTTTACCTTGTGACAGAAACGACCCCGCCGAGGTTTATCCTGGCGATCGCTCCCGCTTTGATCACCATACTGTTGCTATTCCTGCTACCGCCCGGCAGGCAGTGGATGGATAGTTGGAAGCTGCAACGCCTCACCTGGCTGCATGTAGTACGCGTACCGGTCGAACTGGTATTGTTCTGGCTGTACCAGCACGGCCAGGTGCCCTTGTTGATGACTTTTGAAGGCAGCAATCCGGATATCCTGTCCGGATTGACGGCTCCGTTGATCGCCTGGCTCGCCTTCAGGAGCGGAAGTCCGCGACGTGCGCTATTGATTGCCTGGAACCTGCTCTGCCTGGGACTACTACTCAACATTGTGATCCGGGCTATACTATCAGCTCCCACGCCCTTCCAGCAATGGGGATTCGAACAGCCGAATATTGGGGTGTTGCAGCTTCCGTTTGTGTGGTTGCCCGCCTTCATTGTTCCCGTAGTATTGCTATCACACCTGGCCGCCCTGCGCCAACTCTTGTTCGCACCCATAAAATCGCACGATCAGGTGTAACAAAACCGAACAGTTTCACATGGCCATACGCCATCTAAGCAACTGATTATCAGCAAGCCAATAAGGTGGCATTCTTTTGGGTCGGGTTGGGGCATATCAATATGCGAAACACCTTCAAGCCGATCGAATGCTAAAGAACTATTTCAAAATAGCTTTCCGCAACCTGATCAAACACAAACTGTTCACCGGCCTCAATGTCTTCGGACTGGCTACCGGTATGGCGTGCAGTATCCTCATCTTCCTGTGGGTACAGGACGAGCGTAGTTACGATCAGCACCATCCCCAGGCAGGTAGCTTGTATCGCCTCACGGCCCGTATTTCGGGCATCGACGCAGCCGTTACCCAGGTGCCCCTTGCCGCCGCGCTCCGAAAAGACCTGCCTGTCGTAAAAGTGGTGACGCGGCTGGCTGCGCTGCAAACCATCGTAACGGTCAATAACCAAAAGTTTGAAGAGAACCGCATCTTCTACGCAGATAGCAACCTCTTGCAGCTGTTTAGCCTTCCCCTGGTACAGGGTACAGCCGGGCAGCAGTTGACCCGGCCCGATGGCACCCTGATCACCGAACAAACCGCCATCCGCTATTTCGGCAATGCCGGTAACGCTATGGGTAAATCCATCCAGCTCGGCAATACGGGAACCGACCTCATTGTGACCGGCGTGTTGCAGAACCTGCCCTCCAACACCCACCTTCAATTCGATATACTGGCCCCGATCAAATTGTACGACGCTACACAAAATCCCCAATACTCCTGGGGCAATTATGATGTGTACAGCTACCTGTTGCTCGATCCCCGGTTTGAACCCAACGCGGCCAGCATTGCCACACTCGAAAAACAGATCAAAGACGTTGTCAGCAAAAACGACAATACCCATACTGAAAGTTCGATCTTCCTGCAACCGGTGACCGATATCCACCTGCGCCCGGGCCTGCTGCTCGATATCGACGGCACCGGCAACCTCCAGCACGTGACCATCTTTACGCTGGTAGCTGTCTTCATCTTACTGATCGCCTGCATCAATTTCATGAACCTGTCTACCGCATTGTCGGGGCAACGTTCCAAAGAAGTGGGACTGCGTAAAACGGTAGGCGCCCTGCGCTGGCAGCTGATCATACAGTTTCTTTGTGAATCGATCCTCGTGTCCTTTGTGGCGCTGGTAATTGGCGTAGCGATCGCCTCGCTGTTACTGCCCCTGTTCAATGCCCTGGCGGGCAAAAACATCAGCCTGCACCTCATCAACTTTACCCTGCTGGGCAAACTGATGGGCATCGCCCTGATCGTAGGGCTCATTGCCGGTAGCTACCCGGCTTTCTTCCTGAGCTCCTTCCAGGCGGTGAAAGTATTGAAGGGCGTGAAAGTGTTACACGGTACGAAAAACCTTTTCCGCAATGGCCTGGTGGTCGTACAATTCTCCATTTCGGTCATCCTGATGGTGAGTACACTGGTCGTCTACAAACAACTCCAGTTCATCCGCGAACGCGATATGGGTTTCAATAAGGAAAACCTGTTGTATGTACCCATTCCCCAGGCCGGTGATGTAGGTCAGCATACCATGGCCATGAAGGCAGCCTTCGGTAACCAGGCCTCCCTCGGCGACTACACCTTGCTGAGCCATTTGCCAACCTACCTGACAACAGGCTCTACCGATGTAGAGTGGCCCGGCAAAGATCCCAAGCAACAGATCATCTTCCCCCAGCTTTGGACAGACGCCCATTTCCTGCGGACCTTTGGCGTAAAACTGCTGGCGGGTCGGTATTTCTCCAAGGACCTGCAAACCGACGAAAACAATTATGTGATCAATGAAACCTGTCTGCGTACCATGAATATGACGGCGGCACAGGCGGTGGGCACCCGCATCACCATGAATGCCATCACGGGCCAGATCATCGGCGTCGTGAAAGATTTCAATTTCAAACCGATCCAGCAGGCGATCGAACCACTGATCCTCAAGTATGGTGTTCGCCCCAATTACTTCATCAATGCACACTATTTCGTATTCAAGACCACGCCGGCCAACCTGCAAAACAACCTGACCATCCTGAAAAAAGCATACCAGCAATCACTCGGCGATCTGCCATTCTCGTTTGGCTTCATCGACCAGGACCTTGCCAAACTCTATCTCACAGAACAAAGGATGGCCAAACTTTTCAATGTGTTTTCGATCCTGTCGATAGTCGTTTCCTGCCTGGGGTTGTTTGGCCTGGCCACCTTCGCCACCCAAAAACGCATCAGGGAGATTGGTGTACGCAAGGTATTGGGCGCCAGCGAAGCCAGTATCGTGGCGATGTTGTCGAAAGACTTTGTGCGGTTGGTAGGGTGGTCGATCGTGGTAGCCTTTCCGGTGGCTTACTGGACGATGAATGCCTGGCTCCTCAATTTCAATTACCGCATCTCGCTGCACTGGTCGTTTTTTGCGCTGGCGGGCATGATTGCGTTGCTGATCGCCTTTATCACGGTCAGCTATCAGTCCGTACGGGCCGCGCTGACCAATCCATCCACGAGCTTGCGCCGTGAATAGCGCCCTTACATCGAACAACAAAATAAGTAACCACTCTACAACAGTATAGCTATGTTCATCTCTTTTATTAAAACAACGGTACGCAGCCTGTGGCGCAATAAAACCTACAGCGCGCTGAATATCTTCGGGCTGGCGATCGGCATCGCCTGTGCCGGCCTGATCTTTCTCTGGATGGAAGACGAAGTCAACTTCGATGGACACCAGGCGAAGAAAGACCGGCTCTACCGCATACTCGAACACCAAACCTACGATGGCAAGAAACGCACCTTCTGGTCTACGCCGATGCAGCTATCGGAAGAAGTGCGCACACAGGTACCCGGTGTGGCCAATACAGCCCGCATGAGTGGCAGCCGCCCCACCTTGTTTGCCCTGGGCGACAAAACGATCTTCGAGCGGGGTGGTTTCGTCGACCCCTCTTTCCTGACGATGCTCAGCTGGCAATTCACCGCGGGCAACCCACAGCAAGCGTTCAGGGAACTGCATTCCATCGTCATTTCAGAAAAGATGGCCAACCAGTTCTTTGGCCGTACGACCAATGTGGTGGGGCAAACCCTTCGCCTCGACAACAAGCAAGACTACCTGATCAGCGGTGTGGTAAAAGACCTGCCGAAAAATTCAACGATACAAATGGATTGGATGGCGCCCTTTGCCATCTACCAGGAAGAGAATAAAGAACGATTTGCCAGCTGGGGCGCCAATAGCATTGGCACACTCGTGGAATTAGAAGACAATGCCAATGTACAGCGGGCCAACCAGGTTTTGGGAGGCATGATCAAAAAACATTTACCCGAATCCTCTACCATACCCTTCCTGTTCAGCATGAACGACTGGCGTTTGCGTGATGAGTTTGAAGACGGCCAGCAAACCGGAGGGCGCATTGCGTATGTGCGCCTGTTTACGGTTATCGCCTGGATCATCTTGCTGATCGCCTGCATCAACTTTATGAACCTGGCAACGGCACGCAGCGAAAAGCGGGCCCGTGAAGTGGGTGTTCGCAAAGTGCTGGGAGCCGGTAAGCAACGCCTGGTAGTACGCTTCATCGGTGAATCCGTCTTCATGGCCCTGCTGTCGGTAGCCATCGCTGTCGTCATCATCCTGGTGGCATTGCCCGCCTTTAATCTACTGGTTGAAAAACAGTTGACCATCGGGCTCGATAAGCCCTTGCACATCGGTGCCTTGCTTTCCATTGCATTGATCTGCGGACTGGTAGCGGGTAGTTATCCGGCCCTGTACCTGTCTTCCTTCAATCCCATTTTCGTCTTCAAAGGTATCCGCCTCAAAGGCAGCAGTGCGGCCTTTATCCGTAAGGGATTGGTGGTAACGCAGTTTACCGTATCGATCGTGCTGATCATCTGCACCATCATCATCTACCAGCAAATACAACATGTACAACAAAGAGACATGGGCTACGACCGCAACAACCTGCTGGTCATCGATGCACGGGGACAGCTGGCCAAAAACTTCAACAGTATCCGTAACGAATTGGTCAAGTCGGGCGCCGTATCGCATGTGGCGCTGAACAGTTACGACATGATCAATATCGGCAACAATACTTCCGAATTCACCTGGCCCGGCAAAGACCCCTCCAAATCGATACTGGTATCAGCACGTGGTGTGAGCGAAGATTTCATCGCTACAGCCGGCATGCACATTGTCGAGGGGCGCGACTTCCAGTTGAATGCCGTAGCGGATAGCAGCAATATTCTCGTCACCGAAACCATGGCGAAGCTGATGGGAGAGGGAAGTGCCGTGGGCAAAATAGTTCACTACGGAGATGATGCACCAGCCATGACGGTAGTGGGCGTGGTGAAGGACTTTATCTATGGCGACATGTATGCGAAGAGCGACCTGGTGGTCTTCTTCCTGAACAACGACATCGCCCGCACGATGTATGTAAGGATCAGTGAAAAAACGGCCCTGGAGCCAGCCCTGGCGAAGATCGGCGCGGTATTGAAGCAACAAAACCCGGGATATCCGTTTGAATACAAGTTTGTGGACGACCAGTTCCGCGAAAAGATCAACAGTGAATTGCTGATCGGCAAATTGTCGCGCGTGTTTGCGGCCCTGGCGATCATTATTTCCTGCCTGGGTTTGTTTGGCCTTACGGCCTATACCGCAGAGCGCCGCACCCGCGAGATTGGAATCCGCAAGGTACTGGGGGCGAGTGTTACGGGCATTACCCACCTGCTGTCGAAAGAGTTTCTGCAGCTGGTGATCTTATCGGCCGGTATATCCTTCCCGATCGCCTGGTGGGCCATGCAGCAGTGGCTGAATAGTTATTCCTACCGGATCAGTATTCAGTGGTGGGTGTTTCTGGTGGCTGGTGTATTGGCCATCGCGATCGCTTTACTGACCATCAGCCTCCAATCGGTGAAGGCGGCGCTCATGAACCCGGTCAAGAGCCTGCGCAGCGAATAAGTTCGTTTTTCTGTTGATTGCATATATGGCTCCCGCTTGGGGGCCTTTTTTCGGGCTTATTCGGCAAGAACGTGTACCAAACGCCGACTTAACGCGCACCAAACGCACGCCTACCTGACCCGAACAGGGCGCCTGCTGGTCGCCTGTACCAATCGTCTACCACAGATATACTCCATTTATACCGGGGATACAGCGCCTCTAAATAGGGCCGCTG
This sequence comes from Paraflavitalea pollutisoli, assembly GCF_029360705.1. Taxonomy (GTDB): domain Bacteria; phylum Bacteroidota; class Bacteroidia; order Chitinophagales; family Chitinophagaceae; genus Paraflavitalea; species Paraflavitalea pollutisoli. Next base: position 375,855 of record NZ_JARKMX010000008.1, on the reverse strand, counting down.
TGTCCCCGCTCTATCTCCGCTGCATCTCCGCTGTATCACCGCTGCATCCTCTATAACGGCATACAGTATCAATGCTTTAGGCGAGAATCCGGCATACAGGAATATCCCTTTGGCAATCAACAGTTTGTGTAATTCGACTATTTATCTGCCGCAAGAAGTGAAATTTTGTTAAAACGTAGCGGTCGGCTTTCCGGATCTGCAATTTATCGCCATATTTGGGTAACCCTGAACGATAATCAATTGATATGTCAACCAACCGCGTCTGTCTGCCTGCGCTAATCCACGTTCATTACAGTTTGTACAAAGTTCTACTGATCGCTTTCGCCCTATCGGCCTGTAACTTCAACCGGGCTGACCCCAAGATCGTCGCGCAACAGCGGGAGGCAAAACGTCGGGAGGCTGTCGTTAAAATCCTCACCGCCAGACTGGAAGCAAGTGAAGAGATCCAGGGGGAAGGGATAGGTATCAGCGGAACTCCCAGCGCTACCTATGAATCCTTTAAATTGCTCGACGGACTGCTATCCGATACGGCATGGCTTCAGCTCACTTACAGTAAAAGCCCGGTGATGAGGGTGTACGCCTACCAGGCACTTCAAAAGCGGAATAAAGCCATGACAGAAGAAGTGAAAGTTCGCCTCAGTCATGACGACGCCAGTTTTACCATGACCGGAGGCTGCACATCTATGCCCAATACCGTGCGTGGCTACGTTACCGGCACCCTGGACAGCTCACTATTTATTATGGTAAGGCAATAGGGAAAGTCAACTGCCGCTCATTCGCTAACACTTCCAATGGCAACGCCTTTCACCAAAACAAATGATGCGGTACTTAGGGCATTAAGCCTCAATTGCTTAAATTGCGCATTCGACACATGCGCTTGAACCGGTTTAAAACGATATTTTTCAGGGTGATCCTTTACCTGTCGGCCTTCCAGGTCCTAAACGTCAGCATTGATGTGGACTATGTGGTGCAAGGATTCCGCACGGCCAATGTCGAAGGCTTCGACGATATCGACTCTTTCACCGAACTACTCGTCGAACAGTTTTCCGGTGACGACAACCTGTTTGAAGACACGGGCTACGATCACGACAATCCTTTCGATACCGAAAATACCCGACTTGAAAGCGATCAATTGGGTCGTCCAACACCAATCGTACACAAACAACTGCCGCCTGAGCTTGTCAGCTCTACCTGGCCCTGTGGTATGCAATCGGCGCACATCACCTGCATAGGATACCGTGCCATCATTACTCCGCCGCCAGACAGGGCCTGACCATTTCCCCCTACCATACCGATCGTAACAGCCATTCTATCAGTTTGGCTGAACACGCACGTATAAACTTCGAACCGGGCCGCATTGGCCCACTAATAAAGATGTATCGCAAGCCACACTCGCCTTGCCTTTCAATCCAGCCAACATGGAAATACTTATCATTCTCTTTCTGATCCTGCTCAATGGCATATTCTCCATGAGCGAGATCGCCCTTGTATCGTCCCGTAAATTCAAATTGGAAACAGCAGCCCGCAAAGGAAATGCGAACGCCCGCAAGGCCCTTGAACTGGCCAACAACCCCAATACCTTTCTCTCCACCGTGCAGATCGGCATCACCCTGATCGGCATTTTAACCGGTATTTTCAGTGGCGATACCATCGCCACCAAATTGCAGGGCGTTATTGAAAAGGTCGACCTGCTGAAGCCCTATGCGCATACCCTCTCCGTAGTGACCATCCTCATCATCGTTACCTTTTTCTCGATTGTATTGGGCGAACTGTTGCCCAAGCGGATCGGATTGATGTTTCCTGAAGCGATTGCTGCTGCTGTGGCAAGGCCCATGACCTTTATCTCGATCATCACCAAGCCCTTTATCTGGTTGCTGACGAAAACCAATGACCTCGTACTGTTCATCTTTGGTTTGAAAGAGCAGAAAGAGGGTATTGTCAGTGAAGCGGAGATCAAGGCCATCGTGCAGGAGAGTGCCAAAGGTGGCGAGATCCAACAGATAGAGCAAAACATTGTACACCGCGTATTTGCGCTGGGCGACCGCAAAGTAAGCGAGCTGATGACCCACCGCAGCGACCTGCTTTGTTTCAACATCAACGATAACCTGGCTACGGTAAAAGAATGGGCGCAGCAGGAACTGCATTCCGTTTATCCCGTATTTGAAACGTCCCGTGACAACCTCATCGGTATTGTGTCGGTCAAGGATATATTTCCCAAAGATTTCAGTCAGCGTGCCTTCTCCTTGTCCGACTTCCTGAAACAGCCGCTGTCTGTTACAGAACATACACCTGCCTATAAAGTGCTGGAGCTATTCCGGAAAAACAAGATCCATTATGGCTTCGTGGTAGACGAATATGGAGAAGTACAGGGCATGGTGAGCATGGACGATATCCTCGACGCACTGATCGGCGATGTATCTGAATACAATCAGCAAGACTATGAGATCGTGCAGCGGGATGAAAAGTCCTGGTTGGCGGATGGCCAATACCCGTTCTTCGAGTTCCTGCATTATTTCCACCTCACGGAAGATGACCAGGATACGGATTACAATACACTGGCCGGCTTGCTGCTGTCGAAACTGGGGCATATTCCCGTAACAGGTGAAACGGTCAGCTGGAAGAAGTTTGAATTTGAAGTGATCGACATGGACAACCAGCGCATCGACAAGATCCTGATCACGCGGAAAGCATAAAAGTTATCCACCCGAATGAATAATTGCTTGATCCTGGTCAACCGGCTAAGGGTGGGAAACGGGGCATACTTATTGTCCATAGCGTCGTGTATTTTGCTATACAATAGTTCGGGTCCGTTTTCCGTTAAATTCATCCAATTATGGCACTTATATTCATCGGTCAATCCAAATGTCCTATTTGTCAGCAGGTGCTGAAAGAAGGTGATAAGATCACCGGGTTTCCGGCATTCATTTCCAATTACAAGGACCCGCTGTACTTTTTCAACGACAATGGCTTTCATGAGGCCTGTGTACCCACCCATACACAGGGTACCCTCGCCGTACTACTCAAGAATGCCTACCTGGAAGAAACCGATCCGCACAGCAGGCAATGCCTGGTGTCGGGCAAACCGGTACCGCAGTTTGACCGGTATTTCTGTACCGGCCTGTTGACCTCCGACCAGGATTCTCCCTTGTTTCAATACAATTTCCTGTCCTTCGACCGGGCCCATATTGCAGAATGGCCGTCGAGGCCTGAGTTGTTGCTGGCACTGACCCAACTCAGGGAGCAAGGCCAGTGGGACGACTGCCTCGGAGGTGGCATACTGGATGATATGATCGACACGCTGTCGGGGAATTAAAAGTGGGCCGTTGAAATACCTATTTCGCTGGCGCGAGTTGCTTCAACGCCTCAAAGGCCTCATTCTCTGTTCCATTGAACCGTCGGGCAGACTCCTCATAGGCTTTTACCGCTGATTGTTTGTTACCGGTCAGCAGGTATGCCTTTGCCAGCAGATTGTAGTTGACATAGTAGCCCTGATTTTCCTGTACGTTTACTGCCAGGATGGCCACAGCATCTTTGTACCGTTTCATCTCCAACAATTTTTCTCCCGTTTCGCGCAAACCATTTCGATTGGCACTACGCAGATTATAGATATAGTAGTTACCGGGATCCTTTATCAATGAATGATATTGACGGATAGCAGCCCGGGCGCCATGTTGCAATACCGTAGCCAGGATTAATTCCCCATAATCCTTGCGTGGCCTGTTCAACCCCTCTTTTTTATCCAGCACATCCCGCAGATATTCCGTCGAAATAGCGACAGATACGCCGGTGCCCGTTGTACCATATACGGAGGCCGAGGAGATGACGCCGATCAGGTACCCATTGGCATCGATGACCGGAGACCCGCTGCAGCCGCCCTTGTGCGTGGCCATATCGCGCTGTATGAGCAGATCGAGCCCCTGCTTCGCGACCACTATTCCCTCATGGATGGTGCTTACACTGTCATTGTAAGCATTGCTGAGTACAAACACCTTTTCACCAGCCAACACCGGCGTGTACCTGGGTTTCAATGGATATAACGCGGGGGAGGAAGCAGACACGCTAAAAACCAACCAATCTCGTTCTAAGATGGTGGAATTTTTACCTTCCAGTATTTCCGTGGTGTCTTCGTTGATCAGCCGGCCGATCCTGGCACTATCCGCGTGATTGTTCTTTGGTTTCATCACCCACTGCTGCAGCTGCGGAACGGTCACCCGGTTACCTGACTTTTCTTTGGCAATCCAAAGTACGTGCTTGGCAGTGGCTGCCAGCGTATCTGTACCGGTATCGATCAGGAAGCCAGTGGCAGCATAGGGGAAAGAAGGGGCAACATAGGTGGTACCGCTAGTAAACTGGAAATGATTGGTCAACGCAATGACAGGCCATTTATCTTTGGGTAATGTGATCCAGGATTCGCGTAGCTGCGCGGTAAGTGCGCCAGGAAGAAAAGCAATGATGGCAAGTACCTGTAACTGAAATTGCATAGCGGATATATTTGTACCGCAAACCTACGGACCTGGCAGGAAGCCTTGCCGTAGCAATTGTAAAAAACTGTAAATTTCGCTCCATGCCCGTCTACCGGAGCCAACAAACAATACTTATGAACCAAGCCCCTATAGATCTTCCGGTAGCCCTTGAAGCGGTATCCACAAAAACAGACTTCATACGTTTCCTGCATCTGCTGCTGAAGGACCTGCAAAACAATCCCGGCGGGTGGGAAAACAACTCCCTTGAATCCTACCTGGAAGCATTTGCCAGCTGGACGGAAGATATGGACGGCTACTACGACAACCATAACCTGTCGCGCCCCGGCAATATCAATTGGAAAGCCATGGCCAATATGTTCATGGCCGCCCGCATTTATGAGTGATAGAACACTCCATTCGTCACGATAACCATATGCCGGCAGGATTCGATGGGGTAGACCTTGCCGCCATTCCGCAATCGTTTGCCCTATTTTTCCAGATATCATTGCCCACACAGTCCCGGTAAAACTTTCTGCTTTAACTTCCAACCCGGTAAATGAACCGTGCACCTGGACCGGGGTATGACACTGACTGCTGCGATACGATATGGTTTTCTTGCGCTGTGCGACAAAAAGGGATGGCTCTTTTTGCTGTTATTGATCGCCTGCCTGTCCGGGCATGCGCAACGTTCCCCCCTCCAATTCAAACACCTCGGCCTCGCCGACGGCCTCTCACAAAGCTCTGCCTACTGTTTATTCAAAGACCGCAAAGGGTTTATCTGGATCGGCACTACCGACGGACTGAGCCGGTACGACGGCTATGCTTTTCGCCACTTCAAATATGACCAGGCCAATCCCCACAGCATCGGCAGCAATGAAACGCAGGCGCTGGGTGAAGACCCTGATGGAAACCTGCTCGTAGGCACCTCGGTGGGCCTCGACCTGTTTGACCACCGTACAGAACGTTTTGAACCGATACCCGTGGCCGGCGATGAAAAAGCGATCCGTTATGTCAAGGCGATCTTCACCGATAGCCGCGGCATCATTTGGGTGGGCACGAGTCGTGGCCTTGCCCGGTATGATGCTGCACGCAAAGTGCTTGTACCCGTCAATCCCGATCCTTCCAATACCCAACGGGTCACCTATTTCTCTATAGCAGAAGATGCGCAGCACAAACTGTGGTTTGCTGCCGGCCGCAAAGTGATCAGTTATGACCCGGTCAACAATCGATCATTCCCGTTGCCTGCTTCACTGGCCCAACATCCGCTGTACCAGCAAAGCGGTGTGTACCAGGTAGCCATCGATCCGCAACAACGTCTATGGCTGGGTACCGAACGGGAAGGCGTATTCTGCCTCGACCTGGCCAGCGGTACGCTGAAACATTTATCCGGCAATACGCCGGGTGCCATCAGCAACGATATGATCCGCGCCATCGGCTTCTACCAAGGTAACACGTGGATCGGTTCCCGTAATGGTCTCTATGTCGTCGACAGCAGCTTGGATCGTATACAACATTACCAGGTGAACCAATACGATCCCACAGCGCTATCGGGCAATTCGGTGTTGTGCTTCATGAAAGACAATGCAGGCAGCATGTGGGTGGGCACTTTTGCAGGCGGCGTCAGCATCGTACAACCTGGCAACGATAATTTCCGGCACATCAACGAGCGGGCAGGCAAGGAGGGTGGATTGAATTATCCCGTGGTAAGCCGCATTGCCGAAGCAGGTCATCAGTTGTGGATCGCCACGGAAGGCGGCGGGGTCAACGTTTACGATCAGTTGACGGGCCAGTTCAGCGTACTGCATGTCAATCCCGCTTCCAACCACCTGGTAAACCAGGAAACCATCAAAGCCATTCAATTCGATGACCGGGGCAACTGTTGGATCGGCACGCTGGAAGGGCTTTTTTACTATGAAACCAGTACCCGCCGCATGCAGCGGGTGCCCGTCCGGGAATCGGATGCGCGTCGCTACGATGAAATGATCTATGCGTTAGGGTACCAACAAGGCGCGTTGTGGATCGGTACCAAAGGGGGCCTCTTCAAGAAACTGCCCGACGGCACCATGATCCGCTACCGGCATATCGCCAACGACAGCAGCAGCATCATATCAGATAATATCAATGCATTGACACTTGACCGCTCCGGCGGCGTCTGGATCGGCACCGAACTCGGCTTATCCTGGCTGCCACCTGGTAAGGACCAGTTTGTCAATTACCTCACGGAGTATGCGAAAGTATTCAACAAGAATGCTATCCTGTATATCTATGAAGACCGGCACAGCAATACCTGGATCGGTACGCGCGGCGGCGGCCTGAAAGTATTCAACCGGCAGCAGCAACAGTTTTACACCATCGATACGGAATGGGGGTTAGCCGACAACATCATACACGCCGTGATCGAAGACCGGCAAGGTGATCTATGGGTAAGCCTCAACCAAAGCATTGCCCGCATCGTGGTGAAGAAACCAACACCGCCCTTCAGCAAAAGCGATATCCAGGTGATCAACTACTCCGTCAACAACGGACTTGCCACCAACGAATTTGGACCCGCTGCTATCCGTACGGCTTCGGGACAGATCATGCTGGGGGGCATGAAAGGCATACTCAGTTTTAGCCCCGAGCAAATGGTCATCAACAAAGTGCCGCCTCCCGTAGTGATCACCGACCTATTGATCAAAAACATCCCCGCCACCATTGGCGGAACCGGTTCGCCCCTCCAACAATCGATCACTTACTCGGAACATATCACCTTAACCCACGACCAGGCCTATTTCACCCTGCACTTTGCGGCGCTGAACTATATCAATCCGCGCACCAATCAATATGCTTACCAACTGGAAGGGCTCGACCAGGATACCCTCTGGCACCTGGTAGGTCACCAGCAAACTGCTACCTATACCAACCTCAGCGCTGGTCAGTATACCTTTAAAGTGAAGGCTGCCAACAACGATGGCATCTGGAACGAACAATATGCCACCCTACACATCACGGTATTGCCGCCCTTTTGGAAAACCTGGTGGGCTTACCTGATCTATACCGCGATCGTGGCCGGCCTGCTATACCTGTTTTATTATTATTCCGTAAAGACCACCCGGCTGCGCGATGAACTGACGGTGCAGGAACTGAGTCGCACGAAAGACCAGGAGCTGATGCAACGCAAGCTGGCCTTTTTTACCAATATCTCGCACGAGATCAAAACACCGCTGACACTGGTGCTGGCACCCATCGAAAAGATGCTGGGCCTCGTACAGGGGCGCGCACCCGAAACCAATCAACTACAGCTAATGCAGCGCAACGGTCAGCGGCTGTTGCGGCTGACCAATCAATTGCTCGACTTCCGCAAGTTCGAAGCGGGTGGTATACCCCTGCAGGTGGCGGCTGGTCAGCTGGCACCCTTTATAGAAGAGATCGTGCAATCCTTTGAAGGCTATGCCACGCAACAACAGATCGCTTTGCGTTTTTCGGCGACAGGCCATGAGGGTACCGCCTTGTTTGATGCCGACATGCTGGAAAAGATGCTGTACAACCTGCTGTCGAATGCCTTCAAGTTTACCCCGGCCGGCGGATGGATCCAGGTGGTGCTGCACTGTACCCACACGCAGGCCACGCTCCGGGTAGAAGACAATGGGGCAGGGATCGCTCCGGAAAGACTGGAGTCGATCTTTGATCCTTTCCACCATTACAATGATACGGGACGTCGCATAGCAGGTACCGGCATCGGGCTCACCTTCACCAGAGGGCTGGTGCAATTGCACCGGGGCACCATTGCCGTGCAAAGCCGGCTGGCCACTGCCACGCAGGCAGGCTATACCTGCTTTACCATCTCGCTGCCCATCGGGGAAACAGCGTATGTAGCATCACAACGTAAAACGATCCAGTCGACGGGCAGTCAGGAGATTATTATCGATACGGTGCTGCCCCAGGCGGTGGTGGAGGTGCCCAACGCCACCGGCGAACATCGACCGGTGCTGTTGATCGTAGAGGACAATGCCGAAGTCAATGGCCTGCTGTGCGACCATTTTGCCGCCCGCTATGTGATCCATACGGCCCCGAACGGTGAAGCAGGCTGGACCATCGCCACCGAAACAGTGCCCGACCTCATCATCAGCGACGTCATGATGCCCGGCATGAGTGGCACCGAACTCTGTGCGTCGCTGAAACAGGATGTCCGCACCAGCCATATTCCCGTCATCCTGTTGACTGCCCGCAACCAGCTCACCCACCAGATCGACGGTTTTGGTTCGGGCGCCGACGACTATGTCACGAAGCCCTTCAGCCTGTCGCTGCTCGACGTGCGGGTGCACAACCTGCTGCAATCACGCCAGCTGCTGCGGGAGCGCTACAGCAAAGGCCTCGACCTGCAACCATCGGATGTAGCCATTACCCCAGCCGACGAGACATTCCTCGAAAAGCTGTTGCTATTTATAGAAGACCACCTGATGGAATCCGACCTGCAGGTGGAGGAGATGGCCAAAGTGGTGAACATGAGCCGCACCACTTTGTACCGGAAACTGAAAGCCCTGACGGGCTTATCGGCCATCGAGTTCATCCGCGATGTGCGCCTCAAACGTGGGGCACAATTGCTCCGGAAGAAAGAATTCACCGTCAATGAGGTCGCTTATATGGTCGGTTTTTCCGATGTCGACTACTTCCGCAAATGCTTCAAGCAACAATTCGGCAAGACCCCGAAGGAATTTGCGCACAACGCCTGAGCCAACGGCACCGCTTTCTCTTTTCTCTTGATATTCATCCTGTTTCGCAACATTTGACGGGTAATATTGCACGATCTGACCCGGTAATCGACCTTCCCGACCCGCTATTTTTGGAGGCATAAGGAACGTTAGAAGGTAGACTTCTGCCACTGGCTGTTCCCTTCTTTTCCACCAAAACAACTGAAGCATGGCCCAGGGGGTTACCACGATCAAAGACATCGCCCGTCAGTTAAACGTCGCCACCTCGACCGTATCGCGGGCACTCAGCGGTCATAGAAGCATCGGACTGGGCATGCGGCTCAAGGTGCAACAACTGGCCCAGGAAATGAGCTACCATCCCAACCGCAATGCCATTGCCTTCAAACAACGTAAAACGGGTATCATCGGCCTGCTCGTGCCCAACCTAAGCGAGCACTTCTTTTCCGAAGCCATCAGTGCCGTCGAAAACCAGGCCATGCAACACCAGTACCAGGTATTGATCGGCCAATCGCACGACGAGGAAGAACGGGAGCGGCGCATTATAGCGGCCATGACGCAGCAGCGGGTAGATGGGTTGATCGTATCACTCGCCAAACACACGCTTCACTACGATCATTTTCAGGTATTGCAGCATTACCAGATCCCGGTCGTTTTCTTCGACCGCGTACCCAATATTCCCGACGTGCACAAAGTCCATTTCAATATGGAAAGCGGTACCAAACAGGCCATCAGGTTCCTGCTGGACCGGGGCCATCGCCGGATCGCCTTGCTCAACGGCCCCGAATGCATGCCTTCGACTGTCGAGCGTACGCAGGTGTACCGGGACTGTCTTTCCCAACAGCGGATCAAAATGGATATGGGCCTGGTGGCTTCCACCGACCTGACACGCGCCACTACTTTCCACGCCATGGAAATGCTACTGGCTCAAAAGCCGCGCCCCACCGCTGTAGTCACCATCAATGATTATGTAGCCCTGGATGTGATCGAATACATCAAACAGCATGGCCTGGTACTGAATAAAGACCTGACAGTGATCAGTTATGCCAACCTGCCCATCACCAACTACCTCGAATCGCCGCCGTTGGCTTCTGTGGAGCAATTCCCTTACCGGCAGGGCGAAGCCGCCGCCGAGCTGCTGATGGACCTGGTGCTCAACAAAACAGGCAACCCCGTTCCACACCAGCAAGTGATGATAGAAGGGCAACTGGTGGTGCACGGCAAACAATTCTGGCTATAGCCAGGCACCAGGCACCACCACCGCTTACAAGCAACCATCAACAATCAATAGTCAACCAAAACGAAACTGTATGCAACACTTCACCTGTCCGCGAACCGCGTGTTCTCCCATTTTATCACGCCTGCAAATTGAAGCCATATGATAAAGATTCCGATCAGAGCGGTGCTGTACACATTGTGCTGCCTGCTGTTGTTTTCCTGCCAGAAGGAAGACGAAGTGGTGGAAACCGCTTATCTCCGCAAGTACTGGAACGAAACTGCCAGCAGCCAATTTGAAGTACCGGTTACCCGCTCCAATGAATTAAAAGCCCGTTGTTTTCTCAACCTCATGACGGACCATGTCTTTTACTACGACATCCTCGTGGATGCCGATGGAAAAGAGGACGTCATCACGGGCGCCGGTTTGTACACCGGTACCCCGTCCAGCGCCGGCACTTTGCTGGTGGGCTTGCAACCAACGATCAATGGCCGCCATGTAAAGGGTAGCGTGAACCTGACTGCCGCACAGGCACAGCAACTCATGGAGCAACCCATGTTCCTGAATGTTACATCGGCGGGTAATCCGGCCGGACTGGTACGCCTGCAGCTCGACAAGAACATCGACTGGAGCCTGGACCTGGCCCTGCGTGGTGATGCCGTGGTACCGGCCGTGACTACCACCACCACCGGCAAACTGGTGTTGCGCATCACGACCGACAAAGTTTTGCATTACCAATTTCTGGTTGATGGGGTAGAAGCCGGCAACACACTGACCGCGGCCCACCTGCATGCAGGTGCTGCCGGGACCAATGGCGCGCTGCAATACACCTTTGCGACGGCAGCCGGTGACTTCAATACCGCCAAGTCCGTAACCGGCGTGGCTGATGCGATACTGTCACTACTGAAGACGGGTACCGGCTATGTAGATGTGCATGCTGCTAACCAGCCCGATGGCCTGCTGCGCGGTCAGCTTCGATAAGAAAGTCTTTTCATCAACATTAACTGCAACCATGTCAACGAACTCAATCAAGATAACCCGCCTGGGGCTGCTGCTGGGCCTTGGCCTGCTGGCCGCGGAAGCAGGTTTTGCCGGTGTATACGACCAGCAAACCCCGGTAGCCGATACCGCCACGAAAAAGATCAGCGGTAAAGTGGTCAACGCCGAAGGGCGTCCGGTGACCGAAGCGGATGTAACCAACAAAACCAATGGTGAAACCGTTCAAACCAACAAGACCGGCAGCTTTTCCCTGGCTGCCCATGCCGGCGATGAACTAGCCGTGCAGTTGGAAGGTTATGCGACCAGTAACTATACCATTACGGGCCTGGAGAAAGGCTCCTTACAACTCGTATTGCGCGAACAATCCCTGTCGGGTAGTCGTAGTCTGCACCTGCCCGCGGGTATCCGGCCTGCCGACCAGGTAACCAGCTCCTACGACGTTGTCTACAACAAAGACCTGATCAAAAGCCCGGTGGTAGACATTACCAATGCCCTCGCAGGCCGGCTGACAGGCTTGTATACCCTGCAGCAGGGTGCCACACCGGGTAGTGAAAAAGCCAACCTGTATGTGCGCGGTATCAGCAATCCACTCATCGTGATCGACGGCATTCCCCGTCCGTACACGTTGCTGAACCCGGCAGAAATTGAAAGTGTAACGGTATTGAAAGACGCCCTGGCAGCTAACCTGTACGGTATGCGGGCCGCCAATGGCGCTTTGCTGATCAATACCCGCAAAGGAGTGCCCGGCCGACAAACGATCTCTTTCACAGCCCAGTACGGCATACAACAACCTACCACCCGCGCTCAATACCTGAATGCCTACGATTATGCCCGCCTCTTCAACGAGGCGCTGAGCAACGACGGTAAGCCAGCATTGTACACGGAGGCAGATCTCGCTGCTTATAAAAATGGCAGCGATCCTTACGGTCACCCGGACGTAGACTGGCAGAAAGCCCTGCTGCGCGACCAAACACGCTTTACGCGGTATAGTGCCGATATATCAGGCGGTGGTAAGTTTGCCCAGTACTACCTGGCCCTGGACCATGTGAACCAGCAGGGGATTTTCACCACAGACGCCAAGAACTCTTACAACACCAACAACGATTACAAGCAATACAGCATCCGTTCGAATGTAACGATGAACGTGAATACGAGCCTCAAGGCTTTCCTGAATGTATTTGCCCTCGTACAAAATGGCAACCAGCCCGGGGTCACGACCAGTTCGGTATTCTCCGCCATTCCGATCGTGCCCAACAATGCTTATCCCATCCGCAACCCCGACAACAGTTTTGCCGGAACTACCGAGCGCACGACCAACCTGCTGGGCAACGTCATCAACGCGGGTTACCTGATGGATTACAACCGCAACCTGTATGCCGATGTAGGTCTGCAGCAAAGTCTTGACCGGCTGCTCAAAGGGCTTTGGGTGAAAGCCAAGGCCTCCTTTGGCACGGACCTCACGGAGTACATCATCCGTTCCAAAACCTACGCCACGTATAAGATGAATATCGGCGCTGCCGGCGATACCACCTATACCAAGTTCAATACCGACGGTACACAATCCAATACGGGTGGCGTGCTCGTGCAATCACGCAACAATTACTGGGAAGCGACCCTGGGGTACGACCGTAGCTTTGCCGGTGGCCATACCGTAGGTGCCCGCGCTATTGCCAGCGCACAACAGTACGGCTCCGATGCCGACCTGCCCCTGCAATACAACAACTACTCCTTCAACGGTACCTACAATTACAAAGGCAGGTACGACCTGGAACTGGCCCTGACAGCCCAACAACAGAACCGTTATCCATCGGCCAAAGATGTGGGTGTTTTCCCCGCAGCTGGCATTGGCTGGACGATCAGTCAGGAAAGCTGGTTTCCCCACTTGAAATCATTGAACAGTCTGCGCCTCAAATCTTCGTACGGCCGCGTTGGCCTCGACGATGTGGGTTATTATGTGTACCAACAGTATTACAACAGTAGTGGTGGTTACGTCAACGGGGTATCACCTACTACCGTGTCAGGCATTACAGAGGCGTCGCTGGCCAACCCGAATGTCACCTGGGCAAAGGCCGACAAACTGAATATCGGCGCCGAGGCGGAACTATTGCAACACCGGCTGCGTGTAGCGCTGGAGTATTACCGCGACAGCTACTTTGACCTGATGCAGGTGCGGGGCCGCTCGCTGGCCTTCCTCGGCAATACCTGGCCCGAAGAGAACATCGGCAAGAACCTGTACAAGGGCTGGGACCTGAGTGTACACTACAACGACGCTATCGGCAACGTTAAATACTATGCCGGTTTGAAGTTGAGCACCCGCCAGTCGGAGATCGTGTTCATGGATGAAGTAGACCGGAAATACGATTGGATGAAACGTACCGGTCAGAAAGTAGAACAGCTGTACGGCTATATCGCCGAAGGTTTTTATTCGGCGGCAGATATCAGCGGTAAACTGCCTACGCTCGAAGGCTACAGCCCCGTACCGGGCGATATCAAATACCGTGACCTCAATGGTGATGGTGTAATCAACCGCTATGATGTGACGGCTATTGGCAACCAACACCCTTTCATCAGTGGCGGCTTGCAGGCGGGCGTGGAATACAAGGGCATTTCTTTCAGCTTCCTGTTGCAAGGTACCGCCAACCGCGACCTGCTGCTGAACAGTTCCAATTACGAGTTTCAGACATTAAGTGGTGGAGGATACGGACAGGCGCAGGCGCATCACCTCGATCGCTGGACGCCCGAAACGGCCGGTACGGCAACTTATCCCCGCCTGACGGTCGGCAACAATGTCAACAACCAGACGGCTTCCACCTTTTGGCTGCACAAGGGCGACTACCTGCGCCTGAAGAATATCGAACTGGCCTGGTCGGTGCCCACCCGCTGGATCAATGCCGTGAAGCTGACAGGCGCCCGCGTGTTCATCAATGGTTTCAATCTTTTCACGCTCACCGAAGTGGACCGCCTCGATCCGGAATATCCTGCTGCTGCGGGTTATCCCATCCAGAAGGTCTTCAATGCAGGCGTTAACCTCAAATTTTAATCAACATGCGAACTGCTCAATCCAATATATGGTTACTGGCACTGATCTGTACGATGGTCAGTTGCAAGAAAGCGATCGAAGACTATCCGCAGGAACGCCTGGAAGAAGAAGAGATCTTCGACCCCAGGGATAGCGTGGGTACCAATTCCCGACAGTTTCTGATGAATGTATATGCTTATCTGCCCAATCACTTTACCGGGGTGGGAGAGAATGCCCTGCAGGATGCAGCGACCGACGATGCGGTATACCGCTATCCCGCCGGCACCGTAGAAACATTCGTGAACGGCCGCTGGACCTCCTGGAATATGCCGGATGATGTGTGGAGCCGTTATTATGTCGGTATCCGCCGCGCCAACCTGTTCCTCTCGAAGGTGGACATCGTGCCACTGAAAACAGCCGGACAGAAAGACCAATGGAAAGCCGAAGCACGTTTTTGCCGGGCGCTATTCTATTTCGAACTGGTAAGGCGCTGGGGTGGTGTACCCCTGCTGGGCAACGAAGTACTGACGCTGGAGGGCAACGTGGACTTTACTCGCAATACCTTCGACCAATGTATACAATACATCGTGTCGGAATGTGACGCGGTGAAGGACGTATTGCTGCGCGAAAACGTGATCGCCGACGGCGACTGGGGCCGGGTAACCCGTACCGGTGCCCTGGCACTCAAAGCAAGGGCACTGCTGTATGCTGCGAGCCCGCTCAACAATGCAGGCAACGATGTCACCAAATGGCAAGCCGCTGCACAGGCCGCCAAAGACATTATCGACCTCAACTACCACGCGCTGGCCACCAATTTTTCTACCCTGTTTACCACGCGGCGCGATAAAGAAATCATCCTGAATTACCAGGCCAATACCAGCAGCACCCTGGAGACGAACTACGGGCCGATCGGTTATTCCGGCGCCAGTGCCGGTTCGGGCTTAATGAACCCCACGCAAAACCTGGTGGAAGCCTTCCCCATGAAAAATGGCAAGGCCATTACAGAAAGTGGGTCGGGATACGATCCGCAAGCGCCTTATACCAACCGCGACCCCAGGCTGGCTGCTACCGTACTATACAATACGCTGGGATGGCTCAACCGTCCCGTGGAGTTGTATGATGGTGGCCGGGACTATGCCGGTACGCAAACAGGGTATTATATGCGCAAGTTCCTCGGTGCTTTTACAACCAGTACGGCCTACGCAGCCACCAACCACAATGCCATGATCTTCCGGTATGCGGAAGTGCTGCTCAACTATGCAGAAGCTTTGTGCGAGGCCAATACCCTGGTACCGGAAGAAGCGTATAAGGCACTGGAGCTGATCCGTCAACGGGCAGGCTTGTCGCCCTATACCATCACCCGCGGCCTGAGCCAGGCGGCCTTCCGTACGCTGGTACGCAACGAACGTCGCGTGGAGCTGGCTTTTGAAGGACACCGTTTCTGGGATATCCGTCGCTGGAAAATCGGCGCGGAGGTGTTGAACAAGACCCTGCTACGAGGTGTAGCGGTTACCAAAACCGGCACGACGTATACCTACGATGCGCAGCGCCCCGTATTGACGACCTCGACCTGGGAGGATAAGTTATACCGCTATCCCATCCCGGTAGCCGAGATCGAGAAAAGCAAGTTGTTGTTGCAAAACACCGGCTGGTAAGTTCATTCTATTCTTTCAACTACTCAACACAGCGTTATGTATAAAATACTCTCCTGGTTACTGGTCCTGCTGACCGCCGCACAAGTGTCGCTGGCGCAAAGCAGGGTGATCAAGGGTACGGTCACCGACGGTACTACCGGCCTGGCCGGTGTCACCGTCGCGGACCAAAACAATCACTCCAACTCAACGGTGACCGACGAAGCGGGTAAATTTTCGCTCACCCTCAAAGATGCCCAATCTCAATTGCTGGTGTTTTCCAGTGTTGGCTACCTGACCTATACAATCGACCTGAAAGGCAGGACTTCCGTATCGGTAGCCCTGCAAACCGCCTCTACCGACATGAATGAGGTGATGGTGGTAGGCTACGGTCGCAAAAAAAAGATCACCAATACGGGCGCCGTCAGCATGGTGACCGGAACAGAGATCCGCCAGAGCCCATCGGCCAGCCTGCAAAACTCGCTGGTGGGTCGCTTGCCTGGCTTCTTTGCGCAGCAACGTTCGGGACAGCCCGGCCGCGATGGTGCAGATTTCTACATCCGCGGTATCAGCTCCTATAACTCGAGCGCCAGTCCGCTGATCATCGTCGACGATATTGAAGTGAGTTATGACCAGGTACGCGACATCGATCCCAACGAGATCGAAAGTCTTTCTATCCTGAAAGACGCATCTACTACGGCTGTATACGGGATCAAAGGCGCCAATGGCGTACTGGTGATCACCACGCGGCGTGGTAAAGAAGGCAGGCCCAAAGTGAACTTCCGTACGGAAGCAGGCTTGCAGAAACCCACTTTCTATTTCAACTTTTTGCCCGCCTACCAGGACCTGTTGCTGATGCGCGAGAAATCGCTGGCCAGCAAGGAGAATCCTGTAGGTACTTATCCCGACCTGTATTCGGACGAGGCTATCCAGAAGTACAAGGACCAGAGCGATCCGTATAGCTACCCCGACGTCAACTGGATCGACGCATTGAGCAAGAAGAGCACAATGCAATTACGCGACAACATCGACATCAGTGGCGGTACCAAGAATGTGAAGTACTTTATTTCCGGTGGCTATGTATACCAGGATGGCATCTTCAAAGACTTCAGCAAATCGCAGGGATTCAACAGCAACTATTATTATAAGCGCTACAATTTCCGCAGCAACCTCGACATTACAGCAACCCCCACTACGACGTTCCGCTTTGACCTGTCCGGCCGGTTTGGTGAAACCAACGAGCCCTATATTGCCGATGCGAACATGAGCGGCGGAGCCTGGCCCATCTGGCGCCAGATCATGTCGGGGGTACTGCCTTCTTATGGTTACCCGATCTACAATCCCGATGGTAGTTTTGGCGCCAAAGGTGGCCTGGCCATCAACCCGGTGGGTGTATTGACGCTGAACGGTTATGAACGTTCTTTCGACAACAACTTCAACGTGAACTTTACCGGCAACCAGAAACTTGATTTCCTGACCAAGGGGCTGGCCTTGCATGGTACGGTAGCGTTCACTTCTTATGCCATCGACTACAAGTCACTCGTTCGTAACAATTTCCCGGCCTACGATTACAACAGCGCTACGGGCGAATATTCGCTGTACAACACCAACAAGGAACTGTACCGCATCCCGGCACTGTCGGCGACCAACGCGGGCATGGATGCCAGTGAGTTCCCCAGTACCAGCAAGCGAATCAATATGCAGGCTTCGCTGACCTGGAACCGCGATTTCGGCGACCACAATATCGCCTTGCTCGCCCTGTACAACCAGTATTCCTATACAGCAGCCAATAACAGTCCTGCCTTCACTCCTGAGAACTTCAAAGGGTATACCGGTCGGATCACCTATAACTTCCAGGAAAAATATCTGTTGGAGCTGGTGGCCGGCTACAATGGCACGGACCGTTTCAAAGCCAAGAAACGATATGGTTTCTTCCCCGCAGTCTCTGCCGGCTGGAACGTCAGCTCCGAGCCATTCTTCAAAGACATCCACTGGATCGACAATTTCAAGATCCGTGCATCCTGGGGTAAGGTAGGCAGCGACCAGATCAGCGGTTTCCAGTACCTCTACGAAGAAGTGTATGGTCGCACCAACAGCAGCAGTTATGGCAGCAACTACTCCTTTGGCGAAACACCTGTTACGCAGCCGTATATCCTGCCCACCTCACTGGCCAATAATGATGTGCGCTGGGAAATGGAAGAGCAGAAAAACCTGGGCATAGACCTGCGCCTGTTCAAAGGCCGGTTGGGCATCACCGCAGATGTATTTGACCGCTATCGCTACGACATCCTCGACAAGCCCAAGAGTACACCTTCTTATGCCGGTCTGGGCAGCACCTTGCCGGCCATCAACCTCGGCCGTGTAAGCAACAAGGGATTTGAAGTAGAGGTGAGCTGGAATCAAAAGGTGGGCGAGGTCAACCTGTTTGCCAAGGCCAATTATACCTATGCCAAAAACAAGATCCTCTTCAGCGACGAAGTAGCCCCCACGTATCCGCTGCAGGCAACCACCGGCCGGTCGATCGGTCAGTTCTTCGGTTATGTATGGAGTGGAAAGTTCTACAACGACCTGCTCGATATCGATACCAGTGCTGCCGTGGATGGGTACAACATCCTGCCTGGCGCGCTGAAGATGGTCGATATCAACGGCGACGGCCATATCAACGATGCCGATAAAACGGCCATCGGCAACCCGAACAGGCCCAATACCTACTATGGTTTCAGCCTGGGCTTCTCGTACCGTGGGTTCGATGTATCGGCCATGTTTCAGGGTACCGCCGGCAGCAGCTTCTATACGGAGCTGTTCAGCCTCGGTGTGAACGTAAAGACCATGAACATCCACCAGCAACGGTGGACACCTGCTACCGCCGGCACCGCCAATTTCATGCGCCTGGGCGAGGGTGGGGGCCTGGGTGGCGTATTGTCTTCGTACTGGTTGCGCCCGGCCGACTACCTGCGTTTGAAGAACGTAGAACTGGGATATAAACTGCCCGCCGGCATCACGAAGAGACTGCACGTAGAGAATATCCGGATCTATGCCAATGGGCTGAACCTGTACACCTGGTTCAAACTGAAGATCTACAACATCGATCCGGAAAATACGTCGAACAGTACCTCGGCATTGAACAGCTATCCGCAACAAAAAGTATTCAATGCTGGCCTCAGCGTCACTTTCTAAATCATCAAGCATGAAACAGTTTTCGATCTATACAATGATTGTTCTGGCATTGGCCATGGCATTCATGACGACATCCTGTTCGAAAAAAGGCAGCGACTTCCTTGATAAGACGGAGTC
Organism: Paraflavitalea pollutisoli; assembly: GCF_029360705.1. Lineage (GTDB taxonomy): Bacteria > Bacteroidota > Bacteroidia > Chitinophagales > Chitinophagaceae > Paraflavitalea > Paraflavitalea pollutisoli. The sequence goes on along the minus strand of NZ_JARKMX010000008.1, from coordinate 356,545 downwards.
GGGCACGATCAATGAAGCGATCACTTTTGCAGACAGTATCCGCACCATGGAATTCCTGAACGGTATTTACCAGGGGTTGCAGAACAACTACAAACAAACCTACCTCACCAACTACGGCAGCATGGCCGATTGCGTGGATGAAGGCGAAGTCATGTGGACGGGTGCCGCCAATTATCCGGTACCCATCAACCAGGGCAACCTGAGCGCTACCTATGCCTGGGTAAGCGGTGCCTGGTCGCACTGGTTCTCCCGTATCCGCAACAGCAATATTTACCTGAAGAATGTCACCAAATCGCCGTTGAGCGCAGAGATGAGAACACGTACATCCGGGGAGGCACGATTTCTCCGGGCCTGGTATTATCACCAACTGGTACGTTTTTTTGGTGGTGTTCCACTCCTGGGCGATACGACCTTCACCCCCGACGAACTGGTTAGCATGCCCCGTAATACCCTCGAAGAATCGATCGCGTATATCGTATCAGAACTGGATGCCGTGGCGCAATTGTTACCGGCGGACATGCCCGGCATCGACTATGGCCGCGTAACCCGCGGAGCCGCCCTGGCGTTGAAAGCGCGGACCTTGTTGTATGCCGCCAGTCCGCTGATGAATGGTGGCTACGATGGTCAAAAGGGTTTCGAAGCAGCCCCGGAAAGGAAGGTGCTGGTGAGCTATGCCAGCTACGATGCCAACCGCTGGAAGGTCGCTGCAGACGCCTTCAAGGCGGTGATCGACCTGAACAAGTATAGCCTGTATGAAGACAATACCACGGCGCCTGGCTATGGTTTCTATAAAATGTTTCACCAGCGCGTCAACAGCGAGGCGATCTTCCAAATGATGGATCCACCCAATACACGCCTCGAAGGCATGTGGCTGCCACCCACCCGGGGCGGACAGGGTGCTTCGTATCCTGGTCAGCAATTGGTAGACGCTTTCCCGATGAAAGACGGCAAAGCAATCACCGATGCTGCCAGTGGTTACAACCCGGCCAATCCCTATGTAGACCGCGATCCACGTTTTTACTATACGGTATTGTACAATGGAGCGCTGTTCCGCGGCACCAGCACGGTGACGCAATCACCTGTCTATACTTATTTCGGTGCACCCACCGATGGTATGGGCGTGTCGAGTTATACCACGCGCACCGGCTACTACTGCCGCAAGATGCTGAACAATGAAGGCACCGGCAATACACAGCGTTGTATGCCCGAGATCCGCTATGCAGAAGTGTTGTTGAGTTATGCAGAAGCCTTGAACGAGTTCAGCGGTCCTTCGCAGCCAGTGTATGATGCGGTCAACGCCATCCGCCGCCGTGCCGGCCTGTCGCCGTTTGAACTACCTGCGGGATTGACGAAAGAATCGATGCGCGAAGCCATCCGTACCGAACGCCGCATCGAGCTGGCGTATGAGAACCAGCGTTATTTCGACGTGCGTCGCTGGAAAATCGCCCACGATCCGGAAGTGGTGATCCTGCGGGGTATCAAATGGACCAAAGACGGCAGTAATTACAAAAGAGAAGATATCGTGGCCGATCCACGTGCTTTCAATCACCCGGCCATGTATTATTTCCCCATCCCGGCAACGGAAATGGGACGTCAGCCAAAGTTTTTTCAAAACCCCGGGTATTTACAATAGGGCAGCTATATAGTATCACACAAAAAGTTATTAAAGCAGGTTATTCATGAAGAGACGTTATTGGTTCGTGTTGGGAGGATGTTTATGTTGTATCCGATCCCTGTCGCAAACGGTTCGCACCCGGCTGGAATCTCCTTTTACCACGCAATGGCAGTTCAGCAAACCAGGAGAGGAGTGGTCACCCGTTACCATTCCTCACACCTGGAATGCGGTGGACATGCAAACCACCAAAGCCTTTTACCAGGGTACGGCCCACTACAAAAAAGAGTTGGTGGCCGATACCGCCTGGCGCAACAAACGGGTATTCCTGCGCTTTGAAGGCGTAGGGGCAGTGGCCGACCTGTATGTGAATGACCGGTTCATCGGACAACACAAAGGCGGCTACGGGGCATTTGCTTTCGACATTGCTCCCGTACTGCAATTCGGGCAGGCCAATACCATCGTGGTAAAAGCCAGCAACGAATCGCGGGAAGATGTGATCCCGATCAATCACCGCCTGTTTGGCGTATATGGTGGTATCTATCGTCCGGTAAAACTGATCGTCACCGACAAGCTGCACATTGCTGTCACCGACAATGCCTCCACTGGTGTATACATCCGCCAGGAAAAGGTATCAGCAGCTCAGGCAGGCATTCAGGTAACCACCAAACTGGAAAACAAGACCGGTCAACCGGCCAACGCCGTACTCACGACCAGCATCTACGATGCCGGCGGCAAGCTGGTACGCACGGCCACCAGCCGCGTACAGGTTAGGCCACAGGGCCTGCAACATTTTGTGCAGGGCCTTGCACTCACCAAACCCCATCTGTGGCAGGGCGTAGATGATCCTTACCTGTACAAAGTGGTGGTGCGTGTGCAGCAAAACGGGCAAACGATCGATGAAGTAACGCAACCACTGGGTGTGCGCAAATTCGAGATCGTTCCGCGCAAAGGATTTTTCCTCAATGACAAACCCTATGTACTGCATGGCGTATGCCGTCACCAGGATTGGTGGGGCAGTGGCAGCGCCCTGAGCAACGAGCAACACGCGGCCGACCTGGCCACCATTCGCGAGATGGGCGCCACCAGCATCCGACTGGCGCATTACCAGCAAGCAGAGTATATGTATGCGAAGGCCGACAGCATGGGGCTCATCATCTGGGCAGAAATTCCATTTGTGAATGCGGTCAGTGGTAAAGAAAACGATAACGCCAAACAGCAACTGGTAGAACTGATCCGTCAGAACTTCAACCATCCATCGATCTATGTATGGGGGTTGCACAATGAGGTATACGGAAAATCAGCAGCCGACTATACAACCGTATTGACAAGTTCCTTACACGAGATTGCCAAAACCGAGGACCCCGACCGCTATACCATCAGCGTAAACGGCTATGGTACGATGGAGCGGCCCGAAAACCAGGTGGCCGACCTGCAGGGCATGAACCGCTATTACGGTTGGTACGAGGGTAAAACACCCGATCTGGAAGGGTGGGTGACAGGCCTGGCGGCCAAATACCCCGACCACAAGGTGATCTTGTCGGAATATGGAGCCGAGGGCAACGTATTCCAGCAGGATGAAGCGCCCCCGGTGAAGTTTGACCCCGTGAATGGGCAGTATTTTCCCGAGCAAATGGAAACACGTTACCATGAGACGCAATGGGGTATTCTTTCAAAACAACATTACCTGGCCGGTACGTATCTCTGGAACATGTTCGACTTTGCCGTGCCTTTGTGGAACCGGGGCGGCATCGCTTCGCGGAACCTCAAGGGCCTGGTAACCTTTGACCGCCAGGTGAAGAAAGATGCTTTTTATTGGTACAAGGCCAATTGGAGCAAGGAGCCGGTGTTGTACATTGCAGACCGGCGCTTTACACACCGCAAACCGGGAAAAACAACGATCACTGTTTATAGCAACCGTGGCAAGCCTGCGCTTTCGGTCAACGGTAAACCCATCGCCAACATGCGACAGGGCACTACGGCGGTACATTATGTATTCGACCAAGTCGTCCTGCAGCCGGGAGTTAACAAGATCAGTGTAAGTACCAGCGATACCCTGACGGATGCCGTTGAGTGGATGGTCGAGTAATTGAATAAAATGAGAACAACAATGACAGCCTATAGAAAATATGCAACGATAACGCTGGCAAGCCTGTTGGCGCTGCAAGTATCCGTGGCACAAACGACATCAGCAGCACCGAAGAAGTCACTGCAATATGGTGCCCAGTACACGGGTAAACGCAAGGATACTGCCATGGCGAAATTCCGGACCAATCGCTTCGGACAGTTCATCCATTGGGGTTTGTATTCGATACCTGGTGGAATCTGGCAGGGCAAGACGTACAACTACGCCGCCGAGTTCCTGAAATCGAGTGCACATATCCCTACCAGTACCTGGGATTCGCTGCAGTACCAGTTTAACCCGACTAAATTCGACGCCAGGGCCTGGGCCAAAATGGCGAAGCGTATGGGCGTGAAGTACATGACCATAACTACCAAGCACCACGAAGGGTTTTGCTTGTGGTCGAGCCAGTATACCAACTTCCACGTGGGCAATACGCCCTTCAAAAGAGACATTCTACAAGAGCTGGTGACGGCCTACAATGCGGAAGGCATCGATGTCAACTTTTATTATTCGGTACTGGACTGGCACCATCCTGACTGGAAATATGATATCAAAACAGCGGCCGACCAAACGCAATTCCTGCGTTACCTCGACTTTGCCTATAACCAGTTGAAGGAACTGGCTACCCGTTACCCTACGGTGAAATGTTTTTGGTTTGATGGCACCTGGGACAACAGCATCAAGAAAAACGGCTGGTGGACACTGGAAGTGGAGAAGATGCTGAAGCAAACCATACCTGGCGTGATTGTCAACAGCCGTTTGCGGGCGGATGATTATGGCGCACGCCATCGTGACTCGAATGGAGAGCTGATGGGTGATTATGAATCGGGGTATGAGCGCCGGCTGCCCGATCCGGTGAAAGACCTGGTAGTGACACAAACCGATTGGGAGGCTTGCATGACGATTCCGGAGAACCAATGGGGCTATCATAAGGACTGGAGCCTCTCGTATGTAAAAACACCCCAAGAACTGATAGAAATGCTGACGCTGGCCACCTCACTCGGAGGAAATTTCCTGCTCAATTTCGGTCCGCAAGGGGATGGCGCCATCCGCCCCGAAGAACAGCAGATCGCAACGGCCATCGGCGACTGGATGAAAGTCAATGGGGAGGCGATCTATGGCGGGGACTATGCCGGTTTGAAAAAACAGGACTGGGGTTATTTCATCCGCCAACCGGGCAGCAACAAACTATATATGGTCGTTTTCAACCAACCGCTTTCCGGAATAGCCCGGTTGCAATTGTCCGATAAGACGAAGCTGCTCCGCAGCTACCTGCTGGAGGCGCCCGGTCAAACCCTGCGCTGGCAGGAAACGCAAAAGAACCAGTACAACCTTTCACTGCCCGTGCTGAAGAAAACGGCGCCTTATGTGATCGTACTGGAAACGGAACAGGGTAGCGGGTCCACCGGCAATTACCAGGAAGCAAAAACCTGATAAGGGGGTAGGCGAATCGATAATTTATCTCTACCTTCCCGACTTGATATAACCGGCAGGAGCGCGTGTACCACCTGGTAGCCTGTTCCTGCCGGTTTTAAATTATCGACCCATGGCAATAGGCTGGAGCCCCAAACACAAAGAGCAGTATCCCTTAGGCGATCTTTCACACGCCCATTTTCTGGTGCTTGCGGCCAACGCCGCGTCGGCACTTGGCTGGCAGGTCGTACACCTCAGTTCAGCAGGCCTCATTGCCTCCACGAAAATGAGTATGGCTTCCTGGGGAGAAGATGTAACCATACAGCTGGCAGACAGTTCCGCCTTAATCAAAAGCGAGGTCAACGGCAACCAGATTGTTGACTGGGGACGCAACAAGAAAAACATCATCCGTTTCCTGGATATGCTGGAAACATTGAGAGCCTCCACACCGGCTTCATCGCTCGACGAACAATATGAATCGCTCCAGCTGCAATTTGTCGCACCCGAACTGGACGAACTGCGGCAGCCGCCACCCACCGCCACAGACAACGCCAAAAGCATCCTAAGCCTGTTTATTCCAACCAAAGGATATTTTGTAACGCCTATCATCGTTATCCTCAATATCGTAGTCTTCCTCCTCATGGTCTTTAGCGGCGTTCATATCATGGAGCCCGATTCTGAAAGCTTGTTGAAATGGGGGGCTAATTTCAGGCCCGTTACGTTGGAGGGTGAATGGTGGCGATTACTAACCTGCTGCTTCATCCATATCGGCATCCTACACCTGCTGCTCAATATGTATGCCCTGGTGTACATCGGTGCCCTGCTGGAGCCTTTGCTGGGTAGTGTACGCTTCCTGGTCGCATACCTGCTAACCGGTATCGCTGCGAGTACAGCCAGTCTATGGTGGCATGACCTGACGGTCAGTGCCGGTGCGTCCGGCGCCATATTCGGTATGTATGGTGTATTCCTGGCCCTACTGACCACCAACCTGATCGAAAAAACAGCCCGGCAGGCGCTGCTTACCAGCATCGCCCTGTTTGTAGGCTACAATTTGCTCTTTGGAATAAAGGGAGGTATCGACAATGCTGCGCACATTGGTGGTTTACTCAGCGGGGCCGTGATCGGTTATGCCCTGATACCCGCTTTAAAAAAGCGGGATGGCGGACAATTATCAAAACTGACGCTCGTGGTATTGACGATCGTCGTATTGGGTGGTTCGTACGGGGTGATCCGGAAGCTGCCCAATGATTTTGGTCAATATGACAAAGCCATGAAAGTATTTGTTGAAAACGAAGACAAAGCATTGGCCGTATACAAGCTGCCACAGGGAGCTCCTGCCGATCAACAACTGGCATTGGTTAAGTCCGGTATTGAAGCCTGGCATTCCTGCGACAGTGCCCTGACCGTGATCGGTCAGCTACAGCTATCGCCCGAATTCAAAACCCGCAACGACAAGCTGAAACAGTACGTGCAGCTACGCCTGCAAACCTATCGTTTGCTGCAAGACGACCTGACCGGTGCGCAGCAAATGCATATGGAAACCTACCAGGAACTCACCGAACGCATCAATGTACTCATCGAATCCTTGAATAAACCTGCCAGGAAGTAATTTTGCCTGTCATTGCTAAATGATCGCTCATGCCTCAACCCGATAGAGAAGACATCCACCTCATCAGCCAGTTGACCGACTGGTCTGCCGCCAGTGCCGACCAGGCATTGGAAACCTACGTATACCAGGATAAAACGACGTGGCGGCGCTTCCTGCCCTTATTTTGTTTGTTGCTGGGCGTTGGCCTCACCGTGGCCGGTATTCTTTTCTTCTTTGCGTATAATTGGGCTGACCTGCACAAGTTTGCAAAACTCGGGCTGATAGAAGGGCTGCTGACCTTGCTGGTTCTGCTGGTGATAGGGTCCAAACTTTCCCTTACGGTCAAAAAGACATTGCTTACCGGGGCAGGCATGCTGGTGGGTGTGCTGTTCGCGGTATTTGGCCAGGTATACCAAACGGGAGCCGATGCCTATGACCTGTTCCTTGCCTGGACACTGGGCATTACGTTATGGGTATTCATTATTCATTTTGCACCGATGTGGCTGTTGTACATCCTGCTCTGTAATATTACGATGACGCTTTACGGCCAGCAGGTGTCGTCAAATTGGTCGGGCTTGTGGTACTTCACCCTGCTTTTCCTGCTGGATGCTTTATTTATAGTGATCGCGTTACTGATCGGTTGGAAAAAACCCTCGCTGCGATTGCCCGACTGGAGTATCTTGGTGGTGGCGCTCGGAGCTGCTACGCTGGCTACCCTGGGCGGTATTATGGCCATCTATGATCCGTTCCGTTCCCAGGAACTGCTCATCTACCTCGCCGTCATGATCCCTACCTATACCACTGGGATCTGGTACGGCTACCGCTACAAAAAATTCTTCTACCTCGCAGCCTTACCCTTCAGCCTGATCGTGCTGGGCACCGCCCTGCTGTTAAAGCAATCCTACGACACGGGCATGTTATTCTTTATTTTCCTGTTTGTGGTCGCCAGTGTTACCGGGCTGGTATGGTGGCTGATCAGGATACAAAGACAATTGTCGCATGAAAAGAACTAATGAGATCCCCGCGCTGCTACACAGGTTGCAATCGTTGACTGGTACAGACCTGTCTGATTCGGAAGCCACCCTGGTCCAAGCTTACCAGGCTAAAGAGAAAAACCGGGGATCGCTGATCATCCGGATCCTGATGATCGCTGGCGGTTTCCTGGCAATGGTATTCTTACTGGCTTGCCTGGCAGTATTTGGCCTTTTCGATTCGGAAGGCTCGATCATCGTACTGGGTATCCTGTTTACGATCGCGGGACTGGTCATTGTACAGGCCAAACACCTGTTGGTGGATACGATTGCCGCTACCGCCTTCATGGCCGGGTTGATCCTGATCGGTACAGGCGTAGCGATCAACAACGTTTCATTGACGCAGGTCTGTTTGTTGATGACGATCACGGGACTGGTCTGTTTGGTGATCACCAACAATTCCGTCCTGGCATTTATTGCGGCGCTGACTGCCACCGGGTGCGTTTATTTCATCTTTCCAGCCAGTACCAATTTCGTCGCTTTGTTCGTCACAAGGGCTGTGCTGGCCTGGTTGTTTACCTTACTGATCACACACGAAGCCCGGGTGATCACCTTGCACCCTAAGATGGCGATGCTGTACAGGCCTGTTTGCCTGGCTATGACCTGCAGTTTGCTGGTCGGGTATTTCGCGGGCTGGTTTCAGGAATTCCACCACCTACATAAGTATATACATTACATAGAACCTGTGGCGATAATCGCGGCGATCTTATATGCCATAGTACCGGTATTGAAGCGGTTTGGGATGACCAGCCGGCAAGCCACGTGGAAAGCACTGACAGCTGCTGCACTGTTACTGATACCTACGGTCTTCGTACCCGGAGTGCCTGTTGCCTTGCTGGTATTGCTGCTATCCTTTGGCTGGCGCTATGCGGCTGGGATCGTGCTGGGTATCGCAGCGCTGATCTATTATATCTGTCAGTATTACTACGATCTGCAGCTTTCCCTACTGATGAAGGCGTGGCTGTTGTTGCTACCGGGGGCACTCCTGATCGGTCTTTATTTTGCCTTACACCAACACTTTCAACGCGATGAAAAAATATAAGATCGTACTGATCTGCGCCAACCTGGTGATCGTATTGATGTTCTTTCATTATTCGGTCTACCAGAAAGAAGCCATCTTAACGAAGGGGCAGTTGGTACTGTTACGGCTGGCCCCGGTCGATCCGCGGTCACTGATGCAGGGTGATTATATGGACCTGCGGTATGACATCAGCCGGAATGACAGTGACATTTCCAAAAGCTCGAGCGGTTACCTCGTCGTGCAGCTTGATTCGGGCAATGTAGCCCGGATGGTACGTTTGCAAGACAAAGCAACACCACGGGCAACTGGTGAATACCTGATCAAATATTCCCGGAGAGCCTATCGCGATGTAAGGATCGGTGCAGAATCTTATTTCTTTGAGGAAGGGCAGGGCAGCAAGTACGATTCGGCTGCCTACGGGGGACTTCGGATCGATGACCGGGGAAATTCAGTTTTGACGGGTTTGTACGATAGTCATAAACAACTGATACAATAGCCGCTGCGCACTTCCTGATGGTATGCGGAAAGTATTATTTACAACATCCTGATGGGGTTGGTAGCGGGACTACCAATCCCATTTTTTATTGGAGGTAATTTGCAGGAAATACATTTCTTATGAATTACAAAGTTTGGTTAGTGGTCGCAGTGATCACCGGTGGCCTGGTCAGTGCCGCCTACCATCATCCGACAAGCATCGCAACAATAACAACATCCAACACCCAGGCAAAGGCTGGTGTAACTGACAACAAAGTGGTGTGTGTTTATATGATTTACAATGGATTTGGACCCGAGAATGACAGATCCAGTTATGACACTACGTCAACAGCTCCCGCCTCCTGCAATGGTCATGATATCATTTGTTTCTTCCGCATCTGTGACGATGACGGTGACGTAACGCCAGCTGAATTTGATGATGCCTTTAATGCTCGTAATTTGAAAGATCCGGCGTTAAATTATCTATCAGATGAAGACGAGATACCTGGTGAACTGGAAAAATATACCTCCGGTAAATAACAACCTTACCAGACCTCAATAAGACCAGGCAGGCAATCGATAGTCGATTGCCTGCTTTATTATATGCCTCCTGTATTTAATCAGCATCCGACACTTCAGTCACTAACCAGAAAATTTTAACCCGATTCGGGCAGTGCGACATTCCTACCCATTTTTTAACCATCCTGCGTGGGGGTTTATCCGTATAATGGATAGAATCATTTCACTAATCGTTTTACCTTAGTCATTGTAATGATTAGTTAGTACACAGCTGATGCTGCTGTGTGGTTCCTCCCTGCTTTTTTTGTTTCGACAGCACTCACAGAGATCACAACTATCGACCATTTTTCAGGCAGTTTATCTGCCTGCGGTTCCGTTATGTACACCACATGTAATCAGTACGTACAGGCACGACCTGTACTGCCGGCTTTTGTAGCTGGCGGGTATTCATTTGCTGTAAAACAAACACTTCGCTATGTTGAACAAACGTTTACACGAAACACGAAAACGAAAGAAAATGCTATTTGCAGGCAGGCGGCCAAGAGCAGGAACAGGATGGAAGATCCTTTCCTTCTTAATGGCCTTTCTCTTACTGGCACCCGATATCCGTGTGCTGGCAGAAGGTACGGCATCCGTCATGCCCAACTCGGCCAACGGTACCGGTATTTATATTTCTACGACGAATGGCACAGGCCCCTACCGGGGTGCGCCGGCAGAGAACCGGATCGACTTTGTGATCAACGATTTCGCGACTCAGCGGCTCTATTTCAACTTCAGGGCCTTTAACCGAAACGTAACACCGGCACAAACGGCCATCTACTACCGCATCCTGGATGAGGCCACCAATACCGTACGGCAAGGACCTACCTTGGTCTCTACCGCTGCTCAATTGGCGACTTATGCCCAGGCGGCAGCAGGACCCAATATAGCGGGCACTGCACCTACAGGCTACAGCAACTTCATCACCTTTACACCCACGACAAACGGACACTTTTACGTGGAGCTGTATCCCAGCACGGATGGTGGCGCAACAGCCAGCAACACCAATATTATTGTAACGCTATTCGACTTTACCGTGGCCAATGCGGCCGGTCAAAGGTTTGAAGGCCGCGTGCACAGCAAGGCCTGGAGTTTCATCACGTATGACCCTGCCACCAATTCCGGTGCGCTGGCCAACGCGCTCGAGGGCGACTTCTTCGGCTATACGTCAGACAGTACCGTCATCAACCTGGACTTCCTGCCAGGTTTCCGTCCCTTCGGTTTCACGCTGTACATGAATAAATACGGTGCAGTCAACGGAACCAACTGGGTCAATGACCGCCGGTCACAGAACTCCGGCGCCACCCAACCATCGCTTCCGGATGGTTATGATGTGTTCCTGGAGCAGCCGGATGCCACGCTATTCCCGGTCGCGGTAGTGGCTTCCGCACCGACCTTTGCGGGGCGTATCTATGGGTGCGCACCTACGCTTTATATACCCTATGGCATCGACAAAGCAGGAGATGTCGCCATCCTCCTCGATATCAACGGCTCTCCCGGTTACCAGGCTGGTACCAGGGACCGGTACCTTTACTTCTACAATGTTCCCGTGGGTGCCAATGTAGGGGTATGGGATGGTCTCGACGGTCTTGGTGCAGCTGTCACCTCCACAGTCACCGTAAATATGAGCCTCTCCATCCGACGGGGACGTGTCAATATTCCGATGTATGATGCGGAGTTGAACAGCAACGGTATGAGTGTAACCGGGGTAGCGCCGGTCGCCACCGTACCCCGTCTCTATTTTGATGATATCTTATTGGCCAATACAGCGAGCACGAGTTGTAGCAACCCTACCACCGATGCCAACAACAACAATACCGGCGGCGGTATCACCAATGCCGATGTGGGTGTAGCTTCACCAGGTCGTGCCTGGGATGGCCCCGGCTCAGGCAATGCAACACCAGCACCAACAGGTACCGGTGGTTCGCTGACCCTGCCATTGAATTGTGATGACTATGGTAACGTACGTACGCTAAATACCTGGTTCTGGGCTTATGAGGTCAGCACCGGCGTATTCGCAGTTAACGTACCCACTTGTAGCTCGGATGGTGACCCGATCGGCTATGTTACCGATCTTGACGACGACAACGACGGCATCACCGACCTCGTTGAAGGCAATGGCATCGACGCAATGGCTGATGCCGACGGCGATGGCATTCCCAATGCCTTCGATGCTACGCCTGGTGGCGCTGTTCCAGCCTTTGTAGATGCCAATGTTGATGGCGTCAACGATGCGTTTGATACAGACCTCGATGGTATCGTCAACTCTTTCGACCTCGACAGCGACAATGACGGCATCCCCGATCTCATAGAGGCAGGCGGCATCGACACCGATGGCAATGGACGTGTTGACAGCAATGTCGACACCAACGCCAACGGTTTGATGGACATCTATGATCCTGCAGTCGGTGGTGGTATAGCACTACCCAACCGCGATGCGGACAATGATGGTGTTCCGAACAGCCGCGACCTCGACAGTGACAACGACGGTATTCCCGACATCCGCGAAGCTGGTGGTACAGATGCTAACAACAACGGCATGGTCGACAACCTGGCCGACGCTGACCGCGATGGCTTTGTAGACGATTACGATCCGGATGACCAGAACGACGGCACCAATGAAAGTCCGTTGCAACCACTGATCGTGACCGGTGCTGACACCAATGCTGACAGACGTCCGGACAGCTATACCCGAGGCGACTTCGACGGAGATGTAAAACCCAATCCATATGATCTCGATGCAGATGGTGACGGTATCCTCGACGCCCGCGAAGCAGGCATGCCAGATGCCAACAACGATGGTATTGCCGATGGGGCACGCGGCACCAACGGATGGGCAGTTGCGGTATCCAGCCTGCCCGGCCCGCTGGTATTCCCCAATACCGACAGTTCAGGTGGTCCCAACTTCCTCGACATCGACTCCGACAATGACGGTATCGTCGACAACATCGAAGGACAAACGACCATCGGCTACCTGGCTCCGCTGAATGCCGATACCGACAACGACGGTATCGACAACCGCTACGACAATGTACCAGGCACCTTTGGCGGGAACCTCAACAATGGTATAACGCCCACCAATACAGATCTCTCCGATACCCAGGATTATATCGATACGGACTCCGACAATGACGGCAAGCCCGATTCACTGGAAGGCTGGGATACGAATGGCAATGGCTCTATCAACGGTGGTGAAAGAAGCGGCGGCATTGCCGACGCCGATGGCGATGGATTGCTGGATGGCTGGGACAACAACACCGCCCTGGTGAACCCCACCAACGGTATGATCCCAGCCAACTTCCCCGACGTGAACAACCCGGGTGGAGACCGTGACTGGCGCCAGGCGGAAGACACCGATGGCGACGGCATTCCGGACATTACCGATCTCGACGACGACAATGATGGCGTACCGGATATCGCGGAAAGCCCCACAGGATTGGATCCTTTAGGTGATTCAGACGGTGATGGCATTCCCAACTACCTCGACACCAGCAATCCTGGTTTCGTAGACAGCAACGGTGATGGCATCGACGACCAGTACGATACCGACCTGGATGGTGTCATCAACTGTAAAGACCTCGACAGCGACAACGATGGCATTCCCGATATCATCGAAGCCGGTGGTATTGACCAGGATGGCAATGGCCGGGTAGATACATTTGTTGATACCAACAACAACGGTCTCGCAGATGCGTATGACCCTGCAGCTGGTGGTATTGCACACCCGAATATCGATTCCGATAACGACGGCATTCCCAATACACGCGATCTCGACAGCGACAATGACGGTATTCCTGACCTCGTTGAAGCGGGCGGCGTAGATGCGAACAACGACGGCAAGGTCGACGTAACGACCGATACCGACAACGACGGCTATGTAGATACCTACGATCCGGATGATAACAACGATGGCATCAATGAGGGCGCATCTCAACCGCTGATCATTACTGGTCCCGATGGCAACGGTGACGGCCGACCAGATAATTACCCACGCGGCGACTTCGATGGTGATACGGTAGCTAATCCTTATGACCTCGACTCCGATGGAGATGGTATACTCGATGTACGCGAAGCAGGTATTACCGATAGCAATGGTGATGGCTTTGCCGATGGCCCAACGGGTGCCGATGGCTGGAGCGACCTGGTGGATGCAACCCCCGGTCCGCTGACCTTTACCAATACTGACGGCAGCGGTGGTCCCAACTACCTCGATATCGATGCCGACAATGATGGTATCGTAGACAATATCGAAGGACAGGCAACTGCGACCTATATAGCACCGACTGGTTTGGACACCGACCGTGACGGTATCGACAATGCGTATGACAACGTACCAGGTACCTTTGGTGGTAACCCCAACAATGGTATCATACCAGTGAACACGGATGGGGCCGATACGCCCGACTATACCGATCTCGACACCGACAACGACGGCAAACCCGACACCCTCGAAGGCTGGGATGCCAACGGTAATGGTACGATCGATGGCGCTGAAAGGACTGGCGGTGTAGCAGATGCCGACAATGACGGCCTGCTCGATGGCTGGGATAACAACACCGCTGCGGTGAATCCCACCAATGGTACCACACCCACCAGCTATCCGGACGTTAACAATCCCGGTGGTGATCGCGACTGGAGGCAGTCTGCCAACAGCGACAATGATCCGATCCCGGACAACCTTGACCTGGACGATGACAACGACGGCGTACCAGATCTGTTGGAAAGTCCGACAGGATTGGATCCGCTAGGCGACCAGAACGGCAATGGCATCCCTAACTACCTCGATCCTGCACAGCCAGGTTATGTAGACACCAATGGTGATGGTATCGATGATCGCTACGACACCGATGGTGACGGCGTCATCAACTCACGCGACCTCGACAGCGATAACGATGGCATTCCGGATATTATCGAAGCAGGTGGTGTGGACACCAACGGCGACGGCCGCGTGGACAACACGACCGACGGTAACAATAATGGCCTGATCGACACCTATGATCCGGCAGCCGGTGGGGTAGCACTGCCCAACCGTGATACCGATGCAGATGGTATTCCCAATACGCAAGACCTGGATAGCGACAACGATGGTATTCCTGACATCATCGAAGCCGGTGGCGCCGATACCAACAACGATGGTAAGGCCGACTTCCCAGCAGATGTTGACCAGGATGGATACGTTAACACCTACGATCCGGATGACGACAACAATGGCACCCTTGAAAGCCCGAACGATCCGCTGATCCTGACCGGTCCTGACACCAATGCCGATGGCAGACCAGAAAGCTATGTGCGTGGTGACTTCGATAACGACGACAGGGCCAATCCGTACGACCTGGATTCGGACAATGACGGTATTCTGGACAGTCGCGAAGCCGGCATGCCGGATGCAGACAACAATGGTCTGGCCGATGGTCCTTACGGTGCCGATGGCTGGAGCGATGTAGTAGATGCATTACCCGCACCGCTGACCTTCCCGAATACAGATGCACACGGACGTCCGGATTACCTAGATATCGACTCCGACAACGATGGTATTGTGGATAACATCGAAGGTCAATCGACCGCCGGATACCAGGCACCTGCTGGTGTCGATGCAGATGCCGATGGTATCGACGATGCGTACGATAACCTGCCGGCAGCCTTTGGTGGCAACCCCAACAACGGCATTGCACCTGTCAATACCGACAGCACCGACAATCCCGATTACAGGGATCTCGACACCGACAACGACGGCAAGCCAGACACCATCGAAGGATGGGATACCAATGGCAACGGCGTGATCAGCGGTGGCGAAAGGACCGGTGGCACCACCGATGCGGATGGTGACGGTCTGTTCGATGGCTGGGATAATGACAACACTGCGGTAAATCCGACCAACGGTACGACTCCGCTCAGTTACCCGGATGTGAACAACCCTGGTGGTGATCGCGACTGGAGACAGGTGGGTGACCGTGACAACGACGGTGTTGGCAACCAGGTAGACCTCGACGACGATAATGATGGTATACCCGATCTGCTCGAAAGCCCCACGGGTCTCGACCCCTTGGGCGATCTGGATGGCGACGGTATTCCGAACTATCTCGATCCGACCAACCCAGGATATGTAGACAGCAATGGCGATGACATCGACGATCGCTACGATACCGACCTCGATGGCATCATCAACAGCTGGGATCTCGACAGCGATAACGACGGCATCCCCGATATCGTGGAGAATGGTGGACTTGACACCAATGGAGATGGCCGCATAGACAACTTCACAGATGCCAATGGTAATGGTTTGCACGATGCCTATGATCCTGCTCTCGGCGGTACACCGTTGGGCTCCAGGGATACCGATAGCGATGGCGTGCCCAACTACTACGACCTCGATAGTGACAATGACGGCCTGCCCGATATACGGGAAGCAGGTGGCACTGACCTGGACAACAATGGACGTATCGATGGCTTCACCGATACCGATGGTGACGGATTCTCCGATCCTGTTGATGGAGATGTGGGCAACGATGGTATTGCAGAAAATACCGCCAATACCCTCATCCCAACAGGTGCCGATACCAATGCAGATGGAAGACCCGACAGCTATGTCAAGGCCAACCATGACGCAGCCGGATTACCTGATCCATATGATCTCGATTCAGATGGCGACGGCATCCTCGACACACGCGAAACAGGCCTGCCAGATACCGACAACGATGGTATCGCAGACGGACCTGTGGGAACCGATGGCTGGAGCACCGTGGTGAATGCACTGCCGACCATCGTACTGCCCAACTTCGACAATGCGGCACTGCCTGACTACATCGACATCGATGCAGACAATGATGGCATCACCGACAACGTGGAAGGTCAGTCTACGGCAGGTTATATATTACCAACCGGCGTAGACACCGACAACGACGGTATCGAAGACGCTTATGACAACGCACCAGCTGCCTTCGGCGGCAACACCAATAACGGTATCACACCATACAGGCTTTCCGGATTGCCCAGCGCAAGCCCGGATTACCTGAACCTGGATACCGATAGCGATGGACAGCCGGATGTGGTAGAAGCGCATGACTTCAACGGCAACAATGTCAATGACGACCTGGTGACGTTGACTGGTCTCGACAGTGACGGTGACGGCCTCGATGACAGGTTCGACATCGCAACCGGACCGAATGTTACCCAACAAGGTATGCTGGCAGGTGGCGTAATCGGCAACCCGGCAACGCCTGGCGCAGTTGGACCATTGTCTAAGGGACTGCCTACCGATACAGACAGGCTGTGGAGGTTCGCATTGGGTCAATTACCTGTGAAACTGATCAGCTTCACAGCGAAATCGATCGATGGCGATAAAGTACAGCTCGACTGGAAATCAGAGAAGGAAGAAAACTTCCAGGCATACGTGATCGAAAGAAGTGTGGACGGAGTGACCTACACAGCAGTTGGCCAGGTGGCCGGCAAAGGTGAGCTGGTCAACGACTACACCTTCATCGATCCGCTGAACAACGTGAACGGTAACAAGGTATACTACCGCCTGAAAATGGTGGACCTTGACGGCCGCTTCGAGTACAGCCGCGTAAATACGGTAAGTTTCACCGCCATCCGTGGCATCACCGTACAGGTGACACCGAATCCTTCCAATGGCCAGGTGGCGCTGAAGGTTGTATCGGGTGTGAAACGCCTGGCCATGATCAACATTGTTGATATGCAGGGCCGGATACTGATGAACAAACGCATCAGCATCACAGACGGCACCAACCTCATCATGTTGAGTGCAGAAGCCAACAGGTTACCATCGGGTACCTACACCGTATTACTGAACACAGGTGAAGAAAAACTGTCTGCCAAGATGGTGATTCAAAAATAGCAGGGGTTACTCGTAATACGCAAACGGGCGCCTTCCTCCGGGAAGGCCCCGTTTTTTTTGTGCCTGCCTTGAGCCATACAACAAACCAATTTGAGCTTTTCAGCAAACTCCCGGGTGCTCACGCCACCGACCTTTGAAGAACAAAATCGATATAACATGTCAAAAGTTTGGTTCATAACAGGAAGTTCCCGCGGTTTGGGAAGAAGTTTAACAGAAGCCGTATTGGCCAGTGGCTACCGCGTAGTTGCCACTGCACGCAAACCCGAACAATTACAGGACCTGGTGGCACAATATCCCGGTCAGATCCTGCCGGTTCGCCTCGACGTTACTAATAAAACGGAGATCAAAGCCGCTGTAGCAGCAGCGATCGACCAGTATGGCCGCATCGATGTACTGGTCAACAATGCAGGTTTTGGCATCACCGGTGCAGCCGAGGCATTTACGGACGAACAGGTGACCAGTCAGCTGGAAGCCAATCTCTATGGCCCGATCGAGATCACACGGGCCATCATTCCTTATATGCGTCGTCAAAAAAGTGGCCGCATTCTACAGATCAGTTCGATTGGCGGCCGCACGGGCACCCCCGGTATTACGATCTACCAGGCCGCCAAATGGGGATTGAGTGGTTTCAGTGAGGCCCTGGCCAAAGAGCTGTCCCCCCTGGGCATCCTGGTGACATCGGTAGAGCCTGGCGGATTCCGAACTGATTGGGCAGGCGACTCGATGAGCTTCGCACCGTTTGTAGAGGGATATGAAGAATCGGTAGAAAAAGTGAAACACCATTTCCGGGGAGAAGGATTCGTGCCGATGGGCGACCCACGCAAGGCGGCCCGCGTCATGATCGAATTATCAGAAAACCCCGAACCACCTGTACACCTCGTATTGGGCAGTGAAGCAGTAGCCATCCTGGAAATGGCAGATGCGAAACGTACGGCCGACCTGCAAAAATGGAAGCCCGTGAGCGTATCGACCGACCACGACGACGCCGTTAATTTTCTCGACACGCCCCAGGGAAAAATGTACAGCCAGTTAAAAACGAACTAAACCATTATTAGTATTCGCGATAAACAGCAGCCAGGCGGCTGCCGTTTATCGCTTACATTTGAAGGCATGGCTATGGACACAACACGCGGGCAAAACTCCTCCATCCTGTACTCCTGTTATGTCAGCAGGAACCGGGAAGGGGAGCAGTTTGTAGGAGAACATGTATTCGGCTTTCAACGGGCGGGCACGCTTACGCTGGAAGATGCAACCGGTAAATACGTGTGTGAACCCGGACAATTCAGGCTGGTGCGCAAGAACCACCTGGTAAAATTCATCAAACAACCGCCCCCTGATGGCGCCTTTCGTTCGGTGTCGTTGTATTTCGATCAACCCACTTTACTGGCCTTTAGCCGGGAACATGGTTATGAGGCCAGGGAACGGCAGGAGGGGAGCGCCATCATCGCCCTGAAGCCACATCCCCTGTATAAAAGCTTTATGGACTCACTGCTGGTATACGAAACGTTGCCGGTGGAGGAACAGGAAGCGGTGATGCAACTCAAACTGAAAGAAGCCCTCTTACTACTGTTGAAGGTAGATCCTGACTTACGGCAGGTATTGTTCGATTTCTCCGAACCCGGCAAGATCGATCTGGAAGCGTTTATGCAAAAGAACTACCACTTCAATGTGGAGTTGAAACGTTTTGCCTACCTCACAGGGCGCAGCCTGGCCACTTTCAAACGCGACTTCGAGAAGATCTTTCACCAGTCGCCCAGTCGCTGGTTGCTCCAGAAACGATTGCAGGAAGCGCATTACCTGATCAAGGAAAAAGGGGCAGCGCCCTCCGACGTGTACCTCGATGTAGGGTTTGAAGACCTCTCGCATTTTTCCTTTGCGTTCAAGAAAATGTATGGCATAGCGCCATCACGATTATAGTCTGTTTATGATGAGGCCGGGGTGATCCCGGCCTTTTGGTTGGAAACGCATGGGCAGCAAAATGAGTTGGCCAACCGGCATGCGTCACCAGCATGGAAGCTATTGGGATTTCGGTTATCTTGCCCTACAGTATGATCATCGTAATACAATGTATCGACCAGGTAGGTCTGGTGGCTGCCATATCCGGCGTATTGGCCGTGGAGCGTTTAAATATCGTATCGCTGCGCGAGCATGTCGACAAGGCAGAAAACAGGTTTTTCCTGCGCGTGCAGGTGGAAACACCATCGCATCCATTGGCCTTACAGGAGCGGGTGCAACAAGCCCTGGCGCAGGTATTGCCGGTCGATGCTACCATCCTGGTCAACCCGATGCCGTCAAAGCGGATTGTCGTACTCGTGACCAAAGAATACCATTGCCTGGCCGATATCCTGATCCGTCACTATTTTCAATCGCTAAACGCTACGGTCCTCGCCGTAATCGGCAACTACAACAAACTGCAGGATATTTGTGCGCGTTTTGAGGTGCCTTTCTACCATATTACGCATGAAGGCCGGTCGAAGGCAGATTTTGAGCAGGCCATCGGAGAGATCGTCGACGGTTACGATCCCGACTACCTCGTGCTGGCCAAGTTCATGCGTATTCTATCACCCGGCTTCATTGCCGGTCGCGTAGGCAGGATCATCAATATCCATCACTCCTTTTTACCGGCATTCGCCGGAGCCAATCCATATCGCCAGGCTTTCGAACGGGGGGTAAAACTCATCGGCGCTACGGCACACTTCGTGACCAATGACCTCGACGAAGGACCGATCATAGCCCAACAGATCATTCCGGTGAGTCATTCATTGACAGCCGCCGATATGATGCAAGCAGGAAAAGAGATTGAAACAGCTGTACTGGCCCGTGCCATGCGACTGGTGTTCGACGACCGGGTATTTGTGTATAACAATAAAACCGTAGTGTTCGAGTAAACAGCTTATTTGAATTTGTGAACGAGTCCCAGACCGAAGGCGCCCTGAGAATAGGTAGGCATGACGACGGTATTCAGGTCTTTATTTTTGGAGAATCCACGTTTAATAATGGGGTATAGCCAATAGGCCAATTTGGTAGAAGCAATACCGACACCAGCGCCGGCGACGACATCACTGAACCAGTGCTTGTTGTTGTACATGCGCAGGTAACCTGTAGTCGCTGCTACCGCGTAACCCGCTACGCCATACCACGGAGAAACATCCTTATACTCCTGGCGCATAAACTCTGCCGCCACAAAGGCATTAGCGGTGTGGCCAGAAGGGAAGGAATAATAATTCGATTCATCCGGTCTTTGTACATTGCTGAACTTCTTGATCGAGAAAACGGTGGCATTGGAGATAATCATCGACATGCCGTATAAAATACTTCTGTCTTTGAAATTGTGTTTACCGTGTATACCCATCGCATTCAACCCGTACACCGCAACAGCCGGCGCATACTGCAGGTAATTATCGATGGTCAGCTTATGGTGCGGATGCTCGATGGCTACCTCTTCTTTGATATTTTCATTCAGGTTCTTGACCCCTTTCAACGCAAAAGAAGATACGCCATACGAAATCATACCAGCCGGAATGATGAATGATTGCAGCGGGAACCTGTAGTCGGGCACCGGCTTATTCCAGTCAATCCGCAGGGGCAACGTATCCAGGGCAGGTACCAACCGACGGGTGCTGTCCGAGAACTGAGCCGAACAAGGCTGTAAGGCGTGGCAACCAACAACTACCACGACCAAAGTTTTAATCCAATGCTGCATGTATAAAATGGGGGGCTTTAATAGTTGCAAACTAAACGTAATTTCTAAAGAAAAATTGAAGACGGTGGACTGGAGCGGCCGATTACTTCATCTTATAAGGCAAAACATGTATGTGTGAGTAGCGAAGCGCCCACTGCCTGAAATCCCACCCGCCCCATAGACTAATGATTGTCATCCTTTTAGCACTCATTTACAGGATGTCGCGCACTAACAAATACCGGCCTTGTAAAGGCCTCCAAACGCCGTTAAAATAATCCTAATGTTTGTCTGAACCTACCTTCAAAGGGGGATTATGCAAGATGAACGGCTGACGAACTCATGCCGATATGCGCCTGCATAACATAGCAGAACTGACCTGGAAGCAGACGGGGCAGTATCTTGCACCGGAGGGGCCCATGTATGGCCTGCAGGATCGAAGGAACCGTCCATAGCACAATTGGTTAATTTTTATCCACTAACGGTTAGACATTGAGCACATCATTTTTTTCCATACTTTTATCGCCGGGATCTCATTTTCGTTTAGCCATCCAGTAAAAAAGAACGGGTTTTACTGAACAGCCTCGAGGCGAAAACAGGTCTCGACCATTCAGACTTCCTTTGCATGGATCAGGGCGCAGGTAACTGACAAAGTCATTTTTCAGGACTTGTACAAGTTTCCCCTTAGTTTGTTAACTTTAGTACAGGGGGATCCTTTTTTACAATGGGTCGCTGTTGCCCTTCCAAAGCAAAGCTGGCAACCATGCAAGCTAATAACCCGGAAAACCTTCCTCATCCTTTATAGTGATCCTCCCCACTATCGGCTATGGTTTCTCGATAGCAGCGGCGTTAGTCTGATCAATTCTTTATTCACGGTAACACGTAATGACCTGTTCATGAAAACAGCGGGAGAGTCTTTAATTTACCAGTTCCAAAACGGAGAGGAATCGGCATTTGCCGAGGTTTATCATTTATTTTTCACCTCGATTTACTACTATGCGCGGCATTATGTAACCGATGCCCAGGAGGCACGCGACATCACGGCGGAAACGTTTGTGAAGTTATGGAAGCTGCGTAGCAATTTCGATCACCTGCAAAAGATCAAGACCTTTCTGCATGTGACGGCGCGCAATGCCTGTATCGATGTACTGCGTCACCAGAAATGGAAGGCAGGTAAACATCAACAGCTGGTCGAATTGCTGATGGATGATGACGAGTCGCTGGTATCGTTCAATACATCCCCCATGGCGGCGGCGACACGCTTCGTACATGGATTGGCCGAGAACGATGTACTGGGGGTCGTTTACAAAGAGATTGAAATGCTGCCACCCCAGCGCAAGCTGATATTTAAATTATACTACCTCGAAGGCATGCGCAATGCAGAGATCGCAAACCGGCTGCAACTGAGTGTGCAGACCATACAAAACCAGAAGACCATCGCCATTAAATCGTTGCGAACAGCCGTGTTTACGCATAAGCCGGCACGGCGGTATGTCTGCCCCGGTTAATTCAATGATATTTTTTTGCGCTTCCGTGGTTCCAGCGGTTACCTCATTCGTTACATATCCGGAGGAATCCGGGGTTCCTCCTTTGTTCATGCATCACTGGCTCCCGGGTAACATGATGATGATCCCGGTCTTTCCCGTTTAGACCGGGATCTCTTTTATCAAACAGTTACCGGCGCCGTTGAGCTCAACATACCGAACGCATTATAAATAAATAATTTACCCTTAGTAGGGGAGCGATTCCTTTTCGTTGTAGCTTTTGAATCGCTCACCTGGAAGAACTACTTTCAACATGCCAGCTGAAGCGTCAAAAACCTCATCCATGAACGAAACACTTTACCAGAAGGCCGAACTGATTGCGGGCTACCTCAAAGGTTCGCTCAGCAGTGACGGCGAACGGGAATTGAGTGAGTGGATCAACGAATCACCCGACAACCGACACCTCTTCGATCAACTCACCAATCCCGAAACACTTCGCCTGGCCATTACCCGGCATGATGACCGGAAAACGAAAGCGATCAATGACCTGAATGCCGCCAGGTGGTTCAAAGATGAAAACCAGGATAAATGGTGGTATCGCCGCCGCGACCGGATCGGACTACTTGGCACCTTGCTGGTATTCGTACTGACCATTACCTTTCTGTGGCTCAATGAGACAAGAACGAAGAACCTGACTGCTATGTTGGGTAACATGCAGGAAGACATAGAACCAGGATCTGACCAGGCCAGGTTATACCTGGAAGATAGTTTGGTGGTGATCATGGTAGATACCGTTGATGGCATCATTGCCCAGCAATCCGACAATGATGTACAGGTGCTGAAAGAAAATGGCTGGCTGTTTTACCACTCCAGTCATCCCGGAGACACCATTTCTTACAATGCGCTGGAAGTTCCCCGTAAGGGCAAGTTCAGGGTGATCTTGCCCGATGGCAGCCGGGCATGGCTCAATGCCGACTCACGCCTAAAGTATCCAGCTTTGTTTGGCAACAATTTCCGCCGTGTCAACTTCAGTGGAGAAGGCTATTTTGAGGTAACGGGATTACCAGCCACACTGATCAATCCCATCAATTACACCGACCGGCTGGCGCTGGGTAAAGCCCGGCCATTCCTCATCGATATTAGCGGACGACAACTACCTGCCACGATCCAGGTATCCGGATCACGGTTCAATGTAAGAGCTTACCGCGACGAAGATTATATAGAAGTATTGTCGCTCGAAGGAGAGGTGCAGGTTCGCAAGGGGGATCATCATCTCACCTTGCTCCGCAATCAGACAGGGCGTATCTACGATGACGGCAGAAGCGTTGTGCTTAACAATGTAATGGCCAGCACCATCATTGCCTGGAAAGACAATTTCTTCAAATTTGATAAAACGCCTTTACCCGATGTCATGAAGGCAGTAGAGCGCTGGTATGACGTACAGATGGATTATGGAGACCATACCAGCAGACAGGCGATCACGGGCGTATACGATCGTGATGTACCCTTATCAAAGCTGTTGCGCAACCTGGCTACAACTACCGGCATCCGGTTTCAGTTGAAGGGGAAGGTTGTATCCATCATTCCCTGACAGTTTAAAACGTATCCCCAGGCAGTCTCAGCACTTTTTATCTAGCTACACCTACACTACCAGTGCCTTCTACCGGGCAACTCCTTCCTCTATGCGCCAGCCTTGTAAGGGTTTTCCCGTAGCACTTATTAATTATTTGTGACTAAAGCCATAAAAAAGGCCAGGGTGCTGAATTCCTGTGTACCATCCATACGTAGATACTATTAAATTTGGATACTCTCCTAATAACGGTAATGGTCGACGGAAGCATCAGGTGAAAATTTCCGCTACTACACGGTTATCGTCCCTTTTGAATTTCATTTCCTGACAATTGAACCTTACGGCTATGCGTCCTTTTACGGAGAAACTGTTATGTTGCCCACTTGATCCGGGCATATTATACACGCCTTTTTTCTATGGGTTGCTGCCAGGCGACCACCGCTTTTTTTCCCTACGCCCATTTTGTATACCAACAGACTTGCCAGTCATCTACTCGTGGATCGAACAATACCGGCCCGAGCCCTGTAAAACACCCCTCTTGCCCATCCGTCAATTGCTGGAAACTTACCAGGACCTGCTCACGGCCGATTACAGTCAATCGTTGATGGCCCTCATCAACCATGTACCACTGATGCAGATCGACATCATCCGCGCCGACCTCGACGAAGTCAGCATCCGTGAAGAAATGGAACCGGGTGACTACAGCATTCACTTCTTGTTATCGCCCGAGCAACAGGAACCAGTCAGCTATTTTGCCCAGGCCCTCAACAGCTGCCTCTATAGTTTCTTTTCCTTTCCCGGCATACACCGCATCTACTGCAAGACCGCAGTCAACGACCGTAGATCCAACAGCCTCTTGCAGGAAGCCGGGTTCATACTCGAAAAAACGATCTCCGAATACCGGGGCAAGGTCAATATCTACCGGCACGACCAGGTGCCCACGCTGATGGAGTAGGGAAAAGGACATAGGCCATGCCTGACCGGTTCAGCATCGACCATTGACCGGCTGTTTAAGCTTCCATTTCGGCAGCAAGCCCAATCGCGAGCTTGTACCCTTTGCCATGTACGTTGATAATGCTGACACGGGGGTCGGCCTGTAGTTTCTTGCGTAGTTTAGAGACGAACATATCCAGGCTGCGGCCTACGATCACGCCTTCGTCTTCCCATACCTCTTTCATCAATTGGTTGCGGTCGATCACTTCCTGCTGGGCCATGGCAAAAACCTGTAGCAATTTAGCCTCCTTGGCTGTGAGTGGGATAATGTCTTTACCCGATAATAATTGCTGACTGTCCTTATAAAAAAGCAGGCTGCCGATAGGTATCGGCGCGGGGGCCAGTGGATCGGCCGGCAATGAAACGACGTCTGCAGTCGCTTGCTCTTGGATATTGTCCGCTACCGGCGAAGGGATGTTGACAGCCATGACAGGCTCCTGCGGCAGTACGGCACGCATCGTTTTCCGCCGATACAGCGCCCTCATCAACAGGCCCAGCCCGATGGCACCAAGACTGCCAACAAGCAGACCATTGGAAAAAGGATTGGCCTGCTGGCCACTCTTAAAAGTGAGTTTGATATTGTAACAGGCTTTAAGTTGTTCCCGTCCGAGACACGCGACCACGTTGTGCGCGGTGTCTTTGGCTATCTGGTATCCGAAAATGACCTGCGAGGGGGCGGAACAATCAATCACCTCCACGAGGTAGGCGGGCGGAAGGCTGGTGGAAGCGACTACCTGGGCCACGGTGGCGACCAGGGAATCAGGAATAAACACGAAGGGAGCAGAAAACCGGAGGAGGTACTGCCCGGCAGCCAATTCTTCCACGGGAAGGATCCGTGAGGTGGAATCGCCTGCCTGGCGCAACAACTGGTGACCAATCTGCCGGATGATGATCTTCTCGGCAGCCGGATCGGCAGGTGGCCAGGACGTCCGGCTGCGGGTCGCCGTCCAGGAAACGATCAATAGCAGGGCAACGCCCAACACAAGCAAGGCTTTCCAGGTCATGCGTAAAATTACTGCATTCACCCGGCGCAACCGGGCCTTTGCCAAGAATTTACATTCGTTTACACAAGTTTTACGACGCTTTTACCACCGCCAGGTGTGTGGCAATGTAGGTTTGTCGAAACAGTCCGGGCCTGGGACTTTTCGATCAATCACCTCAAATCTGAACGTCTTATGCGTATCAATTCCTTGTTAGCCAGCACAACTTTTTGCCTGGTGGGCCTGGTGGCCTGCCAGGATCACCCCGATCCGACGGTGGCCGTGTCGCCCGTCACCGCTGCTGTCGCAGCGCCCCCGGTACCCGCCAACGCAGTGGCCTATGAACTGACCCTACCCACCAGTTTTGTGTATTGGGAGGGTAAGTCGGTGGGCGGCGGCGGCCACAAAGGTTTTTTGAAACCCGCAAAAGGCACCCTGGCCCTGGAAACCGATGGACGGATCGTGGGCGGCTATTTCGAGCTCGAAATGAAAACGATCACCCACATCGACCCCAAAGACCCTGTCGACAAGGAAAGCGGCCTGGAAGAACACCTGAAAGATCCCGACTTCTTTGATGTCAAAAAGTTTCCGACTTCCACGTTCCAGTTGGTGAAGGCCCAACCCGGTGCCAACGACAGTTCCTTCACGGTCACGGGGCAACTGACCGTACGGGGCATTGCCCGGGAAATTAGTTTTCCTGCCACCATTGCGCGGAGTGGTGATGAGATCCATGCTACAGGTACCCTGCTCATCGACCGCACCAAATGGGGTATTACCTACCAATCGAACAGCGTAGTGGGTTTTGTGAAAGACAACCTGCTGGAAGACCTGGTCCCGATATCGATCGACCTGTTTTTCCGCAAGCAATAGCCATGAACAACTGCATTTGCGCACATCCTTTCGGGTAAGCCCGGAGGGATGTTTTCGTTCCGCAGGTTCACTATTTATAACCCAATATGGAAATGGGCCCCGCCAACCCCGCTGGCACCAGGGGCGAATCGGCCGTATAGTGCTGATAGGAAACAACAGTGGAAGGAATTACACCTGGTTGCTGGTCGCCAATGAGGCGATTGATCCATCGGTTGGTGACCAGTATCTCCAGTTTATTTTCTCCCGGCTGTACATAGTTGGTGATATCGGCGACGTAAGGAGCTGTCCACAACGTAGCGACCTCCTTTCCATTGATCCGGATGGCAGCAATATCATACACCTGGTCCAGCTGCAAACGCCACAAACCCAGGGAGCGTACAGGATACAGCAACGTAAAGGACCTGGCATAAGCCACCGTACCGGAGTAGTATCTTATACCCGGATTGGTAAACTCATTCCATAACTGCAAACTATCGATGCGCAAACTATCCGGCGCACCACGGCCATCAAGGAACCGTAACAGCCAGGAGCCGGTTAGGGGCAAGGTGACAACAGGAAGGGGTGGGGGCTGTAGCAGGGCCGCCAACGAAGCAACCCGATGACCACGGTCACTCTTGGTCAGACTGTCATCATGCGACCCAGTAACGGCTGTAACAACAGGCGCCCGCTTTGCCAACACCACACAGGTAGCCGCATACGGCGCCAGCATCAACCGGAAACTGGTGTGCCCCCCAGCTTGATAGTATCGATCGATGGCACAGATCTTACCCGTCACAGGATCCCATAGTTGCGGTACACCAGCGGCGGCCAGCGTCACTTCGGCCCACACCTCTTTACCTTGTTGGTTCGAGAGAAAATAGATATCGGCCTCGCTGGTACGCCGATGAACACACTGCACAGAGTCTGCCTCTTTCACCAACATATCCGGCAGGACTTTATTCGACTTAAAGACTGCCAACGGATCGCTAGTCGTATAAACTTTTCCCGCACCATAACGGCCACTACCATTCCAGATCGTTTTTACCAGGCGGTTGTATTCAGCGAGGTTGGCTGCCGATACCATGCCAGGCGGCGATAACGGCGGCTTGCCCGCAACGATCAACCCCTGCCGGATCAATGTTTCCAGGTGTTTCAATACCGGCAACCGCATGAACCGGTTGGGCGGCAACAGCAACATACGGTACGACTGCCCATGCGGCAACACCAACCGTCCATCCTGCATGCGCATGTTCAAAATATCGTCGTGCGCACAGTAATCATAGTTATAGCCTGTATAAGCCAGTCGCGCGGTGTCACTACCTGGCTGATCAGCCACGAAATCGATCTCATCGTTTTTCAGCACGCAGATATCCGCCACAAACTGCCCCTGTTGCAACATAAATTGCACGCGCGATAAATAATCGATCCACGCGGGAGCCTGGCGCCACCAGGTGTTGAGCCGTCCGAAGTGCGATCCAAAACGTCCCAGCGTAAAACCGGGTCCTGCATCGGCAGGCTGATGTACATAGGAGTGCAGCACGTTGAGGTTGAGTCCGTCCAGAAAAGCGCGATCACCCAGCCGCTTGATATACGCCGGCATATCCTGGAAAGCGCCATACTGCGGTACTGCCGTAAACGCTTCAGCGCCTACAATTGTTTGCCCCTTGGTATGGACCGCCGACGCGATCTGGCGGATATTGTTGGTACCGAAAGACATCCAGAATTCACCCAGCGTTACATCGGCAAACCCCGTATTGCGATACGTATCGAAGAAACCGCCATACGGTTCTACATACAGTTGCAGGCCCTGCTCATTGGCCAATATTTTCGTAGTGCCATAAAAGTTCCGGGCGAGCAAGCTGCTGACCGTTTGGCGGTAGTCGTGCAATACGGCATTGGACGATTCCTGCGAACCCAGCACCCTCCCCGTCAATACGGGCAACCAGGGTCGCAGATCATATCCGTGCTGCTCACGAAATGCTTGCAGCAAACCTGCCGACCAATTCTGTACGCCGGCTTCATAACTATCGATGGCAATACCTTTCCAGCTTGTGAGGCCTTGTTCTCTGACCAACTTCTGCATGGGCGCATGCATCTGGTTGAAATGATACGCCACCGCCGCCGCGTCGAGTTTATCCACCTCAAGACCGGTCGCCTCCGGCGGCGCCGGATGATTGGTTGTCCCCGATACGGTATACCCCATACGCAGGATCGTCCAGTTACCCGCCGGTGCCTCCCAATCCAATACGCCCAGGCTATCGACTTTATCAGTAAGATCAATTGCCGTTGCTGGCGTCGATAAGGAAGCTGGTCGGTTAGCCACCCGGTGGATATTGGCAAAGGTGCGTCCAATCTGTGCGTCTTTGTTTTCCACCCGTTGTGTGTGCGACAATGCGATCTCCCGTATATCGGTAGCTATGGCGGTAGTGCGGTAAGCCGTTTTGACATAAACCCGAAAACTGCGCGCTGTTACCGCTTCAAAAGGGATGGTCATCGCCGTATGCATGATATAACCCTGGTATTGAAAATCGCGCAGCGGCCGGTAAATCTTACCATCAGCCGACCAGGTGATCCTGCCATCAAAGTGATACAACCACGCTCCAGACCCCATATACAACGTCAGCAAACTGGTGGTGACCGGTTGAGCGAAGTTGATCTCGATATAATCACGCGCATCGCTGAGGGGGATAGTAACCCCCGTCTGCTCATCGCCATCCGTCAACAGCTCCAGCGGCAGTGTTTGCGTTTTATCTGAATAGCAGATCGTACCCAACCCCCTTAAATCGATCTCATTGCTTTTATCTGAAGGAACCGCCACCACAGCAATCTCATGGTAGTAGCTGAGTTTGGCGGCCGGCATAGGCAAGGATATGCGCTGTCGTCTGCCGCCCCGCACTTCCTGTTCACTCCAGGTCAACACTTTCATCGACCGCGCTACATCGATCCAGGGACCACCACTCGTAGACCAGCCAGGACAATTCGTATTGATCAAGCTGATGCCCAGGCTGTCACAAAGCCGCAGGGCATAGGCCATATGTTCGTACCACAGCGGCGTACCATAGCGCACTGGTCCCGGCGGCACGTCCTGCGCTACATTGAACACGAACACACCCCCAATACCACAACGCTGCATGTCGAGCAGATCTTTGCGGATACCTTCTTTTGAGATATTGCCATTCATCCAGTGCCAAAACACCTGGGGCCGGGCCGTAGGGGGTGGTTGCTGAAAGCCCTGTTGCAAGGAGGAAAGCGATTGCGCAGTCAACCTGGCAACCGGTAGGATCCCAATAAACAAAAGCATCAATACGTAAAGTCGGAACAATGGCAGGCGTAGCTGGTGCATAGATTCATTGCCAGGCTACTGCCCGGACTTTATTTTACAGAAGAAGCCCTCACCACCAGTTTGGTGGCCAGGGTGCGGTGTACAGGCGTATATTGCCCATACCCCTTGGTGATATGATCTATCAGAATATCCATCGCCACCCGGCCCATTTCATGAACCGGTTGTTCGATCGTGGTGAGCGATGGCTCTATATAAGCTGATAAAGGATTGTTGCCGAAACCCACGATGCCCAGCTCCTGTGGTACGGCAATCCCCATTTCTTTGGCGACCAGCAAGGCCTGGGTGGTACATACATCATTGAGACAAAAAATGGCATCGGGCCGGTCGCGCAGTTGCAACAATTTCTGGGCACATTTCCTGGCATGACTGTCGGTGAGGTTATAAGGTATAATGTATTTATCATTGATGGGCATGCGGTATTTCTTCAAAGCATCCTGGTAACCTTTCAGCCGGTTATGGCTCAACAGCAGGTTACCCGGCCCTGCAATATGTGCGATCTTTGTAAAGCCATTCTTGATCAGGTGCTCTACGCCCTTGAAGGCGCCTTCATAATCGTTGACCGTCACCCGCGAGGTATCCAGTGGTTCACAAATACGGTTGAAGAACACCATCGGGATCGACAATTTTTCAAAGGTCCGGAAGTGGTCGTATTGTTTGGTCTCCTTGGTCATCGACACGATCACACCTTCCACCCGGCTCGACAACAACACGTTCACATTCGCCACCTCCGTTTTCGCCGACTCCTGCGATTGACAGATAATTACATTGTAGCCAGCCCTGGCAGCCACCTCCT
This sequence comes from Paraflavitalea pollutisoli, assembly GCF_029360705.1. GTDB lineage: Bacteria > Bacteroidota > Bacteroidia > Chitinophagales > Chitinophagaceae > Paraflavitalea > Paraflavitalea pollutisoli. The sequence continues at coordinate 325,177 of NZ_JARKMX010000008.1, read as the reverse complement.
GTGCACCTATGATCAAGGTAGGGAAGAAGTAGTTGACAAACTCCGGCACGATGATGCCAATGGTATTGCTCTTCTTATTAACGAGGCTCTTGGCCAATAGATTCGGATGATAATTCAGTTTGCGCGCCATATCGATCACCGCATTGCGGGTATGCTCGTTGATATCGCTGTGCGCCTGCAAGGCCCTCGACACCGTCGACTTGGAGATATTCAGTTCCGTTGCAATATCACGAATCGTGGGCGCCTGCTGTTGCCTGACCGGGGTTGGTTTACCCTCCTTATCAGGGAACGTAAAGAACAGGTTGCAATCCTTGCAACGGTAGCGTTGCTTACCACGTACAATTCCCGATTTGGTGATGGCGTGTACCTGGTTGCACTTGATGCATCTGATCATACCTCGGTGTCCTTGTTAAATTTCTATGCAAAGAAAATGGCATTCCAATAAACCTACCAGGACTACTCGTGTATCGGGAACGATTGCGGTATCGTTCCTGGCAGAATCTGAGGTAGGACAGGTAGCAGCAGTCGAAATTCTTTCTAATATTGGAAAAGATTACTGCTGGCATACGCAGCCTGTGCCATCCATTACTAAGCTGTTGTTTTAAAATTTGATTGCCGTATGAATGTACAGAAATTACGCGAACCGCGTTCCCAATCCAGTTTGTCCTTACTCATCTCTTTCCTCTTCCTGTCTTTAATAACCGGCGCTCAATCAGGCGCCATCCCCGCCCGGGAAGTCTATGCCAATAAAAAGCAACACCATTTCGGCTTGCGCGTGATCGCCTTTTCGCTGTTATTTACCGCAGCCATGTTGCTGGGGCTTAGTCTGGTGGCCGATGCGGGAGGTCGCTTTACAGCGGTGATCGCGGTTGTGGTGCTGGCAGCCGCCACCATCCCAATGATAGCGGCTCGTCGCTCCAAACAACAATTGATGCTGGAGGAAAAAAAGGTGCTCACCCTCGAGCAGCCAGCAACCACCACTACACTCACTGTATAATACCACTATGAACAAGATATTGCTATATGGACTATTGATGACCTTACCCGCCACCGGTATACAGGCACAAGGATCGGGAGAAGATACCTTGTCGTTGAACGCCACCTGGCTGTTCCAGACCGACCCCAACAATACCGGCGAACAACAAGGCTGGTATACAACTGGGCTGGCAGATAATGGCTGGGATAAAATGACCGTTCCCGGCAACTGGGATACGCGCAATGAATATGCCCATTATGCCGGCAAATCCTGGTATCGTCGCCAGATCGTAGTACCTGCCGGATGGAAAAACAAACTGGTCCGCCTCCAATTTGAAGCCGTGTACCACGACAGCAAGATATGGATCAATGGACAGCTGTTGGGCAGCAGCCACAGTGGCTTCCTGCCTTTTGAATTTGACGTATCAAATCTGAGCAACTATGGTGGGCAGAATACGATCGTGGTGTGCGCCGACAACAGTTTCCGTCGCGGCGCTATCTGGAACTGGGGTGGCATCCGCCGGCCGGTACAGCTGGTAGCGGGCAGCTCCGTACGTGTGGTCCGCCAACAGATCGAGCCGGTCATCAACCTGCAAAAGCAAACAGCCACCGTGACCGTCAAGGTGGTCATCCACAACGCAGGCACTTCACCAGCCAACATACAGGGTGCAGCAGTCCTTTCGGCACCCAACGGTTTTCGCCGCAGCCTGCCTTTTACTGGTACTGTTGCAGCAGCCGATACACAAACCCTGACGGTGGCCACCACCATTACCGGTAAAGAAGTACACCTGTGGTCGTTTGACGATCCCTTCCTGTACACCAGTACGGTAACGATCGGGCAGGAGCGGGGTGCCCCCTCGGCCAAAACAGATCGTTTTGGTTTACGCAAAATAGACATCGACAACAGCCGCTACACCCTTTCACTCAATGGAGAACCGATCCGTCCCATGGGCTTCAACCTGGTGCCCGATGACCGAACTAACGGCAGCACGTTGCCTTTGTGGCGCATCAAAGAAGACATTGACCTGATGAAAAGTCTCGGTGCCAATATGATGCGGCTCTCGCATTTGCCCTTACCCAAGGAAGCCATGGATTACCTGGATGAAAAAGGCATCATGATCTTTGATGAGATCCCCCTGTGGGGCTTTGACCGGCTGGCCGACAAAGACCAACCATTACCCAAGGCCTGGCTGAAGCAACTGATGGAGCGGGACTATAACCACCCGTCCGTCATCGGTTGGTGTGTAGGCAACGAGATCGGACAGTATCCCAAAACCATGGAATACGTACAGCACGCCATCGAATACATACACCGGCAGGATAGTCTGCACCTGGGGGTGATGGTATCGCATACTGCCGATCAAAAAACAGATCCCATTCAATATTCCGACCTCGGCCTGATCAATAAATATGGGTCCGCTATCGGCAGGCTGGCCGATAAGATCCACGAATACCATCCCGAAAAAGTACTGTTCTATACAGAGTACGGCTATGGACAATTGGGCGAAGACCTGAACACCGATGCCCCTGCACAAGCTATGCTGGATTCCATGCGTTTCAAGCCCTGGCTGATTGGCGCATCACTCTGGACCTTCAACGATTACCGCAGCAGCTTTATCGGTACCCGCGAGCCTTCAGAGAACCGCTCCTGGGGTATTGTCGATGTGTTTCGCCGAAAGAAACGAGCCTTCTATTCCTTCCGCAAAGAATATGCACCCGTGCGTGGGTTGACGATCACTGACCTCCAGCAAGGCACCACCAACACGGCCAACCTGGTGCTGACGCCCCGCAAGCTGCTCGACCTGCCCGCTTATACCTTACGCAATTATCAGGCAGTGTGGACAGCGGTCGACGCGCACGACCAGGTGATCACAGGCGGCATCGTATCCCTGCCGGTTATCAAGCCCGGCGATGCGGAGCTGCGTTATCCGATTCAATGGACCGCCAATACCGCGATCAAGGCTTTGCGGATCGAGTTGCTTTCGCCTTTACAATATTCCGTGTATGATACCTTGATCAACCTGCAGGCGCCTGCGGTGCCCGCCGTCGGCTATGCCACCGGGGTACGGATCGAAATGAACAATATGTTCAACAATGCGGCTGGGCTACGCGTGCAGTTCCCCACCGACCCACAGGTGAAAGCCTATAAGCTCCGGTACGGCAAAGACGGGCAAATGCAGGAATCTGCCCCTACAGTGAATCATTACATCGATGTGCAAAAGCTCAACTTTTATGAAAACTATCAGTACCAATTGGTAGCGATCAACGACGCTGGCGAAACTGCTTCGCCGGTAAAGAACGTTCAGATCGGCTATGGCTCGGCACCACCGGTGATCTACTATACCGAAGCGGCAGATGGTGGCTTCTTTGTGGGGCATGCTTCACAAGCCGACGACTATCTATACCGTATTCAATACACCACGAGCAAGGGCGATTATACGCAGGTGCCTACGATACAGTCCACCACGAAGGGCTTGTTGTTTGTATCGGGGTTGAAAAACGGTCAGACCTATTATTTCCGCCTGCAAACGGTGAAGCATAACTTTTCCGATAGTGAATGGAGTGAAGAGATCGCCGTAACACCCGATGGTGGTCAACTTCCCGCAGCGCCGCAGGTACGTGGCTTGCTGCGTGACAAGACACAGGCTTTGTTGTTCTTTACCCCAGTGAAAAAAGCAATCGGGTACCAGGTGCAGTATCGTAGCGGTAACGGCAACTGGCAGCAATTAACGATTACCCAGGCCGGCTCGCAGCACGTCTTATTGACCAACCTACCCAAAGGGGTAGTGGAGTGCCGCATCGCCACCATCAGCGCCAATGGGCAATCTGCCTTTAGTGCTGGTATCAGCAAATAGTCACTATTGTTTTACAAACTTTTGCGTCAGGTTGGTATGTCCATTGTACAACCTGACAAAGTATACTCCTGGAGCAAAGCTTCCAACATGGATGCGCTGTTTAGCGCCTTTCAATAGAGGAGCGACTACCTGCCGGCCCAGGTTATCGTAGATCGCCACGCGCGAATAGCTTTGCCAATCCGTACCCGCATCGATGATGATCTCGCCGTCAGCAGCGGTGGGGTATACACGCAAGCGGCCCGTTGCAGCAACGGAGGCGGGCGTTTCGGTTCCAACAGTTGCCACCCGCGCCGTCGCTTTCGTGAACACAAAATGATTGAGGTTAAAGAGATAACCGGTTCCGCTGCCACTCGCCAACACGTACAGATCATGGATGCCCGTAACGCCGCTGGCGGAACCACTAACTGTTGTCCAGGTTTGCCAGCCGCCCGTACTGGTCACGGGGTAGCTGCCGATCTGCGTGCCGGCCGTACCATCGATGCGAAAGGTCAGGGTACCGCCGGTCGTATTGCTCGATACACGGGCAGTGAAACCAGTAGCCCCCGTACCAAAATCGACACTGGCATACCGCATCCAGTCCCCGTTGTGAATGTAACCGACATTCAAGCCACCTTCACTGCAGGTTTCCGTTTTTACCCCTAGCATGGCGCTGTAGTTCTCTGCCTGTATCGTCGTAAAGGCGCTGGTGCCAGCCGTCGCGTTGATGGTGGTGAGGGGATTCCAGTTATCCGTTACCTGCGGACTGCCACTGTTGGCCTTCAACACATTCAATAGGGCATAAGGTTGCGCCTGGGTGGCGTTGAGGATCTTCACCCATGATGGCCTCGATCCCGGTACATAGCCGTTGCCCGAATTACTGTACTCGCTAAAGCGCGCGGTGGCCTGGTTGGCCGCATTGCCCCAGTCATTCCAGCCAGCCGCTTTTACGGCACCGGATATATTAGTGGCCCGAAAGGTCACTGATGCATACGGACCCCAGGGTCTGCCCAGGTCAGTAATATTCGTCCCCGCGCCGGTAATGCGGCAATTGTTGAATACATACCCAAACTGGATATGCTGTGCTGTATTGGCTGCTGTAATAGAAGTACCTCCTTTACTGTAGATATCACAATTCTCAAAGAAAGAGATGGCGCCTCCAAAGATGAAATCGGTAGTACCTTCAAAATAACAGGCTTCATGGTACGACCTACCGCTGTGCGCGTAGTACGTATCCTGGTTGCCCAGGAAACGGCAGTTCTTAAAGATCGCCTTATCGGCCGTAGCACGCACAGCCACAGCCTGGCCCAGCGAAGGACTGGCGGTATTGGCGAAGGACAGATTCAGGGCGTAAAAACCTGCTCCATTTATAAAGCTGCTGGCAGAGTTGGAGGTACCAAAGGGTTGACCAGTAGCCGGGTTGATCTTATTCGCTGCATTATCATAAGTAAGAATGGTACCTGTATTACTTTCCCCGATAAAAGTCAGGTTGGTTTTATTGGACGGCACCGTAATGACCTCATAATAAGATCCATTGCGGATAAAAATCTTCGTACGTATGGCACTGTTGGCTGGTGCCGCATTCACCGCAGCCTGTACCGTGGTATAGTTTCCAGATCCATCCTTAGCAACTACGATATCATATTGTGCAAACAGGGCAGAGCACGAGATGATCAGGATCAATAAAAGCAGGGAAGGGCGTCCAAAATGGCCACCGTGGCGGGTTCTGCGGCATGCGGAACGCCTTAAGAACCCTAACTGAGTGAGAATGACAGGCTTGGCGGTATTCATATGGTTTAATGGTTGATGACAAATCGGCAATCGTATACAGTTATACAACTGGGTTAGTAGATTCAACCACAGAAATGTCAAATTTCTGCAGGCGTAGTTTTACCCATAATGGTCAAAAACAGCGCCTGTTTTGAATAAATCCACGCGGCCTTGCGTTGATAACAGACGATTGTCCATACCCAAACTGAAAGCGATGAAACCAATGCTCACCCTGCTACTCACGCTATCGGCCTGCGCTGCCACTGCCCAACACTGCGACAACTCGCTGCTATTCAAACCCGGTGTTGTACTAACATTTAAGACCTACCAGACCTATATGACCTCACCCAAGGTCAAATACCATGAAACCACCAGGCTGATCGTAAAAGTGGAAGCTGTGAAGGATAGTAACAGCAAGCGATACAGTTATATTACCAAAACGGGGGTCAATCCACAAAACGAATCACTCCGCTATGAGAAGAAGTATATCATTGCCTGCGACGGCCAATCCTTTACCATCCCCATCGACCTTTACTTCGCAGAACAAGTTTATTTTTCCAATCATTATGAAAATAATTCACCAGCAGCCTTGAGCGATACCGGTTTATATGCTTCTTACACCTTCAACAACACCGTAGCGCTCCGGTTTCCGGTAAGCAGCAGCAGTCTGCCAGTTCAACTGAAAGGAGATCGCCTGGACGGGCAGCTGTACCGGCGATACTATGAGGAAACACAGAAAGCGGGCGAGGTTGGTGGAGAAATCACCGATCGCAAAATAACGTCCACAGCTGCTGCTTCATTTGTCTATTCCGATCTGCGCCTGGGAAACAGGTTGTCGTATGAAGTACCAGCGGGCTCTTTCAACTGCCAGCTCATGAGCCTGGCGCAAACCATCGAGTTGGGCAAGGCCAGTTTTAAGCAGGAACAGAAAGTTTATTACAACCACCGGCTGGGCATCGTTCGGTCAGAGCATTACGTCAACACAACACTATACACTATGTTCACGGAGTTGGTGAGTGTACAGGAGTAGCTTTTCCGCCCTCACAAAACTAAAAAGGTTGATTGCCCATGATCGATGAACAACCAACCTTATTCAATTCTATACAAAGACTATTTAAGGAACCATTTCCGCCAATCCGGCCTGCCGCCGTTGCCAGAAGGCCGATTCCGGCCAGCGTTTCTCTTGCTGATAAATGCGCCTCCGCAAATCCATGTATTGATAGAAATGCCGCTCCAGGTCAGATTGATAGGTCTTGATCCTTTGCGGATCGGGAGCCGCTAATTCGCCCAATATCACACTGGCTGCCTGGCAGGCTGAGGTCAGCGCAAATCCCACGCCCATGGAAGAGACGGGATCAAAGGCGACCGCCGCATCGCCGATGGCGATAAAACCTGTACGCCCGGCTAATTGCGCAAACTGGCTGTGTGCACTGCGCAACCAGACCTCATCGATCTTCTCCGCCCCCTGCAACAGTTCTTTCAGGTGTTTGGATTGCTGCATGGTATCTATCCAGCCATCCACCGTATGCAGCCGCTGTTGCGATATAATGTCTGCGTCGGAGAAGAAGATCATGGTACGTGTATCCCTCGCCAGGGTGGCACTGTACCACCAGCCGTTCTCCACGGTCTCCAGCATTACTTCCTGCGCCAGTGCAGGCCTGCCTTTGAACACCACACGCGCACCCACCCCCAACAATTTATCGGTCTTTTCAGTGGGCACCCCGATCTGCCGGCATACGGAAGCCTTTCGGCCGGTGGCATCGACCAGGAAGCGGGTCCTGAAAGTAAACTCGCCCTTGTCCCGGTGCCTCACCACCACCTTCCAGCTTCCGTCAGCATCCTGCAGGAACTGTTTGCACCGCATATTGGGAAATACATGGCCGCCTCTGGCGGCTACCTGTTCCAGCAGGGTGATATCGAATTGTAACCGGTCGAGCTGGTAGCTGTTGCCGGCGGTCGTAAAGACGGCGTCTCTCATCACCGGAAGGTCCATCCCCCAATACGTGGTATGTCCATAAGAAGGCAGGAAACAATCGGGGCCAAACGCTTTTCGGTCGATCTGCAAATAATCGATGAGGTCGAAGATGGCAAGGGATACATGCTCGCCGATCCGTTCAAAGTCGAAGTCGGTCAGCTCTACGATCGAGACGTCGAGGTCTTTGCCATATTGTAACAGGCTGAGAGCAGCGGCGGCCCCTGCCGGGCCGCCGCCGATGATCAGCACATCGTTGGTGTATTCTGTCATAACAAGGAGATTAACGTCTGTTGCGGGTTCCTGACCGGGGTACCTTCGGCGCATCGGGGTGCATCTCTATTTTCTTAAAGGCTCTGGCTTCCAGTGCTGCTGCCAGCTTCTTCGCCTTTTCACTGCCCACCGCTTTCACCTGGGCCGGCGACTGTATATAAAACACTGGAATGGTTGTCTCATTGTCGTCTGTATTGCCACTAATGCTTCCTATCCCAACGTTTTTGGTGGTGAACAACTCGTTGTTCCTTTCCGTTTCGGTAAAGAACGGATAGTTGGCATTGCCCGTGTTTTGATTACGGATAAAGGCCAGGGCAAACCAGTATTCCACCATCTGCGTGAAACTGTTGATGCCACGTGCATAGTTGAGCTGCTGCCCCATGGGAGAATTGGCAGCCGCCTGACCTTCTGGTGTCGATTCACCTACCAATGTATCCCAGGGACTTTGTGGTGGCCACCAGTAGGAATAGTAGGTAGGTGGCAGCGGCATGGCACTGTCGCCGGTACCTGTTTTGTTCATGGAAGCGTCGGTAAAATTGACGTACTGGATGGTACACTGGAAGAAGTCTGCCTGCCAGGGGCAAGCCATCCTTTTGGTGAGGTCACCCGGCTCGCAGCCACCACCATTGCATTCATCCCGCATAGGTGTGAGGCCCGTACTGTTGTAATAATTGGGGCCAGCTGTGTCGTTGATTACGAATGGCGCAGCATAGACATTGGGATTTTGCATATTCCAGGTCGCTTCAATTCCCGGACACATGGGTAACCCCACACAATTACCCATGGCACCCATGACACCATCATAGTTAAAGTCACGTAAATATTGGGGATCACTGGTAAACTTACCAATGGCCCATTGCCCCAGTAAAAAATACTGCGTATCGTTCAACGCCAGAAATTTCACCAGGGTCTGGTTACTAACAGAATTGCTGCCTGAGTTGACTGGCATGAGTGGGAAAGTGCCACCTTGATTGTGCGCGAATAATTGTGCCGATGGCTGATTGGGCGACGGGTCGTTGATGCCATTGGGCTGCCGGAAATAAGTAGCAAACTCCAGGCGATTGGCCTTGTTGCTGTCGCTGGCATCTGAAAAGTCGAAGATATTGGAAGCGAAGGCCTGCATCGGTTGTACGTTGGCCACCCATTGATAATTGCCCATGCGCTGAAGGATGGGCAGAATGTCACGCTCGTATATAGCCATATAGGAGTGGTTGTATTGTCCACCACTATACATGTCTGGTTTGAAATTGAAATTTCTGACAGCAACATCAAACATCGTATCGGCCAGTGTGGAGATATTGACGATCTCAGGGGCAAAATCCGGTGAACCGACGATACACCAGGCTTTCAGGGTAACTGGAGGAAGCCCGCGATTGAAGGTGATGGTGCAATAGACAGGCCCATCAGCAATATCGTCGTGCCAGGTGCTTTGGCCACCGTAGTTCTTGATGGCTTCTTTGCCACCGGCATTCCCATAGCCGCCCAAAACCACCAGCCGCCCCTTGCTGTCGGTGAGCACTTCGCCCAGGGTGGTGATGGGCGTACCTTGCGTTACCGATCCGGGAAAACTCACCGGATAGCCTGCGGGGGCTGTATCTGCCGTAAACTTTGCGGAGTCATTCGCTCCTGTAACCGTACGGGGGCCAGGATCGATGATGAGTTTTTGCCGGTCCGAATCCTTCAGCACAAGCGGATTGCGCATTTTCGTACCTAACTTTTGGTAACTGTTGTCGGGCCCAAAAAGCAGGTTACCATCTTCTTCACTGAACTGGTACCAGGCAGCCTTTTTGTTGGCCAGGTGCACCGTCCAGGTAATAGAAGCAACCAGGGGATTATCCAGTGTGAGCTCACCGCCCGTATCACTCATAATAGTGAAAGGTTGTCCCTGCCGGCGCACCATGCCCGACGCGTCTTTGAAATTCTTGACAGGCCCCAGATTGTTGCCAAACTGATCGGCTTCAAAAGGTAGTCCGCCTGCAGTTTTGGGAGCAAGATAGAACGGGCCCGTGCTGTTGCCCAGCCTGGCTACCCCCACGGAAGGAGAGATGAAAAAATTCATTGTTTGTAGATTAATGAGGTAAACAAAAGGTAAGCATCGCGCTAAAGATAGCCGCGCGACCAGACGAGGAGGGACCGTGAAAACACCCTTTTTGCCCGACAGGGAAAAACTCCCTGTTTCAGCGCAACGATGTTGTAATTGCTGCGCGTTCGATAGTTGATTAGTCCATTTATCGGTCAGGCGTAGTGCCTGTAAAATGCCTGCGCAACCGGTAGCGGGCATATCCGGGATCACTAGCTAGGTTTCATGTAAGTTTTGTGTGCGGCACAGGAGGGGATACCTACCTGCTTGTAATGCCCTCAGATCAATCCTGTTTCCTTGGCACGGTTGATCAGGGTCACGATATTGTTGACCTGAAATTTGTGCAGCAGGGTAGCACGATGGGTTTTAACGGTCAATGGACTGATGTACAGTTCTTCGGCAATAGCTACCGATTGTCGGCCAGCTGCCAGTAGTTGTAAGATCTGCTTCTCACGCTTCGTGAGTTCGGGCACGGGTTGCTGTGTGTTGAGATCGGGCTGCGCCATGATCTCTTTGACTTCCTGGCTCATCACTGTCTTGCCGTCCAACACCGAATTCAGTGCTTCCAGCAATTCCTGCGCCGACACATTCTTGAGCAGGTAACCGCGGGCACCGTTCTGCAGCATTTGGCTGATGATGCTGCGTTCGCTGAGGTTGCTGAGTGCCACCACCATTGTGGCTGGCCATTGCGTGGTGATCTGTTTACAAAAATGAACACCACTGCCATCGGGTAGCGTAATATCCAGCAATACGATATCCACAGGCTGCGTTTGCAGAAAGTCCAGCAGCGCGCTACCCGTGGTAAAGCAGCCTGCAATGGCATAAAGCGGATCATGCTCCAGCAGGGACCTGAATCCCTGTAGCACGATAGGATGATCGTCGACGATGACGACACTGATCTTATGTGGCAGATGCGACATTCAATTCTATATTGATGATGGTTCCTTCGGGCGATGATTCAATCACCAGGCTGCCCTTGAAGTATTCCACCCGGTTACGGATATTTTTCAGTCCGATCCCTCCCGACTGCACGGTAGCGGGATCGAATCCTTTGCCATTGTCTTCCACCGTGATAAAAAAACGATCTTCCTCCTGACTGCATTGCAACAGGATCACCGATGCACCGGCATGCTTTACCGCATTGCTGATGATCTCCTGTATCATCCGGTAGATCATCGTTTGGGTAGAGAGCGGTAATGCCGCATCGATATGATAAGCATTGTACACCACCCGCAGCTGTGCGCTCATGACCGACCCGCAAAGGTCTTTGAGGGCATCGGTCAGGCCGAGCGTCAACAGCGACTCCGGCATCATATTGCGCGATATCCAACGCAATTCCCGGATCGATTGATCCAGCTGATCCGTCACCAGCTGCAGGGACTGTGCTTCTCGAGCTGATTCCGCGTTAATGCGAGAAAGGTTCAGTTTGACTGCCGACAACTGGCAACCCAATCCATCGTGCAGGTCGCGCGCCATGCGCTGACGTTCCTGTTCCTGGCCATCCATCAACGCGGCATAGTTCTTCTTCTCCAGTTCGGCCTGGTGTTCCTCCTCGCGCCGGGCAGCCATGCGCTGGCGGTACCGCAAGCGCATAACGGCGAGCGAAGCGATGAGCAACAAGCCTGCTATGACCGACAGCAGCAACAATACCTGAAACTTTCTGTCGCGGGCATCGATCTTTTTCTCATGTTCCAGGGTTAGTATCTGTTTCTCTTTTTCCGTAGTTCGGAATTGTGCTTCCAGTCGGGCGATCTCAGTATTGGTTTGATTGGCATGGATAGAGTCCGATAGCAAGGCATACTGCCGCATCCAGGTAAACGCAGCCTCCATATTACCAGCCTGTTTTTCCGTTTCGGCGAGATCATACAGCCATTGTCTTTTGTTCTTGGATAAGGGGAAGCTGGCCTCCAACGCCAAACCTTGCTGTAGTAAATTCCTCGCCGCTGTATAATTCTTTTCGTCTTTGTACAAGTTGAATTGCTCATAGAGCAGCGATCGTTTTTCGAATCTATCCTGCATCCGGTCGGCCAGAATCAATCCCTGCGCCAGGCTCTGGTGCGCTTTTGCCCGATCACCGACAGCGCGGTAATAGGCGCCTTCCACCGCGTAGTACAGTGGCCAATAGGGCGAATCAGGGTTGGGAGTCAACACCTTCCTCGCTTTGTCGAGCAACGGCTTCGCCATGGCGGATTTCCCCTGCAGGAGGGAGGCACGGGCCGATAGCACATAGGCATCGGCCAGGTCGGCATAAACAGTAGTGTTGGCTTCCATGATGGCAATGGCCCGCGGGAAATACTGTAGTGCCCGTCCGTAGTCCCCCATGTTCAGCAACACCAGGCCGATGTTGTGGTAGTTGAGCGCCACGCGCGTGCTGTCGCCCGCCTGTTGTGCCAGGGGCAGCGCTTTGTTGATCAGGATATCGATATACCCTCTTGTATTGTCGCGCCGCTGTTCCAGGGCGCCATAATTGTTCCAGGCCCGCGAACGATATACCAGCGCTTCGGGTTGCGGAAATTTGGCCAATTGCTTTTCGGCATACAGGTATTCCTCCTGACTACGATCGGGATTGAACTCGAAGTAAACACCTGCCAGGTAGAAATGAGCAATGGCTGACAGGTAGGCATCCTGCTTGCTCCGGTCGAGGGCTTGCCGCGCATAGTCGAGCGCTTTCGTGGTATCACGGGTGCTGTAGTAGTCTGACAGTCCAAACAGTGCCTCCGTCTGATCTTTTAGCGGACCAGCTTTCGCCAGTACCCGCTGCAGGCTATCGGGCAACCGACGATCATCGACTACATGCTGCGCCCGTGCAGGTAAGGCCAGGACCAGGCACCACAAAGCACAATAAATGATATGGATGATATGGACAAAGTATTGCTTCAATGGGAGCTGTTAAACGTGGGACTAAAAATAGGGATAAAAGGGTAGGCGGCGCTCGTTTACCAGCCCTACACCAAAAATTACTCCTTTGGGAGTATTGCCTCGCGATGCCGCTATCCGGAATTTTGTGGAGCATTTAATCAAACCACCATTCATCATTTTACCACCATGAAAAAACTTGTATACTGGCTCAGCCTGGTTGTGCTGCTGGCAGCCTGCTCCAAAGACAAACCCGAGGACGATAATAACGGTACCACGCCCGGCGGCGGCTTCAAAGCGCTGGGTGCTGGCTTCATTTATTACGACTGGGCCACCGAAGGCATTCAGAAAGTAAACCTGCAAACAGGTGTTAAAGGACAGGCCATGGTGTCCGATACCCGCCGCAATGGCTGGGACATCAGTCGCGATCATACTCTATTACTGGAAGCCAAGGACCATCCCGATGACTATGACAACGAGCTATACACCATTACCAATATCAAAGACGGTACGCTGGTGTCGCAGTTCAAGAAACTCTCCGGCTATGCCAATCATACCTTTCCTTCCTTATCCTACGACAATAAGCTGATCGTGGTACCCCCAACAGACGACGACGGCATCATGCTGCTGGACCTGCAAGGCAAGGTATTGATGAACCTCGTCACCTTCCAGGGCAAAAAACTGGAAGGCAGTGTAGAATGGATGCCCGACAACACCCTGCTATTCCGGCAAGGCAACAGCTTGTACCGCACCAATGCCGCCTTCACACAGGGCACCCTGGTAAAGACGCTCAACTTTGCCGAATGGGGTGATATGGCCGTAAGTCCCGACGGCAGCAAGATCGCCCTGGCCGGCGGCAACCATATCTGGCTGATGAACAGCGATGGCACCAACCTCACACAGGTTACCGAGAGTAATAAAAAGGAAGTGATGCCCGTCTTTTCGCCGGACTCCAAATACTTGTTGCTCGGGTACAACTATACCATCACCGGGACCTTTGGCCGCTACTGGTACCTGGCCATCATTGCGGCCGACTTTGGCAAATACAATGTCGACGAAGGGGCTGACAGCCGCGTGATTCCCTTTATTCCGAAAGGGGAAACCCGGGCTGAGCCTTCCGACGGCACCATGCTCTGGCGATAAGGCCAGTAGCATTGCCGGATATTTTCTAATGCTAGACGCATATTAACCCACACCACAATAATCTTTCAGTAGTCAGGAGGGGTAGTTTAAATTGCTATGGTGAAAGCCTACTAAGATAAAGTAGGCTTTCCTGTAGCATTATGAAACAAGCCACCACCTTTTTAGCCGTATGCCTTTCTTTGTCGGCCGCTGCACAAAACAGCCAGCCCGGCAATGCCCTGATCACCACCTATAGTCAATACGTGATCGGCGCACCACCCGATAGCCTGAAACTCGATACCAGTTTTTACAAGAAGTATACCGATGCCTATGGCATTCCGGTGGTATCATCGACCAATGTGTCGGACGAAGCGGTGCTGGTAGCACGTGACATCGTCAACTATATGTTGTTGAAAAGACCTGATGTGCGGAGCGTACTCATCCGCAGAGGTGCGCGCCTGTCCATCATCGGCAAAGCGGAAATGCAGACCGACCTGCCCGAATGCCGCGACTGGAAGAAACCTACGAAAGACGATCGCCGGCTGACCAATGGCGAACGCGAAAACTACGACAAGCCCGGTGGCATCGCTTCGATGACCGACCGTCAATACTGGAACCAACGTGCCCGCGGCATGGGTGGTATTAAAACCTCCTGTGCGGAAGAGAACCTGCTCGGCATTCCCGGCACGCGCTACTTTGGCGAGAACATCACCGTACATGAATTCAGCCACAACATCATGGGCGCCCTGGTATCGATCGATACGGCTTTCCGCAGTGCGTTGAGAGCGTCGTATGAGGCGGCCAAGAGCAAAGGCCTGTACAAGAACCAATATGCCATCAACACGATGGAAGAATATTGGGCAGAAGGCACGCAGTGGTGGTTCTGGTCCAACTTTGAGTTCATGGACGGCAGCACACGCCTCCAAACACCCGACGACCTGAAACAATACGACCCCACGTTGTATGCCTTGCTGGAACAGGTGTATGTAGGTCATCATATTCCCATGGATGTGTACCACGGCCGCAACCTGAATTCGCCCGCTAGGAGACGGTAAGTTGATTATATCGAAGCAAAAGGCCATCCCCCCTACGGAGATGGCCTTTTGCATTGGTGACAATGGTTCCCTACAACTTCAATAATTTCTTCAGCACTACGCCTTGTCCGTTGAGCACCCGTACGAGGTACTGACCCTGTGGCAGGTGCTGTACCTGTGCGGTGGTTTGATTGTAACCTTTGAAGGTGGCTACCGTCTTCCGGGAAAGTATGACGCCTTTCAGGTCTACGATCTGAATGGTAGTCACCCCATTGGCAGCGGCCGTCCACCCGATATTGACGGTACCATACGTAGGGTTGGGGGCTATACCGATAACGGTTGGTTCCTCGTTGGTGATCGTCTTTTCCACCAGCAGCGATGGCTTCCGCAGCAAGCCGCTGCAATCACTGGTATCGGCGATCCAGATAAAGACATTGTTCGTCGACGTAGTACCGATGGTACTGTACGCACTATCCCAGGTAATGGGTGAATAACTCTGGGCAAGCTCAGTGTACTTCGTCAGCGCTCCCGGGTTGCGTACCCTGGCCGAATCCCTGCCGTGGCGGCTGCTGTATGCCCCAAATGGATACCCGCTCAGGTGACTGGTCCACCACCAGCTCTTCAACGGATTGACAACTACCGTCCAGCCATCGGAATCCATATGCCCGTTGTCATAATGGTCGAGTGACACATATACGCCGAACGCTTTGTAATAGGCTGACTGTCCCTGTCCGTTCACGCTGAACTTGTTCATGAGGTAAGTGAGCTGACTGTTTGCACTGCGGCCAATCGCAGTAAAGATATTCCGGTGCCGAACAGCGGCAGCTGTATCGAAGATATGATGGGGCAGGCTGTCGAGGCTCCACTTGATACCGATCTCCATATCGGCCTTGAGGTGAATATTGTTGAGCTGGGTCACCATATGGTATACGGCGGTGTCGCCATTGCACAACGGTTGTTTACCGTTCCAGCCATTCTTGTATTTCTTCGCCAACCCTTTTTGCACGGCATAGGCAGAATCCTTGCCCGTTGAATCGGTCATATTGTAAATGAAGAAATGCTTCAGCGTGGCGCGTTGAGCGGTATCACCAATGTAATACAGGAAATTCTTGCTGGCATGCGTGAACTGCCGCAGCTGACCTACCACAAAGGGACCGGAGGGCGCCGGGGGTTGCGTGACCACACACTGCGCCGTATCGACGATCCAATGGAAGACGTTGTTAGCCGGCAGGCTTCCGGCTGTGCTGTAGGCACTGTCCCAGGTAGAAGCAGCGTAGTTAGCGCTCGTAAGCGTGATTTTCGTCAGCGGACCGGGGTTGCGGTTATCAGCCGAGTCTTTACCTATTGTAGAGGTACTGGACACATAGGGCCAGCCGCCGCCGGTGCCAGCCCACCACCAACTCTTGAGCGGTGTTTGCATATTGGCCCAGCCATCTGTACTCAGGTACCCATTATAAGCCTGGTCTACCGAAATGAAAACACCAAAGTTCTTCCGGAAGTAAGCGGTACCCTGACCACCTACATATTTATTCATCAGGTAAGTGAGCTCCGTGTTGGGACCATACCCAATGCCCGTGAGCACATTGCGGGGACGATGCGCAGCCACGGTGTCGAATACATGGTTGGGCAGGCTGTCCAAGGCCCATTGAATACCGCCCTCCAACGCCAGTTTGGAAGTAGGATCATTGAGCTGGGTGACCATGGTAAATACCGCCGTATCCCCATTACACAGCGGTAGCTTGCCATTCCACCCATTCTTATACTTTTTGGCCAGACCGCGTTGTACTGCGTAGGCCGAGTCTTTGCCGGTAGAATCGATGGTGTTATAGATAAAATAATATTTGAGAGAAGGACGCTGTGCCGTATCGGGAATATAATACAGGTAATTGCGGCTGCCATAGGTTTTCTGCCGCAGCTGCCCTACGACAAAAGCGGGTGGGGGAGGTGGAGGTGCCGTGAGGCCATCCAGCGGGTTGACCAGCCAGCGCCAGCGGTTGGTGAGTGCGGTACCGCCGTTGGCTACCTGCGTGCCTTTGATGCTCATGCAGCTGTCCCAGATCGTACCACAATGGCATTTGGTAGGCATGTACTGGTTGGTCAATATCTTTTGCGTGCTGCCAATATCATTGAACAGGTTGACTGCATATAAAGGCTTCGTGCCTGAATTATTATCACTGTCGGAATACCATACCCAATGCCTTCCCGCAGTGCTCCGGGCTGTAACATCGGTGCCAAGCGAAGTTGGCGACTGGGAGATGGTGATCTTGAACAGGTAGGAAAAAGCGGAGCTGCCATTGATCAGCCAATCCCACATCCTGCCCGGACCACCCGAAAAGCCGCCGCTGGAAAAATAGTTGTGGTTAGACGTGTCAACTTTATTCCCCAGCCATTTAAATACCGTGTCAACGGCCCGCGCATAGACCTGCGACTGTACGCCATAGTTGGGGATACCAAATACAATGAACTTCGCCACCGAGCTATCGTTCATCGTGACACTGCCATTCCAGTTGTGTGGGGAAGCAAACAAATTGCCCGGCGTCTGGTTACTCAGCGCGTAGCCATCTTCCTCGCCGTTGCCCCAAAAAGCCACGTGGAGATAATAATTACTGCCGGTGGCATAGTCGGCCGGCAAAAAAAGGCGATAAGTAAGGCCATTGATCGTGACAACCTGCCATTGGCCCGGCGTTGTCGGAAACTGTGCATGGGCGACGACCAATAGCACGAAGGATAAAGCTGTTAGTACGACTTTTTTCATACAAAGGTATTTTGGTTAGGATAAAACGAGGTCTGCAGCAATACAGGGAAACTGTAATACTGTATAGGGCATCACGGATCAACTGCTAATGGCAAACAGGCAAACATCATCAGGCGGGAGTGCTGGGGGGTTGGGGCAGCCGCAAACCTGATGTAGATGATTGAAACGAGTAGTAACGATAGGGTGCGATGTGTGGAGTAGTTGCTGATGGGAAATTAATGATTTCTGTTTCTATTCGCAATAACACAACGTAAATAATTTATGAATTGCGTAGTATTACCGAACCAAACAGGCATGCACATATACTTTCTGACTAATAGGTGACAAAGTATACAACATGCAGCTACTGGTTAGCCCTTAGTTATGGCGTATTTAAGAATATTTGGCAAGACCTTGCAGGTATATTGTCATTGATACACGTATATCACAATCGTACCGCAACCAGTTGAAGAAACACCGCGACGGTGGGCGACCAGTTGCACCCAATAACACCGCCGCGATACATACCGGGTTTACAATCCCAGTCGATGCCAGCCAGTTCAGACAATGGCAGTTTTCTATTAAACAAGTTTTAATAACCTTTTGCCGGCTGGGCTGTTAATAGGGCTAAATTTCTCCCCATGAATACAAGTAAGATCGGCCATTCGGACCTGGCAGTAAGCAGGATCAACCTGGGCGGCAATGTTTTTGGCTGGACGCTCGACGAAGCACAGTCCTTTAAAATACTCGACGCCTTTGCCGACAAAGGCGGCAATTTCATCGATACGGCAGATGTCTATTCCTGCTGGGTACCCGCCAACACCGGTGGCGAATCCGAAACCATTATTGGCAAATGGCTGAAAACACGTAGGGATAAAGACAAGCTTGTCGTCGCCACCAAAGTGGGCTGGGATTTTGGCGACGGTGTCAGAAAAGGGCTGAAGCCGGCTTATATCAAACAGGCCGCAGAAGCCTCGTTGAAACGCCTCCAGGTAGATACCATCGATTTGTATTATACGCATATCGATACCGGCGAGGTGCCCGTAGAAGAATACCTGGGCGCCTATGCCGAGTTGATCAAGGAAGGCAAGGTCCGCTATATCGCCGCCTCCAATGTACCGGCCGACCGCCTGCGGTATTCGCTGGAACTGGGCGCCAGTGGCGCCTATCCGCTGTACCAGGCTTTACAGCCCCACTACAACCTGGTAGAGCGCACCACCTACGAATCGGAGTACGCACCCATCGTAGCACAATATGGCCTCACCGTATTTCCGTACTGGTCACTCGCGTCGGGTTTCCTCACTGGTAAATACCGCAGCGAAGCCGACCTGGGCAAAAGCGTGCGTGGCGGCGGTGTAAAAAAATACCTGGACGCAAAAGGACTGTCCGTATTGGCAGCACTGGACGAGGTAGCGGAAAAACACCATACCTCGGTAGCAGCAGCGGCACTCGCCTGGTTGCTGGCCAAGCCGGGCATTGGAGCGCCGATCGCCAGCGCCACCAGCCCCTCACAATTAGACACCTTATTTGCCGCTACAGCCCTTACACTCGATGCGGGGGATGTGCAGGCACTGGACAAAGCCAGTCAATAACCACCATCCGGGCTGGCACGAAATTTTATAGAATGCCCGGAAACAACCAAACAGCAAGTATGAAAACTAAAACCACTAAATCTGGCCCCCGCAAAGTGTTGATCATTGAAGATGAGGGTGATCTGTGTCTGTTATTGAATATCCTGCTCGACGGCAAGGGTATGGAAGTAGACCATGTACAATCGCTCGGCAAGGCTGAGGAATATCTTCTACAGGAAGAACCTTCCGTAGTATTGTTGGACAATCGTCTGCCCGATGGATTCGGCATCGACTTCATCAGTTCGATCAAGAAACAGCATCCAGCTACCAAAGTAATTATGATTTCTGGCGTAGATACTGCCGCGCAGGACGTCGCCCTGGAGAATGGTGCCGATGCGTTTTTGAGCAAGCCTTTCACACGCGCAGCGCTGCTGGATTCCGTGACGTCGTTGGCGTAGCGATGAAAGGCATCGAGGCAGAGAGGCAATCCCGGCATTCGCCGGGACAACGAGGGATGGAGAAGCGCCAAGGCCATGAAGAGAAGATCGAGCACCATGATTTCGTGTTCTCATTAACCGTATAATAGATGATTTTAGCCCGTATAGTATGTTCGCGTGTGCGGATGTATTGTACGGGCTTCTTGTGGCCCATCACGCATCAAATTATACTTGTAAACGGGGGTGTTGCCGCTGTATATTTGCGAAGGGGGATAGACTGGGGAATCAAATACCCGTAAAAGACCACATCAGCGCAGTCGACAGATCCTGTACGAGGACCTTTCACTCGCCATCTACTATTCCCCCTTCCGATCAAACCCGCCCCGGGCTTGCATATGCCAATCGGAACCAACAAAAACCGGCGTCCCGCCTGCATTTCATCCTCCCCGACATGGGCTTGACCTGGAGTTGACGGGGGATTAACCTGGCGTTCACCAGCCCCTGCCTCCCAACAGACTGGCGACCGCTATGGAAGAGATAGGTCTGGGGTAGTAAGCTACTATTACAGCCCCGTTCATGGCCACCACAAGGACCCCATACAGCCATCAACTGGCCAATGGCTGCTAAGATATTCTGTAGATATCTCGTATATATCCCGGTGAAACCTACGGAATATCTGGATTGACGGCATACAGCTTCCGGCCTTGTACGGTATGGTGTACCGCCAAAGGCCGAGTGGCATCAAAGTTGAAGCAGGCCATACAAAAAGGAGAACCATGTATACAACCGCTATTCAATCACAGGACGAGGCGTTGACCCATTTGTTTTTTCATTGCTGCCTGAAGGATAAAGAACTGGCCGATGCCGAGTTGGAAACCGTATCCAACAAACTGGTGACCGTGGGGCTCAACAAGACCCTCAACTTCAAAGATGAGATCGTTAAATACCGCGAATACAGTGCTGAGATCACCGACGAGAACGAATACCTGCAATACCTGGTAGAGCAGATCAACCCGGCCAACGAACTGGCGTTGTTTTCGTATTGTGCCGAGCTGGTATTGAGCGACGACATTTTAGCGCCCGAAGAAGAAACGCTGCTCCACAATATCGCCGAAACGCTGGGCATCAGCAACGAAGAGCAAGACATTGTAAAAAGGCTGATGATACAGCGCAAGGTCGTAGAGACCGATAAGCTGTTTTAGCTGAAAAATTATCGCCCAATCAAAAGCCCTGCGGACTACAGTCTGCGGGGCTTCTTTGTGCCCCCGGATTGGAAGACAATTTCCGGGGATTGGCAGATAGAAGGGGAGTCTGCCCGAGGGGGATCGTATCATTGTGGTATTAAAGCACCTTACCATGATCCGATCTGTCGCTGTTTTCCTGTTGTTGTCTATGATCGCTTTGCCGGGTCGCAGTCAATCCGTGGTCCGTTACCAGGCCGACCTCGACCTGCTGTATGAGCAATTACAGACAACACCCTCCTTCAAAGACCAGATCAGGAATACGCGGAAAGCATCGTTCGACTCCCTCTACCAGGCATTGAGAAGCGATACTGCCCAGGCAGGGAATAGCTTTGCCGAATTTCGGCAATTGTCCAAATTATTCTTTCAGCTGAAAGACAATCACCTCGGCTTTTACCAGCAACCGGAAGCCGTCCTGCCATTGACCGAATACCAGAACACGGCAGCCATCGAAAAATACCGGCAGTCACGTTTTTTCACCCAATTTCCTGCCGTTCAACTTTCGCTCGACTCATTGCAGCAGGCACTGTCTACTACGCCGGCGGACTCCATCGAGGGCATTTACCACTACGACACGGTGCTGAGCATAGGACTGTACCGCACCGCCCAACCCGGCGAACTGATTGGCGTGGTATTGCGCTCTTCACTGCCTGTATGGAAACCAGGACAGGTAGCCGCTTACCTGTATGAGCAGGAACCGGGCACTTACCGGGCCCTGTATGCGCATCCCTTTTACAAATACTTTCAATTCTATACGACCGAAAAGGCCCGCAATCAATCGCTGGTCAACTCCTGGTTCTACGCTTCTCCTTCCAATGCCATCTACAAGAAAAAGCCGCTGGCACCTGACTACGTCAACATACCCCGCACAACACCCCGGCTCCAGTTCAGCACCCTGAATGCATCAACCCAATACCTGCGACTGGGCACTTTTCAATCTTCCGACGAGGACCTCAAGATCTCACAAGCCTTCTTCGACCGGATCAAAGATTCACTGACCGCACCCCACCTCATCGTCGACCTGCGCAACAACAATGGCGGTGGTTACAAAGCAGCCGGCAAGTTTCTACAACTGCTCAAGCGATACAGCTCCAAAGGAAAGATCTACCTGCTCATAAACTATGGCACGATGAGCTATGGCGAGATATTTACGTTACAATTGCGGAAAGCGATACAGGTGACGGTTTATGGCCAAACGACCCAGGGCACCATCGCCTACGGCGTCAACGGCGAATCCTCACTCAAATTTCCCAGCCGCCGGTTTGCCGGTACGATGACCGATATGAAAGATGTCGGCTATAGCCCTTACGAGAACATCGGCGTAGCTCCCGACCACGAGTGGGACAATTCAGCAGACTGGATTCAAAAGCTGGTGGACATCATTGGGCAACAGTAGACTTCGATACCCGGCTAATGAATTGTTAATCGGGTAGTCATGTTTTCCTGACTTATTGTTTGGCGTGGCGCATTTCGTCAATTTTACACCCGACATCCGGCTCCGAAGGAGCGAGGGAAAGTAAGCAAACAGGAAAACAAACAATGACATTCATGGAAAACCAGACGGTGAACCCTTTACTGTGTGATATCGAGACCGGCCTTTGCGAATTGCCGGCCGCCCACAGCGATCTGCAAACAGAAGCCATTGCGGCCGGCAATCAGCCCATCCGCGTCATCTACTATACCGATCCCATTTGCTCGTCGTGCTGGGGCATCGAGCCAGCCCTCCGGAAACTGAAATTGCAATATGGCAAGCACCTCGACATCGAATACCGCATGGGCGGCTTGTTGCCCGACTGGAGCTATAACAGCGGCGGTATCAGCAAACCCTCCGATGTCGCCAGTCATTGGGATGAAGTGAGCCTTCACTATGATATGCCCATCGATGGAGATGTATGGCTCGAAGATCCTTTGTCTTCTTCCTATCCGGCCTCCATCGCTTTCAAGGCGGCACAGGTGCAGGATGAAGCACTGGCGATCCGCTTTCTGCGGAAGATCCGTGAAATGGTATTCCTGCAAAAGAAAAATATCAGCGAATGGCAACCACTGTCAGAAGCGGCCAGGGCTGTTGGCCTGGATGTGGTAAAACTGAAAAAAGATTATGCCGGTAAGGCCAAGGCCCTGTTCAACGAAGACCTCGAGCTGGGCAGGAAGCTCGGCGTAAGGGGATTTCCTACTATGTTCTTCCTCGACAGTTCGGGCAATAAAGAACGCGTATATGGATCACAGCCGTATACGACGTACGAACAAGCCATCACCCGTTTGTATCCGGCAGCCGGCAAGTTTCATTACGACCATGACTGGCTGAGCCTGTTCACTACTTACCCCACACTCACCTCAAGAGAGTTCGCCGAATTATCCGACATGCCGCGCCAGGCAGTAGATCATTTTCTGCAACAGTTGGTGGATGATGGCGCACTCGACAAGCTGGTCACGAAGAATGGCGTCTTGTGGTTGCTTACTAGCCAATAACGTTATACCTGTTCGCAATAAATGAATGAGCCCGCAGTGAACGCTGCGGTTTTGCTGTTTGTGCCCATGAGTCATGGCGGCCCTCGAAGATGATTTTGTTTTATCGTTCGCTATAGGCCTTCAGGTATCGGCCCGTCAGCGAGTGTTTGTCTGTGACGATATCCTGTACCGTTCCCTGAAATACCACGGTACCACCTTCGTGACCGGCGCCTGGCCCCATATCGATGATCCAGTCGGCCTGGCTCATGACCTGCAGGTCGTGTTCGATCACGATCACCGTACTGCCCTGGGCGATGAGGTTGTCGAATACCTGCAGCAGCTTACCAATGTCCGACAGGTGGAGCCCGGTAGTAGGTTCATCAAATACATAGACCTGACCGCTGTTCTGTAATTCGGCGGCCAGTTTTACCCGTTGTCTTTCTCCTCCCGAAAAAGAACTGAGCGGTTGTCCCAAACGGATATAATCGAGCCCTACGGCAGCCAACTGTACCAGCGGGCGCTGCAGGCTCTCCCGGGTTAAAAA
Organism: Paraflavitalea pollutisoli; assembly: GCF_029360705.1. GTDB lineage: Bacteria > Bacteroidota > Bacteroidia > Chitinophagales > Chitinophagaceae > Paraflavitalea > Paraflavitalea pollutisoli. Next base: position 301,289 of record NZ_JARKMX010000008.1, on the reverse strand, counting down.
ACGGGAGGCTTCTGCTACCGTCATCCGCAGCAACTCGTGTATATTTTTTCCTGCCAACTCATACTGCAACACTTCCGGCTTAAAACCCGATCCGTTACAGACCTCGCAGGTTTCTTCTACGGCGTCCATAAAGGCGAGGTCGGTGGTGATAACGCCCAGTCCTTTGCATTCGGGACAGGCGCCTGCGGCATTGGTGCTGAACAAGGAGGCACTGACTTTGTGTTTGGCCGCATACATCCGGCGTACTTCATCGGCCATGTCCATATAGGTGAGCAGGTTGCTGCGCTTACTGCCCGTCAACGCCGATTGATCGATGAGCCGTACGGTGGGATGTTGTTTGCTCAGCACCCGGTTGATCAGGGTGCTCTTGCCCGATCCGGCCACGCCCGTAACAACGGTCAATACACCAGTAGGTATATTGACACTGATGTTTTTCAGGTTGTGCAGCCGGGCGTTTTTGATGGAGAGCTGGCCGGTCGCTTTCCGAGGATCTGCCTTCAGCGTATTGCGCCTGGCCAGTGCTTCGCCGGTGAGTGTGCCGGCCGCTTTAAGGCCTTCGAGTGATCCCTGGTACACGATCTCGCCACCCTGTTCACCCGCCCGGGGCCCCATATCGACGATGTGTTCGGCCGTGAGGATGATATCGGGATCGTGCTCAACGATCAGGATGGTATTGCCCTTATCGCGCAGCTGACGAATGAGGCCATTGAGGCGGTCCACATCGCCGGGATGTAATCCTACACTGGGTTCATCGAAAATATAAACGAGGTCGGAGAGGCTGTTACCGAGGTGTTTCACCATCTTGATCCGCTGCGATTCGCCGCCCGACAAGGTAGCTGTTTCCCGGTCAAGGCTCAGATAGCCCAGCCCGATATCCAACAGGTGCTGTAAGCCGTTGACGATGGCCTGGCGCACGGTGTCTGCCGGCCGGGCATCGATGCCGCGCATAAATACCAGCAGCTCGTCGACCTGCATGGCGGCACAATCGGCAATATGTTTTCCATCGATCCGGCAGGATAATATCTTTTCGTTGAGTCGGGTGCCTTTGCACACCGGACAGGTACCCTGGCTAACCACCTGCTGGAACCGCAATTTGTTTTTCCCCTTGATCTCGTCGGTATCCCGTTTGAGAAAACTACGTTCAAAACGGGGTATGACACCCTCATACCGGGAGGTTTTGGGATATTCATGCGGATCGGCATTGGCCAGGGTGAGGTCATCGGCGTACAACAACAGGTCCCATTCTTCGGTCGTGTAATCTTTCAACTTTTTATCGTTGTCAAACAATCCGGCATAGACGTAGCGTTTCCACCGCCAGCCGCCTGGCTGAAAGGAGGGGAAGTCGATGGCGCCTTCATTCAGCGACCTGTTCTTATCGATCAGGGCATCGATATCGATGTGATCGGCCGTGCCCAGTCCCTGACAATGTGGACACATACCCACTGGGTTGTTAAAGGAAAACACATTGGAGTAGCCGACAAATGGTTTACCTACCCGGGAATACAACAACCGCAGCAGCGTGAATATCTCCGTCGCCGTACCCACGGTGGAGCGGGCATTGCCGCCGATGCGTTTCTGATCGATGATGATGGCCACAGGCAGGTGGGCAATGCTGTCGACATCCGGTTGGCCATAATGTGGCAGGCGGTGCCGGATAAAGCTGTCATAGGTTTCATTGAGGTGCCGTTGCGATTCTGCGGCAATCGTATCGAATACCAGGGATGATTTACCCGAACCGGACACACCGGTGAACACGATAAGCTGATGCTTGGGCAGGTCGAGCGACAGGTTTTTCAGGTTGTGCTCCCGGGCACCCCGGATGCTGATCATGGCGCGATTTTTCATGCCTTATCATGCTATAAAGACCGTGCCGGGATGATCAATATACCCGGACACGGCCTATTGCTTGCTGCGTTTATTGTATCGTGACGCCGCTAGTGTCCACTTTCATCAAAGGATTGAAAGACTATGTCGTGATGCACGTCGACAACCAGAAGATAATTACAGCCATGAACATCAAGACCATTTATGACCAGTTGTCCAGGAGTATGTTGGCCCGGGTGAGTAAGTCGTATGTCATCAATGTGAAGCAAATCGAATCGGTGGACAACAATACCGTCTATATCGGCAAAAACGAGATTCCCATCGGCAATATCTACCGGGAGTCCTTCTTCAATGAATTTGTGATCAAATAGGTGTTGAACAACAAGTTGACCGGAAAAGCGGGATGATCGCAGCGGTCTTAGCGCCTACCGGGCAAAGACCATCGTAATCCAAAATAGTCTAAATTACAGGGATGAGAACCCTTATCTTATTGCTCGTCCTTTCATTGCCAGCGCTGGTGTGGGGTCAAAAGCGTACAGCGGTACCAGTGAACCAGCTCGTGCAGGGACGCCTGGATACGATCGTGTCCCTATTGCAGCTTACTCCCCAGGATGTGGTGGCCGATATCGGCAGTGGCAATGGCAAAAACCTGGTACGGCTTTCTGCTTATTACCCGCCGATGCGCTACCATGTGGAAGACATCGATTCTTCGACCTGCAACCGGCGTACCTTCAGTAAGATGATCAAAGCGTATAACCCGGCTATTTCCATCGATAGCTTTACGTTTCACTACGGTACGCCTACAGCCACCAACTTACCGAAGCAATACTTCACCAAGATATTGATGATCGCGGTGCTGCATGAATTTGACAGCCGCGATGAGATGCTCGCCGATATCAAATCGATCCTGCAACCTGGTGGCTTGATTTATTTTGAAGAACCGCTGACGACAACACCACGCCCGGTAGAGAAGGGCTGCCGCAATCCCTATTTAACCGAGGCCGCCTTCCGGGAGATCCTGCAACGCAACCGCATCGAGATCATCCGGGAAAAGCCGATTCCCGATGCGGGTGATGGACAACGGTACCGGAAGTTTTTCCAGTGCAAGGTCGGTGCGTAGACCCGCCCTAGATATTGTTTCAAATCCTTTTAGCAAATAACAATATGGAAACATGGTGCTTTAATTCAGATAGGACTTTCAGGATGTGTGATTACACAATGGGGCTGGGGCAGCTTCTGCTGAGGTCCTCTAAAAACTCGGTAAATAAAACCAATATTGACATTGTGTTTTTCGACACAACGTTTGTACAGGTTTATTGGAATCTTGACGGCATTAAGATCAGTGACATTAGCCCAATCGCCTTCAATGACTATAAATCCGTGAACGACTATCTAAAAAAACCTGGTAGCCACCTTTTTCAACTAGAAAGCCAGGAAGAGCGGTATCTTATAGCCGCATCATTCATTAAGATTTATGAAAACAACTTACATTTCAATGTATCAAGTTTGGGACTAGATGAGCAGGAAAAAGGCACACTGATCGGCAAAAGCAGTTAATTACCCAAACAGGATTAATTATCGTTTCACCCCCAGGTGTTGGTCAAACCACTGTACAAAGGCCTTTTCATCTTCTTCCATGCCCTTCCAGCCATGACCGGCGCCGGGTTTTACCGTCAGCACCACGGGTACTTTGGCGGCTTTGAGTTTTTGCTCCATCCATTGTGATTGCTGCAGGGGCACCTCATTGTCTTTATCGCCGTGCATGATATAGGTGGGGGCGTCGTCGGCAGTCACCAGTTGAGCCGGAGACACCGACTTTGCCACTTCGAGAAGCTGGGCTTTGTCTGTGACCGGAACATACACTCTTTGCGCCTTATCCCATTGTTTGAATTGGAATGCCCCCAGCACCCGGTGTTGCTGCAGCAAGACTGTCTGTGCAGCTAAATTGAACTCCAGCCTTCCATAATTCAGGAAATCGGTGGGCGGACAGAATACCGCTACGGCCTGCACTTTCGATGACATGCGCTCGATTGGGTCATTGGAAGCGGAATTGCGTACATCATCGGCCATGCCCGCCATCAGGGCCAGGTGACCACCGGAGGAAGTCCCGGTAATACCAATATGCAAAGAGTCGATGCCAAAGGTGCTGGCTTTATACCGCACGAACTGTACAGCCCGTTTGATGTCGAATACGGCATCATCGATGGCGTATTTCGGTGCTGCACCATGTGAAGTGATAAATACGGTATAGCCACGGTTAACAAAGGGCAGGGCACGAGTGATAAAACTTTCTTGCCAGTCGTACGAAGAGCCCCAACCGCCGCTATTCAGACTGATCACTGCCTTGCCATTGGGTTTTGCAGGCGTGAGCACCGTCATCATCAGCGCCATGCCATCTTTGCGGTCGTATACAACTTCCTGTTGGGTATATTTTTGCTCCTGGGCTGTAGCGATCAAAGTGAGCAAACAAGCGAATAGCAGGGTTGTGCAGTGTCGTTTCATTTGGTTGATTGAGTGCAATAAATATACACTTATTGCCCCTGCAGACAAAATCCCCCATTGCCTGATTCCGCCTGTCGTGCTGATTGCTGCGGCAGTCTGCCTTCCATCAGGCAGCTGCCATCCACTACGCTGTCAACTCACCGAAATACCACCATCTACCGGCAGTATCACACCCGTGACCCACGATGACCCCGACTCGATGAGCATAGCCGTATTGGCGACAATATCGCTGACGGCGCCACGTCGTTGCAGGGGTATGGTGGTTTTATCGTTTTCGTGAATGGCCTGGATCAGTTCCGCCGGCAGCCCGGCATTTTCCAGTACCGGCGTATTAGTAGGACCAGGTGCAATGGCATTCACCCGAATGCCCAGCGGGGCCAGTTCCAAAGCCCAGATAGACGTCAGCATGTTCAATCCCGCTTTGGCAGAGCCATACGCACTGAGTTCGGCGTATGCCTTGATGCCATGGCTGCTGCTGATATTGATGATCTGTCCTTTGCTTTTTTGTAGGAAGGGGACACAAGCTGCGGTGAGCAGGCTTGGGCCTACCAGGTGCACCTGGTACATCGCTTCCAGGTCATTTCTGTTGATGGTGGTAATCGGCGTGAGCGCCACATGGCCGGCATTGTTGACCAATACATCGAGTTGGCCATTCCATTGCTGGCTGATGAAGTCTGCGATCAGCTGTTCCTGACCGGGCTGTAAGCTATCGTAGTTGATGGTTTGCAAGCCTGGCAGTTCCCGGGCAAGCGCCGTCAGTTTGTTGTTGTTGCGGCCGGTGATCAATACCTGCCATCCCTGCTGTATAAAATGCCTGGCCAATCCTTCTCCAATGCCTGAAGATCCTCCTGTGATGACTATATGTCCTTTCATACTTTGTGTTTTTATAACTGCAAAGTAAGAACACCTCTATCCGCAAACAATAACTTACCCCAGGGTAAGTGACTGACAGCAAGGTTGGCCTCATTCACAACCAGGCCATTGTAAAAAGGGAGTTTGTCGCATTTTAACACGGCATTGGCGAAACCAGCTACCCTAATCCGTTACTACGGCCGCCTTTTGCCGGATATAAGACTTTCCCCAGGTATCCAGGGAAGCGAATACAGCTTCCAGTGACTGGCCGAGCCTGGTCAATCTATACTCGACACGCGGAGGCACTTCAGGGTATACGGTTCGTACCACGATTCCGTCTGCCTCCATCTCCCGCAACTGGGCCGTCAGCGTTTTCTCCGAAATATCGCCCAGTGATTTAGTGATGGTGTTAAAACGTTGCGGCACCCCATCCCGCAGGGCTTTGTAGATCTTCAGTTTCCATTTGCCGCCGATGATCGAAAGGGCAGCTTGTACCGTGCAATCGGCTGTGGGATTGTTCTCGCAGCTAACAGTATCCTGTCTGTTATAACTCATACTGGCCTATAACAACCTACCGGCGGGTTGGTTGGGGCGGGCAACGATTTTGACCAATACAGGCAATTAATCGCCCGGCAGATGCCGGAAATTTTTGCCGGCCGGCAAGCGCTGTTCGCCGTCACGCGGCGATCTGTCCGGTTCGCCCCGGAATTTGTCTGACCAGGCAGGATCCATGCTGGCGGCAACTGCCGGGCGGGGTAGTTTTACCGACATGGAAACCAGAAAATTCACCTCCAGACAAAGAAAATGGATCATTACCGCCGGCATCGTGTTGTTTGTCGGCATCGGCCTGCAATTCACGTCGCCGGCATTCACCAATCCACCCGTCACCAATGAGATCGCCGTACCCGACGAAGTGCTGGCCATCTTTCAAAAAGCTTGTTACGATTGCCATTCCAATAACTCCCAGCCCACCTGGTACGATCGCATTGCCCCTGCCTCTTACCTGGTAGCAAGCGATATCCGGGAAGGCCGGTCACGCTTCAATTTTTCTGACTGGGATAAAAACCCACCGGCCGTACGTGAATTGTTGCTGTGGGAGATGGTGAATACGATCGAGCAACATAAAATGCCGCTGGCGCTGTACACCTGGGCACACCCGGAAGCGAAGCTGACAGCAACCGACCTCACCACATTGAAGAATTACGTGAACACACTTCCCGGCAGGCACCGCGTCGATACCGCAGCGATCATGCAGCCCGACGCTTCTCATACCCCTGTCAACACACCCGTATCAACCACGGGAATTGCTTACCCGGCAGACTACAAGAACTGGACAATCATCAGCAGCACCGATAAATTCGACGGCGGCAGCATGCGGGTGGTGTATGGCAACGACATCATGGTAAGAGCCATTGAAGCGCATCAATTGCCTTTTCCGGATGGTGCCACCATCGTGAAAGTGGTATGGGGCAAGCAGCCCGCCGACAGCGCTGGCAATGTGTTGCCGGGCAATTTCCAGAACGTACAGGTCATGGTGAAGGACAGTAAGCAATACGCCTCCACCGAGGGCTGGGGATTTGCCAAGTTTGATGGACTGCAACTGAAACCCTACGGTAAGACGGCCGACTTTGCCATCACCTGCATCAACTGTCACCGCGAGCTGGTGCCTGATCAGGATTTTGTTTTCAATATTCCCACCAAATAATTCAACCAACATGATCAAGCTAATTCCTTCCATCCTGGTGTTGCTGCTGTTGGCAGCGTGTAAAGAGACCGCCCGTCCTGTACTGGCACCCGAATACCTGCATCCCGAAAAAGACATGCACCTGATCACTTCCCTCATCAATAACAGTGACAGTACCATTGCGCTGCTGTACGGCAATGAACCTGCCATACAGTATGGAAAAGCAATAGAGAAAGTACATCGCTCCGACGAAAAATATGTACTGGTAACAGCCCACCTGCGCCAGATGCCGCATTGGTACGGCACCAATATGAATGGCCCCATTGTGAGCATCGAGCAGGTAGCGGCGCATTTGCACGAGGCCGGCAACATCAGTTATGCCTACAGCAAACACAACCGCGAGGGGGAAGTGCTGCCCGATACGGTGGGTCAGGCAGCCAGGATCAGGTTTATCATCGACCAGCCACTGGCTGTTGCGCCCTAAACTGGCAACGCCGAAGCCGAATCTGCAACAACCTGCATTCAAACAGCGGCCGTTGTTACGCCTGCGGCGCTGGTATCATCGCTGTAACCAGCAAAATATCAGCAATAATGCCCTATATCGGTATTTTCATGCCGGTTAGTTAGCGGTCGAATGCCCATTGCCAGTAATTTTGAACCAATGTATACACGGGTGCACACAGTCAGCCACAACAACGAAGTATGCGGTAATCAAGGCACCGCCCGACCTCATTCACCCATCCTGCGTAGTTGGGGGTATGCCGTGTTGCTGTTCCTGCTTCCCTTGTACAGCTTATGTCAATATTATCCCGCACCGCTTCCGGTAACGGCTGATAAAAAAACTGGTTTGATCCGGCAGCTGCGGGTAGTACCAAAGGGTCCGCTACATATCCACCTTCTCATCGATCTGGGCAGTCTTTACCTGAACCTGCCGGTCAGGACGTCCTCCGACCTGCAGACGGCTGCCAGCTATGCCAACCAGGCGTATACTGAAAGTGCGCTTACGAATGATCGCGACCTTCGGGAATTATCGCTCTTATTATTGGCCCAGGTTTACTTCCGCGAAGAAAAACCTGCTTCGATGATTCAATTGCTGTCATTGGCGCCGGATGACACGGCCAAAGCGAAGCTATTGCTCACCCTCAGCTTCTATCACTGGGCCACCGATCAGGGCGACTTCAAGGACCTGAACGAAAAATGCATCAAATATGCGCGGGAAGCAGAAACCCTTTGTAAACGACTCGGGTTGGAAGAACTGGCCATCATGGCGAGAAGAAACATAGCCTTCGTTGACTTCCAGGAACAAAGAAGCAACGCGGGGCACGATATGTTGCAAGTGGTGGAAGATTATCGAAAGCTGGGGTATAAGCGGCTGCACTATGCCTATTTTGCCCTAGCTTTTTATTCCATGCAGGCAGGCAAATCAGATTCTGCCTATTATTATTCGCGCGCCGCCATGCAGAGCGTGCACGACACCCGCGACTCTTCCGCCGCGGGCGACATCTACCTGATCAAAGGAATGATAGATCACCGGCAGGATCGTTTTGACGACGCCGTCAATGCTTACTTACAGGCCAGTAACTACTATAGGCATTATCCGGGACTGTATAATTTGTCGTCTACCATACTGCATTCATCCCTCAGCGTATCCTATAGCAAATTGGGCAGGCACCGGGAGGCTATTCAATACCTGGAGAACTCCTGGCAAAAATATCCGCCTAAAACCTGGCTCGACAGCTGTATGTACATACATAAACTGGGACACGCTTACCGGGAAATCAAGCAATTTGGAAAAGCCGAACAATATTTTCTACAGTACCTGGAAATTCTGGAAAGAAAAAAACACCGCGTGCTGGATGGCTATTACACCCTGGGGCAACTCTACCTGGACTCACACCAGTACGACAAAGCCAGGAAATACCTGTACCAGGTATTTGGCGAAGGATTTGCCGACTCGACCACTATAGGCGAGCGCCAGGCACACTATATGCTGTACCTGGCCGATTCGGCCACCGGCCATTACCAATCGGCCATAAAGCACTTGCTTTACCTGAATGGGGAAGCAGAAATGAAGCTGCGCGCCAAAAGAGACAGTGTCGTCACCGAAATGGACATTGCCTATAAAGCCAAAGAAAAAGAGCAGGAAATAAAGATCAAGAACCAGGGCATTGCGATCCTCGAGCAGAAGGCCATCGCCCAGGAAGATAAGTTGCGACAGTCCAGGATGATCTACCTGATCGCTGCTGGTTGCCTGGGGCTAGCGCTGATCACGCTGATCCTGGGGTACCGGCTTTACCGGCAAAAGCAACGCAACAACCAGCGTGTTCAGATGCAGAATGAGGTATTGCAAAAAGTGGTTTCTGAAAAAGAATGGCTGCTGAAAGAGGTGCATCACCGCGTTAAGAATAACCTGCATACCATTTTTTGCCTGCTCGAAAGCCAGGCACGCAACTCCGGACTGGAAGCCCGTACGGCCCTGGAGAAAAGCAAAAGCCGGGTATATGCCATGTCACTGTTTCACCAAAAAGTATATCAGTCGGAAGACATCGAGCAGGTTTGTTTCAGTCAGTACATCCGTGATTTCCTCATCTTCCTCGAAGACAGTTTCGACCTGGAAAACAGGAATATCCGGGTGGTGCATGAACTTCAAAAAGAAGCACTGCCTACCAAAGTAGCCATGCCACTCGCGGTCATCATCAACGAAGCCCTGACCAATGCGGCCAAATATGCCTTTGAAGGCCGGGAGCAGGGGACGATCAAACTTGTTTTTAACCGGGAGGGAGATACGTATCATTTACAGATCATCGACAATGGCGTCGGCATTCCGGCCGACCAACTGGCTGGCCGGCGTTCGCTTGGCATGCAACTGATGCAGGGCCTTTGCCGTGATATCGGCGCAACCCTCGTGATGAACGTCGACCACGGCACCACCATCCATATATCTTTCAAAGCGCAGGAAGCCTGGCAGCCCGCAGCAGAACCTACAATAGCATGAGTAAAAAAGTATTGATAGTAGAAGATCAGTTCATTGAAGCACACAACCTCAGCATGGCGCTGGAGACGGCCGGGTATGCAGTAACCGGTATTGCACGGTCTGCCGATGAAGCCTTGCTGATGATGGAAGACGTATTACCGCAACTCGTGTTGCTGGACATTTTCCTGGAAGGGAAGAAAACAGGCATCGACCTGGCGGGTGACCTGAAACAAATGAATATTCCCTTCATCTACCTGTCGGCCAACTCGGATGCTGATACGTTCCGGCTCGCCAAACAAACTTCTCCGTATGGCTTTCTTGTCAAACCCTTCCGGGAAAAAGACATCATCGCCATGCTCGATATTGCCGACAACCTGCACCAGGAGCACCTGGCACTGGCCCGCCTGCATGAGCACAGCGATAAACGCCCCGCGTTGAAGCAGCCGGCCAATGAATATGGCATGATCGGGAAAAGCAAAATGCTCAAAGAGATCCAGAAGTTGATCCATATAGCCTCCAATGCCGAAACACCGGTATTGGTGCTGGGCGAAAGCGGTACGGGTAAAGAGTTGGTGGCCCGCGCCATACATGATCATTCATCGAGAAGCAAGAAGCCATTGGTGATCGTCGACTGTGCGGCCCTGTCGCCCACGTTGATCGAGTCCGAACTTTTTGGCCATGAGAAGGGCAGCTTCACCGGTGCACTGGACAAACGGCTGGGTAAGTTTGAACAGGCTGCAGAAGGCACCATTTTCCTGGATGAGGTAGGAGAGATGCCCATCGAAATACAGTCCAAATTGCTGCGCGTGCTGCAGGAAAAAGAGATCTGCCCCATTGGTGGCAAAAGAAAAAAGGTGGATGTGCGCATCGTCGCTGCCACCAACAGGAACCTGGAAGAAGAAGTGGCTGCCGGCCGGTTCAGGCTTGACCTGTATTATCGCCTTTTTGTATTTCCGATCAAACTGCCTTCACTCCGGGATCGCCGGTCAGATATCCTTCCTATTGCCGAGCACTATATAGCCCATTATGCTGCCCAAAATAAAAAGTTGATCCAGGGGTATTCGGAGGCCGTTAAGGAGGCTTTGCTGAATTACGCCTGGCCCGGGAATATCCGTGAACTAATCAACCTGGTTGAACGCTGTGTGTTGTTGACCGAGACCACCCGGATCGAACAGGTTTCCCTACCCGCCATTAGAACTAACGGTCCCGATGCCCTCCAATCGATCAAGTCGATGGCAGATAATGAACGGGATCATATCCTGCAAACACTTGCCCGCTGCAACTGGCGCATCTATGGCCGTGGTGGCGCGGCAGACCTCCTCAACATCAATGCGTCTACCTTACGGTCCAGGATGAGCAAACTGGGTATCGTCAGGAAATTTGATTGACCGCTTCTGGAGTTAATGCTGGTCGGCGGATCCATGCCCGACCAGCGGGGTCTTGTACTTTCGGTGCGCAGCATTTCCCTAAATCGCGAAATATCGCGACCATCCTTGTAAGCCATTTTCCATAACCAATTACCTGTCAATGGGTTACCAACAGGCACACTCTTTGTTTTTCCAGGTGATCGCTTAACAGCAAGATCATACCTAGCATTCACCATTCATCACCGGAAAATTAAAACCAATGAATACATTCAACGCGCGGGCAGAAGTGACCATCAACCTGAGAAGCCTGGGGTTTATGCAGGACCTGAAATTGGTAAAAGACTGTGTGTTGTACCTGGACGATTTGACGGAATCATCCGTCTCTTCCAACCTGCTGTCTCTATTAAACAACGTTAGCGCTGTAAAGAAATCTGACAGTGCCGAGTTGCTATTTGATCCTACGCCACCGAGCGTGACCACCGGCAACAAAACGAGCTTTCTCGTATTCAAACACCAGAAGTATTCCACAGTACCAACAGAGGACATCGCCTTTTTTTACATCCGCAACGAGGGCGTATCCATCATGCGTTTCGACGGCAGGGAGTATTGCTTGAGTCAGTCTTTGTTGCAGGTAGCCGAAGCCGTTTCTTCCAGGCAGTTTTACCGGGTGAATCGGCGATACCTGGTCAACTTCAAAGCGATCAAAGAGGTTGAGCACTACTTCAACCGGAAACTTTTTGTAAAGCTGCATGTCAACTCACCCGACCTGCTGTTGATCAACAAAGAAAGAGCACAGGATTTTCTCACCTGGCTGGAGAACCGATAGCCGCCCGGCACCTGCTCTCAACCGCACCAGCGGTTGAGAGCCCTTCACAATCGCCCCGTTTTCAAGATCCACTATCGTTCCGCCAAAGCGGCCGGTGGCTATTATTTATTAAAAGCCGGCAACACATATTTGGCAATGAGTTCGTCCGAGCAGGACTGGCTGTTGTAACTGCCGGCCGTGATGATCGTTACCATGTTTTGTTCGGGCCAGATGCAGATCCGTTGTCCACCGTTGCCTTGTGCCGAGCGGTTGTAATAGCGCTTGCCGTTTGCGTTGAGGTATTTGATCCACCAAAGGTAGCCATAGCCGTTGTTCTGTACCGTGGCTTGCGGAGCGATCGATTGTTCCACCCAGGTAGCTGGAATGGTCTGCTGGCCATTCCATTGGCCTTGCTGCAGGTACAGCAACCCAAATTTGGCCATATCCCTCGGACGCAGGTACAGCTGGCAGAACGTTTCTGCACTGCTTTGATCGGGCTTGAAATGCCATTTGAACTGCGTGATGCCCAGGGGGGCAAAGAGGTTTTGTCGTGCAAAATCGGGCAAGGCCTGCTGACTGGTGGTTTCAATGATGCGCCCCAGGGTGATGGGGTTGCCCGAGCAATACCTGCCTTTACCACCCGGCGTGTCGACCATGGGCAGGTCGAGGGTGTACTTGACCCAATCGGATGAATATCCCATGGCCGTTTCGTTGCCGGCAGCCTGCGGGTTACTGATGTCGCAATCCAATCCGCTTTGGTTGGATAGCAGGTGGCCTACGGTGATCTTTCTTTTGCTTTCGGTCAGGTTGTCCAGGATGTATTCGGGAAAATAGGAGATAACTTCCTCGGCCGTGTTTTTGATAATGCCTTTATCGATGGCGATGCCGGTGAGGGCAGAGATAAAACTTTTGGTCACCGACCGCAATTCGTGCAGACTGTCTTTGGTATACTGGTAAAAATATTCTTCGAACACGAGTTTGCCGTCTTTGATGATCAGGATGCTGTGAACGTCTTTATAGGTACCATCGATGATCTGCTGCATCATGGTGTTGAGTAGATCAGCATTCAAGCCGGCAGCGGTGATATCGCCTGTTTTAAGTCCATCCTTTGTGGCAACTGGCTGTTGATACTTATAACCTTTTTTGCGCTCCGCTTCGGGCCTGGCGTACCAAATGTTCGCTGGGAACGACACCTTGTTGTCCAGTAGCTGAAAGGTATCGTTGCGGACGGAATAACCGGTGATGAGGTTTTCTTTGTTTCGATAGAACTGTACTTTGTTGTTGGTCCCGTCCAGGAACAAGTCTTGTTCAGCATGCCTGAGCGGATATTTGCTTTCGCCGATCACGGCATACAGCAGGTTGTCCTTGGGAGAGGCCGCTATCTTCAGCGTGCTGTTGTTGGTGTATTCGTACAGACCCTGAAATTCCTTGAGTTGCTTGTAAGAAGCAGCGGGTTGTTGTGCGGTGAGTGCGCCGCTGCCAGCGAGCAGCAGGAGCATCAGTTGTAGCTTTTTCATTTGAAATGATTGTACTGGCTAACAGTCCATGGCTGTGCCAATTCGCTAACTCGCTACAAATCAACCACCGGCTTTTTTGCGTCGCCCCGGCTACTGTCCGCTTTTGGTACGACAGGCGTTCGGTTGCGGAGTGTTGGCCGCTCTATTCAAGTTGCTGCCGGTGGATCTTACTGATAGTATCTTTGAAGTCAATATCACCGGCATCAAAAGCCTGATATAAATAGGACCGGATAGGTTGATAAGATAGCTGGGGAGGAATACTAACCACTACATAATTATCGGCCACATGGGTATTCACCCCACACCCAAAGACATTCAGGGCCGCTACGATCCGTTCTTTCGACGCTTGTTTCCTAATAACAAGATGGGCAACACTGAATCCCGATTCTTCCATTAGTTCATCGAAGTGGTATTCGCCCTCGTCAAATTCAACCTTGACGACGTCACCATACGCGATATTAGGTGCAAAGGCAGGTACATGGACCAACCTGTAATAGTCTCCAACCTTTTCAGCGTCCACCTTTTCCGTGAAAATTTCTTCGTCTGCTGGATCGTGCTTATAAGTCAACACCAGTACTATTCTGTCGGGATAATTCATGAGAACGTTATTGATAACCTGTGTAGCAAATTTACATCGATGATCCATTATTTACCGACCCCGGCTTGCTTAAACACCTTGACCAGCTTAGCGGCGATGATCTCATTGCCTTTGTCGGAAGGATGCAGCCCGTCGTAGGTCATGTTGATGGCTTCCGGGGGATAGGGGTATTCGTCGTTTTTGGGATCAAAAGGGATCTGCGTGTATAGGGGATAGGGATAATTTTTATACTGACCGGTAGCCGTATCTTTCAACCGCTTGAAGTTGACCATCTTTTTGAGCCCGAGCCGTTTTTCGTGGTACAGGTCTACCACCGGCATCTTTTCGGCCTTGGCGATGTCGATGACGGCATTGGCAAACTGCTCCAACCATTGACCGTTCTTTTGCTTGTATGATCCATAAGCGTTATTGGTGGGATTGAGCAGGTACACAAAGTCTCCGCGCTGCATGGGCGTTATGAGCACGATCTTCGCCTCCGCGTTGAGTTGGCGTATTTTGTTGATGATGATCCGGAACGCTCCGTATACGGAACCCGTACCCGTATTATTCTTGTAATCTTCCAGGGTACCCAAGGGACGGCCGCCCCACCAATCGTTGGTGCCCAGGAACACCGTGTATACGTCTGCTTTCACCAGTCCCAGGCTTTCGATCTTGCCGGCGATATCGGTCGACTTCCATCCATTGTGTCCCTGGTTGATGTACCGCAGGTTGGGCATTTCTTCCACGACGCGGCTGAGATAACCTTTGGTCACGCGGTTCCCGGTTTCATTGGGATGGTCATTGAGGTACGTGATCGAGTCGCCAATGGCCACCCATACGGTTTCTTTTTCTTTGAAAGCCGTCACCAACAAAACGACCAGTATCAACACCAGCCATGTACGCAGTAGGCTCATATCAGTTTTTTATTCTTATGTCTGACCAAGATAAAACAAACCGCCGAATATCACCTACGACTTTCCCATGGGCACGAAAAAAGCCAGACCGCTACCAAGCAATCTGGCTTTTTCGTTTATAACGATATATTTCTATCCGTTGATCAACTTGTACAATTCATCCAGCTTGGGCGACAGGATGATCTCTGTTCTTCTGTTTTTAGCTCTTCCTTCGGGCGTGCTGTTGGCCTCTACAGGATCATATTGGCTATGGCCAGATGCTACCACACGAACCGGATCGACCTGGTAGTCTTTCGTCAGGATACGCACGATGCTCGAAGCCCGCGCAGTACTCAGCGCCCAGTTGTCTTCAAACCGGGTGCGGATAGGAATAGAGTCGGTATGTCCTTCGATATTCACAGTAATGTCGTGGTTTGCATTCAATACCTCGGCCAGTTTACCCAGGGCCTCTTTTCCTTTCGCATTGACCGTGGCACTGCCAGAAGGAAATAAAAGATTTTCCTGCAAGCTCACATATACCTTACCATTCTTTACAGATACACTCAGTTCATTGGAATTGAACTTCACCAACGCATCGGCCATTTTCTGGCGCAGGGCATCGGCGTTTTTCTTTTGTTGCTCCAGCAATGATTGCAGGGATTCCAGCTTACGTTGCCGGTCGGCCAGTTCCTGTTCACTTTTCTGGAGGGCATTTTGCTGACTGGCAATGGTACCTGCCGCAGCTTTGTTACTGGCCTCCATTTTCTGGTTGAGGTCTGCCAGGTTTTTCTGCAGACCAGCCACATCGTTTTGTAATCCGGCTATTTTCTTTTCCAATCGCAGGCTATCATCTTGCAGACTGCTGACTTGTTGCTGGGAGGCCACAAATTTTCTTTTGGCCACACAGCTTGTCATCAATAGGGGAACACAAGCAACCAATAGCAGGTTTTTCATTTGTTTGTTCATATTCGGCAGAATTAATTGCAGCAGCTTATTCAATAACCATACCAGCCCTGTTGACATGCTGCCACATATACCTTCAACGGGTCAGAAAACGTCCATTAGGGGATAATTGCTATCAATAACATCGTAGCACTTTCACCGGCCGGCCTGGTCGCCTCACGGATGAAATAGACCGCCTTGCCCCTTTGTGCTTGTCAACAGGCAGGCACCGGCCATAATTTTACCAGCAAATCAATATAGCATGGAACAAACAATGAACCGGAGGGCCTATAACAATAGCAAGAACTCGGCTACAGCCATTTATTCGACACCATACCTCGCAGCAGTGGTAACGTTCATGCTATCTTTATTGCTGCTACCGATGCTTACAAGGGCACAACGGTTGCCGGTGAACAGGGTAGGGTCCTCGTTACCCGATAGCATCAGCTGGTTTCCCTTTGCAGCATTTCCCGCGCCGGTACGCCTGGCAGTGATAGCGGGCGACCCCACGATTAAAGGTCCGTATGTGGTGCGTGTAAAAGTACCGGCGGGCGTCAAGCTCTTGCCGCATATCCACCCGGAAGACAGGATCTATACCATCCTATCGGGTGTTTTCTACATTGGCCTGGGCACCAGTTTCGACGATGCCAAACTCATGGCATTCCCTCCAGGCGCTGTATTTATTCTACCCGGTAACACCCCGCATTTCCATTGGGCCAAATCCGGCGAATACGTTTCGCAGGTGACCGCCACTGGCCCATTGGGCATTAGCTACGTTAATCCGGCCGATGACCCACGCAACCATTAGCCAGTGTGCATTACCAGCCATTGATGGCTTATATCTGCACGGCAGCCATCCAAGCGGGCAGGCTTATCGAAGTATCACCAAAGGAGTATTTATGGCAGCAGTGGCCTGTATACTTCATCCATTTGGATAAAGATCTTTTGCTGCCCGACGTGCTGTAGCCTGCTGTAGGGCCTCGAGAACCATTGTGCTACCTGAAATTTCCGAATCTCGGCTTCCAGTGTTTTATTACATTTTTTCCTGACCAACGACACCATTTCTTCCAAGGTATATCCGCTTTGCAGGGATTCGTGCCTGGTAATCTTTCCAATAAAGGTGTCGAAGTTAAATTGGCCGGCCAGGAAAGGATATCCCGTAAAACGCATGTTGTTGCCGGTGTTGTAAAAACGGTCGCGGAATTGCCCGATGGTATGAATCGCACCGTCCTGCAGCAGGTTCATGGCAAAACAGGTAAGGTACAATTCCTCGTTGCTGTACCTGTCCACAAAATGAGCATACACATCGCCCCACGATGGCTGCCACTGGTCGAGGGCTGTCTTGCGGTCAATCGCCTGGTATCGGATATATCCCGTAATGCCCGACTGCGTCAGTGATTCGGCCGCAGTGCCTGCAATGGTTGCCGGACAGTAGGTCAACACCAGGTCTGGCGCAAACTGTTTTATTTGCTGGTCGATCCGGGCTGTCTGCAGCGAACTGCTGTCCCGCTGATTGGTAAATGCAATCAGGAGCTGTTGCTTTTTACCCCGCCGTGCATGGACGGTAACCATTATACCCTGTTCCTGCTTTTTCTTCCCGGTGCGTATGGATCTAACCCTTTGCCGGGCAGGTTTCAAATAGCAGGGAACAATATCCTGTAGCGCTTGAAAATGCGCCGCGCCCGCCTGCAGGTAAATCTTTTGATACGCAGGAATTTCGCTTTGCAATACCTGCAGCAACCGCTGATCCCGCAATTGCGTAAACCAGCTATCGCAGCGTTTGCGCGCGGTATCCTTCCACACCATTAATCGTTGCGCAGCATACCCGATATCGGATGGGGGCAACAGCGCCTGGCCAAAGTATTGTTCAAAAAGCTGCTGGTAATAAGCAAAGGACAATTGCGCGGGCGTCAACAGGCCACCAGCCATTTGAAAGGCATACCGGAACTGCGCATAGGCTTCTTCTCCACTTTGCGCCCGTACTCCCATCTCTCCAATTGAATTCAACAACATTACCAACGCACTATCGTATCCATATTTCGGAAAAAGCAGGTTATACACCTGCGCTACATTGTCCCAGCTCTTCACCGTGATCTTATGAATATTGGCGAGATAGGTAACATACCCGGCATCGGCATAACCGGCAACCGCCGCAGCACTGTCAAGGTCTTCAATAGCCGCATAATTCTCCACCAGTATGATGCCTGGTTTAAAAGCTGTCACCACCGAGTCTATCTTACGGTAAAGTGGAAAGGCGATTTCCGTCGAGTGGATCGTGCCCATAAAAAACACTTGCTTGTCCTTACTCCCGAACAACCGATTGCTGTGTGCCGCGTAAAAGGCGGGAACGGTGTCTACCCGTTTATATTGGTCCCAGAAGTTCGTTATATGCTGTTGAATCACCGCAGGGTTACAAGGCTGGGCAACACCCAACTTACCAATGAGCAGCATGGCGAGGCAATACAGCAATACTTTATTAGGCATACGTTTTTTTCCTGGGATAGGTGGTGTACCATGCGCCGCCAATCCGCAACACATAGTACAGAATAGTACAGATCGTGAATATAGGAAATTCCTGCTACAATTTGCCGGACGGCTCTCAATTCTCCCAACGCGCAATGCCCTTCAGCGTCTGACGGGTTTTGGCTGTTTTTTAGTGTCCATTGTACAATTATTCCGATTTAGGTCCTACATTTACCCGGGACGTAC
Organism: Paraflavitalea pollutisoli; assembly: GCF_029360705.1. GTDB lineage: Bacteria > Bacteroidota > Bacteroidia > Chitinophagales > Chitinophagaceae > Paraflavitalea > Paraflavitalea pollutisoli. The sequence goes on along the minus strand of NZ_JARKMX010000008.1, from coordinate 282,643 downwards.
AAACATATTGCTTGTCGCCCGTCAGCGCCGGTGACCCCTCAGCGGGGAATCGGTCTGACCAGATTGCACCATTCATAAAATTTCAGTCAGCATGCGTATGCCCAACAGGACCCTTATTTCTCTGACATTGCTCGCCATTGGTACCACCTTACAAGCCCAGGACCTGGTAGTAGCTTCCCCCGACAACCAATTGCAGGTTACCATCGTCAACCAGGCCGGCAAACCCACCTATGCCGTCAGCTACAAAGGACAGTCATTCCTCGAACCTTCTCCGCTCGGTGTAACCACCAACGTTGGCGACTACAGCCAGCAAATGACCTATGTCAGCAAAAAAGAAAACCGGGTGGAAGAGTCTTATTCGCTGGCCAGCATTAAAAAGAGTCAGGTCAATTATATCGCCAATGAACTGATCACTACCTGGCAGAATCCTGCCAAACAAAATATTGAAGTCATCTTCCGCGTGAGCAACAACGACATCGGTTTCCGCTACCGTGTGTTGCGCAGCGGTAAACCCGCCGCTTTGGTGATCGAAAAGGAATTGTCGGGCTTCGACTTCCCCACACACACCACTACCTTCCTCACACCACAGGCTTCACCCATGATCGGGTGGGAGCGTACCAAGCCGAGTTATGAAGAAGAATACACTGCCGACGGCGCACTGGGCGCCCGGTCCAAGTACGGCGTAGGATTTACTTTTCCGGCCCTGTTCCGCATCGGCAGCAACGGCTGGGTATTGTTGTCTGAAACCGGCGTCAATGGCTCCTATTGCGGTGCCAAATTAAGTGAGGGCAATGCAGCCGGACTGTACTCCATCGCCTTTCCCGAACCTGGCGAAAACAACGGCCTCGGCAGCGTAACACCGGGCATGGCTTTCCCCGCCGAAACGCCCTGGCGCACAATCACGCTGGGCACCGACCTGAAACCCATCGTGGAAACAACGATCGCGTTTGACCTCGTGAAGCCGTTAATGGAACCTTCCATTCCGTATACCTATGGCCGCTCTGTGTGGAGCTGGATCCTGTGGCAGGACGGCAGCATCAATTACAATGACCAGCTTAAATACATCGATCTCGCCGCTACGATGGGCTATGAATTCAGCCTGGTCGACAACTGGTGGGATACGCGGATCGGTCGCGAGAAAGTAGAGGAGTTGGCGGCTTATGCGAAATCAAAGAACGTGAGCCTGATGATGTGGTACAACTCCAATGGTTATTGGAACGATGCCCCACAAGGCCCCAAACAACGCATGAACACCGCCATGGCGCGTGAAAAAGAAATGGCCTGGCTGAAGAAGATTGGCGTGAAGGGCATCAAGGTAGACTTTTTTGCCGGCGACAAACAAACCACCATGCAGCTGTATGAAGACATCCTGGCGGATGCTAACCGGTATGGCTTACTGGTGATCTTTCATGGCGCTACCATGCCCCGCGGCTGGGAGCGTATGTACCCCAACTATGCCGGCAGCGAGGCGGTACTGGCTTCCGAAAACCTGATCTTCACCCAACACGCCAACGACAACGAAGCCTTCAACGCCGCCCTGCATCCTTTCATCCGCAACAGCACCGGAGCGATGGAGTTTGGCCCCGTGTTATTGAATAAACGCCACAACAAGGAAAACAATGGTGGTACCATCCGCAAGACAACCGATGTGTTTCAACTGGCGACCTCCATCCTGTTTCAAAATCCGGTACAGGTCTTTTCCCTGGCGCCCAACAACCTGCAGGATGCGCCTCCGGTGGCCATCGAGTTCATGAAACAGGTGCCCACTACCTGGGATGAAACACGCTTTATCGAGGGTTATCCCGGCAAATATGTGGTACTGGCACGCCGGCACAAAGACAAGTGGTACCTGGCCGCCATCAACGCGCAAAAAGAACCTTTAAAGGTAAAATTGAACCTGAGCTTCCTCGGCAATGCACCACTCGTTAAATACGCCGACGATAAGAACCGCAACCCGGTGATGGAGAAAGTGACCGCCGATAAGAAGGGCAATATCGATGTCGAGATTGCCACAGGCGGTGGGGTGATCATCACCAACGGTATCCAATAAGCAGACAAACACCGGCATAGGTGTTCACCCAACAACATTTCGGCAAGAAGCCTGATCCCGGCATCCCCTGGGTCAGGCTTCTTGTTTTGGCGCCACGGCGTGGATGGCATCAGGTGCAGCCAAAGCTTCACCTTTTCGCCATAACAGCACCGGCAGTACGACAAGTATTGAAAACAGCGAAAACAACAAGCCACCGATGGCCCCCACGGCGAAAGAAAACCAGAATACGCTGCTGGACCCTTCCAATAAAAATGGTACCATGCTGACACATACCGCCAGCCTCGTCACGAACATGGTTTCCGAACGGGCCACCAGGGTCCTGATCAATAACCGGCTGTATGCTTCGTCCGAGGTTTGTCGAAGTATAGCCAGGTCATTGATGATAAAAATGGAAGATCCGGCAACCAGGCTGCCCAACAAGATAAAAGCCGCGTAGCCTCCCTGGTCCAGGTAAAAGTCGCCCCAATAGTAAGTAAGGAACAACCCGATAAAAGAAACCGGTATAATAGCGATCACGTACAGTGGCTTTCGCAGGCTTTCAAAAACAATGCTGGTGATGAAAAAAACGGCGACCAACAGCAAGGCTACCCATACGATCTTGTTGTTGCCCCCCCATTCCCAGCCGCCATCATATTCTTTGTACACGGCTGTATAACCTACCGGCATTCCCGCTTTCATGGCTTCCAGCTTTGCCGCTAAAAAATACCGCCCTGCTTCCGATAAGCCCAGGTATTCGAAACTGACGACCCGTACATACTGCCTCCCTTCCTTATAGATACTGTTGACAGCCGGCGTAAAGACCAATGACCCCACGCTGTTCAAACGGAGTAGGTGATTGGAATCTACCGCCTGGTTGGCAAACAACAGGTCGTAATTGGAAAAGGTTCCCGACGATTGCTCTTTGATAAGGACCGGGTAATAGGTACGGTTGATGTACACCCCTCCGGCAGTCTGTGTGGGTGCTGATGCACTCCTGATCGCATTCAGTACGCCGGCTTTATCCACCCCAACCAACGCCAGCCTGCCTGCATCCAGGTACAAGCGATACTCGTTGCTGGGCTTTTCGCCGTGATTGATCCGTTCGTTGATGTTGATGGCCTGTACCCGCCGCTGCTCTTTCAGCTTATCGGCCAGGCGTATCGCCTGCTTTTCCAATTCGTCGTAGTTGTATCCCTTCATCACCACCTTAAAATTGGGGGTTTCCGCCTCTCCACCATTGCTGAATCCCTGGCCAATGCCATAGATACTCCATTTTACACCACCCCAGTTCAGAGACCGGCCAATCAGCTTTGCCTTCAACTGATAGGGCAAACTGCTATGGCCGGCATGCGCTGTAAAAGAGATCTCGATAAACCCAAATTGCCCGGAATAAACGTTCGTGATGAATTGATCTACCCCGGATACCGTTGACAGGTACTCTTCGAAATCTTTCAATAGCCGGTTCATTTGAGCCGGCGTACTGCCGATGGGCAATTCCGCCTGCAGATACAGTTTTGTTTTACGCAGATCCCGCACACTGCTTTTGTTGTATACCTGCTCCACAAACAAACGTAGTGTACCACCCAGGCATTTGTCGATGGCCGGACGGACGTGTTCCAGGTAATAGGCATTACCGAGCGTATGATTGTAGGCCTTATGATACCATGCCGTTCCCCTCCACTGGTCGGGCAACAGGAAGACCGGAGTGCCAAACAACAGCACGAGCCCCACGATAAAAAGTTTCCGGTACCGCACCAGCCAGGGCAGCATGCGCTGGTAACATCGCTCCACGAATGGCAGCAAGCGGTGGCGATGTGTTACTGCAATACGCAAACGGGGAGCTGCTGTTATGCGCAACAAGGTGCAAAGCGCCGGCGTACACCAAACGGCCGTGATCAACGAAGCCACCAGGGAAATAATGACGATCACCGGAAAGTCGCCGCCAGTGGCCTCGTCATTGCTTAGGTAGCCACCCACCAGCCACAGCGCAAAAATGGAGATCAAACTGGCGCCACACATGGCCAGGAACATCCTGCGGTCCTGCCTTGTTCGATAGTAGTCGAGCATGAGGATCCCATTGTCCATAACAATAGCGACGGCCACCGCAATGCCCCCCATTGTATACAAATGGATCGTAGCGCCCAGCAAACGGGCGATAATCACCGTCAGCGAAAACGTCAGGAGTAGCCCGGCCAATAAGTGCACGACCATCCGCCAGTCGCGGTAAGCGATCGCCAGCCACATCACCAGCAACACCAGCGACCCCAACAGTCGCCCATAGCTTTTGTCCGTAGCGGCGCTAAGAAAGGACGTATCATCGTATTCAAGGCTTACCGCAAATCCCTTCGGCAGTAGTTGGGTGGCTTTCTCCATCACCACCTGGGCGTTACCGGCCAACGCCACCTTGTTCACGTCTTTCGCCGGGTATACAGACAGCCGCACCACATTTTTACCGTTGATGCGAAAATAGGACTGGGGTTCCGCCCGCTGCAGGTACACCCCGGCAATATCCTTCAGCAACAACCGGCTATTCCTGCCGGAAGGGATTGTGATTTGTTCTATCGCACCGATATCCGCTTTGGGTGCCGGCACCCGTAGAAAATACTGTTCATGGTTGTCCCGGGTGAGGTAACCCGGATAGGATGCTCCGAAAAAACTGTTGAGCGAAGGCAGTATGTCGTTAGGGCTGACATGCCAGGCAAGGCATTTTTCCCGGTCAAACTGTATGACCATTTGCACCTCATCGACACCGGAAACCGTCACGTCCTTAACACCCTTCAGGTCAGCAAAAGCCTTGCGAAAAATTGTTTCACTTTCTTCCCGGATCAGCTGCGGTGGTAGCTGCGCATGAATCGCATACACCAGTATTGGCATGGCTGTGCGATCGGTTTCTCCGCCACCGATGTAGGGAAAACTGACCCCTGCCGGCAGTTGCCGGTAAATACGTCGTATCAGCGTGGCCAATTCCAGTCGTTTAAAAGCCATCTTCGCCGATGGATCGAAATACAATTGAACAAAACCGCCATGATAGCTGGAGGTGGAACTGATGTGCTTCAATTCGCGGAGTTGTGAACAGGCGTTCTCGATGATTGCAGTGACACCTTCCACTACCTCGGGTGTACTGTTGGGAAAAGAAAAAGAAACCGTTAACGCCGTTGACCGTTCCTTCGAGTCGGCCTGCACATACAGATCCGACAAAAAGAAACCAGCCACCATCACCAGCGCAACATATACCATCATCCATCTCTTCGGCGACATAGTCAGTAGTTTATCCCGCTCAACGTGGTGAAGGTTACCACCAGGTTTGCAGGCCATTTTCGTAGGTAAAAATGCGCTCTTCCTGTCCACCCGTCAGGCATTTGAGCCAAAACAACGCGCCAGCAGGTACTCCTTTGTAATCAAGCCTGTATTGACCCGAGGCAGCTACCCCCAATGAAATCCAGTCTGTACCATTCCAGTAAAACAATTCATACTGACTGTCTGGCAGAATACCATTGGTATCGTTGCGCGGACAAAACCTGATAGACCCCACAGCTGCCCGTTTACCAGGACCCAGGTCAATACCAATCCACCCGTCTCTGTTCCGTGCATTCTGGTAATAAGAATTCAGGTCGCCATCAAACGCCTTCGCAGGCTCGTGCCCGGCAATGCCGTCCATGCCGATGACCTGCCCTGTCAACGGCTTGCCATCCACCCCGATGAACTGAACTTCGGCAATATTATCCGGTTCGAAATTGGCCTCCGGAGCAGCCACATACCGCAGGTACCGGAACCGATCCTTACTGGCACTGCTCACCTCATTCACAAAAAACGGGTAGTTGGCAATCCGGTGCAATACTGTCGGATGCGTGAACACCGCATCATTGGCGCCTTCAAAATGCCCTCCTTTCAAAATCTCGGAATGATAGGCCGTGTAGGTATACAATGGATATTTCCGCAGCACCCGCATATCGGTGGTCTTGTTGCTGGCCTTCACCTGGTGCACCTGGCTGGCAGCATCGATGTAGAAGGGGGCACCAGCCGGCCAATGCTTTCCTTCGTGGTACACCGTAGGTAAATACATCGTCTGTCTTCCCAGCTTCTCAAATACCGCTTTTCCCGCTGTTATGGGGGCCACCGCTACTGCCTGCCAACCGCTGATATCGAAAACCGTCAGGTAAGCGAGTTTATATTGAGCCATCGCTTCGGTCACCGGGATGGTGACGGTGGTAGTGGTAACATATTCATCGGTTACGTCTTTGAAATTGGTTTTGGTAAACTCCGGACAGACAAATGACGCTGGGGTATTTTTGTTCATCTCGACCAGCTCAACGTTTTGCGAATACTGGTAGCGGTATACTTTGGGAATGGTACGCACATTTTGAACGTATAAGCCCGGTGGCATTTCTTCGGGGGTAAACTGGTGGCGATGCTCGTTGAATTCGGAAGAAAAATCGACCAGGTGCCAGGTGTTCTCCTGTACATTCTCATTGGTGATCAACCGCAGGGAGTCAAACTTACCCACCAGGTGTGGCATATAGTGCCGGCTATTGGTACTGCCCCAATGCATGATATAATCATATCCTACCGGCAACCCCGCCGCGCGCATGGCACTGGTGGCAAAATAAGCCGTGATCTCACAACTACCGATCCTCCCTTTTTCTACGTCGCCAATGCTTTGGTCGAAAGGGTAGTACTTGTCAAAAAACACATTGAAACTCGTTTCGGTGTTCAGCTTCCAGTTCAGGTCATCGAACACCGACCGGGCATTGCGTGGTTCATAATTGTTCTTTGCCCAACCTGTATAGCGCTGGTAAAATTCCGGACGCCAATACTCAGCCCGTTCTGCCTTGATCCGGTAGGGGAGGATATACTCACAAAAAACAGCAAAAGGTACCTTATCGGCCCAGGGAGCGCCTTTCCAGGCCCTGACAGCAAATTCAATATTACTGATCAGGTACGAAGCCGATAAGATCCTGCTGTCGTATTGCGGCTGCAGGTTATCTACCTGTGGCCAGCCAAACCGGCTCACGACAGCCTCGCCAATAGCCTTCTTGTCTGCAAAGGACAAGCTCTCTTTCAAATACGACAGGGTGTCTATCGCGGCAAATATGCTGGCGTAATTGTTTACTTCCGTACCATAATACCCAACATGGTACGGCATATGGCGGATGAGGAACCTGGCTGCTTCCAGCTTCAGGCTGTCTTTGGGCGCTTTGTAATGGTCCAACACTTTTTCCAGTTCGCCCCGGTTCTTACCGGCAAATGCCAACGCTTTTTCCAGGTCCTGTTCATGACGCGGACCACGGGCAGCAACCGCCAACATCAATGCACCTGCGAGCAGGCCAGCCATCACCACAAGTAATGTTTTGTTGTGTAGCATAACCAGTAGTTATTTTTTAAGTGGATAAATGATTCCGCCATACACATCGTGCTGTGGAGGAGCAGCGTACCATCCTTCCGTGGAGTGGCCCTTATCGGAATAGTACCGTAATTTGTATTTTCCTGCTTTCAGGTAGATTTTCGCTTCCATGCTGTAAGAAGGTGCGTAGCGGGTCGTATCCGCTGGCATCTTCCAGATCAACTGGTTGGTGGCGGCCTCTTCAATCCAGCATTTGTCTTTGGTGATGACGCCTGTCTTGTTTTTGCAATTGTCGCCTACATAAAAAAGGAAATACACGTACGATTCATCATACAACGACTTGAATTTACCGGCATGATCGTACGCACTGACCCGGTCCTGGTAGGGCCATTCGATACCGGAATAAGTAACCTGGTCCCAAACGTCGTCGATCTGCCCGTCGATTACCGGGGGATGCGATACCAGCCTGCTGGCATAGCCCTTCCTGACGGCTGCGGGATGCGCCGCAAAGGACAACACCCCATAGGTGGCGGGATCGTCCCAACGCTCACCCGGCTTGGTGGCCCAGGACAAAATGCTTTCCCGTTTGTTTTCTTCATAGTCACAGTCGCCCAGCAAGACGTTTAACCTTACCGGTCGCTGGTTGAACTTTTTCTTCCCCGGCATTTCATACCAGGGAATGGCTATCTCCAGCACATACGAGGTATCGTCCGGATCGCCGTAGGCAAACCGTATATTGGATGCCTTTATCCAGCTATCGGCATGCCGATCGTCCTGCATACCGGCAATCTTGTTGTACCGGTAGTTGAAATGGAAGACCTGCAATGGATCTTGGCCGGCTTTGACATGATCGTCCTGGCTGAAATACAGCTGAACATGGTCTGCATTGTAAGGGGCGTTGTATTGATCAGTGACAGGTAACACCTGCCCGCCCGCAAATACCTGGTAATTGCCATCCTTGTCAATGGAAAAAGCGGCAGTGGTATTGAGGCGATCCGAGATGTACCCGGTTTCTGCAATCGGCACTTCATTGAGATAGGCAGCCAGCGAGCTACCCCCGGTAAGCATTTCATATCCGGCATAGAGTTTTCTGGCGTTGGCACTATCACCGACCGCTTCATCGTATCGTGCGCGGGCGATCAACTCTTTGTTGTACAACAGCCGGTAGGCGCTGTTGTCGATTACTTTCCTGTTTTCAGCAATCGTGCTCCAGGCGGCCGTATAGTCTATATCGAGTTGCTGTGCCTGCGGAACCAGCAATGGTTTTATCAGGGCCAACGCGATGGGTGATTGCAGCAGATCATCCCGGTGGTAACTGTAGGGGTCAGGTACAGGCTTCGCTGTATATTGAATGGCCGCAAAAACCTTCTTGTCCATGAATTTCATGAGCAACAGCGTCCGCTCCTGATCGACAAAGCAATTCCAGAGGATCGTACTGTGTTGGATCTTCAGGATCTTCCAACCGTAAAAAAAAGTTTTGTTCTCCGTATACCAGGTAGGGAAGAGGTTGGCCACCAGGCTATCCGCCTTATAGAAATACTCGATGTATTTTTCATCAAATAGCCGGGATACCTGCGCCAGCGATTCCAGCAGCGATTGGTGGCCCTGCAGGTGGGCAGTTGCCTGGTCCAGGGCGCCCATAAACGCATTGGCATACTGATCCTTTTTCGCTACTGCCTGTACCAACCGGTCCGTCATCCAATAAACGGAATCGGCGCAGAACCGTTGCGGTTCATAATTGTCGGCAGGCACAACGACCAGGTCTTTCACTTGTATCCCTTTGTTATCGATGGAGTGGAAATACTTCTTCAAGGCACTATCGCCGGGCAGGATGGAGTCTTTGACCAATACATCCAGCTTTAGGGGATTGCAAAAAATGGCAGCAATGGCGCTGTTGGTTGCCGGCGAAAAATCAAGTAGGGAAGAAGAGAATTGCTCCGCAGCCACCCGGCCGTTTTGGGTGATCAGGTACGAGATGTCATGGATGCCGTATTCTTTACTGACCCGGTCCAGGATATCGTGGTAATCCCTGTTGGGTGCCGTGGCATGGTGGGCACAGCCCGCCAATAGCACCAGCAGGGGAAGCCAACAAAGCCGTTTAGGGAGGATAAGTGTTCGCACTTTCATCACAATTGTTTTAGTGGATGTGGATCGTTTCAATTCGTATTGTCCGGGGTACTGGTTCTCAACAACGATTCGTGTTTTTCAAAATCATACAAGGTCTGCTTGCGAAGCTGGTAGTAACAATCCCAAAAGGCCCGTAGCGCATTGATGTAATTCCTTCTGCTGTTGTCTTTTTCCGACTGGGCAAAACTGAGATCGGTGACAGACAACTTCCCGATCTGGTACAGGTCATTGGCCAGGATGTACCGCCGGTGTGCCACAGAATCGGTCTTCCTGGCCAGATCGATGTTTGACTCCAGCAGGGTCATATTGTTGATGAGGATCTCGATGGCCTGAAAGATATTCGCCTCTTCAAATTCATTGCTGGTAGCGGTCAGTTTTTCCAATGCCCTGGCAGTATGGTACCGGGCTTTCCGCCGGCCCCAGTCTACCAGGGGGATATTAAAGCCGATGCTGAGCCGTTGCTGGTTGTTGGGATTTTGGTATACGTCGCCCACCTGCGTGCCAATATGAGAAAGACCATAACTCGCTGTGAGGTTGACCTGCTGGGTGGCAGCCCTGGCTACGGCCACATCCCGTTGGGCCTCGCGAGTCCTTCGTTGAAAGGCAATGAATTCGGGCCTGTTCTTTTTCGCATGACTGGTCGCTTCTGCCAGATCGATGGACAACTTCTTTGATTGTACGGGCTCTATCAACAGGATCTTTTCTTCCTTGATCCCGATGTACATGTTCAGGTTCAGCTGGGCGATCGTGTGATCGTATTTGGCCCTCTCCAGATCCTGCTTACTTCTCAGCATCTGTAACTCCAGTTGCAGCAACCGGTCTTCGGAAGTAGTGCCCAGGTTGACGCGCTTCTTTTCGATCTCGTAATTCTCCTGGGCTACCAGCAGATTGGTGGTGGCGATGTCGATATTGTTTTGCGCCTCCAGGATGCCGAAGAAAAGTCCTACGGCCACCTGGGCGATTTGCTCCCGGTCGAAGGCAAATTGTTTCTGCGACTCATCGAATTTCAGCGTTTCGATCAGCCGGTTCCACTTCAATTCGTTGACGGCAAACAGTGGTTGATTCAGCTGCAAATACACCGGTGTGCCACTGTACTGTTTTGTTTTGGTCTGGAAATTATCAAACCTCGACAAGTCGGTGTTCAGCGAAATGGTACCCCCGGAGAAAGGCAACCGCTGGCTGATGCCCAGTCCGATGTTGTTGTTGCTTTGTTCGATCAACTGGTAACTGATCGCCCCATCGGGCTGACGCACGGCATAATACTCTTTGTTGTATACAGGTGCATTGCCATAGAGCGAGACCTGCGGTTTAAATTCGCTGCTGAAAGTGCGAAACCGGTAAAAGCTGATCTCCTTTTGCGTGGCCGCCAATTTGTAGCTGTACGATTGCATTTGCGCCCGGGAAATGATATCGTTCAACGAATAGACAGCGGGCCGCTGCGCCAGCAGCCGCGTCCCGGACAGCAACAGCAGCCACAATAACAATGTTCTCGCAGAGATGAAATGCATAAGTCAGGCTTTATTCTTTTTTTTACTCCTCACGGTAATGTACCAGTAAGCAATCGGGATGAACCAGGTCGTGAAAAAAGTACCGATCGTCAACCCGCCAATGATGACAATGGCCAGAGGCTTCTGCAGGTCATTCCCGATGCCGGATACAAACAGTACGGGCACAAGCGCAATACTGGTGGTCAATGACACCATCAGCAGCGGTTTCAGACAAATATCACCGGCTTCGTGGATCATTTGCTCCATCAGCTGTTGATCGATAGGGAGCCCCGCAGCGCGGTATCGTTTCTCCAACCTGTTCAATGTTTCAATTTTCAGGATCGGGTCATCGACGATCAATCCCAGGATGACAATAAACCCAATAGCGGCCATCACATCGAGGGTGCCACCGGTTACCCACAGCAAGAATAAACCACCGGCCACGCCCAGCGGTATGGTCAGCATGACGATCAATGGTTGCACGAGGCTCTCATATTGTACTGCGAGGATGACATACAGCAGTAACAACACCACCAGGAAGATCCACCACAGTTGCGTTACCTGCTGTTGGTTCTCAAAATACTGACCGCGCAAGGTCACCGAATAACCGGCCTCCAACGCCAGTTGCCGGATCTCCTTGTCGAACCCGGCCCTGTCGCTGTTTTGATCGAACACGACAGACTGGAATACCCCGGAACGATCGGCCGTAATGTATTTGGGTTTGTGCTCCGTGATCATTGCCACAAACAGGCTCAGCGGATAAGCTGTGCCGCTATTGCTTCTTACGCCCACCGATAATTTATCCTGCAGGGACGGCCTGTCTGCCTGTAGTCGAATGGCCTGCACATCGCCATATCTTTTCAACTGAGAGATGGTGTACACACCAAATTGTTGCCGCAAGGCATCCTCGATCTGCCCCCTGTTCACACCATATACCTTCATGCTTTCGTAGTTGAGTACCACAGTCACACTGGGCTCCCGGATAAAACCCATACCCAGGACATAGTCTTTAGGATCGAATCGACGCAATGCCTTTTTCAGCTTTTCGCCCGCCTCCGATGGATCGGCAGACCTGATCATTTTAAAACGGGCTTCCAGGTAATGGTCTGCCGTAGACGCAAACAACTGGGTAAATGCATTGGGAGCGTCGACAATTTCCAGGCTGGCCGCAGGGTAGTGACGGCTCATCCACGCTTTCACCCGTTGGTCCGTCGTGGCTTTCAAGGCTTCCTCCCTACAGCTGTAGTACAGTTCGCCCCGCTGTATGCTGTTGTCGGTATGCTGCAGCATAAACTGCCTGATGCCAACATCGGCTTCCGACTCCTGCATGTCTTTACCAACATCAGCCAGTAATTCCTTTATCCGCCGCAGGTTTTCGGGTGCATCGACGGGTGCGTTCCAATCGATGAGGACGAGGCTCTCCTTTTTCTCCAACCTGGGCAAGGCACTGACGGGGATCAGGGTCGACAGCCCGATACCGGCGCACATGACGAAAACGGTAACCAGCAGATAAGGCAACTTATGCCGCAGTATATGATGTACCATCCGGTGATACCCTTTGGCGACCCACGTATAAAACCGGGTATCCTCATTCCCTGCCTTCACCCGCTTTACCAACAGCGTATACAGCAAGGGAGCCAGGATAAATGCGACGAGCAACGATACACACAGGCAAATGGTGAGGCCAATCGCCTGGTCATAGACCAACGAACCCGCCATGCCGCTCAGCAATAGGAGGGGCGCGTATACAGCAACGGTTGTCAGCACCTGGCTGATCACAGGGGCTATCACTTCATTGGTTCCCTGCACGCTGCTTTCCTGCATGCTCAACCCCTGGTTTCTTCTCCGGGTGATGTTGTCGATCACGACAATGGAGTTGTCGATCAGCATGCCCACGCCCAGGGCCAGCCCCGATAGCGAAATGATATTGAAAGAGATGTTGAATACGTAAAAGAAAATAAAAGTGATGATCAGCGACAGGGGTATGCTGATACTCATCAGCAGGGCAGGTGCCCAGTTGCCCAGAAAAAGCAGCAACAGCACGACGGTGAGGAGGCCTCCGTACAGCAGATCCTGCCATAGGTTGCTGATGCCTGCGTCCAGCAGAAAAGACTGATCCTGGCTCACGCCAAACTCTATCTGCGGAAAATCTCTCCGGAACTGCTCAACGGCCTCTTTTACCTTCGGCACCAGCTCGTTCATGCGGCTGGAGGATTGCTTCTGAATGGTAATGACCAGTCCTTCTTTTCCGTTGTACAAATGGTAACCCGTGGGGGCTTCCTCCTGTGTCTTTACCTGCGCGATCCGGCCCAGGGCTACTGCGGTACCTTCCCGCAATACCAGGGGCAGGGCGGCAATATCCGACTCACTCCGAAGTTCATTGTCGAGCCTGACAAAATATTTGTATTGCCCATCTTTTACGGTCAGTCCGCCTAACTCCGTATTGGCCGCCTGAATGGCATAGGAGAGGTCACCTTCGTGCAGGTTCAGGGCCGATAGTGCTTCTTTGTCCGGAACAACGGTAATCACCTGTTGCCGTAGCCCGTTAATATCCACCAGCGAAACGCCTTCCAGTTGTTCGATGCGGCGTTTCAAAATCTTTTCCGTAAGCCGCGACACTTCCAGGAACTGCTTTTCAGCTTTGGGAATCACCTGCACCCGTACGATGGGAATATCCGACGTATTGACCCGCATCACTTCGGGCCTTGGCATGTCACGCGGCAGGAAGGAAGACAGGCGGTCCAGCTTTTCATTGACAGCAATGTAGGCCAGGTCCATTTCCGTACCATATTCGAAAGTCATTTCGATGGTACCAATATGGTTGGCTGCCTTGCTTTCTATAGACCGCAGGTTGTCGGCATTACCCAGCGCCTCGCGGATGGGCGCCAGGATACTTTGCTCCATGACCTCCGCCGCCGTATTGGGATAGTTCACCTGCACCACCATCTGCGGAACGTCGATGTTGGGCAACAGGGAAACAGGTATCTTATGAATAAGCGACAACCCGGTGATCAGTAGTGCTGCAAAGAGCATCAATACTGCAATGGGCCGCCGGATGAGGTATCTGACCATCTGTGGGGTTTGTACTTAGGAGATCATTTATCCATGTCCCTTTGCCCCTCTTGTACAGGAGCCAGGTGCGCCAGTTGCAGGTTATTGGTCGTTATCACCTTCATACCCGGTGTCAACCCTTCCAGTATCTCCACCTCTTTGCCATTGGAACGCCCGGTAGTGACATAGTGCCAATGGGCCAATCCTTTCTCTACGCTGAAAACCACCGGCCGGTCATCGTGCATCACAATGGCTTCCCGCGGTACTGTCAACGACCGGCTGGAAGACAGTTTGATCGTGGCGGTACAGTTCATGCCCGGATAGATCACCCCAGCATCTGTCAGCGCCAATCTTACCAGGGCCATGCCGTTCTCATCGATATAGGGATTGATTGCTGCCACCCGGGCCCGGTACTTTTTGGACGAGTCTGCCAGCGGTGCCACCTCTGCCGGCGCACCTATCGTCAACAAGAAAACATCCGCCTCCAGCACCTTGATCTCCAACACCAGCTGGTGCGGATCATAGATCCGGAACATCGGCTGATCCGGACGGACCCGCTGCCCTTCTTCCACCGTTACATCGGACAGGACCCCGGCAAAAGGTGCTCGTATCACCGTCCTTGATAACTCATACTGCGCTTCGCTGATCTCTTGCTCTGCCGGCAACAAGCCGCTGCGGATCTTCAACTGCCGCCTGATCTTTTCCGCTTCCGCTGCCGGCTTATCTTTCAGCAGGCGCTCATAACTCAATATCTGGCTTTCGTACTCCTTTTCGCTGTTGAGCAGGTTGAGTTCGGCTTTGTTGAGCCGGAATTGAATCACAGTGGGATCGACCTTTACAAGCACCTCCTGCACAGCTACGCGCTTGCCCGTAGCCGCATGACAAGCCAGCAGCGTACCACCCACCTCCGATGCAATCATTCTTTCGTGCAGTGACCGGATCTTCCCCGAAGACCGGATCAGGTATTTAAAAGGCGCTTCGCCGGCCAATACGGTATGGACGATCGTGCGCGACGTATCGGACTGCTGACTTTTTAGAAAGGGAAGCTCTGTATCGCCCTGTGAGGATAAGGAGTCGCCACAAGACACCAGGCAGCCCCCTGCCAAAACGGCGACACAATACCTAAGCAGAGGCTGTCGCCGGTTCGAGCGGGTAGTAACGATGGAATGGAAAAACATGTCACAATCTATTTTAGGATACTCCAACCACTACTCACGGATAGGGTAAGGTGGAGTATTAATGAGTTGTTTCTTTTGTCGTTCATTGGCCGTTTAAGCTAGCGCGTGCTTAACAACAGGCTTGTTTCTCTTTTGATCCTGTCTACTTCATCGGAAGGAATCTTGACTGGCATACGCAGTATCAGTTGGGCAATCGCGGTTGCCTTGTCGCGCTCCCCGGCCTCGTGATACAGGTTCAACAACCTGAATTTGATGGCAAACCGGCTGGGTAGATAACCAGACAGCCATTCATACCGGGTGATCGCTTCCCGGAGGTGGCCATCTCGCCGATACGCTTCCGCCAGCAGCTCGATGGTCCTTTTGGAAATGAAGTAAGTGCTGGCAGCCTCCAGCACCTGGATCGCTTTTGCCGCATCCTTTTGTTGCGACAACAAAAACATCCCATAGCTGGTCAGGAACTTCCCGTTGCAGGGCAGGGAGGCACGCAGGGATTCGTAGGTTTGCACACGTTGTGCAGGCGACAGTTCCTGTTGTCCGATCTGCTGCCAGCAGTTGACGGCCCGCCATTGGCGCCCCGCAGTATACGTGGCAAAACCGCCGGCTACAACTGCCAGGGTGATGATGGCTTTACCCACAGGCACCGGTACCCTTCCGTAAAGGGTATCGAGCCATCGCCACCGCCCGTCGTGCAGGATCACCGATGCGGCCACGCAACAGGCCCCCTGCAACAGCAGGATGTTTACATGCAAGGGATACGAAAACAGGCTACCTGTCAGCAGCAATACCATGGTCATTTTTACCGCCGTCAACAACTTTGCCTGTTTCGCCGACCGGCTGTTAAAAAACAGGATCAGGCCCATAACAACACCGATCATACCGGCCAACCCGATCGTATGAAACAATTGAATGGGCTCATTGAACAGGATATAACTTTCATCGGCACTTAAAAAATACGCATCGGGTGAAGTAGGGTGGGTCGTAAAATAGTGTGACTGCCACTGTGGGTAATACCAGGTAAACCGTCCAACACCTGTTCCTGTTAGAAAATGATCCTTCCAATGCCCTGCCGCAATGTCCAATTTCATCATCCGGCCAACAGCAGACAGCATTTTGGCTTTGAACAGCACCTGTGCAGCCGCCATGAGCGAGAGCAGGATCAGGCCCGCGCCAGCAACGATCACGATCCTGGGCAACCGGCTCAACCTGCTCTTGATGGTTTTCCCCAGGGTGCTCATGACCAGGCCTGTCAGCCAGACGAGCAGCATGACCATGGCCGTACGGGTAGTCGTCTTCCAGACAACCCAGGTTGTAAAACAAAGCACCAGGGAAAAGACAAGGATCTTCGCGATAACGAGGCCTGCTGCTTTCCGGTGCCGGAGCGGCTTATCGGTACTTGCTGGGCCCACAAAAAGAAGGTAGTACAGAAACGGTAGCTGTATGACCAGGTAATTGCAAAATATGCCCGTGTTCTGCAGGCTCCCCTGCACGTTAAAACTTCGGATGTCCAGGGCAAGGCCTCCCATTTGAAAACAGGCGATGCCGATCTGGATCAACAGGACGAGCACAAAAAGCCAAACGATCAGGGGCAATAAGCGTTGTCCTGCGTAGATCACCATACCCATCAACAGGATGATGCAGCTTACCTGTACAAAATACTCGTTGGCCAACGAATAATACCGGGACCAACACAGCCAACCTATCAGCAAACACCCCAACAGCAACGGCAATAGTGGAGGAACCGGCAGGGACCTCTTAAAAAGCAGCATGACAGACCACAAGGTCCAACCGGAGAGCACAACAACAGCCACCCCGTATTGCTCGTGGCGGGTCAATTCGTAGTTGAAAGAAAAAACACTTTCCACCTGGTAGTAATACCCGCAAAACAGGAGCAGCACGACAGCCAGCACGGCTGCCGGCGTTAGCTTGTTTTCCCGGGGTATGGAGTTGATGGCAAACATACTTACTGGTTGGGTTGCTTGATGTACCTGCCAACGACTGCCTGGAGATAATCAGCAGTTCGGGACGTATTCTCCTTCATGGGGAAGAACAATTGATGCGCCGTCATACTCTTGGGAGTCAGTACAAAGAAATAAGGGATATTGTAGGCATCCACAGCCGGCAATACCTTACCGGAAGGAGCGTTTAAGATCGTGAAATCGAACTTATTGACCCTTTTCCAGATCAATAGGTTCCGCCGGTTCTCATAGCTGGGCACAATGAGGATCTGCTCATGTCCGATCTGATCACCGATCGCCCGCAATACCGACAGGGAGGAATCGACGCAGGGGGTGCAGCCAATATCGGAATAACGGAATATGATCCTGGGCGACTGAATATACCGGTCAAAAAAAGCCGGCAGGGAATAGGCGGTGGCAGTGTCAGATAAGGTAACTGCATCCTCCACCACCGGATCAGCATGCTGGATGGCCAGCCTGTTGTACTTACGTTCCAGATCAGTCACCACAGCAGCGGCCTGTTGCTGATCCGGCCCCACCGGGTGGCTACCTTTATTATTGAAGTAGATAGCACCGTTTACGACAGTTACACCAATAGCAGCAACGATCAGCAATAGATAAAACAGAGATTTCTTTGATGGAAGCATAACACAGTCAATTGAGTAATGATAACGAAGGATTCAAACAGGCCGCGCGGCCGTAGCGGCACTTAACCTTTCAGGTTGATCACCAGCAACACCGGGTTGTCGTCTTCTTTCAAGGCTGCTGTCACGTGCTCCAGCGACGATAGGAGTGCTTTGGTGGCGCCTTCCTGCACACGTTGGCGATACAAGGCGATCAGCTCCGCAGCCTCGAACTTCACCAGCAACTGGTTATCGGCAGCGCCTTTGTACCAGTTGACGCAAGGCAACATGGTCTTGGAGCTAACAATAAAGTTGGCATTGGAAAAAGTCTCTTTCCGTTTCTTGTCCCAGATAACAGACCGGTTCCCTTTTTTGTAGATATAATTGAAAAACAGGTAATCTTTGAGTTCCAGGTACCGGCATCCAAAAACGGCGTATTGATTTTTCTCCACGTCTTTCATCTTATCCCGTATATTCTTATCGTTTACATAACCGGCCGGCGAGGGATCATCTTTAAAATCGAGAATATACCTGGCAGACAGTTTCAGCGAGTCTGCAGCAAAATTGTAAATCGTGTCATTGAAAAACTCAAAAAATACCGGCCCTTCGGGAGAAGCCTGAAAGTGTGATTCATCGACATAGGATTCGGTCATTGACAGCGACCGGTCGATGGGTAGAAAGTATCTTTCCAACTGATTGCGTGCTGCGTCCCAGGCAATCAATTTGTATCCCTCGTTGCCGGCAGTAGGCTCGTTGACATTATAGAAGAGGTATTTGCCCTCCGAATACTTCAGGAAGTTGGTCTTGTAGAAGTGAGCTACCTTATACTCCTTCGAAAACTGACCATCGAGGTCATAATGCAACATCTTCGACAGGCTGTTATCGAAGATGTCGATACCGGCGCTATCGGCCTTACACCGTCCGATGCTGTTGAACTCACCGGGACCTTCGCCGGAGGGGGATAGCTTAGCTACAAACTTCCCTTGATCAGAAAAGATGAAGACGCTTTTTGCATTGTATTTATCGAAGACAACGATCCTGTTTTTAATGGGGAATACGGCATTGATATTACCCAGCAGGCTGCTGTCTGTTGTTTCCAGTGGGATATAAGAGAAGGACGAGATCAACGTGTCGATATTGGAAAAATCGGTGATGGCACCATTATCTACCGAAATGGTGGCAGTCTTCGCATCGACAATGGGTCCGGTCTGGACATTGGGGTCACAGGAAGCCAGCAGGCCTCCCAACACGAACAATAAGATACTATTTCTCATGGTCATTGTATGAATGGGGTATGGTATCGTCCAATCGATATGGATTCAAAGAGAGAGCTATTAAAGGGTTCAATAGCTCTTCTCTTTGCACAATGTTGTGATTGGGGTTTATGAATTACAAGGTTTGTAATCCATGCCTTTTTTGTCGCAATCTGTCGGTAAGCAACCTGTATTGCCACCAGAAGCGCAATCAGCTCTCCAGCTCGTTACCGTTACAGTAGTAGTGCCCGGATTGGTAGTCGTCCATGAACTGGTTTGCGGGTTGTAGGTGATAACGACGCCGGCCGTTTGTCCAACGTTGGCATTGCTGGCAACGCCGCCCGTAACCTGGCCCGTAATCTTTCCACCCGTCACCGTTGTTTGTGTGGTTACACCATTGGTGGTAGTAGTGGTGGTACCATTGCACATTTGCTGTTCTGTTTTCCAGCAATTGCCTCCACCGGATTCGCCATCACCTGTAAAAGAAGAAAGCGAGGTAATGGTACCAGTGCCGGCAGCAAGCAGGCAAACAGCCAGGGCGACTTTCTTTAGTCGCGTTGAACTTGTTTTTTTGTTTGTCATAAATTAAAATTGCATGGTTAAGAAAAAAAAGCACGCTACGTAGCTTTTTTGAATGGCTTATTGTTGGGGAGACGGACAATAGATAGCTATACTTCTATAGAATAGAAATACAACAGGTAGACAGTCTTTGTAGGATTGGAAGTGGGCAGTACCCGCGATGGGCTGATGAAGCGGTGCCTTACAGCATGAGTACTATTTTCGATTGTTGCGTACGCCGGTTTTAGGCGCACCTACGGGCCGGCCATTGCAATCGGTCACCTGACAGGATGAACAGTTGCCTTTACCCGGGCCAACATATTCACATTCCCATCTTATCCTTTCAACAAGGCTATCGATCGCCTTCACTTTTCTTTCCAGCTTATTAGTTGTTGGATCGGCGCTCCACACCGTATATTTTTTAACGATCAGAAAAACCGTATCGGACAACAATTGCGCTTCCGTGATCACGCCCGACGAATCAATCCTGGCCAGGTCGGCAACTGGTACAGCAGGAGCCACTTCTTCACGAAACAAATTCCGCTTCCTTTCGCCTCCGCAGGACACTTTCGTCCGGCTCCAACACTTGTCTGACGGCTGGGCAATGTGTGATAGGTGGCGGCTGGCCGTCAGGGCAATAGCCGCCACGATCATACCAATTACAGTACAATGAAAAAGCATACCTTAAACTTTAAGCATGGGCATGACAACTCAAGTCAGTTACCTGAGCACAAACCCGAATACTGTATTAAACGCTGGAAAGTTATTTAACGCAAACCTTGAGGGTTCCGATAGATTGGCCATTACAATCGGTAGGCTGACAATCGGAAGTCGAATTGCCTCCTTGTGAACAATCTGATCTGCTACTGGTCACTACCGTAACTGCTCTGCTTTCGATTTTGTACCGGAACGAAAAAGTGGCAGGATCCCATACAGGCGTAGCAGCGAGGGTGATGACCGTGATGTTTCCCGAAGCGTCGGTAGTCGTTTTACCGTTATAGTCGCCGGGACCAGCCCACGGAGCTGCTGCTCCACTATAGGTGGTCGTCGTGGTGGTTCCATTGCAAACGACTCTTTCGGCTTTCCAGCAATTACCATTACCGGTTTCGCCGGGATCTGTGAAGGAAGAAGTGGTTGCCACGAGGCTGGCAACAAAGGCCAGGCAGGTCAGACTAACGGAGATTTTTTTTAATGGCAGGGAGAGGTGTGTGTGCTTTTTCATAACAACAAGGCAAAATTTTGGTTAATAGTTTACAGTCACCATCCATACAACAGGTAAACCAAATAGTATAGAATAGTATAGTACTGTTGTGTGAATATAGGCATTTCCCCCAGAACGGCAGTAAAAAGGATCAAAATATTTTACAATCTACCCACAGTCCGTTACCGTTAGCGTCATTTATGACAGCATCGCGCACACTACGCGCAACCACGGATGCACATCATCACTTATATATAAAGCAAAAGCCTTCTAACGTGGTTAGAAGGCTTTTGCTTTATAGCAAGGTCACAACGGCCGGTCTACTTTGCCCGCATCCTATCCGCCAGCATTTTCATATAGAATCCGCCTACCACACTTCTCGCCTTGAAATTGTCGCGGATACCGGTGATAGCATCGTAGAAATCGTTCAGTGGCACACGGGAGGGTGTTTCCAGCGCATGGAGATAAACGGGGGCGATGATCTTTTCAAACTGCTCGCGCTGTGGCGCAAACGTGGCCGTCCACAAGATCCAGTCATTCTTCGTATACGTCTTACGGCTATCCAATGGCAAGCCAAACTTCTGCTGCTTCGTCAGGTAGTACTGTGTTTCTTTCTCATATACCTGTTGGGGAAACAATTGCAGTTTCAGCACCTTATCCCATACCAGGTTGTACTTCTGGCTCCAGGTATTTTTATTGTCGAAGGTCAGGCTATAGTGATCACCACCATCGGCCATCTCCATCCATTTGGGCACCATGCTTTCGGCGATGGCCCTGTATTTCTTAGCCGTTTCTGCTTCGCCAAGTGCTTCCGCCAGCTGTGCATAACAGGCAATACCAACAATGGCCTTCACCGATAGATTGGCATTGCGCGCCAGGTGGCCCGCAAAATCATCGGTACACAGCTGCGTCTTTGGATCGAGGCCTTCCTTCACGAGGTAATCGACCCAGGTAGTGAGGGTTTTCCAATGTAGTTTAGCATAATCCGCATTGCCTTTCACTTTCGCGATCGCCGCCGTGAGGATGATCATATTGCCGGATTCTTCTACCGGCATGGGTTCGCCGTAGGTCTGGCCATTGGCGATGGGATAGGTACCCAGGTCATGCGCAGCCCAGGGGTGTGGATACTTGCCACTTTCGCTGAAATAGAAAATGCCATTCAGCATGCCTTCCAGCAATTCGGGGTTGTAGAGCAAGTACAGCGGGGCAGAAGGGTAGGTGACGTCTACGGTGTTGATGAACCCACCACTGTTGTTTTCCTTCGACAGCCACAGGGTTTCTCCCTGGGGACTTTTCACCAGCGTATGAGCGGCGATGCTCTGGCGGTAAGCCAATGCACAAAGATGCGCATACTGATCACCACCGGCTTTCACTGCTTCTTTGTTCAGCTCACTGTTGAAGGCCACACATTTGGCGATGACTGACGGGTAATCTTTTTCAGCATCGGCCAGTTGACCTTCGATGGTCTGTTTGCCATCCTGGTTCCACCAGGGGCGCAGGTTGGTATTGAAGTATTGCACGGAATAGATCTCATCGTAACCAAGCAGCAGATGCCGCTCGATCAGGCTTTTACCCACGGCAGTGATTGGCATCACCGTATTCAGCGATAAGGATTTCCCTTTGGAGGCGGTGGAAGTGGTAGCGCCCTTCGCGAAGGCCTGCGCTGCTTCCGTGCTTTTGGTGATAAATTGTGTGGCGCCGGATGACTGGGGCACTGCCACATGGAAATAGCCCCAATCGATGCGCATATCGTCTGCGCCCTTTTGTAAGATGGGTTGCTCGACGGTACCGGCTTTCAGGATCGACAAACCGTTAGCAGCGTATTGGCGCGTGGTGACTTCCTGCATCGGCTGGTAAACAGCCAGGTTGGAGGAGGCACCCAAAAAGACTTTTACCTGGTGCTTCTTATTATCGTTGGCCTTTACGCCGTAAGTAATGTACGAAACGGGCCTTGCCAGCAGTTTCATATCATTGAGCAATAGGGGAGACGTAAAAGTCAAAGTCAGGTCGATCGTTCCGCAGGTAAAGTCATAGCTGGTTTGGGTGGCGGTGAACGCAACCTTCTTTTGATCGGCCAGGGCAATGGCGCCGGTATTGTCTTTGATCTTATCCACCAGACCAAAGTCGAGGAAACGACCACCGGCCGTGTTTTTCAAGTAGATCGCCAGGATATTTTGCCCGGCTTTCAGGTCTGCCTTGTTGATGGCATGGTACTGGAAAGTGTTGGTCCAGCCCGCTTTTTCATAGACCCTTTTCCCATTCAGGAATACTTCCACATTGTCGTCGTGGTTCAGCTTCAGGAAAAGCTCGTTGATGGCGGCGAGGTTGGCTACGGTAAAAGCCCTTCTTACCCAGATATCGTTGGATTTCCAGAGCGTTTTGGCCGTCTTGGCATCATCGCCGATGGGTGCCTGGCCCGATTTCCAACTGGCGTCGTTGAAACTGGCGGATGCCCAGTCGCCCTGGGGCTTTTCTTCGGTATAGCGAACGGTATAGGCTATTTCGTCGGCAGCCAGTACGATGGTTTTGTAATTGGATTCGGTCTTGCCCATGAACCGGTATACCTTGCCATCTACGTTGATCAATCCCAACAGCGAATGATCGGCTCCCGTCCAGTGCTGGGTCGTAGAGGCAGTCAATTGATCGGTCATCGACCAGATACTGAAGTAGGTATTGTGCGTGATCAGGGGATAGGCGGGCGCTTGTCGCTCCTGCGCAGGCAGGTGGTTGCTGGCAAACAAACCGACGGCTACTGCCATGGCTTTAAAACTGTCCAATCTCGTCATGTAAAATGGCTTTGTTCAAATAAAAAGAGCGGTAAGGTAAACAACGGATGACTCACCCCTTACACCTTTTTGTTTCAATCTTTGTGCAATCCGTTCCAAAATCAGCAAATATCCCTATTTCGGCCTGCCGGCGCGATCACCCAACCTATTATCTTTCTATTTTTACCGCTTTCCGTAACCAGTTTCAGTGTGTTCTGAACGCCCAATTTTTACCCGACGACGATGGACAATAACCAACTTGCCACCAAACCTCACTATCCCATTTTGGACGGACTGCGCGGGGTAGCTGCCCTGATCGTAGTATGTTTTCACCTCTGCGAACCACTTTCTACCAGTCATTTTGATCAACTGATCAACCACGGTTACCTGGCGGTTGATTTCTTCTTCCTGCTCTCGGGCTTTGTGATCGGGTATGCTTACGATGACCGGTGGAACAAACTTACGGTCGGTGGCTTTCTCAGACGTCGGTTCGAGCGTTTACAGCCATTGGTGATACTGGGCATGACGCTGGGCGCCATAGGATTTTACTTCACCGATTCTACCATCTGGCCTACGATCCACGAGGTGCCGGTATGGAAATTTCTCCTGGTGCTGCTGATTGGTTATACGATACTCCCCATCCCTTTGTCGCTCGACATCCGCGGCTGGCAGGAAATGCATCCGCTCAACAGCGTTGCCTGGTCGCTGTTCTTCGAGTACATCGCTAATATTTTCTATGCAGTCGGTATCAGAAAGCTGTCAAACAAGGCGCTTTTTGTATTTGTATTGATCGCTGCCGCGGCCCTTTTCCACTTTGCCCTGACCAACGCCAATGGCGACGTCACCGGCGGCTGGACCCTCAACTGGGATCATATGCGGGTGGGCATCACGCGCACGATGTACCCGTTTTTTGCGGGGCTGTTGTTATCCCGGGTAGCGAAACCTACCCAGCTCAACAATGCCTTCTTGTTGTGTAGTCTGTTGGTGGCGGCTTTGCTCTTTATGCCCCGCATAGGCGGCGAGGCGCATCTTTGGATGAATGGGCTGTATGAGTCGATCTGTATCGTGGTGATCTTCCCGGTGATCGTGTACCTGGGAGCGAGCGGTGTGATTAAAAAGCCTTTTGAAAACAAAGTCTGCAAATTCCTCGGCGATATCTCTTATCCCTTATACATGGTGCATTATCCGCTGGTCTACTTCTACGTGGCCTGGGTCAGCAACAATAAGGGCATCACCCTGGCGCAAGCCTGGCCTACAGCGCTGATGACCTTAGCGGGATCGATCGTCCTGGCTTACCTCAGTTTGAAATTCTTCGATGAGCCCTTGCGGAAATGGTTGCGGAGGAAGATGAAATAACATCCTCCCGGCATCACACGGCTGCATATTCCTCCCCGGCACTCACCATGGAATGCAGTGATAACCGGGGTTTGAAACGCAGGCGCACGGAAGTGCCCTGGGATGACTCGATGGATACGGTGGCGCCGATATCGGTTGCCAGTCCCATTACCAGTTCCAGTCCCAACCCCATGGATTCCTCCTCTTTGCGCCGGAAGCCAATACCGTTGTCGGCGATCAGCAGTTCGGCCATGCCATCCTGGTGGGTCAGTGACACCGTGATGACAGGATGCTCGATACTGTCATTAAAGGCATATTTGAAGGTATTGGTGATCACCTCGTTGACGATAAGTCCCAACGGTACGCCTTGCGTAACATCCAGCTCCAGGGGCACAATATCCTTCATGATCGCTATCGGACGTTCCACCTCCAGGGCGTCTTTGATGTGCTGGATCAATTCCGACAAATAGGTGGCGATATTGACGGACGATATATTGTCCGAGCGATACAGCTTCTGGTGGAGCAGGGAAGTGGCAAAGATCCGGTTCTGGCTGGTCAGTAAAGCCGATTGGGCATCCTTGTTCACCGCGTTGGACTGCATTTCCAGCAGGCTCATGATCGTTTGCAGGTTATTTTTCACCCGGTGATGCACTTCTTTGAGCAACCATTCTTTTTCCTTCACCAGGCGCTCCAGTTTATTGTTCTTCCCGGTAATTACCTGGTTGCTTTGTTGTTTTAGCCGGTACTGCCGATAGAGCAATCCGATGATGACAGCGGACAGTACAATACCGGAAATAGTAATATCCCTTGTCAACCCTGCTACGCGTAAACTGGCCGATTGCAGGTCATTCTTTTGCGTCAGCAAGGCAATGGAATCTGCCTTTCTGGAGGTTTCGTATTCAACCTCCAGTTGCTGAAACTGGCGGAATTTCACCTCGTTGAACAGGGTATCCGACACCGACTTGTATAAGTTTAGATTCACCAGGGCCTCCCGGTAGCGGCCTTGCGCGGAGTCGAGCTTGTAGGCCAGGAAGGCTCTATCAGCGGCAGGGCGCGATATCGGTGGCACTTCCAGGCTATCGCATTGACGAAGAAAATGCAAAGCCCGCGGCAGATCCTGCCGGCCGAAATAATTCCGTCCCAGTACCACATACGCGGCATACTTCAGGTCCTGGGAAACTACCGGATCTACAACGGCCCTTTCCAATGCGTGGCGGTGCCGCAACACGCTGTCCTCCTGCCCTTGGAGCTCATATGCACGCATATAGATAGTGCTGAGCCAGGTGCGACCGATGGGATGTGGGTCGGACGTATGGTGTACAGGTATCGATTGCAGCAGGTTGATCGCCTCGCGGGGCTGCCCCAGATCGAGGTAACACAAACCAATATTGTAAGCGATCGAGATCACATTGGAGGTTTCATCAAAATGGAGCGCTACCCCCAGGGCATCTCTAAAATAGCGGATCGCGGTTTCCCGCCTGCCCGCCATCCGGTACAGGTTGCCCAATGAGTTGTTGATCGTAGCCAGTTGCAGTGAACTATCCTGTTCGGCTTTCGCCACCTTCAAGGCCAGCAGTCCATAGACGATGGCGCTTTTATAGTCCGTAACGCGCATACTGGCCCGGCTCATCAATTCGTATACCCCCTGCAGCTTTGTATGGCCTGCTGCCTGGTAGGCCACGACGGCTTCTTTCAGCACGACCAACGCTTTGGGAAATTCCCTGTTGACGCCATACAGATCTCCCAACATGCGTAGTGCATGTCCCTGTTGCTCGATATCCCCCGCCTGCAGGAAGGCGTCGGCCGCCTTATGCGTCAACACGATCCGCTGCCGGAGTTGATCTTTATCCTGCCATTCGTAATAACCACCCAGTTCATTGTAAGCCCTTCCCAGGTGATAACGGTAGGTACTTTGCTCGAGGAGGGGTATTGCCTGCTCCACGGCTTTCCGGCCATCGGCCTCGTTGCCCTGCTCGCGGAGCATAATGGCTTTGATCAGCAGCAGGCGACCTTCAAAAAAAGGAATACGGGCCGATTGGTTCAGTTGAGTAGCCTCCTGCAACAGGGTATTGGCACTATCCAGGTCGACCTTGTTTTCGCCGGGTTTGAAAATATGGTAGGCAGCCAGGTTGGTAAGTATTTCGACCTTGGGGGCCGATGCCTTGGTTGCCTGCAGTAATTGCAACAGGGAATCCGCCTGGAGGCGATTGAACTCCTGGGCAGCCGAAGTGAAGGCAGCAGCCACTCCCAGCAATACGAGGATGAGTCGCATGGTCAATGTTTTATGGATGTAGATAGATGTAGGATAAGCGTTTCACGCGGTACCGGGATCAACAGTGAAAAAGGGCAGGAAGGGGTGGAGGGACGGCAGGGCGGATAAACCGATGGCCGAAATTACTGTTATTAGAAGAGATGGGAAATTAATTGTGACTGACAGTAATTACCTGGCTCCGGCGTTACAAAGCAATTCCGGACTATCTATTGACCCCGGAATACGACAGTGGAGCTGTGATGCAACAATTATATGTTTTGGGTAAACCAGGAGCCCTATTTTACGAAAGATGTATTGCCTTGCTTCCCCAAAGGCAGTAGTGCCGCCATTGACTCTCTGCACACGACCAGTTAATACTTCCGCTCAAAAGACTTGCCATTGAAACGAAACACCCCGTTGGGGCCTCCACCAAACCACAATTCGCCTGATTTACTTTTGTAAATAATCCAGGTCATGTCACCATCGAGGCCATCTTGTTGAGTGAAATTGGTCATGGTATGCCCATCATATCGCCACACACCCGACTGTACGGTGCCAAACCACATGTTACCCGAACTGTCCTCACCAATCGAAAACACCCGATCCAGGGAGTTACCTTTGGTGTCTTCTTTTCTTAATCGCTGTTGTTTGGTAAAGTGATTGAATTGCTTACCATCATATTTTATGACGCCGATGCCACCAATGGGACTGCCACCACTGTTATTGCCAATCCATATATTGCCTTTGCTGTCCTCCATAATGGCCCGGATATGCAAAGATTCGGTACTATCTAATCCCATCGAATCATCAGTATACATGGTAAACCGCTTGCCATCGTACCCGATCAAGGCATTGTAAGTCCCCATCCACACCATGCCTGTTTTGCTTTTTATAAAAGGGGTGGAAATGGAATAGCCATTTTCGTGTCCCCGTGGCGGTTGTATAGGAAAGGAGCGGTAATAGATGTGCTTTCCGTCATATTGATACACACCTGCCAGCCCTTCCAGCTTATTGTACCCAACCGTTTCATCGCTTTTAAACCAAAGATCACTGACGTTAAACGTCCTGTCTTTAGGGGCCGAATATTCCCGCTCCCTGGAAACAGTCATTGCCTTACCATCGTACTTACTTAACCCCACCCCACATTCAAACCAGATGATGCCATTTTTATCTTCATAAATACTCCTGACCTGGTTATCACTCAATCCATTTTGGGTAGTAAAATATTGCAGTTGCCCATCCTTAAGCATACATACCCCTTCGCGATTGCTACCAAACCAGGTATTTCCTTTACTATCTTCCAAAATGGCACGAACGCCCGTGGTGTATCTCAACCGGGCGGTGTCGTTATGCTTAAAGTCGGTGATGGGCCGGGCATTTTCTGGTGGTTTGTTGGTGGGGTTTTGTCCGCAGGAGCTGAACCAACCAGCCAGGGAGAACAACGTGTAGATTAGTAGGTGTTTCATAATTATTTGTGCAGGAAGGTTTGACACCGCGAATCTACCGGCTTCCCGGCAGCATCCTGAAACAGGACTGTAAAATAGCGGCGCCAACTGTGTAAATAATTGTAAATACCCGGTTTCCTCCGGCCATTAGCGTACATTTAAGTGCACAGCGAACCTATTAAAACCGTCACCAACATGAAATACAATATCTTAAACGGAGATGCGCTCGCTTATAGTTTTCCTGAAAGCGAAATTGAAGGAGCCATTATTGTGTGCAGGGAAGCGCTGATAGATGGAGATGTATCGGGCAATGACCTGCCATCCTTCTGGCAAGCAAGGGCGAAATACCTGGGTGTAGCGGAGAACGACTACCACGACAAGGTAGTCAGCCAATTTGAGCAAGTACTACAGGCGCCCGACGGCTCCACCTTCAACCTCTGGTTTGAGTACGACCTGTTTTGCCAGGTGAATATGTGGTTTGTGCTGTCGCTACTCCATGGCCTGTCGATCCGGAAAAAGGTCTATGCCGTTTATACCTCGTATGTAGACAGAGACAGCAAGCATTTCTGGAATGGGTATGGGCCGGCCACATCCCCGCAGCTGCAGGTTTGCTATGCCGACAGAATTCTTTTAAGCGATGTAGACGGGCAACTCGGGCACGACCTATGGGCTGCCTATAAAGACAACAACCTGGATGCGCTAAGCCGGCTGGCCAGCCATCCTACTGATGCCTTTCCCTATTTGCAGGAAGTGGTACAAGCCCATATTGACCGTTTCCCCCACGACGGCACAGCCGGGCGGCCCGAAAGCGTGATCGCCGACATCCTGCAACAGGGCACTACCGACTTCCCCGGGGTGTTTCAGGAATTCTGGAAGCGGGAAAGCATTTATGGATTTGGCGATACGCAGTTGAAGTCAATCTACGATATGGTGATGCGTGGCCAGTGAAGGGGCTATTTTTTGTAAACCGTTTTACCATCCTTAATCGTGGCCAGCACCTGGACCTCGCGGATAGCCAGCGGCTCCACCTTCAGCAGGTTTTTATCGAGAATAACCAGGTCCGCCTTTTTCCCCACTTTCAATGACCCCCTGCTATCCTCCTCACTCCATTGGTAGGCAGCGTTGATCGTAATCGCTTTCAACGCTTCATAGGCAGGGATGCGCTGATCGGCACCCAATACCCGGCCACTCCTGGTTTGGCGGTTTACAGCTGCATAGATGGCCGTAATGAGGTCGGGCGGGGTTACAGGAGCATCTGAATGAATGGTAAATAATAGCCCATTGTCCAACCCTTGTTTCAGCGGACTTATATGGTTTGCACGCTCTGGGCCCAGCACACTTTCGTAATGCCAGTCGCCCCACAAATAGCAATGCGTGGGGAACCAGCTGGGTATAATGTTTAGCTGTTTTATCCTTGGCACCTGATCGGGCCGGCAAACCTGTGCATGTATAATTGCATTGCGCATATCGGTTGTAACTAAATTCTCTTTGCGCAAGCTGTCTATGAGGTCCAGGTACTCGTCAATAGCGGCGTCACCATTACAATGCACATGTACCTGCATACCGTTACTGAATATATCCTTCAACCCATTGTAAGCAGCCTGTCGGGTATATATAGGCACGCCATTAAATCCTGCCTGTTCACCATCCGGCGGAACCAAATAAGGCATTGTAAGCCATGCAGACTTTCCCTGTGGAGAGCCATCAAAAGTCATTTTTATGGCCCCCACCTTGAAGTGCCCCTGGTATTTTTTATAATACTGTTTCCAGTAGGCCAGGCTATCCTTATTGAGATCATAGTCGGGCAACACAATAAAATCACCGGTTAATAGCCCCTTTTCGTCGGCGGCCTTGATCAGATGGAGTGTAGCTGGGTCGGCCCTGCATTCTCCGATGACCGTTTGGCCATTTTTAAACCACAGTTTTTCTGCGGCCAGTAAGGCATCGAATTGATGTTCCGGAGGTGTTGGGGGAGTCTGTTTTCGCACGTACAGCAAGGCATGAATATTGGCGTTTTCAATCATTCTTCCAGTTAACTGTCCGGATGCTTTATCCCTGATAAAGGCACCGCCCACAGGATCAGGCGTGCTGTAACGAACACCCAATTTTTTCATAAACAGACTATTGCCAACACCCATATGACCCGAAGTATGCACGATATATATCGGGTGGGTAGTTGATACGCTATCCAACTCCGTAGCTGTGGGATGCCGATGTTCCCGCATCACCGATTCATCATAGCCATTACCCAACACCATACCACCATCGGGAATTTTATGCTGACCGATGTAATCGGATAACACCTTCCGGAGATCGGGTATCGACATTACGTCACCATAGGGTGGGGGCGATAATGGGGCAGTGGCAGATACCATGGCATAATTGGCCACATGGGCATGAGCGTCAATAAATGCCGGCACCAGCGTTTCGCCCCGCAGGTCATACATCAACGTGCTGTCTCCCTGATAGCCGTCCGCCTCCTTTGTAGTACCTACAAACAGGATGCGGCCGTTTTTGACAGCAAGCGCTTCCACATAGCTGGCCGAATCACCCTCCATGGTAATGATATCACCGCCGTAAAAAATGGTATCAGCTTTGGGAAGATCGCGATCAGCGCCACAGCCCAAAAGTATAAGACTTAGGAGTACCGAAAATGAAATAAACAATTTGCTTCGCATATTATTTTGGTTGATGGTGTAACAGGTAACTCATCCATAGTAAAAGCAGTTCAGGCAGCCTATGAATCACTAAGGCGGGATAACAGAGCGGGAACGTTGCTTATTAGCTGCCAGAAAGCACGAACGCATCAAAGTCGGCTATTCAAAAAGTAAGTCAATGGGATCGAAAGCACCTATTGTGTTTAGCTTGCCGGGACAATTATTGCACTATGATATTAACAAAACGCACCGCCTTGCCAACCAAACATGCCAGAAAAAGAAGGAAGAAATGACAGCGTTCGTGACAGGCGGGCAACCTGTTCGTGCCCAACCTCAACGTTTTGCGTACATTTATAGCTAGTCTCCCCGGCGCAAATAATGCAATGACATGGGGATCGATGGTGTATAATGCTGGCAGCATAAACAACAACTATAAAGGAATGAATAAAGTGATCTTGGTGCCCGCGCTACTGTATGTAATCTTACAGCATGCCTCCGCACAGCTCCCCAGCGATAGTATCCGGGCGTTGCTCAAACGCGAGGTAGCGGCCCAACGGGGCAAAAGCATCATCGTAGGCATGATCGACTCCACGGGCAGTCGGCAGGTATTTGCCGAAGGCATACTGAGTGACAAAGATCGCCGTCAGCCCGATGCCAACACCCTGTATGAGATCGGATCGATCACCAAGGTGTTTACGGCGCTGCTGCTGTGCGATATGGACCAGCAAGGTCAGCTCAGCGTGAACGACCCACTCTCGAAATACCTGCCGGCCAATACCAGGGCGCCCCAATGGAATGGGAAAGAAATCACCTTGCTGTCCCTGGCCACCCACCGCTCGGGCATGCCGCGTTTTCCCGACAATGTATTTCCCAAAGACCCCGACTTTACCCGGGCCTATGCCGACTATACGCCCGTTAAATTGTATGAATACGTGTCTACATTTCAGCCACCCGATATCGATACTAAGTGGAGATATTCCAATGTGGCCTATGGCTTGTTGGGACTGATCCTGGAAAAAGTATCGGACAAGGACTATGAAAACCTGGTAAAGCAGCGCATCTGCCAGCCACTGCATATGAACAACACCGTAATCACGCTGAATGCTCAACAGCGTAGCAACCTGGCCATCGGCCATGCGGAAACAGGTGCGGTGGTGGGTCTGGGTCAACTGGGCGCCATTGGGGCAGGAGGTGCCTTACTATCCAACGTCAACGACCTGCTGACATTCGCCCGGGCCCAACTGGGTCTTGTATCCACTCCCTTGTATCCTGCCATGCAGCAGACACATATACTGCAAGCGAAAAAAGAGGGAGAGGATACCTATACCACCATGGGCTGGACGCTTTACCAGGAAAACGGCAAGCATTACCTGTTTAAGGACGGAGGCATGCCGGGCTACCGGACCTACCTCGGCCTTGACCTGGTAAAAAAATGCGCAGTCGTGGTGCTTTGCAACAACAACAACTCCGTCACGGATATCGGTAGGTACCTCCTCGATCCCAGTCGCCGGGTGGATCTTTACCGCTATCCCTGGGCATTGCTGGATACGTTGCGGAGTACGTTGCGGTCGAGCGGTGTCGATGCCACTGTTGCCCGCTATCGTCAATTAAAGGCCGCAGCCGATCCGCGCTATACCTTCAACGAAGCCACCCTCAATTACCTCGGAGAAGAATGCCGGAGGAACAAACAATATAAGGATGCTATCAGCCTGTATGCACTCAATGCGGAGGAATACCCGAAGTCTGCGGGCGCGTGCGAAAGCCTGGCGACCACCTACCTGCTGTTAAAAGACAAGACCAAAGCACGGCAATACTTTGAAAAAGCGCAACAGCTGGAGCCGAACAACCGCCATTGGAGGTATATGCTGGAGCAAATCAGCCGGTAAATTTCAACTATTTTGCACCTACGCAGCTCTACTGCGCAGGGGTGTTGCATCTTGCAGTCAAGTGATAAAATTGTTACCATGATTACCGGACAAGAATTGATTGAATTGGGCTACCGACCTTCAAAATGGTTTAAAGCGGCCATCGAACACGCCAACCAACACCAACTGGCAGGAGAGGCCCTGGCCGCCTATTTAGCCACCGTGGCTCCGGCCATTGTTGACCCTTTCGAGCAACCATTGCCTTTTCACCAAAATATCAAAGCTGAAACGAACGATGAAATAGCCAACGTGCACCAAGTGGTGGCTACCATGAATGAGTTGATGAAGACACCGACCCTGGTAAAAGGTGTGGTGATGC
This sequence comes from Paraflavitalea pollutisoli, assembly GCF_029360705.1. Taxonomy (GTDB): domain Bacteria; phylum Bacteroidota; class Bacteroidia; order Chitinophagales; family Chitinophagaceae; genus Paraflavitalea; species Paraflavitalea pollutisoli. Next base: position 249,143 of record NZ_JARKMX010000008.1, on the reverse strand, counting down.
CCGATGCCTGTCCGACAGGAGGGCTTGGACAGATCCCCGTAGGTGGGGTAGTAGCCGCCAGAAACGCCATACACCCGGCCATGCATAGCGCCGATATCTGTTGTTCGGTGATGATGACCAATTTCGGTAAGCAGGATCCTAAAGCAGTATTGGATGCAGCAAATGCCGTGACGCATTTTGGTGGTGGCGGACGGCTGGAGTATTCAGACCTGCCCCAGGAGCTGGAAGCGCGTATGAGGGCCAACTCCTTCTTCAACAACCAGGCTAGTTTGCAGATCGCCAAATCGCATCTGGGTACTCAGGGCGATGGTAACCATTTCCTGTTTGTAGGGATTTCCCAACAAACAGGCGACACGATGATGGTGACCCACCATGGAAGCCGTGGACTGGGCGCCAACCTGTATACACAGGGCATGAAGGTGGCTGAACTATTCAGGAAAGATATCTCTCCGCTAACGCTGGCGAAAAACGCCTGGATACCGTATGATACCCAAGAAGGACAGGCGTATTGGGAGGCCTTACAGATCGTGCGGGATTGGACCAAACTGAACCATACCACCATTCACGATGCCACGCTGGAAAAGCTGCATGGGAACCTGGTAAACCGGTTCTGGAATGAACACAATTTTGTATTCAAGGAGGGTGATTTGTTTTACCACGCCAAAGGCGCCACACCGTTGGATGACAAATTTGTGCCGGATAGTCAAGACGGGTTACGCCTGATACCGCTGAACATGAGCATGCCGGTGCTGATCGTGAAGGGACAAACGACGGCCACCAACCTCGGCTTTGCCCCACACGGCGCGGGAAGGAATGTGAGCCGAAGTGCGCATAAAAGGGCCAAGGCTGGCAAAACCATAGAAGAAATATTTGCAGCAGAAACAGCTGGACTCGACATCCGTTTTTTCTCTAAACACATCGATATCTCCGAATTGCCCAGCGCCTACAAGGATGCGCATGCCGTAAAACGCCAGATGCAGGAATTCGGATTGGGGGAAGTGGTCGACGAGATCATGCCGTATGGTTGTATCATGGCAGGAGATTGGGAGATCGATGCCCCGTGGCGAAAGAAGAAGAACAAAGCCATTCAGGCACCTCTATAGCAAATCAGCTTTTGCTATAAACGGGTCGATATGTTCTCTAAGATGCAGGGGTTTACTATTGTCAAAAAGGTTACCAAAGCATAAGTATTGTCTCCGCTTTGCCGGGGTGGTCATGCGCCTCATTGTTTGATTTTTGCAGTTTTTAGTTTGAATGATGCAGCCGGTCAATGCGCGTAATGAATATTTTTGTGTCGAATGGACCTGGCTCATGGCTGAACCAGGTCCATTTTTACTGACGAAATATTACAACTATGGGAACGCTCGCCGACCTCGATCTCCCCACCATGTGGATGCCCGATTACCTGCAACGGGAAATGGGCCAGTTCAACGTATTTGCCATTCACAACACACCCGGTAATTTTGTCAATTGCCAGCCCTACAACCGGAAAGGGTTTTATAAGATCAGTTTGCTGAATGGCAGAACCCGGTTGTATTACGCCGATAAAGACCTGGAGTTTCAACAAAGCGGTTTGTTGTTCTCCAATCCGTATATACCGTATTCCTGGGAAAACCTGGCCGACGAGCAAACCGGTTTTTACTGCATTTTCACCGAGGCATTTTTCCGGGAGCATCCGCAGGTGAAGGATTATCCGGTCTTCAAACCGGGCAGCAATCCCCTGTTTGAATTGTCGCCGGCACAGGTGGGGGCCGTCACAGCAATATTTGAACGCATGCAGCAGGAGATCGACACGGATTTTCAATACAAATACGATGTCTTGCGCAACCTCACCCTGGAGTTGGTATACATGGCCCTGAAAATGGAACCAGCCAGGAGCCAACCCTGCCAGGAAGCCAACGCGCCCCAACGGGTAACCGCCCTGTTTACGGAACTGCTGGAACGCCAGTTCCCGATCGAATCTACCCACCAACGTATCCGGCTGCGGTTTCCGGGAGAATACGCGGATCATTTGTCTGTCCACCTCAATCACCTGAATCGTTCGCTGAAGAAAGTAACCGGCCGCACCACTTCGCAACTGATCGCTGCCCGCCTCATGCAGGAGGCGCGGACCCTGCTACAGCATACCAACTGGAATATCTCGGAGATCAGTTGGTGCCTGGGCTTCGAAGAACTGCCGCACTTCATCAACTTCTTCAAAAAAAATGAGGCATTGACACCAAAGCATTTCCGCAACCGGCAACCATAATGGTTGCTTGTACAGTGATGCCCCGATGCCATGCCTCTTTCGGCTGCCGGTTTTAGGAAGCCTTTCGTTGGTTGGCGGTTTGAATCCAACCTTTGGCACTTTGCACGTACTGCATCAGGTTTTCCGGGATCTTTTTTTCTGCAGCGAGGTCTGTATCCAACACCATGGTGATCTCATCTTCTATTCCTTCATAAGCCCATTGTGCCCACTCGGGGTGTATGACCAGTCCACGGCCGATGGCTACCAGGTCGAGCCCGGCCTGCAGGGCCTTGTCTGCTTCTGCTGGTGTGGTGATTTGCCCGGCAGCTATAACGGGTAGGCGCTTGTTGATGAAGTCGGTCAGCACCTGCGTAATGGTTTTGGGGGTCTGACTGTTCAACGGCTTCTGGTTCAATACATGAAACAGGGAGAAATGTAGATAATCGACCTGCTCATGGATCAACCGGTCAACGAGGGCCAGGCTATCCCGCAATTTCAATCCTTCCTGGTGCGATTCTTCCGGTGAAATGCGAAAGCCAGTAATGAACGGGCGGTCGGCATATTCAGCGATCACGCGCCTTACTTCCCGTACTACCTCGGTAGAAAAGCGAAGCCTGTTGTCCAGCGAGCCGCCCCACTGGTCGGTGCGCCGGTTGACCATGGGCGATAAAAAGTTCTGGTTGAGAAACCCATGGGCGCCGTGGATCTCCACGCCATCGAAACCCGCTTCGATGGCCCTGCGGGCGGCGTCGCCGAAGGCCGCGATGACATCCCATATCTCCTGTTCTTCCAGTGGGCGGGGTGCCACCAGGTCGGGGGCACTGAAGGGTGTTATTTCCGATGGCACGTCGCTGGCGCTGACCACCGTTCTGCCAGGGCTCAATCCGGGGATGGCCTTGTGCCCGGCATGGAAGATCTGTAATATAGCAGGAGCACCGGCGCTTTTGGCAGCAGCAGCCAGCTTTGTTAATCCTGGCAGAAAACGGTCGTCGTAGGCCGCGAATTCATTGGTAAAACCGATGCCTTCGGGTTTTACGTGGGTGCAGCCGGTGATCACCATGCCAACGCCTTCCACGCGTTTTTTGAACCATTCCAGTTCCTGGTCCGATACGGTGAAATCATCATTACCGGCCCAGGTGGTCATGGGTGCCATGACGATCCTGTTCTTTAAGGTAATGCCGTTGGGGAAGGAGAGGGGTGTCAATAGTTTATTATACTTGTTCATGGTGTGTTATTTTTCGCGGTAAAAGATGTAGCCGCCATGTTGCAGCGTATCGTTGTCTGTAAAGGTGCCGTCTGCCGTAAACCCGGTATCATCCCAGTAATCGATATGGGTGCCTTTGATCTCGTAACGACCGGTATAAGCACTTTGCCGGTTGCCGCGGGCTTCATCATATCTTCCGTTGGGCAACAGCTCCTGCCGGATATAGCCGTCGGCCGTTACCCACATGCCGATGTAGGTTTGATTGTCTGTGTGTTTGTTGTTTGTTTCCATTGCTTGCTGTTTTATTTGATCCACTGTTATTGCTTTTGTCAGATCAAAATTATCGCGTGCAGCAGGATGCGTTGATGCACCTACGCGACTAAAAACTGCGAAATTCAAACAAGTGGAAGTGGTGTGCAGGCGCGAGGGGGCTGCTGCCTGTCACCATGAGCCAGGAAGGGCGGTGCGTTGGAGGTGGAGCACCTGCAGGTAGCAAAACGTGGATATTATTGAATCCCTTTACGAATAGTGGACAGGTATTGGCGGTTGTTTGATTTGGTAATGACGATATCGATGCATTGGTTGAATTGAGCGAAGGCGCGAATTGCTTCCGCTAATTTGTCGAGGGTCGCCTCGCTGAGTTTGACAGCTTCAAAGTGCAGGTTGTGGATGGTGAGTACCTGCTGTTTCCGCTCGGCTTTGGCATCCATGCGGGCGATGAAGGTATCGCCGGCCAATACAGGCAGCGAGAAATAACCATATTTGCGTTTGGGGGCTGGTACAAAACATTCTACCTGGTAGTCGAAGTGGAAAAAGTCGCGGAGGCGATGCCGGAAGACGTTCAAGGTATCGAAGGGCGACAGGATAAAGACATCTTCAGAAAGCGTGATCTTTTTGTTCTTATACCCCGGAAGCATGTACAGGGGTGCTGCCTTCAATCCTTCAATGGCCACCGATAATACTTCACCTTCCTGCACCATCTTCTGCAGCTCTTGCTTCACCAGGTTATTTTTCACCAGCCGGGCGCGCCAGGCTATTTCTTTTACGTAGGCGATGCCGAGGCATTGCAGTTCGCGCCGGATGACATGCCGGGCAAACTCCTCGGGCGTGGGTGGGGTGGTATCGATATCGTCGGGCAGTATATTGATGGGCAGGTCGTATAGTTTAAAGAAGTCTTTACCCCTGGTGACCATGAGTTTGCCTTCTTTGTACAATCTTTCGATGGCGATCTTGGAGGGGCGCCAATCCCACCAGCCGGCACTGGCTACCTGCCGGTCGTTGTCGAAGTCTTTCACCATACGTGGCCCGTCGCGGGTAACGGTGTCGAGGATCTTGTTCATCAGGTTGATCTCTGGCTGCGTCAACGGCTTCCGGTTAGCTACAAAACCTTGCTGTACGGGCAGGGAAAAGCGATAGTCGTGCATGGGGAGATAACCGGCATCGGCGGTAAAAAACTCGAAGATCCGACCATCGGCCTGCAGTTCCTGCAACCACTCCGGTTTGTAGCCGGGTACCCTTGCCGCGATGCTGTGGTGGTGTGCCCGCTCTACGACGTAGTTGGCATCGATCTGCACGAAGCCTAATTGGCAAATGAGTTTGTACACGGCCTCGGGGCCTTTGCCGAAGGCGGCTTTCTTCCATAGTCCGCCTGCGTGAAGGATGATCTTTCTGGCTTGTTCAGGTGTAAGGATTACTTGGCTCATACTGATGGCGCTGCTGTTTGTCCAATATGGTATCCCTAAATGTAACGATTTATTACAATGGTACGCATGAACTGTAACCTTAGGTGCACCAAATCCATTACCTCCTACTTTAAAGAATAGAAAGGCAATTCCTTTTAACGGGCGCTTGTACTCCTTTCTAACCGCACACTATGCTTGGATGCAGTTTAAAATAAAAACTAAAGTGTCGATTATTAAGCGTAGCTTCGGTTTATTCATTTGAGCCTCGCATCAGTACTTGTCTTCAATCTGCTACTACCATTGCACATTTGTCTTCTACTACTTCTTGCCTTCCTCAGATATCATTCTAAAAAGTTTATTACATGAACATCTACGTATCGAACCTGGCTTTCAGTTTCCAGGATCAGCAATTAAAAGATCTTTTTAACCAATTTGGCACCGTTAGTTCTGCGAAAGTGGTAACCGACCGCGAAACAGGCCGTTCAAAAGGGTTTGGCTTTGTTGAAATGGAAAACGGCATTGCCGCGCGCGAAGCTATTCATCAATTGGATCAGTCTTCGCAAGACGGCCGTACCATCAAGGTGGCAGAAGCGATCGCGAAACCTTCCAAATCTTATAATAGCAGTCCATCCGAAAGCGACAGTTCATCTTCCCGCAACAGATGGTAACTCATCATAACGCCTGCCTCGTGCAGGCGTTTTTTCATTGCGATATCCTTCCTTACCCTGAAATGCTATTCAGCCTTCAAAACACCTGGCACACTTCAGCAGTACACAGAAAGTCCGTCTTCAGTTGAACCAGATGACCGTTTCATCGCATCCCCGGCATTAATATACTCCGCACCATTGTCGAATAACACTTCATCCCAGGGAATGCTTCCTTGAGCGAGAAATTGTATTACCAGCGCTTCCCCTTTTTCGGCTACTATTTTCCTACACCAAACACCCTGGGGCATTAGTATTCCGATGGGGCCATCGGTACACCACGCACTGCACAGGGTGGCAATCTTATGTAAATAGGTTAATGGCCTTTTCGCTTTGGCGGGATTTATGCCCGGCGTGGTGGATTTCCCCAAGGCCCATAAACCCGTCATTAAACTAAAAGGAAATACGCCGGAAAGCTCCCGGCTTACCGGCGGTAAATTCGATACGGAGATACAGATCAGCGCCCGGGACTATACCATTGAAAAGATCATTACGGCCAACACCCGATCGGTGGCTCAAAAAGCCGATAAGCTCATGAGCGAAATACACTACGGTATGTATGGTGGTATAGCCATGCAGGTATTGTATGCTTTTTGCGGTATAGGCACCGGCCTGCTATCGATCACCGGTTTTATCCTTTGGTATAACGAAAAATAGACTGACAGTTTATTATGAACCCTTTCGCCTGCAGATAATCAATTCCTGATTGTTTTTGTCCGACATTTCTGTGGGGACCAAACCAGGAGGTGCCACTACAATCGTCAGGGAATCTCCGTCCAACGCATAAGCAACGCTGACGGGCGTCGAATCGGCAAGCGTTTCCGCTGGCCGAATAATAATCAAGTTGAGATTGCCGGTTGTGTCCAACTTGAACGAATACTTCATCTCCTTCCCGGTCTCGTCTATAAAAGTAATTTTGTCTTCTCTGAAGACATATAAGTAAGACACATTCTTTTTGACGCCGTTCAGGCTTTCTGATTGCGCCAGCCATTCTCCTTGCAGGTTCGCCTGGTCATTGGATTTTGCCGCATCTCCAGGGGCGTCACATGACAAGGCGCCTGCAAAAGCCATTAAGATGAGTAAGGTCTTCATAATGTCCGCTATTATTATCTTCTCAACCCTCATTGAAATAAATGGATGAAAGACGTTGTACAATAATATCTCCCCTTCCTGTCAATCAGGTTGCTCTACATCTCCCACATAAATGAACTATTCAATCCTGACAGGGTACTTTACCGGAGAGCTACGCAGCAGGTGTCATTTGAATACTATATTAACGAAAACTAACGACATGGAACAACCTCTCAACAACTAACCGGCAAATAATGAGCATTTTATGAGATAAATCAATTCCAGTTCGACTATTCAGCCTCTTCTTCTTAAAATAACCCGTGTTGTCAGCCCACGGGCGGATACCATCACCAGTAGCTACACCTGAAACTCAGCTACCCGACACCCACCAAATAAAAAGCCCCCGAAGCAACTTCGAAGGCTTATTCTTTGTACCAGGATCAACGATCCTGACATAACTATAAAGGTAGTACCAGTTCACCTGCAGAAAGGCGAAATACAAGCAGCTTTACGAATTATTGATCTCCGACATGATTTCAGCAAATAGTCTGACAGACTTTAGCCGGTCATTGATGTCATAGGCGGTTGATGCTACAATAAGCTCGTTGACTTTTGTCTCCTCCAGGAAAGCCTGTAATTGCTTTTTCACGGTTTCTTTACTCCCTACAAACGAATACTTCAGCATCTGATGTACCGAAGGGTGATGGAGCACCTCTCGTAAATCGTCGGTCATTTCGGCGGGCGGCTGCAAGGCTTGCGATTTACCGGTCAATACGCCCACAAACATCTTGATCAGGGTCGTGAATAGTCTTTCTGCCTCCTCATCTGTATCGGCCACGCACACATTGATCCCGGCCATCGTATAAGGCTGATCCAGCCATTCCGATGGCTGAAACTCCCTTCGGTAAATAGCCAAAGCCTGCATTAATTGCGTAGTCGCAAAATGACTGGCAAACGCATAAGGCAAGCCCTTCTGGGCGGCCAGGTGAGCACTATCCGTGCTGGAACCTAGTATATAGATGGGCACCTCTGTACCTTCTGCGATGGCAGCCCTGACTTTGGCGTTTTTGTTGTTTACAGAAAAGTATTGTTGAATTTTATCGACCTCCCGGGGGAAGGCATGGGCCGCACGCATAAAATCCGCACTAATGGCCTCGGCCGTTTCCCGGTCGGTGCCGGGCGCCCTGCCCAGGCCCAGATCGATGCGGCCGGGATACAGGTGTGCCAGGGTGCCGAATTGTTCGGCCACCACCAACGGCGAGTGATTGGGCAGCATGACACCGCCGGAACCTACCCGTATGGTTTGCGTGTTGTCTGCTACATAGCCGATCAGCAAACTGGGGGCATTGCTGCCTATATAGGCTGAATTGTGGTGCTCCGCAAACCAATACCGTTTGTAACCAAGTGCTTCTGCCTCTTTGGCTAAGGCGAGTGAATTATTGAGGGTCTGTTTAATGGTGTTGCCTTCCGAAACGATGGCCAGTTCCAATATAGAATAGGCGACTTTATCTTTATTCATGCTGCGTATGCTGTTGAGATGTAAATACTAGTGGCTTTTTAGCTTTGCCGGGTATCTAACAAGGCAACAGGCAATAAGGTTGACGATGGCTATTACCATCCCGCAGCCTCTGCATCTTTTTAATCCGGTTATAATGTTCCGGGTTGGTGCCCAGGTAAGTGGAAGGGAGGGCGAAGTAAAGCAATTACGGCCGGCCCTTCCGGACCGACCGTAACCAAGTGAAGGGTATATGATATTACGTACGGATCTCCTTGCGCATAAAACAATAATAGGTAAGCGCACAGCAAACTGCAGTGGCTGCCACCAGCCCCGTTACCTGCGGCCATACGATCAATAAACTTTCCCTTACAGAAAGTGGTGACGGGATGGCGCCGGCCATCTGCTCCATCGTCAGCGGGCCAAGACTACGAACAGATGGCATCAGCAGGGTAGTGGTCGCATCGGTATACAGCTGGCTGGGCGCGAGCCTGAGAAAGTCCAACAGCAGTTGCTGGTACGACACCACTTCCGATTCGGACAGGTATACCGGATCGGGGAAAAAGGCTTTGACGATCATGCTCACCACAATACGGTAAAAAATGGTGAAAAATAACCAGATCCCGATGACGGTCAGCGCCGAGGTAGTTGCCTGTTTGAAAAGTACAGAGAAGAGGATGGACAAGGCCAACCAAAAACCCACATACAACACCGTTACAACAACAAAAGCCATGATGCGGATAAACTCAGACCCTTCTATTTTTACGCCCGTCACGAACAAACCACCACCGATCATCAGCAGCGCCAGGGACAGGAACAATGTGCTCACGATCGTGAAAGCCCCCAGGAATTTAGCCAACAGCAGCGTATCGCGGTATACGGGTTGCGCAAGCAGGCGGGTAAGGGTGCCGGCATTTTGCTCCGCATTGATGGCATCGAAACCAAGGCTGATACCCAGCAGCGCGCCCAGGAAACTGATAAAGATGTGAAAGGTCGGCAGCGAACCATCCGAAATAGTGAGCAACTTCAGGTACAGAAATAACCTGTCGGGGTCATTCTCATTGGCCACTGCGGCCTTTACATTCGAAAGGGATATATACATAGATCCGGCATAGGTCAGCAGGATCAGCAGCAGCAGTATCAGGAAACGCCAGGAGCGGATATGGTCGGCAATTTCTTTGCGTACCATGACGGCCAGCGGTGGTCGCTGCCTGGCCTCCGTAGTGACCTCCGCCCGGTTGAATAGCAATGACAAGAAGCGGTTATGCTTTTTGCTTCCTGAAAAAAGTCCGTTGAAATAAACCAGTGGATTTTCCATCCGTTTTATGAAGGTTTACATTGTTTTCAAAATAGCGGTGATAGATATCTTCCAGCCCGTAAGCTTTTTGTTGAACGCCCATCACCTCCAGCCCCAGTTGTACTGCCCTGCGTACGATCGCGGGTGTGATGTTGGCGGAGCAGGATAGCTCCATACCTTCCTCAGTGAGCGACACGGCCTGTACACCTTCGAGGTCCTTCAGGGCAGCCGGTATCGCGGGGTCTACCGAAGCCGGATCGGCCAGTTGGATATTTACGACGGTATTTTCCCCTGGCGAAAGGTTGCGCCACAAAGAAGTCACATCACCATCTGCCAGCAATTTGCCGCCCACAAAGATGCCCACCCGGTCACACACCTGCTGTACCTGGTGCAGGTGATGGGAAGACAACAGCACCGTAATACCCTGCTGCCGGCTTAGCTGTCGTATCAGGGTCAAAAAGTCTTTCACACCGGTGGGATCGATGCCCAGGGTGGGTTCATCGAGCACGATGACTTCCGGTTGGCGAATGAGTACTTCGGCCAGGCCAAGCCGCTGCTTCATGCCCCGTGAGTAGGTTGCTGTTTTTTTATCCATGGCCGCTGCAAGGCCTACCAATTCCATCATTTGACGGGACTGGTGATGCACTTGCCCTTCGGGTATCCCACTTAGCCGGGCCACGTACACGAGGTTATCCAGCGCCGTCATCGAATCGTAGAAACCCAGGCTGTCGGGCATATACCCAACTTTGCGCTTCACCGCTATGGGATGGGTGGTGGCATTGATGCCACACACGGTCGCTGTGCCGGCAGTTGGTTCCGTCAAACCGAGCATCATGAGGATGGTGGTGGTTTTACCGGCGCCATTGGGCCCCAGCAAGCCATAGATCTCCCCGGGAGCGATACGCAGATTAAGGTTATCCACGGCTTTCAGAGAACCGTAATGTTTGGAGAGCCCTTCCAGTTCAATGATTGCTTGTTGCATAATTAGTGGATTATCTGCGTCCGTACTTTTTTATCAGCGTATAAATAACCCCCACTGCCGCCAGGATGATGAGCACACCAAACCAGCCTGCCAGCCAGGAAGTGGTAACCGTCATACGGAATACAGCACTGCTGTTCGATTGATTGTTCCGGGTAGAAAAAGTGGTTACATAATCTCCGGCAATGGTTTTATCGGGCACCTTCAGGGTCGCCACAACGTCGACCGATCCACCGGGCTCCAGCCTTTCTATCTTTTGCGGTTCGAAGGTAGCGTCCCACTTGGGTGGGGATTGGGCAGTCAGTTCCAGGCCATCGAGTGGTAGGGTACCGGTGTTCTTGATGGTCAGGTGAATTTTTTGCTGCGAACCTTCTGTGATCTCATCGCTCAGTAGCCCCGACGGCGTAGTGAGTTCCACGCCATAAGCTCCTTTCACCACGGCTTCCAGGTTTAGGGAGAGGTCACCCAATTCACTGGTAGCCTTTACAGGTACCGGATACTTACCCGGTTTTGTTGCTGGCCCTGGAACCAGTTCGATCGATACTTCCTGGGAGCGCCCGGAATCTGCACGGAATGAAGTAACGGACATACCATCGACGCGGAATACGATGTTCCACCCCGCTGGTGCTCCCGCCGAAAATTGGTAAGTGACCGGCCTGGCCGATCCGTTGTGCAGGGTAGCACTGAAACGAAAAGTTTCCTTGGCCGTAGCTTCCAGGTTGATCAGTCTTGCGGTGAACGTGGAAGGCGCGCTGCTGGCGGGTGCCGCATACCCGGGTTGGAAAATAAGCAGGAATAAAAATGCCAGAACAGGCAAAGAGTAGTCATGTCGCCGGCCTTGCTGTTGCCGGCTATGGCAATGTAGCGCTAACATAGATTAACAAATAGATTTTAAATATTCATTAATGGATTAAAAGCGCCTCGAAAAAAAGGCGGGACTAAATTAAATAGCCTGCAAAAAATTTCCAAATCAGGAATATATTTTTTTTAAAAAAGCCCAGCCCCACGCATACTGAAGATAGCCAGTACCACGGCAGTTATTCCAATTGTACCCGTAATACTCCGGCATTATATTGTAGGTTCTATTGAATGGTAAACTGACCGAATAGCTATTCTTTTGATACGGCTGTAATTATCGGGGGGGCCAGATACGTTTATAAACGGTATGTATCCTAATCGCTTCGCCGTTCGGCTATGGAAGGCAGCGGTGACGGTTCTTACATCCCAGTAGTTTTCGGGGAGCCCTCCAATCCCAGCATTGCTGCCGTTAGCTGGCTAAAAGGCTTATGGCAATGCTTTTGCTGCATAAAACAGGCAGGATGATATCGCAGGATATCAACAACTTGATTGTATAACCTACCATCGGGCGACCTATCGGTAGCTCCAGCTCCCGTAACCAGGTGGTTAAAATGAAACATATGACAATAAGAACAGGCATACCGTCGGATGAAGCACAAGCCATCGCCACGATGACCCTGGCGTTCAGTACAGACCCCATGGCACGTTGGTCATTGCCGGATGCCGCAACATTCCTGGCGGCCTTTCCGTTACTGACAAAAGCATTTGGTGGAAGTTCGTTTTTTGGGGGAACCTCCTTTATTGCTGACGAATACGCGGGCGTAGCTATGTGGTTACCGCCCGGCGTGGGACCCGATGAGGAGTCGCTGGTGCGTATATTGGAAGAAAATGCCCCTGACGCTATCAAAGGCGATATGCCGAAAATATTTGAGCAAATGGAAAAGTTCCACCCGACCGAACCGCATTGGTACCTGCCACTGATCGGTGTAGACCCAGCGCACCAGGGTGCTGGGGTAGGTGCCGCCCTCATGACCGAAGCGCTCAAGGTGATCGACCGCGATCACGCCATTGCCTATCTCGAGTCCTCCAACCCAAGAAATATTTCCCTATACGAGCGTCATGGCTTCGAGGTTATGGGAGAAATTCAATCCGGCAGCTCACCAACTATACATCCTATGCTGCGAAAAGCCAGGTAGGTTAGTGCGACGCTCACACGGATATAATCAGGCCGCTTCTCCCGGCTTCCGTTTATCATTTCCCGCTTTCATCAATTTCTTTTTGATGCGGCTGTAGTTCTCGGGGGTGGTGCCCAGGAAAGTAGCGAGGTGTTTTTCGGGCACCCGGCTTATCCATTCCGGCCGGTGTTTCATCAGCCACTTTACTTTTCCTTTTGTATCGAGCGGATTGAGGGCAGCCGACTGGTAATTTGCTTCTCCCCATGATTCCAGGGCCATGGTGAATGCCAGTTCAATAAACTCCGGGCAAATTTTTGCGATGGCAAAAAACTCCTCGCGGGTCAGCGTCAACGCCTCCGTAGGCGCAAGTGTATAGATGCTTTCTTTGCTGGGGATATTTTTACCAAAACTGGCCACATTGAAGACCGTCTCGGTTTCCATCATAAACCGCGACGACTGCCACCGTTCTACTTCCTCATCTTCCCGCAGCACTTCACCCCGCAGTAAACCGGAAATAATAAAATACATTTTGTTACTGACCTCGCCGGCTTTCAGCAGGCAAGTATTCTTTTGCGGGAACGATTCGTGCTTGATATGCCGCTTTAGCAGGGTGATCAGTTCGGGGGATACATACCCTTGCTGTTTGAGGAAGTCGAAAAACTGAACCAATACTTTGTCCATGAAGCTGTTTCTTTTATTAGGTGAATAAATAAAACATCTCCGGACTGTTGGTTGGGACACTGGCTACTTGTGATGGATCGCAGCCCCACAAATATAGTAGAATTAGCAAAATCACCAAAAGCTTCTGAACGATACCGGTGTCACACATACGCCGTGGTCCCCAAAAAACTTAACACCTGTTAAGTTGATACCCAAAAGAAGTCAAAAAACCCTCCAGAACTTAACAGGTGATAAGTTTTCGTAACATGATTCCCCACTATTTTTGAAGCTGTCAAAATCGAACCACCGAATCCTTCAGTTCTATTGCCTAATCCCCTACCCGGGAAGTATGTCAATCAACCGCCGGCGCAAAATTTAAGTCGCCTGCCTAATCATATCATAAAATCAAATCATCGCTTATGAAAAATTGTCAAGATGAAATTTCAGCTCAGTTGCAATCATCACTAAGCAAGTTGCACGAGGTAGAATGTAAAGAGACGGACCTGGTGAAACGTCTTAAAAAATGTATTCAGGTATGCCATGAAATGCTCAACAGCTGGCGGCAGGCCATCAACTTGTACGGCTTTCCAGACCAGCGTAGTGAGATTTACTTTTTTAAACATGGCAAGCCCAGGCTGGCCGCACATTACCGCTACTATCAAAGGGTGTTGCATTTTCATCTTGACGAATGGAAAGGCTGCCAATATAACCAGGAGCAAAGACTGGTCAAAGAAATGGCTTATGTTGAGCAGGTCTTTGAGCAAAACAGGTCTCTATGGCAATACTATCAGTCGCGCGACACTTCCATGGATAGCGTCTATTTTGTACGGGGCACAGAATTGTGGCTATTGAATAATGGTACCGGTTACTTCGACGACAGTTTCAGCAGTCGTTGTGATGGTCCCCTGGCAGAACTGTTGGCGATGGAGATGTATTCGGCCTATATTGGACGCCGTTTGGCTGGTGACGAAGATCATATAGTGGCTGGCCCTTCAGCACCAACTATAGGTAGAGTCGTGGGGACGGGTACGCTCACGCAACTGACGGTCATTGGCTACGCGCTATATGAGAGCAATATCTATGACCGCGCGGTCCTTTCCCGCGAAATGGCGATGGAGCATTGGGGCAAGCACTGGAATGTCGATTTGCGCAATCACCGGCAGATCATTTATCGGTTGAAGGGACAGCACGAACCGGACCGGGTGTTGAAAGACATGTGCGGAGATTTCAATAATTTTTTAGGAGCATAGGAGTAATAAACTTTTCATGAACCTCAAAATGTAAACACCCATTATAATGGGTTTTGGTCCAGAAACTGGGTAAAGCATTGAAAAATGCGCAAACAGCTCAAAAACGATCGATTTTCGGTCGTTTTTTTTATGCCTTGTTGCAAAAAAAGTTGGGTGTTTATAACGGGTATGTATCGTGATCCAGGCTCGCGGATGTTGCAGCTTTGTGTTATCAAAATTGATGTATATGACAACACAAGCAAACATACCGGGTTCATACGGCCACCAAGGGACGCCGTTGTACAACGAAGCTGGCAGGTTACTGGCCTGGCTGATGCCTGCCGATGCACTGGATATGCCCTGGCAAAGCAACCCCTTACAGAGCAGTGGCAGAACTGTGCCAGAACTATGCCAGAGCAGTGCCTTGTTTACCGACTTGCAGTCCGGACGAAGTGGGCAGGATGCCCTGTTACCCTTCGTTCACTACTATAATGAATTGAAGATTTTGGTCGACCAATTATTTCCATCACGTAAAAAAAGAAAATGTATGGCATCCGATGAACCAAAAGGAGTCAGCGCCGACAGAGTAGCGACTGATCCCAACTTTGAACGCACCCGCGAAAATGCCGCGGAATTTGCAGCGGCTGGTAAAGCAGCTTACTTGTTACGGTCTATCTTCCGCGACGTAACCGTTTATGCGAAAGACAAGATTACCCAGGCACGATTGCTGACCGTTTGTAAACGCGTACTATCTACCGACGGCGTCAGCGCCCGGGGTGAACGCTCCGTGGCCAACGGCGATCACTTGCAGTTCAAGAACTTTAATTTTAACGGAAGGGCAGGTATCCGCGATACGTTGTATGTGCGCTGTCCGGTCACCATTGACAGGGTCACTGGCAAGGCTACCGTCGCGATCCCTTCTTTTGTTCCAAAGACCATGGTGCAAGCCGCAAAAGGCTCCACGCACTACAAGATCGTGGCAGGAGCCTCCGCCATTAACTTCAACACCGGCGACTCCTCCTTTATGCGGGTAGATACCGGTCATCTGCCCTGGGATCAGTTGCCGACTGCAGCGACCAGCCTGGTGCTGGACTTTCCGCCCAACAGCCCGGATACTGTATTCGTGGCGCTGTGTGTTGAGTTCACCCAGCAGATGAATGGTCAGTTTTATCCGTTGAAGACCGGCCGCTCCAATGCAGCGACAATCGTAGAAGTTAGTCAGCCGTAAGTAGGCAGCATCATCCTTCCTCCGGTGCGGTGAATAGTCGAAGTTAGGGCGCACAGGCACGCCGTTGCGGCTAACCTCCTTCAAACAGGACACCTGTCGCTGGTACTACAGCGACCACCACCTCAGCCAACAAACATCGTGGACCACACGTCGCGCAACACCCACAGGTTCGCCCCTGGTGTGTAAGGGCACCGCCATGTCCCGCTGTCATGCGGATCGTCGATTGGACGGTGTTCTTATACTTCAACTCATCAACTCCATCCTGTGCGCAGGGATGGGGGAGGTGAGGGGCGATTAGCCGGAGGAAAGACAGGCATCGAGGCATAAAGGCAACGCAGGAAATACAAATGCCCGAGCCGATCCGTATCCCGGCAATGATCAGTAGCACAATCATCATTATTCATTTTTCAAACATCAACAATGAGCAACATCATCAACCGTATGACCAACAAAACGCCCAAGTTCTTCCAATTACTGCGCACCCTGGGCGTTGCGCTGGCCGCCGCCAGTGGCGCATTACTCGCAGCGCCGATAGCACTACCCGACGCAGTAAACACCATCGCAGGTTATGTAGCAGTAGCCGGTAGTGTGATGGGGGCAGTAAGCCAAACGGCGGTATTGCATGAAGAAGAGTAGGAGCGGCCCATTATTCACACAGGACGCCCTCGGGCTGAGGGCGTCCTTTTTCATCTCAACACACAAAAAACAAGATATGAAACCTTCTAAAATCAGGCATTTCTGGGAATGGTTCGAACGTCACCATCAGACGTTCCTCGACTTTGAATCGCTGACCCGCACAGAGCGGCAATACTGGCTGGCAGAGCTGGATGGTCACCTGGCAGTTTATAATCGTTTTCTGATGCCGTTACTGGAATGGGACACGATTCATTCCACCCAAAAGTGTCAACTGACCATTACTGCTGTCGGTCGCAGTCGTTCGTTTGCTATGGTCGACAAGCTGATGAAACAGGCGCCCAAACTCCGGAACTGGGAGATGACCGCCCTTGAGCCTGCGGCTGGTTTTGACGAAACCGCTGCCGGTATGTTGCAACAGCTGAACGCTTCGGTCGGCAAATTGTGGTTTGATGTACGGGATATGGATGCACGCGGCAAAGACCTGCTATTTGTGTTTGCCGAAGGCGATGCCGATATTGATTACGATCACCATTTTGAGATCGATGAACTGGTGTACCGTATACTCGGCGAGAAGGTCTACGGGACATGTTTTGGAGGTATCAGGCTTGAAGCCTATGAATCGCTGGTGGAAGAAGAACAGAGTTACCTGGTGCCCCTGGAACAATTACCCGAGTATGTAAAGAGACGGCACGTGCCGGGCATGACTGTAACAAAAGGCGGCCGCCTGCAGCGCAAGGCCTAGGCTAACACATCAAAGCACCAAAAATGATCCTTTTCGGGCAGCATAAAGTTTTTTAAAAAAAACTTACAAATCCTTTAGTACCGTTCGGCGGTTTAGTTGTTATAGTATAAAGGATAAGGTTTAATGGTTAACGAATTTGATTAGCGACGCCCTGCATGTCTATGCAGGGCTTTTTTTATTAAAACCGATATCACACTATGAACCAGTACGATGAATTACCAGGTGGAAAAAAATTGCCCTGGCGACATTCGCAGACGCACTTTGTAACCATTGTGCTCTCCATGGCAGGGAATTTACCTAATGAGGATGATATGGATGCATTGGGCGAGCGCATGTTAAACATGGTAGATTTGGATCCATCGCCTTTCCCGGATTTCCGGTCGATGCGCCTTGCTTTACAACACGGCTGCGATGTGGCCACCCACGAAGAAATGCTAAACGACCAATTGCGGCAGTATTCAGGGGCTATCACGGCCGTACAGGAAGCTGGTATTGGTTTCGCGGAACGAGAAATCGGACAAGCCCACAATGGCGACATCCCTTTGCAGCACTTGCAGGATATTATTGACCTACACAGAGAGTTGGCCTTTCATGCAATAGGTGGACCTCCTGTTCGCTTTGTCAAACTGCCCTATCCAGGCGGCAAACTAACCTGGAACGCCTCTCTGATTGATTTTGTAAACCTGGTGGTGGCTACCGAAGCATATGGAATAGCGCCCAAGGACATGGAAGACAGCCTGGAACTGATTGCTGAGCGCTACCGTTCCATCATTGAGGTCGATTATGCCGGATACACCGATTTTCAGGCGCTGCGGTCGGTATACCCAGTAAAGATCAATTACAAAATTTATACTGAAAAGCTTTTTCGAATGGACAAGGCGCACAGGATATTGTTTGACGCCGGACAGCTAATAGCCTACAAGCATTTTCCCGGTTTCGCTGTGCAATCGGACTACCACACGATCCTTGCAGAAGAAGTCGTCAAACTGTGGCCCCAAATTGATCTTATCAAGATTATGTATCTGTTTGACGTGCTCTTCATGCCCACTAAGCATCTGAAAGCGGTACTGAAGTCGAGGGATTAATACTTCTATCCGGTCTTAAAGATGGTCACCTGGGCCAGCCTGCTGTCCGGTGCAGGGCACATATTATTTCGACCTCCTGGGTAGGGTGGAGGACGTGATTTTTCGGACAGCATAGATGGCTGAAAAAAAAAGTTGATTTTCCTTTAGTACCGTTCGGCGGTTTAATTGTTATAGTATAAAGGATAAGGTTTAATGGTTAACGAATTTGATTAGCAACCGCCCTGCATGTCTATGCGGGGCTTTCTTTTTGCAGCCCCAGTACTATAATTGAGTTCGTCCGAAAATTGTGACCGATTACGCCCTTTGGCGACCCAAAGGCTCCTAAACTATTCAGTATGAAAAAGATATTCTCTTCTCTTCTTTTCGTAGTAGTTCTCACAACCAGCTATGGCCAGGTACAGCCAGACACCTCTGCGCATCTTACATTCAAAGGCATCCCCATTGACGGCACCCTTAATGAGTTTGTTTTAAAAATGAAAAAAAGTGGCTTTACCTACCAGGGAACAAAAAACGGTATTGCCACTTTTTACGGAGATTTCGCCTCCTACACCAATTGTATGATAGGCACTTCAACGCCTATCTCAAAAGACCTGGTTAGTAAAGTAGTAGTGCTTTTCCCCGACTGCGATACATGGTCTTTGCTTTCAGGCAATTATTATTATCTGAAGGACATGTTAACTTCCAAATATGGTAAGCCATGGGATTGCGTTGAGAAGTTTGACAGAGAACCCAGAGATGATAAAGACAGGATGTATGAAGTAAAACTTGACAGATGTAAATACCTGACATCCTACGAAACAGGAAAAGGCACCATTCAATTAACAATCGCGCACAACGATGTAAATAGTTGTTTTGTTACGTTAGCCTATTTTGACAAAATCAATGGAGAAATCGTTAAGCAACAAGCGCAAGACGAATTATAAGGATATAGAACGCACTCATTTACAATAAATCGGGCAATTCCCTCTCAATACAAAGTAAATCGCGTTAAGGTAATCTTTTGGGTGCTTCTGTAAAAAAAACAACCCCGCCCTTTGAAAAAGGCGGGGTTTCCCATTCAGATAAGTGTTTCAATATCCAATACAACCTAGTACAAAAAACCAACTACAAGAGCTTGCGCCCTTTTCATTGTATCCTTTACTATATAACAACAAAACTGTGTGGCGGTACTAAGCCAAAGACAACTTTTTATTGATATTAAACAAACGATACCTGAATCAGGGCACCGAATAGACCGGTTACAGACAGTTTCATCATTTGATGGCTATTAGTCTGTGAGCCCTCGCAATCGCATAAGCCGCCGTAGTAAGGTCCGTCAGGTTTTCAAATTGGGTGGTCAACTTCCGGCGCTCCCGTTTTGATAACCCAGACCACTCCGCACCGAAAGTTCCTTCAAACAGCATCCACAGGTTATTGCGGGCTTCGTGTGGCTCATTGCAATCACAGAAATAGTTCACGACCAGCATTGGCTTCACCTTTTCGTGTATCCACTCCTGGCGGAATCCCGCTTCCGGCGGAGGGACGTTGACATCGATGCCTTTATCCCTCGCCATAAAGTACAGCGCTTCGATCGTAAGCAGCAGCCGTTCGAAAGTGCCGGTGAGGTCCTCAATAGTGTCTTCGCGCGTATAGGCTTTCAGCGTATCGGTACCTGTGTAGTAAATACGGAACAAGAAAGTCGCCAGCTGGTCAACATCGTACCGGCTGAAGGCCTGGCCGATGGCCTGCCATGGTTCGTAGGCCTCTACTACCCGGCAAAGGTAGACGCAACCGGTTGTACACTTGATTTCATGGGTAGGCATGGTATCGGATTTTTAGTTAAGAAATTGGGTTCTGGGTACTAGTGCCCCAAAGCACTGCATATTTGGAGGGTACTGACTCCCGCTCGATCTCCAGCTTCGTTTTCTTTCGTTTCCGCCAGATACTCGGATGTCCCTCCCACGACTGCCTGGCTTCGGGGCAGGGTGGTGGCCCTTGCGGTACCAGGATGATCATACCACCATAGGCGTATAGGAAAAAACGATCCATTTGGGTAAAGCCCGCATCGTGCAACCATTTGCCGGAAAGGCGTATATCCGGCACTTCCGTTCTTTTAAGACCTTGCGGGTTCAGTGTCTTACCGTACAGTTTCAGGTTACGTGCACGGAGCACAGGGGCCTGTAATAACTGCAATTGCTGAAACACCGCATCCCGAACCGGATGCGGGAGGGGGTGGGGCAATTGTGCAGCGGTTGGCTGCACCATGGGCCCATCGGTAGGTGGCGTATACATGCTCATGGGGATCTCGAAGCCCTTTTGCTGCTTGACAGACTTGGTGGTTTGTCGTTTCATACTGTGGCGGATTATTTTTTATGAAGTTGATGGATAGCTTGCAGGGTGTACCATACCTGTTCGCAAAACAGGATGGCGTTGCCGCGTTCCTGCGGCGTATGGAATAGGGTGTTGCTTTCTGTGAGGGCGCACAGCAATAGCCTGTTGAGGTAGTGCTGTACGTCTTGCGGGTGAAAATCCCGGAAGAAGGCTTTGATCATCTTCTTTGGGTCATCCGCATAGCTTTCCTCCTGGCTGATGTACAGCCGTTCAAATGTCTTGGGCATTTGTCAATAGTTTAAAAGATGAAGAATGCGGGCGGGGAGGCCCGGAAATACCGATATGCGTAAAGAAAGAAGCAGATGGCGGGATAGCCGGCTTTGCGGGCGCCTTCAGCAAAAACGACAGTGCGGGCCTCTGCATATTCGGAAGTGAGGCCCTAGGAGTGCCTTTGCCACGAATAAGAGAGAACCCGCACTGTTTATGGAGCAGTATTCTTCACTTATCATCTCGTGGCTGAAATTTCCTAGGTTTCACTTGCCGAGAATCAAAGCGAATGCCTTCAACATTTAATGAAGTAGTTCGCAGTATGTTAGTACTGCATCGGGCGCTTGCCCGAATGCGTGAAGATATACGATTTCCAGCTTGGGTCTGGATTTAAAATATACGAATTTATTTTGGACCGAAAATCGGTCAGGAATAATGGGTTATGCGAGGTTTTGCGTCGCTGGAGGAGTCGCTAACTGAAAACGCAGTTTGCTAAAAAATATGACTACCCGCTGTCATGACAAAAAACGATACCGTTCGAATGTTGCCTGGAATGCGAATATGGGAATTTATATTTTCTGTAAAGGCTCAAATCCTTCAAAATTCCCCTTCTTCTACTGTTCTTGAATAAAAAACTAAATTCACTTAAATTTGATAGTAGTCGAAAATCTACAAATTTAGGGCATGAATTTGACATTAGATGATTTTAGAAAGGGGCAGCATCTTTATCGTGGAACGATCAAAGATAGCTTTCAATTAGATGGCAATACAATTTTCAAATTAAGTTCTGGAGAATTTTTCATTCGATTAGATAGCCACATTTTACCGCTAGTTGGGTTCTTTCCAGAAATCGAAGTGTATAAAATAAATGGTAAACTGGTTTTGATTTACCTTATAAATCGTAATTACACATATATAGAGCCCATAAAAGTTCTAGAAACTAAGACAATTGAGCCATTTGATGGCTTTTATCCTGGAAAAATATTTAACCTCGCAAATGGACAAGGATGGCGTCAAATAGACGGCCCTAATTCACCTTGCTTTTCCACGGGTTACGTCAGAATCATCAACGATCGAAGAATAATTGTTGACAATTGGGCTTTTTATCCAAAGGTGGAATTAATCAATTATAAACGCTTTTAGGACAAACAAAGGTATAGTTAATGTTACGTAACCTTAGACTATAAAAATCACATTTATGACCTACACGAATAACATTTCAACCACTTCATGAGCGCTAGAAACAGGCCTAGTATCCGTAACAAAAGTGCAACTAAGGTTCGTTTTATAGGAGTATAGAGCGCGAATAACAAAACACATCGGGTAGACTTATAGACACTATCATGGTTAACGTAAGATTCAAACCGCATCCATTCTTTATTGAACGTGCTAAAGCATCCCAGGAACGATATGATCTAATTGATGCAGTCTTCGACGGAGATGGTCGATATGCAATGAAGAAACTAAAGAAGAAGGAGAACAGAGTTTGTCTGTTCTGCGGCAAAAGTAAACCTGAAGTCAATTTTAAGTCTGATGCCCACCTGGTCTCCAATCATATTGGTAACACTTCCCTGTTTTCAGATTTTGAATGCCATACCTGCAATTTGAAATTCGGGAAATTGGAAGATGATCTTGCCAAATTTTTAGGTATATCCAAAGCCCTTGCTAAACTATATCAAAACAAGCCGGAAGGCTATAAAGGAAGGCACTTGTCGGCGCATGCTAGATCCTATTTGGGAAACAGCCTTCTTATCTTAGCCCCCAAAGATATTAAGCAGGAAGAAAATAAACTTGTCATTCGATATACAAAAAACCCTTACAAACCAATAAGTGTATATAAATCGCTTTTAAAGTTTTCCCTTTCTATTCTACCGAGAGAAGAAGTCAAACAAAATCTCCCAAGAGCATTGGATTTCTTAGCAGACAAGCTAAATGCGACTAGAGGGGCTTACTTGTCTCGGTATTTGTTACCATTTGACCGGATGTCTCCTTTATGTATAATGGTTTTCAAGAAAAAGAAAGGCAATGACCTTCTACCCACATACATAATTAGCTTTTACCTCGGCAACAACATTATTAATCTGCCTCTATTGTTGCATGAAAAAGATGCATTTAGAAACGAGGAAGTTGAAATAATTCTACCCCCTCCTTACTTTTTCGACGAACGATATTTACAAGAGCCTGTTGTTGATTATGGATTAAGAGATTTTTGTTCACCCCAAAAGGTCAACGATGAGGTAGAAGAACTATTACTCACCTTATCGGAAGATTTCCAGCATCAATTAACGACTTACGACCCGGTGACAAATACTACTGCACTGAGATCACTCGATGGAACTCCAATCCACCATCTAACGATTATGAAGGAAGGTGTAAATATTGACCCGAAAATATTGGCATCTTTTACCAAAGATTAATTGAAGCGAAGAACAGAATGATCTGACTATTTGCAGATTCTAAATTACCTTCTAATTTAGTAATTCCTGTATAAAAGGCAATAGTCATAACCCCAAAAACACAACAATGCAGTCGGTGACTACTAAGATATTTGTCCCTTTGATGAAAACCGAATTTGAAGATCACTTCTCTAATTTTGAGAAAGTAATAGATGAACTCTGTGCTCTGTCCGATCAGAAAATTGTACATTTTATTGATCGAATTACAATGCCACTAAAAATTGAACGGGCATCAAAAGAAGAAGTAAAAAGACTTTTTTCAAGAAGAACCGAAAAGAGATATGCGAAGTATTTTTTGAAGTTTTCAACTCATTTTACCCTAAATAATGAAGATGCGGAACAAATGCCTGTCTTTTTAGCCGCTCATATAACCCAGGCTACGGTAACGCATCTACTAATTTACCTTAATCTAGCAAAACCGGGTGCTTTTGATAGTCGTCAAGGAATAGTAATAAAAGACTTCAGGTTTGATACAGAAGAAAAAACAGAGAAGGACTCGTTCCCTCCGCTTGTAAATTCTATCCACCTATCTTTCGATTTGATGAAACAATATAAATGGCCTCAATTGGTAGAATTAAAAATCGAAGACACTTTAAAGTGGCTGGACAAACACTGGGAAGCATTTAATGCAGCCCCTACTAATCGAATCGAGAGAGCATTAAATGCCTTTTCATATCTGTTTCACGAAACGCTCGCAGATAATTCTCCATCTGATTTATTTTTTTCGCTTGTCGGGATAGAAGCAATGTTTGTAGAGGGAAATGAGAGTGTTCAAAAACAAGTTAATATAAAGACTCAATTGCTATTAGGAAAAAGGACTGAGTTCAAGAAGAAATTTGGAGATCTTTATGAGTTCCGATCTAGGTACGTACATGGTCAATTAAATTTCATAAACAAATATTATGTGAGAGACGCTGACGATAAAGTACAAAGCCATATGTTTGAAACCCATGACAATTCCTATTTTGCTATACTGATTTTGATAGCATCGATTCAAAAACACATATTACTGGACAAGGATAGCTTAGAGTTCGAGTTTGTATTGAAAAAATAAATAGCAAAGTCAATACATGTGAATTTTTTCCTTTAAACCATTGCAAATTGACAATGAGGCACAATTTGCACCTTCCAGATCAATTGTTTATTATCTCATTCTATACGACATCTCTCGTTAAAGCATTTTACTAATGTGCAATGGAAATCAAAATCTAAAAAGGCATTGAACTTTCACACTATAAAAACATAGACATTCTGCTTCAAAACTCCGACTTTCTAACCTTCAATTAGTGACTACCAAGTAACAGCATGTGATAAAAAGACCTTCTATCTGACTTTTCCCAAAACACTCCATAAACGCCAAAAAGGAGATGTCCCATCCAGCCTGGCAAGTTTAGTTTTGTCCCGGAACCGGCTTGTAGCGTAATAATGCGTCTTGAACAGGAACTGGCAGGCTTTGACGCCTAAACATTGTGCCAGATAGCTTTTGCCCGATCCGGCAGGTCCAGTAATAATAATATTCTCCACCTTATCCAGGAACTGCAGGGATAGCAAGCGGTCAACCACATTTTTGTCGAGGTTCCGGGAGGCCTGGTAGTCGATGTTCTGTGGTGATGCGCTTTGCTTAAAGGCACCCAACTTGATCAAGCTGTTAATGCGTGTTTTCTGCCGGTGTTCCCATTCTGCATCCACCAACAGAGCCAGGAGTTCGTCTGTGGTGCAATGGCTGTAATGTTGATACGTAAGGCTCTGGTGATATAGGCCTGCCATGGTCTTCAGATGCAATCTGCGCATCTTTTCTACTGTACTGTTCTCGTTCATGCTAATTGATTGTTGATTGATGACCTGTTATTGATAATATCCGGCTCCGCGGATATTGTTGTGTAGAGTAATAAGCCGCTGTTCCATGGCATCATCTTCTGATCGGTCCAGGCCTGCCTTTAAAATCCGGTCAATAGTGTGGTAGCCCGACCTGTGGTGGTCGAACGCGCGCCGGCAGGCTTGCTCCAGCCTTTGGGGTGTATATGTACCTGCGAGCGATAAAATGCCCTGGCACTGCTTATAGGCGATCTCCGGATAGGTGTATTGGGTGAACAATCTTTGTATATAGGCCAGTTTATGAGCTCCTACCTGCTGAGCTTCGCCTGAACTTCTTGATGTTATTCACGGCAAGTAGACTCAACACCTCCCTAATCTCCATAGTAGATTTATTTAAACTCCCTTTCGGTCTTCCATTAGGATTTCTTGATTGCCCTTTTTTAAATTTCATTCTGTTGTTAAACTGTAGTAAACAGGTCTTTCTATATATAATCGCTTACAGGAAACCCAAAAGCTGCCTGTTACTGTTACAAAACCTAAACTCCACAGTTTATCAACATAGACCGGCCAATTTTCCATTTCAGGTATGAAATTGCTAAATTTGGCAAACCTCATAAACCATGGCCAAAAAGGAAACTAAATGGTATTGGATAGCTTTGGGCACAGTAACGTTAAGTGTAGTTTCGGATAATATTTCTGAATACACAAAGAATATACCTGTAGTCAAACAGATTGTCGATTTATTCAAATGGCTTTACACCATTTCGGAGCGATTTCTAACAATGCAATTTCCTTTGTGGTCATACCTGCTTTTCTCAATCTGCGTGTGGGGCATCTTCAGATTACTTAAATCGATGTTCAAGGACACCAATCAACATCCCTCATTTTACACCTACAATAAAGACAAATTTAGATTTTGGATATGGAGATGGGAGTGGGTATGGAGTGAAAGGTATAATTCATGGGTTATAACAAACCTTCTTTCATTTTGCCCAGTATGCGATGTAGGACTACTGCATGTCGGTAGTCACAAGCAAGTACGCTGCCCAAAATGCCAGACACGATGGCCAGACGATGGAGCTTTTTATGCAGAACATGAGTATGAAGATAAAGATGATATAGAACAGCTTATACTGGCAAATGTAAGAAGCATGGAATCTAAACAAAACAACGGCTAAGATGTACATACAAGGCAAATACGCATCAGAAGTTACTTCTCAAGACATTCTTGACTTGATAAAAAACAAAGTTCGAGAGAGTAAATCTTTGGACTACAAAAGAGAATTAAACCTTGGTACGGATAAAGATGACAAAAAGGGGAAATTTCTACATGACGTACTAGCAATGTACAACACAGAAGGTGGATGTATTATATACGGAATTGAAGAAGAGAAAGTCAAGGGTAAGAACACATCCTATCCCAAGGAGGTTTATGGCCTAAAAATTGAAAACTTCGACAAACTTTCTCAACAAATCAATTCACTTATTCGAGATTACACAGACCCAGTTTTAAGCGTCATAGAATTTATCAATTTGAAAGTTGAGGATAAAGACGTGATAATCCTCGGCATTCCCAAGACGCAAAGCATCCCATCAATGAATACCTATGGAGGAGTAAATAACTTTCCGCGTCGAAACTCATCAGGAAACCATGTTTCAACCACATTTGAATTAACACAAATGTTTCAACAAAGCCTTTTATTCAAAGAAAAGTCAGAACAGTTTAGACAGCAAAGAATAAAAGACATCAGGGATACTAAGATTATTCCCCATGTCCTAGTCAATGGCTCAACGTTTCTACATTTAATACCCTATAATTTTCAAAATGAATTATTGCTTAACCTGAAATCACTTCAAGCACTGGAATTAGAGAAAATAAAATTTCCATTTCTCTCTGCAGATTATTATGAAAAAAGAGGATTGTCCTACAATTTAGAAGGCCTTCTTGCTTACAAATCTCACTCGAAACAAGGGTATACAAATTACCATCAATACTTCAGAAATGGAGCAATCGAGATTTATACTTCAAACTGTCTTTCAACTAATGAACACCCTGATACAAAGAACTTTCACTCTGCAACTCTAATCAGATTTGTGGTTATTTCAATATATCGTTGCCAAGCCATTTTTAAACACTTTAAAATTGAACCACCGTACATTGCATATCTTAGTTTGTGTGACCTAAACGGACTTACGTTAATTGGACCAAACTCAACGTGTCCAGGTAAATTCTCACGCAATGAAATAAATCTCCCCAACATAGTCTTTAATTCGTTAGACCTAGAAGTTAAAGACATTTTTGAAATCCTTCATCCATACTTTGAAATAATCTGGCAGGCGGCAGACGGAGAAGAGTTCCCTTCATTTGAAGAATGCAAAAATCACTTTAAAATAATCAATTAATGAATTTGTCAAAAAATAAAGACAATGTATCTACAGGGAAAGTATATTAAGGATATTACAAAAGAAGATATCCAGCTTCTAATATCTAATGAAATACGTGAGAATAAAACCCTTGACTATAAAAGAGAGCTTGATTTAAGTGATGATAAAAGCGACAAAAAGCAGAACTTTATTATCGACGTGACAGCCATGTACAACACTGATGGAGGCTGTATTATCTATGGCATTGAAGAAACAAAAGACGACAAAGGGAAGAATACTGGATATCCCGGAAAAATACATAATCAAACAATCGATAACCAGGATGCTTTTGAAAGGAAAATATATGCAACTATAAAATCAAACTCAGACCCGCAAATTACCAATATCACTGTCCAGTTCATTCTCATTGACGATTCTTTAATTTTCATTATCGGTGTAGCTAAGAATTTGGGGCTTCCTGTAATGATTACATACAGAGACCTTAACAGGTTCCACAAAAGAAATAACCATAGCAATTACGCGGTTAATACTTCCGAGCTAAATCAATTGTTCATGCAAAACCAATCCACCAAACAGAGAGCAAGTGAATTTAGACAACTCAGAATTAAAGGTATAAATGAGAATACTTTCCATTGGAATAATATCGTAAGAGGTGACTTGTTCTTTCACCTTATCCCTTATAGCTTCACAGAGGATAATATTTATAACTTAAGCGTCCTGCTGGAATCCGACACTAACCAGAAGATATATCCAATTACTAAGGAAGATTACAATTATAGTGATGAATATGAGTACGATTTCGACGGCCTATTAACTTTCATCACGAATTCCAGCAGAGAGTTAGTTAACTCTTATATTCAATATTTTCGTAACGGCATAATTGAGGTTTTCACTTCTAAATGTCATTTTCAAGATAGATATTCACATGATACAGAATTCTTAGATGGCGAGAAGATTGTGAAAACAATTCTTTACACAGTGGTAAATATGATAGATGTATATAAAAAGCTGGAAATTGAACCCCCGTTCATAATTTACATAAACCTACTGAATGTTAAGGGCATGGAATTGACTTCGCCACCTACTCAAATAATAGAGGGAAAATTTCTTGTTGAAGACATGCTCCTTCCACCAGTCATAATCAACAACTACAACCTTGGCTACAAAGACCTTTATACTTTACTTAAACCTGTTTTAGACATAATATGGCAGGCTGCGAATAGGGCTGGCTGTCCAGCTTATGAAAAGTTTATTATGAATCCCAATTAAACAAAATCCCCACTTTAAAAACAGCGGGGCTTCCATTCACATGCGTTAACCATTAAACTGGGCCCTGAAAAAGAAGGGCTACAACGTGGTGGTAGCTCAGCATCCGCTCAACGCTTTTGATAACGACGTCGCAGCCTTGAAACGCGTGCTCGACCAGCAAACCGGCCCCTGTATTCTCGTGGCACACAGCTACGGCGGATCGATCATTGCCGATCTCGGCAACGATCCCAAAGTATCCGGCCTCATGTACATCGCCGCCCAGGCCATGGATGTGGGTGAAACACAGGCCGGGAACGGCAAACGCTATCCACCAGCCTACAAATCGCTGCTACATACTCCCGACGGATATGATTACATCGAGCCCGAGCGTTTTGCCGCAGACTTTGCCGGTGATCCGGATGCAGATCGGGCAAACTTTATGGCCAACGCCCAGGTACCCACTGCCAACGCCGTTTTTCATATCTCCATTGCCCGCCCAGCCTGGAAAACCAAACCCAGTTGGTATATGGTGGACCAATCCGACAGGATCATCAATCCCGACCTCGAACGCCTGTATGCCAAGCGTTCCAAGAGCAAAACGGTGAAGCCCCCCGCGCCAGCCACTCAGTGTACGTAACGCACCCCGTAGCAGTAGCCAAACTCATTGAAGAAGCGGCTATGCATACCCAGCAATAAATAGCACCGGGCATTGGGTAAAGCACCGGTGCATGAAGCAGGTATCTCAGAAGGTAGGCCGTGCTTTTGTATGAAGAGAGCGTGACTCATTCCCGTCACGCTCCAGGTAATTTTATCCGGTCACTTTCAAGTACTGAATTTCTCCATCGATGATATCGAAGTGAAATTGCAGTACCGCCGGGCTCCCCGGAAATGTTCCGGACACTTCTGCAGATAGAATGCTTGCTGTTCCGTTTTCGGTGTAGTCGAGCGGCTTCATCTGCGACCGGTATTTCTCATTTGTTTCAGCGATCAGGTGCTCGATCGCTACCCGCCCTTTGTAGAGCTTACCCTCATCCAACATTTCGCCCGTCTCTGCAAAACAAGCTGCGAACGCTACGTTGTCGAAATCATTTTGTGCCTGCACCAGGTCTTCTACTACTTTTGGCAATTTCATGTCTGTATATTTTTAATGGGTGATCAGATGGTGGGTACCGTGCCACCGTCGATGACGAAATTGGTTCCTGTCAGGTAGCTGGCCCGCGGTGATACCAAAAAGCCCACCAATTCAGCTACTTCTTCCGGCTCTGCGGGCCTGCCATAAGGTATACCCCCCAAGGCATCCATCACACCTTGCTGCGCTTCTTCTACCGTACTATTGGCATTTCTGGCAATCTCGCCCAACCAGGCTTTCGAGGCGCCTGTATTGATCCATCCCGGCGACACCGTCAGCACACGGACTCCTTTGGGCGTAACTTCATTGGACAAGCTTTTACTGTAGTTGATCAATCCTGCTTTGGAGGCTGCGTAGGGCAGGGTAGAGTCGTACAGCGGCAATTTGCCCTGGATAGAAGCGATGTGTATAATGACACCGGCTTTCCGTTCAATCATCTGCGGTAAAAATCCCCGGTCGAGCCGCACAGGCGCCAGTAAATTAGCTTGCAGGGTGGATAGCCAATCTTCCTCACTCAATGCCGCAAAACCTCCGGCGGGTGTTGTGGATGAACCCAGGTTGTTGACCAGGATATCCAGCCTGCCATAGGTGGTCAACACTTCGCTGATCAGTTTTTGCGCATCTGCTGCCTTGCTCAGGTCGGCAGGAATAAAATGCAGGCCTTCTGCTGCCTGTTCGGGTTGGCTCCGCGCGGTAATGATGACTGTGGCACCAGCAGCTTGTAAGCGTGCTGCGATGGCCCTTCCTGCACCCTTGGTGCCACCCGTTACCAAAGCTATCTTTCCGGATAATTCGTTGTTGTAGTTGAATGGCTGATCCATATATTTTTGTTTGTAGTGCAAATCTCGACCGTACGCGGATAGCAAACAATAACGGACTTACGAATCAGATACGGACAAATTTATCCCTATCGACCACTAATCGGGGGTGGCGTATATTTGTAGTTATGTACGTAAAGAAGACTACGCCGACACTCAATTGCGGACTTGACCTGGTTGGTGAAGTATTGTACGGAAAGTGGAAGATCCGTATTCTTTGGTTCATCCATACTGGCAACTTACGGCCAAGCGAACTGCAGCGGAAAATCCCGGATGTAACCAGACGCGTATTGAATGTTCAACTGAAGGAACTGGAGGATCATGAACTGGTGACTAAAACCATCTTTCCGGTGTTGCCGCCCAAGGTGGAATACCGTCTTACCGACTTCGGCAAATCGCTCATTCCCATCATCCAATCCATCGGTCTTTGGGGCGACGAACATGAGGAGCGGCTACGCAGGGTGATTCAACGACACACAGTTCGTTAAGCTGTTTATCAAAACCGAGCACCTAAGCAATAAAGGTTTCATGCACTGCAGATGAGTAAGAACTTGGGACTTGGGTAGACATAGCCATAGTTTGTAATATCGCCCATGGCCTTCCTACTAATTTGCGTTCGGCGGTGATCTTGCTGGATGGTCTCCGTCAGGGGGCTGCCAACAAGCCGGCCGACCAGGGGATGGCGTAGGCTGCCTTGCGGTACTTTACCTGCAGCTCTACCAACTTCTGCTGCGTTTCCAGGATCTTGTTTTCCCGCGCGTTGATCAGGAACAGGGAGCTTTCCCCCTGCGAAAACTTCAATTCTTCATTGCGCAACAGGAAGCTGTACGTCCGCACCATTTCGCGGGCGGAGCGCAGTTGCTGTTGTAATTGCACCGTTTCGGTATAATACTTTCTTATTTTGTTCTGCAGGTCCCACTGTTTCTGTTGCAGAGCCAGTGTATTGTCACGTATCTTGATCAGTACATTCCGGTATTCCCCTCTTTCCTGGCGCCATAGCAGGGGCAACCTGACCTCGAACCCGATCTTGTAATTGTTCTCCAGGTAGGGCCACGAGAAGTTTTTGTACTGGTAATAGTCTTTGCTGAGCAGGTTGGCCTGGAGGTTGACGACGGGCAAAAAGTTTTGCCATTTTAGCCGGCGTTCCGCTTCGAGTATGTCGAGCTTATACCGGCCGGCCTGCAGGGCAGGGTGCTGCTGTTCAATTTGAGCCAGCAGTACATTGGTATCGGGCAAGGCCTGCAAGGCGGCCAGGGCCATTGTGTCTGGTACATACTGGTCTGGTAAAAGATACGGCGCTTCATCAGCCGTCCACAGGTAGCCCGACAGTTCCAGGCGTCGTTTATTCAGGGTAGCGAGCGCATCGGCCTGCATCAGTTGTACGTTTTGCAATTGCGCCCAGGCTTCCATGGTATCCGCCATGGCACGGTCGCCGTTCCGAAAGGAAAGGGCGATGAGGCGGGTTCTCTTGGCTGCTACGTCGATGTATTGCGTATACAGCTGATAGAGGTACCACGAGCCTGCCCACTCCCAATAAGCAGTGCGCGCCTCGAACAGGAGGTCGTTGATCATGATCCGCCGTTCCTGGGCGTTCTGTTGCCGGTAGATATTGGCCTGCCGCAGCGCCGTTCTTTTTTTATCGGTCAGTAAGCCATTCAGCAACGACAATTCCAGCCCCAGGTAGCTGGCCACCCCTTTGGTGCGTTCGGGATTGATGTATACGCCATCCGTTTTTTCGTATCCTGCTTTTAAATTCACGGCTGTGCCCGTAGGTATTTTGATGCCGGGATTGGTGTACTGGTAGTAGTTGACGCCATCCAGCGTTTTAGCGCTCGTTCCGGCTTCGATGACCGGATCGAAGGCACCCCGGGCCGTGAGCAGATCGGCCGCTGCCTTTTGCGTGAGCAGGTCGGCCTGTTTCACCACCGGATGAAATTGCTGTACCTGCTGCACCAGCTCCGCTTCCGTGAGCACCTGCCGGTCTTGTGCGGCAACAGCACCCAGGCTGCCGGGTACCAGCAAGTACAATAGGGTCACTGCTTTTGTCATGGCCTTTATCATATGCAACCTATAGCTATTTAGTCAACGGTTTTTCTTTGCCGGCGGTGGCTCCTGGCTGGTAGTATTCCGGCGGAAATCCATTGATGTTTCTCCATAACTCGTAATACACCGGCACGTCTTTCAGCAACATGATGCCTTCGGCGCCACCTCCCACCCGCAATAGGGCAGGCCACTGGCGGTCGGTACTGTCTTCCACCACCAGCACCCGGAAATTGCCGTTGGCGCTGACGGAATTCTCCACCGCGATCACCTTACCGCCAAAAGTGCCATAGCTGCCACCGGGCCATCCACTGAATACGATCGCCGGGAAACCGTCGAACACAAACCTTACTTTTTGGCCTTTGTTGACCAGGGGCAGGTCCATCGGTTTCACAAACAGTTCTATCGCATATTGTATCTGATCAGGTACGATCTCCACGATCATGTCGCCTTCTTTCAGGAACTCGCCAATCCCGGCTTTCCTGGCCTTGGTGATCTGTCCGCTCTGGGGCGCCAGGATGAAGTACAGTTTACTGCGGGCATCGTAATTGGCCAGTTGGTTCTGCAACTTCAGCAGTTCCGCTTCGGTAGTCGCCGCATCCGACAACGAGGAGAACCGGTCGCCACTCACTTTGGCGATCTTATCGGCATACTCCTGCAAGGTGGCTCGCTGCTCGATGTGCAGGTTGGTCAACTCCTGCCGGCTCTGTTCCAACTTGTTGCCGGCGCTGTTCCATTTGGCCAGTCCGTTCTGGTAATTGATCTTTCTTTTTTCGAATTCGGTCAGCGAAATAGCGCCGCTATCGAGCATGATGCGGGCCGCCTCGATCTGTCGCTTGTAAGCCTCCAATTCGTTGGCGGCTGCGGCCAGGTCGGCTTCTTCGGTTTTGATCTTTAATGCCTGCTGGGCGATCTTGTTCCCGAGCGACTGCAGTTTGAGTTCCCGGCCCTGTTGCAGCGCCTGCGATTGCACCGTGGTGGTGGCCGCTTTGCTGCGGTAGCTTTCCATGGTTTGTTGTTTGGCGGCGATCTGCTCC
The DNA here is from genome assembly GCF_029360705.1 of Paraflavitalea pollutisoli. GTDB lineage: Bacteria > Bacteroidota > Bacteroidia > Chitinophagales > Chitinophagaceae > Paraflavitalea > Paraflavitalea pollutisoli. Next base: position 215,426 of record NZ_JARKMX010000008.1, on the reverse strand, counting down.
TGTGTTCTTTTCAGCAATTGCGGATCGAAATATTCCACCTTCACTTCTCCCAACTGCAGGAGGGTATCACCGGCCTTTACCATATCGCCTTCTTTAACATGCCATTTCACGATGCTGCCGGAGATGAGGGTGTTCACCTGCTGCGGGCGTTGCTCCTGGCGCAGGGTGGTAACGGTGCCCCGGGCGCGGATGTTTTGCGTCCACGGCAGAAATACGATGGCCAGCAGCAGTAGGAGCAGGCCCCAAAGCCATTTTCGGGTCCGGTTCTTCCGGTAAAACAGGTAGATGTTCGAGAACGAACGGAGCTGGCTATCTGCCGCGATGGTATTGATGTCGGACTGTAGATACCTGTTCATGTTAGGATTTGCTTTTTATGGTCAGTATTTCCCCCTCCGGGCTCAGTTCAATGACCTGATCGCAGTACGGCGACACGGAGTCGTCGTGCGAGGCGATCAATATAGTCGAAGCTGTATTTTGGCGGATGTATTCGATCATCCTGGATTTATTCTCCGGCGGCAGGTGAGCAAACGGATCTTCCAGCAACATCAACCGGTGCTCGGCCAGTACGGCGCGGATGAGCAGGATATTCTTGCGGACATTGTCGGCGAGTTTATTGCCTACCGGTAATAGCTGGGTATCGTAGCCGAGCGGTAAGGTTTTAATAAAACGGGTAAGGCCGGTAATATCGCAGAGTTCGGTTACCTGCTGCAGATCGATCTTGTCGTTGCCCATGGTCAGGTTCTGCAGCAGGGTGCCCTGAAAGATATCCTGGCTGCCCAGCAATATGCCGGTGTTTTTGCGCAGGTTGGCTATCCGGTAGTTGCCCACGGGCGCCTGGTCCAGCAGCACATTACCGGTGTAGTTCCGGAAGGCGCCCGTGAGCAGCCGCAGTACGGTCGATTTGCCCGACCCGGATACCCCCTTGATCTGCACCATTTTTCCCGCCTCGATGAAAAAGCTGATGTTCTTCAATACGGGCTTGTTGTTGCCATACGCAAAAGTCACGTTATCGAATTCGATGGATAGCCCTTCGTTTTTGGCGGGTAATTCCAACTGGCCGCTTTGCTCCGTCTCTGCTTCGGTGATCTCGCTGAGTTTTTCTACGGAGATAATGGAATCATACACCGTATCGAGGTTGATGATGAGTTTTTCAATGGAAGCGATGATGGCCAGGATGACGATGTCGGCAGCGATGAACTGACCCACATTGATCTGCTGATCAACGAGCAGGTAGGCGCCAATGATGAGCATGGCGGCCGTGATGAGGATCTTGAAACTGATCAGGCTCCAGAACTGCGTCAGCAGGATACCGAAATAGCTGGTGCGGGAGCTGAGGTAATCGCCGACGAGGTGGTCTGTTTTGTTCATGTGCAGCGAAGTGCCTTTCGTATACTTGAAAGATTTGATCGAGCGGGCGATCTCCTGCAGCCAGGCTGCCACGGCGTACTTGTAATTGCTGGCCCGGTAAGCCGTTTGCAGGCCCTGCGTGGAGGTGAAACGGATGATGGTGAATACGATGGTGATGAGGATCAATCCGAAGGCGATGAAAACCGGATGGTAGAAAGACAGCAGCAGCAAGCCCAGTACCACCTGTATCACCGCTGCGGGCAATTCGATCATCAGTTTGTCGATGCCTTTCTGGAGCGAAACGCTATCGAAATAGCGGTTCACCATTTCGGGGAGATAGGCGTGGTCGAGTTTTTCGATATTCAGGTTAGGCAGGCGGTCGCTGTATTCCAGGGAATACCGTACAAACAATTTCTGCTTTACTTTCTCGATGATCTGCAACTGCCTTACCTGCAGCAAACCGTTGAGAAAGACACCGAATACGACCAGGCCGATCAATACGATGATGGAGGTGGAAATGCTGCCCGCCAGCACAAAGCTGATGATCGATTGAATGCCCAGGGGAAGCGACAGCTGCACCAGGCCGGCCAGCAGGGCGAAGACGCAGGCCGCCGCGAAGTCTTTCCGTTCGAGCATCAGGATCCTGTTGAGTTTCAACACGGATTGTACCAGGGAAACCGATTTTTCTGCCATTTGCTGTTGATTGACCTTCTTGATTGTTGCCGCAAATATAAATACATCACTTATTATAATGATAGTATTACTATCATAAAAGATTGTAAAAAAATCCCGCCTGCGGGCTTTACTTCGGCGGGATTGCCGACTTTTGCTGTATGGAGTTTCAGTTGCAGATAAAAATGAATCCCAAGCTGTACCTGCGCGACCCGGAGCAATCTCCGCTCGGCCGCAACATCATTCAGCACAGTATCGGCATGATCCACCAGATCGGGTTCGAAGATTTCACGTTCAGGAAGCTGGCGGCAGAGATTGGCACTACAGAGGCCAGCATCTACCGTTATTTCGAGAATAAACACAAGCTGCTTACCTATCTCATCTCCTGGTTGTGGACCTGGATGGAATACCAGTTGGTATACCATACCAACAATGTACGGTCGCCAAAGGAGAAGATACTGGTGGTGATCAGGCTCCTTTCCTTTCAACTCGCGGACCAATTTACCTTCAGCCACATCGACCGGAATCAATTGTACCAGGTGGCCATTACCGAGAGCAGTAAGTCGTACCTCACCCGGCATGTGATGCAGGACAACAAAGACCAGTTCTTCAAACCCTATAAAGACCTGTGCGCACGCATCGCCGCCATCTTCCACGAATACAATGCCGCCTATAAATACCCCCGTTCTTTGTCGAGCACCTTGCTCGAGATGGCGCACTACCAGTTCTTCTTCAAAAAGAACCTGCCATCGCTGACCGATTTTGCCAAGGATAAGGATGATGCAGGCGTGGTACAGTTTCTGCAAAACCTGGTGTTCAGCTCGCTGAAAAAAGAGTAGGGGTCGCTCTACTGCCGGGTCCGCGCAGGCACCTAGTTCAGGTACCATACACCGGCGTTCAGCGCCGTTGCAAAGCTCACCCAGGCAAGGTACGGCCATTGCAGGTTGGCTGCCAGCCGGGATACTTTATAAAATCGCGCAATCATCCACACGATACCCATCCATAACAATACAATGTCGATCAGCGCCCACCCCACCTGGTGAAACTGAAAGAAGAGTATGCTCCACCAAAAATTAAAGAACAATTGTACCGCAAAAGCGGTGAGGGCCTTTTTCCGTGCCGTGGAAGGAGGTTGCTGCCATACCAGGTACAGGGAGATGCCCATCGTTAAATACAGGAGGGTCCACACCGGAGCAAACAGGGCATTGGGTGGCGTAAACCAGGGCTTATTGAGTTGCGGATACCAGGTGCGTACGTTTTGGGCGGTAACCGCCCCCGCCACGCCCCCAATGGTGAGCGGCAGGGCCAGGCTAACGAGTATCTTCGACCATTTTTTCATACCGGTATATTTCGTTTGATAACAAGTTTCTGATGGCTGAGTTGGCCGGCTTTCCTGGTGTGCAGGATTGGCCAATCATCTGTTTAGCCAGGGTTTTACAATTGCTCTACCTGCTCCAGGTAGATGGCTGCCTGCTGCAACAAGGCAGCTTTGGCTGTCGGCTGCATCTTGTCCCAGGTTTTGTATACCATGCCGATGCGCGGATTGTTCTCCAGCAAAGGCCGGTGCCGATCGAAGAAATCCCAGTAGAGGCTATTGAAGGGACAGGCCTGTTTACCTGTTTTCACGTTGTGTTTGTAATAGCAATCCTGGCAATAATTGCTCATACGGTGTATATAGGCGGCCGATGACACATAGGGTTTGGTACCGGTAATACCACCATCGGCAAACTGGCTCATGCCGCGGGTATTGGTGATCTCTACCCATTCGATGGCGTCGATGTAGATGCCGAGGTACCACGCATCTACGGCAGCGGGATCGGTACCGGCCAGCAAGGCAAAATTGCCGGTGATCATGAGGCGCTGGATGTGATGGGCATAGGCATCGTCGAGGCTTTGCGTGATGCAATAGCGCAGGCAGTTCATGCGGGTTTTTCCGGTCCAGTACCAACGGGGCAGCGGACGGCTATGTTGAAAGAAATTCAGCTGGCTGAAGCCGGGCATGTGCGCCCAGTAGAGACCACGCATGTATTCGCGCCAGCCGAGTATTTGCCGGATAAATCCTTCCACAGCTGCTGTCGGCACATGACCTTTGCGGTAAGCCTGCTCCGCCTTTTCTATTACTTCCAGGGGCGACAACATTTTGGTGTTGAGCGCAAAGGAAAGCCGGCTGTGAAACAAATTGCGTTGCCGCGTGTGCATGGCGTCCTGGTATTGACCAAAGGCGGGCAACAGGTATTGAATAAAATATTCCAGCGCGGCCAGCGATTGACGCCTGCTGGTGGGCCAGGGAAAATTACCGGCTTGGGGATCACCGATATGTTCAATACCGGCGCGTTCAATTTCCTGCCAGATGCTGCTATAGTCGTGGTGCTGCAGCAGGGCTGGCGGTACGGGTGCCTGTTCCTTCCAGGCGCTGCGGTTGTCGGCATCAAAATTCCAGCGGCCTGCTTCCGGCTGATCGCCCGCCATGAGTATGCCATGCCGGCGACGCATATCCCGGTAGAAGCTTTCCATCAGGGGGGTGCGTTTCCCGAAGAAGTTGGCGAGCTGGTCGCGGGTGGTCAGGAAGTGTTCGGTGTCGTATACCTGGTGGTCAATGCCCTCCGCGCTGCACCATTGCTGCAGTTGCTGATCGAGCCTGTATTCATCGGGTAGTTGGTATTCGAACCGGGAAGCCTGGCATAGGTGCATGGCCTGGGCTATGTTTTGCGTGAGGTGTTGCGTGTTGCGGGGATCGTTGATCGTCCAATGCATGACGTGGTGACCTTTCCGTTGCAGCCAGGCGGCGAAGTTGTACATAGCTGCAAAAAAGCCGATGAGTTTCTGCGCGTGGTGCCACACGTACCCGGTTTCCTGTTTCATTTCCATGATCAGGTACGTGGTATGAGGGTCCACTGCGTTGTACCAACTGTGCCGGTAATTGAGTTGGTCACCGAGTATGAGCCGCACCTTTCTCATGCCCGTGTAGTGGGGGTGAACAGGTTGTCGAGTTGCTGGTACCGGTGATCAAAGATCTGTTTCAGTTGCCTGGCCACAAAGAAACTATTGGCCAATCGGCCCAGGGGGCCAAGCGGTAATTTGTAATGCACGGTATCAGTCATCAGCACACCCTCAGTGGTGGGTTGCAGCAAATGCTTGTGGTGCCAGAAGGCGTACGGGCCAAAGCGCTGTTCATCGACAAAGAACTGTTTGTCCTGTACGTGGGTGATCTCGGTTACCCAATGCCACCGGATACCGAGTACGGGTCGTACATAATATTCGATGATCTGTCCGGCAAACATGGGTGTTCCGGCATCGGCGCTTAAAATATGAAAACCCAGCGACGATGGCGTGATCCGGGCGAGGTTGCGGGGATCGCTCATGAATGTCCAGACCGTATCGAGGTCGCTATGGATCAATTGACGTGTTTGCAGAGTATGCAGCAAGGTGGAATGATTTTGTTCAACAAATTTACGTAAAAGTTGAACAGAAAAAGGCTACCTTTATCTCCTTATTTAAAATATAGGGGCATGGTAAACGGGAAAACAGTGAACGGTATTTGTGTACGGAACGGCTATCGGGTGGAGGACCTGGTGACGGAAATGGGTGACGAACATATCGCAGGCGGCATCGATACGCCTTTGCGGCCGGATGCTTTTACTATGAGCAATGCGGAGAAGACGCAGAAAATAGCGGGCTTGTTTCAGCAGATCATGGAAACGCTGGGGCTGGACCTCACGGATGACAGCTTGCGGGGAACGCCGCAACGGGTAGCAAAGATGTATGTGGAGGAGATCTTCCGGGGGCTCAATCCGCAGCAGGAGCCGGCCATGACCTTGTTTGACAACAAATACCGGTATGACCAGCTGCTGGTGGAGAAAGATATTACGGTATATAGTCATTGTGAGCACCATTTTGTGCCGATCTATGGCAAGGCACATGTTGGTTATATCTCGTCGGGCAAAGTGGTCGGTTTGTCGAAGCTCAACCGGCTGGTGGATTATTATGCGCGACGCCCGCAGGTGCAGGAGCGGCTGACCATGCAGATTGGCAAGGCCTTGCAACTGGCGCTCGACACGGAAAATGTAGCGGTAGTGATCGACGCCAAACATTTGTGTGTGGCCTCGCGCGGCATCCGTGATACCCACTCGGCTACGGTTACTTCTTTTTATGGCGGGAAATTTGGCAACCCGGCAGTAAAAGAAGAATTTCTGCGTTATGTGGGTATGGAGACGGCGTATTGAGCAGCCATTCCGAAACCGCCGCTTTATCGACTCCCACGGAATATTTCTACCTGAGCCGCATTTGTATAAACGCAAAGAGGGCACCCCAAATAAATTTGAGGCACCCTCATACTTAAAATTAACGCCACTAGAAAGCGGCAGGTGCAATTGACCCTAACGAAAGCTTGTATAGCAATGAGTCAATGTTGCCTGTTACTAAAACGTATATTCGAAACAAAACAACTACTTGACAACACTATAAAATCTGCTTTGCTTTTACTAAAAACAACTCACCCTGACACTACCCGTTAGCACCCTAAAACGACACAAAGCAATTGACCGAACTTTTAAAACAAACAAGGGAAGGCGGCCCGCAGGCCACCTCCCTATAAGACTCTGTACCGTTTAGCAACGATCTTATCGCTTACCCGATCGGCCGGCGCTCTTTCGCCACCATTTCACATGCCTTTCAATCGATAGCAGCTTGACGGGCAGGTATACATTCATGCGCCCCTTTTGTGTAACGGCATAGGCATCGATCGAAACCGGCCGATCGAACCCATCCAGGGCAGTGGCAGCATCCATATCGAGCTTAACCCATTGCACCGTTACCCGCGTTACCCAGGCACGCCGCTTATGCTTACCAAACCGAGGCGCTTTGGTGCCCAAAATGAAAGACTTAATCGTGATCATCTTGGGCCGCCAGGCCATTGTTGCTGAATCGGCGCCTTCAAAGGGCAGAAACGTCTCATCAGGCGGCTGGGAGAGAAATTTCTCTTTGTCCAGCCCCCAGTCATAGACTGTATCCATGTATTCATCCAAGCTTCGTCCGGCCAGTGTGCTATCGGAAACGAAGAAATCATCCCCTGCCATTGGCCCTGTCCAATTCTTCACCCGGTAGGGTTCTACCCAGGCAAACATGTAATAATAGCCGGATATGGTTACCGTATCGACAAACCGGATACCCTTTTGCGCCATGAGATGGAACGGCAGCAGACAGAGGATAAAGATGATGCAGCGCATAGTTAGTTGTTTTTGGAATCGATGTATTCTTTGTATTCCGCTGCTGTCACGGTTTGAACATGACCGGTTCGCGTATCTTCAGCTAGTTTCTTACGTTCCCTGGCCGAAATATACCGCGATTCAATACTCCTGCGAGGCGTATGTATCCTGCCCGCAATGGCACGAACGCCGCCAACATCTACCGCGGAGCCATGCGCCTTGAAAGTTTTCTCAAGGTTCACCCCCGTACTGCCATCTGGAATCGAATTGATAGCCGCATTGTCCATGATACTGCCAGGATCACCATGCACCCCACCCAGGTTATGCCCAATTTCATGGATCGCCGTGCCCGTTCGCAAATCATCCATCGTAACACCCTTGTACTGATTCACGGCCGCCTGCATCTTATTTTCATCCAGCTTGATATCTCTGTTATCGGATGAGCCATAGGCATCTTCGCCCGGCTTCGCAGGAACATCACCCACCGTGACGGTATTACCGAAGGTGTGTTGTTTAGTACCTTGTTTGATGACATCATTCCCCTGGGCCTCCTTCGCCTCGGCCTGGGTTTCAAAGCGACCATAGCCGAGGTCAAACTTTACGAATACGGTTTGTCCGTCTACCTCCAGCTTCATCACACCCGCATTGTTGTAAGCCTCTATCCCTTTTACGAAGGCAGCGGCCTGCTCGTCCGTCATCCCATACATGTAATAGTTGGCATGGATCACATACGGATCTTTATCGCTGGTACCAGAGCCGGTCACCACGCCGTCCCGGCCCGTGGGGTCGCTCACCTGTAGCGGGTTGTTGAAGCCAAAGGAATAAGGAGAGATCCAATCGTACCGCTCTGCATGGGGATCGGGGCTCAGCCATCGGCCCGTCTGGTGGTCATATAGGCGGGTGCCGAAGTCGTGCCAATGCAGCCCCGTGCCAGCACCAAACTCCTCCGATTGGAGTTCTTTACCGTTAAACGCATATTTATTGGGAAGCTTGCCGACTGATCGTGAACTGAGCGGGGCGATCGGCAAACCGAAAGGATAATAGTGGGTTTCTTCCAGCAACGGAGAATGTTCGTGCGACAAGGTGAAGTTATCGAAGAAAACGACCTCATTCGACTCGTTGGAAAAATAAACATATACCCAACCGTTTTGCCGCGCCTGTATAGCATTGGCCAACCGCTTATCGATGACCGATTTCGCATTGGGGCTATACGGTATCGGAAACACCCGGCTGGCCGCCACATCGACCTTCATTTGACGGTCGAAGAAGATGACGTTCAGGTACGCTTTGGGCGCCACATTGCCGCCACTGCTCGTTGCCGCCGTATTGAGCAGGCCGGCCAGCGCCGTATTGCCCGTTAAATTCGATGCGAGGTCGGCTGCTGCCGGCTTCAGGAAATCCGCAAAATGGCTACTGCCAGCCAGTGCAGCCCCCAGGTTGGTGAGCAAGGTAGATAGCCCATTGGCCGAGCTATTGTTGGCATTGATCGCCGTATAGTAAGCCTCCACTTTTACATGCACAAAATCTTTACTCTGCACCTGCAGCAGTTTGGCCGCTCCCACCGCTCCGGCTGCCCTGGTAATGGACATCACCTGGTGACCGTTGGCACTGGTATCTCCGAAGTTACCCGGCCTGGCAGTCCTCACCGCAATAACGTTGATGGAGGCACCGGTTTTATTCTCCCAATAATTATTCTGATCGGTTACCTGCGCACTGCCAGCCGCGCCTTCAAAACTCAAGACGGGATAATTGTCTACCCCCAGCTCATCAGAAAGCACCATACGCACATTGCCCAGGTGATCCTTGATCATATAATCATCTTTAAAGATGCCTGCACCTATATACCGCGTACGCCCTTCGGTGCTCAGGAAATATTGCAGCTTGTCTACATAGTCTTGCGGCTGCGCGGCGCTATGTTGCGAAGTATGGTATACAAAGTTGTCGATGTATTTAGTGGTGGTGGTAAGCACCGGACTCTGCGTGGAGTCGACAACGATCTTTTCCAAACGCGCACCGCCTGCCCCATAGTTGAAATACACTATGCCTTTACCGCGTACCTTGACCTGGGTGGGCAGGTTGAGGTGGTTATACAATATGGTATCGATGTCCTTGTTGCGATCCTTGGTCACATTGCCATTGGGATCGTAGGTATAATCGATATAATTGCCCCATTTCACGCCGCTGACGAGGGAAGACGAATAGTGAAAATCGCCCAATAGGGTAGTGGTGTCATTGTAGCCGTCTGCGACTGATAGCAGTTTATCGCCCAGGTCATACTGGTAGTTGAGTCCGTCGACGACCTTAATACCTCCGCCTGCCCAGCCAATATGCGTGAGCATCGTTAAATTCCCATTGGCGTTGTAGTCGGCTCCCATCGAGAAATTGATCTCGTCCGGCACAAATTGCGCCCCCCGAAACTGGGTAAACACAGCAGCCGTGAGCTGGTTGAAGGGATCATAGGCCAGGTCATACTTCCTGATCTTTTGATCGCCGGTTGTTTTCCACAACACCCGGCCGATGCCGCCGTCGTAACGTTTTTGCGTCATTGCATTGGCATCGCCGTGCACGGCACCACCATCCTTGTCATAGGCGAGTTGCTCTCCAAACCAGCGGCTGGCATCGGTACTATCCCGGGCAAAGGGTTCGTTGATTCCCAATAGCCACCCGCGCACGTTGTAGGTGAAATCCTGCGATTCCATCGGCAGCCCCGAAACCGGATGCGTACCCACCGTTTTGGTTGTCAGTTTCCCGAGGTGGTCATAGGCAAACGTGGCCTGCGTTTTATACGGGTCGGCAGGGTTGGTCTTTTGTCCGTAGTAGGTTTCGCGCCCCAGGTCGTCGTAGGTTGTTTTGGTGCAGACCCTAACACTCGCCGGGTTCGTGCCGCCTTTTTGGTGTATCCGCACCGTACGGATCACCTGACCGGCAAAGTTATACTGGGTCGTCAGCGTAGAGATGGCACCAGAAGCATTGAGGGCACGCTGCTGTATCGCCCGTCCTTTTTCATCATAATAGTAAATGCTATACAACCATTGCGAGGTACCCAGTATCTTTTCACCTTCCCAGGCTAGCCGCCCGTCTACTGTCACCGCCTGCTGGATCGGCTCGGCATACTCGGGACCTGTGCCATAACTGGTAACGATGGTGGAAGCATTCAGCGAAGTAGCGTCCAGCTGCGCCGTGAACCCTGCAGGCAGGTTCTCGTACCGGTCATAGCGTTTAACTGTATATTCCTCATAGCTGCCCGGCGAAAGCGTGGGGTAGTTGTTGCTGGATGCTGCATCGGTAAGCATCGTGGCCCAGGCAGTGGCACTGGTGAATGCCCCGGTAGCCGTTACGCGGTTCAACGAATCATAGGTGGTGTACAGCCATTTGTTGACCGACTGTTTTCTGCAGTTGCCATCCTGCATCAGCACCAGCCGACCACGTTGATCATATACATAACGCACTTCTTCCATGCCCGGCCTTTTGGACCGGATCAGCTGCTTGCGCCCGTTATACTCGTACCGGAAACACAGGTTGTAGATGAAATTACTGTCTGGCTGCCAATGGGGGCGTAGGTATTCGCAGGCCTTCGGCTGGATAATCAACCGCAGGTTGCCGATATCATCATATACATAGTAGGTACTTAACCAGGATTGGGCAGCCACGATAGAATCGGCACCGCTGCCGTCATCGGCAGGCGCCGTACCCTGCCTTTTTACCAGGACAACACGCCCTGCTTTATCCGTGAACGTTACCTCCTGTCTACCTTCTTCATCGGTATCCACATTTTTATACAAGCTGCCGACAGGATAAATGCCCGGTGACGCATACATTCCCCAGTCTCCGGGCACATCCGTGACGGTCCATCGCCTTACCCGGTCGTTGGCCGTATTGACCCAGTAGTAGGTGCTCACGCCCCGCTGGCTACCGACCCAGGAGGCGCCGGCTGGCAATACCGTTGTTTTCCTGTCCAGCGGACTGCCATCGAAAACCGTTTGGTTATAGGCCCATGTCAGGGAAGAAGAACCTACATTCGTTTCACCGGCCTGACCAGCCAGTCTGCCATTGTAATAGGTGGTTTGCTGGGCAAACGGATTGCGTTTGAACCCACCATCACTGACAGAGGTGTTTGATCCGGTAGGGTTAGCCGAAAAGGGCAAATAGTCCACGGAAAGCCTTCCTTCGGGATCGTATACTTTGGTGGCCACCAGGTCGCGCGCGGTATCACCGGTGGGCAGAGAGCCTTTTTTAGTAACAGTTTGGATATCGCGGCCCAGTCCATCATAATAGACGGTGGTCATTTTTACTTCCCGCAATCCTGCAGCATTGACCAGCGCAGGATTGGTGATGGGCGCCTTCACCTGCCAGGTCCTGATGGAGTTGACCTGACTGCCCGATGCGTAGGGTGTGGGCAATGCCTGCTGGGCTACTCCCTCCACGGTGCCCACAAGTAGCGTCCATGATATAATAAAGCGATGTTGTCGCATGGTGGATTGTTTTATTGATTAGAATACCGGGGTTCGAAACTTGTACTCTTTTTGCTCGGTGATATTGCCTTTGTCGTCGCGGATGCGGATCACCCGGCCGGTCGCATCGTATTCATACCGCACCCGGTTGTAGAAGCGATCCATCACTTCCGTCTGCCTGCCGTTTACATAAGTAATCGTATTGAAGCGCAGGTTGGGGGACACGGAAGTGATCCGCACATCGTCGATAAGGTTGCCATTACTGTTGATGCACAACTGTATGCTGCCATTGCCCATCGAATAGCGCAGCACCGTCCAGTCGCTTGTTTTCTTGATGGTATCGGGCGTAGCATGGGAGATGGGTGTGAAGACACCGGTTGTCCAGTCGTACCGTTCAAAGAAGGGCATATTGCCACCGTTTTTGATGGCGATGTAGATATGGGCTGCCAGGAAAGGACGTTCCCGCATAAGGAGTCTGCCGGAAAAAGAGGACTTGCCGGTATACGCAACTGTCGTATCACGGGTACCCAGGTACATAAAGTCGGCACCATCCGGAACCGTTTGCACCGTAGCGTAATCAAACGGGGTGCGGAAGGTCATCGTCTCAAAGCTGGTGACCGAAGCATGCCAGTAATCAAGGGCACCGGTGGTACTAACGCCTAGCGGCAACAGACCGCGGTAGCCCATGAAGGTGCGGGTACGTTGTCCGTCGGCTGATCGCTCCTCCAGCTTATTATAGACAGAATCCCAACGGCTATTGAACCTGACCAGCTTGTAACGAGGGTCCTTGGTCCAGGCAGTTTTCCAGGTAGTACCGGTATAGTCATAGGTCACCGGCACCGTGGTGGTCATGGACGATAATAAGATAGGAGAGGCCAGCTGCAGCTGCCAAACGTTCATGGGCACTGCCGGACCAGCCGTGAAGTGTGGGAAGAGCGCCATTTCATTCAGCTCAGCGCTGGTCACCCTGGCGGGGGCCGTAGCGGAGTCTTTGAGGAGGTTGATCTTTTCGACCGGCACATTGAGCCAATAGGTGTTGGTAAAGCGGTCGGTGACAAACGTGGCCGGATAGTCCAGCGGATATTTGGTGACCTGTTCCGCGATCTTACCGTTGCTGTGGTACTGCCGAACCAGTGTGGGTTGCCAGTGCGCCGGGTTACCGTATTCGGTTTCCTGCACCGACGTCAGGTAAGTATTCGCATTGTCCTGGTACTGGTAAGTGGTGGTTTTGATCGGCAGGTAGGCATAGGTATAGGTTTTAAAGCGGTCGCTGAATACATAGGTTCCCGGTCTGCCGACCCAGGCAGTCACCTGGCCATTCCCGTTGGATATATCGAAGATATTGGCCGACCAGTTATCCATATAGGTTTTCAGCCCAGCTCCAGCTTGGGCGGGTACGATGGCGTATTCCGTCTCGGTGCTTTTGACCAGCTTACCGGTTTTCGTATAGAGCCCTTCAAAATACTCCTTGCCCCTTTCCAGGGCGCGGGAGGAGAATTGACGATAGGGGGAGGGAAACGCATTGATGCTTTGCACCAGGCTGTCATCGGGGTGACCGTTATCATGGTTGGTATACCGGCGAACGGTATAGGCAGAGTCCTGCCGCACCTCCACGACCGTGCTGTAGCCAATATGGTAGGCATCGAGGGTGGTATAGAGCGGCTGCTGGCTGCTGATGGAGAACTCCAGGTCGCGCAGACAGGTAGGGTACAGCGCCTCATAAAAATTACCGATCACACCGCTCCAGTGGTAAATATAATCGTACACGTTTCTGACCCCGCTCGACGGCAGGGCCGCATTTTGTGCCGGCGACAGCGAGGGATCGTAGCTATTGACATAATAATACTTCATCGTGTTGGAGACACCCGTAACGGTGTCTACCGTTTGAATGGCGGCGATGCGCAGGCCGCCGGTGAGGACGTTGGCCGGCAACGAATCCACGCCCAGCATGCGCTCTGCTTTTACGACCTTCCTGCAAGTGTTCAGCTCGTAGGTAAAACGCCTTTTAGTACCTGTAGGATAAGTAATGGCGTTCAACATGCCGGCGGCGGTATGGGGCAGCGAGGGCGCGCGTAACGTGCCCAGCTGTGCATTGGTGAGGCCAACGATAGAACCCGATGCCACATTGTTCCAATAGCCCCAGTGATCATTTTTGCCTTCGTTGTAATTGGGCAAGGCGAGGCTGTTATTATACTGCAGCCCGTATCGCTCCCCAGTGGTAACGCCGACCGGATCGAATTTCTCTACCCGGCCCAAGAATAACCGCTGCGACCAGCTGGACAGCGGATCATAGGTCAGCACCCATTTGAACGTGTTGCCATGGTAATCTTTGATAGAGACGGTGTCCAGTTTCTTCCATTGGAAGTTTTGGACGGCGTTTTGGGTGAGCACGTTCGACTCATTGGTGTTGGAATAAGAGAAGTCGGCCTCGATCATATCGCCATAGATATGCTTCAGGTATACGGGACTGATGATCTTGGCATTGGTGAGCTGACCGGCAGCGCCCGGAATACTGGTGGCATTACCGCAGGTAGGGGAAGAGCTGTGCTGAACAACCGTAATGACTTGTTCACTATGATACATCACCCGGTTGTATTCGCCACGCTCGTAGTCGTAGGAGAGCACCCTGCCATCCCGAAAGCGAACAGCCGTCAGGTGCCATCCATTGGCAATCCAGTGTTCCGCATAGTTTTGCAAGCCATGGCCCGACTGGCCGGGCCGGTAGTTCTCACCGATCGAATACTCTATAGCATCCTGTCCCGGTTGGTGATTGCCAAAGTAGAATTTGGTGCCATCTTCCGCTTCGATCGTAAAGCCGGCGATCGTATTGGGATAAGTGTTCAGCGCATCATAGGGGCTCATGCCCAGCATCCATTGGGGACAGGTGGCGCCTGCATTGGGATCGCTGTTGGGTTGCAGAAGACCAGCTGGAAGCGGTATTTCACCGGGGATACGCGTGACTTTAAATTTCTTATCAGCAACGACCACCACATCGGAAGAGTCGTTGAAGTAGAACTTGCCACTGTACCCAAACATGCTGAAGGAGAATTCATCCCGTTCTACGTCGAGGGTACCCTGATAGCGCGTATCGTATCCAAAGCTGACCAGTTGAAAGCGAAACCACCTCGAAGTATTGACACAACTCGCCCCCAGAAAATCGCCCCGATAGGGAAGGGGCCAGGGATATTTGGCGAATTGAGGGGCGTTGGAATTAAAGGCCACATCGACCCAGTGATAAGCACCCTGCGTCAAAAAATCGAGGTTGTAGGAAAAAGGTGTAGCGGTGGATCGCTTGAGCCAGCCGAGGTCATACATCACCGGAGTGGTGTTGGCAGGATGGGCGACGTCTCTATAGGCCAGGGAATATTCATCTACCAACTTGTTGACTTTCCGGGTGACCATACCGCCTGCGTGCAGGCTCCAGTTGGTACCCACCGTAGAAGCGTGTTGTTCGGGCATAAAGCCCGAGGCGCTATAGGTGAGCGATAGATTGATCGCCTGTCCGCCATAGCTGACCTGGTGCAAGGGTACCTCGATATTGGGCAGCCCGGTGTGATAGGACACAGGTATTTTCTTTACCTGCATAAAGGCAAATGCATTGGGCGACGGTAGCGCCTGCGGAGACTCCGGGACCTGGGCATAGCCTGCCAGGGCCGCCACCGTTAAGAGGGGCAACAAGGTGCGTCGCATGGTTTCTATATGGTTTATTTAGTGAATTGGTAGCCTACTCTCACCAGAATCGGCGGATAAGCGGTATTGAATGATAGAAGATCGAGTAATAGTTGTACCTGTGTCTTTTTAAGCAGCTTGCTTTTCAGATCGACGGTTTTGGTAATGCCCACGAGACCACTTTTCCGCCAAGTACGCATATCCGGGATCGCTTGCAGCCCCGCGAATGGTTCCTGGTAGTTGAGTTCATAGCCACCGGTGGCAGCGAAAGACCCTTTTATTTTGGCGTTGATGAACGTGCGTAGACCGACGCCCTGATGCGATAGTTGAAGGTGACGGAAGTCTTTGCCCCAGCCAAGGCGATAGGCGCCGCCGATGCCTACGCTACTCTTGTCATTGATGCGAAACCCGATGGAAAGGCCGAGGTCGGAGGTGACTGGAAAGTAAGTACTCGACCTGGTCGTTTGCACATTCGAACCAATTTCAATTCGTTGCCAAAGCGACTTGGTCCGTTGTTGATTGGGCACCTGCACATCGGCAGGATCGTCCAGGTGGCGGTCTTTCTGTAGCGCCTTCACTTTATCCTTGATTGCCAGCCAGGGATTGGGTGTTCTGCCCACTTCCTGCTGCAGCGTTTGTAGGAGATTGGTGTTATTGCCGGCCTGGCTGATACCAGTCATTACCGCATTGCGTACCTGCAGGCCGCCGGTCTGGAGTGGATCGACGAGATTGGCTGGCGTTGGCGGCAGCAGCGAAGTCAACATCGAATAGCGCTCGAACAGGCGTTTGAAAACCGCTGTTTCCGAAAGCAGCCTGAGCATTTTAGATAGCATCCGGTCAGGGTCGTTTACCAGCAGCCGGTATTCGGCAATCGTGGCTTTATAATAAGACACGGTTTGGGAGATCTTGCCCAGCTCTTTCAAACCGGGAAACTCCGCTAGCTGTGCGCGTAGCTCCCGTACGCGCTCACTGAGGGCCTGCTGCAGCAAATTGGAGCGGGTGATACCCTCCTGCAGCCCGCCAAAGTTAGACTGAAATTGAGCGGCTAAATGCTGCTGCGAAGGGGACAAACCTACCACCTGCAGCAGTCGAAGGGCTACCGCTACAGAATCCAGTACGGGGAGGTAATACCGCCTGAGGGGATCGGTGGCGCTGGAGTCTGACAGCAGGCGGCGGTACTGTTGGTAGCGTTGCTCGATTTGGCGGGCCAGGGCCTTACCGGCGACGGAATCCTTTTTCAGGAGTTTTTTAGCGATGCGCTTTTCGGTGTCGTACATTTTGGCCAACGCTTGCTGGCTTTTATGCCGCAGTTTGCCCGCTATCTTTTCGGCGTGATGCGCATAATCCTTCAAAAAAGACATAGGCCGGATGGAGGCCGACAACGGCGGCATTTGCCGGGCATGGGCAAGCGATAGCCCGATGCCCTGCAGGAGCAGGCACCAAATGAGCAATCTCATAAGCAATAGGTATGTTAGATGAAGCCCTTTGACATGACTACATGAGGATCTCGCTGCGGGCGGCAGCTGTGCGGTGGTTGGGACTGAAAGAAACAGGTCATTTATGACCTACTCAAAAGTCGATAAGTTTTACAGAACCACCAAGTTTTTGCACTAACTTTTTTCTGTTTGCGAAGAGCAGCTATTAAAAAGGGATACTGATTGGGGGTGACTTTATTTTCATCCACCAAGGAACCATGCAGATATGTTACAATCTTACTGTGGGGATAATTAGAAGAGGGGACTGGGGCTGAATTATAGTAAACATCCTACCAGACCATATGGCAATGATTGTTGAAGCAAATGATCACGCACCTTGTTCACCTGAGGCCAGCTACTGTCATCAATTCTTTTTATTTGTTTCTGGTGATAGGCTGAAATGTGTGTTTCATCGTAATCCCGGAAGGCATAACTAAACTTCCAGAATTGGGCTATCAGTTCCTGCAATTCAATAAATCTTGCAAAGCCGATGTGTTGACGAGGCTGGTCAGTTACTACTTGTTGACACCTATATGTCTGGGTCACTCTTTTCAACGTAACAATCTTGCTATTCCAGAACACTGTAAAACGGGGACATTGAAACCAGTCGTTGAAGTACATCAGGTAACATTGATGCATCTTGATTTTAAGCAAATAGATTAGAGACAATAGACACCCGTTGCTAAGCTCATGGATAGATACCTGCGGTTGTAGGAAATATTGCACCCAGTAAAGCATTTGTATAAAGCTTTGTTGTTCTATAGTAGCTGCCACTGATGCATTTCCGCCAATGAACTGTGTCGGAGCCAGGAAACGGGTAATAAAATACAGTCCATTCTGCCTTTGATTTTCCCGGTTGTTAATATTCTTACTGCCAAAGAAATTCAATGAAACTGGAGTATTACCAAGAGTCAGGCTTTCTTTAAAGGGTTTTTCAATACCTGCCCGGTAAAACAATATATCGATGTCGCTTTCCTTAGTTTGGATACCCAAAGCATAGCTACCGTATACCCAGGCGGCATCAAACTGTCCGGCATATTTTGCGATGATGTGTTGGATGGCTGGTTGCCCCGAAAGCATTTTTTCAGGGATAGATACTTCGAGTGTCTTGTCCATTGATCATGTTTTTGAAGTGATCCTGTAGCATCTCCCCGAACCGGGAATTAATATGGAATTTCAGATAAGGTCCTCCATAATTTCCTTGTTTTCGTTGAGCGTCAGTATGTATTGGGAATGATACATATATCGTATCGTCTACCCGCAACAAAGGAACAATGGGAGAATAAGCGGAGAGATAAAGTTGGTGTATACTTTTGTCTCCATACTTTTTCAAGGATCCATTTTCTTCGTTCAATAAACTATTGATGGTATTAGAAATATCCTGCTTTTTGGCCGTGCGTGAAAAAGTCGACAAATAGTCATTGTGTGCCAGTACAGAACCAGTGTCGAGCAAAACCAGTTTGAACTGTTTCTTTTTCGCGAGAAATGTTTCCAGATTGGCTTTATTCCCTACTTGTAGATTCCGGAAACTTACGTTGGAAGCCCAGAATATAGAATCAGTATTTTGCAGCGCTGAGGCTATGAATTGTTCTGTCAGAAAGGCGGTATCTGCAAATGGAGGGGCACTGCCATCCTGAAGCAGGAATGAGATGTTTTTCTTCGCATGTTGGATCGGACTCTTCTGCCAGTCGAACAAAAACAAGCTCAGCAGCATTGCCAGCAACAGCACTACAATGGAGCGAATAACCATTGGGGCTACTTTACCGCGCGCATGCACCCACCTGAATAGCGAAAACACGACATCTTTCCATCCGATCTGTTCGTTTCTTATCAGGAATAGTGTTTGAATGTCGGCTTTCAGGTGATTGATCGCAGCTTCTTCGGAAGGCCCGTGCGCCATATAGTGCCGGGTTTGGGAGTTTTTGCCAGAATTGCGCTGAATGTAGGTGATCTCAGCCTTCCATTCATGCTCGCCTAACTTTTCAGTTTCACACAAAAATATGGTTTGATCAATGGTGAAGTTAGCCATCAGTGTTTCTTTACAATGATTTGCATATATGGGATAGTAAGCGATTCATGTTCATCCTGGTAATGCAACACCTCAAACTGCTTCAATAGCTCCATGACTTCCCCTTTCTCATAAAAAGCGTAAAACCGCGCGCCGCCTTGTGGATAGGAGGGTGGATGTGGGTCCAGCAGTTCGCCAGCACCCGTTTTAAGATTGAGGTAAAAGAGTCCACCCGGCTGTAGGGCTCCCTGAATCCGGTTAATCACGGAAGGCAGGTGTTTCTTTTGCAGGTGATAGAGACAGGTACTCGCCCAAACGCCGTCAATGCTATTGGCAGGAAACTGTAAATCGCGAAGATCATTGACTATATAGCGCGCTCCTGGCAGCCTTACCCGGGCAATATCCATCATGGCAGTTGAATAATCATATAAAATAATATCGCGGAATGCGTCCTTGAACAGCCAGCCATCTCTTCCATCTCCAGATCCAACTATTAAAAGATTATTCCGGTTATGGTTGGGTAGCAGTTCCAGGAAAAGCGCAGCAGATTTTTCGATCATTGACCTGAATACGGGAAATATGGTATCGGTTGCATAGCTGGCTGCAATGGTGTTGTAGGTAGCTAATGTGATCTCTTCGTACATAAGGAGGGTTGGAACACTAATGTGAGAAAATACCAGATTGCATACAAGCGTGCTTTCACCCGCCGTTTACCCGTTAAAACACCTATTTTACTTTCATTAACTTTTAGTAATCTACTTTACGGCAATGTCCCCCGGAGACAAAAGCAGCTGGAAGTGGCAATGCTGGTCCTACTCGAACAATATGGGCTAATATTTACCGTTATTGGAATATCTTTGCGGGCTTATAGCTGGCTGCACAGTTGCCGCTTTTGAAAAAGACGACAGCAGAAAACGGGGAAAAGCTCCCGCAGCCAGGTGTAATAATTCACACACCATAAAATTAAATTGTATGTCGAAAAAGACAGCTGAGCCCAGGAAGAATAAGCCTACTAAAAAGAAAAGTTCCGCACAAAAGAAGGCAGCGAAGAAAAAAGGACGCTAAAATTAAAACATGGAGAGCCCGGTTAACAGCCGGGTTTCTTATTGACGTTACCCCCGGCCAAACTCCAAATGCCGCCACAAGCCCCTTCCCAGGGCCCTGTTTACCCCTCTTCAGCTTTTTTTTGCGCTCCGAGGTGATCTTCCTACCTTTTTAGACACTTATTATAAAAGGCACCTGAAATGAGCATTCCATCAGAAGATCCCATCATACAACTGTACCGGGACAGTTTCCCGGACGTCGCTCGGATGATCCGCCGGAAAGGCGGGACATTGGAAGAAGCGAAAGACGCCTTTCATGACGCGCTGCTGATCTACCTGGAAAAGGAGAAAGCAGGGCGGCTGCAGCTGCATGGCTCGCCGAAGGCTTACCTCGTGGGCACGGCCAGGATATGCTGGCTGCGTGCACGGGGGGCAACGGTGTCGTTGCCGGATGCGTTTGATGCTGCGGAGCCGGCCGAGGGGGGCGTGGAGGAAAGGGAGCAAAGCGTGCGGGCATCCTTGGTGAGAAGCGGGAAGAAATGCCTGGAGTTGTTGAAGGCATTCTATTATGACCATTGCTCGATGCAGGACATTGCAGGGCGGTTTGGCTTCAATGGCACGCGGTCGGCCACGGTACAGAAGTACAAATGCCTGGAGAAAGTGCGGAAGGAAATAAAATCAAACAACGAGTATGCGTCCTGAACTGAACGAGATCAGTCTGATCGACCTGTGGCTGCTGCGGCAGTTGCCGGAAGCCGAAGCACAGGCCGTTGAGGCCAGGATACTGGTGGACGAGGCCTTCGCCGAAAAGGTGGAGGCGCAGCGTGTCTGTCACCGGTTGATACACCAATATGGCCGGCGGCAGGAGCGCTTCCGGCTGGAAACGATCTACCGGCAACTCCTACAGGAAGCCGGATTTGCCCAACAATTGAACACCATCTTTACCTGATATGATTATCCCAACAGTTATTGACAGCACGACCAGGGGCGCGTACGACATTTATAGCCTGCTGCTGAAGGAGCGCATCGTGTATTTAGGATCGGCCATTGACGAAAATGTCGCCAACCTGGTGGTGGCGCAGCTGCTGTACCTGGATAGCGAGAATCACAGTCCGATCATGCTGTACCTCAACAGCCCCGGCGGCATTGTGTATGGCGGCTTTGCCATCTATGATACCATGCGGAAACTGAAGTCCCCCGTATCCACCGTGGCGATGGGTTTCTGCGGCAGCATGAGTACTTTTCTGCTGACGGCGGGCGGCAAAGGACAACGTTATGCCTTGCCCCATGCCACGATCCATATGCACCCCACCGGCGGCGGCGCTAAAGGTTATACAGAAGATGTGCGTATCGCCTACAAAGAGCAGGAGCGGTTGCAAAACCAGATTTTCCACCTGATGGGAAAATTCTCCGGCCACAGCCGTGAGGAGATTGAAATGCTATTTCTCAGGGACCGGTACATGAATAGCCTGGAGGCCTTGCAGTATGGCTTTATCGACGAGGTGCTGGGCGATACCGATGACCTCATCGCGATCGATGAAGTGCAACAGCCGAAAATCCTTTTTCAGGCACCCGCGAAAAACAGGGAAAGTATTGGGTTTAAGCAGCAGCCGGTGGGGGAGGGGTAATAGGATCCATAACAGTGCCTTGCACCCTGTTTTTTTTGACTTTTGCATCAGCAAATGCCTTATATTAGTCCCTATAATTCCACCTATGATAAAAGCCTGGTTCTTGCTCGTCACACTACTGCTTTTTACTACAAACGATATTTTAGCCCAATCACACGTTACTACGACAGGATCCTTTTGCCGATATGCCAAAAACAGTCTGAGGAATAAAAATGTATATGCAGAGGGGCATACGCAGTGTCCTGCCTGTGATGCAGAGGATGCAAAAGAAGCTGTTGCCAGGAAAGCAGAGGACAAACGCCGGGCTGACGCAAAAGCGGCGGAACGCGCGGCAGCTGCCCTGGAGAAGAAAAGGGCGGAGGATGCCTTACTGAAAAAGAAATGGGAAGAGGCTAATAAAGGAAGCACTGAACTCGCCGTCACGATGCCTGCTAATAAAACTACGGCGAATGTTCCTTCAGCTGTAACGCCCGCTGTAATAAACGGAATGGCTGCCGGCTATTTGTATGATGAAGGAGAAACGGATAACCAATCGGTTGGTAAGATGTCCTTTAGTATCAACCAGGGCGAGCGAAACAACCAGATCTATAAATTATACAGCGACATTAACTATTTTGTGCTTAACAATAAAAGGATCCTGGACAACGATGAATTTAAAGTCTGTATCGGCGTTAGGAGAATACCAGGAGGACCCCAGAATAATCCCACTAAATTTCCACCAGGCGTTGGGATTGTTATATTAAACGAAACAGCCGGTAAACATGTAATTGCTGATCTTATAGATGCTAAGGGCGAGAGGTTGCTGAAGGACAACAATATATCTACGATCGTTCACTTTTTTGGCGACTATTTTATACTGCTGGAAGGGGAAGTTTTCTCCCACGGAGGTGGTACTTCATACGGTTTTTCCGATGGTGTAATATATAACTACAAAACAAAACAGCGGTACCCATTGGCCAAATACGGGAGTAAGAGGAACCGGGTCAATGTGGCCTGGCAGGTGAATGCCACCTACCTCTCAAAAGATAAACTACGGGAAAAATCTACCTATAGTGCTTTTGTAGAAGTAATAACAGACTGGCAAAAATCTATGTTCTACTACATTACCCATGACGGCAAGGTAGAATCCGATGATATTAATTGGTGATCTAAAAAACACAGCATTGAAACGTCTTCTTTTTCTCTCTATACTGTTAGCCAATATTTTTTCTGCACAGGCGCAAAAGTTAGACTACGAAACCCTGGATGGCAGTTCAAAAACCATTACCATATACCAGCGCGACGTTGATGGACTTTCCTGCATTATTAGCGGTAAAAAATGCGAAATCAGCTTTCCTGAAACCATTTTCAAGATCGCTTTTTATAACCAGCTTGCCACCGATGCTTTTTACGTAAAAACAGGGGGCAGGGAGATACTTTATTTGACAGATAGTATCAACCTCGCTAAAGTAAAAGGGATTACGCGGCACGAACTGAGCGACTCGATTGCATTTGTGACGCTGCACCTGAAACCGCGTGATTCGGCCGTTACCCGATTGATTGAACACGGGAAAGTAATATCAACGGTCAAAAGGGCGAGCATCGATCTTTATTGCAGGAACAACCAGGATATAGGCGGCCTGGTTAGCAGCCTTTATCGGATATGCTTTAAAATGCAAATCGCGCACGGGTTGATTACCAAAGAAGAAGCCGCCGCTCAAAACCACGACTGGGGCACCGGGCCGGAATCTTTCATCAAAAAATACCCTAATTCTATTTACAACATGGAGGCGGAGCAGATTATTGAAAGAAGGGCGAAGCAGAAGGCAAACGCACGGTAGGATACCGACCGCCTGCTCATTCATTCCCGGTAAATTCCTTCAATAAGTAATTCCGACCACTCGCCCGTTTATTACTGGCGCCGGCTCAATGCTACGTTACCGGCTTTGGCGGGACATTATTTTCGCTGCCAGTAAATACCTTTATATGAAAAGATGGAATGTTCGTTCGCTGATCGCTGCCACAGCGCTTGCGATGCTTGTAGGGAGCACGGGGTGTAGTAAGAAAGATAAGGATGATCCTAACAATGGAGGTGGGAAATACCCCTTCTACAACACTGAATATACCGGTACCGCCAAGGTGGGCAATCACTATTTCCCGCGGCCGCTCTCGCTCCGGTTTGGGGATGACAACTCGGTGTCTGCCTTTTCGCACCTGATCCTCAGTAAATACCATCGCGAGTTTACGGGGAAAATAACGAATGTAGAAAAGAATGGCCAGGGGCAGTACATGGTGACCATCCTGTTCGACTTGCCCGGTGAAGAACAATTCAATAAGGCGCAGGTGTACACCTTCACGTCGGATCTGTTATCGCTAACCGGCGGTTCCAACCCGATCGTCGAGATCCCCAACGGCACGATGAAACTTTTTCCCAAGACCTCTCCCAGCATGGTAGGCACCTGGGCGCAGCCGACCCAACCCGGTTGGTACCCGGATGTAAACGCCACGGTATTCTTCACGCAAGGCACTACCAATTATTTTCAAGGCGGTAAACCTGTCTATTTTTCGTACGATGACGGCGTGTTTTTTACAGAGCGTTACAAGCAGGATGGCTCAAGGATTACTTTTGCCGGTGTTAACACAACGACTGAACCACCAAAAATATGGATCATTCCCTATTACGGGGTGCTGACAGCGGATGGAAAGACCCTGTACGTCGATTCCTACGAATCGATCGCACGACTGCCCAGTTCCTTCAGTACTTTCGATTGGAACGGACCTAAAGGAGTGACGCCTTCGTTGCTGCGCCAGTAAGCGCATCCGGCTCCTTACGCAGACAGATGAACCGCTGCGACCTTGTCGGTAGGGCTGCTCAGGAAATATCCGCCCACTTTAGCTGCTTCAACCACCCATTTGACCCGAGCAAAGTAGTTAGCTGGTCTTTCCCCTGCAGATTATCCAGCAGGTCTAACACTCTATCCCTTTCTTTATACCTTGGAAAACAATAGAAGTTGGACTTACAAGCTCTTCCTCATCACCGTTGCACTTACAGGACAAACATATGCAAACTCCGATGATCGGGTAATCGGTTCAGGTACCGAATTACGGTCCACTATCACAAAGCCTTTTTTTTGGAAGTAACCCGATGCAGTTTCAGTAAGCAAAAATAGCTCAGTGATGCCCAACTCATGGGCTTTCATTTCCAGCCGGCCAACCAAAATCGCAGCTATATGCTTGTTTCTATAGTCTGGATGAACAACCATTGATCTCAATAGTCCATATTGACCATATGTTTCCATACCAATAAAACCGACCGGCACCTCCTCATCCATAGCCACGAAAAAGTTATCTAATAGTACGGGTAAGTCATCAACCGGTAGGTTTTCTCCCAGCAAAAGGGAGACGATCCATGGCCTTATTTCCTGGCTTGCATTTGCTATTCGCATAGTTTGTTTACTTACTTCTAATATAGCAAAAAACACCGGTAGTTAGCCGGTGCTTCATGGCTATACTGTAATTCCTTTAACCGGCTTTTTTACAGCAGGTTGATTTGTCGCAACATTGTTCTTGTTTTGCCGCCTGTTTCTTGACATTCTTCTTTTTAACACCTCCAGCAAATGCCGTCGTTAAGGCCAGGACAGAAAGTCCGGCTAAAGCTAACTTTTTCATCGTTTTCTGTTTTTTGTGTAGAATATGTTTTCAGTTATACGACGCAGAAAACACAAAAAGGACGCAGATTTTTGGAATAATTCAGGATAAATCATTTGAACAACAGGAGACGGCATTGCCGTACCCGTCAAACTGGTAATTGCAACATTGCAAAATAGCATCTTTCAGCTTCTGCCTCGCCCGTTGTACCCTTGTTTTGGCGTTTGTCAGCGTTATGCCCACCATTTGGGCGTAGTCCTTGAGCTTCATCCCCTGAAGTTCCACCTGAACAATTATATCCTGGTATTTTGTTGGCAAAGAATCAATAAACGGACGTAAGCAACAATCGGCCAAATGAAAAAGCCCGTTTTCTTCCGCGCTATGCGTAATACCAATTTCAAGCGCGTCTGTAAACTCACCAATTAAGGGGATCCTTGCTTGCTTCCGATAGTAGTCAGCAATCACGTTAGTGGTCATTCTGACTACGTAGGCACTTAAATTATCGGCCTTTCCTATGCGATCAATATTGGTCCAAATTTTAAGATAGACCTCTTGCATAATATCATTACAGAAATCCTGATGATTCACTTTCCGGCAAATAAGAGCATAGATCTCGGCTTCAAAAGCCTTTCTCACCTGCATCAAGGTTATCGCTGAATGGCTCATAAAATGTAATTAATATCCTTTTCTAAGCACAACGGCAAATTCTGGTGAAAAAGGACTGTCAAGAATGACGATTGCAGCATTTGCTATTCCTGGCTTATACTCCTTTTCTCAAACTTTCGGCATACGCATTGGGCAACGGACTTTGCTCAACAGCCCTTGCGGCCTTCTCAACGTCGTAAGCGAATCTCACAAATTCTACTTTAATGGAGGTTTTGTCCAGCATTGAGCTATTTTCATCGATCTGTAACAAAACATACCCTCCGCGTTGATCGCCGTCCTTCGGCTTTCCTACAGAACCAATATTGATGGCGTGCCGGTAACGCTGGTGGTTGGATTCCTCAATTTCCAATACCCAGTGGTAAGGTTTATGGGTATGACCGAAACACATGATATCTGCATCCGCATCCTGCATAATACGCAACAGGCTTTTTTCGTCTCGGTCCTCAAACAGGTATTCATTGATTTTTCGGGGGCTTCCATGTACCAGCAGTAAATTGAACTTGTCGTTGTTGAGCTGGAACGCTACATTGATATGGGCGGGAAGGCTGCGCAGGTACTTCCGTTCATCGTCTTTTACAAGCTGATTGGTAAAAGATATCGAGACGGCACCGTTGGCTTTTTCGTCGTCGGTTTTGTATGCGCAACCGCAATCATCACTGGCCCTTCCAATACCAAAGTCATAGTTACCTGCAATAGTAGGAATACCTCGTTGCCTGATGGCGTTTATTACCTCATTGGGCCAGATATTGTATCCTACCAGGTCACCGAGGCAATAAACGGCATCTGGCTTTTTATCTGCTAAGTCTGCAAAAAAGGCTTCGAGGGCGGGCAAATTGGCATGAACGTCTGAAAACAAGGCGATTTTCATGTTGAATAATTAAGCTATTTGTGTAGTGGAATAGTATTTCTTGCGCAACCAGAAGGCAACGTTCACCAAGGCTATAAGGGCAGGGACTTCCACCAAGGGGCCGATGACCCCGGCAAATGCCTGACCACTATTGATGCCAAACACGCCTATGGCAACTGCTATGGCTAGCTCAAAATTGTTGCCCGCTGCTGTAAAAGCGATAGAGGCGTTTTTAGCGTAATCTGCTCCCAGGGCTTTGCCGAGGAAAAAGCTGATCAGGAACATGATGGCGAAATAAACCGCAAGGGGGATGGCTATCCTTACCACATCCAATGGGATCTGCACGATCAACTTGCCTTTCAGGCTAAACATGACAACAATGGTAAAAAGCAGGGCAATAAGGGTAATTGGTGAAATAAAAGGTATAAACTTGGTTTGATACCATTGATCTCCCTTGATTTTTCTTAATACAACCCTGGAAAGAACACCTGCCACGAAAGGAATACCGAGGTATATGGCCACACTTTCAGCAATCTGCGGCATGGTAATATTTACTTCAAGCCCACGAAGACCGAATAATGGAGGTAGAACAGTAATGAAGACATAGGCATAAACACTGAAGAATATCACCTGAAAGATACTATTAAGAGCGACAAGGCCGGCGGCATACTCCCTGTTCCCCCCGGCCAACTCATTCCACACGATAACCATAGCTATACACCTCGCAAGCCCGATTAGTATAAGTCCGACCATGTATTCAGGATAACCTTTCAAGAACAAAATTGCCAGTAGGAACATAAGGATGGGGCCGATTACCCAGTTCAACAGGAGAGAAGTGCCGAGGATTTTTGTATTCTTGAACACTTCCCCCAGTTGTTCATATCTTACTTTAGCCAGGGGAGGGTACATCATCAGGATCAGGCCGATTGCCAACGGAATGTTTGTCGTCCCCCTCGAAAAAGCGTTGATCAGGTTGGGTACCGATGGAACGAAGTAGCCAAGGCCGACACCTATTGCCATGGCCATAAAGATCCATAAGGTCAGGTACCGGTCAAGGAAGCTCAACTTCTTTCTTGCAGTTGCCGGATTGCAATTGTTTGCGCTCATTGTAATCGTTATTTTTTTTGTCGCGTAGTATGATTTATTTATTGCAATATTACGATAGAGGTAGTCAAAAAAAAGGATCAGCAGCAGCCATCCTTATTTACATAGGAAACAAAAAAAGCATCAATGGCTACCTTGTACTCGTTCCATACTTTTGGATCAATGCAGTAACAAACACTGGTGCCGTCTATTGTGCCTTGAATCAAACCGGCATTCTTGAGTTCTTTCAGATGTTGACTAATGGTTGCCTGAGCAAGTCCCAATTCCTCCACAAGATCACCACATATACAAACTTGAGCTTTCACCAAATGTTGAAGGATAGCAATACGCGCTGGGTGGGCCAAAGCTTTCATCATCTGTGCCAGCTTATTCTGCCGCTCTGTAAATATTGCTGTTTTTGTAAGCCCCATACTATATCGCAATATTACGATAATAGAAACCTGCCTCCAAATTTATTTACTACACAGAAAAAGTTGATCTTATTGCATACATGGAACCGGTGATTTATCAGTTGCTCTTCAGACCCGGGAAGTAAACTGGGCTTTAACTTATTGCGGGAGGAACAATGCCTCCCGGATCAGTATATAGATCCCCATGATCAGTACAAACCAGCCAAAGGCTTTTTTCAATTTACCGGGAGCTATCCGGCGGTTCAGGTAGCTACCCAATAAGATGCCCGCGATGGCCAGGGCAGTGACGGTGAGCAGCAGTGACCAGTCCATGTTCTTGTCGTGCAGGTTGCCCGTAAAGCCTATCAGCGAGTTCAGGGCGATCACCAATAACGATGTGCCTACTGCTTCTTTCATGGGCAGGTGTAACAACAACACCAGGGCAGGGATCAGGAGAAAACCGCCCCCGGCCCCCAGTAAGCCGGTAACCAGGCCGATGCCCGCTCCATAAACGATCAAATTTACCAGGCTGATCTTTTTATCAATTGTAGTGCCGGCAACAGGCGCTGTCTTGTTGCGCATCATAAAGATCGAGGATACCAGCATCAATACAGCAAACAGCACCATGGTGAGCCAGCTTTCTGTGATGGGAAAACCATGTACGGTCGCCAGCTGTTCCGGGATAGCCGGCAGCAACCACCAGCGGGTAACAAAAACAATGATCACGGATGTGGCAGCAAACAATACCGCCATCCTGATGTTGACCGTCCCCTGCCTATACTGTTTCGCTGCGCCAACCAGACTGGTAGACCCTACCACAAACAAAGAATAAGTGGTGGCCGTGAGGGGAGACACGCCAAACAGGTACACCATGACCGGCATCGTGAGCACCGAGCCGCCCCCGCCGATCAATCCCAGTGATATGCCGATCAATAACGACGCTATATATCCCAACAAATGCATGGTATTCATGACAGACAAAGTTGCGGCAGCGCCAGCACGCTATCGGTGATATTTGTCACCTGGCCAACTGCCCTGTATCGCTTACATTTGGCCGAATCCCTACCTTTATACCATGCAAACATCCTATCCACTCCGGCAGCTATTTCCCGGACTTGAAGAAGCCCTTTATGAAGAAATGGAACAACAGGGAGAGATCCGGCAAATACCGGCCGGAACGGCCATGTTGCGCAAAGGGCAAACGATCCGGTCTACCATGCTGATCCTCGAAGGGGTGGTGAAGCTGTACCAGGAAGATGAAGACGGCCATGAATTCTTTATGTACGATATCGAGCCCGGAGAAGCCTGTGCCGTCTCGATGGTGTGCACCTACCAGCAGGAAAACAGCCAGGTCATGGCCAGGGCGCTCACGGATGTTACCGTGCTCACCATTCCCATTCCTTATATGGACGAATGGCTGGGTAAATACAAAAGCTGGCATTATTTCGTGATCCGCACCTGGCGCGCCCGCTATGAAGAACTGCTGCGAACGATCAACGACATTGCATTCCGGAACATGGATGAGCGCTTGCTGCTGTACATCGAAGGACAGGTGAAAACCATGGGGCGGCACCTCAAACTAACTCACCAGGAAATGGCCACCGACCTGAACTCTTCGCGCGAAGTGATCAGTCGGCTTATGAAGAAAATGGAAAAGAATGGCTGGGTCATCCTCCACCGTAACTCCTTTGAATGGGTGAAGGCCTGAGCGTATCCTATATGTGACCAGGATCACCGATAGTCTGCCCAACTGTTATCACCTTTGAGCAAACAGTAAAAACAAATTCTATGTACTTTCAGCACATTTATGATAAGAGCCTGGCCCAGGGCAGCTATTTCATCGGTTGTCAAAAAGCCGGTATTGCCGCCGTGATCGACCCTAAAAGAGATGTGGATACGTACCTGCAGATCGCCCGGGAGCAAAATATGACCATCACGCATATTCTGGAAACACATATTCATGCCGATTTTCTGTCGGGCTCACGTGAACTGGCCTTGCTGACAGGTGCTAACATGTACCTTTCTGATGAAGGAGGGCCGGACTGGCAATATGAATTCAAGCACATCGGATTGAAAGATGGCGACTCCATCCAGCTGGGCAACCTGGTATTTACCGTGCTGCACACGCCCGGCCATACCCCCGAGAGCATCAGCTTCCTGCTCACCGACAAGCCGGCCAGCGACGAACCGGTCATGCTGTTTACCGGTGACTTTGTGTTTGTGGGAGATATCGGAAGGCCCGACCTGCTCGAAAAAGCGGCCGGCTTGAAAGGCACCCAGGAAATCGGAGCCCATCAAATGTTCCTGTCGCTGAAAAAGTTCAGTGCCCTGCCTCCCTATGTACAAGTGTGGCCTGCCCATGGGGCTGGTTCCGCCTGCGGCAAAGCCCTGGGCGCAGTACCTTCCACCACCACCGGTTATGAAATGGTGAGGAACTGGGCTTTTCGCTTTCAGGAAGATGAAGCCGGCTTCATACAATACCTGCTGGCAGACCAACCCGAACCACCGGCGTATTTTGCCATGATGAAGAAGCTGAATAAAACAAGCAGACCGCTGCTCACCGAGGTGCCTGCCCTGAATGCACTCAGCATCGACGAGGTGAATGCGGCACGGAAGAAAGGATACCCACTCATCGATACCCGGCCTAAAGCCAGTTTTGCCAAAGGATATATTCCCGGCAGTATCAACATTCAACACAACAACCTGTTCAATACCTGGGCCGGCTGGTTGCTCGACTACAATACACCGTTCATGCTGGTGGCCGAACCAGATCAACTGGATGATCTTACACGCCAGTTGATGCGCATCGGACTGGATCATATATATGGTTACCTGCCTGATGTGGCGGACTGGGAAAAAGCCGGAGGACAACTGGAGCAGGAACCGGTGATCTCACTGGAGGAATTCAAAGACCTGCACCAGCACAACGGGATCCAGGTGGTGGACCTGCGGGGTGCCACCGAATACCAGGCAGGCCATATACAAGGCGCCGATCACGTTTTCGTGGGCCACTTACTACGCAACCTGGACAAGATCAACAGAGACAAGCCAGTAGTGATCCATTGCCAGGGCGGCGACCGGGCCGCCATCGGCTACTCCTTGCTGGCACAACAAGGATTCAGGAATGTATTGAATTTTTCGGCCGGCATGAACCAATGGATAAAGGATCAAAATGAAGTCGTACAGTAGCTGATCACTGCAGCATAAGTTTATAAGGCTCTCCCAACGGAGAGCTTTTTTTTATGGCTGGATGTCAACATGGTCTTGTGCGACTTTTATTTTGCACCGGCTGCGTGACTATAGTCACCGAGAGGATATCGCTGTATGATTAGTTTTGTCCACTAACTTTTTTTACATGCTAAAGGTATTACAACAACCCTGGCCCTGGTATGTGGCTGGAGTATTGATCGGACTGATCGTGCCTGCTTTATTGTTGCTGGGCAACAAGCATTTTGGCATCTCTGCCAACCTGCGTCACGCCTGTGCCGCCTGCTTTCCGGCGGGCATCCGCTTTTTCCGGTACGACTGGAAAAAAGAGACCTGGAATTTCTTTTTTGTCGGCGGTATACTATTAGGCGCTTTACTCACCAATCTTTGGATCCCGAACACCGATCCGGTACAGATTCACCCGGCGCTGGCCAACGAGCTGGCAGGTTATGGGATCACCGACCACAGCAGTCTGGTGCCGCAGGAATTGTTTTCCTGGCATAGCTTGTTTACCCTGCGCGGCTTCATCATGCTGATAGGCGGAGGCTTCCTGGTGGGTTTTGGTACCCGTTATGCCGGCGGCTGCACATCGGGCCATTCTATCATGGGGCTCAGCGACCTGCAATGGCCTTCGCTGGTGGCGACGGTAATGTTCATGGTGGGAGGGTTTATCATGGCCAACCTCATCCTTCCTGTTATTCTTCATTTATAAATGCAAACATTCAACACCCGTTACTGATGGAAACAACAACGCAACAATCAACAACGCAAACCGTGAACACTGATTTTGAAGTGCGTTCGCTGGATACTATCTGCATCAACGAATCGCAACGGCAACACCCCTGGTGGTATAATTTCAAATACCTGGCAGTGGGCCTGCTTTTCGGGATCGTATTCGTCAAGGCGGAGATCATCAGTTGGTTTCGCATCCAGGAAATGTTCCGGCTGCAAAGCTTTCACATGTATGGCGTGATCGGCACTGCGGTGGTCGTAGGCATGATCTCGGTATGGCTGATCAAAAAGTTCAACATCAAAACCATTCATGGCGAACCCATTGTATTTCACCCCAAGCAATTCAACAAAGGACAGATCTATGGCGGCCTGCTGTTCGGGTTGGGTTGGGCATTGACAGGGGCCTGCCCTGGTCCGCTGTTTGCTCAGATCGGTACAGGTGCAGGCGTCGTGCTGGTGGTGTTGCTAAGTGCCATTGCCGGCACCTGGACCTATGGCTATTTCCGGGAGCGGTTGCCACATTAATGAGCCCACGGCTAAAGCCTGCTGGCGGAAACCTCCCCCAACAAAAAAAGGCCGGTGCCCAACTGACACCGGCCACACTAAACCTTACACGTGCGCCTTTCCTGACCTATCGTTGATGCGGAGAAGCCTGGGGCATCTTCCGCGAGCTATTCACTTCCCAACTTCGTCTTATTGCATAGTTACAACCTCTCCCGGGGCTGCTCGGTGACTTTGGTCACCTAAGTGCACTTTGTACAAATATTTTTTCCACCAGGAAGCAATTGTCTGTAAATCATGGTTGGCGGTGACGCCCGTCATTTTCCTGCCGCCGGCAGGTAATTAGCTTTATTGGAAATTGGTGTTATGAAAAAGAACATGGGCGCGCTGGACCGGATCATCCGTTTGCTGGTAGCAGCGGTGATCGTGTATTTTTACTACAATCAACTGATTTCGGGATTCGTCGGCATCCTGTTACTGATCATTAGTATTGTTTTTGTATTGACCAGCCTGGTCGGTATGTGTCCGCTGTATATCCTGCTGGGAATACAGACCTGCAGGATGAAAAAACAGCATCCTTAACTGCCCGGTATGTTTGCCAGGGAATCCACCACCCGGTTGCTCAGCGAAACGGGTGGCCTGTCGGCCTTTACCGGTCGTTTCTTTCGCAACCTGTTCAAACCGCGGTTCGAAGCAGCAGAGTTTGTTCGTCAGTGCCTGCTCATTGGCTACAAGTCACTTCCGCTGATCGGGTTGACCGCCTTTATTATGGGCCTGGTGCTCACCATGCAGCTACGGCCTTCGATGATCGAGTACGGGGTTGCCTCGCAACTACCGGCGATGGTAGGGATTGCCATTATCCGCGAGATCGGTCCCGTGATTACGGCCCTGATCTTTGCCGGCAAGATCGGCAGCAGCATTGGCGCCGAGCTAGGTTCCATGAAGGTAACCGAACAGATCGATGCCATGGAAGTATCGGGTACCAATCCTTTCAAATACCTGGTGGTGACGCGGGTACTGGCTTGCCTGTTCATGCTTCCGGTACTTGTACTGCTGGGTGATGCGATCTCCTTGTATGGCTCCTATATCGGCGTCAATATCAAAGGGGCTACCAGCTTTTCATTGTTCTTTACGCAGGTATTCGACAACCTGGCTTTTTCGGACGTGCTGCCTGCCTTCATCAAGTCTTTCTTCTTTGGATGGGCTGTTGGTTTAATAGGCTGTTACAAAGGATATTTTTCAAGTAAGGGTACCGAGGGTGTTGGGCGTTCGGCCAACTCGGCGGTGGTGGTGGCCTCCATCGTCATCTTTCTCCTGGACCTGTTGGCCGTACAGGTGACCGATGCCCTGGGAATAAACTGATCGTCATGATAATTCTTCAACCCAACAAGAAGCCGGCACCCGCAGCCGTACAACCGGCGGTCATCACGGTATCGGATCTCTTCCGCTCCTTTGGCAGCAATCATGTGCTGAATGGGTTTGATCTTACCCTGCATCGTGGAGAGATCGTGGTGGTATTGGGCAGGTCGGGTTCGGGCAAATCGGTACTCATCAAATGTATCATCGGCTTGATAGCACCGGATGCCGGCCGCATCGAAGTGCTGGGAGCCGATATCTCATCACTAAGCCAGGATGCCCTGGACCAGGTACGCGCGAAGATCGGGTTCCTTTTTCAAAGCAATGCGTTGTACGACTCGATGACCGTAC
The DNA here is from genome assembly GCF_029360705.1 of Paraflavitalea pollutisoli. GTDB lineage: Bacteria > Bacteroidota > Bacteroidia > Chitinophagales > Chitinophagaceae > Paraflavitalea > Paraflavitalea pollutisoli. The sequence goes on along the minus strand of NZ_JARKMX010000008.1, from coordinate 181,149 downwards.
GCGAGAACCTGGAATTTCCTTTGCGACGGCATTGGATCCAGGTACATCAAGCTGAACTGGATGGGCTGGTGCGGGCCGTATTGCAGGATGTAGGTCTGGAACATACCATTGATATGATGCCCGCTTCGCTGTCGGGCGGCATGCAAAAACGGATTGCCCTGGCGCGCACCCTGATGCTGAAACCGGAGATCATTTTATATGATGAGCCAACGGCCGGGCTTGATCCCATCACCGGCCGGGAGATCATCGACCTGATCTTGCAGGTGCGCAACAAATACGGTTCATCAGCATTGATCATTTCGCACGATATGCGCTGCGTAAGACTGACAGCCGACCGGATCGTGTTGTTACTGGATGGGGTGGCCTACGCCACCGGTTCGTACCAGGAGTTGTCGGCTTCGAACGATAGTCAGATTCAACAATTTTTCAACTCATAGCGATGGCCGCCAAATCAACCGATCATATCAAACTGGGCCTGTTTGTCATGGCTGGATTGGCATTTCTGATCGTTACGCTTTACCTGATCGGAAAGGATCAGGACCTGTTTGGCAACAACTTTGAACTGCGGACGCGGTATGCCAATGTGCAGGGACTGGTGGTCGGCAACAATGTACGCTACGCCGGGATAGAAGTGGGAACGGTACGGAAGATCGAGATCATCAGCGACCGGGAGATCGAGGTGTGCCTGGTCATCCACAACAAGATGAAACCTTTCATCAAAAAAACGGCTACCACGTCGATCGGATCGGATGGACTGATGGGCAATAAGGTGATCAATATCGAGCCGGGCATTGACGGGCTGGCTGTTGCAGAAAATGATATACTACCCAGTAGGGGTGCTGTGAACACAGATGACATGTTGCGCCTGCTCGATCATACCAACCAGGATATTGCTGCAATCGCCAGTTCCCTGAAATCGACCGTTAGCCGGATCAATAACAGCCAGGGCTTGTGGCGCTTGCTGGAAGATTCAACTATTCCCATGCACATCAGCGGGTCCGCTACTCAATTGCAGCAGGCTATTTTACGGGTGTCTTCCATGGCAGCAGACCTGCAACTGATCGTTGCCGATGTTAAAGCCGGAAAGGGTTCGCTGGGTAAGCTGCTGCGCGATACGGCGATGGCTGGCGCATGGCAACATACGATTGACCAGCTGGAACAGGCAGGTGCCGTGGCCGGACAGCTGGCCGCCCGCCTGGATACTACGGCCCAATCGCTACAGGTGGATATCACCAACGGTAAAGGGCCTGTGCATGTATTGCTGAAAGATTCGCTGACAGCGATACACCTGAGCAACAGCCTGCGCAACATTGATTTAGGCACGGCTGCCTTCCAGCAAAACATGGAAGCACTTAAACATCATTTCCTGTTGCGCGGCTATTTCCGCCGCCAGGAAAGGTTGCAGCAAAAGGCAGCCAAATCTGAGCACGGTGGAGCCGCTATGCGGACCGGGCCATAAACGGCAGCGCAGGATAATGCAGGCTGACACACTAGTTGAAGCAACAGATCGACGGCTAAACGCCAGGGCATCGGCTGATGGCGGTCATTACCGTGTGCTGACCATCATCATTGAAAAGCCCCATGGTCAATAGTAGCTTTGTTTATCGTTACCAAAAAAATAAGCTATGACACACTTTATGCGTAGAGGCAACCTGGTGCTTATCGGATTGTTCTTACTGTTCACTGCGCCCGGCTGCCGGGATAACAAGAAAGCCAGCGAAGGAAAAATGACCGATACCACACATGTTGCTGCCACCCAGCCTGCATCGTCCATTGTTACTACTCCTTACAACATGCTGGTGATGGTTCATAAAACAGGCGGTTATCAAAAATTCAAAGCCGCCTACCTCGCGGGGGATTCTCTACGGTTATCGTATGGATTGCACAACTATATTGTTGGACGTACGCTGGCCGATACGAACGCGGTGGTGGTGGCTATGAAAGCGGAAGATATGGGTAAAGCCAAATCATATACAGGCAGTACCGATCTTAAGAAATATTTGAACGCGGCAGGTGTTATTGGACATCCCGAAGCCTATCCCATATTGGTGGTGTGGCAGGATACAGCGTTGATCGTCCCGATGCCGCGATCGATGACGTTGCTCACGGTGAAAGATTGGGCCACCTGGTGGAAGGTTTTCCAGGAAGGTGAACAGGAAAGAAAGGAGCATGGGGTAGTGGCCCGACTGGTAGGTCACGACCCGGATGACCCTACCAAGGTGAGTGTTGTTACGGCATTGACAGATACGGCCATTGCTTTCGCTTATTTCCGCTCGGACCTTTTAAAAAAGCGCATGGAGGCATCCGGCGTCGTTGGTACTCCACAACGCCGCATATTTGAGATCGTGCAGCGCAATTAAGTTCGACGAAGTTGCTGTCAGGAAAATCAGTACTGGTTGTGCGGATAAAGTATTGGGCCCGGCCGCTATTCCCACAGCGATCCGCGAATATGAAGATCAATTAAAACGTTCAGGTAACGGAGGGAGGTAATGGTGCGACCACAGCCTGATAGATTGTGACCAGTCGCATGATTGGCGGTTGAATTAAATGGGGCAACCATTGACCTGACGGAAATTTTGATCGAGTTATCTACCTGGGCAGATTTTGGGAACGCTAGGCGCTGTACCCGCCATCAATGGGAATGGCTGCTCCGGTGATGAAGGAGGCTGCGTCGGAGCAGAGCCAGATCACTGCTTTCGCCACTTCAACTGGCTGCCCCATGCGGCCCATGGGTTCCATGGCCACAAACTGTTTTTCTACAGCTTTGTCCAGATGGGTTATACGGTCTATCATAGCGGTATGAATAACCCCTGGACACACCGCGTTGATGCGGATGCCCTGATCTGCGTATTCCAAGGCAGCCGACCGTGTGAGCCCAACGATGCCATGTTTAGTGGCGGTATAGGCGGACAGGCCGGCAAAGCCGCTGAGGCCAGCGACGGAGGCACAGTTCACGATCACTCCCTTGTGTTGCCTGATCATCTGGTCTATTTCGAGGCGCATACAGTGCCAAACACCAGTGAGGTTAATGTTAAGGGTCTTATGCCAATTTTCCGGTGTACACTCATGGGTTTTGGCACTGATCCCTTCTATGCCTGCTTCTTCCCGCCAATCGGCAATGACCACTTTGGCTCCTTCTTTGGCGAAGGCGATCGCCGTTGCCTGCCCGATACCATAACTTCCGCCAGTTACCAAAGCCACTTTCCCTTCGAATATTCTTGCCATACTTGATGATTTGTCGTTAAATGTACAGGACATAGAAGGGAGAGACAATGATTGCGGTCAGCAAAAACGCTAATCATCCACCAACGGCTCCTTGTGTATCGATCATGTGTGCGTGCGTAGCCGCATGCAATGGGTATCAGTATGCTTGATGATCCTTGTCATCGATTGCTAGCGATGGAACAACGAGCTTTAGCTATATGATGATAAGTATGGCTTCCTGTCGCAACGCATTTATTTTTCTTCTTCTCTACCTGTCGTGCCATTTTGTTGCTTGCGAAGGTCGCGCCGGCCGGTTAGGCGTGGTATCGCTTGTTTCGCCTGTCGATGCCACAATAGCGATGCCGCAGGCTGCGGTCACCGACAGCCAACTGTACCGGCAGCGCTGGTTACAGTTGGTACATGGCAAGCCATCCTCCCGTTGGCCTGCCGATACCACCTATCCTTTATACGGTGCGGTACTGCCTTATCGCAGAGTCATTGCCTTTTATGGCAATTACTACGCCCCCGCAATGGGTATACTGGGTCAACTGCCCCTGACGGATTTACAGAGAAAAATGAACTCCGTGGTGAAGGACTGGGAACTAGCCGATCCAACGATACCCGTACAACCGGCTTTGCACTACGTCGCAGTGACTGCCCAGCGTACGCCGGGACAGGGCGGCAAATACCGGTTACGCATGCCTGCCAGCCAACTCGATCGCCTGTTGCGCATGGCTGATTCGATGAACGCGCTGGTATATCTGGATGTTCAGGTTGGTCTTAGCACTTACCAGGAAGAGTTGCCTGCACTCGCACCCTATCTTCGCTTGCCGCAGGTACACCTGGGTATCGATCCGGAGTATTCCATGAAAAGTGGCCGTGTGCCCTGCAGCGAAATCGGCGCAGTCGATGCATCGGATATCAATTTCTGTTCGCAATTCCTGGCAGACCTGGTGCGGAAGGAACATTTACCCCCGAAAATGCTGGTAGTACACCGCTTTACGAATGCAATGGTGTCCAATTATAAAAAGATTCGCACCTGCCCCGAAGTACAAATCGTTATGAACATGGATGGGTTTGGATTTCCGCAGAAGAAGATCGATTCTTACACGGATTGGATTGCCGGACAGCCGGTGCAGTTTACAGGATTCAAGTTGTTTTTCAAACAAGACGTAACGCAGCGTTGGCCCTCCATCATGTCGCCGCAACAGGTACTTCAATTGTATCCGCAGCCGATCTATATTCAATATCAATAGCTATAAAAAAATAAACCATGAAGCAAATTGTATGGCGCCTGCTGTTTGTCCCTGCCTTATTGCTGGTGGCTGTGAGCTGTCAGCGTAGTATCCGGGCCGGACTTGGCCTCGATGCGCTTTTCGGCGTTCAAGATACGACGCGTCACCCGTCTGTAAAACTGGACACCCTGGTTGCTGCCCCCTTTAAAGTGTTATCTGTACAATTCGAGGTGTATACTGATCGGGAGATCGGTCAGCGTCTCAATGCGGGTTATGTGCTTCTCTGCAATTACATCAACGACCGTCGCCTGGTTACCAAACGGGTGATGGCATTTTATTATACCTACGATGAGCCGTACCTCGTGGAGGCAGCTATTGAAGTGGATAGCCTACCGGTAGTACTGGATAGCATCATTACTGCCCGTACCATCCGTGGTGGCAAACTTTTAATAGCACACTACAAAGGACCGTATGAACAAATGGTAATGGCGTACCGGGCTATTGACCGATGGCTAGCGGATCATCATAAGGTGGCAAGTGAACTGCCGTTTGAAGTATATCTGAATGATCTGATGACGGTGAAGAGTAGATTTGACCTGTTGACAGATGTGTACCAGTTTTACCAGTAACCAATTTAGCTGAAGATGCTTGCCTGCTTATCCGGCGATAGCGGCGGTGGTACTATTGCTTTCGTAGCGCCCTGTTTTGCTGGTGAGGTGCAACCGGAATACGATGCCTTTGATGTCATTGAGGTTGTCGTTGGGAAAGGGCCATTGTGGATACAGATGCGTCGTCTCGCTGCTATTTAAGGGTAAGATCCTGTTGACCAAAACGGTGAGCGCGGCTTCCCGTTCTGCAGTGTCTGTCAGTTCTTCAAATGTACCCCAGGTAATCACACTGCGCCAGTTGGCCATATCATGCAGGATGTCCACTTCAAAGCATACCCTTGGATTTTTTCGCATCATGCCAACCTTGAGGCCTTCCCTGGTATGGCCATAAATATAGGTACCATCGTAAGCATAGCTGATAGGCACCACCAGGGTGAGGTCATCGGCATGACAGCCGAGATGTCCTACCTGCTGTTCCAGAAGCACCGCTTCAATTTCGTTTCCTGTCAGATTGCCGATCATAGTCAAGAAGCTTTAGATTGTTCTGTATGTTTTTACTAAAGGATCAGGCTTCATACGAAGGCCATCTCTTCCGGTTGTACATGCACCGCTGCAACATTCGTTGCAGCGCCGGCTGAAGTATGCAACTGCCTGATATAATCTGACGGACTGGATCCGGTAAATTTTTGGAATACCGTCGTCAGGGTATTGCGGTTGCCGAAGCCACAAATATTGGCCAGGCCACGCATATTGTAAGGGGTGCCTCCTTCCCGGGCGAGCAGTTGCCGGCAATGGTCGATCCGGCATTTGTTGATAAAATCACCATAGGACATACCATGGATCTTATTGAAATACGCCGATAGCTGGTACGAAGGAATACCTAGCTCGTCAGACAGCCGGCGCAGCGTATAGTGATGCCGGAGGTAGGCTCGTTCCTGTGTCAGCTTTTCCGATAAACGATGTGCGATCAACGCGATGCGTTTGGAGGTTAGGAAGGATGGCCAGGCTGTGCTGTTGGCAAGCGTGGAGGTGATGGCAGGTGCCTGCAGTACTTGTTTCATGGTATTGTCGTTAGCGGTTAGGTAAAATCACTCATAGTCTTGTTTTCAAATGTACCATTGCCCCAACATCAACACAATGACCGCGGTCAGTGGCTAAGGTGACCCAATCACCTCCGCGAGCGGAGATTCCGCTGCCCACAAAGCTGTTCCACAATCTGTTGCGGCAGGTGGTGTGACATATCGAGGGTAAACGGCAAATAATGAGGTCGTGACCGGGATACCGTTACCGGCTCCAGTTGTTCCAGATCAACCAGCATGATTTCCCAATAGGCTGTTCCCGCGTTCTCCCCCGCAGCGCGGAGCAAAGGATAACTAACCATCCTTTGATAGAAATACGATACCGGGTAATTGTTGGTTGCAACTGTGCTACGCAGATCCGCTTTGTATTTGTCGAGACATGTAATAACGATCACTCTGTCAATGCCTTTTGCGCGTAACGACAACAGCGACTGTTCGTTTGGCGACAGGCTAGCTGCCTGTACTCCCCATAGTTCCCAGGCCGTTACCGATGATATGCCCGATGCTGCCAGTTGTTTGACCGTCATCGACTCCACTGACAGGCGGGTAAAGGTATCTGCATCATCCAGTAAACACAATACCAATACGGTTTTGTCTTTGTCGCAAACAGCCGTGGACGAAGATGTGGTCCATATGGTATGCAACCGGTAAGGGCTGCAGTTGGCCAGGGTGACACTGGCGACCCCTATCATCAGTGACTGCCGGAGAAGATGGATAAGCGTGTATGCGGTTGTATGCATGGCAGATAGAAGGGCCCTGAGGGCGTATTTATGTGCAAAGATGGGGCATGCCTGAAAAGCAGGCGCTGCCGGCGGTTAGGTTGTCAAATGTTTGTTGTCAAGAGTGGATCAGTCGTGTTTGCATAATAGGTGATGATCCCCATCAGGCGGCAGGCTGCCGGTAGTCATTGGGTTGGTATTGGCTAGGTGTTAGCTTTATGGTAAAATTGGAATATGAAAACCATCATCGTAGCCACCGATTTTTCGCCTGCTGCTGCCCATGCAGCTTCTTATGCGGCTTCCCTGGCGTTGTCATTACATGGAGAGTTGTATTTGCTGCATGCTTATGAACCGCCGCCGAGTTATGGCGAGATCAACCTGCCCGTGGATCTTGGCCGCTGGCAGGAAGATGCGGAGGTAGCCTTGAAGCAGTTGCAACGGCAACTGGAGGAGGAAACAAGCGGCAAACTGATTATCCGCGGCCAGGTACATATGGGCGGTTATTTCAGTACACTGCAAACCCTGTGTGACGAGCAAAAGCCCTATGCCGTAGTGATCGGCTGTACTGGCAAGACTGCTGCGGAGCGTATCCTGTTTGGCAGCAATGCCGTGTATACACTCAAACACCTGGATTGGCCTGTCATCGCGGTACCGAAAGAAATACGGTTTGGTGGCATACAAAAGATAGGGCTGGCCTGCGACCTGGAACTGGTGACCGAGACGGTTCCTTTTCCGGAAATTGCCGTGTTGTTGAAGGATTTTCAGGCAACCCTTCATATTCTCAATATCGGTAGCAAGACCACCTACGACCCGGATGTAAAAACGGCCGCTCAGATCATGGACGCCAAACTGCAACCTGCCCAGGTGCATTTTCATTTCCTGAGCCATGACGATGTCGATACGGGAATATTGGATTTTTCGGAAAGGCTGCACATTGACCTGCTGATCGTATTGCCCAAGCGGAAAAGTTTTATCAACGCCTTGTTGCATAAAAGCCACACCCGGCAGTTCGTATTGCATAGTCATGTGCCCGTAATGGCTTTGCATGTTCACCACTGAATTACGAGCTGTTTGTTCACACAAACATGATCATCATGACAACGATCAACATCTACCGGGATACCACCATTCGGCATATACAGGCACAACTTGCCAGCCGCTATCCTTACCTGAAGCTGGTATTTTTTTATCCTGGAGAGGAGGGTAGGCCCTGAGTGCTGGTACCTGTTGATATTCCGGCGCTTCCCTCGCCGACCACACCATTCATCCCGATTATGATAGCCATATCGAAAAAAAGGATCTTTAAATACCCGCTGTTCCTGGGTGATGGTTAACTTTCTGCAGAACGTTCGTTTTCTTTCTTCACCTCATTTTCCATCTCTCTTTTCAGCTTGTTGTACTCTTCCACTTCAGACAGCAACCGGGAAGTCCGGTATTCAAAAATGTAATGAAACAGAATACCGATGCCCCATCCCGCCATGGGCCACACGGGCCAGGGGTATCCCTGGCCGGTAAGATACCAGATTAGCCACAGCATGGCATTGACGATGCAATAAGCGATAAGATGCGACCTGAATTCAACCCTTTTGTGAGCGCGTTCGCGCAGTTCCTGATCGGTTTGCATGGTAAATGTTTTAACGATGAATGGTATGTGGTGGATTGTCTGGCGGTAATACCAACAGTGGTACCGTGCTGACTGCAGCCAGTCGTTTGCTCTCGCTGTGTTTGAAAATTTTATACAAAAAATGGTGATGGTGTGGCATAACCGCCAGCAGACTCACCTGGTTGCGCTCGATGTATCGTGAAAGCGCCGCCGCGACGTCTGTACCTGTTATACAGGCATACCTGGGAGATAGCGCCCGCGTATACGACATGAGCTGTTCCGGCAACTCGCTCAGTGAGCTATGCAGGTCCCCACTATCGTCCAATACCCGCACGAGGTCCAATTGTGCATGAAACCGTTCGCCCAGTTCGCGCAATAGCCGGACGGAATCGCCGGCATCGCCATTGGATAGATCCACTTCCGTGGCAAGTGTGATTTTTGTAATGTAGGAAAAAGAACAGTTTTCGGGAACTACGATCATGGGTACCGAAATCTTTCCTATCCAGCTGGTAACGGTACTTCCCCACCAGCGGCGATTGTTGGCGGCGCCTCCATGGATGCCCGCTATCACCATGTCTGCTTGCTGCTCCTGGATGGCTTGTAACAATGCCTGCAAGGACGTTCCTGAATAGCAACAGGTTGAAACGGGTGTTTGATGAATGGCTGTCAGCACCCTGGCATCTTCCTCCAATTGGTCTTGCGTATATTTATTAAGCACTTCAGGCTCTATATCAACCGGAAGTTCAGAAATAGGCATAGGCAGGTGCTCGCAGGCGCTAAATAAAATCACCCTGGCATTCATTGCCCTCGCCAATTGTACGCCGTAGGCGGCTGCATTACTCGCGGTAACCGAAAAGTCTGTTGCAATAAGTAAATTGTTCATAACTGGCAGGTTGCAGTTGACACATAAATGTATTAACCAACCAATACATCAAACAATGATACTCATCAGTGACGACTATGAACGCTGTCAAGCTCTTTACCTGCTAAAGAGAAAAGAACGGTTTGTGTCTGCAAAACGCTTAATGAGCTCATGGTAAAGTTGAGGAGTGAAGCCGGTGTATGGAAAATAAAAGACTGACGACGGTCATTTTTTATGCTATGGTAACAGGCAGGTTGATGGAAATCACCTGTATTGATGAGCGGTATCAGCGAAACCCGCTGGCCGTACCTGTAGATTTGATGACTGTCCAAATGGACGGTAACAGGTGTATGAAAACGATCATTGCAGCCACTGATTTGTCAGCTACTGCCACCAATGCGGCGTTGTACGCAGCCGAGATGGCAGCAGCCATCGATGCGGAGTTATTCCTGCTGCATGTGTACGTGCCGCCGGTTGGTGTAGGTGATATCATAGTGCCACTTGTGTACGACACCTGGCGGAAAGAAGCCGAGATCCAGATGGTAGCCCTTAAACGAAAGATATTACTGCACCTGATACGGCCGCTTCATGTACGCTGGGAAGTACGGGCGGGCATCTATCTAACCGAGCTAAAGGGTGCCTGTGCCCGCCTGGACCCTTACACGGTGGTGATCGGGGCAAACGGGACGAGTACGCTCGACCGGTTACTGTTTGGCAGTCATGCCATAACGACCATGAAGCAATTGCCCTGGCCGGTCATCTGCGTGCCCCCGGACGCCTATTTCAGTGCCATTCATAAGGTGGCCCTTGCCTGTGATTTCGAACATGTACCCGGCATCGTACCATTTCCTGAAATAGTACAGTTGATCAGGGATTTTAAAGCTGAACTTCATGTACTGCATATCGGCCCACGGGCTCCGATCACACCTGTTACCCTGTCTGGCGCCGAATTCCTGATGGATCACCTGGATGTTTGCCATCCGCAGTTTCACTTCCTGCAACAGGAGGATGTGGATGAGGGCATTCTCGACTTTGTGCAATACCACGGTGTGGACCTGCTTATTGTGTTGCCCAGGCGGCACCGTTTCCTGGATGCATTGGTACATCGTAGTCATACGCGATGGTTCGTGTTGCACAACCTGGTGCCGTTGATGTCCTTGCATGGACCTAAAAAACGTGACGGATGGTAGATACCTGCCCAATGACACCGGCACCCATCGACCCTTTGTTCAATGAGCATGATCAGCCGGGCTATTGATGCGTGTCATTGCGATTGGCTGGCAGCCATTGTACTTTAGCGTTCACAAACAATTTCATACCATGAATAAGTTATCCAAGATGTTGCTGGCCTTTGCCGCTGGCGCCGCGGCAGGTGTTGCGGCAGGCATACTGTTCGCGCCGGATAAGGGCAGTGAAACCCGCCGCAAGATGCGGGAAAGTGGTGAAGACCTTGCCAGCGACCTGAAACAACGGTACGAGGCCGCGAAAAAAAGGTTTGAATGTCTTAAAAAGGAAATGGATACCGCCGACGGGCAACAGGCCTCCTCTTAACCAACCGACATGGCAGCTATGGAAACAACTATCCGGGAACTGGTGTCGACAGCCAGGGAATATGTAGAAGTCAGCGTGGAATCAGCTAAACTCACCGCTGCTGAAAAGATCTCCCTGCTGGTGTCGAACCTGGTAGCCGGCGCCCTGGTGGCGCTGGTCTTTTTCTTCTTCCTGCTTTTTGTAAGCGTCGCCGGGGCGCTGGCCATTTCAAACTGGCTGCAATTACCCTGGGCGGGCTGGCTGGCCATGGGCGGGGTGTACCTCCTGGCCGGTATCGTGGTTTGGATGATCAAAGAGCAATGGATTCGGATACCGGTGATGAACAATATTATACAACAACTTTTCAAAAACGACGCAGGCCATGAAACCGATCAGGAACATTGATCAGTTGCGGGCCGAGCAACTGAAGCGTTCGCTGAAGCGCGCACGACTCGGAGCGGACCTGCACCATCAATGGCAGCAGGTACAACACCAGCCACCAAACTTACTAAGCCTGTTGGGCTGGACAATGCACTTGCTTACCCGCTTACTACGCAAGCGGGAGCGTCACTGGACCGACTTCTTTAAATGGTAGTGGATTTGTTACCGGTTTTTGCGCAATGCGGTGCACACAATAGCGTATTCGAGGATCAATTCTAAAGACATTCTGAAGCGAATGTAAACCGGTTGTTAATGGATCCTGTGTATATACCAGCCAGTAGCCCATTTCGTTATTTTTACCAATACCAACCATTGGTTCCTTGCCATAGAACCATAACCCATCCCTGATTTCATTGACAACACCATGCTGTTCAACTGCATCGGCCATGGTTTTTGATTGATCACCAAAAAGACATTGCATGAAGTGGATCTTACTTTTGATGCTGGCCTTGCCAGCCCATTCTTTTATTCAATGGCATACCGACCTCGAAACGGCCAAAAAAGAAGCTATAGCTGGTAACCGGCTCATTCTACTCAATTTTTCAGGCTCCGATTGGTGTGGCCCGTGTATGCGGCTGAAAGAAGAGGTGTTTAACAGTGACTCATTCGGGGCCATTGCCGATAGCAGCCTCGTGTTGTGCAATGCCGATTTCCCGCGCAGCAAAAAGAACCAGCTACCGAAAATGCAGCAGCAACGCAATGAGTCGATGGCCGATGCCTACAATCCACAGGGTAAGTTTCCCTTTACCGTACTGCTGGATACCGCCGGCAAGGTGTTGCGGAGCTGGGATGGTTATCCGCAAGCCAACCGGCAATTGTTTATCGATCAACTCAAAGCTGCCTGCCATGCCTATACTCGTTGAACCCACGGTACAGGAATATAAACAATCGGCCCGGTTGATGGGCAATCATTTCGAGATCACCATTGTAGGGGTGGACGCATCATGGGCTGCCGAAAAGATCACCCTGGCGATTGCAGAGATCCGGCGCATCGAGCTATTGCTGACGACTTTCCGCGACAACAGTGTGACGAACCAAATCAATGCGCAGGCCGGCATCGGGCCGGTGGTCGTTGAGCAGGAAGTGTTTGAGCTGATACATCGGTCGCTGCGCATATCGGCACTCACCGATGGTGCTTTCGATATCACCTATGGCTCTATCGACAAGCGGTTGTGGAATTTCGATCAGCAGTTGACGGCTTTGCCGGATGCGGCTACAGCAAGGAACCTGGTGCGGCTTATCAATTACCGCAACGTATTGCTGGATGAAGAGGCGTCAACGGTTATGCTGCGGGAACGCGGTATGCGTATCGGGTTTGGCGGTATTGGAAAAGGGTATGCCGCCGACCGGGCCAAAGCGGTACTGGTACAGGCGGGTGTAAAAAGCGGCATCGTCAATGCATCGGGCGATCTCATTACCTGGGGATGCCAGGCCGATGGCCGGCCATGGACGATCGGTATTGCGCATCCGGACAACGCCCGGCAATCATTTTCCAGTTTGAACATATCCAATATGGCCATAGCCACTTCTGGCAATTACGAGAAGTATGCGGAGATCGACGGCAAGCGTTATTCACATACCATCAATCCCCGAACCGGCTTACCGGTAACAGGGATTAAAAGTGTGACCATCATCAGTCCTTACGCGGAGATTGCCGATGCGATGGCGACACCGGTGATGGTGATGGGCATCCGGGCCGGCCTTTCATTGATCAACCAGATCGATCACCTGGCCTGTATCCTGGTCGACGACCACAACAAGATCTACACGTCCAACAACATCCGTTTAATATGAGTAGCAATGCAAAAAAATGGGCTGCCAGCTGGCTGGCAGCAGTGATTACGGTTCTGCTGGCCCTGCCGTCATGTACGACGGTCAAGGAGTACCAGAAAGCGAAATTGAACGACAGTGAAATGACGCTGGGCAACCGCAAAACCGAGAAAACAGAACTGAATTTCCAATCGTACCGCGAAGGGGCTTCCGGTGCCAATGCCGGCAAATCGGGCGGCGGTTGTGGCTGTAACTGATCGATCAACGTAAAAAGAACCCACAGATGAAGCAAGTTTTTCTGACGGCACTGGGCCTGTTGGCCCTATTGCGGTCATACAGTCAGCAGACACCGGATACCACGGGGTTCCATACCCGCAAACTAAAGGTGGAAGAAGTGAACCTGGTTTCGAGCTATTATGTGCAGCAAGGCGATCATGCCGCCGTTACCGGCGGCATCGGCGATCAGCACCTCACGGATATCGCCAATGTATTTGATGTGAAGCTGAGTAAATACGATAAACGCTGGCGCAAGCACACGTTCGATTTCGAGTTGGGTATCGACCACTACACTTCCGCCTCTTCCGACAAGATTGACCTCAAAGCCAATTCTTCGGCCTCGCATGCCGATACACGGATCTATCCATCGCTGACATGGACGGTGGAAAACGAAAAGAAGGGTAGGAGTTTTGGCGTTGGTATTTCATCATCCACCGAATTCGATTACCAGTCGTTCGGCGTCAACCTCAGCTTTTCGCAGAAGACACGCGATCGCAGTGGCGAGTTCAGCGCCCGGTTGCAGGGTTATTTCGACCAGGTAAAACTGGTGACACCCGAAGAATTGCGAACGGGTAGTGGACTCGGGGATGATGGTTACGGTACCGACAACCGCACCACGCTGGCTGCTTCCTTATCCTGGACACAGGTGATCAATAAGAATCTGCAGGTAGCGTTACTCGCCGATGTGGTGCAGCAACAGGGCTTCCTGAGCCTGCCTTTTTACCGCGTGTATTTTAAAGATGGCTCTGTACACCAGGAAAAATTACCGGACAGTCGGTTCAAGTTGCCAGTGGGCGTACGCGCCAATTATTTCCTGGGCGACCGTATCATTATCCGTACCTACTACAGGTATTACCAGGACGATTGGGGTATCCGGTCGCATACGGCCAATATTGAAGTACCCGTGAAGATTACGCCCTTCTTTTCGGTGAGTCCGTTCTATCGCTTCTATCACCAGACAGCTGTCAATTATTTTGCGCCGTATCAAACGCATACGGCAGCGGAACAGTTTTATACGAGCAACTATGACCTGTCTGACTTCAACAGCCACTTTCTGGGTGCGGGACTACGGCTGTCGCCTCCCAAACCGATCTTAGGCATCAAACATTTCAATATGCTTGAATTGCGGTACGGACATTACACCAAGAACATTCAAATGAATGCCAACATCGTGTCGCTGAACCTGCGGTTCAAATAGTGGTTATCTGCTGTACACTACGAGGGGGCTTCGCGAGAAGCCCTTTTTTTTATGCAGAGATGATAAATATTATCGCGCCAGTTTGGTTTTGATGCCGGTATTTTGTTTGCTGGTTGATCGTTTGCCAGGCTGCCGCCTTTCCGTAGCACCTACACGGGACCTGGCAGGCGTTGGCGGGGAAGTTTTCGCTGGTTTCAGCAGCGCCAGGGCCTCTTCATCGGTCGTGACCTGGCTGAGGAAAGCGTCTTTTGCGGCGCTTGCAATGGCATCTTGCGGCAGCGTGATGACCACATCTGCCTGCTGTCGCAGCAGGGGGATCTTGCTGCGTGGTGCTGCAGGTATGGCGACGACGATGCGGTAGGCACCCTGGTTGCGGCACATGGTTATTGCTGCCACCATCGAGGCTCCAGTGGTTATATGGTCGTTGGAGAGGATCACCGTGCGACCACCCAGGTTGGGCAACGGATAAAGCCGGCGCCATGTTTTTTTGCGGTAGCCAATGATCCGGACCGCCAGGTCTTCCTGTATATCGATCATTTCCTGCGATATTTTTTGTTCCCCCGTTGGGTGCAGGTATACACTGCCATCTTCTGCCACGGCACCGAAAACGAATTTGCGTCCCAGTGGGTAAATCAATGATTGAACGATCAACGGGGTGAACCCCACTTTTAATTGCCGGGCTATATAAGCCCCCATTTCTACACCACCCGGCAAGATGCCCATCACCAGCGGGTGATCCTGCCTATACATTTTCAACATCGAAGTCAGCTGCCCGGCAGCCTGTGTAAGGTGTGTGTGCATGACCATGTATTTTAGGGTGATGCCATCCGGTCGTCGGTGGCAAAATCTTTACCAGCTCCTGCGTCAAATGTATTATTGTTTGCAGGCCCATCCTATGACGCTCGTCACTGTAAGCTTGTACAACCTGTAAGTACTTTTCCGGCCTCGCCTTTACAGCTTACATGAATATCACCGATCGGACTGACGGTGATCATGGTTTGGAGGGATAAGCCGGTAGTATTTTTGTATCAGTCGGAATACAGGAGTTTCCTGAGGCCGGCGTGATGGCAAGCAGATGATCGGAACTGTAAAAGGAACCGGGAACTGCTGCATCGCAGGACCGGATAAAGTCCGGTCCTTTTTATTGGGGCAAGCGTACACCTACCCAAATTTCAAAAATCAGCATATGGAACCGAAACATTTTTGTCAAAGCTGCAGTATGCCTATCGACGATCTTTCCCTGCGCGGAACGGAATTCGATGGATCACTCAGCCAGGATTACTGCAAGTATTGTTACGCCCATGGCCAGTTTATTCATCCCACGATGACGCTGGAAGAAATGAAGTCACTGGTGATAGAGAAAATGGACGAACAAAAAATTCCGCAAGATATTGTGGAAGCGGCTGTGCAGCGATTACCGGACCTAAAACGGTGGCAGCTGTCCATTACCTCCTGAATTGAAAGCCCTGCCGGATGGTTCCGGCAGGGTTTACTTGCCTGTTCGCGCCACTGTGGTTAGAAAACGATATGGTTTCGTTCCAGCCCGTTTTGAATGAATGTCCGTATTTCGCCCGGAAATGCTGCCAGCATATCGTGTAGCTCCCCCTCCGACAGGTAATAGCTTAAGGCAGAGAAAACTGCTATGACCGTTTGCTCGGTTTTGTCTTCCAGGCCAAAATCACGGGTTGCGGCTACTCCATCGTGCTGGCGCACCTCCTCCATGAACTGATGTACATGGCGAGTGCGCCACACATTGGTGGTCAATTTCCACTGGTCAACATACAGCCCTTTCAGCGCTACCGGTAGTTGCGCGATGATCTGCAAGGATTCTTCCACACTTACATGGGCGCGGATGGTATGCAATACAGCGCGCAAGATCCGAAGCGCTTCTTTGCGTGTCAGGTGCAATTCGTCGGCGAGGAGGTGTAGCACCTCGTTGCCTTTAGCGGCGTATTTGTTGAAATCGGTGTGCATATACTAGATTTTAGCGGTAAGGTAAAGGGTTGCCGGCTGCGTGACAATGATGACGGTCATTGGTTGCCCTGCAAGACGTCATCGGGTCGACCGGCACTGACGATATTCAATGATGATAGTGACCATGATCATTGTGCCGCAGGTGAGTGCCACCCGGCACGGCGGATTGACCCGATGCCTGATAGGTATCATAGCCCCCGCTGATTTTGGTTGGGTAACCAACGATCAGTAGGAGTTATTTTGCGCGGTATTGCAGGTATGAAACACGAGAATGTACAAGTCAGGCAGTTCCAATATGAAAACGAGGCAGCACATCGTTTACTGGAGTTCCTGTTGCAGGAAAACGTCATATTGAAGACGCGATTGGCTGAAGTATTGCGCGACAACGCTTTTCCCACCGAGCTGATGGTAACCGTTGAGCAATTCCAGGAATGGTTGCTGCAAAAAGATGCGGTGATCGCACTTATGCGACAGGAGGCGGCTGAATTGGAAAAGACATTAGCGAGATTCCTGCATGAAGACGGTACCTTGAAGGTGATCGTGCACAACCAGAAAAAACTGCGCAAAGACCTCAAGACACTTGGCCTGGCGTTCAGCGATCTGCGCAGTCAATTCAATAGTTTCATCGAATCGTTGTAGTCATCATGGAAGCTTTTTTACAGGTTCATGTTTTGCAGTTTCGATTCGTTGACAATATGAATGGCTCCCTCTTTGATTTCGATCAGTTGTTCGGACTTGAAATCGCCGAGGGTACGGATCAGTGATTCGGTGGCTGTGCCGGCGAGGGTAGCCAGGTTTTCGCGGCTGATCCTGATATCTGTTTTGTATTTGTGGTGTAAGGTAACCAGGGCATGTGCCACTTTCTTGCGCAACGAATAATAGGCAATACGCACCAGCTGCTCTTCCATATCGGTAATATTTTTGGCAAGCAGCGCTATGAACTTGCGGGCGATCTCCCGGCTGGAGTACATCAACTCTTCAAAATCACGGCGGGGTATCAAGGCCACCTCGGCATCTTCCAGGGCCGCGGCTGTTTCCTTATAGTTTCCTCCTTCCAGTAAGGCTACATGACCAAAAAAATCTCCTTCCTGGTATAGCCCTACAATAAACTCCTTGCCGTCTTCGCTGGTCTTGTAGGCTTTTACTTTACCCTTTTGGATATAGTAGAGCCTGGAAGGCCTGTGACCTTCCTGGTAGATCATGTGTTTTTTTCGGAAGGTCATGGTATCGCGATCGGCTGCCAGGCTTTCGAGCGAAGGATTGCCCTTGGAGATCTGAATCAGTTCTTCTATACCTTCCAGGCCTTTATTTTCGGCCATCTTGACGAGCTGTATTTTCTTCAGGCGGCTTTCGACGGAATTTAATAATTCTGTTGCCTCAAAAGGTTTGGTGAGGTAGTCGTCGGCCCCCATGTCCATGGCCTTGCGCATATCAGTCCGTTCGGCTTTGGCTGTGAGGAAGATAAAGGGTATATGGCGCAACGCAGTGTTCTTTTGCAACAGGTGCAGTACGCCGTAGCCGTCGAGTACGGGCATCATGATGTCGCAAACAATCAGGTCAGGTACATCACGGATAGCAGCCTCTATACCATCCTTACCATTTTCAGCTACCAAAACCCGGTAGTTGGCCAACTCCAGTATTTCCGCCGTGTTTTCGCGGATCAATTGATTGTCTTCGATCAGTAAGATTTTCTTGACGCTCATAATGTACAGGTTAGGTTGGGAATGGCAGCTTGGTCTGATTCATCACCCTTCGTCGGGTATTTCCATGGCTTCGGGTATGGTAAAGGTCACCTGCATATCGGTGCCTTCATGCTGACGGCTATCACAATGGATACGACCGTTCATCAATTCGGCATATTTGGCTACAATGTGCAGTCCAAGGCCTGTGCCTTGAATATGGATAGCATTGCCTGCACGGAAAAAGCGCTCGAACAAATGTTGTTGTTCCTCCACCGGTATACCGATGCCGTGGTCTTTTACTGATAAGTTCAGTTTGTCACCGTCAAACTGACTGTTAACAGTGATGTGTGACTGTTCGGGAGAGAATTTGATCGCGTTAGAGACCAGGTTCAGGAGAATGTGTTTTAACAAGGTTGCGTCGAGTAGTATCAGTTCGGGGCCATGGTGTTGGTAGCTGATCTGCTGACCTGGTTTTTGGATGTTGCGAATCTCTTCAAGGATGCGGATAATGAAGTCTTTCACATTGAAGGTAGCTGGCTTCACTGCGATCTTTCCTTCTTCGATCTTGCCAACTGATAGGAAATCATTGAGAATATCCGTTAACGTACTTACTGAGGAAATGATCCTATCGATGTGTTTTTGTCTTTTGGGCAGGTCTTCGGTGGTGGGATATTGCTGGATGAGGTAGGCGGAGGAGAGTACGGTACTGAGCGGAGTTCTGAATTCGTGGGAAGCGAGGGAAACAAAGCGAGACTTCAATTCATTGAGTTCTTTTTCTTTACCCAGCGCCCTGGTCAGTTCCTCTTTCGATTCTTCCAGTTTGTGTAAGGTGTCTTGTAATTGGCGGGTACGCTCTTCTACTTTCATCTCCAATTTGTCGTTCAGCCGCCTGATCTCCTGTTCGTCTGTTTTACGGATGGTGATGTCATTAACAAAAGCCACAACAAATTGTCCAGTAGTGTTGCTGTAATGACAGAGGCTAACTTCTACGGGAAACTCGGTACCGTCTTTACGGATACCAAAGAGGTCCATGCCGGCTCCCATCGGACGGTTTTGTAAATGGGCAATAAACTGTTGACGATGAATGGTATGCCGCTGGTGAACCCTGGGAGGAATAAGCATCTCAACTTTCTTGCCCAATAATTCTTCTGCCTTATAATGAAAGCGTTCGAGTAAAAAAGGGTTGGCCAATATGATCTCACCGCTTTCGTTGGTGACCAGGATACCTATAGAGGCATGCACGAACAACGCTTCTACGAGGTGTTTTTCATTGATAGCGAGTACTGATGGAATAGTGGTAGTTCCCATACTGTTACCGATTTATGTATCAACAGTACCAGGTGCGTACCGTAAGGAGGTGATTAAAGGTAGGCATATTTGTAGAACCTTTTTTTTTCATTATCCATTTTATTTAACTTTTTGCCCGTCTTGTTAAGCAGCTGTTATCGGTGTCACGCTTTCCCGTAAATGTAGTAGGACATGTGTGCGGTCAGCAAACGACCTGATAACCGTCATAACCGCGTGCCTTTTCACTGGCTACCTTTAGCTATTGTATTCCGTGCAGCTAACGTTGATTCCGGTGCTGCGGTTATTTAATTCCAACTATATGGATATTCAACGATTACGCGCTTTGACGGCACCTTACCGTCGTGATCCACCGCGCTTACTGGCTCCGGGATTTCAGTGGGGCGATATACTGGTGCAATCGTATCCGCCTCATCGATACACCCCAACCAGCGTCATTGGATCCATCGCCGCTGCTCCCATCAGTCATTTGACCGCAGTGCAACCGGTGGTTTCTTTACTGGCCCATGAACACCGCAGCCAATATGACCGGTTGACAGGTAGTCTCCGGCATTTCAATCAACTATTGACACAGCAGTTGCAAAGCCATGAGGCTGATCATGATTGCCGTGTATTGTTGATCCTGGTGGATGCTTTTGAATTGTTTGTTCAATGCATGCAGCGGCAGGTGTACGACAGGTTGTTGAGCAATTTGCAAGCGTTGGTGACCGAAGCTTGTTTTTGCGCTGCTGCCATTACCAGTGCGCAGGACATCGATGCCGTATTGGATCTGATAGCGTATTTTAATGATGAATACCAGCGCTTTAGCAGCGAATTGAGCACCACGTTGTACTCCAGCATGGGGCCGGCGCCCAGTAATGACAGGCAGCTGCAATTGCAGGAGGAACTGGTGGTGGTGCTGACGCTGGTAGAGCATTCAATACTGCTGGAAACGGCCCTAAGAGCTGGGCTGCAAGGTTGGAAAAACCTGCTGATACAACAGGAGACACAATTGCTATTGAATTAACCCCAATACTGACCGTCGTCATTGATAGCAGGTTGCCGGTTGCTTAACTTACCGATATGATTACCAATATTCTTACCAGCAAGAAGCGCGAACCAGTTTCAGTGTATCCTGGTGCCTACCGTGTTTTACCGGCCGATGCCTCCGCCGTCAAGAAGGCTTTACGCAGCAGACATACACGGGTCATTGCACCACCTGTGCGTATACAAGCGTCGGCAGACCATTACCGGATTGAGTTAATGGTTCCCGGGCTACACCGGGAAGATTTTTTCATAACCAGTGGTAACGGACGGCTGTATATATCAGCTGTCATCCGGCAAGCCCCCTGGCCGGATGAACGTGGGGCGCCGATCGCCAGGGGCAGCAGGTCCTGTTTCCGTCGCATCGTATTGTTGCCGCCAGATGTCGACCCGGATTTCGCGGAAGCTGGCTACCAGGATGGTATTCTACATATTTGCCTGTTTAAAACCCCTTACCCCGGCAAAGCAGGTTCGGGGCATATTGTCGTTTATTAGCGTATTTGATGCTGTTGACAAAGTATTGACATATGATCTGACCTTTATCTTGTCAACAAACTATTGATCGGTCCATCGTCACCCACACGGTCCAATACCAGTTTGGCTATACCGATGAAGGGTATAAATAAAATCATTCCCGACACACCCCACAAAATACCGCCGGCTACAATGGCCACCAGGGTAGACCAGGTACTTACTTTCAATTGTGCCGCAACAATCCTCGGAAAAATCAAATTGGCTTCCAGGTACTGCACTATTGCGAAAATAGCCACAACACCAACCGGGTACCAGACAGATCCTTTGGTAAGCCAGGCAACAGAAATAGGCAACAAAGCGCTGACCAGTATGCCTACATAGGGTATGATCGTCATGACGGCCGTCAGCATGCCAAATAAGATCGCATGCGGAATTCCCAGCAATAATAAACCCAAGCTATTCAACACACCTACTACCAGGTATACCATGACCATGCCTTTGATAAAAGTGTGGTAGCTGTGTATAACCTCCAGCAATATACCTGGCAACTGTTCTTTGTACCTTTCGGGTATTATCCTTTCCAGTGCCTGTACAAAGCGGTGCCGGTTATACAGGAACAAGGCGGCATATACGGGAATGAGGAAGAGTGACACGGCGATAGTGCCCGTGCCTGCGATCGAAGTACCGACGGCTCCTGGCACCTGACTGCGTGCACCGGCTATTAGTTGCTGCCACCAGGCCTCAGATTCTTCGGGGGGGATCTGTAGCCAGTGTGCCAATGTGTTCTGTATGTCTTTAACCAGGGGCCGCAATGCCTGTAGCAAGCGGGGCAGATCTTTCAGGAACCAATTGAATTCTACCAGCAACAGACCCGCCAGTGCCAGGAAAAGAAGGATGACCAGTAACAAACAAAGCGCTACGGCAAGGGTGCGTGGCGCCTTATGCAGCTCCAACCATTTACACAGCGGATACAGCACGATGGCAATAAATAGTCCGTAACAAAGCGGCACCAACAAGGGACTGCCGAAATACAACAGCAGTAACAGCAGGATGATCGCCTGTGGTGACCACCAGCGACTCGGTTGAATAGGGGCAGGGGTGTTGTTCATAACGGTATTAGTGAAATAATAACGCGAGTGATTTCAATCGTTTATAGTCGCTGCTAATTTAGTGGTGTATAAGAAAGACCCGCCGGACTCCGGCGGGTGCTACACTAAAAAAAACAACGCGGTAACCTACTTTACGGTAACGTGTTTGGATACCGATAGCCTTTTCGCCTCTTCTTTTTTGGGAAGGGCTACTTTCAAAATACCGTCGTCGTAACTGGCTTCGATCTTGTCTTTTACGACCTCGTCCGGAATGGTAAACGAACGGCTGAAAGACTGGTAGCTGTATTCCTTACGCGTATGGTGACCGTCTTTCTCTTCCTTATTCTCTTCCTTTTCGCAGCTAATGGTGAGCATATTGCCATCGATATCGATGTTGAAGTCGCTTTTCTTAAGTCCCGGAGCCGCCAGCGAAAGTTTGTATTCATCTTTGGCATCGGTGATGTTGACTGCGGGAATGGTGGCAGACTTCAGTGGAGAAAAGCCATTGGGAAACAAGTCGTTCCAAGGCCGGAAGAAATCATCCCATATAGCGGGAAACTGCGCAGGTCTTTTTGTTAATTCTTTGGTGGACATGTTAACCTCCTTGTTTTTTAAGTTTGGATGTATTGAAAATTACGTCGTGCGAAAGGCTGTTTCAAACGATGCTGGTCAGCAAGGCGCCTGATTGGCATCAGGAGTTATGGTATCACCCGCTGATCAGGATATTGCATAAGTGAACGAAAGCGAAAGCCAGCTTGCCGGGCCTTCCGGATAAACTGCCGTAGAACTGTTATGCTGACAGGATTGGACAATGCCGGGTCGTGGCAAAGCAGGACGATGTGACCAGGCGTAAAGCAGCGATGGTATTGTAACACCTGTTTGATCCGGAACAGCAGGTCGTCGACCGACTCCAATTGGTTGTTGGTGGCGGTATAGTTCCATTCCAGGTCCCAGCCGAAGACGGTGTAGCCAGCCATTGCCAGTGAATCGGCGGCGACTTTTCCGTCCGGCAGGTCATCCCGTTTTCGTGCGGCAAGACGCCACGTATTACGGCCGGGCAGGCGGGCCAGGTGGGTAACAAACTGGAGACTATCCTGGTTGGTGCGAAAATCAACCAGCACCTGTTGCGGATCGTGGAAGAACTGGTGATAGTGACTATTGGCATGGCTATAACTGTGGTTGCCAGCTGTGATATAGGCATTGTTTTCCAGTAGTCGCCAGATGCGGCGCGTCGTATCGCTGTGCAATACAAATTTCCCAATCCAGAAAACGGTTATAGGCGCTGCTTCTTCCATTGTCAGCGTCTGTAACATTTCGCTGGCAGGAATAATACCATCGTCGAAAGTCAGGTATAGGGTCACCGAATCTTCCGGCGCTGCAACAGCCAAAGGAGATTTGCCTTGTGCCTGCGCGAGGTGTGCGGTTAATAATAGTCCGACCAACATCCATTGGGGCAACCGGGTGGCAGGGAGCAACGGTAAACAGTGTTTCATGAATACGGGTCATTTATGAGCAATGAAAAGAGGCTGGGGTACTGTTTTGATCAGGATCTTAGCTGCACTGGGTTTGAATAACTGGGATAGCTGGCTCCTGCCATAGGCGCCGAGTACGGCAACTGTTTTTGTTTTTTCCACGAGGTAGCTGAGCAATGCGGCATCCGGTGTTCCTGCAAGCTTATGGAAGTGGATCGTCGTATAACGTGTCTCCAGCCAGGCTTTCAATTTATCCAACGCAGGTTGCTGGTTATCCTGGGTGTCATTAACCTGTAATACCGTTACCGGCCTGGTGTGAAGCTCCGGCAGCAAGGTAGCAAATTGCCGGATCGCAAACATGCTGTTGGCACTGCCATTATAGGTAAACAGGATTTCTTCCACACCATCGAAGCCAAGGGGTGCTATAAAGACCGGGCATTCAGCATCGAGCAACACCCGCCTGGTGAAATCGGTAGGAATAGCTTCCGGATGCCCGGCGAAACTCATTTCCGGATCCAATATCAGCAGGTCGGCGTACCTGGTTTCCAGGATCAATTCCTCCACCGCCAACCCTTTGTCTTCGTGTACCTGGCAGGCGATACCCTGTTCATTGCAGTATGTCAGGAATGCCCGTTTCGTCTCATCGATGATGCCAGCTTGTTCACGGGTCATGGCCGGCATTTTCTTTTCGAGATTGATGTTGGTACCTTCATGATCGGTGCTGATGTGCAGGGCCGTTTCCGCTTTGAGGTTATCGAGCAGTACCCCGGTGATGGATGATCGCGTCAATTGTGCGATGTAGGCTGCAAATGAAATCGTATGGGTATTGATGGCCTGCGGAGATAAGGCCAGTATGATCTTTTTCATGCGTTTGCTTTTAATAAAAATAGTATGGTGCAGCAGTGCTTCTCTATGATATCCATGGGAGGGCAGTATGATTATCGTCACTATTAGCTACCGGACTGGCCCGATCGCATGGCTTGCAACAGTCTTGCAGGCTGCCAGTTTCCGGCTACTTCCAGCCGCCTTATCGTGTACAGGGCATTTATACTACTTGTTTTGCCGTTGAGTTGAAAAGCCAGCTTCATACCCCGCGACTTCAATTGTAGCAAAGCAGCCTCGTTCCAGGCTCCGTAAGGGAAAGCGAAGTACGGTGCCGGTTGACCCGTTATTCTTTCGAGTGTTTGGCGAGGCAGGTCTACCTGTACCCGCCATTGTTCCTGCGTAAGGTGGCGCATATCGGGATGGTTCCAGGTATGAACACCGATGGTGTGACCATCACCGACCAGTTGTTTGATCTGCGCAGCCGTCATATAACCTGGCTTGCCGATGGTAACCGTCATGATGAAGAAAACCCCGGTAAACCCAAACTGGCGCAGGATGGGCGCTGCCACCGTAAAATGCTCCAGCCGGTTATCGTCGAAAGTGATCATTACCGGCTTTTCCGGCAACACAGTACCATGGGTAAGGTGCTGGTATAACTGATGAGCAGTGATGGTGTGGTAACCCCTGTCATATAAACTTTGCAGGTGTTGCCTGAAGCGCTCACGGTCGATGGTATAATCGGGCCGGTGCCCCTCCAGACTTGCCCGGATGTTGTGGTAACAAAGTATGGGTACTGGCGGCGTAGCGACAGCAGGTCGTTGCTGCATCACTGCCAGGGTAAACAGTAATAGTAAGACCTGCGTCACACTCGATGATTTAGGGGTGAACGGTACAGCCAGTAAATGCCTTTCACATCAGTTTTCCAATGCGGTAACAGGATCACCAGCACGATCTCTTCGATCAGGTCAAGTGCTGTTACTACGATCGCTCCGTAAAACAGCCACCAGGGTGGTTGCGGCAGGAAGAAAAGCAATATCAATGACAAGCCCTGCAACAAGGCTGCCCATTTGGCCAGGTGGGTATGAAAACTACTGGGTTTTCCATAACGGGCGATGGCCATGGTGATTTGCGTAGCCAACAGGATCAGTAGCGGTAGGATAAAGCCTAGTTGACTCCAGAAAAAAGCCGGCTTCAACAGGATGACACCCAGGAGCCCGGCCACAACAGTGGCATCGTCGGCCAGCGAATCGAGGGCTGCCCCCCAGTGGCTGGTCACTTTAAGCCAACGGGCCATACGGCCATCCACCATATCTGTCAAAAAACTGAGGGCCAACAACCATTTGAATAGCTCTTCGTTCTTTTGCCAGGCAATGGCAACCAGGACCGGGGCCGATAGCAGCCGGTACAGGGTAATGCCATTGACGATACGGTAGCGCAGTGTATTCATACCGTTTTTGTAATAGTATTACGTTAAAGGTATGAGCACTGTACGGTCAGGACAATGACAGGGGTCAGTCTGGCGGCTGACCTTCCTGCCTTGCCGGCATCCCTGACAATGATCAGGTCAACAACTGACGCCTGTCGTAACCTGTGTTTGACAGGTAGGATAGCTTGCCGGCTATGCCATTCACTTTTCAACACCCGTATGTTTTCGACGACCGCTTCCGCAAGCCGGTAGCTTATTGCTGTATGGAGTTTGCGATACATCAACCGCTTAAGATCTATGCAGGTGGGCTTGGGTTTCTTGCAGGGTCACACCTGCGGGCCGCCTACGCCTTGCGGCAAAATTTGGTAGCAGTAGGCATCCTGTGGAAATATGGCTACTACGACCAGGTGCGCAAAAGTGATCAGACGATGGATATGCTGTTCCAGGAAAAAGGATACGGTTTCCTGGAGCAAACCGGAATCCGTTTTACCATTGAGGTGTCGGGACACGAAGTGTGGGTGGAGGTATGGTATCTACGGCCGGAAATTTTCCGGACGGCTCCCTTGTTCCTGTTGAGCACCGACGTGCCGGAAAACGATTATCTCTCTAAAACCATCTCCCATAAATTGTACGATGCGAATCCTGAAACTACAACTGCTGCAGCCATACTACTCGGGGTAGGCACGATGAAATTATTCGATTACCTCGATTGGCAGCCGGCCCTTTTCCACCTCAATGAATCGCATGCGCTGCCACTGGCCTTTTACCTGTACAAACGTTACCTGCGGATAGAGGAGGTTCAAAAAAGGCTGGTGTATACCAATCACACGCCCGAACAGGGCGGCAACAGGCAAATGGACTATTTGCTATTGGAGAAAATGGGCTTTTTCTGTCATGTTCCGATAGCCGAAGTGAAACAATTAATGGGTGGAAACGGTCCAGCCTTACATCAAACACGTTGCGCCTTGCGTTTTGCCGGACGCGCCAATGGCGTTTCTGCCTTACATGTCACAACACTCAATACCTGGTTCGGGGAAGTACCGGGCATGCCACCCTGGCAAACGATCACCAATGCGCAAGACTTCGACTATTGGGCCAATAAAGAAATGTATGAGGCGCTGCAGGCGGGCGATACCGCCACGGTAGCAGCCCTGAAAGCTTATGCTAAAAAACAGTTGTTTGAACTGGTGGCCGACCAGAATGGTGAGATACTGGATGAAAAGGTATTTACCCTTGTATTTGCCAAACGTTTTGCCGGCTATAAACGGCCTGCTTTGCTGCTCTCGGATCCTGACCGGTTTCACCGCCTGGTAACGAATGAAAAACGTCCCATTCAGATCATCTGGGCGGGGAAGCCTTACCCGATGGACTATACGGCGATCGGTGTTTTCGACCGCATCGTCCATACCTGCCGGCAATACCGCAACTGCTCCACGCTGGTGGGTTATGAACTTCAGTTGTCGCGGTGGCTGAAGCAGGGGGCGGATGGCTGGCTCAATGTACCCCGTATGCGACATGAAGCTTCCGGTACCAGTGGCATGTCGGCTGCCATGAATGGAGCCGTCAACATCAGTATGCCTGATGGCTGGTTTCCCGAGTTTGCCCGTGATAAGGTGAACAGTTTTGTCATTCCGCCGGCACCGCCGGATAAAGCGGATCACGAACAGGATGCCATCGAGGCCAATCATTTGTACAACCTGCTGGAGCAGGCGATATTGCCGATGTTTTACGACGATCCGCAAAGATGGATGTCGATCGTGCAACAGGGTATGCGGGATATATTACCCTATTTCGACAGCAAACGGCTAGCACAGGAATACTACGAAAAGCTGTATGATCCGGCAGATAGTCGGGTGGTGCAACTGATGCCTGCCGGTCAACATGCTGCAGCTTTTTAATCACCCTAAAACGATTCAAATGCAAGTGCCAGCCAACATGCGTGCGATGGTGCTGACAGCGCCCGGGCAACCGCTGGCCCTGTGCACCCTGCCGGTACCGGCACCTGGTCATCTGCAAGTATTGGTAAAGGTCATTGCCTGTGGCGTTTGCCGCACGGATCTGCATATTGCCGATGGAGAATTGCCGCAGCCTGCTTTGCCCCTGGTACCCGGTCACGAGATCGTTGGCGAAGTGGTGCTGGCAGGTGCCGGCGTAGCGCACCTGCGGGCAGGCGACCAGGTAGGCATACCCTGGCTGGGGTATACCTGCGGTCAATGCCGGTATTGCCTGGCAGGCAAGGAAAATCTTTGCGACAAATCGCTATTCACTGGTTATACGATCGATGGCGGCTTTGCCGAATACACGGTTGCGTGGGCAGCCTTTTGCTTTCGGTTGCCAGCCCTGTATGCCAATGCTGCCGGTGCACCTTTGTTGTGTGCAGGCCTTATCGGATACCGCTGTTACCTCAAGATCGACAACAACGCCCAACACATCGGGTTATACGGCTTTGGGGCAGCGGCGCATTTACTGACACAACTGGCGGCCTGGCAACAAAAAGATGTCTATGCCTTTACCAACCCGGGCGATTCCGCCATCCAGGATTTTGCGTGTGCCCTGGGGGCCGTATGGGCAGGCGATTCAACGCAGCCACCGCCGGTACGTCTTGACGCTGCCATCCTTTTTGCCCCAGCAGGAGAATTGGTGCCGCAGGCGCTGGCCCAGCTCGATAAAGGCGGCCAGCTGATCTGTGGAGGCATCCATATGAGTGATATACCCGGCTTTGCTTACCGGCTCTTATGGGAGGAAAGAAGTATTGCCTCCGTCGCGAACCTGACGCGGCAGGACGCCGAAGCTTATTTTACCCTGGCCCCCAAAGTGCCCATTGTTGCTGCGGTAAAACGGTTTGCACTGCACCAGGCGAATGAGGCGTTGGCGGCGCTGCGCAGCGGTGCCTTGAAAGGAGCAGCAGTACTCGATCTGAGCCTGCCTGTCACTGATGACCATCAGCCATTCACTTAACAACTGTCATGGGCTTTGCCTTTCGCTTCCAATAACTTTGGTATCGTTGCTAACAGTCAAATCATTTATATGAAAAAAATATTGGTTGCTTTGGATGGATTGAAGCTCTCGAAGCCCACCATACAGTACGCGGTATCCATCGCCGCTAAACATCGCGCACACCTGGTAGCTGTTTTTCTCGATGATGTTACCTACCATAGTTATAAGATATTCGAACTGGTCGGCCCGGAAGGTGTACAGGAGGAAAAACGCACCAGGCTGGAAGAAGGAGATATCGGTATGCGTTCTGTAGCCGCGCAACAATTTACAACAGCGTGCGACAACGCATCCGTGGATTATTCCGTGCACCACGACCGCAATATTGCTTTGCAGGAATTGATCCACGAAAGCATCTATGCCGACCTGCTGATCATCAGCGAACAGGAAACATTGACGCATTATACGGAGAATCCTCCCACGCGGTTTGTGCGTGACTTGCTGGAATCGGTGCAGTGCCCGGTGCTGGTAGTACCCGATCATTTCAAAGCCATTAAAAAAGTCTGTTTGTTGTTTGATGGAGAGCCCAGTTCCGTATTTGCCGTGCGCATGTTTGGCTATACCCTGGCAGAGCTCATCGATTCGGAAGTGGAAGTGGTGACTGTGAAAAAGCCTGGCCTGTCGGGCCATGTACCCGACAATCACCTGATGAAAGAGTTTATGAAAAGACATTTCGCGACGGCCCGCTATGTGGTGCTGCATGGTGATCCTGAAACGGAGATATTACGGCACCTCCGGTCATTCGGCGAAGACACTTTACTGGTGCTGGGGGCATATCGCCGGGGCATGGTGTCGCGTTGGTTCAGGCCCAGTATGGCCGATTTGCTGATGATGGAAAAGAAGATGCCCCTATTCATCGCACACAACAAATAATCAAGTCATCTCATTGCCATGAGTATCTATATAAAACAACTGAAGGAGGTGTCAATGCGCGACGTTGCTGTCGTAGGTGGTAAAAACGCGTCGTTGGGTGAACTGATCACAGTGTTGGGAAGCAAAGGGATTGCCGTACCGGATGGCTTCGCTACCACTGCCATTGCCTTCCGCTTGTTCCTGCAGCACAATGACCTCGTGGAACCACTGGAGCGGTTGATGCAACACCTGGACCGGCACAAATTTGCCAACCTGCGTGAGATCGGCGCGCAAGCGCGTGCGCTGTTGTTGCAGGCGCCGCTGCCCGCAGACCTCAGCAACGAAATCGTTGCTACCTATCGTGCCCTGGTGGGCAACGTGGAGATGGCCGTCGCCGTACGCAGCAGTGCTACTGCTGAAGATTTACCGGAGGCCAGCTTTGCGGGCCTACACGAATCTTACCTCAACATTACCAATGAATCGGAGTTGTTGGAAGCAGTGCATAAATGCTTTGGATCACTGTATACTGACCGGGCCATCAAGTACCGGGAGGACAATGGTTTTGCCCACAACGAAGTGGCCTTATCGGTGGGGATACAAAGAATGGTGCGGGCTGACCAGGGAAGCGCAGGCGTGCTCTTTACGCTGGAACCCGAATCAGGATTCAGGGGCGTCATTCACCTGGCCGGTTCGTGGGGCCTCGGCGAAAATGTGGTACAGGGTATGGTTAACCCGGATGAGTACCTGTTGTACAAACAAGGGATACGCACAGGCCGACCCGCCCTGTTGCAGAAGAAATTGGGTGAAAAAGCAAAAACGATGGTATATGCGCCGGACGGCCAGGGTACCATCAACATCGATACGGTACCCAATAAGCGGAACGCATTTGTGCTAAGCGATCACGATGTGACCACGCTGGCCCGGTGGGCATTGCTGATCGAGGATCATTACCAAAAGCCGATGGACATTGAATGGGCAAAAGACGGACTGACCGACGCCCTCTTCATCGTACAGGCAAGGCCCGAAACGGTACATAGCCAGCGCAATCCCCGTATCGTGAGTATCTATACCCTGAAAGAAAAAGGACGGGTGCTAACACAAGGTGCAGCCATCGGCCACAAAATCGCCTTGGGCAAGGCACGTGTACTGCATTCGCCTGCAGACGCAGGCCAACTGAACCCCGGTGATATCGTGATAACAGATAGCACGAGCCCCGATTGGGACCCGGTGTTGAAGAACGCCGGCGCCATTGTCACCGACCGGGGTGGTCGTACCAGCCATGCTTCGATCATTGCCCGCGAACTAGGTGTGCCGGCGGTGGTAGGTTGCCTGGATGCCACCACGAAGATCAACGATGGTGACCTTATCACTGTATCCTGTGCAGAAGGCAAAACGGGCTATGTGTATTTCGGTAAATGCCGGTATGAAGAACAAAGCCTGGACTTTACTGCCTTGCGGCAACCGGAGACGGTCGATGTCATGCTGATCCTGGGTGATCCGGATAAAGCATTCAGTCTGTCTTATTATCCCAGCAAAGGGGTGGGGCTGTTACGCATGGAATTCATCATCACCCATGCGATCCAGGCGCATCCGATGGCGTTGGTACAATATGATACCTTACAGGACCCGGTAGCCAAAGCCGCCATTGCACAGCTGACTACTGGCTATGACGATAAACGTGCCTACTTCGTCGATAAGTTGTCGCAGGGAATCGCTACGATCGCGGCTGCCTTTTATCCCCGGGAGGTCGTGGTAAGGCTCAGCGATTTCAAAACCAATGAATATGCGAATCTGCTGGGGGGAAATGAGTTTGAGCCGGTCGAAGAAAATCCAATGCTGGGCTTTCGAGGTGCAGCCAGGTATTACAACGACAGGTATGCCGAAGGTTTTGCTTTGGAATGCCGCGCTATCCGGTTTGTACGCGAAATCATGGGATTGACCAACGTAAGCGTTATGGTTCCCTTCTGCCGCACGGTGATGGAGGGTGAACAAGTGCTACAGTCGATGAGCCGGCATGGCCTTACCCGTGGGGAGCATGGTTTGAAAGTATTGGTGATGGCCGAGATTCCTTCCAATATACTGCTTGCCGACGAATTCGCTGCACTTTTTGATGGCTTCTCGATTGGCTCCAATGATCTTACCCAGTTAACGCTAGGGGTGGATCGTGACTCAGCGACGGTGGCCGCACTCTTTGATGAGCAAAATAAGGCAGTCAAAAAAATGATCAGTCTGCTCATACATGACGCACATGCGAAAGGAGCACAGGTAGGGCTGTGTGGACAGGCTCCCAGCGATTTTCCAGAATTCGCGCGGTTTCTCACTGAACAAGGTATCGATAGTATTTCTTTCAACCCCGACGCTCTACTGGCGGGTATGGAGAACATTAACAAGGCTGAACAGGCGTTGCAGCAATTGCAAGGTGCATCGAATTAGTAGCGGCGTAAAGTACTTAATAAAGCGAAAGACACCACGCATTGCCCTGTTGCGAAACCAGCTAGAGGGACATGACTGCCTTGTGTTATTAAGTTTTAGCAGTGTAAATACCGCCAGGCTACATGCCTGCTGCGGTTTGTTTTGGGGATCATAACGGACAAAGGGCGGTATTTCCATACCGCCCTTATTGCATAGCATTCGGCAGTACCGCGCGCCAATCAGCAGGTTTTGTATAATTTACACCTATGGATAATTCAATTGACCGGCAAGGTTTGACGGCAGACCAGGTTATTGCCAACCGAAAACGTTATGGTGCGAACCTAACAAAGGCAGATGAGCGTTCTGTATTGTGGAGCGCCCTGTGGGGTATGGTCAAAGAGCCGATGTTCCTGTTGCTGGTAGTTACGGCTATCCTTTATTTCGTGTTGCACCAGGTGCAGGATGCCTTCATCATGCTGGGTGCCTTGCTATTGGTCAGTGGCATTTCGCTATACCAGGATTTTCGCAGTTCCAATGCCATCAAAGCCCTGAACAAGCTGGCTGCACCCCGCGCCAGGGTGATCCGGGCTGGCACCACAACTACGATCCCTTCCGAAGAGATCGTCGTGGGCGACCTCGTTTTGCTCGAGGAGGGTATCATTATCCAGGCCGATGGCACTTTACTATCTTCCCATGACCTCACGGTCAACGAATCCGTGCTAACGGGCGAATCGTATGCCCTTGTCAAGGCTCCCGGGGCGGATGATCAAGTATTGAAAGGTACGCTGGTAACATCCGGTGGCGGCATCATGCAGGTGCAGGCTGTAGGCCAGTCTACCCGATTTGGCAAAATTGGCGAATCACTCGTGCAGGTCGCAGTGGAAAAGACGCCCTTGCAGCGGCAGATACACCAGTTTGTGCGCAATATGGTACTGGTGGGCATTGTTGCCTTTGTGGTGGTGGTGGGGGTTAACCTGTATTTGTCGGGACAATTCAATACCGCCTTTTTACAAGGGCTCACCCTGGCAATGAGTATACTCCCCGAAGAAATCCCGGTAGCTTTTAGCACCTTTCAGGCACTGGGCGCTTATCGGTTACTAAGAAAACGGGTGATCGTAAAACAGCCGCAGTATGTAGAAACGCTAGGGGCGGCTACCGTCATCTGTGTTGATAAAACGGGTACACTGACGCAGAACAAAATGCGGATCGTGTGTCTTTACGAAGCTGCCACCGGGAACGTTTTTACACCGGGGGCGCCGGGAGAGTGCCCGGCAGAATTATTGTCGTATGCCATGTGGTCGAGTGAAACCACTCCTTTCGATCCAATGGAAAAATCTATCCATGCCCTATATGAACAAATTATGCCGGTTGACGAGCGACCATTCTTTACCCAGGTACATGAGTACCCCCTGGGTGGTGTACCGCCGATGATGACCCATATATTTCGTAACAGCGGAGGACAAACCATTATTGCCGTGAAAGGCGCACCGGAAGCCGTTTTGCGCAACAGCCGGCTGCACGATACCGACCGTAGCCGTTACCTCACCCGGGCAGAACAATATGCTCAGCAGGGGTACCGGGTATTGTCTGTTGGCAAAGCGGAGAGCAGCTATTTGAACTGGCCGGACAACCAGGAAGATTTCACCTTCACGTTTCTGGGACTGCTGGTGTTTGAAGACCCTATAAAACCGGGTATTGCCCAAACCATTGACAGTTTCCGGAAGGCCGGCGTGCAGGTAAAGATGATCACGGGCGACTACCCGGCCACCGCGTTGACGATTGCCCGGCAGGCCGGTCTGGACGGACATGCGCAGTGGCTGACTGGCGAAGCGGTGATGAAGATGAACCCGCGTGAATTGGAACTGGCAGTGGCCAAGACGACACTATTTGTGCGCATGTATCCAGAAGCCAAGTTAAAAGTGATCAATGCGCTGAAAGCTGCGGGTGAAATTGTCGCGATGACGGGTGATGGCGTCAACGATGCCCCGGCGTTGAAAGCGGCCCATATCGGTGTAGCCATGGGCGTGCGTGGGAGTGAAGTGGCCAAAAGCGCCGCGTCGCTGATATTGGCCAACGATGACCTGCAGGGCATGACGGATGCCATCAGGCTGGGAAGAAAGATCTATGATAACCTGCAGAAAGCGATCCGATACATCATCAGTATTCATATCCCTATCATACTTATTGTATTGCTGCCCCTCTTGCTGGGCTGGTCCTTTACCGGTATTTTTTCACCCGTGCATGTCATTTTCCTCGAGTTGATCATGGGGCCTACCTGCTCGATCATCTATGAACATGAACCAGTAGAGGCGGGCACCATGAGCCGGCCACCACGGAAGATCAGTTATAGTTTTCTATCCTTTCGTCAGCTGCTCGTGAGCATGCTACAGGGGCTGGCCATCACTGCCGGCTGTCTGGGCATCGGCTATTATCACCTGTATACCGGGCATGATGAAAGTATGGTGCGCACGATGATCTTTGTTACCTTGCTGTTCAGCAATATCTTCCTGACACAACTCAACCGGTCTTTCTATTATTCAGTTTTTACCACCATTCGCTACAAAAACATCCTGGTGCCATTGGTCACGGTCATTACGCTGGCATTCATTGGCAGCCTGCTCTGGGTACCATCGGTGCGCAGTCTGTTTTCTCTGAGCCATTTGCCTGCCAATCAGTTATTGGCTTGCCTGGGCGTAGCTGCACTGAGTACGGGGTGGTTGGAGATCGTTAAATGGAAGATCAGGCGCTCTATTCATACTTCACCACCACAATCGGAACACGCTGACCGTTATTAGCGGATAAGATGACCTGGATCATCGGATGGAGGAGGGGTGCGGTGTAGCTTTATCCTTCAATCAATAACGTCATGGCCGGTATCTACACCTTTACCCCCAATCCTTGTCTCGACAAGAGCATTTCCGTACCGGTACTGCTGCCGGACAAGAAATTACATTGTACGATCGACCAGGTACAGCCCGAAGGCGGAGGTATTAATGTAGCGCGTGTATTAAAAAGACTTGATTTATCTGCCATTGCCGTGTTACCGGCGGGTGGGCCAACCGGTGACCGCTTGCGGCAATTGCTGGATGACGAAGGGGTCGATAGTTTGTTGGTGCCAGCCGTTCACAGCACACGTGAAAACATCATCCTGACTGAATCTGCTACACAACGACAATTCAGATTGGGCATGCCCGGCGAGCCGCTAACCCATCCGGAATGGGAACAATGCCTGGATGTGCTCGCCCATGCCGGCGGTATGGAATACCTCGTTGTTAGTGGTAGCCTGCCGGAAGGAGCACCCACAGACCTGTTTCATCGAATCGCTTCCATTGTGCAGCATCAACATGCCCGTTTGATCGTCGATTCAGCCGGCAGCTCCCTGCAGGCAGCTCTACAGGCTGGCGTGTACCTCGTAAAGCCCAATCTGTCCGAGTTGGCCGGTTTGTACGGCAAAACAGCATTGAATGAATCCCAGGCGCTCGAGGCAGCCCGACGGTTGGTCGATAAGGGGCAGGCCAATATTGTCGTAGTATCGATGGATGCACGTGGTGCGCTCCTCGTAACTGTCGATGAATGCTACCGGGCAGTACCGCCTGTGATCAAACCAAGAAGCAGCGTGGGAGCAGGCGACAGCATGGTTGGCGGATTGGTGTACGCGCTCAGCAAGGGCTTTTCGCTGCGCGATGTATTGCGCCGGGGAATAGCCTGTGGCAGTGCAGCGATCATGAACCCGGGCACTACCTTGTGCCGGCCCTCCGATGTGCTGGCCATCGAGGCCGAGGTGCAATTGTTTCCGCTGCTACTGCCATCCCTGGCACCGGGCGGCGGTGCTACTATCACAGCCGTATGATCTTACTCAATGCGCCCCTCATCTCTCTTGTTTCTCCACGCGTTTCTGATAGATGTCCTTGTAGTAACGAACATTGCCATTGATGTCGGGCCAGGCGGTTTCGTATACAATCACCACTACTACTGGTTTCTTCAACGCCAGAATGGTTGGTGTGGTATTTAATGCATCTCCCTTTTGCAATATGGCATCTAGTGCTACGCTATCCTCTTTTAACAGCAGACGAGCCAGCTCCTGCACTTTTTCTACCCGGATACAACCATGGCTCAGGTGTCTGAAAGGAGCATTGAACAATAGCTTCCAGGGCGTATCGTGGAGGTAAATGCCATAGGGACTGTAGAAATTCAATTTGATGATGCCCATCGAATTGTCGCAGCCCGTGGATTGACGAAGGGTATATGGAAAGTAGCTACTGCTGTACCTATTCCAATCTATGGAAGAGGTTTTGATCAGTTTTCCATTGAGCAATACCTGGTACCCGTTCGCTTCGAGAAAATCCGGGTTTCTTTTAATCATCGGTAACAATTCCCGGCGGGTAATTTTTGCCGGAACAGTCCAATAAGGATACAGGATGATCTCCCTGATCGCGCTGGTGAGCGTACCGCTGGGCGCAGATGGCTTTCCAGCAATAATTCTGGAGGATAGCAGCAGTTCTTCCTGTTCGTAATAATGCAGGGTTGCTGAGGGAATATTTACCACTATACACCGGTCAGTCAACAGGCACTGCATCCACTGCACCGTATGGAGCGCTTTTCGGAGTGCATCGATCCTGCCGGTCATTGATTGACGGACCTTGAAAGTTAGGGTTATGTTTCCCGTGTCTTCAGCGCGCCTGATCAGCACTTTTAGCGTATCGTGTAGTGCCCGGTAGAGCTGGTTCACAGGCCTTAGGGTGCTGGTGAGGCTGTCTATCCGCCCAGAATGAACAGCCTCCACCAATTGTTGCGTGATATCGATGCAGGAGGTGGAAGCCCGTATTCCATCATAGGCTACCGGAGTGGCACCAGTACCAAAGTGGATGGTTGTGAATAGCCTGATCGATGCTTCCGTGAGCCGGAAATCGGCAGCTATGCTGTCCGGTTCGTTGCGCAGGATACGTGAACCATCGATGATCGAGTCCAGAAAACCGATGGGGAAAAAGCTGACCGCCGGATCGGTGCCGGACAATTGAAGATAGGCGTGCTTTAGTTGTTGCAAGAGGACCGGTTGCAGCCATGGCGTACGACTTTCCATCAATTTGTAAAAACGCACGATCTGAGTGGTGTCGGTTAAATAGGCAGGCCTTTGTGCGAAGGCGACCGTCAAAGATAAAATCATTACGATCAACCAAAGCAGGAATCTCCGCTGACCCAGCCTCAAACAGGCTCTATTTGTGCGCGATAAAAACGGGCAGGTGGTGATCGGTGATCGCATCGGCTATAAAGCTTCTTTTAAACAATTGGGAGGTGAGGGAACGTCCAAATGCTCCACAGATCAGCAAGCCCCCCTGTTGTTCATTCAACCAGGTCGTAAGGTACTTGCGTGCATCGATGTGTAGCGACAGGTAGGCACATTCGTCGATATGAGGGCTGAGCAGGCTTTTTAATTTCTTTTCTTGTGGAATGGTCGCTGTTTCATCTTCATTGAGGTAAACGATGAGTGTTTTCCGGTCGGTCAACTCAGGAAACAGGTAGATGAACTGTTTGATGGCAAAAACTGCCGCTTCACTGCCGTCATAAG
Source organism: Paraflavitalea pollutisoli (assembly GCF_029360705.1). GTDB lineage: Bacteria > Bacteroidota > Bacteroidia > Chitinophagales > Chitinophagaceae > Paraflavitalea > Paraflavitalea pollutisoli. Next base: position 143,531 of record NZ_JARKMX010000008.1, on the reverse strand, counting down.
CGATTATATTACTTTGGGGGTAGTTGTATTTTTCAGGAACCAACAGAAGCGGGCATTCCGATTTGTGTAACACATCCTGCAGGAACTCGTTGATAAATTCGGTGCCTTTGCCTGCATAAAAAGCCTCGCTGCCTAACACCAATAAATCGGCAAATCGCGTTTCATTCAGCAGTTCGGCCATGGTGAAATCGAAGAAGTCCTGGCGGACGGTATACCTGATATGGTATTTGCGACAAAAGTCTTCAAAATGGCTGATGGTTTCGCGCACCGTCTCTGCCTGTATCTCCGATCCAAGCGGAACAAACAGGGAACCGGCCATCGCGCCTGCTTCCGTACTCCACAAGGCGGAATACTCCATTTGAGGAAGAAAGATTCCGGTTAGGCTTACGGGAGCCATTTGATGCAGGTGAAGTATGGCGTTCATAACTCCTTCAGAGTAGTGCATATTGTCGAACGCGACGATTATCTTTTTCATAGATCTTTGCGTATTTGTTGTTGAAGTTACCTGTCCGGACGCCCCATTTCCCATGAGGGCTGTCAGCCTCAGGGCTGAGTATCATCATTAAAAAGCCCACCGTAGACACGGCGGGCGGCTCTGCTCTTTGCAGCGCTTATTCTACGTTAATGACTTTCAGACTTTTCGGGTAGCGGAGTGATGACAGGATTCGATCAGGGCAATGTGTTGAAATGCCGACAGGCTACCCGGAGGCAGTAGCGCGACTTCGCCACCATCTTTCAGCACTTTTTCGATGGTATCGTTGACGAGGTCAAACTGTTGCAGTGGGTCAGCGATGGGCCAGGCGGGCGACTCTTCCCGACAAGGTGTGGCATTGACCCGTGGTGCCAGTTTGATGAAATTTTCTTCCACCACCAATAAGGTGCTTCTGCGGTGAGTGGCCGCGTTCCATACCTGGTCGATGCCCACATCTAACAGTTGCTCTGCCTGGGCGTTGTGCAGCTTTTGAAGCAGGTAATCCTGTTGATGTTTTTGCCAATGATTGAAGGCAGGTTGCAGGGTGCTGAGCAGCTGCTCTTTATTCTTTAGCTGCTCCTGGCAAGGTATATAGGTCAGGATATTCTCATTGTGCACTGTGGCTTTCTGGAAGACGTCGATGGCCGTCTTTTGACCAACAATTAGTACAGGCAAACGGTAAGCCCTAAGCAGTTGATCAAGGCCCCAGTCGGCCTGCTGGCACCAATTATTGGAGGTTCGGCCATTGTGTTTGATTAATGTAAGATTAGCTGTATCGCCCTCGTATACATCCAGACAATCGGTATTGACCACCATGGCCAGATAATGTGGCTGGTTTGATTTTGCGCGAATGATGTTCCTGATGTCAAGGTCCTCCCCGGTACGAATCGTTTCCGTAACAGGGAAATCAAGGTACAACAGGCGGGACAAATAGGGCGTGGCCAGTAAGGCCAGGCTCTTTTTGTAATTGTAATACGACACCTCACTGATCAACTGGCGCAACCTGGCCAGTACCGGCAATGCTTTACGATAAGAATATTGCTGAAGCAGCCTTGCTTCGGCTTTCTCAAGCATAGCTTTGAGCCGGACATCGATCGATGATTTTTCCTGGATCTGTGGTTCAAAGGGCAGTACGAGACAAACTGCCGGCGATTTGCCGGTTTCCTGGACCAATTCTTCGGGAAAACTGACTACCTGAAGCATAAAAACAGGTTTTATTGGATGAATGTAAAAGCAAAGGCGCGTTGGTGAAGGTGTGATCGGCGTTTGGTCTTTGACTACCTCAAAAATAATATGGTGCTTTAACCATTTGCCTGACGGTGGTCAATGGGGAAGGTGAGTGTGGTCACGCCTGTAAATAACAATAAAAAAAGCCTGCAAGTCTACACTTACAGGCTTTTTCTCGTGCCCAGAACAGGAATCGAACCTGCACTACCTTTCGATAACAAGATTTTGAGTCTAGCGCGTCTACCAGTTCCGCCATCTGGGCCAATAATCTTGGGGGTGCAATATTACGCATTTTGTCGGATTCCGTCCAAATTATAATGATTTAATTTTTAGCCCCTTGTAAATAAGCTTCCATCCGCATCCAACCATTCGCAACACCACATGAAAATTTTTCAATATTTTTAAGTTGACGGTCTCCATCACTATACTACTGTATATTTAGCCCCGGGTCGGGGCAATCAATAGTCAAGTTCGTTCCAAAAACCGCGATAGGTGCTGTTACCTGCTGCAAAATCTAACAAACGGCCCGCATGTGCATGCTACTCCATCGAACCGTATCCTTGCTCAATTATTTAACGGAACTGTATTGCCATGATGCAGGATATTGACCTTTTAAATTACACTATGGACAATAAGAAGTCTGGACTCGCCCTATTAGCGGAACAGATACCGGCAATCAAAGCCTACAAGCAGGTTGCCTGGAACATCAATCAACTCAAAAAGAAAAACGTCAGTCTGCCTGGCACCGACATCATCGCTCAATGCATCACCAGCCTGGAAGTAGACTATGGTAAAAACTTTATGAAGAAATGGCGCATCGACCTGCTCGCCTACGAAAAACCCTACTGCCTCGACCGCTATTTCGTGATGTCCTCCATTCCCGACAAACACAACGATAAAAAACCCGAAGTGCTGCAACTGCTCGTCGGCAGCACCCAACCCAACCTCAATATCCTCCTCGAGCTCGACAGCACGGCCCAACGCGCCTGCTGGCTCTATTACGACGCCCTTAAAGAAGCGCCCTTCCAGCACGCCATGAACGCCATTCTCCAATTCTTCCTCGACAAGAAGATCCAGCACCTCAACCTGCTGCACGTACACCAACGCGTCAACGTGCCGCTGATCCGCTCGTTTTTCAGGAAAAACAATTACACCATCGACATCGAACAACCGGCCGTTGCCGTTCAAATACCCGTTATCCAACAACCGTCGGAGAAAACCAATAATTAAACCTGCAGTAGCCACCCGCATAGCCGGCAAAGACACCGGCAGCGGCAACACGCTCTTATTTACAACAACTCTTCTTGGGGAGCAATACTTTGCGGAGAATACTCCAAACCTTCTGCCACATAACCGGAGATTTAGTGATTGAACCGCAAAGGTACGATTATGTATGGCCAGGCAATCCCGCCCGCCGGATTGTAACAAATCCTTTTGCCGGATCGTTTAGTGGGAAAACAACCCCGACATGAAACCTGGCTTTCTCCTTGTGCTGATATCCGGCTTATTCCTGAACGGCTTTTCCCAACCCGCCATCCATACCAGCGACGTCAAACATTTCTGGCTTGCTTACGACCTGGTACTAGCCGAAAAAGACTCCGCCAGGCGCGTCAGCATCATCCAGCAGCGCTACCTCGACCCGGGCAGCCAGGGACTGAAAGATTTCGCCACTAAACGGGGCTGGACCGCCGACCGTTTCGTACAGGCGATCGACGCCCACCCTCAATTCTGGCAATCTGTGCGCCCCAAAACCTCCAAGGCCCTGCAACAAAAACGGACGATCGATGGGCTGTTCAAAAAATACCAACAGCTCTATCCCGCCTTCCGCAAGCCCGACATCTATTTCCTGATCGGTTACCTGGAGACCGGCGGCACCACGACCACCAATAGCGTGTTACTGGGCACCGAGATCGTGGCCGCCGACAGCACCGTCGACGCCACCGGCCTGGTACCCCTGCTGCAAGGTTTCTTTCGCACCAACAAAGGCATCGCCCCCCTCATCGCCCACGAGATTACCCATACACAACAAAAAGGCGGCGATATGGAAACCGATCGCCCATCAAACCTCCTCGGCTTCTGCATCGCCGAAGGCGCCTGCGAATTCATTGCTGAATTACTCACGGGAAAAACATTGCAGCACCCGTACCTCCAATACGGCCGGATGCATGAAAAGGAATTATGGAAAACATTTAAACTGGAGATGCACGGCACCAGTACCCGCAACTGGCTCTATAATGGAGGAAGAAAAGACGTGCCCGTGGCCGACCTGGGATATTTCATCGGTTATGCGATCTGCAAGTCCTACTACCAACAAGCTGCCAACAAAAGGCAGGCAATTGCCGACATTATCGAGCTGGACCTGGAAGACCAGCAAGCCCTGGACGGCTTTTTGCAACAGTCAGGCTACCATCCGCAATAATTACAAATACAGGTAATACGGCTTTAACAGCTCCGTAAAGTCATCGGTATAGCCGCCTTCTTCTTGCTGGATCACCAGCTCAAACTCGGGCGCAAAATTCTCCTTATGCCGACTGTAATGAAGAATGGAACGGAAGTAAGGATGTTTCGGTGTGTGCTTCACCAGCAGGTTCTCCACGAGGTGAAAGCCCTGCCTGATGGCCAGTTCGTGAAAGTAAGTCCAGCGTTGATAGGGGAGTAGTACGCCAAAACTGCCTTCCGTATCGAGGTTGTCATCGATCGCCTGCACCAGCTCTTCCAGCTTCAGCAATTTGCTGTGCTTGGCCACCTGCTCCGCATCGGCATCCGACGGCAGGTCGTTTTCGAAGAAAGGCGGATTGCTGATAATGAAATTATACTTGCGGGGAAAAGAAAACGTACGTACATCACCGGGAAACACGCGCAGCCGGTCCTTCCAGCCATTCTGGCTCACATTCTCTTTGAGTTGCTTGTAGGCCGCCAGGTCGATCTCGATGCCATGCACCTCCGCTTGCGATTGCTGCGCCACCATCATCATCAACAGCCCGGTGCCGCTGCCCATATCGAGTACATTGTAATAGTCGGGAATCTTGGCAGCAAACCAGGCACCCAATATGCAGGCATCGGTACAAACCTTCATCGCGCATTGATCCTGGTGTATGGTAAATTGCTTGAACTGAAAGTAACTATTGGCCATAGGCGTTATGGGTGGTTTGCGGCATCAGGTTTAATGATCGATGGAGAGTCATTGCCGAAAGAGATCCATAGGGAGTGCGGGATTGGCTGGAAGTTGGTTGCTGGAATAAAGATAACAGGCTGACCCATTATACCCATGAGTAAATGTACCCATTTTTATCCGTTACCCTACGGACCAGCACCGGGTAATCTCCACGGCCCTACCGCTTACCATTCGGCCCGGGCTGTAGGTTCCACCCGTAACTCGCTAAACGCGCCTGCCTGGTATTTGTAATAAGCCGTCATGGCGATCATCGCCGCATTGTCGGTGCAATATTGAAAGGCGGGTATATAAGTATTCCACTTGAACTGCTGGCCCCATTCGGTGAGCATGCTGCGCAGTCCGCTATTGGCCGATACACCTCCAGCGATACAGATATCCTTCACCCCCGTTTGGATGGCCGCTTTCTTCACCTTATTGAGCAGGATGGTGATGATGCGGTATTGGATCGATGCACATATATCTGCCAGGTTCTTCTCCACGAATTGCAGATCGGCCGCCTTGTTTTCCTGCAGGAAATACAGGATGGCCGTTTTGAGACCGCTGAAGCTGAAGTTCAGCTCGGGGATCTTCGGTTCGGGGAATGCAAAGCGTTTGGCATTGCCTTCCCGCGCATATTTATCGATGAGCGGACCACCCGGATAAGGGAGGCCCAATATCTTGGCCGATTTGTCGAAAGCTTCACCGGCCGCATCGTCCATCGTTTCGCCAATCACCGTCATCTGCAATGGCGATTCGCACAATACGATCTGTGTATGTCCGCCACTCACCGTGAGACAAAGGAACGGGAAGCTGGGTTTGGGATCGGGCTGACCATTGGTCGAAGTAGGGATCAGGTTGGCCACCACATGCGCCTGCATATGGTGCACGGCGATCAAAGGTATATTCAACGCCAGCGACAGCGATTTGGCAAACTGGGCGCCTACCAGCAACGCACCGATGAGGCCGGGGGCCTGGGTAAAAGCAATGGCATTAAGTTCAGCCATCGTAACACCGGCATCTTTCATGGCCTTGTCGACCACCGGCACAATGTTTTGCATATGGGCCCGGGAAGCCAGTTCGGGTACCACACCACCGTATTGTTCGTGCACTTTCTGGCTGGCGATCACATTGCTGAGAATAACCCCGTCGCGGCATACCGAAGCCGAGGTTTCATCACAAGAAGATTCTATGGCGAGTATAAGGATAGACAATGCTGCTTGTTTGTAGATATGAAAAAAGCACGCAAAGATACACCACAACGGGCAAACCGTTTTGCTGGACAGCAAAGGCCGGCCGGGAAAGGCCAGGACTCAACAAACCGTTATTTACTGCGGATGGCTTCTACAGGATTCATCTTGGCCGCGATGGAGGCGGGGATGATACCAGCCAGTACCCCTACCAGCACACAAATGCCGATGGCCAGCGCCAGGATGCTGGGCGCAATGAAGACGGGGAACCCGACCGCGGAGGAAGCCAGGGTAAGCAGGAATACGCCCGCTACGCCCAACAGGCCACCCATGATACACAGGAAGGCCGACTCCAGGAGAAACTCGGTGAGGATGGTACTGCTTTTGGCCCCAATGGCCTTTTTAAGACCGATCTGCGAAGTGCGTTCGCGTACCGTTACGAACATGATATTGGCGACGCCAAACATGCCTACGACCAGCGACAGCGCCGCAATGGCCCAGCCACCTTTGTTGATATTGCCAAAGATGTCGCTGGCAAAACTGCTGAAGGCATCGATATCATTCAGGGAAAAATCATTGTCTTCCGTAGGTTTCAATTTGCGCACAGACCGCATGGCACCGGCCAGTTCGTCTTTCAGCTGCGCCATAGGTACCGTCTCTTTACCCTGCACCATGATCACGGGGTTGCTGTTCTTCTCTCGCACCATCTGCCGCATAAAGGCCACCGGCATCAGGATACTGTTGTCGTACTCCCAGCCACCGATAATGCTTTTACCCTGTTTCTTGATCAATCCTACCACAAGGCCGCGTTTGCCTTCCTTCATCTTCACCAGCTGACCCACCGCTTTTTCGGGGTTGCCAAACAGGTTGACCGCCACCTCATAACCTATAACAAACACATTGGTGCCATAGTCGAAGTCGGCCTGCTGCAGGTAACGGCCCTGCTGAATTTCGATGGGTTGTATATTGGAGAACTCTTCAGAAATACCATAGTAGTTGACGCCGGAGATGCTGTTATCACCCACTTCGAGGGTGCTGGTGGTACTGATGTTGAAAGCGACGTTAGCGGCTGCCGGCACCTTTTTCTTGAGCATCAGCATTTCATCGAAGGAGGGATCGGGACGTTTTACATACTTCCACCAGGGATAGTCGTTGCCACCATCGGCATATTCCCATTTGTCGATATAGACGGTATTGGAACCAAGGGCCTTGATGTCTTTCTGCACGGCATACTCCATGCTATTGACCGCAGCCAGCACACTGATGATACAGAATATACCAAAAGCTACACCACTCAGGGAAAGGAGGGTGCGCACTTTATGGGATTTGAATTCCTGCCAGGTAAGGTTGAGGCTACTGCCCAGTATTTCAAATACGCGACGCATGAACCAAATTTAAGGTAATCCTGTTAACCAGGAAACGTTTATTATTTAATTGGTAGTCAATGGATGGAATTTGTTACGCTTGTCCGAAATTCGCCATTCATCGTTCCATGATCAACAATCATTCAACATCCGAAATCAATAACCATGTTCACCATCGAAAGTCCCGGCATCAAGGCAGTAATCAATCCGAAAGGCGCAGAACTGACGAACCTCGTGCTCAAATCCACCAACCAGGAATATATGTGGAGCGGCGATCCCGCTTTCTGGGGCAAATACTCGCCCGTACTGTTTCCCATAGTAGGCTCCCTGAAAAATAACGAGTACCAGTACAACGGGCAGTCCTATACCTTGCCGCGTCATGGCTTTGCCCGCGATCAGCAGTTCGCGGTGGAGCAGCAATCGACCGACGCCATCACCTTTTTGCTGAAAAGCCATGAAGAGTCGCTGAAGGTATTCCCCTTCGCCTTTGAATTTCGCATCCGCTATACCGCCGTCGACGCTACGTTGGCCGTGACCTACGAAGTGGTGAACCCCGCTAAAGAGTACCTGTATTTCTCCGTAGGCGCCCACCCCGCCTTCCGGGTGCCGCTGACCAACGATACCGAATACGACGATTATGAACTCACCTTCGAGCGCGAGGAAACGGCGCCCCGCTGGCCCATTTCGCCAGATGGCCTCATTGAAACGAATTCCCAGCCTTTGCTGCAGAATACCCAAAAGCTCCCGCTGACCAAGGCCCTGTTCCAGAAAGACGCCCTGGTACTGAAAGGGCTGAAATCGTCTCGCATCTCGCTGCGCTCGGAGCAAAGCAACCACGGCCTGGACCTGGACTTCCCCGGCTTCCCCTTCTTTGGCATCTGGGCGGCGAAAAACGCCGATTTTGTTTGCCTGGAACCGTGGTGCGGCATTGCCGACAGCGTCGACACCTCCCAACAACTAACAGAAAAAGAAGGCATTAACAAGCTCAACCCCAAAGAAACTTTTACCCGTACCTGGACGGTGACCCTGTTTTAACCACCAACAATGTACGCCGAAAGGGTGGTGGATGTACTCCCCCATACAGTACGCATACATTCCAGGTGCTTAAACCTTATAACATGCGCGCTCACTACCCGGAAGACTCCGGGTAATCTGCCGCTATTTTGGTACCTTTGCACGGTTTTTTTGGCTTCCGGTATGCCCTGGCTGCCCGGCAAAGGGCCAACTAAGCCAATGATAATCATTGCACAAACAGACTAACCCGATATATTGAATGAAATATCAGCACGAGATACAGAAACGCAGAACCTTTGCCATCATTTCGCACCCGGATGCCGGTAAAACGACCCTTACCGAAAAATTCCTGTTGTTTGGTGGCGCCATCCAGACGGCCGGCGCGGTAAAAAGCAACAAGATCAAGAAATTCGCGGCGAGTGATTTCATGGAGATCGAACGCCAGCGTGGTATCTCGGTAGCCACCTCGGTGATGAGTTTCGAATACAACGGCATGCTCATCAACCTGCTCGATACCCCCGGTCACAAAGACTTCGCAGAAGATACGTACCGCACCCTCACCGCGGTAGACAGCGTTATCCTCGTGGTGGATAGCGTAAACGGGGTGGAAGAACAAACCCGCCGCCTCATGGAAGTGTGCCGCATGCGCGCCACCCCGGTGATCGTGTTCATCAACAAGATGGACCGCGACGGCAAAAACCGCTTCGACCTGATCGAAGAGATCGAAAAAGAACTGAACATTCACCTGCACCCGATGTCCTGGCCCATTAACAGCGGTAAGGACTTCAAAGGGGTTTACAACCTGTACGATAAAAGTCTGCAACTGTTCACGGCCAATACCAAGGCCAACGACGAAGATGCCATCCGCATTTCGGACCTGAAAGACTCGGTACTCGACGATCGCCTGGGTGAAAAAGATGCTGCCCTGTTGCGGGATGATGTAGAACTGGTAGACGGCGTTCATGGCGACCTCTCCGTGAAAGATTACCTGGCCGGACAGGTAGCGCCCGTTTTCTTCGGCAGCGCCATCAACAACTTCGGCATCAAGGAAATGCTGGATACCTTTATCCGCATTGCCCCCTTGCCACTTTGCCGCCCCACGTCGGCGCGGGAAGTATGCCCGGATGAAGACAAGTTTTCCGGCTTCGTCTTTAAGATACACGCCAACCTGGACCCCAAGCACCGTGACCGGATCGCGTTTCTCCGGGTATGCTCGGGCAAGTTTGAGCGCAACAAATATTTCCACCACGTACGCCTCGACAAAGACGTACGTTTCAGCAACCCATACACCTTCCTGGCCCGCGACAAAGACGTGATCGAATCCGCCTTCCCCGGCGATGTGGTCGGCTTGTTCGATACCGGCAACTTCAAGATCGGCGATACGCTGACAGAGGGTGAGAACTTCTATTTCACGGGTATACCGTCTTTCTCACCGGAGATCTTTAAAGAGGTAGTCAACAAAGACCCGATGAAAACCAAGCAATTGGAAAAAGGCTTATTACAGCTGACCGACGAGGGGGTAGCCCAGCTGTTTACCCAGTTTGGCGGCAACAAGAAGATCATTGGTTGCGTGGGTGAACTGCAATTTGAGGTGATCCAGTACCGTCTGCTGCAGGAATACGGCGCCTCCTGCGAGTTCAGGGCACAGCCTTTCTACAAAGCCTGCTGGATTACGAGCAACGACGCTAAAAAGCTGGACGATTTCGCCCGCTTTAAAGGTGCCAACACCGCCACCGACAAGGATGGCCACCTGGTGTACCTGGCGCAAAGCGAATGGTTCCTGAACACGGAGCGCCAGAACAACCCGGATATCGAGTTCCACTTTACGAGCGAGATCCACAAGGAAACGGTTTAATACCGATTTTCCCAAAACCTATACACACAACAGCGGTTGATGCTTTATCTTGTAAGCATCAACCGCTTTTTTATGCAAATGCGCTGGTGCCTTTGCGGGCATCTGCGGGGTACAACCACTAAGCGGTAGAGCGCCATACCCGGACCTTCAAGCAACGATAACGCATTGTAAATGATCATGCCTGGCATGGTTATTCCAATACTGCTTAAAATAACGACATGGTGGAGACAACCCGCTTACTGATACGTCCGCTCAACGAAGAGCAACTGCACCTGTACCTGCGGGCCAATGACCTGTTTGAACAGGCGCAAGGGCTTACCTGTACCGGCCGCACCGTATCGCCCGCCGTGCAAGCGATGGTAGAGCGGTTCACCATTCCGCAAATGGCCGGCGCTACGGCCGACAATTACCTGTATTACACTTTCTGGGTGGTGGTAGAAAAAGCCAGTAAACTGGTCGTAGCAGAACTGGGCTTTAAAGGGGAACCCACGGGCGCCGGCGAGATCGAAATTGGCTACGGCACCATGCCCGTTCACCAGGGCAAGGGCTTTATGACCGAAGCCGTGGCCGGCATGGTCAACTGGTGCAGCCTGCGCCCCCAAGTGAAGACCCTGCTCGCCGAAACCGATGCCGCTAACGCCGCCTCAATCAAAGTACTCGTCAAGAACAATTTTGAACAATACGCCCGCAAAGGCAAAATGCTCTGGTGGAAGCGGGGTGTGGGAGAGCCATAAAAAAAGCCCATCGATTGCTCGACGGGCTCTCACGAATATTTCCAGCAAACTTATTTGGGATTGGTACCCGTATAGTTATGCGGTGTGATCTTCTTCAGTTCCTTCTTCAGGGTAGCCGTGATCTTGAGTCCATCGATAAACTGGTGCATGGACTGCTTGTTGATCCCGTTCTTACCACGCGTCAACTCTTTCAGCGCTTCATACGGCTGCGGATAATTCTCACGGCGCAATACGGTCTGAATAGCTTCTGCTACAACCGCCCAGTTGTTGTCGAGGTCGGTTTCGATGCGCTCTTCGTTCAGCACCAGCTTGCTCAATCCTTTCTCGATAGAACGGATGGCCAGGATGATGTGCGCGAAAGGAACACCGATATTGCGCAGCACGGTAGAATCGGTCAGGTCGCGCTGCAGGCGGCTCACGGGCAGTTTGGATGACAAGTGCTCGAGCAACGCATTGGCGATACCCAGGTTCCCTTCTGCATTTTCGAAATCGATGGGGTTCACTTTATGCGGCATCGCCGAAGAACCGATCTCTCCCTTTTTCGTTTTCTGTTTGAAGTAGTCCATCGAGATATAAGTCCATACATCGCGACAGAAATCGAGCAGGATGGTATTGATGCGCTTCATCGCGTCGAAATGCGCGGCGAGGAAATCGTAATGTTCGATCTGGGTGGTGAACTGCTGACGTTGCAGTCCCAGCACGCCTTCTACGAAATCATTGCCCAGCTTGACCCAATCTTTGTTGGGATAGGCCACCTGGTGGGCGTTGAAATTGCCGGTTGCGCCGCCAAACTTGGCGGTGAAGGGTATATAAATAAACTGTTCTACCTGGTTTTCGAGCCTTTCTACAAATACCCGGATCTCTTTGCCGAGACGGGTAGGGCTAGCAGGCTGTCCGTGGGTACGGGCCAGCATGGGAATATCGCGCCACTCATCCGCCAGCAGCTCCAGCTGCCGGTTGAGGTTGAGGATAGAGGGCAGGTATTCGAACTCGATGGCCTGCTTCCACGAAAGGGGGATGGCCGTATTGTTGATATCCTGGGAAGTCAGTCCGAAGTGAACCCACTCCGACACCTTCTCGGCGTTGACTGCTTTTAATTGCTCTTTAATGAAGTATTCGACGGCCTTCACGTCGTGGTTTGTGATCTTTTCAGTTTCTTTGATCTTCAAAGCGTCGTCGAGGCTGAAGTTCTCAGCCATTTCCCGAAGCGCTTTCCGCACCGGAGCGGTCAATGAAAAGAATTTCTTATCGGCCAGGAACTGGAAATATTCAATTTCTACCAATACCCGGTATTTCATCAGGGCAAACTCAGAGAAATATTCATCCAGGTGCTGTACCTGGTTACGGTAGCGACCGTCGATAGGAGAGATGGCTGTCAGTGCGTGTAATTCCATGAACAGTTGTTATATCAATATTCTATTACCTTTGCGCCGTAAAATTAAATGAATTGGAGAAGATTAAGGTTGGAATCGTGAATTATCTGAATACCAAACCGTTGATTTATGGTTTGAATCAGTCGCCGGTGATGAATGACCTGGAATTGATCGGAGATTATCCTGCCAATGTGGCCCGTTTACTGCTGGAAGGCAAGATCGATATGGGGCTGGTACCGGTAGCCGTGATCCCCCAGCTCAAAGAATACCACATCAATACGGATTATTGTATCGGCTGTGATGGCCCGGTGGCCTCCGTGTGCCTCTTTAGCGAGGTGCCGGTGGAGCAGATCGACACCGTATTGCTGGACTATCAAAGCCGCACGTCGGTGGCCCTGGCCAAAGTACTGCTGCGCGAACACTGGAAGGTTACCCCCAAACTGGTGGATACACGTACCGACTACCGGGCGGATATCAAGGGTACTACGGGCGGTGTCGTGATCGGCGACCGTGCCCTGGAGCAACGCAACAAATCGAAGTACGTCTATGACCTCGGCGAAGCCTGGAAGGAAATGACCGGACTTCCTTTTGTATTTGCTGCCTGGGTCAGCAACAAACCATTGCCCGCTGATTTCGTTGAATCCTTCAACCAGGCCAATGCAGCCGGGGTCAACTGTATCCCCAGTGTGGTGGCCACCACGCCTTATCCCGTATTCGACCTGCATGCTTATTATACCCGCTACATCGATTACAACCTCGATGCCGCCAAACGCCAGGCACTGCAATTGTTCCTGTCCAAACTGGCACAACTGGAAACAGCACCTGCAACACCACAAATAGCTGCCATAGCCAGCCACTGACCATCGTTGATTACCTGTACCACAGGTTACCATACAAAGAGGGCCGATCGATGATCGGCCCTCTTTGGTTTCAGCGGTGTCCTGGCATCAGAGCAGGAATATCTTGAACGTTTTAGTGGTGGCACCTATCCTGATCTTTACATAGTAATGTCCGGGGGGAACCGAACCACGCGCAATATTGACCGGCACCAAATTGACACCTGCCTTGCAACGAATATTGTTCGTAATCACCCGCTTGAGATTACCCTGCATATCATACAGTTTCGCGTCGCCTGTTTCCTCCTTGTTGGTCTCGATCCACGCCTGTAAAGGTCCGGTAGTCGGGTTGGGATACAGTTTGATATCGACGAGGTTGGTATCTGCTGCGGGTAGGGTATAACAGATCTCCAATTGGGGCCGTAGTGAATCGGCCGACTGACCCGAATGGAAGATCAGGCTGTTGTAGTACTGTTCGGTTTGCAACCGCAACAGCATGCCGAAATTTGATTCGGGCGACTTGACCCATCCCTGTACAAAATCTGTCACATCCAGTTCATACTGCTGCTGGTTACTGGTGCTTTGGGCCAGTACCTTTTGCTTATCGGCCGTCGTAGCAGGTTGATTGCCCCAGCCGGTGTTGGTCATTGTCCAGGGCGCAATCACGCGCTGCAGCAATCCTGTATTGTTATCGCCATAGGTCGGACTACCGATCATCCCGTTGCGTGCATTGGTATGTGCGTAGAGCCGGAGCCTGGCGCTGTTAATGATCGCATGCGCAGGTACCAGGCTAACATCGTACCGCATGATCGAGCGGAAGGTACAGGTCGGATAGCCCGAAGCGTAACAAGTCCAGGCCGCTGCGGTAATCTCCGGCTGGGTGGTATCGGCTTTGTTGGCCGCCATCGTGCTGATGTGCAGTTGCCGGAACCGGCCGCTGGTGCGATCGCCTTTCAGGATCATGGTCACGGTACAAGGCTTGGGAGGAGGAACACCCAGCACATTGATCTTGCGGCAAAAGCTGGCGCTGCAACCACCATCGTACAGCACAGTCACGCACACGTTGTAATTACCTGCGGTGGCATACTGGTGGTTTAGCTGATAATACTGCCGACCTGTTGTACTGTAGTTGATACAGGTGTCCCTGCCATCGCCGAACGACCAGCAAATGCGGAGCGGCTTTTTATTGGCGGAGTTGTAGGTGGCCAGTCTGAAAGACCGGACCAGGGAATTGGCCCCTTCTACCGTATCCGTAAAGCTGGCGCGGCAGCTATCAATTCCTGAATCGGGTACTGTATAGCAGATCTCCAGGCGCGGCTGTAACGAATCGGCTGCCTGCCCGGAATTGAACACCATACTGTTGTAATATTGCTCCGACTGCAGCCGAAGTACAAAACCATAGTTGCTATCGGGGCGGTTGACCCAATACTGTACAAAGTCTTTCATGTCTACTACGTAATGCTGGGTAGGGCTGGTACTTTGTGCCAGTACTTTCTGCGCATGGGCCGTTGTTGCCGGCTGGTTGTTCCATCCTGTTCCGGCAGCCTGCCAGGGCGTTACCACTCGTTGCAGCAAAGCCGTGTTGTTGGTACCGAATGTTGGCATGCCGTAGTACCCATTGATATTGTTCTGTTTGGCATAGAGGTAAAGCTTGGCCCCTGTGATGACCGCATTGGCGGGCAGTGACCGCAGGTCGTACCGCATCAGTCCCCGGAAATTGCAGTTCGGAATACCTTGGGCATTGCAGGTCCAGGCAGCAACCGCAATTTCCGGCTGGGTGGTATCGGCAGCAAAAGGGGCATAACTGGACAGCAACAATTGCGTGAACCGGCCACTGGTCCGGTTGCCTTTCAACACAAGTTGTTTGTCGCAGACAGGTTGGTTGGGTGGCGTTACCACCGTGATCTGTAATTGCGCGGTGTCGCTGCAGTTGCCTTCAAAAAGGGCTGCAAGTTTTACCTGGTAGGTGCCAGCCATGGTGTAGGTATGTGAAACCCCATAATAATTAAAAGGGGCAGCCGGATTGTACGTGATACAAGTGTCCTTGCCGTCGCCAAATGACCAGCAGAGTTTTACAGGCCGGCGCGTGTTGCCCGACCCGGGAGTGGCTACAAACTGGTGCGTCCAGGAATTGCCGACGATGCTATCCCGTACGGCCATCTCACACCTGTCTGGCTGGTTCATGGTATAGCAGATCTCCAGCCGCGGTTGCAGGGAATCGGGCGCCTGGCCGCTGTAAAAGATCAGGCTGTTGTAAGAGAACTCCTGTTGCAAACGCAGCAGGGCACCGAAATTACTGTCGGGCTTGTTGACCCAGTATTGTACCAGGTCCTTCATATCTACTGTATAGTTTTGGGCGGTGCCGGTACTTTGGGCAAGTACACGCTGCCCGGCCGTGGTGACGGCTGGCTGGTTGCCCCAACCGGTATTGGTGAGCGACCAGGGGGTTGTCACTTTTTGCAGCAGGGCGGCATTGGCATTGCCGTATGTTGGCTGACCGGCATATCCGTTCAAGGCATTTTTATGGGCGTAAAGGTGTAACGTAGCACTCGTAACGGTAGCTCCGGCGGGTACCTGACTCACATCGTACTGCAGAATACTTCTGAAATTGCAGGTAGAGAACCCATTGGCATTGCAGGTCCAGGCGGCGGCGGTGATCTCGGGTTGTGAGTAGTCGCCATGGTTGTTGTCCATGGTACTCAGGTGCAGCTGCTTGAATCGTCCACTGAGTCGGTCGCCCCGGATGATCACCGAATTGTTGCAGGTGACGGGTGGGGGCGGTACGGTATAACAGATCTCCAGCCGGGGTTGTACTGCCTCGGGCGCTTTGCCCGAGTAAAAGATCATACTGTTGTACGCCACTTCGTTTTGCAGCTTCAGCAGCATCCCGTGGTTGGTGGCGGGGTTGCTCACCCATTGTTGTACAAAGTCTTTTACATCGATTTCATAATCCTGCACGGTACTGATACTTTGAGCCAGTATTTTTTGGTTGGTGGTGGTGGCGGCAGGAATGTTTGTCCAGCCCGCATTGGGCCCCCAGGGGTTGGTCACGCGTTGCAACACACTTGAATTGGCCGTGCCATAGGTGGGTTGACCGGATATAGCATTGATGGCCGATTGGTGGGCGGTCAGGTACAAGCGAGCGCTGACGATGGTCGCATTAGTGGGCACCTGGCTGATATTGTACCAAAGCAGGCTTCGGAAATTACAGGAGGGATAGCCGTTTGCGTTGCAGGTCCAGGCTGCAGCGACGATCTCGGGGCCGGTGGTGTCGCTTTCATAGGGACTATAGCTGGAGATGAGCCATTGGCGGAAGTTACCGGTACCCGACTTACCCCGCAACGTTACACACTGTTGGGTCTGGGCGAAGGTTGAAAGGGCGAAAAGAATACCTAAAAAAAGTAAAATTCGACTTTTCATATACGTGTTTAGGAGTTAAGTTGCTCGAAATTACTATTTTAGCCAATTGACCTACCCCCCACTTGACAGGTGTGTCATTTTGGCCCAAAACCGTGTAGAAACGGCACAAATTCGTGCAGTCACTAACGCTTTATACGGGGTGATTCGTATATCAAATATGACTACAATGCGGTCTGGCAGCCGTTTTTTGCTGCTGGCATCAATAATATTACAACTATGTCTTTCCCCTGCCTCGGGCCAGGAGTACAGTTATGCCCGTTACGATGTCGACAAGGGGCTGGTGGGTTCTGTGGTTTACGACGGTGCAGAAGACAAGGATGGTTTTCTCTGGTTTGCGACAGAGACGGGGGTAAGCCGGTTCGACGGTACCCATTTCCGCAACTTCACCAAGGCCGATGGCCTGCCCGATAACGAGATCATACGCATATATGTCGATTCCAGGAATCGTGTCTGGATGCTCCCCTTTCACAATTCTATTTGCTACTACCAGGACGGAAAGATATATACCAAGGACAACGATTCGTTGCTGCGACGCCTGAACATCGATAGCCAGATCCAGGACATCCTGGAAGACAAACGAGGCAACCTGGTGATCAGAGGATTTAACTTTTTTTATCTCGTGCGCGACCGGGAAGTGACCGGTGAAATCCGCCTTATCCACGACAAAAAATTTTACACGGGACCGATCGGCCTGAATGCTGCCGGACAATTTTGCAGCATTGTCATGTACAATGCTCACGCTTCGCCCATTTACCTGGTAACCTTTAATACGCAAGGCCAGGTGCTTGACACGAAAGAGTACCTTTACCGACCTATATCACACCTATCGACCTATCTCCATCCCGCTTTTACCATATTCAGGAGGCAGGACTCACTCCAGATAAACAGGTCAACCGCCAACTCGTTGGTGAATGTACCCGTTCCTGAAGCGTTCAACGGCGTTTCAGGAATTAATGACAGTCTGTGCTTCTTCAAAACCGGCAACGGAGCTATCCTATTCAATGTGCATACCATGAAGGCTGTGCGACAGGTGCTCAAAGGCAAAACGATCAACAACGTATTCCAGGATTCAGAAGGCAACTGGTGGTTCCTGACGGGTGGTTCAGGTGTTTTTCGGGTAGGCTCTTTTGAATTCACCAACTTCGAATTCTCACAGCCGGGAAAGGAAGCGCTGGCCATCTTCAGCACGTTAAAAAAGAACAACAAGCTATATGTAGGTGCCGAAAAGTCGATGCTATTTACCATCGATATGAAAACCCGGCAGGTAGCGTCGCACCACGTACGGACTACTTCCATCAATGCCAAAATAGCGGCCATGGCTGCTTTTCCCAATAATGATATCATAATAGGTACCGATGAAGGGATATACAGACTGGGTCCTGATTATAGCTTTACGACGATCTTCCACACCATCGCCGTGAAGGCCATGCGGCTGCAAAATGATGAGATCCTGCTCAGTGCTCATTCCGGCATGGTGCATATATATCCCGACCTGTCGTACCGTGACTTCTACCTCGATTTCCGCTCTACCTGTTCGTACAAGATGCAAGGCATTTACTATTCCGGGGCCGTAGATGGTCTGTATATAGTCGATTCTTCCAACCAATCCAAAAAATGGCTGGGAGATCAGCATCCGTTGCTGCGCAACCGGATCACCAGCATTGAAGGGGGGGCAGACAACACTTTGTGGATCGGTACGCATGGCGATGGCATCATTGCTTATAAGGACGGTAAGGTGATTGGCAATATCCGTCAATCGGATGGCCTTACCAGTAATATATGCCGCACCTTGTTTATCGACGGGCACGATATATGGGTGGGCACCGATAAAGGCCTCAACCGCGTACGATACGTAGATAAAAAGCCGATGATCACCACCTTTAGCCGCGCTGACGGACTGATCGCGGACATTGTGAATACCATTTATGTTGATAGTACCACCGTTTTCGTAGGCACTCCGGCTGGCCTCACCACCTTTGACGCCAACAAGATCTCGCATGACTCTTACTGCAAACTACGGATCACTGGCATCCAGGCGGCTGGTCGCGGTTTGTCATTAGAAGACTCCAACTTCACACTCCAGCCTTCCGGCAACGCAGTCCGATTTGCGTACGTCGGCATTTCCTATCGCTCTGCAGGCGACATTACCTATCGATACCGCCTCGCGGGCCTCGATGACGAATGGCAAACCACGCGCGAAACCTTTCTCAATTATCCCTCTTTGCCTTCGGGCGACTATCAATTGCAGTTGACGGCTATCAATAAATTTGGTATTCAAAGCGACACCATCACCATTCCTTTTCAGGTAGCCAGGCATTTTTGGGAGATGACCTGGTTCCGGCTACTCGCCATCATAATTATTTGGGCGCTCGTGTGGATTTTTGTGAGTTACCGCATCAAGAAGATCAAAAGGCAGAACGAGGAGAAAATGCAGATCAGCAACCGCATTGCCGACCTGGAGCAGATGGCGTTGAAAGCACAGATGAACCCCCACTTCATCTTCAACAGCCTGAATTCGGTACAGCAATACGTGATCGATAAAGATATCCTCGGGGCCAACAAATTCATTACCGAATTTTCTCGGTTGATACGGTTGACACTCGACATCTCTTCCAAAACGAGGATCAGCCTGTACGAGGAAATCAGCTATCTTACGACCTATCTCGAACTGGAGAAAACAAAGTTTGAAG
Organism: Paraflavitalea pollutisoli; assembly: GCF_029360705.1. Taxonomy (GTDB): domain Bacteria; phylum Bacteroidota; class Bacteroidia; order Chitinophagales; family Chitinophagaceae; genus Paraflavitalea; species Paraflavitalea pollutisoli. The sequence continues at coordinate 124,205 of NZ_JARKMX010000008.1, read as the reverse complement.
ATAAGTTTTCTTACAAGGTGGAGGTAGCAGCCGGACTCGACACGGCAGCCTGGTCAATTCCACCTATGATACTGCAACCGTACGTAGAGAACAGTATCCGGCATGGCGTGCGCAACCGGCCCGACAAACTGGGCATGATCCTGGTCTCTTTCCGGGCAGACCATGAATACCTGATCTGTTGCGTTGAGGACAATGGCGTAGGACGAAAAAAAGCCGCCCAGTATAAATCGGAAATGGCCATCGAATACCAATCGAAAGGTATGACGCTGACAGCACGCCGCATCGAGATGCTGAACAAGCACCACCGCAGTCCGGTGGTGATCGATATAGAAGACCTTGAAAATAATCGCCAACCTGCCGGCACCCGGGTAACGCTAAAGTTTCCCCTGCAAGATGCGGCAGAATGGTAAAACGACCGACCATATGTTACGTGCCTTACTGATCGATGATGAACCTAAGAACAACCGCATCCTGAAACTGATGTTGGAAGAATTTTGTCCCCACGTACAGGTGGAAGGACAAGCTGAAAACATTGACGAAGCCATTCAACTGATCGAAGAAAAAGATCCGGACCTGGTATTTCTCGATATCGAAATGCCTTTCGGTAGTGGCTTTGACCTGCTCGACCGCATTAAACCGGTCAACTTCGAGATCATATTCATCACCGCCTTCAACAACTATTCCTTAAAAGCCATCAAATACAGCGCACTCGATTACCTGCTGAAACCCGTCAACATCGACGAGTTGATGCAGGCTGTCAACAAAGCGATGGAGCGGATAAAAGCCCGCAATACCAACAGCCGCATCGAGAACCTGCTGTTCAACCTCAAAAAACCACAGGCCGGCGTGCAAAAGCTCGCCCTGCCTTCCAAAGAAGGGTATGTTTTTGTACCACTGCCCGATATCATCCGGTGTGAGTCGAAGGGCGGGTATGCCGTTTTTTATGTCAAGGGCATGGATAAGATCATTTCCTCGAAAAACATCAAGGAATATGAATCGTTGTTGCTGGACGAAATGTTCTTCCGCATACACAATTCACATATCATCAACCTCAATTACATCAAAAAATACCACCGCGGCCGGGGAGGGTTCATCGAAATGGAAGACGGTACGATGCTGGAAGTAGCCTCCCGCAGAAAAGATGAACTGATGGCCCGTTTCGGCTTATAGCGCCCTGTATGTGTATGAGGTATTGGATTCCGATATGGTTATTGTTATGGACACTGCACCTCGCTGCGCCCATACAGGGGCAGGAGTACAGCTATGCCCACTACGACGTACGGGATGGCCTCGCAGGTTCTGTGGTCTACCATGGTGCCGAAGACCAGGAAGGCTTCCTGTGGTTTGCCACAGAAACCGGGGTAAGCCGCTTCGATGGCACGCATTTCCGCAACTTCACCACCCGGGATGGCTTACCCGACAACGAAATACTGCGCCTGTATGTAGATGCACGCAACCGCGTATGGATGCAGCCTTTTGGCAACGCAGTAAGCTATTATTACCAGGGAAAGATCCACAACCAGTATAATGATTCGCTGCTGAAACAGCTCCGCCTTACCAGGGATGTGATCGATATGGTGCCCGATGCCGCCGGCAACATGTACATCGCAGAAAACAATGCCATTCACTACGTCAACTTTCAGGCGCAAAAGATCACGCGGGTACTCAGCAGTTCGGGGCACCGCATCATCAAGATCGGCCTCACCGTCGATGGCAGGTTGGGGTACATCACCAATATCGACTGGCTGACGGGCGCCTACGTGAAGTTGAATACCCAAAACTATGGCGTCGTCAGCCAATCGCCGGTGGCACTGGGTCCCATCCATAGAACCTGGATATCGCCGACCCTGGAAATATTCAATGGGGGAGACAGCCTGAATTGTATAGATCCCTCCACCCATCGCCGTCTTTCTTCCATTTACGCACCCGCGCTCAAGAGTGTAACCCATCTCGACGATAGCCTGCTGACCATCAATACGCCCAACGGCTCCACGATCTATAATTTCAGAACAGGCCGGCCATTGCATGAATGCCTGTACAAGGTGAATGTCAATACGACCATGCGCGACCGGGAAGGTAACTACTGGTTTATGACACATGGGGCAGGCATTTACCGCATGGGCTCCTTCGAGTTCCTGAATTACCGCTTTAACCCCGACTACGACCATCCGCTGGCTGTCAACAGCCTGCTGCGCACCCAAAAGACCTTGTATGTAGGAACCGAAAAAGGTTTCTTATACCATATCGACAGTTTTCGTATTTCGCCGCCCGTGCAATTGTTGGGCTACAAGACCTTCGCGCGGATCATGAACATTCAACAGCAGGGAGATAAGCTGCTCTTCGGCACCGATCAGGGAGTTGTACTACAGAAAAAGGAAAAACTTCAGGTAGGTAAGTTACCGGCTGCCATCAAAACGATCATGCCCTACAAAGGCAAATGGCTGGTCAGTACCAATACGGGCTTATTCCTGCTCAACGACAGCCTGCATTTTGACCACTGCCTCATCAATCAGCGGGCCACTTCCGGTTGGGCGTTGAATGATACTTTCTACATGGGGTCTACCACCGGCCTGTACCAGATTACAGGCCCAAACAATACCGTCAACTTCCTGGGCAATCAATTGCCCGTCTTCAAAGGCCGCATCACCGCCATCAACGCAACGCCCGATGGGACCCTATGGGTCGCTACCAATGGTACTGGCCTGATCGGTTACCGCAACAACCGGATCACCCATCAGTTCACCGAAAAAGAAGGGCTTTCCAGCAATATCTGCCGGGCACTGTTTATCGACAACGGCTACCTGTGGCTGGGTACCGATAAAGGACTCAACCGGATCAGCTGGCAGGATGCCCAACCGCAGATCACCGCTTATACGATGGAAGATGGCCTGCTCGCCAATATCGTGAACTGCGTGTATGTCGACCGCTCGCAGGTGTATGTAGGCACACAGGCGGGGCTGACTGTTTTCGATGCCGAAAAGATCTCCGGCAATTCCATCTGCGAATTGCGCCTTACGGGAATCACCTCAGCCGACACCAGCTGGCACCAGGATACGCTCAACTTCGTGTTGCCAGCGCGGCCCAACGGGATCAGGTTTGATTATGTAGGTATCTCCTTCCGGTCGGCCGGCGATATCACCTATCGCTACAGGCTGAAGGGCTTGAACGATGCCTGGCAAACTACCCGGGAAACCTACCTCAGTTATCCTTCATTACCTTCCGGCGAATACGAATTGCAAATACAAGCCACCAACAAGTTCGGCGTTACGAGTGCCCTTCTTACACTGCCTTTCCGGGTGGACAAATTATTGTGGGAAAAGACCTGGTTCAGGATTACCGTGTTGTTACTGGCGTGGTTACTCGTATGGCTATTTGTAAAAGCCCGCGTGCGGAAAGTGCGCCAACAAAACGAGGAGAAGATGCAGCTCAAGAACCGGATGGCCGAGCTGGAACAAATGGCCCTGAAAGCCCAGATGAACCCGCATTTCATTTTCAACAGCCTCAACTCCGTACAGCAATACGTATTTCACAAAGACATCGTGGGCGCCAATAAGTTCATTACCGAATTTTCGCGCCTCATCAGGCTCACGCTCGATCTGTCGTCCCGATCCCGCATCAGCATCGATGAAGAGGTGGATTATCTCTCTACCTACCTGGAACTGGAGAAAACGAAGCTGGAAGACAAGTTTACGTATACCGTTGAGGTATCGCCCGAATTACAGACCGAACACTGGTACATTCCTCCCATGATACTTCAACCCTATGTTGAGAACAGTGTGCGGCATGGTATACGTAACCGGCGTGACAAGAACGGGAAAATTACCGTGTCATTCAGCATTGACAACACGTATCTTATCTGCCGGGTGGAAGACAATGGAGTAGGCAGGCAGCAAGCCGGTAAATACAAAAGTGAAATGCACATCGAATACCAGTCGAAGGGTATGACCCTGACTGCCCGCCGTATCGAAATGCTGAACAAAAGCCACCTCCAACCGGTGGTCATCACCATCGAAGACCTGGTGGAGAATGATACCCCGGCCGGCACCCGGGTCGTGTTACGGTTTCCACTCGAAGATGCCGGAAAAAGCCGTTGAAAAAGGTTGCGCACCTCTAATGACCATTATCTCTTTTTGCGCAGCCGGTTTTTCACGACCTCGATGAATTGGGGAAGATCGGGTGTAAGTTTAAAGTAGAATACCCCGGCAAAGAAGCAGCCAGAAAACAAGACAGAACGCAGCAGCATGCCCACCAGTCCATGGAGGTTGTTTGTTGGATAATAGGCGATTACCAGGGCGGCGATCACGAGCAACAACGCGTAGAGGCTTTTCATAGAAAACGGCCACATTTTGAACCGATGGCGAATAAATATCAACCGGATAATATTATAAATCACCAGTGTGGACATGGTGGCGAAAGCAACACCATTCATGCCATACAGATTTGCCAAGAGGATATTGAGTGGTATGGAAATGGACATCAATATAAGTCCTGAATAAAACTCAAACCGCCAGGCAGGAGAGGTGGCTATGATCGCCGTATTGGTACCGGTAGCCAATTCGAAGACATTGTACAATCCTAAAAGCAGAAAAACCGTCTTTCCGGACAAAAATTTTGGCTCTACGTTGAAAAAAGCAAATGCATCGGTATAGTTCAACCAAATATTGGCAAACAGGAAGGAGCCAATGAGCAGAAGATTGATCGAAGAACGTTGATAGATCCGGTTGATCTCGGGGTAGTTTTTGTTTTTCCAATGTTCTGAGATCATCGGAACAGCAATCGCCTGCAACCCACGGTAGGGAACCTGCAGGATCGCTGCAATGAACTGGTTCAGGGAATAGATACCGGTATCGCTCAAATCGCGCGCGCCCGCCAGTGACAGTGTATCGATCTGTCGTGCCATGCTGGTGATGGCAGATCCGGCGTATACCGATCCTACATACCTGAATATACTTTTCCGGAACTTTTTAGTGACCGGACTGATCTTCCGGGCAAAGTACAATTGATGGGTGGCGGCCAGGTAGGCGACCAATACCAGTACGATCAAAAAGTACGTGCAGCTGAACAGGATGACGAAGCTACGAAAGTCGATTACTCCGAAGGCATACAATCCGATAAGTACCAGTACCAGTATACGATACGCCGTTTCCTTCATAAAGCTCGACAACACCGTTCGTTTCAGAGACCACAAATACGCTTCCAGGGTAGTAAAACACAGAAAGAAAAAGGAATATAACAATGTCCAGTAGTAATATTCTACCAGGAGTTTGGACTTGACAGCAAATTGCCGTATGATCAGTGGTTCAAAAAAAAGACAGAGACAAAACACCACTAGCGCGCCGATGCAGGTAAAGACAACCGTGATCGATAACATGTCATTGTCCCTGGAGGCCAGCCGCCCGGTGTAATAGGGGAAGAAACGATAAATGAAAACCGTCATGCCCAGGCTGGCCAGTGGAGTAAGAACCTGCGAAATGCTGATCATTACCTGGGTGAGGCCATATTGTTCCGGCGTAAAAAGGCCTTGTTTAACAAAGAACCATGTATTGATGGCTCCTATGATAAAACCTATATAGGAAATGAACGATGATTGTATGACCTGTTTTCGGATCTGCCCCATGGGTGAATGCTGTAGGATCTGTTGTGAATGAAAAAGAATTGCTGCCCCTGTTCCCTTTACCGTCTTAGCTACTAAACTGTTTGCCCAAAGCTATCCATTTCGGCGCTTCCATCACGGTGGGGGTTTCAAGATGGGTACCAATACCTGGCCAGGCAACCCATAACCGGTAACGCTGCAACCCAAAGAAATATTTGAAACTGTACTTCACCGCCATCTTGAGGATATTCCAGCTTTCTTTGTCTTGCGCCAGGGCAAAGCGCAGGTATTTGAACGGGTTGTAGATGTGCGTTCTGGTAAGGATGAGCCAGATGGCGCAATCGTTGTTGCCCCGGCAATAGGTCAGCAAAAGGTCTTTGGTTGCCAGCAGGGTTGTTTTCCTGGTGAGAAAAGTAAGACAGGTAGAGGAATCGGACATCCACAGGGTGTCTGCATTCCATTGGATCGAATGGCGGTGGTCATGGATGGGATGCTGCACAATATCCTTACTATAGAAAACGGTAGCAAAATCGACTTTTTTGCCGGTCCGCATCAAGGTTACCATTTTCTTCATGGCATGTGGTGCGTAGAGGTAATCGTCTTCTGCAAAATAGACCAGTTCGGCCTCTTGTTGCTGCGTCAGCAGGTCGATCTGCAGGGCGAAAGTGCGGTGATTGCCGATGGCGTCGGTCCTCACTGCTGTATAGGCCTGGTGGGCAAAAAGTGTTTCGATCATGGCTTCGTAGACTGGCGGACAACCGTCGAGGATCAGGTAATACTTGACCTTGAGATCGCCGACGCTTTGCAGGAAAGAGGCCAGACAGGTCCTGACGAGCTGCAACTTATCGTTGGCATGGATCAACGGTTGTTTCGATATACCGGGATAAACCCTCCAGGCAACTGCCAGATCGAATTTCATGATAATTGTACGTTTAACGGGTTGAGCCTTCATGGCAATGCAACAAACACTTGCACTAGGCTGATTAACAACAAACTACACCAATCACCAACCGGTAAATTAGGTAAAAACGGCTATAGCCGGGTACAAAATATGTTCAGCTGCACATCGAACCCGCCGGGGTTGCCCGCGTGGGTAAAGGGCGCATGCATATTTCCAGCCTCCTTGATGTAGTAACGGAAACCGTGCTCCACTACCCACTGAAGTATATCGTTCAATTCCTTGTTTTGTGCATAGCTACCATGGTATTCGATAAACACCTTTTCGGCCAGCTTGATTCGATCGCCTACGTCTTTCAGTACTGCATATTCTGCCCCTTCGATATCGATCTTTAGAAAATCGACAGGCCGGTCGAGGTAATCCTTCAGGCGCACAGCACGCACCTGAACGGGCTGGCCGACACTACCGTCTGCAATCCTGCTGCCCAGGGAGCCTTCACTCATGAAGTGCAACGTTGTTTCTTCGGTCCATATAGCAGCCTTTACGGCTTCCACATTGGTGAGACCAAAAGATCCTATATTTTTCTGCAACAACGAGTAATTGGTCTCATCGGGTTCAAAGGCAACAATGGTCGCGGTGGGGCACAGGCGCTTGAGGTAGATCACACTCAGACCGATGTTGGCCCCACAATCGAGGATGTAAGCGTTCTCCTTCAAAGGTTGCTGGTAAATATCTTCCAGAAAGAGCTCCTGCAGGCTGTGCAACAGATTGCCACTGCCATTAAAAGTAAGTTGTTTACCAAACAGTGAGATCGTACGAATGCCCTGTTCGGGCAGGTGCTTGACCATGATCTCCTTGGGCCATGAAAAACCAACAGCCCGGTATTTGTTGCGTGTAAGTCCCCTCAGTTTCCGGACTAATCCACCCGCAATATTTGAGATAGTATTATTTGACATTCTTTTCAATTAGTGATCGGTCAATGTTGATATTTACCCATTTTGCCGCTACGGTGGTCCGAAACAGCCCTTATCAGATACCGGAGTATCTTCAGCCTGTCTTTTTTCAGTAGCAGGTTGTTTTTGATCCTGCTGCGCACCGCCAGCTGTGTCTGCCTGATCTCTCCTGGAAAATGCTGTTCATAGCGCTTTTTCATGTACAGGTAATTGCGGTACATGTAATACAACCGGATAGGGGAGTAAAGGGTGCGCTCGCGCTTCGCCTCACCACTGTCCTCACTCCTGAAAGAGGTAGTGCCCAGGAAATGATCGAGCACGATGTTCTTGAAAATAACGATCTGATGGCCCCTGACGATCGCGCGGTAGCAGAATTCAAAATCGACCATGTCGATAAACAAGTTTTCATCGAATCCCCCCATGGACTCCCACAAGTGCAGGTTCAGAAAACTGCCCGAAGTGATCAGTTGGGTACACTGCTCGGCTTTGCATTGCGCGGAAAGCCAGTCGGAATGTTGGTATTCCACACCACACATGGCTACTTTATCGCGATCTGGGAATGTCTCGAAACAGTGCAGGTAATCGGTCAGGTTATTGCCACTGAACAGCGAATCCTGGTCCATCGTCAGCAGGTAATCGTAACCCGCCGCTTTAGCCAGCTGGCAAACCTGGTTCAGCCGGGCAGCAATTCCCTTATTGACACCATCCTGCAAGTATTCGCCGTGCGGCAGTCCCTGGCGCAGGGCTTTGACCAGACTGGTATCCGGCTTCTCCGAATTGTCGGCCAGGTATACTTTATCCACCTGGGAGCTATAAGAAAGCACGTTGCTGAGCACGTCTTTTTCCGGATAGTAAAGGATCACAACTGCTGCTAAACGTAGCCTGGATGACGGCTGAATCAAGGTCGAAGATTTGTTGAGGGCGTAAATATACGGCGGATAACTTACTTTTGCCGCCTGCCGGACCATAGCCGCGGCATAAACACCTACTGATGAAGCCCTTCATATCCATTTGTATACCGGCTTATAAACGACAGGACTTCCTGAGCAGGCTGCTCGACAGCATTGCCGGACAAACCTACAGGGATTTCGAGGTCATCATTACGGATGACAGTGGTGATGCGACGGTAGCCAGCCTGGCTGCACAATACGAATCGCTTTTTCCGCTCCGCTACATCAGCAACCCACAGGCACTGGGCACTCCGGCCAACTGGAATGCAGGCATCCGGCATGCCACCGGGCAGTGGATCAAACTTATGCACGACGACGACTGGTTTACCGACAGTAGCAGCCTGCAGCAGTTTGCCGATGCAGCTACACAGGCCGGTTCCGGGTTTATTTTCAGTGGTTTTTATGAAGTAGATCTCGATAATGGACATCGGGAGTTACACGTGTTGCAGGGCTGGCGGAAACGTTTACTGCAGCGCAGTCCCTACAATATTCTCTCCCGCAATGTGATCGGCCATCCCAGCACCACCCTGCTCCGCAATGACCAGGATAGCTGGTACAATGAGCGGCTCAAATGGGTGGTCGATATTGAATTCTATGTGCGGCAACTCAACAAGAATGGTGGCAGGTTCGTCGATATTCCCCACCCATTGGTTTGCCTGGGTATGAGTAATGAGCAGGTTACGAAGACAGTATTCCGCAAACCGGCAGTCGAGATACCGGAAAATATCTGCCTGCTAAACATCATTACGCCAGCCGGGCTCAGGCCGATTATGGCCTACGACTATTTCTGGCGTTTTCTGCGCAACCTTTCCATCCGCGATATGGCTTACCTGGAGCAATACAACCAGGAATGTCCGATACCTGCCCTGATCGGACGCATGGTAGCACAACAACGTTCAATTCCCCTGCCATTACTAAAGCACGGGATCATTTCCAAAGCAGCTATGTTGTTGTCGTATGCAATATGCCGTATTACGGGGCTTCTTCGTTAGGTTGCGGGTCATTTTGCAGCCAGGGGAGGCAGGCAGCCGTCCAGCAGGTGCTTTTTATGCCGGGGGCAGATCAGGAAATTATAGGTTTTGCTGGGCATCAGGTTTGACTCTTCCGTGAGACCAGCTTCTTCGCTGATGTTGTAGAACAGGTATTCACTGGCCGGGAAATAGGGTGTCAGCTTTTCAGCAACCGTTTGATTCAGTACTTCAATCAGCATGATGGGGCTGAATGTTGCCAACCAGTTTTCCATTCCTTCAATTACTTCCGGCTCGTGGCTTTCCACATCGATCTTCATCAGATCGATCTGGCGGATATTCTCCTTTTCGATAAGGTCCCGCAAGGTAATGGTCTCAATCTCTTCATGTACGAACTGAAGATCCTTTTTCAGGTGCGTCATATTGCTGATATGATCGGCATTGAGTGAGGCTTCGTACAGGTTGCCGGTGACACTGGTTTGTATGCTGGCCGTGCCTGTTTGGTTCGAAACAGCTTTATGGAACAAATGAACGCCCTGGAACTGGTTGATCCTGACGTTCTCTTCAAGTCGCTGAAAGATCCTTTTAACAGGCTCAAAAGTATATAGCTCTGCAGTGGGCTGCACCGTTTTCGCCAGCAGGGTATAAGCACCCGAATTGGCGCCGATATCGAATATCACTTTCGATTTGCGTGCCAGTTGCATCCATATATGGGTTGAATGTTTCTCCCAGCCTCTAATGCCATGCCAGAAAAGCCCCTGTTCAATACCATCGCCATAGTTCTGTATATAGAACGCACCTCCCTCGTCGACCTTCACCTTTACCTTGCCTGTAAAAACCAGGTGACGGGTGATCTGATGACCGGGTTTGAACAACCGAATTATGCGCAGGAATGGTAGTTTGAAGGGCAGGACCTGATAGATGGAGCGGAATAACTTCCTCATAATAAAAGACTGGTTGATTGCAGCTGAATTGACAAATATAGTAAAAAAGAAGATGCCGCTGCTGCTGGTAGTAAATGGGTATTGCAAATCATTCTGTAGATTGCAGCCTTATCAATAGAGGCCACTTCACTATGCAATTTACAGACCTGGTAACAACCGGCTTGTCGTATATCCGGCAGGCGCCCAAAAGAAAACTGATCGGATACGCATACGGGCTTCGACGCCTGAAGGGCCTCGAGATCGGCGGCCCCAGCGCCCAATTCTCCCTGCGCGGCCTTTTTCCGGTGTATTTGTTTGCCGGTCGCATCGATGGCGTCAACTTCAGTACCAACACCGTATGGGAGGGGGCGATCCGGGAAGGGGAGACCTATCGGTACCACGACAAAACAGGCTACCAATACGTCAAAGAAGGCTCCGACCTATCGGGCATTGCAGACAACTCTTACGATTTTCTGTTATCCTGCCACAGCCTGGAGCATGTGGCCAATCCATTAAAGGCCCTCAAAGAATGGAATCGTGTATTGAAACCCGGCGGCATCCTGTGCCTCATACTGCCCGATAAGGAAAACACCTTTGATATCAACCGCCCCTATACCAGTTTGCAACACCTGCTGCAGGACTTTCAAAACAACACGGGGGAAGATGACACCACGCATTTTGAAGAGATCATCGCATTACACGATGTGGCCCGTGATCCGGGTGCCACCACCCGCGAAGAAATGATGGGCTATCTGCAAGACAATATCAACAACCGGCGCGCACATCACCATGTCTTCGGCCTTGAAGTGATCGCAGGTTTGCTGCAGCACGCGTCATTCGACGTGCAACACCAGCAAAAAGGACAACCCTTCCACCTTATCACCATTGCCCGGAAAAAAGGACTATGAAAATTGCAGTCAACACCAGGTTATTGCGGGCAGGGCAGATGGATGGCATCGGATGGTTCACCTACAATACCCTGAAATACATAACGCAAAACAATCCCGGCATCGAGTTCCATTTCTTATTCGACTCGGGCATCGATGAACGATTTCTTTTCTCGCCCAACATCGTTCCACACAACCTGTTCCCGCCTGCGAAACATGCGGTACTCAACGTGCTGTGGTTCGAGTGGAGCGCCAAACGCTTCCTCAACAAGCTTTCGCCTAACCTCTTCCTTTCGCCCGACGGCATCCTGAGCCTTGGCTGGAAAGGCGCACAATATGGCATCGTTCACGACATCAACTTTCACCATATTCCGCAGGACCTGAAATGGTCCAACCGTACCTACTACAATTATTTCTTTCCGAAGTATGTGGAACGGGCCAACAGGATCGCCACCGTGTCGTCTTACAGCAAGGAAGACATTGTAAAGACTTATGGTACCGATCCCGGTAAGATCGATGTCGTGTATTGCGGCATCAACGATTTTTTCGCTCCGGTACCTCCAGCAGAGCAGCAGGCTATAAAAGCACAATATGCAGGCGGCGCCGATTACTTTGTATTTGTGGGCACCCTGCACCCGCGGAAGAACATCATACGGCTCATGCAGGCTTTCGACCTGTTCAAGCAAAGAACAGGCGCGCCAGTGAAACTGGTGCTGGCCGGCAAAGAGATGTACAAGACGGGCGAAATGCACGAATGCAAAGAGCAGTTGGCGTCTAAACAAGATATCGTGTTCACAGGCCGGTTGCCCGACAATGACCTGAAAAAGTTATTGGGAGCTTCGCTGGCGCTGACGTTTGTGCCTTATTTCGAAGGTTTTGGCATACCGCCACTGGAAGCCATGCAATGCGATGTACCAGTCATTGCCGCGAATGCCACTTCTATTCCGGAAGTGGTAGGTGATGCGGCCCTCCTGGTTGATCCCTACCAGGTAGCGGATATCGCAACAGCCATGGAACAGTTGTGGGAGCAACCAGCGTTGCGTGCGCAACTGATCGCCAAAGGCCAGCAGCAAAAGAACGTATTTTCCTGGGAGCGTACTGCCCGCCTGCTCTGGGAAGGGATTGGAAAAGTCCTGTAACAAAGTAAAGGTTCAGCGCAATCGCCTGGATAGAGATAGGGGAGTGCCGCTTGGTTGCGCGCTAACACATTGGCAGCATACGCAAAGATATAGTCCATTGCCTGGTTCTAAACCAAAAGAGCTGCACCATTACGGGAGCAGCTCTTTCAGCAAATCAGGTATACAGTTAGTCTTTAACCCTGTTCAATTGCTTCACTTCACCGTCACAAAGCGCCCGGTTATAAATACGAATATCATCGATGGCTGCATTTAACCAGTTAGGATATTGCTGATCGGGCATCCTACCGAAATAGAGATCGCCTGCATTGGGAATGAAAGAGAAGGCTGAAAACTTACGGGACTGCTTCAATTCGCCGTTAATATAAAACTTGGACGTATAGTTTTCGTAGGTATAGACAATGGAATACCATTGACCAATTTTTACGGGAACCGTATCAGCCTCGGCAGATGAATTAGCGCCAAGCGCATCCCCATATACCGCCCAAAACCGGGTTTTGCTGGTATCTATATTTCCAGGGCATTTATGGTCATTGAACGTCATTCCATAAAGTCCATTATCCTTATCAATATTGCTCGTCTTCACGATGATCTGGTTACCATGGCAGGTTCCGTTGTAAAAACCATTGACCTTTATGACTGCAGACAATGTAATCGCATTCGTGGGATTCAGACTCGCGCTATTAGGAATACGCATATAACTGCTGCTGCCATTGAATAGATAGGCACTATTAGCGTTACCATACCGGCCAGTGGTCGTTGTGGCATTGTTGAAGACGATGTGGTTATTGTTTCCGCTGCTGTCTTTTAAGGTACCCCCATTGAAATTATACCAGGCAACCAGGCCATCCTTCAGGTCATAACAATTACAGTCGACCGTATCCCTGATCGTCAAGGTGTCTTTTACGATCAAGGTATCCTTCAGGATCAGGGTGTCTTTCACATAAACAGTATCGAAGATCGGGTCAGGCGAACAGCCTGACAGCTGGGTACCCGTAGAAAAAAAGAGGAAGTACAGTAATAAACTGCCGGAGACAAATTTTAGAATTTTCATATTGGTGAAGGGCTTAGGGTGCGAAAATAATTAATTATACGTGTCGATGGAAACAAATGAATAAACGTGTCATTTTGGGCAAAAAGCGTGCAGTTCTGACTGATAACTGTGCAGTTCCCAAATGGGGAAAGAGGTTCGTATTCTCCTCCGCCTGTTTCTGAAAACAACAAAGCCCCCTGAAAAGGTTTCAGAGGGCTTCTATAAATTACGACCTGGCGAATTACACCAGCTCCTTTTTCTTCCACATATACGCAATGCCCCCCAAAACCAACAGGATGGATAGGATACCGGCAACCAGAGAGATGGTTTCTCCTGTAGCCAGCGCGGCGGGCTCGAACCGGAATTCGATGGCATGTTTACCAGCCGGTAAGGCCAGGCCACGGAGGGTATAGTTTACCCGAACGATAGGCGCTTCCTTACCATCGATAAAGGCTTTCCAGCCAGCCGGATAATATACTTCACTGAATACCGCAAACTGGTTGGTCGCCGCATTGAAATCGTAGTTGATGACATCGTTCAGGTTCTTTACCAGTTTGATGTAGCCTGAAGAGTCAAACTGTGGAGCAAAAGGAACTTTCGATTGCTCACGCTTGTCGATGATCACGGTGTCTTTGGGATTGAAAGTATCCAACGCGCTCATCTCCTCGTCGGCATTGTTCACATACTTGATCGTCTTAACCAACCAGGTAGCTCCCAACGCATCCGGATTCATTTGTGCTATCGGCTGACGGTCTTGTGGATTGACTACGATAAAGTATTTTGTATTGAGCATGTTATACACCTGCATATTGCCACGCATCAACTGACGTTGCATCAGGTCATCATAAAGTGCGAGGCGTGCAGCATGGTGACCACCTACCGAATTGTGGAAATAAGCCGCCCGTGTATCCGTAAACGGATTACCAGAGGTTTGGTCCAGCACCCGGTAATAACCAGTGTCCTGTTTGATCTGCAGATCGGCCCGATTGGCCACCAGTTCTGAATTTTCGTCGGCCGGCCGGTAATTTTTGTGTGAAAGATAGCGGAGATCGACTCCGAACAGGTCGATGGTCGACAAGATCGCCAGTGCAATGGCCACCAGTTGGGTCGACAATCCTTTTTTCTGGTAGTAGGCCAGCAGGCCCGCCGCCAGCACAATAAAAATGATAGACCGGAACAGATCGCCAAGCAACAGACTACCCCGATCGGCCCGTAGCGCTTTTACGACGGAGTTGGCAAAATCAGCAGCCTGTTCCTGCGCTTGCGGATTGTTCTGTTGTCCCTGAGCCATTTGTTGCGCCAACCCCTCGCGGTATTGGTTATCGGCGGGGCCGGCATAGTCCAGCGTGAAATACAAGGCAAACATCAATGCCAGTACCCCCCCCGTGATGTATAATGACTGCTTAAACTTCTTCCAGCGCAGTTCTTTGTCGTATTTATCGGAAAGTATCTCAGAAAGTCCCAGCACTGCCAGCAACGGCACGGTAAGCTGGGGTATGATCAGTGCGATGGAAGGCGCCCTGAACTTATTGTAAAATGGCAGGTGATCGAAGAGCCAGTAATTGAAATCTTTGAAATTGCCGCCCCAGGCCAGCAGGATGCCCATCGCTGTAGCAGCCAGGATCCAGGCGAGGTGCCATTGCCGGTAGAATACCAGACCAACTATAAACAGGAAGCAGATGACCGCACCCAGGTATACCGTTCCCGAGGTGCTGCCCTGTGTTCCCCAATACGGCGAGAACTGTTTGGAAAAATCAACGGCCTGATCTTCCGGCATCCCCGTTTTTTCAGCGATCACTTCAGCCACTTTCGAATGATCACCCAGTTCATTGACATATTGATTGGCCACCACAGTCGGCGAACTTCCTCCATACAAGCGGGGTACCAGGAAGGTAAAAGTCTCCAACTTACCATAACTCCAATTGAAAGCATAGTCCTTATTCAGACCGCCTTTCGACTTGTTGGTCTTGTCTTCGGGAGTCAACTCCGAACGGCCGCCACGCATCGTTTCCTTTACATATTCCTGGGATGGCAACAGCATCACAGCAAAAGAGCCTGCGCTGAGCCCTACAGCCGCCACAAACACAAGACCACCCACCAGGAAAGCTTTGAGCTGCTTTTCACGAATGGCCTGTACCAGCCAGGCCAGACCTGCAAAGCCCGCTATCAGGAACGTATAGAACATGACCTGAATATGGTTCTGGTAGAACATACAGGTGGTAGCAATCACCGCCACGATAAATCCTGCAATGTATTTACGCTGTGTCAACAACACCAGGCCCGCCAATACTGCAGGCGCATAGCCCATCGAGCCAAACTTACTGATGTGGCCTACAGCCGCAATCACCGCACTGTAAGAAGCAAAAGCATAACCGATCGCCCCGAGGGCAGCAATCCAGTTACGGGCCCCCATGACCAACGCCAGCAGGTAAAAACCAATACAGTTCAGGAAAAAATAGTTGGCCGGCGTAGGCAGCCACAAAGTAAACAGGCTGTTCAGGTGGGCCAGCGTCACATTATATTTCGAGGCAAACGCGATCTGATAGGCAGGCATACCGCTCAGCATGCTATTGGTCCAAAGCGGCAGGTGGCCATACTTTTCTTTGAATTCGATAGATTGGTGTGACATGGCGGCCCAACCGATCGTATCGTGACCACCTAATTCCTGCCCGCTAAAAAGGGGCAGACAGTAAACTACAGATAGTAGAAAAAAACCAGCTATTGCAATGACATGGGGCTGCAGACGCTGCCAGATCGTTTTGTTCATGTTTTTATATTAACAGAAGGGCAAAATAAGGCAATTTTTATAGCAACCAGCCAATTAATTATCCATTCGGGAACGACTTTGCTCCCTGGCCAGCAGGCTGTTACCGGCCATCGATGAAACGGGCAGCCTTATGGGCGATAGCACCCCAGTAAAAATGACTGAAATAAGCAGGGGGCGTTTCAGCATCGTAACCAGCAGCCATTACCACCGCCTCGGGAAAGCCGCCGAGCCTGTCATCGGTAATGGTCAGCTTACCATTACAAAGGGCAGGATCGACCCCGATCGCGCCATTGAAGGTCGAAACGGCATTCATCCCATGTCCCAATGCTTCCACTAATTTGGTTTTGATACCGCCCCCTTCCACCACGGGATTCAGGAACACATCACAACCTTTGAAATACACATCGACATCCGGTACGAATCCCGCAAAGACCATGGCCGGGTAGGCTCCGCCAGCCAGGTCCGCCGGAATGTCTTTACCACAGATCAGGATCGTATACGAAAACCCTGTCATCCTTTGCAGGGCAGGGTTGATGGTTTCGATGATATGCCGCAAACCATTGAGGTTGGGCAAATAGTTGAAAGAACCGTTGAACAGTAACAGACGGTGATGGGCCGGGATATCGTGTTGTTGCAACAGGTATTGCCTGGCCTGGCCACGTTCCACGGCAGCAGGCGGCGTGTTCCATTCAATACCATAGGTGGTGGTAAGGCACCGATCGGGAGCCAGCTTAAAGTGGCGGAGCGCATACAACCGGTCTTCGTCCTGTTTGAAGAAATTATATTCGGCCTGGCGGTGTACCCATTTTTCGTATTGCCACAGGCCTTTCCACCACCATTTGCCTAAGGTCTTCCAGCGCGTACCTTCGATGTTGTGCGAATGCACAATCAGCTTTACACCCGTGGTACGCTGCAACCATACGGCCAGCCAGCCCCAATAGGGATGCTCCAGCTCAAGATGCGTGATACCCCGCTCCCGGATGATTGAACGGATCGTAAAATAATGAAGTGGGTTGGCATAACGGGATAACCCGTCTGCAATGATGTTGAGGACTTCGTATCCTTCGGCAGCGCCAGGATCATTGCTGCGTGTGGTAACACAAACCAGGGAAGTATGGCGGCTAAAATACTTGTAGAATAATGCGATATCCTTTTGCCCGCCGGTTTTAGCCGGCAATATATTGTAAGAGACCAGACCCAGCACTTTCATCAAAGCGGCTCATTTTAAAAGATGACCAAAATAATGCAATTTTACGCCAACTTGATATGCCTAAATTATTATTTTTCTCCCGCGTTGCTTTTATCTGCAATATCTGTTTCCTCCTCACCTGGGTAATGCGGTACGGCCCCCCAATACCACAGGGACATGTAGCCACTACCGTGCTGATCCTGGGTATAGGCCTGTCGGTATTCTTAAATGTGATCATTAATTTATTTATTATTGTATTGCTGGTGCAACGCAAGCTGCAAAAGGAACATAATCCACAGTGGCTCGCTATTGCCAATGCGCTATTCCTGATCGCTCAATTAATTCTGCTGGTTAAATGATCCACAACATCATAAAAGACAAGGGTACCCGCCTGTTCATTATCCTGGGCGGCTTTTTTATCGCCAATGCCATCATCGCCGAAGTGACGGGTGTAAAAGTATTCTCGCTCGAAGACACACTGGGATTACCCAAGGCCAGTATCGACCTGCTGGGGCAGAAGGGCTTGTCGTTCAGTCTTACCGTAGGCGTCATTCCCTGGCCGGTGATCTTCGTGATGACCGATATCATCAATGAGTATTATGGCGTACGGGGGGTGCGCTTTCTCTCGTTACTGACCGTCGTACTCATCGCCTTTGCTTTTCTGGTCTTTTACCTGGGCATCCATACCGTACCGGATGGAGGTTGGCGTTACCGCGGGCTGGAACCCGGGGTCACCGATCAGCAGGGCGCCTATGTGCAGGTACTGGGACAAGGTATGAACATCATCATCGGCTCTATTGCCGCCTTCCTGCTGGGCCAATTACTCGATGCGTTCATCTTCCGGGGCATCAAACGGGTAACCGGCGAAAAAGCCATCTGGATGCGGGCCACCATCAGTACCCTGGCCTCCCAATTCATCGACAGCATCGTGGTCACCTTTGTCGCCTTCTACCTGTTCAAGGATTTTAGCCTGGCCACGGTAACTGCCTGGGCGCTGACAGCCTACATGTACAAATTCATTGTGGCTGTACTGATGACGCCCGTCATTTACGGGGTACATGGTATCATAGAACGGTACCTGGGGCATGAACTGGCCGCCAATATGAAGGAAGCGGCCATGCGGGACAAGTAGGCCTCACTGCCTTGAGGGCAGCTCTGCCTCAGCAATACCCATGCACACCAAATCGGCCGGCAGGCTATCCATAAAAAAAGCCCTCGGGTTATCCGGGGGCTGCACCACTAAAGGGTTAATTATATAGCTTTTTCCATGACGTAATCGTTCATGTAGTATTGATTGCCGATGTCGATATCCTCTTCTTTCGTCACCACAAATCCCATCTTTTCGTAAAACTGGCGGGCTTTGTTGTATCGGTTCACGTTTAACCGCAGGATGCTGGCATCTGGCCGGGGCAACTGCTCGATGATGAAATCGACGAGGGCTTTACCGATGCCCTTACCCTGTGTTTTAGGATGTACATACAACTTTTGCAGTTTGTAAATACCTGGCTCCTCCAGCTCGGAATAGGAGGCAAAACCGATGGGTTCTTCATCCAGTTCTGCGATCAGGAACTGGTGTTTATTGCGCATTTGCTGTTGCAGGGAATCCGGGCTGTAGATCAGGTCCATCATGTATTCCAGCTGGGCCGGTGTAAGGATCTCCTGGTAAGTGCCAGGCCATATTTGTTGAGCAAGAAATCCGATCGTGGCTATATCATCAATATCCGCCGTGCGGATGATCAATTCATCATTCATATGCCAAAACTAAAGTATATCCCGCGGGTTATCAAAAACCTGTTTCGAAAGCGCCTCATGCTGCCGGATGGAGCGGAGCGATAACCGGATGGCAATCCAGTACGAGACCAGCGAACCACTGATCAACAATAATTGCGGCACATATTGGGTCACATTGGGATTGTCTTGCAGGAACAGGAAAAAGTCGAACGCGCCGTGAAAGAAAACGGCCAGGAACAGGCCTTTGAGAAAATGCAGGGGCGCGCGTGCCTGGTCAAACTTGGCCAGTCCGGCATGATACCCCATCAATACGCCGAAGCAGGCATGGGCCGGTACGGACAGGAACATGCGTAATATGCCCGTGGCCACGCCATGCTGGGTTACATACAGTACGTTTTCCAGCGTAGCAAACCCCATCGACACCATCACGGAGTACACAATACCATCAAAAGGTTCATTGAAAGCGCGGCGGCGATAGGAGTAGAGACGCAGTATCATGAACTTGCTGCCCTCTTCACTGATGCCTACCAGCACAAATGCCCAAACTACATAGTAGGTGATTGAAAAACGGGGAATCCATCCTTCCAGCAAGGGAAGCAGGTTGTTTTGAATGATCAATGCAGGTGCCGTGCTGATCACACCCAACAAGAAGGAGATAAAGAGGTTCTCAAACGGTTCACGATCATATTTATCGCGGTAATAAATATAGAAGGCGATGGCTATGCCTGGAGCAAGTGCTAAGGCTAACAAAGACAGCATACCCAAAAATACGGAACCACAGCCTACGTATCATTTTTTGTATGTATTCTTTCAACAAAAAAAGGCTTAATTTCCCTTCTTATAACCAATACTGCTAATCCCCTGCACATGCGTAGAAGTTTTTTACTGGGCGTAGGTCTTCTCCTGGCCGGCTGGTTGCCGGCTCAGCAATTTGGCGGACATCCCACCCGCACTCGGTGGAGCCAGATCAATACGGATACGATACGCGTCGTTTTCCCACAAGGCTATCGGGAGCAGGCAGCCGTCATAGCCGGCATGGCGCATCGGATAGGTTTGGAAACCACCAAAACGCTTGGCCAGGACTACCGTAAAATATCCATCGTACTGCAACCACATACCACCATTTCGAACGGTTATGTAGGATTGGGCCCCTGGCGCAGTGAATTCTACCTTACACCACCACAAAATAGTTTCGACCTGGGTAGCCTTACCTGGCACCGCACACTGGCACTGCACGAGTATCGCCATATCCAGCAATACAACAATTTCCGTAAGGGCGTATCCAAAGCCTTCTACTACCTCTTTGGTGAGCAGGGACTGGAACTGGTGAACAGTGCCGCCGTACCCAATTATTTCTGGGAAGGTGATGCCGTATTCCAGGAAACCTCCCTCAGCGATCAGGGACGTGGCCGCCTGCCCGCCTTCTACAACGGCTACCGCTCATTGTGGAGCGCCCATAAAGGATACTCCTGGATGAAACTGCGCAATGGTTCGCTGCGCGACTTCGTACCCGATCACTATAAGCTGGGGTATATGTTTGTGGCGTATGGCCGCCAGCAATACGGCGCCGATGTATGGGGCAAGATCACCGACGATGCCGTTCGTTACAAAGGGTTGTTTTACCCCTGGCAGCATGCCATCAAAAAATACACGGGCAAAGACTACAAAAGCTTCCGCCGCGAGGCCCTGCAATACTGGGAAACAGCGCTGGCCGCCGACGGCAAAAATGATTCGACGGTCGATGGCTGGGCGCAGCAACGCCGCCATTTCGTGGCCAACGAAGAATATCCACAGTGGGTAGATGACCAAACCCTCATCTACGTACGCAGCAGCTATCAGCGGGTACCTGCCTTTTACCAACGGAATGTGATCGGCGGACAGGAAGACAAACTCCGCCTCAAAGACATCTCCCTCGACAATTACTTTTCGTACCGCAATGGTAAGATCGTGTATGCCGGTTACGAGGTCGACAACCGCTGGCGCTGGTACGATTACAGTGTGATCAAATGGTACGATGTTCAGGCACGCAAACACCGTACACTGACCCACAAAACACATTATTTTTCGCCCGACATTTCGGAAGATGGCAACAGGATCGTTGCGGTGGAAGTGATACCTGGTCAGCCCTCTTCGCTGCAACTGCTGAATGCGATCGATGGTGCCGTTATGAAGAAGTTGCCAAATCCGGAAGGCTTGCTGTATACCTATCCCAAGTTCTATGGCAGCAACCAGGTCGTGGCGGCTGTCCGCAACCAGGAAGGGGCCATGTCTCTTTGCCTCGTCAATACGGCCGATGGCCGCACCGATTATTTACTACCCTTTTCGATGAACGTAATTGGCTTCCCCACGGTGCATAAAGACACCATCAGCTTCTCAGCGTCACTGAATGGGCAGGACCGGTTGTTTATTATTGCCAACAAACAGATCCAGTTGTTTACACCACCCGTAGCCACCGCGGCAACGGGCCATTATCAACTGCAGGTGGCGCATGGCCGGTTTGCCTGGTCGGCTTTTACAGCGGTAGGCGATAAACTCGAGCAGGGAGCATTCACACCAGCACAACTGACGACGGTGCCCGCCGAGTCATTTGCCCAGGCACTGCCCGTGTACGGTATCAAAGAGATAGGTGGTACACCGCAGCATGGCGAAGATGCCTTGCCTGCAGACAGCCTGTATGCGGCGACCAAATACCCGAAGGGATTTCGGTTGTTCAATTTCCATAGCTGGCGGCCTATTGTTGAAGACCCCGACTATACGCTTTCCGTCATTGGCGAGAATGTGCTGAATACCCTGCAGTCGGAAGTATTCTTTAATTACAACCGCAACTATAAACACAAGCAACTAGGTGCTTCATTCACTTACTCGGGGCTTTATCCCTGGTTGCGCTTGTCGAGCACGTACACCTTCGACCGGCTGGGTGCTTACAAGAACCAACAGTTCCAGTACAATACCTGGGAAAATGCCCTGGGCGTGCTGATTCCCTGGCAGTTTACCAGCGGCCGCTACAACCGGTCACTGACGATTGGTACTGACCTGATCCACTCAGCGCGGATCTATCCGCAACAGCTGAAAGACTCGATCTACAATCCGGCGGTGGCGTATGTACGTCCCTATATCACCTTCTCGAACCAATTGCTCACGGCACGCCGGCATATCTTCCCGCATTTTGCCCAATCGGTGACCCTGCAATACAAGTATGCCGTGACCAAGCTCGACGCCCAGCAGTTTGAAGCGAATGCCAATTGGTATTTCCCCGGCATCCTGCCCGACCACAGCATCATTGTCAATACCGCCTTTCATGGCCGGGATACGATGTATGCCGGCAGCATTTTCGGTACCAGCTTTCCCTTCTCACGGGGGTATCCCGCCCAGAATGCGCACCGCATGAGTAAGATCGGGTTCAACTATCATTTCGCGTTGTTGTATCCAGACTGGGGCATGGCCAATATCATCTATTTTACCCGGGTACGTACCAACCTGTTTTATGATATCACGCGCATATCGGATTACTCACCGACCAATACCGGCGGCCGCGCGAAGTTTTCCGTCGACCTGCGATCGTATGGCGCAGAGATGTATTTCGATACGAAGTGGTGGAACCAACACAATGTAACCTTCGGCTTCCGTTACAGCCGGCTGCAGGATGCCGACCAGTTCAGGGTGCCACCACCGGTCAACAAGTGGGAGTTTATCGTACCGATCAACTTGTTGGGAAGGTAGGAGCGCATGGGCGCCGTAGCCAGGGCGGTATCTATCGATCTAATGATGATGCCGCGGCAGTTGACCCCAGCTATTCGACGTATATCAAAAAGGTTCAGCCTTTAACAGCGCCCCGAAAGAGCCGCCGTTAAAGGCCGAAATATTTATGAGCTATTGTGGGATGGTTGACCTACCAACCACCAGCAACACTCGCTTACAAGTGAGATAGACTTTCTTCAATGATCGCGATCTTGGCAGCTGCATCAGATTGCTTCTTCCGCTCACTGTCGACCACTTCCGGTTTTGCATTCTGTACAAAACGTTCGTTGCTCAGCTTTTTCTCTACAGAAAGCAGGAACCCTTTCAGGTATTCCAGTTCCTTTTCGAGGGTAGCCTTTTGTTGAGTCGTATCTACCTCCTGCTCGGAAGTGATATAGAATTTATCCTTACCGATCACGGAAGCGATGCTGTTGGGCACGGGTTCCTGTACGAAAGTTACCGCCTCTGCGTTCACCTGTTTGAGCAGGATGGGCTCGATGGCTTTGTACAGCGTATTGTCGCCGGTATTGATACAGAGCTTGATGGCTTCTTTGGGTTTCAGATTGTTTTTGGCACGGGTATCACGCAGGCCGGTGATCACGTCTTTCAGTAACTGACCTTCCAGTAACAGGGTCTTGTCAGCGGCTTGTACGGGTGCCAGCTGCTTGATGCAAAGCACATCGCCTTCGGCACGAACAGCGAGTAGTTGGTACAACTCTTCTGTTACGAACGGCATGAAAGGATGCAGCAACTGCATCAGTTCCGAGAAGAAGCCAACGGTTTTGTTGTACACTTCCTGCGAGATAGGCTGCTCCGGTGCGGGCTTTACCCACTCCAGGTACCAGCTACAGAAATCATCCCAGATCAAAGAATATAAGATCTTCAGGGCTTCGCTGAGTTTGAACTCACCATAAGCCTTTTCTATATCCGCTTTCGCTTCGTTGAGTCGTTGCTGGAACCAGTTTACGGCAAAGGGAAGCGGTTCGCTGGTTGCTGAAGTAGCCTGGCGGGCCTCCCACATCTTCACCAGCTTCAGCGCATTCCACATCTTGTTATTGAAACGGCTGCCTTGCTCGGGCGATGTCTCGTCAAACAACAGGTCGTTGCCCGCAGGTGAAGAGATCATGATTCCGAAACGAACAGCATCGGCACCAGTGGCCTCGATCAGCTTTAAGAGATCGGGAGAGTTACCAAGACTCTTACTCATCTTGCGCCCCTGCTTGTCACGCACCATGCCGGTAAAGTAAACATCGCTGAACGGTTTCACGTCCATGTACTCCATGCCCGCCATGATCATACGTGCCACCCAGAAGAAGATGATATCCTGACCAGTTACCAGAACCGAAGTAGGGTAGTAGTAATTGATATCGGGATTGCCGGGATGCGTAATGCCTTTGAATACTTCGATGGGCCACAGCCAGGACGAGAACCAGGTATCGAGTACGTCGTCATCCTGCGTCAGTTCGTCGGCCGTCCAGTTGGCGCCTTGTTGTTGGAAGGTTTCCAGCGCGGCTTCTTTGTTCTCTGCTACCACAAGTGTTCCGTCGGGTGCATAGAAAGCCGGGATACGCTGACCCCACCACAACTGGCGGCTGATACACCAATCCTTTACATTCTCCAGCCAGTATTTATAAGTCGCGAGGAATTTATCGCCGGGGTGTATCCGTACTTCGCCACTGGTCACAGCCAGCAAGGCCTTATCGGCCAGGGTGCGCATCGCCACGAACCACTGGGTAGAGATACGGGGTTCTACCACTGCATTGGTACGTTGGGAAAAACCAAGGCGGGTGGTATACTCCTGGTCTTTGATCAACAGACCGGCTTCCTGCAATAAGCGTACAATCTCTTTACGTGCATCGAAGCGGTCCATGCCTACACATACCTGGGCGGCTTCGCTCAGCTTACCGTCTTCGGTCAGCGTGTCGATGATCTCGAGGTTGTGTTTGAGACCTAGGTTATAATCATTGATATCGTGGGCAGGCGTTACTTTCAGTGCGCCGGTACCAAATTCTTTGTCGACGTATTCGTCGAAGATCACGGGTACCGCACGGTTCACGAGCGGCACGATCACTTTCTTCCCTTTCAGGTGAGCATAGCGCTCATCGGTAGGGTTTACACACACCGCGGTATCACCCATGATGGTCTCGGGGCGTTGCGTGGCGATCACGATGGGCTCGTCGCTGGTAGGCGTACCCACTGCATCGACAACTTTATAAGCGACATAGTACAGCTTACCCTGCAGCTCCTTGTACTCCACTTCTTCATCACTGAGGGCGGTTTTGGCTGCAGGATCCCAGTTGATCATGCGCGCGCCGCGATAGATCAGCTTTTTATTGTATAGGTCTACAAACACCTTGATCACCGCACGGTAGTAGTCGGGGTCCATGGTAAAGGATACCCGGTCCCAGTCAACGCTACAGCCCAGTTTTTCGATCTGGTGGTAGATGATGTTGCCATATTTCTCTTTCCACTCGAACGCATGCTCGAGGAATTTTTCGCGGGTGAGGTCGCTTTTCTTGATGCCCTTTTCTTTTTCGAGCATCTGCACCACTTTGGCTTCGGTAGCAATAGAAGCGTGGTCGCTGCCGGGAACCCAGCAGGCGTTGAAGCCACTCATGCGCGCTTTGCGCACCAGGATATCCTGCACGGTTTCATTCAAGGTATGCCCCATGTGCAACACGCCGGTGACGTTGGGGGGAGGTATCACGACCGTGAAGGCCGGACGGCCATCGGGCTGACTATTGAAATAGCGTTTTTCTTTCCAGATCCTGGACCATTTTTCCTCGATTCCCGAGGGCGTGTAGTTTTTGCTTAATTCCATCTGTATGATCATCTTAAAGGACGGCAAAGGTACGAAAAAGGCGCGAGTTGGCCGGAGAAATGAAAGCTACACTGATCGTCCCACTCTGGGAATAACCTCGATTTAGCTAGGGCTTAGCTAGGGTTTAGCTCCGGTTGAGCTAGGGTCTTCCCAAATCCGGAAAAACCAGCCTGTGCAGGTCCTATTCGACTTGCTTTCAGGTCGGTTTCAGGTCCGTCCCTACTGCCTTCCTGATAACAGGGGACTGGTAGGAGACTGGTATGGGACTGGTATGACACTGGTATATAGGGATACCAGTTGTATGGGAGTAGTGTAGGAGTTCTATACAATAGGGATGGCAGTCCCCTAGAACCGGCATACCAGTCAGACAGGAGTAAACCACCAGCAGCCATGGGATGGGACTAAAACAAAATGCCCCGGGACCAGCCCGGGGCAAAGAAAAAGAGGTGTATAGCCGGCAATGCAGGTTGCCAGCAAGCTTCTTGTGGTCAGGTTTGCAGTGGTCTAAACTATGCGTACCAGTACAGGTAAGAAAGCGCCATGATAAACGCCAGGAAACCAATGGCCAGCAATACTACTTTAGTAGTTTCACCCAAGTGTAAAATGTTCTTCTTCATACGACTACGTGTTTTGAAATGAATGTGTGTGTTAAAAAGAATTTCACGTACGATCAGTACTTGCAGGTCTTCAGAGGGAGGAGATTTCCTAGGGGGTGGTCAATCAATAAGATACGTAAGTCGATTCAGGGGGTATAAAGCGTGTAACGAAAGCCGGGCTATCGGTATCGCCTCACTGCAACAAAAGTAATACAAGGATTTGGAAAGTGCAAGCCAAACTATCAACAAAAAAATACCCGCAGGGCATTGACTCCTACGGGTAAAAAACCTATCCTTATTGATTATCAATGATAATCAGCTTTGGGTAAACCAAAACGAGAAAAGAATTAAGGCGGTGAAGTAGAGAACGGCTGCTGCAACCAGCACGGTGTTCTCCGCAGTTTTCGATGCGTTGATCTTTTGCATAGATATGGATTTTGAGGTTTAAAGACCGGCTCAAAGTCCTCACAGGGTTGTATGCGACAACAGGAGTCCATGCGGCTCCCGCTTCGTGCGGTACGTGGATAAAAACCGGTGTGTCTGATCTACGCGATTACAGGCCCTTCTTCTTAACTTTAGCCCCGAATGATCTATGCCATCGTCGATATAGAAACCACTGGCGGTTATGCTGCTAATAACGACATAACGGAAGTGGCTATTGTGTTGCATGACGGGGAAAAAGTAGTGGACAGGTTCGAAAGTCTGATCCGCCCGCAGCGTCCCATCCCGCATTATATACAGGTACTCACCGGCATCACTCCCGATATGGTGGAAGATGCCCCGCGCTTTGAAGACATCGCCCCACAGATCCACGCGCTGCTGGAAGGGAATGTCTTTATCGCCCACAACGTCAACTTCGACTACTCGTTTCTGAAACACCACCTGTCGCAGGCAGGCTACGAACTCTCGAACAATAAACTCTGTACGGTGCGGTTGTCGCGGAAAGTGTTTCCCGGACATCGCTCCTACAGCCTCGGTAATCTTTGCCAAAGCCTGGGCATCGCCATGGAGAATCGCCACCGCGCGATGGGAGATGCTGCTGCCACCGTCCGGTTGTTCGAGTTGTTGTTACAGAACGGCGCCATCGATCATATCCAGCAGTACGTCAAGAAAGGCGCCAAAGAACAATCCCTGCCGCCACACCTGCCCAAAGAGCAGGTGGAGAGCTTGCCCTATACGCCTGGGGTATATTATTTCCACGATCAGAAAGGCAAGGTGCTTTATGTAGGCAAAGCGAAAAACCTGCGCTATCGTGTACGCAGCCACTTCACCCATAATGGAGCCGGCCGCCAACGCCAGGAGTTCCTCCGCAATATTCACAGCATCACGTTTCAAACCTGTGCCACCGAGCTCATGGCATTCATCCTGGAGAGTGTAGAGATCAAACGCCTATGGCCACCACACAACAGCAGCCAGAAACGCTTCACGCCCTCTTTTGGCCTTTATGTATATGAAGACCGCAATGGCTACCAGCGGCTTGCCATCGACAAGATCAAAAAAAGCCTGACACCTATCTATACGTTCAACCTGTTACTGGAAGGACACCGTATGCTGCGCAAACTGATGGAGACTTATGAGCTTTGTCCGAAGTTGTGCAACATGCAGAAAGACCATGTCGATTGTACCGGCATGGAAGAAGGAACCTGTCATGGTGCCTGCCAGCGTACGGAATCGGCTGTGCATTACAACTTCCGCGTGAACCAGGCACTCGACTTCCTCGACGAAAACCTGCCCACCTTTGCCGTGGTGGACGAAGGACAGGAGTCCATCGAGCAAAGCTGTATCCTCATTGAAAAAGGTCGCTTTTATGGCATGGGCTACCTGCCACAGGATTGTTCGGTGCATGATATGGACTCGCTGAAAGGCTACCTGACCCGTTACCCTGAAAACGATTATATCCGCGGACTGGTGTACCAACACATCGAAAAATACCCCCATAAAAAAGTGACCTGGAAGGCCCAGGCATAGGTCCATTGACCGTGACGCTGCGCCGATTACCACCGGTCAATATACAGACCGCCTGATCGTGCTTGATGGTTACTGGTAATTCTTCCGCCAGGGCCGCCGTTATTTGGCGCTTAGTCCATAATTTGCCGGCTTATACCATTCCTGTATGCTGTTGCTTCAACGTATTACTGTTTTTCTGTTTGTACTGATTGGAGGTTATGCCTGCCAGCCATCGCCGGCACCCCCAGCCGGCGTGCCGTTGACCCTCGCCACGCACCGCAAGGCCCAGTTGTCCAATGTTCGCTACCAGCTGAACTTTGATATTCCTGCAGAAAAAGACAAAGCGATACCCGCTACCGCGACCATCGAATTTACCAGTACGAAAGACAGCGGTACACTCGCGCTCGATTTCAAACAGCCGGCGGGCAGCGTACAAACAGTAGAAGTCAATGGCGTATCCATCAAAGTTCGGCAGGAAAATGAGCACCTGCTGATTCCCGGCGAAAAGATCATAGAAGGCGTCAATACCTTGCAGATTGCCTTTAGGGCGGGCAACGACGCACTCAATCGCAATGGGGACTATATGTATGCGTTGTTTGTACCGGAACGTGCCCGCACGGCCTTTCCCTGTTTTGATCAGCCCGACCTGAAAGCCACTTTTGCGCTCACGCTCACGATACCACAAGGCTGGCAGGCGATGAGCAATGGCCCCTTGCAAAAGATCACTACCGCAGACGATAAAACGACCTGGTCCTTTGCCCCATCGGGCACTATCCCTACTTATCTTTTTTCCTTTACAGCCGGTCGCTACCAGGTGAAGAAAATGCAGGCAGGTGGCCGCGAGATGGAATTCTTTTACCGTGAGACGGACAGTGCCAAACTGGCCGCCAGTATCCCCGCCATCTTCGACCTGCATGCACAATCGCTTCAATGGCTCGAAGGGTATACCGCGATCAGTTATCCCTTTCAAAAGTTTAGTTTTGCAGCCATACCCGATTTCCAGTTTGGCGGAATGGAACACCCCGGCGCTATCTGGTACAATGCCAATTCCCTGTTCCTCGACAGCAGTGCAACCCGTACGCAGTTGATACGCCGCGCCTCCCTCATCGGACATGAAACCGCCCATATGTGGTTTGGCGACCTGGTGACGATGCAATGGTTCAACGACGTATGGATGAAAGAAGTATTTGCGAACTTCATGGCGGATAAGATCGTGGCGAAAGTCATTCCGGATGACAATGCCGCGGTTAAGTTCATCACCGATCACTACCCGGCAGCGTACAGTGTAGACCGTACAAAAGGCGCCAACCCCATCCGGCAGCCACTCGACAACCTCAATGAAGCGGGCAGCTTGTACGGTAATATTATATACCACAAGGCGCCCATCATGATGCAGCAACTGGAACGGTTGATCGGGGAGGAGTCGCTGCAAAAAGGTCTACAACAATACCTGCGCCGTTTCGCCTACAGCAATGCCACCTGGCCCGATCTGATTGCCATACTCGACTCCAATACCACCGTCGACCTGCAGGCCTGGAATGACCAGTGGGTCAATAAGGCCGGGAGGCCAATAAAAAATGAG
Organism: Paraflavitalea pollutisoli; assembly: GCF_029360705.1. Classification (GTDB taxonomy): domain Bacteria; phylum Bacteroidota; class Bacteroidia; order Chitinophagales; family Chitinophagaceae; genus Paraflavitalea; species Paraflavitalea pollutisoli. Next base: position 94,493 of record NZ_JARKMX010000008.1, on the reverse strand, counting down.
GCGCTGGCTAATGCGCAGGGAGATACGTATGGATTGTTTACGATAGACACCACCCGTATTGCCGCGATCTATAAGGAGCCCGACGCTGCCCTGCGTGCGCTGCAGCACATCAATTTGTTTGAAAACGTCATTGATGGTCGGGGTCTCACACCGTTAGCCTGGATGGCATTTGCCCAACAAGCCTTGATGGTGGAGAAAGATGAACTGATCAACCAACTGTTGCTAGGCCAGCTGCAAAGCATTTGGTGGGTGTACCTGACACCCGATCAGCGTGTCGCCAGGGCAGAGGAATTGCAGACTGGCTTGCTCAACCGCATAGCCTCGACAGAGAAACCGGGTATGAAGAAACAGTTCTTCAAGACCTATACGAATATTGCGATCACGGTGCAGGGCATGAATACCCTGATGACCATCTGGCTGAAGAAAGAACCACCGGCCGGGGTGAAACTGACCGATGACGATTATACCGACCTGGCAGCGGGGTTGGCTTTACGTAGCCATCCACAAACAAAGCAGATCCTGCGCGACCAGCTGGCCCGGATATCGAACCCCGATAAGAAACTACGGTGGGAATACCTGCAGCCCGCCTTGTCGCCGGATAGCGCAGAGCGGGATCGTTTCTTTGCGGGCCTGAAAGACCTGGCGAACAGGAAAAAAGAGGCCTGGGTGGTAACAGCGGTAGGCTACCTGCATCATCCTTTGAGAGGGGTGGGTAGCGTCAAATACATCCGGCCTTCGCTCGACCTGTTGGAAGAGCTGCAACGTACCGGCGATATCTTCTTCCCGTATAATTTTCTGCAAGCCACGTTGGGCATGCACCAGACTGCGGAAGCGGCGGCAGCGGTTCAGTCGTTTATAGATGCCCATCCCGGCTACAACAGCCGGTTGATGAACAAGTTGCTGCAGACCGCCGATCCGCTGATGCGGGCCAGGGCATTGTTGGAGAAAGAAGTTAAAAAATAGCGGTCCACCGGCTCTGGCCGGGATGCCACGATAATTCAATTGTCATTAATATATACCTGCTTTTACCCGGGGGAATGGCAGCATAAATTACCGCATCCTTGTCTGATATTGATATCTGTGGTAAACGGCGAAGGACCTCATTGGTTTAATCGTCAAATTGACAATAAATCAAAACAATGAGAAAGACAGGCCTTGCGGGTTTGCTGGGTATATTGCTGTTTCAAACTGCCCCTGCACAAACGACCGCTCCTCAACCGCTCACCAACGCCACCTTTACTCTGAAGACAGACCGGTACGGCATTGGCGAGCTATCCAGGACCAACGATGTGCATGCCACCAATTATATCAGGCGGGGTAGGGTGTTTGGCGAAGTCGTAGCCCGGTATTTTCAGGGCAGGAAACTGGATACGGTGCTGGCTTCCACTAGCAGCGAAACGACGGTTTCGCAAAACGGTACCAGGGTGAGTAGTTGGTCGCCGGAAGTAAAGTCGGGCAAAGCGCTGCAGATCACGCAATCATTTTCCCTCGACAAAAACGCCCTCACCTGGCAGATCAATCTCCACAACACAACAGCCAGTACGATCCGCATCGAAGACCTGGTGATTCCCCTTACCTATAATAGTGGCGGTGGAGAAAACCCCATCGAGATATTTGAACAGCGCGTCGTCAAACATCACTTTATATCAGGCAACAACTCATTCATATTCTGGGAGCGGCCAACCGGCCTGGGCCCTTACCTGGTGATGGTTCCGTTGCCCGGCACTTCACTCGAGTACTTCAATACCTCGCCACGAGACCGTGGCACTTTCAACGCCTATATCCACTCGTCGCTGACCGGCAACCAGGAGTTGCGTGGCAACTGGCGGCAGCCACATACTACCGGCTTTATCGAAGGCAAGGCTACGACCAGCTATTCGTTCCGGTTACGGTGGGCCAATAACTACAATGAGATACGCGACATACTGGTGGAAGAAGGCCTGATCGATGTGCAGGTGATGCCGGGTATGAGTATTCCGACCGATCTCGAGGCTACCATCGCGCTGCGCACCCAACAAAAGATCACTGCTGTACTACCGGAATTCAGCGCCAGTACCAAAGTGACTTATGCAGGCGAAAAACAACCAGGCACTAAGCTGTATAAGATCCGGTTCAGCCGCTTGGGCGAGAATAGGATCACGGTGACGTATGGCAATAACTATAAAACCTACCTGGAGTTCTTTGTGACCGAACCACTGGAAACGCTGTATAAAAAACGGGCTTCCTTTATCGTCAACCGGCAGCAACACACCGATCCCTCCAAATGGTACAATGGCTTGTTTGGCGTGTATGATATGAAGAATGCCCAGTTACGTGGTCCGGACAATGGCGATTTCTTCGATACCAGCCGCCTCAGTTATGTACTTACCTGCGATGATCCCGGCCTATGTAAAGCGCCTTTCCTGGCAGCGGTCAACGTCGCTTATCCCGATCAAAAGCAGATCGATGCGCTGGAATATTACCTTAAAAATTTTGTGTGGGGTGGCTTACAAAGAACGGATCAGGAGAAGCCTTATCCGTATGGCGTATATGGTACTCCAAGCTGGAAGGTGAATCGCGACAACGAAAAAAGACAGCCCGACATCAACGACACCAGCAAGTTTAAGATGCATGTGTGGCGCTCCTACGACTATCCGCATATTTTCATGCTCTATTATCATATGTACCAGATTGCGACCATGTACCCCCACATGACGCATTACCTCGACAAGAAAGGATACCTCGAAAGGGCGCGGCAAACAGCCATTGCTTATTTCAAATATCCCTATGAGATCCTTCCCTGGTACGAGATCTATAAATGGGGTTGTTACAACGAGTTGTTGCTACCCGACCTGATCAAAGACCTGCAACGGGAAGGCTTTACCGAAGATGCTGCTTTCCTGACCAGGGAATGGGAGAAGAAGGTCAAGTATTTTGTGTATGATGACAAGTATCCTTTTCGCTCCGAATATGCGATCGATGCCACGGCATTTGAGTCGAGTCATGCGCTGGCCAGGTATGCCGTGCAAAACGAGATGCAACCAGACAGCAACCTGTGGCTGGACAAGAAAACGAAGCAATGGTATTCGCACCCCACTATCCGCAAAGAAGATGGTGTGCAGTTCATGGACCGGCAAACGCAGGCCAATATGGCGCTGCGGGGTGTTATAGAGCCGGCCTATTATTTCCTGGGTAGCGACTTCAGGGGTAGGAGTGACGGTTATACGCTGAGCTATATGTCGCAGATGGGAGGTTGGTCGATCCTGGATTATGGCCTCAACTTCAGCAAGGACCCGGCAGATTATATCCGCCTGGGTTATCAATCGTACCTGAGCTCGTTTGCCTTGATCAATTCCGGTACGCCCGAAAGCAATTATGGGTATTGGTATCCTGGTAAGGAGAATGATGGGGCCAGTGGTTGGGCCTTTGAGCCACAGCAATACGCTACCCCGTGGATCCAAAAGCCACAGGGCCGTGGCCCCTGGTTTTATGATGGAGAGATCGACCTGGGCTTTGGCGGCGCTGTGCGAACGGCGGCAACGGTGGTCACCAACGATCCCATCTTTGGATTGGTAGCTTATGGAGGTGATTTACAACAAAAGAATAAATGGCTGGAAGTAGTACCGAAGGACGGCCTTCGCAGAAAGATCTATTACCGCAATGGCCAGCAGCAGCTGGATATTGAACTGCAGCGCGATGGCTTTAAGTCGGGCGCTCCGGTGGTGATCGACCCGGCTGGTGGCAGTATTCGTTTTACTTTGGAAAACCGCACGGCCAATGCCCATGAGGTTTTGGTTTACCTGAAGGGCTTTTCGGGAAACTATACCCTACAGGTAGGGCAGGGGACGGCCCGGAAAGTCTCGCTCCAGGCCACTGGTACGACCATTACCCTGGCGGTGCCAGCTGCTGCGAGCGCCGGCATCAGCCTGGTAAAGACCGGCAACAGATAGTTCGTTTGTAACCGTTCACGTCGGTGGCCGTACCGTGAGCAATGGCGGCGTGAACGGTTACTACTTAACGCATTAGGGAGGGCTTGTTTTAAAATTTCCCGTAAAAAAGACAGAAAAAATTTTGCAGTAATCTCCCAACCCTTATCTTTGCACTCCCAAACGATAACAGGGTAACAGTGAAAGAGATAGAGCGGTAGGGTTTGGGAAATAAAATGGGAGTTTAGCTCAGTTGGTTCAGAGCATCTGCCTTACAAGCAGAGGGTCGGCGGTTCGAGCCCGTCAACTCCCACAAAGAAGCAGTTATAACAAACGTTGTAGCTGCTTTTTTTATCAGACTTTAAATGGTTCCTGTTGAAAGTCTGGGTAAACATAAAAGGAACAAAAGGGAGTTTAGCTCAGTTGGTTCAGAGCATCTGCCTTACAAGCAGAGGGTCGGCGGTTCGAGCCCGTCAACTCCCACAGAAAAGGTTCACTGAAAAGTGAGCCTTTTTTATTGTCTATACGTCGGCGGTTTGCCGCGATAGCGCGGGGCGACTCCCACAAAAATGTAAAACCCAGTTCAGTAGCGGGTTTTGCATTTTAAGGAATCGAATTGACCTTTTTAGGATGTTTATGCCTTTAGAATGAATTGATCGCCCTATGGCTATCTGCACATACTTAATGCATCTTACTCAACACTTCCCGCTCAAGCCGGTTTATCATCCGCACCTTTTCGGCGCTGTCCAGGTAAGATGATTTCGAACAAGTCCATTGCGCATTTTTGAACATAAATACAACTTCGATAACGCCTGCAGTTATTTCACCAACAGAATAGGTAACTACATATATTTCTCTTGGCTTGGCTTCAAAATATTTCTTCTGATCAAAATCACCATAATACGAGAGCTACTCCGCGAATATAGAATCTTAGTGAACATTCCCCGGCACAATTCTATCTCAAACTATTTAGCAAGGGGCTGATTTAACAGGTGAATTTCGGACATTGCATATTACCCAAAATATAATCTGAAACTATTTACAGTGAGGCAAACGAAACAGGAATTCTTGAACTAAGGATTACCAAAATTCTTCACTGTCAGAAAAAGGTGTATAATAGCATACATGAACCATTTTCGGCTATAGCAGTACGACCCAAATCCAAATTTTGATAAAACATCTCTAACGTCAATCATTACAACCAGCATGAACCTGAAATCGCCTATTTTATTCAGCGTACTTTTCCTGAGTGTCAGCAATATCTTTGGACAGACCAAGCAAGATAGCCTGGATATTAAGCAAGCAGCCCTTGATTATATTGAATCTCAACACAAACCCAATCCTGCACAAATGGAGCAGGCTTTGCATCCAAGGATGGTTAAAAGAACATTCTGGAAAGACAAAGCAACCGGTAAAGACTATGTTCGGGAAACCACCACCGAATCGATGGTCCTGCTGGCAGAAAGCTATAACATAAAAGGCGATAAGTTTCCAACAGCTCCAAAAAAAGAGGTAAAATTACTGGACGTTTCTGAGCGAACCGCTTCTGTAAAATTGATTGCCGACGAATGGATCGACTATATCCACGTTGTCAAATTAAATGGGGCATGGAAAATCATCAATGTATTGTGGCAGTATAACGACATCAAACAACACTAGCAACAGGCACTAGTGCTTAGTCAAACCTCAATAAGGCTTCACTCCGTGACGCCTTTGTGTTTAGCGGTCGGCAAGGTCCAGCGGAAGCGCGGGATCAACGCGCGCTCAAGAAAGGTTACACATGTAGAGGTAAAATAAATAGCAGAGCCAATAATGTGTACTTGGAAGGAGCACAAAAAAGTTATGAGACGATCAAACTTTTATCCGACTCCAGTTCTCCTAAGCTCATTTGTCCTCCCAAATAAAAAGACGGAATATTACCTTTTATCCCCAATCGATACAATCCAAATCCAGTCAATCGCTTTTCTTCCCGTCCGCTTTTCGCTAGTCGAAATCTTGAAAAATAGGGCTTTGCAGGGTTTACATACTGGTACTGAATATTGAAGCAATTAAACATCAACTCCAGCCCATCAAATACCCCGCAAGTGTTCTCTAACAATACAGGCGTCTTACCAGCGCTTTGTTGCCCATGGGGAATGATGACGACTTTGTCAGCATGCAAATCGTCAAATTTCTCGTAGTCAACCAACTGCCGCCCAAGAAAGATCTTAAAATCGTCCAGTGTTTGAAATTTATTAACCGACCAAAATGATTCTTTAAAGCAATTTAACCGTAATGGTAAATCTGGCCTATGAATACATTCTTCTTGCTTCGTTAAACCAGTCGTTGCTATAAGCGATGAATTGTTGGTAAAGGATTCGGTATCGGTTCTAGCGTAAATCTGCGTTTTATATTTAGCGTAGATCAATTCATTCTTATCATCAACTGCTTGTAAAAAGACTTCCTTGTCATCCAACATCAAGATTTTACAATGACCGCCCCAACTGGTTTTATAAGTATACCCTGGTATCATTTTATAGTTACTATTTTATGGTAACGAAGTAAGATACTACCTAAAGAAAAGATGCGCAACAGTATACCACGTTATCCATAATAATGATTAGACTGAGAATCTTGCTTATACGCGCCATTTGAAAACCTGGCCCTCGCAACAACGTCTTGGCCATCCTACCCAAAATCGCGACCTTTGCACCCGAAAACCAATCATCGATACCAATAACCTCCATACCTTGATAAAGCTCATCGTTACCGACCTCGACGGCACCCTGTTGAATGACAACCACGAAGTACCCGACCGCTTCTGGCAAATAGCCGACCGCCTGTTCAACCAGGGCGTAAAAATTGGCATCGCCACCGGCAGACCCCATTTCAGCATCGCCGCCAAATTCGAAGCCATCATACACCAGCTGTATGCCATATCAGATAATGGCAGTCGCATCGTTCACGATAACCAGGAGCTATTGTCCAAATCACTGCCGCAGCATGAAGTGGAAGCACTGATACTGGCCGCCCGCCAAATGTCCAATGCATGGCCTATTCTCTGCGGCAAGGAGCAATGGTACCTCGAAAATACACACGACACGTTGATGAACGCTATTGGCGCTTACCACAGTAATTTCACCTTTGTAGACGACCTCACCAAGGTACAGGAAGCCGTTTTGAAGATGACCGTCTTCGATCATGCCGGATCAGAGGCAAACAGCTACCCGCATTACCAGTCGTTTGAGAACCGGCTTAAAATAGCCGTAGGTGGCCACAAATGGCTCGACATTACCCGTACCGACGTCAACAAAGGTGAAGCCGTTCAGCTCCTGCAAACCATGCATGGCATCAGCCCCGACGAAACCCTTGTATTCGGTGATTTTATGAACGACTACGAAATGATGCAAACGGCCACCTACAGTTATGCCATGAAAAATGCCACCCCAAAACTCAAAGAAGTGGCCAACTTCGTCACCGAAAAAGGCAACAATGAAGCAGGCGTCCTCGACGTCATAGAATCATTGTGTTTTAATAACTATTAATTACATTCATTGTCTGATAACCTCATTCAACAGCATATGACCAAACGTCCATACCTGATCTGCCTGATGATGACCTCCGTCGATGGTAAAATCCTGGGGGAGAAATGGGGCAAATCAAAGGAAGTACAGCCCCTCACCGAGAGTTTCGAAAAAGTACACGAGCTCATTGGACACAAATCCTGGATCGTCGGTAGAACAACCATGGAAAAAGACTTCACCCATTATGCCAAACCAGTATACAAAGAAGTGGACCATGCCATCAACCGGGAAGACTTTGTAGCCAGCAAAGACGCTGACTCCTATGCGGTGGTGCTTGATGCACAGGCCAAGCTTGGCTGGAACAGCTCCGATATGCTTGGCCAACATGTGATCACCGTACTGACAGAGTCTGTACAGGACAGCTACCTGGCTCACCTGCAGCAGATTGGCCTTTCGTATATTTTTGGTGGCAAAGAAGATATCAACCTGCACGTTGTACTGGAAAAACTGACATCCCTGTTTGGTATTGAAACACTCATGGTAGAAGGTGGCGGCCGCTTAAATGGCAGCTTTCTCAATGAAGGATTGATCGATGAATACCACCAATTGATCCTGCCACTGGCCGACGGCCGGATCGAAACATCTTCGGTTTTTGAGATCCCTGAAGCAGGGCGCAGGTTCAACGCCACACTGCTCAAACTGCAGGAGGTAAAACAGATAGAGCATGAAGTGATCTGGTTACGGTACAAAGTTGCCGGACAAGTATAGGGCTGGTGACGTTTTTGCAGTTGATCGGGTAAATGACGCAAATGGGGAAAGCAGCCATCGGTTCTTATCATGCAGGCACCAGCAACATCGTATTACCCGTGCCCAACAAACTGGCATTCCCACCCGAATACCGGAACAAAAGCAGGCTTACTTATTACAGTTCATTGCTGAACAGCCTGGAAGTGAACAGCTCATTCTACAAAATGCCAAGGGGTACTACTGTTAAGAAGTGGACAACAGAAGTACCTGCAGATTTTACCTTCAGTTTCAAACTCTGGCAGGAGATCACCCATAGTAAGGGATTCAACTATCACCGCGAAGAAGTACAAAGATTTATGGAGCAGATCGATCAGGCAGGCGCCCACAAAGGGTGCCTGCTTGTTCAATTCCCGCCCTCCCTGACGGTGGAAAAATATGGTCCGGTCGAAGAGCTGTTGGCCATCCTGCAAAGCATCGTGCCGGCACATGGGTGGCAGGTGGCGCTGGAATTCAGGCACCCCTCCTGGTATATCGGCGAAGTATTCGAGCTGGCTGATGAATACGGTGCCAGCATCGTGTTGCACGACATCCCTAAATCGGCAAACCAACGATTAAATAAACAAGCATCGTTCGTGTACCTCCGGTTTCATGGTCCCACCGGCGACTACCGCGGCGGTTACACCGACGAATACCTGCAGCAGATGGCCCGGCAAATTGATCAGTGGCGCCGGGAGGGCAAAGACGTCTACGCCTATTTCAACAATACCATCGGTGATGCCTTTGAAAATGTCACGACCCTAAATAGCAAGGTTGCAGCCATATAGACCACAACCATTTGCCAACATCATCAACAACCTCGATACCATCTAATCAGTGACTGCAGACTGCCTTTTTGAGCCCTTCCTGACCACCTTGCGATCAAGGAAGTCACGAATAACCGCCGCGATTTCTTCGCCCTGACTTTCGAGCGCAAAATGCCCCGCATCGAACAAATGATACTCCAGGTTCTTAACGTCTTTTTTATAAGCTTCCGCACCACCCACCGGGAATATATAATCGTTTTTTCCATACACGATCAGCATTTCGGGGTCGTAATCGCGAAAGTATTGTTGCCACGCAGGATATTGCGGAGGATTGGTCCGGTAGTCGTAAAACATGTCCAGTTGGATCTGTCCATTTTCCGGACGCTCCAAATGCCGCAGATCGATCTCCCAGTTATCTGGGCTTATAACAGCAGGCGTGGGTACACCATGGGTATATTGCCACTTTAACCCATCAGGACTGTGAAATCCACGCAACTGCGCTTCAGCCACTTTATCATTGCGGTCTTTCCAATAGGCTTTGATGGGATCCCAAAATGTTTCCAGCCCTTCATCATAGGCACAACCGTTTTGTACGATCAGCGTATCAATATTCTCCGGTCTTTTCGAAGCAATCCGCCACCCGACAGGCGCACCATAATCCATTAAATACAGGCTGTACTGGTTAATTTGCAACTTGGCCAGCAACCCCTCGATAATGGACGCATAATTATCAAACGTGTAGGCGAATTCACTGATAGGCGGCTGCTCACTGCGTCCATAACCGGGATAATCGGCCGCAATCAACCGGTATTTATCCGACAAGTCACGCATCAGGTTCCGGAACATATGCGAAGATGCCGGATACCCATGCAGCAACACCAGCACCGGTGCATCTTCCGGACCTGCATCACGATAAAAGATATTCACACCGTTGATCTCCATGAACTGGTGAGTTGTTTTATTTTTCATTTTTTGTTTGATTTTGATTGATTGTCTGTTAATAAAATGAGAAGGAGCTATCCTTATCAGTATCCAGTGGGTCATTCCGTACAGCGTCTTGCGCAATCAGCTGTGCGGGCATAGGTTCATGTTGCCGGCAACTTACCTGGTCAAATGTAACAGTAATCAAATGATCCATGCTATCAGGTCATTTATACCAGCATGTAAAATAATAATAGCGAAAAAGCGTCCGCCGTTGATAGGGTAGGGCCCTGAGCATTGTCAAATAAAAAGCCTGCCGCGCAGTTGGCGCGGCGGGCTTTGATGACAAGTCAGTTTGTTTATCGTTTATACGCTACGGGCGGTAAGGCGATCGGTATTGGATTATCCACCACCCATTTTACGACAGTCGCACAAAGTGGCGTAGGATCGCCTACTATATCCGGTATTACCAATCCTTTTATTGCATAAGAACAAGCGACTATTTCGCCTCCCGTAAGATCTTCTCCATCTTTCTGCCTTTGGCCAGTTCATCGACCAGCTTGTCGAGGTAACGTGCTTTCTTTGTCAGGGGATTATCGATTTCTTCGATGCGGTAGCCGCAGATCATGCCCGTGATGAGGTGGGCATTGGGATGAAGGGTTGCCCGCTCGAAGAAGGTTTCGAAGGTGACCTTCTCCTTGATCAAGGCGTCCAGTTTCTTTTTATTGAAGCCCGTCAACCATTCAATAACCTCGTCCAGCTCCTGTTGTGTTCTCCCTTTCTTCTCCACTTTCTGCACATACATCGGGTAAACTCCGGCAAAGCTCATATTGGCTATGCGCTGGTTGTGTGTATCGGACGGTGTCATATCGATGATTTTGGTGGTAAACTATTGAATTCTCTCCAAAACACCGGCAATAGTTTTGAGCTGCCGGGCACGCAGCACAGTCCTGATCGGGCGGCGTCATCACCCACCACGAATGGCGTGAATCCCGGTTGCATACCTAGATTTTAGAACATACCTAATCAACTGATTCACAGTCAAAAATCTTAGTGTTCCACAAGGCTTGTGATCCTCCGCACGTTTTTATACATTTGTACCATAATACCCGGAGATTATGTCATTTGTTGGATCTACCCGCCCATACGAAATGGAAGATGTGGATGTGCTTACCGAAGCAGAAGAGCCCTGTAACCTCATTGTCTGGAATGATGAGGTGAATACTTTCGAATGGGTGATAGAGACTTTGGTAGAAGTATGCGGACACAGTGCAGAGCAAGCCGAGCAGTGTGCTTACATCATACACTTTCAGGGCAAATACGCCGTCAAACAAGGCACCTACGATGACCTGAAACCTTTATGCGATGCTATTACCGACAGAGGTATTGGCGCTACGATTGAAGTGGTAGCTGTATAACTTGCCGGAATGCCACTATTCGCGTTAGACAAAATACTTCATTTCCCCCCTGTACATCTCGCAGAACCTGACGGATTACTCGCTGTTGGTGGAGACCTTTCGCAGGAACGATTGTTACTGGCCTATCGGCTGGGCATTTTCCCCTGGTATGAAGGCAGGCATATCCTCTGGTGGTGCCCCGATCCGCGGTTCGTATTGTTTCCTGATGAACTGAGGGTGAGTAAAAGCATGCAACAACTCGCCAGGCGGGAAGTATTTACCTTCACGATCAACAAAGCATTCAAAGCCGTCATCAACAATTGCAAAAGTATCCGTCGCCGTGGCCAAACCGGCACCTGGATTACGCCAGCCGTAGAAGCAGCCTATACCAGGCTGCATGAGGCAGGACATGCGCACAGCGCTGAAGTATGGTTGGATGGCGAATTGGTAGGGGGCTTGTACGGCATCCGTATGGGCAAGGTATTCTTTGGTGAAAGCATGTTTAGCAAAGTGAGCAATGCCAGCAAATACGCGTTTATCAGCTACGTAACGTTGCTACAGCAAGAAGGGGTGGAGCTGATCGATTGCCAGGTGCAAACCGACCACCTGGCCACCCTGGGCGCCCGCGGAATCCCCCGCACGGATTTTATTGACTTACTGGATAAGCTGATCGTATAATCCCCATCAGTTTCTACACTGGAATTCCCTCCATTGCCTGGATGCCTTTCAACCTGTATTTCCTCGTTACCTCGTTGCCTACATACCTAGATGCCTTGTGCCTGCATTCCCTCCCTTGCCTCGATGCCTTTTCGCCTCCTTTGTGCCTCGATGCCTGACTCCCTTCCAGCCCTTCCGCCCCCTCGGCCAGTCACCATTCCCTCATTTCCCGACCTGTACCACTAAAGTAGTATTTCATATATGTTATGTTAGTAATAGATTTGAATACCCGTTCCCACCGGAACGGACTGCCTTTTATTATTTACTTAAAAAATCAATGAAGATGGCTACAAAGACCAAGTTCGAGGTTCGCCTTGACAACATCGAGCTCAGCAAGGCCGCTACGACCGCGCTCGAGAAAGAGATCAATGCCGTTGTGACCCGCCATATCGCCAAGGTAGGGCAGAAGAGCGTCATTGGCTCCAAGCTCAAAATAGATCCCGAATGGCTCGGCATCTGGTTGAAGAAATTTGCAACAGCAGAAGAGCTGCTCAAGAACAAAGCCACCTTCAAGGCACAGAAGTTTTAATCCCACCCACCCAGTATTGCCTGGCATTACCGCTTCACCTGTCAAGACCAGGCAATCCATCCGGCCGCTAACGCAAAATTTACACGGATGAAAACAACAGATAAAAGTTGTCCCAGTGCCACCTGCGAAGAAGGAGCCATCCTGCTCGGCGTCGTCAATGGCGATGGTACCATCGGCTATATTTCCACACCGATGACCGTCGACCACGATTTCGTTCAGGAAGTACACGAACAGGGTAATCCCGAAAGCAGCTTTCGCTTCAGCAACAAATGCGTAACCTCCGGTTGCCGCCAATGGAGCAACGGTCAGTGCGGCGTCATCAACAAGATCATTCACAACAATGAAGATCTTGACCTGCCGCCCAGGCTGCCCGAATGCTCGATCCGCAGCTCGTGCCGGTGGTATTACCAGGAAGGCGCCAAAGCCTGTAGCTTTTGCCCTTACATCATTACCAACATGCTGGAAAAAAAGAAAACTGAGGTACCAACAGAATGATCGTACAAGAGGCTGTCGAGGCCTGTAAATAGGATTAGTAGCTTGCACAAGGCGATTACAATGCCTGGACAGCTTCTTTTTTACCATGATCCGGCTCACACGTCACTGCCTTTCCTTCCTCGATCCGTTACGCCCATCGTTAAAACCGGGTGCCAAGGTAATGCGGCAACATGGCCTTCCAGGTAGGCCAGTCATGCGTCCATTCGGACCCCCAGATATCGAGCTCGTAAGCAATGCCCTTACCATACAGGATCCCCGCAAACCGGCGGGCCGATTCAGGATCTTCGTATGCCCCACTGCCGGATAGCAGGTGAATATGATGGCTTCGCCTGATCTGTTCCAACACGTGATGGTCGGTCAGATTCGGCATATAATGCATGGGACTGTTGAAGTAAACATCATCGTCGAAATAACCACGGGTGTATTCCGTCAGCTCGTACACGCCACTCATAGCGATGCAGCCCGACAGGAGATCGGGCCTTTGAAAGAAAAGATTCGCACTGTGTAAAGCACCAAAAGAAGCTCCCGATACGATAATGGGCGTTTCCCCACTCGTGTAGGTATGTAGGAAAGGAACCACCTCCTGGTATACATAATCGTTCCATTGGCGATGCCGGATCGCCTTGAAGCGCGGCTCCATCTCGTAGTTCATCCAGCTCTCCGTATTGATGCTGTTGATGGAAAACACTTTCAACTTACCCGCTTCGATAAAAGGTCGCATCGACTCGATGAGCCCAAAACGTTCATATTCGAGGTAATCGGCGGCTGCCGTAGGAATAAGCAATAAAGCAAATCCATAATGACCATACACTGCCACCGGCATTTCTTTGTTCAGCGCCGGACTGTACCATGAAGTGATCTGACGTTCCATACGTTGACTTGAAGTTATATCACCAAGATACAGGATTCACCGCGCATTTCTACTCCTGATACGTCGCCACCGCATAATGCTTGAGGGCGGTGATCTTCAACTTGTCGCCCACGACATATACCTTCTTGTATTCGCGGAATTGTTTCTCCTTGTCGAGAAAGCCAATGATACAGGAATAACGTTCGGGCCCTTTGCGGATCTCCGGTTGTGGGTTGGTTCCAAAATTGGGAAGCTTCAACGTATCTGTACCCGAGATTTCTTCAAACTGAAGACGCATCACATAATAAAAGGTCTTCTTCGTCTCAAACAACTTCACCGAAAAATACCAGTCATTCAACGGGTTGTCTGTCTTCACCCGGTAGCCTGCCACCGGCTCTTTGCTCACGGTATCCCTGTACAAAGGGATAGCCGATGCGGCATTCACCACCACTTTTTCAGACGCACTGTCATTGCCATTGTTGGCGGCACCGGCTTCCGGCGATGAACCAGCCTGTCCGCAACTACCCAGATAAAAGCACGATAAAGCAAATAAGATCAATCTCATAGAATAAAAGACAATTTTCACAAATATGCCACATTTACCGCAGACCGCGAAGCGTAGCCTTCGATCGTATGCCCGTAACCGACAAAGACCTCCAGCCACCAATGCGCTACGTGGCGCCAAGTAATTGAACCGTAATTGATAGGACTTCTACCCGCAGAAATTACGCAGAATCATACTGTTAAAAAGGTTATTTATTTATATATTGCAGGAGACTTAAACAATATTGTGTCATTTTCAAGACACCGTTGTTTATCATCCGTGAGCCCGTATGAATAAGTTTTCATCCTTTCTCTGGTACCCGGCAAAACGAATGATATAGTAGCTTTGATCGATTTGATCGTCATTAACAGCAGACCCTCGTCCTATTCGAAATGCAGACCGACACGGAACAGCGCCTGTGATCCTTCGCTGATCGGCTGGGATGATCCAATACTAAAGCATGAACCAGTTTGTCGAATTTTTCGTCAGGTTGTTTGATACATCGGACTGGCCTCCCCGTTGGCACTGTGGCAGCTGGACGGATTTTCACGGATGGCTGTACATAATCAGTGACCTGCTGGTATTTACCGCCTACTCGGCCATCCCATTCCTCATTATCCGCTACATCTCCCGCAAACACGACGCCCGGTTCATCCGGCTTTATTTTCTCTTTGCCGGTTTCATCCTGGCTTGTGGCGCCACCCACTTTCTCGACGCTGCCACTTTTTGGGTACCTTACTATCGCCTCAGTGCACTCGTACGCCTGCTTACAGGCATACTTAGCTGGCTAACGGTGCTGGCGCTCATCAAAGTGTTACCCACTGCCTTCACGCTCCGCTCCTCCAAAGAGCTGGAAGAAGAAGTAGAACAACGTAAAAAAGCTGAAGTTAAGTTCAGGAACTTCCTCGAGCGCGCGCCCGACGGCATTCTCATCGTCGACGAAAATGGGATTATCCAGCTCGTCAACGCCAAAACCGTTTCCCTGTTTGGTTACGATCGCGAAGAAATGGTCGGCAACCGCATCGAGACCTTGTTGCCCGATCGCTACGGCAAAATGCACCCTTTCCGGCGTTTCCACACCTATACCACCAGCCAGTCGACCGAGATCGCCGAGGCGTTTGAGTTATACGCCGTCAGAAAGGACGGACACGAGTTCCCGGTAGAAATGAACCTGAGCCCCATGGAAACCGATGAAGGTCTCATGCTCACCGCCTCCATCCGCGATGTATCAGAAAAGAAACAACTGGAAAAGGTGATCCGTGATTACAGTATTACGTTGGAGCGTACCGTGAAGCAACGCACAGAGGAATTGGAACGTAAGAATAAAGAACTGGAACAGTTTGCCTACGTAGCCTCCCATGATATGCAGGAACCCCTGCGAACTACCGCCAGCTTCGTACAGCTGCTGCGCAAGCAATACAAAGGCAAGCTCGACCAGAATGCCGATATCTACTTGGATTACATGGTACAGTCGTCGGATCGGATGAAGAACCTGATCCGTGACCTGCTCGATTATTCCAGGCTGGGCCGGGAGAAGGAAAAACGCCGGGTTGATTGCAACAGCATCATCGACCAGGTACGTGCCGACCTCACCCGCGTGATGCGCGATAGCCAGGCCGAGATCAAAACCGACCATTTACCCTTGCTCGACGGATTCCCCACGGAACTTAAACTCTTGTTTCAGAACCTGGTAAGCAATTCCATCAAGTTCCGGCGCCCTGGCATACCACCCGTGGTGCACATCAAAGCGCACCATAATCACGGTGGCTGGGAGTTTGCAGTAAGCGACAATGGTATCGGTATCGACCCACAATACCATGAGCGCATCTTTGTGATCTTTTCCCGGCTGCACAACCGCACCGATTACGACGGATCGGGCATCGGACTGGCCCATTGCAAAAAGATCGTGGAGCTGCATGGCGGCAAGATCTGGGTGCGGTCGACACCAGGCAATGGCAGTACCTTTTACTTTACGATCTCAGAAATATAGTGACACCATGAACAAAAAACTCAATTGCATATTGCTCATAGATGATGATGAGCCCACCAACTTTCTCAACCGGATGCTGATCGAGGAAACGGGTATCGCCCACGAAGTGCGGGTCACCCAAAGCGCCCGGGAAGCGCTCGAATACCTGTCGGGACGGTCCGCCCTCGATGGCGTACAACCACCCAGGCCCGAACTGATCTTCCTCGACATCAACATGCCGGCGATGGATGGCTGGGAATTTCTGGAACAATACGACCAGCTGTCACCCGAACAGAAGTCATCCATCATCGTCGTCATGCTGACCACCTCGTTCAATCCGGAAGATGAGAACAAGGCACGCAAGATCAGTTATATCTCGAGTTATCAAAACAAGCCCCTGACCGAAGACGTGATCAACGGGATACTGAAAGCGCATTTCGGATGGTCCGACCAGTAAGTATTATAGGGGAATATCTACCTTCAGTACACATCCCTGACCACTGCTGCTGATGATCTCCATATTGCCGTTCTGCATTTCTACACGGCTTACGATGTTGTTGAGACCAATCCCTTTGGCTTTTTGTTTAGGATCAAAGCCGACCCCATTGTCTTTGATCACCAGGTGCGCCTTCTTGCGGGAGGTCTTGAGTTCTACTTCCGCATGAGTGGCACGGGCGTGCTTGACGATATTGTTCATTTGCTCCTGCACAATGCGGTACAGAATGAGTTTTTTATTGTTGGAGAGGGATTCGATGTGCTGGTCATTGGCCTTGATACGGATGCGCAGTTCCGGCGACACCGTCATATTCTCGATCATTTCCAGTAAGGCTTCCTTCAGCCCGATATCTCCCAGGGAAGGAGGCACCAGGTTCTTCGACAATGCCCTGATCTCATTGATGGCCCTGGAGATATTGTCATAGCTTTTGTGCAACAGCTCTTTGCGGATATCTTCGTCATTCAGCGCCATATCCACACACAATTTCGCCGTAGCCAGTATCTGGTTGATATTATCGTGCAATTCCCGGCCGATCTCGCGGCGTTCCTGCTCCTGTGTCTGTATCGTGATCTGGGTGATCAGCTTCTGCGTTTCAATCTGGCTGCGCACCAGTTCTTCCTGCATCTTCTTTCGTTCTGTAATATCCATCATGGCACCAATCACCCGGTAAGGTTTGTCCTGATCATTGCGCAGGATATATCCCCGGTCAAACACAGAACGATACGAGCCATTGGCACTCAGGTAGCGATATTCATCCTGCCACTGATCATCGCCCTTGTTGATACAATGATCGATCTTTTTCAATACCCGTTCGCGATCTTCCGGATGGATCTTCTGCTCATACCACTGGAAAGTATTCTGCACATCGACCGGCTTAAAGCCGAAGATGGTGGTGATCCCTTCATTCCAGAGAATTTCGTTGGTCCGTAGGTCCCAATCCCAAATGGTATCATTGGTGGCTTTGATCAGCGTATTGTAGCGCTCGTAGTTCTCAGTTACCTTCTGCAGGATTTTCTTACGTTCGATACTGTACTGGATCGACTTCACCAGTAGCTTTTCGTCGAATTCACCTTTCAGTAAATAATCCTGCGCGCCCAGTACAATGGTATTGAGCGCCATTTCCGTATCGGAAAGACCCGATAATACAACAATGGAAATATGAGGAGCAGCATTGTTGAGCTTCACGAATGACTGAATGCCTTCGCTGTCTGGCAAGGTAAGGTCCAGGAAAATAAGATCCGGGCTCTCCGTTTGCACGATCTCCAGTGCCTGTTGTAGCCGGTCTGCATGGAACAATTCACGAATCGGCAGACCCGACAGCCGGAGGTACTCGGTAAATAAAAAATAATCGCTTTGATTATCCTCTACTACCAGGATATTCAACGGATGCGTTGACGTGATCATAATAGGGTTTTTGTGGTGCCACCCTGATGCTACTACTCAGGACAGCCAAATCAGTTCGATTCATTCAGAGCCTACAGTTCCAGGGCACCCTTTTAACGGGGTCCGGCCGCTACCGGCAGCCAGTAAGGGAAACGATGCGTAATGAAAAGCCTCTTGGGGAGAGTTGCTACAGGTTTACCTAAACGAGGAAAAGGTACTAAATACTTCCTTTAGAAAAAAATCCGCCATTTTCTTTTTTTGTCGAAGGGCCGCCTGCTAATTTTGAACCCTGTAAAAGTTTCTATTGATAACCGATTCAGGCACTTACTATGGCCACAGTTCCCAGGAAAAGTTATTGCGATGCAGTCGCAGAGATGGAAAAAGGCAACGTGAACATACCGTATCACGATTACGAGTATGGCTTTCCGATTCACGACGATGATGAACTCTTTGCCCGACTGGTACTGGAGATCAACCAGGCAGGCCTCAGTTGGATCACCATACTGAAAAAGAAAGATAACTTCTTTGCAGCCTATAACAATTTTAGTATCGATCAGGTGGCCCGTTATACCGATAAACAGGTCGAGCGCCTGCTCGCCGATCCTGGCATTATCCGTAACCGGTTGAAAATAAACGCAGCCATCGAAAACGCCCGGCGTATCCGCCTGCTGCAACAGGAATTTGGCTCTTTTCAGCAATGGCTGCACCACCACCATCCGTTAACGAAAGAATCGTGGACCAAACTGTTCAAAAAAACCTTCCTCTTTACCGGCGGCGAGATCGTCCATTCCTTCCTCATGAGTATTGGCTACCTGCCAGGTGCGCATGTCGAAACCTGTCCCATCTATAAAAAAGTACTGAAACAAAAACCAGCCTGGGCCACCCAACGTTAATACAACAATACCCGTAACCGACCAGACACCAACCGCAAATTTTTCGTATGCTCCATATACTTCGTGTGAGTGCCCTCGTTTTTATCGCCTGGCTTTTTTTACATAGCTTATATGTAGTGGCAGACGGCGCCCGCCCCTTTACCGGCAAGGCCGATGTAGCAGTGGTGTTGGGCAATACGGTGTTTGCAGATGGAACCCTGTCGCCCTGGCTGCAGGGCAGGGTAGATGAAGCCCTGCGGCTATACCGCAATGGGCAGGTAAGTACACTCTTCGTAAGTGGTGGCATTGGCACCAGCGACTTCCCGGAAGGTGATGGTATGCGCAATTATCTACACGCCAAAGGCGTACCCGATACAGCCATCGTGGTCGACAATGCGGGAGACAACAGTTACCTGACCGCCAAAAACCTCTTGCAATGGAATGGCGCCCGGCACTACAGATCGGCTGTCGTGGTAACGAGTTTCTACCACATTACCCGGTCAAAATATATCGTAGACAAATTGGGAATGGAAGCAGTGGCAGGAGCCAGCTCAAACTACCGGGCCTGGGCCGATTGGTACGGCCTGCTCAGGGAATTTCCGGCATACTACAAATACCTGTTGGTCTATTAGGGAGACAGGGCGTACAAGGAGCAACCGCGCAACCTTAGTTCAGTTGCACAGCAGGGAGGCGGTAGTGCTGACCGTCGTAGATGAAAAGTTCGTCGATCTCGTAGCTCCAATATTTGTGAATAGGCGATTTCAGCAGGTATTCTTCGATCTCTTCCTTGTCGTGAGCGGTAAAGGTGATCCAAACGCGCTGCGACTCCATCGACACCACATATTGATCGATAATGCCTTTTTCTATCAGCGTATCGATGTAAACACGGTGGGAGGGAACCAGCGACATGAATTCATCATCCATCTCAAAATGTATCGTCACCTGGAATTTCTTCATATTGTCCATATCAT
Source organism: Paraflavitalea pollutisoli (assembly GCF_029360705.1). Classification (GTDB taxonomy): domain Bacteria; phylum Bacteroidota; class Bacteroidia; order Chitinophagales; family Chitinophagaceae; genus Paraflavitalea; species Paraflavitalea pollutisoli. The sequence continues at coordinate 74,391 of NZ_JARKMX010000008.1, read as the reverse complement.
CTAACACGTGGTTATTCAGAATTGTTTACAATCTGCAGTCGATCACCTGATTTGCCTGGTCGGCGCGGTAAGGCATCGTTACCTTGATGTAGTTGTCGGTATAACCTTCCATCATGCCATTTTTCTCATGGCGTTCAAACAATACTTTACGCGTAGTGCCGGCGTGCAGTTGGGTGAAATACTGCATTTTCATATAGGACAAGTTGCGCAACGTTTTGTTCCTTTCATTTCGGATGTTGACCGGTACAACCGGGTCAATTTCCAGCGCTTTGGTATTGTCCCGTTCCGAATAGGTGAAAACGTGGAGATAAGTTACATCAAGCGCGTGCAGAAAGTCAAAAGTTTCTTTGAAATGGTCATTTGACTCGCCGGGGAAGCCAACAATGACGTCGACGCCGACCGCACAATGCGGCATCAGTGTCTTGATCAGGTTCACCCGGTCTGCATACAACTCCCTTTTATAACGCCGGCGCATCAAACCCAGTATGTCGTTACTACCACTTTGTAATGGAATGTGAAAATGCGGCATAAAACGGCGGCTGTTGGCCACAAAGTCGATGATATCGTTAGTGAGCAGGTTCGGTTCGATAGAAGAGATCCGGTACCGGTCGATCCAGTCTACCTGGTCCAGTTCACGGATCAGGTCCAGAAAATTCTCCTCATGGCGTTTGTTGCCATCGGGTCCCTTGCCAAAATCGCCCAGGTTGACCCCGGTCAGCACCACTTCTTTCACGTCGGTACCCCGCAGCTCTTCCACATTGCGCAGCACATTCGCTATACTGTCGCTCCGGCTTTTACCACGTGCCATGGGAATGGTACAGAAAGAACAGGTATAGTCACAACCATCCTGCACTTTCAGAAAGGTACGTGTCCGGTCGTTGAGCGAGAAAGAAGCATTGAAACCTGTGATGGTATCGATGTCACAGCTGCAGATCTTAGCAGAATCGCCTTTCGCCAGTTCGCGGATATGGTGGGCAATGTTGAACTTTTCAGCAGCGCCCAGCACCAGGTCAACCCCCGGGATCTCAGCGATTTCTTTGGGCTTCAACTGCGCGTAACAACCGGTAATGACCACCAGGCTTTCAGGTGCTTTGCGTTGGATGCGGCGTACCAGGTGCCGGCATTCCTTATCGGCATTATCGGTCACGGAGCAGGTGTTGATCACATACACATCTGCCTGATCCTCAAATTCACGCTTCTCAAAGCCCTCATTTTCCAACAAGCGGGAAATGGTGGAAGTTTCCGAAAAATTAAGCTTACAACCCAGTGTATGAAATGCTACTGTCCTTTTTTCTGCCATGACGCCGCAAAGATAAGCATCATTTGCCGTTTGAGCCGGATTGGCCGGATGCGGGTAATCACCTAGTAACCAAATTTTTATGTATTTTGGTCGCATGAAACAAAAGCGTGGGCCACTTTCCATCGCCCTGATCGTTATTGCCATAGCAGTAGGTATTGTGTTGAAAAACAACCGGTCAGCGGATCGAAAAAATCCCCAACCAGGACGCGAACAAACCGACAACCGCCGCCCGGGCAACGACCAGAAAGACGTGCAGGACCCCGCCAACCATCCCCGCCGTGATCCCGACCGGCCATCACCCGACGGGCCGGCCAGCGACCTGGGCTTCGACCGCCACCACGGCGACGGTAAACTGGTGTTCACCAAACATGCCCGTTGCCGTATGGGCTGCCGCCACATCGATGAAAGTGAAGTACGCGAGATACTCGAAAAAGGCACCGTCAATCCCCGCAAAAGCGAACCGGCTGCCCGGCCCGACCCCAAATTTGCCGTAGAAGGTCACACCCGTGACGGTCAACAGGTACGCATCATCTTTGCACCCGCCAGCCGCGGCATGGTCGTCATTACCGTGATCGACCTCGATAACGAATGGACCTGCGACTGTCGATAAAAATCACTATTTTCCACGCTTGAAAAACCAATACAGCCCGATGAAAAGGCTCCTAACACCCGTCCGGTGGCTTTACCTGATCTATTCCATCATCGTCTTCATCATCCTGATGTTGTTGGTGTTGCCACTTGTGTTTGTAGCTTCTGCCTTCGGCAAGGTAAAAGGCGGCAATGCCATTTACAAACTTTGTACTTTTTGGGGAAACACCTGGTTTCTGCTCATCGGTATCATTCACCGCAACCGCTACGAAGTACCGCATAACAAGAACGAACAATACATATTCGTAGCGAATCACATCTCCTTTCTCGATGCACCCATCATTGTAGCTTCTTTAAGTCAACCCGTAAGGGTGTTGGGTAAAGTGGAAATGTCGAAGATCCCCATCTTCGGTTATATCTATCGCAATACCGTGGTGACCGTTGATCGCGGCAGTGCCATGAACCGCGCCCGCAGTGTGCGCGTACTGAAATCGGTGATCCAAAAAGGCATCTCCATCTTCATCTTTCCCGAAGGCACCTTCAACGAAACTGGTCAGCCCGTCAAAGAATTTTACGACGGCGCTTTCCGCATCGCCATCGAGACACAAACCCCCATCAAACCCGTATTGTTCCTCGATTCTTACGACCGGATGCATTATGCCAGCGTACTAAGCCTCTCACCCGGTCGCTCCCGCTCGGTATTCCTGGCGCCCATTCCGGTGGAAGGACTCACCAGCAAAGACGTACCCGCGCTGAAAGCAAAAGTGCAGGCCATCATGGAAGCAAAACTGATCGAATACAAAGCAAGCTGGATCAATCGGAACGCGTTGGATTGAGAAGCATTGCACGCCTTCCTTTCCGGCAGTGGCTTTCCTCGATGCCTCTCTGTCCCGCCGAATGGCGGGATTGCCTTCTTGCTTTTCAATGCCGTATATTGCGCTCCAATTGAACCATTTGTTTGCAGAAGTAATCATACCACTGGCATTACCCAAGAATTACACCTGGGCCGTACCCGACCATTTACTGGAACAGGTAAAAGTGGGCGTACGTGTAGAAGTTGGCTTGAAACAAACCAAACGTTATGCCGGTGTCGTCAAACGCCTGCACAATGAGAAGCCCGAATTCTTCGAAGCCAAAGACATCCTCAATGTGCTCGATGTAGAACCAATCGTATTTCCGGCACAATTACAGCTTTGGGAATGGATTGCCCGCTACTACATGTGCAGCGAAGGCGAAGTGATGGCAGCCGCCCTGCCTTCTCACTTCAAACTCAGCAGCGAAACCCAACTCGTATTCAACGAAGAATATGGCGATAACTTCAACCAGCTCGACCATGATGAGTACCTGGTAGGAGAGGCCCTGCTGCTGAAAAAAGAACTCAAGATCGGCGAAGTACAACAGTTGCTTGATTCTTCGCACGTATACCCCGTCATCAAAAGGCTCATCGATAAAAAGGTCTGCTTCGTGTGGGAAGCTCTCAAAGAAACCTATGCGCCCAAGAAGGAGTTCTTTGTCATGCTCAATCCTTTCTATGATAACGAAGAAGAGCTGGCCAAACTGCTCAACGAAGACAAAAAGCTGCAGCGTGCCGAAAAGCAACTCGAACTGCTGCTGAGCTATCTCTATATTTCCAAAACCGAAGGCGAAGTATCGAAGGCACAATTGCTGAAAAAAAGCAATGCCAGCGATGCACAACTGAAGGGACTGGTCGATAAGAACATTCTCTTTCTCGAGAAAAGACAGGTAGACCGGTTGGCGTACCTGCCGCGCAACATCAATATCGATTTCACCCTGTCGCCCGCTCAGCAACTGGCTTTTGAGGAGGTGAAACAATCACTGGCCGATAAACAGGTATGCCTGCTGCACGGCGTTACCTCCAGCGGAAAGACCCAGGTATATGTACGGATCATTGAAGAATACGTGCGCCAGGGCAAACAGGTCCTTTTTCTGCTGCCGGAGATCGCCCTGACCTCGCAGATCATCCGCCGCCTGCAACGGCATTTCGGCGGTTATATCGGCATCTACCACAGTAAGTTTAACCAGAACGAACGCCTCGAGATCTGGAACAAAGTAAAAGACGGCGAACTGAAGATCGTACTCGGCGCCCGCTCTTCTTTATTCCTGCCTTTCAGCGACCTCGGACTGGTCGTGGCGGATGAAGAACACGATGCCTCCTACAAGCAACAAGACCCGGCACCGCGCTACCATGCCCGCGATGCCGCCGTGTATTATGCCTCCCTGTTCAATGCCCGCGTGCTGCTGGGCAGTGCTACGCCCTCCATCGAAAGCTATTACAACGCGCAAACGCAGAAGTATGGCTTTGTCACGCTCAACGAGCGCTACGGAGGTGTACAACTGCCCGTCATCAACATCATCGATACCAAGAAGATCATGCGCCCCGATCGCGACAAGGTCATGATCACCCCCGAGCTGCAAACAGCCATCGACAACACGATGCAAAAAGGCAAGCAGGTGATCCTGTTCCAAAACCGGCGCGGTTATTCGCCGTATCAGATCTGCCAGTCCTGCGGGTGGATACCCCAGTGTAAGTATTGCGATGTATCGCTGACCTTTCACAAGAACACCAACAAACTCCATTGCCATTATTGCGGCACGGTCTATCCGCCGGTATACACCTGCCTGGCCTGTGGAAGCGACCGCTTTTTGTCGCGCAATTTCGGCACCGAGAAGATCGAAGAACAACTGGAAGAAGTATTCCCCAAATACCGCATTGCCCGTATGGATGTGGACAGTGTAAAAGGTAAAACCGCTCACGACGCGCTGATCCAGCAATTTGAACAACAACGGCTCGATATACTAGTCGGAACGCAGATGGTGGTGAAGGGACTCGATTTCGAACATGTATCGCTGGTAGGTATACTCGATGCTGACAGCCTGCTTAGCTTTGCCGACTTCCGCGTCAACGAACGGGCCTTCCAACTGATGGAGCAGGTGAGTGGGCGGGCCGGCCGCAAAGGCGAACAGGGCCAGGTACTGATACAGGTGGCCAATACACGCCACCCGGTGCTGGCCTATGTGCAGCAACACGACTACAACGCCTTTTACCAATACGAGATCGAGGGACGCAAGCAGTTTGGCTATCCGCCATTTACCCGCTGTATCCTCGTCACCTTCAAGCACTACATCAAGGACGTAGCCGATGCCTCGGCCAACAGTATGGCGGCCGGACTCAAAACGCAGTTTGGTCCTTACCTCGTAGGGCCGGCCGAACCGATCGTCAACCGCATCCGCAACCAATACCTGGTCGAGTTGCTCATCAAATTGCCCCGCGAAGCCGGATTGATCAACCGCTGCAAACAAATGATCTATGAGCAAACGGCCCTCTTACACAATGACAACCGCTTCAAAAAAACAGTCATCATTGTCGATGTAGATCCCGTATAAAACAATGGTCTGTTGCGCCGTCAGTGCAACAGACCATTGGTATCTTATGCGGTCCCTTCTATAGTTCCGGCAGTGGTTTCATCTCATAGCCTTCATAACTACGCACATCGGCCAGCGCAATGCCCAGCGCGGCCGCAACGCCTGCTCCATAAGCAGCATCGGCCTGGTAGCAGTTGCGTATATGCCGGATCTTGATGAATAACTCCGCGCCATCCATCGCAGCAGCGGTATTCCCGAACAGGGCTTGTTGCTGTTCGGCCCGCATCAGGCGAAACAGCTTACCCGGCTGACTGTAATAATCCGCATCTTCCCGGTGATCCCAATGTGCCGCCGCGCCTTCCAACGCCAGTGGTGGTTCGCTGAAATCAGGCTGGTCCTGCCATTGCCCGAAGCTGTTGGGCTGATAAGCCGTGGTGCTGCCATAATTGCCATCCGTACGCATGGCACCGTCCCGATGATAGGAGTGGTACGGGCATTTGGGGGCATTCACCGGTATCTGGTGGTGGTTTACCCCCAGGCGGTAACGTTGTGCATCTCCATACGAGAACAATCGCCCTTGCAACATTTTATCGGGAGAAAAGCCAATACCCGGCACAATCGCCGCAGGATTGAAAGCGGCCTGCTCTACCTCTGCAAAATAGTTATCCGGGTTTCTGTTCAGTACCAATTCGCCCACAGGTATCAAGGGGTAATCGCCATGCGGCCATACCTTCGTCAGGTCGAAAGGGTTGATGGGGTAGGTCGCTGCCGCTGCTTCTTCCATGATCTGCACATACAGTTTCCAGGCCGGGAAATCACCCGCTTCGATATGTTCGTACAGATCACGCTGGTGGCTTTCGCGGTCGTTGCCGACGATCGCCGTCGCTTCTTCATTGGTCAGGTTCTGAATACCCTGTTGTGTTTTGAGGTGAAACTTCACCCAGTATCGTTGCTGATCGGCACTGATAAGGCTGAAGGTATGGCTACCAAAACCATCCATGTTGCGGTAAGAGCGGGGAATGCCCCGGTCGCTCATCACGATGGTGACCTGGTGCAGGGCTTCGGGCAGCAAGGTCCAGAAGTCCCAGTTGTTGTTGGCACTGCGCAGGTTGGTGCGCGGATCGCGTTTTACGGCATGGTTGAGGTCGGGAAACTTCAGGGGATCGCGCAGGAAGAACACCGGCGTGTTATTGCCTACGAGGTCCCAGATGCCTTCTTCGGTGTAAAACTTCACGGCGAAACCACGGATATCTCTTTCCGCATCGGCAGCCCCTCTTTCGCCGGCCACAGTAGAGAACCGGACAAAAACAGGTGTTTCTTTCCCGATCCCCGAAAATAGCTTCGCTTTCGAATACTGGGTGATATCGTGGGTAACGGTGAAGACACCGTAAGCGCCGGAACCTTTGGCATGCATCCGGCGTTCGGGAATCAGCTCCCGGTCAAAATGCGCCAGTTTTTCCAGGAACCATACATCTTGCAAGAGGGCCGGTCCACGTTTGCCGGCAGTCATAATGTTTTGATTGTCTACTACGGGTGCACCCGTGCGGTTGGTCAATTGTTTGTCTCCCATATTTGATCATTGGCTGGTTACGGTACTGCATAAAAACGGATGCAAATGTGGGGGCGTGGCAACACGCAAACAATGGACAGATAGAGACAGTATACGTATATTTCCATCTTCCAACGGCCATGGCAAGGTCTTTGGCCCTCGTTCTGCCTTACCTTTGCCGCACGACACAACAGATCCATATGCAGCTACAAGAGAATGTTTCCTTACGTCCGTACAACACCATGGGCATCGATGCCAGGGCCCGTTATTTTGCGCCTTTCGACACGCTCGAGGCATTGCAACAATTGCTGGATCGGCGCGCGGCGACAGACACCTTACTGATACTCGGCGGAGGCAGCAATATCCTGTTTACAAAAGACGTGGATGGTTGGGTCGGTAAGAATGAGCTGAAAGGCATTGAAGTCGTACGGGAAGACGAAGACTATGTCTATGTGCAGGCCGGGGCGGGGGAGAACTGGCATGCCTTCGTACAATTCTGCCTGCAGCGTAACCTGGGAGGCGTAGAAAACCTGTCGTTGATACCCGGTAATGTAGGGGCCAGCCCCATGCAGAATATCGGAGCCTATGGGGTGGAGATCAAAGATGTATTCCAGCAGCTGGAAGCTTTTCACCGAGGCGAGCAAAAGGTACACACCTTCACCCTCAACGACTGTCAGTTCGGTTACCGCGAAAGTATATTCAAACGTCAGTATAAAGATCAGTTCGTCATACTCAACGTCACCTATCGCCTGCGCAAACAGCCGGTGTTCAACACCAGTTATGGCGCCATCGAACAGGAGTTGGCGAAGATGGGCGTGCTGGACCTCAGTATACAGGCCATCGCACAGGCCGTTGTCAACATCCGCCAATCCAAACTACCCGATCCCAAAGAGATCGGTAATGCCGGTAGTTTCTTCAAAAATCCCTCCGTACCAGCCAGCCAGTATGCAACCCTGCAACAAAGCCATCCGGGCGTGGTGGGATATAAGAACGACGATGGCACGGTGAAGCTCGCAGCGGGTTGGCTCATCGAGCAGGCCGGCTGGAAAGGCGTACGCCGCGGCGACGCCGGCTGCCATGCCAGGCAGGCCCTCGTACTCGTCAATTACGGCCACGCGACGGGCCGCGAGATCTATGACCTGAGTACGGAGATCGTGCAAAGTATTCAGGAGAAATTTGGCGTAGTTCTTGAACGAGAGGTGAACATCCTCTAATGAAGGTGATCTTCCGCAACTAAGTACAACAGTCGATAAGCAAGGGCTGGCCGATGGGCCAGCCTTTTGTCATTTCCCCAAGGTCGCACTGGCTACAGCCTAGCAACCCAAACCAAAACCTTCGCTATCTTCTCATAATCAGCCGATTAACCCATTACCGTCAACACTACATAATATACAATGTAGCACTGTATAGGCCAGTGGAGTGCGACCTTTAGTACTATGCAGTGCGACCTTGAACCCAATAGTGGGCCATTGTACATACTATAGGCATAACAGAGCAAAGTCAAGATTGAGCGCAAAAAAAGGGCTCACCGGATCGGTGAGCCCCTATCTACATGCTTTATTCGATTAGTTGAAATCGTCGCCTTCCAGCTCATCTTCCGAGAAGCTGCCGGTATTGCCCAGGTTGAGCATGGAACCCATCAGGTCCTTGAACTCGACCCGGTTCTCCACGATCTTTTTACTGATCAGCGAGAAGGATGCCAGGCCGTGCAATACAAACTCCATGAGCAACGCCGCTTCGATCTCATTGGCGCCACGGAAGTATTTTTTCACCAGGGCATGCAAACCATCCACCTGGTACAATTGCTGGATCTTTTCCGCATCGGTCGTCGTGAACAGCAGGTTCAGCGAATTGCCCTTGTCAAACCACGCTTGAATAGACCGGTAAGGATTTTCATCCGCCGGTTGTTGGCCACGTTTCTTTTTCAGCGATTCCGGATTGGGGAAGTAGTTCACAAACTGTGCGCGGATGGCTTTATCGAGCAGGTTCATGGCCACCTGATAGGGACCTTCCTGCTCACCTTCATACACCAGTTCGATCTTACCGGTAATTGAAGGAATTATCCCCACCATATCACTGATCCACACCTGGGTATCTTTCTCTTTGTTGATGATCACACGACGTTCTGCAGCACTCACGGCATTCTCGAAGGCCGAAATACTCAAACGGGCCGACACACCGCTCTTCTTATCCACCAGCTCGCTGCTGCGCGCCTCGAAGGGTACCTGCTCGATGAGGCGTTTGATGAGGTCGCTCACGCGCACCTTGTCTTTTTGCTCGGCCGGCAGATCAGCTTCCTGCTCGGTGATCGTCAGGGCCGTCTCAAGCGTCTTCGGATAGTGCGTCAGGATCTGGCTTTCGATACGGTCCTTGAGCGGAGTTACGATAGAACCCCGGTTGGTATAATCCTCGGGATTGGCCGTAAACACGAAGAGGATATCGAGTGGCATCCGCAGTTTGAAGCCACGGATCTGCACATCACCTTCTTCGAGGATATTGAACAGCGCCACCTGGATACGCGCCTGCAGATCGGGAATTTCGTTGATCACGAAGATGCCCCGGTTGCTGCGAGGAATGATGCCATAATGGATCACGCGCTCATCGGCAAAATGCAGTTTGAGGTTGGCCGCCTTGATGGGATCGATATCACCGATCAGGTCGGCTACGCTTACATCTGGGGTTGCCAGTTTTTCACCATAGCGCTCGCTGCGGTGTAGCCACACAATGGGTGTTTCATCTCCCTTCTCTTCGATCAGGTCTTTGGCATACCGGGAGATGGGGTTAAGCGGATCATCGTTGATCTCGCTGCCATATACTACCGGAATGTATTCATCCAGCAGGTCTACCATCTGGCGGGCCATACGGGTCTTGGCCTGTCCGCGTAAACCCAGGAATAAGATATTGTGTTTGGAGAGCAGGGCCCTTTCTACATCGGGGATCACCGTTTCTTCGTACCCTACAATGCCCTTGAACGTGTTCTCTTGTTTCTGCAGGGAACAGATCAGGTTCTTACGGATCTCTTCTTTAACCGATAAAGGTTTATAGCCACTCTTTTTCAGTTCACCTAACGTTGCTGCTAATCTTTTGCTCATTATTAATTTGTTCAATGATTGTATACACCTGACTAATAGACCGTCTTGCGCCGGCCGCTTTCAAAATCCTTGAAGATGAAGGCACCCAGTTTATCGAGCGAAGCGAAGAAAGCCTTGCCATTGTTCGTTTCGGTAAACTCCTGCACAAACCGCTGCAGGTAGGGGTCGGTGGCGATCATGAAAGTCGTGATCGGTATCTTCAGTTTCTTACACTGGGCCGCCAGGTTGAGACACCGGTTGGTGATCTTCCGGTCGAGGCCAAAACTGTTCTTGTAATAACGCTTGCCCACTTTTAAACAGGTGGGTTTACCATCCGTGATCATGAAGATCTGTTTGTTGGGATTCTTACGGCGACGCAACAAGTCCATCGCCATTTCAAGTCCGGCGACGGTATTGGTATGGTAAGGGCCGACCTGCAGGTAGGGGAGGTCCTTGATCTCTACCGGCCAGGCGTCGTTGCCAAATACCACGATATCGAGTGTATCCTTGGGATACTTGGTCGTAATCAGCTCACTCAATGCCATCGCCACCTTCTTGGCAGGCGTAATACGATCTTCGCCATACAGGATCATCGAATGCGAGATATCGATCATCAACACCGTAGAGGTCTGCGCCTTGTAATCCGTTTCCCGGATCGACAGGTCGTCCTCCTGCATACTGAAGCTGTCGATACCATGGTTGATCTGGGCATTGAGGATCGACGTCGTGAAGTCGATCTGCTCCAGGGTATCGCCAAACTGATACGGGCGCGTATCCGGACTGATCTCATCGCCCTGTCCCGGTTTGAACGTATGGTGTTGCCCCGCCTTAGATTTCTTCAGCTTCCCGAAGATCTCTTCCAGCGATTTCTTGCGGATACCTTGCTCGGTCTTGGAAGTAATGGAGAATTGCCCGTTGGCCGGGTTCTCCTGGATATATCCTTTTTCCCGCAACTCATCGATGAAATCACCCATGCCGTATTCGCCGTCGGTGAGCTCATACTCCTTATCCAGCTGATTCATCCAGTTCAGCGCCTCGTTAATGTCGCCATTGGTATAGGCCAGTAACTGCATCAGCACATCCAACAACTGGTCAAAACGGCTTTTGCCTTCCTTGTTGGGATCAAATTTTGAAAAATGGTGACCTATCACAAATAAAGATTTAAACTATATAAATGATTACCCTCAATTTAAGGATTATTGCTGACTCGGGGGCACAGCAAAACCTATCAATTTCAATAACAAATTGTTACGTGAAATTGTTGCGTAGGCCACCCCGCACGGTTTGCGCAGCTACTGTTTCAGGAAGGTGCTGGTCAGGGGCCGGCTGCCACCCAAAATCCGCAACCGGTATGCCCCCCGGCTGAGGGTCCCCACCGGAACCATGGCGGTAAGGCCATGACCGCTCGCGGTGACATCCACCGAGCGAACGACCTTACCCGCACCATCTACCACCTGTACCACCAGCTTACCAGTGATACCGGCTGGCAAACGTACCTGCAACAGATCCACCACCGGGTTGGGGAACACCTGCATACGAACGAATGCACGATCGTCTGCCACCCCTATTCGTTGCTGCACAGCCGGCGGGCCGCTTTGGGTGAACACCTGCCGCAGGGAATAACCGTCGTTCTCAAAAGCCGCCAGGGCAAACTCCTTGTTGCCACTCTGCTGCGCCCAGCCTGCCACATAGATCACCTGCCCAGCCAACCGGACCTTACGGGCAAAATCATTCTGGCCACCGGAGATATCGGCGGTAGCAATGCCATCGCTATCGAAGGTGCTGTCGGGAACCCCCAATGTATCGTAGCGTACCAGGTTGAAATCGCCGTTCCAGCTATTACCACACAACACGATCTTGCCATCCGGCTGTAGGGCCACACCGATCGCCTGGTCGTCGGAAGGACCGGGACTGATATTGGTGGTGACGATACCGTTCACGCCGAAGGTGGAATCCAGGCTTCCGTTCGACTTCAAACGAATGGTACCGAAATCGTCCTGACCACTCATATCGGCCCAGCCTACCAGCACGATCTTGCCGTCTGCCTGCAGGGCAGAAGCGTAGCAATGATCGTCCCCACCGATCGAATAGAGCACGCCACCACCGGTGCCAAAGCTGGCATCGAGGGTACCATTGGCATTGTACCGCACCGCTGCAAAATCATACACGCTGCCACCACCACTGGAACCACAAAGGATCAGCTTACCATCAGGCTGCAGCAATACCCCCGACGAGAAGTCTTCCGACCCACCATTCAGGTCGGTATACACGATGCCATCGCCTCCACCGAAAGTAGCGTCGGGCGAACCATTGGTGTTCAGCCTGATCAACGCAAAATCGCCGTTGCTGCCGGCATTGCGGTAACCATTGGCCACGATCTTCCCATCGGGCTGTATCAACATATAGTTGATGTGGTCGTCCGACTGAAAGCCGGTAATGTCAACCGTAGCAATACCATCACCACTGAAGCTGGTATCGAGCGTTCCATTGGCCAGGTAACGAATGACCGTAAAATCGTAACTGGTCTGCAGACCATCGCCTGCCACAACGATCTTTCCATCAGACTGAATAGCCACGCCATAGGCCAGGTCATCACCACCGTCGATATCGGTAGTAACGAAGCCGCCCGTACCGAAACTGTTGTCGAGCGATCCATCGGTATTGTACCGCGCTATGGCAAAATCGAGGTCGTTACCATTGTAGGCATGGCCTACCACCACGATCTTACCATTCGATTGCACAACGAGGTTACGGGCCTCATCCGACCCGGGCCCCACCGGCGTCAGGGCAGCGCCGCCACTGCCAAAAGAAGTGATCAATTGGCCCGACTGGGCGTTGGCATACAGACAAATGAGCACTAATGCCCATAAGCAAGCGATCCGTTTCATTGTTAAAAGGATTGAAAGGATGAAGAATAATGATTCCTGGGGGATAATGGAATTCTAAACGCTGGTCACAGCGCGCGGCAGGAATAAGCGTAAACCATGAATGCGGTACGTCTTGTATACAGGTGTGCTGGAAATTGGAAGGGGAGGGTCACCAGGCAGGTTACTCGAACAATTTAGTGTATAAAAATGATGCGGTCGGTAGGCGGTAGTTGATAGCTCCCTCGCCTATACTCAAAAAAAATCCCGGATGTAGATCCGGGATTTTTCTTTTATAGTACACCAATTTATTTGTTGGTATCCTTCGGTGCATTGCCCGAATCGGTTGAGACGTCCGTGGGGGCATTCTCTGTAGCAGTACCAGGTTGTTTGCCACCTTTGAACTGTTTTTCCCACTCACCCAGTTGCATCAACATCTGGTAAGAAGAAAGAATGTCCTGGGCAAAATAATCCTGGTGTGGTGCCAGACGGTGACCACGGTTGTTCAGCAACGCAGCAGCCTGCATCGCCAACTCTTCGTTGCTCATATCGTCACCCAGCGATTTGTAATAACGCATTTGCTGTTCCAGGTCACGCTTCATCGACTTGTTGACCTTGTCGGCCAGTGTCATATCGCCCGACTCGTAAGCAGCCAGCAGGAATGACATCGATACACGGTTGTGGAAGTTACCACGGTTGGAAGTCATACCATAAGGTACATTTTCTTCCAGCACATTCGCATCGTAGCGCTGCAGTACTTTTTTCGCAGAATCCTTCATGTTGAGGTTGTTCAGCGTAATACCGAGCAAGGCGTGCGCCTGGCGGATGGAGTTGACATGACGGCGGTTCTCTTCGTCGTAGTAAACGCCTGGACGATTTGCACCACCATACACGAACTTGTTCATCACCACATCATACATCTTCCGCGCGGCCACGTTGTTCGGATTCTCGATGGGCACGAGGCGGTAAGACATACCTTCCATACGGGTGTACTTCTCGAGGCCGAGGTTCTCCAGCTCCTGGGTAGAAGTGAAGTAGATCGGACGTTGCCATTTGTTGGCAGCGATCAGCGCCAGTATGGCGATATCGTTTTTATCGAGCGAATTGCGGTTGATGTCGAGCTTCAGTTCGCTGACGATCGAATCACCCGGATTCAGGATCAGCTCTTTTTTCATTTTCTCTACATCTACCGGCACCTTGAACTTCTTCACAGGGAATACGCTCGGACGATCTTCGTCATCACCACCTTCCATAGGAGCCATTTTGGAAGGATCTTCACTCGCTACTACGTCTTTGAATATAGTGTACAGGTCGTAATAATCTGTTTGATTGTAGCCGGGCAGGGGATAATAGTAAATGCGGTCGCGTTTACCACCCTGGATCTGCTCAGCCGACAGGATCACATCCGCAGGCGCACTTTCATTGAGTTTATAGCGCAGCTGGTTGATGTACCAGTCGGTACCCAACAGGCTGTAGTTGACGACACGCAGGTCGGGGCGTACATTTTCCACCTCCTGGGTGTACCACAGGGGATAGGTATCATTATCTCCGAACGAGATGAGTATAGCATTTTTATCGCAGCTTTCCAGGTAGTCCTTACCCAGGTCGCGGGCCAGCAGCTTCTTGCCACGATCGTGGTCGTCCCACTCCTGTGATGCCATCAGTACCGGCACAGCCAGCAGGGTAACGCCAAAGGCCAGGTAGCCGGCGGCAGGTCCCTTCAGGTATTTGGCCAGAAGATCATTCAGCCAAAGTACACCCAGACCAATCCAGATCGCAAAGGCGTAGAACGATCCCACATAGGCGTAGTCACGTTCACGGGGCTGGTAGCCGGCCTGGTTGAGGTAGATCACGATGGCAAAACCGGTAAAGAAGAACAGGAGGAAAGTAACCAGCCAGTCGCGGCGGTTGCGGTATTGATACACCAAACCCGCTATCCCCAACAGGAAGGGCAGGAAGAACAGTTTGTTGTTGGCCTTGTTTTTCGAACCAGCTGTTTCGGGCAGTACATCGGGTGTACCATGACCAAACATTTTATCGACAGCGTTGATACCACTGTTCCAGTTACCGTCACGGGCGTTACCGAAACCTTGCAGGTCGTTTTGTTTACCGGCAAAATTCCACATGAAATAGCGCCAGTACATCCAACGGAACTGGTAGTTGAAGAAATAAGCGATCTCGTTACCGCGGGTAGGCTCATCGCCATCTACACCGCCAAAGTTGCGGTATACCTGGTCCTGCTGCCTTTCGCCATTGGGATCCCACATACGGGGAAACAGGTGGGCAGTAGGCATGCTACCGTAATCGATTCCGCCGTTCTTACCAACGATCTCGTACTTGTCTTTTCCTTTTGCATAACGATCGCCTGTAGTCACAAAATTCTCTTGCGTAGGCTTATCGGTAAAGTAAGGACCGTACAGGATGGGCCAGTCACCATATTGCTCACGGCTCAGGTAACCTACCAGGCTCACGGGGTTATCTACATTATACATATCCACGGAAGGATTCGCAGAAGAGCGGATCAGTGTGGTGAAATAGGTCGAATAACCAATAATGACAAATACAGAAGCCCAGATGCCGATCTTCAGGAAAGAAGAAACACCGCTCTTAAAGCTGTAACACAGGTAGATCACCCCGGCCAGGCCCAACAGCAACAGCACGAAAGAACCGGCCGATTTGATGAAGGGGAAACAGAACAGCAGGATGATGGCCGACAGCCATACCGGGAACAGGGTGAACTTCTTGATCTTGGCGTCATCGAAGCGAAGGCCGTAGACCAGCAGGAAGGTCAGGAGAACGAAGTAGATGGCGAAGCCGCTGAAGAACGGCATGCCGAAGGTATTCACAAACAGGATATCAAAAGCACCGGCGCCCTTGATCGACCACTGAATGATCACCACCTGTACCAGGCCGGTGATCACACAACCGATCAGGAAAGCCCAAATGGTACCCCAGGTCGTAACCTTGTAACGTTTGAAGTAGTACACCATCACGATCGCAGGGATCGTCAACAGGTTGAGCAAGTGCACACCGATCGACAAGCC
Source organism: Paraflavitalea pollutisoli (assembly GCF_029360705.1). Taxonomy (GTDB): domain Bacteria; phylum Bacteroidota; class Bacteroidia; order Chitinophagales; family Chitinophagaceae; genus Paraflavitalea; species Paraflavitalea pollutisoli. The sequence continues at coordinate 58,591 of NZ_JARKMX010000008.1, read as the reverse complement.
CATCATGAAGAAGATGAACACGATCCAGCGGTCGGCACCGCTAAACTTGTGACCGTCGGTCGTGCTCTCGCGATCTACCTCGTGTTCCCACTTCAGGATCGCCCAGAATACGATGGCGGTAAACAGGGAAGACAGGGCGTACACCTCACCTTCTACAGCGCTGTACCAGAAAGAATCGGAGAACGTATAAGCCAGTGCACCTACCACACCAGCTGCCATGACGTTGAACGTCTGGGGGCCGGTGAGGGCTTCACCCACCGTCTTTTGAACGAGCTTGCGGGCAAAGTGCGTAATAGACCAGAACAGGAACAATATGGTAAAGCCGGAGGCAATAGCATTCATGAAGTTAACGCCCATCGCCGCGTTCTTGGGGTCATCGCCAAAAAGCACGATGAAGAAACGGCCAAGCAAAACGAAAAGGGGGGCTCCGGGGGGGTGGGGTATCTGTAACTTGTAGGCACTGGATACAAACTCACCACAGTCCCAGAAACTACCCGTGGGCTCCATGGTCAGCACGTACACCGTACAGGCTACCAAACAAACCAGCCAGCCTACAATGTTATTGACACGGCTAAAATTCATATTGTATTGATTTTATTAAACTTGGCAAATATATAGTGTTTCCTCTTTCGGGTGGCACCTTTCAAACGGTTTATATTCATAGTTTTTCAACGATACATAACAGGTTTTACCCATACGAAAGGGCGCATCCCGCTTTATTTTACAGCTTGTTACGCAGATATAGTCGAAAGGGTGGGGAAGTTAGGAAAGAAAAACGAAGATTTACGTAGTTGTACGAGCGCAGGTAGAAAAATAACTTATTCGAAATGTATCCGTACCGTCTGGTAGAAGAGCCTGTTCTGCAGGCTTTGCGATTTTTCGGAGAAGCCCTGCAAGCCGAAAAGGCCGGCTGCATTGCCTTTGTTGATGGCAATCTCGAGGTAGCCGGCGGCATTGAAAAGGGCCAGTTTTTCGCCCTCGGGCACATCTGCATAGGTCTCGCTGATGGTGGAGATTACTTCATTGCGTTTGAAGGTGATCTTGAAACTACGGCCCCGGCGCTGCTCTTCAAACTGGGCGTGGGTGATATTGACCACGATGTTCTCGAAGTTGTCGATGAAAATGATCTGCCCCTCGATCCAGCTCTCTCCCTGCAAGGGGCGCAGGTGGTTGGTTTCAGTAAAGGATACGTCCGGTACACCGATGTCCATCAGGCTGGTTCCCGCTTGCAAGGCCTGCACCGCCTGGCCCATGACGCGTGCGCAATAGAGGGTGTTCTTATTGGCGGCTTTATCGAGCGGTAAGCCGATCACCATTTCAGGTTTTCCCTCCAGGATCATCGTCAGCAGGCCGTTGTCGGCGCACAGGATGTACTGTTCCTGGTGATAGGCCAGTAATAATTGCTCGGGCTTTCGCTCAAACAGGTTCACCATGAGCAGGTGGAAACTGTACGGGGGAAAATTGTTGATGGCATTACGGCAAACATACGCCGCCTGCGGATAGTTGAAGGGCGACAGGGTGTGCGATATATCGATCAGCTGAAAAGCAGGGTTGATCTGTAATAGCTGGCCTTTCAGCGCCCCTACGAGGTAATCTTGCTGCCCTATGTCGGAAGTAAGGGTAAGTAAGGCCATGCTTAATTGTCGGGTTTCGAATATTATGATAGACTACTTCACCAGTTCGCCGTTCTTAAAAAAGAATTTGTGGACCAGCTTATCGGCCCAGGCCGGGAAGAACCGGTTCATGAACACGGTTTGCTTGCCTTTGAAAGTAAGCACCATGGTACGTTTGCGGCGCTCAATGGCGCTCAGGATATGCGTGGCCACCTCTTCGGCCGTCATCAGCGCCCCCTCGTCCAGCGGTGATTCGCCCTGCGCCACACCGTCTTTGTTCAGTGCCGCATTCCGGATGTTGGAAGCGGTGAAGCCGGGACATACCCACATCACATTGGTACCGGTATCGAGCAGTTCGGTACGCAAAGCCTCCATCCAGCCCTGCAGAGCAAATTTGGAAGCCGAATAGCCGCTACGGCCAGGCAGGCCCCGATAGCCGGCAATGGAAGAAACGCCTACAATGGTTCCGCGGCGTTCTACGATCGAGTTCAACGCATATTTGGTACAGTGCACCGCACCGTAAAAGTTGATGTCCATGACCTTTTTGATCACCTCTACATCGGCATCGGCAAATAAAGCCCGCATGCTGACACCGGCATTATTGATGAGGATATCGATACCGCCAAAGGTCTTCAGGGTAGATTCGATGAAACGACGACAGTCGGTTTCCTTGCTTAGGTCGCAGGTCATCGTGTGCAATTCCACGCTCGTATGTTGCAGCTGCAGGGTATAGAGCTTATCATAGTTCCGTGCGCAGGTAGCCACTTTGGCCCCTTCGGCAATAAAAGCATTCACCAAAGCCTTCCCGATTCCTTCCGTACCGCCTGTGACAACAACAACCTTGTCTTTAAAAACCGACATATCTGTTAATTATGATTGCAAAAATAATGAATGGGTAACGGATTTACGAATAACCCTTGCGCATTTATATTACAAGTCAAATGCCGGAATTGAATTTCGCTGTACGGTTGCCCGAAACCATCAATCGACAAATTTCCTTTATCTTCCAGTCCGGCACCGAATCACCCAACACCCGGCCACAGTATGTTTATTATTTACGGTCAGAAGAAGATGCGCATCAATCGCTATAGCGATCACCAGCAAGCCTGCTCCGAATGCCGGGCTTTCGATATGGAAATTAAAGTCTATCATGGCTATTTTCACGTCTTTTTCATTCCGTTCTGGCCAATCAATGACCGAACCTCCACGCTGCAATGCAAGGGCTGTGGCCGGCGCACCCGGATCGACTCCTTACAATACCAGTACGAAAAGAAAACGAAAAAGAGCCCATTCCTCTACACCGGCCTCATCCTGGTCGCCTGCCTGATCGTATGGATCTCCATCGCCAACCACAACACACAACTCGAGAAAAAGGCCTATGTAACGGCTCCGCAGGAAGGCGATATCTATACCATGCAGCAAAGAGATGGACACAAGACGGAATACTATTTCCTGAAGGTAGTGATGATCAAAAACGACTCCATCTATACACAGCATTCCAACCTGCTCTACACCAAGTACGTCAGCGAACCCAATGATGAAGACTATTTCGTGGAAGGGGATGTACGGGTCATCGGCAAGCGGCAATTGCTGGAACTATTGCAGGAAGGCGAGATCAATGGCGTAAAAAGACCTTAAAAAAGCGATCATGCAACGTTGCGGCGCAGCCAACGATCAGGCAGCAAACCAACCACCATGAACGCCCGCTCATTCCTCGTTATACCTCTGCTGCTGGCGACCACCGCCGGCTGTAAAAAAGACAAGAAAGCAGACACCCTGGCCACACCGCCGCCCTGCTACAAAGAATCGGCCGTCTACCGGCAAATCACTAACCAGCGGGCAACGGTTAAGGTAACAGCAACTGCCCTCGGTATCTACCTGGTCGAAAATGGGGCCATCGACACCAGGCTCATTACCTGCGACCTGCCCATGGAATTTCAAAAGAACGACCAGGAAGTGATCATCACCGGAGGCGTCCGCAGAATGCCGCCCATCAATGGCTTTCCCTGCTGTATCGAAAGCCTCGACATCGCCAGCATCCGGAAACCCTGATCGACGTCTTCCAGCGCAGGACACCTGAAATGGGGTAACTTTGCCCCATGAGCCATGATCGTTTCGCCGCCCTCGATAATCCGGCCTGGTGGGCCCTCAGCGGTACCCAGCAGACTTTCGCCACCGGAAACACCTATGTACGCCGGTATCGCCGGGACATACTGCCCTTTGCCGCATTCGATCACGGGCATGGCGACAAGATCGTACAACTCGACAGCCTGCTCCTGCCCGGGGAAGTCTTTTTCCTGATCGGTGAATTACCGGCGCTGCCAGCCAACTGGACGATCCTGCAAGAACTGCCCTGCGCCCAGATGATCCACCAAACCCGGGTAACTCCGCCAGCCGGCGCGGTTACCGTCACTCCTTTACACGATCAACACCAAAAAGCCCTGTACAACCTCATCCAGCAGGTGCAGCCCGGCTACTACGAACCACGTACGCAGCAACTCGGCAGCTATTATGGCATCTTCGAGGAAGAACGGCTGGTGGCCGTGGCAGGCGAGCGCATGCGCTTGCAGGAGTTAACCGAACTCAGCGCCATTTGTACCGATCCGGCCTATACCGGCCGCCAGTACGCCCAGCACCTCATCGCCCACCTCTGCAATACCAACCTCGACCAGGGCATTATCCCATTTCTCCACGTACTGGAAAGCAATGAAAGAGCCATCCGCCTGTACGAATACCTCGGCTTTGTAAGAAGACGTACCATATCGTTCTGGAAGCTGCGGAAAGGTTGAGCTTGTCACTAAAGCACAGAATGCCTTAAATTGCACGTCATAGCTCCTCAACGCTGCCGTGGGATATAACTATTCCTTACTATGACCAGTACCAAAACATTGCGTATCTGTGCCAAGGGGCATAAATATTTCAAAAGCAGCGACTGTCCCACCTGCCCGGTGTGCGAACAGGAAAACAAACCCGAAACAGGCTTCCTGGCCTTATTATCTGCCCCCGCCCGACGTGCCCTTCAGCACGCCAGGCTCGATGTACCGGCACAGCTCGCGGGCAAAACCGAAAAAGAAGTACTGGCACTGCATGGGATCGGCCCCGCCGCCATGCCCATACTCCGCAAGGCCCTCAAAGCAGCAGGCCTCCATTTTCGGAAGGACGCATAACCAACCCATCGTTCCGTTTTATACAATTCCAGTCACCACGCTCCCGGTAGTTTTGTGCCAACAATTCAAACAAACAGTACAACCATGAAAAGGCACACACCACTATTCCTGATCGCGCTCATCGGCACCATCCTGTTACCTAGTACCGCCTGCGAAACCAGTACCGCAGCCCGACCAACTGAAAACCTCGACGAAGCGACCAAAGCCATCGCTGAAAGCAATGCGATCTACTTCCAGGCATTTGCCCAGGGCGACTCCTCCATCTTTATCGATCGATATGCTGAAGACTGCTGCATCATGGCACCAGATGCAGCCCCGCTATGCGGTCCAATTGCTCCGCTGGAGTTTTTTCGCATCGCCTACCACGAGATAGGCCTGCGGAATGGCAAGTTCATCACTACGGCCATTTATGGCGATGGGCTGGAATTTGTCACCGAAGAAGGCCGTTGGCAGTCCTTCGATGGTAATGGAAAAGAATTTGATGACGGCAAATTCCTGGTGTTGTGGAAAAAGACACCGAAGGGCTGGAAGATGTTCCGCGATTCATTCAGCAGTAACCGAAAAAAACAGTAAAAAACCTACTGTTTCCATAGAGAATAGCCATGAACGGCAAAGCCCGGACGAGTGTCCGGGCTTTTGAATATGGAGAGGATTCAACAGATCATGACTGGATCGGGAGGCACCTGCAGGCCACTATCGCCGCAAACCCGCCATAGGAGCGGACTTTACGTAGAACTACCTACAGTAGGGGCATAAAAAAAGGGCCAGCATAAAAATACAGCCCCGTTTTAAAATCCAATATCCTATGAAAAACCGAGACAAAAATAAGGGCTAGTTTACAGACTACCAATACCCCCTTGGTGGTATTTTTAAGAAAACTGTTAAAAAAGGGAATGCAGACGGTAGTAATTTCCCAAAACGGCCTACCCATACAGGTAAGAATACATATATCATCCCTGTAATTCATCACGCCCCACCTGCATTACCCGTAATTGTACCTTTAAAAAACGCGGGATAAACCGTATATTCACGGAAACCATAAAATACCCGCCCCGCCCCACCATGCTAACCTATTCGCCCGGCAAAAAAAATTATTGGCCACTTGTGCTCAAACGCGTGTTGATAACCATCGTCGCTTATGTTGTTATCGTTGTCGTATTAAAGACTTTGCTGGACGATGTGAACAATAGCATTTACTGGATCCTCGGAGGCTTGCTCGCTATAGGGATCGCCAATAGTCTCGACCATAAGCACATCCAGGAGTTGCAGATACACGAAGACACTAAAACGCTTAGCTATCAGTACCGCAGCCCACTCAATGGAGAAGGTGAAAAAGTACATATCCTGAGCCAGGTACAACTATATACCCAAACAAAAGATCATGCAGGCAAGGGATCAGAGATTACCTCTCTTACGCTGTACAAGAACAGGCGGCGGGTGTTGAAACTGCAGGCCAGCGCAGACGGCTTCACCCCCGAAACACTCAACGCCATTCGTGATCAGTTGCTTCGCCTGGGTGTAACCGAATAGGTACCGGGGTCTTTTCTATACACAACTTATCCATCAATACAAACGGCCGCAGCAGATGCTACGGCCGTTTTCCATTACAAAGGTATCAGCACTATCTTCTTTCGTTGAATACACCAAACTCGGCAATCTGCGGCGCCTCCGTGAAGCCATCGATCAGGATACGCACCTTTTCACCATACACGCGATCGAAGCGGTGGATCTTGATGCGGCCTTTATTTTCGCCGGCCAACAGTGGCTTCCAGGCGCCATTCGCGAAATACTCCAAACGATACTTCCAGATACGTGGTCTGCGCGATTCCGCCAACACGATCATGTTGAATCCTTCCTCTTTCTTCAGCACCACTTCATACCAGGGCTGCTTGACGGTTGGATTGGAGATCCAGGAACGACCAAAATCATCGTCGTTGCCAAAGTCCATGATCCACATATCATCGCTCCAGCTGGCATTGGCAGGCTGGTGTTTCGCGATATTGGAAGAGATGATCGGCGCATCGAAAGCAGGCAACTTCGCCGTAGCGCCGTTGTTCTTCCACTGCGAACCGATCTGCTTCAGTGCCGCCAGCGCATTGTCATCGATCAGGCCTTCCCGGTTGGGCGCCACGTTGAGGATGAAATTGCAATAGGCATTGTTCATCGGAACGATGTTGTCATTCACCAGCTTGTTCACGTCCTTTACAGGAGACGTCGGGAAGGAACTTTTCCAGAACCAGGCATCGTTGATCGGCAGGCACGACAAAGCCGGCAGGCGGTTACTTTCTTTGCCGATATGCTGACCAGCCCCTTGCTCATACGACTTGATATCGGTGTAATACAGCGCTTCTGCAGGGTACTTGGCCGCATTGAGGTCCATCACCAGGCAATTAGGCTGCAGCGACTTGATCAGGTTGTAGATCTCCTCAAAAGGGATATCATCGTACGAGATACGCGACCAGGGAGCATCCCAGCCATCGATGATCAGCGAATGGATTTCACCGTAATTGGTCAGCAACTCGGTCAGCTGTGCCTTCACCATCGCAATATGCTCCGGCGTAATATGACCCGGACGCAGTTTGTGGTGCGTATCGAGGATCGAATAATACAACATCACTTTCAGACCATTGGCCCGGAAAGCATTGACATACTCGCGCACCACATCTTTCTTCAACGGACTTTTCATCACGTTGTAATCCGTCGTCTTCGTATCCCAGATAGCAAAACCACTATGGTGTTTGGTAGTCAGACAGCCATAGCTCATATTGGCCGACTTCGCCGCCTTGGCCCACTGATCGCAGTTGAGCTTGGTGGGATTGAAAAGGGCCGGGGAGGCATCCGGATCGGCCCAGTCCTGGTCCATAAACGTAGGAATGTTGAAGTGGATGAACATCCCGAAACGAAGATCTACAAACCCCTGTTGCAAAGCCACAAGGTCCTGCCCGGCCTTCTTTACCTGCGCATCGGCAGCAGCGGGCATCAATAAAGATGTACAGAGACTAGCACACACCAGGGCACGCCTGGTAAACCTGAAATGATTCATTATTGCTGGATTATGATTTAAATGTAGGCACTTTTCATACATGGCAATCATCGCAACGCATCCGGATGCCTCCCATACACTTTAGGGATTGTACCAAAACGTCAACTCGCTCATATGGCTGTCCTCACTGTGATCGACCGTCTGCAGCACGCGGATACGGATATAACGCACGGAAGGGATGCCTGCCTGCAGGCTCACCCGGTAAGGAGCGGTGCCGGTAGTGGGATGCGTTACCGTTTGTAACAGCGTCCATCCCTTGGCTGTCGCCTCGGCTTCCCAACCCGGATCGTTGCCCGGCAGGGTAGTGATGGCATTGGCCAGGTCGGCCACACCCCACACCTGGTATTTGGTGACGTTGTGAAACGGATTGGCGTTATCCCGGCCAATCGTTTCCACCTGTGTCAGGTTGTAAACCCCACCCAGATCGATCGTAAAATGATGCGGCAGCCCATCACCATCCGTATGATAGATCTCCGGGTAATCGCCGGCTTTACCATCCCATAGCCAGGCCAGGTTGGTACCCCAGGCATCACCCGCCACATCTGTCGGCAACCGGACAACGCTCCAGTTGTTTTTAGCCACCGGAACGTTCTTTACAGTGATGGAATCCTTGTTGGGTACGGTGAAGGTATCGATCGCATAAGCGTAGGGCTTGTACGAGGATTGATAATTGATCCTGGTGCCCACTTTCCAGGGAAAGGTTGAGACATAAGTTCCCGAATCCACCTGCAGTACGCGCTCCACACCACCCAGATCGGTATACCAGATCTTTGTACCCGTATTGACGGTATCGGCCTTGCCCCAATTCACCACCACCAATTTGGCATCGCTCAGGTAGCTCACATTCAGCACGGCCCGGTTGAGCAGCGTGCTCTCATAGCGAGGACCCAGTACAGGCCCGGTACTGAAGGCGGGTACGCTTCTATTGCCTTCCTTGTCGTACGTATGAATGGTAAACGTATAACTCGCTTCCTGCAGTTGATCGATGAGCAGGCTGACGGTATCCACGCCCTGCTTGCGCGTGATATCCAACGCGGCAGAATCGTGGCCATTGTTCCAATACACCTTCGCCCGGGTAATGGTAGGATCCGATACCAGCAGCCAGCGCAACATCGCGCGGTTACGGCCCGGTAAAAAGCTGATCTCCGTGGCCTTGCCCGGATACACCTTGGGCTGATCCGGCAGGTAGGCTTTCCAGTCGTCCTGCTTCGCACAGGAGCCCCATACCAGTGCTGCCACCAGCAGCGCTACCGCCCCGATAGTCCATCGCCTGGCTCGTTGTATAGATGAAAAAACTTTCATGTTAAATGAGTTGAATGATTAGTAATGGTTATCGCCTCCATGTCCCGACGCATGTCGGGATTGCCTCGTTGCCTTCCTACGGCTGCCCCCAGATCGACACTTCCGCAATATTACAGGCCGCATCCGTAAAGGTGTGGATCACCTTCACACGCAGGTAACGCACCCCCTGCTTATCGAGCGGGATGGTCATTTCTTCTCCCCGGGCTGCCGCAGCAATATCATCGGCCGTCAGCTGCCCCAGTGGCAGGCCCGAAGGTTTTACCACTTTATGCTCCACCAGCTTCGTCCAGTTGTTCCACCCGCCATCAGGATCAGGATTGTTGGAACCATATATCTCCAGCTCTTTGGGATTGTTGGCATTGTACGCCCAGTCATTGACCGGCGTCTGCCGTTGCCACATAGTGATCCGGCTCAGCTTCACGGTAAGCCCCATATCGAACGTAAACCATTGCGGGAAAGGTTTGGTTTGTGTATGGAACATATCCCAGAACCCGACATAAGAGCCATTCCACAGGTTTTCCATGGGTAGCCCCCAATCATCCGCAATATCCGTAGCCAACTGCACCTTGCGGAATTTCAGCTTATCGAGCAGCTTCTCATACAAAGGCCGGTATACATTCGACAAGGTATCCGAGTGATTGCCAAACCGGTCCGTTACGTAAAAGGTAAACCGGCGGGCCGTACTGTCATAGCCACGAAGGGTGAATAACCCTTCCTCCAGCGTAGTATACTGAACGTGCGCCTGCGATAACACCCCTTTCTCATCGGGTGTCAGCACATGAATGGCTACATCTGCTTTTGCGTCGTTTTCAAAAGAGATACGCAGACCACCAAAATCTTCGCCGATCTTCAAACTTCTGTATACCAGTGTCACCGGCGGTGTCAATGGTTTAACGGTCACCGTCACTGGTTCAGAGACCTGCTCACTGCGATTGACCACATACAGTTTGATGGCATGTTCCAGTGTATCACCAAAGCCGTCCACCACCAGCTTGTTCGCATAGTACGATGCTTTCATTTCCTGCTTATTGCCAGGTTGACGCTCATACTCCGCTTTTACATATAGGATGGCGTTGTCGTGTGGCAACGAATAAGTGATCTCGGCGGCCCCTGGCAGATTCCTGACCGAGGTACTGGTCAATGAAGCAGGTACGGAACCCGCCCCGTAGAGCGAAGTATGCTCTTCTTTTTTACAGGCCGCTACTGTCAACAGCAGCGAACCAACATATATAAGATGACTTAGTTTCATGATTTGTAGTTAAGGTCAAAAGAACGGTTTACCAGCCTGGGTTCTGCACCAATTTCGGATTCACCAGGATGTCATTGTTCGAGATCGGCCACAGGTAATCCCTTACCTGGAAGGTTTGCGACCACAGCGGTTTCAACCGGTAGTAGGCGGCCGGTGCCGCCTGCGCGATATCCCAGCCACTGACCGTCTTGTTCTGCTCTTCGATCGCACGCTTCCAGCGACGCAGGTCCCAAAAACGGCTGGCCTCAAAGCTCAGCTCGATCAGGCGCTCACGCTGTATGATCGCGCGCAGCCCATCCTGCGTGGTGTACTTCGACGGGCTCTTCGAAAACTGGCTCCAGGATTGTTCCACCGACTTCAGGCCAGCTCTTTCCCGCACCCGGTTTACATAGGTAAGGATATCAGCATTACCCGGTCCCTCTGCTTCATTCAAAGCCTCTGCATACAACAGGTAGAGATCGGCCAGGCGGAACAAGGGGAATGGATATTCTTCGGTAGAGGAGCTTTGTCCCTCATTGATCACATACTTCCAGCTCACGATCTTTTTGGTGAAATAGCCGGTTACGGAGTAACCGAACACATTCTTCTGCGACTGGTTCATACCCCAGCGGGCATTTACATTCCACGTACCGTTCTGCATGTACCATTTGGAACCGTCGAAAGCAATGTCAGCATAGAAACGTGGCTCCCGATCAAAATGCAAAGTGGCTGTCTGATAACCCACCTGCATTTTTTCGCCTTCTTCAGGCACTACCGTACGCAAAGCATACCGGTTGGTATAATCGTAAGTTTTATCTTCGTCAATAGGTACACCATTCCGGGAGTAGAACTGCTCAGCGATCTTCATCGTAGGCGCCAGTTGCCCCAGCGGATCCTGGTTGCCCAGGCGGGCCGGGTCCAGTTTCGGACAAGCCAGCCGTTGCATGTAATTGTCCATGCGGCTATTCGAAGAACCCCAGATGAGTTCCTCATTCCACTTTTCACACACCGCATTCCGGATACTCATTTCTACTTTCATCGACTCCGAGAGGTTAGCGATCGGGTCATCGAACTTATACAACGTTATACCGGCAGCATGGCAGGCCTCGATGGCTTCTTTACAGGCAGTCGCTGCACGCACCCATTTCTGTTTGTCGAAAGTGGTATTGAACAATGCTGTACCGTCTGCGTTCTTCACACCGGTATAATCTGCGTTGCCATTGAACAACGGACTGGCCGCCGTCACCAGCACACGGGCTTTCATCGATAGCGCTATGGGCGCAGTGACACGCCCGAGTTCCGTAGTACGGGCCTGAATGGTAGCGGGCAACAGCCTGGCTGAAGAGTCCAGCAGGTGAACAATATAATTTGCCACTGAATCCAGTGGCGCCCTGGTCAGCTTTACCTGATCAGTCGTCGCATCTGTAGGCAGGTTCTTGTCGATGATATGGATCGCTCCATACATCCGCATCAGGTACCAGTGATAATACGCCTTCAAAAACAGCACTTCCCCTTTCCAACGCCGCAACATATAAGGCTCCAGGTCTACCACCTTGTCCACATTGTCGAGGAAGATATTACAGTCACGGATGCCCTGGTACATAGAGCTCCAGTAAGCAAAATAAGGCATGGTGGCATTCTGTTGCCCCATCGCCACACGCAACGGCTCCTGGCTGATGGTACTGAAACTGACGTCCTGCCAGGTTTCGTCGCCCGCACCGTATGCCGGGTTGTTGTTGTAATTGCCTTCACTCGGTAACCAGGAATAACAAGTGAAAAGATATTTTTCAGCCTCCGTCCGGATACTGAAAGCATTGTCGATCGTGGCTACGTTATCGGGCACCACATCGATGAACTTCTCACAGGAAGAGAGCCCCATGAGGCCGGCCAGTAAGGTGGCCAGCAAGGTATAATTGAATGAATGTTTAAATCGCATTCCGTAGAAATAAAAGGTTAAAAACTAAGGTTCACGCCTACGTTGTACACACGTTGCAGGGGATAGGCCAGTCCATTGCTGCCCATCTCAGGGTCCCACAACTTGAATCCGCTGATCACGAATAGGTTATTGCCATTGGCATAGAGCCGGGCATTCGCCAGCCCGAAACGCTTCAGCAGTCTGCCGGGGAGCGTATATCCCAGTTCAACGGACTTCAGGCGTACAAAGGCCCCGTTGCGCATCCACCAGGTAGATGTCCATTGGTTGTTTTGAATGGTCTCATCACTCAAACGGGGCCAGAAAGCATAGATATTCCGGTTACGCTCGGACCAGTGATCATCGGCGATCACTTTCAGCAAACCGCTTTCAAAGCCAAAACCATCCGCATCACGTTTGAAAGGCTGTATCATTTCATTGTTGACGAATATGGACGAACGTGCTGACCCCTGTACAAAAGCACTGATGTCAAACTGCTTGTAACCAAAGGAAAAGCCGCCACCATATACGATCTCCGGTGTTTCGGGATAGCCGATGGGTACCTGGTCGCCATTGCCATCGATCACGTTGTTGCCGTCGAGGTCGAGGTACTTGATATCACCGCCGCGCACTTCACCAAACTGTTGGGTAGGGGAGTTCTTCACTTCTTCGTCATCCACAAACAGGCGCTCAGCAATCAAGCCCCAGCGTTGCGACAGCGGATAGCCCACTTTGCTGCTCCAGGGCGTAGCATAGAGGGGTTCTTCATTCACCAGCATCTTGCTGTGCGCATACGTGAAGTTGCCTCGCAATTGCAGCCACATGCCGTTCTGGAATGATTTGTTGTAATCCATTTGCAGGTCCACGCCACGGCCTTCTGCCTCACCAACGTTCGCCTGGATATTCGCCAGCAGGCCCATCGAACTGGGTATGTAAGCGCGTGTCATCAGGATGTTCTTGCGGAGCTCGCGGTACACATCCATCGTGAAGTTCAACCCAAATGTGGTCTGTATGTCCATACCGACGTTCAGCTTGTACGCTTTTTCCCAGGTGATGGAACTGTTGGCATACCGCGTAACGCCAACCCCATTCATGGTTGTACCGAAGTTCTCACCAAACGTGGCGGCCCGGTCGGGGTTGTCCATATTCATGCTCGACAGGTAAAAGAAACGGTCTTCCGCGCGACCAATCTGGTCATTACCCACCAATCCATATGTGCCACGCAGTTTAAGTACGGAGATCTTTTTGGACAAGCCATCGAAGAAATTTTCGTTGTGCATGTTCCACGCAAGACCACCAGAAGGGAAGAAACCGAGCCGGTTGTTCTTAGAGAAACGCTCGGACCCATTGTAGCCAAAGTTGAACTCCGCCATATAGCGGCCATCATACCCATAAGTAAAACGGCCCGAAAGGCCCTGGTTCCGGTAAGGCAGCGACTGCTGCAGGTCATTGAGGACAGAATTCGCCGTCAGGTAGTTGCGCATCGTAGTGATCAGCATTCCCGACACATCATGATCGCCGAAGCTGCGGTTGTAGTTGATCGCGGCCTCCAGGTAACTGGTGGTGTTTAAGATCTTCGCACCGGGAATATAGCTCAGATATTCCGTCCCGTTCGTGTTGAGCGGACTCAGCATCGGCGACTTCCCGTCGGGACCATAGGATAGTGTATAGTAAAACGGGGAATATGCACGCATCAGGCTGAACGAACCGTAGCGCTGGGTGAAAGCCATCATACGCGCCGACAGGCCGCTGGTGATGAAATTCAGGTTCTGGCGCAGGTCCAGCTGGGCAGTCATGGTCGATGTATTCGACTGCTGGTAGCCCGATACCATATTGGCATACGGGTTGTTGTACCGGGTGCCGTTATCATCCAGCGCACTGCCAAACAACGGATGGTTCAACCGTGGCAGGTAATCCGTTGGGTAAACCGCCGCAAACATCACCGGGTTGCTCTTCAATGCCTGGTTAAAAATATTACCACCACCGCCAACAGGGCCATTGTAATCGTCAAACTGACCGGAGACCTTGATATTCGCTACTGTAGTGGATGTAGCATTGATCGTCACGTTCGTACGGATCTGGTAACTACGCAACTTAATATTGCTGTTGAAATTATTCAGCCCATTCTCCTTCAGTACACCATTGTCTACGTTATAGGTACCCGACACATAGTATTGCGCCACCTTACCTCCACCACTCATGTTCAAATTGTAACGCTGGTTATTCGTATAGTCCTTGATCAGCATCTTCAACCAATCGTTGTTGGGATACAGGTAAGGATCGCCACCGGCAGCGGTCTGATCGATCTTCTCCTGCGTGTACAAAGGCGCCCGCAACGGATAACGCGTTACCAGGGCTTCGTTGGCCAACTTCATGTACGTGATATTATCGGCGAAGCGAAAGTTCTTCGTGTTGCTGGAAGTAGAATTTTCCGCGCGTACACTGAACTTCGTCCTACCTTCCACACCCACTTTGGTGGTAACTAGGATCACTCCATTGGCGCCACGTGCCCCGTATAAGGAAGCGGCCGTAGCATCCTTCAATACCGAAAAACCGGCAATATCGTCAGGTTGCAGGCGTGCCAGGTCGTTGGGTGTCGACTCCATATTGTCGATCAGGATCAACGGATCGACCTTGCCCGACCCAAACGTGGTAACACCACGAATGAAGAAGCTGGCATTATCCTGCCCCGGCTCACCACTGCGTTGATAAGCGATGATACCCGAGATCTTACCGGCCAACATGGTCGTCAGGTTGCTGGTAGGCCCTTTCAGTTCTTTGGGATTGATGGTGGTCACGGCGCTGACCATGCTCTTCTTTTTCTGGGTACCATAAGCCACTACCGCTACCTCCTCCATGGTTTTATCACTGCCCTTCATGACCACATTGACCACCGGCTCACCCTTCACCTCGATCTCCTGCGTTCCAAATCCTATGAAGGAAAAGACGAGGGTACCGTTGGAAGGCACTTTGATAGTGTAGTTGCCTTTCGCATCGGAAAAGGTAGCCAGCGATGGATTCGATTTCAAAGAGATCGTAACGCCTTCGAGGGCGGCCGTATCGGAACGAACCGTTCCTTTCACGACGATCTCGCTCGATTGGGCCTGCGCATCGTGGATGGTCCCCAGCAGCAGACAAAACAAAAGGATGGGTTTGATCCTTTTGAATACGTAATGATACGTGTTCATAAGCAGTCTTGAGTTTTGGTGTATAGAGAAATAACTATTGCAAACTGATCTGTCGCAGGTTCATAGCTTTCCAGCCTGCGGGGTCGGGCTTCAACGTAACTGTATGCAGGCCAGGCTTGTCGATCGTCACTGTTCCTAATACCACTTCGTTATACTGGTTGTAGTCGCCTGTACTGCGCACGGTAGCGTCAATCGTCTGGTTGCCGATCTGCACGTTGAAGGCGCTGGCTTCGGCAGGCGTACCCGCCACCGCTTTAAGGGTGTAGGTACCTGCTTTTGCAAACTCCACCTTCCAGGATACCCACGAAGCAGCACTGGTCCAATAGCCGATATTCCGGTTATCCCAGTTTCCTTCCGTCATGGCACTCGATTCACCGGGCTGGTTGTGGATATCCGCCGTCTCGGCGCCCAATACCACACGACCGTCAGCTTCTTGCTTCACCGAATAGGGCTCGATGGTCATCGCGCCCTGTATCTTCACCTCGATCACCGAAGCCACCTCGTCTGGCGCCAGCAGGGGCACTTGTATTTGCAGTCCCTCCGCCGTAGCAGCAGCGGTGAGTTTGGCGCCCCCCGCCAGCAGCCGAACCGACTGCACCTTCGCTTTGAGCCCCGGCACTGTCAACTGACCGTTGGTGGGCCAATTGAATACATGCAGGTACAGAGAAGTGGCAGCACCTTCCACCCGTTTGGTGGCACGGCCCCAGGGTAATATCTTGAACGGACTGGCAGTAGTGCCATAGACCGATTCACCGTTTACCTTCGTCCACCGGCCGATGGCCGCCAGCCGCTCGATGATGGGAGCGGGGAATTCGCCTTCCGCCGTAGGGCCTACATTCAGGAGGTAGTTACCGCCTTTGGAAGCAATGTCGACCAGGTTGCGGATGAGGGTAGCAGATGATTTCCAGTTGTTGTCTTTCGTTTTGAAACCCCAGGTATCATTCATCGTCATGCAGGTTTCCCAATCGCGACCGGCAATACCGGTGGCCGGAATATACTGTTCGGGCGTAGTGATATCCCCTTTGTAACCTCCACCCAAGCGGTCGTTGGTGATGATGCCTGGTTGTAAAGCCAGCAACGCATGCAACTTGTCTGCACGCTCCTTGTTCATATCGGTCGGCACATCCCACCACAGCTCCACCACATCACCATACTGCGTCAATAACTCCTTCATCTGCGGGATCGCTACCTTGTCGATATACTCATCCATGCCATTGCCTGCCTGGGTCTTGTCCCAGTGACCACGGGCAGCGGCACCACCCGGATTGTACCAGTCATTGGCCTGCGAATAATAAAAGCCCAGTTTCATCCCTTGCTTCCGGCAGGCCTCTACCAGTGGCTTCAGCAGGTCTTTGCCATAGGGAGTAGCTTTTACGGCTGTCCAGTCGCTTGCTTTTGAATCGAACAGGGCAAAACCGTCGTGGTGCTTGGTCGTCACCACGATGTACTTCATACCGGCTTCCTTCGCCATCGTGACCCACGCATCGGCATTGTATTTTACCGGGTTGAATTGCTGTGCATAGCCGGCATATACCGAACGAGGTATGCTCACGTCGTGCATGATCCATTCACCCAATCCATCCACGGGTTTGCCCTGGTATTCACCAGCCGGAACGGCATACACACCCCAGTGAATGAACATGCCCAGTCTCGCCTTGCGCCACCAGTCCATTTTCGATGGACCGGCAGGCGGGTGGGCGATGGATTGCGACAAAACCAACTGAATGGGTACGATAAAAACAAACAATAAAGCCCAGGTACGGCGGGTCAGGATCGATAGCTGCATAGTGCGGCAATATTTTATAGATGGTCAGAAAATCGGGACAGGAGTAAGGCTTCCCCGCCTTCGGCACACGGATAGTCCAATTACCAGCACCTCCATTAGAAAGGCCTGACAGCAGTAGGGGATTGGCTAAAATTAACAGAGAATTCATCCCAGGCTTGTCAATGGAGTTCAAACGAATTGTTAACAGAAATTAAATGAGGCGGCATAACAGCGGGATTGCGCCTATCTTTAACCCTTCGCATTTTGAAACCAACAGGCTGCATGAAGTACACCATCACCGTACATAAGACCATCGCCATCGTGAGCTTCCTGATCCTTTCGGCAGTGCAGTTCTTCCTGGTGTACAACACCTACGAGCTCAAGAACAAACAGTATTATCTGCAAGAGAAAGACCTGATCAAGAAAGAGTACAGCATCAGCGTACAAAGCGACCTCATCTTTCCGGGCGGTGCCAGGATCATCGATACCGCGATGTACCGCAACCTCGTCAACATGGAACGTTGGTACCAGCAGAGCCCCGATAGTTTCAGCTGGCACACACAACGCATACTCGATAGCACGGTGCGGGTGCTCCGCCAGGCAGAGAACGTCGACAGTATCCTGGAAGACATCCGTAAAAAGTACAACATCCGCACAGCACTCACGTATGGATTGGCGATCGACGTATTGGAAGTGAGTTTTGGTCAGCGCCAATACAAAAGCATTTACACCAAGGAGAAGCACTATCCAGGCATCGCCGATTCGCTGCAACATGCCGGCGGCCTCTGGTTAGGTGGTGACCTCGACCAGGTGAATGAGAACAACAAGATCGTTACCGTATCGGTAGGCGGGGTCAATGATCGCAACTACCGCATCGCGTATAGCTTTTATGTAGATAGCCGCAACCGACAGATGGACATCCTGCAACGTATGATGCCCACTTTTGCGCTGAGTATATTCTCCATACTTGTGGTCGTGTTGTTGTTCTTCGTAACCTTACGCAACTGGATCAGGCAGAAAAAACTATCCGAGATGAAATCCGATTTCATCAACAGCATCACCCACGAGTTTCATACACCACTGGCGGCCATCATCGTTGCCAACAAGACCTTGCAAAATGAAAAGGTGAATGTGACCCGCGACACGGTGCAGCCCCTGACGGAAGTTATTGCCCGTCAATCGGACCGACTCAAAACGCTGTTCGGCCAGGTGCTCGACATCACCAGCATGAATGTGATCGTGCTGAAGAAAGAAACACAATCGGTCCACCACCTGCTCGAGGAGATCTTACTCGACTACCGGATCAATCTCGGCGGAGCCCCGGTACAATTGACACTCGAAAAAGAAGCAACCCGCGACATGGCACAGATCGACACTTTCTGGTTCACGACGGTGGTGCAGAACATACTCGACAATGCCATCAAGTACAACCACCAGGAGCACAAAGCGATAACGGTCAGTACGGCCAACGATAAAAAACAGTTGCTGCTCCGCATCGCCGACAATGGCGTGGGCATGAATACAGAGACCCAATTGAACCTGTTCGAAAAATTTTACCGGGGGGTGCCCACGCTACAGGGAGAAGCCAAAGGATTGGGCCTGGGCCTGTTTTACGCAAAACAAGCCATCGACGCCCATCACTGGAAGATAGAGGTAATCAGCAAGGAAGGAGCAGGCAGTGTATTCACGATCACCCTGCCGGTGGAAAACCAATCAACAGAACTATGAAATCGAGTATACTGCTGATAGAAGACGAGATAGACCTGGGTAATGTCGTCAAACAATACCTGGAGATCATGGACTTCACCGTCGACTGGAGCCAGGACGGTAAAGCCGCATTGACATTGTTCCAGGCCAATGCCCGGAAATACGATATCCTGCTCATCGATATTTCGCTGCCGGGTATGGACGGCTTTCAGCTGGCAGAGAAGATCATACAAATCAATCCGCAAACGCCATTCCTCTTCCTCACGGCCCGCAATGAGCGCGCTGATAAATTACACGGCCTCAAGATCGGCGCCGACGATTACATCACGAAGCCATTCGATATCGATGAACTGGTATTGCGTATCCGCAACATCATCAAGCGCCATGCGGGCAACCCTGCCGTGACAGAGCCCTCCACCCAACGCTCGTTGATCGAGCGGGGCGATGTACAATTCAATAAAGACTCCCTGAAGCTGGTGATTGGTAGCCATGCGGCCATCATGCTCACGCCCAGGGAGTCTGAACTACTGGAGTTCCTTTTCAACAACGAAAACAGGATTTTAAAGCGGGAAGAAATACTGACCCGGCTCTGGGGAGAAAATGACTATTTCCTGGGCCGTAGCCTGGACGTCTTTATCTCCCGATTGAGAAAACACCTTAACAAATCTGATTACATCAGCATCTCGAATGTGTACGGGGTTGGGTTCGTATTCAACGTAAAGGAAGGATAGGAATAGGGTACGGCTAAAAACAACGTTACAAGAACATATCGTAAGTACGAGAACAATTTCCTGCACAGATTGCTGATTGCCAAATATTCTGTACTTACTTGTTTCCCATCAAGCGCTCATCAACTTCCATTTGACCTACGACAAGTCGATTACACCCTAAACAGGCCCCAATCCGGGGATTTCCTGGTACAATAACAGGCAATTTACCAGCACTTCGGCGCTATTTACTGCCTTGTAGCAGGTCATCGGCGGCTGGTGGCTGATGGCATGTGTTTTGAAAACATCCTACAAAAACAGCCATGTCAACATCAGAACGTATGACGACGCTCGTGCAGGTGTTGGAGAAACTTCGCCAGCAAAAGAAAGACAATGAGTTCCGCTTAACACCGGAAGGATTTACCATCGGCAGGGGCAAGCATTATCAACCTGATGACCTCAAGATCATCAGGACATTCCGCTTTGAAGGAGAATCCAATCCCGACGATTCTTCCATATTGTACGTGATTGAAGCGAAAGATGGTACGGTGGGCTATAGCCTGGATGCCTACGGCGTTGCCAGCAACCACGATGACGACGGAGATTATGACAATTTTGTACGCCAGATACCCGTGGAGAACCGCGACGATCAATTGACATTCGAACTCTGATACACACGATAGAACCTCGAAACATCACCAGAAAGAAGGACGAACCACCCAATAGGTAAACGATCCCTGCGCAATTGGCGCGGGGATCTTTGTTGTAGGGGCTTCTCCGACATATAGAGGAGTTATAGAGCACTTATAGAGGACTTATAGAGCTATTATAGAGCCAGCCATCCCAGGGGTAGCCGAGGGGTATATAGGGGCTAGCCATGGGGCAGGGGTTACTGGCCCGCCCGGAGGGCCGGTGTGTGTTTCAGCACCAGTTCATAAAACACCTTGATGCCTGCTGAAGGGACCCCTCGATGCCTCGAGGCCTGGTTGCCTCGGTGCCTGGTTGCCTCTTTGCCTGGATGCCTTTTAAATAAAGATCCGCCGGCCCGAGAAACTCTCCCGGAACTCACGTGGTGTGCAGTTCTTCTTCTTGCGGAAAATGCGATTGAAGTTCGACATATTGTTGAAGCCGCAATGGTAAGCGATCTCCGCCACCGATTGGGTGGTATCGATCAAGAGGCGGGTGGCATGCCCCAGCCGGATCTCGGTGAGGCTATCGATAAAGGTATTGCCCGTCCGTTGTTTGAAGAACCGGCTGAAAGCCACTTCCGACATATTGGCCAGTTTGGCCACCTCTGCCAATCCGATCGGGCGATCGAAATTCAGCTTCATGTATTCGAAGGTTTTTTCCACCCGGCGACTATTATAACTAAAAGGTTCAGCCGTATTGAAAGAAGCATCCGAAAGCGTGCGCATGTTGCGCGACGTCGACAGGTCATGCAGGATCGACATCAGCTCCAGCACCGAATCGAAACCATGCTTGTTGTTCATATCGATGATACGTGGCGCTACCCGCAACGCCGTTTCTTTCGAGAACAGGATACCGCGCACCGATCGTTCAAACATGGTGCGGATAAAACTCAATTGATTGCGCCGCAACAGCCGCTCATCAAACAGGTCTTTGTGAAACTGGATCGTGATCTCCCGGATCTCCTTACCCTTACTCCGGTGGGTAAACCACGCATGCTGCAGGTTGGGCCCCACCAGCACGAGCTCGATGTCGTCGATCTCTTCCATATGATCGCCGATCACCCGTTGTGCGTTCTTCGCATGTTGGATGAAGTTAAGTTCGTACTCTTCGTGTGTGTGCAGGGGAAAATCGAACTCCGATTTGACACGGCTGAACAACGTAAAGCAATCGCTTTGCGTGAGCGGCGTAATCTCGCGTAGAATATCCGTTTTGGTAACCTTACTCATAGGCAGCAGAAAAATTGATGCAGGAATCTTTTCAAATGTAGGGAAAGAACGGTAATAAAGTATCAGCGTCCATCCTCCCTTTCTCATTCCGGATAGCCGTTTACAATCAGGCAGTTTACTACAGGGTGATCATCTGTGCATACGATTGCCTTCCTAAAAAATACCGGAAAAAGTTAAAATAGTACTTGTAGCACAGTAGGGCCGGAAATACTTTTGGACAAACATTGTAGCTGTATGAACGCCCCGGCAATCTCCTGGAAACTTCGTCTATTCCCGTTATGGTTAGTTGCCTTCGTTCGCGATGCTCCTAAAAAGGGTGTATTTTAATCCCCCAAAAAGTACACCACCTTATGAAATTGACCCTGCTCGACATCAGCATCATCGTTGCCTACCTCACCACCATGGTGATCATTGGCTGGGTGCTGCGCAAAAAAGCCCGTACCAATAAAGAGAATTACCTGATGGGCGGTAAAAAACTGCCCTGGTACATGCTCGGCCTCAGCGACGCCTCCGACATGTTCGACATCAGCGGCACCATGTGGATGGTCGCCCTCTGTTTCGTGTATGGCATGAAGAGCGTATGGATACCCTGGCTATGGCCCGTCTTCAACCAGGTCTTTATGATGATGTTCTTATCCAAATGGCTGCGCCGGTCCAATGCCACCACCGGTGCCGAATGGCTCGCGACCCGCTTTGGGATCAGCGGTAAAGGCGTAAAAGGATCGCACAACATCGTCGTGGCATTCGCCCTGCTCAGCTGCTTCGGGTTCCTGGCCTACGGCTTCATCGGCCTGGGTAAGTTCATCGAGATCTTCCTGCCCTGGCACCTCGTGCAGGACTATATTCCCTTCGCCGTATCCAAAGAATTCGTACCACACTTTTACGGCATCATTTTCACCGCCTTCGCCATGTTCTATTCCATCCTGGGCGGCATGCACAGCATCGTACTTGGTGATGTGATCAAATATTGCGTAATGACCGTGGCCTGCATTTCCATCGCCATCATTGCCATGATCCACCTGCGCGGCAACACCTTGAACGTGCCCGCAGGTTGGGAAAATCCCTTCTTTGGCTGGCAACTCAACCTCGACTGGAGCCGCATCATTCCCGATGCCGGCAAAAAGATCAGCGATGACGGCTATGGCCTCTTCGGCATCTTCTTCATGATGATGCTGTTCAAAGGCGTACTCGCCAGCCTGGCCGGCCCGCCCCCCAGCTACGACATGCAGAAGATCCTGTCGACCCGCTCTCCCAAAGAAGCATCGAAAATGAGCGGCTTCGTATCCATCATATTACTCCCCATCCGGTATGCCATGGTGATCGGGCTGACCGTGCTGGCCCTCCTGTATTACCAGCAGCTCGATCTCGGCGATACTTCCAAGGGCACCGATTTCGAAAAAGTACTGCCCGCCACCATCAATGCCTTCCTGCCTGCCGGTATCCTCGGACTGGTTCTTACCGGATTGCTGGGCGCCTTCATGGGCACCTTTTCCGGCACCCTCAACGCAGCCCAGGCCTATATCGTCAACGATATCTACCTCAAGTACGTCAATCCACAGGCGAGCAACAAAAAGATCATCCTGATGAACTATACCGCCGGCATTGTCGTGGTCGTGATCGGCATCGTGCTGGGCTTTTTTACCAAGAGCGTCAACAGCATGCTCAACTGGCTGGTAGGTGGCCTCTACGGCGGCTATATCGCCGCCAATATGCTCAAGTGGTTCTGGTGGCGCTTCAATGCCCACGGCTTCTTCTGGGGCATGACGAGTGGCATTGCGGCCGCACTCATTTTCCCGCGGATCGTAGACGGTCTAGATCTGTACTACTGGCCCTGGTTGTTCGTCATCAGCCTGGCAGGCTGTATCATCGGCACCTACACCGCACCAGCCACCGATATGGCACTGCTGAAAACGTTCTATCGTACCGTAAAGCCCTGGGGATTCTGGCAGCCCGTACACGAGCAGGTCGCCGCCGAAGACCCCTCCTTCGTGCCCAACAAACGATTCAGGCTCGACATGTTCAATGTAGCGCTCGGCATCATCGCCCAATGTTGTCTCACGCTGTTGCCCATGTACATCGTGCTCTGGCTCAAATTACCCTTATTGATCACCGTCTCGATTTTACTGGTCATCCTATTCATACTTAAAAGGACCTGGTGGAATAAACTGGAGGATTAGCCCAGTCCCCTTCATATTCAAACTACAAAAAATGCATAAAGGATTTCAGCAACGATTAGTGCAACTGGAAAGCGGATACGAGCAGTTGATCCGGCAGCCCAACGAAGCCGCCGGCACCAGCAATGGCGTTTACCTCCGTTATAAAAATCCCGTCCTTACCCATCAGCATACACCCATCTTCTGGCGGTACGACCTCAATGCAGCGACCAATCCCTACCTGATGGAAAGGTTTGGCATCAACTCCGTATTCAATGCCGGGGCCATCAAATGGCAGGGCAAATACCTCGTCATTGCGCGGGTGGAAGGGCTCGACCGGAAATCTTTTTTTGCAGTAGCCGAAAGTGACAATGGCATCGATAATTTTCGTTTCTGGGACTATCCCATCAATATGCCCGAAACAACGACACCCGATACCAATGTGTATGATATGCGGGTAGTACTACACGAAGACGGCTGGGTCTATGGCCTGTTTTGTGCCGAACGCAGAGATCCCGCCGCACCGGAAGCCGACCAGTCGGCCGCCATCGCCCAGTGCGGCATCGCCCGCACGAAAGACCTGTTACACTGGGAGCGCCTGCCCGACCTGAAAACCCCATCGCCCCAGCAACGCAATGTAGTATTGCACCCGGAGTTCGTACAAGGACAGTACGCTTTCTATACCAGGCCGCAAGACGGCTTCATCAACGCCGGCACCGGTGGCGGCATCGGATTTGGCCTTAGCCCTTCCATTGTGCAGGCGGAGATCAAAGAAGAGATCGTGATCGACAAAAAGGCCTACCATACCGTGTATGAAGCCAAGAACGGACTGGGCCCCGAGCCCCTCAAAACGCCACATGGCTGGTTGCACATGGCCCATGGCGTAAGAAACACAGCCGCAGGATTGCGTTATGTATTGTATCTCTTTATGACGAGCCTGGAAGACATTACCCAGGTTACCCATAAACCGGGTGGCTATTTTATGGCACCGGAGGCCGATGAAAGAGTAGGAGATGTATCCAACGTACTGTTTTGCAATGGATGGATCGCCGACGATGACGGAAAAGTATATATCTATTACGCCTCCTCCGATACGCGCCTGCATGTGGCCACTTCCACCATTGCCCAGCTCACCGATTATGTGATGCATACCCCGCCCGACGGCCTGCGGTCGGCCACATCAACAGAAACCGTCATACAGATCATTGATGGTAATCAATCCTATCTGGAACAGCAGCAGGATGTACCAAATTGGGAAAACGAACCACATACCAATGGCGTTCCTAACCCCAAACATTGAGCATCAATACACAACAAATAAACGGGAAAAATCTAAATACTTATTTTAACTGATGTAAATCAAATTTTGGCGTCGGAGGGGGCAACACCGTATTTGTACTGATGCAGTTTCATTACCCGGTGAGTATATTTAGCCTATGACAACCCCTGTTATGCAGGATGAGCCTGTAATAGAACAATTACAGCAATTCCGTACCCAGATCGAACAAGAGTTCAACGCCATCCTTTCCTGGTGGAGCAGGCATGCCGTCGATGAACAATATGGTGGCTTCTATGGAAGCATCGACCACCACAATACGGTTGATATCCTTGCACCCAAAGGCGTTGTGCTCAACAGTCGCATATTGTGGACGTTCTCCGCCGCTTTCAACCATACCCACCAGCACGAACACCTGGCCCTCGCTACGAGGGCTTATGAATACATCGTGACCCATTTTGTCGATGACCAAATGGGTGGTGTGTATTGGACCCTCGACCATGCCGGTCACCCGTTCGATACCGATAAAAAAATCCTGGCACAAGCCTTCACGCTGTATGCCTTCTGCGAATACTACAAAGCCACCCGTCGCGATACCGTGATCGACCGGGCCATCGAACTGTATACCCTGCTGGAAAGACATGGCTACGATAAAGAGAACGAGGGATACCGGCAGGCTTTCGACAGCCAATGGAATCCCCTCCGGAACCCGGAAACCACGGCCACAGGCGGAGGAGATCAAAAAGCCATGCATACGCAACTACACGTACTGGAAGCGTATAGCAGCCTGTTTCGCTTATGGCCCGACGAAAACCTGCGCCGGCAGATCATCCGCCTCGTCAATAACTTCCTCAACCATATCATACATCCAGGCACCTGGCACCAGGTGCAGCATTTCAATGAACAATGGCGCCCCGATAGTACCGTGGTATCATTTGGTCATGATATCGCGGCTTCCTGGTTATTGGCCGAAAGCACCCCGATACTCCAAGATCCCGAACTGATCATCCGGGTGAAAAAAGCAACGATCCAAATGGCCTACGCGGCCGTGAGAGGCCTCGATGTAGACGGTGGTATGTGGTACGAGCACGATGGCGCCAGCAATATCTGGGTGAAGGAAAAACATTGGTGGCCCCAGGCCGAAGCCATGGTAGGATTCTTCCACGCCTGGCAATTGTCAGACGATCAACATTTTCTACAGCACAGCCTCAACAGCTGGAGCTTTATTCGCGAACATATCCTCGACCAGGAACTGGGTGAATGGAAATGGGGCGTACTGACAGAGGCGTCCGGAGCCGACAAAACAGATATGTCGTGGGAAGACAAGGCCGGCCTCTGGAAATGCCCTTACCACAATGGCAGGGCCTGCCTCGAACTCTTGAAACGACTTGACCCCCTAACGAAAAAATAAAGGGTATGTCTGTCGACTTACCCTGTAGCGATTTACAGTTTCACCAGGTGCTTCGCCCATTCGGCGGGCAAATCATCCTTACTTAAGATCTTCAACGAATGCTCACCAGCAGGCGCCATGGTTGTAGCATTGTCCGTTCTATCCATCCGCGCTTCCACAAAATCATTCTCCAGCTTGTACATGGCACCGGTAGCAGGATCGATGATCAGGAAACCGAGCAAGCCGCCAAACACCACGTTACCAATATACCAGCCGTTCAACTTGCATTCCAGGGTTACTTTCTTGTCCTGAAAGCCATCCATCTTGAAGGAGACCGTATAGGACTCTTTCGCGAAAAATCCCGAACCAGATTTCAATTTCATGGTAGCCGGTGTACGTCCCGAATACACTTCAACGCCCTTTCGGTTGATAATGTTAATGTTCGCACCCGAAGGATCGGAGTGAATGGTGACGGGCCAGTTGCTCTTGCTGACGATCGAAGCACAACCGGACGAAGAGGCGACGATAGCCGCGAGCCAAACAATCTTGTAAATACTTTTCATAACGGCAATGAGGGGGTTATTACACTAAAATACAAAAGCCCCCGGTAAACCAGGGGCTTTTGGTGTTAATTGGTAACTAAACTTATTGTTTGATCAGTTGCTGACGATGCCTGAAGCTATCGCCCGCCAGTTCAATGGTGTACTGACCTTTGGGTAAAGATTGCAGATCACCGATCACATAGGTGTTAACACCTACACCACCACGCACATTGTATTGCTTGATCACACGACCGCCCTGGTCATACAGGCGAACGGTCAGCGATTCAGCTCTTTTCAGTTCGTAGAATACATTGATGCTACCTGCAAACGGATTGGGACCTACCTTGGCCGTAAACTGACCCAGTTCACTGCGGAGGGTTACTACCTTACTCAGCGTAGGACGACCATCGA
This sequence comes from Paraflavitalea pollutisoli, assembly GCF_029360705.1. Classification (GTDB taxonomy): domain Bacteria; phylum Bacteroidota; class Bacteroidia; order Chitinophagales; family Chitinophagaceae; genus Paraflavitalea; species Paraflavitalea pollutisoli. Next base: position 31,271 of record NZ_JARKMX010000008.1, on the reverse strand, counting down.
GATCAATCTGGCGGATGCGGTAGTAGTTCACACCGGGAGCAGGAGCCGCATCGGTAAATTCATACTGATTGATCACACCGAACTTGGGCGCTACCTTACCGATCTTGGTATACGCTGCGCCATCGTTGCTGCGCTCGATGTCGAAATGACTATTGTTCTCTTCAGCCGATGTAGTCCAGCTCAGGTAGGCCTTACCATCCTGCAAACGACCAAAAAAGGCGTCGAAATGAACCGGCAGGTTGATCAGCGCGAATACACCACCAAACTCGGATGTATTGCCGGCGCCGGTAGCTGTTTCATACGCCAGCGATGTGATACGCGTGCCTGCGGAAGGAGAAAAGCCAGCCAGGGAGCTCAGGGGAATGCGGAAGGTAAACCTGTTTTCAGTACGGCTGCCGCCAGAACCAGCACCTTCGATCGTTTCGTCGTACGAACCGGTGGTATTGTCATCATCGGCAATACCATTGAGCGTGGTGCCTTCCTGTGCACGGAACAGGTAAGTCATACCCTGACCGAAATCTTTAGAGAAACCGCCGGGCAGGGGAGCGGGGTGCGGACCTGCATCAGCTACATAAAACTCCACGATCGAACCCGGACGGGTAAAGCCAGTCACCAATAGGTCGCTGCCATCTACTTGTACTGTGGTCAGTACGGGCGCATTCAGCAGGTTGTTGGCGCCTGCATCCACATCATCCTGGTCGTTGATGTTTACGCTGTATGGCTCCATAGGGCCGCCATCATATTGCAGATCGATACCCAACTGGGCATTGTTGTAAATACGGTTACCCGCAAATTTGTTGCCGGTAGATCCCGCGCCCGTAATGGGATTCACCACACGGATACCATGCAGACCGTTGTAAGCGATCACATTGGCTTCATTGGCATCGAGCACACCGTCGTGATTGGTACCAATCAGGTTGTCGTTCACAAAGAACCCCGATTGTGACGCATGCAGGGTGATACCATTTCTAAGATTGCCTAAACCGGCAGCCCCAGCGGCATTGGTACCTATTATATTACCTCTGACGACGTTGTTGCTGGTATTGGCATCAAATCCAAAGAAAGAATAGCTGGAGAAATGGATGCCATCGTTGGTATTACCACTGATGATATTTCTTTCGAGCAGGTCACTGATACCATCTGAATTGGTACCGATGCGATTAGAATAGGCATTTAACAGTTCGATACCATAAGCATTGGGAGCCACAGCGCCCGTTTGATCGAGACCAATGGTATTGCCCATGATGATGTTGGCAAAAGACCTGCCTGCCACCTGGATGCCATAACGGCCATTGCGGCCGATGATGTTTCCTTCGAGTGCATCCGATACACCGTCACCATCCGTTCCGATGGTTATATTGGAACAGTCTACGGTCAGCAGGATGCCATCACGCACATTGCCCATATTGGTGCCGTTGCCATTTTTATTGAGACCGATGATATTACCGGCGATAGTCGAGTTGTTGCAATACCACAGCGCGATACCGTCTCCGGTTGAGCCGGAACCACTGCTGGTACCCACGATCAGGTTGCCTTCGTTGGCGTCGTTGGTATTATCGCCGTTTACGCCGATCACGATGTTGGAAGAAACGGCACCGCCGCCTACGTTTACATCGATGTTACCGTTTACGTTGGAGAAAGGGGTTGTACCGTTGTTGTCGGTACCGATATAGTTACCCCATACAAACAGGTTGCTGACAGCGAAAGCAGCAGGCGCCTGGATACCATAACCAGGAGCACCATAAATGGCCAGACCGGAGATCGTTACATCATTGGCCTGAACGGTAAAAGCATTACCGGTCACAGCACCCGCATTGATGTTGACAGCGATCGTACGGGCGGCAATGGTGCCAGCAGCCGCGCCAGGCTGGGTATAACCCAGGATAGACACCGGCCCGGTGATCACCAGGGGAGCCGACAGGTTGATGGTAAAAGGTGCCGCACCGGGCAGGTTGAATTCGATCACATCCGCATCAGCCGTGTTGGCATTGGCGTTGGCCACGGCCTCGGCCAGCGAACCTGGACCACTGCCATTGGTATTCGTAACGACAAAAGTGGCTGAAAATGCGGGAAGAGAAATAGCAGAGCATAGCAGGAGGATAGCAGACCTCCGTACCCTTGGGTAGAGTTTTAGCATAGTACGACTGTTTTGTGGTTGAGATAGTCGGTTTGCCGGAGGAGAGTGGATTCGGGGGATTAGATAGGATATTCGACGTAAAGTCGATTTGGTCGCAAGATAGAAACCTTCCGCGAATATTCATAACTATTTTGAAACATGGCAGCATTGAACCATGAATAACAAGCTCTTAACCAACACATAATAGACAATAATTGCCTGCTGGAAGACGATTTTCCCGCGTTTACCGGTTGACGAGCAAGCCAAAAATGATCAGCAGCATAGCCACCAGCAAACAGACAACAAAGAACACCTTATTGAAGAACCGGGTTTTAAGGTGCGAGTGCCGGGCATCGGCGAGGGGAGTGGCCACCTGTTCTTCGGCTTCGACCAGCGCCGGAGGAACTGGAATGGCGGGTAATATCGCTTGTAACTCTTCGACCTGGCCCGCCTTGACCCAACCGTTGAGCCCTTCCCGCCATACCGGAGTATGGTGATGCAGGTGCTTACTTTTCAGTTCGGCAAGACTGAATGGCCCGTATTGGCGGGCGCCAATATACAGGTAATATTTTTTCATAGGTTTAATGGAAAACGAAGCATCGCTGATGGACAATCGGCAGTTGCCCCGTTTATAGACAAACGAAAGTAAAGCAGATCTATTATCGCAGATTCGGCCCCGGTAGTTAAAACAAGCCTTTATGGGCGCTTTTTTGATCTGCATCAAGACTGCTGCGATCAGGCAGCAAAAACAGGCCCGGCGGGCATCCGGGCCTGTTTCGGATGAGGGTTATGCATTCGGTACGGTGACGCCTGCCTGTGCCAGCCGTGCCTTCTCTTTCGACACCCTGCGGCCCCGGAAGAAGAGATAAAGGTTGAAGAACAAGCTGATGCCTAAATAGATACAATAACCGCCAATCTTGGTGCTCAGTATCTCCAGCATCGTACGGGGTGCATCTACCGCCTGCACGATCTCCATCACCCAAAATGCAAAGCCCAGGTTCAGCAGGTAAAATCCTGTCTCGAACAAGCGATTGGTCGCCAACGCTATCTCCGCTTTGCCATTGAATATGTCCAGCATAAAGACTTTACTATTCCTGAAAAGGATGTGGGCAACATACCAGGTAAGGACAATGACTACGGGTAAATAGATCAGGTACGCAGTAAAGTGATAAGAAGGGTTCATATAATTACAGATTTGGTTTCGTAGCACGAAATTGTTTCTGGGCAATCCAGTAGATTACCCCCATATTGCAGAAATGCATCACCGACAAGGTGAGTAGGATGCGACCGGTCATGACCACAATACTGGCCAGCAACGCCTGCCAGGTCCCGATCGTATCCCAGGTACGCAACATGAGGGCAGCATAGCCCAGGTTCATCAGGTAATACCCCGTCAGCAGGATTCGATTGATAAAGTCCGTCAATAACTGGTCGCCACGCAACAAGGTCAATATAAACACACGGCCATTGCGGTAAAAATTCCAGCCAACCCGTACCGTGATCAGGTAAGTAATGAGCAGGTAAATGATGTACGCCAGCATATTCATAAGGGCTGCGTTTAGTGATGGACGAATAAGAGCTGATGACCCCACAAAGATAGTAGCAGATACCAAACTTTCAAAATATTCTGAAAGTTTATTTAAATAATACAGCTCGTTCCACCCTCTGCATGACTGGCGTCCACGTACGTATTCCCTATAAAATCAGGAAACGTTGATCACAGTACGACCCAATAAAAAAGACCGTCTCACAGTAGGGAGACGGTCTCGTTTAAAAGCTTTGTTACAGGAAGATTACCGCTTACCCGGCGACAGGTCCAGCAAACGGATCCGCCGGAAATCGACGGGCTGCCCTTCACTTTGCAAAGCGATAAATCCTTTATTGAGGATCTTACCATCCTGCTTGATGGCCGGGTCATAGCGGTTGGCGACATCGCCTCCGATCTGCGGTTTTGAATATTGCATCACCGTATCGCCATTGATGATGTGCGTGATCAGCGAATCGCCCAGCACGATGAGCTCGGCAGATACCCACTGGTCGCCATCATATGTTTTCGACGTAGAATTGATACAATGCCGGGTATCCAGTTTGCCCTGGTACACGATATGCGTACCGGGCGAACACATATTACCCGTGGTGCGGGGCTTTCCGTCGCCCAGGCCACCAAGAAACTGCATTTCGATCGAAATAGGCCAGTCCTGCTCCTTCGGCATGGTGCGGGGATCCTGTGAATGGTACATCACTCCACTGTTGCGCAAGGTGTAGGAAGGCGCGCCCTTCTGCAATTCGCCTACAAAGCGGTACTCGAGTTTCAAATGATAATAGGAGAAAGGAACTTTATAATACAGGTGGCCAAACTGGTCATTGAATTCACCATACTGATCATATTTCACCCGGATCATACTGTCTTCTACCCGGAAGGTATTGCCGAAATTGACCCCCACTTCGTGGTGCTGGATCTTGACAAACCAGTCGTCGATGTCTTTTCCGTTGAATAAGGAGATCCATTTAGCCGGTGTGGCCGCAGGCTTGGACGATTTGCAACCGGCGCAGGCGACCAGGACTAGCAGAGCGAGTAGCAGGGAATACTTCATAGCAGGCATTGGTGTTAGGCGCTAAAGATAAGCTCCCCACAACGCACGGCAAAACTTACTATTTGCGCAAACCAGTGCGCAATGCTTTATCCGCACTACGCACCGGTAGCCATGATCACGTTGCCTCAATTATTTTGGAGCCACGGCGCCTGTTGCCACCCATTCCTTGAAGCGGGCAGCAAAAACAGCATGGGAGAGGGGCGGCAGGGTTCTACCTTCACCCGGGTTCCATCCCCACAACACCAGGCTATCGTGCGATACGTGTTCGATCAGTTGCTGCATCGTTTTATGTCCATTCTGTTTGGGATCTTTCAACTGCAGAGCGAGTTGCCGCGGCGTTTTGCCTTCAAACACCATTTTCATATCAGCTGGCGGCAGGTGCCAATTGGGATTGCCGGGTGGCATATTGGCCCCTGGTACATTTTCAGGCTGGTGACAATTCGCACATTTGAGCGCATACATTCCTTTACCGTCTTTGCCACGTGCCACGTCCATCACATGCGGATGGCTGTCATCGCCCTGCAGAGGCGCCTCTCCGCTCGGGTGACAGTTCATACACCGCGGGCTCATCAGCACTTTGTAAACATCCATGAACGCCGCTTGCGAAGCCGCGCTATCAGCCGCCGACAATGACCTCACCGTGAACGCCTTTTCCGGCAACACCTTATGCTCATTCCTTGGCTTGATACCAGCAGCGGCGACAGACACCGCAGCCGCCACGCATACACCGTAGACAGGCAACAACCTGGTTCCTTTGAATAGTAGCTTCATAGCAATAATTTATGGTTCAACTTTCAGTTGCATTATACTTTCAACAACTTTGCCGGATCGAGCGGCAGTTGCCGGATGCGCTTACCGGTAGCCGCATAGACCGCATTGATCACGGCCGGTGCGAGGGGAGGCACACCAGGTTCACCGGCACCGCCCATCTTCTCCGCACTGGGCACGATATACACCTCGATCTGCGGTGTTTCGTGCATGCGCACCATCCGGTAATCATGAAAATTCCGTTGTTGCACGCGGCCTTGCTCGATCGATATATTGCCATACAACAGGGCCGTCAACCCAAAGACAATACCACTTTCCATTTGCGCTATGACGCCGCCGGGGTTTACCGCCAGTCCACACTCGATGGCACAGACCACGCGGTGCACTTTCACCTGGCCTTTCTTGTCCACCGATACTTCTGCTACCTGGGCGACCGCACTGCCAAACGAATCGTGTACCGCCACACCCCGGAATCGGCCAGCTGGCAAGGGTTTGCCCCAACCTGCTTTGTCCGCGGCCATCGTCAGGGCAGCCAACGGCCGTGGATGCTCCTTGAGCAACAGCTTACGGTAGGCCACCGGATCTTTGCCGGCCGCATGCGCCAGTTCATCGATCATCGTCTCCATCACGAAAGCCGTATGCGTGTGCCCCACGGAACGCCACCACAATACCGGCACCTTGTTCTTCGGCGAATGCAATTCGACCGAATGGTGCGGCACGTGTTTCATATACGGCGAGTCATTGACCCCTTCTACAGAGGCCCCATCGATCCCGTTCTGTACACCTGCTTCAAAAGGCGTGCCCTCCATGATCGATTGGCCAACGATGCGGTGTAACCAGGCTACGGGCATCTTATCGGGACCCAAGCCGATCTGCACTTTGTGCATAAAGGCAGGCCGGTAATAACCACCCCGCATATCGTCCTCCCGGCTCCACACCGTTTTCACCGCTTCGCCGCTTGCTTTGGCCACTTCTACGGCCTCTACCACAAAATCGGATTGTCCCGTCGCCCGCCGGCCAAAGCCACCGCCGAGGAACATGGTATGCACCTCCACCTGGTCAGGTTTGAACCCCAATACCTTCGCGGCATTGCCCTGATCGATGCCCGGCATTTGCGTGCCGGTCCAGATCTCACATTTATCACCCGTTATTTTTACGGTACAGTTCATCGGCTCCATACAGGCGTGCGCCAGGTAGGGAAGGGTATATTCCGCTTCTATTTTAGAAACAGCCCCGCTCAATCCCGCCACCACATCACCCGCTTTGGCGGCCGAAGCACCCGGCTGCTCCGCAAGTTTGCGGTAAGCAGCCCACTGTTGCTTGGTGTCGAAGGCCAACGCCGGGTCGATATCCCATTCTACCTGCAACACGTCACGGCCCTGCTTCACGGCCCAGTAATGATCGCCGATCACAGCTACGCCCGAGGGCACGGCCACCACTTTACGCACACCAGATACTGCTTTGGTCTTGCTATCGTCGAAGCTTTTCATCTTTGCACCAAATACCGGTGCCCGCAGTACCAGCGCGGTTAACAAGCCGGGGAATTGTACGTCCATACCAAACTTAGCCGTGCCATTGATCTTCTCCGGTGTATCGAGGCGCTTGACACCCTTGCCGATGTATTTCCAGTCACCCGCTTCCTTCAGCGGAATATCGGCGGGCGGTGGTAATTTGGCCGCTGCATCTGCCAGGGCACCATAGGCCAGTTTTTGATCGCCATGGATCACATAGCCATCATCGGTGCTGCAGGTCTCCGGTGCCACCCCCCATTGTTGCGCAGCTGCCGTGACCAATAAGGCACGAGCCGTAGCGCCCGCTTTGCGGTACCGGTCAAACTCGGACCAGGTCGTCGAAGATCCGCCCGTAATTTGAATACCGAATAGGGGATGTATATAAGGAGCTGCCGGCGGGGCATGGCCGATCTTCATTTTGGTAAAATCACAATCCAGTTCTTCCGCAATCAGCATCGAAAGCGTCGTCCATATACCCTGGCCCATTTCTACGTGGGCCAGTATAATGTGAATGGTATTGTCGCGGCCAATACCCAGGTAGGCATTGGGTGCAAAGGCAATGGCCGAAGTATCTTCCGCAGTAGCAGCGCCGCCACCTAATACGTCCAGCAGGGCCATCTTTTTGGCACCTGCCGATACGAAGAAGGGGATCAGCAATCCGCCGGAGAAAACAGTTGTCGTTTGCAGGAACTTCCGCCTGCTGTAACCTTTGGTAGTGCTCATGATTTACCTCCTTCGCGTTGTAATTGTGCCGCCAGGTGAATGGCTTTGCGAATACGTGGATAGGTACCGCAGCGGCAGATATTGCCACTCATGGCATGATCGATATCGTCGTCGGTTGGGTTGGGATTCTCCCGCAGCAAAACGGCCGCCGACATCAATTGCCCACTTTGACAATACCCACATTGCAAAACATCTTCCTGTAACCAGGCGCGTTGCAAAGGATGGTTGTTATCCGAAGAGAGGCCTTCGATGGTAGTGATGGGTTGACCCACTGCCCGCGATAGTGGCGTAACACAGGCGCGCACCGCTTCTCCGTTGAGGTGTATCGTGCACGCGCCACATTGTGCCATGCCGCAACCAAACTTGGTGCCGGTAAGTCCCAGCATATCCCGCAACACCCATAAGAGGGGCATCTGTGGCGGTGCATCGACCGTATACGGTTTGTTGTTAACCTGCAGATTGATCATATAACAGTTGTTTCTTAAAATTACTGCTATTCCCAGGCACCCCACTTACAATATTCAAAGCAAGAATTGTATAATTCAAACAGTTGCACGCATCCTGCAAATTTGGTAGAGCCGTTTATTTTACGTATATACAGTTAGCACCCAAAGCCTGCTGCTGCTGCATTACCGATAAATTAACCGTAACTTTAAAAGCAGTTCTTTCTCCCTCAACTTAAAACATGCACTATGACACTGATGCAAAAACTGGAGCATTGGGGTGATACGCATCATCCGCAATGGGTGGACATTATCCGCATTGCCCTGGGTTTATTTCTTGGCTGGCGTGGTATCGTTTTTCTGGAGAACATGAGCGCCGAGCTGGGGCGCATATCTGGCAATATTTCTGCCAATTCCTTCTGGTTATTGTCTATCGGGCACCTGATCGTCTTTGCGCACCTGCTGGGTGGTGTATTGCTGGTTTTGGGTGTGCTGACCCGCTTTGCCTGTTTGATCCAGCTACCGATCATTATTGGCGCGATCCTGTTTGCTGGAGCACCAGGCGGTCTATGGACACCCGTAGCGACCATCCTCGTGGCCCTGGTCGTGCTGGCATTACTCGTGTACTTCCTCATCGCCGGCAACGGCCGGCTGTCGTTTGACCGGTACATGAACGAAACAGCGCGGTAGACACTCTGGCGCAAGCAACAGCATTCGGCTCCCCCTGGTGCCGGATAGGGATAGCTTTGCTGTAAAACTATCTTTCCTTAAAAAGGCCGCTGAAGAAATGTGGGTTATTGCGCAGCCTTTTGTCAATCCATGGCAGGAAGCCTGCCTCCAATACCCGCATCACCATATAGCCATAAAATTCATCATCGATCCTCTCCCTCGACGGTATCCACCCGCATTCAGCACCCGCCCCACAAAATCCCTTAAAACAGGGAGGTGCATTACCCGGAACTTTTAGTTGTATTGCATACCGTTAAACCTTGATCCACCGGGAAACCGACCACACCCCGTCATCCCGCCATGCACCACCCCGATTGCCTGCTCACATCAATTTACGGATAGTTCACCGGTCGTGTAAGCACGGTCAGGATACGCCATGCCATACAACATTCGAAACCATATAATAAACGCAAAAGCAACATGAACACCATCAACCTCGCCATCACGGGCGTAGCTTCCTTTGTAGCCGACCCCATCAGCATCGACGACTGGGCCACTGCCTACAAAGTACCCGACAGACAATCCGAAGGTAAATACCTCGACGGCAAAATGGTCGAAAAGATCCTGGGTATCAAATCCAAAAGCTGGGCGCCCGATGTATTCAAAGACCCACAGGTCGTCATCGATACGACCAAAGAAGCCATGCGCCGCGCCAACATCAGCGCCGACGAGATCGACGCCGCCATCATCGTCACCTGCTCACCCTTCATGGTACAGCTCGATCAGGATGCCTTTTTGCTGTACAAAGAGATCGGATTACGTGATGACATCGTTCCCGTACTGCTGGGAGCAGGCTGCGCCGGCTTTGCCCGCGCCATCGCGCTCGCTACACAAATGAAAGCAAAAAACACACTACTGATATCCTATAGCCTCAGTAGCCTGTATACGCAAACGCCGGTCTATAAGAACAACAGCCAGCACCCTTACGGCAAATCCCTGTGGATGTCGGCCGCCCTGTTTTCCGATGGCGTTTCGGCGGTCGTCCTGAAAAGGGGCGAAGAGGCTACTGGGTATTCTTTTTATTCGAGAGACTCGCTCAACTTCGGACAGGAAGCCGGTTTCGACGATCCGCTCATTCACTACACCGGCAGCGGCGCCTGGGCACCTCCCGGCACTGAAGACTGCGAAGCCCTGTCGTGCTTCGCCATGGCAGGTCCCAAGATCAAAGAGTATTACATCAAAGGCATGACCCTCAATCACCAGCAATTGCAGTCGGTACAGCCTGATTACCTCGCACGCGTGAAGAAGATCTATACCCACCAGGCGAGCCCCATGCTCACCAATGCCTTCCTGGATACACTCATCAAAGAGCATGGTATCAGCCGCGACAAGATGGGCATCAACGTGGTGAAGTACGGTAACCTCGTCAGCACCAGCACCATCAAGTTACTCGATGATGATATGCAGGCCGGCATCCTCGAAGCCGGTGACAATATCTGCATTTCCGTAGTAGGGGCCGGACCCGAACGCGGCGCTTTCATCATACCGGTGATGCCTGCAGCATAATCAAAAAAAGACAATCCCTGTGTAGCCCGAAAGCCACACAGGGATTGTCGTATAAAGCCCATATAGTTTATGCCTCCTGGTAAGCCTGCCACAATCGCACGGCCTGCACCGCCTCGCGCACATCATGTACCCGCAGGATTTGTGCGCCGTTGGCCAGGCTAATGGTGTTGATCACCGTGGTACCGTTAAGCGATTCCTCCGCAGTAATATCCAGGGTCTTCCAGATGGTTCTTTTGCGGGAAAGGCCCACCAGCACAGGCAGGTCGAGCAGCTTGAATACAGACAGCTGCTTCAGCAGCGACAGGTTCTGTACATGGTTCTTGCCAAAACCAAAGCCCGGGTCGAGAATGATGTCTTTGATCCCCGCCTGCCGGCAGGCAGCCGTTTCCCGGATAAAGAAATCCAATACCTCCCTGTTCAGGTGCTCGTAGGTAAATTCCTTTTTCAGGGTATCCAGCGTGCCTTTGCTGTGCATAAGGATATAGGGCACTTGTAATCGCCCCACGGTTTCATACATCGCCGCATCGACGGTGCCCGCACTCACATCGTTGACGATGGAAGCTCCGGCCGCCACCGCCTCAGCCGCCACGCGGGCGTAGTAGGTATCTATCGAGACCGGCGTTTCCGGAAACCGCGCATGAATAGCCTGGATAGCGCCCGTCACCCGCTCCAGTTCCACGGCCACCGGCACTCTTTCACTGCCGGGACGGGTACTTTGCCCCCCGATATCCAGTATGGACGCCCCTTCACCGATCATCCGCTCAGCCTGCTGCAAAACCTCCGTTTCGGTGTAGCGGCTGCCAGCATAAAAGGAATCGGGCGTCAGGTTCATGATGCCCATCACCAGTGGCCGGTCGACCACCAGCAACCTGCCTGTACAATTCAGTGTATACATTTAGTCTTTGTTCGCTATTTTTGGCGGCCCAAAGGTAACAAGATGGCAGCATTTGCCACCCGGGGAAGCCACATTATGAGCAATACCATTCAACAATACGAAGCAGCCGTACAATCGTGCAGGGACATCTTTATCAAAAAGACCAAAGATTATGGCACCGCCTGGCGCGTGCTGCGTCCCATCTCCATTGTAGACCAGATCTTCATCAAGGCACAGCGCATCCGCACCATCCAGGAGAAAAAGACTCAACGGGTAGGGGATGATATCGCCGGTGAATTTAAAGGCATGGTCAACTATGGCATCATCGGACTGATCCAACTGGAACTTAACAACAGCGCCATGGAGGATATGCCGGTAGCAGACGTAGAAAGAGCCTATACAGAAAAGGCAGCCTTCGTGAAAGCAACCATGCTCGATAAGAACCACGATTACGGAGAAGCCTGGAGAGAGATGAGCCAGGAAAGCTTTGCCGACCTGATCCTGATGAAGCTGATGCGCATGCGGCAGATCATGGCCAATGATGGCAAGACCCTCATCAGCGAAGGCCTCGATGCCAATTATGTCGACATCATCAACTATTCAGCGTTTGCGCTGATCCTGATCGCCGAAGGAAAACACAAGGGATAAGCTCCCGATCAAATACTTTTACATCTTAAGAGCTGCCATCACCAGCTCTTTTTTATTGCGCGATACCGGCACCTGCTGCCCATTGTCCAGCAACAAATAGCCGCCATCTTCTTTCACCCAGCTCTTCACCACCTGCTTGTTGACCAGGTGCGATTGATGGCAGCGGAAAAAGCCATAGTCGCGCAACAACTCTTCGTATTCAAAGATCGGACGGGAAGCCACCAGCTTTTCCCCGTCCGATATAAAGATCGTCGTATAGTTGTTGGAAGCCTCACACCGCACGATATCGGCCGTACGTACAAACCGGGTTTCCCGCAGGGTGGTAATAGCGATCCGGTGCTCCTCCTTACCCGCTTTCAGCAATTGCAGCAGGTTTTCGATGGGCAGGTTCTGTTGCTTGTCGCGGCAACGTGCCCAGGCACGGCCGACGGCCGCCTGCAACTCTTCGATGTTCACCGGCTTCAGCAGGTAATCGACGGCAGCAAAACGCACCGCCTGGATGGCATATTGGTCAAAGGCCGTTACAAAGATCACTTCCGCTTGTATAGCCGGTAGAGATCGGATCAGATCAAACCCATTTTGCCCTGGCATCTGGATATCGAGAAAGAGCAGATCCGGTTGATGTTGCAAGATCAGCGCACGTGCCTCCACCGCATGGAGTGCCGTAGCCACCACTTCCACCCCGGGGCAATATTGCAGCAGCAACTGCCCTAGGTTGATCAGGTTATTCGGTTCATCATCTACCAGGATCGCCTTCATGTTCATGCCAGCCAGTTTTTAAACAACAAGTCAATAACAGTACCGCCGGTGGGTGCCTGACTGATGTGCAGGGTGATCTGCTCATGTCCGGCCATTTCATTGTACAACCGGATGCGGTCACGGGTGAGTTGCAATCCATAGCCGCTTTTCGCAGCAGCCACCTCAAAGCCAGCACCATTGTCGCGCACGTTGATCAGCATATCGGTGCCTCTTGCCTGCACGGTAACCTCGATCCTTCCTTTGTCATGCAGGGAAGATACGCCATGCTTCACGGCATTCTCCACCAGGGGTTGCAGCAACAGCGAAGGTATCTCGGCGGTTGTTACCGGAAAACCATCGGGCCATTGGATGGCGTAGGTAAAGTTAAAACGTAACTTTTCCAGTCCCAGATAAATCTCCAGGGTTTGCAGTTCCTGCTGCAGGGGAATGAACTTCTGCTCACTATCCGCCAGGGACCGACGTACCAGTTGGGCAAAGTTCGACAGGTAATGATTGGCCCCTTTGATATCCTGGCTATTGATCAATCCCTGAATGGAGGACAAAGCATTGAACGTAAAATGAGGGTTCAGTTGCGCGTACACCGACCGCAAGCCCAGTTCCACCCGTTCCTTTTTGGCCTGCTCGGCCTGCAAAGCCCGGCGCTGCCGGCGCAGTTTGAGCGCCATCACCAGGAAGCCAATCGTGGCCGCCGCCAGCACACCTGCAGTGATCTTAAAAACCCAGGTTTGGTACCAGGCGGGCTCTACGGTAAACGGATAGGAAGTAATGTTCCTCGGGTTCTTGTGGTAGCGTAGCTGAAGTCTGTATTCGCCCGGCGAGAGCTTATCGACACGTACATACCCATTCAACGATTCATTCCCCCTCCAATCGGCCATCGCATGTCCGTTCCGCAATACCCGCCATTCCAACGCTCCCTGCTGAAAAACGCGTGCCCTTATCTGGAATACCAGCCCCGTTTCTCCGGCCGGCAATGTCCAACTGGGAGGAATACGAGGCACTGTATCGAACTTTGCCCCCTCTGTGTCATCTTGGACATACAATAAGTTGGCGATATGCTGATCGCCTGAATTATCAAGCATCCGATCGATAAATCCGCTCTCCGTAAATATCGCTGCCAGCAAAGGGCGCGTAGATACCCACCGCACCTTCGATACGGCCAACAACGTATCGGCGCCTTTGAGGCGCAACTCGACCGACAGGGTATTGCCAAATCCGGTTGCATAGCCTCCCAAAAAACCATAAGTGCCTTGCAATGCGCCCAGGTTGATCTTATTGGGTACAAACTGGGTTACCATGCTCCAATCCCTGATCACCCGATCGTCATTCTCAACGATCCGGAATTCATACAAAGCAGCATTGCCCTCGTACAAATTGGGCGTCAGGAAATACACGGGCGTAGTATCATAGGCGTACAATTGATAGCCCGTAACAGCAAGCTGCGAACGAAAACGGTAATTACCCAGCGCTACATCAAATGGTGTATTACCGGCGTTTTCGTCGATACCGTTTGAGGGTATAGCCGCCACCACATAGGGCTTTTTAAGGTCGGGGAAATAGCTCGTGGAATAATTGTTCCAATCTGTCGGAGCAGTATCGCCCGTCTGGAATACCGTATCGATCGCAGAGGCCTGTCCCCATCCCCAATAGACCATCGCCAGCAGGCCAGCAAGTGTTAGTAGCTTTTTCATAACGGTAATTGCCAGAAGGCATCGGGGTTATTGGTGTTATAATATTCATACTTTGTTCCGCTTTTGGTAGTCGAAGTACGTACGGCCGGATCCTGTTTGAAATAATCCAGCGGCAGCAGTTGAATGTACTGAATGGTTTTACCCGGCTCCCCGAGCTCCATATTGTACTTACTGTTGACGGGACATTGCAGCCTATACAGGTTCTTGGCCATATACTGGTAAAGGTACTGTTCCTTCACCGCGGATACCTGGTGGTTCCAGTTGGCCGTGGGGTTCAGGATCAGCGGCTGCCCGTTGATCAATCGCTCCCGCACTTCCCGGATGTCGAGCAAGTCGCCCTTTTCATTCATCACATAGGCATCCTGGGTAGGGTCGGTCCAGATCCATTTTTTCAACGACGGGATGTACACGACATTGATGACATGACAATCGAAATCGGTACCCAGGCTATCCTTCGGCAGGCAGGTAACCAACCTCGATTTAAAGCCCATCGCAAGGTAACATTCGTTCAACACGGTCGACAGGCCCCGGCAATTCAAGCCTCGTTTTTCTGACTTGCAGACCCCGATCATCGCCAGGGCATTGCGCACCGGCGGGTTTTCGTGATTACCATCATGCGGGATCAGTTCGTGCACCCAATGCAACAGGTTCAGCACCTTCGATACCTCACTGCCTTTACCGGCAACGGAGTCGAGGTTGAATCCCGTACGCAGCGCGGTCAGGTTGGAGTCGGCGGCCGATTGATAGGTGAAAGCCGGCAAGGCACGTTGGTCTTTGGCATTGTAGGCACCGCCCCGGCGCAGTATGTACATAAAATCGCCCGTGGCCCGCAAGGGTTCCATCAGGGCGATAAATTGGGGATCCTGCCGCAATCCGTTCAGGGCGCTATCCTGCTGCATATAAGAATAATTGTTATTACCCGCTTGTATGGAGCGTTGCAGGTAGTCCAGCGCCGGGCCTTTTTGGCGCAGCTGCGCGTACGTGCACGACAGTCGGTAGTACACATTGATCAGCGATGGCTTGAATTGCTTTTGCAGCGAATCGGGTAATTGCGCGTATCGCTGCAGCCA
The DNA here is from genome assembly GCF_029360705.1 of Paraflavitalea pollutisoli. Lineage (GTDB taxonomy): Bacteria > Bacteroidota > Bacteroidia > Chitinophagales > Chitinophagaceae > Paraflavitalea > Paraflavitalea pollutisoli. The sequence continues at coordinate 15,842 of NZ_JARKMX010000008.1, read as the reverse complement.
GCCGTCCATCAGGCGGGTATACCCGGCAGCATCCCGTTTTTCGTACAAGGCGGTGAATAATTTATGTTGCTCCCGGACATATTGTCCAAAATCGGGCGGGGTAGGGCCCTGGGCGCGTACACCGTTAAAAGCCAGCAAAACAAGCAACAACGGCAGGAGCCGCGCGTGAACATACATCATGATTTACAGATTTAGTTTGCGTATGACGTTACAGCCTGCAAAATGTTACTTACCGGTCAACCGGCCACGACCGATGTGAATCGGGGTATTTTCGCCGAGGATCGGGTATGCCTCCGCTTGAATTGGTAGCACGACCGCCGCAATAAGATCATAACCCTTATCTTGCAGTACTTAATCGCTATCCGTTTTAAACATGAAATACATCCTCAATATATCCCGGATCATCGTAGGCGTGCTCTTTATCTTCTCCGGATTGGTAAAAGCCAATGACCCCCTGGGCCTCAGCTACAAAATGCAGGAGTTCTTCGAGATCTGGGGATGGGGTTTTCTGGATAATTATACGCTGGCCTTTTCTGTCGCGATGATCGCCTTCGAGATCATTGCCGGCGTGGCAGTACTGGTGGGCTGGCAGATGCGCCTGTTCAGCTGGCTGCTGTTGATCCTGATCGTCTTTTTCACCTTCCTGACAGGATATGCTCATTTCTCCGATAAAGTGCGCGAGTGTGGTTGCTTTGGTGATTGTATTCCGCTCACCGCGGATCAGTCCTTCATGAAAGACCTGATCCTGCTCGTATTGATCGGCGTGATCTTCCTCAACCGCAACAAGATCAAACCTTCCATGCCCAGTTTCGCCAGCGTGGCGATCCTGTTTTTTGCCACCATCTTTTCATTCGCCATTCAATGGTATGTGCTGCTGCACCTGCCGGTGGTAGATTGCCTGCCTTACAAGATCGGCAACAATATTCCCGAGAAAATGAAGGTGCCTGCCGGAGCTATTCCCGATAGTACCGTCATCAGTTTCGTGTACAACAAAGACGGTAAAGACGTGGAGTTTACCGCTGCCCAGTTCCCCGACGATTTCGACGATTCGCTGTATAAATTCGTGAAGCGGTACGACAAGGTGGTACGGAAAGGCAATGCAACGCCCAAGATCAACGATTTTTCGCTGCAAACTTTCTTTAAGAACGACACCACACAGGCCCTGTTGCAGGAAGACCGCTACCAGCTATACCTGTTCCTGAAACACGATTACAACAAAGGCGATTGGACGCAAGCCATGGAGGTGTTGCTGCAAACCGCCACCCAGAAAAATATCCGCGGCTTCCTGGTCACCAGTCTCGCCGTAGAGGAAGTACTCGATCCGCAGTCACCGGCCGTTTTTCAAAAACTGTTGCCGCTGCACCTCGATCCCGTAGCCCTCAAAACAGCGGCACGCGCCAATCCTACGCTGTTCCTGATCAAACAGGGCACCATCGTGGGTAAATGGAGTTATTCCGACCTGGCCAGGGCCATGCCTGTATTGATGGCCCTGAAAGCCAATCCGCCCGCCGGCCAGTAAACTTTCCGTACACCAACAACCAACAACAATTTGATCGGGTATTTCACCAAAAGAATGATCTATGGCCTCCTGGTAATGCTGGGGGTGGTCGTATTGGTGTTCTTCCTGTTTCAGGGTTTTGGTGATCCCTCACGATTGATACTCGGACAGAGCGCCGATGCCGCCACCCGCGACAACATTCGCAAGGAACTCTACCTCGACCAGCCGGTGTGGAAACAATTTGCACTGTACCTCAACGACGTGTCGCCGGTGGCCGTTCATACGCAGGAAGAGATCGACAAAAAACAACTGAAAGGCTGGTTTGTCGGCGGTGACACCAAGGTGGGATTGAAAGTGCCTTACCTGCGCCGCTCGTACCAAACAAAAAAAGAAGTGTGGCAGGTATTGATGGAAGCCCTGCCCGGCACCCTGGTACTGGCGCTGGCCGCCATACTCATTGCGATTGCCATTGGGATACCGCTCGGTGTCATCGCTGCCGTGAAAAAGGATACCTGGATGGATACCAGCGCCATCTTCGCCAGTGTACTTGGTATATCGGCACCATCGTTCTTCATGGGCATCATCATCGCCTACCTGTTTGGATTTGTACTCAGCGATTATACCGGCCTGGGTATGACGGGCACCTTGTTCGATACCACACCACCTGGCTGGCACCGTGAGCTGCAACTTCGCAACCTGATCTTGCCCTCCTTCACCCTCGGCATACGACCACTCGCGATCATTACCCAGTTAACCCGCGGCTCCATGCTCGATGTGCTCAACCAGGATTATATCCGTACGGCTTATGCCAAAGGATTGAGCCGCCGCTCCGTCATCTTGAAACATGCTTTGCGTAATGCACTCAATCCGGTCATCACGGCAATCACCGGTTGGTTTGCCGAACTGCTGGCCGGCGCCTTTTTTGTGGAGTATATTTTCGGTTGGAAAGGCATTGGAAAAGTAACGGTAGACGCCCTGGAAAAGCTCGACTTTCCCGTGGTGATGGGGTCTGTACTCATCACATCCTTTTTCTTCATACTGGTCAACATACTCGCCGATATGCTCTATGGCGTAGTAGATCCCAGGGTAAGACTTCAATAAATTTATTTGATCACTACTTCTTTGACGGTGTTTTCACCCAACGCTTCATTGACGCGGGCTACGATCTGCTCTTTTTGGTAAAGCAATTCTTGTTTGAGGGGAGCCACAGTGGTGGTAATGTATAGAGTAGTACCGTAGATCTGGATCTTATCCGTGTATTTAGCAATGGTTTTGCCCATCAGGTTTTCCCAAACATCTTCTATTTGCAAAGCCTGCATCGAACCCTTGATACGCGGGTTCTTCATAAAATGCTTCAACGCATCACTCATCGAATACTGTCCCATGGGTGCAAGTTAGGAAGAAATACCTTTACAATCTGAAACGGGGATCGCGCGGATTATCCGGTGCATACATATTTTGTTCGCTGTTGCGCAGGATCGTTTCACGGGCATGATACTGAGGCCTTACGCAACTAATGAGGTTATAACCCGTTTCACTCACCATCCACTCACGTGGACACAGCAGCATACTGTTTTGCCGCGGCATTCGTTCCATCTCCATCGATTTCTGTAGTAATTCCAGTGCATACAGACGAAGCCCTTCTTTATTGGCACTGATCGCGCCTGACTCGCCAGCTTCATCGCTTGTGTAAGAAAAATAGGCAACACGTGGGTCGGTAGTCTCTTCCAAAAAGGAAATGATAGACTCAATTGAATTAGTCATAAGCAATCGTTCTTCTCCTTATTGTGAATATACGTTTTTATAACCAGATTTTAATAACCCAATTTAAGTTTTAATAATGTTTTTTCCACACGTTTATAGACCAATGACCTGAAAAGTGTCGGTGAGTTGGGAGAAATGCCGGTTGATTCGTTCGGCGTGCGTATCGCTGATAAAAAGCTGCCCTTTGTTTTTAACACATACCTCACCCAGCAGGTTGTGCATACGTTGCTCATCCAGCTTTTCGAACACATCATCGAGCAACAGGAGGGGAGCGAATCCTTTCGCCGTCTTTAGCGCTTCAAATTCAGCCAGTTTGAGTGCAAACAACAAACTCTTGCGTTGCCCCTGCGAGGCTATTTGCTTGAAAGGCTGTTGCTGAAAGCGAATGTCGAGATCGTCCTTGTGAATACCCGTAGTAGTTCTTTGCAACAGAATATCTTTTTCCCGAAATCGGAAAAACAGATCAGCGAGTGGTTGCTGTAACAGCTGACTTTCGTAATCAATGTCCAATTGTTCATCCACCCCTGCAATATGCCGGTAAGAACGTTGAACGGCTGGGATAAATTCGGCCAAAAATTGCCGACGTTTTTCAAACACATAATTACCATAGTACACCAGCTGGCGATCGTACACATCCAGCAGGCTCGTATCGGTCAATCTTTTTTCAGCAATGGATTTCAGGAAACTGTTGCGCTGCTGCAGCACCCGGTTGTAGTCGATCAGCTGCTGCAGGTAGGTGGCATCGAGTTGCGACAATAACATATCCAGAAACCGGCGCCGGTCTTCACTGCCACCCGTAATGATCTGAATGTCGTCGGGTGCAATGATAACACAAGGCAGGCGCCCGATGTGCTGCGCCAACTTTTCGTAAGGCTCGTCATTGACCAGGAACTCTTTTTTACCGTTCTCCCGGAGTATACAAACTATCTTCAACGGTTCACCCTGCAACGTAAAATGCGCTTCGATGCGGAAACCGGCCGCGCCGCGTAAGACATTTTGGCTATCGGAACGCGCAAAATAGCTTTTGGTAAAACAACAATAGTAAATAGCATCGAGCAGGTTGGTCTTGCCCACGCCATTTTTACCGGCAATTCCAACGATCCGTTGCTGAAAAGAAAAAGAGGTTTGTTGGTAGTTCTTGAATTGAACCAGTGATATGGAATCCAGCTTTAACAAGGCTGCAATATACATCCGAAAATCTAATGCATCCGGTCGCCGCGCACCTCCAGGTGCTGAATGATCTCCGCTTCGTACGTCAGCCATTCCTGCCAGCGCGTGCGCACCATCGCCTTATCGAGATAGGTTTCGGACAATTCAATGAACAGGTGGTAATGCCCCGCTTCACTTTCCATAAAGCGGCGGTAGAATTTGCGCAGGTAGGGGTCTTCCAGTCCTTCGCTCAGGCGCTTGAAGCGCTCGCAGCTGCGGGCTTCGATCAGTGCAAAGATCAGCAGCTTGTCGAGGAAACGCTCATCTGGATTGCCGCCTTTCTTCTCGAACTTCATCAACTCGTTCACATACATATCGCGGCGCTGACGCCCCAGTTTTAAATTGCGTTTGTCGAGCTCGGCCAGCACCAGGCGGAAATGCCCCCATTCTTCGGTCACGATCGGCGACAACTCACGCACCAGTTTCTCTTTCTCACTATACCGCTGGATCAGGGATATACAGCTGGTGGCCGCTTTCTGCTCGCAATAAGCGTGATCCGTCAGGATGTCCTCCAGCGAAATACTGGCCAGGTCTACCCAACGGGGGTCGGTCGGCAACTGCAATCCAAGAATGTTCTTGACGTCGTTCGTTTCCATGGGCGCAAGTTAAAGAAAACCACGCACCCTTTCCGGCATCGATGCCCGCAAAAAGCAGTAGCTTCGGCGCCGTCATGAAAGAAGCATTCCTCCACCAGCCATTGCAGGAACGACAGGCCACACAATCTTTGCGACAGCTCCGGCTGCCGGAAGGCAAAACGGATTTCTGTTCCAACGACTACCTTGGCATGATCTACGGCGGCCTGATCGAAAAAACGATGAGTAGCGAGGATGCTGCCGCACCACATGGGTCGGGCGGGTCGCGCCTGCTGGCCGGCAATTACCCGGCCATCGAAGCATTGGAAAACCTCCTGGCCGGTTTTCATGAAGCACCGGCAGCCCTGCTGTTCAATTCAGGCTACGATGCCAACCTCGGCCTGCTGAGTTGCGTGCCACAACGGGGAGACACTATTATTTATGATACCCTGATACACGCTTCGCTGCGCGACGGCATCCGCCTCAGCTTCGCCCGCGCTTTTTCATTTGCCCACAATGACGTGGCGGCGTTGGATAAAAGACTGCAGACGGCCACCGGCAATATCTTTGTCGTGACCGAATCGGTCTTCTCTATGGATGGTGACGAGGCGCCACTCGCAGCCATGGTGCACAGTTGCCGGCAATACGGTGCACACCTCATCGTCGACGAAGCACATGCCACCGGCGTAGTTGGCCCCAAAGGGCAGGGGCTGGTGCAGGCATTGGGCCTGCAGGACGACTGCTTTGCCCGCGTCCACACCTTCGGCAAGGCCGTTGGTTGCCATGGCGCCGTGATACTGGGCAGCGATACCCTGCGACAATACCTCATCAATTTTTCCCGTCCCTTCATTTATACTACTGCGCTACCCGAAAGCAGCGTCGCCGCCATTCGTACTGCTTACGGATTGATACCGCAATTGCAGGCAGAAAGACAACGCTTGCGACAATTGATCGCACAGTTCCAGGCCGCTACGCTACCGTTTCAAAAACTACCGTCGACAACGCCCATTCAGGTCGTCATCATTCCCGGCAATGAAACCGTGCGCAGGGTGGCAGCCCGGTTACAGGCAGCTCAACTAGACGTAAGGCCCATCCAGTCGCCCACAGTACCTCAGGGCAGTGAAAGACTGCGCATCGTGTTGCACGCCTTCAATACCGCCACAGAAGTCGATCGGCTGATACAGGAACTCTGTAAAACCACCTGACCCACCTGGTGAGCAGGTACAACCATAAAAGGAAACCCTTCCGTTCAGGCAATAAACGAGGAGCAGCCCGGTTCAAACGGGACAGTCATTGATAATATAGTAAGGAGGAAAGATCCGGTCCTACATAATGAGGCCTACTACAAACAGGCAGCATACGAGGGTAACACCAGCAAACTTTTTCAGGCGGAAGATCTTGTTGGAGGTAGATGACTTTTTCATGTTAAGCGAGTTTGGGGGATTTGGAATTGGATAGAGCTGCAAGTTAAGGCAGCTCAAAATAACTTACAAATCCTATAACGTATAAATTATAATAAAAAGTGTGCTGCCTATATTCCTAACGGTGAAGCACTTGTCGACCAATCTCTACAGAGCATCGGGGAATGGAAAAGAATCATCGCCCAATGGGCGCCAAACCAGGGTGAATGCTGACGATAACAGCCCCTCGTACCAAAAAAAACCGGCCCTACGGAGGCCGGTCGATAGACAACCCGAAGGTCATCCAGCTTCATAAAGGCATTCGATTAAAATACGACGACTGTTTAAATGTTCCCTCAAACGTTTTGTAAAATTGCAGTGTAATCACTTGCCGCACAATACAATTTTGTGGTATTACCAGTTCGTGTTACTTTTAAACGATTTCTAAATCCTTCCGGTAATATGAGACTCGTTCCCTTGTTGATTTCGGCCGCCGTGACCACTGGACTGGTCATTGCCTTAAGTGTTCCCATGGGTAGTGCGCCGCCTTTCGGCAGCTTCCTTAGCCCACAGGAAGGGTTCTGGCAAAATGCCGAACCCATCGACCAAAGCTACGATGCCCAACTCCAATTGCCCCAGTTGAAGGAGAAAGCTGCCGTCTATTTCGACGACCGCCTCGTCCCCCACGTATTTGCACAGAATGATGAAGACCTGTACTTTATACAAGGTTACCTCCATGCAAAATTCAGGTTATGGCAAATGGAATTCCAGACCCATGCCGCTGCGGGCAGGTTGAGCGAGATCGTAGGAGCGGGGGCAGATAGCACGGTACTGAACTTTGATCGCAACATGCGCAGGCTCGGTATGGTATACGCCGCTACCAACTCCCTCCAGGTCATGGAAAACGATGCCGATACCAAAAAAGTGCTGGACGCCTACACCGCCGGTGCCAACGCCTGGATCGACCAGCTCAACCCCAGCAACCTGCCTTTCGAATACCGACTGCTCAATTACCGTCCGGAACATTGGAGCAACCTCAAAACGGCCCTCTTCCTCAAATACATGAGTTACGACCTCACCGGGTCTGAAAACGATATAGAATATACCAACGCCAAAGCAGCCCTTAGTCAGGAACTGTTTGCAAAATTCTATCCTGTAGCACCCGATTCGCTGGACCCCATCGTGCCCCGCGGAACGGTGTTCGAGACACCGGCTAACCTGCCGGTAACACCGGCATCGGCCGACTCGCTGTATTTTCAATGGAAGAATACCGTCGACATCGCCGCGATCGACAAACCCGATCCCGACAATGGCAGTAACAACTGGGCCGTGAGCGGACAAAAAACACAAAGCGGCCGTCCCATCCTGTGTAATGACCCGCACCTGGGATTGTCATTGCCTTCCCTTTGGTATGAAATGCAATTGCATACCCCGACCAGCAATACTTATGGCGCCAGCTTTCCCGGATCACCCGCCATCATCATCGGCTTTACGGACCGCATCGCCTGGGGCGTCACCAACGCCAGCCGTGATGTGAAAGATTATTATGCCATCAAATTCAAAGACGACACGCGCCAGGAGTATTGGTACGACAGTGCCTGGGTGCCCACGACCATCACCATAGAGGAGTACAAAGTCAAAGGAGCACCGGTTGTCAAAGACACCGTGGCCTATACCGCCTTTGGCCCCGTACAGTACGATGCCTCCTTCACCGGCTGGGGCCGTGCCACCACCGTCACCAACCTCGCCGTTCGCTGGCAGGCACATACCGGCTCCAACGAATTCAAGACCTTTTACCAGCTTAACCGGGCCAATAACTATTCCGACTACCTGGAAGCGATCAGGCATTTCAGCTGTCCGGCCCAAAACTTTGTCTTTGCCAGCAAAGACAATGAGGTGGCCATCTGGCAACAAGGGGCCTTCCCGGCCAAATGGAAAAGACAGGGCGATTTCGTGATGCCGGGCACAGATGATACCTATAAATGGCAGGATACCATTCCACAGGCCGCCAATCCGCATGTAGGCCCCGGTGCAGAATGGGTAGCCAGCGCCAACCAGTTACCCACCGATACGACGTATCCGTGGTACCAGAGTGGGGGCTACGACCTGTACCGCGGTTACCAGATCAACCATCGCCTGCGCAGCATGTACAGCATCACGGTAGATGACATGAAACAACTGCAAACGGAGAACTACAATGTGATGGCCGAAATGGCCCGCCCCATACTGCTGAAGAATATCAAAGAGCACATGCTCACCAACGAAGAAAAAAGCTACCTCGATACCGTTAAAGCCTGGAACCTGCGCAACGATGCGACAGAGACCGGCGCCACAATATTCGAAACCTGGTTTAAAGTGTTGGAAGCAGAAGTGTGGAGCGACGAGCTGGAAGGAGTCGCCAAGCCTCATATGACGCCCGAATCTTATACCCTGATCGAAGGCTTGCTCAGGGATTCGTTTTTTATCCCGGTCGACAACATCAAGACGACAGCCACGGAAACCCTGGCCGACGTGACCACTACCGCTTTCAAAAAAGCCATTCCGCTCCTTAAGAGAGCTGCCGCCGAAGGCAAGCTGCCCTGGGGCAAATACAAGGATACCGGTATCCGGCACCTGACACGCTCGGTAGCACCACTTGGCCGCCTGCACCTGAATGCCGGCGGTGGGGATAATATTATCAATGCCACCAAACAATATCATGGTCCCAGTTGGCGTATGATCGTACACCTGACCGATAAAACGGAAGCCTGGGGCATCTACCCCGGTGGGCAACAGGGCAATCCCGGTAGTAAGTATTACGATAATTTTATCGACAAATGGGTAGCCGGAGAATACAACAAGTTGTGGGTGATGGCCGAAGGTGATGAGAAGAACGCAGCCGTGAAGCATACGATCACCTTCAACAAGTAAGTAATCACCCCCGTTTGATCAAAACCAGCAACACGTAGAAAATACCGAACATGAAATTTGCAGTATCCCTTGTACTCACCGCCTTATTGAGCTTTGCCGCCGGCCTCTACCTGGGCTGGTGGAGTCTTGCCATTGCCGCTTTTGTGGTCGCTATTTGCATCCCTCAAAAGCCCTGGCAAAACTGGCTCGCCGGATTTCTCGGTCTGTTCCTGCTGTGGGGTGGCCTCGCCACCTGGATCGATATCCGGAACCTGCACATCTTATCGGGCAAAGTCGCCAACATCATTCCGTTGGGCGGATCGACTATGCTGCTTATCCTCATCACTGCCTTTGCCGGAGCACTGGTAGCCGGTTTTGCCGCACTGACTGGTAGCTATGTGCGCAAGAAATAGACAATACCAAACAGGCGCCATCAATCAACCTGTCCCATGTAAAACTCCAACCACCCACAGACGAATCAGGAGGACCTGCTTTCATTTACCCCCAACTTCGTGCTCGCCAAACCCGGCAAGCGGTACCTGGCCGCCTTGATCGACTTCTTGATCGTTTTTATCATTTTCGGTGTCTTTGTCTATAAATATGGCACTCCCACCAGAGACTGGACGGATGGCAGCATCTCCTATCATCTTGGAGGGTTCAATGCATTTGTCGGCCTCATCGTTGCCAGCAGTTCCAAAAAATCACAACGCACGGGCGATATGGCTGCCCACACCATCGTGGTACAGGAGTAATACCCATTTTCCTCTTTTTGTTAAAACTTCGATAACCTGCTGCCATAGCAATGCAAGCAGCAGGGAAAGCTATTATTTTCGCCGCATAACCACTGCTGATGATTAAAACCTTACTCACCCTCACCACATTATTATTATTTGCATTTGTTACCCAGGCGGGCCGCGTAACCGGTAGCGTGAAGAATAAACAGGGAGAAGCATTACCCTATGCCTCCTTATTTGTTAAGGGAACGACCATCGGTACCACCACCAGTAGCCAGGGCAATTACTTCCTGGATCTCGCTCCCGGGCAGTATGTATTGGTGTGCCAGTATGTAGGGTATGCCAAAGCAGAAAAGACCATCACCGTTACTGCCAGCACCCTGACCGTCAACTTCGAACTGGGCGTACAGCAAACGGAGATGAGAGAAGTGGTGGTAAGGGCCAATGCCGAAGATCCCGCCTATGAGATCATCCGCCAGGCTATCAAAAAGAAAAAGGACTATGTAGCGCCGCTTGACTCTTTTACAACGGAAGCCTATATCAAAACCCTGGTACGCACCCGCAAGATGCCTAAAAAAGTGCTGGGACAGAAGATAGAAGAGAATGACAAAAAGGATATGGGGGTCGACTCGGCCGGCAAAGGCATCATTCACCTGTCGGAATCGGTCACGAAGATCGCCTACAAGAAACCCGACAAGATCAAACTGGAAGTATTGTCGGGCCGTGAAAGTGGCTCCGGTGGTTATGGATTCAATTTCCCCACCTTCATCAATTTCTATAACAACAACGTCAATGTATTGACGTCACAGTTTAACCCGCGTGGCTTTGTATCGCCCATTGCCGATGCAGCCCTTAATTATTATAAATACAAATACCTGGGTTCTTTCTGGGAAGATGGCAAAGAGATCAACCAGATCGAAGTGATCGCCCGCCGCGACTTCGAGCCCTTGTTCAATGGCACCATCAACATCACCGAAGGAGACTGGCGCATTCACAGCCTCGAGCTGACCCTCACCAAAAGATCGCAGCTGGAAATACTGGACACCATGCGCATCAAACAGATCCATGTACCGGTGACACCCAATATCTGGCAAACGAAAGACCAGGTAGTTTACTTCACCTTCAACATCATGGGTTTCGACGCCATCGGCAACTTCCTCAACGTGTACAACAAGTACGAAATAGCGCCCACCTTCAATAAGAAGTACTTCAACAATGTGGTCATTAAATACGATACGGGCGTCAACAAGAGAACGAAGGCTTATTGGGATTCTATCCGCCCCGTACAGCTGGAACTCGATGAAGTGAAAGACTACAAATTCAAGGACAGCTTGCGTGAGTACCGCCGCGACTCGGTGTATACCAAAGCCTATACGGATTCCATGCGCCGCAAGCAGGGTAAGATCACGCCCTGGAAGATATTGTATACCGGATTCAACCGGTATAATTACAACGCCAAAGCACCGCTGAGCGTTAACTGGAAGCCCCTGTTGAAGCAGGTACAATACAATACCGTAGAAGGACTGGTATTGAATGCAGAAGCCACGATCACCCGCTCTTTCCCGAAGACGAAGCAAACCATCAGTCTGACCCCGCACGTGCGGTACGGCTTCAGCAACCAGCATTTGAATGCCTGGGCTACGCTGCAGTGGTGGAAGCGCAATTTCACGTGGGATGAAGATGGCGGTACGACCAGCCGGTCGGTATGGTCACTCGCTGGTGGTAAACGGGTGAGTCAGTTTAACCAGGACAACCCCATCCGGCCATTGCTGAACAGCCTGTATACTTTGCTCGACCGGCGCAACTACATGAAGATCTATGAAAATTATTTTGGTAAGCTCACCTTTAGCCACCGGTTCGACAATGACTTGCGCTTCACGGCCGATCTGCTGTACGAAGACCGTATCCCCATCGACAATACCACCGACTTCTCCATCTTCAAGGATAAAGACAAACCTTTTACGCCCAATTATCCGCAGGAACTTATGGACGAGCAGTTTACCCGGCACCAGGCGGTAGTGGCCAGTATCGGTATTCAGTTTCAACCCGGTCAGCGGTATATACAGTATCCCAACAACAAGTTCCCCATCGGCTCCAAATACCCGACATTCTCGCTGACCTATAAAAAAGGCATCGACAATATTCTCGGCAGCGATGTAAACTTCGACAAATGGAATTTCTCCATGTGGGATGATGTCAATTTCAAATTGCGGGGCGCGTTGAAATACCGGTTGTCGGTAGGTGGCTTCCTCAATGACAAGCAGGTGCCGGTACAGGATTACCAGCACTTCAACGGCAACCAGCTGTTCTTTGCCAGCAAATACCTCAACAGCTTCCAGCTGGCGCCCTATTATGCCAACAGTACTACAGCATCTTTTTACGCAGTAGGACATGTAGAGCATCATTTCAATGGATTCCTGACCAATAAGATCCCCTTGTTCCGCCGCCTCAACTGGCACCTGGTAGGGGGTAGCAATGCCTTCTTCGTAGACCGGAAAAACAACTATGTGGAGGTCTTTGGCGGCTTGGAGAACATCTTCAAAGTGCTGCGCGTGGATGTGGTAGCCTCTTACCTGAATGGCAAAACGGGTCAGGTAGGTGTACGCCTGGGGCTTGGCGGCCTGCTGGGAGGCGCGATTCAGTTGCCTGATTAAGCGAAACAGGCATCGAGGCCCCCAGGCGACAAGGCATCCAGTAGATACAGTTAGAACTGCTTCATAATAAGGCACCGGGGTACCGGTGCCTTTTGTTTGGCAACCGGCTGAACGCCAGGAGCACATCACAGCTTTCGCCCCATGTTTCTTGGCGCCTTTCGCTGGTTGCCTTTCCCTCGTTGCCTGGTTGCATTTTCTTCCAAATTCCCAAATCCGGAAAACCACTCCCTGACTGGGACCCAAAACCCGGTTTGGCACGCCGTTTCCCCTTTAAAACCGAAATGGCACGAGGATTGAAATAACCATCTCGGTTTTTCATAGGATATTGGATTTTGAAACGGGGCTGGATGTCTATCCTGGCCCTTTATTTTTTTAGCCCCTGCAAGCCCGTCCCCGCATCTCCTTCAACCCGTTACCAGCACAAACCATAGCGACCACGGTCATCCATTTACCCGCTCCGGCTGTCAGCTGCGGCACGAACAGAACCCGGCCTTTTTTCGTACCTTTGCGGCGTTTAAAAATTTTGACTGTCAGGCATACGGTCGCAAAATTTTACCCATGGCATTTTTACACAACAGAGTCTCCCAAAAGGAGCTGAAAGAGCGTTTATACCAGGAAACCGAACCCCGGACAACCATTTCCTTCTACCAGTATTTTCCCATTCCAGATCCCGCCATCTTCCGTGATGACCTGTACGCGGCCTTGCAAGGGTTGAAGGTCTTTGGTCGGATCTATGTGGCGCATGAAGGCATCAACGCCCAGATCAGCGTGCCGCAAAGCGGTTTCGAGGCATTACAGCAATACCTGTACTCGATTCCGGCCCTCGATGGACTGCGCCTGAATATCGCCGTAGACGATGACGGCAAATCGTTTTGGGTGCTGAAGATCAAAGTACGCGACAAGATCGTGGCCGATGGTATCAGTGATCCCACCTTCGATATGGCCAATAAGGGCAAGTATGTGAACGCAACCCAAATGAACGAGTTGCTACAGCAACCCGGCACCATCGTGGTAGACATGCGCAATCACTACGAATACGAAGTAGGTCATTTCGAGAATGCCCTGGAAGTGCCCAGTGACACGTTCCGGGATCAGCTGCCCATGGCCGTGGATATGCTGAAAGACAAAAAAGAAGAAAACATCATCATGTATTGCACCGGTGGCATTCGCTGCGAAAAAGCCAGTGCCTATATGCTGCACAATGGTTTCAAAAATGTATTTCACCTCGAGGGGGGCATCATCAACTATGCGCGGCAGATCAAAGAAACCGGTGATAACAGTAAATTCATCGGCAAGAATTTTGTCTTCGACGACAGGCTGGGGGAGCGCATTACCGAAGACGTGATCGCGAAATGCCACCAGTGCGGTAAACCGGCCGACACCCACACCAACTGTGTGAATGAAGGTTGTCACCTGCTGTTTATCCAGTGTGAGGCCTGCGCTGCCAAATATGAAAACTGCTGCAGCACCCAATGCCAGGAGGTGATCCACCTGCCACTCGAAGCACAAAAAGAAATGCGCAAAGGCCAGGTCAAAGAAGGCAATATCTTCAACAAATCCAAGGCGCGCCTGCGGCCCAAGCTGCATCCACCCGAATAATCTCCTTACCATAGATGCCCGACTATACAACGGCCGCCTCCCGCAAGAGGCGGCCGTTGCATTTCCGCATTGGCTGCTACGGCGCACAACTACCAGTCATTCGAGGCGATCAGGGGGCGCCTGAAAAGTAATTTCGCCCGCCTGGCGGTTTTGTGCTTCGCAATGGGCTGCCGCTGGTGGTAATTTCACAATAACCGCACTGTCGGTATTACATAAACCTGAAAGTATAGCCATGAATATAACACTAGCACAAGCCGAAACCGCGATAGCGGCGGCCAGGGAAAAGGCCATCGAGTTGAATACGCTGATGAACATTGCCATCCTCGACGCAGGCGCGAACCTCGTAGCTTTTGTCCGGATGGACAAGGCCTGGATCGGTAGTATCGATATCGCGCTTCGTAAGGCCAAAACGGCCCGGTATTTCGACACGAACTCCGGCGAGATCGGAAGGATGTCTCAACCAGGCGGCCCTGCCTACCAGATCGAGCATTCGAATGGCGGCATGATCACCATGCCGGGCGGTATCCCCATCCGGAACCAACAGGGAGACATCATTGGCGCCATCGGCGCTTCCGGCAGCACCGTACAAAACGACCACCTGGTGGCCCAGGCCGGTGCCGACGCCCTATAGTACACACTATTATTCACCAATAAATCAGTATAGCATGGAACTCAAAAAGATCTTATTCGTGCTCACAAGTCACGACAGGATGGGCAATACCGATCGTAAAACAGGTATCTGGATCGAGGAATTTGCAGCGCCCTATTACACATTTCGCGATGCCGGCATCGATATCGTGATCGCTTCGCCCAAAGGCGGACAGGTGCCCATTGACCCCAAGAGCAATGAAAAGGAAAACCAAACAGAGGCCACGGTGCGCTATTACAACGATCCCGAAACGATCAAACGTATTGCAAATACCGTTAAGATCAGTAGTGTGAACGAAAAAGACTTCGATACTGTTTTTTACCCCGGCGGCCACGGCCCCATGTGGGACCTGGCCGAAGACCAGGATTCTATCAAATTGATCGAAAGTTTTAATCGGGCAGGGAAGGTCATGACCCTGATGTGCCATTCGCCCGCCGCCCTCAAATATGTGAAAGGACTCGATGGGGATTGGCTGGTGCGGGGAAGGAGAGTAGCAGCCTTTACCAATGGAGAAGAATCAGCTGCAGAATTGGACCATATCGTTCCTTTTTTGCTGGAGGACATGTTGCGCATGCGCGGCGCCAATTACCAGAAAGGAGAAAACTGGTTGCCTTTTGTGGTGCGCGATGGTAAGTTGATCACCGGACAAAATCCCGCCTCTTCCGTATTGGCGGCAACGACGGTCATGGAGTTGTTCAAACGAATGCCATAGGTAAAGATCATCCAGTCGTAACCATTGGGTCTACTAATACAAAGAGGCTGCTCATGGTTGCACTGCCCCCAAAAAGTTAGACACTATTTGGGGGCTTTTTTTATGGTTAAATACAGAAAACACAAATCCGACTTTAAGTTAAAGATTGTTAACGCGCATATT